>NZ_RKHW01000001.1:0-2202008 GCF_003751665.1 Rathayibacter sp. PhB127
ACCACGTCCAGGCGGAAGCCGTCCTCGTTCGCGGTCGGGTGCCCGGGCTCGTAGATCCCGTCGTAGACGCAGCGGCCCAGGTGCTCGACGAACGACCCGAACAGCCGCGGATTCACGGGAGCGACCACCGCGGCCGGATCGAGGAAGACGCGCGCGGCGGCGGCGGGGGAGGAGGTGGCGGAGGAGTCGGTCATTCGGGGCCCTTCCGAGGCGTCGGCGGGCTCCGGCCGGGCCGGACGGGGTGATCGTCGGCGATCGCCGCCCGCTGTTTCTAACGTTGTACTGTCGATGGTGCTGGCGCGAGCCGCGGGTGTCAAGGCCGCTGCTCCCCGCCACCGCCCAGTCGTCCTGTGCTCCACTGGGCGGGTGCCCGCCTCCGACGCCTGCTCCGCCCTCGCCGACCGCGTCGACGCCCTCGCCGCCGCCTCGCCCCACCCCCGCGCCCTGATCGCCGCGGTAGCGCGCGAGGTCGCCGGGATCCGTCCCTGGCCGCGCGGGCTGATCGACCTCGCCTCCGGTGGCAGCAACCGGATCCGCGGCCGCGGCTTCGCGCCGCCCTACGACGACGACACCCGCGGCCAGGCCCGGCACTTCGCCGGGGTGGCCGGCGCGACGCTGCGCCTCGGCGGCCCGATCGCTCACCTCCTGATGCGCACGGCCGGCGGTGACCACCGCGGCACCGCGGACGACCGGCTCACCGGGCGCGCGGTCGAGTGGAGCCGGCTGCTGCGGCGCGGCGAGCTGCCGGTCGCCGAGGCCGGCGACTGGATCCGCCGGGAGATCTGCGCCTGCTGACGCGGCGCGGCGACCTCGCGCCGCGTGAGCGCCCCCGTCCCTCCCTGCATTCCCCGTCCCTCCTCCCCTCACCGCGCACCCGGGGCCGTCGGCGCCCCCGTGCCAGGCTGGTGACGACGAGAGGGGACGCGATGGACGCGCGCGAGCACGAGGTCCGCCGGCGGATGGACGCCCACGAGCTGTACGTCGACGCCGGCGAGGGCCTCGAGGCGCTCGAGGAGGAGCGGATCCGCGGCAAGGAGCTCGCCCACGCCTACAACGCGACCGGCCCCCGCGAGGTCGACGAGCGCCGTCGCCTGCTGCACGAGCTGTTCGAGGCGGTCGGCGAGGGCGCCTGGGTCGAGCCCCCGCTGCACGTCGCCTACGGCCGCCGGGTCCGCCTGGGCGCGAACGTGTACGTGAACTTCGGGCTGACGCTGGTCGACGACGTCGAGGTCGTCATCGGCGACCGGGTGATGATCGCGCCGAACGTCACGATCAGCACCACCGGGCATCCCGTTCACCCGGAGCTGCGCCGCGACGGCACGCAGTTCTCGGCGCCGGTCGTGATCGAGGACGACGTCTGGATCGGTGCGGGCGCGATCCTGCTGCCCGGCGTGGTGATCGGCGCGGGCTCCGTGGTGGCGGCGGGCGCGGTCGTCACGGCGAGCGTGCCGCCGATGGTGGTCGCGGGCGGCGTGCCGGCGCGGGTGCTGCGGCCGATCGGCGACGAGGACCGCTCCTGGGAGTGGCGGGCGCCGCGCACGCTCGGCTGATCCCGGGACGCGGGCCGACCGGCGAGGGCGTCGGACCCGGCCGGTAGGCTCCGCGGGTGACACGCACCCGACTGGTCCTGCTCGACGTCGACGGCACGCTCCTGGACGAGGGGGTCGTCGCGCCGTCGGTGCGCGAGGCGATCACCGGCGCCCGGAGCAACGGCCATCTCGTCCTCGTCGCGACCGGCCGCTCGCGCCCGGAGATCCCGCAGCAGGTCCTCGACCTCGGCTTCGACGGGGTCGTCTCGGCGGCCGGCGGCTTCGTCGAGCTCGACGGCGTCCTGCTCGAGTCGCGGACGATGGCGCCCGAGGACGTCGAGGCGATCGCCGGCTTCTTCGAGGCGCACCGGATCGCCTACTCGCTGCAGTCGTACGACGACGTCTTCACGAGCGGCGGGGTGGGCGGCGGCTACGGCACCGTCCCGACCGAGGGCATCGCCAAGGCGACCTTCTTCGGCGAGGACGGCACCGCCTTCGCCCTCGTCCGCGAGGGCCTCGGCGACCGCTTCCACGTGATCACCGGGACGATCCCGTCCCTCGGCGACGCCGGCGGCGAGGTCAGCGTCCGCGGCGTCGACAAGGGCAGTGCGCTGGTGCGACTGGCCGAGCGCCTCGGCCACCCGCTGGCGGACACGATGGCGATCGGCGACAGCTCGAACGACGTCGAGATGCTGGCCGCGGCGGGCCTGGGCATCGCGATGGGGAACGCCTCCGCCGCGGCCCTCGCCGCCGCCGACGAGGTCACCGCCTCCGTGCGCGAGGACGGCGTCCTGGCGGCGTTCCGGCGGCACGGCCTGCTCTGACGCCGTCCGCGCCGCCGCGGCCGATCAGGTGTACCAGCTCGGCTCCGGAATTTCGTTGAGCAGCGTGTAGACGCCGACCTCGCGGCGCTTGTAGGGCAGCGGGTCGTGCAGCGAGTGGGTCCGCAGGTTGCGCCAGTAGAGGTCGAGGCCGACCGAGCTCGAGGAGGCCCGGGCGCCGGTCAGCTCGAAGACGCGGGTGGCGGCGGCCAGGCCGTCCTCGACGATGCGCGCCTTCGCGGCCGCGATCCGCACGGCGATCTCGCCGCGGCGGCGCGGGGTCAGCTCCTCGCGCGGCGCGTGCAGCGCAGCCGAGAGGGCGGCGCCGGTCGCGTCGATCAGCGCCTCGTCGGCCCAGAGGCGCGACTGCAGGTCGCCGTAGCCCTCGAGGATGTACCACTCCTCGCTCGCGCGGGCCTTGTCGTCGCCGCCGTACGGCCACGCCCGCGTCGACTCGCGGGTGTACTGCGCCGCCCGCTCGAGTGCGCCCTGCGCGATGCCGAGGTAGAACTCGGCGAACACCTGCTGGATCGTCGGCACGTTGAGGGTGTTGTAGACCAGCGGCTGGAACACCCGGTCGACGAAGCCCGCCGCCGCGGCCCACGGCACCCGCACTCCGCGGATCTCGACCGAGCCCGACTCGGTGAGGCGCTGCCCGAGGCTGTTCCAGTCGCGGCCGAAGACGATGCCGTCCTGCGCGGTCGGCACGATCGCGAAGACGTGGGTGTCCGTCCCCTCGAGGACGCCCTCGAGCACGGTCAGGTCGCTGACGACTCCGCCGGTCGAGAACGACTTCCGGCCGGTGAAGACCAGCTCGTCGCCCTCCTCGCGGACCGTGAGATCGGAGTCGCGCGGGTTCACCGCGCCGCCGTAGAGGAGGTTCCCCTCGGTCGCCTGCTGCTCGACGGCCGCGATCTGCTCGGGCGTGCCGACCAGCCGGGCCGCCCAGGCCCAGAGGTAGTGGTAGCCGAGCAGCTGGCCGATCGAGCCGTCGGCGCGAGCGATCGTGCGGATCACGCGGAGGGCGACGCTCCACTCCTGGCCGCCGCCGCCGTGCTCGAGCGGGCCGAGCAGGGTGACCAGGCCCGCGCTCTTCAGCAGGGCGACCTCGGCGACGGGCGCGGCGCCGGCGCGGTCGCGCTCGAGCGCGTCGACGGCGAGGACCGCGGCGGTCTCCTCGGCGCGGGCGAGCCACTCACCAGGAGTGGCGGGGCGCGGGGAGCGGGCCCAGCGATCGGTCGGGGGCGGGCTGTCGAGCGGGAGTCGGCTGTCGAGCGTCGGGGTCGAGACGGTGCTGCTCACGGTGGTTCCTTCCGGTGCGGGCGATCGCGGCGGAGGCGGCGATCGCGGGGTGCTGCGGCGACTGTGGCAGCCGCAGCGGGTGCCCTGCCGGAATGCGACGACCCGTGACCGCGTGTGACTCCGCGCGACGCGACCCGGGCGACTCCTCGCGACGCAGGTACTCCGCAGTGACTTTGACAATCGTTATCAATAGTCGCTACCGTGTCAGCATCCCGACCGCCCCGCTCCAGACCCAGATCGGCTCACCCGTGAAGACCCGCTCCCTCGCCCTCGTCGCGCTGCTCGGCAGCACCGCGCTCGCCCTCTCGGCGTGCTCCGGCACGGCCTCCTCGACCGGCGCCTCCGCCGACAGCGGGAAGGTCGCCGTCGTCGCGTCGACCGACGTCTACGGCGACCTGGTCCGCAGCATCGGCGGCGACCTGGTCGACGTCACGAGCATCATCGACAGCCCGGACAAGGACCCGCATGAGTACGAGGCGACGGCCCGCGACCAGCTCGCCCTCTCGAACGCGGCGCTCGTGATCGAGAACGGCGGCGGCTACGACTCCTTCGTCGACACCATGATCGACGCGTCCGGCTCCACCGCCCCCGTGATCACCGCCACCGTCGTCGCCGGGCTCGAGGAGGAGCACGACCACGAGGACGAGGCCGCCGACGCCGGTCACGACGAGGCCGGGCACGAGCACGCCGAGTACAACGAGCACGTCTGGTACGACCTGTCCGCGGTCCGAAAGATGGTCACGTCGATCGCCGACGAGCTGTCCACGGTCGACGCGGACAACGCCGCGACCTACGCCGCGAACGCGGAGACCCTCGGCGGCTCCCTCGACGCCCTGATCGACCGCGAGGCGGAGCTGAAGGGCGCGCTCGGCGGCCGGTCGATCGCCATCACCGAGCCCGTCCCGCTCTACCTGACCGACGCGCTCGGGCTCGTCAACGCGACTCCGGAGGCGTTCAGCGAGGCGGTCGAGGAGGGCACCGACGTCCCCGCGACCACGCTGCAGGAGACGCTCGCCCTCTTCTCCGACGGCACCGTCGACGCGCTCGTCTTCAACGAGCAGACCGAGAGCTCGCAGACCCAGGCCGTGCTCGACGCGGCGGAGGCGGCCGGCATCGCGACCGTCGGGGTCACCGAGACGCTGCCCGAGGGCGACGATTACGTCGGCTGGATGACCGCCAACCTCGACGCCCTCGAGGGAGCCCTCTCGTCGTGACGCCACCCTCCTCGACCCCACCCGGTCCGTCGTCAGCGCCCGCCTCCTCGGAGGCGGGCCTTTCGGCGTCCGTGCTGCAGCTGCGCGGAGCCGGTCTGCGCTTCGGCGACCGCGAGCTCTGGGGCGGCGTCGACCTCGACGTGCGGGCCGGCGAGTTCGTCGCGGTGCTCGGCGCCAACGGCTCCGGCAAGACCAGCCTCCTCCGCGCGGTCCTCGGCCAGCAGCCGCTCAGCAGCGGCGAGCTGCGCGTCCTCGGCGAGCCCGTGCACCGCGGCAACCGCCGCATCGGCTACATCCCGCAGCAGAAGCTCGCCGACGAGGGCACCCCGCTGCGCGCCCGCGACCTGATCGGCCTCGGCATCGACGGCCACCGCTTCGGCCTGCCGCTGCCCTCGCGCTCGCGTCGTGCGCAGGTCGACGCCCTGCTCGCGTCCGTCGGCGCCACCGACTACGCCGACGCGCCGATCGGCAGCCTCTCCGGCGGCGAGCAGCAGCGCGTCCGCGTCGGCCAGGCGCTCGCCGGCGACCCGGCCCTGCTGCTCTGCGACGAGCCGCTGATCGCCCTCGACCTCGCGCACCAGCGCGCGGTCAGCGAGCTGATCGACCGGCACCGGCGCGAGCGGAACCTCGGCGTCCTCTTCGTCACCCACGACGTGAATCCGGTGCTCGGGATGGTCGACCGGGTGCTCTACCTGGCCGGCGGCCGCTTCCGGATCGGCACCCCCGACGAGGTGCTGCGCTCCGAGGTGCTCAGCGAGCTCTACGACGCGCCGGTCGACGTGATCCGCGCGCGCGGCCGCGTCATCGTGGTCGGCGCCCCCGACCACTCGCACGTGCACGAGCACGAGGAGGAGCGCGCATGACCGACGACGTCTGGTCGCAGATCTTCGACTTCTCCGACTACGGCGCGCTGCTCGCGCTGCTGTTGAACTCCGTGATCGCGGGCGCCGTCCTCGGCGTCGTCGGCGGGCTGATCGGCGTCTTCGTGATGTCGCGCGACATGGCCTTCGCCGTGCACGGGATCAGCGAGCTGTCGTTCGCGGGCGCCTCGGCCGGCCTGCTGCTCGGCGTCGGCGTCGTGCAGGGCTCGATCGTCGGCTCGCTGGTCGCGGCGCTGCTGATCGGGCTGCTCGGCTCTCGCGCGCGCGACCGCAACTCGATCATCGCCGTGCTGATGCCGTTCGGCCTGGGCCTCGGGATCCTCTGCCTCGCGCTGTACCCGGGACGCAGCGCGAACAAGTTCGGCCTGCTCACCGGGCAGATCGTCGCGGTCGACGACCCGCAGCTGGGCTGGCTGATCGCCATCTCGATCGTCGTCGTGATCGGGCTCGCGCTGATCTGGCGCCCGCTGACCTTCGCGAGCGTCGACGCCGACGTGGCGGCCGCGCGCGGCATCCCGACCCGGGCGCTCTCGATCGTGTTCATGCTGCTGCTCGGCCTCGCCGTGGCGGTGTCGGTGCAGATCGTCGGCTCGCTGCTGGTGCTCGCGATCCTCGTGACTCCGGCGGCGGCGGCGCTGCGGATCTCGGCGTCGCCGGTGCTCGTGCCGCTGCTCAGCGTGCTGTTCGCGGTCGGTGCGCTGGTGGGCGGGATCCTGCTCGCGCTCGGCGGATCGGTGCCGATCAGCCCGTATGTGACGACGATCTCGTTCACGATCTACGTCGTCTGCCGGATCATCGGCCGCAAGGGCGTGCGGCGGCCCTCGCGCCGGCGCTCACCGGCCGCGGTCGGGGCGGGGGTATAGCGTGGCGCGGGTCGTGAAACGGGAAGGCGGACCGGTGGTCAAGCGGAACACGTGGCAGCGCGAGGCCGTGCGCGAGGCGCTCACCCGGCGCGAGGACTTCGTCAGCGCCCAGGGGCTGCACAGCGCCCTGCACGCCTCGGGCTCGCCGATCGGCCTGGCGACGGTCTACCGCGCCCTCTCCGACCTCGCGGTCGAGGGCGAGGCCGACTCGCTGCAGTCGCCGGACGGCGAGAGCCTCTACCGCGCCTGCACCCCGGGCACCCACCACCACCACCTGATCTGCCGGCGCTGCGGGCTGACCGTCGAGATCGCCGCGGACGCGGTGGAGACCTGGGCGCACAGCGTCGCGGCGCAGAACGGCTTCACCGACGCGCACCACGTCGTGGACGTCTTCGGGCTGTGCGCGGAGTGCACGCGGGCGGTCGCTGCGGCGGAGTGACGGCCGCCTCGAGTCTCGCGGCTCAGGCCGGCAGGAAGATCCCGGCCGCCCGGTCCTTGACGACGGCGCCGGCCGGCAGCACCCGCCCGCTCATCGCGAGGTAGACGCCCGGCGGCAGCAGCTGCACCGCCGCGACGGCCGCGCCGAGGTTGAAGGCGGCGTCGCTGTCGCGCATCCGCGCGGGCTGCATCGCGCCGGTCAGCACGACGACCCGGTCGCGGACGGCGCCGAGCGCCTCGGCCGTCAGGGTCATCGTGTCGGTGCCGTGGGTGAGGACGATCCGGTCCTCCTCCGCCGAGAGCACGCGCTCGCGGATCAGCGCGCGATCGGCGTCGTCGAGGTCGAGGCTGTCCTTCCGCAGGACCTCCTCGACACGGAACTCGAGCGTCGACAGCACGGGCTCGAGCAGGCGCGGGATCGTCGGCGCCCCGATCTCGAGCTCGCCCGCGAGCGAGTACTCCTTGTCGATGGTTCCGCCGGTGGTGAGGACGAGGATGCGGTCTGACACCCGATCAGACTAGGCCGGGCCTCCGACACGGCACATCCGTGCGGTTCGGGCGCTGCCGGGCACTCCGGCCCGCTCGATCGGGAACGATGGGGGGATGGCCTCCTCCACTCCGTCCCTGATCCGCACCGGCGCCAAGGTCCTCCTCGGCTCCGCCCTCGTCTTCGCCGGCGTCAGCCATCTGACCCGCGCGCGCGAGGAGTTCCAGGCGCAGGTGCCGGAGTGGGTGCCGCTGGACAAGGACACGGTCGTGCTCGCGTCCGGCGTCGTGGAGATCGGCCTCGGCGCCTCGCTGGTGCTCGCGCGCCGCCGGGCGCCGTTGGTCGGGGCGGCGGCGGCCGCCTTCTTCACCGCGATCTTCCCCGGCAACGTCTCGCAGTACGTCACGAAGACCAGCGCGTTCGGCCTCGACACCGACCGCAAGCGCGCCGTCCGGCTCGTCTTCCAGCCGCTGCTGGTGGCCTGGGCGCTCTGGTCCACGCGCCGGCCGCAGCGCTGATCGGCGCTGCTCCTGCAGAACCTCGGCTGAGAGCACGTCTCATCGCCGATGGCCGATGACGAGGCCTCTCAGCTGATGTTCTGCTCGCCGTCCGGCTCCAGCAGCGGCGCGAGCAGCTCCTCGATCGCTCGCCGGGCCCCGTCCGCATCGCCGGCGGCGATCGACTCGACCAGCAGCGCGTGCTCGCGGGCGTGCCGGTCCTCCTCGCCGACGACGTCGTCCTGCAGCACCGTCTCGAAGAGGCCCGTCAGCCCGTCGTAGAGCTCGAGGAAGAGCGCGTTGTGGGTGGCGGCGACGACGGCGCGGTGCAGCGCGGTGTCGGTCGCGGTCCGCTCGGCGAGGTCGTGTCCCTCCCAGGAGCGGGTGCGGGCGGCGAGCAGGTCCCGCAGCGTCTCGGCGTCCTCCGCGGTGCGTCGCTCGGCCGCGAGGGCCGCGGTCGCCCCGTCGATCGCGAAGCGCAGCTCGAGGCCGTCGCGCCGCTCGGCGCTCGGCAGTCGCCTCCGGAGCGACGTGGTGAGCTGCGAGCGCGCGATCACGAAGGTGCCGCGCCCCTGCTCCCGCCGCACCAGCCCCGACTGCACGAGCGTCTGCACGGCCTCGCGCACGGAGTTCCGCCCCGCGCCGCTCCAGCGCACCAGCTCCGGCTCCGTCGGGATCCGCGTGCCGATCGCCCACCGGCCGGAGCGGATCTCCTCGTGGAAGAGCGCCGTGACGTGGTCGATGACGCTCTCGCGGCGGAACGGCTCCGGTGCGCGGAGGTCGACCGACCGGGGCTCCGGCGCGCTAGGCTCGGCGAGATTCATCCCATCATCCTACCCAGGGCAGGCCGCCATGACGTCCACCGTCGTCACCCCGCAGAGGACCGCGCTCCTCGCTCTCGCCGCGATCGTGATGACGGCGCTGAATCTCCGGACGGCCGTCACCGGCTTCAGCCCTCTGCTCCATACGATCGGCGCCGACCTCGACTTCGGCCCCTCGCTCTACGGCGTGTTCGGCACCGTCGTCACCGCCTCCTTCGCCGTCTTCGGCGTGGTCGCCGCCGGGGCCGCGCGCCGCTTCGGCCTCGAGCGCACCCTCGCCGTCGCCACGCTGGTGACCACCGCGGGCGTCGTGCTCCGTGCGCTCAGCCCGAGCCCGCTCGCGCTGGTGCTCTCCTCCGTCGTCGCCTTCGCCGGAGTGGGCACCTCGAACGTCCTGATCGTGCCGATCGTGAAGCGCTACTTCGCCGACCGGCTGAAGACCATCAGCTCGCTCTACCTCGCGCTGCTCCAGACCGGCCAGTTCATCGCCCCGCTGGTCGCCGTCCCGCTCGCCACGGCCCTCGACTGGCGCTTCGCCGTCGGCGTCTGGGCGGCGCTGACCGCCGTCGCCTGCCTGCTCTGGGCGGCGCTCGCCCGGCGCGGCGAGGCCGGCGCCGCCGCGGCCGCCGCGCCCACCCGCCTCGCCGGCGCCTGGCGCACCCGCCTGCTCTGGGCGATGGTGCTGATGCTCGGGATGACCGCGCTGAACACCTACGCGATCATCACCTGGCTGCCGACGATCCTCGTCGACGCCGGCGCGGACCCGGCCCAGGGCGGGGCGCTGCTCGCCCTCTTCTCGATCTTCGGCCTCGGCGCGGCCTTCGTCGTCCCGCCGCTGACCCTCGGGATGCGGAACCCCTCGATCGTGGTCGTCGTCTGCGTCGCGCTGCTCGCCGTCGGCTACGTCGGCCTGCTGGTCGCGCCGCTGGCCGGCGCCGTGGCCTGGGTGGTCTGCCTCGGCCTGGGTGTCAGCACCTTCCCGATGACGCTCACGCTCGTCAACGCGCGGACCCGCAGCACGGCCGGCTCCTCGGTGCTCTCCGGGGCGACGCAGGGCCTCGGCTACGCGCTCGCCTGCGCCGGGCCGCTGCTGATCGGCCTGCTCTACGAGGCGCAGGGGAGCTGGACCGGCTCGTACGCCCTGCTGCTGGTGAGCCTCGTGGTGCTGCTGCTCAGCGGACTCGCGGCGAGCCGGCCGCGCTTCCTCGAGGACGAGGCCGCGGCGCGCTGACCTCGGCCGGCTCCAGCTCCGCGCGCTCCACCGCCGCGAGCTCCACCTCCGCGAGCTCCAGCGCCGCGATCACCCGGGTCAGCCCGAAGCGCCAGGCGCTCTCGACGTCCCCGCCGAGGGTGAACGCCCCGTTGATCTCCATGCCGATGAAGCCGGTGCTCCAGGCGGTGAGGGTCCGCGCGGCCTCGAGCGCGTGCTCCTCGCCCGCGAGCCCGGCGGCGACGCGGAGGACGGAGGCGCTCGCCGCGTCGCGGAACTCCTGCCGGGCCACCGGGGTCCCGGGTGCCGGCGCCATCACCAGGAGGAAGGCGGCGGGCCGCTCGCGGCCGAACGCGCGGAAGGCGCCGGCGAGCGCGGCGGCGTCCTCGATCGGCTCCACGCGCGCGGCGAGCTCGCCCAGCGTCGCCTCGGCGACCAGGCGCAGCAGGGTGTCGCGGCCCTCGACCCGCTTGTAGAGGGAGGGGGCGCGCACGCCGACGCGCTGCGCGACGGCCTGCATCGTCACGCCGGCGAGCCCCTCCTCCTCGAGGATCTCGGCGGCGGCGCGGACGATCGCGTCGAGGGAGGTGCGCTCGGGGGTGGGCATGCCTTCACTATAGCTATTGACAGTAGCCATGATGGCTAGCTACCGTAGCCATCATGGAACTCGCCCCCCACCTCCGCCGCATCGGCTCGGACATCGTCGCCGCCTACCTCGTCCACACGCCCGAGGGCGTGACCCTCATCGACGCCGGCCTGCCCCGGCTCTGGCCCGAGCTGCTCGCGGAGCTGAAGGCGATCGGCCGCTCCGTCGACGACATCAGGGGAGTCGTGCTCACCCACGGCGACTCCGACCACATCGGCTTCGCCGAGCGGCTCCGGCACGAGCACGGCGTGCCCGTCTTCGTGCACGAGGCCGACGCCGAGCGCGCGAAGGGCGGGAAGAAGCCCGCGAACGGGAAGCAGTCGATGAAGCTCGGCGCACTCGTCGGCTTCCTCGGCTACTTCCTGCGCAAGGGCGGCGCGCGCGTGCCCCCGCTGACCGAGGTCGTGACGGTGCGGGACGGCGAGACGCTCGACCTCCCGGGTGCCCCGCGGATCATCGGGCTGCCCGGCCACTCCGCCGGCAGCATCGCGGTGCACGTGCCGATCGCCGACGCCGTGTTCGTCGGCGACGGCCTCACCACGCGCCACGTGCTGACCGGCGCGACCGGGCCGGCCCCCGCGCCGTTCACCGACGAGCCGGAGCAGGCGCTCGCCTCGCTGCAGCGCCTGCTGCCGACCGGCGCCACCTGGGTGCTGCCCGGCCACGGCGCGCCGTGGGGCGGGGGAGTGGCGGCCGCGGTCGCGGCGGCGACCCGCGCCTAGGCGGAGCGCGCGGGGGAGTCCTGCGCCTCCTGCGGCTCCTGCGCCTCGCGGTCGAAGCGGCTCCGGCTGAAGACCTGGTCCGCGGTGGTGAGCGCGAGGCCGATGACGCCGGCGAGCTCGCCGAGGTCGGAGGTGTGGATGGTGAGGGAGCGCGTCGCCAGCGGGTGCGTGCGCAGGTAGACGCGCTCGCGCAGGCCCGACATCAGCACCTCGCCGCAGTCGCCGAGCTGGCCGGACACGACGATGGTGCGCGGGTTGAGGATGTTGACGAGGTCGGCGACCGCCTCGCCGAGGACCCGTCCGGCCCGGTGCACCGCCTGGGTCGCCCGCATGTCGCCGCGGAGGACGCGCGCGGTCACGTCGGCGACGTGGGTGATCGACGGGTCGTGCACCGAGAGGTCGCGCACGAGCGCCCAGCCGCTCGCGTAGGCCTCCACGCAGCCGGAGTTGCCGCACCGGCAGGGCAGCGGGTCGTCGTCGACGGTGTCGGCGACCGCGCGGGTGTGGCCGATGTCCCCGGCCGCGCCGACGGCGCCGCGGATCGTCGCGCCGTTGAAGACGAGACCCGCCCCGATGCCGGTGCCGAGCTTGAGGCTGATCAGATTGTCGGAGCCGTGGTGCCGGGACTCGGCCAGCGCACGCGCGTTCGCGTCGTTCTCGATGACGACCTGGACCCCGCCGTAGGGCTGGGCGAAGAAGCCGGCGATGTCGAAGTCGTCCCAGCCGGTCATGATCGGCGGGTTGCGCACCCGCCCGGCGGCGAACTCCACCGGCCCGGGGACCCCGATGCCGATGCCGGCGACCGCGTCGCCGAGGCGGAGGCGCTCGAAGGCCTCGAGGACCTGCGCGAGGACCTTCTCGGGCCCCTCCCACACGTCGATGACCGCGCTCTCGTGCCGCAGCGGCGTCCCGCGCAGGTCGCACGCGGCGACGACGAAGCCGCTCGCGCCGATGTCGGCGGTGAGGAGGACGGTGCCGCGCAGATTCACCGCGAACATGCTCGAGGGCCGACCGCCCGTCGACTCCCCGCCCGAGGTCGGGACGATCAGGCCGAGCTCGACGAGGGTGGCGAGACGCTGGTTGACGGTCGACCGGGAGAGGCCGGTCTGCTCCATCACCGCGTTGCGCGAGATCTCGCCCTGCTCGCGGAACAGGGCGAGGACATCCGCCACGTGCGATCCCGTCTCACCGGTCGGATATGCCGTCATCCCGCCCCCATCGTCAGGGTCAGCGTACATCGCCGTCGATGGAAAGCAGGAAGTCGGCTAACTTTCGTGTTGCGGTCAAGCGAAAGGGGCGCTAGTTTTCACACATCGGCACGCAGTGGTGCCCTGATCTTCAAGGATGACGATGTCTTCAAAGATGAACCGCTCGACGGCCGCCCGCCGACTCCTCCCCGTCCTCGCACCGGTCGGCGCCCTCGCTCTCCTGCTCACCGGCTGCGCCTCCTCCGGTACCGGGGACGCCACCTCCGGCGGCGGCTCGGCCAAGGTCGCCGCAGTGATCAAGGGCCTCGACAACCCCTTCTTCCAGGCGATGGAGAACGGGATCGAGGCCACCGCGAAGGACGACGGCGTGGACGTCTCGGTCCAGGCCGCCGCCGACATCGGCGACACCACCGGTCAGGCGGACAAGCTGACCACCGTGGCCGGCCAGGACTTCGGCTGCATCATCGTCAACCCGATCAGCGGCACCAACCTCGTGCAGGCCCTCGCCTCGGCGACCGGCAAGACGATCGTCAACATCGACAGCCCGCTCGACCCGGACGCCGTGAAGGCGGCGAACCTCGACGTCACCACCTACATCGGCACCGACAACGAAGCCGCGGGCGGCAAGGCCGGCGACCTCCTCGTCGACCAGCTGCCGGCCGGCTCGAAGGTCGCCGTCATCGGCGGCATCTCCGGCGACGTCACCAGCGCCGCCCGCGTCGACGGCTTCACCGCCGCCATCGGCTCGGACCTCACCGTCGTGCAGGAGGCCGCCGCCGACTGGAAGCGCGAGATCGCGCTGACCAAGGCGACCGACATCCTCGCCGCGAACCCCGACGTCACGGCGTTCTTCGCCGCGAACGACGACATGGGCCTCGGCATCGTCAAGGCCGTGGAGAACGCGGGCCTCACCGGCACCGTGAAGGTCGTCAGCGTCGACGGGAACGAGGACGCCCTGCAGTCCGTGAAGGACGGCGGGCTGACCGCGACCGTGGCGCAGTACCCCTACGCGATCGGCCAGCTCGGCCTGCAGGCGTGCGAGGCGGTGCAGGGCGGCGAGAGCATCCCCGCCGAGATCGAGTCGCCCACCGCGCTCGTCACCTCCGACACCGCCGACAAGGCACTCGCGGCGTTCCCCGCCCCGTTCGAGGAGTTCGACAACCCGCTGGCCGACCTCGTCCCCAGCGACTAGCCCGACGCGCACCAGCCCGACGCCACCCAGCCCGACGCCACCCGGCCCGACGCGCCCTCCGCGACCCAGGAAGCGACCATGACCACAGTCCCCGCCCGTTCCCCCAGCCCGATCAGCGCCGCGCCCCTGCTCGCGAACCTCCGCCAGCTCAGCTTCTGGGCCGAGAACGCCGCTCCCATCGGGCTCGTCGCCCTGGTGATCGTGTTCTCGATCGCGACGCCGACCTTCCTCAGCCTCGGCAACATCAAGGCGATGCTCGTCGCCGCGGCGATCCTGGTGATCCTGTCGATCGGCCAGTCGTTCGTCATCACGACCGGCGGCATCGACCTGTCGATCTCGGCGACGATGACGGTCGGCGCGGTCGGCTTCGGCCTCGCCTGGAGCGGGGGCTGGGGCTTCTGGCTCTCGGCGCTGGCGGCCCTGCTCTTCGCCGGCGTGATCGGCGTGATCAACGGCCTCCTCATCGCCCGCGGCAAGGTCACCGACTTCATCGCGACCCTCGGCACGCTGTCGGTGGCGACGGGACTCGCGCTCATCGCCTCCGACGGCAAGCCGATCACCGTCGGCAGCCCCGAGCTGCTGACGCTGACCACCGGCTCGATCGGGATCATCGGCTACCCGATCATCCTGGCCGCGGTCATCGGAGTCGTGGCCTGGGTGGTCATGTTCCGCACCCGCTTCGGCCTGCACGTGCAGGCGGTCGGCGGCAATGAGGAGAGCGCTGTCGCGAACGGCATCAAGGCCGGCCGGGTGCGCATCGCGGTGTACATCATCGCGGCGGTCCTCGCCGGCATCGGCTCACTGCTCCTGGTCGCCCGCGTCGGCGCCGCGGAGCCCGCGATCAACACGCAGTACCTGCTCAACTCGATCGCGGCCGTCGTGCTCGGCGGCGTGAGCCTCACCGGAGGCAAGGCCAAGATCGTCGGCCCGATCATCGGTGCGTTCCTGCTCACCGCGCTGACGAACGGCCTGACCCTGCTCGGTGTCTCGCAGTTCTACCAGCCCCTCGCCGTCGGCCTGGTCGTCGTGCTCGCCGCCCTCATCACCCGCTACCAGAAGAAGTGAGCCCCGCCATGACCAGCGACCTCCTGCTCGAGGCGACCGACATCAAGAAGTCCTTCGGCGGCGTCCACGCGCTCAAGGGCGCGTCGATCTCGATGCGCCGCGGCGAGATCACCGCCCTGATCGGCGACAACGGCGCCGGCAAGTCGACGCTCGTCCGCTGTCTCTCCGGCGTGCACCCCGCCGACTCCGGAACCATCGTGCTCGACGGCGACGTCGTCCACTTCACCTCGCCGCTCGGTGCTCGCGACGGCGGGATCGAGACGGTGCACCAGACCCTCGCGCTCGTGGAGGACCTGGCCGTCTGGCAGAACTTCTTCCTCGGCCGCGAGCTCACCAAGGGCGTGCCCGGCCTGCGGTTCCTCGATCGGGCGCAGATGAAGCGGACCGCGCAGGAGCTGCTCGGCGATCTGGCCGTCAACGTCCCGCCGGTGACCAGCAAGGTCCGCCGCCTCTCCGGCGGCCAGCGCCAGGCCGTCGCCATCGCCCGCGCCGCCGGGTGGGGCAGCAAGATCGTGATCATGGACGAGCCGACCGCGGCGCTCGGCGTGCAGGAGACGGCCCGGGTCGAGAAGATCATCCTCAAGCTCCGCGACGCCGGCGTCGCCGTGCTGCTCATCAGCCACAACTTCGACCAGGTCATGCGGCTCAGCGACCAGGTCTGGGTGATGCGCGCGGGCCTGGCGGTCGCCGGGCGCCGCACCGCCGAGACCAGCGGCGACGAGCTCGTCTCGCTGATCACCGGCGCGAAGGCCGCCTGATGCGGCCCTCGCTCGTGCACCGCGGGAGCCCTGCGCGCTCCTCGCCGCTGGGCGTGCACGCCGGCCTGCTGACCGGCGACTGGACCAGGGAGTCGGGCCGGCGCGCGATCGCCGCGGCCGCCGCGATCGGCTTCGACCTGATCGAGATCCCCGCGCCCGGCGACCCCGCCGCCGCTGCATGGACCGGAGCCCTGCTCGACGAGCACGGGATCGACGCCGTCGTCTCGCTCGCGCTCGACGCCGACTCCGACATCACCGCCGCCGACGCGGCGGTCTCGGCCCGCGGCGAGGAGCGCCTCCTCGACGCCGTGAGCTTCGCGGAGGCGATCGGCGCCCGGTACGTCGGCGGCGTCACGTACTCGGCGATGCGCAAGTACGAGCACGCGGCCGACGCCGCCGCACGGGAGCGCTCGCTCGCGGTGCTGCGGAGGGTCGCCGCGGCGGCCGCGCCGTCGGGCATCGCGCTCGGAGCGGAGTACGTGAACCGCTACGAGAGCAATCTGCTGAACACAGCGGCGCAGACGGTCGCCTTTCTCGACGAGCTCGGCGCTCCGAACGTGCTGCTGCACCTCGACACCTTCCATGCGCACCTCGAGGAGGTCGACCTGGCGAGCGCGGTCCGCGACGCGGGCGGCGCCCTCGGCTACCTGCACGCCTCCGAGAACCACCGCGGCGAGCTGGGCACCGGCAGCACCGACTGGACCGGACTCGTCGCGGCGCTCACGGCCTCCGGCTACCGCGGCCCGCTCACGCTCGAGAGCTTCTCGCCGCGGATCCAGCCGACCGCGTCCGCCGAGGCGATGGGCCTCTGGCGCGAGCTCTGGCACGACCCGGTCGCCCTCGCGACCTCGGGCCACGCGTTCCTCGCGGGCCTGCTCGACACCTCGCGGTCCGCCGCGGCCTGACGCCGCGACCGGACCCCCCGACCTCTCGATCTCGACCTCTCGACCTCGACCCTTCGACCGAACCAGGAGTACCACCATGCCCACGAACCCCCTCGGAGTGCACGCCCTCGTCTTCGCCGGCGGCACCACGCCCGCCGAAGTCACGAGCACGATCGAGCAGACGAAGGCCGCCGGTTTCGACCTGCTGGAGCTCTCGCTGCACGACGTCGAGAACCTCGACACCGCCTCCGCCCGCGCCGCCCTCGAGGCGAACGACCTCGGCATCGTCTGCTCGCGCGGCCTCGCGTTCTCGGCCGACGTCTCCAGCGACGACCCGGAGGTGGTGGCCCGCGGCGCGAAGCTGCTCGCCGACTCGCTCGAGACCACTCATGCGCTCGGTGGCACGCACTTCACCGGCGCGCTCTACAGCGCGCTCGGCAAGTACAGCGCGCCGCTGTCGACCGCGGGCCGCGCCAACGTGGTCTCGGTGCTGACGGACCTCGCCGCGGAGGCCGCCGGCAAGGGCATGACCCTCGGTCTCGAGATCTGCAACCGCTACGAGACCAACGTCATCAACACCGCCGCCGAGGCCCTGCGACTCGCCGACGACATCGGCGCCGACAACGTCCTGATCCACCTCGACACGTACCACATGAACATCGAGGAGGACGACTTCTTCCGCCCGGTGCTGCTCGTCGGCGACCGCCTCGGCTACGTGCACATCGGTGAGAACCACCGCGGCTACCTCGGCAGCGGGCACCTCGACTTCACCAGCTTCTTCCACGCCCTGGCGGCCATCGACTACCGCGGGCCGATCACCTTCGAGTCCTTCTCCTCGGCCGTCGTCTCGCCGACGCTCTCGAACGACCTCGCCGTCTGGCGGAACCTCTGGAACGACGGCCCCGCCCTCGCCCGGCACGCGCACGCGTTCCTCGTCAACGCGCTCGAGGGCACCCGTGGCGACGCCTGACCTCGACGAGCTGGCCCGCCGGGCGCTCGCGCTCCGCAGGTCCGGGCGGCGAGCGGTCCTCGCCCTCGCGGGCAGCCCGGGCGCGGGCAAGACCACTCTCGCCCGGGCCGTGGTCGCCCGCGCGAACGAGCTGGCGGGGGAGGGGACCGCGGCCTTCGTGCCGATGGACGGCTTCCACCTGGCGAACGCGATGCTCGACGAGCTCGGCCGGCACGGGCGCAAGGGTGCCATCGACACCTTCGACGGCTGGGGCTTCCTCGCCCTGGTGCGGCGGCTGGGCGCCGAGACCGACCACGTGGTCTACGCGCCGACGTTCGAGCGCACGGTCGACGAGGGCGTGGCGGGCTCGCTCGCCGTCCGGCCCGAGGCGACGCTGGTGGTGGTCGAGGGCAACTACCTGCTGGTGGACGACGGGCCCTGGGCCCTGCTGCGCGCGGAGTTCGACGAGGCCTGGTTCTGCGCGACCCCCGAGTCGGAGCGCTTCGAGCGGCTGGTCGACCGGCACGTGTCCTTCGGTCGCGCTCCGGAGGCGGCGTCGGCCTGGGCGGCGGACGTCGACGGCGCGAACGCCGTCCTGATCGAGGCGACCCGCGATCGGGCGGATCTCGTCGTCTCCGGCACGGCGGCGGGGGTGCTGCCGGCGGTCGCGAGCGCCTAGGACGCGGGGACCAGGTTCCAGCGCGCCGTCAGCAGCTCGACGCCCTTGTCGAAGGTCGTCGACCACGCCGTCGCGTCGTGCGCGCTGTCCGGCACCTCGAGGTAGGCGGTGTCCATGCCGGCCGCCTGCGCGGCGGCGTGCAGGGTCTGGACTCCGGCGAGAAAGGAGGTGTCGTTCGCGCCGACGCCGAAGACCGCGAAGGAGTCCTTGTAGGGCGCGTTCTTCGCGAGGATCGCCGCGGGCTTGGCCGCCTCGTACGCCGCCGCGTCGCCGCCGAAGCCCTGCTGGATCGTGGTCGCGTCGTCGCCGAGCGTCGGGGCGAGCTCGCCGGAGGCGTCGACGATGTTGCCGAAGAGCTGCGGGTAGCCGGCGCCGAGCTGGATCGCGCAGGTGCCGCCCTGCGAGAGGCCGCCGATCGCCCAGTGCTGCGCGTCGCCGAGGACGGGCAGGTTGGCGCGGATCCAGTTCGGCACGTCGACGGTGAGGTAGGTCGCGGAGTTCCCGAGCGGCGAGTCGATGCACATCGGGTTCGCCGTCGGGTCGCCGAGCTGGTCGGGCGAGACCACGATCGGGGCGAGGCCGGCGTGCGCGGCCGCGTAGGTGTCCAGGGTCTGCTGCAGGTGCTCGACGGCGAGCGGGTCGGACGGCGATCCGGGCTGGCCGGAGAGCATCATCATCACCGGCAGCAGCGGCGGGTCCTCGGTCAGGGCGGCCGGCGGGAGGTACACGACGGCGTCCCGGGCGGGGAAGCCGGACTTCGTGGCGGGGATCGCCACGTTGGTGACGCTGCCCGCGGTCGGCATCCCGGCGGGGGCGGTCCAGCTGTCGAGCGAGGCGTGCTCGCCGGCGGGCGTCGGGATCGGATCGGCCACGGTCGGGTAGGCGCTGATGCCCAGGAGGCTGCGGACGGTCGGGTACTGGCCGAAGTCGATGTTGACGGTCATCGCCGCGGTCGCGACGACGAGGACGCCGACGAGCGCCGAGGCCAGCACCCGCCGGCCGCGCCGGCGGACGAGGGCGTGCACCAGGACGATCAGCGCCACGGCGAGTCCGCCCAGACCGAGCCCGATCCACACCCGCGTGACGGGGGTGAAGTCGACGCCGAAGAGTCCGCCGGTGCCGCCGAGCAGTCCGCCGAGCGCCCAGCCGCCGAGCAGGCCGAGGAGCAGGACGGCCGCGGCCAGCGCCAGGCGGCGGCGGCGACCGCGGCGGGCGGAGCGCGCGAAGGCGAGGACGAGCAGGAGCAGGGCGAGACCCGACACCGCGTAGACCGCGACCACCACCGGACCGGAGACGAGGCTGAGCCCGAGGAGTGCGTTCATGGGTCGGTCCGGTCGTCGAGGGGCGGGGTCGCGCGGGGCGCGGCGGCGGTCAGTCTGGCGCCGACGTCTGGGTGCGGTCTGGATGATCGCTGGACGGATCGGGAGGTGGCCGAGGCTCCTCCCCAGGCGGTGGTCCTGCGATGCTCCCACCGATCGTGCGCAACCCCGCGCGGCGCGCCTCCGGTGCCGCCTACCGTGGAGGAGCAGCAAGCCGCCTCCGGCGCCCTCACGAAGGAGCTCGACCATGACGCAGAACCCCCGCACCCCCGCCCCCGGAGCCCGCGCATGAGCCGCGGCGTCGCCGTCGTCACCGGTGGCACCGCCGGTCTCGGCCGCGCCACCGTCCGCGAGCTGGCCTCCCGCGGCTGGGACGTCGCCGTGCTCGCCCGCGGCGAGGACGGTCTCGCGGCCACGCTGGCCGAGATCGAGCAGGCCGGCCGCCGCGGTCTGACCATCCCGACCGACGTCGCCGACCGCGAGGCCGTCGAGTCGGCCGCCGACCGGATCGAGGCCGAGCTCGGGCCGATCGAGCTCTGGGTCAACGATGCGATGGTCGGCGTCTTCGGCGAGTTCCTCTCGACCGAGCCGGCCGACTTCGAGCGCGCCGTCGCGGTCAACTTCTTCGGCTTCGTCAACGGCACCCGCGCGGCGCTCTCGCGGATGACCCCGCGCGGCCGCGGTCACGTCATCCAGGTCGGCTCGGCGCTCGCGCACCGGGGCATCCCGCTCCAGGCCGCCTACTGCGCCTCGAAGTTCGGCGCCCGCGGCTTCACCGAGGCGGTCACCGCCGAGCTGCTGCACTCCAAGAGCAGGATCAAGCTGTCCGAGGTCGACATGCCCGCGCTCAACACCATCCAGTTCAACTGGGTGAAGTCGCAGCTGCCGCACCACCCGCAGCCGGTGCCGCCGATCTACGAGCCCGAGGTCGGCGCGATCGCGATCGCCGACGTCGCCGACAAGCCGCGCCGGCGCACCTGGGTCGGCGAGCCGACGGCCGGCACCATCCTGGGCGACCGCTTCGCCGGCGCCTTCATGGACTGGTACCTGGCCCGCAGCGCCTTCGACGGCCAGCAGGCGCCGGACAAGAAGGAGCCGATGCTTCCGAACAACGTCTACGAGCCGGTCCCCGGCGACCACGGCGCCCGCGGCCTCTTCAGCGACCGCGCGCACACGATGACGCCGCAGATCTGGATGATCCGCCACCGCGCGGCGAGCTACGCCGGAGCGGCCGTGCTCGGCGCGGCCGGCCTGGTCGGCGCGGTCGCGGCCCTGCGGAGGAAGTGACGTGGTCGACGTCGTCGTCGTCGGCTCCGGCCCCAACGGGCTCTCCGCCGCTGTCACCCTGGCCCGCGCCGGGCTCTCGGTCGCGGTCTACGAGCGCAACGAGACCCTCGGCGGCGGCGCCCGGACCGCCGAGCTGACGCTGCCCGGCTTCCACCACGACATCGGCTCGGCCGTGCACCCGATGGCGCTCGCCTCCGGGTTCTTCCGCCGGTTCCAGCTCGACCGGAGGATCGACCTGCGGCTGCCCGAGATCTCCTACGCGCACCCGCTCGACGGCGGCCGCTCGGGCATCGCCTACCGCGACCTCGAGCGGACCGCCGCGGCGCTCGGGCGCGACGGTGCGGCCTGGCGCTCGCTGATGGGTCCGCTCGCCGAGCGCGCCGACCGCGTCGCGGGCTTCACGAACGACGCGCTGCTCAAGATCCCGACCGACCCCTCGGTGCTGCTCCGCTTCGGCCTGCGCGTGCTCGAGCAGGGCTCGCCGCTCTGGAACGCGCGGTTCCGCGAGGAGGTCGCGCCCGCCATGTTCGCGGGCGTCGCGGCGCACGCGATCCGGCCGATGCCGAGCCTGTCCACGGCCGCCGCGGCGCTCGCGCTCGGCTCCTACGCGCACGCGCGCGGCTGGCCGGTGCCGGTCGGCGGCAGCCAGGCGATCGTCGACACCATGGCGGACGACCTCCGCGCCCACGGCGGCACCATCGAGACCGGGGTGGAGATCACCTCGCTCTCCCAGCTGCCGAGCGCGCGCGCCGTGCTGCTCGATCTCACGCCGAGGGCCCTCCTCGCGCTCGCCGGCGACCGCCTGCCCGGCCCCTACGCCTCCGCGCTGCGGATGTTCCGCTACGGCAACGGCGTCGCCAAGGTCGACTTCGCGCTGGACGGTCCCGTCCCCTGGACCGACCCGGAGCTCGCCGGAGCCGGCACCCTGCACGTCGGCGGCACCCGCGCCGAGATCGCCGCGGCCGAGCGCGACGTCGTCCAGGGCCGGCACAGCGAGAACCCGTACGTGCTGGTCTCGCAGCCCTCCGTGCTGGACCCGACCCGCGCGCCGGAGGGCAAGCAGGTCCTCTGGGCCTACACGCACGTGCCGCGCGACTCGCCGGCGCACCAGCGCGAGGCGATCACCGCGCAGATCGAGCGCTTCGCCCCGGGCTTCCGCGACCGCGTCCTCGCCGTGTCCTCGATGACGGCCCGCGACATGCAGGCCTGGAACCCGAACTACATCGGCGGCGACATCGCGGCCGGAGCGGCGAGCGTCGCGCAGCTGCTCTCGCGGCCGATCCCCTCCTCCGACCCGTGGCGCACGCCCGCGAAGGGGCTCTACCTCTGCTCGTCCTCGACGCCGCCCGGCCCGGGCGTGCACGGAATGGCCGGCTGGCACGCCGCCCGCAGCGCGCTCCGGCACGAGTTCGGGATCCGGCGGGCGCCTGATCTGTCGCCCTCGCCCGATCAGAACCGCTCGCCCGATCTGACACCCTGAGGGTCGGGCGGCACGACCCACCCGACCCCGCCCTCACGACAAGGAGCCCGCGATGTCCCGCAACACCCGCGTCTTCCACTGCCCGCCCGAGTCCGTCTTCGCCGTCTTCGCGTCCGGCTGGCTCTTCCCCTCCTGGGTCGTCGGCTCGTCCCGGATGCGCCGGGTCGGCCGCGACTGGCCGCACGTCGGCTCGAAGCTGCACCACTCCTTCGGAGTCTGGCCGCTGGTGATCGACGACGAGACGACGGTCCTCGAGTGGGACCCGTCGAGCCGCTTCATCATCCAGGCGGCCGGCTGGCCGATGGGCGAGGCGCGCGTCCGCCTCGAGGTCGAGCCGCACCGCGACGGCTGCAGGGTCCGCATCCACGAGACGGCGGTGAAGGGCCCGGGCACGCTGATCCCGAAGCCGCTGCTGCACTCGTTCCTCTGGGTGCGCAACATCGAGACGCTCCGCCGGCTCGCGCACATGGCCGAGGCGGGCGCCAACGGCCGCACCCTGCAGCCCGCGGCACTGGCGTCACCGAAGGACCGCGAAGGTGTCGACTCGCCGAAGCACGTCCTGCCGCGGCTGCTCGGCACCGTCGCCTCGGTCGCCGTCGGCTCCCTGGCGCTCCGAGCCGTCCTCGCCGTCGCGCGCCGCGCCCGGGGCTAGCGAGAGGCGCCGGCATCGTGATTCTCCGACCTTCGCGGAGTGCCGCTCCACCGCTGGACCTCCGAGCCGCTCAGCCGCGCTCACCGTGTCGAAGGCTCACTGCGCACGGTGGTATTCCGGTGGTTTTCAGGGGGCCTCGTGAGTAGGCTTCCCTGCATGGAGATCCTCACCCCCGCTGCTCAGCACGGTCGCACCCTGCGCATGGACATCCATGACATCGCACGCGAGCTCACTGCGGCCCTGGGCCCGACGCTCGTGGCAGGCCTGGCGGGAACGAAGGATCGCAAGCTGCCCCTCCGCTGGGCCAAGGCCGACGGACCGGAGCCGCGCTCGGAGGCCGCCAACCGGCTGATCTTCGCGCATCGTCAGTGGACGCTTCTCTCCGCTGCCGACGGCGACCACGTCGCACGGCAGTGGTTCATCGGAGGGAACCCGCACCTCGGTGAGAGCACGCCGATCACCGCGATCCGCGAGGGGCGCCACAGCGATGTCGCCGCGGCCGTCGAGTCCTTCATCGCCGGAACCGCCGACGCGTGACGGCCGCTCGTACCTGCTCGGTCACCGGACTCCGACTCGTCTCGGACCCGGGAGCCCAGGGGTACCACGTCGGCAAGAGGGTCCACCCGCCGCTGTCGGGGGCTCCTCGTGACGCCGCGGCGCGATCCCGTCACGAGTGGGGACGCTACGACGTGCTCGGCCAGACGTTCTACCTCGCCGAGACTCGGTCGGCGGCGTACGCCGAGGTGCTCTCCGGTTTCAAACGGGCCAACGGCATCGACGACGCACTCGCTCGAGACGCCGACTACGCCGGGGTCACGCTCGAGGAGTACGTCGAGGAGATCGCGCGCGAGTGGTCCGAGCGAGACTTCATGGGCCTCGGAGCGGTCCCCGCGGGTTGGCGCTACGACCGGGCGATGATCCTCGCCGCGCTCCCGGACTCGGGATGGCTCGTCGACGTCGAGCACCCCGACTCGCTCGCGTCGATCGAGCGCGCGATCGGCACACTCCTCGCCGAACTCCAGGTCCCGCACCTCACCACCGGCACACTGCGCTCCGAGGATCGCGCCGTCACGACCCGGATCGCCGAGCATCTGCATGGACTGACACTCGACACCGGCGGGACACCGCTCGGCGTCCACTTCGGCAGCAAGCACGGCGCCGCGTGGTGCAGAGCGCTCTGGCTCGACCACCCCGACGCGCACCGTGTGCTCGTGGGTGCCGTCGAGCCCGTCCTCGTCACCGATGACGACCTCAGGACGGTTGCGGATCGCTTCCGCATCCGGATCTTCTGACGAGGAGCCGCCCCGCCCCGGTCAGACGATGCGCTCGACGAGCCGGACGTGGTGGACGGCCACGCGGGTCGGCTCGCCGGCGAAGGCGGCCTCGCGCTCGGGGGAGGCGAGGTAGGTCTTCTCGATCTCGGCGAACGCTTCCGCGTCGCCCGGGGTGCTGACGGCCCAGACGAACTCGTTCACCTCGCGGTCGGCGAAGGCGAACTCGATCGTGAAGCCGTGCGCGGCGCGGGCGGGGACGATCTTCGCCCGGTACCAGGACAGGAAGTCGTCCATCACCCCGTCGACGAGCTCGTAGCGGCGGAGCTGGACGGTGCGGTTCTCGGAGTCGCTCATGCCCTCGACGGTACCGGGCCCGGATGCGGTGGAGGCGGAGTCGCTGCCGGGCCGCGCGCTACGCTCGCCCTTGTCGTCCCGGCGCCCGCCCCGCCGCACCCGTCCCCGCAGGAGGCCCGCCCTGGATCCCCGCCGTCAGCGCGCGATCGCCTTCCTCGTCGCGGGCTGCTTCTTCATGGAGAACCTCGACGCGACGATCGTCACCACCGCGGCGCCCGCGATCGGCGCCGACCTGGGCGTCGACTCCGCCGCCGTCGCGATCACCGTCACCGCGTTCCTGCTGACCGTCGCGGTGCTGATCCCCGCCTCCGGCTGGCTGAGCGAGCGCTTCGGCGTGCGCCGGGTCTTCACGACCGCGATCGCGGTGTTCACGCTCGCCTCGCTGCTCTGCGCGCTCAGCCCGACCCTGCCGCTGCTCGTGACGGCCCGCGTGCTGCAGGGCGTCGGCGGCGCGCTGATGGTGCCCGTCGGCCGGCTCGCGGTGCTGCGCGTCACGCCGCGGGAGGGGATCATCCGCGCCATCGCGATCCTGGTCTGGCCGGGGCTGGTCGCGCCGATCCTCGCGCCCTTCGTCGGCGGGCTGCTGACGACCTACGCCTCGTGGCACTGGATCTTCCTGATCAACCTGCCGCTGGGCGTCGTCGCCTTCGTGATTGCGCGGCGGATCATCCCGGCCGGCGTCGAGGCCGCACCGCCTCCGCTGGACGTCGTCGGCCTGCTCCTGGTCGCGGTCGGACTCGGCGCGCTGGTCGGCGCGACCGGCTTCGTGACCGGCAGCGGCTCGGACACCGTCGCGCTCGGCCTGGCCGTGACCGGCGCGCTCGTCACCGCCGTCGCGGTGCGGCACCTGCGCCGCACGCCGCACCCGCTGGTGCCGCTGGACGCGTTCCGCTTCTCCACGTTCCGGGTGGCGAACGCGAGCGGCTCGCTCTACCGGGCGACGATCAACGCGGTGCCGTTCCTGCTGCCGCTGCTCTTCCAGGACGCCTTCGGCTGGAACGCGGTGCAGGCCGGCTCGATCGTGCTCGCGCTCTTCGTCGGCAATCTGGCGATCAAGCCGGCGACGACCTGGCTCCTGCACACGGTGGGCTTCCGCGGGGTGCTCGTCGCGGCGAACGTCGTCGGCATCGCCTGCATGGTCGCGATGGCGTTCCTCGATCCGGACGTGCCGATCCCGGCGATCGTGGCGCTGCTGGTGCTCAGCGGGGTCGCGCGCTCGGCCGGCTTCACCGCCTACAACACGGTCACCTTCGCCGAGGTGGCGCCCGAGGGGATGTCCGGCGCGAACACCCTCAGCGCGACGACCCAGCAGATCGCCGCGGGCTTCGGCGTCGCCGCCGGCGGCATCGCGCTGGCCGCGGGCTCCGCGTTCGGCCCGGGCCTCGTCCCCTACCGCTTCGCCTTCCTGACGCTCGCCGTCCTGACCCTCGTCCCCCTGATCGCCGCCGCCCGCCTCCCCCACGACTCCGGCAGCACCCTCACGCGCTGACCCTCCCCGCGAGATGCCACTTGTGCGCTCGTTCTGCGGCGTGTCGCGCTCATAAGTGGCATCTCGCGGAGGGGGATCAGAGGTGCAGGGTGTCAGAGGGTGAGGGCCAGGCCGTCGAGGATGTCGTGGGCGGTCGTCGTCACCGTCGTCACGGCGGGGGAGGCCTCCTGGACGGCGCGGAGGACCTCGGCCCAGACGGCGGCGCCGGCGCCGAGGACGTCCTCGCGGCCGGCGCGGACGTAGGGGAGGGCGGCGGTCTCGGCGGGGGAGAGCGCGGCGAGCTCGTCGCAGGCGGCGAGGACGTCGCGGATCGGCAGGGTCGCCTCGAGCGCATCGCGGTCGTAGGCCTCGAGGCGGAGGACGTGCGCGGTGACGGTCAGGACCGTCGCCGCGACGCCGACGACACTGCGCGCGGCCGAGAGGTCGACGGGGGAGGCGGCCAGTGCGCGGCGGACGTCGGCGCGGATCGCGGCCCGCTGCTCCTCGGCCGGCGCACCCCCGCCGACGCGGTGGCGCTCGGTGAGCCGGACGCTGCCGACGTCCATCGAGTGCGCCTGCTCCGGTTCCGCTCCGCCGAGCGGCACCGTCTTCTCGGCTCCACCGAGCACCAGCTCCGTCGAGCCGCCGCCGAGGTCCACGACCAGGACGGGCCGGGGCGCGTCGACGGCCGAGAGCGCGCCCCGGAAGGAGAGGGCCGCCTCCTCCTCGCCGCTGATCGTCTCGGGGCGGACGCCGATGATCCGCTCGACCGCGCCGAGGAAGTCCTCGCGGTCGGCCGCGTCGCGGGTGGCGGAGGTGGCGACGAAGCGGACGCGCTCGGCGCCGGCCTCGCGGACCAGCTCCGCGTACTCGCGGATCACGGCGAGGGTCCGCTCGAGCGCTTCCGGGTCGAAGCGGCCGGTGCGGTCCACGCCGTGGCCGAGCCGGACGAGCTCGGTGCGGCGGAGGACGTCGACGAGGCGGCCGTCCTCGACGTCCGCGATCAGGAGCCGGAGGGAGTTGGTGCCGCAGTCGAACGCGGCCACGCGGGTGGCGGTCATGCCGACAGTCTGCCCGGCGGCCCCGCCGCTAGATTGGCAGGGACGAGCCGAAGGAGCCCCCGTGCACGAACACCACGTCCGCGTCCACCGCAGCGACGAGGACCTCCCGCGCCACGGGCAGCTCGCGCACGCCCTGGCCGAGGTCGCCGCCGATCCCGTCGAGGTCGAGGCCGAGGTCGCCGAGATGGTCGTCAACCGCGTCATCGACAATGCGGCCGTCGCCGCCGCGTCGCTGGTGCGCCGCCCCGTCGTCGCCGCGCGCTCGCAGGCGCTGGCCCACCCCGCCTCCATCGGCGGCGAGGGCGCGACGGTGTTCGGCGTCGACCCGGGCCGCCGCGTCTCGCCCGAGTGGGCCGCCTGGGCGAACGGCGTCGCGGTCCGCGAGCTCGACTACCACGACACCTTCCTCGCGGCCGAGTACTCGCACCCCGGCGACAACATCCCGCCGCTGGTCGCCGTCGCCCAGCACGCGGGCATCGACGGCGCCCGGCTGGTCCGCGGCATCGTCACCGGCTACGAGATCCAGGTCGACCTCGTCCGCGCGATCAGCCTGCACCGGCACAAGATCGACCACGTCGCGCACCTCGGCCCCTCGGCCGCGGCCGGACTCGGCACGATGCTCGGCCTCGACGTCGCCGTGATCGAGCAGGCGATCGCCCAGGCGCTGCACACCACCACCGCGACCCGGCAGTCGCGCAAGGGCGAGATCTCGAGCTGGAAGGCGTACGCCCCCGCCTTCGCCGGCAAGGCGGCGATCGAGGCCGTCGACCGGGCGATGCGCGGCGAGACCAGCCCGTCGCCGATCTACGAGGGCGAGGACGGCGTGATCGCCTGGCTGCTCGACGGCCCCGACGCCTCCTACGACGTACCGCTGCCCGACGCGGGCGAGGCCAAGCGGGCGATCCTCGACACCTACACGAAGGAGCACTCGGCCGAGTACCAGGCGCAGGCGCTGATCGACCTGGCCCGCCGCCTGCACCACGCGCACCCCGAGGCCGCCGATCCCGAGCGCGTCGAGCGGATCGTCCTGCACACCTCGCACCACACCCACTACGTGATCGGCTCCGGCGCGAACGACCCGCAGAAGTACGACCCGACGGCGTCCCGCGAGACGCTGGACCACTCCGTGCCGTACATCTTCGCGGTCGCGCTGCAGGACGGCGCCTGGCACCACGAGCGCAGCTACGCCCCCGAGCGCGCCGCCCGCCCCGACACCGTCGCGCTCTGGCAGCGCACGACGACGGAGGAGGACGCGGAGTGGACCCGCCGCTACCACTCGACCGACCCGGCCGAGAAGGCGTTCGGCGCGCGCGTCGAGATCCTGCTCACCGACGGCACGACGATCGTGGACGAGATCGCGGTGGCGGACGCGCACCCGCTCGGCGCGCACCCGTTCACCCGCGAGCAGTACGTCGCGAAGTTCCGCACCCTCGCCGCCGACTTGCTCGAGGAGGCGGAGGTCGAGCGCTTCCTCGACCTCGCGCAGCGCCTGCCCGAGCTGACGGCCGACGAGGTCGCCCGCCTGACGATCGTGGCGGCCCCCGGCGTCCTCGCCTCGGTGGAGTCGCCGCGCGGGCTGTTCTAGCGGCGGCGGATCTCGATACGCCCGCTGCGCGGGCTACTCGATCAGCATGAGGGGCCGCGCTCGTCGAGAGACGCTGCGGCGCGCGCGCATGCTGGTCGAGTAGCCCCGGAGGGGCGTATCGAGACCCGGCGTCGTCAGCGGGGCTGGTCTGCAGACTCGCGTTCTGACGGTGGTGGATCTCGATACGCCCGCTGCGCGGGCTACTCGATCAGCATGAAGGCCAGCAGACCGCGCTGGTCGGTCAGCTGGGATGCCAGCACCGCGCTCGTCGGTCCACGGCCGCGCGTCAGTCGAGCTGCTCGGCCACCCAGTCCTGGAGCTCCTCGATGAAGCGGGAGCGGGAGAAGACGCCGGCGCGCTCGCGGAAGCAGGCCGGGTCGAGGTCGGTGGCGCGCTGCAGCAGGTCGTTCCAGTCGGCGCGCCCCTCGAGGTCGCCGGTCACGCCGCCGCCGGCGAGCGCGACGCTCTCCCGGACGCCGCCGATGTCGGTGCCGATGACCGGGGTGCCGCAGGCCATCGCCTCGACGGGCATGATCCCGAAGTCCTCGACGGCCGGGAAGACGTAGACGAGCGCCTGGGCGTAGAGCGCGCGGATCAGCTCGTCCGACGGCGAGATCACGAACGTCACGTCGGCGGCGATCTCCGCGGCGTAGGCGCGCAGCCGCGCCTCCCACGGCCCGTGGCCGGCGATGACGACGGGGAGCCCGGTCCGCACGCCCGCGTCCATCACCTTCTCCAGCCGCTTGTACGGCACGAAGCGGGACGCCCCGAGGAGGTACGGCCGGGAGAGGGAGTCGAGGATCCGCAGCTCGTCGTCGTTCAGCGGGGCTCGCCAGTCGGTGATCGCCTGGAGGACCTCGGTGTTCACCGGCGGGTAGATGACGCGCGACGGCCGGTGCCAGGCGTCGGCGACCCGCTCGCCGGTGAAGCGGCTGTTGACCGCGATCGAGGTCGCCTCGCCGGCCCGGTGCCGGTCGATCGGCTTCAGCAGCATGCTGGCGGCGCGGGCCGACCGGCTGCTGCCGCGGCCGTCGCGGTCGGGCTCCCAGATGTACCGGGCCGGGGTGTGCGCGTAGACGAGCTTCTTCGTCGGCGCGGTCGTCCGCACGTGGTGGGCGAAGAGGTGCGAGCTCACCAGCACCCACTCGTGCGCGGCGCCGAGCGGCAGGCGCCAGGTCGGCAGCATCGCCGGCAGGGCCAGGATCTTGTGGCGGCGCAGCGGAGTCCGCGCGAGCCACGACTCGGTGACGGGACGGCCGACCACCGCGTCCGCGTCGCTCCAGAGCACGCGGACGTCGGCGTCGGTGAAGGCCTCGGTCATCGCCTCGAGGACGCGCTCGGCTCCGCCGCGGCGCTCGACCCACTCGTGCACGATCAGGCCCGGACCGGTCGCCGCGCTCGCTCGCTGCCGATCGGTCACTTCGATGAAGGCAGTGATGATGGGCCCCGTTCCCCGTGATGAATGCTGATCTCACGTCAGCCCGTCGCCCCCGTCAGAGGGGTCACGATGCCTTGGAGGCTAATCGCCTGATATCGCCGGAGAAGAAGAAGACAGAGGAGCCGTCGCAGAATGACGGAGGTGATTCCTCTCTGTCATTCATCACGGCTCGATGAGCATTCGAAAGCTGTCGAGAATCGCCGGGCAATCGTCGGCGATCGCCTTTCCCGCCGATATCGGAGCGGCTGTCGGGAGGGTCAGCGGGCGAGCGTCCGGCCGGCCGTCTGCCGGTGCCACTGATCGCGCACGGCCTCGCCGATCGTCCTCGTCGCGGTCCAGTGCAGCTCGCGGGCGGCCTTGCCCGGGTCGGCCCAGCTCGCGGCCACGTCGCCGGGCCGGCGGGCGGCGGTGCGCCGGCGGACGACGGCGCCGCTCTCGGCCTCGAACGCGGCGATCAGCTCCAGGACGCTGGTCGGCGTCCCCGTGCCCAGGTTGTAGACCGCGTGGCCGGCGGCCGCGTGCTCGAGCGCGGCGACGTGCCCGGCCGCGAGATCGGCGACGTGGATGTAGTCGCGCAGGCCCGATCCGTCCGGCGTCTCGTAGTCGTCGCCGAACACGTCGACCGCCCGCTCCGGGTCGGCCGCCGCGCGCGAGACCAGCGGCATCAGCCCGCTCGCCGCCGCGTCCGGGTCCTCGCCGAGCAGCCCGGACGGGTGCGCCCCGACCGGGTTGAAGTAGCGCAGGCTGACGGCGCGCAGGCCGGGATCGGCGCGGGCGAGGTCGGTGAGGATCTCCTCGATCACCCGCTTGGTCTTGCCGTACGGGTTGGCCAGGTCGAGCCCGGTCGGCGCCTCCTCCGCGAGCGGCATCGGCCCGTCGCCGCGGTAGACCGCGGCCGAGCTGGAGAAGACGATCGTGCGGATATCGGCGGCCGCGGCGACCGAGAAGGCGGCCATCGCCAGCCCCAGGTTGACGGCGTAGTACTCCAGCGGCCGGGCGACCGAGTCGCCCACCGCCTTGAGCCCGGCGAGCAGCACCAGGGCGTCGACGGGGTCGTGCTCGCGGACGAAGCGAGCGACCCGCTCCTCGTCCCTCGCGTCGGCGACCAGCAGCGGAACGCGCGCTCCGGTCAGCGTCTGGACGGCCTCGACGGTCCCGGCGCTCGAGTGGGACAGGTCGTCGACGACGAGGACCTCGTGCCCGCCGTCCAGGAGCGCGACGGCGGTGTGGCTGCCGATGTAGCCCGCCCCGCCGATCAACAGCACTCGCATGCGCGCCACCTAAGCACCTCGGGCGCGCTGCCGCTCGCCCCGCGGGTCAGCGCCGGGCGGCCCGCCGGTAGCCGGCGATCGCGGCCGATTCGACCGCGACCGCGACCAGCTTCCGGCCGATCGCCCGCGGAACGGCGGGCAGGACGGCGTCGATCCCGCCGGCGAGGCGGGCGAGCCGCTCCTCGGTCTCGACGCGGGCGAGCGCGCCGACCGCGCGGTCCCAGACTCCGGCGGGCGGGGCCGGCGGGCGCACCTCCTCCGGGTGCAGCCGCTCGAAGGTGCGCCGCGCCGCGCCGGAGAGGAACGCGCGACGACTGCGGATCGCGGTGCTCGTCGAGGCTCCGTGGTGCAGGGCCTCGGCGCCCGGCACGAGCCGCACGGGCAGGCCGAGCCGGTGCAGGCGGTAGCCCCAGTCGACGTCCTCCCAGCCGTACTCGCGGTACTCGGTGCCGTAGTCGCCGACCCGGTCGAAGACGGCGCGGGTCACCGAGACGTTGCCGCCCCAGAGCCGCCAGGCGCTCTCCGGGGGAGCGGCCGCCGCGTGCGCGCGGAAGCGGGCGTCGGCGTCGCGGCCGTAGGCGCGGGCGTAGGCCGAGTCGGGGTAGGCGTTGGGGCAGAGGCCGACGACGCCGACCGGATCGCCCGCGTGCGCGGCGACGTGCGCGGCGGCCCAGCCCGGCGGCGGCTCGAGGTCGTCGTCGCAGCGGATCAGCACCGCGCCGGTCGCCGCCGCGAAGCCGGCGTTCAGGGCGGCCGAGCGCCCGCGGTTCTCCGGCAGCACGACCCGGCGGACGGGGAAGCCGTCGAGCACGCGCTCGCTGCCGTCGACGACGCCGTCGAGGACGACGACGACCTCGAGCTCGGCGTGCGACTGCGCGGCGAGGGCGGTGAGCAGGCGGGGCAGCCGGTCGGCGCCCGCGTAGCTGGGGACGATCACGCTCGCCCTCACCGCGCGGCCCCGTCGTCGGCGTCGCCGCCGTCGGAGCCCTCGACGAGCAGCAGCTGCTCCATCTCGGCGAGCATCGCGGCGAGGTCGTCCTCGATCTCCGCCGCCGCGGCGGTATGCAGCTCGGCGAGACGGGAGGCGAGGACGGCGAAGTCCTGCGGGTCGTCGCCGAGCTCCCGCCAGGTCTCCGCGACGCTCGCCCGCAGGGCGGCGGGACCGCCCAGCGGCGAGGTGCCGAGGGGGAGCACCAGGACGCGCTCGCCGTCGTCGACGAAAGCGGTGTCGGGATGCCGGCGCCAGCGTCGCGCGCGGGGATCGGCTGGCAGCATCCGCTTCTCCTCTTTCCGCAGCCGATATCGGAATACGACTCGGAGAGACGATTCTCTCCGATCCTCCGTCACCGCGCATCAGCGCCAGGAGGAGTAGAAATCCGCCAGAGGCTCTCTCCCCGGAATTCCTTCGCTACATTCGCCACCGACACCACCACGAGGGTGATCTGTCGAGCATCCCGGGAAAGGGCCGCACATGACGGAGTCTCATCCGCTCGAATCCTCCGGGATCAGCGAGAAGAAGACCAGGAAGCCCGGGAGCAACGGCCTCGGGGTCACGCGACGCACGGTCGTCGCGGGTGCCGCCTGGTCGGTGCCGGCGATCATGGTCGCGCAGTCCGCCTCCGCGGCCTCGGTCAGCTGCTACCCCGTCGGGACGCTGTTCCGGGCGCAGGCGCGCGGCATCCTGCTGAGCGGATTCCTCGGCGGGGTGAACCTCGACAACGTCGCCACCCTGCAGGGCGAGCGCGCGCTCGTGCCCGACCAGAGCACGCCCACCTCCACGCGGTTCGGGACGACGAGCGTCGCGGCGCTGAACACGCTGCAGATCAACGCGACCGGCCTGACCGGCGCCCTCTCGACGCTGCTCTCGGTCGCCGCGCCCAGCGGTGTCGGCGTCCTCGACCAGTACGCCTTCGCGAACATCGACGGCAACAGCCGCGGAGCGGCGGGAGCGGTCGACAATCAGGGGCAGCTCGAGCTCAATCCGGCGTCGGCGACGTTCCCCGACTTCGCCACCCTCGACCTGCGGCGGATCCTCACCGGCATCGGCGGCACGCTCGCCTCGAACCTCGTCGGGCAGGTCACTGACCTCCGGCTGCAGATCGGCGCCGTCACCGGCCGCGCCGCGATCCAGTCGGCCTGCGTGCCGAGCACGCTCAACATCCAGCGCGACTACCAGGTGACGCGGCTGAACCTGGTGCTGGCGTCACCGGTGCTCGCGTCGATCGTGGCCGCGGTCACGGCGACGCTCGGCCTGGTGTCCGCGCTGTCGCTGCCGATCCTCCCGATCACGGTGAACAGCACGGCGATCTTCGCCGGCAACATCCCCGGCGGCGCCCAGCCGATCCAGGCGCAGCTCGGCGTCACGCCGGCCACGATCACCGTCGACCTCCTGTCGCTGCTGGGCCCCGCGCCGGGCCAGCCCGGCAACACGCCGTTCGGCACCTACTCGGCCTACTTCAACAGCCTGCCGCCGAACTCGACGCTGTTCGTCGACAACAACCTCGCGCTTCCGGCCGCCGCGATCAACACCTTCACGACCGCGCTGGTCAGCACGCTGACGACCCGGCTCCAGGCGAACATCCTGGTCAACGGCGTTCCGCTCTCCGCGGCGACCGGGGCCGTCGTGGCCACGATCAACGGCCTGCTGAACACGCTGCTCAACACGACGCTCACGCCGCTGATCGCCTCGGTGCAGTCGGCCCTGCTGACCCCGCTGTTCTCCGCGCTCACGACGCTGATCAACATCGACGTCAACGCGCAGAACCGCTCGACCAACCCGCCCGGGCCGGCCGCCTGGGACAGCCTGCCGGCCCGCCGGTTCGACGTCGCCGCGCTGTACATCCGGGCGCTGGGCGTGGTGAACCTGCTCGACCTGTTCCTCGCTCGAGGCTCGGTCGGCGAGAACACCCCGCAGCCCTGAGCCCTCGGGCTCCGAGCCGGCGGCTCGGAGCCCCTTCAGTCCTGATCGGGTGGTTCTGATCGGGTGGTGCCGCCCGGTCTCATGCCCGGGGCGGGACCCGCTCGACGAGTCCGCGCTCGACCAGCTCGGCGAGCACCGCCCGGACGGCGTGGCGCGCGTCGCCGTCGGGCGGCGCGCCGTGCTCGGCGACGACGGCCGCCGTCAGCTCCTCGAGGCTCGCCGGCCGCTCCAGAGTGCGCCAGAGCGCCGGAGCGATGCCGGTCAGCGATTCGACGAGGCTCCCGCGCAGGCAGGAGACGACGCCGTCTCGCTCGATCCACTCCGTGCCGGCGTCGCGGCGGTAGCCGCCGGGAGCGCCCTCCGCGGACGCGGCGCGCTCCGGCTCCTCGACGACGACCGGCCCCTCGACGACGACCGCCGGCTCGCCGACGCCGTCCAGGAGCGGCAGCACCGACTCCGCCTCGCGGTAGCGGAGCCGCCGCACGCCGCCGATCGCGTCGACCAGCGCGGCGAGGTGGTGCAGTGCCGACGGCAGCTCGGCGAACCAGCTGAGCTCGGGCAGGAGCGCGCGCAGCGCCTCGTCGAAGCCGAGCTCCTCGAGCACCGGCGCGTCGGGTCCGTCGGCGTCGCGGGCGAGCAGCCAGAGCCCCGCGAGCCGCAGCGGCGCGTCCGGCAGCGGGAGCATCCCCGACGCGGCGGGGGAGCGGTGCCGCTTCCAGCCGGAGCCGCCTGCGTGCAGGGCGATCGGCTTCCGGAACGGCAGGACCGTCCCGTCGCGGCGGACGGCGGCCGTCTCGTCGGTGAGGTAGCCGAAGCGGCGGCCGGCCAGGCTGATCAGCGTCGACTTGCCCGCGCCGGGGCGGCCGGTGAACGCGACGACCCGCCCGTCGGGGAGGGCCAGGGCGGACGCGTGGATGCTGAGCAGCCGCCCGCGGCAGGCGTCGACGGCGGCGACGGTCAGCGCCGCGCCGAGGTGCTCCGCGAGCGCCTCCTCGGTCGGCTGGGCGATGACGCCCGCGACGCCCTCGGGCTCGGTCAGGGAGACCCGGTGCGCGGAGCCCGGGCGTTCCGCGACGTCGGTCACGTCACTCCACGACTCCTGGAACCTCGCGATCAGGGCCTCGGGAACGGTGTCGTCGAAGCTCAGGCGCACGCCGAGACCGAACGGCGCGATCGTGAGATCCCGGGTCATGCGGGGGTCCGATCCGCGCCGTGGTCGGCCTGCCGGAGGAGTCGCCAGGCCTCGGGAGCGGTGCGGACACCGCGGCGGAAGCGGCGCCACCAGCCCGCCACGGCGTCGCGGCGGCGCGGTCCGATGCTCGGGTCGGCGGCGCGCAGGGCGGAGCCGGAGGGGAAGAGGGCGCGGCGCAGGAGTGCCGGCCGGCGTGCGGCGGGGGCGGCGCGCAGGGCCTCCACCCAGCCGGCCGCGGCGTGCCGCGAGAGGGCGCCGAGCCGCCAGGCGCGCAGCTGATCGGCCGGGGCCTCGCCCGCCCGGGCCGGGACGCCGAGCGCGTGCAGGAACGGCGCGGCGGTCGGCACGGCGCCGAGCGACTCGGCCGCGTCGCGCAGCGGGGCGTGCAGGGCGGGGCGCGCGGCGACCGCGTCGACGAGGAGCTCGTAGTCGGAGGGCCCGGTCCGCCGCGGATCGGTGATCTGCCAGGCGTCGCGGAGCGAGTGCAGCGCCAGGATCAGGGCCATGTCGGCGACGCCGACCGTCGCCACCGGACGGCCCGCGATCTCGACCGTGCGCCGGCGGCTCCAGAGGCTCTCGAACGCCTCCGCCGCGGGTGCCAGGAACCCGGGCCAGCGCCAGTGCACGTCGATGTCGACCGGCCAGTCCGGGTGCCGGTAGCTGCGGGAGTGCTTCTGGGCGAGCGTCGGCGCGTCGGGCCAGGGGCGCTCGGTCCAGCCGTCGCCCGCGAGCAGCGCGACCAGCCGGGGCGCGTCCTCCGGCGGCACGAGCACGTCCACGTCGCCCGAGGCGCGGGGCGGTCGGAGCCCGTCCGCGTCGGCGATCGGGCCCTTGAGCGCCAGCGCGCGCAGCCCGGCCGTCTCGGCCCGCCGGTGCACGAACGCCGTCAGCAGCGGGACCGCCTCCTCGGCGAAGAGAACGGTCACGAGCTCCATCCGGCCAGTATCCCAGTCGCCCTCCTCGCGCGCCCGGTCGTCCTACCGTGGGGAGCAGTCGGGCCCGGAGTGGTCGCGGATCGAGCGGGGAGTGGCGGATGACGGAGGCTCGCGGACGCGCCGGCGGGGGGCTGTGGAGCGAGGGGGTGGTCCTCGCCACCAACAACGGCGACATCGGCGGCGGCGAGGTGATGCTGCTGAGCATCGCCGCGGCCCTCGAGGAGCAGGGCGTCGCGGTGACCGTCGTCGGGCCGTCGGAGCCGGGCCGCCTCGTCGCCGCGGCCCGCGCGGCCGGCCACCCGGTCGTCGAGCTCGAGGCCTCCGGCCGGCGCGCGTGGATGCGCGCTCTGCGGCGCTGGGACGCGTCGTCCCGCCGGGGCGTGCTCTGGTGCAACGGGCTGGTGCCGGCGGCGGCGACGGCCGGGCGTCCGCGACGGCTCGTGCACCTGCACCAGCGCCCGTCCGGCCTGCAGCGCGCGCTCGTGCCGCTCGCCCGGGCGGGGGCGCTGGCGACGCTGGTGCCGTCGCGGTACCTGGCGGACCTCGTCCGCGGCGCCACCGTGCTGCCGAACTGGTGCGCGCCCGTCCTGCCGGCGGCGCGGCACGAGCGCGGGGACGGCCCGGTCGTGCTCGGCTTCCTCGGTCGTCCCTCCGTCGCCAAGGGCGTCCGGGTGCTCGCGGCGGCGCTCGCGCGGCTCGACGCGGCTGAGCCCGGGGCGTACCGGCTGCTCCTGGCCGGCGAGCCGCGCTTCGTCTCGGAGCGGGAGCGCCGCGAGGTCGAGTCGGCTCTCGTCCCGGTCGCCGCGCTGGTGGAGAGGCCGGGCTGGCTGGCCCCGGCGGACTTCTTCGCCCGGGTCGATCTCGTCGTGGTGCCCTCGATCGAGCCGGAGTCCTTCGGACTGGTCGCGGCGGAGGCGATGTCCGCGCGGACACCGGTGCTGGTGAGCGACGCCGGAGCGCTTCCCGAGGTCGTCGGTCCGTCGATCAGCGCCATCTCCCCGGCGGATGACGCCGATGCTCTGGCCGCCGCTATCGCCATTGCCGTCGCCGCCTCGACGAGAGGAGAGGGAGAGGGCGAGACGGGGGAGAAGTGGCGGAGATGGAGAGATCACTTCTCGCCCGCCGCGGGAGCGGATCGAATGGCGCTGCTTCTGCGATCTCTCGAGGAAAGGGAATCGGAACGATGAGTCCTGGGATATCCGCTGAAGACGCATTCACGGAGGATCGGGATGTCCGGCCGCTCCGGATCCTCGGGCTCTTCCTCAAGCATTCGACGATCCTCGCCCGACCCGGCGAGCCCTTTCTCCGCGGACGTCTCCCCTATCGCGCGGATCTCCTCCGGGACGAGAGCACCCGGCTCCTCGCGAGAGGCCACGCGGTGCATCCCGCCCACGTGAAGCTCCGCGACGTGCTGGAGCACCGCACCGGCCTGGCGCTCGACACCCAGCTGCGCTCGCTGCGGGCCGTCGCCTCGGCCGACGTGGTGCTCGCCGTGCTGGAGCCGGAGGCCGAGTTCCCGGCGCTGCTGCGCCGCGCCGGGATCCCGCCGTACGCGCGGACGCCGCTCGTCGCGCTTTCCTGCTGGTGGGCGGAGGAGCTGCTGACCGGCGCTCCCGAGCGCCGTCGCCGGGTGCTCCGGGCGCTCGGGGGCGTCGACCGGATCCTCGTGCTCAGCGCGAATCAGCGAGAGGTCTTCGCCCGGCACGGGGTGGACGAGCGGAAGGTGGTCCCCGTCGGCTTCGGGGTCGACGCCGACTACTACACACCCGGCCCGGGGCGGCCGAAGCGCTTCGAGGTGCTCGCCGCCGGGGTCGACCGAGGGCGCGACTTCGGCACGCTCGTCGCCGCGGCCGCGCTGCTGCCGCACCGGCGCTTCGACGTCTTCACCACGCCGCAGCGGCTCGCGGGCGGGTCGCTGCCGGCGAACGTCGTGCTGCACGCCCCCGTGCCCGTCGCGGAGCACCGCGAGAACCTGCGCGACGCCGAGCTCGTGGTCGTGCCCACCCACGAGCTCGCGTACCCGACCGGGCAGAGCGTGCTGCTCGAGGCCGCCGGCTGCGGAACCGCCGCGGCGGTCACGAGGAGCGCCGCGATGGCGGGCTACCTCGAGGACGGCGTCACGGCGTTCGGCCTGCCGATGCACGATCCGGCGGGGGTCGCGGCGGCCGTCGAGGCGGCGCTCGGCGATCCCGCCGGCCGCGCCGAGGTCGCGCGGGCGGGGCGCGCCCGGGTGCTCGCCGATGCGAACGCCGTGCGGATGTGGGCCGACGTCCGGGCCGTGCTCCGCGAGGTCGCGGGGCGCTAGCTGCGGGGGCGCTCGGTCAGCGGGAGCTCGGTCCCGGGGAGCGCCGTCCCGGGGAATTCGGCTCCGGGGAGCGCGTCCGCGGCCGCCTCCGGCCGCCGCTCGGCCAGCAGCGCCAACCCGGCGCCGACGACGACGAACGACATCGGCGCGAAGAACACCTCGCCGAGCTGCGTCGCGCAGAGCAGCACCACGACGGTCGCCGCGCCGACCGCGTGCCGCGCGAACGTCTCGGGGCGCCGCGGCAGCAGCCCGAACCCCGCGACCGCGTAGATCGCGAGGACCCCGACGAGCAGCACGACGCCGCCCTCGGCGAGCAGCGCGAGGTAGGAGTTGTGGAAGAACCAGGCGATGCCGTCGACGTCGGCCGTCGCCGTCCCGAGGCCGCCGCCGCTCCACGGCGCGAGCGCGACGCGGTCGAAGGAGGCCTGCAGGATCCTCTCGCGGAGCGCGTCGGAGCCGGCCCGCTCGACGCCGTAGACGCCCGCGGTGGACAGGTTCGCCTCGGCCCAGACGAAGAGCGCCGCGATGCCGACGCCGGTGAGCGCCCGGAACGCGAGGCCCAGCCGCGGGGTCACCACGAGCCAGAGGATCCCGCAGGCGTAGGCGGCCATCGAGGTGCGCGAGTCGGTGGCGACGACGGCGAGGCCCGCGGCGGCGAGCACCGCGATCCGGAGCCACCGGCGCTGGAGGGTCGCCGCGAGGAGCAGGGCGGCGACACCGTAGTAGAGCCCGGCGACGTTCTTGTCCTGCAGATAGCCGGTGAGGGCGCCCTGGTAGGCGTCCGGGGCGACGCCGGCGGCGAAGAGCGCGGCGTTCAGGGTCAGGGCCACGCCGATGCCCTTGATCGCGGAGGCGACGTCGATCCGGCCGCTGGCGAGGAAGGCGGCCATCAGCATCAGCAGGCCGATGTTGCCCGCTCTCCGCTCGAGATCGAGTCCGTTCACCGCCGAGATCACGACGGCGAAGCCGAGGAGGCCGAGGCAGAGGAAGGGATACCAGGCGACGGCCCGGAGAGAGCGGGGAGGGCGGCGGAAGAGGCTGATCAGAAGAAGTCCGATAACCGCGGTCTGGGCGGCCGGAAATGATCCCGGAAGGAAAGGAACGGCGAGTCGATAGATGATCAGGCCCATCAGTGCCGCGTCGATGATCCGCGCCGAGTGTGCTATCGGGAACACCGCTGCGAGATCCGGGCGCTGCCGGACCCGGAGGCCGATTCCGCCCCCGGAGAGGTCCGCACTGTCCACGTCGTGGGTCATGCCGGAATCCTCGCAGAACATCTCCTCGGGCGGAGGAATTCCTTTGCGCGGGAGAGGGCGCATCAGGCTAGCCTGACGCGAAAAGGCCAGCATCGTCGAGTAGCCCTGCTCGGAGAGAACCGCTGCTCTGATCGGAAGAAAGGCGCACAGTGACTGTCGTCGATTTCATCGCCTTCATCCGGCGGAACTGGAAGATCATCGTCGTCGCCGTTCTCGTCGGCGTGAGCGCGATGGCCGCCTTCTCCGCGGTGACGCCGAAGGTCTACGACTCCAGCTCGGCCGGCTTCGTCATCGCGGCCACCGACGGCAGCTCGGCCGATGCGATCAGCGGAGCGCAGACCGCGGTCACGCGGGCGAACGCCTACCTGCCGCTCATCTCCAGCAGCGCGGTCTACGAGCGGATCGAGTCCGATCCCGAGGCGAACCCCGGTGGCGAGCCGCTGAACGGCCGGCTGACCGCGGCCGTCGCCCCGGGCAGCACCCTGATCGAGGTGACCGCCTCGGCGGCGACGCCCGAGAACGCCGCGGCGCTCGCGAACGGCGCCCTGGCCGCGCTCGCCGACGTGATCGCCGACATCGAGACGCAGTCGACCGCCGACCGCACCCCGCAGATCACGGTGGTGCCGCTCGAGAACGCGGAGCCGGCCGCCGCGCCGACGAGCCCGAACTGGCTGCGCAACCTGCTGCTCGGGGCCGCCGGCGGTCTCGTGCTGGGCTTCGTCCTCGCGATCCTCCGCCGAGCCCTCGACATCCGGGTGCGGACCGTCGACGACCTCACGCAGCTCTTCGGCGTCGGCGTGCTCGGGCGCATCCCGAAGATGGGCAAGGGCCGGGGCGGGCGCCGCGGCGACGCCCGGGCGGTCGACGGGATCACCGCCGAGGCCTTCCGCGCGCTTCGCACCGGGCTGCGCTTCTCCAGCGTCGACGACGAGACCCGCAGTGTCGTGATCACCAGTGCGAACCAGGCCGAGGGCAAGTCGACGATCGCGTCCGGCCTCGCCCGGGTGATGGCCGACTCCGGGCAGCGCACCCTGCTGATCGACGCCGACCTGCGCCGTCCGACCGTCGCGAAGCTGCTCGGGATCGACGGCGCCGTCGGCCTCAGCGAGGTGCTCAGCCACCAGATCCCGGTCGAGGACGCGATCCGCCCGACCGCCACCGAGGGCCTGTTCGCGCTGCCGGCCGGGCACATCCCGCCGAACCCGTCCGAGATGCTCGGCTCCTCGGCGATGCGCGCGCTGATCGAGCGGCTCGCGGAGGACTACTTCGTCATCATCGACGCGCCGCCGATCCTGCCGGTCACCGACGCGTCGATCGTCGCGACCGTCGTGGACGGCGTCGTCTTCGTCGTCGCCTCCAACCGCACCCGCCGCCCCGAGGTCACCGCCGCCCGGCGGATCGTCCAGCAGGTGCGCGGCCGCGTGCTCGGGACCGTGCTGAACATGGTCTCGGCGCAGGACGGCGACGCGGGCTACTCGTACTACTACGACCGCAAGAACCCGTACTACGCGGAGCCGGACGGCGGACGCTCGCGGGGCCGGTCCACCGGCCGCCGGGCCGCCGCGGAGGAGCCCGCCCGCTCCCTCCCGGCGGTCCGGCCCGCGGAGCCGGCGCGCGCGGTGGAGCCCGAGCGCACGCGCGCCGCCGAGCCCGAGCGCGCCGCCGAGCCCGAGCGCGCCGCCGAGCCCGAGCGCGCCGCCGAGCCCGAGCGCGCCGCCGAGCCCGAGCGCACGCGCGTCACCGAGCCCGAGCGCGCCGCTGAGCCCGCGCGCTCCCTGGAGCACGTCGTGCGTGCCGCGCCGAAGGCGGAGGTCCCGTCGTCGTTCCGGCGGCCGGCTCGATGAGCTCCCGGCTGCTCTTCCTCTGCCACGCGAACGTGGCCCGCTCGCCGTCGGCCGAGCGACTCGCGGCCGAGCTGCTCGCCGGCTCCGACCTCTGGCAGGTCTCGAGCGCCGGGACGCACGCCCCGGTCGGCCGCGCCCTCGACCCCGACCTGGGCGACGCGCTCCGCGCCCGCGGCCTCTCCGTCGCCTCGCACCGAGCGCGCCAGGCCGACGGCCGCCTGCTCCAGGACGCCGATCTGGTGCTGGTCTTCGAGTCGCAGCAGCGCGAGTGGGTCGCCCAGCACTTCGCCTCGGCGGCGCGGCGCACCGCGACGATCCGCCGTGCGGCCCGGCTGGCGCAGGCGGCCCCCGGAGCGGATCTGCGCGAGCTGATCGCGCGCGACACCGCTCCGTACGGCGCCGAGGACGACTTCGCCGATCCGCACGGGCGCGGCGCCGCCGTCGCGGCGAGCGCGGTGGACGAGATCGACGCGCTCCTGCGCACGATCCTGCCGGCCCTGGGCGCGCTGCCCGCGGACTGGGATCCGCCGCGCCCGGCGGTGCTGCCGACCCGCCGCTCCCTGCGCCGCGCGCGCGAGAGCCGGGCGGTCGCGTCGTGAGCGAGCGGGAGCGGCCGGGGCCCGCCGTCAGCGTCGTCGTGCCGCACTACGGCGATCCGGCTCCCGCCCTCGCCCTGCTCGAGCAGCTGCGCCGCCAGGTCGGCGCCCCGGAGCACGAGATCGTCGTCGTCGACGACGCCTCACCGGTGCCGTTCCCCGCGGGCGAGGGCTTCGCGCTCGTCCGCCGCGCGCGCAACGGCGGCTTCGGCGCCGCCGTGAACAGCGGTGCGGCCGAGGCGGCGCACCCGCTGCTGCTGGTGCTGAACAGCGATCTCGAGATCGGCGAGACCTTCCTCCGCGACCTCGTCGCCGCGGGTACCCCCTGGCTGCCGGCGGTCGTCGCCCCGGCGCTGCGCGACCGCGCCGGGCAGCCGCAGTGGGTCGGCCGGCGCTTCCCGCGGCTCGGCCACTACGTGGTGGAGTGGCTCACCCCGCTGGCGCGCTGGCGGCCGCAGCTGCGCGCGGCGGTCGGTCTCGACACCCGCTGCGTCGAGGGCGCCGTGCTGCCGGTGGACTGGGTGGTCGGCGCGGCGATGCTGCTCCCGACGGCCGAGTTCCGGGCGATCGGCGGCTTCGACGAGTCGTTCCACATGAACTGCGAGGAGGTCGACCTGCAGCGGCGGCTGCGGGCGCGCGGGGTGCCGTCGGTGTACACCGGGGACGTCGTCGCGGTGCACACCGGCGGCGGCTCCTCCGATCCCGCCCGCCGGCTGGTCTGGCTGGTCGCCGCCCGGCTGCGCTACGCGCGGAAGTGGCGCTCGCACCCCGGTCTGCTGGCGGCGTCGCTGCGCGCGGCGTCGGTGGTCAACCTCGGTGCCAACGCCCTGCGCGCGCTCGCGGGGCGCGGCGTCCGGCCGCTCGCCGTCCTCCGCGGCGAGCTGCGCCTGATCGCCGCGGCCGAGAGGGCGGCGGCATGAGCCGGCCCGTGCTGGTCGTCAGCCCCGTCTTCCACGACTACTGGCGCGCGATCGAGGCCGCGCTCGTCGAGCTCGGCGAGGACGTCGTCGTGCACCGCTACGACGACACGGCGGGCGTGGTGCGGCTGCGCGACGCGGTGGCGCACCGCTTCCCGCGGTCCCGGCTGCGCCGGTGGTCACGGCGCTCCGAGACCGAGCGGGCGATCCGGGCGCTGCGGGAGACGTCGCCGCGCGCGGTGCTCGTGGTGAAGGGCGACTCGCTCGGCGACGAGTGGTGGGCCGCGCTGGCCGGCGGCGGCGCGCCGGTCGTGCTCTGGCTCTACGACGAGCTGGTCAACATGACCTTCGATCTCCAGCGGCTCCGCGCGCTCGCCTCCGCCCGGGTCTCGATCGCCAGCTACTCGCCGCGCGACGTCGCGACGCTCCGCGCGGCCGGGATCGAGGCGACGCACGTCCCGGACGCCTTCGACTCGCTCCTGGCCTGGACGCCGCGCCCGTCCGCGGCGGTGACCTTCATCGGTGCGCGCTACCCCGAGCGCGAGCGGGTGCTGCGCGAGCTCGCCGCCGGCGGCGTCGACGTCGAGGTCTTCGGCCGGCAGTGGTCGCGTCACCCGGGCGACGTCGTGCGCACCGGACGGCTGCGCGGAGCGGGTCTGCGCGCGCACGGCGACGTCTCGCGCGCGGCCTACTACGGCGCGATGGCCGGCTCGATCGCCACGCTCGCGATCCACGGGACCGGGCACGGCGGGCTGTCGATGCGGGCGTTCGAGGCGCCGGGCGTCGGCGCGCTCGCCCTGCTCGACCGGCCCGACATCGCCGACCACTACGAGGTGGACCGCGAGGTGCTGGTCTTCGACGGCCGCGAGCAGCTCGTCGAGCACGTCCGGCACGCGCAGGCCGACCCGGTCTGGGCGCACCGCGTGCGCGACGCGGCGGCCGCTCGGACCCGGGCGGAGCACACCTTCGTGCACCGGATGCGGGCGGTGAGGGCGCTGTGGGGCTGAGGCACGCGACCGATCTCGAGGGCTGGCGCCGCTGGCAGCGCGGCCGCGACCCGCTGCGCGCGGCGCGGTCCCGCCTGCGCCCGTCGGCCCCGGCGCCGCTCGTGCTGCACCTGCGCGGCGCGGAGCCGTCGATCCTGCTCGCCGTCGAGGCGGCGACGGCCAGCGCGGTCGCGGCGACCGCCGCCTCGCTCGCGCACCTGGACGGGCTGCCCGTCGCCGTCCTGGCGCCCGGGGACGTGACCGCTCTGCTCCCCGGCGAGTGGACCGTCCGGCCCGTGCCCGACGGCTCGGCCGCCCCGGTCGAGCTGCGGGGGCTGCGCGCCGTCGTCGCGACCGGCCACTACCTCCGCTCCGGCGCGACCGCGCACCGCTGGGCCGGGCCGCTCGGCGCCCGCGTCCTCGTGGTGCAGCACGGCCTCCTGACGCCGTTCGCCCCGCCGCTGCCGCCGGAGTCGACGCTGCTCGCCTTCTCGGCCGCGGACGCCGACTTCTGGCGCTCGGGGCGGAGCGACGTCACGACCGCCGTCGTCGGCAGCCAGCTGCTGTGGTCGGCGGCGCAGCGCCCGCGCGCGGCCCTGACGCAGGAGCGCCCGCTCTTCCTCGGCCAGCTGCACGGCGCCGAGCTCCCGCGCCGGATCGCCGCCGCCACCGCGGGCCGCTTCTGCCGCGACACCGGCGCCGACTACCGCCCGCACCCGGCCGAGGTCGACCGCCGCTCGCGCTGGCAGCACGCGGCCTGGCGCCGCAGCGGCATCCGCGTGCTCGCCGGCGGCGACCTGGCCGCGCAGCACCGGCCGATCGCCTCGGTGTTCTCGACCGGCGTGCTCGAGGCCGCGGCAGCGGGCACGCCCGCCTGGGTGACCTGCGTCGAGCCGCCGGCCTGGGTGCGCGAGTTCTGGGGCCGCTACGGACTGTCCGTCTGGGGCGAGGGGCCGCCGACCCCGGCGCCGCTCGCGCCGGCGCTCGAACCCGCGGCCGCGGTCGCCGCCGCGGCGCTCGCGATCACCGAGGGAGGAGTGCGATGAGCATCCTGTGCGTCATCCCCGTGCGCGGCGGCTCGAAGGGCCTGCCGCGCAAGAACGCGCGCCTCGTCGCGGGGAAGCCGCTCGTGGTCTGGAGCATCGAGCAGGCGCTCGCCGCCGGTCTCGACGTGCTGGTCTCCACCGACGACGCCGAGCTGGCCGCGATCGCCGCGGACGCCGGAGCGGACGTGCCGTTCCTCCGTCCCGCCGAGCTCGCCCGCGACGACACCGCGACCGAGCCTGTCGTGCTGCACGCCATCGCGCACCGCGTCGCCCTCGGGCACCGGCCGGACGCGGTGCTGCTGCTCCAGGCGACCTCGCCGATCCGCCTCCCCGGCACGATCGACCGCGCCGTCGAGCAGTTCGCGAGCACCGGAGTCGACTCGCTCGTCGGCGTCGTCGCGCAGACCCCGTTCCTCTGGCGCTCGCGGGGCGAGGAGAGCGCGCTGGCGCACTACGACGTCGCCGCGCGGCCGCGCCGGCAGGAGCTGACCGCGCCCGAGTTCTTCTACCGCGAGACCGGCTCGCTCTACCTCACCCGGACCGAGGTCTACGAGCAGGAGCGGAACCGCATCGGCGGCCGGGTCGGGCTGTTCGTGATGGACGAGGTCGAGGGCGGCGACATCGACGGCGAGCACGACCTCGTCGTCGCCGAGCACCTGCTCGCCGACCTGAGACGGCGGGGGCGCGCGTGATCGTCGACCGCCACCTGGCGCCCTACATCGTCTTCGCCGAGGACCCGGTGCTGACCGCGCTGGCCAAGATCAACGCGAACAAGCAGCGCATCGTCTTCTGCGTCGACGGCCACGGCGTCCTGCGCGGCTCGCTGTCGGACGGCGACTTCCGCCGCTGGATCATCGCGAACCCGACCGCGTCGCTCGACGTCGCGGTCCTCGCCGTGGCGAACACGGCGGTGCTGACCGCGCCCGTGGACGACCCGGCGCAGGCCGCCGCCGCCCTGCTCGGGGCGGACGGGATCAGCCACGTGCCGCTCGTGGACGAGCGCGGCCACCTCGTCGCGATCGCGATCGAGGGCGGCGCGGCGCTGCAGATCGGCCGCCACCCGGTCGGCGAGGGGCATCCGGCCTTCGTGATCGCCGAGGTCGGCAACAACCACAACGGCTCGGTCGACCTCGCCAAGCGCCTCGTCGACCTCGCGCTCGAGGCCGGCGCCGACGCGGTCAAGTTCCAGCTGCGCGACCTCGACTCGCTCTACCGCCAGGGCGGCGGCGCCACGGCGGGGGAGGACCTGGGCGCGCAGTACACGATCGACCTGCTGCGCCGGTTCGCGCTGCCGGCCGAGGCGCTCTTCGAGGTGTTCGACCACGCGGGCGACGCCGGGATCGACGTCCTCTGCACCCCGTGGGACTCGCCGAGCGTGCAGGCCCTCGTCGACTACGGCGTCCCCGGGCTCAAGATCGCCTCGGCCGACCTCACCAACCACGACCTGCTCGCCGACGCCGGCGCTCGCGGCCTGCCGCTGCTGCTGAGCACCGGGATGTCGCGCGAGAGCGAGATCCTCGAGTCGGTGGCGCTGCTGCGCTCGCTGGGCACCTCCTACGCGCTGCTGCACACCCAGTCGACCTATCCCGCGCCCTACCGCGACCTCAACCTCGCCTATCTCGAGCGGCTCGCCGAGATCAGCGGCGGCGTCACCGGCTACTCCGGGCACGAGCGCGGCTGGCATGTGCCGGTCGCCGCCGTCGCCCGGGGCGCGCGGATCATCGAGAAGCACTTCACCGTGGACCGGGCGATGGAGGGCAACGACCACTCGGTGTCGCTGCTGCCGGACGAGTTCGGCCGGATGGTCGCCGAGATCCGAGACATCGAGTCGGCGCTGGGCTCGGCCGAGCCGCGCGGGGTCTCGACCGGGGAGTCGATGAACCGGGTCTCGCTCGCGAAGTCGCTCGTCGCCGCGCGGGAGCTGCGCAGCGGCGAGGTGGTGCGCGCGGCGGACGTGGCGGTGCGCAGCCCCGGGCGCGGCCTGCAGCCCAACGAGCTCCCGCGGCTGCTCGGCCGCACGCTGCACCGCGACGTCGCCGCGGGCGGCTTCTTCTTCGACGGCGATCTGCGCGCGAGCACCCCGGCCGGCCGGCCGTTCCGGTTCCGGCGGCCCTGGGGGCTGCCGGTCCGCTACCACGACCACGCCGAGCTGCTCGGAGCGTCGAACCCCGGCTTCCTCGAGTTCCACTTCTCCTACCGCGACCTCGAGATCGACGTCGACGACGTCTTCACCGCGCGTCAGGAGCGGGGCTTCACCACCCACCTGCCGGACCTCTTCTCCGGCGACTTCCTGGTCGATCTCGCCTCCTTCGACCGCGACGTCTGGGAGCGCTCGATCGCCGAGGTGCAGCGGACGATCGGGGTCACCCGGTCGCTCTCGCGCTGGTTCCGGCAGGACGAGGACCCGATGATGGTCGTCACGATGGGCGGCTTCACCCGCCACGCCCACGTGGACCCCTCCCGCCGCCCGGCGATGTACGCGCGTGTCGCCGAGGCGCTCGACCGGATCGACGCGGGCGGCGTTCGCCTGCTGGCGCAGACCCTGCCGCCCTACCCCTGGCTGATGGGCGGCCAGCAGTTCCACAACCTGTTCGTCGATCCGGAGGACACCGCCGCGTTCGCCCGCGAGACCGGCACCTCCCTCTGCTTGGACGCCTCGCACACCAAGCTCGCCACCACCTTCCTCGGCACGTCGTTCTCGGCGGCGGTCGAGCTGCTCGCGCCGCTCAGCGCGCACCTGCACCTCGTCGACGCGACCGGGATCGACGGCGAGGGCGTGCAGATCGGCGAGGGCGAGATCGACTGGCCGGTGTTCGCCGCGGCGCTCGACGCCCTGGCGCCGGGGGTGCCGTTCATCCCCGAGATCTGGCAGGGCCACGTCGACAGCGGCGAGGGCTTCTGGACGGCGCTCGAGCGGCTGGAGGAGTGGCTGTGAGCGCGGGCGGGGGCGGGGGCGGCACCGTGCGCGGGGCGGCTCCGATCGCCCTCTGGCTGGTGCCCGTCGCCGACGACGGCGGAGTCGCCCGGCACGTCGTCGACGTCGCGCGGCAGGGGATCCCCGGCCACCGCGTCGTCGTGCTCTGCCCCGAGGGCGCCCTGGCGCACCGGCTGCGCGCCCAGGGCTCGGCGGTGACGACCGGCCGCTTCGGCACGGCCGCCGGCCTCGCCGCCTCCGTCCGCACGCTCGCCGCCACGGCCGGGGCCCTGCGGCCCGCGATCGTGCACTCGCACCTCGCCCACGCCGACCTCGTCAGCGCCGCGACCCCGCTGCCCCGCGGCGTCCGCCGGCTGACCACGGAGCACGGCATCGCCGGCCCCGACGCCGTCTACCACCGCTCGGGCGCGCAGGCCCGGACGATGGCGCTCGCCCACCGCGCCCGGCTGCGCCGGTTCGACGGGGCCATCGCCGTCTCGCAGGCCACCCGGCACGCGATGAGGGAGAAGTGGCACGCGGTGCTGCCCGTCGCCGTCGTGCTGAACGGCGTGGACGCTCCCGCAGCGCACGCCGCCGGCGCCGCCGCCCGCCGCCCCCGCCCCGCCGGCGCGCTCCGCGTCGTCTCGCTCTCCCGCCTCGCGCCGGAGAAGCGGATCGACGCCCTGCTCGAGGCCTTCGCCGTCCTGCACGGCCGGGTGCCCGGCGCCACGCTGACCGTCGCGGGGGAGGGACCGCTCGACGGCGCCCTCCGCGCACAGGCGAGCGCCCTCGGCCTCGGCGACGCGGTCGCCTTCCCCGGCTTCGTCGACTCCGCCCGGATGCTCGCCGAGGCGGACGTCGTGGCCCAGCTCTCGGTCTGGGAGAACTGCTCGTACACCCTCCTCGACGCGGTCGCCCGCGGCCTGGGCGTCGTCGCCACCGCGGTCGGCGGCAACCCGGAGATCCTCGACCGCCGCTCCCTCGTCGACCCGGACGATCCCGCGGCCGTGGCGCGGGCGCTCGAGCGGCAGGCGGAGGACCCGGCCGCCGCCGCCGTGCCGCGCTCCGTCGCGCGGATGTGCGCCGACATCGCCGACGTCTACGCCGGCGTCTCCGCGAGGAGGGCGGCGTGAGGGGCTCGATCCGGCAGGGACTCGGCACCCTGCTCGCCCTCGCCGGCGCGGCGTCGCCCGGCTGGCTCGTCGTCGCGGTGGCCGGCTCGATCGTGCTGGCCGTCCTCGACACCCTCGGCGTCGCCGCGATGGTGCCGCTGATGGCGCTGCTCACCGGCGCGGACACCGGCGCCGGCTCGGTGACGAGCACGATCGCGGGCCTGGTCGGCACCTCGGACGTCGCGACCCTCGTCCCGCTCGTCGCCGGCTTCGTCGCCGCCGTCTTCGTGCTGAAGAGCATCGGCACGATCGTCTTCCGCTGGTGGCTGCTCGGCCGGACCACCCGGATCGCGGCGGACGCGTCGACCGAGCTGCTGCGGCGCTACGTGCTCGCCCCCTTCGCCGTGCACCGCACGCGGCGGCTGTCGGAGGTGTACCGCAACATCAACGACTCGACCGCGCAGGCGTCCGGGGTGCTGCTCGGCGTGCTCGGCGTCGCCTCCGATCTGCTGGTGCTCGTCGCGCTCGTCGCGGTCCTCGTCGTCGCCTCGCCCGGGGCGACGCTGTTCGCGGCCGTCTTCTTCGCGCTGCTGCTCGGCGGCACGCAGCGCCTGCTCCGCCGGCGGCAGGGGCGGATCGGCGAGGAGACCGCCGAGGCGTCGCTGCAGACCTGGCAGTTCCTCCTCCCGTCGCTCGACGGCTTCCGCGAGGCGCGGCTCTCCTCCAGCGCCTCGAGCCTCGTCGCCGGCTTCCAGGCCGCGAAGCGCCGCGGCGCCCAGGCGTCCCGGATGCTCTCGCTGGTCTCGGAGCTGCCGAAGTACCTCCTCGAGATCGGCTTCGTCGTCGCGATCATCGGCGTCTCCGGCATCCTCGTGGCGACCGGCTCGTCCGCCGAGGCGCTCTCGGTGCTGGGCGTGTTCGCCGCCGCGTCGCTCCGCGCCCTGCCCACCCTCAACCGGATCTCCGCCACCTTCGCGATCGTCCGCAGCGGCCAGGCGAGCCTGCGCATCGTCGACGACGCGGCCCGCGAGCTCGACGCGCACGGCTCGCACGACGAGACGCCCGGCCCCGGCGGCCGCTTCGCCGGCGACATCGAGCTCGAGCGGGTCGTCTACCGCTACCCCGACGCCTCCCGCGACGTGCTCCGCGGCGTGACCCTGCGCCTGGCGGAGAACGCCACCACGGCCTTCGTCGGCTCGAGCGGCGCGGGCAAGAGCACGCTCCTGGACCTCGTGCTCGGCCTGCTCGAGCCGACCGAGGGCCGCGTGCTCTGCGGCAGCCGGCCGATCCAGGAGGATCTCGCGGGCTGGTACGCGGGGCTCGGCGTCGTGCCGCAGGACGTCTTCCTGCTCGACGACTCCTTCGCGGCGAACATCGCCTTCGGGGTGCCCCGGGACGGCGTCGATCCCGAGCGGATCCGCGAGGTGGTCCGCATCGCCCAGCTCGAGGACTTCGTCGAGCAGCTGCCGCTCGGCCTCGACACCCGCGTCGGCGAGCGCGGGGTCCGGCTCTCGGGCGGGCAGCGGCAGCGGATCGGGCTGGCCCGCGCCCTCTACCGCCGGCCGTCGGTCCTCGTCCTCGACGAGGCGACCTCGGCGCTGGACAACCGGACCGAGCACGAGATCTCGACGGCCATCGCCGCCCTGCACGGCAGCATGACGGTCCTGATCGTCGCGCACCGCCTCTCGACCGTGCGGGGCGCCGACCGGCTGCTCTTCCTCGAGGACGGGCGGATCGAGGGCGAGGGCACCTTCGAGGAGGTGCGCGCCGCGCATCCCGGATTCGCGCAGCTCGTGGCGCTGGGCGAGCTCTCGTGACGCCGCGGCTCGGCGATCTGCGGGCGGCGGTCCTCGAGCCGCTCCGCCGGCGGGGCGCGACGGTACTGATCCCGCAGGAGGCCTTCGGCGTCGGCAACCTGCTCTACTTCTGGCTGCAGGCCGCCGCGCGCCGCGAGCGCGGCGAGCCGACGGTGGTGCGCAGCACGGCGCGGGCGGCGGAGTGGGCGGAGCTGCTCCCGCGCGTCGGCGAGCTGGTCGTCGCTCCCGCGGACGTCTCCTTCCTCCAGCCGCGCGAGGCCGGCGGCACGCACCAGCGCTTCGGCGTCGACTTCGGGGCCGACCAGCTGGACGCTTTCCTCGACTCGCACCTGCTCGCCGGCCCGTTCGCGGAGCTGGTCGCGGCGGCGCGGCCGTCGGCCGACCTGACGATCAACATCCGGCGGGGCGACTACTACAGCGTCCCGGAGTTCCGCGGCCGCTACTCCTTCGACGTCGTCGAGTACGTGCGCGCGGCCCTGGCGCGGGCGCGGGAGTCGGCCGAGGTGCGCAGCGTGCTCCTCGTCTCGGACGATCTCGACTGGTGCCGGCTCAAGCTCGGGCCGCTCCTGACCGGTGTCGACGTGCGCTGCCCCGAGCCGGGCACCCCGGTGCCGCGCCAGCTCGCCCTGCTGGCGGCCTCGCGCCGCCTCGTGCTGACGAACTCGACGTTCTCCTACTGGGGCGGGTACCTCGGCCGGCACCGCCACGGCGACGCCGAGGTGATCGCGCCCTGGTTCCACAGCCGGGCCTGGAACGGCGGAGCGGCGACCCAGCTCGACCCGCGCTGGAGCGTGATCCGCGACCTCCCCGGCGGCTGGGACGCCTGACCCCCTCCCTCCTCCGCGAGATGCCACTTGTGCACGCTTTTGTCGGCGTGTCGCGTGCACAAGTGGCATCTCGCGGGAGGGAGTCAGCCGACGTGACCCTCGTCGTCGACCGGGGCGCGCGCCGTCAGCCGCTTCAGCCGCATCGCCGGGCGCTCGATCAGCAGCCAGCTGGCCCAGGCGAACGGCAGCGTCGCCGCGATCGAGAGCAGCACGTACGCCACGAGGGGCACGTCCGCGTCGACCAGCGCGAGCGCGAGCAGTTGCTGCACCGGGAACGCGTAGATGTACATCCCGTAGGAGACGTCGTGGGTCGCCCCGAGGCGCCGAAGGGGGAGGCGCGCGCCGAGGGCCAGCATCAGGTAGGCGAGCGGCAGCCCCGCCAGCACCCGGTACAGCCCGCTCGCCACCACCAGCGCGAAGAGGGCGACCGCGAGGAGTGCGAGGGGCAGGGTGAGCGGGATCCGGTCGCGGAAGAGATGCACGATCGCGCCGGCCAGGAAGTACGCGACGAGCGTCACCGTCTGGTTGAGGGCCGCGGGGAAGGGCACGAGATCGGTGGCCAGCACGCCGGCGACCAGGGTCAGCCCCGCGAAGCCGAGGACCACCAGCGGCGCGACCCACCGCCGCGGCACCACCGAGATCAGCACCCCGATCACGAGGTAGCTGACGAACTCGAAGAAGAGGCTCCACAGCGAGCCGTTCCAGGCCCCCGGGTACGGCACCGAGCCGAGCATCCCGTCGATCCCGTACTCGCGGATGTAGAGCGCGAGGTTCCCGAGCACGAATCGCGCACCGCCCGCCGCGCTCCACGGTCCGGCGCCGAGCAGCAGCGAGGCGAGCGGCGCGATCGCGAATCCGACGACGAGCAGCGAGACGAGGAAGGCGGGGTAGATGCGCAGGAACCGCCGCCAGAGGTAGTCGCCGAGCGAGCGCGAGCGGAGCCGGCTCGCGGTGATCAGGTAGCCGGAGGTGACGAAGAAGCCGCCCACCGCCCAGTCGCCCAGATCGGAGTGCCCCAGCCCGGAGCCGCCGCTGCCGCCGGCGCCCGGCGGGTCGCCGTAGCCGCCCAGCGGGAACGAGTGCGACACGATCACCAGGACCGCGAGCCCCAGCCGCAGTGCGTTGATGCTGTTGCTGCGCGGATCGAGCGCGGCCCCGATGCTCACCCGCCGGGTGCTCACCGCGGCCGGGGGCGCCTGCTCCTGCCGCGTCATGCGCACAGCCTGGCGCCCGCCGCCCGCCCCGTCGACCGTCCCCCCGCACCCTGTCGCGAACGGGCGGACTCCCTCTCCGCGAGATGCCACTTGTGCACGCGACACGCCGTGAAATGCGTGCACAAGTGGCATCTCGCGGGGGAGGGGGAGGGGGTCAGAGCAGGGAGTCCGTCAGATGGTCCGGGGTGCCGAAGCGGTGGGCGGTGATCGAGACGGCCTGCTCGCGGAGGAACGGGAGCAGCTCGAGGCGACCGGACTCGGTGGCCTCGTTCGCGTAGACGGCGAGGTCGGGGCGTCCGCCGGTGGCGGCGGTCACGGAGGAGGCGTCGGCGCCGAGCAGGCGCACCCGGCCGGCACCGTGCTCGCGGACCCGCGCCGCGAAGGCGGCCTCGTCCTCGACGGCGACAGCGGAGGCTCCCGACGCGATGGCCGACACGAGCTGCGGCGGCAATGCCGTCGCGCTCGAGACCGCCACCCGGGTGCCCGCGGTCGCCGCGGCGACGACGACCTGCGCGAGCGAGCCCACCGGCTCGCCGTCCGCGAGGCGGATCAGCACCGGGGCGTCGTACGGCAGGTGCCGGAACACGTTGCGCTCGGCGGCCAGCCCGGTGACGTCGCGGGCGGCACCCGCGGCCAGAGCCTGCGCCGCACTGCGGGCCGTCCGCTCGACGGCGTCCGCCTCCGCGGCGGGCAGCTCGGCGCGGGCGGCGGCCACGAGCCGGCCGACGCGCGGGTCCTCGACCGCGGCGGTGGCCGTGGACGGCGCGGTGGTCCACGACCCCAGCCCGAGCAGGTAGTCCGGCCCGCCGGCCTTGGTGCCCGGTCCGACCGCCGACTTCTTCCAGCCGCCGAACGGCTGGCGCTCGACGATCGCGCCGGTGATGCCGCGGTTGACGTAGAGGTTGCCGGCCTGGATCCCGCCGAGCCAGGTGCCGATCTCGGCGGGGTCGAGCGCGTGCAGCCCCGAGGTGAGGCCGTAGTCCACCTCGTTGACGAGCGCGATCGCGTCCTCGAGCGTCGCCGCCGTCATGATCCCGAGGATCGGGCCGAAGTACTCGGTGCGGTGGTACTCGGAGCCGCGGCGCACGCCGTCGCGGACGCCCGGGCTCCAGAGCATGCCGGTGTCGTCGAGCGCGCGCGGCTGAAGCAGCCAGCTCTCGCCCTCGCCGAGCGTCGTCAGGCCGCGCAGCAGCTTGCCCGCGGCGGGCTCGATCACCGGCCCCATCCGGGTCGCCGGGTCGGTCGGCAGGCCGACGGTGAGCGAGTCGACCGCGTCGAGCAGCTGCGCGCGGAAGCGCTTGGAGCGCGCGACCGAGCCGACCAGCACGACGAGCGACGCGGCCGAGCACTTCTGGCCGGCGTGGCCGAAGGCGCTCGCGACGACGTCCTTCACGGCGAGATCGAGGTCGGCGGAGGGCGTGACGATGATCGCGTTCTTGCCACTGGTCTCGGCGAGCAGCGGCAGGTCGTGCCGGAAGGAGCGGAACAGCTCGGCGGTCTCGTACGCGCCGGTGAGGATCACCCGGTCGACGGAGGCGTGCGCGACGAGGTCCGCGCCGAGCTCCTCCTCGGGCAGGCGGAGCAGCAGCAGCGCCTCGCGGGGCACACCCGCGGCCCAGAGCGCCTCGGCCAGCACGGCGCCGCAGCGCGCGGTCGGCCCGGCGGGCTTCAGCACCGCGGCCGAGCCGGCGGCCAGCGCGGCGAGCGCCCCGCCTGCGGGAATCGCGACCGGGAAGTTCCACGGCGGAGCGACGAGCGTCAGCTGCGCGGGGTGGAAGACCGCGCCGTCCACCGCGTCCAGCTCGCGGGCCCGCTCGGCGTAGTAGTGCGCGAAGTCGATCGCCTCGGAGACCTCGGGGTCGCCCTGGTCGATCGTCTTGCCCGCCTCGGCGGCCATCACCTCGAGCAGCTCGCCGCGGCGCGCCTCGAGCTCGTCGCCGGCGCGGTGCAGGATGCGCGCTCGCTCGTCGGCGGGCAGGGCGCCCCACGCGGAGCCGGCGGCGCGGGTCGCGGCGAGGGCCGCCTCCAGCTCCTCGCGGGTGCTGATCGTCGCGGCCTCGATCGCGTCGATCCCGGCGCGGGAGGCGGGCACGCGGGCGAGGATCTCCTGCGCCCAGGCGCGGTTCGCGGCGACGGACGGGTCGGTGTCCGGAGTGCTGCGGAAGTCGCCGAAGCCGGGGCGGCCCGACGCGGCGAAGCGGTCGGCGACCCGGTGCGCGGGCGGCACCGCGCCGTCGAGCGCGGCGACCGAGGCACGGAAGCGGGCCTCCTCGCGGGCGAACAGCGCGGGCTGCGCCTCGAGCTCGAACACGGCCGACATGAAGTTGTCGCTCGACGCGCCCTCCTCGAGCCGGCGGATCAGGTAGGCGATCGCGACGTCGAACTCGGCGGGCGAGACGACCGGCGTGTAGAGCAGCAGCGAGCCGACCGTGCGGCGCACCGCCTCCGCCTGGCCCTGCGCCATCCCGAGCAGCATCTCGTACTCGATCCCCTCGCGGACACCGCGCTCGCCGGCCAGCAGCCAGGAGTACGCGACGTCGAAGAGGTTGTGGCCGGCGACGCCGACCCGCACGTTCCGGATCCGGTCCGGGTGCAGCGCGTAGTCGATCACGCGCTTGTAGTGGGTGTCCGAGTCCTGCTTCGTCGACCAGGTCGCCAGCGGCCAGCCGTGCACCGACGCCTCGACCTGCTCCATCGGCAGGTTCGCGCCCTTGACCAGGCGCACCTTGATGCCGGCGCCGCCGCGGGACCGGCGCGCGGCGCTCCACTCCTGCAGCCGGATCATCGCGGAGAGCGCGTCGGGCAGGTAGGCCTGCAGCACGATGCCCGCCTCGAGGCCGAGGAACTCGGGCCGGTCGAGCAGGCGGGTGAAGACCGCGATGGTGAGGTCGAGGTCCTTGTACTCCTCCATGTCGAGGTTCACGAACTTCTGCGGCGTCGCGGCCGCGGCGCGGGTGAAGAGCGGAGCGAGCTCCTCGACGATGTCGTCGACCGCGGCGTCGAACGCCCACGGGTTGTGCGGGGCGACGGTGGAGGAGACCTTGATCGAGACGTAGTCGACGTCGTCGCGCGCGAGCAGTCGGTGGGTGCCCTCGAGGCGGCGCTGCGCCTCCTTGCGGCCGAGGACCGCCTCGCCCAGCAGGTTCATGTTGAGCCGGACGCCGTCGCGGCGGATCTTCGCGATCGCCGGGCCGAGGCGCGAGTCGGTCGCGTCGATGATGAGGTGGCCGACCATCTGCCGCAGCACCCGGCGCGCGATCGGCACGACGACGTCCGGGAGCAGCGGGGCCACCGCGCCGCCGAGGGCGACCGCACCGCGCATCGGGGCGGGCAGGAAGCGCGGGACGCCGCCGGCGATGGAGCGCAGCGCCGCGGCGGCGACCTTCGTGTCCTCGGGGCGGACGACGCCGTCGACGAAGCCGACGGTGAAGTCGAGGCCGGTCGGGTCCTTCAGCACGCCGGCGAGCTGGGCGCCGGAGGCGTCGACCGGGATGTCGGCGGCGTCGCGCAGCCACTGGCGCACCAGCGCGACGCTCACGTCGACGAGGCCGGGGTCGACGCTGTCCGGGGCGGGACCGGCGTGACCGGCGGCGTCGTCGGAGGAGGGACCGGTGGAGCGGGCGGGCGCGGCGAGATCCGTCATGACGTCAGTATCCGACCGGGGTACCGTTGAGCAGAAGCGACCGTTCCTTACCGGTACCGGTCACTCCTCCTTACTGATCAGCTCTGCCGAATCGAGGTCGCCCGTGCTCGACGTCCGCCGCCTGGTGCTGCTGCGCGAGGTCGCCATCCGGGGAACCCTGGCCGCCGCCGCGGAGGCCCTCGCCTACAGTCCCTCCGCCGTCTCGCAGCAGCTCACCGTGCTCGAGCGCGAGACCGGTGTCGAGCTGCTGCGCAAGGTCGGGCGGCGGGTGCAGCTCACCCCGCAGGCCGAGATCCTGGTCGCGGCGGCCGGCGAGGTGCTGGCGCTGCTCGAGCGGGCGGAGGCGGCGCTCGCCGCGTCGGGGGAGTCGGTCACCGGTCGGGTGCGGGTCGCGGTCTTCCAGTCCGCGGCCCTGGCGCTGATGCCGGGCGCGCTGCGCTCGATCGCCGAGCGGGCGCCCGAGGTGCGGGTCGAGATGGTGCAGCGCGAGCCGGAGGGGGCGCTGCACGAGACCTCCTGGGCGCGCGAGTTCGACCTGGTCGTCGCCGAGCAGTACCCGGGCCACTCCGTGTCCTGGCTGCCGGGCCTGGTGCGCAGCGACCTCACGACCGACGCGATCCGGCTCGCGGTCCGCCGCGACTCCGAGGTGCGCGATCTGCAGAGCGCGCGCGACGCCGCCTGGGTGATGGAGCCGCGCGGCACCGCGAGCCGGCACTTCGCCGAGCAGACCTGCCGGGTCGCCGGCTTCGAGCCCGACGTGCGCTTCGAGACCGCGGACCTCCAGGCGCAGATCCGCCTCGCCGCCTCGGGCAACGCGGTCGCGCTGATGCCCGACCTGGTCTGGGCCGGCGGCGAGCCCGACTGCCGCCTGCTCGAGCTGCCCGGCCGCCCCCGCCGCACCATCTTCACGGCGCAGCGCGAGGCCCAGCTCGCCTCGCCCGCCGTCCGCGTCTTCCGCGAGTGCCTCGCCGAGGTCGCCGCCCACTACGCCTGACCCGCGCGTCCCCTCCGTCCCTCCCGCGAGATGCCACTTGTGCACGCCTTTCCCGGCGTGTCGCGTGCACAAGTGGCATCTCGCGGAGGTGCTCATCGGGGGGTGTGGCGCGGACGGGGGACTGCTCGTGGCGGAGGAGGTGCGCTTGGCTGGCCGCACAGTGCCATGACAGCGCTACCACTCCGCCGGATCGAGGCGCACTCCGCCTCATGATCGAAAGGACCGCCGTGTCCTCGTCCTCCACCCCCACGCCCGGACCGTCCCGCCGAACCGTGAGCGCAGCGGCGGTGTGGAGCGCTCCGGTCGCCGCCGCGGTGATCGCGGCGCCTCTCGCTGCCGCCTCCACCGCCGCCCTCTGCGACAGCGCGGTCGCCTTCAGGCGGACCAGCAACACCGGCGGTGACACCGCGGTGCTCCTGGCGCCCAGCTCCTCCGGTGCGGTGTCCACCGTGCGGATCACCTCGGTGCTCGCTCCCGGAACCACGACGACGACGCAGGGTCAGAGCTTCAACCTGACTCAGAGCGGACTCGGATGGGGCGCGGTCACCGGGGAGACCGACCTCGAGAGCACCGAGGTGCAGTACTCGGGCACCGCGCCGAGAAGAGCTCTGGTTCTGAATCAGCGGCGCGAGGGTCCGGCCACGACCCTCCCCAGTCCGGGATCCGACTCGCAGACCCTGACCTTCCAGTTCTTCGATCCGCAGGGGCGGCTGTTCGATCCGGTCGACCTCCAGTTCGAGTTCTACGACTTCACCTCGCAGGACCGGCAGGCCTGGCAGCCGGATCACTGGGACGCGATGGGCTTCAGTGTCGCGCCGACGACGATCGTCCAGGACGGCCTCTTCGCGGGGACCGGTGCCGGCACGCTCGCCGACCCGTACCGTCGCGTCGAGGGAGACGTCTCGACCATCGCGTACTTCAAGAACGACGTCTTCGTCTTCGACGTCTTCCCCTCCGGGAGCACGCTCACCTACACCCAGCACGAGGGCAGACAGGGCTGGCACGGGGTCTTCCTCACCGACCTCCGGTTCCGCTCCGCCGTCTGCTGACCCTCCGCGGGATGCCACTTGTGCACGCTTTCCTCGGCGTGTCGCGTGCACAAGTGGCATCTCGCGGGGAGCGATGGGAGCGTGCGAGGGTGGGGGCGTGACTGCGAACGAGGCGCGGATGGTCGAGACGACGGCGGCGGATGCGGTGGCGGGGCGGCTGTTCGCCGTGCAGGAGGCCGAGATCATGAGGCGCTACGGCGGCGACGACCCGGGCCCGCGGCCGCACTCGGACGCACCGACGCTGCTGCTGCAGGTCGGGCCCGAGGTCGTCGGCTGCGTCGCGCTCGCCGCCGACGGGGAGATCGGCGAGATCAAGCGGATGTTCGTGGCCGGGTCGGCGCGCGGCCGCGGCTACAGCCGCCTCCTCCTCGCGGGAGTCGAGGAGCTGGCCGTCCGTCACGGCGTGACGCTGCTCCGCCTGGTCACCGGCATCGAGCAGCCCGAGGCGATGGCGCTCTACAGCAGCTCGGGCTACGACCCGATCCCCGGCTTCGGCTACTGGGGCGACGAGCCGGCGACCCGCTGCTACGCGAAGCGGCTCGGTCCCGCCGCGGTCATGGGCTGAGCCCGGACCTCAGAGCTTGGCGAGCTTCGCGCGGGCGATCAGGAAGGCGCCGTACATCACGAGGCCGGCGCCGATCGCGGTCAGCGCGATGGTGCCGTAGGGCGGGACGTCGAGGAAGCGCAGAGCGCCGTCGAGCCCGGTCGCCCGCCGGGCGTCGCCGGTGATCGCCGCGACGACGAAGAGACCGCCGGCGATGCCGAGGGCGATCCCCTTCGAGACGTAGCCGGCGGCGCCCAGGATCAGCACGGCCAGGCCGCGGCGCCCCGCCGGGATGCGCACCAGCTTGCGGAAGCCGCGCCGCACGCCGATGGCGAGGAAGCCGATCCCGCTGCCGAGGACGATCCCGCCGACGATCGTCAGCACGATCGACCCGGCCGGGCGGGCCAGCAGGTCGGTGCTGATCGCGCGGATGGTCGCGGAGGAGCTCGTCGACCCGCCGAGCGCGAACACCAGCGTCGTCCCGGCCAGCGCGAGCGAGGCGAAGCCCTTGCCCGACTCGACGATCCGCCGCCCCCAGCGCTTCGCGCGGCTCGGATCGCTCGAGCGGCTCTGGAAGGTGAACTGCCACAGCCCGAGGGCGACGAGCGCGACCAGTGCCGCCCAGACGACGACGAGGCCGGCCGGCGACTCGGCCAGGCGCGCGATCGCACCCGACGGATCCGCCTCCTGCGTCGTCTCGTCGCCGAACGCCACCCGCAGCGAGAGGCCGCCGATCAGCAGGTGCACGACGCCGTTGACGGCGAAGCCGAGGCGCGCGAGGCGCCGGAATCGCCGCGTCCGCACCCCCGAGCGCGGCGTCGGCACGCTCACTGTGGACACCGGACCACCCTCTCACGCGTCCAGCCCTGATCCGCGTCCACCCCTGTCCCGGGGAGCCCGGGCGGCGGTGGAATGGAGTCCGGCCCGCGCCGATCGCACGGATCGCACCTGCCGCGGGCGCCCTCGAGGAAGAAGGACCGCCATGACCACCTGGCTCATCACCGGCTGCTCCACCGGACTCGGCCGCGCGCTCGCGACCGCCGTCCTCGCCCACGGCGACCGCGTCGTCGTCACCGCGCGCGACGTCGACTCCGTCCGCGACCTCGCCGAGGCGCACCCGGACTCCGCGCTCGCCCTCGCGCTGGACGTCACCGACGACGCGCAGGTGGCCGCCGCCGTCGACGCCGCCGAGGAGCGCTTCGGCGGGATCGACGTGCTCGTCAACAACGCGGGCTACGGCTATCGCGCGGCCGTCGAGGAGGGCGAGGCGGAGGCGGTGCAGCAGCTCTTCGACACGCAGCTCTTCGGCACGGTGCGCACGATCAAGGCGGTGCTGCCCGGGATGCGCGAGCGCCGCTCCGGGGTGATCGTCAACCTGTCCTCGATCGGCGCCCGGATCTCGCCCGAGGGCTCCGGCTACTACGCGGCGGTCAAGGCCGCGATCGAGGCGCTGACCGAGTCGCTGCGCAAGGAGGTCGCGCCGCTGGGCATCCGCGCGTTCTCGGTCGAGCCGGGCGGATTCCGCACCGATTTCGCCGGCCGGTCGCTCACCCAGTCGTCGCAGCCGATCGCCGACTACGCCGAGACGGCGGGCAAGCGCCGCAAGGAGCACGACACCGGGCACGGCACCCAGAAGGGCGACCCGGCGAAGGCGGCGACCGCCCTGATCGAGGCCGTGGAGTCGGACGCGCCGCCCTCGATCCTGCTGCTGGGCAATGACGCCTCGGACGCCTTCCGCGCGGTGCTCGACGCCCTCCGCTCCGACGTCGACGCGTGGGAGCCGCTCAGTCGCAGCACGGACTTCGCCGACGAGGAGTGACGGGCCGGGGCGGCGATGGGGCGGGGTCTCGTCGACACCTTCACGTTCCGCACCTTCCCGTCGGGGAGCACGCTCACCTCCAGCCGGTACGCAGGGCAGCCCCGGCGCGAGATCACCTCGTACGTCTGCGGAGAATCATGCTGATCGAGTAGCCCGCGGAGTGGGCGTATCGAGATCCGCCACCGTCGGAACGCGGGTCTGCAGACCCGCCCTGCTGGTGGTGGCGGGTCTCGATACGCCCCTGCGGGGCTACTCGACCAGCATGTGTGCGGGCGTCTCTTCCTCGTGGATCCCGCGCCCCGCCCCGGTCGGATCCCTGCTGATCGAGTAGCCCGCGGAGCGGGCGTATCGAGATCCACCCCGGTCAGGACACCGGTCAGCCGATCATCCGCTCGCGCACGCCGGGTCTCGAGACTCCCGCCCCGGCCACCACCACGGCCGTGTGCCGGCCCGGCCCGAGGGCGCGCGGCTCCGCTCCCTCGAGGTCGAGCACCGCGGTGGCCCCCACGGGCACCTCGACCTCGACGCGCAGCTCGCCGTCGGCGAGGGTCCACGCGATGGAGGCGCGGCCGTAGGGCGTGAGGTGGGCGGCGCTCGCCGAGGTGAGCCCGCCGCCCGGGCGCGGCCGGAACAGGATCGAGCGGTAGCCCGGCTCGGCCGGCGCGAGACCCGCGACCACCCGGTGCAGCCAGTCGGCGACCGCCCCGAGCGCGTAGTGGTTGAACGAGGTCATCGTCCCCGGATTCACCGTGCCGTCGGGGAGCTGGCTGTCCCAGCGCTCCCAGATCGTCGTCGCGCCCTGGGTCACCGGGTACAGCCAGGACGGGCACTCGCGCTCGAGCAGCAGCGCGTAGGCGCGGTCGATCCCGCCCGTGCCCGAGAGCGCGTCCGAGACGATCGGCGTGCCGACGAAGCCGGTCGAGATGCGGTTCCCGGCGGACGCGACCAGCTCGGCCAGGCGGGCCCCCGCGGCGGCGCGCAGCGACTCCGGCAGCAGCTCGAATTCGAGGGCGAGCGCGTACGCGGTCTGCGCGTCGCTGGCCATCCGGCCGTCCGGCTCGACGTAGCGATCGACGAAGGCGGCCCGGACCTCGGCGGCCAGCGCGAGGAAGCGCTCGGCGTCCTGCTCGCGGCCGAGCACGCGGGCGGTCTGCCCGAGCCGCCGAGCGGACTGCGCGAAGTAGGCCGTGGCGACCAGGTAGCGGTCGGTCTTCGCGTCCGCCGGGTCCTGGGGAGGAGCGTCCGGATCGAGCCAGTCGCCCAGCTGGAAGCCCTCGTCCCAGAGCCGCGACGGCCCGGCGAGCCGTTCGACGAGCTCGACCCAGGCCTTCGCGCTGTCGTACTGCGCCGCCAGCACCCCCGCGTCGCCGAAGCGCTCGTACAGGGTCCAGGGCACGAGGACCGCGGCGTCGCCCCAGGCCGCGCCGGGGCGGATCGGCGTCCACATCGCGTGCGCGGGGATCACCGGGACGTACCAGGGCACCGTGCCGTCGGGCAGCTGCTCGGCCGCCACATCGCGGAGCCAGGACGAGAGCATCCCGGAGACGTCGAAGAGGAACGACGCGGTCGGCGCGAAGACCTGGATGTCGCCGGTCCAGCCGACCCGCTCGTCGCGCTGCGGGCAGTCGGTGGGGATGTCCACCATGTTGCCGCGCATGCTCCACAGCACGTTCTCGTGCAGCCGCTCGACCAGCGGGTCGGAGCAGGCGAACCAGCCGGTGCGCTCGAAGTCGGTGTGCAGGACCCGGGCGACGACGTCCCCCGCGGCCACCGCCGCCTCGAGGTCCCCCGGCCAGCCCTCGACCTCGACGAAGCGGAAGCCGTGGAAGGTGAATCGCGGCTCCCACTCCTCCTCGGCGCGGCCCGCCAGCGTGTAGACGTCCGTGGAGCGGGCGTCGCGCAGCGGCCGGGTGTAGAGCTCGCCCTCCTGCATGATCTCGGCGGTGCGGAGGGTGACGGTCGCCCCGCGCGGCCCGCTCAGCCGGATCCGCATCCGCCCGACGAGGTTCTGCCCCAGGTCGAGCACGCTCCGGCCGCTCGGGGTGCGCAGCACGGCGACGGGGCGCACCTCCTCGGTGCAGCGGACCGGCGGGCCCTGCGGAGCGACGAGGGTCGCTGGATCGCGCTCCGCCACCGCGACCGGCGTCCAGCCGGCGTCGTCGAAGCCGGGGGAGGACCAGCCGTCCCGCTCCTCGCGCGCGTCGTGCACCTCGCCGTCGTAGTTGCCGGAGAAGAGGATCGGGCCGGGCGCGGCCCGCCAGGACGGGTCGGTCGCGACGGTCTCGCGCCGGCCGTCGGCGTAGACGATCTCCAGCTGCGCGATCAGCGAGAGGTCGGTGCCGTAGAGGTTCCGGAAGCCGCCGCGCCAGCCCAGCCGGCCGCGGTACCAGCCGTCGCCGAGCCAGGAGCCGAGCGCGTTCTCGCCGGGGACGAGGGCGTCGGTGACGTCGTGGGTGGCGTAGCGGAGGCGGTCGGCGTAGGCCGTCCAGCCGGGCGCGAGGGTGTCGTCGCCGACGCGGGCGCCGTTGAGCTCGACCTCGTACAGGCCGTGCGCGCTGAGGTAGAGGCGCGCGGAGGCGACCTCGCCGCCGACCGTGAAGGAGCGGCGCACCAGTGGGGGCCGCCGGTCGGACTCCGGGTCCTCCGGCCAGGCGGCGCCGACCGGCACCGCGCTCCAGTCCTGCGGCTCGAGCAGGCCGGCCTCGACGGCGGTCGGGCGGCCCCAGGGGGCGTCGTCCTCGCCGCGGCCGAAGACGCGCACCCGGATCTCGACCCGCTCCCGGCTCGTCAGCGGAGCGAACGGCCACGGCACGAGGACCGACTCGGCGGAGCCGACGTGCCGGCGCTGCACGTCGCCGGCGGCGTCGACGCGCTCGAGCTCGTACGACTCCTGGCGCCAGTCGTCGCCGGCGAGGCTCGTCCAGGAGAGGCGGGGTCGGCGCTCGCCGATGCCGAGCGCCGCACGGTGGTGCTCGATGCGGGGGGAGGAGGGGATGGCCACCGGGGTGCCTCGTTCCTGCTGGGCGAGCACTCCTCTGCGTGAGCGTCTCGACTCTGACACGTTTCAATCGAGCGCCAGCATAGCCCCGGAAATGCTGTTTGACACGTTTCAAAATGCGAGTCATCATGGGGGTAGCTGCTGGGCGGGCCCGGCGCACCACGACGACGTGGACCGGAGTGATCCGGCCAGGAGGAGGAGAGCCGCGATGACGCCAGCACCCCCAGGACCGGCCCGGACACCGGCACCCCGGGTGGCCCTCGTGGGCACCCTCGACACCAAGGGCGCCGAGTACGCCTGGACGGCCGCCCGTCTGCGCGACCTCGGCGTCGACGTGCTGCTCGTCGACGTGGGCGTCGGCGCGCACTCCGGAGCGGCCGCCGCTCCCGACGTCACCGCCGCCGAGACGGCCCGCGCCGCGGGCGCCGAGCTCGAGGAGCTGCGCTCCCGCGGCGATCGCGGAGCCGCGATGACCGCGATGGGAGAGGGCGCCGCCGTGGTCCTCGAGCGCCTCCGGAGCGACGGCGGTCTCGACGGCGTCCTGGCCCTGGCCGGCAGCGGCGGCTCGTCCATCGCGGCCCGCGCCGTGCGCGACCTGCCCATCGGGCTGCCGAAGATGCTCGTCTCGACGATGGCGTCGGGCGACGTCGCCCCCTACGTCGGCGCGAGCGACGTGACGATGACCTACAGCGTCGTCGACATCGCGGGCATCAACAGCCTCTCCCGCGAGGTCCTCGACAACGCCGCCGGCGGCATCGCGGGGATGGCCGCCGCGCACGCCGCCCGGCGCGAGCAGCCCGCGGAGGAGTCCGGCCGTCCGCTCGTCGCGGCCACCATGTTCGGAGTGACGACCGCCGCCGTCGACGTCGCCCGCGCCCGCCTCGACGAGCTCGGCTACGAGGTCCTCGTCTTCCACGCCACCGGCTCCGGCGGCCAGGCCGTAGAGGCACTGGCCCGCTCGGGGCACCTCGCGGGGGTGCTCGACCTCACCACCACCGAGCTCGCGGACGAGCTGGTCGGCGGCGTTCTCACGGCCGGCCCCGACCGGCTCGAGGCGGCCGGGCGCGCAGGCGTCCCGCAGGTCGTCAGCCTCGGAGCGCTGGACATGGTCAACTTCGGCCCGCGGGACGGCGTCCCGGAGCGCTTCGCGCAGCGGCGGTTCTTCGTGCACAACCCGACGGTGACGCTGATGCGCACCACCGCCGACGAGAGCGCCGAGCTGGGCGGGCTGATCGGCCGGAAGCTCGCCGCGGCCGAGGGGCCGACCGTCCTGGCCGTGCCGAGGGGCGGGCTCTCGGCGATCGGGGTGCCGGGCGCCGTCTTCGCCGACGCCGAGGCCGATGCCGCGCTGGTCGACGCTGTGCTCGCCGCAGTGGCCGGCTCCGCGGTCGAGGTCCTCGACTCCCCGCTCGACGTGAACGATCCGGAGTTCGCCCGCGCCGCCGCGGACGCGCTGGACCGGCTGATCCGTCACGCCGCGAATCCCGCCGCCGACCATTCCGCGGCCCACGCCGCCGGCCAGGACAGGAGCTGACATGGACCGCGCGACCGCACTCGCCCGCCTCCGCCGCACGATCGCCGCGGGGCGACCCGTCATCGGCGCGGGGGCCGGCACCGGCATCTCGGCGAAGGCCGCCGAGGCCGGCGGAGCCGACCTGCTGATCATCTACAACTCCGGCCGCTTCCGGATGGCGGGCCGCGGCTCGCTCTCGGGGCTGCTGCCCTACGGCGACGCCAACCAGATCGTCGTCGAGATGAGCCGGGAGGTGCTGCCGATCATCCGCGACACCCCGGTCCTCGCCGGGGTCTGCGGCACCGATCCCTTCCGGAGGATGGAGGTCTTCCTCGACGAGCTGGCGCGGCTCGGCTTCACGGGGGTGCAGAACTTCCCGACGGTCGGGCTCTTCGACGGCGTCTTCCGGCAGAACCTCGAGGAGACCGGCATGGGCTTCGACCTCGAGGTCGAGATGATCCGGCTCGCCGCCGAGCGCGACCTGCTCACCGCCCCGTACGTCTTCGACGTCGCGTCGACCGTGGCGATGACGGAGGCCGGCGCCGACGTCCTCGTCCCGCACATGGGCCTCACCACCAGCGGCAGCATCGGCGCGCAGACGGCGCTCTCGCTCGAGGAGTCGGCCGCGCGCGTGCAGGAGCTGCGCGACGCGGCGGTCGCCGTCAATCCCGACGTCATCGTGCTCTGCCACGGCGGCCCGATCGCCGAGCCCGCCGACGCCGCGTACGTCCTCCAGCACACGACGGGGGTCGCCGGCTTCTTCGGAGCCTCCTCCGTCGAGCGCCTGCCGACCGAGCGGGCGATCCGCCAGCAGCTCGTCGACTTCACCAGCATCCCGCTCACCTCGAAGGAGACCCCGTGACCACGACACCGCCCGCCACCCCGTCCGCGCCGTCCGTCCCGTCCGCGCAGTCCGGCCGCCGCCCCGACGACGTGCCCACCCGCGTCTTCGACTGGGGCACCATCAAGTGGCTCGTCACCCCGCACCTCGACGGACCCGTCGGCCTGACCACCGGCGAGGTGATCATCTACCCCGGTCAGGGCCACGACCCGCACAGCCACCCCGGTGAGGAGGAGGTCATCTACGTCGTCTCGGGCGAGGGCGAGCAGACCGTCGGCGACAGCCCGGCCTTCGCGATCCGCGAGGGCGACGCCCTGCACATCCCGCGCGACACGGTGCACTCGACCTACAACACCACCTGGCGGCCGCTGCGCCTGCTCGTCGTCTACACGCCCGGCGGCGCCGAGACCGGACTCGACGAGCTGCCCGGCGCGCGGATCCTCGAGCCCGGCACCGCGCCGCGCTGGGCGCAGGCCTGATGCCGGTCTACGAGCCCGGCACCTGGCTGCACCCCGGCGACCGGCCGGAGTGGTGCGCCGTCGGCACCCTCGGCCGCTTCGCCGTGCCGCTGGAGGGCGGGCGGTTCGACCGGCACCACCACGACGACCACGAGGTGTGGTTCTTCGCGGAGGGGAAGGGCCGGATCCTCGTCGACGGCGCCGAGCGCTACGTCCAGGCCGGCGACATCGTGCTCACCCGCGCGGGCGACGTGCACGACATCGTCGCGGTCTATGAGCCGCTCCGCGGGTTCTTCACCGAGACCGGCCTGCCGGCGGGCGGGCGCACCGGGCACCTGCACGCCGACGAGTCGGACGCCGCCGGGCACGAGGTCCCGGCCCTCCCGCTGCCCGCGGACTTCCCCGTACGCTGACGCCCGACCCCGCCCCACTCCGCTCGACCCCCGCCCGACCCCGCGAGAGGACCCCCATGCGCATCGCCGTCACCGGCTGCTCCGGCACGCTCGGCACCGCGACCCTGGAGCGGCTGCTCGCCGACGGCCACGAGCCGATCGGCCTCGATCTGACGCCGCCGACGGTCGCGGTGCCCTTCACCCGCGTCGACTTCACCGACTACGGCCAGGCGCTCGACGCCGTGCTCGGCATCACCGCGCGGCACAGCGGAGTCGACGCGATCGTCCACCTCGCGGCGATCCCGGTGAACGGCCTGGTCCCGGACGCGGCGACCTTCCACGCCAACATGACCGTCTCGTTCAACCTGTTCCACTCCGCGCTGCGGGCCGGAGTGACGCGGATCGTGCACGCCTCCAGCATCACCGCGATGGGCTTCCCCTTCGCCGAGCCGCCCGCCTCCCTCCCGCTCACGGAGGAGGACGGCGACCGCGCGAACAGCACCTACGGCCTGGTCAAGGTCCTCGAGGAGGCGATGGCCCGGCAGCTCGTCCGCTGGGACCGGGACTGCTCGATCACCGCGCTGCGCTTCACCAACATCACCCGGGCCGGCGAGTACTCCCGCTTCGTCGAGCGCGCCGGCGACCCGGCCTACCGCCGCGAACTGCTGTGGAGCTACGTCGACGCCCGCGACGGCGCGAGCGCGATCGCGCGCGCCCTGGAGGTCGGCGAGCCCGGCTTCGCCGTCTACGACATCGCCGCCTCCGACACCGGCCTGACGATCCCCTCGGCCGAGCTGGTCGCCGGAGCCTTCCCCGACGTACCGCTGACCCGCCCCCTCGAGGGCTTCGAGACGGTCGTCTCGATCGACCGCGCCCGCGATGCCCTCGGCTGGGAGCCCGCGCACCTCTGGCGCGCCGAGGCGGAGCTCGAGCGCCGCGCCTGAGCGGCACCCGCCTCAGCGGAAGTTCTTGCCGGAGTCCGTCTCGTTGGGGTGCCCATGTGCCGCGTTGGTGATGATGACGCGCCCCACTCTCTTCGCCTTCGGGTCGGGTTCGACGACCGCGTACCAGAGCCGGCCGCCGTTGGTCACCTTGTACTGCCACTGCGGCAGCACGGCGCCGTCGACGGTCACCTCGCTCAGATCGCCTCGGAGCCGGTAGCAGCGGTTCGAGTCGAACTGCGTCGGACGGGCGGTGCGGTGGTCCCAGGCGTCGGCAAGCGCGTTCCTCGCGGTCGCCCGGAGATCGTTCCAGCCCCGCTCGGCGGCCTTGTCGCCGAAGACGATCTCGTACTCGGTGCCTTTGATCGGCCGGGGGACCGGATCGCTTCGCTTGCCGGACATCAGGGTCGGGTCGCGCGGACCGGTACCTCGAGGAGTTCGATCGGGGCGACGGCCGTCATCCCGCTGGCGTACGCGCGGGCCGTCTCCTCCCACTCGCGCTGCGCCCGGAGCAGGAGATCGAACGTGCCGAGCTCGCCGGCGCTGTAGACGAGCTTCTCGATCTCCGCGGCGTAGGCGGCGAGCTCGCCGGCGGTGAACTCGCTCGTCCAGGCGAAGAGGTCGGTCAGGGCGGCGGGGACGTCGCCGCGATGGCGGCCGATGGCGCGGAGGAGGCGGCTCGAGAGCGCGATCCCGTTCTCCAGGACGGCGAGATCGTGACCGCGGAGGATGACGAGGTCGTCGCCGTCGCGACGGGTGATCCGGACCTGGCCCTCGTCGATGTGCGCGAGGACGTCCTTCGGCTTGCGGAGGAGTTCGGTGAAGGTCGCGGTGCTCATCTGCTCAGGATACATCTGATCATGATCAGATATCTGACCGGGGCGTGCGTCGGCGTAGGACGTCGGAAGGCGCGAGTCGCCCGAGAGCGCCAATCGTCAGCCGAGGCGGAAGGTCAGCTCCAGAGACGCGTCCTCGAGTGGGACGCGGTAGCGCTCCGGGAGCGCCGGGCCGCAGGAGGCGCTGCCGACGCCCTGCTGGCGGACGTCGAGGTTGAGCACGACGTGGCCGGAGTCGCGCAGCTCGTGGGGATGCGCGGCGACGGCGAGGGCCTCGCTCGTCCAGCGGCGGGCGGAGAAGTCGAAGCCGTCTCCGGTGACGACGAGCGGCGGCAGCCCCGGACCGCTGAGCGAGAGGCGCCGGGTGCCGACGTGGTTGCCGTTCTCCTGCGGCACGACGTACGGCGTCTGCAGGGCGTCGATGCTCGCGGCGAAGCGGCCGAAGCGGACGGCGTCGAGGGTGTCGGCGTAGGACTCGCCGGGGCCGCGGCCGAGCCAGTCGGCGTCCGCGTAGCCGCCCGGGAGCGTCAGGCGGAGGCCGAGGCGCGGCGGGGTCACCGAGTGGTGGCCGTGCGGAGTGTCCTGCCAGGCGCCGGTGAACGCGAACTGCGCGGCGAGGTGCAGCGCGCCCTCCTCCGCCGTCCAGACCAGGCGGCTGAGCACGGCGAGCGTCTGGGTCGCCGGTCCGCTCCGGGTGGTCACGGTGACGGAGTGCTCATCGCGCTCGACCGAGACGGTGCGGTGCAGGACGCGGTCGAGGCCGACGGCCGACCAGCTCGCGGCGAGCGCGTTCAGCGTCCCCTGCCCGCGGTCGTTCTCGGTCGGCGCGCGCCAGAGGTCGACGAGGGGCCCGTCGACGGGCACGCCGCCGAGGGAGAGGAGCCGCCCGGTGCGCGGGTCGAGCAGGGCGTCGCCGAGGCGCAGCACGCCGTTCTCGTCGGCGACCCGTGCTGAGCGGCGGCGGACGGCGGGGGTCGGCGCGTCGATCCGCTGCCCCCAGGCCACCTCGTGGCCGACGGGCGCCCAGGGTGCCGCCTCGGCCAGCTCGGCCGAGACGGTGAGGACACCCGCGACCGGTGCCGTGAACGGCACGACGACGCTCCCGCGGGCCGGCACAACAGGGACGTCGAGCAGGCCCTCCGCGAGCAGCGCCCCGTCGTCCTCGACCCGCCAGCGCCAGCGCAGTGCCGCCGTGTCGACGACGTCCTGCCGGCTGCGGATCGCGATCGCCCCCTCCGCCACGTCGATCACCACGGGCGCGATCGCCCGCGCGAGCGACGCGAGGCCGGGCGAGGGCGTGCGGTCGGGGAAGAGCAGCCCGTCGATGCAGTAGCTGCCGCCGTTCGGGTGGAAGTCGATGTCGCCGCCGTGCCGGAAGTGCTCCGACCCGTCGGCGGCGGTCGCGCGGAAGCCGTGGTCGATCCACTCCCAGACGAAGCCGCCGGCCATCCGGTCGGACGACTCGAGGATCCGCTGGTACTCGTCGAGCGAGCCCGGGCCGTTGCCCATCGCGTGCCCGTACTCGCAGAGCACGAAGGGCAGGCGCCGGCGGCGGACGTCGTCGGGCGAGCCGGCCACCACGCCCTCGGGGGTCGGCTCCCGCCGCTCGGCGATCGCCTGGAGTTCCTCCAGCGCGGGGTACATCGCCGAGGAGAAGTCGGAGTTGCGGAAGCTCGGATCGCGCTCGTAGTGGATCGGCCGGCTCGGATCGAGCCGGCGCACGACCCGCTCGAGCACGTCGAACGACTCGCCGACCATGCTCTCGTTCGCGAGCGACCAGATGACGATGCTCGGATGGCTGCGGTCGCGCGCGACCATCCGGGTGACGCGGTCGACCAAGGCCTCGCGCCACTGCGGCTCGGTCGGCGGGTTGCCCTGCCAGCCCGCGTAGATGAAGCCGTGCGTCTCGATGTCGCACTCCTCCAGCACCCAGAGCCCGAGCTCGTCGCAGAGGCGGAGGAAGGCGGGGTGCGGCGGATAGTGCGAGGTGCGCACCGCCGTGACGTTCGCCCGCTTCATCAGCTCGATGTCCCGGCGCATGGTCGCCTCGTCGAGGGCGCGGCCGCGATCGGGGTCGTGCTCGTGCCGGTTCACGCCGCGCAGGCGGACGGGGGAGCCGTTGACGGTGAAGACGCCGTCGCGGATCCGCACCGTGCGGAAGCCGACGGCGAGCTCGATCCGCTCGCCGGCGACCTCGAGCGTGCCGTGGTACAGGCGCGGCGACTCGGCGCTCCACGGCTCGACCGGCAGCAGGACGCTCTCGCCCGCCGAGGCCTCGAGGCCGAGCTCGGGCAGCCGGACCACGCCGGGCAGCTCGCCGCCCGCCTCGTCCAGCGCGCGCACCAGCAGGGTGCCCGTGCCGTCCTCGTAATCGGCGCTGACGAGCACGTCGTCGGCCGCGCCGTCCGGTCGCCAGAGCAGCTCGACCTCGCGGAAGATGCCGGGCAGCCACCACATGTCCTGGTCCTCGAGGTAGCTCCCCGCCGACCAGCGCTGCACGCGGACGGCGAGCAGGTTCTCGCCGCGCCGCAGCGGCGTCGTGACGTCGAACTCGAAGGGCAGCCGGCTGCCCGTCGACCAGCCCAGCGGCTCGCCGTTCAGCCAGGCGGCGCCGCAGGAGTCGACGCCCTGGAAGCGCAGCACGGTCCGGCCGCCCTCCGGCCAGTCCGCGGGTAGCTCGAAGCGCAGGCGGTGGTCGCCGGTCGGGTTCTCCTCCGGCAGATGCGGGGGATCGAGCGGGAAGGGGAACGCGGTGTTCGTGTAGAGCGGGTCGCCGTGGCCCTCGAGCACCCAGTGCGACGGGATGCGCAGCAGGTCCCAGTCCGCATCGTCGAGCAGCGGATCCGCGAACCCCGGCCCGGTCCCGTGCGCGGTCGGCGCGAGCCGGAAGCGCCAGTCCCCGTCGAGCCGCAGCCGCGGCGCGTCGCTGAGCACGTCCGCCCGCGGCCGCCGCCGCCCCTCACCCGGCCGGGGATCCTCCCAGTACGCCTCCTCCGCGAGATGCCACTTGTGCACGGCTTTCACGGCGTGTCGCCCGCACAAGTGGCATCTCGCGGGGAGGGGGAGGGGGCGCGCATCCGTCAGCCCTTCACGGAGCCGGCGGCGAGGCCCGCCATGATCTGCTTGTTGAGGAAGAGGTAGAGCACGAGCATCCCGAGGATGTTGATGCTGATCGAGGCGAACAGCGGTCCGTACTGCGTCGAGCCGTACTCGTCGCTGAAGTTCAGCAGCCCGACCTGCACCGTGGCCAGCTCGTCGTTCGTCGTGAAGGTCAGCGCGATCAGCAGGTCGTTCCAGACCGCGAAGAACTCGACCAGCGCGATCGTGATGATCGCGTTGCGCATCATCGGCACGCCGACCCGCCAGAAGGCGGTGATCATGCTCGCGCCGTCGATCGCGGCGGCCTCGAAGATCTCGCGGGGGATCGCGCGGAAGTAGGCCGTCATCAGGAACACCGTCAGCGGCAGCCCCATCACCGTGTAGGTGATGATCAGCGGCCAGAGCGAGTTCGTCAGCCCGGTCCGGAAGTACACGGTGAACAGCGGGACCAGGATCATCTGGCCGGGGATCATGATGCCCGCGATGAACAGCAGCAGCACCGTGTTGCGGCCGCGCCAGACCAGGACCTCGAGCGCGAACGCGGCGGCGACGCCGAGCACGATCATCAGGGCGAGCGAGGGCACGGTGACGAGGACGCTGTTGCGCAGGTTCGTCGCCAGGTCGCCCTCCGTCAGCGCCGAGACGTAGTTCGAGAAGTCGAGGCTCTGCGGCAGCGCCCAGGTCGGATTGGCGAAGAACTCGTTCTGCGTCTTGAACGAGCCCATCACGATCCAGAAGATCGGATACGCCTCGACGACGACGAGGAGGCCGATCAGGACGCGCCCGATCCAGCGCCGCGTGCCGCGGCCGAGGCTGCGGACCCGGCGGTGCGGGCCGGCCGGCACCGAGGGGCGGGTGCGGGGTGCCGGGCGGGAGAGGGTTCCGGTGGACACCTCAGGCCTCCTTCGTGTTGTCGCGGCGCGACGAGCGGAAGATGAAGAGGGTGACGAGGAAGCACATGATCGTCAGCACCAGCGCGATCGTCGAGCCGTAGCCGTAGTCCGAGTAGCTGAAGACGGTGCGGTACATGTAGAGCGTCAGCGGTGTCGTCGAGCTGCCCGGTCCGCCGTTGTTCAGCGCGAGCAGGGTGTCGAAGACCTTGAGCGTGCTGTTGAAGCTGAAGATCACCGACGACAGCAGCACCGGCAGCGACAGCGGCAGCACGATCGAGGAGACCAGGCGCCAGCCGGTCGCCCCGTCGAGGCGGGCCGACTCGAGCGTCTCCTCCGGGATGTCGACGAGGCCGGCGTAGAGCAGGATCGCGAAGAAGCCCATCGAGCGCCAGAGCTCCATGATCACGGCGACGGCGAAGGTGCCCTCGGCGGTCGCGAACCAGTCGATGCTGCCGAGACCGAGGAACCCGAGTCCCGCGTTGACCGGGCCCTCCTGGCCGCCGACGGCGAACATGCTCTTGAAGAGCAGCGCGACGGCGACCGTGGGCAGCACGGTCGGGAAGAACACCACGGTGCGGACGAAGGAGGACGCGTTCTTCAGCACGAAGACGTAGAGCAGGGCGAGCGCGTAGCCGAGCACGACCTGCCCCGCGGTGATCACGAGCGAGTAGCGGACGGTGAACCAGAGCGCCTCGAGCGCCTGCGGATCCTGCAGGAAGCGCAGGAAGTTCTCGCCGCCGGAGAACTCGAAGCCGCTGAGCGGATTGCCGGTGAAGAAGGTGAGTCCGAGCGACCAGAGCACCGGGACGAGCTTGATGAGCGTGTAGACGGCGAGAGCCGGTCCGAGAAGGATCAGGATCGCCTTCTTGTCTCCGAGGACGCTGTTCACGGAAGCGCTGTCCTTTCGACGTGCGCGCAGGGCGTGCACGCGGGGGAGGGTGAGGAGAGAGGACGCGGGCCGGCGGCGGAAGGAGCCGCCGGCCCGCTCGGGATCACTGCGCCTGGTCGAGATCGGCCTGGAGGGCCGACATGTAGTCCTCGGCGCTCATGCCGCCCGAGACCAGCAGCGAGACGTTGGTCTGCGCGTCCGAGGTGGTCTTCGCGTCGAAGAGGGCCTCGAACCAGAGCACGGTCTCGTCGGCCTCGTTCACGTACTCCTGGACCGTGGTGGTCAGCGGCGGGACGTCGGTGACCTCCTCGTTCAGCGCGAAGCCCGAGATGACGCCCTGGTTCTGCAGCACGCTCGAGCCGTAGTTCTCGGCGATGCAGGTCAGCCAGTCGCCGACCCCGTCGTCGTAGGCCTTCGTCGAGGTCGCGGTCGCCGCTCCGGCGTTGGCCGGCCACTGGCTGCTGTCGCCCGCGCCGCCCGTGACGTTCGGGAACGGCAGGAAGCCGACGTTCTCCTCGCCGATCTGGTTCTGAGCGGGGTCGTTGAGATTCGCCAGGAACCAGGAGCCGTTGTAGGTCATCGCGGCCTCGCCGGTGAGGAACTGGGCGTTCGCGGTATCGGTGTCGCGCGAGGTGACGCCCTCGCCGAACAGGCCCGCGCTGCCGAGATCGGCGACGGCCTGAGCGCCCTCGATGTACTCGGCGTCGGTGAGCTTCGCATCGCCGGACTGGATGTCCTTCATGGCGTCCGGGCCGATCGAGCGGAAGAGGTAGTTGCCGATCAGGCGGGTGAGCGGCCAGCCCTGGCTGCCGGCCTCGGTGAGCGGGACGACTCCGGCGGCCTTCAGCGTCTCGAGGGCGGCGACGAGCTCGTCCCAGGTCTGCGGCTCGGCGATGCCGTTGGCCGCCAGGATCTGCTTGTTGTACCAGATGCCCTCGACGTTGTACTGGAACGGCAGCGAGACCATGCCGCCGTAGACCGAGGTGATCGTCGAGCGGGCGGCGGGGAGGACGTCGTCCCAGACGCCGAGCTCGGTGAGCTTCTCCTCGTAGTCGACGATGAGGTCGTTCTTGCCGAGGTCGCCGTCGGGGCGGACCTGCGCGGTGCCGGCGACGAAGCTGGTGGGCAGCGCGTCCTGGCTCGCGAGCAGCGTGATCTTCTGCACCACGTCGGCCTGGGCGACCGTCTGGCTGTCGAGCGGCATCGCCTCGTTCTCGGCGGAGCAGGCGCCCTCGCCGAGGGTGGCGAGCTCGTCGCGGATGATCGAGTTCTCGGCCGGGGTGAGGACCGAGAAGGAGCCGGCGGCGCCGGACTCGGACGAGCCGCCGCCGTCGCCCGAGGCGCAGCCGGTGAGCAGCAGCACGGCGGCTCCGGTACCGGCGACGAGCCCGGTGAGGGTCGAGCGGGAGCGACGTCCGCGGGATTCTGCAGAGCGGGACACATTTCCTCCTTGAAAGGTGCAACGGCGTTTCGAACGGACGATGCCGGGCGGGCATTGTTTGAAACGTTACAATTCAGGAGGCTACCGACGGGCGTGAGAGCTGTCAAGACTGTCTTGACACGTTTCAAAAGCTGCGGAACGATGAAGCCGTCGTCCGGGCGCTGGAGCCCGATGGCCGCTCGGCGGCGCACGACGAGGATCGGAGAGACATCGCATGGAACTCGACGGGCAGCGCGCCCTGGTCACCGGTGGCGCGGGAGCGCTCGGACGAGTCGTCTGCCGCGAGCTCGCCCGTGCGGGAGCCGACGTGGTCGTCGTCGATCTCGACGCGGCGGGAGCGGAGGAGGTCGCCCGGAGCGTGCGCGAGGAGGGCAGGGCCGCTCGCGCCGTCGCGGTCGACCTGACCGACTTCGACGCCGTGCAGCGCGCCCTCGGCGCCGTGATCGAGGAGGACGGCGCGATCGACGTGCTGGTCAACGGCGCCGGCGGCGGCGCGGTCTCGTTCTTCCATGAGATGACGGAGCAGACCTGGCGCACCCAGATGTCGCGGAACCTCGACACCGTCTTCGCGGTCACCCGCGCCGTGCTGCCCGCCATGCTCGAGCGGCGCTCCGGCCGGATCGTGAACATCGCCTCGGTCGCGGCCGTCGCCGGGGGGCGGCTCGTCCGCGGGGCGACCGCCTACGCCGCCGCCAAGGCCGGGGTCGTCGGCCTCACCAAGGCCCTCGCGATCGAGGTCGCCGACCAGGGCGTCACCGTCAACGCGCTCGCGCCCGGCGCGCAGCGCACGCCCGGCCGGGACAACGACACCCCCGAGCGGCGCGCGGCGCTGCTCGACCAGATCCCGTCGCGCCTGCTCGGCGAGCCCGAGCACCTCGCCCGGACGATCGTGTTCCTCGCGTCGCCGGCGGCCGTCAACATCACCGGAGTGATCCTGCCGCTCGACGGCGGACACTCGATCTAGTGGATCCCGGAGACTCCGCCATGACGCAGCCCACCCCCGACCCCGAGCGCCTCGCCCGCGGCCGGGCCGCCTTCGACGCCGTCTACGGCGAGGGCAAGGCCGACGGCCTGATCGCGCTGCAGCGCGGCCGCGCCCAGGACCTCGCCCGCTACGGCCTCGAGTTCAACTTCGGCGACGTCAACTCGCGCCCCGGCCTCACCCTGCGCGAGCGCGAGCTGATCACCCTCGGCGTCCTCACCGCGCTCGGCGGGGTGGACGCGCAGCTCCGGGGGCACACCCGCGCGGCCGTCAACACCGGGGCGACGGCGGAGGAGATCGTCGAGGCGGTCATCCACACGGTGCAGTACGTCGGCTTCCCCCGCGCGCTCAACGCGGTGAAGGTGGTGTCGGAGGCGCTGGAGGCGCACGGCGTCGCGCTGCCGGAGCCGCTGCTGCCGGAGTCGCCGCTGCCGGAGTCGCCGCCGGAGTCGCCGCTCCGCGAGTAGGGAGCGGCGCGTGAGAGCATCGAAGCCCGTCCGACGCCCCGTCGCGGCGCCCGCCAGCACGAGGAGACAGCGATGACCAGGGTCGGCATCCGCGACGTCGCCGCCGCCGCCGGCGTCTCGATGGGGACGGTCTCGCACTTCCTCAACCACCCCGCTCGCGTCTCCGACACGAAGGCGAAGCGGATCCAGGAGGCGATCGAGGCGCTGGGCTTCGTGCGCAACAACGCGGGCCGTCAGCTCCGGCTGGGGCAGAGCTCCACCATCGCCTACATCGCTCCCGACGTGTCCAACCCCTTCTTCGCGATGATCGCGGAGGGCGCGGAGCGGCGCGCGGCCGAGCTCGGGCTGTCGCTGTTCCTGGCGAACTCCGGCGGCGAGACCTCCCGCGAGGACGCCTACCTCGAGCTGTTCGAGGAGCACGGGGTCCGCGGGATGCTGGTCGCGTCGCACGGCTCGATCGAGGACCGCCTCGCCTCGGTCCGCTCGCGCGGGACGCCGACCGTGCTCGTCGGCCGGCACGCCGCCTCCGAGACCCAGCCGTCGGTGTCGATCGACGAGGTGCTCGGCGGGCGGCTCGCGGCCGAGCACCTGCTCGCGCTCGGCCGCCGCCGCCTGGCCTTCGTCGGCGGCCCGCTCTCGATCCAGCAGGTCGGCGAGCGCCTGTCGGGCGCCAGCCGCGCGGTCGCCGCGGTGCCCGGCGCGACCCTCGAGATGATCGACGTGCAGCACCGCGTGATCGCGGAGGGGCACGAGGTCGGCGAGGCGATCGCCGACCGGGAGCCCGCCGCGCGCCCCGATGCGATCTTCGCCGTCAACGACCTGCTGGCCATCGGCCTCGAGCAGGTCCTGATCGGCCGGGGGATCCGCGTGCCCGAGGACATCGCCCTCATCGGCTACGACGACATCGAGTACGCGGAGGCCTCGATCGTGCCGCTGAGCTCGATCCGGGCGCCGCAGGAGTCGTTCGGCGCGTCGGCGGTCGACCTGCTGCAGGAGGTGGTGTCCGCCGAGGGCGACGGCGTCGTCGACCGGCGCCGGGTCTTCGCGCCGGAGCTCGTCGAACGCGCGTCCACGCGCGGTCGCTGACCCGCGGGGCGGGCGCGCCCGTGCCCGCCGCCCGGGAGAGGGCCCGGCGTCCTCGGGGTGGGTGGGTCTCGATACGCCCCTGCGGGGCTACTCGACCAGCATGCAGGCTCCCCCTCGGGGCTGCTCGACCAGCATGCCGGCGCCCCTGCGGGGCTGCTCGGCCAGCATGCCGATCGCCCTGCTCGCGGCTGCGAGCCGGCAGCGGGGCCCGATCATGCTGATCGAGTAGCCCGCGGAGCGGGCGTATCGAGATCCTCGCGCGGGCAGCCCCGTGCGCACTGGTCGCGGCGCGGGCCCGTCGACCGCCGTGCTGATCGCCCTGCTCGAACCGACGTCCCGCGCCAGAAGTGAGGCAGTTTCGCCTTCTCAAGCCGACCGGCCTAAGCTGCCGTGTCGGTCAGCCGCTCCTCGCCGGTTCGTGCCCTCGCTGAACGGATCCGCCACCAGGTCCTCTCCCGGGTTTCCCGGAGCGGTGGGGGCGGCGCCGGACGCGTGTGGCGCGGACGGGGGGCGTGCGCCGGGCGGTGCGACTGCGATTCACTGAGGCTTCCTGCAGTGATGACAGCGTTACCACCGCGCACCTGTCTCGATTCTTGACGAGTCGCTCCAGCTCGTCCTCACCCACTCTCAGAACGGATCCGCCATGTCCACTCACCCCTCCGATTCCTCCGGTCCCTCGCGCCGCTCCGTGACCGCGGGCGCGATGTGGAGCATCCCCGTCGTCAGCGCGGCGGTCTCTGCTCCGCTGGCCGCGGCCTCGACGCTGCCCTGCACCAGCACGACGCTGTTCACGCAGTCGAGCATGTCGTTGAATCCGCTGACCCTCACCGCGACCTCGCCAACCGGCACGTCGACCTCGGTCCGCATCACCTCGGTCCTGGCGGCTGACACCACGACCACGCCCACGACCGACCCCAGGAGCTTCAACCTGACCCAGGACGGTACGGTGTGGTACGCCGGCGGAACGTTCCAGTTCGCGAACGAGTTGCCGCTGAGCTTCTACGAGCCCGGGCTGCTCCTCCTGAACCAGCGTCGCGCCGGGCGGGTCTCGACGACGACCGAGAACGTTCCGGAGGTGCCGACGCCGGGGTCCGACTCGCAGACGCTGATCTTCGAGTTCTTCGACGCCGACGGGAAGCCGTTCGACCCGACGGACGTCCAGCTCACCGTCCTGAACATCTCGTCGGACGCGACCAGCCTGGGGCTCTACTGGGCTCTGAAGTCCTGGTCGACCGTCGGCTTCAGCGTCGCGCCCACGTCGATCTCCTCGCGCGGCGGCGCGGCGGGAGTCGGCGCCGGCACGATCGCCGATCCCTTCCGGCGCGCCACCGCCGGGGAGCGGGCTGTACCGCTCGCGCCGCGCTACGACACCTTCACGTTCCGCTCCTTCCCGTCCGGCAGCTCGCTCGTCTACAGCCAGTTCGGCGGCTTCCAGGGCTGGCACAGCAGCGCGATCACGGGCCTCGGCTTCCGCTCCAGCGACTGCTGAGCGCTCGTTCCACGCCAGCGGTGGGGGGAACGCCGCACTCGGGCGACCGCTGCTCCTACGCTGCCGGGGTGCCCGGTCGGATTCCGGCCGCACTCCTGGTCTCACGGAACGGATCCCGCATGTCGCAGCACCGCCCCGACCAGCACGGCCCCACCCGGCGCAGCGTCGCCGCGAGCGCCGTGTGGGGCGTCCCCGTCGTCAGCGCGGCGGTGGCAGCCCCGCTCGCCGCCGCCTCGCCCGCCCCGTGCTTCAGCACGACGGTGTTCCCGCCGGCGAGCGTCGCGAGCGACCCCACCGTGCTCACCGCGATCTCGCCGGGGGGAGCGGTGTCGACGGTGCGGATCACGTCCGTCCTCGCGCCGGGCACCACGACCGAGTCGCAGGGCCGGAGCTTCAATCTGACCGGGGAGGGCTCCGTGTGGATCGGGGAGGAGACCGGTCCGCCGCTGAGCGAGACGGTCGCGCGCGCCGGGGAGCCCGGCGCGTTCGGTCCCGGGACGCTCCTGCTGAACCAGCGTCGAGCCGGGGTACTCACGCAGACCCCGTCGCCCGGGCCCGACTCGCAGACCCTGACCTTCCGCTTCTTCGGAGCGGACGGGCGGCCGTTCGACCCGCTCGACGTCCGGCTCACCTTCCAGAACATCACGTCGCTCTCGGACTCCTCCCTCCCCTGGGTGGCGGGCTGGTGGACCACCGTCGGCTTCAGCCTCGCGCCCACCTCGATCTCCGCCCAGGGCTCCGACCCGGGAGTCGGCACGGGCACGGTCGCCGACCCGTTCCGGCGCAGCACCTCCTTCGAGCCCGTCCTCGTCAACGACCCCCGCTTCGACACCTTCGCGTTCGACGTCCTCCCCTCGGGGAGCACGCTGACCCTGAGCCAGCACGACGGTCAGCAGGGTTGGCACTCGACAGCGCTGACCGCGCTGCGCTTCCGCGCCGGCGACTGCTGAGCACCGCGGCGTCAGCGGAGGCGGGCCACTCCCCGCGGGCGCCCCTCCCGGCTCAGGGAGCAGCCGTCAGCCGACCGCGGCCGCCTCGGGATCGGGGATCGCCGTGAGCAGCGCCCGCGTGTACGGATGCTGCGGCGCCTCGAAGATCTGCGCGGGCGTGCCCGACTCGACGATCCGGCCCTTCTGCATCACGTGCACGGTGTGCGCGAGCATCCGCACCACGGCGAGGTCGTGGCTGATGAAGAGGTAGCTCAGCCCGAGCTCGCGCTGCAATTCGGCCAGGAGCGCGAGGATCTGCTCCTGCACGAGGACGTCGAGCGCCGACACCGCCTCGTCCAGCACGACCAGCTCGGGCGAGAGGGCGAGCGCACGGGCGATCGCCACCCGCTGGAGCTGCCCGCCCGAGAGCTCGCGGGGCAGCTTCTCCGCCACCTCGGGCGGCAGGGCGACCTGCGCGAGCAGCTCGGCGACCCGCCGCCGCCGGCTCTCACCGTCGCCGACCCGGTGCAGCAGCAGCGGCTCCTCGATGCTGCGGGCCACGGTGTAGCGGGCGTCGAACGAGCTGTACGGGTTCTGGAACACCGGCTGCACGTGCCGGCGGAAGTCCATCAGCTCCTTCCCGCGCAGGTGCGCGACGCTCCGGCCGCGGAACTCGATCGCGCCGGTCGTCGGCTCCTCGAGTCGCAGCACGAGCTTCGCCGTCGTCGACTTGCCCGAGCCGGACTCGCCGACGACCGCGACGGTCCGGCCGCGCGGGATGTCGAACGAGGAGGACTCGACGGCGGTGAACGGCGACTTCCGGCCGAGGCCCGAGCGCACCGGGTACTGCTTCCCGACCTCGCGGAGCCTCACCAGCGGCTCGACGCCCTCGGACGCGGGCGCGTCCTCGACCAGCCGGGTCGACGACAGGGTCGGCGCCGCGGCCAGCAGCCGCCGGGTGTACTCGTGCTGCGGAGCGCGCAGGACGGCCGCCGCCTCGCCCTGCTCGACCACCTCGCCGCGGAACAGCACCAGCACCCGGTCGGCGCGCTCGGCGGCGAGGGCGAGGTCGTGCGTGATCAGGATCACCGCCGTCCCCATCTCGGCGGTGAGGCGGGCGAGCTGATCGAGGATCCCGCGCTGCACGGTGACGTCCAGCGCGCTGGTCGGCTCGTCGGCGATGAGCAGCCGCGGGCGGCAGGCGAGGCCGATCGCGATCAGCACTCGCTGGCGCATGCCGCCGGACAGCTCGTGCGGGTACTGCCGCGCGCGCCGGGCCGGCTCGGGGATGCCCACCATCTCGAGCAGCTCGACGACCCGGTCGCGCGCGGCGGCACCCCGGAGGCGGCCGTGCACCAGCAGCGCCTCCGCGATCTGCGCGCCCACCCGCTGCAGCGGATTCAGATTCGACATCGGATCCTGAGGCACCAGCCCGATGCCGGCGCCGCGGATCGCGGTCATCCGCTTCTCCGTCGCCTGCGCGAGGTCCTCGCCCTCGAAGAGGATCGTGCCGGAGGAGATCCGGCCGTTCTCCGGGAGCAGCCGGTTGATGCTCGCGGCGGTCGTCGACTTCCCCGAGCCCGACTCGCCGACGACGGCGATCGTCTCACCCGCGCGCAGATCCAGGTCGAGGTGGCGCACCGCCTCGATCTCGCCGGCCGGAGTGGCGAACGAGATCGAGACGTCGCGCAGGGAGAGCAGCGGATCGGTCACGGGAGCGGCCTCAGACCGCGGCGGTCTCGAGCGCGGGAGCCTCGGCCACGGGCGCCTCGGTCGCGGGCGCCTCGAGCGACCAGGACGCCTCGATCTCGGCCAGGTCGACGACCTCGCCGAACGACCAGGCGATCCCGAACAGCGCGAAGTGGTTCCGCTCGGCCGTGAACTCGGCGACGGCGTCGCGCACCACGTAGGTGCCGTAGTCGCGCTGGCCCGCGTCCCGCGCCGTGGATTCCACGCAGATGTTGGTCGTCACTCCGCAGATCACGACGTTGCGGACGCCCATGCCGTTCAGCACCGGCTCGAGGCGGGTGCCGTAGAACGCACTCGGCCGGGACTTGTCGATCACGATCTCGTCGGGCCGCGCCTCCAGCTCCGGGATCAGCTCGATCTCGTCGGTGCCGGCGCCGAGCGAGTTGGAGGCGATGCGCTCGGCGGCCTTCGCACCGCGGACCGGGCCGAAGTCGACCATGCCGGGCATGTAGACGTAGCGGGTGAAGATCACCGGCACGCCGGCGGCGCGGGCGTCGCGCACCAGGCGGAGGGTGCCCGGAATGGCGTCGCGCAGCGGCGTGACGTCGATGCCCGAGCGGCCGAGCGAGTCGTCGTTGTCGAAGAAGGCGCGCTGCATGTCGACGACGATGAGCGCGGTGTTCTCGCGGGGGATGGTGGTCATGGCGGTGCTCCTGATCGGTAGAGGTGGAGAGAGAGCGGTTCAGTTGAAGACGAGCATCCCGTCGGGTCGCGGGCTCCAGTCGAGGCCCTGCGCGACGCCGTAGGTGTAGGTGTCGGTGAAGAGCGGGGCGTAGTAGGTGTTCTCGGCGACGAGCGCCGAGATCTGCGCGAAGTCGTCGGCGCGCGCGGTCTCGTCGGCCTCGCCGGTCTCGGCAGCGAGCAGCCCGTCGATCGCGGGGTCGGAGACGTAGCCCTGACCGCCGGTCTTGAGCAGCATCGTCAGCGGCAGGTCGGCGTCCATCACCGAGGGGGCGAAGGCGTAGAGGTAGAGGCCGGGCAGCGAGGCCGAGAACCAGGTCCCGCTGAAGGTGTTCGCCTCCTGGCCGTCGAGCTCGATCGTGAGGCCGACGGCCTCGAGCTGGCTCGCGACCGCCTGCGCGATCTGGTCGATCTGCGGCAGGCCGTTGGTCGGGTAGGACAGCGTGATCGGGCTGCCGTCGTAGCCGGAGGCCGTGATCAGCTCGCGGGCCGCGTCGGCGTCCGTCTCGGTCGCGGGGAGCGCCTCGTCGTAGCCGAAGGAGACCGGGGCGATCAGCTGGCCGGTCGGGGTGACCGCTCCGCCCAGCAGGTCCTCGCTGATCGCGGTGCGGTCGATCGCGAGGTCAACGGCCTCGCGCACCGAGGGGTCGGACAGCCAGGGGGCCGTCGCGTTGAAGCCGGTGTAGAGCACGCGGTTCGACTCCTGCTCGACGACGTCGACCGTGCCGGAGCCCTCGACCGCCGCGACGTTCGAGGGGCCGAGCAGCGCCAGGTCGAGATCACCGGACTGGACCGAGTTGGCGCGGGTCGTCTCGTCGGGCACCGGCTGGAAGACGACCTCCTCGTAGGCGCCCTTCTCGCCCCAGTAGTCGTCGTTGCGCTCGAGCGTGATCGAGTCGCCGTTCACCCAGGAGGCGACGGAGTACGGGCCCGAGCCGACCGGCGCCTTCGCGAACGCGGCCGGTCCTTCGGCCTCGTAGACCGCCTGGGGGATGATCGGGACGAGCGTGACCTGGCGGTCGAAGGGCGCGAACGGCGTGTTCAGCGTGAAGGTGACCTCGTCCTCGCCGGTCGCCACGACCGACTCGACCGCCGAGAGGTAGCCGCCGAGGTTCGACGCCGGATCGCTCATGGCCGTCTCGTAGGTGAAGACCACGTCCTCGGCCGTGACGTCGGTGCCGTCCTGCCAGGCGGCGTCGTCGCGCAGGGTGAAGACCCAGCTGGTCAGCGAGTCGTCGTGGGTCCAGCCCGAGGCGAGCCGCGGCGAGACGCTGCCGTCGGCGTCCACCTGGGCGAGCTGGTCGAAGACGTTGTAGAAGATGTTCAGCGCCGGCAGCTGGGTGTCGTAGAGCGGATCGAGCGAGGACGGCTCGCCGGTCAGCGCGACGGTGATGCTCGTGGTGTCGGCGGCCGAGGCGGAGCCGTCGTCGAAGCTCGCGCAGCCGCCGAGGGCGAGCGTCGCGGCGCCGACGAGCGCGACGGCGCCGACGGTGCGACGGCCGAGGGGGGATCGGCCGAGGCGGCGGGAGGAGGAAGGGGTCACGGGGAGGCCTTTCGGGAGGGGGGAAGCGGGGGAGGAGGGGGAGCGGGCGCTCAGCGGCGCGGGCGCGCGCCCTGGGAGACGAACTGGATCCCGCCGATGACGAAGAGGATCATCAGCGCGGGCAGGAGGGTGAGCGCGGCGTCGGTCTGCAGGTACTTCTGGCCCTCGTTGATCATCAGACCGAGGCTCGGCGTGGGCGGCTGGATGCCGAGGCCGAGGAAGCTCAGCGACGACTCGATGGTGATCACGACGCCGATCTCGAACGCCGCGAGGATCAGCACCTGCGGCAGCACGTTCGGCAGCAGGTGCTTGCGCACGATCCACCAGCCGCTGCCGCCCGCGGCCGTCACCGACGAGACGAACTCCCGCTCGCGCAGCGACACCGTGAGGGAGCGGGTCACCCGTCCGTAGCCGACCCAGTTGGTCAGGCCCAGGAGGGTCACCAGCAGCAGCGGACTCGAGCCGAGCGCCGCGACGAGGACGATCAGCAGCAGCACGACGGGGATCGCCAGCTGCACATCGCCGACGGCCATCAGGAAGCCGTCGAGGCGGCCGCGCCGCCAGCCGGCCAGCAGCCCGACCGCGAGACCGACGGCCGCGCTGATCGCGACGGCCCCGAGCGCGACCAGCAGCGAGACGCGCGTCGCGACCGCCAGGCGGCTGAGGGTGTCGCGGCCGAGCGCGTCGGTCCCGAGCAGGTGCGCCGGGTCGGCGAACGGCGCGGCGAGGCTGCCCGCGAGGTCCTGCGAGGACGGGTCGAAGGCGGGGAGGAAGGGCACCACGATCACGACGAGCGCCACGACGGCGAGCATCACGACGGCGACGGCGACCGAGGGCCCCGGCAGACGGGCGGCGGCGAGCTGCCACCGGGTGCGGGTGCGGATGATCTCGGTGGTCACGACAGTGCTCCCTTCACGACAGTGCCCTTCACGACGCCGCGGTTCGCGACGATGCAACTGACGGCGGCGCCCCTCACGACAGCCGCACTCTCGGGTCGAGCACGGCGTAGAGCAGATCGACGACCAGGTTGATCACGATGAAGAGCAGGGCGATGACGACGACCCCCGCCTGGACGATCGGATAGTCGCGCTGGGTGACCCCCTGCACGATCAGACGGCCGAGACCCGGCCAGTTGAAGACCGTCTCCAGCACGACCAGCCCGCCGACGAGCACGCCGAGGTTGATGCCGGCGACCGTGATGATCGGCAGCATCGCGTTCGGGAGCATGTGCCGCAGCACGATCCGCGACCGCGGCACGCCCTTCGCCCGCGCGGTGCGGACGAAGTCGAGCGAGCGGCTCTCGTCGAAGGAGGCGTTGAAGAGGCGGAGGTAGAGCGCCACCTCGAAGGTCGCGATGGTGATCACCGGGATGACGTAGCTCGCGTAGGAGGTGCGGCCGAGGGCGGGCAGCAGCCCGAGCCCGACCGAGAAGACCAGGATCATCAGGATCCCGAACAGGTACGGCGGGATCGCCTGCCGGAGCGTCGCCGCCCAGAGCATCACGGTGCGCAGGCGGCGGTCGCCTGTGACCTCGGCGAGCACGGCGAGCCCGGTCGCCAGCACGATCCCGATCACGAACGAGGTGATCGCGAGCTCGAGCGTCGCCGGCAGCCGGTCGAGCACCAGGGCGAGGGCGGGCTGCCCCTGCCGGATCGACTCGCCCAGATCGCCGCGCACCACGTCGCCGAGGAAGCCGAAGTACTGCGCGAGCAGCGGCCGGTCGAGTCCGAGGGCCCGCCGCACGTCCGCGACGTCCTCGGCGGTCGCCTGGTCGGGCAGCATCAGCCGCACCGGGTCGCCGGTCATCCGGGCCAGGACGAACGCGAACGTCAGCACCGCGAGCACCGTCACGACCGCCCGGAACGCGCGCCGGCCGAGGAAGCGGACCATGCCGTCACCCCCTGTCCTCCTGCTCAACCCGGACGGATCGCCGGTGAGTCAGGAGCGTAGGAGCCGCTCCGGTCCGCGCTGATTGCGGGGGCGTGAAGCTTGGATTGCGCGACCGCCGCCCGCGCCACCGCAGGGATCGGCGCCCTGTCCGCCACTCGCCGTTCCCCTCCCGCGAGATGCCACTTGTGCACGCGACACGCCGGTGGAAGCGAGCACAAGTGGCCTCTCGCGGAGGGGGAGGAGTGGCGGAATGCGGGGCGGATCGGCGTCGGTGCGCGGATCGGGATCGGGTCGACCGGCGCAATCGGGATTCAACAATCGGCTGTCAGGATCGTGCCTCGACGGCGGGTCTCCGCCCTGCCCGCTCCCTCCGGAAGGACACCCGCGCCATGACCCTCGAGACCTACTCGCCGGATCCGCAACTGCTCCGGCAGGCCTTCTCGCACTTCCCCTCCGGCGTCGCCGCCTTCGCCGCGGAGGTGGACGGCACGCTCGAGGGCATGGTCGCCTCCTCGTTCAGCGTCGGCGTCTCGATGGACCCGCCGCTGGTGATGTTCGCCATCCAGAACTCGTCGACCACCTGGCCGGTGCTGCGCGGGGCCGGCCGCATCGGCGTCTCGGTGATGGGAGCCGGTCACAGCGTCGCCGCGCGCCAGCTCGCCTCCCGCAACAAGGCCGGCCGCTTCGAGGGCCTCGAGATCGAGCGGAGCGAGGCCGGCGCCGTCTTCGTGCACGGCTCACCGCTCTGGCTCGAGTGCTCGATCCACGGCGAGATCCCCGCCGGCGACCACCACGTCGTCCTGCTCGAGGTCACCGCCCTGCACAACGACGCGACGATCGAGCCGCTCGTCTTCCACGGCTCGGCCTTCCGGCACCTCCGCTCGGTCGCCTGACCGGGGCCGGGAGCGGTGGGGGTCAGACGCCCCAGTTCATGAACGGCGCGCGCAGGCTCGAGACGGTGACCTGATCCTCCGCGAGCGCCGCCACCCAGTTGGTCAGCTCGAAGTCCTCGGTGGTGCCGACGGTCGTCGTGTCGAAGGAGAAGAAGCTGAGCGAGCCGTCGGTCGTGCTCTCCGGGTGCTCGGCCGCGACCTCCGCGGCGGCGTCGCCGACCGCGACTCCGCCCAGCGTGCTGATCGCGACACCGTCGACGGCGGGCGCGGTCGCCTCGAGCAGGATGTCCGGCTCGGGGTAGGTGAGCTCCGGCCCGCCGGCGTCGTAGACGTCGGTGTCCCGGAGGACGAAGCCCGGCCAGGTGTAGGCGCGGCTGCGGTAGCCCTCGTAGGGGATGTCGTCGGACTCGGTCGGCTCGCTGCCGAACGCCTCGGTGAGCGCCGCGACCGCGCCGGTGCCGTCGCGGTAGGCCCAGCTGCCCAGCTGAGCGCCGGTGGCGTCCACCAGGGAGAACGAGGTCGGCCCGATCAGCAGGCTCGCGGCGGCCGCGGGCGTCGCGGTCGGCGCGGGGGTCGCGGTGGGGGCCGGCGTCGCGGTGACGGTCGCCGTCGCGGTGGCGGTCACCGTCGCGGCCGGCTGCGCGACGGGCTCGTCGGAGGAGACGCAGCCGCTCAGGACCGTCCCGACGCCGAGGGCGAGGGCGGTGCCGGCGACAGCGGTGCGCAGGAGCGAGCGGGACGGGACGGGCATGGCGGACCCCCGGAGAAGCGGACGACGGGGGTCGCGGATCGTCCCCCACCGCCCATCCTCCCGCGCGGGAGCCGGCGACCGGGTAACGATGCGCTCTCCTGCGCCGGAGCTAGCAGGCGACGGTGTCCGAGAGCGGCTGCGCGTCCGCGTCGACACGCTCGAACTCGACGCGCTGGATGCGGTTCACCGCGACCACGCTGTACTGCTCGGGCCCGCGCGCGACCGGCAGGAACTGCCGCGTCTCCAGGTCGTGGGCGAGCTTGTGGCGATCACCGTGGAACGTGCAGGCGTGCGCCCTCTGCTCGGGATCGTCGACCAGGTAGAGCACCAGCTGGAGAACGGGCATCGCTTCCCTTCGGGATGACGTGAACGGAGCCTGTGCCCAGCGTGCCAGGACCGGTCACACCCCTGCGCCCGTTCTCAGCGATCCGCGGACCCCCCTTCTGCGGGAACCGTCGGGACGGTCACCCGCCTGGGTGGGCTCGCCATCGGCGGCCGCGGATCTCAGGGTCGAGCGGAGAGGGCGGACGGCACCCTGCTCCGCTCATGGATCCAGTTCCGCAGCTCGGGGTCGATGTAGCCGGTCACGTCGATGAGATCGTCGTACCGCGCCGGAAGGTCCAGCGACCAGATCCGGTGGTGGTGCCCGATGCGATTGCGGAGGCCGCGCAGTCGAGCGACCGGCTCGCGAACAGTCGCTTGACTCCGATTCGGCGCGGAGGGGAAGGCAGCAGCGAGGTCGGGCCACAGCGCGATGCGGGCCTTGGACACCATCTGGTGCCAGAACCCGAAGGACACCTCGGAGATGACCTGGCCTGGGTCGATGGGCTTGCCATTTCGTCGAACGCGACCGATGGCGATGCTGACATCGGTGTAGGGCTGGCGGTGGCATCCGGGTCCGCGTGCGTCTCGCCCGAGCTCTCGCGCATCGTCGAAGACCCAGTGGCCGGTCCGATCTCTTCGGCGGTGGAGGAGGGCCATCCGTGCATCGATCGCGTTGCGCAGCCCGACCTCGAGGTGCCCCAGCGATTCCCAGAACGCGGCCGACGTGGTCACGTTCCACTCGTACAGTGCGCGAGCCCGATTGAGATCCCCCTCGGTCTCGGCCAGGTAGTGCCGGAGTCTGGCGGAGGAGAAGTGCTGCTCGTAGAAGGGCCACTCGCTCGCGTTGACCGGGATCACCTCGCCCTCTACACTCTTATCGAACACCCCGGAGCCGTCCCTGTAGCTCTCCCCGGAGAGCCGATCACACGACCGGGGTTCTGCCGTTAACGGGGTTCTGCCGTTGACGGGTCTGTGCCGTTAACGGGTCTGTGCCGTCAGCGGGTCTGTGCCGCTAGCGGATCCGTGCCGCTGACCGGTCTGAGCCGCTGCAGGGTCTGCGTCGTCAGCGGGTTTGAGCAATCGGCAGATCCACCGGCAAGAGATCCTGTCAGGGAGCGGCGGGCTCCTCGGCGTCGGCGCGGAACGTCGGGCTCACCCCGCCGGGCGGAGTCGCACCGTGGGCAGCGCGGCCAGTGCGCCGACCGCCGCCGCGCAGGCCGCCGCCGAAAGGGCGAAGACCAGCGGCAGGGCGAGCGCGTATGCCTCCACCTCGGCCGCGCCGGCCGAGACGAGTGCCGTGAGCCGCGCGGACAGCGCCGCGCCGTAGCCCACCAGCCCGACGGTGCCGCCGAGGGTGAAGAAGAAGACGATCGCGGCGCTCAGCGAGCCGGTCCGGCCGGCGGGCGCGACGGTCTGCGCCGCGAGCACGAGGTTCTGCAGCGTCGTGCCGAGGCCGGCCGAGAGCAGCAGAGCCCCGGTGAGCGCGAGCGGCAGCGGGGCGAGCGGCGCGAGGGCGAGGGCGACGTTGCCGAGCAGCATCGCGCCCGCGGCCAGCAGCAGCACGCCCTTCACCCGGCCGCGGCGCGTGACGGCGCGGCCGGCGGTGAACGACGCGATCACCGCGCCGACCGCCATCGGAGCGAGCAGCAGACCGGCGGGCGCGGGATCCATCCCGAGCCCGAGCTGCAGGTACTGGGTGACGAAGACCGAGCCGCCGAAGAGCGTCGAGCCGAGCAGGAAGGCGGCGACCGCGCAGACCAGGGGGACCCGCGCCACGAGCAGCCGCAGCGGGATGATCGGAGCGGCCACCCGCAGCTCGACGAGCACGAGCGCGACCAGCGCGAGCGCGCCGAAGCCGCCGAAGCCCAGCAGCGCGACCGCCCTCGAGCCCCCGCCGCCCGATCCCTCGCCCAGCAGCGTCAGCGCGATCAGCGCCGCGGGAACTCCGGTCGCGATCAGCAGCGCCCCGGCGTAGTCCGTGCGTCCGCCGCGTGGCGTGACCGGCAGCCGCACGTGCAGCGAGGCGGTCAGCACCACGAACGAGGCGACGGCCAACGGCAGCGCCACCACGAAGCACCAGCGCCAGCCGAGGGCCTGCACGACGACCCCGCCGACGATCGGGCCGAGGATGGTCGCCGAGGTCTGCAGGGCCTGGAGCGAGCCGTTCACCCGGCCCCGCTCGCGCAGCGGCACCAGCAGGGCGACGGCGGCCATCGACACCGCGGCGGTCCCGCCGAGGCCGACGCCCTGCAGCGCCCGCGCGGCGAGCAGCACCGCCGTCGAGGGGGCGAGCGCGGCGAGGACCGAGCCGGCGACGAAGACGCCGATCGCGGCCTGGAGGATCCGCTTCGGCGCGACGAGATCCGCGAGCCGGCCCCAGAGCGGAGTGGTCGCGGTGTTGCCGAGGATCGTGGCCGCGACCAGCCAGGTCGAGAGCCCGGCCGCGCCCTCCAGCGAGCGCATCACGGTGGGGACGCTCGTGGCGACGATGGTCGCGGAGAGCCCGGCGACGAACTGCGACAGCATCAGGCCGGTCAGCGGCCAGCGGACACCGCCCGTCACGACCTCACGCCGGTCACGCCGGTCACGCCGTCACGCCGGCACCGGAGCGCCCGCCGCGGCGAGCACGGCCGCGGTGAACTCCCGAGGCGCCCGCGCCGGGAACTGCCCGCTCACCGGCATCTCGACGACCCGGGTCCCCGGCATCCGGCTGAACTCGATCGGCACGTCGAGCGTCATCCGCGCCCACGGCGGCTGCAGCACGGTGAGCTCGACGCCCGCCTCGACCAGCGCCAGGTTGTCCGCCCACGTCTTCGCGCGGCCGCGGAACACCGCCGGGTAGATCGAGTTGTAGCGCTCGAGGTTGCCGAGGGTGTCCGCGACGCAACCGGCCAGCGCGCGCGGGTCGTCGGTGCCGTAGAGGCCGACGTTCTTGTCCCAGAGGTAGCGCAGCACGGCGCCGTCGGCCGTGACCGGCAGCTCGGGCGCCCAGTTCTGCGCCCAGTGCTCCATCGCCGCGGGCTCCGGCTCCTCGAGGGCGTAGAGCACCGCCCGCCGGACCCGGCCGGTGCCGAGCAGCGCGATCGCGATCGCCGTCGCGAGCGAGCTGCCCGTCTTCATCCCGACGGGGACGAACTCGCCGACCCCCAGCGCATCCAGGCCCTGCACCAGGATCCGGGCGTACTCGGCGAGCGGCTGGTCGGCGGGCGCCGAGTCGCTCTGGCCGAAGCCGGGGGTGTCGAAGGCGATCGTCGTGGCGTGCGCGCCGAGCGCGTCCAGCACCGGCTCGTAGACGGCGGAGGTGCGCGGCGACTCGTGCAGCAGCACGATCGCCGGTCCGCCCGAGCCGCTCCTGCGGTAGTGCAGCTGACCCCAGTCGGTGTCGACGTATCCGCGCATGGTGGTTCTCCTCGGAACAGGGATGGGAAGGAAGGACGGGGGCTTCAGAACTCGAGCAGGTTGTCGCGCAGCTGGTCGAACGAGTACTCGCGCCGGGTCAGCCCGCGGCGCTGCAGCTCGGGCACCAGGCCGTCGCAGATCTCGGCGATGAAGCGCCGGGTGACGCCGCTGGTCGAGATCAGGAAGCCGTCGCCGCCGGCGACGCGCATCATCTCCTCGAGCTGATCGGCGACCGACTCGGGGGTGCCCGCGATCACCGGCCCGTTGCCGACCCCGCGCGAGACGACCGCCTCGCGGAGCGTCCGCGTCGCGTTGCGGTTGACGAAATCGGTGAGCTGCTGCGTGCCGTTGGTGCGCAGATCGAGCGAGCCGAGCGGCACGTCCAGCGGCACCTGCGCGAAGTCGATGTCGGTCGACTTCGCCATCGCGGCCAGGTGCACCTCGATGTTCTCGGCGATGTCGTCGCGGCGCAGGCGCACCCGCTCCTGCGCCTCCGCCTCGGTCGACCCGACGATCGGCCCGACCCCGAAGAGCACCTTGATGTCGTCCGGGTCCCGCCCGAAGGAGAGCGCCGCGGCGCGCACCTTGTCGCGGTAGGCCTTCATGCCCTCGGCCGTCGCGTGGATCGCGACGATGGTGTCGGCGTACTTCGCGGCGAAGGCGATGCCGCGGGGCGAGCCGCCGGCCTGCGAGATCACCGGACGGCCCTGCGGCAGCGGGCCGGTGTTCAGCGGTCCGCGGGTCGAGTAGTGGCTGCCGCGGTAGTCCGCCCGGCGGACCTTGGTGTGATCGGCCCAGTAGCCGGTGGCGGGATCGGCGACCACGGCGTCCGGCTCCCAGGTGTCCCAGAGCGCGATCGCGGCCTTCAGGAAGTCCTCGGCGACGTCGTAGCGCGAGTCGTGCTCGCCCATGCCGTCGAATCCGTAGTTCTGCAGCGCGCGGTCGGAGGTGCCGGTCACCACGTTCACGCCCATCCGCCCGCCGGAGATCTGGTCGATCGAGGCCGACAGCCGGGCCAGCATGTACGGGTGGTAGGCGAAGGTGCCGGCCGTCGCGATGATCCCGAGCTTCTCGGTGGCCTGCGCCAGCAGGGTCGCGGTGACCATCGGATCCTGCCGCGGGGTCTGGAAGGCGTGCTTGAGGTAGAGCTCCATCGAGTCGCCGTAGCGGTCGCCGACGAAGGTGTTGTCCTCGATCAGCACGTAGTCGAAGCGGGCCCGCTCCATCGCCCGCGCGAGGTCGACGAAGATCTCGGCCTGCTGCCACTGCGTGCCGATCGCGCCGGAGAAGTCCTGCCCCCAGGCGGGGACGGAGGTGCCGTTGAGGAACCAGCCGAGGTGGAACGGCGCGACCATCAGAACGCCGCCAGGTTCGCCTTGAAGGTGGGCTCGTCGTACGAGGTGCGGATCAGGCCGCGGCGGCGCAGGGCCGGCGCGAGTCCGCTCGCGATCTCGTCGATGTAGCGGCGCGAGTGCGTGCGCACCGGCTCGCCGCGGACGAGGAACCCGTCGCCGCCGACCGCGTCGACGACCTCCTCCATCTGCTCGGCGACCGAGTCGGGCGTGCCGACGAGCTTCACCGACTCCGAGGACTGGCCGGTGAGCGCCTCGCGGATCGTCTTGCCCGCCGCGCGCTTCTTGAACGCCGCGAGCCCCGACTGGTGGCCGTTGGTCGACACGTCGTCGGGCAGCGGCTGGTCGAGGTCGAACTGCTTGAAGTCGACCTCGGTGGTGATCGACATGATGCCCAGCAGGGTCTCGATCTGGTCCTGGCTCAGCTCGTAGCGGCGGCGGGCGAGCTCCTCGGCGTCGGCCTGCGTCTCGCCGAGGACCGGCTGGATGATGTACATCACCTTCACGTCGTCCGGGTTCCGGCCGTGCCCGGCGGCGCGGGCGCGGATGTCGTCGCGGTACTCCTTCATCCCGTCCACGCCGCTGGGCTGCGAGAGCAGCACGTTGGAGTGCTTGGCGGCGAAGTCGCGGCCGGCGGGGGAGCCGCCCGCCTGGCAGAGCACCGGATGGCCCTGCGGGCCGGCCGGCAGGTTGAGCGGGCCGCGGACCTTGAAGTACTTGCCCTCGTGGTGGATGGGGTGGACCTTGGTGTGGTCCGCGAGCACGCCGGTCTCGCGGTCGGCGACGATCGCGCCGGGCTCCCACGAGTCCCAGAGCGCCTTGACAACCGTGACGTACTCCTCGGCCATCGCGTAGCGCTCGTCGTGCGGCAGCAGGTGGTCGAGGCCGTAGTTCTGCCCGGCGAGGTCCTCGGAGGAGGTGACCACGTTCCAGCCGACGCGGCCGCGGGTGAGGTGGTCCATCGTCGCCATCGTGCGGGCGAGGATGAAGGGCGGGTAGAAGCTGGTCGACATCGTCGCGATGAAACCCATCTTCGAGGTGTGCTGCGCGAGCACCGGCAGCAGCGGCACCGGGTCGCCCTTGGGCGAGTGCAGGCCGTGCTTGAGGTCGTTCTCGGTCGAGCCGCCGTAGGTGTCCGAGACGAGCGTCGAGTCCTCGAACATCATGAAGTCGAAGCCGGCCCGCTCGAGCTGGCGCGCCATGTCGATGTAGTAGTCGCCGTTCAGCCACGTCATCGGGGTGTCGGCCGCCCACGGGCTCTTCCACGCGGGCGTCTTGAACGGGGTGAACCAGGCGAGGTGGAACGGTGTGACCATCGGGCGGTCTCCTTCGAGGTCGTGGGTGGATGCGGTGCTGCCGGAGTGCCGCGGTTCTGGGCTTCTGAGGTTCTGGGCTTCTGGGCTTCTGGGCTTCTGCCGTCAGTCCACAGGGCGGAGATTTCGCCGCGGGAGCGGCGGGGTGCCGATCTGATTGCGCGCGGCTCCGGGCTCGCGATCGGGCTCTGATCAGGGCTTCTCGCTGTCGGCTGCCGCCAATACGCGGGCCCGGGCCTCGCCGTCCGAGGCGCTCGCGCGGCCCTCGCAGCCCTATCCGCCGCCCCGTCCCTCGCGGCGCCCGGATCGATCCGTCACGAACGGCTGCCCGGGGAGTGGGCGGACGACCGTTCCTGACCGATCGATCCGGGGGAAGGGGTGCAGGGGAGTGTGGGCGCTCAGACGGCGGCGGCGGCCTGCTCGGTGGACCAGGCGGCCGCCGCCGCGAGCTCGTCGGGGTCGACGGGCGCGGCCGCGGCGCCGCCGGGCTGGGCGGCGAGCCACTCCGAGGTCGCGACCGGCACCGGGTGCTTGTAGTCGCTCGTCACGGTCGTGTAGAGCGAGCCGCCGAGGCGGGCGACCGGCCGGTACTTCGCCACGTCGATCCGCCCGCGCTCGTCGAGGACCGAGTCGTCCGCGTGCACGGCGAGCACCTGACCGAAGACCACGTGCGCGTCGTAGACCTCGGTCTCGCGCAGCAGCACGCACTCGAGCGCGACCTTCGCCATCGCCAGGCGCTTCGGCGCGATCCGCACCGAGTCGACGAGCTCCAGGCCCAGCAGCGCCGCCTCGTCGACGGACGGCGGGGTGATCGCCGCCGTCGCGGTCTGCACCTCCGCCTGGCCCTCGGTGACCAGGTTGACCACGAACTCGCCGGTGGCGCGGATGTTCTCGTGCGAGTCCTTCTCCCCGGTGAACGAGATCATCAGCGTCGGCGGGTCCATCGTCACGAGGGTGAAGTACGAGAACGGGGCGAGGTTGCCGACGCCGTCCGCGCTCTCGGTGCCGATCCAGGCGATCGGCCGCGGCACCACCGCGTTCTTGACCATCCAGGTGAAGTCGTGGCTGCTGCCGGTGTCGTCGGCGAGGTACATGCGGGCTCCTCTTCTCTGCTCGTCTCTCGGATCGGCCGACGGCTACTGCCAGCTCGCCTCGCGCCAGTCGACGTGGCCGTCGGCGCGCGGAATCCAGTCCAGGCCCGGGGCGACCCCGTAGGTGCCGACGGTGTAGTCGATGTTCGCGAGGTGGGTCCGCTCGGCGTTCAGCGCCCAGATCTCGGCGATGACGGCGTTGCGGGCGTCGACGTCGACCGTCGCGTTGGCCTCGACGATCAGCGCGTCGACGTCCGGGTCGGAGAAGATCGCGTAGCCGGTCGGGCCGTAGAGGTAGTTCAGCGTGGTGGAGGCGTCCATCATCGACGGTGAGAACTGGGTGATGTACATCCCCGGGTGCGACTTCGACGAGGTCAGCAGAACGTAGGAGGAGTACTCCACGCCCTCCAGCTCGACCGTGATGCCCACCTCCGCGAGCTGCGAGGCGATGGCCTGCGCGACCTCGGCCGAGTTGGGCACGTTGCCGCCGGTCGGGTACTGGAAGGTGATCGCGCTGCCGTCGTAGCCGGAGGACGCGACGAGCTCCTCCGCCGCCGCCGGGTCGTAGGCGAGATCGGGCAGCTCGGCGTCGAAGCCGTTGACGTTCGGAGCGACGGAGGACGCGTTCGCGACCGTCGCGTAGCCGTCGTGGATCGTCTCGATGATCGTCTCGCGGTCGATCGCGAGGCTGATGGCGCTGCGCAGATCGGCGTCCGCGAGCGGCCCGCCGGAGGTCTCGTTGAAGCCGAGGTAGACGAGCTGGTTCGACTGGCCCTCGGCCACGGTGTAGCCCGAGCCCTCGACCGAGGCGACCTGCGCGGGGGTGATCGCGGTGAGGTCGATGTCGCCGGAGAGCAGGCCGTTCAGCCGAGCGTCGGCGTCGGCGATCGGCTCGACGGTGACGTTCGCGATCGCCGGCTCGCCGCCCCAGTAGTCCGGGTACGCGGCGAGCACGGTCGAGACGCCCGGGGTCCAGCTCTCGAAGGTGTACGGGCCGGAGCCGATCGGCGCCTCGGCGAAGCCGGCCGAGCCGACCGAGGTGTAGTACTCCTCCGGCACGATCGAGATGTAGTAGACCCGGCGGGTGAAGGCGGCGTCGCCGGCGGTCAGCTCGAAGGTGAGGTGGGTGTCGTCGACCACCGTCATGCTCGCGATGTTGTTCGTGTAGATCTTGTTCAGCGAATCCGGGGCGTCGATGACCGCCTGGAAGCTGAAGCGCACGTCCTCGGCGGTGACCGGGGTGCCGTCGCTGAAGGTCGCGTCGTCGCGGAGGGTGAACGTCCAGGTCTTCGCGTCCTCGCTCGCGGTCCACTCCGTCGCGAGGCGCGGCTGGAGGGCGCCCTCGCCGTCGACGCTCGTGAGCTGGTCGTAGACGGCGTGGAAGATGTTCGTCGAGTAGAGGCCGTTGTCGATCACGGGGTCGGCGTTCGCGAGGTCGCTGGGCTGGGCGACGACGATCGAGTCCTTCGCCGCGCCGGCGTCGCTCGAGGAGGCCGGGCCGCTGCAGGCGCTGAGCAGCAGGGCGAGCGCGGCGGCGGGGGCCGCGGCGGCGACGAGCCGGCGGCGGGCGCTGCGGCGGCGGGTGCGGCGGGGCTGCGTGCTTCGGGGCATGGAGGAGGGCCTTTCGTCGGAGGGCTGCGGCGCTGCGGAGGCGCAGGCGTGCAGTGCGGCGGTGCGGGCGGAGCGACGGTGCGGGCGGTGCTGGCTGATGGGACGGTGCGGTCCGGTGGGACGGTGCGCTGCGGACGAGCGGCGGTGCCGGCCGGTGCGTCAGGCGGCGGCGGGCAGGGAGCGCCGCCGGCGGGTCGGGTCGGGCACGGGGGCGGAGGCGAGCAGCGAGCGGGTGTAGGCGTGCTGCGGATCGTCGAAGACCGCGGCGGTCGGCCCGGTCTCGACGAGCAGGCCGCGGTGCATCACCGCGACGTCGTCCGCGAGCGCCCGGACGACCGACAGGTCGTGCGAGACGAAGAGGTAGGCCAGCCTGAGCTCGGACTGCAGGTCCGTGAGCAGCGCCATCACCTGCGCCTGGATCGAGACGTCCAGCGCCGAGGTCGGCTCGTCGAGCACGAGCACGTCGGGCTTGAGCGCCAGGGCGCGGGCGATGCCCACCCGCTGGCGCTGGCCGCCGGAGAAGTCGGCCGGCCGCCGCGACGCCGATTCGCGGGTCAGCCCCACCTGCTCGAGCACCTCGGCGACGCGGGCGGCCGAGTAGACCCGGTTGATCCGCAGCGGCTCGGCGACGATCTCGTGCACGGTCAGCCGCGGATCCAGCGATGAGTACGGGTCCTGGAAGACGGCCTGGATCGAGGCCCTCAGCGGTCGGCGGGCCCGGTCGCTCAGCTCGGAGACGACGGTGCCGCGGTAGGAGACCGAGCCGGAGGTCGGCTTCTGCATGCCCAGGATCGTGCGCACGAGGGTCGACTTGCCGCAGCCGGACTCGCCGACCAGCCCGAGCGTGCGGCCCGCCTCGAGGCGGAAGGAGACGCCGTCGACCGCGCGGAACGGCTCTGCCGAGCGGCCCCAGGCGCCGCGCTGCGGGAAGTGCACGCGGACGTCCGACACCTCGACGACCGGCTCGGCGTGCGGGTGCTCCACGGCGTGCACCACCGGCTCGACGGCGCGCGCCTCGCGGCCGGTGACCGGCAGGATGCTCGCGAGCAGCCGCTTGGTGTAGTCGTCCTGCGGGTCGCGGAAGACGTCGAGAGTCGTGCCGCTCTCCACGATCCGGCCCTGGTGCATCACCAGCACCCGGTCGGCGTTCTCGGCGACCAGGCCGAGGTCGTGGGTGACCAGGACGAGCGAGGAGCTCAGCCGCTCGCGCACCTCCTGCAGCACGCTCATCACCTGCGCCTGCACGGTCACGTCGAGCGCCGTCGTCGGCTCGTCGGCGATCAGCATCCCCGGCTCGTGGGCGATCGCCATCGCGATCATCACCCGCTGGCGCTGGCCGCCCGAGAGCTCGTGCGGGTAGGCGCGCAGCCGGCGCTCCGGGTCGGGCAGGTGGACCAGCTCGAGCAGGCGGAGCGCCTTGTCGCGGACCTGCGCGCGGGTCAGGCCCTTCTCGTGCAGAGTGATCATCTCGGCGATCTGCGTGCCGATCCGCATCACCGGATTCAGCGAGGTCATCGGGTCCTGGAAGATCATCGACAGCGAGCGGCCGCGGATCGAGCGCAGCGCCGCCTGATCGATCGTGCGCAGGTCGACGCCGCCGAGCAGGATCTCGCCGCCGGCAACCCGGACGCCCCGGGGCAGCAGGCCCATGGTCGAGAGCATCGTCATCGACTTGCCCGAGCCGGACTCGCCGACGATCGCGACCACCTCGCCGGGCAGCACGTCGAAGCCGATGCCGTCGACCAGGCGCACGGGCGCCTCCTTCGGGCCGGCCTCGATCACGAGGTCGCGGACGCTGAGGACGGGGACGCCGGGGGCGCCGGGGATGCCGGGGAGGGTGCTGGTCATGGTCTACTCCGCCTTCTGCGACTGGACGCCGGTGAGGCGCTGGCTCATGAACTGGAGCCCGGCCACGAGCATGAAGAGCATCAGGCCGGGGAGGATCGTGATCATCGGGCTGTCGCGGAGGTAGGTCTGGCCCTCCTCGATCATCCCGCCCCAGCTCGGGGTGGGTGCCTGGATGCCCAGGCCCAGGAACGACAGCGCCGCCTCCAGCAGCACGATCACGCCGAGGTCGAACGGCACCAGCACCGCGAGGGCCGGGATCACGTTCGGCACGAGGTGCTTGCGCAGGATCCAGCCGTGGGTGGCCCCGTGAGTCTTCGGTGCCCAGATGAACTCGCGCTCGCGCAGCGACCAGGCCGTGGCGCGGGCGACGCGGGCGTAGCCGACCCAGTTGGCGACGCCGATCACCACGATCAGCGTCAGCACGCTCGGGCCGATCGCCGAGACGATCGCGATCAGCAGCAGCATGATCGGGATGGCGAGCTGGATGTCCGAGAGCGCCGAGATGACGTTGTCGAGCCTCCCGCCGAAGTAGCCCGCGATCAGCCCGAGCGTCACCCCGATCAGCAGGTTGAGGGCCACGGCCGGCACCGCGATCGACAGCGAGACGCGGCCGGCGACGGCCAGGCGGGAGAGCATGTCGCGGCCCAGCGCATCGGTGCCCAGCAGGTGCGCCGGGTCGGCGAGCGGCAGGAGGAAGCGGGCGCGCAGGTCCTGCGTGTCCGGGTCGAAGAACGGCAGCAGCGGCACCAGCACGATGGTCAGCACCACGATCACGACCAGTCCGGTCGCGACGAAGAACGAAGCGCTGAGCGGTGCGCGACCGCCGGTGCCGGGCTGCGGCCGCCGGAACAGCCGGCGCACCCGCTGGATCGCGAGGATCTGGGTCGGCGTGACAGTGGTGGCGGGAGTCGTGACGGGCCTCGTGTCGGGCCTGCTGGCGGGGGCCGGGCTCACTGGAGTCTCACTCTCGGGTCGAGGGCGGCGTAGACGAGATCGACGAGGACGTTGACGACCACGAAGAAGAGCGCGATGACGAGGATCGCCGACTGCACCACGGTGTAGTCGCGGTTGGAGATCGACTGCATCAGCAGCTGCCCGACGCCCGGCCAGTTGAAGACCAGCTCCACGACGACCGTGCCTCCCAGCAGCGCGCCGAGGTTGAGCCCGGCGACGGTGATCACGGGCAGCAGCGCGTTGGGCAGCATGTGCCGGAGGATCACGACGCTGCGCCGCTGTCCCTTGGCGTAGGCGGTGCGGACGTAGTCCATCCGATACTGCTCGGCGAAGCCGGTGTCGAGCAGGCGGATGTAGAGCGCGAGCTCGAGGGTCGCGATGGTCACCGCGGGCAGGACGATCGACAGCGGCGAGTTGTTGCCGAGCGCCGGCAGCAGCCCGAGGCTCACCGCGAACACCATCACCAGCAGGATGCCGAACCAGAAGGACGGGATCGCCTGGCGGGCGCTGGCGAACCAGAGCACCGCGTTGCGCAGCCGCGACGAGTCGGACAGCTGCAGGATCAGCACCACGACGAAGGCCAGCACGAGCCCCAGCACGAAGCTGGTCAGCGCGAGCTGGAGCGTCGCGGGGAGGCGCTGCAGGACCAGCTCGAGCGAGGGCGTGCCCTGGCGCAGCGAGTCGCCGAAATCACCGGTGAGGGCGCCGGCGAGGAAGCCGGTGTACTGGAACAGCAGCGGCTGGTCGAAGCCGAGCGAGGCCGAGAGCCGCGCGACGTCCGCCTGGGACGCCTCCGGGCCGAGCAGCAGCGCCGCCGGGTTCCCGGAGAGGCGGACGAGGAAGAAGGCGACCGTCACGACTCCGAAGACCGTGACGAGGCACTGCACGAGGCGGCGCGAGACGAAGCGGAGCATGCGGTCTCCTTTCCGGGAGGGGTGATCACGGGGTCGACCTCAGTACAGCGGGCCGGTATTTCGGCACGGCGTCGTCACCGTCAACACTGCATTGCGCGTCGGTCCAGCATGGTGGAAACGGCGGCTGACCGGCTCTTCTCCGGAGGAGGGTCGTCAATTCGCCGGTGCCGGCGCGGCGGTGAAGCGCATCGCCGCCACCTCCGGGTCCTCGGCCCAGAGCGCCACGCGGTCGCCACGGTAGTGGCCGTAGGCGAGGAACTGCGGCACCCCGGCGGCGTCGCGCACGAGGGTCTCGCGGGTGAGGATCGCCGCGCCCTCCTTCAGGCCCAGGATGCGGGCGGTGCGCTCGTCGGCGTTGACCGCCTCCACGGTGGCCTCGACCTGGTTGCCGGGGGAGGAGCGGACGGTGTCGATGAACACGCGGACGGCCTCGTCCAGCGCCTCCCGGTCCGAGCGCGGTCCCGTCGCGTCGGCGATCGGGTGGTAGCCGACGATGATGCCCGCCGGAACGCCCTCGATCGAGACCAGCTGCTCGGCCATCACCACCCGGTCGCCGTCGAGCTCGAGGCGCTCGCGGATGTGCCGGTGCGCGATCACCTCGCTGACGTCGGTCACCTCGCAGACCATCTCGAGGCCGCCCGGGTGCTGCACCGAGTCGGCGCCCATCGCCCAGCCGCCGGTGGGCAGCAGCGAGAGCAGCGGCAGCTCCCAGATGCTGCCGACGACGTTGGTGCCGATCCGCTGTCGGCGGCGGATCAGGCCCTCGGAGCCGAGCTGCTGCAGGGCGCTGCGGATGGAGTTGCGGCTCATCATCATCGACATCACGAGGTCGTGCTCCTCGACGAGGTCCTTCTCGGTGATCAGGCCGCGGCGGATGCTCGCGCGCAGCAGCGCGTGCGCCCGGCGCGGGCTGCTCTGCAGGAGCTCGCGGATGCGGCGCTGGCTGCCCTCGCGAGCGCGTCCCAGGGCCTCTGCGAGCTCGAAGTCGTCGTCCACGGCGTGCCTCCTCAGGGGGCCGGAGTGCCCCGAATTCCCAACGTAGGTCGGCTTTCGCCCGGGCCGTCACGCGGGGGTTAAACCTGGGTTACAAGCGCGGGACCGAGGAGGCGGCGGCCAGGAGGTCCTGCGTGGTCGGGTACGCCCAGCGGAGGTAGGCCACCGGGATCCGGCTGCGCTCGGCGACCAGCTCGTGCGTCGCCTCCCGCTCGGCGCCGCTCTCGAGCAGCTCGCCGACCGAGCGCGCCAGGGCGGCGAGCCGGAGCGACTCGCGCTCCGCCTGCCGGCGCTCGAGATCGCGGGAGTCGAGGACCCGCCGCGCGCGCACCGGGAGCCGGCGGCCGCGGTGCGGGGGAGCCGACTCGCGCTCCCGCGCCCAGGTCCGGGTCGCCGCGACGTCGCGCCTCAGCTGCTCGACCAGCGCCTCGGCCCCGCGGTAGCGGCGCTGCGGCCGGAGCTTGGCGTGCAGCTCCACCCGGATCGCGTGCCCGTAGAGATCGCCGGCGTAGTCGAGCAGGTGCGCCTCGAGCAGGCGCTCGCCGTCGCGGCCGTAGAAGCTCGTGCGGCGGCCGACCGAGACGGCGGCGAGGTGCGTCGAGCCGTCCGTCTCGTCGATCACGGTGCCGGCGTAGACGCCGTCGGAGAGGCCGCCGACGTCCAGCGGGAGGTTCGCCGTCGGGAAGCCGAGCAGGCGGCCGCGCTGGTCGCCGGGGACGACGACGCCGGTGACGACGATCGGGGAGTCGGGGTGCGCTGCGCTCATGCCGTCAGTCAAGCGGCCGCCCGTTTCACCGCGATGACCCCCGCGTTCCCGTCCGATTGCGCTGGCCCGACCCTCGCCGTTCCGGGCGGAGGAGCCCATTGCGCGGTGCCGCGAGATGCCACTTGTGCACGCGACACGCCGTGGAAAGCGTGCACAAGTGGCATCTCGCAGGGGAGCGAGGACGTCAGTCGAGGTCGAGGCTCCCGAAGTAGGCGGCGAGGAAGACGCCCATGGCGCCCGCGCCGACGATCGCGGCGCGCCTCGACCTGCGGCGCGGCAGGGCGGCCAGCCCGGCGACGAGATTCGCCGCGCTCCAGCCCGCGTTCACGAGCGGCGTCGACAGCCCGCGCCCCGGCGGCGTGGCGAACGGCGAGGGGAACCTCCGCCCCTGCAGCGCCGCGACGCCGTGCGGCACCGCGTTGACGAGCAGCACCCCGGCGAGGGCGCTCCTGGCGATCCGGCCTGCGCGATCGGTGCTGGTCACGACGACTCCTCCTTCAGACGGTCCCCGAAGCCTCCCCCGTCCCCCTCCGCGAGATGCCACTTGGGTACGCGACACGCCGTGGAAAGCGTGCACAAGTGGCATCTCGCGGGAGCCAGGGAAGGGTCAGGCCGGCGCGTGCACCAGCTCCGAGATGCGGCGCTTGCGCGCGTTGAACTCCGGCGCCGTCACGTCGCGCTCGCCGGGCAGGTCGACCGTCACGATCTCGCTGATGTGCCCGGGCACGCCGTGCGAGGCGCCGCCGGTCATCACCACGACGCGGTCGGCGAGGTAGACCGCCTCCTCGATCGAGTGCGTCACGAACAGCACGGTGGTGCCCGTCTCGCGGTGGATCCGCTTGAGTTCGACCTGCAGGTCGGAGCGGGTGAGCGCGTCGAGCGCGCCGAACGGCTCGTCCATCAGCAGCACCGACGGCTCGTTCGCGAGCACCCGCGCGATCGCGACCCGCTGCTGCATGCCGCCGGACAGCTCGCCCGGGAAGCGATCGGCGAAGCGGGTGAGCCCCACCGCCTCGATGAAGCGGTCGGTCACCTCGGCGGCCGCGGCCTTCGGCAGCTTCTTGCGCCGCGGACCGTACGCGACGTTCTCGCGCACGCTCAGCCACGGGAACAACCCGTAGTCCTGGAACACGACGCCGCGGTCCGGGCCGGGCGCCGAGACGGCCCGGCCGCCGACCTCGACGACGCCCTCCGTCGCCTCCTCGAAGCCGGCGAGGATGCGCAGCAGCGTCGACTTGCCGCAGCCGCTCGCGCCGACCACGGCGACGAACTCGCCCGAGCGGACGTCGAGCGAGACGTCGGCCATGGCGAGCACGCCGCCGCCGGCGGTGTCGTAGCGCTTCGCCAGATCGAGCACGTGGACGCCTGCGGTGCGGGCCGGAGCGGTGCCCGGAGCGACGGGGCCGGGGGCGGGGGCGGAGAGCGTCATCGGGTCCTCACTTGACGAGCGGCCGGCGGCCGAAGAGCACGCGGAACAGGAGCAGGAGCAGCCGGTCGGAGGCGAAGCCCGCGATCGCGATGCAGATCATCCCGACCACGATCAGGTCGGTGCGCACCACGTCGCGCGCGAGGAAGATCGTCGAGCCGAGGCCCGTGCTCACGCCCGTCGTCTCGCTGAGCACCAGCACGACCCAGGCGAGGCCGAGGCCGATGCGCATGCCGTTCACGATCGCGGCGGCGGAGGCCGGCAGCACGACGCGGACGAGCACGCCCGCCCGCGAGGTGCCCAGCATCCGCGCCGCCTCGATCAGCCGCGGCGGCACCTGGCGCGCCCCACTGATCGTGCCGAGCACGATCGGGAAGAACGCCGACAGCGTGATCAGGAAGATCGACGCCTGGTCGCCGTAGCCGATCAGCAGCGCGACCAGCGGCACCCAGGCCGTCGCCGGCACCGGCCGGAACAGGTTGATGAACGGATCGAACAGCGAGTTCACGGTGTAGTAGCGGCCCATCAGCACCCCGAGCGGCACCGCGAGCACCGTCGCGAGCGCGAAGCCGCCGAAGACGCGGCCGGCGCTCGCCGCCAGGTCGGTCCAGAGCAGCCCGCTGAACGCGTCGTTCCGCAGGCCCGCGACGGCGTAGTCGATCAGCGAGACCAGCACGTCGCCCGGGTAGGGCAGGAACGCCATCCGGATGCCGAACGGCAGCTCCCACTCGCCCGCCCGCCCGAACTGCCAGAGCAGCAGGAAGAGGATCGGGACGGGCAGGCCCAGCAGGAAGGTCGTCCAGCCGCTGCGCCCGGGGCGGCGCCGGCGCCGGACGGTCGACAGCCGCTCGGTGGCGGTCGCCGCCTCGGCAGGGCGGGTCGTGGTGGTCATCGGCCGACCGCTCAGGCCGCCGGCGCGAACGTCGTGTCGACGACGTCCTCGATCGCGGGCGCGGAGTCGATGAAGCCCAGCTCCTGCATCTGCGTCGCGAGCGCCCCGAGCTGGCCCTGGTACTCCTCGCTGAGGTCGGAGCGGAGCCAGAAGTTCTCCAGCGCCGACTCCAGCACCTCCTGGTCGCCGCCGAACTCGGCGATCATGTCCGGCAGCCACTCGTCGACGCTGTCGGCCATGTAGGCGGTCGTCGCGGCGTGGGTGTCGACGACCTTCTGCACGACCTCAGGCTGCTCCTCGATCATCGCGCCGGTGGTGACCAGGCCGATGTTCACCCGGCCGATCGGCGTCGCGTAGGGGTCGGCGATCTCGGTGCCGCCGGCCGCCTCCGCGATCGAGACGCCGATCTCCACGCCGAAGAACGCGTCGATCGAGCCGCTGGTGAACGCGGAGGCCATCTCGGGCACCGGGATCGTGATCAGCTCGAGGTCGTCGTCGGTGAGCTCCGCCTGGTCGAGGTAGTAGCGCAGCGCGACCTCCTGTGCGCTGCCCTGGATGTAGCCGACCTTCTTGCCGGCCAGGTCCTCGACGGAGGAGATGCCCTCGCCGCCGAGGAAGCCCGAGCCGCCGTCCGCGGCGGACGCGACGATCTTCAGGTCCCGGTCCTGGGCGATCGAGGCGATGGTCGGGGTGACGCCGGAGATCGCGAAGTCGATCGTCCCGGCGACCAGCGCGTCGCTGAGCGCGGGCGTGGTGTCGAGGGTGATCACCTCGAACTCGACGCCCTCCTCGGCGAACTTCTCGTAGAGGAACGGCTGGTAGAAGTGCGGCTGGCCGCGGAGGGTGCCGACGGTGACGGTGACCGTGTCGCCGCCGCCGTCCGAGGCGGCGTCGCTCGCTCCGGAGCAGGCGACGAGCGAGAGGGTGGCGGCGAGCGCCGCGCCGAGGGCGAGGGCGCGGCGGGCGGTGCGGGTGGACGGCCGGGACAGGGGCATGCGGGCTCCATCGGTGAGGGGTGTCCCCCCACTCAACCGCGCCCAGATGCTGTGCGATTTCTGAGAAGTTTCCGACGTGTTAAGTCCCTCTGTCCCCCTCCGCGAGATGCCACTTGTGCACGCGACACGCCGACGAAAGCGTGCACAAGTGGCATCTCGCGGGAGGGGACGCCCGCCTACGCCGCGAGGAAGCGGTCCGCCGTGCGGAGCGCGAGCGCGACCGTCAGCAGCGCCGGGTTGGCGATGACCGCGCTCGGGAAGACCGAGTTGTCGCAGACGAACAGGTTCGGCACGTCGAAGCTGCGGCCGTCGCCGTCGACGACCGCGTCGCACGGGTCGGTGCCCATCCGGCAGGTGCCGAGCGTGTGCGCCGTGCGGGCGATCACCCTGGTGCTGCGCGCGCCCGCCGCCTCGACGATCGCGGTCATCGTCCGGATCGCGTGCGTGTCGATCGCCTCCTCGTTCGAGCCCGGCGAGAAGGTGATCCGCGCCTTCGGCACCCCGTGCTCGTCGAGCTCGTCGGTCAGCACGAGCCGGTTGTCGTCCGAGGGCAGGCACTCCGCGTTGATGCCGACGCCGGCCAGGAAGCGGTAGTCGTCCAGCGCCTGCATCAGCGACGGCCCCCACAGCCCGGCGCCGCGCACGAACGAGGTCGCCTGGGTGAGCGGCATGGTGCCGAGGCTCTGGATCAGGTAGCCGCCGGCGAAGTCCGCATCGGCCGGGCGCACCGTGTCCTCGGTGATGACGGAGGAGGGGTAGCCGCGGTAGCCGCGCATCTCCTCGTCGAAGGTGCCCCAGACCTGGGTGGCGCCGTGCGCGAGGAAGTTGCGGCCGACCAGCCCGCTGCTGTTCGCGACGCCGGTGTGCAGGAGCAGCCGCGGCGTCTCGACCCCGCCCGCGCAGAGGAACAGGGCGGAGCAGCGCTGCCGGTGCTCGACCCCGTCCGCGGTGTAGAGGACGGCGCTGACCTTCCCGGCCGCGTCGAGCTCGATCCCGTGCACGAAGGACTCCGCGCGGATCTCGGCGCCGTCGCGCACCGCGAGCGGCAGGTAGGAGGTGTCCATGCTCCCCTTGGCGCCGGTGCGGCAGCCCTGGTGGCACTGCCCGCAGTTGCGGCAGGAGGCGCGCTCGCCGTGCGCCTCCTGGTCGCGCCCGGCACTGAGGACGGCCGCGGGGGCGTCAGTGGCGCGGATGCCGAGGGCCGCGCAGCCGCGCAGCATCATGTCGGCGGAGGCGTTTCGGTCCACCGGTGCCTGAAGGTAGCGGCGCGAGGGGTCCCACGGGTAGTCGGCCGGCCCGGAGACGCCGATCGTCGCCTCCGCCCGCTCCAGGTAGGGCACGAGCTCGGCGTGCGTCACGGGCCAGTCGCGGCCGAGGCCGGACTCGGTCCGCAGCAGCAGGTCGCGCGGGTCGGGGCGCGGGGTGAAGGCGCCCCAGTGCAGGGTCGAGCCGCCCACGCCGCGGCCGCTGTTGTTCGGACCGAAGGCGGTGGGCGTGCTGCCGCCGCTGAGGCGCTCCTCCATCCAGTTGATCTCGGTCGCCTCGGTCTCGTCGGCCGTGAAGGTCAGCGGATCGAAGAACGGTCCGGCCTCCAGCGCGACGACCCGGAGGCCGCGCGCGGCGAGGGTCGCCAGGATCGGGGCGCCCCCGGCTCCGGTGCCGATCACGACGGCGTCGACGACCTCGTCGGGGGAGTAGCGGCGCATGCCGGTGATGTTCATCGGGGGGTCCTCGTGCTGTTCTGCGGGGTGTCGGGCTCGCCGGCGCTGAGCTCCCGGGTGCCGGGCTCCCAGGTGTCGTGCGCGTCGGCGCCGAGGGCGGTGAAGCCCAGGAGCGGGAGGACGTCGCCGCCCGTGGCGTAGCCGTCGAAGCCGATGCGCGCGAGGCTCGCGGGGTGCGCGAGCCACTGCCGGACCAGGTCGTTGCGGCAGTCCTCGAACCACGCCTTCGCCTGCTCCGCGCTGAACGCGCCGAGCGGCTCGGTGCCGAGCGCCTCGAGCCGCGCGTCCTGCTCCTCGGGGGAGAGGCGGTCGAACCCGGCGAGCGCGTCGAGGCCGAGGCGGTAGGCCTCGGGGTCGCTCGGCAGGTCGGCGTTGCGCCAGCCGTCGCCGCGGCCGGCTGCGAGCTGGGCGTCGACGCGGGCGGCGAGGTCGATCCGGCCGGGGGCGGCGCTCTCCCCGCTGTCCTGAGGGACCACCCGGTCCGCGACGGCGCGCAGCGTCGTCAGCTGGGCGGGAGTGAGCGCCTTCGGCGCGTACGCCGGGTCGTCCGCGAGCAGGCGCTCGGCGAAGAGCGCGCGGATCCGGGAGGTGGTGCGGCTGGAGCGGATCGTCTCCGCGACGTCGGCGGGCACGGCCGGTCCGGTGCCGGCCTCGTCGGTCCAGAAGGCGCGGATCGCCGCGGCGACCTCGACCGGCCGCTCGATCGGCAGCAGATGTCCGGCGCCGGGCAGCTCGAGGAGGCGGGCGCGCGGGTAGCTGCGGGCGTTGGTCGCGCGCTGGCCGTCGGCGCCGAGGTCGCCGTCCTCGCCGCCCGCGATCAGCAGCGCGGGCAGGCCGGAGAGCAGATCGGCGACGTCCGTGCGGTCCTCGCGGCTGCCGGTCTCCAGCCAGTCGCGCCAGGCGGCGGGGGAGGAGCGGAGCAGGTCGGCGAGCGCCTGCCGGTCCTCGGCGGCGGGCAGGGCGGCGCCGATGTTCTGCTCGAGGAAGGTGCGCGCGTGCTCCTCGTCGAGGGGGCCGTCGGCGACCCAGCCGAGCATCTCGCTCCGCTTCTCCTCGGGCATCGGCTCGGGCGAGAGCGGCGAGCCGGCCAGCAGCACGACTCCGGCGAGCCCGAACAGCCCGGATCGGCCGGACAGCGTGCGCGCGGCGACCAGCGAGGCGACCTTGCCGCCCATGCTGTGCCCGACGAGCAGCCAGCGCGAGGCGCCGTGCTCGCGGATCGCGCGGATCACGGCGGTCGTCATCGCCTCGAGCGAGACGTCCTCGGCGTCGCGCGCGTCGCCGTAGCCGGGCAGATCGATCGCCACGACGTCCGCCGCGTCGGCGAGCTCGCGGGCGAGCGGATCGAAGAGGCGGCCGCTGAGGCCGAGCCCGTGCAGGGCGAAGATCGTCGGCCGGCTCGCGGTCGTGGGCATGCAGGTCCTGTCGCATCGGGGAGGCGCCCGAGCGGCGGCATCCGGCCTCCATGCGACCACAGCGCGGCAACCCGCGTTGCCACTTGCGGCAGACCCGCGTTCATGCCAGCGACGGTGGTGCACCACGACGCCGACATATGCGATCGTTGATATGCTCGCCGCATGCGCACGGAGACCGGAGACCTGCTGATCGAAGCGCGATCGCGGGCCGGACTGCATCAGAGCGAGATGGCGGAGCGAGCCGGAGTTGCTCAGAGCATGATCAGCGCCTACGAGAGAGGCGCGCGAGAGCCGACCCTCCCGACGCTGCGCCGTCTCCTCTCGGCTGCAGGCTTCACCCTCGACCTCTCGCTCGAGCGGAGCGCCGCATCGGCCTCGGCGCTCTCGGGGCCTGTCGGGCGGCAGGTCCTGCGCCACCGTGCCGAGCTCCGCCGGGCGCTGCGTCGTCGCGGCGTCGCCGATGCGCGGATCTTCGGATCCACTGCCCGCGGAGACGACCGCCCGGACAGTGACCTCGATCTCCTCGTGACGATCCCAGCCGGTCTCGGCGTCCTCGGTCTGGCAGGCCTCGAGCGCGAGCTCGGCGACATCCTCGGCGCTCCCGTCGACCTCGTCCCCGAGCAGGGGCTCAAGGAGCACGTGCGCCGCGACATCGAGCCGGACCTGATGCCGCTGTGAGCAGGCTCATGCTGATCGAGTAGCCCGCGCAGCGGGCGTATCGAGATCGACCAGCGTCAGAAGGCGAGTCTGCAGACCTGCTCTGCTGAGGGCGTGGGTCTCGATACGCCCCTCCGGGGCTACTCGACCAGCAGGGCTGCGTGCCTTCGCGTCCTCACGCTCGCGCTCACGCGCCCTCACCGAGCGGGAAGACCAGCAGCGTCGACGTGGCCGTCGCGACCAGGCGCCCCTGCGCGTCGGTCACCCTCGCCTCGGCGAACGCCACCCGGCGGCCCGGCTTCACGACCGTGCCGACGGCGAGCAGCTCGCCGCTGTCCTGGTGCAGCCCGCGGAGGTAGCTGACGGTGAGGTCGAGCGAGGTGTAGCCGACGCCGACCGGCAGCGTCGACTGCACCGCGCAGCCCGCCGCCGAGTCGAGCACCGTGCAGACGAAGCCGCCGTGCACCCGCCCGATCGGGTTGTAGTGCGATTCGTCCGGCGAGCAGCGGAACTCCACCCGGCCCTCGTCGACCGCGCCGAGCTCCATGTTCATCAGCGTGATGATCGGCGGCGGCGGGATCGTCCCGTCCTTCATCGCCCGCAGGTAGTCCAGCCCGCTCATCCGCATCGCCGCGGCCGCCCCGGCCATCGGATCGTGCCAGTTCACCGTCTTGCTGCGCAGCTCGTCCATGCCCACTCCCTCGTGAAGACTCCGGCGGCGACCACCGGCCGCGCTCGCACCCTACGCGCGTCGGTCGTCGGCGCGTCGGCGCAGCGTCTCGAGGAGGGCGGCCGGAGTCTCCGGGTCGCTCAGGCTGATCGCGAACTCGTCCCCGCGGGTGGTGGTCACCACGAGCCCGGGCCCGGCGTGGAGGAGGAGGGCCGAGCGGCCGGGCGACCACCGGTAGCCCCAGCCGCCCCACTCCGACGGCCGCAGCGCGGCGGTGCTCACCGAGGCCATCGACGCCAGCGGGATCCGCCGCAGCGGGATCCCGAGCGCCTTCGACACCACGCGCAGCCCGCGGCGGTCGGCCGTGACGCGCAGCCGGGTGAAGCCGAGCATCACGACCGCGCTCGCCCCGAGCACGATCGCCATCGCGATCGCCGGTCCCGTGTCGCCCGTCGCGAGCAGCCCCGGGACGGCGGCCGCCGCGATGAGCAGCAGCACCACTCCCGTGACGGCGAACACCCGGCCGGTGACGGTGTGCGACCAGGCGCCGGTCTCCTCGGCGCCGAGCGGGAGCCGGTCGGTGGCGACCCGCGGCGCGTGCCGGGTGGGCGGCGCGATCAGCGCCGGCGCCACGGCGAACAGTCCGCCGCCGAGGAGTGCGAGAAGCCAGGCGCCGAGCACGGCCTCCTCCGCCGACCCCGCGGCGAGCGTCGTGCCGACCGAGGTCGCCCAGCCGCCGGCACCGAGACCGGCGACGAGGCCGAGTCCGCCGAGCAGGAGGCGCGGGGCGCGGCCGAACACCGCGGCGACGAGTCCGGCGACGGCGGGGACGCCCGCCAGCAGCAGCGCGACACCGAGGAGGACCGCGACCGGCTGCGACTCGTCCGCGGCGCCGGTGCTCGACCAGTGCGAGGCGAGCACGGGCGGGAGCCGATCGCCGAGGACGGCCCGGGAGACGAGGATCGCCGCGGCGGGGAGCAGCAGCGACGCGGCGGCGACGAGCGCGCGCGGGCTGCGGTCGGTGGTGGTGCCGGTGGTGGTCACGGTGCGGTCCTCTCGAGAAGGCGGATGACGTCGGCGCGGCTGATGCCGCTGCGACGGGCCTCGGCGGCGAGCTGCTCGACGAGGGCGGTGACGCGCACGAGGCCGGGGCCGGCCGACTCCGCGATCCAGGCTCCGCGGCCCTGTCGCATCTGCAGGATCCCGTCGTCGCGGAGCGCGGCGTAGGCGCGCAGCACGGTGTGCATGTTGATGCCGAGGGAGTCGGCCAGCTCGCGCGCCGGCGGCAGGCGGTCGCCCGCCGAGAGCTCGCCCGCCGCCACGGCGGCGCGGACCTGTGCCTCGAGCTGATCGGCCAGCGAGCGCGGCGAGGAGTGGTCGACGCGCAGCAGCATGTTTGCAATATTAGTAGAACAATGCGCGTTCCGTCGAGCGCGCTAGCGTGGAGGGTCCAGCACGGGAGAGGGGACCCCGATGACGACTCCGGTCACCGGTGCGCCGTCCGCGGCCCGGCGCGCGGCCACCCTGCGCCTCGCCGGCCTCTTCGTCGCGGCGGCCGGACTGCTGGACGTCGTGTTCCTCGTCGCCCCGACCGGCTCCGGCTCCCTGCTCGCGGCGCGCGCCGTCGTCCTCCTCGGTGCGGGCCTGCTCGCGGCCGCCGCCTCGGTCCTCGCGCGCGGTGCCGACTCGAAGGGCGGGCTGGTCCGCCCGACCGGAGCGACGGCGCTGATCGTCTTCGCGGTGCTGATCGTGCTGCGGCCGATCGTGAACTGGTCCTCGCCGAGCACGACCGGCTCGACCGCGACACCGGAGATGATCACCGCAGCGACGCTCGTGCTCGTCCTCGCCGTGCTCGCCTTCGCCGCGGGAGTGGTGGGGCTCGTCGCGCTCGCGCGCTCGCGCACGGTCCCGCGGCGGGTGATCGTGACCGCCGCCGTCGCGGTGGCCGTCAACGCGGTCGGCGGGTACGCCGTGTCGGCCCCGCTCCTGGTCACCGCGACGCCGTCGCAGGAGCTGCTGCTCGGCCTCTCGCTCGCCGCCTCGCTCGCCGGAGCGCTGTCGGTCCTCGCGACGGGGATCGTCTGGCTGCTGGCGGCCCGCTCGATCGCCCGCGCGGGCTGACCGGCGCGCCGCCCCTCGGGACGGCAGTGCTCGGGACGACTCCGCTCCGAACGACCCTGCTCAGGACGACAGCGCCAGCGACACCGCCAGCACCACCATCACGACCGCGACCGCACCGTCGAGCACCCGCCAGGCCGTCCGGCTGCGGAACAGCGGGCGCAGCGCCCGCGCTCCGAAGCCCAGCGCCGTGAACCACAGCACGCTGCCCAGCGCCGCGCCCGCGCCGAACCACCAGCGCTCGTCGCCGTGCGTGTTCGCGACGGAGCCGAGCAGCACCACCGTGTCGAGGTACACGTGCGGGTTGAGCAGCGTCAGGGCGAGGCAGGTGCCGATCGCCGTCCGCAGCGAGGTGGAGGCACCGGCCGGGTCGCCCTCCAGTGTCCCGGGGCGCAGTGCGCGCCGCGCGGCGAGCACCGCGTAGGCGAGGAGGAAGGCGATCCCGCCCCAGCGGATGACCACCAGCAGCCACGGCGCCGACTCGAGCACCGCGCCGATCCCGGCGATGCCGAGGATGATCAGCGCCGCATCCGCCAGGGCGCAGATCGCGACGACGGCGAGCACGTGCTCGCGGCGGAGCCCCTGCCGCAGCACGAAGGCGTTCTGTGCGCCGATGGCGATGATGAGCGAGAGGCCGAAGCCGAGGCCGGACACGGCGGCGAGGAGGGGGGACACGACTCCGACGCTAGGGGCGACCGCGTCTGTAGACCAGCTCACGCTCCTTCAGTACCGTAAGCGGAACTGATGGGAACTCGATGCTGACCGACGACCTCGACCTCGCCCGCCTCCGCGCCCTCGCCGCCGCGGTGCGCTTCGGCTCGTTCGACGCCGCCGCGCGCGAGCTGCACGTCACGCCCTCGGCACTCAGCCAGCGGATCAAGGCGCTCGAGTCCGCCGCCGGCCGGGTGCTGCTGGTGCGCTCGCGCCCCGTCGTCGCGACCGAGGCGGGCGCCGGCCTCCTCCGTCTCGCCCGCCAGATCGAGCTGCTCACCGAGGACGCCGTGCGCGCGCTCGACGGCGGTGCGCGCGAGGGCCGCGGACCGGTGACCGTGCCGATGGCAGTCAACGCCGACTCGCTCGCGACCTGGGTCCTGCCCGCGCTCGCGACCGTCCCCGAGGTCGTCGTCGAGCTGCACCGCGAGGACCAGGAGCACACCACCGCGTTCCTCCGCGACGGCACCGTCCTCGCCGCGGTGACGGCCGAGGCGGAGGCGGTGCTCGGCTGCACCGTCGCCCCGCTCGGCGTGATGCGCTACCGGGCGATGGCCGCCCCCGCCTTCGCCGAACGCTGGTTCCCGGAGGGGCCGGACGCGGCGGCGCTCGCCGTCGCCCCCGTCGTCGTCTTCGACGAGAAGGACCGCCTGCAGACCCGCTTCCTCGCCACGGCCGGCGTCGAGGCCCGCCCGCCGCAGCACCGCGTGCCCGGCTCGGCCGACTTCGAGCAGGCCGTGCGCCTGGGCCTCGGCTGGGGCATGCTTCCCGAGCTGCAGGCCCCCGTCGGCGCGCCGGGCCTCGTCCCCCTCGGCGGCGCCCCCGTCGACGTCCCCCTCTACTGGCAGCAGTGGTCCCTGCACACCCCGAGCCTCGACGCGGTCGCCGCCGCCATCACCACCGCCGCCCACGCGACCCTGCGCGTCTGATCCCCGCCGCGAGATGCCACTTGTGCACGCGACACGCCGTGAAAAGCGTGCACAAGTGGCATCTCGCGGAGCCGACGGGGCGGGGGTCAGACGGCGAAGACGTCGCGGAGGGTCACCGTCTCGAGGGAGCGGGCGCGGAGGAGGTCGACCAGCTGCGCGTAGACCGTCGTGACCGGGTCGAAGTTCGCGTGCCCGATCACGATGCGCTGCGGCCGGAACCACTCGTCCGCGAAGCCGAGCAGCTGCTCCGGCGTGATCCGCCCCGAGTCCGAGAGCGAGCCGTACCAGAGCGTCGTCGCCGTGTAGCCGACGGCCGCCGCGGCCGCCCGGCTGCGCGCGTCGGTGTAGCCGAACGGCGGGCGGTAGAAGGGAGCCGCCTCCACCCCGTAGGTCGCGCGGATGAAGTCGCCGTTGCGGCCGAGCTCCTCCTGGATCCCGTCGTCCGAGAGCGAGGTGAGGTCGGCGTGCGACCAGGTGTGGTTCGCGAGCTGCACCTGCCCGCTCGCGACGAGCGGCGCGAGTGCCGGCGCGTTCACGGTCCAGGAGTCGTACTTCCCGTTGAGGAAAAAGGTGAGCCGGGTCCCGGTGTCCTTCGCGAACTGCGCGTAGGCGGCGACGACGTCGGTGTCGGCGCCGTCGTCGACCGTCCACGCCATCAGGTTCCCGTCGCCGGGCAGCTCGGTGATCGTGCCCTCCGGCAGCGGGAAGCGCGCGCGGACCGGCACGGGCGCGGCCGTCGCCGTCGGCACGGGGCGCGGCGGGGGAGTGGGGGTGGGAGTCGTGGTCGCGGCCACCGGCGTCGCGGTCGGCGTGAGCCGCGCGGTGCTCGTGCACCCGGCCAGGCCGACGGCGGCGGAGGCGATCCCCAGCAGCAGCGCACGGCGCCGCAGTGCATCCGGCCTCGAGCCGCTCATGATTCCCCCCGTGGCGACCCGGACCCCCCGGTGCACCGGAGCGACCGTAGCACCGGCGTGTCTTGCAGGGTGCGCGCGTGTCGCCTAAGCTACTCGGGTTGCGTGCATCTGCACGCTCTTGCGCGCTGCCCTCCGGGCGGGACCCCGGTCCTCCTCGACAGGCGGGCGGTGCGCCGACAAGTGACCTTGGGTGGGTCGGGCGAGGCCTCGTGCCGCGCGTGGCCCACGGTACCCACACATGGAGGAAACCATGGCAGCAGTCTGCCAGGTGACCGGAGCCGTTCCCGGCTTCGGACACGCCATCTCGCACTCGCACCGGCGCACCAAGCGCCGCTTCGACCCGAACGTGCAGAAGAAGACGTACTACGTCCCGTCCCTGCGCCGTAACGTCACGCTGACGCTGTCGGCCAAGGGCATCAAGGTCATCGACGCCCGTGGCATCGAGTCCGTCGTGAAGGATGTTCTCGCTCGTGGGGTGAAGATCTAATGGCCAAGCAGCAGGACGTCCGTCCGATCATCAAGCTCCGCTCGACGGCCGGAACCGGTTACACCTACGTGACCAAGAAGAACCGCCGCAACGACCCCGACCGTCTCGTGCTCAAGAAGTACGACCCCGTAGTGCGCAAGCACGTCGACTTCCGCGAGGAGCGCTAAGTATGGCCAAGAAGAGCAAGATCGCCCGCAATGAGCAGCGCAAGGTGGTCGTCGACCGCTACGCCGCCAAGCGCCTCGAGCTGAAGAAGGCCCTCGTCGACCCCGCCGGGACCGACGAGTCCCGCGAGGCCGCCCGCACGGGCCTCCAGAAGCTCCCCCGCAACGCCTCGCCCGTCCGCGTCCGCTCGCGCGACGCCGTCGACGGCCGCCCCCGCGGCAACCTCTCGAAGTTCGGCATCTCGCGTGTCCGCTTCCGTGACATGGCCCACCGCGGCGAGCTGCCCGGCATCACCAAGTCGAGCTGGTAATCGACGCCCGCATTTCTGCGTGAACACCGAAAGGCCCCACGATCTCGCGATCGCGGGGCCTTTCGGTGTTCCCGGGTCGGGGCGTCCCTGCCGCCCCTCCCGCAGTCGGCTACCTGAGGTGGTCGGTTCCCGTAGAGCGTCCTGCGTACGCTGCGCTCAATCGCTTGGCACGCGATTGCGCGATGCGCTCGCGGTTCCCGCTGGCGCTCCTCGTTCCGGACGGTGATCCGACGCGAACGGCTCCTTCGTTCGCTCTCAGGCAGCCGCTCGTGACGGATGGGCGATGCCTCGCACAGGCTGGATGGCCCTCAGCATGCTGATCGAGGAGCCCGCGCAGCGGGCGTATCGAGATCCGGCCTCCGGGCGCCGCGTAAAATGGGCGCATGACAAGCAGCCTTCCGACCGTCGCCGAGATCGCGGCGCTCATCGACCACGCGATCCTCAAGCCCGAGCTGACCCGCACCGAGGTCGACGCGCAGCTCGACGAGGCCCGCGCGGCCGGCGTCTTCAGCGTCTGCGTGCGCCCCTCCGACATCGCGCACGCCGTCCGCCGGCTCGAGGGCTCGGGCGTCCTCGTCGGCACGGTCATCGGCTTCCCGCACGGCACGACCTCCACCGCGGCGAAGGTCGCGGAGTCGACGCAGGCCCTCGCCGACGGTGCGGTCGAGCTCGACATGGTCGTCAACATCGGGCGCCTGCGCAGCGGCCTGCTCGACGACGTCGAGGCCGACATCCGCGCGGTCGTCGAGGCCGCCGAGGGGCACGTCGTCAAGGTCATCCTCGAGACCAGCTACCTCGACGACGAGCAGATCGTCGCCGGCAGCGAGGCCGCCGAGCGTGCGGGCGCCGACTTCGTCAAGACCGCGACCGGCTTCGGCGGCGGCGGCGCGAACGAGCACGACCTGCGCCTGATGCGCGGCGCCGTCTCCGACGCCGTCCAGGTCAAGGCCTCGGGAGGCGTCCGCGACCTCGACACGCTCCTCGCCTTCCGCGAGCTCGGGGTCACCCGCTTCGGCACCAGCGGCTCGGCCGTCATCCTCGGCGACCTGACCGCGCGCCAGTCGGGAGACGCCTCCGCCGCCCGCGTCGACACCGCGTCGTACTGAGCGCCGTGCGCGGGGGAGGGCCGTCCGGTCGGCGCGCGGCGGCGGAGGGCCGGTCCCTCGACGTCGTCGCCAAGGCGCTGAAGGAGCGGGTCTACGCCGCCTTCACCGGGCTCGCCGTCGTGATGATCTACGCCGTCGACGAGCAGGCCGACTCCGCGCACGCCCTGCGCAGCCTCGTCATCGCGATCGTCGGCATCTCCGCCGCCGGCTTCGTCGCCGACGTCATCGCGCACCAGGTCGCCCACGCGGCGACCCCCACCGCGGCCGAGGCGCGCGTCATGCTCCGGATCGCGGGCGGCGCGCTCGCCTCCGCCTCGCTCCCCGTCCTGGTGCTGATCGCCTCGGCGCTCGGCTGGATCGACGACGTGGTCGCGCTGCGGATCGGCGTCGGCGTCTACGTCGCGACCCTCGCCGGCATCGCCCTGATCGCTGTCGTCCGGGCCGGCCTCGGCCTCGCGCAGAGCATCATCGGCCTGCTCGGCCTCGTCGGACTGGGAGCCGCCGTCGTCGGCGTGCTCGCCCTGTCGCACTGAGGGGCCGGCGATCGTGACCGGCACCCGCACCCGCGTCGAGCTCGGCCGCCGGGAGGACCTCGGCGCCGACTGCGCGAACTGCTTCGGCCTCTGCTGCGTCGCCCTCGCGTTCACCCGCTCCGCCGACTTCCCCGTCGACAAGCCGGCCGGCGAGCCGTGCACGAACCTCGACACCGAGGACGCCTGCACGATCCACCGGCGGCTGCGCCCCGAGGGCTTCGCCGGCTGCACCGTCTTCGACTGCTTCGGCGCGGGCCAGAAGGTCTCGATGCAGACGTTCGGCGGCGTCTCCTGGCGCAGCGACGCGGAGGTGCGCGCGCGGATGTTCGCGGTCTTCCCACTGATGCGTCGCCTGCACGAGCTGCTCTGGTACCTCGACGTCGCCCTCGGCCTGCGCGGGATCGACGCCGCCCTGCGGGACGCGGTGCGCGTCCGCTTCGACGCGGTGCACACCCTGACGCTCGCCGACGCCGACGCGATCCTCGCGGCCGACGTCGACGCGGAGTACGGCGCCGCCCGTCCGCTGCTGATCGCGGCGAGCGCAGCCGCGCGGAACGACGGGCCACGGCGGCGGCGGCACGGCCGGCTGCGCCTGCAGCCCGGTGCCGACCTCGTGGCGGCCGCCCTCGAGGACGCCGATCTCCGGGGTGCCGACCTGCGCGGCTCCCTGCTGATCGCCGCGGATCTCCGGAGCGCGGATCTCCGCGGCTGCGACGTCCTCGGCGCCGATCTGCGGGACGCGGATGTGGCGGGGGCCGATCTCTCGACGGCGATCTACCTCACGCAGGCGCAGGTCAGCAGCACCCGCGGCGACGCGCGGACGGCGCTGCCGCCGGACTTCGAGCGCCCGTCGCACTGGGCGGCGAGCAGCGGACGCTGAGGGTCAGCCCTCGACGGTGCCGGCGGCCGAGCCGTCGTCGTCGAGGCCGAGGCCGCCGAGGACCTCGCGGTGGAGCAGGTGCGACCCGTTCCAGTTCTCGATCACGCACTGCGGGAAGGCCTCGAGATCGAGGGCGTCCAGCCAGCTGGCGGCGGCCTCCCGTGCCCAGGACTCGGTGGAGTAGACGCCGAGGATCTCGGTCTCGTCCGCGAACGGCCCGGTGGTCGAGAGCACGTAGTGACCGACGCTCATGGCTGCTCCTTCATCGTCGCGCAGTGGCGCGCATTGACAAGCCTGTCACAAACACGCTCTTGCGGAGAGCCGATGTCGGCGGCTAGGAGATGCTGTCGCGAAGTCGCGCATTCAGGGCCGCGAGGGCGGCGGCGATCTCGACGTCGTCGGCGCCGGGCAGGACCGCGCCGCCCTGCGCGAGGCTGTGCCGGAGGGAGTCGAGCTCGGGGGTGCCGAGGCGGCCGGCGGAGGTGAGCACCTCGAGGGTGGTGAGGACTCCGATGAGCGCGACGGCGTCGTCGACGTCGAGGGGTCGGGCGCAGTTGTTCTCCATGCGCATCTCCAGGGGTTCGGTGCCGCGCGGGGGACGCGGTCTGGGGCGGGTGGGGCGAGCGAGGGGGGCGACCGGCTTCGGGGCCGGAGGCATCGAGACGCCCCGCGGCCGGATCGACCGCGGGGCGTCAGGGGTGCTGCGGGGTGATCAGGCGACGCGCGGCTCGGCCTCGGGGGCGTCGTCCTCGGGGATGTGGACGTCCTGCACGGTGACGTTGATCTCGGCGACGTCCATGCCGACGATCTCGCGGATCGCGCGGCCGACGGCGGAGCGCACGCCCTCCGCGACGTCCTGCAGCGCGGCCGGGTATTCGGCGACGATCGTGACGTCGGCGGCGACCTGGCGCTCGCCGACCTCGACCTTGACGCCCTGGGCGCGGTCGTCGCTGCCGAGCGCGCCGCGGATGGCGCCGAGGGCGCGGGCGGCGCCGTTGCCGAGGGCGTGCACGCCGGGCACCTCGCGGGCCGCGATGCCGGCCACCTTCGCGATGACGCCGTCGTCGATGACCGTGCGTCCGGTCCCGTTCGTCATCGTGGTGTTCGCGGTGCTCTCGGCCATGATCTCCTCTTTCGTCTCGGTGCCCGGTCGGTCGATCGGGCGGTTCAGAGGTAGGACGGAGCGTGCACGGCGAACGTCACGGTGGAGTCCCGGCTGCCCAGGGGACTGCCAGGGTCGGGAGGGAGGCGGGCCTCATCGCGCCGTCTGCTGCGCCAGGAACGCGAGGGTCCGCTCCAGCGCCTCGCGCGCCTCCGGCAGCTCGAGGTGGAACTGGTACTCGTGGCCGAGCTCGCTCTCGTGCCCGTCGCCCCAGAGCAGCGCCGTGACCGGGACGCCGAGCGAGCGCAGCTGCGCCGCGAACGGGCGCGACTGCTGCGCGGTGAGCGGGTCGGCGTTGCCGCCGCTGAGGAACGTCGGCGGGAACCGCGGCGTCACGTGCTCGATCGTCGACATCCACCGGGCGGCGTCGGAGGTCCACCACGCGCGTCGGCCGGTGTACGCCCAGAGGGCGGCGCGCAGCCCGCGGCCGGCGAGACCGGTGGCGCGGGCGAGGGCGGCGAGGTCGAAGACCCCGCAGTGCAGGATCACCGCCCGCACGGCGTCGACGGGCAGGGTCGTCGTGAGCCCGGCCGCGCGGGCGTAGGAGGGGTTCGTGATCGCGGTGGCGAGCTGGCTCGCGAGCTGCGCGCCTGCGGAGTCGCCGGCCAGGACGAGGCGGTCCCGCGCGATCCCGAGGCGGCCGGCGCTGCGGCGCAGGTGCTCGAGTGCGGCGAGGAGCTGCCGCGGCGCGGTCGGGTGCACCGCCTCGGGCCCGCGGCTGTAGTCGAGCGAGACGACGGTGTAGCCGGCCTCGGCGAGCAGGCGCAGGTAGGGATCCACGTCGCGCCGGTGGCCGGAGACCCAGCCGCCGCCGTGGATCCAGACCACGGTCGGGCGCGAGCCGGCGCCCGCGGAGCGGAGGACGTCGGCCGTCGTGGCCGGAGCGTCCGGACGCGCCGGGATCGGCTCGGCGACCCGCTGGATCCCCTCCGGAGCGAACGGCAGCATCGCCGCGGCCGTCCGCCGCGCCTCGCGCTCGAAGACCGCGCGGACCGCCAGGGCAGCGGGCCAGGACGCGGCCCGGATCGGCGTCGCACGCACGGTGCCCCCTCCTCGCGTCGATCGCCCGGCCCCCACCGGCGACGCATCACGAAGGGTACGCACCGCATGTTTCCGCCGTGCGACGGCGCAGGTGGCAGGCTGGACGGGTGACGGACGAGACGAGCGCGCAGGCCGCCCCGGAGACGGCGGCGAGCGCGCCGGCGACCCGCCCGAAGGCCCTCCGCCCGAGGGCGATGCTCGTGCTGGCACTGATCGGCGCGATCGGCGGGGTGCTCTCGGGTGCGTTCGGCGTCGGCGGCGGCATCGTGATGGTGCCGATGCTGATCGCCTGGGCCGGGATGGACCAGCGCCGCGCCTCCGCGACCTCGCTGCTGGCGATCGCGCCGACCGCGGTGGCGGGCGCCTTCGGCTACGCCCTCGGCGGGCAGGTCGCCTGGCTTCCCGCCGCCGTGATCGCCGCGGCCGCGATGATCGGCGCGGTCCTCGGCTCCTGGCTGCTGGCGCGCCTGCCGCTCGGCGTGCTCCGCTGGCTGTTCGTCGCCCTGCTGGTGGCCGCGGCGGTGCGGATGGCGGTGTTCGGCTCGAACGAGACCGGCGACGTCGCCGAGGGCTGGGGCGTCTGGCCCGGCTTCGGCGGGCTGGGCCTGGCGATGGGAGTGGCCTCGGGGCTCTTCGGGATCGGCGGCGGCGCGATCGCCGTGCCCGTGCTCGTCGGCGCGTTCGGTCTCGCCGATCTGCTCGCCAAGGGCACCTCGCTCGCCGCGATGATCCCGACGGCGATCAGCGGCTCGATCGCGAACGCGCGCCGCGGACTGCTCGACGTCCGGGCCGGGCTCGTGGTCGGCCTCTGCGCGACGGGGTTCTCCTTCGCCGGCGTCGCGCTGTCGTTCCTGCTGCCGGCGCGGATCTCGGGCGTGCTGTTCGCCGCGCTGCTGCTCCTCGCGGCACTGCAGCTCGCGCTGAAGGGGCGGCGGAAGCGGTCCTGATGGGCGCTTCGCACCGCTCGCCTCTTGACACCCCGCTGTTGTAAGTGTTCAATCAGTCACATGCCGACCACGACCCCCCGCTCCACCGCAGAAGCTCAGCGCGAGCGGATCACCGCGGCCGCCGTGCACGTCTTCGCGCGCACCGGCTACTCCGCGACCCCGATCACCGAGGTCGCGGCCGAGGCGGGAGTCTCGCCGGCCTACGTCTTCCGGCTCTTCCCGGGCAAGCTCGGCGTCTTCGTCGCCGCGGTCGACCGCTGCTACGAGCTGGTGGCGTCGACGCTCGCCGCGGCGGGGGAGGCCTCGGTCTCGTCGGACCCGGCCGACCGGCTCGAGGCGATGACCCTCGCCTACATCGACCTGATCGCCGACCGCGACCTGATCATGCTGCAGTCGCAGGCGCAGAGTGCGAGCGGGGTGCCGGAGATCCGCGAGGCCGTCCGCCGCGGGATCTCGACGGTCGTCCGCACGGTGAGCGTCGTGTCCGGCGCCGACGGCCCGGCCGTGCAGCGCTTCATCGCCTACGGCCAGCTCTGCCACCTGATCGTGCAGACCGACCTCGGCGGCGTCGACTCCGAGTGGGCGCGCATCGTCTCCGCGGGCATCCGGCACCACGACTGAGCCGTCGCGCAGCCACATGCTGGTCGACTCCTGCTGGTCGACCCATGCTGGTCGAGTAGCCCCGCAGGGGCGTATCGAGACCCACCGTCTTCAGCAGGGCGGACCTGCAGACTCGTCCTCTGACGCTGGTGGATCTCGATACGCCCGCGGCGCGGGCTACTCGATCAGCATGGGGGGCCCGACACTGCATGACCGACTTCTCCATGTCCATAAAAGTGACTGTTCAGTCACTCACACCACCCCTACCCGCAAGGAGCACCCCATGACCACCGCCCTCCCGCGCACCACCACCCGCGTCGTCCTCCCGGGGCTCGTCGAGCCGTCCGGACTGCTCCTCGAGCAGGCGCCGGTCGAGCCGCCCGCGGCCGGCGAGCTGCTCGTCGCCGTCGAGGCCACCGGCATCTCCTTCGCCGAGCAGTCGATGCGCCGCGGCCGCTACTTCGCCCAGCCCGCGTTCCCGTTCACGCCCGGCTACGACCTGGTCGGGCGGGTGCTCGCGGTCGGCCCCGGCGGCGACGCCTCGCTCGAGGGCCGCCGCGTCGCCGCGCTCACCAAGACCGGCGGCTGGACCGGCCACGCCCGGGTCGCCGCGCGCGACTGCGTCCTCGTCCCCGAGGGCGTCGCGCCCGAGGACGCCGAGGCCGTGGTGGTGAACGGAGTGACGGCCTGGCAGATGCTGCACCGCTCGGCCCGGCTCTCCCGCGGCGACACGATCCTCCTGTTCGGAGCGAACGGCGGCGTCGGCGGCCTCGTGCACCGGCTGGCCTCGCTCGAGGGCATCCGGGTGATCGGCGCCGCCTCGCCGCGGCACCACGACGCCCTCCGCGCGGCCGGCGTCGAGCCGGTCGACTACGCCGACCCGGAGCTCGAAGCCCGCGTCCGCGAGCTCGCGCCAGGCGGCGTGCAGGCCGTCTTCGACAACATCGGCGGCGAGACCACCCGCCTGGCCTGGTCGCTGCTCGCGCCCGGCGGCACCCTCGTCGCCTACGCGATCGTCAGCGCGAGCACCGGCAGCATCTGGCCGCCGTTCCTGAAGTAGCTCGCCCGCGTGCAGGCGTACCAGCTGGCGCCGAACGGGAAGCGCGCCGTCTTCTACGACCTCTGGTCCGGGCACTCGCTCCGTCCCGCCCGGTTCCGCGCGCGGCTCGAGGAGGACCTGGGCCGCGTGCTCGCGCTGCTCGCGGACGGCTCGCTCACGGCCAACATCGCCGCGCGCTTCCCGCTGACCGGGATCGTGGCGGCGATGGAGCTCGCGGAGTCGCGGACGCTCGACGGCAAGGTGATCCTGCTGCCCTGATCGCCGCGGCCGGGTAGTCGGCCCTCGAGAGCGTGGAAAAATGGCAGGCGATGTCCTCCCGAGCCGCATGAGCGCCGCCACCTACCTGACCGCCTCGATCCCCCTGCGCCTCGCGAGCGCGGGGATGGTCGTCGCCCTGCCCGTCCTCGCCGTCGAGCGCCTCGACGACGTCGCCCTCGGCGGGCTGCTGACCGGCGCCGCCCTGTTCCCGAGCGTGATCGCGGCTCCGCTGGTCGGCACCGTGCTCGACCGGGTGCGCGCACCGCGTCGGCTGCTGGTCGGCGCGGCGCTGGCCACCGCCGCCTCCTTCGCGCTCGCGTCCTTCCTCGGTGACGCGCCGACGGCGCTGATCGCGCTGCTGCTGGTGATCGCGGGCCTGGCGACCCCGGTCTACATGGGCGGCATGTCGAGCTTCGTGACCAGCGCGATCGCCGACCCGCGCCGCGCCTACGCCCAGGACTCGCTGTCCTACACCGTCGCCTCCATCGGCGGCCCCGCGATCGCCGGGCTGGTGATCGCCGTCGCCTCGGCCCGCTTCGCGATGCTCGCGATGGCGGCCCTCGCGCTCGTCGGTGTCCTCGGCTCGCTCGCCCTGCGGATGGAGGCGCGGCCGACGCCCACCGTCGGCGTCCGGCGCACCATCGCGGCCGGCGTCACGCACCTCGTGCGGCACCGGCCGATCGCGATCGTCACCCTCTCCGGGACGATCAGCCAGATCGGCGGCGGTGCGGCCGGAGTCGCGGCGATCGGCCTGTCGCTCGAGCGGGTGGGCAGCACGGATGCGGCGGCCGGGCTGCTCACCGCGTTCGCCGTCGGCGGGCTGCTCGGCGCGATCGCGGTCGCCGTGCGGCGCTGGACCCACCGCCCGCCGGCCTGGGTGATGGGCGCGGGCTTCGCCGCGACCGGCGTCGCCCTGCTCGCCGCCGCGCCCGACCTCGGGATCGTCGTGGCCCTCGTCGCGTTCGCCGTCGCCGGGGTCTTCACCGCGCCCGCGAACGCCGCGATGCTGCTGCTGCGCGATCAGGAGAGCCCGGCCGCCGTCCGCTCCCAGGTCTTCACCATCGGCGCGGGCCTGCGCGCCGCCGCCGCCGCGGTCGGCGCCGCGCTCGCGGGCGCCGCCTCCGGCCTCGACGCCGGCTGGCTCGTCCTCGGCATCGCCGCCGTCTGGATCGCCTCGGGCCTGCTCCTCACCCTCTTCCCCCGCCCCGCGGGCCCGCGCTGATCCCCACCGCGAGATGCCACTTATGAGCGCGACACGCCGTGAAAAGCGTGCACAAGTGGCATCTCGCGGGGTGGGTCAGGCGGTCAGGCGGCGGCGCCCGAGAGGGTGCCGGTGCTCGGGCCCGCGGGGTCGGTGATCAGGCAGTTGATGACGCGGTCGCCGCCGTCCCAGCTCTCCTGGGTCGGGTAGTAGTAGCTGAAGTCGTACTGCGACTCCTCGTAGCTGAGGCCGACGAAGCCCTCGAACGCGGCCTGGCACTCGGAGTCGGCCTGCTCGGTGGTCGCCGTCTCGCCGGGGTACTCGTCCGCGTCGGCCATCGTGATGTTCTGGAAGACCTCGTAGCTGTGCGCGTCGGAGCACGGCACGGTCGGGACGTCGGTGACCTCGGTCGCGGTCTCGCTCAGCTCGTCGTTCAGGCAGTCGCCGACGCGGAGCTGGAAGACGTCGGTCGTGCCGCCGTCGACGATCTCGCCCGAGGTGTCGTCGCGGGTCTCGCCGCCCATCATGCTGTTGATCCCCGAGCAGCCGGTGAGGCCGAGGGCGAGAGCGGCGGCGGCGGCGAGGACGAGGGCGGAACGGCGGCGGTTCATCGAGGGCTCCAGACAGCGGCGGTGGCGGGGTCGGCTCCAGGGTAGGGGCGGCGAGGGCCGCTCGGGCACCCCCCCTGCGGTGCGGCCCGCTACTCCGATCGCCGCCGCCCGGCAAGGCCCCGCGGGGGGCAGACGAAGTCCAGCCGGGTGGAGTCGAATGGGGTCATGGCTCAGAAGACCGTCGCAGACCAGCTCATCGCCCAGCTCATCGACGCCGGGGTCGCCCGGATCTACGGGATCGTCGGGGACTCGCTCAATCCGATCGTCGACGCGGTGCGCCGCAGCGGCGGCTCGGCGAAGGGCGGGATCGACTGGATCCACGTCCGCAACGAGGAGGCCGCCGCCTTCGCGGCCGGCGCGGAGGCGCAGATCACCGGGAAGCTGGCGGTCTGCGCCGGGAGCTGCGGCCCCGGCAACCTGCACCTGATCAACGGCCTGTACGACGCGCACCGCTCGGGTGCGCCCGTGCTCGCCATCGCGAGCCACATCCCGAGCGGCGAGATCGGCTCCGGCTACTTCCAGGAGACGCACCCCGACCGCCTCTTCGTCGAGTGCTCGCACTACCGCGAGCTGGTCTCGACGGCGGCGCAGGCCCCGCGGGTCGTCAACGCGGCGATGCGCAGTGCCGTCGCGCTCCGCGGCGTGGCCGTGGTGACCCTCCCGGGCGACGTCGCCGAGTTCGAGGCGGAGGGCGACTTCCCGTCCTTCGTGCTTCCGGAGCGGCCGGCCCTGGTGCCCGCCGCGGCCGACGTCCGCGCGCTCGCGCAGGCGATCGACGAGGCGAAGACGGTCGCGATCTTCGCCGGCGCGGGCGTGCGGGACGCCCACGACGAGGTCGTCGCGTTCGCCGAGCTGATCGGAGCGCCGATCGGGCACAGCCTGCGCGGCAAGGAGTGGATCCAGTACGACAACCCCTACGACGTCGGCATGACCGGGCTGCTCGGCTACGGCGCCGCCCACGCGGGCATGCACGACGCCGACCTGCTGATCCTGCTCGGGACCGACTTCCCCTACGAGCAGTTCCTGCCGGACGCGACGAAGGTCGTCATCGCGCAGGTCGACAGCGATGCGTCCAAGCTCGGCCGCCGCGTGAGCGTCGCGCATCCCGTGCACGGCGACGTCGCCACGACCCTGGACGCGCTGACCCCGCTGGTCACGCGCAAGGACCACCGCTTCCTCGACAAGCTCCTGAAGAAGCACGAGAAGCTCGTCACGGGAGTCGTGGGCAAGTACACCGAGGTCGCCACGAAGCAGCCGATCCATCCGGAGCTGGTCGCGTCGACGCTCGACGAGCTGCTCGCCGACGACGCGATCGTCACCGCCGACACCGGCATGGGCAACGTCTGGCAGGCCCGCTACGTCACGCCGAACGGGCGCCGCCGGCTGCTCGGTTCGTACTCGCACGGCTCGATGGCGAACGCGCTGCCGCAGGCCGTCGGCGCCCAACTGGCGCAGCCGGGCCGCCAGGTCGTCTCGCTGAGCGGCGACGGCGGGCTCTCGATGCTGATGGGCGAGCTGGTGACGGTCGCGGCCTACAAGCTGCCGGTGACGATCGTCGTCTTCAACAACTCGACGCTCGGCCTGGTGAAGGTGGAGATGCTCGTCGACGGCTTCCCCGACTTCGCGGTGGACGTGCCGATGGTCGACTACGCGCAGGTGGCGACGGCGGTCGGCATCCGGGGGATCCGGGTCGAGGACCCGCGCGAGGTGGAGTCCGCCCTGCGCGAGGCGCTCGCCGACCCGGGGCCGGTGCTCGTGGACGTGGTCACGGATCCGCTCGCGCTCTCGCTGCCGCCGACGGTCACCGGCGCGCAGGTGAAGGGCTTCGCGCTGGCGATGTCGAAGATGGTGATGAACGGCGGCGCGGGCGAGGCGATCGCGCTGGCCCGCTCCAACGTGAAGCACGCGCTGCCGTGATCGACGCTCCCGCGATCGATCGTGCCGCCCTGGCGACGGGGACCTGGTTCGTGCGCGGCTCGAGCCTGCCACTGTGGCGGGGGCGCGAGGGGGTGGCGATCACCTACGCGCCGCTGCCGAGCGGAGAGGTCGGCGACGTCGTCAGCTGGCGCGGCCGGCGCTCGACCCGCTACGTGGTCGGGATCGACGCCCCCGACCCCGCGGATCCCGACGGCTTCCGCTGGCGCGGCGTCGAGCCGCTGACGCTGCTGGCCCGCAGCCGCTGGTCCTTCGTCGCGGCCGACGCCGAAGCGGGCTGGGCGCTGACCCGCTTCGCCCGCACGCCGTTCACCCCGGCAGGCGTGGACGTGTACGTCCGCGACGCGCGGCCGGCGCCGGGCGTGCTCGCCGCCGCCCTCGAGGCCTGCGCCGCGGATCCGCGCACCGCACCGCTCCGCCCCCGGATGTTCGAGGTCGCGCCCTGACGGCCCGAGCCCGGACGACGGTGGATCTCGATACGCCCGCTGCGCGTGCTACTCGATCAGCATGAACGGCCCTCACAGCGGCACCCGTGCTCAGGTACTGCTTCGTTCGGAGCATCCCCGCAAGCAGGGCGCAGGAGCATCCCGCGGAATCGCGTGCCAAGCGATTCCGCGCAGCGAACGCGAGACGCTCCGCGGGACCCGGTCGCGCCGGGAGCCGACTGCGGGAGGGGCGGCAGGGACGCCCCTCCCGGTGAGCACCGTCAGAGGCTCTCGCCCACCGCGATGGACTGGGCCTCGACTGCGGCGCTCTCGGCGCCGTGCGCGTCCGCGCGCGCCAGGGTCCGCCGCCCGAGGAACACGATCAGCGAGGCGATCAGCACCGCGCCCGCCGCCGCGTACATCGGGAAGGCCGGCGAGATCGCCGCGGCCAGCGCCGAGGCGGCGGGCGGGGCGATCGCGCCGCCGAGGAAGCGCACGCCCGAGTAGGAGGACGAGGCCACGGAACGCGGCAGGTCGGTCGCCTCCATCACGCACTCGGTCAGCACGGTGTTGACGACGCCCAGCAGCAGGCCGCCGACGATGATGCAGACGATCAGGCCGACCCGCGAGGAGATCAGCAGTCCGCCGGCGACGAGGTCGAGCGCGAGCAGCACCAGCACCGAGCGGAGCACGACGGTGCGCGGCAGCCGCGCTGTCAGCAGCGGAGCGACGAAGACCGAGGTGATCGCGACGCCGAGGCCCCAGCCGAAGAAGGTGAAGCCGAGCCCCATCTCGTCGAGTCCGAGCGGGTACGGCGTGTAGGCCAGCAGCACGAAGAAGCCGATGTTGTAGAACAGCGCCGCACCGGCGAGGGTCCGGATCGCGGGCACGGCCAGCGCCTTGAACGGCGCGGAGAGCGGCGTCGGGGTGGGCCGCGGGCCGTCCTCGCGCAGCAGGGTCGCGATGGCGATGAAGCCGACGGCCATCAGCACGGCCGTGCCGAAGAACGGTCCGCGCCAGGAGACGGACCCGAGGAGGCCGCCGAGCAGCGGGCCGATCGCGATGCCGACGCCGAGCGCGGCCTCGTAGAGCACGATCGCCGCGGAGGAGCCTCCGCTGGCCGCGCCGACGATCGTCGAGAGCGCGGTCGAGATGAAGAGCGCGTTGCCGAAGCCCCAGCCGGCGCGGAAGCCGATGACGCCCTCGACGCTGCCGGCCGTGCCGGCCAGCGCGGCGAAGACCACGATCAGCACCAGGCCGATCATCAGCGTCTTCTTCGCGCCGATGCGGCTGGAGAGCCAGCTGGTGAAGAACATCACGACGCCGGTGATGACGAGGTAGCTGGTGAACAGCAGCGAGGTCTCGGTCGGCGTCGCCTCGAGGCTCTCGGCGATGGCCGGGAGGATCGGGTCGACGAGGCCGATGCCCATGAAGGCGATGACGGCGGCGAAGGCGACGGCCCAGACGGCGAGCGGCTGCCGGAGGATCGAGCCGCCCGCGGCGGGGGAGTGGGGAGTGGACACGGAGGGGCCTTTCGGGGGAGGGGTCGTGCGGGGAGGGGGAGTCAGGAGGCGGGGCCGCCGGCGACGCGCAGGACGCGCTCCTCGACGAGGGACGCAGCGCGCTCGAGGGCGCGGCGGTCGTCGTCGTCGAGGTCGTCGAACAGCGGGGCGAGGGCGGCGTCGAGGCGGAGGCGGTGCTCGGCGAGCGCCGCGGCTCCCGCCTCGGTGCCCTCGATCAGCCAGGCGCGGCCGTCGCTCTCGTCGTGCACGCGGCGGATCCAGCCGGCCTCGTCGAGGCGCGCGATGATGCCGGTCATCGTCGGCTGGGTGACCCGGACGCGCTCGGCGAGCTCGCCCAATCGGATCGGGGAGGCGGTGCGCAGCTCGGCGAGCGTCGACCAGACGGCGCCGGACTGCGCGCCGAGCCCGGTGGCGCCGCTGGAGCGGCCCGCGTACCGCGCGAGCGCGGTGGCGGCGGAGGCGAGGCGGACGGGAGCGGACGGTTCGAGCACGTGCTTAAACATAGCACGCCTATGTATCGCGGGAAAGACCGATCCGTCACGTCCCGCACTGCCCTTCTCCACCGTTGCTGTGCCAGGATTGTTCGCAATCCCTCGTCGAAAGCGGGGATCACCGACGGAAAGAGTTGTCATGCACAGCGTGGTGGAGTCCAGCGCGACCGCCCCCGAATCCGATCTCGACTGCGACGTGGTCGTGATCGGCGCCGGCGCCACCGGCCTGACCGCCGCCCTCCGGCTGCAGGAGCAGGGCCGCCGCGTCGTCGTCCTCGAGGCGCGCGAGCGCGTCGGCGGCCGCCTCGAGACCCGCGTGGTCGACGGCCAGATGCTCGAGCTCGGCGGGCAGTGGGTCTCGCCGGATCAGACCGCCCTGCTCGAGACGCTCGACGAACTCGGCCTCGACACCTACTCCCGCTACCGCGAGGGCGAGAGCGTCTACATCGGCGCCGACGGCGGCGCCCGGCGCTTCACCGGCGACATCTTCCCCGGCGGCGCGGACACCGAGGCCGAGATCGAGCGCCTGATCGGGATCCTCGACGGCCTCGTCGCCGAGACCGACCCGTCCGCTCCGTGGTCGCATCCGCGGGCGCACGACTACGACCGGATCAGCTTCAGCGCCTGGCTGGAGGCGCAGAGCGACGACGCCGAGGCCCGCGCGAACATCGCGCTCTTCATCGCCGACGCCATGCTCACCAAGCCCGCGCACTCCTTCTCGCTGCTGCAGGCCCTGCTGATGGCGGCGAGCGCGGGCAGCTTCGGCAACCTCGTCGACGCCGACTTCATCCTCGACAAGCGCGTCCTCGGCGGTCTGCAGCAGGTCCCGGAGCGGCTCGCCGAGCGCGTGGGCGCCGAGCGCGTCCTGCTCGGCCGGCCGGTCCGCTCCGTGGAGTACGGCGACGACGGCGTGATCGTCCGCGCCGACGGCGTCACCGTGCGGGCCCGCCGCGCGATCGTCGCCGTGCCGCCGAACCTCGTCAACCGGATCACCTTCGACCCGCCGCTGCCCCGGCTCCGCCAGCAGGCGCTCCAGCACCAGTCCCTCGGCCTGGTCATCAAGGTGCACGCGACCTACGCGACCCCGTTCTGGCGCGCCGACGGCCTCTCCGGCACCGCGTTCAGCCCGCACGCCCTCGTGCACGAGGCCTACGACAACTCCAACGCGGGGGAGGAGCGCGGAACCCTCGTCGGCTTCGTCTCGGACGAGAAGGCCGACCGCGTCCTCGCGCTGCCCGAGGCCGAGCGGAAGGCCGCGATCCTCGACTCGCTCGCCGCCTACTACGGCCCGGCCGCGCTCGACCCCGTCGTCTACTACGAGAGCGACTGGGCGTCGGAGGAGTGGACGCAGGGCGCGTACGCCGCGAGCTTCGACCTCGGCGGACTGACCCGCTACGGCGCGCTGCAGCTCGAGCCGGTGGGCCCGCTCCGCTTCGGCTCGAGCGACCTCGCGGCCGAGGGCTACCAGCACGTCGACGGCGCGATCCGCGTCGGCCGGCGCCTGGCGCAGGAGATCCTCGACGAGGACACCGCCGACGCCGAGACACAGCACGACACCACCGACGCGACCGCGCCGGCCCGCGACCGTGAAGGAGCACTCCCCGCATGAGCAGCAGCAGCTACGCCGTCATCGACCCGGCCTCGGGCGAGACGCTGAGCGAGTACCCCGGCATCACCGACGCCGAGCTCGCCGACGCCATCGCCTCGGCCCACGACGCGTACTCCACCTGGTCGCGCACCGTGCCCGTCGCCACCCGCGCCGCGCTGATCGCCCGCGTCGCGGACCTGCACGTCGAGCGCGCCGACGCCCTCGCCGAGATCATCGTCCGCGAGATGGGCAAGCCGCTCGACCAGGCGCAGGGCGAGGTCGGCTTCGCGGCCGACATCTACCGCTACTACGCCGAGAACGGCGAGGAGTTCCTGAAGGACGAGCCGATCGCGCTGGCCGACGGCACCGGCTCGGCGTTCGTCCGCCGCTCGGGCCTGGGCGTGCTGCTGGGGATCATGCCCTGGAACTTCCCCTACTACCAGGTCGCCCGCTTCGCCGGCCCGAACGTGGTGAACGGCAACACGATCCTGCTCAAGCACGCGCCGCAGTGCCCGGAGTCGGCCGCCGCGATCGCCGACATCTTCCGCACCGCCGCTGAGGAGCTCGGCGCCCCGGCCGGCGTCTACGTGAACCTCTACGCCAGCAACGACCAGGCCGCGACCGTCATCGCCGACCCGCGCGTGCAGGGCGTCTCCGTCACCGGCTCCGAGCGCGCAGGAGCGGCCGTCGCCGAGATCGCCGGCCGGAACCTCAAGAAGGTCGTCCTCGAGCTGGGCGGCTCCGACCCGTTCATGCTGCTCTCCACCGACGACCTCGACAAGGCCGTCGAGGACGCGGTCGCCGCCCGCCTGGACAACAACGGCCAGTCCTGCAACGCCGCCAAGCGCTTCATCGTGATCGACGCTCTATACGACGCCTTCGCGGAGAAGTTCACCGCGGCCTTCACCGCCGCACAGCCCGCGGATCCCCACGCTTCGGGGACCCTCCTCGGCCCGCTCTCCTCCGCCGCCGCGACCGCGCGCCTCGAGCAGCAGCTCGCCGTCGCCCGCGAGCAGGGCGCGACCGTCCGCGCGAGCGGCGAGGTGACCGGCAACTTCTTCCCGCCGGCCGTCCTCGAGGACGTCACCCCCGAGATGAACGCCTACCGCGAGGAGTTCTTCGGCCCCGTCGCCGCGCTCTATCGCGTGCACGACGAGGACGAGGCGATCGCGCTCGCCAACGACACCCCCTACGGCCTGGGCTCCTACCTCTACACGACCGACTCGGAGCAGGCCCTCCGCCTGGCCGACCGCATCGACGCCGGCATGGTCTGGATCAACCTCGTCCTGGGCGACGCGGCCGAGCTCCCCTTCGGCGGTGTCAAACGCTCCGGCACCGGCCGCGAGATGGGCCGCAGCGCCCTCGAGGAGTTCGTCAACAAGAAGCTGATCCGCATCGCCTAGGTCGTCGCCCGGCGGGGCCGTGCCAGCGCGACGGCGACGTTGCGCTCCACGGTCTCGGTCAGTCGCCTCGCCTGATCGTCGTCGAGGGTCGCCCACGCGGTGTCGTTCCTCGCGATGACGCCGCGCGCCACCTCCTCCACGAGAGTGACGACCTCCTCCTCGTCGATCCCCGTGCTCCTCGCGAGCTTCCGCCAGTGGTTCTGCGTCACCGCCTGCGGGAACCGCGCGCCGGCGATGCGCATCGCCAGCTCCTGGTCGAACGCCGGGAACAGGCCGGTCGGAACCGCGTCGTAGATCGGGGCGAGGCCGACGGCGTCGGGCCGGAGGAGGACGGAGTAGTTCTTGGCATGCGCGTCAGCGTTGCCGAGGAGGACGTTGAAGGCCAGCTGCCGGAGGAAGGCGCGCACCACCCCGCCGGTCGCGTCGACCGACCGGAGCTTCTCCACGATCTGCACGGCCGTCACGGAGTACTTCCGTGCGACGTCGACGCCCAGCGCCTGAGCGAGGTCCTCTGCGTGGAGTCGTGTCGCGAACACGGTGTCGTCGTCGACGACGCGGTCGAAGCGCTCCACGACGAACGCCGTCTGATCCGTCATCTGCAGGACGGCCGCCCGGGGAGCCGGGAGGCCGGCCTCCGCGGCCAGCGCGAGCGCGGACGCTTCCGCTTCCTCGAGGTGGAGATGCTCCGGGCGCGCGGGCTTGACGATGTGCGTCGAGGGCACGGCGGCGTTCGACCAGTACCAGTTCCGGTCCACTCGAGCCAGGGCGAACTTCCCCTGCGTTCCCGCCAGGGAGAAGCGCGCGGGAGTCTGTCGCGGCACCCAGGCGTCCGGATCGAGCTTGATGCTGGTGATGCGGTCGGCGACGTCCCGATCGAGAGCCGGATTCAGCCGCGCCAGTCCCGTCGGCGGTGCCTCGCCGTCGGGGAGGAGCACCAGGCCGCCGGCGACGTCACCGCCGACCGTCCGCAGGAGTTCGAACGTCCCCGTGCTCGCGACCCCGTACGCCTGTGCCATCCGGCGTCGCGTGTGCTCCTGGTCGGGCAGCAGGTTGTCGAGGAACCTCGCCGCCGCCGCGCGCGTCGTCGTGCCCTCGCGCGGCAGCGACAGGGAGATCGGCGTCGACGGTGCGTCGTCGGAGTAGCTGAAGCCGATCCTGCCGTCGGCGTCCCGGGTGAACTGCCCGGCATGTCTGCCCTCGAGCCACGCTTCGAGTCGTTCCGTCACCGGAGCACCAGATCGGGAAGTGCGGTCGGCTCGACGCCCAGGGCGTCCAGCACGCGCCGGGCGGTCGAGGGCCGCGACACCGGCAGACCGCGTTCGAGGCGTCGGACGTCGGAGACGTCCACCTCCGCGGCTCGCGCGAGGTCGTCGATCGAGAGTCCCATGATGCGTCGCTCCGAGCTCACGGCATCCGCCAGGTCTTCCAGGCGTCGCAGGTACTCGCGTCGCGGACGGTGCAGTGCCTCTCGCACGTAGTCCGGATCACCGTGGAGTGCGTGCTGCACGAGATTGGTGCCGAAGTCGACGAGCCCGGACTCCACCTCTCCACCCCACCAGTCCGCCAGCAACCCGGCGGGGTCCTGCGACGCGCGGAGCCGGCGGATGCGCGCGGCGGTCCTGGCGAGCTCCTGCCCCTCGAGGCCCGACAGGGTCCGCTCGTGCAGGGCGTGCGCCAGCGACTGCCGCGACCTGACCGAGAGAGGACGGCGCGAACGTGCGCCGGACACCTCCGTGACCTCCCAGCGGCGGCCGAGTTTCGTCGCCTCGATCCGGCCGGCGGCGATCAGCGCCACGACGCGGCGCGGAGTCACCCCGAGTCGCTCGGCGGCCTGCTTGACGTCCATGACACAACCGTACCGCTCGGCGGTCGAGCATCCTCGGCTCGGGTCGCTCCCCGTTCGGTGAGGAGCGCGTCCTGCGCCCGGCCCACCGTCTCCACGCAGGCGAGGTCTGGAGAGACGCCGTTCGCGGTGACGTGGCCTGGCGCACGATCACTGCCTCGCTGAGATCGCCCGTGATACTCGTCCGGTCACGTCGAGCAGGTGCTCGCGGCGACCGAGAAGGGGAAGGGGGGCGACCATGACCGACGCGGAGCGCTGCACCTATCGGGTCCAGTGGTCGCAGGAGGACGAGCAGTTCCTCGGCACCGTGGCGGAGTTCCCCTCGCTCTCCTGGGCAGCGGACTCATCGGCGGAGGCGTTCTCGGGGATCCGGCTCATCGTCGCCGATGTCCTCGCCGACATGGCCGGCGCCGGCGCAGGCGAGAACTCGAGGCTCGTCGGGCCAGAAGGCGGGTAAGCTCGCCCGTCATGCGCGTCTTCGGCTGTCCGCACTGCGAGGCGCGGGTGGAGTTCGAGGACGCGCGGTGCCTGCGCTGCGGCACGGCGCTCGCGTACGACGTCGAGGCGGACGAGCTCGTCGAGGCCGAGGGGCGGGCGCTCTGCGTGTACCGCGGCACGATCGACTGCACCTGGCTCGCGGCGGAGGGCACCGGCGGCGCCTGCGCCTCCTGCGCGCTGACGAGCGCCCGGCCGCCGGTGTACGACGCGGCGACGCTGAGCCAGCTGACGGTCGCCGAGTTCGCCAAGCGGCGGCTGCTGCGCCAGCTGCGGCACCTCGACCTGCCGGTGCATCGCGGTCGGCGGCTGTCCTTCGAGCTGCTCTCCTCCGCACAGGGCTCCGTGACGACCGGGCACGCCGACGGCGTGATCACCGTCGACCTCGCCGAGGGGAACGACGCGCACCGCGAGGCGCTCAAGGCGCGGCTCGGCGAGCCGTACCGGACGATGCTCGGCCACTTCCGGCACGAGATCGGCCACTACTACTGGCAGCTGCTCGTCGACGGCACGCCGCTCCTGCCCGCGTTCCGCGCGCTGTTCGGCGACGAGCGGGCCGACTACGGTGCGGCGCTCGACGCGCACTACGGCGGGGCGTCGACCGAGGACTGGGCCCGCGACCACATCTCGCAGTACGCGACGACGCACCCGTGGGAGGACTTCGCCGAGACCTTCGCGCACTACCTGCACATCGCCGACGCGCTGGAGACGACCGCGACGGTCGGCCTGACCGTCGCCGGACCCTGGGGCCGCCTCCCCGAGTCGCTGGTCGGCAGCGTGCAGGCGACCGGCGCGCAGCGCGTCGCCGATCTGGAGACGCCCGAGATCCTCGCCCGCTGGCACGGCTTCTCGCTCGCCCTCAACAGCGTGAACCGCTCGATGGGCAAGGACGACCTCTACCCCTTCGTCATCACGCCCGCGATCGCCGAGAAGCTCGCCTGGGTGCACGAAACGGTGCGCCGCGGCGCACAGCTGTGACTCGTCGCCGGGGGACCGAGGAGTCAGGCCTCGCCGTCGAGTAGCCGGCGCGGCGCCCTCGCGGCCCACGCCTCGCGCAGCAGCTCGCCGAGCTCGTCCACGGCGATGCGCTCCAGCCGCACGAGCACGCTCGGATGCCCGTCGTAGTGGCTCGTCGTGAAGTACGTGTCCGGGTCGCTCTGCAGCAGCGCCTCGCGCTCGCCGAGATCGGCCCGCCAGACGAGCAGGACACCCGGCCGCTGGTGCAGCCGGGCGAACATCTTCGGGCCGGCGTAGAAGGCCGGGGTGCCGTAGGCGGTCCGCTCCTCGGCGCCGGGGAGCAGGAGCGCCAGCCGGCGCACATCGTCGTCGTTGCTCATGCTCCCCAGTGTGCGCCGCTACTTCTTCTTCAGCGAGGACTCCTTGTGGGCGGCCTTCGCGTCGGTCTTGTCGCTCTGCACGATCCAGTAGGGCTCGTCGTCCGAGGCGTTGAACTTCTGCCCCTCGAACTGGAACTCCTTCGTCTTCTTCTCGACCAGCTCGCCGTGGGTCTCGCCCTGCGAGGTGTTCCAGCTGATCTTGTCGCCCTTCTTCACGAGGCGCTTCCTCTCTCTCGTGCCGCACCGGGGGTCCGGGGCAGCGTGATGGTGGTGGTGACGTCGACGAGGGCCGGCGTGGCCGGTGCCGACGAGAAGCCGAAGCGGACCGGCGGCGACAGCGGGCCGAGCGCGCCGAGGTCCGCGCCGTCGAGCGAGGCGGTGACCCCGAGGATCGAGCGGATGGCGCGGACGCCGTAGTACTCCCGCCTGCCGTGGCCGGCCGAGCCCGCGGTGCTCACGCCGCGCACCAGCACGGAGGCGACCGGGGAGATCGCGGTCAGCCAGGCCGGGTGCTCGGCGAGCGGCCGCGGCACGATGCGCAGCAGGCGGCCCAGCGGAGTGAGCCCGCCGAGGCGCAGCGCGAGCGAGAGCGGGCCGGCCGTGGCGTCGATCCCGCCGGCGCCGCGGTGCCAGGCGACCGGCGCGAGCCGCACCTCGTCGAACGAGTAGGTCGACCCGATGAAGTCCGCGACCTCGTCCGTCGGCGCGATCAGGAGCCGGTGCCCGTCCGCCCGCTCGACCATGGCGTCGGCGAACGCGCCGAACGGCGTGCTCTCCCACAGCCCGAGCACGATCCGGGTGCCGGAGGCCGTGCCGAACCCCGCGATGCGCCCACTGAAGCGCAGGCGCCGCGAGGTCCGGCCCGGCCCGGTCATCAGGAGGCGGCGGAGCGCAGCAGCGTGAAGGACGCGTCGCGCACGATCAGCGTGGTGACCTCGCCCTCGACGACCTGCTCCGGGTCGCTCGAGGCGGCCAGCTGCCACTCGGCGCCGGGTGCGTCCGGCACCGTGAACTCGACGCCGTTCTCGGCCGAGTTCATCAGCAGCGCGAAGCTGGCGCTGCCCTCGGAGCGGAAGACGAACGTGATCGAGCGGGCGTCCGGGTTGTCCCAGTCCTCGTCGGCGAAGCCGGCGGCGTCCGAGCGCAGGATGTCGACGGTCTCGGGGCCGTCGCCGGGGGCACGGCGGAACCACTTCGGCCGCAGGGCCGGCTCGGCCTTCCGCAGCGCGATCAGCTCGCGGGTGAAGGCGAGCAGGTTGAGGTCCGCGTTCTCCCAGTCGAACCACGAGATCTCGTCGTCCTGGCAGTAGGCGTTGTTGTTGCCGCCCTGGGTGCGCGCGATCTCGTCGCCGCCGAGGATCATCGGCACGCCGGCCGAGAGCAGCAGCGTCGCGAGGAAGTTGCGGCGCATCCGGGCCCGGCGCTCGTTGACGGCGCCGTTGTCGGTCGCGCCCTCCGCGCCGTTGTTCGAGGAGCGGTTGTCGCTCTCGCCGTCGTTGTTGTCCTCGCCGTTGGCCGCGTTGTGCTTGCGGGAGTAGGCGGTGAGGTCGGCGAGGGTGAAGCCGTCGTGCGCGGTGACGAAGTTGACGCTCGAGACGGGGGAGCGCTTGTCGGCCTCGTAGACGTCCGGCGAGCCGAGGATCCGCTGCGCGGTGGTGCCGAGCACGGAGTCGGCGCCGTGCCAGAAGTCGCGCACGTCGTCGCGGAACTTCCCGTTCCACTCCGACCAGTCGGCGGGGAAGCCGCCCACCTGGTAGCCGGCGGTGTCCCACGGCTCGGCGATCATCTTGACGGGCGCGAGCACCGGGTCCTGCGCGATCAGGTCGAGGAAGGCGCTGTGCACCTCGGCCTCGCCGGTCTGGCGGGTGAGCGTGGTGGCGAGGTCGAAGCGGAAGCCGTCGACGTGCATCTCGGTCACCCAGTAGCGCAGCGAGTCCATGATCAGTCCCAGCGCCGCGGGGTGCGCGACGTTGAGGCTGTTGCCGGTGCCGGTGGTGTCGAAGTAGTTGGCGCGGTCGTCCTCGACGAGGCGGTAGTAGGAGCCGTTGTCGATGCCCTTGAAGGAGAGGGTCGGTCCCTTGTCGTTGCCCTCGGCGGTGTGGTTGTAGACCACGTCGAGGATGACCTCGAGGCCCGCCTCGTGGAACGCCTTGACCATCGCCTTGAACTCGTCGACCTGCGAGCCGTCGTCGCCGGCGTGGGAGTACTCGTTGTGCGGCGCGAAGAAGCCGAGCGAGTTGTAGCCCCAGTAGTTGCGCAGGCCTTTCTCGACCAGGTGCGAGTCCTGCACGAACTGGTGCACCGGCAGCAGCTCGACCGAGGTCACGCCGAGGTCGGTGAAGTGCTTGATCGACGCGGGGTGCGCGAGGCCGCGGTAGGTGCCGCGGACGTTCTCGGGCACGTCCGGGTGCAGCTGGGTGAACCCCTTCACGTGCACCTCGTAGACGACCGTCTCGTCCAGCGGGATGCGCGGGGCCTCGTCGCCGGTCCAGTCGAAGGAGTCGGGATCGGTGACGACGCAGCGCGGCACGGCGGCCGCGTCGTCGGCGTCGTTGCGCTTGTCGGCGTCCTCGTAGAACTGGCCGAAGACGTCCTCGCTCCAGTCGTAGCCGCCCTCGATCGCGGTGGCGTGCGGGTCGAGCAGGAGCTTCGCGGCGTTGTGGCGGAGGCCGTTGGCGGGATCCCAGGGGCCGTCGACGCGCAGGCCGTAGCGGGTGCCGACCGTCATCTCGGGGACGATTCCGTGGAAGACGTGTCCGGTGCGCTCGGTGAGCGCGACGCGGGTCTCGGCGCCGGAGGAGTCGAAGAGGCAGACCTCGACACTGTCCGCGGTCTCGGAGTAGACGGCGACGTTCGCGCCGGCGTCGCCGCGGAGGGAGACGCCGAGGGGATAGGGGAAGGAACGGGGAGATGCGGGCATGCGACCATCCTGACGAACGCTCCCTGAGCGGTTCTCGCCCTTGTCCGGCGGGGCACGGGCCGGTACTGTTCCGGACCCCTCTCCACGCGCCACCCTGGCGCCATCGGCCCGCCGAGGCATATAGTCAGCTGGCTTACTAATGGAGCTCTGGACCGGTTCCGGGGCGGAGGAGGACGGCATCATGGCTCTCGCAGCAGCTCGGCGCCGCTGGATCGGACTGATCGTGATCAGCCTCGGCGTGGCGACGATCATCGTCGACTCGACGATCGTGAACGTGGCGATCCCGTCGATCGTCGCCGACCTCGGCATCACCTCGACCCAGGTGCAGTGGGTGCAGGAGTCGTACACGCTCGTCTTCGCGGCGCTCCTGCTCGCCTTCGGCACCCTCGCCGACCGCTGGGGCCGGCGCCGGATGCTCGTCGTCGGCATCGCGCTGTTCGCGCTCTCGTCCGTGGCCGCCTCGCTCGCGGCCACCGGCGACCTGCTGATCCTGTCCCGGGTGGTGCAGGGCGTCGGCGGCGCGATGGTTCTGCCGTCGACGCTGTCGCTGATCAACGCGACGTTCCGCGGCAAGGAGCGGGCGATCGCGTTCGCCGTCTGGGGCTCGACCATCGGCGGCATGACCGCCGTCGGTCCGCTGCTCGGCGGCTGGCTCACCACCGACTTCTCCTGGCGCTGGGCCTTCGGGATCAACATCCCGCTCGGGATCGTCATCGTCGTCGGCGCGCTGCTCTTCGTCGACGAGTCGAAGCAGCCGGACGCGGGCCGCGTCGACCTGGTCGGCGCGCTGCTCTCGGTCGTCGCCTCCGCCGGCCTGGTCTTCGGCCTGATCGAGGGCCGGAGCCTCGGCTGGTGGCTGCCCTCGCCGGTGCCGGTCGCCTTCGTCGTCGCCGTCCTCGCCACGATCGCGTTCGTGCTCTGGGGCCGGGCCCGCGAGCGCGCCGGCCGCTCGGCGATGCTCTCGCTCCGGCTGTTCCGGCTGGCCTCGTTCCGCAACGGCAGCATCGCCGCGATGATCGTCTCGCTCGGCGAGTTCGGCATCATCCTCGCCCTGCCGATCTGGCTGCAGAACGTGCTCGGCTACACCGCGGTGCAGACCGGGCTGGTGCTGATCGCCCTCGCGCTCGGCTCGTTCGTCGCCTCCGGCTTCGCGGGCGCGCTCGGCAACCGCGTCTCCGCCGTGCTGATCGTCCGGGTCGGGCTCGCGGCCGAGATCGTGGGCGTCGTCGGCATCGGCGCCGTCGTCTCCGACACGACGCCGTGGTGGGCGCTCGTGCCCTTCCTCGCCGTCTACGGCTTCGGCGTCGGCCTCGCCACCGCGCAGCTGACCGGAGTGGTCCTCCGCGACGTGCCCGTCGAGCTCAGCGGCCAGGGCTCCGGCACCCAGTCGACCGCCCGGCAGATCGGCTCGGCACTCGGCATCGCGGTGCTGGGCACCATCCTCTACACCTCGACCGCGGGCGTGCTCACCTCGTCGCTGGAGGAGCAGGGCCTGCCGGCCGCGCAGGTCAGCAGCACGGTGGACGCGGTCGTCGACTCCTCGGGAGCGGCCATCGCCGGACTCGCGGCCGACCCCGCGTCGGCGGACGTCGCCCGCGCGGCCGGGGAGGCGCTCTCGGACGGCACGCGCTTCGCCGCGTTCGCCGCGGCGGGCTTCCTCGCCGTCGGCTTCGCGGCGACCCTCTCCCTCGGCGCCGCGGCGCCGCGCGAGGAGAAGGGCGAGTCCGCCGAGCCGGTCGGCTCGGGTTCGATCAGCTCAGCGGCGCCGCGTCGTCGGCGGTGAAGACGATCTTGCCGATCGTCCGGTCGGTGCCCTGCGCCCGCCGCGAGAGCACGGCGATGACGTCCTCGAGCGGATGCACGGCGCCGGCCGCGGGGACGAGCTCGCCCGAGACGGCCAGCGAGACGGCCCGGCCGATGCGCTCGGCACTCGCCGTGACGATCAGGTTGCTCACCTTCGGCCGACTGCGCCGGACGAGGCTCGCCGCCTGGGCGCCGAGGTTCGGGCCGCTCGGCACGAGGGTGGCGTAGCGGCCGCCGTCGGCGAGCAGGAGCGCGGCGTCCTTCGCCGGCAGGTGCCCGGAGACGTCGAGCACCGCGTCGAAGCGCCCGCCGAGCACGCCGAGGTCGAGCAGGCGGTAGTCGTGCGGCTCGGCGCCGAGTGCGCGCAGGGTGTCGGCGGACGCGGCCGAGCCGGTCGCCGCGACGGTGCAGCCCGCGCGGAGCAGCAGCTGCACGACGAGGTTCCCGATCGCGCCGGAGCCGCCGCCCACCAGGATCTGCTCGCCGGCGCGGACCCGCAGGGCGTCGACCGTGCCGATCGCGGTGCCGCCGGACATCGCCAGCGTCACCCCCTGCACGTCGTCGAGGGCGTCGGGCAGCGGAACCAGCGAGCGGCCGCGGACGATCGCGGCGTCGGCGAAGGCGTCGCCGTCGCGGGTCATGCCGACGACGCGGTCGCCGATCGAGACGGAGTGGTCGCCGGGGCCGAGCGCCTCGACCGTGCCGGCGATGTCGAGTCCGAAGCCGTAGGGGCGCTTCCGGCCGACCGCCATGATCCTGGCGGCACCGGAGAGGATCTTCTCGTCGGTCGCGTTGATGCTCGCGGCGCGCGTGCGCACCAGCACCTCGCCGCGTCCGGGCATCGGCACCGGGGCCTCCCGCCAGGACAGCACGTCCGGTCCGCCGAACCGCTCGTAACCGAGTCGTCGCAATTCCCGCTCCCGTCGTCGCGCCGCCGAGGCGGTCATCCTCCGAGCCTAGGCGCTGGCCGCCCGGTGCTACCGTGGCGGCCATGAGCGCAGACGACAGCCCCGAGTTCGCCGGATTCACCAGCGGAGGCTCGGCGAACGTCGAGCACCCGGACGACGTGCAGCCGGCCGACGCCGACAACGAGGAGAGCACGACCCCCGACGAGAGTGCCGACCCCGACCACCCCTACGACTCGATGGCCGAGAGCGGCACCGAGAACGCCCCGGAGGACGAGGTCGGCTCGCGCGAGGACGAGGAGGGGCTGCTCGCCCCCGGCAGCACGGCCGAGGGCGCGGGCACCTCGCTCGGGGCCGTCCCGGCCGAGGCGCGGCGCGAGGCCGAGCCGCTCGGCGCGCACGACGGCGAGGTCGGCTCGGGCCAGCTCGCCGACGAGCGCTGGCGGCAGAACGGCGTCGATCCGCTCGGCTGACGCCCTCCCGCGCGGGGCCCCGCGTCCAGGAACTACTCCGGTTGCTCGGAGGAGCCCCCCTGGCGGGCCCCGTACGGTTCCGGAGGACGCGGCAGGCCCGCCGCGTGGACGGAGAGTCTCATGTCGTTGCTGTTCAACCGCACCCGGGAGCTCCGCTGGACCCCGGACGAGCGGAAGGCCCTCGCGGAGGCCGTGGCCGAGGATCGCGCGCAGCTGTGGCGCAGCGTCGGCGACCTGGACCGCACGGTCGTCGTCTCGACCGAAGACCCGGGCGTCCGCGGAGGCGCCCGCTGGCCCACCGATCACCGCGCCTTCCTCCGCGTCGAGCGCGGCCCCTCCGTGGTGCTGGCCACCGACGGCCTCAGTGATCCCTTCGACCGCCTCGCCCGCCCCGGCACCGGCCTCGGGCTCGAGCTGTGCCTCGAGACCTCGGCGCTGCGCGGCATCCCCGCGGCCGATCTCTGGAACCACTGGCAGTTCCGCGTCCTCTACGAGGCGGCTCGGCTCGCGGCGCTGCAGGGCGTCTGCTGCCGCACGGGCGTCGACACGGCCACCCTGCCGGGCGCGGCCGCACCGGCCGCGTGGGCGGACGAGCGCGGCTCGGTCGGCGTGCTGCTGGGCCTGCGCGGCGGCGGACTCCCCGAGCGCCTCGAGCTGGCGACGGGCGACGTCGAGCTGGTGAGCGTCACCCCGCTCTGGCCCGAGGAGTACGCCTGGGCCTCGGTCGACACCACCGCCCGCGAGGAGATCGCGTCCCGCCTGCGCGCCCTGCCCCACGACGAGCTCGTGCACACCGCCCGCCCCCGCGTGGTCTGAGCCGCGTTCGTCAGCGCGCCGTAGTCATGCTGGTCGAGTAGCCCCGAAGGGGCGTATCGAGACCGGGCGTCAGGCGTGCTCGTCGGGCTCCGCGCTCAGGACCATCTCGCCGGTGGCGTTCGCGTGGGCGATCAGCTCGTCGATCCACGCGCGGTTGAGCGCCGGGCGCCGGCCGCCGTGGAAGCGGAAGTGCAGCGGCGTGGTCGGGTGGATCCAGACGGAGCTGCGGCCGTAGCCGCTCGACTCCGGCTCGGTCCAGGAGAGGCTGAACGACTCGTTCCGCCGCATCTTCGCGAACATCGCCACCTTGAGGTGGGCGAGCAGTCGATCGTCGAAGTCGATCTCGAGTGACTGCGGCCCGTAGATCAGTCGTCCCATGCTCGTGAATATACCGCCGCGGCGCGCTCCGGACGGGTCGGACCGGGAACGGCGAACGCCCCGCCCAGCGGATCCGAGGATCGCGGTGGACGGGGCGTTCAGAGGTCGTTGCGACCCGGAGGCCGTGTGACGCTGAGGTCGGTGATTACTCGCCGACGCCGCGGATGTTCGCGGCCTGCGGGCCCTTGCGGCCCTGCTCGACGTCGTACTCGACGTGCTGGTTCTCGACGAGCTCGCGGTAGCCCTCCTTGGCGATGGCGGAGAAGTGCGCGAACACGTCGGCGCCTCCGTCGTCGGGAGCGATGAAGCCGAAGCCCTTTTCGGAGTTGAACCACTTAACGGTGCCAGTAGGCATTTCTTTTCCTTACGTGATGGTGACGCCCGCGTGAGCGGCCGTCGTTAGATTTCGCACAGCTGTGCGGTACCCGGTCCGCTCGTCCGCCGCGGGTGAAACACGCGTCGGCCGGTCGATCCGGGTCGTCTGGGGGCGGAGAGCGCGGCTCCTCGTGGGGAGTGCGACTGCGCGGGGGAGAACGTCCCGCTCACCGACGGAGTCGGAGAAGCGGGGGTCGAACGAGGAACGGCGCGGCTTCCGCGGCGTCCTGTGAAGGGCGGTACCCGCGGATGAGGCGGGCGTTCGAACCGGCGGATCGAGGGCGATGCACTCGATCGTTGCGGTCTCTATCAGGGGCTGAGTCTCTTCGTCGTCGTGCGACTTCTCAGCCGTGGAATTCGGGCGATCGCCCAGGAGATGTCTCCACTCTACGGGAGAGGAGCGCCCGAGCGCGACCGTCGGGTCCAGACCCGCTGCTCGCGCGGCCCGTGCCTGTGCCACGATGCAACTCCGGGTGCGGCTCGCGCACCCCTCACGACGAGGTGCCGATGCTGCTCACGAGTGCCGGGACCGCGGGTGCCGAGGTCTCCGCCGCGGACGCGCTCGAGCTCCGGCGCGAGCAGAGCGAGGTCGGCATCGCCTGTGCGCGGCGGGCCGGCGGAGTCTTCGCAGGCACGTCCGCCCTGCACCTGGTGATGCTCGTGCCGACCGAGCTGCCCGCCGTGCTGCCGAGCGCCCTCCTGCTCGTGATCAGCGCCGCGATCCAGCTCTCCTCGCGCCGCGCCGGTCCGAGCGGCGCGCGGGCCGTGATCGCCGGCCTCGTGCTCGGCGTCGTCGCGCTCGCGGCGTTCCTCGGCCCGGGCGTCCCGGACGGCGACCGCACCGTGCTCAGCTGCGTGACCATGCTCGCCTCGATGGCCCTGCCGGCTCCACTGCTCGCGATCGGCTCGTCGGCGCGGCTCCTCGGGGCGGCGGTGCTCGGCGGCGTCCCCGCGCTGGCCCTCGGCACGGCGGCGACGTGGGGGTCGGGGCGGGCGCTCTTCGTCGGGCTCTCGGTCGTGGTCTGCTGGGTCATCGCGGTCCTCGGCGCCCGCTGGCTCGCCTCGAGTGTCGAGCGCGCCCACGCCGGCACCGCGCGCCTGCGCACGGCCCACGCCGCCGAGCGCCGCTCGAGCGAGAGCGAGGCGCAGCGCCGTCGCGAGGCTCGACTGATGCACGACACCATCCTCGCCACGCTCACCCTCGTCGCCCACCGCGGCGAGGGCGTTTCCGCCGCGACCCTGCGCTCCCAGGCGGAGGCGGACCTCGCGCTGCTGCGCAGGCTCGACCGGGCCGACCTCGATCCGGCGCCGCGCGACTGCGCCGAGGCGAGCCGGGCGTCCGGTGCCGACGCCAGCACCGCTGCCTCGGTGCTGGCCGAGGTCGGCCGCCGAGCGGAGGCGCTGGGGGTGGAGGTGCGCTGGCACGCCGGCACGGCCGCCCCCGGCGCGTCGCCCCTCGGCGGCGCGTCGCTCGAGGCGCTCGCGGGCGCGGCGGGGGAGTCCCTCGAGAACGTGCGGCGTCACTCCGGGGCCACGACGGCCCACGTCACGCTCGACGAGGGGCCGGACTCGGTCCGCGTGACCGTCTCGGACGCGGGGCGCGGCTTCGACCCCGCGGCCGTCCCCGGCGCGCGGCTCGGGCTCGCGCAGTCGGTCGTCGGGCGGATCGAGGCCGTCGGCGGCACGGTGCGGATCTTCTCCGCGGTCGGCGCGGGCACCACCGTCCTGCTGAGCGTGCCGCGATGACCGCGCCGATCGAGGCCGGCGACCACTCCGCCGGATCCGACCGCGCCGACCGCGCCGGAGAGGGCACGCTCGTCGAGCTGGTCCGCGCGGCCGGCGAGGGTCCTCGGACGCTCGACTCCGTCCGCCAGCGGATCACCCGCACCCACCGCCTGACCGCGAGCTACTTCAGTGTCGGCTTCCTCACGATCACCGTGGCGCTGGTCGTCCGCGGGCTCGCCTCCTTCCTCTGGGCGCTGAACGACCGGTCGGCCACCTGGCTCTCCGGCGTCTCCTGGGTGCTGGTGCTCGGGGCGCTCGCCGTGGGGATCGCCGTCGTGGCGACGCGGCGCGGCGAGCTGCCCCGCTCCGTGTTCGCGGGGGTGCTCGCCGTCGACGCCGTTGCGCTCGTGCTGGAGTTCGCCGACTACGCGCTGCCGGCGCCGGCGCCGCTCTACTACCCGACGGTCTGCATCGGGGTCGGCGCGACGGTGATCGCGCTGCTCGGCGTGCAGCCGCCGTCGCGGAGCTCCGGGGCGATCGTCCTGCTCGTCGCGCTCAGCCTGCTGGGACTGCTGGGGCACGCGGTGCTCACCGGCGAGGGGTCGAGCATCGCGGTCGGGAACGTGCTGCTGGCGACGGCCCCCGTGGGCGTCTCCGCGTCCCTGCTCACCGCGCTCGACCGTCACGTGCACCGCGGGCTCGACCGCACCCTGGCCGACAGCGTGGTCGACGGTCCGGGGACCGGGCCGGGCAGTCTCGCCGCCGCGGAGCTCGCCCGGGTCGACGCGGAGATCGCGGAGCTGCTCGAGGAGGTCGTCGCCCGAGGCGCCGTCCCCGACGCCGATCTCGGCGAGCGGGCCCGTGTGCTCGGCGACCGGCTGCGCGAGGTGCTGGCGCGCAGCCACGACCGCACCTGGCTCCTGATCGCGGTGGAGGAGTCCGCGCTGCTGTCCGGGGCGGTCGTCGTCCGCGACCCGCGCGGCGTGGCCGCCGCCCTCGCTCCGCCCGACCGCTCGCGCCTGCTCTCGGTCCTCTGGTTGCTGACGACGCAGGCGGGTGCCGGCCGCCCGCCGATCGAGCTGCTGCTCGCGCAGCGCGAGGACGCGGCGGCTCCGGTGCGGATCGTCCTCCGCGCGCCCGGCCTGCGCCCGCGCGACGTCGACCCCGCCGTCTGGGGGATCCTGGGCGAGATCGGGGCGCACCGCGCCTCGCCCGCGGGCTCGGGGACGACGATCGAGCTGGACCACCGCCCGCCGGGGCGGCCGGCGTGAGCGCGGACGCCGGGACGGCGACCGGCGAGCAGACCGGGATCGCCCTCGCGATCCTCGACGACCATCCGATCCTGCTCAGCGCGCTCACCGAGTGGATCAACCGCTCCGGCGCCGAGATCCGCGTCGTCGCGACGGCCTCGAGCTGGACCGGTCTGCTGGCGCATCCGCGCTTCCCCACCGACGTCGTGCTGCTGGACATCGACCTCGGCGACGACCTCGACCTGGCGATGAAGATCCGCACGATCACCGCCGCCGGCGCGGCCCCGGTCATCATCAGCACCCACTCCCGGGCGGAGACCGTCGCGGGGGCGCTGGAGGCCGGAGCGCGCGGCTACCTGGTGAAGAGCGAGCGGACGGAGGTGATCCTCGAGGCGATCCGCACCGCGGCGCGCGGCGAGTGCTTCCTCACCCCGCAGACCCGGGCGCTGCTCGGCGGCGGTGGAACGGGCCCGCTGACGGCCCGAGAGCGCCGGATCGTCGGGCTCTTCGTCGAGGGGCTCTCGCTCAAGCAGGTCGCGACCGAGCTCGGGATCACCCAGGACGCGGCGCGCAGCTCGCTGCGGAACGCCCGGGCGAAGTACCGCGCCGAGGGCGTGGGCGTGAGCACCAAGATCGCCCTGCGCCGCCAGGCGCTGCGCGACGGGATCATCGGCCGCACGCCCTAGCGGCGCGTCCGACGATCCCGTCGTGCGTCGACGACCGGCTCGGGTCAGACGGACTCGTCGCGCTTCTGCCGGGCCGGCTCGGCCGGGCGGTCGGGGCCGTTCCAGACCGAGACGATGCCCCAGGCGACCGCGGCGATCGGCACGGCGAGCACGGCGCCGACGATGCCGGCGAGCACGGTGCCGATGGTCAGGGCGATCAGCACGATCAGCGGGTGCAGCTTCAGCGACCGGGCCATCACGACCGGCTGGAGGAAGTTGCCCTCGAGCTGGTTGACGAGCACGACCACGCCGATGACGATCACCGCCGGGACGAGGCCGCCCGAGACGAGGGCGACGAGCGCGGCGAGGATGCCGGCGGCGGTCGCTCCGACGATCGGGATGAAGGCGGTGAGGAAGACGATCACGGCGAGCGGGAGGGCCAGCGGCACCTGCAGGATCGCGAGGGCGACGCCGATGCCGATCGCGTCGACCGCGGCGACGGTCGCCGTGCCGCGGATGTAGCCGCCGAGGACGTCGACGGTCTTGCCGCCGACGCGCTTGACGCGGTCGTAGCTCGAGCCGGTGAAGGGGCGGAGCAGGAACTCCCAGATCTTCGGGCCGTCCTTCATGAAGAAGAAGAGGACGACGATCATCAGCACCAGGCCGGTGACGAAGTTCGCCGCGGCCGCCGCGCCGGCGAGGGCGCCGGAGCCGAAGGAGCTCGAGGTGAGGAAGTCGACGACGCTCTGGCGGGCGTCCTCGATCTGCTGCTCGTCGATCTGGAACGGCAGGTGCTGCACGTAGTCCTGCAGCGAGGCGATGCCGTCGGAGGCGCTGCTGACCAGCTCGTCCCACTGGTTGCGGACCGCGACGGTGATCAGCCAGCCGATGGCGCCGAGGATCGCGAGCAGTCCGATCAGGGCGATCCAGGTGGCGAGGATCGACGGCACGCCCTTGCGGCGCATCCAGGCCAGGACCGGGTGGATCGCGGACGCGAGGATGATCGCGATCAGCACGGGGATCAGCACCAGCGTCAGCTGGGTCATCGCGAGGACGAGGACCGCCGCGAGCGCCAGGACGACGAGCACCTGGAGGCAGCGCAGGGCGAAGCGCCCGAGTCCGTCGGTCCACACCGTCGGCGGCCGCTCGGCGGGGGGAGTGGCCGGGGAGGCGGCCGGGGGGACGGTGCGGTCGAAGAAGCCCATGGGGGGAACCGTAGTGGAGGGACGGGGCGCGGTTCTCCCGCTTGACGACCGCGCGGTCGCCCCGGTGGCGGAGGTCGCCGGGCGGCGGCCGGATCGAGCGTGGAGTGCGGAATCGGTTGCGTCCGGCCGCCTCCACTGAGCAGAATCGCCTGTTCTGTGGCGAAATGGCGCGCAGAGGTGCGGAATCCATTGCTTCGACGACGGAATGCGCACTAGGGTCGCCGTGTCCATGCAAGCGCATGGGGTGCGGGACCCGAACCCGCGCCGCAGTCGCTCGCCGGTGCCCGCCGCCTGCCGATCAGGCGGCGGGTCCGCGCTCGTCCAGGACGGCCGCGCTACGCGGCGGGGACTCGGACGGTCAGTCCGCCCGGCTCGATCCAGGTGCGGAACGCCGACGTCGTCCCGAACGGGTCGCCGTCCAGCTCGATCTCCTGCGGCTTCTCCAGGCGCACCACGAGCTCGTGGCCCTTCACGTAGCGCAGCGCCGAGACCTCCTTCGTGAGGCCCATCAGCTTCTTCCCGACCACGCCGCTGCGGCGCAGCACGCCGTTCTCCCAGACCACCTTGAAGATGATCTGGACCCAGCCGAAGAAGCCCTCCGGGCGCAGCAGCACGATGTCGAACTCGCCGTCGTCGACCGCGGCGTCCGGCAGCAGCAGGATGTTCGCCGGCAGGGCGCCGCAGTTGCCCACGATGATCGTGTGCGCGCGCACTTTGCGCGTCTTCGCGCCGTTCAGGGAGTAGCGGAACTCGAGCTGGTTCTTGTCCAGCAGGGCCTTCCGCAGCGCGTCGACGTAGGCGAGCCAGCCGGCCCGCTTCTTCAGGTCGTCGTCGGTGTTCGCGAGCATCTTCGCGTCGATCCCGAGACCGGCCATCACGACGTAGGAGCGCCGGTCGCGGCCCTTCGACGTCTCGATGTCGATCACGCCGATGTCGATGGCGCGGTCCTCACCCGAGAAGGCGACGGTCAGCGCGTTGTCGACGTCGTCGAGCGTGAGGTTCAGATTGCGGGCGAGCAGGTTGCCGGTGCCGGAGGGCAGCAGCGCGAGCGACGCGTCCGAGTCCTGCAGCGCCTCGGCCACCACGCGCACGGTGCCGTCGCCGCCGGCCGCGATCACCATGTCGACGTCCTGCTCGAGCGCCTCCCTGGTCTGGCCGGCTCCCGGGTCCTCGACGGAGGTCTCGAACCAGAGGGTCTCGTCCCAGCCGGCGGCCTCCTGGGCGCGCGCGACGGCGGCCTTCACGGCCTCGAGGTCGACCTTGACGGGGTTGTAGACGATCGCGGCGCGGCGGAGCTCAGACATCGGCGCCGTCCTCGTCCTCGTCGAGCTCGTTCCCGTCGGCGTCGACCCGGCCCGGGCGCACGGCGGCGTCGTTGCGGATGTCGATGCGGGTGTCGCCCGCGGGGGTGGTCGTCACGTCGATGCGCGGGGCCGCGTCGGCCTCCGTCGCGTTCGGTGCGCTGGTCAGCTGGTCTCGGCGATCATCCGCCTTCTGGTCGCTCATGCCTGGACGGTAGCAGCGCGATCGCGAGCGCCGCTCGGGGTTGCGTCGGCCTCAGCGGCCGCTCTCAGCGCGGGGTCGAGCGGGCCGCCTGCAGCCCCCAGAGCACCAGCGGGATCTGCAGCGGCAGGCGCAGCAGCGTGATCGCCCGGGTCCGTGGGCGGCGGGCGTCGAGGGCCATCTGCACGTTGGCGGGGAAGACCCCGGCCATCAGGGCGGCGGAGGCGAGGCCGCCGGCGGTGCGGGTCGGCGGCCAGAGCGTCGTCGCGGCGCAGGCGAGCTCCGCGACCCCCGAGACGAGCACCCAGCCGCGGACCGAGCCGGGCATAGCCCGCGGGACGGCGCGCTCGAAGACGGCGGGGCGCGCGAGGTGGATCGCGCCCGAGACCGCCATCGCGCCGACGAGCGCGAGCGGCCCGGCGCCGAGGCGGGCGGCCCCGGCGCGGGCGGAAGCGCGTCGCCCGAGCACGCGGCGGCTCATCGTCCCTGCGCCCCGCGCTCGAGCGGAGCGACGTGGTCGAGGATCCGGCGCCACTCGCGCACCAGCGCCAGCCGCCCGGTGCCGTCGACGGTCGCGGAGCGCGCGTCGGCGAGCCGGGAGCGGAACCAGCGCGCGTCCTCCGAGCCGGCGACAGGGTCCGCGTCGCCGTTCACGATCAGGACCTCGGCCGTGACCCGGTCGAGCTCCTCCGCCCAGGAGCCGTCGCGGAGCGCGACGAGGTCGGTCGCGGCGCCGCCGGGGCCCTGGCGCCAGCCCTCGCCGAGCATCCGCTCGAGCCGGTTGCGCAGCCCACCGTGGCTCTCGAGGACCGGGTCGCCGGGGTCGACGCCGAGCGAGTCGAGGCCGGGCACGTCGGCGGGGAGCGTCGCGGCGATCCCCGCGGCGTCCTCGCCGGGCAGGGTCTGCCGCCGCTCCCACGCCGTCGTCGGGTGCACGAGCGCGCTGGCCTGCGGGGGAGCGGGGGTGCCGACGATCGCGATGCGGTCGACCAGGTCCGGGTGCCGTGCGGCGAGCGAGAGCGCGAAGGCGCCGCCGGAGCCCCAGCCGACCACGCCAACGCTGCCGAAGCGGGCGCCGTCGACGTCGCGGGCGGTGCGCTCGGAGCGGCGGAGGTACTCCGCGAGGTCGTCGGCGCGGTCCTGGACGCGGCCGTGCTGCGCGTCGACGGGATCGGAGGCGCCGTAGCCGGGGCGGTCGAGGATCAGCAGGTGCAGGCCCCACGGCCCGGTGACCAGCGGGTCGGGGTCGAAGCCGCCCGCGCCGGGAGTGGGGTGGCAGAAGACGACCAGCCGGTCCGCGATCGGGTCGCCGGCGGCCGAGACGCCCATCCCGCGTCCGGACCGCAGCTCGAATCGGTGGTTCGCCATGTCTCCTCCAGAGTGCCGCCGTCGGTCGGCGGAGCGACCCCAGTCAACCGGAGGCGCGGGGTGCGCCGCTGGGGATTGTGCGGGGGCGTGGGCATCGTGGCCTCCCCGGGCCGCCCGCCGCCACCCCCTGGCGCGGTCCGTGCGGCGCGGAGGAGAGTGGGCGTTCCGGCAGAGCGCCGGGCGAAGGGAGAGCGGCGATGAGCAGCGACAGCAGCAACGGCACGGAGGACGAGAAGACCGAGAAGACCGAGGACCTCCCCGACGGCACCGGCACCGACACCTCCAGCGGCGGCGGCGACACGGACACCGTCTCGGGCGGCGAGCCGGACGACGAGTAGTCGCCGCGGCACGCTCGGCGACGAGACGAGGGGCGCCACCGGTGATGCCGGTGACGCCCCTCTCGTCGTTCTCCGAGGTCAGACGACGGGGCCGTTGCCCTCGCTGGTGCGGCGGGTGACCTGCTCGCCGCTGGCGGGGTCGACCGCCGAGCGGGTGGTCGAGACAGCCTGGCGGCGGCGGGTCATCAGGACGAGGCCGAGGATGAGGCCCACGGCTCCGGCGGCCATCAGGATGTAGCCGACCAGCTTGAGGTCGACTCCGGCCACCTGGACGTCCACGGCGAACGCGAGGATCGCGCCGACGACGAGGAGGAAGATCCCTGCTCCGATGCTCATACGTGCTCCTTCTGCGTGCGCCGGCGTGCGCGGGAGGCGCGATGGGCACCGGCGGGTGACGCCCCACCGTAGTGCCGCGGCGCCCCGCGGCCGAAGCCCTATCCCCCACCGCCGGCCGGGGTGTAGGCGGGACATCCATGTTGATCGAGTAGCCCGCGGAGCGGGCGTATCGAGATCCACCACCGTCAGCACCAGAGTCTGCAGACCCGCCCTGCTGAGGACGTAGGTCTCGATACGCCCCTTCGGGGCTACTCGACCAGCATGAATACGCCCCTGCGGGGCTGCTCGATCCGCACGGATGCGTCCCTGCGGGGCTGCTCGATCCGCATGGATGCGTCCCTGCGGGGCTGCTCGACCAGCATGGAGGGGCCGCTCCCGCGTCCCCACGGCATTTCGCCAACAGCTTGTTGGCGAAATGCCGGCGATCACTTCGATCCTGCGTCGGCACCACCCGGAAGGGGTGCGACGGCCTGCCGGAGGACGGCTGCGAGGTCCTCGTTGCTGCCGGTGTCCTGGCTGTGGAACCTCGCCTCCACGAAGGCGTCGCGCAGTGGCGCTCCGGGCGCGAAGAGTGCTGCATCGATCTGGTAGCCCGCCTGTTCGGCGAGCTGTGAGAAGAACACGAACTGTGTGCGGGTGTTGCCCTCCCTCGCGAAGTGGATCACGTTCAGCTCGCCCCAGCTCTCGGCGAGCTCATCGATGAACTCCTCCAGTCCGAGACCACGGAGATGATCCTTGCGAGCGAGCTTCGCGTACTCGGCATCCGCCGCTTCGGAGAGGGCCGGGCCGGCAGGGTAGTAGGCGTGCCCGTCCTTCGTCATGCGCGCGCCGACCGGAGCGACCCGCTCCTGGCCCGCCCACGCGTACACGTCGTGGAAGATCGCACGATGGATCGCCTTCATGTGCGCGTAGTCGAACCGACCCTTGACGGGGTTCTCGTGCAGTTCTCGAATGCGGACAGCAGTGATCGCCTCCTCCATCGCACGCAGCTTCACCGGATCCGTCTCGCCGTAGGGCTTGCCCGGTCCTGTGAACTTGTTGCGCAGAACAGTCGTACCCGGAATGAAGTAGTCATCCCAGGTACGGAAGGTGGAACCGAGGGACATCAGCCCTGAATGTGTCGCCGAATCGCAGCGACGGCCTCGTCCCCTGTCAGCTCATGGCGCGCGGCACGCTCGATGATCGCGAGTAGTGCGGGATCCGTGACCTCGTGTCCTGCCAGCGAAAGAGCAGCTTCGGCGAACATCAGGTGCTGATCGACCTCAGCGTGATCGGGCGTGATCGCCCCGAGTGCGTGCGCCATGCCAACCTCCCTCGTGAACTCCTCTACTTTACCGGCGCCACCCGTTCCGGCGCTCAGCGGTCCGCGATGCGGAGCATCACGCGGGTGCGGTCGCCGCGGGAGACGATCCGCTCGATCACCATGAAGACGCGGTACTCGAGGCGGTACTTGCGGAGGAAGACGCGGCCGAGGCGCTCGACGGTGTCGGTGTCGGAGACGATGTGCGCCTCCGCCTCGAGGACGGTCGCGCCGTCGGCGACGCGGCCGCGGCGGTCGCAGGGGACGAGGGTCACCCGCGGGTCGTTGCGCAGGCGCTTGACCTTGCCGCTCTTGCGGGGAGTCGTGACGATCAGGTCCGCGCCGTCCCGGGCGATCCACACCGGCGTCGACACTCCGACGCCCGTCTTCCGGAAGGTCGTGAGCGAGACGAACGAAGCGTCGGAGAGGGCCGCGAGAGCGGGCGAGAGGGTCATCCTCGAAGAGTAGGGGTGCGCGGGAGCGACTCCGCAAGCCTCCCTGGCAGCTCCGATCGCCGCCGTAGGGTGGAGGCATGACCGACCCGTCCCCCCTGATCGGTCCGATCCCGGCGCCCGAGCTCCACGTCATGACGTACAACATCCGCCGCCGCATGCCCCGCCTGACCGCCCGCGCGGTCGACCAGTGGGAGCGCCGGAAGCCCCTCGTGCGCCGGCTGCTGCAGGAGGAGAGCCCGTCGATCCTTGCGGTGCAGGAGGCGCTGCCCGATCAGGCGCAGTGGGTGCACGAGTCGCTCGGCGCCTCGTTCGAGGGCATGGGCTTCGGCCGCGACGCCGACCGCGGCGGTGAGCGGGTGATGCTCTTCGTCGACCGGAGCCGCTTCGCGGTGCGCGACTGGTCGCAGATCGCGCTGTCCGCGACTCCGGACGTCGCCGGCTCGCGCAGCTGGGGCAACCGGATCCCGCGCACCGCGGTGATCGCCGAGCTGACCGACCACGCGACGAACCGCGAGTTCACCGTCGTCGCGACGCACTTCGATCACCTCTCGCGGCGCTCGCGACTGCGCTCGGCCGAGCTGGTCGCCGAGCGGATCACCGACCTCGGCCGGCCCGCGATCGTGATGGGCGACACCAACACCGACGTCGGCACGGAGCCGTACCGGGCGCTGCTGGACGAGGGCGGGCTCGCGGACTCCTGGGTCGTCGCCGGCACGCACCTCACCCCGCACTGGGGCACCTACTCCAACTACCGCCCGCCGAAGGCCGGCCGCCGCATCGACTGGCTCACGGTCAGCGCCGGGGCCTTCGAGGTCGTCTCGGCGGCGATCAACGCGACCCGCTACGACACGGCGCCGGGCTCGGACCACGAGGCGGTCCAGGCCGTCCTCCGCTTCACGAAGCCGTGACCCGACCCGCCGTGAGAGCCCGCCCCGAGAACGAGCCCGTCCTGATCTCGACCTTCATGGAGCCCCCGCGCACCCGGGGCGAGTGGTTCGCCGACGCGGTCCGCGCCCTCGGCGCCGTGAGCATCGTCGCCGCGATGATCGGCTGGGATCTCGTCGACGTCGCCGTGCTCGCCCTCGCCGCGATCGGGCTGGTGCTGCCGCGGTTCCTCGGGATCCGCCCGGCGCTGGACGCCACCTTCGGACTCGCTCTGCTGGTCGCGTCCTGGAGCAGCGTGCTCGGGCTCTACCAGGCCTGGGCGTCGTGGGACCTCGTCGTGCACTTCGTGCTGAACGGGCTGGTCGCGGCCGTCGCCTACATCGTCGCCGCGCGCGCCGGCGTGGTTCCGACGGTCGCCGGCGACCGCGGTCCGCTCGCCCCGGCGATCGTGCTCTGCGCCTGCTTCGGCCTGTCGATGGGCGTGGTCTGGGAGTGGGGCGAGTGGGCCGGGCACCGCTTCGTCGACCCGTCGATCTTCGTCGGCTACGAGGACACGCTGGGCGACCTCGCGGCCGGCGCGGCCGGCTCGATCGCGGCCGGTGCGCTGATGCGCTTCTGGTCGGCGAAGAGCCGCGTCGTCGGCGGCTGACACTCGCCGGCCGGTGCTCCCGCTCGTCAGCAGACGGCGCGCAGCGCCTCGAGGACGACCGCCCGCGCGGGGTTCCCGCGGCCCGAGCGGCGCCAGGCGGCGCTGACGACCCTGGTCGAGACCGGGTCGACCGCGGGGACGGCGACCACCGCCTCCGGGAGCGGCTCGCGGCCGAGCCGCGGGACCAGCGCGACGGCGGCGCCCGCCTCGACCAGGGCGATGTGGGTGCTGAAGTCCTCGTCGTAGTAGGCGATGTCGGGCTGGCGCCCGGTGCCGGCGAAGGTGCGCAGCAGCCAGGCGTGGCAGATCGCACCCGCCGGGATGCTCACCCAGGTCTCGTCCGCGAGCCGGCTCGGCGCGATCTCGGCGCTGCCGGCGAGGGGGTGCGCCCGGTTCAGGAGGACGTCGGCGCGGTCCTCAAGCAGGATCTCGGTCTCGACGGTGTCCGGCGGGAGCTCGAGGGCCAGGCCCGGCCAGTCGTGCAGGATCGCCAGGTCGGCGGCGCCGCGCTCGAGCCGCCGCGACGCCTCCCACGGGTCGAGCTCGTCGAGGGTGAGCCGGAGCCGCGGCGCCCGCTCGCGGATCCGCGCGAGGGCGGGGACGAGCAGGCCGCGCATCGCGGTCGAGAACGCGACGACCCGCAGTGTGCCGGTCACCTCCTCCGCGGGGACGGTGCCGAGGTGCCCGAGCGCCTCCAGCTCGGCGAGGAGGCGCTCGCCGCGGTCGGCCAGGGCGCGGCCGTGCTCGGTGAGCAGCACGCCGCGGCCGGAGCGCTCGGCGACGGCGCCGCCGGACTGGCGCTCGAGGCGCTTGAGCTGCTGCGAGACGGCCGACGGGGTGTAGCCGAGCGCGTCGGCCGCGGCCGCGACCGTGCCGCAGTCGCGGACGGCGATCAGGGCGCGGAGCGCGGACGGCTCGATCATGCGGGGCTCGCGATCCCTGCAGCGCGTTCGATCATGCAGCGACGCTACCGGGTCGACGGTGCGGACCGGCGCTGGTGCTGCCGGGTCATCCGCGCTTGTCTGGGGGCATGACCCGCCGGCACAGCCTCCTCGCCCTCCTCGTCGTGCTGCTCTGGGGGCTGAACTTCGTCGTGATCGACGTGGGGCTCGCGGACGTGCCGCCGCTGCTGTTCCTGGCGATGCGGTTCACGGTGGTCGCGGTGCCGGCCGTGTTCCTCGTGCCGCGGCCGCAGGCGCCGCTGCGGACGGTCGCGACCATCGGCGCGTTCATGAGCCTGGGGCAGTTCGCGCTGCTCTACCTGGCGCTGGCGCTGGGGATGCCCGCGGGGCTCGCGTCGCTGGTGGTGCAGGCGCAGATCGTGCTGACGGTGCTGATCGCGGCGGTGCTGCTCCGGGAGCGGCCGACGCGGCGGCAGAGCATCGGCCTGGTGGTCGGCGTCGCGGGGCTCGTGGTCGTCGCCCTCTCGCACGGGGCCGTCGCGCCCTGGCTGCCGTTCGTGGTCTGCCTCGGCGGCGCGCTCTCCTGGGCGATCGGCAACGTGCTGACCCGGCGGGCGAAGGGCGCCTCGGGGCTCTCGCTGGTGGTCTGGTCGGCGCTGGTCGTGCCGATCCCGGCGCTGCTGCTCTCGCTGCTGGTCGACGGCGGGCCCGCGATCGCGACGGCGCTCCAAGGGCTCTCGCTCCTGGCGGTCCTCAGCACGCTCTACACGGCGGTGTTCGCGTCGCTGATCGGCTACGGCATCTGGAACTCGCTGCTCGCCCGCTACCCGGCCGCGTCGGTCGTGCCGTTCACGCTGCTGGTGCCGGTGGTCGGCGTGCTGTCGGCGTGGGTGCTGCTGGGCGAGGTCCCGTCGGCCGGCGTGCTGATCGGCGGCGCGGTGATGGTCGCGGGCCTCGCGGTCGCGACGATCCGCCGCGGCCGGCGCGATCCCGTCCTCGCCGCTGTCGGCGGTCCGGCGTAGTGTCGCCCGCATGTGCGGACGCTTCGCGATGGATTCCGAGACCGACGCCCTGATCGCGGAGTTCGTCGCGGCGGGCGGCCGGGCGGCCGACTGGGCGCCCGACTTCAGCGTCGCGCCGACCGATGCGGCGCCGATCGTGCGCGAGCACAGGCACGAGGAGTCGCTGGAGCGCGAGATCGAGCTCGCCTCCTGGGGGTTCCGGCCGTCCTGGGCGAAGGGGAAGGGGCCGTCGCCGATCAACGCGCGGCTCGAGACGGTCGCCTCGAACGGTCTGTTCCGCGGGGCGTTCGCCAAGCAGCGCGCCATCGTGCCGATGCGCGGCTACTACGAGTGGGAGGCGCGCGCCGACGGCAAGCAGCCGTGGTTCCTGCACGGCGAGGAGCCGATCCTCGCCGCGGCGGGCCTGTACGCGGCGCGCAAGGAGGGCGACGAGTGGCGGGTCTCCTTCACGATCATCACCCGCGAGGCGCGGGACGCCTCCGGCGAGGTGCACGACCGGATGCCCGTCTTCCTCACGCCCGACGTCCGCGACGCCTGGCTGAGCCCGGAGCCGCTCGCCTCCAGCGAGGAGATGCTCGCGACCCTCGACCGCGCGTCGGTCGCGGTCGCCTCGACCATCACCGCCTACCCGGTCGACCGCCGCGTCAACAACGCCCGGACGGTCGACCGCCACGACCCGGGCCTGCTCGACCCGGTCCTCTGAGGCACGCCTTGCCGGAGAGCGGGGGCGGTCGCCACATCTCGCGCCAGGCAGCACTCCGCCCGGTCTGTCGGTGACCGTCGCGAATACCCTCGCCGGATGTGTTTCGCGCGCCTGTCTTTCCCCGTCCCCGCACCCGACATCTGTGCTGAGGCGGATCCGTCGGCTCTGACCGACGAGATCATGGCCGAGATCGAGAAGGGCCAGCAGCTCGCCGACCATTTCCCCTCGAGGGAGGCCCTCGATCGCGGTCGCCGCGTTCTGGTCGGCGAGCTTTCCATAAGCGACGCTCGACGGGAATTGCGCGTGAAGCACACCGCGTCAGGCGAAACGCGAATGCGCACGCATTTGCGTACGCAACTGTACGCTGAGGCCATGACTTCCCGCAGCCTGCCTACGTCTCGTGCCGTGCCCGTGCTGTCCTTCCGCGAGGCGCGCGACGAACTCGGCCGTGCCGTCGGCCGCTTCCGCGAGGACGCCGACGCCGAGATCGTCGTGTTCGGGTCGCATCGGCGAGCGGAAGCGGCGATCGTGCCGATCGCCGTGGTCGACCAGCTCCTCTCTCGTCTGGACGACGAGGAGATCGCGGCACTCGTGCGGGAGCGCCGGGACATGGAGAGCGAGCCGCTCTCGGACGTCGCCGCTCGATTCGGCGTATTCCTCGACGAATCGTGAGAATGAAGCTCGACGCTCTGAAGCCCGGCTTCGGCGACGACCTCGACGATCTCATCGCACGTGAAGGCGGCGGTGCAGCTTCTCCGCACCCTCTCGCCGTCCGCGTCATAGGCCTGCTCGCACTGGTGGCCTCCGGCGATCTCGCAGGTCTCCCTCTCGAGGGGCGGAAGTCCACAGCCGACCTGAGCGACTGCCGCAAGATCTACTTCGACCTCGATCCGCGTGAACTGCGGCCACGGTTCAGACTCGTCTACCGGCTCCTGCCGAACGAAGACCGAGCGACGCGGGTGCAGGCGGTGGCTGTCGGTCGCCGTGCCGATCTCGACGCGTATGCACGAGCGGCTCGAAACCTCGGAAGGCCCTGAGGCATCCCCGGGCGACGACGTGGTCACCCGGGGGGCAAGTCGCGTTACTTTGTTCCGGCGTGGCCCGGGAACGGCTTGCCGTTGAGCGAGACCTCGTCGGGGTCGACCTCGGCGGTGCCGACGTCGTCGGCGCCGCCGGTGCCGGGGACGGAGACGACCTCGGCCGAGCCGGAGACCTCCGTCCGGCTGGTGGTGGGGTCCTGCTCCTGGCGGACCTCAGTCTCGCGCTCGCTGCCGGGGGATTCGGCGCGGTCCTTCTCGACCTGCTCGCTGCTGGTCCGCGTCGCCGGAGCCGCGCCGTCCGTCGCGCCGATCGTCGATCCCTGCTCGTGCTCGTCCATGTGCCTCTGCCTTTCGTCGGGACCAGCCACGCTACGCGCGGCCTCTCGGGCGAGCACCCGCTTGACAGCTCGCGGGCCCCGAGTCGAGCCCTGCGGCTCGGAAGACGGACGTACTACCCTGGGGAGACGGTCGCACCGGGGGGCGCGGCGTTGCCGCAGCATCCGCCCGAGGAGGAACCGTGTCATCCCACCGAACGGGCGAGAACCGCGTCGTCGGCACGACGATCGGCGGTCGCTACACGATCGAGGAGCTGATCGGCCGGGGCGGGATGGCCACCGTGTACCGGGCCCGCGACGGGATCCTCGGCCGCTCGGTGGCGCTGAAGATGTTCGCGCCGGGCATCGACGACGCGCAGGACCTCCAGCGCAAGTCCTCCGAGATCCGGCTGCTCGCGGCCCTCAACCACCCCGCGCTGGTGACCCTGTACGACGCCGACGACGGCGGCGACGATACCGGCGGCCAGGCCTACATGGTGATGGAGCTCGCCGAGGGGCCGAGTCTCGCGGAGCGGCTGGCCAGCGGGCCCGTCCTGCCGAACGACGTCGCGTCGATGGCCGCCGACCTCGGCGAGGCCCTGCACACGGTGCACGCGGCCGGAGTGGTGCACCGCGACGTGAAGCCCTCCAACGTGCTGCTCGTGCCGAGCCCGCTGACGAGCCGCGAGTTCCGCCCCAAGCTCGCCGACTTCGGCATCGCCTACCTGATCGACGCCACCCGGATCACCTCGCCCGGCACCCTGATCGGCACCGCCGCGTACCTCAGCCCCGAGCAGGCGCACGGCGACGTGCTGACCTCGGCGAGCGACGTCTACTCCCTCGGCCTGGTGCTGCTCGAGTCGCTGACCGGGCGCCGCCCCTTCACCGGATCGGCGATCGAGGTCACTCTCGCGCGCCTGCTGCGCGACCCAGAGGTGTCGGACTCGCTCGGCGGCGGCTGGTCGGCGCTGCTGAACGCGATGACGCGGCGCGAGCCGGCCGAGCGGCCCACGGCGATCGAGGTCGCGGAGTCGGCGCGCGCGCTGATCGATCCGCGCCGCGACGGACCGCCGACGGCGATCGTCGTCCCCGACGTGCCGGTCCGGGAGCCCGCCGGGCCGCCGCCGACCGAGCGGATGCCCGCGACCGAGCGCTTCGCTCCGACCGCGGCCGCGACCGAGCTGCTGGACGCGACGTCGGTGCTGCCCGTGGGGGCGACCGAGCTGCTGCCCGGCGCCGCTCCCGCGACCGCGACGACCACGCGGGTCGCGCCGAGCGCGCCGGTCACCCCGCCCGCCTCCGTCGCGCGTCGCCGCACCGGGCCGAGCCCGTGGCTGATCGTCGTGGTGCTCGCGCTGGTCGCCGTCGCGGTCGGCCTCGTGATCGTCCTGTTCGACGGTCCGCAGTCGCCGCTGCCCGCCGTCGACGGGGAACTCGGCGAGCACCTCCGTCAGCTGCGCGAGAGCATCCGCTCGTGAGGGGCGCGAATCGGACAGGTCTGCGACTGCGGGCCGGGGGTGCGGTGCTCGCCGCCGTCCTCGTGCTGTCGGGCTGCTCCGCCGCGGATCCGTCCATCGACGACGGCACCGCGCAGGCCCTCGACGACGCGGTCGTGGCGGTCGCCGAGAAGGCGTCGGCCGACGACTGGGCCGGAGCGCTCACCGAGCTCGACGCGCTCCAGGCGACGCTCGACGCGGCGGTCGCCGGCGGGAACGTCCGGGAGGACCGGGCCACGTCGATCCAGGCTCAGGCCGACCTCGTGCGCGCCGACCTCGCGGCGCTGATCGCCGCCGTGCCGGAGCCCGAGGAGTCGACCGAGCCCGAGCCGGAGGAGACCACTCCCGTCGAGGAGGAGCCACCGGCCGAGGAGACCCCGGAGGAGGAGACGCCGGCCCCGGTCGAGACTCCCGAGGAGGAGCCGTCGCCGACGCCCGAGGAGACCGAGCCGGTGGAGCCGACCGAGCCTCCGGAGGAGGAGTCGCCGGCACCTGCCGCGACGACGCCGGCCGCCGGTGCGCCCGCCGTGCAGGCGCCCGCGACGCAGGCTCCGGTCGAGGAGCCGGTCGAGGGGCCGGGGGACTCCGGCGGGAACGGCGGCGGGAACGGCAATGGCCGCAGCCCGGAGAGCGGTCAGAACCCCGGCAACGGGAACGGCCCGGGGAAGGGCTGAGCCCCTCCGCTCCCGCGACCTACTCCTCCGTGCGGACGACCGCGTAGGACGCGTCGAGGTCGACGTCCACGTCCGTGCCGTCGGCGCGGGTGACCTCGACGTCGAAGGCGTGGTCGGCGTCGTCGCTGCGCTCGGCCTCGGTGACCGTGCCGCCGCCGATCGCGGCGATCGCGGCCTCGCTCGCGCGGGTCAGCTCGTCGCCGACGAGGTCGTCGGGGTCGACCGCGTCGGTGGTGCCGGTGGTGCTGTCCTCGGTGGTGCCGGTCGTGCCGTCGTCCGTGCTGCCGTTCGTGCCGCCGTTCGCACTGCCGGTGCCGCGCACCGCGTCGTCGTCCGGGTCGACGACCAGCACGCCGAAGGAGTCGTCGAGCCGCACGTCGTACTCGAGGCCGTCGTCGCCGCGCAGCTCGAGCTCGTAGCCCGGCGTGCCGTCGTCGTCGCGCTCGGCCGAGGTGACGGTCCCGCCGCCGATCTCGGCGATCGCGACCTCACTGGCGCGGTCGAAATCGGCGCCGGTCAGCGCGTCCGAGCGCTCGAAGCCGTCGGTCGTGGCGAAGGCGATGCCCGTGCCGGCTCCGACGAGCACGATCGCGCCCGCGACTCCGACGATGATCCCGGTCTTCTTCTTCATGATCCGCTCCGTCTCCGGCGCCGTTCCTCGACGCCGCAGCCACTGTCCCGCGGCGCCGCTGAAGCCAGCCTGAAGCGGAGCGGACCCGGCGCCGGTCAGCGCAGCGGCACCCGCAGCGTCACTCGCGCGCCGCCCCACGGCGACTCCTCGATCGCGACGCTCCCGCCGTGCGCCGCCGCGATCTCGGCGACGATCGCGAGCCCGAGACCCGAGCCGCCGGCGTCGCGAGCGCGCCCCTCGTCCAGCCGCACGAAGCGCTCCAGCACCCGCTCGCGGTCGGCCGCGGGGATCCCCGGCCCGTCGTCGTCGACGGCCAGCACCGCGGAGTCGCCCTCCCCGCGGGTCGCGATCGCCAGCCGCGCGGCCCGGTGCCGCACCGCGTTGTCGACGAGGTTCCGCAGCGCCCGCCCGAGCAGCGCCTCGTCCGCCACCGCCTGCACCGGTGAGACGCCCGAGGCGTCCACGGCGATCCCGGAGTCGCGCAGCCGCCGCACCTCGCGCAGCGCCAGGTCGTCGAGGTCGACCGGGGCCGCGAGCACCGCCAGCCGCGCCTCGTCGGCGCGCGCGAGCAGCAGCAGGCCCTCGATCAGCCCGCCCATCCGCACCGACTCCTCGGCGACCGTCGTCGCCAGCCGGGCCGCGTCGAGCCGGTCGGGGTGCGCGAGCGCGACCTCGGCGCTCTGCCGCAGGGCCGCGACCGGCGAGCGCAGCTCGTGCGAGGCGTCCGAGACGAACCGGCGCTGCCGCTCCTGGCCGTCCTCGAGGCGGCCGAGCATCCGGTTCAGGGTCTGCGCGAGCCGGTCGATCTCGTCACCGGAGCCGGGCTCCGCGACGCGGCGATAGAGGGCCGCGGCGGTCACCGCGTCCGCCTCCGCGCGCATCCGGTCCACCGGCCGCAGCGCCCGGCCGACGACGATCCAGCAGACGATCGCGACGAAGGCGACCAGCAGCGGGACGGCGACGGCCAGCAGACCGGCGGTCGTCGCGAGCGCCTCCGCGCGGCCCTCGTCGGGCACGCCGACGACCAGGAGCGCGCCGTCGTCGAGCTCCTGGGTCGCGACGACCAGCGGATCCTCGTCCGCGGGCGTCGTCGTGAACGGCTCGTCGCGCTCCTCGGTCGCGAGCGCCGGCAGGTCGTCGGCGTCCTCGCCCGCGGCGACCACGCGCCCTTCGACGACCAGCTGGACCACGCCCTCCGAGGCCCGGACCGCGTCGGCACCGCCGCGCTCGACCAGCGTCGCGACCCGCTCGGCCTCGGTCTCGGCGGCCGTCGCGGCGCTGCCGGCGAGCACGGAGGAGAGCACCAGCAGGAAGCCGGCCGCACCGAGCACCGCCGCGAGGGCGACCACGGCGGTCGCCGCGAGCGTGATCCGGGAGCGCAGGGAGCGCCGCCGCGTCGTCCCGCCGGCGCGGCTCGTCACGGCAGCACCGAGTAGCCCGCGCCGCGCTGGGTGCGGATCGTCTCGCGGCCGAACGGCCGGTCGATCTTGTTGCGGAGGGTCCGGATGTAGACCTCGACGATGTTGGGATCGCCGTCGAAGTCGAAGTCCCAGACCGCGCCGAGCACGTCGCGCTTGGACACGACGTCGCCCGCCCGCGAGACGAGGTACTCCAGCACGCTGAACTCGCGGGCCGTGAGCGGGATCGCGACCCCGCCCCGCTCCACCCGGCGCGCGGCCGGATCGAGCACGAGGTCGCCGACGGTCAGCACGGTCGGCCGTTCGGCGGCGCCGCGGCGGATCAGCGCCCGCAGCCGCGCGACCAGCACGGGGAAGGAGAACGGCTTGGTCAGGTAGTCGTCCGCGCCGGTGTCGAGCGCCTCGACCTGGTCGAGGTCGCCGTCCTTCGCGGTGAGCATCAGGATCGGCGTCCAGTCCTCGGCCGCGCGCAGCCGCTCGCAGACGCGGAAGCCGCTGATGTCGGGGAGCATCAGGTCGAGCACGATCGCCGCGTACTCCGCCTCCTGCGCGAGCCAGAGCGCGTCGGTGCCGTTCGTCGCCGTGTCGACCGCGAAGCCCTCGCCCTGCAGTCCCGCCTCGAGCGCGCCCAGCAGGTTGATCTCGTCGTCGACGATGAGGATGCGGATGGGAGCCTCCCGGTCTCGGCGCGGACGCCCAGGTTAACCCGCGCGTTCCCCGCGTGCGCTAAGACGGTCCGGTGACAGCCGACGCCTCCCTCGCCCGCCGCCTCGGCCTCCGCGACGCCGTCGTGATCGGGCTCGGCTCGATGATCGGCGCCGGTCTCTTCTCGGCCTTCGCCCCCGCCGCCGCGGCGGCCGGGCCGTGGCTGCTGGTCGGCCTCGCGCTGGCCGCGATCGTCGCCTGGGCGAACGCCTCCTCCACGGCGCAGCTCGCCGCGCAGTACCCCCGCTCGGGCGGCGCCTACCTCTCCGGCCGGGAGCGGCTGGGCGAGTGGCCCGGCTTCCTGGCCGGCTGGAGCTTCGTCGTCGGCAAGACCGCGAGCTGCGCCGCGATGGCGCTGACCGTCGCCGCCTACGCCGCGCCCGCGGGCTGGGAGCGACCGGTCGCGGTCGCCGCGGTCGTGGCGCTCGTCGCGGTGAACGTCCTCGGGGTGACCCGCACGGCGCTCGCGACGCGGATCCTGCTCTCGATCGTGCTCGTGGTGCTCGTCGTCGCGATGGCGGCGGCAGCGGCGTCCGGACCGGCGTCCGTCACCGGCGCCGATCGGCCGTTCGACGCCTACGGCGTGCTGCAGTCGGCCGGTCTGCTGTTCTTCGCCTTCGCCGGCTACGCCCGCCTCGCGACGATGGGGGAGGAGGTGCGCGACCCCGCCCGCACGATCCCGCGCGCGATCCTCGGCGCCCTCGTGCTCGCGGTCCTGCTCTACACCGTCGTCGGCGCCGGGCTGCTCGCGGCGCTCGGACCGGAGCGGCTCGCCGCCTCGACGCAGCCCCTCGTCGACGCGGCCGCCGCCTGGCCGTGGACCGCGGTGCCGATCCGCGTGGGCGCCGCGGCGGCGAGCCTCGGCGCGCTGCTCGCGCTGATCGCGGGCATCGGCCGCACGAGCCTGGCGATGGCGCGGAACGGCGATCTGCCGCGGGCGCTCGCCGTGATCGACCCGATCCGCAGCGTCCCGCGCCGCGCCGAGATCGCCGTCGGCCTGATCGTCGTCGTCCTGGTGCTCGTCGCCGACCTGCGCTCGGCGATCGGCTTCTCCTCGTTCGGCGTGCTGCTCTACTACCTGGTCGCGAACGTCGCGGCGCTGACTCAGGAGGCCCCGCACCGCCGCTACCCGCGCCCGCTGGCGGTGGTCGGCGTCGCCGGCTGCCTCCTGCTCGTGGCGACCCTCCCGCCCGCCTCGATCGCGGGCGGCGTCGCGGTGCTCGCCGTCGGCGCCGCCTACCGGGCAATCGCTTTGTCGCGTGCGCGGCCCGACGGGAGCGCGACCGAGCCGGTCAGGGTCGCTCCGCGAGAGTAGCCGTCACGTCTTCCAGCGCCTGGACCCAGCGGGCTGTCGCGGCGCATCTGATCCTGCAGAGGTCGATCATCTTCGCGAGGTCGTCTGCAAGATCGCGGGCGAAGATCGGCTCGTGATGCGCGATCCGGTTGCGGAGGCGTCGAATCGTCTCCAGGTCGTTGTAGATCCTCGCGCGAAGCTGCTGCGGACTGTCGGTGTCGGCGTGCGGGAAGAGTGCGGCGATCTGCCGATTCCAGACGCGCTGATCGTGACGTGCGGTGAACATCGTCTGCCAGAACATGAACTTCAGCTCCGCGATGACCTTCCCGGTCGAGTGCTCAACGGCTCTCACGCTCCTCAGGTTCCGCCGTGCGTTGAAGGCGGGTCCACCACTGTCCGGCAGACTCTGCTCGAAGGTGGCGTTCCACGGCCACCGTGGGCCGTACTTGGCGGTCAGCGCGTCATCGACCGCGTTCCGCGTCGAGACCTCGGCGAAGTGCGCGGGGAGCATCAGTGCTGACGAGATCCGGGCGTTCCAGCCGTACAGCTCGACCGCCCTCGCCTGGTCGCCGGCCGCTGCCACCAGGTACGTTCCCATGCGGGGTGCGCTGAGCGCTGCGCAGATCGCCGGGACGTTCTGAGGCGTGGCGCGCGGCATGAAGCGAGGGTACAATCGCTCCCAAGAGCTGCGAGACCTGCTGGCTTCGGCCTCCCCTTGCAGACAATCGAATCAGAAGAGGGATCCCCGCGGGGGTCCCTCTTCTCGTTTCCGCGCCACTGCCGCAGCCGTGTCGCTCAGTCGCGGGTGCGGCGGAGCAGCCAGACGAAGTAGGGCGCGCCGACCAGCGCGATCATCAGCCCCGCGGGCAGCTGCGACGGCGCGATCAGCGTGCGGCCGAGGGTGTCCGCGACGAGGACGAGCAGGCCGCCGAGCAGCATCGCGACCGGGACGATGCGCCCGTGCCGCGCGCCGACCAGCGTCCGGGCCAGGTGCGGCGCGACCAGACCGACGAAGCCGACCGTGCCGACGGCGACGACGGCCAGCGAGGCGAGCACGGCGGCGAGGGCGAGCACGCCCAGGCGGGTGCGCTCGGTCCGGACGCCGAGGATCCGCGGCGTGTCCTCGTCGATCGCCAGCAGGTCGAGGCGGCGGCGCAGCCCGAGGAGCACCGGCAGCAGCACCAGGATGCCGAGCGCGACCGGCAGCACGTCCGGGAGCGAGCGGCCGTAGGTCGTGCCGGAGAGCCAGGTGAGGATCCGCGGGGTCCGCCACGGGTCGGAGCTCAGCAGCAGGAAGGCGGTCACGGCGCTCAGGGCGTAGCCGGCACCGATGCCGACGAGCACGAAGCGGTCCGGCTGCAGCCCGCCGCGCCAGGAGAGCAGCGCGATCGCGCCGAAGGTCGCGAGCCCCGCGGCGATCGCCATCGCGATCAGCACCGGTCGGCCGCCGCCGCCCAGCCCGGTGGTGACGACGATCACGGCACCGAGCCCGGCGCCGGCCGTGATGCCGAGCAGCCCCGGCTCCGCCAGCGGATTGCGCACGGTGCCCTGCACGGCGGTGCCGGCGAGGGCGAGCGCCCCGCCCGCGAGCACGGCCGCGGCGATGCGCGGCGCCCGCTCGTCGAGGGCGCGGGCGACGAGATCCGGTGCCGCGCTCTGCAGCCAGAGGACGACGTCGCCGAGCCGCAGCTGCAGGCTCCCCGCGAGCAGGGCGAGCACGATCGTCACGGCGAGCAGGACGGCGACGACCCCGAGCACGACCCGGAACCGCCGCGCCGTCCGCAACGTCGAGCGGACCGTCCGCGCCGATCGCGCCGCACCGGCGTCGCGCATCCGCAGGGCGAGCACCACGATGACGAGGCCGCCGAGCACCGCGGTGGGGATGCCCGTCGGGATGGCCGTGGCTCCCTCCGGGCTGAGGATCGCGCGCAGCAGCGCGTCGGCGAGCACGATCAGCGCGGCGCCGATCAGCGCCGACGCGGGCACCAGGAAGACGTGGCGGCGCAGCGCCGGCACCCGCGCGGCCAGGAGCCGAGTGAGGACGGGGGCGCCGAGGCCGACGAAGGCGATCGGCCCGGCCAGGGTGACCGACGTGCTGGTGAGCAGGACCGCGCAGAGCACGGCGAGCGCCCGCGTCGAGCGGACCGGGACGCCCAGCGAGGCGGCGCCGTCCTCGCCGAGGCCGAGCACGTCGAGGCGGCGCGAGAGCAGCAGCGCGAGCGCGAGGACGACGACGATCAGCGGAGCGGCGCGCGCCGACGCGTCGATGTTGAGCTGCCCGAGCGAGCCGCTGCCCCAGGCGAAGAGCCCGGTGGTGTTCTCCCGGAAGAGGATCAGCAGCATCGCGGTGCCGGAGTCGAGTGCCATCGCGATGGCCGAGCCGGCCAGGATCAGCCGGGTGCTGGAGGTGCCCGCGGCCCGCCCGGTGAGCGCCAGCACCAGCGCCGCCGCGGCGAGACCGCCGAGGAAGGCGACTCCGCTGGACGCCCAGAGCGGCACGGTCAGCGAGAAGGCGGCCACCGCGGTCAGGGCGAAGTAGGCGCCCGCGGTCACCGCGAGCGTGTCGGGGGAGGCGAGCGCGTTGCGCGAGATCGACTGCAGCAGCGCGCCGGCGGCGCCGAGAGCCAGGCCCACGGCGATGCCCGCGCACAGGCGCGGCAGCCGCGAGCCGGTGAAGACGTCGCCCGCCGAGACTCCGCCGACCGACACGTCCTCGCCGAGCAGGGCGCGCAGCAGCCCGTCCGCGCCGATGCCCGAGGTGCCCTGGGTCAGGTGCCAGAGCCCGATGAGCACGACCGCGACGGCGAGGGCCGCGAGCACGCCGACGCCGCCGAGCGCCGCGCGCCGCCCGGAGGGGGCGGTCGCGCTGCGCTCGGCGGCGGTCGGCGTCGTCGTCACTCGCCGACGATGACGTCCACGAAGGCGTCGATGGCCTGCTCGCCCGACTTCGGTCCGCCCGCGCCCCAGACGCCGGGCGGGAACTCGAAGGCGCGCCCCTGCTGCACGGCGGGCAGCGCGGACCAGACCGGGCTCTTGGCGAGCTCGGTGACGTAGCTGTCGGGCGTGCCGTCGTTGGAGTAGACGAGGTTCGCCTCGCCGACCGCGGTCAGCCCCTCGATGTCGGTCTGCGCGAGTCCGTAGGAGGGGTCGACGCCGCCGCTGCCGTAGGAGTCGTTGATCTCGTCGGTCCAGGCGCCCTCCAGGCCCAGCTCCTCGCCCAGCTCGGTGAACAGCGCGCCCTTCCCGTAGGGGCGGATGACGACGTTGCCGCTCTCGATCCAGCCGTCGAAGAAGACGAACTCCGGTGTCGCGAGCGCCGCCTCGGCGACCTCGGTCTTGGCGTCGGCGAGGTGCTGGTCGAACTCGGCGAGCACCGCGTCGGCGCGCTCGCTCCGGCCGGTGGCCTCGCCCAGGAGCGAGAACACCTCCTTCATGTTGTCGATCTGGCCGCTCGCGTCCGCGCCGATGGTGGCGAGCACGGGCACGTCGCGCTCCTCGAGCTGGGCGAGCAGCTCGTCGTCGGCGCTGTACGCCTCCATCACGATCAGGTCGGGGTCGAGGCCGTAGAGGGTGTCGAGGTCGGGCTCGCCGCGCTCGCCCACGTCCGCGGTGCTCGCGGGCAGCGTCTCGGCGCTGACGTAGGTGGCGTAGTCCTCGGTCGAGGCGGCGCCGACCGGGGCGACGCAGAGCGTCAGGAGGTCCTCGGTCTGCTGCCACTCCAGCACGACGATCCGCTCGGCGGGCGCGTCGAGCTCGACCGTGCGGCCGAGGCTGTCGGTGAGCGAGACGGCGCCGGTGGCGGTCGCGGTGTCGTCGGCGGCGCACTCGGCGGAGTCGACGGTGCCGGCCGCGTCGGCGCTCTCGACGGCGGTGGTGCCGCAGCCGGTCAGCAGGAGCACTCCGACGGCGGCCGCGGCCAGGGCGGCGGGGAGGAGGGGGGCGCGGGTCATTCTTCGGTTTCCTCTCGGGAACGGGCGGGGGTCTGGTCGTGCAGGCGGACGCTGTGCCGGCTGACGGGGTCGATGCGCAGGTGTCCGGTCCGCTCGTCCACGGCGACCTCGACCCGCAGTCCGTAGGCCGCCTCGATGTGCTCGGCGGTGAGCACCTCGACGGGAGCGCCCTCGGCGAGGACGCGCCCGTCGCTGAGCAGCAGCAGGCGGTCGGCCACGCGCGCGGCGTGGTCGAGGTCGTGCAGCACGACGCCGACGGCGGCCCCGTGCACCTCGGCGAGATCGCGGATCAGATCGAGCGTCTCCACCTGGTAGCGCAGGTCGAGGTGGTTGGTCGGCTCGTCGAGCAGCACCACACCGGTCTCCTGCGCGAGGCAGGCCGCGAGCCAGACCCGCTGCAGCTCGCCGCCGCTGAGCTCGCCCGCCGCGCGCTCCGCCATCGACAGCACCCCGGTGGTGGCCATCGCCTGCTCCACCGCCTCGCGGTCGCGGGCGGACGGCCCGGCGAAGGCCCGACGGTGCGGGTGGCGGCCAAAGGCCACGACCTCCCGGACGCTGAGGCCCTGCGGGGCGGTGCGGCTCTGCGCGAAGAGGGTCACCTCGCGGGCGAAGTCGCGGCTGCTCAGCGCGGTCGCGGGGCGGTCGCCGTCGAGGACGACGGCGCCGCCGCTCGGGGCGTGCAGTCGCGCCAGGGCGCGCAGCAGCGTCGACTTGCCCGAGCCGTTCGGCCCGACGAGCGCGGTCACCCGGCCGGGCTCGAGCTGCACCGAGACGCCGTCGACGACGGTGCGCCGGCCGAAGCCGAGCACGAGCTCGGTGCCGGCGAGGCGCGAGGACGCGCGCGCGGGCTCGGGGGAGGGAGGCATGGGAGGAGCGGATTCCTGCGTCGGAGGGGGAAGCGGGAGGGGATCCGCTGAGTAAGGGTTGGCTTACCTTCCTCAGGCTAGGCGGCCACCCCACCGTCCGCAATCGACTGCCGACGACACCGGATAGAGCGTTCCGGCCAGGTGCGGCCGCAACCGGTCAGGAAGCGGCCGTGCGCTGATCCTGCGCGAACGCACCCGGTGTGGTCCCCATCACCCGCTTGAACGCCGCGATGAAGGTGCTCGGGTGAGTGTGGCCCATCAGCTCCGAGACGTCCTGCACGCTGCGCCCCTCCGCCAGCAGCGCGAGCGCCCGGTGCGCCCGCAGCGCCTGCCTCCACTGCAGGAACGACAGCCCGGTCTGCGCGCGGAGGACCCGCGAGAGGGTCCGCTCGCCGACGCCGAGGTGCTCCGCCCAGTCGGCGAGCGTCCGCCGGTCGGTCGGGTCGTCGAGGAGGGCCGCGACCAGGGGCGCGAGCCGCTCGCCCTGCGGCACGGTGACGGAGTACTGCTCCGCCGACGGCGCGATCACGTCGAAGACCACCGCCTCCGCCCGCAGTCGCGCCGCCGCCTCGAGGTCGGTCCGCGCGAGCCGGGTGAGCAGCGCGGCGAGCACCGGGGTGATCTCGACGAGGACCGGCGACGTGATCGGCACGGGCGAGCGCTCCGGATCGAACAGCGCGTCGCAGAGCGCGGTGCGCGCGGTCGTCCGCCCGGCGTGCTCCGTGCCGGCCGGGATCCAGACGCCGAAGCCGTCCGGCACGGTCAGGATCCGGTGCTCCAGCCGGACGGTCATGGTGCCGCCGCGGACCCAGACCAGCTCGTGCAGCGCGTGCCGGTGCGGCGCGAACTCGTGCGGCGCCTCGAGCCGGACGCTGCCGGCCGCGATCGCGAACGGCTCGGCGATGCGCGTCGGCGCACCGGTGTCCGCGACGACGACGGTGCTCGGCTCGCGCCGCCAGGTGCCCCGCGCGCTGTCCTCGTCCATGCCCACGATCTTAGGAAGCGTCCGCGCCGGGCAGACTGTCCCGGTGACCGCAGCGCAGATCTTCCGCGACCGCCTCGTCGAGCACATCGACGCCGTCGGCTTCGGTGCGCACGGCCTGCACGTGCTGATCGGCGACGACACGGCCGAGCACCGCTGGACGCCGGACGTCCGCGAGGACGTGCACTCCGTCGCCAAGGGCGTCTGCGTGCTGGCCACGGGCCTGGCCGTCGACGAGGGCCTGATCTCCCTCGACGAGCCGCTGGGATCCCTGACCGCCGATGTCACTGCGGACCTGGGCGAGGGAGTCGCCGAGCTCACGCTGCGCCGGCTGCTCAGCATGACCAGCGGCATCGACCTGCCCTGGTCGCCGACCCTGATGACGGACTGGCCCGACCTCGCCGTCGAGTTCCTCCGCCGGCCCTCCGCCGGGCCCGTCTTCCAGTACTCCAACGCCAGCAGCTACACCGCGATGCGGCTCCTGGAGACGCGGGTCGGCGACGTGGGCGAGTACGTCGACCGCCGCCTGCTGCAGCCGCTCGGGATCGAGGGCGCGGAGTGGGAGCGCTGCCCGAACGGCCGCATCGTCGCAGGCAGCGGACTGGCGCTCCGCACGGAGGAGAGCGCCCGGATCGGCCGCCTGATCCGCGATCGCGGCCTCTGGCGCGGCGCACGGATCCTCGCGCCCGAGTGGAGCGATCTGATGCACTCCGACTGGGTCGCCGCGGGCACCGGCCTGGGCTACCGGCGCTACGCCCTCGCCGGCTGGGACGGCCCCGGCGCGAGCTGGCGCCTGCACGGCGCCTACGGCCAGCTGCTCGTCTTCGCCGGCGACGCGGTGGTGACGATCAGCGCCGACGACCATCCGGGCGCCGACGCGATCGCCGCGTTCATCGCGGCGGAGCGGGCGGCCGCCCAGCACTGACGGCCGGCCCGCACCCGCGGACTACTCGTCGCGGTCGGTGTACTCGCCCTCGCCGGTGGAGTCGGGGCCGGAGCCCTCGGTGTCGACGTAGCTGCCCTTCTCGGTGCTCGACTCCTCGTGCGAGGAGGTGTCGACGTAGCTGCCCTCCCGCTCGCCGTCGGTGTGCGAGACGCCGTCGGTCTCGGTGTACTCGCCCTCGGTCGAGGTGTCGGTGCTGTGTCCGTCGGTGCTGTGTTCATCGGTGCTGTGTTCGTGGGTGCTGTGGCCGTCGGTGCCGTGGCCGCCCGCGTCGCCGTCCGCGAGGTGGCGGCCGCGTCGGGTCGTCTCCTCGGTCGTGCCGCCGCTCTCGGTGGTCGTGGTGGTCTCGAACTCGTCGTCGTGTGCCATGGCGGGGCTCCTCGCCTCATCGCGTCGGGTGGATGCAGTCGACGATCCTGCACCCGGTCCGCCGGTGCAAGCCGTCGCGGCTGCACATCCGCGCACCTTGACATCCGGCGCACGTCCGCGACACGTCGGCGTCCCGGCCGCTTCGCCGTTCCCCGCCCCGAGCGCAACTCCTGTCGCGACCCGTCCGCCGCCGCCTAGCCTCCGAGCATGACTGCACGGACTGCACGCACCCGCTGGAGCGTCATCGGCCAGCTCGGCCCCCTCTTCGACGACGGCGGCCCGATGCTGCTCGTCGAGGCCCGCTCGGCCTTCGGGCGGCGGCCGATGCACCGCGCGAAGGCGCAGCTGCTGCTCTCGGCCCTGCGTCACCGCGGCCGCGAGCTCGGCGACCGCGTCGAGTACGTCCGCGCCGAGACCTTCGCGGAGGGGCTCGCGGGCCGCGACGACCTCGAGGTGATCGACCCGCCGACCCGGGGCGGCCGCCGCCTCGCCCGCCGGCTGGGCATGAGCGTCTTGCCCAGCCGCGGCTTCGTCACGGAGGAGGAGGACTTCCGTGAGTGGGCGCTCGCGAAGTCCGGCAAGCGCCTCCTCCTCGAGGACTTCTACCGCTGGAGCCGCGAGCGCACCGGCGTGCTGATGCGCGGCGACCAGCCCGAGGGCGGCCGCTGGAACTACGACCACGACAACCGCAACCCGCCGCCCAAGGGCGCGTCGCGGCTCGGGCTGCCCGACCCGTGGTGGCCGGAGGAGGACGCCATCGACGAGGAGGTGCGCGCCGACCTCGCCCGCTGGGAGCGCGAGGGCGCGATCCGCCTCGTCGGCGAGGACGGCCCGCGCCGGTTCGCGGCGACCCCCGCGGAGGCGGAGGCGGCGCTCGCCGACTTCGTCTCGTCGCGGCTCGGCGACTTCGGCACCTATGAGGACGCGATGCTCTCCGGCGACTGGACGATGGCGCACTCGCTGCTGAGCGCCCCGCTCAACCTCGGCCTGCTCGATCCGCGCGCCGTGATCGACGCCGCCGCGGCCGAGCACGCCTCGGGCGGCGCCCCGCTCGCGAGCGTCGAGGGCTTCGTCCGGCAGATCCTCGGCTGGCGCGACTACGTCTGGCACCTCTACTGGCACCTCGGCCCGGACTACCGCGAGCGCAGCAATGCGCTCGGCGCGAAGGCCCCGCTGCCGCAGCAGCTGCTCGACCTCGATCCGGCCGGCATCGAGGCGAACTGCCTGCACGAGACCCTCGACGACGTGCGCCGGCACGGCTGGGCGCACCACATCCAGCGGCTGATGGTGCTCGGCAACTGGGGCCTGCAGCGCGGCTGGGACCCGGCCGAGCTGAACGACTGGTTCGTCGACGTCTTCGTCGACGGCACGGAGTGGGTGATGCCCGCGAACGTGATCGGCATGTCCCAGCACGCGGACGGCGGGATCGTCGCGACCAAGCCGTACTCCTCCGGCGGCGCCTACATCAACAAGATGTCGGACTACTGCGGCGGCTGCCGCTTCAACCCGAAGGTGCGCCTGGGCGAGAACGCCTGCCCGGTCACCGCCGGCTACTGGGCCTTCCTCGACCGCACCGAGCCCGTCCTCCGCGGCAACCACCGGATGGCCCAGCCCCTCGCGGGCCTGCGCGCCCTCTCCGACCGCGCCGCCGTCGTCGACCAGGAGCGCCACCGCGAGAGCTACTGACCCGCGGCCGGTCGAGCGGAGCGCTCCGCGCCCCTGCTGATCGAGTAGCCCGCGCAGTGGGCGTATCGAGATCCACGCGCGTCAGAGCCTCGGCGGCACGCCTGGTCACGATGGGTCTCGATACGCGCTGCGCGCTGCTCGACCAGCATGCGACGCGGGCCAGGTGATGTCGCCGACGTCCTCTCCCCTGCTGATCGAGCAGCCCGCGAAGCGGGCGTATCGAGATCCACCACCCGTCAGAACGGCGCGGGCACGTTGTCGAACCGGGGCCCCGGCGGCCGTTCGGGCGGCCGGCCGGGCAGCGGTGGTGGCCGGTTGCTGATCCGCCGGCCGGTGGGGCTCGTCCACTCGAGCGTCCCGTCGTCGTCGATCCGGTCGTAGCTCCACTGCTCTCCGTGCCGGACGTGGTGGTGGGACGTGCACAGCATGACGAGGTTCTCGAGGGAGGTCTCGCCGCCGTTGCGCCACTCGAGGGTGTGGTCGGCCTCGGCTGTGGAGGCCGTGCGGGTGCAGCCGGGGAAGCGGCAGGTCTGATCGCGGAGTTGGAGGTGCAGGCGCATCTGCGCGGGCGGGACGCGCCAGGTGCGGCCGACAGACACGACGGCGCCGGTGTCCTGATCGGTGAGGACGCGGGTGAAGGAGGCCGCCGTGCGGATCAGCTCGCGGGCGATCTCGGCGGGGACCGGCCCGAAGCCGTCGAGATCCGCAGGGGCGTCATCGAGACCCGCGGCGGTGGACACTGCGAGGGTCAGCCGCACCTCCGCGCGGACACCGGGGACGAAGGTCGGGTCGGGGCGATGCTCGGCGTTCGGCGTGGAGCCGGCGATGTCGCCGTCGCAGAGCAGGTCGACGGCGGCATCGGCGCTGAGCTGCTGAAGGGTGCGGGGGTCGCCGTCGTCGCGGAGGGTGCGGGCGATGCGGCGGAGTCGGTCGTAGGCGCCCGCCACTGCGGGCGCGGGAGCGTGGACGCAGAGCGTGGCCATCCCGTCGACGTCGGGCGTGACCCAGACGGCGCGGTCTTCCCGGGCGCGCGCGTGCCGTTCGGCGAGGGGCTGCTCGTGCAGCTCCTCGCGCCAGCGGCTGAGGGCGCGGCGCAGCTGGGTCGTCGTCATCGTGAGGGCGGCGTCGGCGGCGCGCTCGTCGAGTGCCGCGCGGGAGTTCTCCGGGAGGCTGCTCGCGGTCCTGCAGATCGCCTCGCCGGTGTCCCAGAGGATCCGCGCGTCACGGAGCAGCGCGCGGGTGAGCGGGAGGTGCTCCATCAGCATCTGGGCGGTCTCGAGGCGGCGGGAGACCTCCCGCTCGGAGACGCCGAGCGTCGCCGAGAGCTCGGCGCGGATGGAGCGCTCGACGAGATCTCGCGTCTCGCTCCGGGACGCGCCGCGGGCGAACGCCTCCGGGACGGTGAGGGCGACGCGGTAGCCGCGGTGCATCCGTTCTGCGGCCCTGAGGCGCGTCGGGGACGCGGCGCGCTCGGTGGCCGCGGAGTCGTCGAAGCAGTTGCGCACCTCCGCGAGTGCTGCTGCGTTCTCATCTTCTGACATACGCGTATTGAATCAGGGGCCACCGACAACCGGGTCGGAACCATGGGCTGATCGGGGACAACGTCGTCGGATCGCGAGTGTGGAGGAGACCCGCTCCCGAACCTGTCAGTGATGGTGGGTCTCGAGACGCCGCCGAAGGCGGTTACTCGACCAGCATGGGAGGGCCGCCGGAGGCGGCTGCTCGACCAGCATGAACGGCCGCCCTGCGGGGTGCTCGACCGGCTTGTGTCGCCTCTCTTGCTGGTCGAGTAGCGCGTGCAGCGCGCGTATCGAGACCCACTCGCGTCAGAAGGACGAGCCTGCAGACCGGCCTTGCTGATGACGGTGGGTCTCGATGCGCCCCTGTGGGGCTACTCGACCAGCATGTCCGCGAGCGTCTCTTCCCTGGAGAGGCACCGTCGTGAGAGGGGGAGATCCGTGAGGCGACCAGCGCCCCCGCGCCGCTCCGCCTAGCCCGCGCGGTACACCGACACGGTCACCGCGACCGTCACCGTCGTCGTCGACGAGCGGCCCGCCAGCAGCGCATCCACCGCCGCCGCGTCGACGTGGTGCGCGCTCGGCCCCATCAGCACCTCGGCCCGCAGCTCGCCGGGCGTCATCGCGACCGCGTAGTCCAGCTCCTCGCGCGCCACCCGCTCGAAGCCCTGCAGCTGGTCGTCCAGCCGCTCGGCCTTCCCCGCGTCGATGCCGAGCATCCCGAACACCGGGCGGATCTCGCCGAGGTGCCGCTCGCGCGGCGTCACCACGATCGCGACGCCGCCCGCCCGCAGCACCCGCCGCATCTCGGGCGCGTTCCGCGGCGCGAAGACGGTCAGCAGCGCGTCCGCGCAGCCGTCGGCGAGCGGCAGCGGCTGCCACAGGTCCGCCGTCGCCACCGCGGCCCGCGGATGCGCGCGCGCAGCCCGGCGCGCCGCCGCCGCCGACAGGTCCAGCCCCAGCCCGCTCGCCTCCAGCCGCGCCTCGAGGACCGCCGCGAGGTACGCGCCGGTCCCGCAGCCGAGGTCCACGACCAGCCGCGCGCCCGCCGGCACCGCCCCGGCGACCGCGTCCTGGATCGGCCGGTAATGCCCGGAGCTCAGGAGCACGTCGCGCGCCTGCACCATCGCCGCGGTGTCGCCCGAGGTCGCGTGCCGGCCGCGCAGCAGCGAGACGTAGCCCTGGCGCGCCAGATCCGCGCTGTGGCCGAGCGGGCAGCGCAGCAGGGTCGGCCGCGGCAGCGCGTCCGGCGCGAGCGGCGCCCCGCAGACCGGGCAGGCGAGCGCGGGCAGGACCGCCGACCCGGGGACGCCCGCAGGGTCGAAGGGGTGCCGGCTCACGCGGAGCGCCCCGGATCGCGGGGCACGGAGTCGAGCTGCTCCGGATCGTGCCGCATCGCCGTGATCGCCGAGTTCAGCGTCGCGATCACCGGCACCGCGAACAGCGCGCCGGCCAGCCCGGCCACCTCGAGCCCGGTCGCGACGCCCAGCACGACGGCCAGCGGATGCACCTTGACCGCCGAGCCGAGGATCAGCGGCTGCAGCACGTGCCCCTCCACCAGGTGCACGACGACGACGACGCCGATCATCACCAGCGCCGCCACCGGTCCGCTGAACAGCAGCGCGACGACCGCCGCGAGCGCCCCCGTCACGATCGCGCCGAGGAACGGCACGAAGGAGCCGAGGAACACCACGATCGCGATCGGCACGACCAGCGGCAGCTGCAGAGCGAGCGCGCCGATCCCGATGCCGATCGCGTTGATCGCCGCGACTCCGAGCTGCGCCCGGACGAACTGGCTGAGCGTCCGCCAGCCGGCCGCAGCCCCCGTGTCCAGCGGCAGGCGCGCGGCGCGCGGCATCAGGCGGAGGAACCAGGTCCAGATCCGCCGGCCGTCCAGCAGCAGGAAGATCAGCGAGAACAGGGTGAGCAGCGCGCCCGCGAACACCTCGGCCACCTGCGAGCCGACGGCGAGGGCTCCGGAGGCGATGGTCGACGCCTGGGTGTCGGCCCAGTCGATCGCCTTCTGCGCCCAGTCGCCGAGCTGCACGTCGGAGAAGCCGAGCGGCGGGCCCTGCAGCCAGGCCTCCACGTCGTCGACCGCGTCGAGCGCCCGTTGCCCGACACCGCCGAAGCCCGCGCGCGACTGGACGACGACGAGCCCGATGAGGCCGACCAGCGCGAGCAGGAGCGCGAGGATCGAGACGAGCACGGCCAGCGGGCGCGGCAGCCGCCAGCGCTCGAGCCGGTCGCGGAGCGGAGTGAGCAGCGCGGTGACCAGGATCGCGATCAGCACCGGCACCACGACGACCGGCACCAGCGCGACCAGCTTCACGACCAGCCAGAGCAGCGCCGCGACGGCCAGCACCCGCCAGCCCCAGGCGGCGGCGATCCGCATGCCGGGGGAGACGTCGTGCGGCGCGTCGCCGACGGCGTCCGGGGGAGTCGCGCCAGGAGGAGTCGCGCCAGGCGGAGTCGCGCCGGGAGGAGTCGCGGCCGGAGGGGTCGCCGTCGCGTCGCGTGTCCCGTCGCGCGGCCGGCGTCCTCGCATGTCCCCTCCGATTTCCTTCGCAGTGTACGACCGCGGCGGAGGACCTGCCCGGGAGTCCGGTACCGCAACGACGGATCCGGTTGCGAAACGACGAAGAAACTGACGTAATGGAGGCACTATGGCCCTCACGAGCACGGTTTTCGAACGATCCGCCCCCGATCCCACCGTCGTCGACGCCGCCCTGGCCGGCACGCGGCGCGGGGTGTTCTGGCTCGAGGACCCCGACGCCCCGCGCCCGGCCGTCGCCGGCGCCGTCCGCGCCGACCTGGTGGTCGTCGGCGGCGGCTACACCGGCCTGTGGAGCGCCCTGCGCGCGAAGGAGCGCGACCCGAGCCGCCGCGTGGTGCTGCTCGAGGCCCGCTCGCTCGGCTGGGCCGCCTCCGGTCGCAACGGCGGCTTCGTCGAGTCGAGCCTCACCCACGGCCGTGAGAACGGCCTCGCGCGCTGGCCCGCCGAGGCCGCCCGCCTCGAGGAGCTCGGGGTGCGGAACCTCGACGACATCGAGGCGACCGTCGCCCGCTACGGCATGGACTGCGACTTCGAGCGCACCGGCTCGCTCGCGGTAGCGGTGGAGGAGTACCAGGTCGGCCCGCTCGCGGACGGCGACGGTGTCGCGGGCGGCCGCTTCCTCGACACCGCGGAGGTGCGCGCCCTGGTCGACTCGCCGACCTTCCTGGCCGGCCTCGCGGCGCCCGCCGAGCAGTGCGCCCTGGTGCACCCCGGCAAGCTCGTCCGCGAGCTGGCGCGGGTCGCGGAGGAGCTCGGCGTCGAGATCCACGAGGACAGCCGCGTGCTCGGCCTCGAGCGCGACGGCGCCGGCGTGGTCGTCCGCACCGCGGGCGGCTCCGTGGCGGCGGATCAGGCGATCCTCGGCACCAGCGCCTTCCCGTCGCTGCTCGCGCGCACCCGGCTGATGACCGTCCCGGTCTACGACCACGTCCTGATGACCGAGCCGCTCGACGCCGCCCAGTTGGCCTCGATCGGCTGGACCGGCCGCGAGGGCCTCAGCGACGTCGCCAACCAGTTCCACTACTACCGCCGCACCGCCGACGACCGCATCCTCTGGGGCGGCTACGACGCCGTCTACCACCCGGGCGGCCGGATCCGCTCGGCCTACGAGGACCGCCCGGAGACCGACCGCGCCCTCGCCGCGCACTTCCTGACCACCTTCCCGCAACTCGAGGGCCTGCGCTTCAGCCACCGCTGGGCCGGGGTGATCGACACCAGCACCCGCTTCGCCGCCTTCTACGGCACCGCGCTCGCCGGTCGCGTCGCCTACGCCGCGGGCTACACCGGCCTCGGCGTCGGGACGACCGCCTTCGCGGCCGACGTGCTCCTCGACCTCCTGGCCGGCGAGCCGACCGAGCGGACCGAGCTGGAGATGGTCCGCAAGCGCCCGCTGCCGTTCCCGCCCGAGCCGTTCGCGACCGCGGGCATCCAGGCCACCCGCTGGTCGCTCGACCGCGCCGACCACGACGGCGGCCGGCGGAACCCGCTGCTGCGGACCCTCGACGCGCTCGGGCTGGGCTTCGACTCCTGATCGGCCCCGACTCCTGACGGCGCCCTCCGCCCGGTAGCGTGCTCTGCGGGGGCACCGTCAGGTGCGGGAGGGACACGGATGCTCGCGTCAGCGCTCGAGGTCCTGCTCGCGGTCGCCGGCGTCGCCGCCGGTGCGGTCCTCGTCGTCAGCGGCGTGCTGAAGCTCGGGCGGACGGAGCGGTTCCGCGCGAGCCTCGCCGCGCTCGGTCTGCCCGCCCGGCTCTCCGCGGGCCCGCTCTTCGCCCGCGCCTTCCCCGTCGTCGAGATCGCGCTCGGCCTCGCGATCCTGCTCACCCCGTCACCGCTGCACCGTGGCGCGCTGCTCGGCGCGGTCGCGGTCGACGTCGTCTTCCTCGTCGTCGCGATCCGGGCGGTCCGCGCCCCGGAGCCGGTCGAGTGCGAGTGCTTCGGCGGCCTCGGCGACGCCAGGATGACCGGCCGCACGGTCGCGCGGAACGCCGTCCTGCTCGCGCTGGCGCTCGCCGGGCTCGTCGGGGCCGGCGCACCGGCGGAGCTGCTCGTCCCCGGAGTCCCGGCGCTGATCGCCGTGCTGCTCGCTCTCGCACTCGTCCCGGTGCGCGACCGGCTCGCCGCGCGAGCACCCGCCGCCTCGACGCCTGCTCCGGCACCCGCGTCCCCGAGCGACATCGGCGACCTCGCCTTCCTCACCGCGGTCGGCGAGCCGATCGCCCTCGCCGAGTGGGCGGACCCGCCGACGCACCTCGTCTTCTTCTCGCCGTCCTGCATCTCCTGCCACGAGCTGGTCGAGCGCTTCCGCTGGTGGCCGAACGGCCTGCGGGAGGGAGAGGAGCTGATGCCCGTCTTCCTCGGCGCCCCCGCCGACTTCGCCGCCCACGAGGTGTTCGCCCCGCTCGTCGAGCACGCGCTCTACGACCCCGACCGGTCGATCGCCGCCGCCCTCGGCCGTGGCGCCACTCCGGGCCACGTGCTGCTGGACCCCGAGCACCCCCTCGGCGACGGCTGGAGCAGCGGCGCGTTCGAGATCGAGAAGCGGGTGCTCCGCCCCGACTTCTTCGAGGACGTCCGCCGCGGCGCGGTCGGACCCGCTTCCGACTCCGCTTCCGACTCCGCCTCCGACTCCGCCGGGCACGCGTGACCCCGCTCCTGATGGTGCTGGTCCTCGCGCTGGTCGTGATCGCCGGCGCCGCCGTCGTCGGCCCGCGCCTCGGCGTCGCGTCGCCGCTCGTGCTGGTCGGGATCGGGGTGGCCGCGAGCTTCCTGCCCGTCGTCGGTCCGATCGAGATCGAGCCGGAGTGGATCCTGGCCGGGGTGCTCCCGCCGCTGCTCTACTCGTCCGCGGTGTCGATGCCGGCGATGAACTTCCGCCGCGAGTTCGGTGCGATCAGCGGCCTCTCGGTGCTGCTGGTCGTCGGCACCTCGCTGGTGCTCGGCCTGTTCTTCCAGCTGGTCCTGCCGGATCTCGGCTTCGCCTGGGGCGTCGCGCTCGGCGCGATCGTCAGCCCCACGGACGCGGTGGCGACCTCGATCGTCAAGGGCACCTCCGTCTCGCGCCGGGTCGTCGCGATGCTCGACGGCGAGAGCCTGCTCAACGACGCGACGGCCCTGGTGCTGCTGCGCACCGCGATCGCGGCCGCCGCGGCGAGCTTCTCCTTCTGGGGCGCGCTCGGCTCGTTCGGCTACTCCGTGCTGATCGCGGGGATCGTCGGCGGTCTGGTCGGCTGGCTGAACCTGGCCGTGCGCCGCCGGGTCCAGGACCCGACGGTCAACACGATCCTGTCCTTCACCGTGCCCTTCCTCGCCTCCGTCCCGGCCGAGCTCCTCGGCGCCTCGGGACTGGTCGCGGCGGTCGTCGCCGGCGTCGTCACGGGCATCCGCGCGCCGCGCGAGCTCTCGCCGCAGAACCGCCTGTCCGACTCGCAGAACTGGCGGACGGTCGAGCTGGTGCTCGAGGGCACGGTGTTCCTCACGATGGGCCTGCAGGTCCGGGCGATCGTGACGAGCGTCGAGGAGGACCACGCCGGCGTCGGCCCGGCCGTGCTGATCGCGGCGGGCGCGCTACTGCTGACGATCCTGGTGCGGGCGGCCTACGTCGCCCCGCTGCTCGGCGTGCTGAGGAGCCGCGGCCGGCTGCGCGAGCGGATGCGCCCGCGCGTCGAGGGCCTGCAGGAGCAGATGGGCACCGAGGAGGGCCGCGAGGAGAGCCTGAAGCGGATCAGCCGCGGGCGCCGGTCGCCGACCGCCCGCGATCTCGAGCGCTTCGCCACCCGCCTGACCCGGATGCTCGCCGACATGGAGTACTTCGTCCGCGCGCCGCTCGGCTGGCGCGAGGGCACGGCCGTGGTGTGGGCCGGGATGCGCGGCGCCGTCACGGTCGCCGCCGCGCAGACCCTGCCCGAGGACACCCCGCAGCGCTCGGTCCTCGTGCTGATCGCGTTCGCGGTGGCCGCGCTGTCGCTGCTGCTGCAGGGCGGCACGGTCGGGCCGCTGCTGCGGGCCATCGCGCCGGACGTCGACGAGGCGGCCGAGGAGAAGGCCCGGGAGGAGGAGCGCACCCGCGTCTTCGCCCTCCTGCGCACCAGCGCCGAGGCCGTCCAGGAGCCGCCGCCCGCCCCGGACGCCCCGCGGACCGAGGCGTTCCTCCAGGCGCAGCGGCACCGGCTGGCCGTGATCGCGGCGCAGCGCTCCGACCTCCTCGACGCTCGCGACAACGGCACCTTCGACGCCGACGTCCTCGCCTCGGTCCTCGCCGCCCTCGACGCCTCGCAGATCGACCTCGAGATCCGCGCGCGCACCGCCCGCTGACGTCGCGTGCGTCAGGGGATCTCCCGTCGCTCCGTCTCCCGTCGTCCCCTCTCGGAGCGGAGCTCCTCCGTCCCGAAGCGCTCGACGGCGATCCAGCGGCCGTCCTCGTGCTTGCCGATGCGCCGTTCGACGAGCTCGGCCGCCCCGCTCGGCCGGCCGATCCGGTAGACGTCGAGCTGCGTCACCGCCGCGCAGCTCTCCGAGATCATGCGCGCCGAGCTCGCGCAGATCGAGCTGTCGTCGCCGTCGCGGTAGAGCGCATCGGTCACCTGCGCGGGCACCCACCGACCGCCGAGCACGAGGAGGTCCGGATCGCCCGGGTCGGCGATCCCGTCGACGGCGCACCGGTAGCCCCGCGCCCAGCGGTCCGCGACTCGAGCCTCCGTGACAGCGCGCGGGCCGTCGACGAGGACGACGCGGACGCGGTAGCCCTGCCCCTCGAGACGCTCGACGAGGTTTTTCCGGCGTCCGCGCTCGCGAGCGTCCCGTCGACGACGACGTTCTCGCCCCGTCGCACGGACTGGTCGCGGGCGCGCTTGATCACCATCGACGACTCCTCGTGCACGAGCGCTGCACGCTCGCGCGGCCAGACCTTCTCGCCGTCGGCCTCGACCGCGGCGACATCGGGAGGGGTGAGGTGGGACTCGTAGCTGCCGTCCTCCAGGGCGCGTCTGAGGAGGAGGTCCTTGACGTCGTCGGCATTGAGGATGCGCCAGTCGGCCGCGGTCGTCCGGGTGCTCGCCAGCAGTTCGTCCAGAGCCGTCGTCTTGCCCGCGCCGGGCGGGCCGGCCAGGAAGATCGCCTCGCGATCGCGACGCACGTCCGGAGCCCCCGCGCGGAGAGCCCGGATCATCTCCCTCTGCGCAGTGTCCCGGCCTGGGAGCGGCTGGCGGGTCTCCTGGTCGAACCACTCCGCATTCCGCTGGGAGGCGTGAGGGCTCTCCGCGCCGATCGCTCCGCCCGCAGTGGTCAGGGCCTGGAGGACCGCTCGGTGCTCCTCGACCCGATCGGTGACGCTGCTGCTACTCACCGTCGGTCTGGCGGAGGGACGCGGTCTGCGCCCTCAGGGCGTCGAGCGCAGCGGCGTAGACGTCCTCGTCGATCAGGTCGTCGAGTGACGCCGCCTGGACCTCGTCGAACGAGCCGGCGACGACATTGAGGAGATCCTCGTGGAGGCCGCCCGTCCTCGTCTCGGCCGTCACGTACTGCCAGGTCGTGAGCGCCTCGACGACCTGCTCGCGGGAGATCTCGCCGCGGGAGTAGCGCTCGGCGACGTGGTACGGCGAGCGGCCGAGCATCCGGCCCTCCGCGACGAGACCGAGGATCCTGCGACCCTTCGCCGCCCATCGGGAGACCTGCGGCTGAGACGCCCTGAGCTGACCCGCGATCTCGGTCTGCGAGACGCCGGAATCGGCCACCCGAGCGACCGCCGCGAGGAACTCGTCACTGCCGTGGTCGCGGCGTGTCCGTGCCCGAGCGAGCTCGCTGCGCCATTCCTTCGGGGGGATCACGTGCAGATCAGACATGCGCCACCACCTCCTATTCACGATTGTATGGTCGCGGGCCCGCCGGATCGAGGGCTGTCGCGCCACAGCCGGTTCCCTGCCGAGACCTCCGTGATCCCGGTCCTCCGCGCCGCTCGCAGGCGACCCGGTAGCCGCCCGAAACATGAGGGTCGTACGGTGAGCGCATGCGCGCAGAACTGACCCTCGGTGCGGAGGAGGAGCTCCACCTCATCGATCTCGAGTCGAGGCAGCTCTCCCCCCACGCCCCCCAGGTGCTCGCCCGGCTGCCGAAGGAGAGCTTCTCGGCCGAGCTGCAGCGGACCACGGTCGAGACGAACACCGCGGTGGTCGACTCGCTCGACGGGCTCCGGGAGCAGCTGATCTCGCTCCGGCGCGCGGTGATCGACGCCGCGGCTCCCGACGGCATCGGCATCGCGGCGGTCGGCACCGCGCCGCGCTCCGAGCACGGCGACTTCGAGCTCACCAGCACCGGCCGCTACGGACGCATGCAGGAGCAGTACCGGATGCTCGTGGACGAGCAGCTGATCTGCGGCACCCAGATCCACGTCGGCGTCTCCGACCGCGAGCTCGCCGTGCAGATCGCCCAGCGGATCGCCCGCGACCTGCCGGTGCTGCTCTCCGCCAGCGCGAGCAGCCCCTACTGGAACGGCCAGGACACCGGCTACGCCAGCATCCGCACGATCATCTGGCAGCGCTGGCCGAGCGCCGGCGCGACCGGGCCGCTGGAGTCCGCGGCGGAGTACGACCGCCTGCTCGACGACCTGATCGCCACCGGCGTCATCGCCGACTCGAAGATGGCCTACTTCGACGTCCGCCCCTCCTCGCACGCGCCGGCCCTGGAGCTGCGGGTCTGCGACGCGATGCCGATCGTCGACGACGCGGTGCTGATCGCCGGGCTCTTCCGCGGCCTCGTCCGCACCGCCGAGCTCGACATCGAGGCGGGCCGCCCGTTCCGGCACACGCCGCCGCCGATCCAGCGCGCCGCCACCTGGCAGGCCGCCCGCGGCGGTCTCTCCGGTCCGCTGCTCGACCACACCGAGCACCCCCGCCCCGTCCCCGCCGCCGAGGCGCTCCGCAGCCTGATCGCCCGGCTCCAGCCGGCGCTGGACGAGCTCGGCGACCTGGAGCAGGTGCGCGCGCTCGCCGAGACGCTGATCGCGCGCGGCAACTCCGCCGACCGCCAGCGCGCCGTCCTCGCCGAGCGCGGGACGCTCGACGCCGTGGTCGACGCCGTCGTCGCCGAGACTCACGGCCCGGCGAGCGGCCCGATCCTGCCCGCCCCGAGCCTGCGCACCTACCGCGTCCGCGCCGGCGACGAGGCCGTCGCGACCGGCGGCCGCGCGAAGAGCGCCTACCAGCCGATCCTCGAGCACTTCCGCGGCCTCGGCCCCGAGCGGCTCGAGACTCTGCACGAGTCGCGCGACCGGCTCGTCGAGCAGGCCGGGCTCACCTTCCGAGTCGGCGAGGAGGACCGGCCGTTCCCGGTCGACCTCGTCCCGCGCGTGCTCCAGGCCCACGAGTGGAGTGAGCTCGCGGCCGGGCTCGAGCAGCGCGCCCGCGCCCTCGAGTGCTTCCTGCAGGACGTCTACGGCGAGGGCCGGGCGGTGCGGGCCGGCGTGGTCCGCGATCTGCGCGGCGCGCCGGGCTGGAGCGAGGACGCCGCGCGGCTGCCCGCCGGCACCGTGCGCGGCGCGGTGATGGGCTTCGACCTGGTCCGCAACGAGTTCGGCGGCTGGCGGGTGCTGGAGGACAACCTCCGGAACCCCAGCGGCCTGGCCTACGCGCTGGGCATCCGCGCACTGCTCGACGACGTGCTGCCCGATCTGCCGCGCCCCGCGGGCCTGCTCGACGCGTCGACGGCGCTCGCCGGACTGCGCGCGACGCTCGCCCACGGGACGAAGCGCGCCGACCCGGTGCTCGGGCTGCTCTCGAGCGGGGCGTCGAGCTCGGCCTGGTTCGAGCACCGCCGCCTCGCCGAGGGCGCCGGGCTCCTGCTGCTCGAGGCCGGCGACCTCACCGTCGAGGGCGGCCGCGTCCTGGCCGGCGGCACGGTCGTCGACGCGCTCTATCTGCGGCTCGACGTCGAGCTGGCCGACCTCGTCGCCGGCGACCGCGCGATCGGCCGCGAGATCCTCGAGGTCGCGGCGGCCGGCGACGTGTACCTGGCGAACGCGCCCGGCAACGGCGTCGCGGACGACAAGGCCCTCTACTGCGCGGTCCCCGAGTTGATCGGCTACTACCTCGACGAGCGCCCGCTGCTCGAGTCCGTGCCGACCTACCGCCCCGAGGACGAGGCCGAGCGCCGGATCGTGCTCGAGCGGGTCGGCGAGCTGGTCACCAAGCCGGTCGACGGCTTCGGCGGCCGCGGCGTGATGATCGGCCCGTCGGCCCCCGCGGCGCGGGTCGCCGAGCGGCGCGCCGAGATCGCGGCGGACCCGGGCGCCTGGGTCGCCCAGGAGGTGGTCCGGCTCTCCTCGCTGCCCGCCTTCTCGGGCACCGACCTGCAGCCGCGGCACGTCGACCTGCGCGCCTTCGTCTTCGTCACCGGCACCGGGCCCGGCGACGTCCGCCTCGCCGACCTCGCGCTCACCCGCGTGGCGGCGGAGGGCAGCATGATCGTCAACTCCTCGCGCGGCGGCGGCGCGAAGGACACCTGGATCGTCGGAGGCTGAGATGTGCGGCATCGCGGGCGAGATCCGGTTCGACGGCGCGCGCGCCGACATCGGCGCCGTCGACCGGATGACCGGCTGCCTCGTGCACCGCGGCCCGGACGGCGACGGGCTCTGGGCGGCCGGGCCGGTCGCGCTCGGGCACCGGCGGCTGGCGATCATCGACCTCTCCGCGGCCGGCGCGCAGCCGATGGTCGACGCCGCTCTCGGCCTGACGATCGTCTTCAACGGCTGCATCTACAACCACCGGGAGCTGCGCGCCGAGCTGGAGGGGAAGGGGCACCGCTTCTTCTCGCACTCCGACACCGAGGTGATCGGCAAGGCCTACGCCCAGTGGGGCGAGGACTGCGTCGACCATCTGCTCGGCATGTTCGCCTTCGCGATCGTCGAGCGCGAGTCCGGCCGGGTGGTGCTGGCGCGCGACCGCCTGGGCATCAAGCCGCTCTACCTCGACGAGACCCGCGAGCGGATCCGCTTCGCCTCGACGGTCCAGTCCTTGCTCGCGGCCGGCGGCGTCGACACCTCGATCGACCGCACCGCGCTGATGCTCTATCTGAGCTTCCACTCGGTCGTGCCCGCGCCGCGCACGATCCTCGCCGGCGTCACCAAGCTGCCGCCGGCGACCGTGCGCGTGATCGAGCCCGACGGCACGAGCCGCGAGCGCGTCTACTGGGAGCCGGTCTTCGCCCGGGATCCCGACCGCGCCGCCTGGAGCGAGCGCGACTGGCAGGAGGCGCTGCTCGCGTCCTTCCGCACCGCCGTCTCGCGCCGGATGGTCGCGGACGTGCCGGTCGGCGTGCTGCTCTCCGGCGGCATCGACTCCAGCCTGATCGTGGCGCTGCTCGCCGAGGCCGGCCAGACCGGGCTGCAGACCTTCTCGATCGGCTTCGACGCGGCGGGCGGCGAGTCCGGCGACGAGTTCGAGTACTCCAGCCTGGTCGCGGAGCGCTTCGGCACGGACCACCACCGCCTGCCGATCGACTCCGCGCGGCTGCTGCCCGGGATCGACGCCGCGGTCGGCGCGATGAGCGAGCCGATGGTCTCGCACGACGCCGTCGCCTTCCACCTGCTCAGCGAGGACGTCTCGCGGCACGTCAAGGTCGTGCAGTCGGGTCAGGGCGCCGACGAGGTGCTCGGCGGCTACGACTGGTACCCGCCCCTGGCTCGGGTGCCGCGCGAGCGCGCCGTCGAGGCCTACGCGGACGTCTTCGTCGACCGCCCCTTCTCCGCGCTGCAGGCGCTGCTGGCCCCCGCCTGGCGCGGGGACCCCGATGCCGCGACCGCCCTCCTCGCCGAGCGCTTCGCCCGCCCCGGCGCCGACACGGCCGTGGACGCGGCGCTGCGCAACGACACCGCGGTCATGCTGGTCGACGACCCGGTGAAGCGGGTCGACAACATGACCATGGCCTGGGGCCTGGAGGCGCGCGTGCCGTTCCTCGACCACGAGTTCGTCGAATTGGTCGGCACGATCCCGCCGGAGCTCAAGCTCGCCGACGGCGGCAAGGGGATCCTCAAGCGGGCTGTCCGCGGCATCGTCCCGGACGAGGTGATCGACCGCACCAAGGGCTCGTTCCCGGTGCCGGCGATCCGCCAGCTGGAGGGGCCCTACCTGGAACGGGTGCGGGCGGCGCTGACCGACCCCGCCGCGCGGCGCCGCGGCGTCTTCGATCCCGCGACAGTCGATGCGCTGCTGGCCGACCCGAACGCGACCCGCACCCGCCTGGGCTCGAACGAGCTCTGGCAGCTCGCCCTGCTCGAGATGTGGCTCCAGGAGCACGGCGTCGGCTGAGCGGTGCCGGAGGATGGAGGCATGACGCTTCCGCTCACCGATCCGCTGCAGGCCGACCGTCTGGATGCCGCCGAGGAGCTCGCGCTCGGACTCGTGCACGCCTGGGGCAGCTGGGGTCCGACGATGACCCCGGACGCCGCCCGCGTCGCCTTCCTCAGCGATCGCGGCGGGTCGCCGGAGGTCTGGGTGCAGGACGTCGTCGTCGGGGCCGAGCCGAGCGAGGCGCGCCGCATCGCGCTCACGGAGGATCCGGTGCTCGAGGTCTCCTGGTCCGCCGACTCCGCCTGGCTGGCCTGCCTCGTCGCGACCGACGGCGGGGTGCGCAGCCAGGTCTGGGTGGTCCGCCCCGACGGCTCGGACGCCCGCCGCATCGCCGGCTCCCGCGACGCCCACGCCGAGCTCGGGCCGTGGACGCGCAGCGGGCACCACGTCGTCGTCACGATCCCGTCGGCCGAGCCGGAGCAGCCGACACGCTCCTTCCTGGTCGACCCGGTGACGGGCGAGCGGAAGCCGCTCGTCGACGGCGACCTGATCTCGGTGCTCGACCTCTCGGTGGAGGAGCGCCTCGTCGTGGTCCGCGACGGCCAGCGCGGCCAGCAGTACTGCGTGGTCGTCGACCGGCTGACGAACGAGAACCACGCGCTCCTGCCCGACTCGGGCACCGGATCCACGGACGTCGCGCTGCTGCGCCCCTCGCCGCTGCACGACACCGAGAGCCCGATGGTCGCCTACCTCGCGACCGACGTCGACCTTCCGCGGCGCCAGCTCGTCGCGATGCCGCTCGGCCCGGACGGCTGGCGCGGCCGGATCCGCCGCCTCGCCGCCCGCGACGACGCCGAGCTCGAGGGCCTGGACGCCGACGACGCCGGCCGGATGCTGATGCTGGTCTGGAACGTCGCGGGCTCGAGCGAGATCGAGCTGCTCGACACCACCACCGGCGCGCGGGTCCCGGTCGCCGGGCTCCCGGGGCTGGTGGCGACGACGCCGGTGCTCTCCCGCGACGGCGGCGCGGTGATCCTGGGCGTCGAGGGCCCGGAGCGCCCGCGCGAGCTGTGGCGGCTGGACACGGCGACCCACGAGTGGTCCCGGATCACCGGGGTGCCGACGCTCGACGCACCGCCGCTGATCGTGCCGACCCTCGAGCGCTTCGCGGGCCGCGACGGCCTCGCGCTCTCCGGCTGGCTCTACCGCGCGCCCGGGGCGACGGGGCCGGGAGCGGCGATGCTCAGCCTGCACGGCGGTCCGGAGTCGCAGGAGCGGCCCACCTTCTCCGCCCAGCACCAGGCCGTGGCCGCCGCGGGGATCACCGTCTTCGCGCCGAACGTCCGCGGCTCCTCGGGCTTCGGCCGCGACTTCGTGCACGCCGACGACGTGGAGAAGCGCCGCGGCGCCTTCGACGACGTCCTCGCCGCCGCCGCGCACCTCGTCGACGCCGGGATCGCCGACCCGGCGCGGATCGCCGTCACCGGCCGCTCCTACGGCGGCTACCTCACGCTCGCGTCGCTCGCCTTCTCGCCCGGCGTCTTCGCCGCCGGCGTCGACATCTGCGGGATGTCGCACCTGCAGACCTTCTACCGCGACACCGAGCCGTGGATCGCCTCCGCCGCCATGACCAAGTACGGCCACCCCGAGCACGACGGGGAGCTGCTGGAGGAGCTGTCGCCGCTGAACGCCGCCGACGCGATCGACGTGCCGCTGCTCGTCGTGCACGGCGAGCTCGACACCAACGTCCCGCTCGGCGAGGCCCGGCAGATCGTCGCGGCGCTCGAGGAGCTCGGCCGCCCGGTCCGCTACCTCCAGCTGGACGGCGAGGGCCACGAGTACCGCCGCGCCGACTCGAAGGAGGCGCTGCTGCGCGAGCTCCTGCACTTCCTCACCGAGGCCCTCGCCGCCCCGCCCTCCATGCCGGTCGAGTAGCCCCGCAGGGGCGTATCGAGACCCGCCGTCATCAGCAGGACGGGTCTGCAGACTCGTCCTTCGGGCGCCGGTGGATCTCGATACGCCCGCTCCGCGGGCTATTCGATCAGCAGGGAGTGCCGATCAGCGCGACTCGAACTCCTGGCGGAGCGTCCCGTGGATCGGGTGCGCCGGGTCGTCGCCGACCGCGCGCGCCGGGTCGTCGATCTCGACGGCGCGTCCCGGTGCGAGGTCCGCGTCACCGCCGATCATCTCCGAGACGCCGTCGAGCAGATCCTCGGCGATCCGGCTCGAGAGCCCGCTGCGCTCGCCCGGCCCGGGATCGGTGAGCTCGTCGACCGGAGCGGCCAGCGCCGCCTCCAGTCCCGTCCGCTCGACGCCGGCCTCCGGCTGGTGCCCGATCCGCCGCGTCTGCTCGTGCTGTGACTCCGACCCCTGGGGCATCGTCGCTCCTCGTCCGTCTCCTCGCGGCAGCGTCGTCCCGTATCGGGGCCGAGCGCTCCCGCCGCTGCCCCGAGCGTAGATCACGGCGTGTCCGATCGCGGCGTCAGTCGAGCAGCAGCCAGGAATGCGCCTCGACCCGCTCGCCGCCGACGCTCGCCGCCTCGTCGCCGAGATTGAGCGCGAGCCGGGCGCTCTCGCCGGCCGGCCCCTCGGCCACCAGCAGCACGGCGGAGTTCGACAGGTCGACGCTCCTGGTGCGCGCGCCGACCAGCCACGGGTGCCGGCGGCGGAAGGCGATGACCTCCTGGTGCACGCGGTAGGCGTCGTTCCGCGGCCACTCGGCCGGGTCCGCCGGGAACTCCGGCCGGATCGCGTCGTCGCCGCCCGCGCGCTCCTCCTTGACGCCCTCGAGCCCGCGCTCGTCGCCCGAGTAGATGCTCGGCACGCCGCCGACGAAGCCGAGGATCGCGACGGCGTGCCCGTGGTGGCGCGGGTCGCTGATCGCGCTGGCGAGCCGGGTCACGTCGTGGTTGCCGACGAAGGTCAGCGGCACGAACGTCTCGAGGAACTCCGCGTGCCGCTGCAGCGTCCAGTCCAGCTCGAAGAGGTTGCCCTCCTCGATCGAGCTGCGTACCGACTTCCAGAGCTCGTACTGCGTGACGGAGTCCAGGCCCGACTCCCGCACGTAGCCGGCGTAGTCGCCGTGGATGACCTCGCCGACGAACCACGCCTCAGGGAAGCGCTCGCGCACCGGGTCGATCGCGGCGCGCCAGGAGGAGGGCTGCACCGCGTAGGCGGCGTCGAGCCGCCAGCCGTCGATGCCGCGCTCGAGCCAGTGGCTCATCACGGCGGAGACGTGCGCGGCGACCTCGGGGTTCGCGGTGTCGAGCTCGACGAGCGCCTCGTGCCCCTCGAAGACGTCGACCGGCAGGCCGTCGACCTCGCGCGCCGCGCCCGTCCGCCGGAAGCGTGCGGCGGCGGGGGAGCCCTCGCCCGCCGCCACGGCCTCGCGCCACCACGGGTGCTCGCGGCCGACGTGGTTGAAGACGCCGTCGAAGACGAGGCGGATCCCGCGCTCGCGGCAGGCCGCGATCAGCTCGTCCAGGTCGCGCTCGTCGCCCAGGCGCGGGTCGACCCGGAAGTGGTCGACGGTGTCGTAGCCGTGCGTCATCGAGGCGAACACCGGCCCGAGCAGCAGGCCGTTGCAGCCCAGCGCGAGCAGGTCGTCGAGCCAGGGCAGGATCCGGCGCAGGCGGTGCTGCGGCTCCTCTCCGGGCTGCGGCCCCTCGCCCGACGTCGCCTCGGCCCCGAGGAACGCCAGCGGGTGGATCTGCCACCAGATCGCCGTCGAGATCCAGCCGTCCGTCGTCGTCTCCGCCACCGCGGCCACCTCTCCCGGCGGGCTCGGGTGCACGCCGTCGGCGAGTGTAGCGACGGCCCCTGACATCGCCTCCCAGCCGCTCCCGACGGCTCCGCGGGCTGCCGATCGGCGTGTTTCCGGGGATTCCGTCGCGCGAATCGCCGCCGATCCGGGATCGGGCTGGTAGGTTACGGACGGTCCGACCGGTCGACGGGGTCCGTCCCCGGCCGTTGGACGACACACAACCACCAGCTGTTCTCAACAGCGCGAACGTCCTGGGAGGACACTCCAATGGCTGACAAGTCGCTCAACCGCACCGAGCTCGTCGCGAAGATCGCCGCCGACTCCGGCCAGAGCCAGGCCGCCGTCAACGGCGTCCTCGACTCGCTCTTCTCGACCCTCGCCGACTCCGTCTCCAACGACGTGAAGGTCACCATCCCCGGCTGGATCGCCGTCGAGCGCACGTCCCGCGCCGCGCGCACCGGCCGCAACCCGCAGACCGGCGAGACCATCCAGATCGCTGCCGGCCACTCGGTCAAGGTCTCGGCCGGCACCAAGCTCAAGGCCGCCGCCAAGTAGTCGCGGTCCGCGCCCTCACGGCGCAGCAGTTCCACACGAAGACCCCGGCCCTCCGCCGGGGTCTTCGTCGTCCTGCCGCCCCCCAGCCGCGAGAACGTAGGCTTGCCGGGTGAATCGAACCGTCCGGATCGCGGGCCCTGCGCTCCTGCTCGTGGTCGCCGCCCTCGTCGCGCTCCTGGCGGCGCTCGCGTTCGGCGGCGGTTCGGCGGCACCGCTCCTGAACGACCCGGGGCCCGTCGTCCGCTTCGGCCTCCCGGTCGCCAAGCTCGCGGTCAACCTCGGCGCCGCCGGCATGATCGGCTCGCTCGTCCTGACGCTGTTCGCGCTGAGCCCCCGCGCGATCGCGAAGCGCACCGGCGCCCCCGCCGAGGCGGAGCCGCGCACCGAGTACACGATCGCGCTCGACGTCGCCGCCGCGAGCGCCGCGTTCTTCGCCGCCGCCTCCGCGCTGACCGGCTTCTTCACCTTCCTCAACGTGACCCAGACGCCGCTGAGCCTCGACCGCGACTTCGGCACCAAGCTCAGCTACTTCATCGGAAGCATCCCGGTCGGCCAGGCCTGGCTGATCACCACCCTCCTCGCCGCCGTCGTCACGGTGCTCTGCTTCGCCGTGCGCAACCAGACCGCCCTCGTCTTCGTGACGGCGATCGCGCTCCTGACGCTGCTGCCGATGGCGCAGCAGGGCCACGCGGCCGGAGCGAGCGGCCACGACGCCGCGGTCACCGCCCTGGGCCTGCACCTGGTCTTCGCCGCGATCTGGCTGGGCGGGCTGGTCACGATCATCGTGCTGCGCCCGCTGCTCGGCGGCGCGCGCCTGTTGCCCGTGATCGGGCGATACTCGAGCCTCGCGCTGGTCAGCTTCATCGTGGTCGCCGCCTCGGGCTACATCAGCGCCGAGCTGCGGCTCGCGACGCTCGGCAACCTGCTCACCGGCTACGGCGTGCTGGTGCTCGTCAAAGTCGCGGCGCTGACCGCGCTCGGCGTCTTCGGCCTCGTCCAGCGCCGCTTCCTGATCGTCCGCATGCGTAGCGCCGGCGGCGCGGGCGGGCGAAGCTTCTGGTGGCTCGTCGCCGCGGAGATCGCCTTCATGGGCATCGCCTCCGGAGTCGCGGCGGCCCTCGCCCGCACGGCGACGCCGGTCGACCAGGTCGCCGCCACCGAGCTGACGAACCCGACCCCCGCGGAGCTGCTGACCGGCGAGCCGCTGCCGCCCGCGCCGTCCGCCCTGAACTTCCTCACCCTCTGGAACGTCGATCTGGTCTGGCTCCTGGTCTGCGGCTTCGGCATCGCGTTCTACGTCGCCGGCGTCGTGCGCCTGCACCGCCGCGGCGACCGCTGGCCCGTGCACCGCACCGTGCTCTGGATCGCGGGCATGCTGCTGCTGGCGTACATCACCAACGGCGGCGTCAACGCCTACGAGAAGTACCTGTTCAGCGCGCACATGCTCGCCCACATGGTCCTGACCATGGCGGTGCCCGTGCTGCTGGTCCCGGCCGCGCCGGTGACGCTGATCGCGCGCGCCGCGACGCGGCGCACCGACGGCTCCCGCGGCGGCCGCGAGTGGGTCCTGCTCGCCGTGCACTCGCGCTTCGCCACCGCGATCTCGCACCCGATCGTCGCGGCGCTGCTGTTCGTCGGCTCGCTCTGGGGCTTTTACTACTCGCCGCTCTTCCGCTGGGCGACGACCGACCACATCGGCCACGAGTGGATGATCGTCCACTTCCTGATCACCGGCTACCTCTTCGTGAGCGTCCTGATCGGCGTCGACCCGAGCGTGCACCGCGTGCCCTACCCGATGCGCCTGCTGCTGCTGCTGGGCACGATGGCGTTCCACGCCTTCTTCGGCCTGGCGCTGATGACGGGGGAGGGCCTCCTGCTCGCCGACTGGTACGGCGCGATGGGCTGGGGCACGAACGCCCTCGACGACCAGCAGGCGGCCGGCGGCATCGCCTGGAGCATCGGCGAGATCCCCACGCTCGCCCTCGCGATCATCGTCGCGGTGATGTGGAGCCGCTCGGACGCGCGCGACTCCAAGCGGCTCGACCGGCAGGCCGACCGCACCGGCGAGGCCGAGCTCACCGCGTACAACGACCGCCTGGCCGCCCTGCAGAAGCGCGGCTGAGCCGGGCCGTCTCCGATCCGGGTCGAGTCGTCCCGGGTCGAGTCGTTCCCGGTCGACGGACGTCCCGCGACAGCCCCGAGCGGGCTCCGCGGGCGCTTCCTATGCTGGCCGCTGCTGTCCGACCTCGCCCGCGTCCCGCGGGCTCGAGGCGCAGCGCTGCGAGAAGGGGAGCGCATGATCGAGGCACGAGGCCTGACCAAGAGGTACGGAGCGAAGACCGCGGTCGACGGGATCGACTTCACCGTGGCGCCGGGGAGGGTGACCGGATTCCTCGGACCCAACGGCGCCGGCAAGTCGACGACGATGCGGATGATCGTCGGTCTCGACCGGCCGTCCGCCGGCTCGGTGCTGGTCAACGGCCGGCCCTACCGCGAGCACGCCGCGCCGCTCGCCGAGGTCGGCGCCCTGCTCGACGCGAAGGCGACGCACCGCGGCCGTACTCTCCGCGACCACCTGCGCGTGATCGCCGCGACCCACCGCATCCCGCGCTCCCGGGTGGAGGAGGTCATCGAGGTCGTCGGCCTCGGCAGCGTCGCGCGCAAGCGCGTCGGCGGCTTCTCGCTCGGCATGGGCCAGCGGGTGGGCATCGCGACCGCGCTGCTCGGCGACCCGCGGACCCTCCTGCTCGACGAGCCGGTGAACGGCCTCGATCCGGAGGGCGTCCGCTGGGTCCGCGACTTCGTCCGCGCGAAGGCGGCGGAGGGCTGCTGCGTGCTGCTCTCCTCGCACCTGATGAGCGAGATGGCGCAGACCGCCGACCACATCATCGTCCTCGGCCGGGGCCGGATCCTCGCCGACGCCCCGCTGGACGACTTCCTCGCCGAGGCGCGGCCGCGCGTGCGCGTCGAGAGCCCGGACTCGGTGCGACTCGCCGCGCTCCTCGCCGCCCGCGGTGCTGCGGTCGCTCTCACGGGCGGCGGGCTCGAGATCGAGGGGCTCGAGGCGCCGGTGATCGGCGCGCTCGCCCACGAGGCCGGAGCGGTGCTGCACGCGCTCACCGCGCTGACCCGCTCGCTCGAGGAGGCCTACGTCGCGATGACGGCCGACGCCGTCGAGTACACCGCCGCCCAGCCGCACGGATCCCAGCCCCTCGAAGGAGCCTCCCGATGACCGCGACCGCCCCGAGCCCCGCCCGCGACGCCCCGAGCGGGGTGAGGCTCCGCCTCGACGGGGTCGTCCTCTCCGAGCTGCTCAAGCTCGTCACCGTCCGCTCGACCTGGTGGTCGATCGTCGTCTCGGTGCTCCTGGCGCTCGCTCTGGCCCTGGCCCTCGGTGCCGTCGTCACGCCGCCGAAGGAGGGCTCCGTCTCCGCGTTCGTCGCGGGCGGCGCGACCCTGCACCTGCAGTTCGTCGGCCTGGTGATCGCCGTCCTCGGAGCGCTGTCGCTCGGCGGCGAGTACTCCACCGGGATGATCCGCTCGACCTACACCGCCGTGCCGCGCCGGGTCCCGTCGCTCCTCGCCCGCGGGCTCGTCGTGGCCGTCGCGTCCTTCGTGGTGGGCGTGCTCACCTGCGTCGGCTCGTTCGCCGTCATCGCCGGGATGCTCGCGGCGAAGGGCACGCCCACCTCGCTGCTCGACGACGGCGTGCTCGGCAGCCTGCTCGGCGGCGGCCTCTTCCTGGCGGTCATCGGGGCGTTCTCGGTCGCCGTGGCGGCGCTGCTGCGCAGCACGGCGGCGGCCATCGGGCTCTCGGTCGGCGTGCTCTTCGTGCTGCCGTTGCTCGCGAGCATCGCGGGCGGTCTGCTGCAGGCCCAGTGGATCATCGACGTCAGCCCCTATCTGCTCTCGAACCTCGGGCTGGCGCTGTCCAGCGTCCCGAGCGAGGGCTCCGGCGTGGAGCAGATCAGTACGACGTCCGCGCTGCTCGCCAGCGCCGGGTGGCTCCTCGCCGTCTGGGTCCCGGCGCTGACGGCGACCCGCGTCCGCGACGTCTGACCGCGGCGCCGGGGTGCGGGGGTCGGCTGGGTACAGTGGAGCGGTGACCCAGCCGACCCTCTCCGACGAGCAGCAGCGGGTGTTCGACCTCATCGAGAACACCCGCGAGCACCTGTTCGTCACGGGCCGCGCCGGCACCGGCAAGTCGACCCTGCTCAACCACCTGAGCTGGAACACCGACAAGCAGATCGTCATCTGCGCGCCGACCGGTGTCGCCGCGCTCAACGTCGGCGGGCAGACGATCCACTCGCTCTTCCGGCTCCCGATCGGCGTCATCGCCGACTCGGACCTCGATCAGCCGCCCGAGCTGCGGAAGCTCCTGAACACCATCGACACCCTCGTCATCGACGAGATCTCGATGGTCAACGCCGATCTCCTCGACGGAATCGACCGCAGCCTCCGCCAGGCGCGGCAGCGCCGGTCCGAGCCGTTCGGCGGCGTCCAGGTCGTCCTCTTCGGCGACCCGTTCCAGCTCGCGCCCGTTCCGGGCGATCCGGAGGAGCGCGCCTACTTCGCCGACCGCTACCGCTCGCTCTGGTTCTTCGACGCGCTGGTCTGGCAGGAGGCGCCGCTGCGGATCATCGAGCTCGGGAGGATCCACCGCCAGAGCGACGAGCGCTTCAAGTGGATGCTCAACGCGGTGCGCTTCGGCATGGTCACCAAGGAGATCGCGGACGTCCTCAACGCCGCCGGTGCGCGCACGCCGCCCGAGAACGACGCAATCACCCTCGCGACCCGCAACGACACCGTCAACCGGATCAACCAGACCGCCCTCGCGCGGCTCAAGGGCCCGGTCAAGACCGCCTCGGCCGAGATCAGCGGCGACTTCGGCGGCCGCGCGTACCCGGCCGATCAGAACCTCGAGCTGAAGATCGGCGCGCACGTGATGTTCCTGCGCAACGACGCCGAGCAGCGCTGGGTGAACGGCACGATCGGCCGCGTGACCAAGGTGGCCGGCACGGTCTGGGTCGAGGTGGACGGCGAGGTGCACGAGGTCGAGCCCGCGACCTGGGAGCGCTACCGCTACTCCTACTCCGCCGCGACCAAGAAGCTGACCCGCGAGATCGTCGCCGAGTTCGCCCAGTTCCCGCTGCGCCTGGCCTGGGCCGTCACGATCCACAAGTCGCAGGGCAAGACTTACGACTCCGCCGTGGTCGACCTCGGCTCGCGAGCGTTCGCCCCCGGTCAGACCTACGTCGCGCTCAGCCGCATCACGAGCCTCGAGGGGCTCTACCTCACCCGGCCGCTCCGGCCGAGCGACATCATCGTCGACAAGGACGTGCTGCGCTTCATGTCCGAGCGCCGGGCCGAGCCCGCGGCCGTCGCCGAGCCGGAGTCCGCGTCCTCCTGAGCGCCTGAGCCCCTGAGCCCCTGAGCGGCCCGTCAGGCCGCGGCGCGCGAGCCGGCCAGGTCGCGGAACACCGCGGTGGTCAGCCGGTACGCCTCCGCCACCTCGGCGATGACGCGCTCGCGCTCGTCCTCGTCCCAGCCGGCGGCGTCGAGCTGCTCGCGGTAGACCGCGCGGAAGGAGGACGGCGTCGCGATCTCGCCGTAGAGGTAGAAGCCCACGCCGTTGGTCTCGAAGCCGAAGCGCCGCTGCAGCAGGCTCCGCACGATCGAGCACCCGGAGAGGTCGCCGAGGTAGCGGGTGTAGTGGTGGGCGACGAAGCCGCCGCTCCAGCCGCTCGCGACGGTGCGGATCCGCTCGACGTAGGCCGCCGTGGAGGGGAGCGGGCTGATCCGCGAGCGCCAGTCCTCGCCGACCAGGAAGCGCAGGTCCTCGCCGATGGCGGGCAGCCGGGTGAGCTTCGGCGAGATGAACGGCGCGGCGACCGGGTCGCCCGCCATCGCCTCCGCCACGGCTTCGAGCGCCTCGTAGACGAAGTAGTGCTGCGCGATCATCGCGACGTAGTCGTCGCGGCTGCCGGACCCGGTCATCAGCGCGGTCATGAAGGCCGAGACCTCGTCGTCCGCGGCGGACCGACCGAGGCGCGTGCGAAGGGCCTGCGAGAACGAGGTGACGTTCGAGACGTTCGGCACGGCGGCCTCCTTCGGCGTCTTAGGTTGCCCTTACCTTAGCTCGAAGGCACCGCGGTCGCCAGGGCAGGGCTCAGTGCGAGTGCCCGCTGTCGGTGACCGTCGTCATCATCCCGCCCATGTCGTGCGAGCCCTCGGAGGAGGCGGACAGCGCGGGCGTCGCGAGGGCGGAGACGAGGAGCGCGCCCGCGAAGAGACCGAGGACCGCGCGCGGGGCCGAGACGGGCCGCTCCGCGGTGCGCTGCGAGCGGAGGGTCGCCGCGACGATGGCCGCGGCGACGAGCTGCAGGGCGCCCGCCGCGAGGGCCGGTAGGGGATCGCGGAGCAGACCTGCGGCGATCGCGAGGACGAAGCCGGCGACGGTGACCCCGGTGACGGCGAGCGCGGTCCGCGGGAGGACGATCCGGTCGCGGGCGAGGACGACGACACCCCAGACCAGCTCGACGACACCGAGGGCGGCGAGCGGGAGGGTCCCCGCGTCGAGCTGCCCGGCGGCGAGGGAGAGGTGCACGAGGCCGGCGCCGATCCCGGCGAAGGCGGCGTTGCCGCGGGCGACGGTGCTCATCGCGGTCTCCGATCGTGGTGGAGGTGCAAGAGGAAGAGGCCCCGGATCGACACACCGCATCGTGTCGTCCGGGGCCGTTCGGTCCGTCCGCCGCGGAAAACGGCGGGCCCGCGGCGGACGGAGTCTGGGGGGAGCGGACGGATCCGCTCCGGGTCAGGCGACGGCGGTGCGCGCCCGGGCGCCCTTGTCGGCGGTGAGCCCGACTCCGAGGAGGACGAGCGCGCTGGCGAGGTGCAGGAAGTGGTCGGCGGTGTTCAGCGCGAGCACGTTGAGTGCGGTGTTGACCAGGAAGAAGCCGACGACGCCGAGCAGCAGGTAGACCGCGCCGACCGTCGTGTTGACCGTCTTGGCCGCCGAGGTGGTGGAGAGACCGGCGATCAGCAGCGCGCCGCCGATGAGCAGGTGCGCGATGTTGTGCAGCGGATTGACCTCGAAGATGCCGAGGAGCAGTCCGCCCTCCGTCGCGAGGAACTGGACGCCGCCGGTGACGACGAAGCCGAGCAGTCCGACGACCACGTAGACCGCGCCGAAGAGCGTGGCGAGCAGCCGGTTCGGTGATGTGCGCATGATTCCTCTTCTCCTTCCGGGCAACGCCTCCGCGTCGCTTGTCCCTTCTTCGTAGCAGCCGCTCAGACGGTTTGGAAAAGGGGTGGCCGGATCCGGATCCGCGTGGTTCCGGGTCACGGTCGGGACACGAAAGCCCCCGCGCCGGCCCCCGCCCCGTGCTGCGCGAGACCGCGCCCGTACAGTGGAGGGGTTCCAGCACGCGTCTTCGGGGGGAGTCGAACGGCATGATCGGTGGCCGCAGGCCGACCCGGGTCGGGGCTCTCGTCGTGACCGCTCTGGTCCTCGCCCTCACCGGCTGCACCGGCGGTGCCGACTCGGTCGTCCCGGACGCGCCGCCCGGGCCCGTGCCCGACGAGCTGGGGACCGCGCTCTCCGGCTTCCTCGTGGAGGCGCAGGGCGCCGCGGGGGCCACCGGCGCGATCGCGGGCGTCTGGTCGCCCTGGGCCGGCGGCTGGGAGACCGCGGTCGGCTCGATCGGTGACTCCGAGGCCACCCCGGTGACCACCGAGACGCACGTGCGCCTCGGTACCGGCGGGACCGCGGCGATGACCTGCGACGTCGTCGTCGCGCTCGCGGAGAAGGGGACGCTCGATCTCGACGCCGACGTGGGCGAGTCCCTCACGTCGCTCCCCGGCATCGAGGGGATGACCCTCCGCCAGCTCTGCTCGCACACCTCCGGCCTCGCCGACTTCCGCTCCATCCTCTGGCCGACCGTGGTGCAGAACCCCGCCCGCGAGTGGCCCACGCTCGAGCTGATCTCGGCCGCGCAGGTCAGCGCGCCGATCGCCGAGCCGGGCGCCGCGTGGGCCGACTCCTCGACCGGACCGCTGCTCGCCGGCGTAGTGGCGACGCAGGCCACGGGGCGCAGCATGCAGTCGCTGTACGACGAGTACATCGTGCCCCGCTACGGCCTGAGCAGCACCCGCCTCCCCGGCGACTCCGAGCTCGAGGTGCCCGGCCCGGCGATGATCGGCTTCTCCGCCGCCCTCGACCCGCGCTCCGGCGCTGTCCAGTGCGGGGTCCCCCGCGACCTGTCCCAGGCCTCGCCCTCCTCGCTCGGAGCGGCCGGCGGCGCCGTCACCGATCTCGACGATCTGCGCCGCCTCGCCCAGGGTCTGGCGTCCGAGCCCGCGGGGGAGGCGATGTGGGCCGATCCCGTCCCGCAGGGTCAGGGGCGGGCGGAGTGGCTGCTCGCCGGTCTCGGCGGCCACCAGGCCGGCCCGCTGCGCGGGTTCTCCGGCATCGCGCCGGGCTTCCTCACCGCCGCCTACTCCGATCCGGAGTCGGGGCTGACGGTCGCGGTCGCCTTCAACAGCTCGACCGCGGGCGACGGCTTCGCCGCCTCCGCCGCGCGCGCCCTCGCGGCGATCGCGGTCGAGCAGGGCGCGGCGGCCGGCGACACCGGGCTGCCCCAGCTGCCGTGGACGGCCGACGGCGAGCGCGGCGCCGTCCAGGGCGCGCGCCCCTGCTGAGCGGTCCTACCCTGGACCCATGCCGATCACTCCCGACACCAAGGACTGGACCTGGGTGCTCGAGCGCCCCTGCCTCGAGTGCGGCTTCGACGCCTCGCTCGTCGAGCCGGACGCCGTCCCCGCACTGATCCGCCAGAACGCCGCCGCCTGGCCGTACGTCCTCGAGCGCGAGGACGCCGCGGGCCGCCCCGACGACGAGACCTGGTCGCCGCTGGAGTACGCCGCGCATGTGCGCGACGTGCACCGCATCTACCGGCTGCGCCTCGGGCTGATGCTCGAGGGCGACGACCCGCTCTTCCCCAACTGGGATCAGGACGTGGCGGCGGTCGAGGAGCGCTACGACCAGCAGGACCCCGCGGCGGTCGGCCGCGAGCTCGTCGAGGAGGCGGACCGCATCGGCCACGTCTTCGAGGGCGTCGACGGCAGGCAGTGGCAGCGCCCTGGTCGCCGGAGCGACGGCGCGTCCTTCACGGTCGAGACGATCGCGAAGTACTACCTGCACGACGTCCAGCACCACCTGCACGACGTCCAGGGCTGAGCGCCCGGAGCCGGCTCGCCGGTCGGTGCGTCAGCAGTCGATCAGCTGCGGGTTGAGGAACGACAGGGTCCGCGCGTAGGCGAGCGCCGCGGCGGACGGGCTGACCGACTCCCGCAGGGTGGCGTTCGCGAAGTGCCGCCCGGTGTCCGGGTAGGTGTGCGCGGTGACGGGCGTGCCCGCCTCCTTCAGCCGGCCGACGAACGACTCCGGGTCGTCGCCCTCCGGCCAGTCGTCGCTCTGCGCGTAGTGCAGCAGCGTCGGGCAGGGCACCAGCGCGTGCTCCTCCCGGCCGAGGGTCGCGTAGTAGGCGACCACGGCGTCCACGAGACCGGTGGCGGCGACGAGCAGCGCCAGCCGCCCGCCGAAGCCGAAGCCGATGATCGCGGAGCGGGCCGCGCCGGCTGCCGCCCCGGTGCGCACCGCGTCGGCGACGGAGGCGAGGGCGCGGTCCTGCGCCGCCATCGCGGCGAGGTCCCACGCGTCCTCGGCGGCGAGCGTGGCCCAGCCGTCGTAGAGGTCGGGGACGAGCACGTGGTAGCCGTGCTTCGAGACGGCCTCGGCGAACGGCTCCAGCCAGGGCAGCCGGCCGAACACGTCGTGCAGGATCACCACGACGGGGCGGCCGGGGTGCCCGTACTCGAGGGCGATGCCCGGAGACGGGATCTGGACGAGCTCGCTCACCCGTCCAGCCTGCACCGTCGAGGGGCCGGATCGGCGGATCGGCGCCGATCCGGTCGGCGTGTCGGGCTGAGCGCCCGGGGGCTCGTCGGACTGTCGACGAGCCCCCGGGGCGCCGAGCGCCTAGGGGCTCGTCAGAAGGTTGACGAGCCCGTAGCCCTTGGTCGGCGTGGCACCGAACACTGTCCAGGTTCCTCCCGGGAGCCGGTAAGCCGGGCCGTTCGCGGTGAAGCCGGGGCGCAGCGCGACCGTGCTGTCGAACTCGCGCCACTGGTCCCCGCCCGCCGCCTCCGCGCTGGCAAGGTGGTAGGTGCGACCGGCCGCGAGCGTCACCGGTGCGGCGAGCGGCCGGTACTGGAAGCCCAGACCGTCGGTCTCGCTCACCGCGGTGTCGAGTGCGGCGGTCGCCACCGCCGTCCCGGTGGTGGAGTCGTAGAGGCTCAGCTGGTGCACGCCCGTCGTCGAGCCGGTGACGAGCTGGCGCCCGAGCGCGGTCACCGTGACCGGCGAGGCTCCCGTGGTGAACGACAGGCCGACCTCTCCGGTCAGGTCGTTGCGGACGGTGCCGGGGTCGGCCTGGGACACCAGGCTCCCCGCCGCGGGGGCCGCCGTCGTGGTCACCTCCGCCCGGTCCAGCGCGGAGACGCTCTGACTCGCCTGCGGGTTGAAGCGCCCCGTGTGGCGGAACTCCAGCGTGTGCGGTCCCGACGCGAGGTCGGGGCTCTGCCAGATCAGCTGGTCACCGTGCCGCTGCGCGGCGTAGAGGTCGAGGTCCGTCGGCGGTCCGCCGTCGATCGACACGCGGGCGATCCCGGCGGTCGGGCCGGTCACGCCGCGCAGCGCGACCTTCGTCCCCGTGAACGACAGCGTCGCGGTCGCGTCCTTCTGCCCGGTGTAGCTGGTCGTTCCCGCATGCAGGTTCTGCGGGTCCCCGCACGCCGCGGCGGCGCAGTGGCCCCAGCCGGCGCTGTAGGACCACTGGTTCGCGCCCGTTCCGATGGTGGCGTCGTCGACCTGGATGCGGGCGTTCGCGCCGGAGTAGCTCAATCCGTCGATCACGAACGTCGTGATCGAGTTCGCGGGCAGGGAGGACGTGAGTGTCGAGCCCGCGATCGTGCCCGCGCTGACCGGCGCGATGCTCTCCGTCGCCGAGGTGCGGAACGCGGTCGCCGAGGCCGTCCCTCCGAAGGCGCGGAGGTCGAGGGCGATGTCGCGGGCCGCACCCGAGCTGTTCGTCGCGACGGCGACCAGCTTCCCGGAGCCGAAGTCGTACGCGGTCATCGTCGAGGGGTCGGTGTCGGCGATCATCACCGAGCCGGGGCGGAGGAACTTCGAGTACTGCCCCATGGCGTAGTAGCGCTTCGGGAACGTCAGCTCGCCGGAGCCGCTCGCCGCGTAGTCCGCGTAGACCAGTCCCCACAGGTCGTTGAGCTTCCCGCCGTTGGTCGGGCCGTCGACGGCCTGCCAGATCACCCACGCCTCGGGATGCATCTCGTCCTGGTTCTTGATGATCCGCGAGGACAGCTCGAGCGCCGCGCCCATCGACGTCGGGCTCGTATCGTCCCGATCGCCGTTGCTGCCCCACTCGGACATCCAGAGGCTCGTGTTCTCGCGCTCGGCGACGAGCCGCACCGCGTTCCCGTCGCCTCCGCCGTAGTCGTGGGTGTCGATCTGGGTCAGGCCGTCGCGCACCGCGGGGGAGTAGGAGTTGACGCCGGCCACCGTGCTGGCGACGCTGACCTCGTCGGACGCGGCGATCCCCGTCGACGGGGTCATCCCGCGGCTGCTCAGCGCCGCGATCAGCTCCTGGTACACGGCGTTCTGAGTCGCCTGCGACGCGTTCATCCCCTGGGTGCCGATCGGCGTCGTCACTCCCGGTGTCGGGTAGTCCTGGAGCAGCGCCGGCCAGGTGGTGTCCTTCGGCTCGTTGAAGGGCTCGATCGAGGAGATCGGCACGCCCGTCGTGGTCTGCAGGTGCTGCGTGACGGTGGCGAGGTGCGCTGCGTAGTCGTCGTAGAACGCGGGGTCGAGGTTGTCGGTGCCGGGTGCGGAGAAGTCGCCCATGGAGCACGCGGTCTTCGTCATCCAGACGGGTGCCGAGTAGTTCGTGGCCTGGAAGACGTTCGCCCCCCGCTTCTGAGCGGCGCGCAGCATCCAGGTCTGGCCGGAGGTGTCCGCCCAGTCGTAGGTCCCCTGGGTCGGCTGGAAGGAGTGGAAGTCCGACTCGGGCCACTGGGTGGCCGCGCAGGTGTTGGCGGGGCCGTCGGCCCCGTACACGTAGCGGGCGACCGTGAAGCCGAGCCCGTCCACGGGATCGAAGAGCGCGGTGGCGAGCGCCTCCCTGGCGGGCACGGAGGCCCATCTGCCCGATCCCTCGGCCCACCAGGCCAGGGAGGTGCCCCAGCCCTGGATGGTCTGGTAGGACGTGCCGGGATGGATCCCGATCGTGACCGGGGCGGCCGCGACGGCGACCGGTCCGGTGGCGAGGCCCGCCGCCGCTGTCGCGACGGCGAGTGCCCCCGCGACGGCGAGGCGTGCTCGTCGAGGTGCTCGACGAGTCCGGTTCGTTCTCATGTCAACTCCTTTGTTGAGGGGTGGTCTTCGATGTCCGCGCCTTCGTGCTGCGGCTCCGGTGTCGCTGCCGTCGGTGTCCCTGCCGTCGGTGTCGCTGCCGTCGGCGGCCCGGTGCGCGCTGCCCGGCCTGCGGAGCGCCGGGCGGTCAGGCCCGCGTCGACATCGACGCGGCGGAATCCCGGAAGAGGCCGTTCACCGTCCGCTGGAAGACGACGTTGTCCCAGCCCGGGTGGTGCGGGGCGCTGTTGGAGCCGGGGAGGGTGCCCCAGTAGCCGAGCTCGGCGCAGCGCCGCACGGCGTGCTCGGCCAGCTGTTGGCCGAGCGGTCCGTCCTCGAAGTCGGCGTGCAGCGGGGTGTAGCCGATCCAGCCCTCGCCGATGACGGCGGGGATGCCCCGGACCCGGCCGAGCTCCGCGAACGCCTCCAGCCGCTCGTCGATCGCCGCCCGCATCGACTCCCGATGATCGACGTACTCGCGCTCCAGCCAGGCGTCCCACTTCCGCGGGTCCACCCAGTCGTAGGCGTAGAACATGCTGGGCGAGATCCCGGTGGCGGCGAGTCGCCAGGGAGGGATCGACGCGCTCCAGTCCTCGAACGCCGGAGCGTCGTCGCGGAGGAGCGACACCAGTTCGGGCGACGGGAAGTGCGGCGCGTCGGCCCGCACCCCGGCCCATTGCTCGAGGGCGCCGAGCACTCCGTAGACGTAGAAGTGGGCGTGTGCGACCTGCGCGTTCTCCGGGACGGCCTCGAGGTCGAGGTGGGGCGGTACGCCGTAGCACACGGTCGAGAGGATCTCGGGATGGTCCTCCTGGAGCACCGCCAAGGCCTCCGTGAGGAGCGGGCGCAGCGCCCGGAAGACGTCGTCGCCGGGGTCGGCGGCCTCGCGCAGGCGGGAGAGATCGACCTCGTTGTGCAGCTCCACGTACGCGACGGTGTCGACCAGGTCGAGAGCGGTCAGCTGGTCGAGCATCCGCGAGAGGGAGCGCGCGAGCGCCAGGCACCGATCCTCCGGCGCGATCGCGCTCAGCATGTCGTGCCAACAGGAGTCGGCCAGGAAGGCGGGACTCTGCTGGTACTCCCACGACGAGACGATGACGACCACCCCGTGCTTCCTCGCCAGCCGGAAGAGCTCCAGAAGGCGCGCCCTCAGGTCGAGCGTGTCCCCGCCCTCGACGTTGTACCAGCGCGTGCCCTGGCCGACTCCGTCGGCGATCCGGGCGAAGCGGAGGGCGGACGTGTCCAGCTCGTGGTCTCCGAAGAGCAGCAGGGGTGCCGCGCAGATGCGGACGGTGTTGTAGCCGCGCTCGACGGTCTGCTGCAGGGCGGCGTCCAGATCGTGGAACGGCTCTCCGGGTCGCGTCTGCGTGAACCAGGTGAAGTCCCAGAGGCAGACGGCGAGTCTCGCCGGGAGCTCGGTGGTACGGGTGGTCATGGTCGTCTCTCCTCTGATCGGACTTCGTCGTCGATCGTGCTCGTCGGCGCCGTTCGCCGGCCCCTGCGCCGGATCCTGCATCAGCCCTTCACGCCGCCCTCGGCCAGCCCCGACTGCCAGTAGCGCTGCAGCAGCAGGAACACCGCGATCAGCGGGACGATCGTCAGCAGCGAGCCGGTGATCACCAGGTTGTAGACGGGGTCGCCGCCCGCAGTCGAGGCCTGGTTGTTCCAGGCGTTCAGGCCGAGAGTGAGGGGGTAGAGGTCCGGGTTCCGGAGCATGATCAGCGGCAGGAAGTAGTTGTTCCAGACGGCGACGACGCTGAACAGGAGCACCGTCACCGTTCCCGGTGCCAGCAGCGGAGCGGCGACCGTCCAGAAGACCCGGAACTCGCCCGCGCCGTCGATGCGCGCGGCGTCGAGGAGGTCGAGCGGGACGGCGTCGCGGGCGAAGTTCCACATCAGGTAGAGGCCGAACGGCGAGACGAGGGAGGGCACGATGACCGCCGACATCGTGTTCGTCAGGCCGAGCTGGCTGAACAGCAGGAAGGTGGGCACCGCGAGGGCGGCGCCGGGCACGGCGACCGAGACGAGCACGGCTCCGAGGACGAACTGCTTGCCCCGGAACTCGTAGGTGGCGAGGGCGTAGCCGCCGAGCGCGGCGAACAAAGTCGCTCCGCCGGCGCCGACGACGACGTAGACGAGGGTGTTGGCCAGCCAGCGCACGAAGACGCCGTCCTGGTAGGTCAGGGTCTCGACGATGTTCTGGACGAGGGTGAAGTCCCCCGCGAACCAGAGTCCGAAGGACGAGGCCAGCCCCTCCTCGGTCTTCGTCGCGTTGATCACCAGCCACAGGAACGGCAGGAGGGTGTAGAGGACGACCAGGCCGCAGACCAGGCTCAGCGGGATGCTCCGCCGCGGGCTGTCGAGGGTGTACAGGCGCCCGGTCATGCGTCCGTCCTCCGGAGGGTGCGGACCTGCACCGCGAACGCGATCGCCGCCGTCACGAGCCCGAGCAGGATCGACACCGCGGAGGCGTAGCTGATCTGCTGGCCGGAGAACGAGAGGGTGAACGCGTAGAGGTTGGGAGTGAAGAACGACGAGATGGCATTCGGCGCGAGCCCCTGCAGGATGCTCGGCTCGCTGAAGAGCTGGAAGCTGCCGATGATCGAGAAGACGACGGTCACGAGCAGCGCGCCGCGGATGCCCGGCAGCTTGACCGAGCGGATGAGCCGCAGCTCTCCGGCACCGTCGATCGCCGCGGCCTCGTACAGCGATCGCGGGATGATCCGCAGCGCCGAGTAGAAGATCAGCATGTTGTAGCCGATGAACTCCCACGTGACGATGTTCCCGATGGACGCCAGGATGAGGTCCGCGCGCAGCGGATCCGGCAGATCGAGGCCGAGCGCGTCGTTGAGGGAGCCGATCAGTCCGTATCGCGAGCTGTACATGAAGCCCCAGATCAGGGTCGAGACGACGGCCGGGACCGCGTAGGGGAGGAAGACGGAGATGCGGAGGAACCGCATCCCGTGGAGTCGGCCGCTGTCGATCGCCAGCGCGAGCCCGAGGGCGACGCCGAGCATGATCGGGACCTGCACTCCGAGCAGGAGCAGCACCGTCGTCAGCCCCTGCCAGAGCTTCGGGTCCCCCACTGCACGGACGTAGTTGTCGAGTCCGACGAAGACCGTGCCGGTGAGCAGCTGCGTGCGGAACAGGCTGGTGACGACCGCGTAGACGATCGGGGCCGCGAACACGAGCACGAAGGCGGCGAGGAACGGTGTCAGCAGGACCCAGGCGGGCCACTGCGGGCGGAGCGAGCGCCGACGGCGCATCGGAGTGGTCGAGGTCATGGCGATCCTTGTCTCGGGACGGTCCCGGGCCCGGGGCCCGGGACCGCCGGCCTCATTTCTCGACGGTGAAGCCCTGCTGGGCGCCGTACTCGTCCAGCGACGCCTGCCACTCGAGCAGGCCCTCCTCCAGGCTGATGTCCTTGGTGTAGGCCTTCCCGACGGAGTCGTTGAAGACCCCGTTGGCGTACACCTGGTAGGGCAGGAACTCGAAGTCGCCGGGAACGCTCGCCGACGCGGTCGCGTACTGCTGATTGACCTTCTGGCCGCCGAAGTAGTCGTTCGGCTCATCGAGGAACGCCGTGGACTCCGTGGCGGGCCGGTAGGCCGGCCACAGCCCGTTCTCCTTGATGATGTCGACGCCGGCGCCCTTGGTCGTGTACTCCAGAAAGTCGTAGGCGAGCTCCTTCTGCGAGCTGCTCTCGAGCACCGAGAACCCGCCGCCGCCGTGCTCGGCCGCGACCTGCTCGCCCGCCTCCCACTGCGGGAGCTGAGCCACCCGCCACTGACCGGCCGCATCGGGCACGCTCCCCATCAGCGCCGATCCCATCCAGCTTCCGGCGGGGAGGGTCGCGATCCGGCCGGCGCCGAGCATCTTCACCCAGTCGTCGCTCCAGTCGGCGACGGGCGCGAGCAGGTCCGCGTCGATGAGCTTCTGCCAGTTCTCGGAGTACCTCGTGGTGCCGGCGTCGGCGAGATCGATCGCCACCTCGGCGTCGTCCACCTCGAACGGAGTGCCGCCCGCCTGCCAGATCAGGCTGGTCGTGAGACCCGCGTTGCCGGAGTCGTTCAGGATGTAGACCTCGGGGTCCGCGGCGTGCAGCTGCTCGGCCGCGGTCACGTACTCCGACCAGGTGGTCGGCACCTGGACGCCGAGCCGATCGAAGACGGCCTGGTTGTAGAACATCACCATCGGGCCCGACGCCCAGGGCAGCCCGAGTGTCCTGCCGTTCAGCTGCGATGCCGCCCAGGGTCCGGGAGCGAAGTCGTCGGCCAGCTCGTCCGCGCCCAGGGGACCGAGATCGGCCAGCGCGCCCGCGATGCCGAACTGCGGAAGGGCGGTCGCGTCGAGGAAGGCGATGTCCGGGGCGCCCGACTTCGCGGCGATCGCGTTCTGGAGGGCGGTGTACTGGTCGATGCCGGTGCCCACGTTGACGACCTCGATCTCGACCCCCGGGTGCTCCTCCTGGTAGGCCTCTGCGATCTGGGGGACGTTGCCGTCCCAGGTCCAGACGAGGAGGCTCTGATCCTCCGGCGCGGCCCCGCCGGCGCACCCGCCGAGGGCGAGGGCGACCGCCGCTGCCACGACTGCGGCCGCGACGCGACGCGCGCGGTTCGACGTGTGAGAAGACATCTTCGTCCCTTCTATGTGCACGATCCGAGTTTCGTCGTTCGTGCATGGTTGCGTTACCATCATCGCATGTCACATGAAAATGCGCAAGGCTCATTTTCCGGCGACGATCTTGTCGACGACGTGATGAACCACGTCCGCGAGCGGAGGAGCCAGACTGAGGACATGACCGAAGCCTCTCGGCGCCCGTCGCTCGCGGACGTGGCGCGCCTCGCCGGTGTGGCGCCCGTCACGGCGTCCCGCGTCGCCAACGGCCAGTCGAACGTCGTCCCCGCGACGAGGGCCGCCGTGCTGGACGCGATGCGCGCCCTCGGATACCGGCCCAACAGCGCGGCGCGCGCCCTGAAGAGCGGCTCGTTCCGCACCATCGGCGTCGCCGTCTTCAGCCTGGACAGCCTGGGGATGACGAGGACGATCGATTCGATCGCCCGCGCCGCCGCCGCCGCCGGGTACGCGATCACCCTCGTCCCGGTCTCGGCGCCCAGTCAGACCGGGCTCAACGGCGCGTTCACGCGCTTCGGTGAGCTGGCCGTCGACGGACTCATAGTCATCGTCGAGACCCACCTGCGGGACACGGAGGAGCTGACCCTCCCGGAGATCCCGCGGGTGCTCGTGAACGCGGCCGCCGGCGCCCGCGGACCGGTGGTGGACGCCGATCAGGCGGGCGGTGTCCGCGCCGCCGTCGAGCACCTGCTGCAGCTCGGGCACCGGACCGTGCACCACATCGCCGGCCCCCGGGGCTCGTACGCGGCCGAGCGCCGCGAGGCGGCGTGGCGAGAGACCCTCCTCGCGGCGGGAGCACCCGTGCCGCCCGTGCGGTACAGCAACTGGCGCTCCGACGGCGGGCACCTGCAGGGCGCAGCCCTGGCCGAGGACGGCGAGTGCACCGCCGTGCTGGTCTCCAGCGACGAGGCCGCGCTCGGCGTCTACCGGGCGTTCGCGGAGCACGGACTGCGGATCCCGGAGGACGTCAGCGTGGTGGGGTTCAACGACATCCCGGAGGCGCAGGACTTCTCGCCCCCGCTGACGACGATCCGCCAGGACTACCGGGCGATCGGCGAGAGGTGCGTGGCGCGTCTGCTCGAGCAGCTCGCGCACGGGGTCACCGACGAGCCTGTCGTCGAGCTGGTGCCGACGACCCTGATCGTGAGGGCGAGCACGGCGCCGCCCGCGAAGCGAGAGGCCGACGCTCGTGCCCGATAGCGCAGCGCCCGTTCCCGCAGTGCCCGACCTCGCGCGGGTGATCGCCCTGCTGGAGGCGACCTGGCCCGACAACCGGGCGGTGAACCTCGTCTTCCATGGGCACAGCGTCCCCTCCGGCTACTTCGCGACGCCGGTGATCGATCGCCGCGCCTCCTACCCGCACGTCGTCGCCGGCCGGCTCGCGGAGCGCCATCCGCACGCCGTCCTCAACGCGATCGTCACCGCCGTCGGCGGCGAGCACTCGGAGTCGGGAGCGCGGAGGATGAGCGAGGTCCTCGGCCATCGCCCGGACGTCGTCCTGATCGACTACGCGCTGAACGACAGGGCGATCGGACCGGAGCGCTCCCGCCGCGCCTGGACATCGATGATCGACTCCGTGCTCGAGGCGGGCGTCGTCCCCGTGCTGATCACGCCGTCGCCGGATCTGACCGCGGATCTCGCCGACCCCGCCGACGACCTCGTCCGGCAGGCGGAGCAGATCCGCGAGCTCGCCGGCCGCGAGGGCGTGCTGCTGGCGGACCCGTTCCGGGTCTTCTGCGCCGTGCAGGAGCGCGGCGAGCCTCTGGCGGACGTGATGTCGTACGTCAACCATCCGAACGAGCGCGGCCACGCGATCATCGCCGCGGAGATCCTCGCGGTGTTCGACGCGGCTGCCGCACGTGCCGCTGCGGCACGCGCCGCTACAGCTGAGAGCGCCGGCTGAACCGCCGTGAGCGCCGGCAGACCCGGGGGAGTCGGAGCGAGTGACGGGAATCGAACCCGCGCCATCTGCTTGGGAAGCAGAAGTTCTACCATTGAACTACACTCGCGCGGCGCCGCTCGGGCGCACCGCCCCATGGTAGCAAGCCCCGCGCCCTAAGCTCGCCTCGTGCTGCTCTCCGATCGCGACATCAAGCTCGAACTCTCCTCCGGCCGCGTCGGGCTCTCGCCCCACGACCCCGCGATGATCCAGCCGTCGTCGGTCGACGTGCGGCTCGACCGCTTCTTCCGGCTGTTCGACAACCACCGCTACCCCTACATCGACCCGGCGGAGGACCAGCCCGAGCTGACGCGCCTGGTCGAGACCCCGGCGGGCGAGGCGTTCATCCTGCACCCCGGCGAGTTCGTGCTCGGCTCGACCTACGAGGAGGTCTCGCTCCCCGACGACATCGCCGCGCGGCTCGAGGGCAAGAGCTCGCTCGGGCGGCTGGGGCTGCTCACCCACTCGACCGCGGGGTTCATCGATCCGGGCTTCACCGGGCACGTGACGCTCGAGCTGAGCAACGTCGCGACGCTGCCGATCATGCTCTGGCCCGGGATGAAGATCGGCCAGATGTGCTTCTTCCGCCTGAGCTCGCCCGCCGAGCAGCCCTACGGCTCGGCCGCCTACCTCTCGCGCTACCAGGGCCAGCGCGGCCCCACCGCCTCCCGCTCGTCCCTCAACTTCCACCGCACCGACGTCTACGGCGACTGACCCCCTCCGCGAGATGCCACTTGTGCACGCTCTCCACGGCATGTCGCGTGCACAAGTGGCATCTCGCGGGAGGGGGCAGACGTCAGCCGAGCAGGCGGGGGAGCTGCAGCACGAGCCAGGGGGAGAAGGCCCAGGGGGTCGCGCGGACGGCGGCGAGCGTCGCCTCGGGGTCGACCCACTCGACGTCCATGACCTCGTCGGCGCGCGGGCTCAGCGCGTCGCGGCTCGCCACGGTCGCGGTGTAGACGGGGCAGATCTCGTTCTCGACGATCCCGGAGGCGTCGACCGCGCGGTAGCGGAAGTCCGGCAGCGCGACCTCGAGCGTCTCGAGCCGGGCACCGAGCTCGCGCTCCGCGCGGCGCACCACCGCGTCCTCGATCCGCTCGCCGGGAGCGGGGTGCCCGCAGAACGAGTTGGTCCACACGCCGGGCCAGGTGCGCTTGCCGAGCGCGCGCCGGGTGACCAGCAGCGCGCCGTCGGGGGCGAAGACGTGGCAGGAGAACGCGAGGTGCAGGCGGGTCTGCGTGTCGTGCACGGTCGCCTTGTCGGCCACGCCGACGGCGGTCCCGGACTCGTCGAGGAGGACCACCTCCTCGAGGAGATCCAGCTGCTCGAGCTCGTCGGTGCGCACGGCGATTCCTTCCGAAGTCATGACCGTAAGTCAAGCACGACGGCGGAACTCAGCCGGCTTATTGCTAGAGAAGCGAGTTTGTTAGCCTCGACCCCGTGGATACGCGCGACCCCGTGGTTCTCTCCCGAAGGCGGCAGGAGCACGTCGATGCTGTCCTCGACCGGTTCTTCTCGCTCGCGCGCTCGCGGGCGACGCGGCTCGGACCCCGGTACCTGACCCTCTGGCAGACCATCGAGGCGAACACCCGCGGCGGCAAGCGCTTCCGCCCGCTGATGGTGATCTCGGCCTACGAGGCGCACGGCGGACTCGACCCGGAGGCGTCCGCCCACCTGGGCGCGGCCTTCGAGCTGCTGCACACCGCGCTGATCGTGCACGACGACGTGATCGACCGCGACTTCGTCCGCCGCGGCGGCCCCAACGTCTCCGGCAGCTACCGCGACGAGGCGACGACCGCCGGCCTCTCGATCCCGATCGCCGAGCACCGCGGCACCTCCGTCGCCGTCATCGCGGGCGACCTCGCGCTCACCGGCGCGCACCGCCTGGTCGAGGGCGTCGGCGCCTCCGACGGCGTCCGCGCCCGGCTGCTCACCCTGCTCGACGAGGCCGTCTTCGCCTCCGCCGCGGGCGAGCTGGCCGACGTCGACTTCTCGCTGATGCCTGGCATGCCCTCCGTCGACGAGGTGCTCGAGATGGAGCGGATGAAGACCGCGGTCTACTCGTTCGAGGCGCCGCTGCAGGCCGGCGCGATCCTGGCCGGCGCCGACGACGCGGCGGTCGAGGCGCTCGGCGAGTTCGGCCGCGGCATCGGCATCGCCTACCAGATCGTCGACGACCTGCTCGGCGTCTTCGGCTCCGAGGGGCAGACCGGCAAGACCACGCTCGGCGATCTCCGCGAGGGCAAGCGCACGGTGCTCATCGCGCACGCGGCCGGCACCGACCGCTGGCCGGAGATCGAGGGGCTGATCGGCGACGAGCACCTCGACCCGGACACGGCGGAGCGGGTGCGCTGCATCCTCGAGGAGTGCGGCTCGCGCGGCTACGCGGAGGCGCTCGCGAGCGACTTCGCGAACCGGGCCTGGGACGCGCTGCACACCCCCGCGGTGACGGAGGCGTTCCGCACCGAGATGCGCCCCCTCGTCTCCAGCGTCCTCGGGCGCACCCGATGACCGCCGGACCGGCGGCTGCGCAGCGGAGGACCGCTCGCCACGCGCGGATCTCGGCCCCGATGCTTCTCGACGCCCGCGGGCGCCGTACGGTGGCACGATGAGCCGGCAGAGCGAACTGTACGACCGCGTCGCCCACGAGGCGTCCGCGCAGGTGATCCGGCGCTACTCCACCTCCTTCGGCCTGGCGACCCGCCTGCTCGGCGCCGGTGTCCGCGAGCGCGTCGAGGACGTCTACGCGCTGGTGCGCGTCGCCGACGAGATCGTGGACGGGGTCGCCGAGGAGGCGCACCTGGACCGCGCCGCCGTCGAGGAGTCGCTCGACGCCTTCGAGGCCGAGACCGAGCGCGCCCTCGCCAGCGGCTACAGCGCGAACCTCGTGATCCACGCCTTCGCCCGCACCGCGCGGGCGACCGGCTTCGGCACCGAGCTGACGGGTCCGTTCTTCGCCTCGATGCGCGCCGACCTCCGCGAGACCGTGCACACCCCGGAGTCGTTCGAGAGCTACGTCTACGGCTCGGCCGAGGTCGTCGGACTGATGTGCCTGCACGTCTTCCTCGCCGCACCCGACGCGGGCCTCGTCTCGCCCGCCGCGCGCGAGCGCCTCGTCGCCGGCGCGCGGCGACTCGGCTCCGCGTTCCAGAAGGTCAACTTCCTCCGCGATCTGGCCGCCGACGTCGACGGCCTCGGCCGCAGCTACTTCCCGGGCGTCGACCCGCGGGCGTTCTCGGAGACCGACAAGGCGGCCCTGCTCGCCGACCTCGACGACGACCTCGCCGCCGCCGGCGCGATCGTGCCGGAGCTGCCGCGCTCGAGCCGCCGCGCCGTGCTGCTCGCGCACTCCCTCTTCGCCGCCCTCGCCGACCGGATCCGCGCGACCCCCGCCGAGGAGCTCCTCCGTGCCCGGGTCAGTGTCCCGACCGCGACGAAGGCGGCGCTCGCCGCCCGGGCCGCGGTCTCGACGATCGGCCCGCGCCTGGGCACCGGCCCCGCCCGCGCCTCGCGCTCGGCGAGCGGCCCGCACCGCGCCGTCGTGATCGGCGGCGGCATCGGCGGACTCGCCTCCGCCGGCCTGCTCGCCCGCGACGGCTGGGACGTCACGCTGCTCGAGCAGCGCGAGGTCGTCGGCGGCCGCGCCGGCTCCTGGGAGCGCGACGGCTTCCGCTTCGACACCGGCCCCTCCTGGTACCTGATGCCCGAGGTGTTCGACCACTTCTTCCGCCTGATGGGCACGAGCGCCGCCGAGCGCCTCGACCTCCAGCGCCTCGACCCGGGCTACCGGGTCTACAGCCAGGGCATCGACGAGCCGATCGACGTGCTCGCCGATCTCGAGTCGAACCTCGCCCTGTTCGAGAGCATCGAGCCCGGCGCGGGGGCCCGGATGCGGGTCTACCTCGAGTCGGCCCGCGACACCTACGAGGTGGCCAAGCGCCGCTTCCTCTACACCAGCTTCGCGTCCTTCCTCCCGCTGCTGCGCCGCGACGTGCTCAGCCGCACCGGCCGGCTCGGCCGCCTCCTGCTCACCCCGCTGGACACCTTCGCGGCGACCGCGGTCACCGACAACCGCCTGCGGCAGATCCTCGGCTACCCGGCCGTCTTCCTCGGCTCCTCGCCGTTCGCGGCGCCGAGCATGTACCACCTGATGAGCCACCTCGACCTGGCCGACGGTGTGCTCTACCCGATGGGCGGCTTCACCCGCCTGATCGCGGCGGTCGCCGAGGTGGCGGAGGAGGCGGGCGTCACCGTCCGCACCTCCTCGCCCGCGACCCGCATCCTCACGACCCGCGCCCCGCGCGGCAGCCGGCGCGGCGCCGAGGTCGTCGGCGTCGAGTACGAGGGGCCGGAGGGGACGAAGCGGCTCCCAGCCGAGCTCGTCGTCAACGCCTCGGACCTCTTCACCACCGAGCAGTCGCTGCTGCCCGACGAGCTGCGCAGCTACCCGCCGGAGTACTGGGAGAACCGCGAGCCCGGCCCGAGCGCCGTGCTGGTGCTGCTCGGCGTCCGCGGCGCGCTGCCGCAGCTCGAGCACCACACGCTGCTGTTCACGAGCGACTGGCGCGAGAACTTCGGCCGGATCTTCGGCGAGACCCCCTCCGTCCCCGACCCCGCGTCGATCTACGTCTGCCGCCCGAGCGCGACCGACCCCGGCGTCGCTCCCGAGGGCCACGAGAACCTCTTCGTGCTCGTGCCGATCCCGGCCGACACCTCGATCGGCCACGGCGGCGTCGACGGCGCCGGCGACGCGCAGGTCGAGGCGATCGCGGACGCCGCGATCCGCCAGATCGCGACCTGGACCGGTGCCGAGGACCTCGCCGAGCGGATCGTGGTGCGCCGCACCATCGGCCCGGCCGACTTCGAGAGCGACCTCGGCGCCTGGCGCGGCTCGATGCTCGGACCGGCGCACATCCTCTCGCAGAGCGCGTTCTTCCGCTCCGGCAACGCCAGCGCGCACGTGGACGGGCTGCTCTTCGCGGGCAGCTCGACGATCCCGGGCATCGGCCTGCCGATGTGCGTGATCAGCGCCGAGGTGATGCTCAAGCGCGTGCGCGGCGACGTGTCGACCGAGCCGCTGCCGGTGCGCGACGCGCCCTCGGCGCCGGTCGCTCCGAGCGTGGCTCCCGAGCCCGCGCCCGAGCCCGTGCCCGAGCCGGTCGTCGCGGTCGCGGGGGAGTAGCGCGTGGGGGTGCTCTACCTGCTCGCGCTCGTCGTCTCGATCACCGGGATGGTCGTGCTCGACCGGCGCTTCGGCCTGTTCTTCTGGGCGGACGCCCGCCGTGCCGCGATCGTGCTCCCGGCCGGCGTCGTGTTCTTCCTGCTCTGGGACCTCGCCGGGATCGGCCTCGGGGTCTTCTTCCGCGGCGAGACGCCGTACATGACCGGGCTGCAGATCGCGCCGGAGCTGCCGATCGAGGAGGTCCTCTTCCTCACGCTGCTCTGCTACCTGTCGATGGACGTGCACGGGTTCCTCGCGAAGCGGGCGGAGGCGCGCGCGTGACCTACCTGCTCCTGAACGCGGTGTTCCTCGCGGTGGTCGCGGTGCTGCTCGTGGTCGCGCTCCGCCGCGGCCGGCTCCGGCTGCCCGCGTTGCTCGGCACCCTCGCGGTGCTGCTCGTGATGACCGCCGTCTTCGACAACATCATGATCGGCGTCGGGCTCCTCGTCGCCTACGACGACGACCTGATCTCCGGCATCCGGATCGGCGTCGCGCCGATCGAGGACTTCGCCTACGCGATCGCCGCCGCGCTCGCCCTGCCGGCGCTCTGGACCCTCCTGCCCGCCCGCCGCCGGAGCGCCCCGTGAAGCGGCTGCGCGCGCTGTTCGTCTCGAGCCGCCCGCTGAGCTGGGTCAACACCGCGTACCCGTTCGCCGCGGCCTACCTGCTGACCACCCGCGAGATCGACCTCGCCTTCGTGCTCGGCACCCTCTACTTCCTGATCCCCTACAACCTGGCGATGTACGGGATCAACGACGTCTTCGACTACGAGTCCGATCTGCGGAACCCCCGGAAGGGCGGCGTCGAGGGCGCGGTCCTGGATCGCAGCGAGCATCGCGCGACGCTCATCGCGGCGGTGGCGACCAACGTCCCGTTCCTGATCGCGCTCGTGCTGCTCGGCTCGCCGCTCTCCTGGCTGGTGCTGGCGATCAGCGTCTTCGCCGTCATCGCCTACAGCGCTCCCGGGCTGCGCTTCAAGGAGCGGCCGTTCGTCGACTCGCTCACCTCGGCGACGCACTTCGTCAGCCCCGCGGTCTACGGCCTCGCGCTCGCGGGCACGACGGCGACGCCGGGTCTGTGGGCCCTGCTGGTCGCGTTCTTCCTCTGGGGGATCGCCAGCCACGCCTTCGGTGCGGTGCAGGACATCCTCGCCGACCGGGCCGGCGGCATCGGCTCGATCGCCACGGTGATCGGCGCGAAGGCGACGGTGCGCTTCGCGATCGGCGCCTACGTCGCCAGCGGACTGCTCCTGCTGCTGCTGCCCTGGCCGGGGACGCTCGCCGCGCTGCTGGCGATCCCCTACGCGCTGAGCGTCTGGCCGTACCGCTCGCTGACCGACGAACAGGCCGAGCGGGCGAACGCGGGCTGGAAGCGCTTCCTCGCGCTCAACTTCCTCACCGGTTTCCTGGTGACGCTGCTGCTGATCCTGTTCTGGCTCGCGTCCTGATCGGAGCTCGCCGCCTGATCGGAGTCCGCGAGCTGTTCAGTCGCTCGTCCGGGCGGCGGCGGCCGGCGTCTTGACCGGCAGCAGCAGCGCGAGCCCCGCGGCCAGCACGACGACCAGCCCGAGGATGCCCCAGTACTGCACGTCGGCGTCGCCGGAGAAGCCCGCGGCGATCGAGACGGCCGCGGCGAAGGCGGCCGGCGCGAGGAACGACGCCGCACGACCGGTCGTGGCGTAGAGGCCGAAGATCTCGCCCTCGCGCCCCTCCGGGATCAGCCGGGAGAGGTAGCTGCGGCTCGCCGACTGCGCGGGACCGACGAACAGGCACAGCAGCAGGCCGAAGACCCAGAACGCGGTCGCGCCGGCGTCGTGCAGGAGGAAGACGGCGCCGCCGCAGACGATCAGCCCGATCAGCGAGGCGACGATGACGGACTTGGGGCCGAGGCGGTCGTCGAGAGCGCCGACGGCGATCGTCGCGACCCCGGCGACGATGTTCGCCGCGATCGCGAAGAGGATGACCTGGCCCGCGCTGAAGCCGAAGGTCCCCTGCGCGAGGACGCCGCCGAAGGTGAAGACGCCGGTCAGGCCGTCGCGGAAGACGGCGCTCGCGAGCAGGAAGGCGAGCGTCGTCGGGCTCTCGCGGCGGAGCGCCCCGATCTGGCGGAAGAGCGCGCGGTAGGACTCGAGCACACTCACCCGCTCCCCGCCGCCGACCCGTCCCGGGAGCTCCGGGACCGCGAACAGCACCGGCAGCGCGAAGACGGCGAACCAGACGCCGGCGAGGAGGATCGAGACGCGGACGTCGAGGCCGTCCTCGCCGGTGACGCCGAAGAGCCCGACCTCGGGCGAGATGAAGCCGAAGTAGAGGATCAGCAGGAGTGCGATGCCGCCGACGTAGCCCATGCCCCAGCCGAAGCCCGACACGCGACCGACGCTCGCCCGGGTGGAGACCTGGCTGAGCATCGCGTTGTAGTTGACGCTCGCGAACTCGAAGAAGACCGTGCCGACGGCGAGCAGACCCAGCCCGAGCCAGAGGTAGGCCGGGTCGGGGCGGACGAGGAACATCAGCAGGATGCAGGCGACGACGACCGCGGAGTGCAGGCCGAGCCAGCGGCGCCGGCTCCCGCCGAGGTCGGCGCGACGGCCGGTGACCGGGGCGATCAGCGCGACGACGACCCCGGCGCCGGCGAGGGTCCAGCCGAGCGCGGCCGAGACGCCGCTCGGCGTGCCGAAGAGGCCGTCGGTGGTGAGGTAGACGGTGAAGACGAAGGTCGTGACGACGGCGTTGAAGGCGGCGCTGCCCCAGTCCCACAGCCCCCAGGCGAGGACGGGCCAGCGGCCGGTGCGGGGGCGGGGGAGGGTTCCGGCGGTCATGGACTCACCGTAGGGGGACCGGAAGAACGGCGGGTAGCGTGACGTTTTCTGCAGCCTGAGAGTTGAGTCGAAGCGACTCAGGTTTTCAGCTCTCGACTTGACTCCCCGCGACCCATGCGTAAACTTGAGCGTGCGGGGCTCAACTCCCGCGAACGACTTTCCCGCAGAAGATCCACCAGTGAGGGGCGGCCCGACGGCCGCCCGCGAAGGAGAAACACGCATATGTCCCGTGCCGTAGGCATTGACCTGGGAACCACCAACTCGGTCGTGGCCGTCCTCGAAGGTGGCGAGCCCACCGTCATCGCCAACGCCGAGGGCTTCCGCACCACCCCGTCCGTCGTCGCGTTCACCAAGGACGGCGAGGTGCTCGTCGGCGAGACCGCGAAGCGCCAGGCCGTGACGAACGTCGACCGCACCCTCGCCTCCGTCAAGCGCCACATGGGCACCGACTGGACCTTCGCGGTCGAGGACAAGAAGTACACGCCGCAGGAGATCTCGGCGCGCATCCTCGGCAAGCTCAAGCGCGACGCCGAGCAGTACCTGGGCGAGAAGGTGACCGACGCGGTCATCACCGTTCCGGCCTACTTCAACGACGCCGAGCGCCAGGCCACGAAGGACGCCGGCGAGATCGCCGGCCTCAACGTGCTCCGCATCATCAACGAGCCGACCGCCGCGGCGCTCGCCTACGGCCTCGACAAGGGCAAGGAGGACGAGCTCATCCTCGTCTTCGACCTCGGTGGCGGAACCTTCGACGTCTCCCTCCTCGAGGTGGGCAAGGACGACGACTTCTCCACCATCCAGGTCCGCGCGACCTCGGGTGACAACCGCCTCGGCGGCGACGACTGGGACCAGCGCGTCGTCGACTACCTGGTCAAGCGCTTCAAGGACTCGACCGGCGTCGACGTCTCGAAGGACAAGATCGCGCGCCAGCGCCTCAAGGAGGCGGCGGAGCAGGCCAAGAAGGAGCTCTCCTCGAGCACCTCGACCAGCATCCAGCTGCCGTACCTCTCGCTCACCGAGAACGGCCCCGCGAACCTCGACGAGACGCTCACCCGCGCCAAGTTCGAGGAGCTCACGAACGACCTGATCGAGCGCACCCGCAAGCCGTTCACCGACGTCATCGCGGAGGCCGGTGTCAAGGTCGACGACATCGCGCACGTCGTGCTCGTCGGCGGCTCGACCCGCATGCCCGCCGTGGCCGAGCTGGTCAAGAAGCTCACCGGCGGCAAGGAGCCCAACAAGGGCGTCAACCCGGACGAGGTCGTCGCCGTCGGCGCCGCGCTGCAGGCCGGCGTCCTCAAGGGCGAGCGCAAGGACGTCCTGCTCATCGACGTCACCCCGCTCTCGCTCGGCATCGAGACCAAGGGAGGGATCATGACCAAGCTCATCGAGCGCAACACGGCCATCCCGACCAAGCGGTCCGAGACCTTCACCACGGCCGACGACAACCAGCCGTCCGTCGCGATCCAGGTCTTCCAGGGCGAGCGCGAGTTCACCCGCGACAACAAGAACCTGGGCACCTTCGAGCTGACCGGCATCGCTCCGGCGCCGCGCGGCATCCCGCAGGTCGAGGTCACCTTCGACATCGACGCCAACGGCATCGTGCACGTGTCCGCCAAGGACAAGGGCACCGGCAAGGAGCAGTCGATGACGATCACCGGCGGCTCGTCGCTGCCCAAGGACGACATCGACCGCATGGTGCGCGAGGCCGAGGAGCACGCCTCCGAGGACAAGGCCCGCCGTGAGGCCGCCGAGGTCCGCAACAACGCCGAGACCCTCGCCTACTCGATCGACAAGCTGATCAAGGAGAACGAGGACAAGCTGCCCGAGGACGTCAAGACCGAGGTCCAGGGCGACGTCGACGCGCTGAAGACCGCGCTCGCCGGCGACGACGACGCGGCCGTCAAGACCGCGTTCGATGCGCTCAACGCCTCGCAGACCAAGATCGGGCAGGCCATCTACTCGCAGGACCAGGCCGCGCAGAGCGCTCCGCAGGACGCGCCGGCCGAGGACGAGAAGAAGGACGACGAGGACATCGTCGACGCCGAGGTCATCGACGAGGACGAGCCGAAGGACACGAAGTAGCGATGGGGAAGCACAACCAGGAGCCGGACAACGGCGTGCCCGAGGACGAGCCGACCAGCGGAGCCGAGGCGGCCGAGTCCGCCCAGGACACCGAGGGCCTGATCGAGGCCGAGGGTCCCGACGTCGAGACGACGCTCTCCGACGCCGACCTCTCGTTCCTCTCCGGTCAGTCCGACGCCGAGACGCTCGCGGCCGAGCATCTCGCCGACCTCCAGCGGGTCACCGCGGAGTACGCGAACTACCGCAAGCGCACCGAGTCGAACCGCCAGGTCGACAAGGAGCGGGCGATCGGCGACGCGGTGAAGGTCATCCTCCCCGTGCTCGACGACATCGACCGCGCCGAGAAGCACGGCGACCTCGCCGAGGGCGGTCCGTTCACCGCCATCGCGCAGAAGCTGCGCGGCGGCATCGAGAAGCTCGGGCTGGTGAAGACGGGCGCCGTGGGCGACCTGTTCGACCCGAACATCCACGAGGCGATCTTCCAGCAGCCCACTCCCGGCGCCGAGACCTCCACGGTCGCGGACGTCGTCGAGTCGGGCTACTACCTCGGCGGCTCGCTGCTGCGCGCCGCCAAGGTGGTCGTCGCGGTCCCCGCCGACTGACCCGCCTCCCGCACCACTGCGGAGTCTCCGCTCCCGAGCAGGGGCCGTCCCGATCACGGGCGGCCCCTGCCGGGCGGCGGGGGCCGCGCACCACGACGCAGGCCGCACGACGACACCGGGCCGCACGACGGCACCGGGCCGCAGGACGGCACAGGCCGCACTACCGAGAAGAAAGAGGCGCATGGCCAGCCAGGATTGGTTCGACAAGGACTTCTACAAGATCCTCGGTGTCTCGAAGGACGTCTCCGCGGCGGACCTGAAGAAGACCTACCGCAAGCTCGCCCGGCAGTTCCACCCCGACTCCAACCCGGGGGACGCGAAGGCCGAGGCGCGCTTCAAGGAGATCAGCGAGGCGTACACCGTCCTGTCCGACGCCGAGCACCGCAAGGAGTACGACCAGATCCGCGCGATGGGCTCCGGCGCCCGCTTCACGGCCGGCGGCCAGCCGGGCGGCTTCGACGACGTCTTCGGCAACGTCTTCAACCAGGGCGGCGGCGGCCGCACCTCGTACAGCACCCAGCAGGGTCCGCCCGCCGGCTTCGAGGACATCCTCGGCGGCATGTTCGGCAACGCGGGCGGCGGCCGCTTCGGCCAGCCCAGCGGCGGGTTCCGCGGCTTCGGCGGTCCGCAGAAGGGCGCCGACGTCACCGCCAGCACCACCATCGACTTCCGCACCGCCACCCAGGGCGACACGGTGCAGCTGCAGACCGGCGAGGGCCGCGCGCTCTCGGTCCGCATCCCGGCCGGCGTCGCCGACCAGCAGAAGATCCGCGTCCGCGGCAAGGGCCGCCCGAGCCCCGACGGGGGCGAGCCCGGCGACCTCGTGCTCACCGTCGCGGTGCGCAAGCACCCGGTCTTCGAGCGCGACGGCCTGAACCTGCGCGTCACCGTCCCCGTCACCTTCGTCGAGGCCGTCTTCGGCGCGACGATCGAGGTGCCGACCCTCGGCGGCGACCCGGTCAAGCTCCGCGTCGCGCCCGGGACCCCGAGCGGCCGCGTGCTGCGGGTCAAGGGCCGCGGGGTCGCGACCGGCAAGGGGACGGGCGACCTGCTGGCCGAGATCCAGGTCGCGGTGCCCGATCACCTGTCCGGCGCGGCGCGCGACGCCCTCGAGGCCTACGCGGCAGCCGAGCCGTCGGACAACCCGCGGGACGACATCCTGGAGAAGGCTCGCTACTAGCGCGGTCCGTGAGGAGCGCTGCCCGGTCCCGTGCGGGCCGGCCGGAGAGGAGGAGACGTGGACGAGAGCACCCCGGTGTTCGCGATCGCGGTCGCCGCCGACCTCGCCGGCATGCACCCCCAGACGCTGCGGCAGTACGACCGGCTGGGCCTCGTGCGGCCGACCCGGACGGCCGGCAAGTCCCGCCGCTACTCGATGCGCGACGTCGTGCAGCTGCGCGAGGTCGCCCGGCTCTCCTCCGAGGGCGTCTCGCTCGAGGGCATCGCGCGCATCCTCCAGCTCGAGAACCAGGTGCTCTCGCTGTCGCAGCGCGTGCGCGAGCTGGAGTCCGCGCTGGCCGACGAGCTGCTCAACCGCCCCGGCCGCCGGGTCTTCGCAGCGGGTCTCGAGGGCGACGTCGTCACCCTCCGGCACGGCACGCGCGCGCAGCGGCGGACCGAGCTCGTGGTCTGGCGGCCGCTGCCGCGCGGCGGCGGCGAGGATGCCGACACCCCCTGAACAGGGCTAGCCTGACGGGGTGCTCGGGACGGACCGGGCCGCTGAGAGGGCACCATGACTCAGGACGACCGCGGCGACGACGCCGCGACGCCGGACGCCGAGACGACCGACTACAGCCGTGAGGACTACGCGATCCACGCGACCAGGAGCGAGCTGCCGCTCTTCGTGGACGCGGTCGCCGACCGGCGGAACGACTCCGACTGGCTCTCCTCGCTCTCGGGTGTCCTCGGCGGCACCGAGAAGGACACCGCCGCGGCCGCCGCACAGGCGGCGCTCGAGCGCCGCGCGCGCAGGACCGACGGAGCCTGACCACCCTGCTGGGGCCGGTGGGTCTCGATACGCCCTCCGGGGCTACTCGACCAGCAGGGGGAGGCGAGGGCTGCCGCTACTTGCGGGCCGGGACGCGCAGGGGGGCCGGGGCGCCGAGGCGGCCGCCGCTGAGGCGGCTCAGGATCTCGGAGCCGAAGGGGACCGCGCCGACGAGACGGCGCGCGTCCACGTGCTCCTCGTCGGAGTAGCTCACGAGCACGTAGACGCCGACGACGACGATCGCGGCGATGGTCGCGACGCGGACCGGGATCTGGTCGACCGCGCCGCCCCCGCCGTCGACCGGCTCGGCGAGCGTGACGCACATCAGGAAGACCGTGGCGTAGACCGCCAGGTGCCGGTGGGTGCTGCGCCAGGGCCGTGAGAGCGCGGCGATCGGCAGGATCCACAGCGCATACCAGGGGTGGATGGCGGTCGACGCGGTGACGAAGGCCAGCAGCGCGCCGGTCAGGCGGGCGAGCGGGTCGATCGCCCGTCGCGACAGCATCAGGGCACCGGCGGCCAGCCCGGCGGCGAGCAGGGCGAGCATCTTGACCACGGCGATCGCCGTCGCCGGGTCGTGGCCGGTCATCTGCACGGCAGTGGAGACCGCGACGACGACGGCGGACATCGGCGCGTACCAGTGCAGGATCGAGCCGGGCACGATCATCGCGCCGATCCAGCCCACGCCCACGCCCGCGGCGAGGCCGATCGCGACCACGACGGCGAGCGCGCCGGCGCCGCTCCAAGCCCAGGCGCGGATCCGCTCCCGCAGCGTCGCGTCGTGGCGGAGCCAGAGCAGCGCGAGCACCGGCAGTGCGATGACCGCCACCGGCTTGACCGCGATCGCCGCTCCCATCAGCAGCACCGCCGCCACCCGGCGGTCGGTGTGCCCGTAGTAGAGCGAGGCGAGGATCAGCGCGATCATCACCGAGTCGTTGTGCCCGGCGACGACGAAGAGGACGAGGGTGAGCGGGTTGGCGACGAGGCTCCAGGCGGTGAGCGGGACGGACAGCCCGCGCAGCCGGGCGAGCCGGAGCGCGTAGACGGCGCTGACGGCGACTCCGGCGACGGAGAGCGCGCGGAGCATCGCGATCGAGAGCTCGGGGAACGTCCAGCCGGCGACGTGCACGGCGGTCTGCTCGGCGAGCAGGTAGAGCGGGCCGTAGGGCGTCGGGGTGTCGGCCCAGCGCGGATCGACGCCGAGGGCGAACCAGCCGGGGAGGGTGGCCACACCGCTCGAGTACGGGTTCACGCCGGCCGTCATCAGCCGGCCCTGCGCGACGTAGGAGAACATGTCGCGGCTGAACAGCGGCACGGCGAGCAGCAGGGGAGCGGCCCAGGCCAGCGCGGCGACCAGGATCGCCCGGACCGAGCCGGGCCGGTCGTCCAGCGCGACCGCGCGCAGGCGCAGCCAGGCGACGAGCAGCAGGATCCCGCCGCCGACGACGGCGACGACGCCGAGCTCGGTGGCGCCGGCGGAGGCGCGCAGCGCCGCGATCAGCGGCCAGCTCAGGATCGGCGAGTCGAGCGGGAGGTAGCCGACCGCGAGGGAGCCCGCGAGGATCGCGAGCGAGCCGATCAGTCCGACCACGAGCGGCGCCGCCGTCGACAGCAGCGGTGCGCGCAGGCGCAGCCCCTGCGGCCGGACCTCGTCCGGTCGTCGTGTCGTCCCCCGAGTCACCATCCCGGCCACGCTAGGGGACCCGCATCGGAAAGCGGTGGACAGGCGGTGAACGGTTGACCAGCGGACTCTCAGGCGTTAGCGGCGTCCGGGGCGGCCTCGGCGAAGCGGAGCTGGTTCCCGAACGGATCGATCAGATCGAGAGCGAAGCCGAAGGGCGATCGCGTGATCCGCGGGTTGAGGTACGGGTACTCCTTCGAGTCGAGCTCGGCGTGCAGCTCGCGCACCCCGCGGAGGGCCACGTGCACCGCCGCTCCGGGGCTCCCGTCGCGGTGGTGCTCGCTCAGGTGCAGCCGCAGACCCGACCTCGAGACCTGCAGGTAGAGCGGTGCGTCGCGCGAGGCGCGGTGCTCCCAGTCGACCGTGAAGCCGAGGTAGTCGACGTAGAACTCGCCCGCCTTGGCGACGGAGAAGATCCTCAGGATCGGCACAGCCGCCTCCAGCCGGACCGCTTCCAGGCGCGGAACGTCGCCTCCGGTCGGATGGTCTCTGGCGCGTCGTCTCGTCTCCACGCCACGAGGCTAGCCGCCTGCGCGAGGGCCCTTCGCCAGCGGCGCCGGTCGACGAGGTCGCGCTCAGTCGACGAGGTCCAGGGCGCGCAGCCGCTCGAGCGTGTCGACCCCGGCCGGCGGGCAGCGGTGCGCATCGGCGCCGGTGATCCAGTGCAGCGCGTCGATCTCGCCGCTCGCGCGCGGTTCGCCGGCGAGCTCCGCGGCGAAGACCGTCATGTGCACCTCCCGCCCCTCCGGCTCGCCGTGCGCCTGGGTGCGGACGGTGAAGAGCTCGCGCAGGGCCGTGGGCGCGGTGCCGAGCTCCTCCTCCGTCTCGCGCGCCGCCGCCTCGGCGCTCGTCTCGCCCGGGTCGACCTTGCCGCCGGGGAGGTAGACGACGTCGCGCCCGCGAGCCGTCACCATCAGCACGCGGCGCTCGCGCAGGACGGCGACGGCGGAGACGATGAGGGGAGGGAGGCTGCTCATCCCGCCATCATGCCCGCGGACGGACTCCGCCCGCGGTCGGCCGCCGGGGCCCGCGGCTACCATGGACGCACACCAGAAGGACGCGCGCAGCCGGCGCGCGCCAGGGCCCCGTGCGCCCGAACAGCTAGGAGCTCCCCGTGGCAGAACCCACCACCCTCGACAAGGTCGTCACCCTCGCCCAGCACCGGGGGTTCGTCTTCCCCTCGGGCGAGATCTACGGGGGCACCCGCTCCGCCTGGGACTACGGCCCCCTCGGCGTCGAGCTCAAGGAGAACATCAAGCGCCAGTGGTGGAAGGCGTTCGTGCAGGGCCGCGGCGACGTCGTCGGCCTCGACTCCGCCGTGATCCTGCCGACCGCGATCTGGAGCGCCTCCGGCCACGTCGGCGTCTTCTCCGACCCGCTCACCGAGTCGCTGATCACCCACAAGCGCTACCGTGCGGACCACCTCTTCGAGAAGTACGAGGAGGTCAACGGGCACGCCCCCGAGAACGGCCTCGCCGACATCCCGGACCCGGAGCACCCCGACAAGATCGGCCAGTGGACCGAGATCAAGCAGTTCTCCGGGCTGATGAAGACCTACCTCGGCGTCGTCGACGACGAGTCCGGGCTGCACTACCTCCGCCCCGAGACCGCGCAGGGCATCTTCACCAACTTCGCCAACGTGCTGCAGAGCGCGCGGAAGAAGCCGCCGTTCGGCATCGGCCAGATCGGCAAGGCGTTCCGCAACGAGATCACCCCCGGCAACTTCATCTTCCGCACCCGCGAGTTCGAGCAGATGGAGCTCGAGTTCTTCGTCGAGCCCGGCACGGACGAGGAGTGGCAGGAGACCTGGATGCAGCTCGCCTGGGACTGGTTCGTCGACCTCGGGATCTCGCCGGAGAACATCCGCCAGTTCGAGCACCCGAAGGACAAGCTCTCCCACTACTCCAAGCGCACCGTCGACATCGAGTACCGCTTCAGCTTCGCCTCGGGCGAGTGGGGCGAGCTGATGGGGGTCGCGAACCGCACCGACTTCGACCTCAAGACGCACATGGAGCACTCCGGCAAGGACCTCTCCTTCTTCGACCAGACGAAGAACGAGCGCTTCGTGCCGTTCGTGATCGAGCCGTCCTTCGGCCTGACCCGCGCGCTGATGGCGTTCCTGGTCGACGCCTACGAGGAGCAGGAGCTGCCGCCGAACGCGAAGGGCAAGGTCGAGACGCGCACCGTGCTGCACCTCGACCCCCGCCTCGCGCCGGTCAAGGTCGCCGTGCTGCCGCTCTCGCGCAACGAGGCGCTCTCGCCGCTCGCCCGCGAGGTCGCCGACCGGCTCCGCGCGCTCTGGAACGTCGACTTCGACGACTCCGGCGCGATCGGCCGCCGCTACCGCCGCCAGGACGAGATCGGCACGCCCTACTGCGTCACCATCGACTTCGACTCGCTCGAGGACCACGCGGTGACGGTCCGCGACCGCGACACCATGAAGCAGGAGCGCATCCCGCTCGACCAGCTGGAGACCCACCTCTTCACGGGCCTGCGCGGCGCCTGACCCTTCCTGCGAGATGCCACTTGTGCACGCCTTTCACGGCGTGTCGCGTGCACAAGTGGCTTCTCGCGGAGGGCGTCAGCGCTCGCGGGCGAGGAGGGCGTAGACGAGGGTCGAGGTCCACTCGCCCTTGCAGAACTCGTCATCGAGGTGGTGCGCCTCGAGGCGCAGGCCGAGACGCTCGCAGAGGCGGGCGGAGGCGGTGTTGCGCGCGTCCAGCTGCGCGACGACCCGGTGGGCGCCGAGCCGGTGGAAGGCCAGGTCGATCAGGGCGCGGGTGGCCTCCGTCGCGAAGCCCCGACCCTGCGCCTCCGGGTGCAGGACCCAGCCGATCTCGACGCCGGCCTGCTCGACCGAGGTCGCGATCAGCGTGAGATCCCCGACGACCCGGCCGGCGAACGGCCCGGAGCGCGGCACGATCGCGAGCACGACGACGTCGCCGTCGGCCGCGAGCCGCCTCGACGGCAGCCGGACCGCCAGGTGCGCGCGCGACTCCTCGGGCGTCCGCACCGGCCAGCGCAGGTAGCGGACCGCCTCGGCGTCGCCCTGGTAGCGGGCGTGGTCCTCGGCGTCGTCGAGCGAGAGAGGACGCAGCAGCAGCCGCTCCGTCTCGATCGGCTCCGCGTCGTACGGGAGCCGCAGCGGCGTCACGCCGAGGCCGCGGACTCGCCGCCGGCCTCGAGCGGGCGGGCGGCGGTGCGCTCGGCCGGCACCTCGATGCCGAACAGCGCCTCGAGGCCGGTGAGGTACGCCTCCTGCTCGCCGGCGCGGGCGTAGTCGCGGGCGCGGACGCTCGGGGTGTGCAGCAGCACGCCGGCCAGGTGCCGCAGCGCCTGCTCGGTGCGGCCGTCCTCGTCGCCGCGCGAGCGGGCGCGCTCGATCTCGGCGTCGAGCGCATCGAAGACGTGGGCGCGCAGGGCGACCACGGCGGGGGTGAGGCTCTTCTCGTCGGCCACGTCGGAGAACTTGCGAGCGGCCTTGTCGACGAGGGCGCGCGCCTGGGTCGACGCGTCGAGCACGTCGAGCGGGGCGTGCAGGCTGATCGTCTCGAGGTCGAGCAGCTCGACGCCGGTCACGGTGGTGACGTCGGCGGCGACGTTGCGGGGGAGGCCGAGGTCGATGACCAGCTGGCGCTCGCGGGAGAAGCCGCGCAGGCGTCCCTCCGTGAGGATCGCCGCGTCGAGGACGGGCTCCTGGGTGGTGGTGCAGGTGATGACGACGTCGGCGGCGACGGCCTCGGTCGCCAGCTCGGCGCCGTCGATCGGGCGGAGCGCGCGGCGGGTCGCGAAGCCCTCGGCGCGGCCGGAGGGGGAGTGGACGGCGATCTCGAGCACGCCGCGGTCGCGGAGCGCCGCGACGGTCGCGCGGGCGTAGCTGCCGGTGCCGATCAGCAGCACCCGGGCGGCGCGCCAGTCGGTGATGCGGCTGGAGGCGAGATCGAGGGCGAGGCGCACGATCGAGCGACCGGCGCTGCCGAGGCCGGTGCGGTTCTTGATGCCGCGCGAGGTCTGCGAGGCGCGCTGGAAGAGGCGCTCGAGCTCGGAGGAGGTGGTGCCGAGGCGGCGCGCCTCCTCGAGCGAGCGGCGGACCTGGCCGGCGATCTCGCCCTCGCCGACGACGACGGACTCGAGTCCGCTGGAGACGGCGAAGAGGTGCTCGGCGACGCGGTCGCCCGAGACGACGGTGACCGAGCTCCGCAGCTCCTCCTGCTCGACGCCGGTCGCGGCGCTCACCGCGGCGGTGGCGGCCTCGACGGTCACGGCCTGCGCGGCGGTGAGCGGCTCGTCGATGTCGAGGTAGGCCTCGAAGCGGTTGCAGGTCGCGACGACCACGGCACCCGAGACGAAGTCGATGCCGTCCGAGAGCGCTGACGCGACGGCGGAGGAGTCGACGGAGAGCTTCTCGAGGAGATCGAAGCTGGCGTTCTTGTGCGACGCCGTCAGACACAGAAGCACCAGGGCAGTCTACCCGGGGCGTCCGGGGGTCGGCCGCGGTCCTGGGGAAGACTGCACGAATGCTCCCGGATCAGCGGGGCCTGGAATAATGCCGCGGTGACCTCCCCCATCGCCGGCCTGCTCGATCCGCTGCACCCGCTCGCCTCCGGGCGCACGGCCGACTCCTCTCTCCTGCGGGCCTACCGCTCCGATCGGCCGGAGTCGACGCCCGTCTGGTTCATGCGCCAGGCCGGCCGCAGCCTGCCCGAGTACCGGGCGCTGCGCACCGACACCCAGATGCTCGACGCCTGCCTCGACCCGGCGCTCGCGAGCGAGATCACCCTGCAGCCGATCCGCCGGCACGGCGTCGACGCGGCGATCTTCTTCAGCGACATCGTCATCCCGCTGCGCCTCGCGGGCGTGGCGGTCGACATCGTCCCCGGGCGCGGACCCGTTCTCGAGAAGGCGGTGCGCACCGCCGCGGACGTCGACGAGCTGGTCGCGCTCGATCCGGCCCTGCTCGACGAGACGCTCGAGCCGATCCGCGAGGGCGTCCGCCGCACGGTCGAGGGTCTGCGGGAGATCGGCGAGGGCGGGACACCGCTGATCGGCTTCGCCGGCGCCCCGTTCACCCTCGCGGCCTACCTCGTGGAGGGCGGGCCGTCCAAGGACCACATCCGCGCCCGCACCCTGATGCACGCCGACCCCGAGGCCTGGGCCCGGCTGATGGAGTGGACCGCCGAGGTGACCGGTCGCTTCCTCCGCGCGCAGGTGCTGGCCGGGGCGAGCGCCGCGCAGCTGTTCGACTCCTGGGCCGGCGCGCTGTCCCTCGCCGACTACACCGCGCACGTGGCTCCCGCCTCCTCGCGGGCGCTGACCCACGTGCGCGACCTCGCCTACGATCACGGCGAGACCCGCCGGAACGTGCCGATCGTGCACTTCGGCGTCGGCACCGGCGAGCTGCTCGGCGCGATGCACGGGATCGGCGCGGACGTCGTCGGCGTCGACTACCGCATCCCGCTCGACGAGGCGAACCACCGGCTCGGCGGCTTCGTGCCGGTGCAGGGCAACGTCGACCCGGCGCTGCTCTCCGCCCCGTGGGAGGTGCTGGCCGCGCACGTCGACGACGTCCTCCGCCGCGGCACCAGCGCGCCGGCCCACGTGCTCAACCTGGGCCACGGCGTGCCGCCCGAGACCGACCCCGACGTGCTGACGCGCCTGGTCGCGCACGTGCACGCCTGGCGGCCATGACCGAGGGGAACAGCACCGAGGGGCACGGCACCGGGGCCGGCGCCGATTACGACGTCGCGGTCGTCGGCGGGGGAGTGGCGGGACTCGCCGCCGCCGCCGAGTGCCTGCGGATCGGCCTGCGCGTGGTGGTGCTCGAGGCAAGCGACGCGGTCGGCGGCTCGGTCGCCCCGCTCGAGATCGCCGGAGCCGTCCTCGATGCCGGCGCCGAGAGCTTCGCCACCCGCGGCGGTCACGTCGAGAAGGCTCTCGCCGCGCTCACCCTCGACGGCCGGCCGCTCGCCGAGTCGATCGTCGAGCCGCGGACCGGCGGCTCCTGGCTGCACCTCGCGGGCGGCCGCTCCGTCCCCTCACCGCGCGCCGGGATCCTCGGCATCCCCGGCACCCCGCTCGCACCCGACGTCGTCCGCGCGGTCGGCCGCCGCGGCGCCGCGCGCGCCTGGCTCGACGCCGTGATGCCGGTGCTGCGAATCGGCCGGGCCCACTCCCTCGCGGAGCTGGTGCGCACCCGGATGGGGCAGCGGGTCCTGGACGATCTCGTGGCGCCCGTCGTCTCCGGCGTCTACTCCAGCCGCCCCGAGGACATCGACGTCGACGCGGCGGCTCCGGGGCTGAACGGGGCGATCACCCGGGCGGGGTCGCTCGCCGGCGCGGTCGCCGCCCTGCGAGCGAACCTCCCCGCGGGCGTCGCCGTCCGCGGGATCGACGGCGGGATGCACCGCCTGGTCGCCGCGCTCGTCGAGCGGATCGACTACCTCTCTGGCGAGATCCGGGTGCGGACCGGCGTGACCCGGCTCGAGGGCGACGGCGAGCCGTTCCTGCTCACCCTCGACGACGGCGGCGTGCTCACCGCGCGGTCGGTCATCGTCTCGACCCCGGAGCGCGACGCGCGCGAGCTGCTCGCCGGGATCGTCCCCGCCGTGCGCGACGAGGCGGCCGAGGTGCTGAACGACTCCGTCGAGCTGGTCACCCTCGTCGTCGACGACGCCCGCCTCGACGCCGCACCCCGCGGCTCCGGCGTGCTCGTCGCGCCGACCGCCCGGGACGTCACGGCGAAGGCGATCACCCACGCCACCGCGAAGTGGGCCTGGCTGGCGGCCGGCCTGCCCGCGGGACGGCACGTCCTCCGCCTCTCCTACGGGCGTCCGGGGGAGCATCCGCCGCTCGAGGGCGCGAGCGACGCCGAGGCGGCCGCGACCGCCCTGCGCGACGCGTCGATCCTGCTCGGGATCGAGCTCGACCCCGCGACCCTCGTCGACTCGGCCAGGGTGCGCTGGGCGAACGTCCGCCCGGCCGCGGCGCTCGGCCGGCGCGCGCACCTGGAGGCTTTCCGTGCGGCGCTCGCCCCGGTCGCCGGGATCGCCGTCACCGGCACCTGGCTCGCGGGGACCGGGCTGGCCTCGGTGCTCCCGCACGCCGCCGAGACCGCCGCTCTTATCCGCCGCCGACTGGTGCGTCAAGGCGTCGGCATACCGCGCGAAGAATATGACGGCGACGGCTACTCTGGGTCGGAGGCTCCCGCATGACTGCGGCGTGCCCCGACACGAGTGGTCATCGACCGCGTGAACGAGCCGCGAGAGCGGCCCAGGACGAGGAGTAGGCGTGAAGGGCAAGATTCTTTTCGTGGCAGGAGCCGCAGCCGGCTACGTGCTGGGAGCGCGTGCCGGTCGCAAGCGGTACGAGCAGATCGCCTCGGCGGCGAACAGGTTCTGGCAGACGCAGCCCGTGCAGGACGTCGCGGGTGCCGTCGGCGGAGCGGCGAAGACGCAGCTCAGCACCGTCTCGGACAAGGCCTACGAGCTCGTCCGCACCGTCGTGGTGAAGGCGGTGTCCGGCGGCAAGAAGGCCCAGGGCGCCTCCTCGGCCGAGGCGACCGCCGCGGCCCGCTCGGCCGCGTCGAAGGTCGACGAGGCCGCCGCCGCGGCCGGCTCCGGAGGATCGACGTCGTCGTCCTCCACCAGCAAGGCGTAGTCCTCATCCCTCCGGGCCGTCCGTTCGGCCGAGGCCCGGCACGACCACCCTCCGAGGAGCCCCCGTGGTGAACGAACGCAATCCGAAGAACGCCCGATCGCTGGGCGAGCTGGTCAGCGACCTCCCCGGTCTCGTGATCGAGCTCGTCAAGGCCGAGATCGCGTCCCTCAAGAACGAGCTGTCCGGCAAGGCGAAGAGCGCCGGACTCGCGGTCGCGCTGTTCGCGGTCGCGGCCTTCTTCCTCCTCACCGCGTGGGCGACCCTCGTCACCTTCGCGATCATCGGCATCGCCTCCTGGCTCCCCGCCTGGCTGTCGGCGCTGATCGTGACCGTGTTCTTCCTGCTCGTGGCGGTCGTGCTGATCCTGGTCGGCGTCAAGTCGATCAAGAAGGCCGTCCCGCCCGTTCCGCAGGACTCGATCGAGAGCATCAAGAAGGACGTCCAGGCGTTCAAGGGAGTCGGCAGCTATGACCACTGATCGCGCTGTATCCAGCACCACGCCCCGCTTCGTCGACCCGGCGGAGCTCCAGCCGAGCCAGCTGAAGGCCGACATCGAGCGCGCGCGCACCGAGCTCGCCGCGACGCTCGACGCGATCGAGTACAAGGTGAACGTCCCGCGCAAGGTGCGGAACGTCCAGCGGACGCTCGAGCGCAAGGTCTCCGTCGTGCGCAAGCACCACCCCGAGGCGCTGATCGCCGGTGCCGCCGGTGCTGCCGCCGCGGTCGGCCTCGTCGTCTGGGGCATCGTCCGCGCCGTCGTCGAGGACTGACCCCGCCCGCCTCACCTCGTGAGCGGAGGGGTCCGGATCGCTAGCGCTCCGGACCCCTCGGCGCCAGAGCCCCTCCTGCTTTTGTGCATCCGCACGAGCGGAGGGATGATGGATCAATGACCGATCAGACCGCCGACACGGCGGGTCCCGTTCAGTCCGCCCCCGACACGAGCGCCGCTCCGGCGCCGCAGCCCCCCGCCGATCAGGATCACTCCGATCAGGCCCTGGGATACACGCTCTGGGCGGTTCTCCGCAGGGATCCCTCACGTCCGTTCACCCTCTCCGCCGACGAGGCCGCCCGGGCGGCCGCCGGCTACGAGGACACCGTCGCGCGGCTCGCGGGCGAGGGCGTCACGGTGCGCGGCACCTACGACGTCTCGGCCCTGCGCGCCGACGCCGACATCATGCTCTGGCTCACCGGAGCCGCGCCCGAGGAGCTCCAGCGCGCCTACCGGGAGCTCCGCCGCACCGACCTTCTCTGCGCGCTGCTGCCCACCTGGAACGCGATGGGCGTGCACCGCGACGCCGAGTTCAGCGCGAACCACCTCCCCGCCTACATGCGCGGCAAGGCGCCGGCCCGCTGGCTGACGGTCTACCCGTTCGTCCGCTCCTACGAGTGGTACATCCTCCCCGAGGAGGAGCGCCGCACCATGCTCGCCCAGCACGGCCGCCAGGGCTCGCGCTTCCGTTCCGTGCTGACCAACACGGTCGCCTCGTTCTCGCTCGGCGACTACGAGTGGATCCTCGCGCTCGAGGACGAGGAGCTCGTCAACCTGGTCGACCTCATGCGCGATCTGCGGGCCACCGAGGCCCGCCGTCACGTGCGCGAGGAAGTCCCCTTCTACACCGGTCGGCGCATCGAGGCCGACCAGATCGCCGAGGTCCTCCGATGAGCTCCACCGTCCCCGCCCCCGAGGCGCGCGACTTCGCCGAACCCGTCCCCGAGGTCGCCGAGGGCGTCCTCGTCCGCGGTGCCACGCCGGCCGCGGCGTCGGGCCCCGAGCACGTCACCGAGCCGGTCGCCTACGACGCGATCCTGCTCGCCGGCTTCGGCGGCCCCGAGGGGCAGGACGACGTCATCCCGTTCCTGCGCAACGTCACCCGCGGTCGCGGCATCCCGGAGGAGCGCCTCGAGGAGGTCGCCCACCACTACCGCCACTTCGGCGGCGTCAGCCCGATCAACGCGCAGAACCGCGCGCTCAAGGCCGCCCTCGAGGCCGAGCTCGCGAGCCGCGGCATCGACCTGCCGGTGCTCTGGGGCAACCGCAACTGGGCGCCCTACATGAGCGAGGCGGTGACGGAGGCGAAGGAGCGCGGCTTCTCGAACCTGATCGCCATCGCGACCAGCGCCTACTCGTCGTTCTCCTCCTGCCGGCAGTACCGCGAGGACTTCGCGGCCGCGCTGGACGCGACCGGCCTCGAGGGCGAGCTGCGGATCGACAAGGTCCGCCAGTTCTTCGACCACCCGGGTTTCGTGATGCCGTTCGTGAAGGCCGTCCACGACGGGCTCGACGAGCTGCGCTCGCGCCTGCCCGGGCTCGACGCGACCACCGAGGTCGAGGTGCTCTTCGCGACGCACTCGATCCCCTCGACCGATGCCGCGCGCAGTGGACCGCACGAGCGCCACGAGGACGGCACCGTCGTCGACGTGCACCACTTCGGCGACGGCGGCGCGTACGAGGCGCAGCACCTCGCGGTCGCGGAGGTCGTGATGGCGGCCGCCGGCGCGGAGGACGTCCCGTGGCAGCTCGTCTACCAGTCGCGCTCCGGCCCGCCCACCCAGCCGTGGCTCGAGCCCGACATCAACGACGCGATCGCCGAGCTGCCCGCCAAGGGCCGCAAGGCGCTGGTGATCGTGCCGCTCGGCTTCGTCTCGGACCACATGGAGGTCATGTGGGACCTCGACAACGAGGCCCTCGAGACCTCCGAGGAGCACGGCCTCGTCGCCGTCCGCGTCGCGACGCCGGGCACCGACCCGGTCTACGTCTCCGGTCTCGTCGACCTGGTGATGGAGCGGGTCAACGGCACGCCCGTGGAGGACCGTCCGTCGATGACGGCGCTCGGCCCCTGGTACGACGTCTGCCGTCCCGGCTGCTGCGAGAACGTGCGCGCGGGCTTCAAGCCGGCGCTGGCGGGGATCGCGCCGTGACGGGCGGGGTCGCTCTGTGACGGGGAGCATCGCCCCGTGAGCATCCGAGTCGGCACCCGCGCGAGCGCTCTCGCGGTGGCGCAGACCCGGATGACCGCCGATCTGATGGCGCAGGCCGCCGGCGTGCCGGTCGAGCTGGTGCGCATCGAGTCCGACGGCGACCGGATGCGCGGCTCGCTCGCCTCGCTCGGCGGCACCGGGGTCTTCGTGAGCGCGCTGCGCGACGCGCTGCTGGCCGGGCGCTGCGACGCGATCGTGCACTCGCTCAAGGATCTGCCGACGGCGCCGGTCGAGGGCCTCGTCCTCGGCGCGGTGCCCGAGCGGGAGGATCCGCGCGACGCGCTCTGCGCCCGCGACGGGGCGACGCTCGCGACGCTGCCCCGCGGTGCGCGGGTCGGCACCGGCTCGCCGCGTCGTCGCGCGGCGCTGCTCGCGGCACGTCCCGATCTCGAGATCGTCGACATCCGCGGCAACATCGACACCCGGCTCGGCCGCGTGGCCGCCGGGAGCTCGTCACCGCTGGACGCGATCGTGCTCGCCCTGTCGGGGCTGCGGCGCCTCGGGCGGACCGACGCGGTCACCGAGGTCCTCGACTTCGGTGTCTCGCCGCACGCACCCGGTCAGGGTGCGCTGGCGATCGAGGTCCGCGACGAGGAGCCGTCCGACGAGCTGCGCGCGGCCCTCGCGGCGGTCGAGCACACTCCCACCCGGGCGGCGATCACCGCCGAGCGGGCGCTGCTCGCCGTGCTCGAGGCGGGCTGCGCGGCGCCGATCGGCGCGAGCGCGACGGTCGAGGGCGGCCGTGTGGTGACCCGCGGCGTGGTCTTCGCGGTCGACGGCTCGGCGTCCCTCTCTCGGGAGGTGGCGGAGCCGATCGATAACGGTTCGGTCGACGGACCTCGACACCTGGCGGTTTCGCAGTATGGTGGTCGCGAACTGCCCGTCGTCGAAGCCGCGTTCCGTTGCGGCTCTCTGCTCGCTGACGCGCTTCTCGGTGCGGGTGCCGCCCAACTCGCACCTCTGGGAGCCTCTTCGTGATCGTGCCCGCCGCCTACTCCCAGTGGGAGAAGCCGTTGCAGGGCTGGCGTGTCCTCGTCCCCCGCGGAGGTCCGTGGGGCGACGGCGTCGCCGGTGCCCTCCGTGCGAAGGGAGCGTCGCCCGTCGTCGCTCCGATGATCAACTTCGCGCCCACCGACGACTTCCCGGCGCTCGAGCAGGCCCTGGCCGACCTCGAGTCCGGCGCCTTCGACTGGATGACGGTGACGAGCGCGACCACGGTCGACGTGCTGTCGCTCCTGCGCACGACCGTGCCCGCGGGCACGAAGGTCGCCGCCGTCGGCGAGACCACGGCCGCGGCGCTCGTGGCGGCCGGCTACTCGGTCGACCTCGTGCCGTCCGAGGACAACTCCGCGAAGGGCCTGCTCGCCGAGTGGGAGCAGGCGACCGGCGGGCAGCACCCGCTCCGGGTGCTCACGCTGCGCTCCGAGATCGCGAAGCCGCTGCTGACCGAGGGCCTGAAGCGCATCGGCCACGACGTCCGCTCGGTGGTCGCCTACCGCACCGTCGGCGTGCAGGTCGAGGACCGCGTCGTCGCGGACGTCGCGAGCGGTGCCGTGCACGCGATCCTGGTCACCTCGGGGAGCGTGGCCGAGCAGGTGCAGAAGCAGCTCGGCCCCGTGCCCGAGTCGACGCTCGTCGCCGCGATCGGCCCGCAGACCGCGAAGGACGCGCGCGCCTTCGGCCTGCGCGTCGACGTCGTCGCCGATGAGCGCTCCGCCTCCTCCCTGATCGACGCCGTCGCCGGCGTCGCCGCGGAGCGCGCGACCCGCTGACCGGCGCTCTTCGCGCACAACATCAGCTGAGACGGGTGGGCCTCCGCTGACAGAGGAGGGACCCCCTTCTCAGCTGATGTTGTGCGGCCGTCACTGGTCGAGGTGGACGCTCACCCGTGTTCGAGTGCCCGGCGCCTGTGTTGCGCTGCTGTCCACATGTGCTCGTTCCGGCGGATCATCTCGAAGAGGGCTGCTTCCGTGCGGGGCCAGTCGTCCATGATCTGGTGGTTGTCGAGCCGGATGCAGAGGTACTCCTGGCGAGCGAGCTCGAGATCGCGCCGCCGGTCCTCGTGGAACTGCTCGATGCTGGAGTGGTAGCGGTAGCCGTCGGTCTCGAGGACCATCCGCTCGCCGATCACCTCGTCCACACGTCCGACACGCGGAACGAGGACCTGCGTGCGGACCGGTACGTTGCGGCGGCGCATGCTCAAGCGGGTCTTCGTCTCGAGTCCGGACTGACTGCGGCCGTCGACACGGGCGAAGACCGCCCGCTTCCCCGCCGGAGCGAGCGCGCGGAGCGTCGGAAGGTCGTCCTCGGCGAGCAGGCCCAGGTTGAGAGCCGAGTCGATCGTCACGACGGCGTCGTCCTCACCGATGCAGGTGATGAGATTCAGGATCGCCGCACCGATCCCGTCCTGCGAGAACGAGCGCCGACCCTGACCCGGCCATCGCCGCCAGTGGCCGACCGCCCCCGGACGCAGGGCATGGACGAAGGAGTCGCCGAGCGCGATGTGCAGGCCTGGCCGCTCGGTGGTCCAGAGCCCGAGAGCGTGCAGCAGAGAGACGCACGTGAGGACTCCCCCGGCGCGCACGGCGGCCAGTTCGGCCTCGGGCGCTCCTGCCATCGCGTACCAGCCGCGACGCACCCGGACGATCTCGCCCGTCGACAGGGCGCGCTCGACCGCGGACCGGTCCACGCCGGCGGCGCGAAAGGCGCTCGCGGGAGCGAACCCGCCGCCCGAAACGAGGAGAGAGCCGACTCCGTCCATGGTGTCGACGGTGGCGGAGCACCGCCTCGGGTGCGGGCGCTCGTCGGTGATCTGTGCAGGAAGGAGGACGAGACGACCCTGGGGAGGAGTGGATGTCGACGGTCAGGGGACGCGACGCGAGCCCGGCTTAGGCTGGAGGCATGACCGCGATCCGCCCGCGGCGCCTCCGCACGACCCCGGCCCTGCGCCGGCTCGTGCGGGAGACGCGCGTCCACCCCGCCCAGCTCGTCCTCCCCCTCTTCGTCGCCGAGGGGATCACGGAACCTCAGCCGATCGGCTCGATGCCGGGGGTGTCGCACCAGTCGCTGGACAGCGTCCGCCGCGCGGTGACCGAGGCGGCCGAGGCGGGGATCGGCGGCGTCATGCTGTTCGGCGTGCCGAGTACCCGCGACGCGGTGGGCTCCGGAGCGACCGACCCCGACGGCGTGCTCAACGCCGCCGCGCGGGTCGTCGTCGAGGAGGTCGGCGACGCGCTCGTCGTGCAGACCGACCTCTGCCTCGACGAGTTCACCGACCACGGGCACTGCGGCGTGCTCGACGCGCACGGCCGGGTCGACAACGACGCGACGCTGCTCCGCTACGAGCAGATGGCGCTCGCGCAGGCCGAGGCCGGCTCGCACCTGCTCGGGCTGTCCGGGATGATGGACGGCCAGGTCGGCGCGATCCGCGCGGCCCTCGACGGCGCCGGCCACCTCGACACCGCGATCCTCGCCTACTCCGCGAAGTACGCCTCCAGCTTCTACGGCCCCTTCCGCGAGGCCGTCCAGTCGACGCTCGAGGGCGACCGCCGCACCTACCAGCAGGACCCGGCGAACCGCCGCGAGGGGCTCCGCGAGGCGACGCTCGACCTCGCCGAGGGCGCGGACGTCGTGATGGTGAAGCCGGCGATGTCCTACCTCGATGTGCTCTCCGACGTCGCGGCGATCTCGGACGTGCCGGTCTGGGCGTACCAGGTGTCCGGCGAGTACGCGATGATCGAGGCCGCCGCCGCGAACGGCTGGATCGACCGCGAGGCCGCGATCGTGGAGTCGGTCACCGGCATCGTCCGCGCCGGCGCCGACGCCGTGCTCACCTACTGGGCCGTCGAGCTCGCGAACGACCTGCTGAAGTAGGCCGGGCGGTCCCGCGTCCGGCGTCCGCTGAGGCGCGCGCCGTATCGTGGTCGGGTGACTCCCACCGCGAACGACACCCTGTACGAGCGTGCCCGGCACGCGATCCCCGGCGGCGTGAACTCGCCGGTCCGCGCCTTCCGCTCGGTCGGCGGGACCCCGAGGTTCATGGTGTCGGCGACCGGCCCGTACATCACCGACGCCGACGGCCGCGAGTACGTCGACCTGGTCTGCTCCTGGGGTCCGGCCGTGCTCGGCCACGCGCACCCCGAGGTCGTCGCCGCCGTGCAGGAGGCGGCGGCCCGCGGGCTCTCCTTCGGCGCGTCGACCCCGGCCGAGACCGAGCTGGCCGAGCTGGTCGAGGCGCGGATCACGGCCGGCGGAGTGTCGCCGATCGAGAAGCTGCGGCTCGTCTCGACGGGCACCGAGGCGACGATGACCGCGATCCGCCTGGCCCGCGGGGTCACCGGCCGCGATCTGCTGATCAAGTTCTCCGGCCACTACCACGGCCACTCCGACGGACTGCTGGCCGACGCCGGCTCCGGCCTCGCGACGCTCGCCCTGCCCGCCTCGGCCGGCGTCACCGCGGCCACCGCCGCGCAGACGATCGTGCTGCCCTACAACGACCTCGACGCGGTGCGCGCGGTCCTCGCCGAGCGCGGCTCCGAGATCGCCGCGGTGATCACCGAGGCGGCCGCCGCGAACATGGGCGTCGTCTTGCCCGCGCCGGGCTTCAACGCGGCACTCGCCGAGCTCGTGCACGCCAACGGCTCGCTGCTGATCATGGACGAGGTGCTGACCGGCTTCCGCGTCAGCGCCGGCGGCTGGTGGGGACTGGAGAACGCGGGCGCCGGTGCCGATGGCGCCGAGGCGCCCTACGTCGCCGACCTCTACACCTTCGGCAAGGTCATCGGCGGCGGGATGCCGGTCGCGGCGCTCGGCGGCCGCGCGGACGTGATGGACCACCTGGCCCCGCTCGGGCCGGTGTACCAGGCGGGCACCCTCTCCGGGAACCCGGTCGCCGTGGCCGCGGGCATCCGCACCCTGCAGCTCGCCGACGACGCCGTCTACGCCGCGCTCGACCGCGCGTCCCTGACGCTGCAGCGCGAGGTCTCGGCCGCGCTCTCGGCCGAGGGCGTCGTGCACACGGTGCAGAGCGCGGGCAGCCTCTTCAGCTTCATGTTCACCGACATCGGCGGACCGGTGCGCGACTACGCGCAGGTCCAGGCGCAGGAGTCGTTCCGCTACCCGGCCTTCTTCCACGCGATGCTCGACGCGGGCGTCTCGCTGCCGCCGTCGGTGTTCGAGGCGTGGTTCGTCTCGGCCGCGCACGACGACGCGGCGATCGGCCGGATCGTCGACGCGCTGCCGGCCGCCGCGAAGGCCGCGGCGGCAGCGCGCCCTCAGGAGTAGGCGGTCGCGCCGGGGTCAGCCCCGGCGCGACACCGACTTCGGCAGCACGAAGACGAGCGCGAAGGCGGCGATCGCCATCAGCGCGCTGACCAGCATCGCCGGGGCCGCGGCGTCGAGGAAGCCCGAGGCGACGGTGTCCGGGCCGGTGATGACCAGGCCGCCGAAGAGGATGCTGCCGATCGCGGCGATGCCGACCGCCGAGCCGATCCGCTGGATCGCGGAGATGACGCCACTGGCCGCGCCCGCGTCCTGCGGATCGACCGTCGAGACGATGAACTGCACGTTCGGCGCGATGAAGAAGCCGTTGCCGACACCCGCGATGAACAGCGGCGCGAGCAGCTGCCAGTTGGTGATCGAGTCGGGCGTCGCGGTCAGCAGCACCAGCCACACCCAGATCAGGCCGACGGCGAGCAGTCCGCTGCCGAGCACCAGGACGTTGCGGCCGAGCTTCGCGGTGAGGCGGTTGCTCTGCGAGGAGCTGACGATGCTGCCGATCGCGAAGGGGATCGAGACGAGGCCCGACTCCAACGCGGTGTGGCCGAGGCCGGACTGCCAGAGCAGCGAGATGGTGAAGAAGATGCTCGTGAAGGCCGCGAAGTAGACCAGCGCCAGGATCACGCCGCCGGTGAAGGCGGGGTGGCGGAACAGGGTCGGCGGCACCAGCGGCGCGCGGCCGCGGCGGGTGTACGCGACCTCCCAGGCGCCGAACGCGGCGAGGAGGATCACGCCGCCGGCGATCGAGAGGAAGGTCCAGAGCGGCCAGCCCTCGTCCTCGCCCTGGATCAGCGGCACGAGCAGGGCGACGAGGCCGCCCGAGACGAGGATCAGGCCGAGCCAATCGACGCCGCCGCTCGGGGCGCGGTCGCCGTCCTGGAGCTCGCGGCGGGTCGGCAGCAGCATCGCGGCGGCGATGAGCGTCGCGACGCCGATCGGCAGGTTGACCCAGAAGACCAGGCGCCAGCCGTTCTCGTCGCCGAAGGCCTGGATGATGAGCCCGCCGATGATCGGGCCGAGCGCCGACGAGACGCCGAGGACGGCGCCCATCACCGCGAACGCCTTGCCGCGGGCGGGGCCGCGGAAGAGGATCTGGATGTAGGCGTTGACCGCCGGGACGAAGATCCCGCCCGCGAGGCCCTGCACGACGCGCGCGATGACGAGCTGGACGTCGTCGGCGGCGAGGCCGCAGGCGAAGCTCGCGACGGTGAACAGCGCCACGCCGCTGACGAAGACCCACTTGTGCCCGAAGCGGTCGCCGAGGCGGCCGGCCGGGATCAGCGCGAGGCCGAAGGCGAGCGCGTAGCCCGAGATGATCCAGGACAGCGTCGACTCGGAAGCGTCGAGGGTGGTGCGGATCGTCGGCAGGGCTACGTTCACGATGGTGGTGTCGAGCAGGGCGATGAACATGCCCGCCAGGAGGACCACGAGGGAGCGCCAGGCGCGGCGGTCGGGGGCCGGCGGGGCGCCGGTCACGCGGTCGGACGACGTCTCGGTCATGCGGAGGGAGGCCTTTCGAGAGGCGGGAGAATGGGGGAGGGGGAGCGGGACCACCCATCGGGGGTACGACCGCATGTGAACTCTCGCAGGAGCACCCGGGTTTCTGCACGCCTTGGCCTGTGGGGGCCTTCAGGTGCGGGGGCGGAACCGCCGTCAGCGGCGGCGGGACTCGGCGACGCGGGCGCAGGCGATGCAGAGGTCGGCGGTGGGGCGGGCCTCGAGGCGGGCGGCGCCGATGGGGAGGCCGCAGCGCGCGCAGTCGCCGTAGTCGCCGGCGGCGAGGCGCGCGCGGGCGGCGGCGAGATCGCGCTCGGTGCGGGCGAGGGCGTCGCGCACCCCGGCCATCCGCGACCACTCCGCGGAGAGCGGGGTGCCCTCCGGATCGTGCTCGTCGTCGGCGGTGCCGTCGGCGCGGTCGAGGAGGAGCTCGCGGAGGGACTCGTCGAGTGCCGCCGCCTCGCGCCGAGCCTCGGCCTGCCGCTCGGCGAGGCGTGCGTCGAGGAGGCGCCGCTCGTCCGGATCCGTGGCCATCCCTCCATGCTGCCACCGCGACCCCCGGGCGCCGAGTGCGATGGGCGGGGCAGACTAGGGGCATGCCCGTCGTGACCGTGCTCCCCGACCGCCTCGAACTCCGCCTGACCCGCGCCGAACGGCTGCTCGCCCTGCATCGCGGCGACGTCGTCGTCGAGCGCTCGAGCATCCGCTCGGCGACCGTCACCGAGGATCCCTGGATCTGGGTGCGCGGCATCCGGGCGCCGGGGACCGCGGTGCCGCTGACCCTCGCGGCCGGCACCTGGAAGTTCCACGGCGGCAAGGACTTCCTGTTGATCAAGCGCACGGCCGCGGCGGTGGTGATCGACCTGGTCGGCGAGGAGTACTCGCGCCTGATCGTCAGCACGAAGCACGCTCCCGAGCTGATCGCGGCGCTGCAGCTGGGCACCACGACCTCCGCGATCCCGGTGATCGAGACGGACGACCTGGTCGTCGTCCCGGCCGTCGCCGAGCAGGCCGCCGAGCGCCTGGCCGCGGCGCAGGCGGAGGCGGAGGCGCAGGCAGAGGCGGAGCGCAGGGACGAGGAGAAGCCGGCGGAGGAGAAGCCGGCCGAGAAGGAGACCGTCGCCACGAAGCCCGCGGCGAAGAAGGCGCCCGCGAAGAAGCCGGCGCCCGAGAAGCCGGTCGCCGAGAAGCCCGCCGCTGAGGCGCCTGCGCCCGAGAAGCCCGCCGCGAAGAAGTCGGCCTCGAAGAAGCCCACCGCGAAGCCGCGCCCCGACTCGTCCGTCGGTCACGCTTCCGCCGAGCCCAGCGGCGCCACCGAGGCCGCCGAGTAGCTCGGACCGCCGCGCGACCCGAGCTGCGGAGCGTCAGCCCCGGACGTCGACCAGCGTGCGCCCGTGCGCGCGCCCTTCCAGCAGGTCGGCCGCGGCGTCGATCGCGCCCGCGAGCGGCACCGCCGTGGTCAGGCCGTCGAGCAGCTCCAGGTCGAGGTCGTGGGCCAGCCGGCGCCAGGCCTCCTCGCGCAGCTTCCGCGGCGCCTCCACCGAGTTGATGCCCGCCAGCGTCACTCCGCGCAGGATGAACGGCATCACCGTCGCGGGCAGGTCGCCGCCCTGCGCGAGACCGCAGGCGGCGACGGTGCCGCCCCAGCGGGTCTGCGCGAGCGCGTTGGCGAGGGTGTGCGAGCCGGCGGAGTCGATCGCGCCGGCCCAGCGCTCCGACTGCAGCGGCTTCCCCTTCTCGGACAGCTCGGCCCGATCGAGGACCTCCGTCGCGCCCAGGCGTTGGAGCAGCTCGCCGTGCTCGTCCGCGCGCCCGGTCGAGGCGACCACCTCGTGGCCGAGCTTCGCGAGCAGCGCGACGGCGAGGGAGCCCACGCCGCCCGAGGCGCCGGTGACCAGCACCGGTCCGTCGCCGGGGCGGACGCCGTGCCGCTCGAGGGCGAGGACGGCGAGCATCGCGGTGAAGCCGGCGGTGCCGATCGCGCCGGCGCGGGCGGAGGAGATCGCGCCGGGGATGCGCAGCAGCGACGCGGAGTCGACGCGGGCCCGCTCGGTGAATCCGCCGTCGAAGCGCTCGCCGAGGCCGGCGCCGTTGAGCACCACGCGGTCGCCGGAGTCGAAGCGCTCGGCCGCGACGCCGTCCGCGTACTCGACCGTGCCGACGACGTCGATGCCCGCGATCAGCGGGGTGCGGCGCACGACACCCGGCCGGCCGGCGAGCGCGAGGGCGTCCTTGTAGTTCACGCTCGAGTACTCGACGGCGAGGGTCACGTCCCCGTGCGAGCGATCGGGATCGTCCCGCTCGGTCAGTCGTGCGCGATTCGGGGTCTCGGTGTCGGAGGAGGAGTGCTGCTCGACGACGACGGCTCGGAACATGAGCCCACGCTACGCCCGAGCGCGCGGAACGCGCCCGGGCGGCGGGGTCAGTTCAGCGGACGGGTGCCCTCGGGCAGCGCGCCGCCGGCGTAGAGGGCGGTCGCCGCGTCCTGCAGGGCGGTCAGCGCGACGCGCTGCGTCCAGGGTCCGTAGGAGACGCGGGCCAGGCCGAGCTCCTCGAGGCGCGCGGGCGACTGCGAGCCGGGGACGCCGATCACGCTGACCCGCTGGCGGCCGAGCGCGGCCACGAGCGCCTCGAGCTCCGCGTCCCGGAGCAGGCCGGGGACGAAGAAGCAGGTCGCCCCCGCGTCGAGGTAGGCGCGTCCGCGCTCGATCGCGTCGGCGAGCACCTCGCCGCGGTCGCGGTCGCCGGCGCGGAGGAAGACGTCGGTGCGGGCGTTGAGGGCGAAGGGCACGGCCTCCTCCTCGGCGGCGGCGACCGCCTTCTCGACGGAGCGCAGCGCCTCGGCGAGCGGCTTCGCCTGGTCCTCGAGGTTCGCGCCGACGACGCCGACCTCGATGGCGCGGCGGACGGTTTCGCCGGCGTCGCCGTAGCCGGCCTCGAGGTCCGCCGAGACGGGGACGTCGACCGCGGCGACGATCCGCTCGATCATGCTCAGGTGCAGGTCGAGCGGGATCCGCTCGCCGTCCTCGTAGCCGAAGGTCGCGGCGATCGAGTGGCTCGCCGTCGCGAGCGCCCGGGTCTCGGGGAGGGCGGCGATCGTGGTCGCCGAGACCACGTCCCAGACGTTCACCACGCTCAGCAGCTCGGGGGCGGTGTGGAGGTCGACGAGGGTGCGGCCGCGCGCTTCGATGCTCATCCGAGCACCGTAGCCCGCTCCACGACGTCCCCACCGTGCGCCGCGCAGGCCGCGCCGCCGCAGCCCTCGCAGACGACGAGCTGGGCGCGGCAGGCGGGATCGGTGCAGTTGCGCATCCGGCTGGTCGGCTCGGCGCAGACGGCGCAGCGGCCGAGCACCTCGGCGTCGGGGGAGAAGGTCAGCGAGCCGCGCCCGTCGAAGACGTAGAGCGCACCGCGCCAGAGGCCGGTGTCGCGGCGGGCCTCCTGGTAGCGGACGACGCCGCCGTCGAGCTGGTACACCTCGCCGAAGCCGCGGGCGAGCATCAGGCTCGAGAGCACCTCGCAGCGGATCCCGCCGGTGCAGTAGGTGACGACCGGCCGGCCCTTGAGGTGGTCGTAGGCGCCGGAGTCGAGCTGCTCGACGAACTCGCGGGTGCTCGCGACGCCCGGCACGACCGCGCCGTCGAAGCGGCCGATCTCGGCCTCGAAGGCGTTGCGGCCGTCGAAGAAGACCACGTCCTCCCGCTCGGCCACCAGGGCGTCGAGCTCGTCGGGCGCGAGCCGGACGCCGGTGCCGACGACGCCGGACTCGTCCACGCGCAGCTCCTCGGGTGCTCCGAACGACACGATCTCCTCGCGCACCTTCACCGAAAGCCCGGGGAAGTCGACGCTGCGGCCCTCGTCGTCCAGGCCCGTGCCGTCGCTCCACTTCACCTCGAGACCGCGGAAGGCGGAGTGCTCGCGGGTGCGGCGGACCCAGCGCTTGAGCGCGCCCATCTCCCCGCCGAGGGTGCCGTTGACGCCGTCCTTCGAGAGCAGGACGCGGCCGCGCAGGCCGAGGTGCTCGGCGAGCTCGCGCTGCCACAGCCGGACGGATTCGGGGTCGGCGAGCGGCACGAAGCGGTAGAACAGCAGGATCTTCGGCAGCACCGGGTCATCCTACGAGGGCCGGGCCGGGTCGGCCGAAACGCTCCGGCAACGCGGGTGTGACAGCATCTCCCGGTGACCGACGCCCCTCTCCCCGTGCCGCACAGCCGCTTCGAGGACGTCTTCGGCCTCGTGACCGGCGCGTTCGTCGTCTCGCTCGGCCTGTTCCTGCTCCGCGCGAGCGAGGCGGTGACCGGCGGGACCGCGGGGCTGGCGCTGCTGCTGGGCTACGTCGTGCCGATCCCGTTCGGCGTGATCCTCGTGGTGGTCAACCTGCCGTTCCTGGCGCTCTCGCTCTGGAAGAAGGGCTGGCGCTTCACCCTCCGGACGATGTCCTCGATCGTGCTGGTCTCGGTGCTCGCCGGGCTGCACCCGCTCGCCTTCGGGACGCTCCGGATCGAACCGGTCTACGGGGTGCTCACCGGCGACGTGCTCGCGGGGATCGGCCTGCTCATCCTGTTCCGGCACGGCTCGAGCCTGGGCGGCTTCAGCATCCTGGCCCTCCTCGCGCAGGAGCGGCTGGGCTGGCGGGCCGGCTACGTGATGATGGCGCTCGACGCCTGCGTGGTGGTCGCGGCGCTGCTGGTGGTGCCGCCGCTGAACGTGCTGATCTCGGCCGCGGGCGTCGTGGTGCTGAACCTCGTGCTCGCCTTCAACCACCGGCCGGGCCGCTACCTCGGTTCCTGAGCGGCGCAAGCCCTCGACCTGCGGCCGTCGCTTCCTAGGCTGGACCCAGGCGCGCGACTGCCGCGCCCGAACGGAGAACCGGATGTCCGACTGGAACTACGACCCCTACGCCCGCCTCGGCGAGGTGCCGACCTTCACCCTCGAGAGCGACGACATCAGCGACGGCGCAGCGCTCGCCCCGCGCCACTACGGCGAGGGCTCGGGCGGCGAGGACGTCTCGCCGCAGCTGCGCTGGTCGGGAGCGCCCGCCGAGACCAAGAGCTTCGCGGTGACCGTGTTCGACCCGGACGCGCCGACCGGCTCGGGCTTCTGGCACTGGGCGGTCTACAACCTGCCGGCCGACACCACCGAGCTGCCGACCGGCGCAGGGGCGGCCGGCTTCGAGCTGCTGCCCGCGGGCGCGCAGACCCTGCCGAACGAGATGCGGCTGCGCCAGTTCATCGGAGCGGCGCCGCCGGACCGCGAGCACCGCTACTTCTTCGTCGTGCACGCCCTCGACGTCGAGGAGCTCGAGCTCGACCCGGAGTCGACGCCGGCGATCCTCGGCTTCAACGCGCACTTCCACACGCTCGCGCGAGCGGTGCTGGTCGCGACGGCGACCCCGGACGGCGCGAAGGGCTGACGACGGCGGGTCTCGATACGCCGCTTCGCGGCTACTCGACCAGCATGCAGCGTGCGCCCCCTCCATGCTGATCGAGTAGCCCGCGGAGCGGGCGTCTCGAGATCCACCGCCGTCAGGAGCGAGGTCTGCAGACCCACCCTGCTGGACTTGGCGGGTCTCGATACGCCCCTGCGCGGCTGCTCGACCGGCCTGCGGCGGCGCCGCGTCGTCTCCGTCACCACTGAGACGCGAAGCCACCAGCGTCCGCTGGTTCAGTCGGCTTCCGGGAGAGCGTCGAGGAATTCCCGCACGGCGCCGACAGCTCGGCGTGCTGCTCGGAGGCGCCCCTCGGGTTCGCTGATGAAGACCGCGTAGCTTCGGGCACCGAAGGTGTTCTCGTTCGCGAACTGATGCCCGATCTGGACGAGTCGCTCGCGGACCTCTGGCGAGAAGGCAGGTCGCTCCGACCAGACGGCAGCGGCAGCGGCGGGTCCCTCCGGCCAGCTCTCGAGAAGCCAGACGATGTCGTAGGCGTCCTTGGGCTTGTCCCTGTTCTGAAGCGCTTCGCTCTTCGCCACGAGGAACGCCAGTGGTCCCGTCACCAGCAGACGGATGTCGATCATCCCTCTGCCGCTCGGCAGCTCGACCCGGCGGAGAACGGACTCGGCGTCGCCGACCAGCAGCTCGCCGGCATCGAGTGCCAATGCTGAGAGCCGTCCGCCCATGTTGTGCTTGGCCGTGGGATTCTCGGACTTGCGTGGTCGGTACACGCGTCCTGCCGGTCGGTCGGCGCCGGCGGGGCAGAAGAACTCGAGAGTGATCCGCGGTTCGGATTCTCGTACCCAGCGGAAAGAGGCCTCGGCGCTCGAGAATCCTCGGTCGAGGAGGACCTGCTCCAGGCGGTCGTACTGCTCCGTCTCTCCGTCGACGAACGCGAGGCTCACGCAGAGATCGATGTCCGTGGTACCGACGTGCGGTTCGCCTCCGTCCTCGACGACGGGGATGAGCAGCGAGGGGACCAGTCCGCCGATGATGACGAGATGTGCGCCTGCGAAGCCGGCGGCGCGGACGATGTCCGCCGCCTCCGCCACCATGAGGTCCGCCGTGGCGGAGTCGTAGGCCGTGCGATTCCCTGCCGGTTCAATCAAGGAGCTTCTCCCTCAGCAATTCGGCTCCCTCGGCGTAACGGCCACCGAGCCGGACCAGATCGAGGTAGACCCGCGACTGCGGGGCGACCATGACACCGTCCCTCTCGACTGCACTGTGCGTGCCGACAGCACCCGTGTCCGTCCACAGCTCGAGGTTCGCTCCTCGACCGGCCTCGTCCGCGTCCAGCTCGGGTAGTGACAGCATCGTCCGCAGGCTCTGCAGGTCGGACGACGCGACGCGGATCTGGGTGATGGCCGATGTCACGACGGGGACGCCCCAGAGTCTCGATCCGAGCGCTGAGGTGACCGCGTAGCGCACGCCCACATCGGTCATCGCCCGATGCGCTCTGCGCGCGAGGTCCATCTCGTTGCGAGCGTAGAGGTAGCTGAAGACGCCGGTGGGCCGCCTGAGAAGGGACTCCGAGCGGCGGAGCCATTCGAGAAGGGCGTTCTCATCCAGGACGATCCGCCTCTTCGAGGGGCCGCGACCGACGCTCTCGACGACGCCATCGCCCTCCAGGCTCGCGAGCACGTTGTGCGCCTGGCCGACGGAGACACCGGATCGCTCCGCCAACTCATTGACGCTCCATCGCTCGCCTCGGGCTCCGGAGAGGAGCTCCTGAGCCGCCCGAGTCCCCAGCGGACCGAGCCGCCGCTGTCGAGCAGAGTCGGCAGGGCCTCGGGCGGAGGTCGTGCCCTCGATCCGGATCACGCGATCTCCCAGGTCGACGTGGAGGCTCCCGTTGAGATCCCACCAACTCAACGAGTCGCGCTCCAGCGTCGTCCGCTCGTCCTTCGGGATGTTGCGCCCGATGATCAGGCCGACCCAGCCCTTCGGTACCGCTTCGGCGAGATGAGGAGGGAGACGAGAGGCGCGTTCCAGCATCCAGAGGGGTCGGCGGTCGCCGTCCACCGCGATCCACGGCGCTTCGTCACTCTGCTGCACTGAGAGGTCGAGGATGCCGCCTCGCGCAGCGTGTCTCACCACGGCGAGGCTCGGCACATTCAACTCGATCTTCATTCAGTCGCCTTCTTCACAATTGAATGAATAATGCCACAGAGTGAAGATGGAGTGAAGATCGACGCTACCCGAAGAGGGTGCGCGCCTCCTCGTAGCGGGAGTCGGGCACCGTCTTCAGGGTGCCGAGGGCCTCGGCGAAGTCGACGTGGTAGATGTCGGTGCCGCGCAGGGCGACCATGCGGCCCCAGTGCTCGGCGACGACGGAGTCGGCGGCGGCCATGCCGAGGCGGGTGGCGAGCACGCGGTCGAAGGCGCTGGGGGTGCCGCCGCGCTGGATGTGGCCGAGGGTGGTGGCGCGGGTCTCGATGCCGGTGCGGTCCTCGATCATCGGGGCGAGCATCTCGCCGATGCCGCCCAGGCGCGGGCGGCCGAAGGCGTCGAGGCCGCGCTCGGAGTGCGCGTCGTCCATCGAGTCGAGCGAGAAGCCCTCGGCGACGACGACGAGCGGGGCGCGCCCGCGGTCCTGGGCGCTCTGCACCCACTCGACGATCTGCTCGATCGAGGTCTTCTTCTCCGGGATGAGGATGACGTGCGCGCCGGCGGCCATGCCGGAGTGCAGGGCGATCCAGCCGACGTGGCGGCCCATGACCTCGGCGACCATGCAGCGGCCGTGCGAGTCGCCGGTGGTGCGCAGGCGGTCCATCGCGTCGGTCGCGATGCCGACGGCGGTGTCGAAGCCGAAGGTGTAGTCGGTGGCGCCGAGGTCGTTGTCGATCGTCTTGGGGACGCCGACGATCTTGAGGCCCGCGTCGGTGAGGCGCTTCGCGGCGGCCAGGGTGCCCTCGCCGCCGATCGCGATGATCGAGTCGATGCCGTTGCGGTCCATCATCTCGGCGATCTTCTCGGGGCCGCCGTTGTCGCCCTCGAAGGGGTTCGTCCGGCTCGTGCCGAGGATCGTGCCGCCCTGCTTGGCGATGCCCTGGATCTCGGGCCGCCCGAGGGGGAGGAGGTCGCCGTCGACCACTCCGCGCCACCCGTTGCGGAAGCCCACGAATTCTTGGTCGTACACCTTGATGCCCTTGTACACGGCACCGCGGATGACGGCGTTCAGCCCGGGGCAGTCGCCCCCGGAGGTCAGGATCCCGATCTTCACCCGCTCAGAGTAGAGGACGCGGGAGAGCGCTCGAGGCACCCGTTCGGGCAGGTCCCGGCGGGCCGGCCGTTCGAGCGCCTCTGAGCGGGGACGACGAAGGGCCCCTCCTCGCCGCCTCGAGGAAGGGCCCTGCGTCGTTCAGGGACTAGAGAGTGTCAGTGACTAGTTGGCCTGGCTGGTGTTGACGACGCCGTTGACACCGGCGGGGAAGAATCCACCGGAGGTCGCGGCCTTGCTGTTCAGGTAGACGACGTTGAGGACCTGGCCGGGGTTGCGGCTGAAGGCGATGCCGTTGGCGTCGGTGGGCTGGATGTTGGCCTGCCCGTCGACCTTGACGCCCTGGTCGTCGTCGGTGGGGCCGTCGAGGCTGTCGCGCGCGTCGGACAGCTTGCCCGCCTGCACGTCGAGACCGGCGCTGTAGATCGCCGAGCGGATGGCACCGGCGTGGTACGCCTCCACCGCGAGGATGCCGGCGGCCGCCTCCAGGTAGAGCTTCGACTGGATGAGGGGGGCAGCGCCCTTGTAGGCGGTGACTCCGACGTCCTCGAAGACGAAGGCGCCGAGCAGGAAGTTCTGCTCGTTGAGGAACGGGTCGAACGTGCCGCCCGCGGGGATGAGGCCGGCCGCGGCTGCCGCCGCGTTGAAGCTGGCCTCGAGGTTGATGGAGGGGCGGGCGACGGCGGCAGCGCCGAGCTGGCCGCGGAGGAACTTGACGTGCGCCTTCTCGTCGTTGGCGACCTCGCGGGCGAAGGACTTCAGCCACGGGGTCTTGAACGGGACGGCGCGGCCGCCCTTGACGCCGCCGAGCTTGCCGGTGCCGCCGGTGTCGCTGCTCGCGAGGCCGGAGCCGGTGACGGCTCGGAGGTAGAACTCGGCCTCGAGGTACTCGAGGTTGAGCGCGAAGTTGAGGACGGCGGCGTCGCCGGGGCCCTCAGCGGCGACCTCTTCGGCCGAGGCGGCGGGGGCGGAGGCGAGAGCCGCCGCTCCGATGCCGAGTCCGGCGACGCCGGTGGCCTCGAAGAAGCGGCGACGGTCGAGAGCCGTCTCCGAGCTCCTGACGATCGCGTTGCGGATGAATGTGGTGTCGAACATGTGCGCATCTCCAGTGATAGGCGGTTGGCCGGGCTGACGGACTGTGCCGCGACAGCGCGAAACTACGCCCGGTATCGGGGCACTGCCTAGCGGAATCGGGGGATCCAGATTGCGCATGTGTTCTTCCGGGTTGAACCAATCCGGGCGGGGCGCCGCTCCGAACACGTCGTGGATGGCAGTTCTGCGGGACACCTGATCAGGGCGGGGATCGACCGGTCCCGGCGGGTGTCGGCGGCCGCGGCTACCATCGCTGCGTGTCGTCCGCCGTCCCCGCTCCCGTGCCGTTCCTGGCCACGGTCTACGCGCCCGCCGTGCCGGTGAGCCTCTCGCTCACGCTCCGCACGCTGCTGCGCGGCTCGGGCGACCCGACGATGCTCATCGACGCGACCGGCTTCTGGCGCGCCTTCCGCACGCCGCTCGGCCCCGGCACGCTGCACCTGCGGCAGGCGGCCGACGGCGCCGTGCACGCGCGGGCCTGGGGCGAGGGCGCGGAGTGGCTGATCGATCACGTGCCCGAGCTGCTCGGCCACGGCGACGACTGGAGCGCGCTCGATCTCTCCGCGCACGGCCCGCTGGCCGAGGTGCTGCGCCGCTCGGCGGGGCTGCGGCTGACCCGGGCCAACCTCGTCTTCGAGATGCTGGCGCCGTCGATCCTCGAGCAGAAGGTCACCAGCACGGAGGCGTGGCGCGCCTACCGCGCGCTGGTGCGGCTGCACGGCGAGCCGGCTCCCGGGCCGGTGGCGCTGCACGTGGCGCCGTCGGCCGAGCAGTGGCGCCGCGTCCCGTCCTGGGACTGGCACCGGGCCGGCGTCGACCCGCGGCGCTCGCGCACCGTGCTGACGGCGGCGCTGGTGGCGAAGGGGCTCGAGCGCACGCTGGCGCTCGGCCGCGGCGGCGAGGTGGTGGCGCAGCGCCTGCAGTCGGTGCCCGGCATCGGGCCGTGGACGGCGTCCGAGGTGATGATGCGGGCCCACGGCGACCCGGACGCGGTGAGCGTGGGCGACTACCACCTGGCCGCGGCGGTCGGCTTCGCGCTGACCGGTCGCCTCGGGGTCGACGACGACGGGATGCTCGAGCTGCTCGAGCCGTGGCGCGGGCACCGGCAGCGGATCATCCGCCTGATCGGGACGAGCGGCGCCCGCAAGCCGCGGCACGGCCCGCGGATGACGATCCAGGACCACCGGTGGCACTGATCCGCCGAGTGCTCTGAGGCGGTCCCGGTCTCAGGCGCCGAGCGCCTCCAGCACCGCCATCGCTGCGTTGTGGCCGCCGATCCCGGAGACCCCACCGCCCCGGCGCGCGCCCGCACCGCAGAGCAGCACCCGCGGGTGCTCGGTGGCGACACCCCAGCGCTGGGCGGGGGTGTCCAGCGGCTCGTCGTCCTCCGCGAACGGCCAGGACAGCGGTCCGTGGAAGATGTGGCCGCCGGGCAGGCCGAGGCTCTCCTCCAGGTCCCGGGTCGTCCGGGTCTCAATGCAGGGGTTCCCGTCGGCGTCCAGGAGCAGCAGGTCGCGGATCGGCTCGGCGAGCACGGAGTCGATCGAGTCGAGGACCGCGGTCTCGAGCTGCTCGCGCGTCGGGGCGTCGTCGCCGGTCAGCAGCCGGTCGGGGACGTGCAGGGCGAAGACGGTGAGCGTCTGCGCGCCGCTCGCGGCGAGCTCCGGCGAGAGGATCGTCGGGTCGGTCAGCGAGTGGCAGTAGATCTCGCAGGGGATCGGCGAGGGGACGCGGCCCTGCTCGGCGGCGCGGTGGGCCTCGTCGAGCTGGCGGTAGCCCTCGTTGACGTGGAAGGTGCCGCCGAAGGCCGCCTCCGGGGCGACGCTCTCGTCGCGCAGGCGCGGCAGGCGGCGCAGCACCAGGTTGACCTTCACCTGCGCGCCCTCGGGGCGCGGGACTCCCGGGCGCAGGGTCTCGCCGTCGCCCAGCAGCCTGTCGAGGACGAACGGGGCGACGTTGGAGAGCACGAAGCGCGCCCGCACCCGGCGGCTGCGCGGTCCGCGGCGGTAGACGACCTCGCCGGCCGGATCCACGCTCGTCACCTCGGCGCCGGTCAGGATCCGCGCGCCGGCGTTCCGGGCCGCCCGCTCCAGCGCACCGGAGACACTGCCCATGCCGCCGACCGGGACGTCCCAGTCGCCGGTGCCGCCGCCGATCACGTGGTAGAGCAGGCAGCGGTTCTGCGCGAGGTCGGCGTCGCCGGCGCCGGCGAAGGTGCCGATCAGCGCGTCGGTGAGCAGGACGCCGCGGGCCGCGTCGCCCGCGATGTTCCGCTCGATCACCTCGCCGATCGGCCGCTCGATCATCGCCCGCCAGATCGCGTCCTCGCCGACCAGCCGCCGCGCCTCCTCCCGCCGCAGCAGCGGCTGGGTGAGGGTCGGCCAGAGCGCGCGCGCCAGCCGCGAGGTGTGCCGGGAGAAGTCGGCGAAGGTCTCGGCGTCCTCCGGGGTGCCCATCCGCGCGAAGGAGTCCGCGGTCGCCAGGGCGTCGCCGGTGTCGACGAGCAGCCCGCGCGTCGGATCGGCGGGGTCGGGCGTGTAGGAGGAGTAGCGGCGGCGCACGAGCGGCACGTCGACCCGCAGATCGGCGAGGATCGACGGCGGCAGGAGGCTGACGAGATAGGAGTAGCGGCTGAGCCGGGCCTCGACGCCGCGGAACGGGTACTCCGAGACGGTCGCGCCGCCCGCACGGGCCCCGCGCTCGAGGACGAGGACGTCGAGTCCGGCCTGGGCGAGGTAGGCCGCCGCGACCAGGCCGTTGTGACCGGCGCCGACGATCACGACGTCGACCGAGGGATCGACCGCTGCGGGGGTGTCGGAGCGCAGCGGGCCGGGCGCGGTGCCGCTGCGCTCGGTGAGGTCTCGGGTGCGGTGCCTGTCGCGTCGGGCCATGGTTCCCAGTCTGGCGCGCGGCGGTCAGGGCTCGTCGCTGCGCAGCGCCTCGGTGACGAACTCGCGCAGGGAGAAGAGGATCTCCTCGCTGGAGCGGCCGCTCGCCTCGACGAGGCGGCCGGTCAGCCAGGTGAGGCAGATCACCGCGGCGCCGGCGACGTCGGAGGAGGTGGGGACGACGACGCCGTCCTCGTCCAGGACGCCGTTCTCGATCGGGCTCAGCGCGCGCTCGAGGACGGCGCGGTTGACGGTGCCGGTCGCCTCGCCGTCGTAGGAGGCGGAGCTGTCGATCAGGGCCTGCGCCGCGATCATCGCGGCGCGGGGGATGGGCAGCGGATCCATCGGGGTCTCCGATCGGGAGCGGGAGTGTCGGGTGCGCCCCATGGTGCTCCTCCGCCGGGCTCGCGTCCATCGCCCCTCGACGGGGGTCGTCCCCAGCGGCAGTTCTCCGTCGAGTGTCCACAGACGGGGCGACACGACCGGCCGTCGCGCCGCCTCGGGCATAGCCTCGGGGGATGGAGAAGTCGACGCCCTCAGCCGTGCCCGGGAACGACCCGGAGCAGGACGAGACGATCGACCCGCAGGACGAGACGAGCGCTGAGCCGGACGAGACGGGCGAGCCGGACGAGCCGGCCGGGCACGACGAGAAGATCGACCGCCACGCCCTGAGCGACACCGGCCAGTACCAGACCGGCATGGCGCTGCGGCTGCCCCGGCAGAAGCCCGAGTTCGACGTCGAGGCGCCGATCCTGTCCCGCGTCGAGGCGCTGGTGCGCCGCTGGCTGGTGCGCAGCCGGGCGTTCCCGGTCGACCCCGCGGCGCAGCGCCTCGCCGGCGTCCTGCAGGACCCGAACGGCCTCGACTTCACGGTCGGCTTCGTCGACGGCGTCGCCCGCCCGGAGGACCCGGTGGTCGCGGCCGAGAACCTCGCCGCGCTGACGGCGAAGACCCCCGCGTTCCTCCCCTCCTACCTGCGCGCCGCGGTCGCGACCGGCGGCGCCGTCGGCCCGGTGCTGCCGTGGGTCGTCGTCCCGGCGGCCCGCCAGGTGCTGCGCAGGATGGTGGGCCACCTCGTCGTCGACGCCTCCGACGCCCGGCTCGGCTCGGCGATCCGCCGGCTGCGCGAGGGCGGCGACCGCCTCAACCTGAACCTGCTCGGCGAGGCCGTGCTGGGCGAGCGCGAGGCCGACCGGCGCCTCGAGGGCACCCGGCGGCTGCTTGAGCGCGACGACGTCGACTACGTGAGCATCAAGGTCTCGAGCATCGCCAGCCAGCTCTCGATGTGGGCGTTCGACGAGGCCGTCGACCGCGTCGTGCAGCGGCTGACCCCGCTCTACCAGTTCGCCGCGGCGAGCCCGGAGCCGAAGTTCATCAACCTCGACATGGAGGAGTACAAGGACCTCGACCTCACGGTCGCGGTGTTCCGCCGCCTCCTCGAGCAGCCCGGGATGCAGCAGCTCGAGGCCGGGATCGTCCTGCAGGCGTACCTTCCCGACGCGCTCGGCGTGCTGGTGTCGCTGACGGAGTGGGCGACCGAGCGCCGGCGGCTCGGCGGCGCGCCGATCAAGGTCCGCGTCGTCAAGGGCGCGAACCTCGCTATGGAGCGGGTGGACGCCGCGATCCACGACTGGCCGCTCGCGACGGTGGGCAGCAAGGCCGAGGCCGACACGAACTACAAGCGGCTCCTCGACTACGCGCTGCAGCCCGAGCGGACGGACGCGGTCCGGATCGGCGTGGCCGGTCACAACCTCTTCGACATCGCCTGGGCCTGGATCACCGCCAACGAGCGCGGCGTCGCCGACGCGGTCGACATCGAGATGCTGCTCGGCATGGCGACCGGTCAGGCGCGCGCCGTCCGCGAGGACGTCGGCCGGCTCCTGCTCTACACGCCGGTCGTGCACCCGCGCGAGTTCGACGTCGCGATCTCGTACCTGATCCGCCGCCTGGAGGAGAACTCCAGCCCGGAGAACTTCCTCTCGGCCGTCTTCGAGCTCGAGGACGAGAGCGTGCTGCAGCGCGAGCTCGGCCGCTTCCGCGCCTCGCTCGAGGCGCTGGACGACACGGTGCCGACCCCGAACCGCACCCAGGACCGTCTGCGTGAGTGGTCGTCCGGCTCCGGCCTCCGCCTCGTGCGCGAGCACGCCGGCGCCGGCGCGCGCGTGCAGGACCCCGCCGCCGAGGGTCTCACCGAGGCGGTGCTGGGGCTGCGCCGCGGCTCCGGGGCGACCGCGGCGACCAGCGCCTTCCGCAACGAGCCCGACACCGACCCGGCGCTCCCGGGCAACCGCCGCTGGGCCCGGCTGATCACCGACCGCATCGCGCGATCGACCATCGGCACCCTCGCGGCCGACCGCGCCCGGATCACCGACGCGGCGGAGCTGCAGGAGCTGCTGCGCCGGGTCGCACTCCGGGCGGAGCGCTGGGGCGAGCGCCTCGGCTACGACCGCGCCGCGATCCTCGACCGCGCGGGCCTCGCCCTCGCCGCCAACCGCGACCGGCTGATCGAGGTGATGGCCTCCGAGACCGGCAAGACGGTCGCCGAGGCCGACCCCGAGGTGTCCGAGGCGATCGACTTCGCCCACTACTACGCCACCCGCGCCCGCGAGCTGGACGCCGTCGGCGGCGCCACCTTCGTGCCCGAGCGGGTCACCGTGGTCGCGCCGCCGTGGAACTTCCCGGTCGCGATCCCGGCCGGCTCGATCCTCGCGGCGCTCGCCGCGGGCTCCGGAGTCGTCGTCAAGCCGGCCCCGCAGGCCCGGCGCTCGGCCGCGGTGCTCGTGGAGGCGCTCTGGGACGCCGGGATCCCGCAGGACCTCGTCGCGCTCGTCGACCTCGACGAGGAGACGCTCGGTCGCGCCCTGATCACCGATCCGCTGGTCGACCGGGTGCTGCTCACCGGCTCCTACGAGACGGCGAAGCTCTTCCGCTCCTGGCGACCCGACCTGCCGCTGCTCGCCGAGACCAGCGGCAAGAACGCGATCGTCGTCACCCCGCACGCGGACTACGACCTGGCCGTCGCCGACATCGTGCGGAGCGCGTTCGGGCACGCCGGGCAGAAGTGCTCGGCCGCCTCGCTCGTGATCCTCGTCGGCTCGGTCGCCCGCTCGAAGCGGTTCCGCGCGCAGCTGGTCGACGCCGTGACGTCCCTCCGGGTCGGCTGGCCGAGCGACCCGGCCGCCGCGATGGGGCCGCTGATCGAGAAGCCGACCGGCAAGCTCGCGCACGCGCTGACCACCCTCGGCGCGGGGGAGTCCTGGCTCGTCGAGCCGAGGCGCCTCGACGACACCGGGCGGCTGTGGTCGCCGGGCGTGCGCGAGGGCGTGACCGAGGACAGCTACGCCCACCTGACCGAGTTCTTCGGCCCGGTGCTCGGCATCATGCACGCCGCGACCCTCGAGGACGCGATCCGCCTGCAGAACGCCACCGACTACGGCCTCACCGCCGGGCTGCACTCGCTGCACTCGGACGAGCTCGCGCTCTGGCTCGATTCGGTCGAGGCCGGCAACCTGTACGTCAACCGCGGCATCACCGGGGCGATCGTCCGCCGCCAGCCGTTCGGCGGCTGGAAGCGCTCCTCCGTCGGCGGCGGGGCCAAGGCCGGCGGGCCGAACCACCTGATCGGGCTCGGCTCCTGGAAGCCCTCGCCGGCCCGCCCGTCGACGACCCTGCACCTCCGGGGCCTGGACGACCGCGCCCGGCAGTTCATCGAGGCCGCGCAGTCCTCGCTGCAGTTCGAGCAGTTCGACCTGCTGCGCCGTTCGGCGCTCTCGGACCAGCTCGCCTGGGCGACCGAGTTCGGCGTCGTCTCCGACATCTCGAAGGTCGGCGTCGAGCGCAATCTGTTCCGCTACCTCCGGGTGCCGGTCGCCGTACGGCTGGCCGACGGCGGCGACCTCGGCGAGCTCCTCCGCGTCATCGCCGCGGCGCTGCTCGTGCGGGCGCGCCTGGACGTGTCGACGTCGATCCCGCTGCCGCCCAAGGTCGCCGGGATGCTCGCCGGCGACGAGCTGCTCGAGATGGCGGGCCTGGCGCCGAAGGTGGTCGTGGAGTCGGACGCGCAGTGGCTCGCCCGCGCCGCGGCCGGCCGGATCACCGCCTCGCGGATCCGGATCGTCGGCGACATCGTCTCGGACCGGGTCGACGAGTTCGGCGGACCCCAGGGCGGCACCGCGCCGTCGCTCGGCCCGGACTCCTCGATCGAGGCGCTGCAGAGCGTCCGCGACTCCACCCGCTCCTTCACCGACGTGGTGAGCGGCATGACCCGCGGCAGCACCGGCAAGCCCGTCCCGCTCGTGCGCGCGGACGGCTCGCGGGTGCCGCTGTCGACGGCGCTCGCCGAGGCGCTCGGCGGCTCGCCCGACGTCGCGATCTACGCCGACCCCGTCACTCCGGCCGGCCGGGTGGAGCTGCTGCCCTTCCTCCGGGAGCAGTCGATCTCGATCACCAACCACCGCTTCGGAGCGGCGATCGATCTGTCCGACGACGTCGTCTGAGCTTGATTCCGAGCCGCCCCCTGTGCGGCTCGGCGCGGTCGGCTCGCGAGGGGGGCGCGTTCCAGGGAGCGGGGTGCGTCCGGCTTCGTGGATTCGCTGGCACGCGAATCCGCGGATCGCCTCGTGAGTGGGCGCCGATCTCGGAGGCGGGACGTCGCACAGTCCTTCTCGCTTGCTTACTTGTCGCGGCAACAAAGCGGTAGGGTGGGGGGATGGATGACGGGGGAGCGGCGGATGCGGCGGGCACGCGCTGGCTCACGCAGGAGCAGCTGGCGGCGTGGCTGCGGTTCGTCGCGGTGGTCGAACTGCTGCCCGGCGCGCTCGACACCCAGCTGCAGCGCGACGCGGGGCTGACGCACTTCGAGTACATGACGCTCGCGATGCTGTCGGAGGCGCCCGACCGGGCCCTGCGCATGACGACGCTCGCCGCCCGCACGAACGCCACTCTCCCGCGGCTCTCGCACGTCGTGACGCGCCTCGTCGCCCGCGGCTACCTCGAGCGCCGGCCGTGCCCCACCGACGGGCGCGCGACCAACGCCGTGCTCACGGAGGCCGGGCTGCAGAAGATCGTCGACACCGCCCCGGGTCACGTCGCGACGGTGCTCGCCGACGTCATCGACCCGCTCGACGCGGAGCAGATCCCGCAGCTCGCCGACATCATGACGCGGATGCTCACCCGCCTCGATCCGGAGGGCCGGATGACCGTCGACGCCGTACGCTCGGCTCTCGGCGATCCCGGTCAGCAGGACGGCGAGGACCCGGCCGACCGCGACTGCTGAGCCCCCGGCGGGCGAGGGCGTCTGGCGGGTGGAACGGCCGCGTGCCATCCTCGTCCCGTGCGCTACACGACGACGCTCTTCCAGGTGGGCAACAACACCGGCATCGAGGTGCCGCCCGAGGTGCTCGACGCGCTCGGCGGCGGCAAGCGGCCCGCGGTGAGCGTCGTCGTCAACGGCTACGCCTTCCAAGGCACGGTCGGTGCGATGGGCGGCCGCGCGCTGATCTCGTTCTCGGCGGAGAAGCGCGCCGCGTCGGGGCTGGCCGGCGGGGACGCCATCGAGGTCGACCTCGAGCTCGACTCCGCCCCGCGCACGGTCGCCGTGCCGGAGGACCTCGCCGCCGCGCTCGACGCGGCCGGGGCCACCGCCGCCTTCGACGCCCTCTCGCCGAGTGCGCGGAAGGCCCACGTCACCGCCGTCGAGGGCGCCAAGGCCGCCGAGACGCGCGCCCGCCGCGTCGCCGCGGTCGTCGCGAAGCTCGGAGCCTGACGCGCACCATGCTGGTCGAGTAGCCCCGGAGGGGCGTATCGAGACCAGCCGTCCTCAGCAGGGCGGGTCTGCGGACTCGACTTCTGACGCCGGCGGATCTCGATACGCCCGCTGCGCGGGCTACTCGATCAGCATGACGGCGGAGGGGCGGGGTATCCGCCCCCGGAGTAGTCACAGCGGCTGACGCGCGCTCCGTCACGCGGTCGATAGGCTGCCGATCGGCGCGCCACGGGGGAGCGCCGCAGGGCGCACGGGCGCCGGAGTCGGGGGACAGACATGGGTGCGGTTCGACGATGGGTGTTCCCGATCCTCTGGCTGGTGGTCATCGGGGCCGTCGCGGTCGCGCTGGTCAAGATCGCGTTCTTCCCGGACGGGTCCGCCGAGGCCGACCCGACCGTCCCCACCGGTGAGCTGACCGAGCCGACCGTCGTCGTCGGCCGCGGCACCGTCACCAACGACCTCACGCTGCAGGGCACCGTCGCCGCCGACCCGGCCGTGCCGGTGAAGGCGACCGCCGTCGGCACCGTCGACGACGTCTACATCACCCAGGGCGCGACCGTCGCCTCGGGCGACCTGATCTACGACATCCGCGTCGAGACCGTGCGAGATCCCGTCGAGACCACCGGCGCCGACGGCCTCGTCACCGTCACCCAGCCGCCGCCCTCCGTCCGCTTCGAGCGCGTCTACGCGCCGGCCGCCGGCGTGCTCAGCGCCCTCGGTGTCATCCACGACCAGGCCGTCGCGGTCGGCGAGGTCACCGGTCAGGTCGCCCCGCCGACCTACGCCGTCACCGGCTCGATCGACGCCGAGCAGCTCTACCGGATCCAGAACCGGCCGACCGAGGCGCAGATCGCGGTCACCGGCGGGCCGGCCGCCTTCACCTGCACCGGACTCACCATCACCACCCCGCTCGCCGGCGAGGGCGAGACGCCCGCGGGCGAGACCGGCGGCACCGGCGCGACCGGCGGCTCCGGCACCAGCTTCCGCTGCCAGGTCCCGGGCGAGGTGACCGTGTTCCCCGGTCTCGCCGCCACGGTCACCCTCGCGGGCGGCCTGGCCGAGAACGTGCTCGTCGTGCCGACCACCGCCGTCGAGGGCACCGCCGAGTCGGGCGTCGTCTACCGCCTCGCCGAGGACGGCTCGACCGAGGAGGTCCCGGTCACCCTCGGCCTCACCGACGGGATCAGCGTCGAGGTCACCGGCGGCGTGGACGAGGGCGCGGAGATCCTGCAGTTCGTGCCGGGCGCCGCCGCGAGCGAGGGCGAGCAGCTCGAGGGGAACTGCGTGACCAACGCCGACGGCTCGGTGTACTGCTCGTGACGGACGGGCTCGTGACCGACGGCAAGCGCACGATCCTGCGACTCGAGGGGATCCGCAAGGTCGTCCCCCTGCCCGACGCACTGCCGCTGACCATCCTCGACGGCGTCGACCTGGAGGTCGGCGAGGGCGACCACGTCTCGGTCGTCGGCCGCAGCGGCTCCGGCAAGTCGACGCTCCTGAACATCCTCGGCCTGATCGACGAGCCGACCGAGGGGCGGATGCTGCTCGAGGGGAAGCCCACCGAGACGCTCTCCTCGCGGGCCCGCGCACGGATCCGCGGCGGCAGCATCGGCTTCATCTTCCAGCAGTTCAATCTGCTCGAGGGCCGCACGGCCCGCGAGAACGTGATGACGCCGCTGCTCTACGCGACCGGCACCGAGTTCTGGCGGCGGGCGTCGCTGGCCGCCGAGATGCTGGAGCGGGTCGGGCTGGGGCACCGGGTCGACTCGATGCCCGGCCGGATGTCCGGCGGCGAGCAGCAGCGGATCGCCATCGCGCGCGCGCTGGTGCGCCGTCCGCGGCTGATCCTCGCCGACGAGCCGACCGGCGCGCTCGACACCGACACCGGGGAGAGCGTGATGAGCCTGCTCGACGAGATCGCCCAGGAGTCCGGCTCGGCCCTGGTCACCATCACCCACGATCCCGCGATCGCGGCCCGGGCGGAGCGGCACTACCGGCTCGATCACGGCAGGCTCAGCGCCTCGACGTCCGCGACCGCCGCTCCCGCGACGAGCTCGGGGCGGCACTGATGGGCGGCCTCACCGGCGTCGTCGGCGCGATCGTCGAGGCGTGGACCGAGCTGCGGATCCACCGCGGCCGCGTGCTGCTCTCGCTGATCGGCGTGGCGGTGGCCGTCGCGGCGCTCACCGGCGTCGTCGCCGCGGGCGGGATCGCCCGGCAGGCGAACATCGAGGTCTCGGAGCGCAGCGGCGGCCGGCCCGCGAGCCTGTACATCAGCGCCTACACGACCGGCCCCGAGGGCGTCGTCGACCCGGTCGTGATGCAGAACGCCTGGGAGAAGGTGCTCGAGCGCTACCGCATCGAGTACGCGAGCCGCACGACGTACGGCGGCACCCGCGTCCAGTTCACCGACGGCGCGGTCGACGTCGGGATCACCGCGGTCGACCAGCCCTACGCGGAGATGCACCGGGTGGAGCTGACGAGCGGCAGCTGGTTCGCCGAGGGCGACGAGCGGCGGCTCGCTCCCGCGCTGGTGGTCAACGAGGTCTTCTGGGACCGCCTCGGGCGCCCGGACCTGCGGACGCACCCGACCGCGACCCTCCTCGGCGGCGAGCACGACACGACCGCGGTCGTGATCGGGGTGACGCCCTCGAACCAGTACGACACCACTCCGAGCGCGATGATGCTCGTCGACGCCTACTCGGCCGTCGCGCCCGAGGCGGACCCCGCGTTCGGCGGGCCGCAGCTGCCGAACTACGAGATGTGGGTGCCGCTCGAGATCGCGGACCCGCTGATCGAGGCGGTCAAGCGCGACGTCACCGCGGCGCTCGGCCCGGGCTTCGAGGCCGACGTCTACCGGCAGGACTACCTCAGCTACGACTCCGACCCGTTCGCGGTGCTCACCTGGGTGATCGGCGGCGTCGCCGGCCTCGTGCTGGCGCTCGGCGCGCTCGGGCTGCTCAACATCGCCCTCGTCACCGTGCGGCAGCGGATCCGCGAGATCGGCATCCGGCGCAGCTTCGGCGCCTCCTCGGGGCGGATCTTCTTCTCGATCATGATGGAGAGCGTCGTCGCGACGGTCGTCGCGGGCGTGGTCGGCGTCACGATCGCGGTGATCCTGGTGACGAATCCGTGGACCGTCGCGTTCGTCAAGGAGAACGGGATCAGCGACATCCCGCCGTTCCCGGTCGAGGCGGCGCTGCTGGGGCTCGGGGCGGCGACGCTCGTGGGAGCGCTGGCCGGGCTCGTGCCCGCGATCGTGGCGGTCCGGGTGAAGGTGATCGACGCGATCCGCTACTGAGCGCCGGATGCGCGTGCCGGCTCAGGGCAGGGTGAGCACCAGCTCGTCGCCGTCGCGCTCGACGCCCGCGTCGGCGTAGTGCGGGATCCGCGGGAGCCCGCGGGTGGTCTCGGACTCGTGCGCGCCGACGACGACGACGCGCATGCCGGCGGCGAGTCCCGAGAGGATCCCGGCCTCGGCGTCCTCGAAGACGATCGCGTCGGCCGGGTCCACCCCGAGGAGTCCGGCGGCGGCGAGGTAACCGTCGGGGGCGGGCTTGCCGTGCACGACGTCGTCGGCGGTGACGACGGCCGCGGGGGAGGGGACGCCGGCGGCGGCGAGCCGGCCGGCGGCCAGGGCGGGGCTCGCCGAGGTGACCAGCGCGACGCGGTCGCGGGGGAGCGCGGCGAGGAAGGCGACGGCGCCGGGGATCTCGACCGTCCCCTCGGTGTGCTCGAGCTCGTAGGCGTTCAGCTCGTCGACGATCCCGGCGACGTCGCTGCCCGCGGGGGCGAAGCGGCGGACGCTGTCCTCCGCGCGGACCCCGTGCACGGCGCCGAGGATCAGGTCGGCGTCGAGCTCGAAGCGCTCGGCGAAGGAGCGCCAGATCGTCTCCACCACCGCGGTGGAGTCGACGAGGGTGCCGTCCATGTCGAAGAGCAGGGCGCGGGCGCGGAGGAGGTGCGGCATCCGTCCATCCTGGCGGAGGCGGCCGCACGGCGTCCGCTCAGGCGCGGCAGAGGTCGTGGCAAGGCCGCGTCCAGGTGCGACCGGGGATCGCGGCGATACGCTCGTCTCCGATGGCGGGCAGAGCGCCCGAAGGGGAGCGGAGGACGCGATGACGGACGACCAGGGCGGCAACGAGCACGGCGACGACCGGAACGGCGAGCAGGAGCGGGGCGCTGCCTCGGCCTCCGGACCGCGCGCCGGCTGGTACCCGGATCCCGCGGGCTCACCGCGCCAGCGCTGGTGGGACGGCCAGGGCTGGACCGACTCGCTGCGCGACGCCCCCGCCGCGGCTCCCGCCGCCCCGACCCCTCCCGCCGCGCCGACCGCTCCCGCTGCGCAGAGCGCGCCGCAGCCTCCCGCGGCGCCGCAGCCGCCGATCGTGCCGCCCGTCTCCGGGCCCGCCTACGGCGAGACCTCGAGCGGCCAGGCCACGAGCTACGGCCAGTCGGCGTCCGGTCAGTCGGCTCCGGAGCGCGAGATCCCGCAGCAGCCGCGGTACGGCGAGCAGACGCCGCAGCAGCCGTACGCTCAGCAGCCGCAGTACAGCCAGCAGCCGCCGCAGGAGTACAGCCAGCAGTACCCGCAGCAGTACGGCCAGCAGCCCGGCCAGCAGCCGGCCTACGCCGGCCGCCCCGCGCCGCAGCCGCGCGACCCGAGCATCGTCACCAGCACCCCGTGGATCTGGGTCGTCGTGCTCCTGCCGCTGCTGTCGGCGCTGTCGATCTTCCTGCTCTCACCGGGCGCCATCGCCGACTCGGCGGTCTCGTCGACCTACGGCCCGCGCGCCTCGATGGGGATGTCGACCGCCTACCTCGTCGGGCTCGGCGCCGTGCAGGTCGTCGGCTTCCTGATCTACGCGGCCGAGGTCGTCTTCGCGTTCCTCGACTACCGGCAGCTGAAGAAGGCCGGCGTGCAGCGCCCGTTCCACTGGGCCTGGGCGTTCCTCGCCGCTCCGTACGTCTACGTGATCGGGCGCAGCGTCGTCGTGAAGCGCGTGACCGGCGGCGGACTGCTCCCGCTGTGGATCTTCCTCGGCGTGGTGGCGGTCTCCTTCATCATCGCGATCGGCTGGACCGCCGCGCTGTTCTCGGAGATGATGCAGACGTTCCCGAGCTCGGGACTCTGATCCTTCGCGGGACTCTCGCCCGCTGAGATCCGCGAGACCGGGGGAGGCCCACTGTGATCAACGGCGACGTGTCGTTCTGGTGGGCCTCCCTCGGTCGTTCCGCGCCCCGTCCGGCGCTGCCCGGCCCGCTCGACGTCGACGTCTGCATCGTCGGCGCCGGGTACACCGGCCTGTGGACGGCCTACTCGCTCGCGAAGGCCGACCCGTCGCTGCGGATCGCGATCCTCGAGCAGCGCTTCGCCGGCTTCGGCGCCTCCGGTCGCAACGGCGGCTGGCTGACGAACGAGATCACCGGCGGAGTCGCCTCCTACGCACGGACGCACGGGAGCGAGGCGGTCGACCGCTTCCAGCTCGCGATGAACGAGACGGTCGACGAGGTGATCACGGCCGCGGCGGCCGAGGGGATCGACGCCGACATCGTCAAGGGCGGCGAGTTCCAGGTGGCGCGCGGCGAGGCGCAGCGGGCCCGGCTGCTGGCCACCGCGGCGGCGGCCCGGGCCCGCGCGCACACCGACGTCGAGCTGCTCGACGCGCGGGAGACGACCGCGCGGATCGCGGTCAGCGGCGCGTCGGCCGGCCTCTGGCATCCGCACTGCGCGCGCCTGCACCCCGCGAAGCTCGCGGCCGGGCTCGCCCGCACGGTCGAGGCGCTCGGCGTGCGGATCTTCGAGGACACCCGGGTGGAGGAGATCCGCCCCGGCGCGGCCGTCACACCCCGCGGGCTCGTCCGCGCGCCGATCGTGCTGCGCGCGACCGAGGGCTTCACCGCCGGGCTCTCCGGGCACCACCGCGAGTGGCTGCCGATGAACTCGTCGCTGATCGCGACCGAGCCGCTCGCGCCCGAGGTCTGGGACGAGATCGGCTGGGCCGGCCGCGAGACGCTCGGCGACGCGGCGCACGCCTACATGTACGCGCAGCGCACGGCCGACGACCGGATCGCGATCGGCGGGCGGGGCGTGCCCTATCGCTTCGGCTCCAGGATCGACCGCGACGGGGCGACCGATCCGCGCACGGTCGGCCGGCTGCGGGAGATCCTCGAGCGGTTCTTCCCGGTGCTGCGCGGCGTCGGGATCGGGCACGTCTGGTCCGGCGTGCTCGGTGTCCCGCGCGACTGGCACGCGACCGTCGGCCTCGACCGCGTCACCGGCCTCGGCTGGGCGGGCGGCTTCGTCGGCACCGGGGTCACGGCGACCAACCTCGCCGGGCGCACCCTCCGCGACCTCGTGCTCGGCGAGAGCACGCCGCTCACCGAGCTGCCGTGGGTGGGCCACCGGGTGCGGCCGTGGGAGCCGGAGCCGCTGCGCTGGCTGGCGGTCACGTCGCTCTACCGCGCCTACGGCCTGGCCGACGCGTCCGAGGCGCGGGGCCGGGCGACGACGTCACCGCTGGCGACGATCGCCGACGTGGTCGCGGGCCGCTCGCACTGAGGCGGGAGCGCTCTTGCTAGGCCTCGCCGCGCTGGATCAGGCGGGAGAGCACGATCGCGGAGCGGGTGTGGTCGACGTTCGGCGCGATGCGCACCTTCTCGAGGGCGAGCTCGAGGCTCGGGATGTCGCGCGAGCGGATGTGCACGATCGCGTCGGCCGAGCCGGTGACCGTGCCCGCGTCGACGACCTCGGGCACGGCCGAGAGGATGCGGCGCAGCTCGTCGGGGGCGACCGTGCCGCGGCAGAACAGCTCGACGTAGGCCTCGGTGGCCATGCCGTCGACGGCCGGGTCGACCTTGATCGTGAAGCCGCGGATCACGCCGTCGGCCACCAGCCGATCGACCCGGCGCTTCACGGCGGACGCGGACAGACCCACGACACCGCCGATGTCGCCGTAGCCCGCGCGGGCGTTCTGGCGCAGCAGATCGAGGATCTTCCGATCGATGTTGTCCATGCGTCGAGCCTAGGGGCGGGGTCGGAGCCTGGCCGGGCACCCGCGGGATCACGGCGGGTCCGCACCTGATCACGGTGGGTCTGGATACGCCCTGCGGGCTCCTCGACCAGCGTGAAAGGCGCGCCTCCGGAGCGGTTCAGCGCTTCATGCTGATCGAGTAGCCCGCATCGCGGGCGTATCGAGATCCACCACCGTCAGAACGGCGGCGGTGTGTCGACGAAGCGCGGTCGGCGCGGTGGGTCCGGCGGCCGCCCCGGCAGCGGGGGCGGCCGGTTGACGACGCGCCGTCCGGTCGGGGTCGTCCAGACGATCGTCCCGTCGTCGTCCTTCGTGTACCTCCATCGGTCGCCGTGTCGGAGGTGATGGTGCGCCGTGCACAGTGAGACGAGGTTCTCGAGCGAGGTCTCGCCGCCGTTGCGCCACTCGATCGTGTGGTCCGCTTCGCTGCGGGCGGAGGTGCGCAGGCAGCCCGCGAAGCGGCAGGTCTGATCCCGCAGCTGCACGTGCAGCCGCATGCGGGACGGAGGGACGCGTCGGGTCCGGCCGACGGAGACGACGGCACCGGTGTCCCGATCGGTCAGGACGCGGGTGAAGGAGGCCGCCGTCCGGATGAGCTCCCGTGCGACATTGGCGGGAACAGGGCCGTAGCCGTCGAGCTCCGCGGGTTCGTCGTCGAGGTCGACGGCCGTGGACGCCGCGAGCGTCAGCCGCACCTCCGCCCGGACACCGGGAACGAACGTCGGGTCAGGCCGGTCCTCGGCGTCGGGAGTGGTGCCGATGATGTCGCCGTCGCAGAGCAGATCCACGGCGACGTCCGCGCGAAGCTGCGAGAGCGTGCGCACATCCCCGGCATCACGCAGAGAACGCGCCATCCGGTCCGCGCGTTCGTAGGCGCCCATCACGGCCGGGGCCGGGCCGTAGACGCAGAAGGTCGCCATCCCGTCCACGTCCGGGGTGACCCACACGGCGCGGTCCGCTCGGGCGCGGGCGTGACGCGCGGCGAGCGACTCTTCGTGCAGCTCTTCCCGCCAGCGGCGCAGAGCGCGGCGCAGCTGCGTGAGCGTCATCGACGGTGCCGCTTCTGCGACGCGCTCATCGAGGGCCGCGCGGGAGGACTCGGGCAGGCTGCCCGCGGTGGCGCAGATCGCCTCCCCCTCCTCCCAGTGAAGGCGCGCCTGTGCGAGGAGGGCGCGGGTGAGCGGCAGGTGCTCGAAGAGCAGGTGCGCGTTCTCGAGGCGCCGGGCGATCACCTGCTCCGGCAGGCCCTCGGCGACGGCGAGCTCTGCGCGGATGGAGCGCTCGACGAGATCGCGGGTCTCGCCGGGGGTCGCGCCGCGGGCGAAGGCGTCGGGGTGGGCGAGGGCGGTGCGGTGGAAGTCGTAGAGGTACCGGGCCTCGGCGAGACGCGGCTGGGCTGCGGCGCGGGCGTTCGCGGCGGCGCGGTCGCTGAGCACGCGCAGGTGCTTCAGCACCTCTTCCGTTGATCCGAACTCCGTCATACGAGTATTGAAGCGGGGACCACCGACACCGGGGCATGGTTGCGAGCGGCTCGGGGACAGTGCGGAAGGATCGGAGGTTGTGGAGGAGGCTCGCTCCCGGGTGTCCGACGACGGTGGGTCTCGATACGCCGCCGGAGGCGGCTACTCGACCAGCATGCAGGGGCAGCCGAGGGCAGCTGGTCGACCAGCATGAAGGGCGGCCCAGGGCAGCTGGTCGACCGGCACGGAGGGGGCGCCTAGGGAGAGGGTCAGCGCTCCATGCTGATCGAGTAGGCCGCGGAGCGGGCGTATCGAGATCCACCCGCGTCAGCAGGACGAGTCCGCAGACCCGCCCTGCTGATGACGGTCGGTCTCGATACGCCCCTGCGGGGCTGCCCGGCCAGCACGACTCGGCGCGGGGGAGGGAAGGGTAGCCTTGCCTTCTGCCGAGCGAGGAGAGGGAGGCGCCGCATGCCCGCCTTCCTCGACGAGCTGGGGTTCGTGGAGCTGCTCGCAGCGCTGTTCGTCATCGTGCTGGTGCGGGCGCAGGCGACGTACTGGCTCGCGCGGGCGGTCGTCACCGGGGCGGCCTCGCGGCGGTGGGGGCGGTGGCTGGAGTCCCCGGCGCTGACGCGCGCGTCGGCACTGCTCGCTCGCTACGGCGCTCCCGCGGTCACCGTGAGCTTCCTCACCGTCGGACTCCAGACGATGATCAACGCCGCGGCCGGAGCGGCCCGGATGCGCTTCGGCGTCTACCTGCTCGCGATGCTGCCGGGCTGCGCGGCCTGGGCACTGATCTACGCGACCGTCGGCTTCGCCGTGCTCTGGGCGGTGATCGGCGCCGCGGCCGGCTCGCCGCTGGGCGTCGCGGTCCTCGTCGCGCTCGCGGCCGCGATCGTGGCGGCGGTCCTGCTGCTGCGCCGACGCGGCATCGCCCGCTGAGAGCCCCCCGCGCACGAGCACGGGCCGAGCACTGGCGGAAACACCTCGCTCGGCTATATAGTTGCACTCGGTCAATAGTTGACCGCCGTCAACTAGTACCGCCGCATCGCCACCGGTGCCGCACCGTGAACAAGGAGCCGTATGTCCCGCGCAGAGCGCACGCGCACTCGAGAAGAGCGCACCACCCCCACCGGCCCCGACGGGGCCATGTCGCACCGCCAGGTGCTCGAATCCCTCAGCGGACTGCTGCTGGGCATGTTCGTCTCGATCCTCGCGGGCACGGTCGTGTCGACCTCGCTGCCGCTGATCATCTCCGACCTCAAGGGCGACCAGAACGCCTACACCTGGGTCGTCACCGCGACGCTGCTCGCGACCACCGTCTCCACCCCGCTCTGGGGCAAGTTCGCCGACCTCTTCAACCGCAAGCTGCTGATCCAGCTCGCGCTCGCGATCTTCGTGATCGGCTCGGCCGCGGCCGGCTTCTCGCAGGACACGAACATGCTCATCGTGTTCCGCGTCTTCCAAGGCCTCGGCGCCGGCGGACTCGCCGCGCTGAGCCAGATCATCATGGCCGACATCATCAGCCCCCGGGAGCGCGGCAAGTACGCCGGCCTCTTCGGCGGCGTGATGGCCATCGGCACCGTCGGCGGCCCGCTGCTCGGCGGCGTCGTCACCGACGCGTTCGGCTGGCGCTGGAACTTCTTCATCGCGCTGCCCGTCGCGATCATCGCGATCATCCTGCTCCAGGTGACGCTGCGCCTCCCCGCGCACCCCAAGCGCACCGTCAAGATCGACTACCTCGGCGCGGTCCTCATCGCCGGCGGCGTCTCGCTGCTGCTGATCTGGGTCTCGCTGGCCGGCAAGAACTTCGAGTGGGCCTCGTGGGAGACCGCGGTCATGGTCGGCGGCTCCGTCGTGCTGCTGGTCGCCGCGGTGATCACCGAGCTCACCGTCGCCGAGCCGATCATCCCGATGGGGATGTTCAAGAACCGCACCTTCAGCCTCGCCGTCGTGGCGAGCATCTCGGTCGGCGTCTCGATGTTCGGCGTCGCGGTCTTCCTCGCGCAGTACATGCAGCTCTCGCGCGGTGCCACGCCGACCCAGTCGGGTCTGCTGACGATCCCGATGATGGCCGGACTGCTGATCGCGTCCACCATCTTCGGCGGGATCATCTCGCGCACCGGCAAGTGGAAGGCGATCATGGTGACCGGCGGCGTGCTCGCGGTCGTCGGCACCTTCCTGCTCAGCACCCTGCGCTACGACACGAACCTCGTGCTGGTGGGCGTCTTCATGGCGATCCTCGGCGCGGGCCTGGGCATGCTGATGCAGAACCTGGTGCTCGTCGTGCAGAACTCGATCGACATCAAGAACCTCGGCGTCGCGACCAGCGCGGTCACCTTCTTCCGCAGCCTCGGCGGCACCGTGGGCGTCTCGGTGCTGGGCTCGATGCTCGGCACGGTGATCGCCGACCACATCAAGACCGGCATCGCCGGCCTCGCGCCGGCCGACCAGGCGATCGCCGCCCAGGCGCTCGGCAGCGGCACGATCCCGCAGGTCAACACGCTCCCGGACGCCGTGCGCGTCGTGGTCGAGAGCGCCTACGGCATCGGCGTCGGCGACGTCTTCCTCTACAGCATCCCGCTCGCCGTCATCACGCTGATCGCGGTCCTGCTGCTGCCGAACGCGCCGCTCGGCACGATGAACGCCGTGCAGCGCAAGACGGAGCCCTCGGGCGTCGTCGCCGGCGCGGAGGACGCGCTGATCGCCGCTTCCGACGGCCAGGCCGCGCTGCGTCCGGTCGGGCAGAGCGTCCGGAGCGACAACGCGGTGCACGCGGAGGAGCGTGCCCACGTCGACCGCGTCGCTGTCGACCGCGCTCACGACGACAGCGCACACGGCCGCCACGCCGCGCCCGTCGCCCACGCCCGGCACGCCGCCACCGGCGCGATCGACGTGGCCGAGCGCCCCTGATGACCGCCGCACCGGCCGTCCCGACCCTCGCCCCGGCGAGCGCGCTGCTCCAGGTCGAGGAGCAGATCACCGCGCTCGCCGTGCAGGTCCGGACGGCCGTGCGCGACGCGGCGGCGAGCATCGACCCCGGCCTGCCGCCGTTCGGGCTGCGGCTGCTCAGGATGCTGGAGCGCTGCGGTCCCGTGCACTCGAGCGTCGCGGCTGAGCGCCTCGGCGTCGACCGCAGCGTGATCAGCCGGCAGATCCGCCAGCTCTGCGCGCTGGAGCTGGTGGAGACCGCCGCCGATCCGGCCGACGGCCGCGCCCGCTTCCTCACGCTGACCGCGGCCGGCCGCGAGCGGATGGGCGACCTGGGCGGTCAGCAGCGCCAGCGGATGCAGGAGGCCCTGAGCAGCTGGCCCGAGGCCGACCTGCTCGCCTTCGCCGGCTACCTCGAGCGGCTCACGACCGCGGACTGACCGCGGTCGGCCCGTCGGCGGGCGCCCCCACCAGCGCCGCCACGTGCACGACGAAGGCGCGGCGGCGCTCGCGGGTCTCGTCGCCCCCGCGCTGCGCGAACGGCGTCAGATGCCAGATCTCGCAGAGCCCGAGCAGGGCGATGAAGAGGTCCTCCGCCGACCAGCTCGCGTCGACGATCCCGGCCTGCTGCCACTCGAGCACGCGGGCCTCCGGCGCGGGACGGCTGCCGAGGCGCTCGCCGGCCTCCTCCCAGACGCCGCCGCCCTCGAGGCGCGCCCAGGTGAGCAGGCGGAGGAACTCGGGGCGGTCCCAGACGTGGTCGAACATCCGGCCGGCGAGGTCCGGCAGGTCGGCCGCCTCGGCGAGCAGCGTCGCGTCGAGCGCCTCCAGCGCGCCGACCACGGTCGCGACGAACAGACCGCGCTTGCCGCCGTAGTAGGCGTAGAGGCGCTCCTTGTTCAGGCCGGCCGCGGCGGCGACGCGGTCGACGCGGGCACCTGCGAAGCCGTGCTCGGCGAACTCGGCCGTCGCGGCGCGGAGGATGCGCTCGCGGGCGGGGACCACCGCGTCGTGGTCGATCTTCTTCTCGCTCACGCTTACACCTCCGGGCGCTCGAACTGTACACTCGTCGATGCCCAACCAACCAGTTGGGGTGGTTCAGCCCCAGAGACGCGGCTCGGATCCGGACCCGCCGGTCCCGCTCCCTCCGCTTCGAAAGGCTCCGCCATGCCCGCGCCCTCCTCCACCCGCCGCTGGTGGGTCCTCGTGATCCTCGCGATGACCCAGCTCGTCGTCGTCCTCGACGGCACGATCGTCACCATCGCCCTGCCCGCCGCGCAGGCCGACCTCGGCCTCACCGACGTCGAGCGCCAGTGGGTCGTCACCGCCTACGCGCTCGCCTTCGGCGCGCTCCTCCTGCTCGGCGGCCGCATCGCCGACTACACCGGCCGCAAGCGCACCTACCTGATCGGCATGGTCGGCTTCGGCGCGGCCTCGGCCTGGGGCGGCGTCGCCTCCTCCGGCACCGAGCTGATCGCCGCCCGCGGTCTGCAGGGCGCCTTCGCCGCGCTGCTCGCCCCGGCCGCCCTCGCGCTGCTCACCGTCTCCTTCCCCGGCGGGCGCGAGCGCAACACCGCCTTCGCCGTCTTCGGCGCGGTCGCCGGAGCGGGCGCCGCGGTCGGCCTCGTCCTCGGCGGTCTGCTCACCGAGTTCGCCGACTGGCGCTGGTGCCTCCTGGTGAACGTCCCCGTCGTGCTGATCGGCGTCGTCGCCGGCGCCCTGCTGGTGACCGAGAGCCGCGCCGAGGGCCGCAACCGCTTCGACATCGCCGGCACGATCACCGTCGCGCTCGGCCTCGCGAGCCTCGTCTACGGCTTCACGCTCGCCGAGCAGGGCTGGCTCCGCGTCGACACCCTCGGCTTCCTCCTCGCCGGCGTCCTGCTGCTCGCGGTCTTCGTCCGCATCCAGGCGCGCTCCGACCACCCGCTGCTGCCGCTGCGCATCGTCACCGACCGCATCCGCGGCGGCGCGTTCCTGATCCAGGCGATCGTCGGCAGCGTCATGATCGGCTCGACCCTCTACCTCACGCTGCACCTGCAGCTCGTGCTCGGCCTCGCACCGCTCGAGGCCGGCCTCGCCAACCTCCCGATGACCGTCACGATCATGATCGTCGCGGGCATCGCCACCAAGCTGCTGCCGACCGTCGGCCCGCGCCTGCTGATGATCGTCGGTCCGCTGATCGCGGCCGCCGGCCTGCTCTACCTCAGCCGCATCACCGCGGACGGCTCCTACCTCGTGCAGGTCCTGCCCGGCCTGATCCTGCTCGGCGTCGGCATGGCGATGATCTTCGTGCCGGTGCAGAACGTGGCGCTGACCGGGATCGCAGGCCACGACGCCGGTGCCGCGGGAGCGACCGCGAACGCCGCGATGCAGATCGGCGGCTCGATCGGCCTCTCCGTCTTCACCACGATCTACGCCGGAGTGGCGGGGGAGCAGTCGTCGCCGGTCGCCTTCGTCGACGGCTACTCCGCGGTGTTCGTCGCCGCGGCCGTCGGCCTGGTGCTCGCCGCGGTCATCGCGTTCACGATGATCCGGATCAAGAAGGAGCAGTTCCTCGCGCAGGCTCCGCGGGAGGCCGTCGCGCACCTCGGCTGACCCCCCCCCCGGCCGAGCCGCTCGGCTGATTAGGCTGGAGAGGACATGCGCGCCCTCACCGACCAGCAGATCCGCGACTCCTTCGTGAACGCCTCACGCAAGGAGGTCGCGGATCTCTCGCTCCCCGCCGGCTTCGACGACCTCGACTGGGAGTCGTTCGACCATCTCGGCTGGCGCGACAAGAAGATCGGCCGCCGCGCCTACGTCGTCGTGCCGCTCGAGGACCGACTCGTCGGCGTCCTGCTCCGCCAGGCCGACGCGAACCCGCGCTCGCGGGCGCAGTGCTCCTGGTGCCGCGACATCCGCCTGCCCAACGACGTGGTGTTCTTCGGCGCGAAGAAGGCCGGCCCGGCCGGGCGCGCGGGCGACACCCTCGGCACGCTGGTCTGCGCGGACTTCCAGTGCTCGGCCAACGTCCGCACCCGGCCCTCGGTCGCCTACGTCGGCTTCGACGTCGAGGCGGCGAAGGCCGAGCGGATCGCGACGCTGCGCGTGAAGACGACCGGCTTCGTCCGCGAGGTGCTCGGCGAGGGCTGAGCCGCGGCCCTCAGCGGCGCGCCCTCAGCGCCGCGTCGACGCGCGGACGTGCATCCGCTCGCCCTGGCGCCCGAACAGGCTGAGGAACTCGACCTGCTGCTCGTCGGCCCGGCCGAACCAGTGCGGCACCCGGGTGTCGAACTCGGCGGCCTCGCCCGCGGGCAGGACGATGTCGTGCTCGCCCAGGCGGAGCCGGAGCCGGCCGCTCAGCACGTAGAGCCACTCGAAGCCCTCGTGGGTGCGCTGCTGCTCCGGCGCGGGGATCGGACCGGCGGGGATCGTGGTCTTGAAGGCCTGCAGGGCGCCCGCGTCGCGGCTGAGCGGCTGGATCCGCATCCCGTGCCGGGTGAACGGCCGGCCGTGCACGCGCGGGTCCTCGGGCGCGGCGCCGACCAGCTCGTCGAGCGGCGTGCCGAGCGCGCGGGCGATCGGGAGCAGCAGCTCGAGCGTCGCGCGCCGTCCGCCGCTCTCCAGCCGGGAGAGGGTGCTCGCGGAGATGCCGGTCTCCGCGGCGAGCGAGGCGATCGTGCGGTCGCGGCGGAGGCGGAGGCGCTTCAGCCGCGGTCCGACGGCGGCGACGATCTCGTCGTCGGAGGGAGTGTCGGAGGGGGTGTCGTGCTCGGAGTGCTCGGGCATGCCCCGATCCTGGCACGCGGGGTCCGCGGTCGTGCCGGAACGGCACAGATCCTCGACGGACCGCCGCCGCCACCGGATGCTCGGGACATGACCGCTTCAGACCTCCCCGACGTCCTCATCGCCGGCGCCTCCTTCGCTGGACTCGCCGCCGCCACCGCCCTCGGCCGCAGCCTCCGCGACGTGCTCGTCGTCGACGGCGGGCCGCCCCGCAACGCGCCCTCGCCCGGCGCTCACAACGTGCTCACCCGCGACGGCACCGCGCCCGTGGAGCTCGCCCGCCTCGCCCGGATCGAGGCCGAGGGCTACGGAGCGCGCGTCGTCCCGGGTCGGATCGTCAGCGCCTCGGCCGCCGACGGCGGCGTCACGGCCACCCTCGCCGACGGCACCGTGCTCCGCGCCCGCCGCCTGCTGCTCGCCAGCGGCTCCACCGACCGTCTGCCCGTGATCCCGGGGCTCGCCGAGCGCTGGGGCCGCGACGTGCTGCACTGCCCCTACTGCCACGGGTTCGAGGTGCGCGGGCGCCGGATCGCGGTGCTCGGCAGCGGCTTCTCCGGCCACCAGGCGCAGATGTTCCGCCGGCTCAGCGACTCGGTGTCGATCCTCACGAACGGCGTCTTCCAGCCCGGGGAGGAGGAGGCCGAAGGGCTCGCCGCCCGCGGCATCGAGCTGATCGACGGCGCCGTCACCGAGGTCCTCGTCGAGGACGACCGCCTGGTCGGCCTCGTCGTCGACGGCCGCCGGCTCGAGCTCGACGCGCTGGTCGTCGGCCCGCGCGTCGAGGGGAACCTGCCGGACGGCCTCGGCCTCGAGCTCGTCGACCACCCCTCCGGCGCCGCCCGGCACCTCACCGTCGACCCGATGGGCCGCACCACCGCGCCGCGGGTGTTCGCCGCCGGCTCGCTGGTGGAGCCGATGTCGCAGGTGATGGCGGCCGCCGCCGACGGCCTCCGGGTCGCCGCCGCCATCAACTACGACCTCATCGAGGAGGAGATCGCCGCCGCGGTCCGCGCCACGAGGGGCTGACCGGCGCTCGGGGTCGTCGGCCGGTGAATACTGGACCGATGACCCCGCCGCGCCCCCTCGAGCAGTCCTCCAAGCTCCGCAACGTCCTCTACGAGATCCGCGGCAAGGCGCTCGTGGAGGCGTCGCGGCTGGAGAGCGAGGGGCACCGCATCCTGAAGCTCAACACCGGCAACCCGGCCGGCTTCGACTTCGAGGCGCCGCACCAGATCGTCCGCGACATGATCGCCGCGATGCCCAGCGCGCACGGCTACAGCGACAGCCGCGGGATCCTCTCGGCCCGCCTCGCGGTGACCTACCGCTACGAGGAGGTCCCCGGCTTCCCGCCGGTGGACCCGGAGTGGGTGTTCCTCGGCAACGGGGTGTCCGAGCTGATCACGATGACGCTGCAGGCGCTGCTCGACGACGGCGACGAGGTTCTCATCCCGGCGCCCGACTACCCGCTCTGGACGGCGATGACGAGCCTCGCCGGCGGGACCGCGGTGCACTACCGCTGCGCGGAGGACGACGGCTGGCAGCCCGATCTCGAGGACATCCGCTCGAAGATCACGGCGCGCACGAAGGCGATCGTCGTGATCAACCCCAACAACCCGACCGGCGCCGTCTACACCCGCGAGGTGCTCGAGGGGATCGTCGCCCTCGCCGAGGAGCACTCGCTGCTGCTGCTCGCCGACGAGATCTACGACCGGATCCTCTACGACGACGCCCAGCACATCCCGCTGGCGTCGCTCGCGCCGGACCAGCTCTGCCTCACCTTCAACGGCCTCTCCAAGACCTACCGCGTCGCGGGCTACCGCTCCGGCTGGCTCGCGATCACCGGGCCGCGCGAGCACGCCGCGGGGTTCCTCGAGGGGATCACCCTGCTCGCCTCGACCCGGCTCTGCCCCAACGTGCCGGGGCAGTACGCGGTGCAGGCCGCGCTCTCGGGGGTGCAGTCGATCGAGGCGCTGATCGCGCCGGGCGGGCGGCTGCGGCGCCAGCGCGACGCCGCGTGGAAGGGGCTGCAGGCGATCCCCGGCGTCTCCTGCGAGCTGCCGATGGGCGCGCTCTACGCGTTCCCGCGGCTCGATCCGGAGGTGCACGAGATCCGCGACGACGGGCGGCTCGTCTACGACCTGCTGCTCGCGGAGCACATCCTGCTGGTGCCCGGCACCGGCTTCAACTGGCCGACTCCCGATCACCTGCGGATCGTGACGCTGCCGGAGGAGCGGGTGATCTCCGAGGCGATCGAGCGGCTGGGGAACTTCCTGTCGTCGTACAAGCAGTAGCCGCTCAGACCCTGCGGTACTCCAGCTCCGGCCGCCCCGGCGAGCCGTAGCGCGGGGCGCGCTCGGCGACTCCGGAGTCGGCGAGGTGCTCGAGGTAGCGCCGAGCGGTGACCCGCGAGACGTCGAGCCGGGCGGCGAGCTCGCCCGCGGACAGGCCGACCGGGCCGAGCAGCGCGGTCACCGCGTCGAGCGTCTCGGCGGAGAGTCCCTTCGCCAGGCCCGGAGCGTTGGAGGTCCGCAGCGCGGCGAAGGCGCCGTCGACCTCGTGCTGGCTCGCGACGTCGGCACCGTGCATCCGCTCGCGGTACTGGCGGTAGCTGGCGAGCTTCGCCGCGAAGACGCTGAAGACGAACGGCTTGATCAGGTACTGCACGATCCCGGCGGCGACGGAGGCGCGCACCACGGCGGCGTCGCGCACGGCGGTGATCGCGATCACGTCGATGTCCAGGCCCGCGGTGCGCACGGCGCGGCAGAGGTCGAGCCCGCCCATGTCGGGCAGGTTCATGTCGAGCAGGATCAGCGCGATCGCGGGATCGGCGCGCAGGGCCCGGATCGCCTCGGCCCCGCTGCCGGCGACGGCCGCGACCTCGAAGCCCTCGACGCGCCGGACGTAGTCGGCGTGCGCGCTCGCGGTCAGCGGCTCGTCCTCGACGACGAGGACGCGGATCGGGGCGGTCACGGGCGCACTCCTGCCGGTGTGTCCGACCGCAGCGGCAGCTGCACCGTGAACACCGCGCCGACGTGCCGGGTCACCTCGATGCTCCCGCCGAGCCGCTGCACCACCTGCTGCACCAGCGCGAGGCCGATGCCGCGGCCGAACGCGTCCGACTCCTTCGTCGAGTACCCGCGCGCGAAGACGTCGGCCGCCTCCGCGACGCCGGGTCCGCTGTCGGAGACCTGCAGGACCAGCTCGGCCCCCTCGGCACCGGACGCCTCGGCCAGGCCGAGGTAGACCTCGACCCACGGCTCGCGGTCGGCGGCGGAGGAAGCGGCCGCGTCGAGCGCGTTGTCGATCAGGTTGCCGAGCACGGTCACCAGGTCGCCGGGCTCGAAGCCCTGCGCGCCCGGCTCGAGGTGCGTCTCGAGGTGCAGCTCGACCCCGCGCTCGCGGGCCTGGGCGGCCTTGCCGAGCAGCAGCGCGGCGATCACCGGCTCCTGCACCGAGCCGAGCACCCTGTCGGCCAGCCGCTGGCTGAGGTTCAGCTCGCCGGCCGCGAAGGCGAGCGCCTCCTCCGGTCGGCCGAGCTCGATCAGCGAGGCGATGGTGTGCAGGCGGTTGGAGAACTCGTGGGTCTGCGAGCGCAGCGCGTCCGAGAGGGTGCGCATCGACTCCAGCTCGCCGGACACCCGCTGCAGCTCCGTGCGGTCGCGCAGCGTCGTGACGGTGCCGAGCGGCCGGGCACCGGGGGAGGCGGCCGGTCGCTCGTTGACCACGAGGATCCGCTCGTGCGCGACGACCAGGCGGTCGGCGACCGGCTCGTCGGCGAGCAGCACCGCGCGCAGGGCGTCGGGGAGGTCGAGCTCGGCGACGGGCACCGGGATCGACACGCGCTCGAGCCCGAGCAGCTCGAGCGCGTGGTCGTTCGCGAGCACCAGCCGCCCGCGGTCGTCGACGAGGAGCAGCCCCTCGCGCACCGAGTGCAGCACCGACTCGTAGTAGGCGAAGACCTGGCTCATCTGCTCGGGCCCCCGGCCGCCCGTGACCCGGCGGAGGTAGCGGGCGAGCAGCCAGGAGCCGATGCCGCCGAGCGCCACCGCGCCGAGCACGCCGCCGGCGACGACCTGCAGGCGGGGGAGGAAGGAGGCGTCCACGCGGCTGAGGGTCACGCCGGCCGAGACCAGCGCGACGACGGTGCCGTCGGCGCTCTCGATCGGGGCGACGGCGCGCACCGAGGGGCCGAGGGTGCCGGTGTAGGTCTCGGTGAAGGTGCGGCCCTCGAGCGCCGGCGCGATGGTGCCGATGAACGGCAGGCCGATCTGCGCGCGGTCGCGGTGGGTGTAGCGGGTGCGGTCGGGGTTCATGATCGTGAGGAAGTCGACGCCGGTGTCGGCCATGATCTCCTCCGCGTAGGGCTGCAGCGAGGCGGACGGGTCCGCCCCCTGCGCCGCGTCGAGGACGAACGGGTTGTCGGCGACCGTGCGCGCGACCACGAGGCTCCGCTGGGCCGCGTCGTCGCCGGCGCGCCCGCGGGCGTCGAAGGCGAGGACCAGCACCGCGATCGCGCCGATCACGAGGATGCAGATCAGCTGCACGGCGAACAGCCGCGCGGCGATGCTGCCGCGGGGGCTCGTTCCGGGCATCCGACCTCCTCGTCCGCGACCTGGACCTCGATGTCCGTGAACAGCTCGATGTCCGTGAACAGTATGAACGCAACATCGGCCGGGCGACCCGCGGGGGCCAGCATCGTCTCACCCCCCCAGCTCGATGAAGAGACAGGACACGCTCATGGCGAAGACGCCCGGCAGCCCCGCAGACCGGCCCCGCACCGACAGGCTCAGCCCCGCGGTCACCCCCGCGAAGACCCGCCGGCGGATCGACCGCAACCACTGGCTCTACATCGCCGTGATCATCGCGGTCGTCGCCGGCGTGATCGTCGGCCTGGTCGCCCCCGCGTTCGCCGCGACGCTCGAGCCCGTCGGCAAGGCGTTCGTGGGCCTCATCAAGATGATGATCGCGCCGATCATCTTCTGCACCATCGTGATCGGCATCGGCTCGATCGCCAAGGCCGCGACGGTCGGCAAGGTCGGCGGCCTCGCCCTCGGCTACTTCATCGTGATGTCGACCTTCGCGCTGGCCATCGGCCTGGTCGTCGGCAACATCCTGCACCCGGGTGAGGGCCTCGACATCTCGAGCGCCACCTACGACACCACCGACCTCAAGGCGGAGTCGACCAGCGACTTCATCCTCGGGATCATCCCGGTCTCGCTGTTCTCCTCGCTCGTGGACGGCAGCATCCTGCAGACGCTCTTCGTCGCCCTCCTGGTCGGCTTCGCGCTGCAGAAGATGGGCGCCAAGGGCCAGCCGATCCTCGGCGCGATCAAGCAGCTCCAGGGGCTGGTCTTCCGCATCCTCTCGATGGTGCTCTGGGTCGCCCCGATCGGCGCGTTCGGCGCGATCGCCGCGGTGGTCGGCAAGACCGGCTGGGGCGCGGTCGTCGCCCTCGCCACCCTGATGATCGGCTTCTACCTCACCTGCGCGATCTTCGTGGTCGTCATCCTCGGCCTGCTGCTGCGCCTGGTCACCGGCGTCAGCATCTTCTCGCTGATGAAGTACCTGGCCCGCGAGTACCTGCTCATCGTCGGCACCTCCTCCTCCGAGGCCGCTCTGCCCCGCCTGATCGCCAAGATGGAGCACCTGGGCGTCTCCAAGCCCGTCGTCGGCATCACCGTCCCGACCGGCTACTCCTTCAACCTCGACGGCACCGCGATCTACCTCACGATGGCCTCGCTCTTCATCGCCTCGGCGACCGGCGCCCCGATGTCGATCCCGGAGCAGATCGGGCTCCTGCTCTTCATGATGGTCGCGTCCAAGGGCGCCGCGGGCGTCACCGGCGCCGGCCTCGCCACGCTGGCCGGCGGCCTGCAGTCCTTCCGCCCCGACCTGGTCAACGGCGTCGGCGTCATCGTCGGCATCGACCGCTTCATGTCGGAGGCCCGCGCGGTCACCAACTTCACCGGCAACGCGGTCGCCACCCTTCTCGTCGGCACCTGGACCAAGCAGATCGACATGGTGCAGGTCCGCGAGGTGCTCGGCGGCCGCGCTCCCTTCGACGAGGCCACCCTCGGCGCGGACGAGCACGAGGCCCCGGCCTCCGGCACCTCGATCACCGAGGGCATCGCCTCCATCCAGGACTCGGACGAGGCCGAGCGCACCCGCGCCGAGCTGAGCGCGAAGCGCTAGGAGACGCCGCATGCTGGTCGAGCAGCCGCGGAGTGGCCCCCGCATGCTGGTCGAGTAGCCCCGCAGGGGCGTATCGAGACCCACCGTCTGCACCACGGTGGATCTCGATACGCCCGCTTCGCGGGCTACTCGATCAGCATGAAGGGACCCGCTGCGCGGGCGGCTCGGCGGCGGGGCGCCGCACAACATCAGCTGAGAAGGGTGGGCCTCCGCTGTCAGGGGATGCCCCCTCGTCTCAGCTGATGTTGTGCAGCCACATGCTGGTCGAGTAGCCCCGCAGGGGCGTATCGAGACCCGCCGTCACCAGCAGGACGGGTCTGCAGACTCAGCGTCCTGACGGTGGTGGATCTCGATACGCCCGCTTTGCGGGCTACTCGATCAGCATGAAGGGGGCCCGCTTCGCGGGCTACTCGATCAGCATGGTGTGGCTCAGCGCCGGCGGACGCCCAGCAGCGGCAGGGTCACCGCGCAGAGCGGGCCGATGAGCAGGGCGAAGGCGAGGGTGCCGAGGCCGACGTCGCCGCCGAGGGCCCAGCCGGTCAGGAGCACGGTGAGCTCGACGCCGCCTCGGGCCGCCCAGATCGGCAGCCCGAGGCGGTTGTGTAGGCCGGTCATCAGGCCGTCGCGCGGGCCGGCGCCGAGGCGGGCGCCGATGTAGATCCCGCTCGCGACGGCCAGCAGCACCAGGCCGCCGGCGAACAGCAGCGCCTTGCCCCACCACTCCGCGGGGACGGCGAGCAGCTCGATCCCGACGCCGATCGTCGTGCCGACCACCAGCACGTTGAGCACGGTGCCGAGGCCGGGTCGCTGCCGCAGCGGGATCCAGAGCAGCAGGACGAGCAGTCCGATCACGTTGGTGAGCAGTCCGATCCCCAGTCCGGTCTGGCGGGCGACGCCGAGGGCGAAGACGGTCCACGGGTCCACGCCGATCGACGCGCGGATCATCATCGCGTCGGCGAAGCCGTAGAGCACGAGCCCGACCAGCAGCCGCGGCACGGGTCGCAGGCGCCACTGACTCGCCGGGGGAGCGGGGACGGCGAGGGGCGCGGTGATCGTCATGCCGAGAATCCCATCGCAGGAGTGGCCTTCTCCGCGCGGTCCAATCCGGCTATCTTGGACGCATGGCTGATGTCCACTTCGGCGTGCGCGCCCTGCAGACCCTCCTCGGCGACTGGCGCGAGCAGCGCGGCACCCGCCCGGCGTACCTCGCCCTCGCCGACCGCATCCGCCTCCTCAGCATCGACGGCCGCATCCCGACGGACAGCCGGCTCCCCGCCGAGCGCGAGCTGTCGGCGCGGCTCGGCGTGAGCCGCACCACCGTCGCCGCCGCCTACCGCGAGCTGCGCGACAGCGGCTACCTGGTCAGCGTCCGCGGTTCCGGCAGCGCCACCCGCCTCCCGGGCGCCGCGGTGCACGCCGTGCCGACCCTCGCCCCGGACTTCGTCGACTTCACCAAGGCCGCGCTGCCCGCCGTACCCGAGCTCGCCGAGGCCTACGCCCGCGCCGCGCGCCTCGCGCCGGAATACTTCGAGGACGGCTCCTACGACACCGTCGGCCTGCCGCTGCTGCGCCGCGCGATCGCCGAGCGCTACACCCGCCGCGGCCTGCGCACCGAGCCCGGCCAGATCATGGTGACCATCGGCGCGCAGCACGCGATCGCGCTCGTCGCGCGGACCCTGCTCGCCCGCGGCGACCGCGCCCTGATCGAGGCGCCGACCTACCCGCACGCCTACGAGGCGCTGCGGCTCGCCGGCGCCCGGCTGGTGCCGGTCAACGTGGACGGCGCCGACGGCTGGGACGGCGAGGGCCTGATCGCGGCGATCCGCGGCACCAGCCCCACGCTCGCCTACCTGATGCCCGACTTCCACAACCCGACCGGCCGCTCGATGGCCGTCGACCTGCGCGAGCGCGCGATCGCCGCCGCGGCGCGCCAGGGCACGCTGATCATCGCCGACGAGACCACCGCCGAGCTCGACATCGACCGGCGGATGTCGCCGCTGCCCTTCGCCTCCTACGGTCCCGAGGGCACGGTGATCTCGATCGGCTCGGTCGGCAAGACGCTCTGGGGCGGCATCCGGATCGGCTGGATCCGCGCGGAGCGGAGCGTCATCCGCAAGCTCGTCGCAGCGCGCTCGGCCGGCGATCTCGGCAGCCCGATCGTCGAGCAGCTCCTGGTCGCCGACATGCTCGGCCGGATGGACGGGGTGCTGGAGCTGCGCCGCGAGCAGCTGCGGGCCGGCCGCGACCACCTCGAGGCGGCGCTCGCCCGCGCGATCCCGGAGTGGAGCGTGCCGCGAGTCTCCGGCGGCCTCTCCACCTGGGTCGGCCTCGGCCGCCCCGCGAGCTCGCAGCTGGCGCTCGCCGCCCGCACCTCCGGACTGTTGATCACCGCCGGCCCGCGCTTCGGGATCGACGGCGCCTTCGAGCGCTTCCTGCGCATCCCGATCGGCTACTCCCCGGAGATCACCGACCGGGCCGTGGACGCGCTCGCCGTCGCCTGGGGTCAGGTGGCGCGCCACCCGGCGGCCGACACCGGCTACCTCGCCGACGTCGTCTGATCCTCCAGGTCCTCCCGGAGGGGGACGAATACTCAGCCAGCTGATGGAAGACTCACGGCGTGCATCTCCTCGCGGTCCTCAGCATGAAGAACCGGGCGCTCATCGCGCTCGTCACCGTCGTCATCGCCGTCTTCGGCGGCGTCGCCCTCACCGGGCTGAAGCAGGAGCTCGCGCCGTCGATCTCCTTCCCGCAGCTGGCGGTGATCTCGAGCTACCCGGGTGCCGCTCCGGAGGTGGTCAACGACGACGTCTCGACGCCGATCGAGACCGCCATCCAGGGGGTGCCGGGGCTCGAGACGACCAGCGCGACCTCGTCCACGAACTCGTCGCTGATCTCCGCCTCCTTCGCCTACGGCACCGACCTGGCGACCGCCGAGCAGAAGATCCTGCAGGCGATCAACCGGATCAAGAGCACGCTCCCGGACGGCGTCGACCCGCAGGTGGTGACCGGCTCGTTCGACGACCTGCCGGTGCTGCAGCTCGCCGTCTCGAGCGACGGTGACGCGAAGGCGCTCGCCGACCGCCTGCGCACGAGCGTCATCCCGGACCTGGAGAAGGTGGATGGCGTCCGCGAGGTCGCCCTGGTCGGCGAGAGCGCGCAGCGCGTCACGATCACCCCGGACGACGCGGCGCTCGACGCCGCCGGCCTCTCGACCGCGGACATCCGCACCGCGCTGCAGCAGAACGGCGTGCTGGTCGCCGGCGGCGAGATCACCCAGGACGGCAGCACCTTCTCGGTGCAGTCCGGCGTCAAGCTCGACTCGACCGACGCGATCGCGGCGCTGCCGCTGATCCGGTCCGCCGGAGCCTCTGCGGCCGCCGGCATCCAGGTCGGCGGTGCCCTCGCGCCCACGCCCGCCCCCACCCTCGGCTCCGTCGCCACCGTCGCCGTCACCGACGCCCCGATCACCTCGATCTCGCGGGTCAACGGCCAGCCGGCGCTGACCCTCTCGATCACCAAGCTCCCCGCGGCGAACACGGTCGAGGTCTCGACCGGCGTCACCGCGCTGCTGCCGGATCTCGAGGCGTCGCTCGGCGAGAACGCGACCTTCACCTCGGTCTTCGACCAGGCCCCCTACATCCAGGACTCGATCGAGTCGCTCGCGCAGGAGGGGGCGCTGGGCCTCGTCTTCGCGGTGCTGGTGATCCTGCTGTTCCTGCTCTCGGTGCGCTCGACGCTGGTCACGGCGATCTCGATCCCGACCTCGGTCCTGATCACCTTCATCGGCCTGCAGACCGCGGGCTACACGCTCAACATCCTCACCCTGGGCGCGCTGACGATCGCGATCGGCCGGGTGGTCGACGACTCCATCGTCGTGATCGAGAACATCAAGCGGCACCTCGACGCGGGGGAGGAGCGCGCGGCGACCATCGCGGTCGCGGTGCGCGAGGTCGCGGGCGCGATCACCGCCTCGACGATCACCACGGTCGCCGTGTTCCTGCCGATCTCGTTCGTCGGCGGCACGACCGGCGAGCTGTTCCGGCCGTTCGCGCTGACGGTGTCGATCGCCCTGCTCGCCTCGCTGCTCGTCGCGCTGACGATCGTGCCCGTGCTGGCGTACTGGTTCCTCCGTCCCTCCAAGCGCCCGGGCGTGCGCGAGGCGGCGAAGGCGGCGCTCGCCGAGGAGCGCGGCGCAGCCGGCGAGACCGTGGTCCCGGCTCGCGAGGCCGAGCCCGAGCACGCCCGCCACAGCGCGCGCGCGACTCCCCGCCGCGCGGCCGGCCTGCAGCGGGTCTACGGCCCCGTGATCGCCTGGACCCTCAAGCACTCGGTCGCGACGGTTCTGCTCGCGCTGCTCGTGCTCGTCGGCACCGGCGCGCTCTACCCGCTGATGAAGACCAACTTCCTCGGTGCCAGCGGGCAGAACACCTTCACCGTCACCCAGACCGTGCCCGACGGCCAGAGCCTGGACGCGCAGGACGCGACCGCGCAGCAGGCCAGTGCGGCGATCCTCGAGGTCGGCGGCGTGCAGACCGTGCAGCTCTCGATCGGCTCGTCGAGCGGCGGGCTGCAGAGTGCGTTCGGCGGCGGAGGCGGCGGCACCTCGATCCGCTACTCCGTCACCACCGACGAGTCGGCCGACCAGGAGACCGTGCAGGCCGACGTCCGCACGGCGCTCGGCTCGGTCGCCTCGGCCGACGACATCAGCGTCGCCGCGTCGTCGGGCTTCGGCGCCTCCTCGAACATCGAGGTCGACCTCTCGACCGCCTCGCAGAGCGATCTGCAGAGCGCGAACGACGCGCTGCTCGCGGCGCTGCGCGGCACCGACGGGATCAGCCAGGCCGAGAGCAACCTCTCCTCCTCGCTGCCCTACATCGCGGTGCGGGTCGACCGCGCGGCGGCCGCGGACGCCGGCCTCACCGAGGTCGCCGTCGGCACCCTGGTCAGCCAGGCGCTGCAGCCGACCCAGACGGGCAGCGTCGTGATCGACGACCGCACGCTCTCGGTCTACCTCGCCGACGCGCAGCCGCCGGCCACCCTCGACGAGCTGTCGGCCCTGGAGATCCCGACGCGCACCGGAGCGGTCCCGCTCTCCTCGCTCGCCGTCGTCGAGCGGACCGACGGGCCCGCGAGCATCACCACCGAGCGCGGGCAGCGCACCGCCACCATCACGGTGACCCCCGAGGGCGACGACCTCGCCTCGGCGAACGTCGCGGTGCAGAGCGCGATCGACGACACGGAGCTGCCGGCCGGCGTCTCCGCCTCGCTCGGCGGCGTCACGGCCGATCAGAGCGACGCGTTCTCCCAGCTCGGGATCGCGCTGCTGGTGGCGATCCTGATCGTCTACGTCGTGATGGTCGCCACGTTCCGCTCGCTCCTGCAGCCGCTGCTGCTGCTGGTGTCGGTGCCGTTCGCGGCGACCGGTGCGATCCTGCTGCAGGTGCTCACCGGCGTGCCGCTGGGCGTGCCCTCGCTGATCGGCGTGCTGATGCTGATCGGCATCGTGGTCACCAACGCGATCGTGCTGATCGACCTGGTGAACCAGTACCGCGAGCGGGGGATGCCCGTGCGCGAGGCGCTGCTGCACGGCACCGAGCGGCGGCTCCGCCCGATCCTGATGACGGCGCTCGCGACGATCTTCGCGCTGCTGCCGATGGCGCTCGGGATCACCGGCCACGGCGGCTTCATCTCGCAGCCGCTGGCGATCGTCGTGATCGGCGGCCTGGTGTCCTCGACCGTGCTCACCCTGGTCGTGCTGCCGGTCGTCTACAACCTGGTCGAGGGGTATCGTGAGCGGCGGCGTGCCGCCCGCGCCGGAGAGGCGTCGGCATGAGCGACACAGGATTCAGCACCCCGGCAGGGGAGACCACAGCAGCGGAGGTCGTCGCGGCCGCACCCGAGACGATCGGCTCCCGCTGGACGAGCGGCCCCGACCGCGCCGCCCGCGCGATCGCCGAGGTCGGCCCCGAGCGCTTCGTCGCCGCGGACTACCGGCCGGGCACCATCCGGCACATCGTGCTGTTCCGCTTCCGCCCGACGGCGCTCGTCGCCGAGGTGGACGGCGTGATCGCGTCCTTCCTCGCGCTCGGCGAGGAGTGCCTCCGCGACGGCCGCCCGTACATCGTCTCGATCGAGAACGGCCCGCAGCTCAGCACCGAGGGCGCGGGCGAGGGCTTCGACCGCGCGTTCCTGCTGACCTTCGCGTCCGAGGGCGACCTCAACTACTACATCGGCCGCCCGGCGGTCGATGCGCCCGGGCTGTTCGATCCGGCGCACGACGCCTTCAAGGGCCTCGTCGGCCCGCTGCTCGACACGGCCGGGGTGGTCGCCTTCGACTTCCGTCCCGAGCCGTTCGACGCCGGCGCGCTCGCGGGCTAGGGCTCGGGAGCCGGACGACGTGGCGACCCCCGACTTCATCCTCCGCCTGCGCGAGCGGGTGGGCACCGAGCTGCTCTGGCTCACCGGCGTCACCGCGGTGATCGTGCGAGAGGAGCCGGTCCGCCAGGTCCTCCTTGTCCGCCGCGCGGACACCGGCGCCTGGACCGCCGTCACCGGGGTCATCGATCCCGGTGAGACGGTCGCCGGCACCGCGCGGCGCGAGGCGCTCGAGGAGGCGGGCGTCGAGATCGAGGTCGAGCGCGTCGTCTGGCTGCACACCCTGCCGCCGATGGAGTACCCGAACGGCGACCGGGCCCAGTACCTCGACCACGTGCTGCGCGCCCGCTACCTCTCGGGCGAGGCGCACGTCGCCGACGACGAGTCGAGCGAGGTCGGCTGGTTCGCGCCGGACGCGCTGCCGCCGATGAGCGCCGATCACCGCGAGCGGATCAGCCGCGCGCTGTCCGACGAGACGGCCTGCGCCTTCGACTGAGCGCGAGCGCCTTCTCAGATCTGCTCCGAGACGAGCACGGCGCTCGTCCCGGGCTCGAGGGCGTCGAAGACGTGCGGCTCGTCGGCCGGGTAGGACAGGCAGTCGCCGGGCGCGAGCTCGACCGGGTCGTCGGCCGGACCGGCCAGGGCGCGTCCGGTGGACAGGATCAGGTGCTCGACGGTGCCGCGGGCGTGCGGCTTCGAGTTCCGTACGGCTCCGGGCTCGGCGGTGAGGCGGTACACGTCGCGGCGGGCTCCCGGCGGGCAGGCGCTGAGCAGGGTGGCCGCGGAGTCCGTCGTCGCCGAGGCGCTGCGCGGGCCGTCCCCGGCGCGGATCAGCTGCACGGCGCGGCGCGGCGGCTCGACCAGGTGCGAGAACGGCACGCCGAGCGCGCCGCCGAGCGCCCAGAGCGTCTCGAGGCTCGGGTTGCCCTCGGCGGCCTCGAGCTGCGAGAGCGTCGACTTGGCGATCCCGGCGCGACGGGCGATCTCGGAGATGCTCAGGCCGAGGCGGCCGCGCTCGCGGCGCAGAGCGGAGGCGACCAGGTCGCGCGGTGAGACGGCGTCCGTCATCGCACCGAGCGCGCGAAGCAGACGCCCGAGTCGTCGCCCACGTGCGCGCCGAAACCGTCGATCTCGGTGAAGCCGAGCGCGTGGGCGGCGGCGAGGGCCGCGTCCGCCTGGACCGGTACGCGGAAGCGGAGCGTGCGGATGCGCTGCACGCTCGCGTAGGAGAGCGCGGCGGCGACGAGCCGGCGGGCGACTCCGCTCCGCCGCGACTCCGGGGCGACCTCGAGGGCGAGCAGCTCGGCGAAGTCGTCGGGCCCGGGCGTCAGCGCCAGCACGCCGATCGGCTGCTGCGTGGCGCCGTCGCGGGCGACGAGGAGGCGGGCGTGCGGCGGAAGCTCGGCGGTGAGCAGCGAGGCGAGCGCTCCCGTCCCCGGCCGCTCCAGCCGGACGACGACCCCGGCGGTCACGACGACGGCGCCGCGGCCGGCTCGGTCTGCGCGGCGGGCTCGAGCGAGAGCGTCTGCTCGGCCGGCGCGTCGAGCTGCTCGTGCAGGAAGTCGACGACGGTGCGGCGGAGCGAGTCGTCGAGCATCGCGATCGAGTGCCGGGTGCCGGGCACGAGGACGAAGTCGACGCTCGCGCCCGCCGCGTCGAGCGCCTCGGCGAAGTCCTGCGACTGGCTGAGCGCCACGCGCTCGCCGGCGGAGTGGGCGATGAGGAACGGCGGCTCGGAGCCGTCGACGTGCGCGATCGGCGAGGCCTCAACGGCGGCTGCGCAGTCCTCGAGGTCGGCGCAGTCGAGATAGCCGCGGACCGCCGCGCCGACCCCGACGATCGGGTCGTCGTCCGCCACGCCCGCCGCCGTGAGATCCGCGGGGCCGCTGAGGTCGACGACCGCGGCGAGGCGCGACGTGCCGGCGTCGTCGGCCGTCAGCGCGTCGTCGGTGCCGAGCAGGGAGACGAGGTTGCCGCCGGCCGAGCCGCCGAACGCCGCGACGCGGGACGGATCGATGCCGAAGCGCTCGGTCTGCGCGGGCTCGAGGATCCAGTCGAGGGCGGCCGAGACGTCCTCGATCTGCGCGGGGAAGACGTCGGCCGGGGCGAGGCGGTAGTTCACCGAGACGGCGACGAAGCCCTCGGACGCGAGCCACTGGCAGAGCGGGCGCCAGTTGGGGTCGGCCTTGTCGCCGCGGGTCCAGCTGCCGCCGTGCACGACGAGCACCGCGGGGAGGGCGGCTCCGGCCGCGGCGTCGACCGGCGAGCAGACGTCGAGCGCCTGGCCCGTCGCCCGGTCGTAGACGAGGTCGGCGGTGACGGGCACGTCGTCGTACGCGGTGACCGCGGCGGCGCCGGCCGCCTGCGCGATCGGCTGCGAGACGGGGGCGCTCGAGCAGCCGGCGAGGCCGACCGCGAGCAGCGTCAGGATCGCCGACGAGAGGGCGATCGGTCGCGTGGGTCGGCTGGGCTCGCGCATGGGTGAGGCGAGCATAAGGGAGAAGGCGGCGCCCGCCTAGAGCGACCCCGCGATCAGGGGGTGGACAGCGGCACCGGCGGCCGTTCGTCCGACTCCAGCGGCTCCGGTGCGACGGGATCCGGCGCCTCCGCCTGCAGGCGCACGAGCACCACGCCGACCAGGATCAGCGCCCCGCCGCCGAACTGGATCGGCGCCGGCAGCTCGCCCAGCAGGGCCCAGGCGGCGACGATCGAGAACAGCACCTCGGTCAGCCCGACGAACGAGGCGATCCGGGTGCCGAGCCGCGAGCCGCCTTCGATCCCGAGCAGATAGGCGAGCACCGTGGACATGCCGAGGATGACCGCCGCGGGCAGGAACCACGGCACGTCGTTCCCGACGAAGACGACGTCGCCGAAGGTCGCCCGCAGCGGGACGAGTCCGGTGACGCCGAGCACGAGCAGGAGCCCCGCGCCGACCGTCATCGCGCCCGCGGTGAGCGCGATCGGCGGCAGCTCCGGATCGATCCGGCCGGCGATCACGTAGTAGACGCAGAGGCCGAGCGACGCGGTCAGCGCCCAGGCGACGCCGACGAGCTCGGGAGTCGATTCGCCCGAGAGGTCGAGCACCAGCACCAGGCCGGCCAGCGCCAGCGCCGAGCCGGCGAGCGTGAAGCGGCCGGGGTGCCGGCGGGTGCGCGCCCAGGCGAAGAGGACGAGGAACACGGGAGCGAGGTACTCGATCAGGAGCGCGACGCCGACCGACATGTGCTCGATCGCGCTGTAGAAGCAGAGCTGCGCGGCGATCACGGCGAAGACGCCGTAGAGGCCGACCGTGCCGAGGTTGCGGCGGAGCACGTGCCAGCGGCCTCGCAGCGACAGCGCGGCCGGGATCGCGAGGATCAGCGCGGCGCCGCCGGCCCGCCAGAGCACGGCGGCGGAGGGGCTCCAGCCCGCCTCGAGCAGCGGCTTCACGAAGGGCCCGCCCAGGCCGAACGCGGCGGCGGCGGCGAGGGCCAGGAGCAGGCCGGAGCCGAGCTGCCGCGGTGGCGCAGTGGGAGTCACGTCAGCCTCTTTCAGGAGTCAAAGTCGTTATGCTCGTGACAGTACTGAGCGAACGTGTCAGGAGTCAACATGGTCTTCGCCTATGACGTGGAAGCGGCCCTCACCTCGACGGCCGTCCTGGTCAACACCCTCCCCGAGCTGTCGCCGTCCGGCGAGGACGAGATGGCGTCGATCGAGCAGCTCGACGAGTTCCTGCTGGACAACCGCTACACCGGCAGCCGCGACGGCTCGGCCGCCGAGCTGGAGGCGGTGCGCTCGGTGCGCGCGCCGCTCCGCTCGCTCTGGCGCAGCCGCGCCGAGGAGGACCTGGTCGCCGTCGTCAACGGGATGCTCGAGGACGGCCGGGCCCTCCCGCAGCTGGTGCGGCACGGCATCTTCGGCTGGCACCTGCACGCGACCCGCGACGAGAGCCCGCTGGCCACCCGCATCGTGGTGGAGGCGGCGATGGGCTTCGTCGATGTGATCCGCGGTGACGAGCGCGACCGCATCCGGATCTGCGCGGCGGACGACTGCGAGGCGGTGCTCGTCGACTTCTCCCGCAACCGCTCGAAGCGCTACTGCGACACCGGCAACTGCGGCAACCGTGCGAACGTCGCGGCGTACCGGGCGCGGCGCGCGTCGAGCTGAGGGGGCGGGCTGCCGGTGCCCTAGCCAGCGCCCGGGGTCGCGTGTAAACTCCCCTGGTCGGCTCTTGACTCCGTGCGTCGCCGCGCGGATGGGTTTGTCAGTCAAGCGGGCCGGATCTCCGACAGTCGTCGCGAGATGAATCACATGTGTGAATCGGCCCCGGTCAGCGTCTCAGAGCAGCGACTCACCCGGGTTCCCGCAGCGCCCTGTCCGTTCGCACCCCACGAGGGTGATCGATCGGCGTGTGCCTGCTCGCGCAAGACCTGAACCCAGGAAGCAGCCATGCCCAAGAACAAGAAGCCCGCCGGCGGACGCCCCGCCAAGAACTTCGAGCCCAACCGCTTCGGCGCCTCGAGCGGCAAGTCCCAGCTCGGCGGCCGCCCGCGCTTCGCCGCGCCGAAGTCCGGCTCCCGCAGCGAGGGCCACCGCGGCTACCGCCCCGTCGACGAGAACGCGCCCAAGAAGGCGCGCTGGAACGCCGAGGAGCGCGCCGCCAAGCTGACGGAGCGCGGAGAGAACCGCGGAGAGTCCCGCAGCTACGACCGCGACGACCGCCCCGCCCGCTCCTACGACCGGACCGACCGCCCCGCGCGCTCGAACGACCGCGACGACCGTCCGGCGCGTTCTTACGACCGGAGCGACCGTCCCGCGCGCAGCTTCGACCGCGACGCGCGTCCGGCCCGCTCCTACGACCGCGACGATCGTCCTGCTCGCAGCTACGACCGAGACGCCCGCCCGGCCCGCTCGAACGACCGCGACGACCGTCCGGCGCGTTCGTACGACCGCACCGACCGCCCCGCGCGCAGCTTCGACCGCACGGACCGTCCGGCGCGCTCCTTCGACCGTGACGCGCGTCCGGCCCGCTCGAACGACCGCGACGACCGTCCGGCTCGCTCGTTCGACCGCACGGACCGCCCCGCGCGCTCCTTCGACCGTGACGCGCGTCCGGCCCGCTCGAACGACCGCGACGCCCGCCCGGCCCGCTCGTTCGACCGCACGGACCGCCCCGCCCGCAGCTCCGACCGCACCGAGCGCCCGGCGCGCGGCTTCGACCGCGGCACCGAGCGCCCCGCCCGCGGCGGCTACGACCGGAACGACCGCGGCCCGCGCCGCGACTCGGGCTCGGACTTCTACCCCAAGCGCGACGGCCGCGCCTCGCACCAGGCCGACGACGTCGTGCTCGAGCGCCTCGAGGCGACCGCGACGCTCGCCGTCGACGTCGAGGGCGTCAGCTTCGGCGACCTCGGTCTCGGCGCGAACATCGTCCGCCAGCTGACCCAGATGGGTGCGGCCTCGCCGTTCCCGATCCAGGCCGCGACGATCCCCGAGGTCCTCGCCGGCAAGGACGTCCTCGGCCGCGGCAAGACGGGCTCCGGCAAGACGATCGCGTTCGGCGCCCCCGTCGTCGAGCGCCTGATGGAGAACGACGGAGCCAAGGGCCGCAAGCCCGGCCGTGCCCCGCGTGCCCTCATCCTCGCGCCGACCCGCGAGCTGGCGATGCAGATCGACCGCACCATCCAGCCGATCGCGCGCTCCGTGGGCCTGTTCACCGCGACGATCTTCGGCGGCGTGCCGCAGTACAAGCAGGTCGGCGCCCTCCAGCGCGGCGTGGACATCATCATCGCCACGCCGGGCCGCCTCGAGGACCTGATCGAGCAGGGTCGCCTCGACCTCTCGACCATCACGGTGACCGTCCTCGACGAGGCCGACCACATGTGCGACCTCGGCTTCCTCGAGCCGGTGCAGCGCATCCTCCGCCAGACCAAGCGCGGCGGCCAGCGCCTGCTCTTCTCGGCCACCCTGGACAAGGGCGTCGCGACGCTCGTCGACGAGTTCCTCGTCGAGCCGAGCGTGCACGAGGTCGCGGGGGAGGACCAGGCGTCCTCGAGCATCGACCACCGCGTCCTGCTGATCGAGCACCGCGACAAGGGCGCGATCATCGAGGAGCTCGCGGCGCGCGCCGGCAAGACGCTGATCTTCGCCCGCACCCGCGCGTTCGCGGAGCAGCTCGCCGAGCAGCTCGAGCACGCCGACATCCCGGCGACCAGCCTGCACGGCGACCTCAACCAGTCCCGCCGCACCCGCAACCTCGCGCTGCTGACCAGCGGACGGGTCGACGTCCTCGTCGCGACCGACGTCGCCGCGCGCGGCATCCACGTCGACGACATCGACCTGGTGATCCAGGCCGACGCCCCCGACGAGTACAAGACCTACCTGCACCGCTCCGGCCGCACCGGCCGCGCGGGCAAGAAGGGCACGGTCGTCACGCTGATCACGCGCAACCGCCGTCACCGCATGGAGGAGCTGCTCGAGCGCGCCGAGATCCGCGCCGACATGATCCAGGCGTACCCGGGCGACCGGGTGCTGGCCGAGATCAGCGCCGGCGAGTAGTCGCTCTCTCCCTGCTCGCGCAGGAACGCCGAAGGGCGGACACCCGGTGGGTGCCCGCCCTTCGGCGTTTCAGGGGTGCGATCCGAGGATCGCGCCGGCTCAGGAGGCCGGGGGGGTCAGAACCGTGTCGATGAGGTACACGGTCGCGTTGGCGGTCTGGACGCCGCCGCAGATGACCTTCGAGTCATTGACCATGATGTTGTCGCCGGAACCGGTGACCGTGACGTCGCCGCCCTGGACGGTGGCGTGGGTGCCGTCGATGTCGTCAGGGGCGATCTGGCCGGGGACGACGTGGTAGGTCAGGATCGAGGAGAGCGTGGCCGCTCCCTCGGGGGTCTTCAGCGTCTCGAGCGTCGCGGCGTCGAGCTTGGCGAACGCGTCGTCGACGGGGGCGAAGACGGTGAACTCGGCGCTGTTCAGCGTGTCGACGAGGTTGACGTCGGGGTTGAGCTGACCCGAGACCGCAGCGGTCAGGGTGGTGAGCAGCGGGTTGTTCGACGCGGCGGTGGCCACCGGGTCGAGGGCCATTCCGCCGACCGAGCCGGCGCCGTCCGGGACCTGCTCGGCGTACGCGGCGCAGCCGGAGCCGACGAGGTTGGCGGCCGGGTCCATGGTCGCCATGGGGGTGGCGGACTCGGTCATCATCGGGGTCGACATCTCGGAAGCGGTGTCGCTGGCGGCGTCGGTGGTGCCGGCGCCGGACGAGCAGGCGGTGAGGCCGAGGGCGGCGGTGCCGAGCAGGGCGAACGCGGCGAGGGTGGTGCGCTTGGTGGATCGCATGGGGATGCTCCTTCGTGATACGGCCCCCACGGGATGCGGAGGACCTGGCTGTGTGTGGACCGTTTCGCGGCCGTTGAACAGTCTTCGGAGCCCTCCCCGAGGGGGTTTGGAATCGATCGGAGCAATCCGGTCACGGGTTCATAACGGCGGAGGCAGGGCGATTACCCTGGATGTCGGTCCGCGCACGCTGTGCGGCACGAGAGACCAGTGGCACGAGAGACCAGGAGTCGAGCAGGTGCAGACGCGCAGGGCACGGACGGCACGCGGAGTCGTCGCCGCCGTCGCTGCGACCGCGACCGCCGCCGCCTCGCACACCCTGGCCGGCGCCGAGGCCCCCGCTCCGGCGATCCTCGCGCTCGCCACCGCCTTCGCAGCCGTCGTCTGCGTCCTGCTCGCCGGTCGCACGCTCTCGCTGGCGCGCCTCGCGGTCGCGGTGCTGCTCAGCCAGCTGGCCTACCACTCCCTCTTCGTGGTGACCGGCGGTGGCGGCGACGTCAGCGTCGTGGGCGCCACCGCCGGCGGCCACTTCCACGGCGGAGGCACCGTCGAGCTGATCGCGGGGGCGTCGGGTCACGCCGCGCACACCCCGCTGATGCTCCTCTCGCACCTGGTTGCCGCCGTCGTCACCGTCGCGGCGCTCCGCCACGGCGAGCGCGTCTTCTGGACCCTCGGCACCGCCGTGCTGCGCGTCGTCGTGCGCCTGGTCGCGCGAGCGTCCGCCCTGCTGGCGCCGCTCGGCGCCTCGGTGGCCGTCCTCGGCGCCGTCGAGCCGAGCGCGCCCCGCGCCCTCGACGCGGTCCTGCGGGTCCTGCGGCACCGCGGCCCGCCCGCGCGCGCCCTGCTCGCCGTCTGACGTCCTGCCCTCTCGAGTGGGCCGTGTCCGCCGGTGAACCCGCGCGCACCGCGATCCCGCGCTGCGCCCTCACCCTTCTCGGTGCCGCCCTCTCGCGGCTGCGCCGACTCCCGCTAGGACTCCTCGCGATCATGACCACCACCCGCACCTCCTCCTCCTCTGCCTCCGCCTTCTCCTCCCGCGTCCGCCTCGTCGGCGGCGGTGCGCTCGTCGCCGCGGGCTCCGTCGCCCTCGCGCTGGCCGATCCGACGGCCGCGAGCGCACACGTCACCGCCGCGGCCTCGAGCACGGCCGCCGGCTCGTACACGGTCGTCACCTTCTCGCTCGCCCACGGCTGCGAGGGCTCGCCGACGACCGGGCTCAGCATCACCATCCCCGAGGGCATCAACTCGGTCAGCCCGACCGTGAACCCCAACTGGGACGTCGTGAAGAACGAGGTCGAGATCGCCGATCCGGTGACCGACTCGCACGGCAACACCGCGACCCAGCGCGTCTCCGACGTCGTCTACACCGCGAAGACCGCGCTCGCCGACGGCTACCGCGACACCGTCTCGCTGCAGCTGCAGCTGCCGGAGGACGCGGCCGGCTCGACCCTCGAGTTCCCGGTGCTGCAGACCTGCGAGACCGGCTCGACCGCCTGGGACCAGCCCACCGTCGAGGGCGAGGACGAGCCGGAGCTGCCCGCGCCGACCGTCGCCGTGACCGCGGCGATGGAGGGCTCCGGCCACCACGACGCCGGGGCCGCTGACGACGACGGCGACGGTGACGACGCGGTCGCGACGACCGCCTCCGCCACTGCGGCCGCCGGCCAGAGCGACGACGTGCTCGCGCGCGTCCTCGGCGTCGGCGGACTCGTCCTGGGTGCCGTCGGCGTCGCCTTCGGTCTCGCCTCGCGTCGCCGCAGCCCGAAGGCGTCCGCGTGACGCTCGCTCACCGGAAGGGCGGACGCCTCGTCCTCGCCGCCGCCGCGATCGGGCTGATCGGCTCGGTCGCGGCGGCGGCGCCCGCCAGCGCCCACAACTACCTCGTCTCGACGACACCCGCCGTCGACTCGACGGTGACCGAGCAGCCCGGCACCCTCGCTCTGACGACCAATGACGACCTGCTGGTCCTCGGCAACGACGGCGCCGCGGCGGCCCTCCGCGTCGTCGGGCCGGACGGGCTCTACTACGGCGACGGCTGCGTCAGCGTCGTCGGACCGGAGGCCTCGATGCCGCTCGAGCTGGGCGCGGCCGGTGCCTACGAGGTGACCTGGCAGGTCGTCTCGACCGACGGGCACCCCGTCTCCGGGCAGTACGGCTTCGACTGGCAGCCGGGAGCGGACGTCGCCCTCGCCGAGGGATCGGAGTCGGTCCCCGACTGCAACGGCACCGTCGCGGTGTCCGACGCCTCGGCGCCGTCCGCGGACGAGGCGGAGGCGGCGACGGGGTCGGACCCGGCGCTGCTGGGCGACGTGCTGTGGATCGGCGGCGCTCTCGTGGCCGTCGTCGCGGCGATCGGCATCACGCTGCTCGTGCTGCGGAGGCGTCCGCAGAGCTGACCGCGGGGCGGGCCTCCTGCTCTCCTCCCGGGGTCAGCGCAGGAGGCTCGCCAGCGGTCCGCCCTCGAGATCCGCGAGGATCGCCGCGGCGTCCTCGTAGACCGCGACGGCGCCGGCCTCGCGCAGCTCGTGCTCGCCGGTGCCGCCGGACTGCACCGCGACGGTCGCGAGGCCGGCCCGCTCGGCAGCGAGGACGTCCCAGGTGGCGTCGCCGACCATGATCGCGCGGTCGGTCGAGACGCCGGCGCGCTCGAGCGCGATGCTGATCACATCGGGCGACGGCTTCGCGGTCTCGACGTCCTCTCCGCTCGTCACCGCGTGCACCGCGTCGCCGAGGTCGAGGACGTCGAGCAGGATCTCCAGCTCGTTCTGCGGCGCGGACGTCGCCAGCACGATGCGGACGCCCCGCCCGGCGAGCGCTCGGATCAGCTCGCGCGCTCCGGGCAGGAGCGCGATCCGGGCGGACGCCTCGGCGTAGTTCTTCGCGTGCAGGCCCTTCACCAGGGTGCGCGCGTCGTCGTCGACGTCGTCCTCGAGGAGCAGGTCGAGCAGCTCCGAGGAGTCGGCGCCGATCGCCCGCTGGATCCGCCAGGTCGCGACGTCGAGGTCCGCCTGCCAGAAGGCGCGCGACCACGCCTCCACGTGCAGGAAGTTGGTGTCGGCGAGCGTGCCGTCGATGTCGAAGAGCACGGCGGTCGGTGTCGTGGGCATGTGGTTCGTCCTCTGCTGGATGCGGGAGCTGGATGCGTGAGCCGAGTGCGGGAGCCGGTTCTCACCAGGCCGAAGTGGGAACCCTACGCCTGCGCGCGGGCATCAGCAGGACCCCTTGACTCGTGATCGGCGGGTCCTGACGGGCGACGCCGCGGGCGACCTCGTCGGCGATGACCTCGAGCCGGGCGACGCCCTCGAGATCGCCGGGCAGGATCACGCGGTCGTAGCCGAGGTTCACGACGAGGTGCTCGGGCCCGAGCGCCCAGTGCAGGCTTCCCGCGCCGGCGGTGGCCGGGACGATGCTCGCCTTCCTGCCGCGGTCGGCGGACCGGATGCCGATCCGGCCGCGCCACGCGTTGTGGAGGCGGACGAGCAGCGCGTGCAGAGCGGCGACGACCTCCGGGTCCGCCGTCCGAGTGTCGGGGGTGGACTCCGGTGGCTCCCACGGCGGCGGGAGCTCGGCGTCCGCGTCGATCTCGAGGGCGACGCGGAGGGTCGCGCCGCCGGTGGAGCGGTCCCAGGACGCGAGTCGCTGCAGCCTCCGTCGGGAGGGGTCGGGGACGAGGACGCCGCCCTCGCCGATCGCCGGGATGCTGCCGAGCACCGTCTCGCCGACAATCCCACGCACTGTTCCTGCAACCGGCCGTGCGTTCGGCGACGTGTCGTGGTGCTCCTCGCCGTACTGCTCGGGGCGACCCGCCCGAGCCGGGTAGCCCAGCAGCGACCAGGCGACCTGGTCCCCGACCGCGAACGGCGCGCCGCAGCAGTCCAGCTCCCAGCCCTCGCGGACGACCTCGATCAGGCGTGGCGAAGAATCGATCATCGGTGGCTCCCGCTCCCGTTCTCTCGCTGAACACGTCCCAACTCCGATCCTCGCACCGCCACCTCGTGACCTCAGGACGGCGGTGGCTCGTCCTTCACGGCGTCCGCTTCTCTGCCCGGTGCCGCGCGGCCTCTCGGCGGCCCCGTGCGCGCGGGGTGGGTGACGTGCCGCCTGCCGGTCGGGCTCGTCCAGTGCAGGACTCCGGCGGGCCGGTGCTCGACCTGCCAGGTGCTGGTGTGCCGGAGCCGATGGTGGTGGCGGCAGAGGTGGGCGAGGTTGTCGGCGTCGGTGCGGCCGCCGTGCTGCCACTCGACGCCGTGGTCGACGTCGCCCGCGGAGGCCGCGCGCGTGCAGCCGGGGAAGCGGCAGGTCTCGTCGCGGCGCAGCAGGTGGCGCCGCAGATCGGCGGGAACCCGGTACGAGGTGCGTCCCACGGAGAGCACCGCGCCGGTCTCCGGGTGGGTGAGGATCCGCGTGAAGGAGGGCGCATCGGCCGCGAGCCGGCGAGCGGTCTCGGGGTCGATCGGCCCGTAGCCCTCGAGGGTGCCGGGCTCGTCGGAGCGGCCCAGGAGCGTGAGGACGGGGACGGTGACCGCGACCCGCGGACGGATCCCGACGGGGAGGGCGGTGCCGGTCGAGCGCCGCTCCGCGCCGTCGGTCTCGCCGTCGATGAGGAGCGCCGCCCCGACGTCCGCCCGCAGCTGCCCGATCGTCCGCTTCTCGCCGGGCATCTCGTGCAGGGAGCGCGCCACGCGGTCGATGCGGTCGAAGGCGCCCTGCGCCTGGGGAGCGGGAAGGTGCAGGAGCAGGGTGGCCATGCCGTCGCTCCCGCCGTCGAGCCAGACCGCGCGCCGCGCCGCGCAGCGCCGGTGGCGCTCGGTCGTCGACTCGGGATGCAGTCGCTCCCGCAGAGTCCGGAGGCGGCGCTGCAGCTGCGGGGGAGTGCGGTCGGCTGCGAGCACGGCGGCCTCCTCGTCGAGGCGCCCGCGCACCTCGGGCGGCAGCTCGGCGGCTGCGCGGAGGATCACCCGCGCGTGCTCGGGCGAGATCCGACCCTCACGGAGCGCGGCGAGGGTCTGCGGGAGCTCGTTGACGAGCAGTCTGCTCTCCTCGATCAACCCGGAGACGTGCGCTTCCGACATCCGCAGCGCGGTGGCGAGCTCGGCGACGAGCGCCCGCTCGGCCGCCTCCCTCCGCTCCGCTCGGCTGCGCACCAGCGGATCGACCAGCACCTCGTACGAGGCCGTCGCCGCGAGCCGGGCGCGCTCGACCAGCTCGGCACGCTGCGCCTCCGCTCGCGCCCGGAGCGGATCGGCCGCGCACACCGCATCGACCGCGGAGGCGAGCGCTGCATTGGCGCCCGCGCGCCCTTCGTGGGGTCGCTCCCCGTCCTCGTTCTGAACCATACGAGAATGGTTCCAGAGACCACCGACGCGCGGTCGCCTCCTCCGACGGATCGTCAGAGAACTCGCCGAAGTCGTCCCTGTGGAGGAGCCATCACCTCAGCTCTGGCGGACCGTGGGTGTCACACCCGCCGCGGCACCGTGAACACCGTCTCCACGCCCGGCGAGTACAGCACCGAGTCCGGCGCCCGCGTCGCCAGCCCCGGGAAGCCCGCGACCTCGAGCAGCCCGTCGTCGAGCGCGAGCAGCTCCGCGCGCTGCAGCGGCCACGGCCGGTGCAGGTTGCGGCCGTACCAGGTCGAGCCCAGGTGGCGCTCGTGGTAGGCCCAGCGCGAGGTGAGGAAGTCGGCGAGCGGGTCCTCGGAGGCGTCGGTGCCCGGGGTCGGCCGCACCACGATCCGCGAGCGCGCAGCGGGATCGCCGATCCGCTCGGTCGTGTAGATGACCGCGCCGTGGCGGTGCTCGATCCCCATCCGCGCCCAGCGGTAGGGCAGTCCGAAGACGGCCTGCGCCGTGAGCACCGGGAGCAGGTGCGAGGCCTCGAGCGAGACGAACACGACTCCGCGTCGCCCGTGCCGATCGATCGAGTAGAGCCGCACGTTCACCTCGGGGAAGGTCCCCAGCCACGGCACGCGCGGCCCGCCGAGGAACGCCGTCCGCGACAGCCGGAACGGGATGAGGCCCACCCAGGAGGCGCCGTCGTGCTCGTCCGGGCGCACTCCGGGCGGCAGGTGCGGCGCGACCAGCGCCGGGTCGACCCGCCAGTGCAGGAAGGCGGCCTCGGTCCAGCGCTGGCGGAGGATGCGCGGCCCGCCGAGCGCGGGCGCGGAGCGGGTCACGGATTCGACGGAGGTCACGCCGCCATCGTGCTCCCCGCTGCTGCGAACCGGCCGGTGCAGCGCAGTATCGGCGTGCCCCGCGGCCTCCGCGGCGCGATTCACCGCCCGGAGCCGGCTCCCGCGAGCTCCACCAGCGCCGAGACGGCGACCTGCACCGGCGCCGACGACGCCACCGACCCGCGCACCACCGCGTGGATCGACCGCAGCGGGCGCGGCCGCACCAGTGGCACCGCCACGAGCCCGGCCGGGAGGGGCTGGGCGGCCAGCGCCGGCAGCACCGTCAGTCCCATTCCCGCGGCGACGAACGCGACCGCCGTCACGTGATCGTTCGCCTGCACGTGGAAGCGCGGCGTGAACCCCGCCGCCGCGCAGGCGTCGACGAGGGTCCGGCGGCACCAGCCGGTCGGCAGGTCGTTGTCGATCCACCGGTCGCCCGCGATCTCGGCCAGCTCGATCTCAGCGCGCCCGGCGAGCGGGTGCGACCGGTCCAGCACGGCGAGGTACGGATCGTCGATCAGATGGTGCGCCGTGAACCCGGGGGAGTCCGCCGACCCGCCCGGCTCGGCGACCAGCAGCTGCACGTCGGGCCGGTCGGCCGGGTCCTCCGCCACCTCCTCGCCCAGGCGCAGATCGAGTGCCAGCTGCGGGAAGCCGGCGATCAGCCGCCGCGCGACCTCGGGCATCCACGCGCTGCCGACGGAGGCGAAGTAGGTCATCGAGAGCCGCCCGGCCCGCCCCGCGCGCAGGTCGGCGACGACCGCCTCCGCCTCGCCGAGCCGCTCCAGCACGCGGTCGGCCTGCTCGGCGAGGGTGCGGCCCGCGGCGGTCGGCCGGACGCCGCGCCCCACCCGCTCGAGCAGCATCAGCCCGGTCTCGCGCTGCAGCGCGGCGAGGTGCTGGCTGATCGCCGAGGGCGTGTAGCCGAGTGACGACGCGGCTCCGACGATCGAGCCGGCCGCGACGACGGCGCGGAGGACGCGGAGGCGCTGGACGTCGAGCATGCGCCGACCCTAGCGATCATGAAGCCGCACTGCACGATCCGGTAGAACCGTGGACTGGTGCTGACGCCCGCCGCCCCGCCACGATGAGTCCATGACCAGCACCGCACCCTCCCGCACCACCGCCACCCCGAGCCGCCGCGACGCGGTCCTGCTCTGGTCGGCGATCGCGGTGACGGTGCTGCTCTGGGCCTCGGCCTTCGTCGGGATTCGCTTCGCCGCGGACGACTTCGGCCCAGGCTCCCTCACCCTCGGCCGCATCGTCGTCGGCTCGATCGCGCTGACGGTGGTGCGCCTCGTGCTCACGGCCCGCCGCCACGGCGAGCGACCCGCGCGCAGCCGGGTGCCGCGCGGCCGGATCCTCCTCCTCGTGCTCGTCTGGGGCGTCGCCTGGTTCGGCGTCTACAACCTCGCGCTCAACGCGGCCGAGCGGCACGTGGACGCCGGCACCGCGGCGCTCCTGGTCAACATCGCGCCGATGATCACCGCGGTCCTCGCGGGCCTCCTGCTCGGCGAGGGCTTCCCCCGGCGGCTGCTCGGCGGCATGGCGGTGGCACTCGCCGGAGTCGCGGTCATCGCCTTCTCGACCTCCTCGGGGCAGTTCGACGTGATCGGGGTCGTCCTCGGCCTCGCCGCCGCGGTCCTCTACGGCGGCGCCGCGACGCTGCAGAAGCGCCTGCTCGGGCACGTCGACGCGATGACGATGACCTGGATCGGCTGCCTGGCGGCGACCGTCGCCTGCCTGCCGTTCGCCCCGGAGCTGGTCGCCTCGCTGCAGGCCGCGCCCGCCTCCTCGATCGCCGCCGTCGTCTACCTCGGCGTGTTCCCGACGGCCGTCGCCTTCACCACCTGGGGCTACGTCCTCTCCCGCTCCAGCGCCGGCCGCACGGCCGCCACCACCTACGCGGTCCCGGCTGTCGTGGTGCTGCTGTCCTGGCTCCTGCTCGCCGAGACCCCGCCGGCCACCGCGCTGATCGGCGGCGCGATCGCGCTGGCCGGAGTCGCGGTCGCGACGCTCCGGAGGCGGCCCGCGGGAGTCTGAGGGAGCGCTCACTCCCCGGCGATATGCTGGGGCCACGTTCGTCCAGTCGGCGCCGAGCGCCGGTCACGGTGCGCGCCCGTTACGGTGAGGATCCCCCGATGACCGAGGCCCTGCAGCCGCCCCAGAACGCCCTCTCGCTCACGCCGCCCGAGCCCGTCGCCGCCGTCGCGACCACCTCGGCACCGTCGATCGCGCCGAAGGTGCCCGAGCAGGCGCTGCCCGGCCTCGAGGCTAAGGTCGACGGCTACCTCGCGTCGCTGATGTCCGCGGAGGCCCGCAGCCCCGAGTTCGCGGCGAAGGCCAACGACATCCGCACGATGGGCGACGCCGACATCCGCTCGGCCGCCGACTCCTCGAACCGGCTGCTGAAGACGCCCGTCCGGGCGCTGCAGGAGGGCGGGCTCTCCGAGGGCTCGAACATCGGCAAGACGCTGCTGGAGCTGCGCCGGACCGTCGAGGACCTCGACCCCTCCGAGGACAACATCCAGAAGAAGATCCTCGGCTTCATCCCGTTCGGCAACAAGATCACCGACTACTTCCGCCGCTACGAGAGCGCGCAGTCGCACCTCAACGCGATCATCCAGGCGCTCTACGACGGCCAGGACGAGCTCCGGAAGGACAACGCGGCGCTCAACCTGGAGAAGCAGAACCTCTGGGACACGATGACGCGCCTCAACGAGTACATCTACGTCGCCGAGCGCCTCGACGTGAAGCTGTCGGCGAAGATCGCCGAGCTCGACGCGACCGACCCGGACCGCGCCCGCGCGCTGCGCGAGGACGTCCTCTTCTACGCGCGGCAGAAGCACCAGGACCTGCTGACCCAGCTGGCCGTCTCGATCCAGGGCTACCTCGCGATCGACGTGGTGATCAAGAACAACGTCGAGCTGATCAAGGGCGTCGACCGCGCGACCACGACGACCGTGTCGGCGCTGCGCACGGCGGTCATCGTCGCGCAGGCGCTCGCCAACCAGCGGCTCGTGCTCGACCAGATCACCGCTCTCAACACGACGACCTCGAACATGATCGAGGCGACCTCGCGGATGCTCGCCGAGCAGTCCGCGAGCATCCAGTCGCAGGCGGCGTCGGCGACGGTCGGGCTCCCGCAGCTGCAGGCCGCGTTCGCGAACATCTACCAGACCATGGACTCGATCTCGGACTTCAAGATCAAGGCGCTCGACAGCATGGCGCAGACCGTCGGCGTGCTCCAGGTCGAGACCGCGAAGGCCGGCGAGTACGTCGAGCGGGCCCGGCGCAGCAACTCCGACATCGACGCGGCCTCCTCGCTCGATCTCGGCCGCTAGCCGATGGGCTGGCTCTCCCGCCTGTTCGGCGGCACCGACCCGGTGCCGGAGGAGACCGCGCCCGCACTTCCGCGCGTGCCGTCCAGCGACGACATCCTCGCGGCGCTCGACCGGGTCGCGGCGGAGACCGCGGGCAAGGTCCCCGCGATCGTCGCGGCCCGCATCCGCCGGGTCGACGAGACCGTGCGCGAGATGGTGCCGCGCCTGGACCGCCTCGGCGGGATGAGCCGGCAGGGCCACACCGTCGTCGCGACGGCCACCAGCTACCTGCCCGAGGCGGTCGAGGGCTACCTGCGCCTCCCGCGCGACTTCGCCGACCGCCGCGCCGTCTACAAGGGGAAGACCTCGCTGATGATCCTCTGCGACCAGCTCGACCTGCTCGGGGGCACCCTCGACCGGATCTCCGACGCCGTCTCGCGGCAGGACGCCTCGGCGCTGATCGCGCACGGGCAGTTCCTCGCCGAGAAGTTCACGGAGTCGTCGCTGTCGAGCGGGCTGGACGCGCCGGCCGCTCCGACGACGCCCACCGCTCCCGGCTCGCTGACCCCGCCGAGCGCCTCGTGAGCACGCTGCCGGCGTCCCTCGACGCGCTCGTCCTCATCGGATCCGCGGCCGGGCTCGACGGCGCCGCCGTGCGCGCCGAGGGTGCCCGGCTCGCGGCCGCGGTCGCCGAGTCGATCACCGGGGCGGGCCAGGACTGGCTCGCCGAGACCGGGACCACCGGCGGACTCGAGGCGTTCTTCACCGCGGCGTCGAGCGCCCGGCGCTGGCGCAGCTCGCCGACCGATCTGCTCGCCGGGCTGGTCGCGGCGCACTCGGAGCAGGCCGGCGCGTACGCGCGGGCGCTGACCGAGGTCGTGTCGGCGGCCAGTTCGCTCGGGCAGCCGGGCATCGGCGGGATCGCGGCGGCGTCGGCGACGGCGGCGGCGCAGCTGGGGGCGGTGCAGGCTCCGACGTCGTCGGCTCCTTCGACCTCGGCGCCCACCGCCCCGCGCGATCTTCCCGCCGGAGTCCCCGGGGTCGACGAGATCCTCGCTCGGCTGCGGCGGACCGAGCACGACGGGCCGCAGGACGAGCCGGGACCGGCCGCCGCCGCGCCTCTCGCGTCTCCCGTCGCCGAGCCCGAGCCCGAACCGGTCGAGCCGCCCGAGGCGATCGAGGACCTGCTCGCCGAGCTCGACGCGCTGATCGGCCTCGACCGGGTGAAGAGCGAGATCAAGCGGCAGACCCAGCTGCTCCGGATCGACACCCTGCGCCAGGCCGCCGGGCTCACCACGCCGACGCTCACCCGGCACCTCGTCTTCACCGGCAATCCGGGCACCGGCAAGACCACCGTCGCGCGGCTCGTCTCGCGCATCTACCGCTCGCTCGGCATCCTCTCGAAGGGCGTGCTCGTCGAGGTCGACCGCTCCGAGCTGGTGGCCGGCTACCTCGGCCAGACCTCGATGAAGACCGCCGAGGTGATCGCCTCGGCCCGCGGCGGCGTGCTCTTCATCGACGAGGCCTACGCGCTCGCGCTCGACCAGTACGGCGCGGAGGCGGTGACCACCCTGGTCAAGGACATGGAGGACCACCGCGGCGACCTGGTCGTCATCGTGGCGGGCTACTCCGGGCCGATGCAGGGCTTCCTCGACACCAACCCCGGGCTCGCGAGCCGCTTCTCCACCACCATCGACTTCGCGGACTACAGCGACGAGGAGCTGTCCGCGATCTTCGCGCGCCTCGCCGCCGCCGCCGACTTCACCCCGACGGAGGAGGCGGTCGCCGCCTTCGCCGACGTCGCCGCCGCGCAGGAGCGCACCGAGGCGTTCGGCAACGGACGCTGGGTGCGCAACGTGCTCGACGCGGCCATCGCGCGCCACGCCTGGCGCCTGCGCGACACCGAGGAGCCGACGCTCGACGAGCTGCGGACCCTGGAGGCGGAGGACGTCGTGGAGGCGGAGCTGCCGGACGCGGAGCTGCCGGACGCGGAGTCCCCGGTGGCGGAGCCCGAGACCGACGCATCGACCGAGGAGATCGCATGAGCATCGCCACTGCCGCGCCGCCGGCTCCGCCCGCACCCGCTCAGGCTGCGCCGGCCGCTCGGCGGCCGACGCTCCTCGCCCGCGCGACCTCGACCACTCCGCGCACCCTCCGCCTGCTGCTGGTGCTCACCGCGCTCGCCGCCGTGCTGTTCGGCGTCTTCGGCCAGCAGGCCGCGTCGCTGCAGGCGCGCGCCGCGCAGGAGGCCCGCGAGCAGGCCGCCCAGCTGATCGGCGTGCAGGACGTGCGGAACCTGCTCGTCGACGCCAACGCGATCGCGGCGAACACCTTCCTGGTCGGCGGTCTCGAGCCCGCGGAGCAGCGGAAGACCTACGTGGACAACCTCGCCGGCGCGTCGTCGCGGATCGCCCAGCTCGCCGCGACGCAGCCCGACGACGCCGAGACCCTCGCGAAGGTCGCCACCAAGCTGACCACCTACAGCGGGCTGATCGAGCAGGCCCGCGCCAACAACCGGCAGGGCTTCCCGGTCGGCTCCGCGTACCTCGACCAGGCCTCGGCGCAGCTGACCGATTCCGAGAAGGGGATCCTCACGGATCTCAACGGGCTGGTCACCCGCGGGGCGGACCGCGTCGCCGCCGCCTACGACACCGTGCGCTTCAGCGTGCTGCTGCTGATCGGCTCGCTCGCGATGCTGCTCCTGCTGATCGCGGCGCAGGTCTGGCTGGCGCGGCGGACGCACCGCTACCTCAACCGCCCGCTCGCCACCGCCACCGGGCTGCTGCTGCTGGTCGGGATCGGCGGCGCGCTCCTGCTCGGCTCGATCGCGGGGCGTGCGGCGGCGGTCCGCGCCGAGCCGTACCAGGCGACCCTCGTCGTCTCGCAGGCGCTCACCGCGGCGAGCGACGCGAAGTCGCTGGAGAGCTTCACGCTGATCAAGCGCGGCTCGGGCGCGGCCCTCGAGGCGGAGTTCCAGGCGGCGGCGAAGGACGCGGGCGACCGGCTGCAGGCCGGGGTCGACGACGGCATCGTCGACGGGGCGCTGCTGACGGAGCTGAACGCGTGGCTGGACCTGCATGCGGCGATCCGCGATCAGGACGACGGCGGGAACTGGGACGACGCGGTGGACCTCGCCACCGCCACCGGGGACGGCACCGCCAACGGCGCGTTCACCGCTTTCGCGAACGACGCGCGCACGGCGATCGTCGACGACACGACCACGACCCGCACCGAGCTCGACGACGGGAGCGCGACCGCCTCGATCGCCTCCTGGATCCTGCTGGCCGCCGGCCTGGTGGGCGCCCTGCTCGCCTGGCGCGGCGTCGCGCAGCGACTGGAGGAGTACCGATGACCCGCCTCAGCACCCTGCGCACGGGCGCCGTCGCGCTCCTGCTCGGCACCGTGCTCGCCGTCTCCGGCTGCACCAGCGGCGCGAGCGACCTCGGCACCATCACCGAGGCGACCACGCCGACCCCCACGGCGTCCGCGCCGTCGACCGCCGCTCCGGCCACGGCCGAGTGCTCGCCCTCGGCGGTCACCTCCTACGCGCCGACCGGCGTCACCGACAGCCCCCGCCTCGCGCAGATCCGGGACGACGGGAAGCTCCGCGTCGGCGTCTCGGCCGACACCCTGCTGATGTCCTCCCGCAACCCGCTGACCGGCGAGATCGAGGGCTTCGACATCGACATCGCCCGCGAGATCGCCCGCGCGATCTTCGGCGACCCGACCGCGATCGAGTTCGTCGTGATCACCTCGGCCCAGCGCCTGCCCGCCCTCAGCGGCGACGCCGCGACGCCGCAGGTCGACCTCGTCGCCCGGACGCTGACGATGACCTGCGACCGCTGGAGCAGCATCGCCTTCTCCTCCGAGTACTACGCCGCGGGGCTGAAGGTGCTCGTCTCCGAGAGCAACGAGGCGGACGGCATCGCCAAGCTCGCCGGCGCGAGGGTCTGCGCGCCGCGGAGCACCACCACGCTCAGCCGGCTCGAGAGCGACTACCCCGATGTGGAGGCGGTCGCCGCGGACACGCACACCGAGTGCCTCGCGGAGTTCCAGGAGGGCTCCGTCGACGCCATCGCCGGCGACGACACGATCCTCGCCGGCTTCGTCGCGCAGGACCCGTACGCCAAGGTCATCGGCGATCAGCTCAGCTCCGAGCCCTACGGCCTGGGGATGCCGGCCGGCGACACCGACTACGTGCGCTTCGTGAACGCGGCGCTCGAGAGCATCCGCGCGGACGGCCGCTGGCAGAGCATCTACCAGCGCTGGCTCGGCGATCTCGGCACGGCGACGCCGCCCGCCGCGGTGTACGGGCGCTGATGGCGGCCGGGACGAGCGCGCAGGGGGTCTCGGGGGCGGGCGTCTCGGAGGGGACGCCCGTCGCTCCGGGGCGCCTGGGCGAGGCGATCCCGCAGCGTGCGCTCTTCGACTACCTCGCTCAGCTCGGCCGCTGGCTGGAGCGGACGACCCGCGAGCTCTCGCGGCTCGACGCCGCCGCGCTCGCCTCGCCGCAGGCCGACAGCTACACCGCCGACGTCGTCCTCGCGCAGTCGCTGCGCGAGTCCGTGACCCGGCGGCTCGCCGAGCTCGAGGTCGTCTGGGACTCCGGCCGCGTGGACACCGTGGCCCGCGAGCGGATGTCGCAGCTGATCTGGGGGCGCCTCGACTCCTCCGGCTCGGGCGGCAGCGCCGCCGTCTCGCTGGTCGAGGCCGTCCGGCTCTGCGACGCCGTCATCGGCCAGCTGAAGTCGCGCCTGGAGCTCGACCCGAGCGGCACCGACGTCGCCGGCCGGATCGTCGGGGTGCGCGCCGAGATCGAGCGCTGCCGCGACCTCACCCGCGATGCGCGCGGCACCGTCGATGAGGCCGCCGCCCAGCGCGTCGCGGTGCTCCGCTCGCGGCTGGACGCCCTCGCCGAGAAGGCCGGCCGCGGCGCCGACGTCTCCGGGCCGCTCGGCCAGCTCGAGAGCGACTCCGCCCGGCTGGAGCGCGACCTGATCATCGCCGCCTCCGAGCGCCGCGGACTCGAGCACGACCGGGTGCGCGCCCGCGAGCTGGCCGCCGCCGCGGAGCTGCGCGAGGCACCGCTGCGCGAGCTCGTCGCCCGCTGCCGCCGCGAGATCGCGGATCCGCCCCGCCTCGCGGTGCCCGACGTCTCGCGCCTCGGCGAGCCGCCGACCGGCCGGGAGGAGCTCGACGCGCACCTCGCCCGCCTCACCGCCGTCGGCCGGGCGTTCGACGCCGTCGAGGTCGCCTACACCTCGCCACTGCGCGAGCGGGCCGCCCTCGGCTTCCGGCTGCGGGCCCTGCGCGAGCGCGCGGCCGCCAACGGCCGGGCCGCGTCGCCCGTCGGCGTCGCGGCCGACGCCGAGGTCCGCGCCGCGCTCGAGGCGGTGCCGTGCTCGGTCGCTCTCGCCCGGCACCTGGTCGAGCAGTACGACGTGGTCACCCGCGACCTGCCCACCGCCCCGTCTCTCTCGCTCCCTCGGAAGGCCAGCTCATGAACGGCGACCCCTGCACCTCGACCCCGGGCTGCACCGGCGTGATCGAGGACGGCTACTGCAACGTGTGCGGGCTGCCGGCGGAGGCGCCGGCGGTCGCGGTGTCGGCTCCGACCGCGCGCCGTCCCGCTCCCGCGTCCGTCCCTGCGCCGGCCACCGCCTCCGCCGCCTTCGGCACCGGCTTCGCCGAGGGCGCGCCGAACGCGCAGGCCCCCGTCGGCTCCAGCACCGAGGAGGCGGCGACCGCCCGCAGCGGCCGCACCTCCTCCGCCCGCCTCGCGACCGCCGCGCTCGGCTCGGCCCGCACCGCGCAGACCGGCTCGAAGACCACCCGCCGCGTCGGCACCACCTCCACCCGCCTGCGCGGACCGCGGCTCGGCGCCGGGCTGACGACCGTCCCCTCCCGTCCCGCCGCCGACCCGATGGCCGCGCTGATGAAGGAGGCGGTGCTCCCCGAGCGCAAGCGCTTCTGCTCCAACTGCGGCACCGCGGTCGGCCGCGGCCGCGACGGCAAGCCCGGCCGCACCGAGGGCTTCTGCCCCAACTGCCGCACCCCGTTCAGCTTCACGCCGCAGCTCGCGAAGGGCGACGTCGTCGGCGGGCAGTACGAGGTGGTCGGCTGCCTCGCCTACGGCGGACTCGGCTGGATCTACCTCGCCCGCGACCGCAACGTCTCCGGTCGCTGGGTCGTGCTCAAGGGCCTGCTGAACTCCGGCGACCCCGACGCCTATGCGGCGGCGGTGACGGAGCGGCAGTACCTCGCCGAGGTCGAGCACCCGCTGATCGTCGAGATCTACAACTTCGTCCTGCACGAGGGCGCCGGCTACATCGTGATGGAGTACGTCGGCGGTCCGAGCCTCAAGCAGATCCTCCAGGAGCGCCGCGACGCGAACGGCGGCTCCGCGGATCCGCTGCCCGTCGACCAGGCGCTCGCCTTCGTCCTCGAGGTGATGCCCGCCTTCGCCTACCTGCACGACCACGGGCTGCTCTACTGCGACTTCAAGCCGGACAACATGATCCAGGTCGGCGACCAGGTCAAGCTGATCGACCTCGGCGGGGTGCGCCGGGCCGACGACGAGGAGTCGGCCATCTACGGCACCGTCGGCTACCAGGCGCCCGAGGTGCCCGAGCTCGGGCCGTCGATCGCGTCCGACGTCTACACGATCGGACGGACGATCGCCTCGCTCGTCCTCGACTTCCGAGGCAACCAGACGACCTACGTCGCCTCGCTGCCGCCGGTGTCCGAGACGCCGCTGTTCCAGAAGTACGACTCGTTCTACCGCCTGGTCGCGAAGGCCTGCGCGCCCGACCCGCAGGACCGCTTCGCCACCGTCGACGAGATGCGCGGGCAGCTGCTCGGCGTGCTGCGCGAGGTCGTCGCGACCGACCGCGGGCCGGGGCACCCCGCGCTGCACTCGACCGAGTCGGCGCTGTTCGAGGCGCCCGTCGCCGACGTGGTCGACCGTCCGCTGCCCTGGGACGCGCTGCCCGGGCTGAAGACCGACGAGTCCGACCCGGCGCGCGCCTGGCTCGCGGGCGTCAACGTCGCCGATCCGATCGTGCGGCTGCGCGCCCTCGCCCTCGCGCCGACCGTCACCGTCGAGGTGCGGCTCGCCCGCGCCCGCGCGGCGATCGAGGCCGAGCGCTGGGAGGACGTCGCCCGCGCGACCGGGGAGATCCTCACCGAGGACCCGTGGGAGTGGCGCGCGGTGTGGATGAGCGGGCTGGCCCAGCTCGCCCGCCACGATGACATCGGCGCCCGCGCCTCGTTCAACACCGTCTACGGCCAGGTCCCCGGCGAGCTCGCGCCCAAGCTCGCGCTCGCCGCGGCCTGCGAGTCGAGCGGCGAGCCCGAGGTGGCGGAATCGCTCTACGTGATCTGCGCCCGTGCCGACGCCAACTACACCGCGCCGGCCGCCTTCGGTCTCGCCCGGGTGCGGCAGCACCGGGCCGACCTGGACGGCGCGCTCGACGCGCTCGACATCGTCACGCCGACCCGCTCCTCCTACGTCGACGCCCGCCGTCGCCGCGCCGAGCTGCTGGCCGGCTCCGGCCGCGGACTGCCGGCGCTCTCCGCCGCGCTCGCCAGTGTCGACACGGTGGCGATCGACTCGCGGACCCGGCTCGAGCTGACGACGGGGGTGCTGGAGTCGGCGCTCGAGCTGGTCCGACGCGACGGCCCCGCCGAGGGCGCGACGATCGGCGGGGTCGACGCCACCGAGCCCGCCCTTCGGGACGGCCTCGAGACCTCCTACCGCTCGCTCGCGGCCGCCACCCGCGAGAAGGAGGAGCGCCTGCGCCTCGTCGACCGGGCGAACGCCGTGCGCCGCTGGACGCTGACGTGAGCGGGGAGAGCGACGTGAGCGGGGAGAGCGATGTGAGCACCGCGCTGTCGACGCCCTGCCCGAACTGCGGCGAGCCGGTCTCGACCGGCGACGCCTTCTGCGAGGCCTGCGGGACGACGCTGATCGTCCCGGCCGCCTCCGCCGCCCCGCCCGCCGCCGGCTCGGAGGGCCGGACGGCCTGCCTGCACTGCGGGGGAGCGATCGCCGACGACGGCTACTGCGAGCAGTGCGGCCAGCGCGCGCCGACCGAGCGCGAGCACTGGGCGGAGGCGCCGCACCCGCTGGTCGGCGGCGTCTGCGACCGCGGGATCCGGCACGCGGCCAACGAGGACGCGATGGCGCTCGGCGCGACGGCCGGCGAGGACGGCGGCCTGCGGACCGCGCTGCTGGTGGTCTGCGACGGCGTCTCCTCGACCCCCGACTCCGACACCGCCTCGCTCGCCGCGGCCCGCGCCGCGCTGAGCGCGCTGCGGTCCGAGGTCGGCGGCGAGGTGCACGGCGCCGAGCGCTGGGGCGCGCTGCTGCAGATGGCGGTCGCGCGCGCCTCCGGAGCAATCGACGCCGCGGTGCCCGAGAAGCGCGACAACCCGCCCTCGTGCACCTTCACCGCGGCGATCCTCGACGGCGCGCTGCTGGTCACCGGCAACGTCGGCGACAGCCGCAGCTACTGGATCCCCGACGCGGGCCCCGCCCGGCAGCTGACCGTCGACGACTCCTGGGCGCAGGAGCAGATCGCCTCGGGCGTGCCCCGAGCCGAGGCCGAGTCCGCGCCCGACGCGCACGCCATCACCAAGTGGCTGGGCGCCGACGCGCACGACGAGTCGCCCACCCTCGCCTCCACCGTGCTCGCCGAGCCCGGCTGGGTGCTCGTCTGCTCCGACGGCCTCTGGAACTACGCCTCGCCCGCGGACGACCTCGCGGCCGTGCTGCACGACGCCGTCGCCCGCGTCGGCGACGACCCGGTCGCGCTGGCGGAGGCGCTCGTCGCCTGGGCGAACGAGCGCGGCGGCCAGGACAACATCACGGCGGCCCTGGCACGCTTCGCGCCGGCGACGGAGACTGCGCCGCCGCCTTCCCTGCTGATCGAGTAGGCCGCGGAGCGGCCGTATCGAGATCCACCGTTCTGCAGAGGGCCGGGTCTCGATGCGCCGCTGCGCGGCTACTCGACCAGCATGTGCGCGCGACCACGCTCGCTGACGGGGCAGGTCTCGATCCGCCGCTGCGCGGCTACTCGACCAGCATGTGCGCGCTCCCCGCCGACCGTGGAGGCTGCGCCGCCCCCTTCCATGCTGATCGAGTAGGCCGCGGAGCGGCCGTATCGAGATCCCCCCGCCGTGCCGCTCCGTCCATCCGAGGTGCCGGTGCCTGGACACATCCGCTCCCCGCGTCCGCGCCGTCCCCGCCTACCCTCGACCCCATGAGCATCGCCGAGTCGCCCGCCACCTCGCTGTCCACCGTCGGCCACTGGATCGACGGCGCAGCCTCACCCTCGTCGTCCGGCCGAACCGCGCCGGTCTACGACCCCGCGCTCGGCGTCGCGACCAAGGAGGTCGCGCTGGCCGACGCCGCCGAGATCGACGCGGCCGTCGCCTCCGCCAAGGCCGCGTTCCCCGCCTGGCGCGACACCTCGCTCGCCAAGCGCCAGCAGATCGTCTTCAAGTTCCGCGAGCTGCTCGAGGCGAAGAAGGGCGAGCTGGCCGAGATCATCACCTCCGAGCACGGCAAGGTCCTCTCCGACGCGATGGGCGAGATCACCCGCGGCCAGGAGGTCGTCGAGTTCGCGACCGGCCTCGCGCACCACCTCAAGGGCGAGTACTCGGAGCAGGTCTCCACCGGCGTCGACGTCTACTCCGTGAAGCAGCCCCTCGGCGTCGTCGGCATCATCAGCCCCTTCAACTTCCCCGCGATGGTGCCGATGTGGTTCTTCCCCATCGCCATCGCCGCCGGCAACACCGTCGTCGTGAAGCCGTCCGAGAAGGACCCGTCGTCGGCGATCTGGCTCGGTGCGCTCTGGAAGGAGGCCGGCCTGCCCGACGGCGTGTTCACCGTCCTGAACGGCGACAAGGTCGCGGTCGACGGCCTCCTCGAGCACCCGGACGTGAAGTCGATCTCCTTCGTCGGCTCCACCCCGATCGCGCAGTACGTCTACGAGACCGGCACCCGCAACGGCAAGCGCGTCCAGGCGCTGGGCGGGGCGAAGAACCACATGCTGGTGCTCCCCGACGCCGACCTCGACCTCGTCGCCGACTCCGCGATCAACGCGGGCTTCGGCTCGGCCGGCGAGCGCTGCATGGCGATCTCGGTCGTCGTCGCGGTCGAGCCCGTGGCGGACGAGCTGATCGCGAAGATCCAGGAGCGCGCCGCGACCCTGCGGATCGGCGACGGTCGTCGTGGCTGCGACATGGGCCCCCTGGTCACCGAAGCGCACCGCGACAAGGTCGCCTCCTACATCGCGATCGCGGAGGAGGACGGAGCGAAGGTCGTCGTCGACGGCCGCGGCATCGAGGTCGACGGCGACGAGAACGGCTTCTGGCTCGGCCCGACGCTGCTGGACGACGTCCCGATCACCTCGAAGGCCTACACCGAGGAGATCTTCGGACCGGTCCTCTCCATCGTCCGGGTGCAGTCCTACGAGGAGGGCGTCGCCCTGATCAACAACGGCGCCTTCGGCAATGGCACCGCGATCTTCACCAACGACGGCGGGGCGGCCCGCCGATTCCAGAACGAGGTCGAGGTCGGGATGATCGGCATCAACGTGCCGATCCCGGTGCCCGTTGCGACGTTCTCCTTCGGCGGCTGGAAGTCGTCGCTCTTCGGCGACACGAAAGCTCACGGGGCCGAGGGCGTCCGTTTCTTCACGCAGCAGAAGGCGATCACGAGCCGCTGGCTCGACCCGTCCCACGGCGGCATCAACCTGGGCTTCCCCCAGAACTGAGCCGGGCCGCGAGATGCCACTTATGAGCGACTTCTACGGCGTGTCCTGCTCATAAGTGGCATCTCGCGGGGCCACCGCACACCGACCATCGCAAGGTCGAGCGCAACCGGCGAATCGCGTGTCAGCGATTCGTCGTGGGCGGACGTGCGTCGCTCTGTGGGGCGTCCCCCTCTCGCTCGGCCGACCGCGGCCGATCGACGACGGAGGAGGAGACCGGCGCCGAGAAGCACAGCGCCAGCCACAGCTCAGTCCGGGCATCCACGTCGTCCAAGTCCACACCCAGCGCCCGCTCGACCGCCGTCACGCGGTTCCGCAGCGTGTGCCGGTGCACGCCGAGCTCGCGGGCGGCCGGCTCCCACGCGCCGTTGCAGCGGAGCCAGACGCGGGCGCTCTCGAGCAGCACGCCGCCCTCGGGAGTGAGCAGCGGCGCGAGCAGCCGCCGGGCGAGCGGCTCGGCGCCGGCCGCGGTGAGCAGGCCGCGCATCCCCTGCGCCGACACGTCCTCGAAGCGGAGCAGCGGATGCTCCGCCGTCGACCGATCGGCCGCGCGCCGCGCCTCCACCAGCCCCCGCTCCAGCTCCGACCAGGCGATCGGCGCCGAGGACCCCGCCTGCGCACCGTGCCGCTCCAGCACCCCCGCGATCAGCGCCAGATCCTCCGCACCCGTGATCACCACGAGGGCCCCGTCGCGCTCGGCGAAGAACAGCCGCGCCCCGTTCTCCTCCGCGAACACCTCCAGCTCGTCGAGCAGCGAGTCGCCGCGCACCGGCTCGCTCAGCACGCTCACGCGGACCGGCTCGGCGGGCAGCGTGCCCCAGAGCTGCCGTGCCGTGCGGGCCGCGACGTCGAAGGCCCCGGCGACGAGCAGCTCGAGCAGACCCGAGCGCAGCTGCCGCCGCGAGGTGTCGAGGGCGCGCCGCTGCTCGAGGGCGATGCTCGCGAGCCCGATGACGCTCGCCACCAGGTCGTTGCCGGCCGGATCCAGGGGAGTGCCGGTGCCGACCGCGAGCACCCCGCGCAGGTGGTCGCGCTGCCCGAGCGTCTGCAGGGTGACGCCGCCGCCGTCGTCGAGTCGGAGCCCCGCGCGGCTGCCCCGGGCGAGCGCCTGGCGCACGGCCGCCGCGACCGAGCCCTCCGCCGCCTCCGGTACGTCGAGCCGGGTCGGCAGGTGCACCCGCTGGCCGACCGCGTCGTAGAGCGCGACCCAGCAGTCCAGCTGGCGCTCGAGCTCCGAGAGGATCGCCGCGAGACCGTCCGGGCGCAGCGCCGCCCGCGCGACCCGGCGCAGCGCCTCCAGCGACCACTCCAGTCGCTCGCGCTGCTCGCGCGAGATGACGTCCGCGACGAAGCGGATGATCCCCATGAACGGCGTCAGATCGGCGACCTCGAGCAGCGGCAGCCCCTGCCGGGCGCAGGCCGCGACGAGTGGCGCGGGCACCTCGTCGTGCACGATGCCGGTCGCGAAGCCGAGGGCGCGGATGCCCCGGCCGCGCAGGCGGGCGACGTACGCCTCCGAGAAGTCGGCGCCCTGCGTCTCGGGGCTCTGCTCGAAGTGCACGCCGTCGGTGAGCAGCAGCTGCCCCGATTCGAGCCACGGCGTCGGATCGACGAGGTCGGAGGAGTGCGCCCAGACCAGCGGAGCGTCGAGCGCCGCCTCGTCGTGCACGCCCGCGAGGACGTGAAGGCGGAAGGCCGGCTCGGCGAGCAGATCGCGGACGGTCGCGGGCACGGGCGGCTCCACTCGGGATCGGATTCGACGTTCTGTCCATCGTAGGGCTGTGGCTTCGACAAAGCGGGCCGCCTACGACGGCCCCCCGCGCGGCACGATGGAGGCATGACGCTCTCGGACACGACCTCCTCGGACACGACTCCCACCGGCAGCACCAACGCCTCCGTCACCGCCGCCGACCGCTCGCGGGTCTTCCACTCCTGGTCCGCGCAGGGCGCGCTGAATCCGCTGCCGATCGCCGGCGGCCTCGGCGCCGAGGTCTGGGACGTCGACGGCACCCGCTACCTCGACTTCTCCAGCCAGCTCGTGAACGTCAACATCGGCTACCAGCACCCCAAGGTCGTCGCCGCGATCCAGGCGCAGGCCGCCGTGCTCACCACCGTCGGCCCGGCCTTCGCGAACGAGACCCGGGCCGAGGCGGCGCGCCTGATCACCGAGCGCGCGCCCGAGGGCTTCGAGAAGGTCTTCTTCACCAACGGCGGTGCGGACGCCAATGAGAACGCGATCCGGATGGCGCGGCTCTACACCGGTCGCGACAAGATCGTCTCCTTCTACCGCTCGTACCACGGCAACACCGGCGCCGCGATCGTCTCGACCGGAGACTGGCGCCGCATCCCCAACGAGTACGCCCGCGGGCACGTCCACGCCTTCGGCCCCTACCTCTACCGCTCCGAGTTCTGGGCCGAGACGCCCGAGCAGGAGTGCGAGCGGGCGCTGCACCACCTCGAACGCGTCGTGCAGGCCGAGGGTCCGGAGTCGATCGCGGCGCTGCTGCTCGAGACCATCCCGGGCACGGCCGGCATCCTCACGCCGCCGCCCGGCTACCTCGCCGGCGTGCGGGCGCTCGCCGACCGCTACGGCATCCTGCTGATCCTCGACGAGGTGATGGCCGGTTTCGGCCGCACCGGCGAGTGGTTCGCCTTCGACGCCTTCGACGTCCGGCCCGACCTGATCACCTTCGCCAAGGGCGTCAACTCGGGCTACGTGCCGATCGGCGGCGTCGTCATCGACGACCCGATCGCGCACCACTTCGACGAGCGCGTCTTCCCCGGCGGGCTGACCTACTCCGGCCACCCGCTCGCCGCGGCGAGCGTCGTCGCGACCCTCGAGGCCATGGCGGAGGAGGGCATCGTCGACAACGCGAAGACCATCGGCTCCGAGCACCTCGCCCCCGGCCTGGCCGCCCTCGAGGCGAAGCACGACCTGATCGGCGAGGTCCGCGGCTCCGGCGTCTTCTGGGCGCTCGAGCTGGTGACCGACCGCGGCACCCGCGAGCCGCTGCCCGCCGCCGCCGTCGGCCGCCTCAAGGCCGACCTGCTCTCCCGGGGCCTCCTGCCCTTCACCGCCGACAACCGCATCCACGTCGTCCCGCCCGCCGTGGTCACCCCCGCCGAGGTCGCCCGCGGCCTCTCGATCCTCGACGACGCCCTGACGGCTTTCAGCGGCTGACGCGCCCGGTCTCGATACGCCGCTCCGCGGCTACTCGACCAGCATGCTGCGGTCGTGCTGATCAGCCGCGCGGCGGGACATGCTGATCGAGCCGCCCGCGGGCGGGCCTCGGCATGCTGATCGAGTAGCTCGCGGAGCGGGCGTATCGAGATCCGCCGTCCTGCAGACGCCGGGTCCCGATACACCCCTCCGGGGCTACTCGACCAGCATGCTGCGATCCGCCGCCGAACCACCCGGCCACGCACGAGCCGTATCCGGGAATCCGCGTCCCAGCGGATTCCCGTCGGCGCACGCAGGACGCTCTGCAGAACGTGCCACCGCCTCTGCCGACCGCGGGACGCCGCCATGCGGCGTCCGAAGTTCACGACGCGGAGTGCAGCGCGAACGCCGTCACGAACCCGAGGACGGCGTAGAGCCCGGTCAGCACGTCGTCCCGGTCGAACGCCTCCGGGATCATCGTGTTCGAGATCATCGCGAGGATCGCGCCGGCCGCGACCGTCGTCACGAACGCCACGACCGCTCCCGGTGCGCTCGCGAAGACGAGGAAGCCGACGAGCGCTGCGATCGCGGAGAGCGCGGCGATGCCGCCCCAGACGGTGAAGACGTAGCGGGCGGAGCGTCCGTCGGCCTTCATGCCGACGGTCGAGGAGAGCCCCTCCGGCAGGTTCGAGATCGCCACGGCGGCCACGATCGGCACGCTGATCGCTGCTCCCGCGCCGCCCTGCGCCACCGAGAGGCCGAGCACGATCGACTCCGGGATCCCGTCGATCAGCGCGCCCGCGGCGATCGCGGTGCCGCCGCCTGCGGAGCCGGAGCCCTTCGCGCTCTTGCGGTTCCCCGCGCCGGCGCGGGTGAGCAGCGCGTCCGCCCCGACGAAGACCACGGCACCGGCGAGCGTGCCGAGGATCGTCGGCAGCAGTCCGCCGTCATCGGCCGCCTCCTGCACCAGCTCGTAGGCGAGCGCCGAGATGAGGACCCCCGCGCCGAACGCCGAGATCGCCGCGGTCAGCTTGGGCGGGACACGGACGAACCAGGCGAGCGCCGCTCCGACGAGGAGGGTCGCGCCGCCGATGGCGCCGCTGAGCAGCGCGAGGGACCAGGGAGGCACGGCGCCCAGCCTGTCACTCGCAGGGCCGTGCGGCTCCGGGGTTGACCTGCGCGACTCGGCTGCCGGTCAGACCGCCGCATCGACGGCGTCGGGCAGCGAGCTCGCGAGCGCGGCCGTCTCGGCGGGGGAGAGGTCGTCGGCGTAGTAGCGGTAGATGTTCCGGCGCGAGACGTCGGCCGCCTCGCGCGCCGAGCGGCGGCGAAGGGCATCGACGAGCGTCTCGGCGTCGGCGGCGCTGCGGCGCATCCGCGCGAGGCGGTCGGTCTCGGTGGTGAGCCGGCCGTCGGCGAGATGCGCCATCACACCGCCCACGACGTTTCCGCAGACCTCGATCAGCTGGTTGCCCGAGGCGCGGCGGATCGCGGCGTGGAAGCGGTTGACGCGCTCGCCGAAGCCGTCGGCCTCGCCGCGGGCGACCTCGTGCAGACCGGCGAGGTGCTCCTCGATCGCCGCGAGATCGTCGGCCGTGCGGTTCTCGGCGGCGAGCAGGCAGGATTGGCCCTCGAGCAGCAGGCGGAACTGCAACAGCTCGACACGGCTGATGCTCTCGAGGTGCGCGAGCCGCGCCATCGACTTCTCGAGCATGCGCGGGGAGTACGCCGTGATCATCGGGCCGCGCGGGTCGCCGGGTCGCGACTCCAGCAGGCCCGTCGCCTGCAGCACGCGCAGCGCCTCGCGCACGACCGCGCGGCTGACGGAGAAGTCCGCCATCAGCTGGCGCTCGCCGGGCAGGCGGTCGCCGGGCTTGAGGTCGCCGGCTTCGACGGCGCGCTCGATCTGCTCGACGATCGACTCGTACGCGCTGACCTTCTGAACGGGACTGAACGCCACTGCTCTCCCTCCGCCGACCGGATCGAGGGGTGTTACATCTTTGTTTCCTCGCTTGACCCGTATCGCGACGCCATCCTAGCGTTCCTTCTACTGGTCAGACCAGTAGCTCGGATCGACGACCACCCCTCCCGACTCACGCACCGCCAGACCCCCGGAGCCGCACCCGTGATCACCAGAACCCGCCGCCTCGCGCTCGCCGCGACCGCTCTCGCCTCCGCCTTCGTGCTCTCCGCGTGCAGCGCCGGAGCCGGGGCCTCGTCCTCCGGATTTGACGGAGAGGCGCACGCTCCGACCGCGATCATCGGCCTCACCGGCGAGCCGGCCAACCTCGACTTCACGACCACCGCGGGGGCGGCCATCCCGCAGGCGCTGATGAACAACGTCTACGAGGGCCTCGTCGCCGTCGGCCAGGACGGGCAGCTCGAGCCGAAGCTCGCCTCCTCCTGGACGGTCAGCGAGGACGGCCTGGAGTACGACTTCGTGCTGAATGAGGGCGTCACGTTCTCGAACGGCGCCGAGTTCACCGCCGATGACGTCAAGTTCTCGCTCGAACGGGTGAAGACGGACTGGGCGATCAACCAGGCGAAGATGGCCGTGCTCGACCGCGTCGACGTCGTCTCGCCGACCGAGGCGAAGGTCGTCCTCAGCCGCCCGAGCAACTCCTGGCTCTTCGACATGGGAGGCAGCGTCGGTCTGATGTTCGACGAGAGCGGAGTCGCGGATCTCGCTAACACGCCGGTCGGCACCGGCCCCTACACGGTGACCGAGCGCATCACCGGCGACCGCATCGAGCTCGCCGCCCGCGACGGCTACTGGGGCGAGGCGCCCGCGGTCACCGACGTGACGCTGCGCTACTTCGCCGACGCCGTCGCTTCGACCAACGCCCTGCGCGCCGGCGACGTCGACATGCTCTACAACATGCAGGCCCCCGACCTGGTCGCGCAGTTCGAGACGAACGACGACTTCCAGGTGATCCAGGGCACCTCCAACGGCGAGATCATGCTCTCGATGAACAACGCGAAGGCGCCGTTCGATGATCTGAAGGTCCGCCAGGCCGTCGCCTACGCCCTCGACCGCCAGGCGATCATCGACACCGCGTGGGCCGGCTACGGCGAGCTCATCGGCGCGATGGTCCCGCCGACCGATCCGTACTACGAGGACCTGACCGGCGAGTACGCCTACGACCCGGAGAAGGCCCGCGAGCTGCTCGCCGAGGCCGGCGCCGAGGACCTCTCGATCACCTTCGACGTGCCGACCCGCCCCTACGCCACCGCTGTCTCGGAGGTCGTCGTCTCGCAGCTCGCCGACGTCGGGATCGACGCCACGATCGCCTCCGACGAGTTCCCCGCCGTCTGGCTCGACAAGGTCTTCACCCGCCACGACTACGAGATGTCCGTCATCCTGGCCGTCGAGCCGCGCGACTTCCTCGCCAACTTCGGCGACCCGGACTACTACCTGGGCTACGACAACGCCGAGGTCCGGACCGCAGCCGACGCCGCCGACGCCGCCTCGCAGGACGAGTGGGTCACCGGGATGCAGGACGTGGTCGCCGATGTCGCGGCCGACGTGCCCGCGGTGCCGCTCTTCCTCTTCCCCAACATCGTGATCGCCGACTCCGGGCTCACCGGCATCTCGGGCAACTCGGTGACGGAGTCGCTCGATCTCACCGGGCTGGCCTGGTCCTGACCATGGCGCTGCGGATGCTCGCCCTCGTCGGCAACTTCCTCGCCACCGTCCTCGTCTCGACGATCGTCGTCTTCCTCTTGCTGCGGGTGATGCCCGGCGACACCGCCACGGTCGCGCTCGGCATCGAGGCCACTCCCGAGCAGCTCGCCGCCTGGCGGGACGCGAACGGGACCGACGCTCCGCTCGTCGTGCAGTACCTGGACTGGCTCGGCGGACTCGTCCGCGGCGACTTCGGCACCTCCTACGTGAGCGGGCAGGACATCTCACCGATCGTCTCCGACCGGTTCCAGGTGACGCTGATCCTGGTGGTGGTCGCGATGCTGATCGCCCTGGTCGTCGCGATCCCGCTGGGCACCCTGGCCGCGATGCGGCAGCGGCACGCCTCGGGAGTCGTCATCTCGGGCGTCTCGCAGCTCGGCGTCGCGGTGCCGAACTTCCTGGTCGGCGTGCTGCTCGTCGCGGTGTTCGCGATCGACCTGCGCTGGTTCCCCTCCGGCGGGTGGGTGCCGCCCTCGGACCCGGAGTTCCTCTCGCACATCGCGCTGCCGGCGATCGCGCTCGGCTCGGTGCAGGCCTCGATCCTGACCCGGTACGTGCGCTCGGCCGTCCTGGAGATCATGCGCGAGGACTTCCTCCGCACCGCCCGTTCGAAGGGGCTCACCGCGGGCGCCGCTCTGGTCAAGCACGGGCTGCGCAACGCGGGAATCCCTGTCCTCACGATCGTCGGCGTCCAGCTCGCGGGACTCTTCATCGGCGCTGTCGTGATCGAGCGCGTCTTCAGCATCCCCGGTCTCGGCAGCTATCTCGTCGACTCGGTCGGCAACCGCGACCTGCTCGCGGTGCAGGCCGTGGTCGCCGTGCTGGTCGTCGCGATCGTGGCGATCAACTTCCTGGTCGACCTCGCCTTCACGTTCCTCGATCCCCGACTCAGGAGGGCCGCATGACCGCCACGCTCCCGCCCGGCACCGGCTCGCCGGCCGGCCGCTCGGTCCCGCCGCGGACCACGCTGATCCCGAAGGTCCCCGGCCGCTTCCGCCGATCGCGCCTCGGTGCGGACGCCCAGCTCTGGATCGGCGCCGCGCTGATCCTGCTCGTGCTGGTCGTCGCGCTCGTCTCGCTGGTCTGGACCCCGTACGACCCGGAGCGCTCCGTCCCGGGGGACCGGCTGCTGTTCCCCGGCCCGGCGCACCTCCTGGGCACCGATCGCTACGGTCGCGACGTCCTGTCCCAGATCATGGTCGGCGCGCAGATCACCCTGCTGGTCGGCACCGTCGCGGTCGCGATCGCGGCGATCCTCGGCGTCCCGCTCGGGATCCTCGCGGGAATGCGGCCCAAGCGCGTCGGCTCGCTGATCATGGGCGGCAGCGATGTCGTGATGGCGTTCCCCGGGCTGCTGCTCGCGATCGTCTTCGGCGCCGTCTTCGGGGCGGACACCACGACCGCGATGGTCGCCCTCGGCATCGGCGCGGCCCCGGCGTTCGCCCGGGTGGCCCGGGCCGGCACCCTCCAGGTGATGGGGACGGACTACGTCTTCGCCGCGCGCGCGGCGAACCGCTCCGGGTTCGCCATCGCGATCCGCCACGTGCTGCCGAACATCGCCGGCCTTCTCGTCGTGCAGTGCTCGGTCAACTTCGGTATCGCGGTGCTCGCCGAGGCGGGGCTGTCGTTCCTGGGGCTCGGCACGAAGCCGCCGACCCCCTCCTGGGGCCGGATGCTGCAGGACTCGCAGCAGTTCCTCGGCGCCTACGACTACCTGGCGATCGTGCCCGGCCTGGCGATCGCGATCGCGGTCCTCGGCTTCAACCTGCTCGGCGACGGTCTGCGCGACCGCTTCGACCCGAAGATGAGGAACCGCTGATGCCCGAGTCCCGCACGCCCGAAGCACAGCCGTCCGCCCTCGACGTCGCCGGTCTCTCGGTGCGCGCCGGCGAGCGCCTCCTCGTCGACGACCTCACGTTCCGCATCGGCGCCGGCGAGCGCGTCGGCCTGATCGGCGAGTCGGGCTCCGGAAAGTCCCTCACCTCGCTCGCCGTCATGGGCCTGCTGCCGGACACCGTCACCGCGACGGGCCGCGTGCGGGTCGGCGGCGCCGACACCGACATCGTCGGCCTGGGCGAGCGGGAGGCCGCCCGCCTCCGCGGCTCCGCCGTGGCGATGGTGTTCCAGGAGCCCATGACCGCGCTCAATCCGCTGATGCGGGTCGGCCGCCAGATCGCGGAGGCGATGGAGATCCACCGCACCCAGCCCGACCGCCGCGCCGCGCGCCGCCGCGCGGTCGAGATGCTCGCCGACGTCGGGCTGCCCTCGCCGGAGGAGGCGGCGCGCGCCTACCCGCACCAGCTCTCCGGCGGTCAGCGGCAGCGCGTCGTGCTCGCCATCGCGCTCGCCAACGATCCGGCGCTGCTCGTCGCCGACGAGCCGACGACCGCGCTCGACGTCACGGTGCAGAAGCAGGTGCTCGACCTCGTGCTGCGCACCGTCTCGCAGCGCGACACCGGGCTCCTCTTCATCACCCACGACCTCGCCGTGGTCGGCGAGACCTGCGACCGGGTGCTCGTGATGAACGCCGGAGTCGTGGTCGAGGAGGGGCCGATCGATCGCGTCTTCACCCGGCCCGAGCACCCGTACACCCGCGGCCTGCTCGCCGCTTCCGACCTCGACGCGACCGACGCGGCCGGGCGTCTCTTCACCGTCGCCACCGCCGAGGGCTACACCCCGGGTCGCTCGGTCGCGCGGACGGACGCGGGCCGCGCCGAGCGCGAAGCCGCCCCCGCGGCGCCGGCCGTCGTGCGCGCCTCCGGGCTGACCAAGACCTACACGCGCGGCCGCTCCTCCCTCTTCGCCGCACCGCAGAAGGTCGAGGCCCTCCGCGGACTCGACTTCGAGATCCGCGCGGGCGACCGCTTCGGCATCGTGGGGGAGTCCGGCTCCGGCAAGTCGACCCTGCTGCGGATCCTCTCGGGTCTCGACACCCCGACCGCCGGAGCGATCGAGGTCGTCGGCCGCGATCTGACCACGCACCGCCGCGCCGATCTCGCCGAGCTGCGCAGCAGCCTCCAGATCGTGTTCCAGGACCCGATGGCCTCGCTCGACCCGCGGATGCGCGTCGGCGACATCGTCGCGGAGCCGCTGCTCAACGCCGCGAACACCGGCGCCGCCGTGCCGAAGGCCGAGCGGGAGGCGCGCGTCGCCGAGATGATCCGCGCGGTCGGCCTGCCCGCCGACTCCGTCGACCGCTACCCGCACCAGTTCTCGGGCGGGCAGCGCCAGCGCATCTCGATCGCGCGGGCCCTGGTCTGCCGGCCGAGGATCCTCGTCGCCGACGAGCCGGTGAGCGCCCTCGACGTCTCGGTGCGCGCCCAGGTGCTCAACCTTCTCGCCGACCTGGTCGAGGAGTACCGGCTGACCCTGATCTTCGTCTCGCACGACCTCGGCGTCGTCCGCTACCTCTGCGACCGCGTCGCCGTGATGCGCAGCGGCGAGATCGTCGAGCAGGGCTCGACCCGCGAGATCTACGAGAACCCCGCCGACGACTACACCCGGGCGCTGATCGCTGCGACGCCCTCGATCCGCCACCGCCAGGAGATCCGATGACCGACACCTCCGTCTCGACCGCCCTCTCGCGCTACGACGGCGCGCGCCTCGCCGCCGCCTTCGCCTCGGGGGAGCTCTCGCCCGTCGATGTGGCGGACGAGATCCTCGCCGACATCGCCGTGCGCGAGAGCGCGATCAACGCCTTCAGCGACCTCGACCCGGCGGATGTGCGCGCTCAGGCCGCCGCGAGCGAGCGGCGCCGGCGCGCGGGGGAGCCGCTCGGCCCCCTCGACGGTGTGCCAGTCACGGTCAAGGAGAACCTCTCCCGCGCCGGCCTGCCCGCCCGCGCCGGCACCGCGGCGGCCGCCGCCGTCGTGCCCCGCGAGGACTCGCCGATCGTGGCCCGTCTCAAGGAGGCGGGGGCCGTCATCGTCGGCTCCACCACGATGCCCGACTGGGGGATGCTCTCCTCCGGTGTCTCGAGTGCGCACGGCATCACCCGCAGCCCGCTCGACCCCGCCCTCACCGTCGGCGGCTCGTCCTCGGGTGCGGGCGCCGCAGCGGCGGCCGGCTTCGGCACCTTCCACGTCGGCACCGACATCGGCGGCTCCGTGCGGCTGCCTGCCGCCTGGCTCGGCCTCGCGACGCTCAAGCCGAGCGACGGCCGCATCCCGCTGGACAACCCCTACCAGGGCCGCGCCGCCGGCCCGCTCGCGCAGTCGGTCGCCGACGTCGCGCTCGCGATGTCGGTGCTGTCCCGCCCCGACGCGCGCGACTACACCTCGCTGCCGCCCGAGGCGATCGCGTGGGACGACCTCGGGCTCGACGTGCGCGGCACCCGGATCGGCGTGCACACGGACGCCGGCGCGGGCATGCCCCTCGACCCCGAGATCCGCGCGGCGGTGCTCGCCGCCGCCGACGCCTACTCCGACGCCGGCGCGGAGGTCGTCGCGCTGCCCCCGTTCATCGACGACGGCGTGCTCGAGCAGGTCGACCTGTTCTGGCGCGTGCGGTTCTGGCGCACCTACTACGACCTCCCGACCGAGGCGAAGGCGCGCGCCCTCCCCTTCATCACCACCTGGGTGCACGGCGGGGCGGACGTCTCCGGTCGGCGCGTGCTCGAGGCGACGGAGGCGATCAGCGAGCTGCGGCGCCGCACCGTCGAGGCGACCCTGCCGTTCGACGCGGTCCTGTCTCCCGTCGCCCCGGTCGCCGCGTTCCCGGCCGAGTGGCCGATGCCGTGGGGACACGAGGACCGCGGGATGGCGCACATCGCCTTCACGCTGCCCTACAACATGTCCGGCCAGCCGGCCGCGAGCATCAACGCCGGCCGCACAGCCGACGGTCGCGCGATCGGCCTGCAGATCTCCGGCCGCCGCTTCGCCGACCTCGACGTGCTCCGCCACGCGGCCTGGTGGGAGGCGGCCCGCCCGGCCTCGGCGGTCCCGTCCTTCCCGTCCGCCTGACCCGCCGAACGGCCCGAGGTCGGGCTGTATTTCTCGCCGTGCAGACTCTCTCGTGCCTCAGCACCGCTCCGAGACGTACCCCTCGTCCTCCGGCGTCAGCAGGTCGCGGTCGCGCAGCAGCACGCCGATGCCGTCGCCGCGCGCGCAGGCCCGCGCGAACACCGCGTCCGCATCGTCGACGTCCGTGTACTCCACCTCGTACACCCGCTCGCCGTAGACGGCCCCGTAGGCGTCGCACTCGGTGAACATCTCGCACTCCTCCGTGATCGCGAAGTCGAAGCCGAGCCCGCGCATCTCCTCCGCGCGCTCGGCCGCGTTCTTCTGGCCGATCGCGAGGCCGGCCCGGTGTGCGGCGTCGACGAGCTCGCGGGCGAACGCGGCGGTGTCGGAGTCGGTCAGCAGCCCCTCCGAGCGGGTGGCGGAGTCGAGGTTGTCGGCCTCGACGGCGTCGAAGCCGCTCTCGGCGCAGCCCTCCAGCCACGGCCCGACCACCTCGAGCAGCGCCTCCCGCTTCGCCGCCGTCGACACGTCGAGCAGCGTCTCGTCCGGCCAGTCCGGATCGGTGATCGGCTCGCCCGCGGCGTCCCGCAGCAGCAGCTCGGGTCGCGACGCCCACTCCGCCTCCTCGCCGGGCTGCGTCTGGAAGGCGTTGACGTAGCAGACCGAGTACACGCCGGGCGCGGGCTCGGCCTCGCGGTCGCGGACGACGAGGTCGACGCCGTCGGCCGGCGGATAGCTGCCGCCGAGCTGGTAGTCGAAGCCCGCGCCCGCCGGGGGAGGGGCCGGCTGTCCGACGGTTGCTGCGCATCCGGCGAGGAGGAGGGCCGTCGCGGCCAGGCAGCACAATAAACTGGCCGAATGGCGGAGTTCAGCGCGAGTGTCTTTCAGAACGAGTTCCTCTCGGACGGCGCGACGGATGTGCACGCGATCGTGACGGTGACCGCCTCGGGCACCGGCGCGGCCGGCAGCGACGGAGCGGCCGCCGAGATCATCATCGTCGACTGCTCGGGGTCGATGACCGGCGAGAACATGACCGCGGCCAAGCGCGCCGCCGCCGTGGCGGTCGACCAGATCCTCGACGGCACCTTCTTCGCCGTCGTCGCCGGCTCCGAGCGCGCCGACCGCGCCTTCCCGTACCCCAACGCCTCCGTGTCGATGGTGCGGATGGAGCCGGGCGCCCGGGCGGCCGCGAAGGAGGCCATCGGCTTCCTCCAGGCCGACGGCGGTACCGCGATGGGCACCTGGCTGACCCTCGCCCGCCAGCTCTTCTCCAGCGTCCCCGAGGCGAAGCAGCGGCACGCCATCCTGCTCACCGACGGCAAGAACGAGCACGAGTCGCGGATGCAGCTCGACGCGGCGATCCGCGCGGCCGGCGGCGTCTTCCAGTGCGACGTCCGCGGCGTCGGCTCCCGCTGGGTCGTCGAGGAGGCGCGCACCATCGCCAGCGCGCTGCTCGGCACCGTGGGCCTGATCGCGAACCCGGCCGACATGGCCGCCGACTTCGAGCAGCTGATCCAGGCGTCGATGGGCCGCGGCGTCGCCGACGGCGAGCTGCGCGTCTGGACCCCGCAGGGCTCGCAGCTGCTCTTCGTCCGCCAGGTCGCGCCGAACCTCGAGGACCTCAGCTCGCGTCGCACCTCGGTCAACCCGCTGACGGGCTCCTATCCGACCGGCGCCTGGGGCGACGAGTCGCGGGAGTACCACGTGGCCGTCCGCGTCGCCTCGAAGCCGGTCGGCGCCGAGCAGCTGGCCGCCCGCGTGCAGCTCAGCGTGCGCGACGAGGTCGTCGCCTCCGCGCTGGTCAAGGCCCGCTGGACCGACGACTCGGCGCTCACCGCCCGGATCGATCCCGCCGTCGCGCACTACACCGGCCAGACCGAGCTCGCCTCCGCGATCCAGGACGGCCTCGCCGCGAAGGCCGTCGGCGACGACGCCACCGCGACCGTCAAGCTCGGCCGCGCCGTGCAGCTCGCCGCCGCGACCGGCAACGACGAGGCGACCGCGAAGCTGCGCAAGGTCGTCGAGATCGACGACCCGAACGAGGGAACGGTCCGGCTGAGGCGCGGCGTCGCCCGCCTCGACGAGATGGCGCTCGACACCGCCTCGACGAAGACCACCCGGGTGCGCAAGTGAGCTACCGCTGCCCGGAGGGGCACACCTCCCAGTCCGGCGACTACTGCGACGTCTGCGGTGCGCCGATCGCGCCCGCCGCGCCGTCCGCCCCCGCGCCGCGCGCCGCCGACCCGACCACGGCGATCCCGACCGGTCCCGCCGTCTGCCCGAACTGCTCGTACCCCAACGAGGCCGGCGCGCTGTTCTGCGAGAACTGCGGCTACGACTTCACCACCGGCTCGCTCCCCGAGGCCGACCCCTTCACCGAGTCCGGCGCCGTCCGCGCGCCCAGCGAGGTCGGCGGTTCCGCCACGCCGGCCGGCGATCCGGCCGCCCACCTGGGCGAGGCGCCCGCTCCGGCCGCTCCCGGTGCGCCGCCCGCGCTCGTTCCGGAGGAGGAGGCGGGGTTCGACGTGCCCGTCGCGACCGCGCCGCCCGCCGCGCCCGCCACCGAGGTGATCAGCGAGGTCACCGGGAGCACGCGGACGGCCGCGCCCGCCGTGCCCGCGGCCTCGGAGGAGGGCGACCCCTGGATCGCCGAGATCTGGGTCGACCCCGACTGGTACGCGGAGCAGCGCGCCGAGGATCCGATGCCCTCCGCCGGCCCGCCGACGATCGTCGTGCTCCGCGAGCGCTCCGTGCTCGTCGGCCGGCCCTCCGTCTCGCGCGGCATCTCGCCGCAGATCGACTGCGGCACCGACTCCGGCGTCTCCCGCCGCCACTGCCAGCTCAACACCGACGGCTACCGCTGGTGGGTCGAGGACCTGCAGTCCGCCAACGGCACCTACCTCGCCGCGGCCGGCGCTCCGCTGCCGCAGACCCCGATCCCCACCGGCCAGCGCCGCGAGATCGAGGAGGGCGACCGCGTCTACGTCGGCGCCTGGACCCGCATCGTCCTCCGCCAGGCCCTCCCCGGCGAGGCCTGACCCGCTTGCATGCTGATCGAGTAGCCCGCGCAGCGGGCGTATCGAGATCCACCGTCCCCGAGAGCTCAGCCGTCGGACCTGGGTTCTGGAGGGGATGGGTCTCGATACGCCGCTGCGCGGCTACTCGACCAGCATGAGGCGCGAGTCCGCCGCCGGCACGGCCGCCCCCGCACACTGGTCGTGCAGCCCGCGGAGCGGGAACCCCCTGATGATCGTGCGGCCCGCGGAGTAGGCCCTCCATGCCGATCGAGTAGCCCGCGCAGCAGCCTCTGCATGCTGATCGAGTAGCCCGCGCAGCGGGCGTATCGAGATCCACTGTCACCGAGAGCGGAGCCACCGGGCTCGCGCTCCGGAGTGGGCGGGTCTCGAGACGCCGCTGTGCGGCCACTCGACCGGCAGGGGTCACCGGGCGCGCAGCGCGAGCGCCGGGTCCTGGCGGCTCGCCGTCCAGGCGGGGATCGTCGACGCGGCCAGTCCCGTCAGGAGTCCGACGCCGAGCCCCGCCGCCGGCAGCCAGGACTCGAGGACCGGGGTCCAGCCCTGCAGCCCGGCGATGACCAGCGTCGAGGCACTCCCGACGGCCACGCCCACCGCTCCGCCGAGGAGGCCGATGAGGAGGCCCTCGGCGAGGAAGAGGCGTCCGACCGCGGTCCTGCTGGCGCCGACGGCCCGGCGCAGTGCGATCTCGTGCGCCCTCGCCTGCACGGAGAGGTGGAGGGTCGTGGCGGCGCTGATGGTGGCGAGGACGAGCAGGATGAGGGAGATCAGCGCGATCAGTGCGCCGAGGTCGCTGCCGATGCCCGTCCGGAGATCGCGGAGGTCGGCGACGGTCTCGACGCCGAACCGTCCGGGGTTCGCGGGATCGAGCCGAAGGGGGACCGCCTCCGCGACGGCGGCGGGATACCCGGGCTCGGTGCGGATCAGAAGTGCCGTCGCGACGTCCGCTGCGCCCTCGAGGACATCGGGGGAGACGATCACCGAGTCGGTGAGGTCGGCCTGGCGAGGCCCGGCGTCGAGGACGCCGACGACGTCGACCGTGCGGCCGTTCACCCAGAGCCGGCAGCCGGGTCCTGGAGGAGGGAGCTCGAGCGTCGCCGCCGCGTCATGGCCGACGATCGCGATCCCGCGCAGCGACCGGTCGTCGAGGAGTCCGAAGGTGTCCGGACCCACGGGCGATGCGCCGGTGAGCCGCAGGTAGTCCGAGGAGGCGGACATCAGCCTCAGCGGCGATCCCCTCTCCGGCTCGGTCGGCGAGAGGCGCTGGATCGAGGCGGTGCCTCCCGACGCAACGGACGCGGAGCCGACTCCGGTGACCCGCGGCAGAGACGACGCCGAAGCGATCCACTCGGAGAGGCGACGATCGTCGTCACGCAGGAGACCCGTGCCGCCGGGGACCGAGACGCGCACCTCGTCGAGGGCAGCCGCGCTCAGCCGGTCCGCGACACTCCCGGAGGCGCTCTCGCTGACCCCGATGGAGGCGACCAGACCGCCGATCCCCAGGGCGAAAGCGAGCAGCAGGAATAGGGTGCGTGCCAGCCGGGTGGTGACGACGTCGACGGCGTCGCCGAGGTCGTCGGCCAGCGCCGTGACCCAGCGGTGAGGACTCCTGCGCGACGGTTCCGCCTCCTCGGCACCCTCCTCCTCGGCGGCTCTCTGCGCTCCTGCTCGCGGCGAGGCTGCCGTGGTCGGGTCGACGGTGCCGTCGACGATGCGGATCGTCCGATCCGCGGCCGCCGCGATCGTCTCGTCGTGGGTGATCAGGACGACGGTGACTCCGCCGGCGTGGAGGTCGCGAAGGGAGTCGAGCACCGCCGTCCCGTTGGCCCGGTCGAGATTGCCGGTCGGCTCGTCGGCGAGGACGATCCGCGGCCGGGTGGCGATGGCGCGCGCGAGGGCGAGACGCTGCTGCTCACCGCCGGAGAGGACCCGCCCGGCGGCGTGCGCCCTCGCCTCCACGCCGAGTCGGGCGAGGGCGTCCAGCGCCCGGGTGCCGCGCTCCGCGAGTGGGACGCGCTGCGTGCGCAGGCCGAGGGCCGCGTTGTGCAGCGCGGAGACGTCGCCGAGGACGAACGACTGCTGGAAGACGAATCCGAAGACCCGGGACCGGAGGCGGTCGCGCTCGCGCTCGCGCAGGGAGGCTACCTCCGTCCCGAAGACGCGGTAGCTGCCCGCCGTCGGAGTGTCGAGCAGGCCGAGGACGTTGAGCAGCGTGCTCTTGCCCGAGCCGGACGGACCGACGATCGCGACGAACTCCCCCTGCCGCACGGTGATGCCGATGTCCCGGATGCCGGTCGCGGGGTCGGCGCCGAAGATCCGGGTGATCCCGGTCAGCTCGAGGGCGGCCGGCGCGGGAGGCGTGCCGACGGTCACTGCAGGATCACCTCGCTCCCGGGTGCGAGGACGTCGCCGGCGATCGCGGTCCAGCCGTTCCCCGAGTAGTCGACGGTGACGGGCACGCGCCGGGGCTCCGGCTGCTCGGCTCCGGCGTCCGCCTCGGCGTCGGCCGTCACGAGGACGAAGGTCCCCTCGGCGTCCTGCCGGAGGGCGACCGTCGGCACTGCGAGGGACTCCTCGTGCACGGCCTCCGGAAGGACGGTGACGCTCAGTCCCGGCGAGAGTCCGGCGAAGGCGGGATCGGCCGAGACGACCGTGACGTCCCGGCCCGGTGCCTTGCCGTCCGAGGCCTCGACGAACTCCCCGATCGCCGTGATCGTGCCCGGGAGCTGCCGGGTGTCGGCCTGCACGCTTACCTCCTGCCCATCGGTCAGCGTCGCAGCGCTCACCGCGTCGGCCCGGAACGAGACGGTGTTCGGAGAGGTGCGGACCGTGACCAGCGGCGCCTCGCTCGTGACCGTCGCGCCGAGCGGGAGAGCGCCGGTGACCGTCGCCTCGGCCGCCGCCAGCGCGACGAAGCTCGCGGAGGGGATGAGCGGACCCGGGGGCCGGACGACGCGGGGCTGCTGCACCTCGGGCGTCGGGGAGGAGGCGGGCTCCGACGGGTCAGGATCGGCCGGCGACGGTTCCACCGTCTCGGGGGCGGAGGCGGTCGGCGCGGGGAAGCCGTTGTCGACGAAGAGCTCCGTTACTGCGGCGGTGGTCCGCCAGTCCACCCAGCCCGTCACCTCGATGTCCGCCCCGGTCTCGCGGAGCGCGCGCTGGAGGGAGGAGACGTCGTCGCCCTCGTCCTCGGTTCGCAGATCGCGGTAGAGCGCCAGCGGGCCTGGCACGGCGAAGACGGGTCGTCCCGAGACGGCGCCGACGAGACTCCCCGGTCGGACCACGTCGCCGAGGTCGACGGTCCGTCTGGTGACGACGGCCGGGACTCCCGACGGGATCGTGCTGAGCGCCTGCTCGCTCCCGGCGACGACGCTGCCGGCGAACGCCGTGCGGGAGTCGACGACTCGTCGCTCCACAGGCGCGGTGACCTGGATCGACTGCTGCGCCTGCTCTCCGGGTCCGTGGTCCGGCGCCTGCACCAGGAGCCCGGTCAGGAAGGAGGCCGTGATCGAGCCGAGCAGGACCAGGGTCGCGACGACCGCCCGCAAAGGGTGCTCGACGCGCCGGAGCCGCATGCTGCTCGGCTCTGCACCCCCGCCGTCAACCATGCGCGGCGATGTACTCGCGCGCGGCCACGAGGAGCTGCTGCTTGCGCTCCTTCTCCTCGTTCAACGCCGCTTGATTCGCGTCGATCAGTGGCTGCTGGTACGCGGCTTCGAGGTCGGCGAGCGTCTGTGTCAGTCGGCTCTCGGTGTTGCACCGGGCCTCGATCGAGGCGAGCCGGATCCCTTCCTCGCTGCTGCTCCCCCCGTACGACTCCGGCAGGGCGTTCGACTGCTTCGACATGTAGTGCTCCCCGGATTCGGGAGTGAGCCCGGCCTCCTTCAGGCACTGCTCCCACGGTTCGCGGGCGCGCTGCCAGCGTTCGTCTTTCTGCGCTCTCGTCAGCGCCTCGCTCTCCAGGCGGGAGGCGAGACTGTTCAGACGCTCGTCTTGCGGCGGAGTGACGGCATCCATCGTGTCGATCACGGATTCGTCGCCCTGGTTGCAGGCGTCATACGCTGCGGACCACTGCACGCCACCGGCCGCTCGAGCGTTCTCCAGCGCGACGTCCATGGGCGACGCCGCGAAAGCGAAGCCGTAGCGCGCTGCGCGTTGATCCTCCCAGAGTCCGAATGTCCGATCGTCGAGGTCTGTCGCCGGGTCGGGCTGTGTGCGGGCGGGAGAGGTGGTGAACCCTTTCGACTTCACGCACTCGACGATCACCGCCCGCGCGGCTGCCTTGAAGACCTGGTGGTCGGCATGCCTCCCGTAGAACGCGTACTCGTCCAGCGGCATCACGATCTCGCCGCTGACCGAGTCCAGGTAGGCGTGCGCGGAGTCGTCGGGCTTCGTCGCGCCGACAGCGCAGCCGCTGAGGCTGGCGACCGCGAGGAGAGCGCCGATGACACCGCCGAGGACTCGAGTGTCAGCGCGCTGCCATCGGTCGGTCATCTCGTCCCTTCCCTTCCACCTTCGCCGGGCTCTCCTCGCTGCAGTCGCCCGCTTGTCGCGACTGCACGATCACTGTCGGCGACGCCGCTCTCAGCCATGCGCGGCGATGTACGCGCGGGCGGCCTCGAGGAGCTGCTGCTTGCGCTCTTTCTCCTCGTTCAACGCCGCCTGGTTCGCGTCGATCAAGGGCTGCTGGTACGCCGCCTCGAGGTCTGCGAGCGTCTGAGTCAGGCGGCTCTCCGTATTGCATCGGGCCTCGATCGAGGCGAGGCGGATCCCCTCCTCGATGCCGCCCCGTCCATCCGTCTCCGGCAGAGCGTTCGACTGCTTCGAGCCGTAGTGCTCTCCGGATTCGGGAGTGAGCCCGGCCTCTGTCAGGCACTGTTCCCACGGCTCGCGGGCCCGCTGCCAGCGCTCGTCTTTGCGCGCCTTCGTCAGCGCTTCGCTCTCCAGGCGGGAGGCGAGACTGTTCAGACGTTCGTCCTGCGGCGGGGTGACGGCGCGCATCGCCTCCGTCACGGACTCGTCGCCCTGACTGCAGGAGTCCCACGCCACGGACCACTGCATTCCTCCGATCGCTCGCGCCTCCTCGAGCGCGACGTCCAGTGGTGACGCCGCGAAGCCGAAGCCGTAGCGCGCCGCGCGTCGCTCCTCCCAGATTCCGAAAGTCCGGTCGTCGAGGTCGGTCGCCGGGTCGGCTTGTATGCGAGCGATGGAGTGGGTCAACCCTTTCGACGTCACGCACTCTTCGATCGCGGCTCGAGCGGCCGCCTCGAAGACCTGCTGGTCGGAATGCCGCCCGTAGAACGCGTACTCGTCCAGCGGCATGACGATCTCACCGCTGACCGAGTCCAGGTAGGCATGCGCGGAGTCGTCGGGTCCGGCCGCGTCGGCAGTGCAGCCACTCAGAATCGCGGCGGAGGCCGCAGCGGCGAGGGCGCCCTGGACAATCCGACCGCCAGGACGCCCTTGCCGACGGCTCATCAGCGGTAGCTCTCGATGCGGTCGTTCCAGGTCTCCAGCCAGCCCAGATTCGATGTGAGGCTCGACAGAGCCGAAACATCTCCTTGGAGGAAGATCGAGCGGCCCATGAAATTGCGGTCCTCGAAGAAGGTCTTCCCGGAGTCAGGCGCCTTCAGTGAGGACGCCTTCCGATTGACCGAGCCGAGGCCGTCCTTCTGACCCCATGTCGCCTGGTAGGCGTACCCGCGGTAGTCCGCGTCCTCGTAGATCGGGAATGCCGACGCGGTCGTCGCGCCTCCGAAGGCGAGTGCCGCGGTAACGGCCCCTGAGACGAGAAGCGACCCGTGCTTCTTCTTCATGTTCTATCTCCGTTGATCGAATCGAGACCCTGCGGTCATCGGGCTCTCAAAGCCCGACGGGACGTCACGGTACGTGAGGCTTCGTCGACTCACAAGGTCGTGTCGTCTCGTGCGCGCTCGCTGGCGCTCAGCGCGGCTCGCTGGCCAGGCGCTTCGAGATCCGGTCTCTCTCGCTTACGGTGGGCTCGACCGTGCGCTGGAGGTGCGTGGGTCTCGATACGCCGCTGCGCGGCTACTCGACCACCATGAGAGGCGGCCGTTGCGCGGCTGCTCGATCAGCATGAGGTGCTGCCGCTGCGTGGCTCCTCGACCGGCATGAGGTGGCCGCTGCTCGGCTACTCGACCAGCATGGAATGCCGCGACGCGGCTGTCCGACCAGCGTGCGGGCTGCCGCGCGCCGCTGCTCGGCCCACGGGGGTGCGGCTCAGCGGCCGGCGAGCATCCCGAGCATCCAGGAGAGGGCGGCGACGGCGCCGACGCCGACGACGCTCGAGCCGATGATGACGGCGCGGCGCAGGCGGACGGCGCGGCCGTCGGGAGCGGACGCCGCATCCAGCCCAGAGGCGTTGGACGCTGTCATGCCCGCGCGCAGCCGGTGGGCGACCTGGTCGGCGGTGGGCCGCTTCGCCGGGTCGCGCTCGGTCATCGAGGTGAGCAGCGCGCGCCAGGGTGCGGGCAGCGTCGCCGGGACGACGGGGGAGCGGTTGAGGCGCGCGATCGCGGCCTCGAGCACGGTGCCGGAGTACTCGCGGTGCCCGGTGATCGCCTCCAGCAGGACGAGGCCGAGCGAGAAGACGTCGCTGGCGCCGCTGATCGGCTCGCCGGCGACCTGCTCGGGGCTGACGAAGCTGGCGGTGCCGATCACGATGCCGTCGCTGGTGAGGCGCGAGCCGTCCATGAAGTGGGCGACGCCGAAGTCGGTGAGCTTGGCGGTGCGGGCGTAGCCGCTGGAGGCCACCTCGCTGACCAGGATGTTCGCGGGCTTCACGTCGCGGTGGACGACGCCGCGCTCGTGCAGGTACGCGAGCGCCTCGGCCAGCTGCGTGCCGATCGCGGCGACCTCGTCCGGTGCCATCGGGCCGGGCTCGAGCCGCGCTTCGAGGGTCGGATCGGCGACCAGCTCCATCACGACGTAGCGGCGCACCTCACCGCCGAAGTTGTGCAGGCCGGCGTCGAAGAGATTGACGATCCCGGGGTGCGCGAAGGAGCTCAGCATCCGCACCTCGCGCTCCTGGCGGGCGACGTCCTCGGGGTTGGAGGCCTCGGCGCGGAAGACCTTCACGGCCACCTCGCGCTGCACGGTCTCGTCGCGGGCCCGGTACACCGAGCCCATCCCGCCCGAGCCGATCCGCTCGATCAGGAAGTAGCGCCCGGCCACCCGCTGCTGGGCGGCATTGGCGGCGATGGTGCTCACGACGACCCCGCCTTCTGCTGGAGCGACGTGCTCCGCGGCGCTCAGGACGAGCGCCTGGGTAGACGGTACCGCGGTGCCGCGACAACGGGGAGCGCAATAGCCGGGATTGACATACGGCCGTGACAGAAGCAGTCGATCCGGCACCGAGCGGGACCGCTCAGCGCAGCCCGCTGCGGGCGAAGCCCTGCACGAAGTAGCGCTGGAAGATCAGGAACAGCACGACCATCGGCAGCACGTTCACCAGCGCGAAGGCCATCGTTCCGCCGTAGTCGCTGCCGAACTGCCCCTGCAGGTAGAGCAGCCCGATCGGGAGGGTGAAGAGGACGTTCTCCTTGAGGGCGATCAGCGGCCAGGCGAAGTCGTTCCAGGAGCCGAGGAGCGACATGAAGAACAGAACGGCGATCAGCGGCTTCGAGAGCGGGAGCACGATCCGGGTGAAGACGCGGAAGTGGCCGGCCCCGTCGATCCGGGCCGCCTCGATCAGGTCGCGAGGGATCGCGAGGATGAACTGCCGCGCGAGGAACAGCCCGAAGGCCGAGGCCGCCGTCGGCAGGATCACCGCCCAGTAGCTGCCGTAGAGGCCGAGATCGGTGACGAGCCGGAAGAGCGACACCATGATCACCTGCACGGGGAGCGTCAGCGTCGACAGGGCCAGCAGGAAGAGCACGCCGGAGCCGCGGAAGCGCAGCTGCGCGAAGGCGTAGCCGCCGAGCAGGTTGATCGCCACGGTGATCAGCGCGGTGGTGAGGCTGATCGCGAGCGAGTTGCCGAACCAGGTCGCGACCGGGAACGAGTCGAAGACGCGCTCGAAGTTGGCCAGCGTGAACTCGCGCGGCCACAGCCGCAGCGTGCCGCCGAGCAGCTCGGCGCGCGAGGAGAACGCGACGACGAGCATCCAGTAGAGCGGGAAGAGGATGACGAGGGAGACGAGGATCGCCAGGACGAGCCGGAGTGCGGTCGTCGAGCGGGAGACGCGGTTCATTCGACGAGGTCCCTCGAGCGGTTCGTGCGCCACTGCACGGCGGTGAAGATCATCGTCAGGATCAGCAGGACGATGCCGATCGCCGCCGCGTAGCCCTGATCGCGGGTGACGAAGCCGGTGTCGTAGGCGTAGGTCACCAGCACCGACGTGGAGTTCTGCGGCCCGCCGCCGGTGAGGACGAAGACGATGTCGAAGACCTGGAACGAGTAGATGACGTTGAGGATGAGCAGGAAGAACGTCGACGGCCCGACCAGCGGCACCGTCACGTGCCGGAACTGCTGCCAGCCGTTCGCGCCGTCCAGCCGCGCCGCCTCGTAGAGCGCGGGGTTCACGCCCTGCAGCCCGGCCAGGTAGATCAGCATGTTGAAGCCGGTCCGCCACCAGAGCGTCACGAGGATCACGGAGGCGAAGGCCGCCGCGCCGCCCGACTGCCAGGCGATGCGCGGCAGGCCGATCGTCTGCAGCAGCCCGTCGAGCACCCCGCTGTTCTCGTCGAAGATCAGCACCCCCATCAGCGCCGTCGCGACACCCGAGACGGCCATCGGCAGGATCAGGATCGAGCGGAAGACGGGCCGGGCCGGCAGCACCGAGTTGAGGAGCACCGCGGCGCCCAGCCCGAGCGCCATCGACAGCGGCGTGACGATCAGCGTGAACAGCGCGGTGTTGAGGGTCGAGCGCCAGAACAGCGGGTCGCTGAGCAGCCGGCCGTAGTTGTCCAGACCGATGAAGACGCCGTCGCCGAAGCCGTTGGTGCGCTGGAAGCTGAGCAGGAACGCGCCGACCAGCGGCACGAAGACGAACAGCGCCAGCATCAGCAGGTTCGGCGCGAGGAACCCGTAGGCGGCCACCGTCTCACGGGCGGCGGGCGCCCGGGAGGTGCGGCGAGGTCGCGCCGTCACCTCCTCGGGCGCGGGGAGGGTGCGGGTCACCGGATCCTGCCGCTCACTGCACGGCGGTGGCGATGCCGGAGCTGAGCTTCGCGATCGTGTCCTCGGTGCTCTGGCCGCCGACGAACGCCTGCTCCAGCTGGTCCTTCAGCACCGCGATGATCGCCGCCATGTCCGGCGAGGCCACCTGCGCCGCGTCGGACGCCTGCACGGTGCCCGCCTGGCCGAGGAAGACCTCCGCGAGCTCGGGGCGCACCTCGAACTCGATGCCCGACTCGGTCAGGTCGCGGCGGGTGGGCAGCAGCGAGGCGCCGGCGCAGAAGTCGCGCATCGGCTCCTCCTCGGTCACGAAGGCGAGGAACGCCGCCGCGAGCTCAGGGTTCGCGGTCGCCTTGGTCGCGACGAGGGCGTTGCCGCCGAAGTCGCCGCCGCCGCGCACGTTCCGCGGCGAGTAGGTCGCGCCCCACTCGAAGTCGAGCGTCGACTCCGCGTCCGGGATGAGGAACGCCCCGCCGAAGGTCATCGCGGTGGTCTGCGAGTACCAGAGGTCGCTCGCGTAGGTCGTCGCCTGGATCGAGCTGCTCGGCGGCACGAGGCCGTCGGTGAAGAAGCTGCGGCTGAAGTCGATCGCCGCGCGACCGGCGTCGGAGTCGATCGCGGGAGCGGAGAGGTCCTCGGTGAGGAAGCGGCCGTCGGCCTGGAAGAGCAGGCTCAGCCAGCGGGTCACGCCGTTGCCCTGCCAGTTGTAGGCGAAGGGGTAGCGCTCGGCGGGGAGCGAGGCGCGCAGTTTCCGGCCGACCTCGGTGAACTCCTCCCACGTCCACGCCTCGTCCGGCGAGGCCGGGAAGTCGGAGATGCCCGCGGTGGCGAGCGCCTCGGTGTTGTAGAGGATCAGCGAGGTGTCCGTGTGGTGCGGCACGCCGAACGGGCTGCCGCCGCTCTGCACCGCGGCCCAGGCCGGGTCGGTGAAGCGCTCGGCCACGTCCGCCTCGAGGTGCGGGGTGAGGTCGAGCAGCTGGTCGCGACCGGCGTAGCTGCCGAAGGTGTAGTACGGCACGCGGAAGACGTCCGGCGGGTTGCCCGCCTGCAGCTGCGCGTCGATGTTGGTGAACATCTGCTCGTACGGCACGGAGTTGAGCGCCACGGTCGAGCCGGGGTTCGCCTCCTGGAAGCGGTCGATCGCGCGCTGGAAGCCGGCCAGCTCGGCGTCGGTGCCCCAGGTGGTGAAGGTGAGGGTGCCGCTGTCGGCGCTCGCCGCGGGGCGGGCCGGTGCGAAGCCGCAGCCGGCCAGCACGGGCACCGAGGCGGCGACGCCCAGGGCGCTGAGGAAGCGGCGCCGATCCAGCGTCACCCGATCGAAGGCGCTCCTGCCGCGCGACGTCCTGTCCAGAGCCATCATGGCCTCCCCTCGGGGGCCACCGGCGGGCCCTCCGAGGGGAGGCTAGCTGCGGGCTCCTGCGGGCGCCGCTACTGGACGGATCCGCGTTCCTGTGAGAGAGGTGCCGCTCACGGCCGGCGGCCGAGCATCCCCTCGAACGAGCCGTCCAGCGCCCACGGGTCCGCGGGAGCGCGGGAGGTGCGCGCCGCCTCCGCTGCGAGCTCGCGCCCGGCCCGCTCGATCCGGGAGGGCAGCGCCCGCCCGTCCTCGGTGGCCCCGCCCCAGTCCTCGGTCGCGGCGAAGACCGTCGTCGACAGGGGAGCGGCGTGCAGGTAGCTGAAGAGCGGGCGCATCGCGTAGTCGACCGCGAGCGAGTGGCGGGGCGAGCCGCCGGTCGCGGCGAGCAGCACGGGCAGCCCGCGCAGCGCCTCGGTGTCGAGCACGTCGACGAACGACTTGAACAGTCCGCTGTAGCTGGTGGTGAAGATCGGCGTCACGGCGATCAGGCCGTCCGCGCCGGCCACCGCGTCGAGCGCGGTCTGCAGAGCGGGGCTCGCGAAGCCGGTCAGCAGGTTGTTCGTGACGTCGTGCGCGAGGTCGCGCAGCTCGACGACGCTGCGCTCGACGGCGAAGCCCTGCTCGGTGAGCGAGGCCTCCGCGGCGTCGGCGAGGCGGTCGGCGAGCAGGCGGGTGGAGGACGGCGTGCTGAGACCGGCCGAGAGGACGGTGATCCTGCGGGTGTCCATGGGCGGGGCCTCCTAGGCGCTGACGGGGACGGGCTGCTCGGCGCGGGCGGCGACGAGCGAGGAGTGGGTGGGCGCGTCCGGCACGTGCGCCGGGCGGCCCTCGGCGAAGCCGGCGCGCAGGGCGGGCAGGATCTCGCCGAGCATGTCCATCTGCTCGAGGACGGTCTTCAGCGGCAGACCCGCGTGGTCCATCAGGAACAGCTGGCGCTGGTAGTCGCCGACGTACTCGCGGAAGCCGAGGGTGCGGTCGACGATCTCCTGCGGCGAGCCCACGGTGAGCGGGGTCTGCTCGGTGAAGTCCTCGAGTGAGGGGCCGTGGCCGTAGACCGGGGCGTTGTCGAAGTAGGGGCGGAACTGCGAGACCGCGTCCTGCGAGTTCTTCGCCAGGAAGATCTGGCCGCCGAGTCCGACGATCGCCTGGTCGGCGCTGCCGTGGCCGTAGTGCTCGAAGCGCTGGCGGTAGAGCTGCACCATCTTCGCGGTGTGCGAGGCGGGCCAGAAGATGTGGTTCGCGAAGAAGCCGTCGCCGTAGTACGCGGCCTGCTCGGCGATCTGCGGCGAGCGGATCGAGCCGTGCCAGACGAAGGGGGCGACGCCGTCGAGCGGGCGCGGGGTCGACTGGAAGCCCTGGAGCGGCGTGCGGAACTGGCCCTCCCAGTCGATGAACTCCTCCGTCCAGAGGCGATGCAGCAGGTCGTAGTTCTCGATCGTCAGCTCGATGCCGCGGCGGATGTCCTTGCCGAACCACGGGTAGACCGGGCCGGTGTTGCCGCGGCCGAGCATCAGGTCGACGCGGCCGCCGGCGAGGTGCTGGAGCATCGCGTAGTCCTCGGCGAGCTTCACCGGGTCGTTCGTGGTGATCAGCGCCATCGCGGTGCTGAGCTGGAGCCGCTCGGTCTTCGCGGCGATGTAGGCGAGGGTCGTCGTGGGGGAGGAGGACCAGAACGGCGGGTTGTGGTGCTCGCCGAGCGCGAAGACGTCGAGGCCGATCTCCTCCGCCTTCTGGGCGATCGCGACGGTGGCCGCGATCTTCTCGGACTCGGTCGGGGTGCGGCCTGTCGTGGGGTCGGTGGTGATGTCGCTGACCGTGAAGATGCCGAACTGCATCGGGCGCTCCTTCTCTCCGTGGCCCCGTCCTGGCGAGACCTGATCCATGCGTTCGCATGTACATCCTCATCCAACCACGTGCGGCTGGGGATATTCCCGCGCACTCAGCCAAGGGGGGCGGTAGGCATTCTGAACGGTAAAGGTGCCAATCGGCGATAGTCTGTAACTTACAGAGTTCAGGAGTCTTCGCATGGTCGCACGACGGTCGCCTCGCCGCTCCCTCCAGCTGGCCGAGATCGGCGCCAACATCCGGCGCTGGCGAGCTGTGAACGGGATGACCGCGTCCTCGCTCGCCGAGCGGGCGGGCGTCACCCGCGAGACGCTGCGCCGCCTGGAGGCGGGGGACGGCTCGGCCCGCCTCGACTCGGTCATCGCGGTCCTCGGGGCGCTCGGCATCGCGGACTCCCTCGTCCAGGCGACCGACCCCTACCGCAGCGAGACGGCGCGGGCTCGCATCGACGCGATCCTCGGCGCCGGCGGCTCAGTGTGACTGCCGGGCCGGTCGAGGTCCATCTCGACGACGAATCGCGGGGACTCGTGCGGGTCGGCACCCTCCATCCGTCGTTCGCGGGGCGCGTCCTCGCCTCGTCGTCCTTCCAGTACGACTCCGACTACCTGGCCTCGCCCGGCGCCTTCGCGATCTCGCCCGATCTGCCCCTCGTCAGCGGCAGGATCTGGACGCCCGAGTCGCACTCGCTCCCCGGTGCGCTCGAGGACGCGTCGCCGGACGAATGGGGTCGGCGTCTGATCGAGGCGAATCACGGCGCTCTCCGAAGGCAGGATCCGGCCGCGCCCGCACTGCGGGGTGCCTGGGACCACCTGCTGGGCGTCTCCGACGCCGCCCGGATGGGCGCGCTCCGCTTCCGGCTGCCCGGCGCGGAGGAGTGGTCCTCCTCGGACACCGGGGTGGCGAACGTCCACGAGATCGAGCGGATCCTGCGCGTGGCGGCGCGCTACGAGGCGGACGACGCCTCCGAGGAGGACGTCGCCTACCTCTCCGGGATCGCGACCTCGCCCGGTGGAGCTCGACCGAAAGCCAACGTCCTCCGCGCCGACGGCCGCCTCGCTCTCGCGAAGCTCCCGCACTCGAAGGACGAGGGTCTCGACGTCGAGCGCTGGGAGGCGGTGGTGCTCGTCCTGGCCGAGCGGATCGGCCTCCGGACTCCCGCGTGGACGCTGCTGCGCGCCTCGGCGGAGAAGAGCGTGCTGCTGCTCGACCGGTTCGACCGCACCGCCGCCGGCGGTCGTCGCGCCTACCTCTCCGCCGCCTCCGCCCTGGAGATCGGCGCGAACGATCTCGGCCGATACTCGTACGAGCAGTTCTCGGACGTGCTGGCGGACCTCAGCGCCGATCCGCGCACGGACCTGCGGGAGATGTTCACCCGGATCGCTCTGACGGTCCTCGTGAACAACGTCGACGACCATTGGCGCAACCACGGCTTCCTCCGGCAGGACGGAGGCTGGCGTCTCGCCCCGCTCTTCGACGTGAACGCGAGCACGAGCACCGGAGTCGTGCACTCGCGGCCGATCAGCGACCGCGACGACCCCCGCCACCGCGACCTCGGCGAGCTCCTGGCGACGGCCGACGCCTACCGACTCACCCGCCCCGACGCCGCGCGGATCGTGCGGGAGACCGCGGAGCAGGTGCGGGAGTGGGAGGCCGTCGCGATCGAGCTCGGCCTCCCCGTCGGGGAGCGGCGGAGGATGGCCCGCGCCTTCGACGCCGACCGGATCTCCCGGGCGCTCACGATCGGGTGACGGGCGGGCTCCTCTCCCTCCGGCCGCCCGAAACATCCCCGCAATCTGCCCCGCACTAGAGTCGTGCCATGGGTGACCTCTTCGACGGATACGGGTCCCAGAAGGTCGAGCGGCCCCGCACGGGCGCCTCACCCTGGGACGAGATGTTCGCCGATGTCGCGGCGACGAGCGGCCCCGCCGGCGTCCGCGACTCCTACCGCGACATCTACTCCTCGCTCGCGCGGATGACGCAGGAGGAGCTGCGCGGTCGCACCGATGCGCTCGCCTCCTCCTACCTCGCGCAGGGCGTGACCTTCGACTTCGCGGGCGAGGAGCGGCCCTTCCCGCTCGACGCCGTCCCGCGCGTGATCGAGAGCGCCGAGTGGAACGAGGTGCAGAGCGGCATCAAGCAGCGCGTCCGCGCGCTCGAGGCCTTCCTCGCCGACGTCTACGGCCCGCAGAACGCGGTGAAGGACGGCGTGATCCCCGCCGCCCTGCTCTCCAGCTCCAGCCACTTCCACCGCCAGGCCGCCGGGATCGAGCCGGCCAACGGCGTGCGGATCCAGGTGTCCGGCATCGACCTGATCCGCGACGAGGTCGGCGACTGGCGGGTCCTCGAGGACAACGTCCGCGTGCCCTCCGGAGTCTCCTACGTCATCTCGAACCGCCGGGTGATGGCGCAGACGCTGCCCGAGCTGTTCGTCTCGATGCGGGTGCGCCCGGTCGGCGACTACCCCAACCGCCTGCTCCAGGCCCTGCGCGCCTCCGCCCCGGAGGGCGTCGACGACCCCACCGTCGTCGTGCTCACGCCGGGCGTCTACAACTCGGCCTACTTCGAGCACACCCTGCTCGCCCGGCTGATGGGCGTCGAGCTGGTCGAGGGCCGCGACCTCTTCTGCACCGGCGGCAAGGTGTTCATGCGCACGACCTCCGGGCCCACCCGCGTCGACGTGATCTACCGCCGAGTCGACGACGAGTTCCTCGACCCGCTGCAGTTCCGCGCCGACTCGATGCTCGGCTCGCCCGGTCTGATGCTCGCCGCGCGCCTCGGCAATGTCACGATCGCGAACGCGGTCGGCAACGGCGTCGCCGACGACAAGCTCGTCTACACCTACCTGCCCGACCTGATCCGCTACTACCTCTCGGAGGAGCCGGTGATCAAGAACGTCGACACCTGGCGCCTGGAGGATCCGGGCGCGCTCGAGGAGGTGCTTGACCGCCTCGACGAGCTCGTCGTGAAGCCGGTCGACGGCTCCGGCGGCAAGGGCCTCGTGGTCGGGCCGGCCGCCTCGGCGAAGGAGTTGGCCGAGCTCCGCTCGCGGCTCCAGGCCGATCCGCGCGGCTGGATCGCGCAGCCGGTGGTGCAGCTCTCGACGATCCCGACGCTGGTGGACGACGGCATGCGGCCCCGGCACGCGGACCTGCGCCCCTTCGCGGTCAACGACGGCAAGGACATCTGGGTCCTGCCCGGCGGTCTCACCCGGGTGGCGCTGCCCGAGGGCCAGCTGGTCGTCAACTCGTCGCAGGGCGGCGGCTCGAAGGACACCTGGGTGGTCGGCCTCGAGGGCCAGCAGACCACCGAGCCGGACGCCCACGACATCTCCGGACTCGTCGAGGACCAGGCCGCGGTGACCAGCTCGATCCCGATCGTCTATCCGCTGAACCACACGCCCGACCAGTCGCCGCAGGACGCGGCCAACCACGACCAGGACCAGCAGCAGCAGCAGACGCTCGCCGCAGGGGAGGACGCCTGATGCTCTCCCGGATCGCCGAGTCGCTGTTCTGGATCGGCCGCTACATCGAGCGGTCCGACGGCACCGCACGCATCCTCGACGTCCACCTGCAGCTCCTGCTGGAGGACCCGTGGATCGACGAGGACACCGCCTGCCGCTCGCTGCTGTCGGTGATGGGATCGACCGCTCCGGACGACATGAAGGAGGTCACCCGCGCCGACGTGCTGACCATCCTCGCGATCGACCGCACGAACCCCGCCTCGATCGCCTACTCGCTCGGCGCCGCCCGCGAGAACGCCCGCCGTGCCCGCGAGATCGTCTCGACCGAGCTGTGGGAGTGCCTGAACACCACGCGCACCCGGATGCCCCGCCGCGTGACGGGGGAGCGGGTGTCGGAGTTCTTCGGCTGGGTGCGCGAGCGCTCGGCGCTCGCCGTGGGCATCATCGAGTCGGCCACCTCGCGCGACGAGGCCTGGCAGTTCTTCACCCTCGGCCGCTCGATCGAGCGTGCCGACATGACGGCCCGGCTGCTGGCGACCCGGTCGCTGACCGAGGCGAGCGGCCCGTCCTGGACCACGATCCTGCGCTCCTGCGGCGCCTACGAGGCGTACCTCCGCACCTACCGCGGCGTGCCGAGTGCGCGCAACGCGGCGGAGTTCCTCCTGCTCGACCGCCTCTTCCCGCGCTCGATCCTCTTCTCGGTCTCGCGTGCCGAGATGTGCATGCGCGACATCGAGCCGCGCACCGGCCGCGTCGGGCACACCGGCGACGCCCAGCGGGTGCTCGGCCAGATCCGCAGCGAGCTGGAGTACCGGCCGATCGCCGAGATCCTCGAGGACCTGCCGCGGCACATGGACAGCGTGCAGGAGGCGACCTCATCGGCCTCCGAGGCGATCCGCCAGCGCTACTTCCCCACCAACGTCATGCCGAGCTGGATCGGGGAGGCGCTGTGAGCAGGCTGCGCATCACGCACACGACAGGGTTCACCTACCGGGGCGACGTCGTCGCCTCCTACAACGAGGCGAGGATGCTCCCGGCGTCCTCGGACGGGCAGCTCGTGCTCTCGTCGAACCTGGTCATCCGCCCGGTCACCTCCGCGCACACCTACACCGACTACTGGGGCACCCGGGTCTCGTCGTTCGACGTGCTCGACCCGCACCAGGAGCTCTCGCTGACCGCGACCTCGCTCGTCGAGATCCGGCCCAAGGCGCACCCCGACCACCCCGTGGGCTGGGAGCAGCTGGACGATCAGGTCCAGACGCTGACCGAGTACGTCGAGCAGCTCAAGCAGACCAACCGCACGGCGCCGCCCGAGGACCTGGTCGAGCTCGCCCGCCGGCTGGCCGATGCGGCGGAGGGCCCGTGCGACGCGGCCCTGTCGATCGCCGAGACGATCGGCCGCGAGATGACCTACCGCCAGGGCGTCACCGGCGTGCACTCGACGGCGACCGAATCGTGGACCGCCCGCGAGGGGGTCTGCCAGGACATCACTCACATCGTCCTGGGCGCGCTGCGCTCGACGGGCATCCCGGCGCGCTACGTCTCCGGCTATCTCCACCCCAAGCCGAACGCGGCGATCGGCGAGACCGTCGTCGGCGAGTCGCACGCCTGGGTCGAGTGGTTCTGCGGCGGCGCCTGGCGCGGCTACGACCCCACCAACCTCATCGACATCGGCGACCGCCACGTGATCGTCGGCCGCGGCCGCGACTACAACGACATCGCGCCTCTCCGCGGCGTCTACGCCGGTCCGCACTCCTCGAAGCTGTTCGTCCGGGTGGAGATCACGCGCGAGGCGTGAGGGCGGGGTGCTCGGAGGCTGTGTTCCGCGCCAGTACGGATGGGCTGCGAGGGCGGCGATGCGCCCCGATGGCGATGCGCGAAACGCGGGTGCTAGCGTGATCACCGGTAGCGGGGGATGAAAGAGTTCCTCAGAGCGCCAATTCGAGAAACCCACGCCTTGCGCGTGGGTTTCTGCGTTGGCGGATACTCGTCGGATGCTGCTGGCCTACATCGATGAGATCGGCGAGACCGGTGCGTTCGTCTCGAAGACGGACCCTCGGTTCAGGACCAGTCCTGCGTTCGGGTATGCCGGCTTCATCGTGCCGGACGGTGCCGCGCGCCGCTTCGGACAGCTCTTCGATCGCGAGAAGCGGACCGTCTTCGCTCCGGACATCGCGCGCGCGGAGCATCCGGGGCGGTGGGAGAAGAAGGGCTCGGAGATCTTCCACTCCTTCACCGCCCAGCACCATCCGGAGCAGATCCGAGTCTTCAACGGCCTGGTCCGTCACCTCTGCGAGAGGTTCGGTGGGGCCTTGTTCTTCTACGCCGACGAGAAGCCGATCGGGACGCCGAAGCAGACGCATCTCGACAAGGACGATCGCGAGACCAGGGCCATGCGGGAGGCCCTCAACCGGCTCTGCACCTACTCCGATCGCAGAGATCAGCAGCTCCTCGTCACGATCGACCAGATCAACGAGAAGGACCGCGCGAAGCGATTGCCGCTCATGTACGGACACATCCTCGGACGAGCGGGCGAGCACCCCGAGATGAGGCGGATCGTGGAGCCCCCCATGCACGTCGACAGCGCGCTCAGCGCGAACGTCCAGTTCGCCGACTGGGTCGCCGCGGCGGTGACTCGCGGGATCGAGCGCCAGCTCCTGGTGACCGAGGTCGAACGGAACGCCTGGGTCCCGCTGACCCTGTCGCCGACCCTCAGGCGCGCGTTCACCGGGGAATCGAAGCTCCATCTGCAGCACCGTGCTCACGAGGACCTGCACGGTGCTGCCGTCTTCGCTGCCGTGAGGCCGCTCGCGGGACGAGACGGTGTGCGCCGGATCCTGGAGTCGGTCCCGCCCGAGCAGTATCAGCGGATGCGAGACGCAGCGGAACGCGCCTCGGGACGAGGGAGGCCCTCGTCGCGAGCCGAGTAGCACGCCTCGAAGCTGTTCGTCCGGGTGGAGATCACGCGCGAGGCGTGAGGGCGGGGGTCGTCACGAGGGCGACCTCCTCCTGGGCGGCGGGCTCGCCGGCGCGGGCGCGGCGGCGGGTGCGCAGGTACCAGCCGAGGCCGACGCCGGCGGCGAGGGCTCCGGAGGCGGCGCCGACGAGCATCGCCCAGCGCGGGCCGTAGGCGTTGGCGACCCAGCCGATCAGCGGGGCGCCGATCGGGGTGCCGCCCATGAAGATCGCCATGTAGAGCGCCATCACCCGGCCGCGCATCTCCGGCGTGGTCGAGAGCTGGACGTAGCCGTTCGCGGAGGTCATCAGCGTCTGCGCGGCGATGCCGACGAAGGGCAGCAGGATCGCGAAGGCCCAGACGGTCGGCATCAGGCCGGCGAGGGCGAGCGCGACGCCGAACGCCGCGGCGGCGCCGACGATCAGACGCAGCCGGGGGCGGTCGCGCCGAGCCGAGAGCAGGGCGCCGACCACCGAGCCGACGGCGATGGCGGAGGAGAGCAGGCCGAACTCGCTCGCGCCCATGTCGAACTCGACCGTCGCCATCGTCGACGCGAAGATCGGGAAGTTGAGGCCGAAGGTGCCGATCAGGAAGACGATCGAGAGCACGACCAGGATGTCCGGCCGCCGCGAGACGTAGCGGAAGCCCTCGAGCAGCGCGCCCGGGCCGCGGGTCGCGCGCGGGGCGGAGCGCAGTTGCTCCCGGTGCAGGAAGCGCAGCGAGACCAGCACCGCGATGAAGCTCGCCGCGTTGAGGAGGAAGACCCAGCCGGAGCCGACCGCCGCGATCAGCACGCCCGCGAGGGCCGGGCCGATCATCCGCGCGGAGTTGAAGGAGGCCGAGTTCAGCGACACCGCGTTGGAGAGGTCGCGCTCCTCGACCAGCGCGGAGACGAAGGTCTGGCGCACCGGAGCGTCGATCGCGGCGGCGAAGCCCAGGAGCAGCGCGAAGACGTAGACCATCCAGAGCTGGACGATCCCGGTCACGACGATCAGGCCGAGCGCGAGGCCGAGGACGGCCATCGCGGCCTGCGTCGCCATCAGGAGCTTCCGGCGGTCGAAGCGGTCGGCGATGAAGCCGGAGAAGGGGACCATCAGCAGCTGCGGGCCGAACTGCAGCGCCATCGTCACGCCGAGCGCGGTCGCGTCGTGGTCGGTCAGATCGTTGATGACGATCCAGTCCTGGGCCGTGCGCTGCATCCAGGTGCCGATGTTGGAGACCATCGCCCCGGCGAACCAGATGCGGTAGTTCGGCACCGCGAGCGAGCGGAACATCGCGCTCATCGGTCCGCCACCTCGCGCAGCAGCGCGGCGGCGTCGTGCAGCAGCCGGCGCTGGGCGGGATCGAGCTCGCGGAGGCGGGCGATGAGCCAGGCGTCGCGGCTGCGCCGGACGTCGAGGACCAGCTCGGAGCCGCGCGCGGTCGCGCGGATGCGGGTGACGCGGCCGTCGGCCGGGTCGGGGAGGCGCTCGACGAGTCCGTCGTCGGCGAGGCAGCCCACGGTGCGTGTCATCGAGGGCGGACGGACGCGCTCCGCCTCGGCGAGCTCGCCGAGCGTGCGCGGTCCTTCGCGGTGCAGCAGGGCGAGGACGCCGAACTGCGCGTCGCTCAGCTCGTGCTCCGCCTTCTCCTGACGCAGGCGGCGGCCGAGCCGGCCCACGGCGATGCGCGTCTCGCCGGCGAGGGCGGGGAGATCGGTGTCGGCAGGAGTCACATAGTTAGCCTAACAAAAGAGTTGGCCCGCTGCATGCTGATCGAGTGGCCTGCGCAGCGGGCGTCCCCTCCGCTCGATACGCCCCTGCGGGGCTACTCGACCAGCATGGAGTGGGTCGATGGGGATCGAGCAGCCCGAGCGTGAGTGCGGTCAGTCGATGAGGAGCATGCTGGTCGAGTAGCCGCGCAGCGGCGTATCGAGATCCCGGTCCGCCGATCCCCCCCCCGTTGTGGCCACGCCGATCGCGACAGCTTGGCGGGACGGGCGGCGCTCAGTACGGTCGGAGGCAGACCAGGCCGGGGACACAACGCGTACGGTGACCTGGTCCGATCGGCCGCCCGACCCGAAAGGGCGGCTCCCGCGCCCCGGCCTGGCCTCCGCCTCCCGTCGTTCCGCGACGGCAGCGGGACGGGCGGGTCAGGTCCGACGGGCGGTGCGCACCGCGCCGACGCTCGCCGCCACGACGAGGGCGATGCCGACCGCCTCGATCGCGGTCAGCCGCTGGCCCAGCACCAGGAACCCCGAGAGCGCGGCGGCGCCGGGCGCCAGCGCCATCAGGATCGAGAAGGTCGACGAGCGCAGGCGCCGCAGCGCCAGCAGCTCCAGCGCGTAGGGCAGTGCGGACGACAGCACGGCGACCGCGAGTCCGAGCAGCAGCACCGGCGGCAGCACGAGCGCGGGCCCGGCCGTGGCGATGCCGAACGGCAGCGACACGATCGCGCCGGCGGTCAGCGCGAGCGCGAGGCCGTCGAGTCGCGGGAAGCGCCCGCCGGTCCGCCCGGCGAAGACGATGTAGGTGGCCCAGAGCGCCGCCGCGCCGAGCGCGAAGGCGACGCCGACGGGGTCGAGCGAGGAGAAGCCGCCCTGCGAGAGCACGACCACGCCGCCGAGGGCGAGCGCCGCCCAGAGCAGGCTGACGAGGCTCCGCCCGGCGATCACCGACAGCACCAGCGGACCGAGTACCTCGAGCGTCACCGCCGCGCCCTGCGGGATCCGGGCGATCGCCTCGTAGTAGCAGGCGTTCATCCCGCCGAGGGCGAGGCCGTAGGCGCCGACGGTGGCCCAGTCCGAGCCCGAGTAGCCGCGGATCCGCGGCCGGCAGACGACGAGCAGCACCAGCGCGGAGAAGACCAGGCGCAGGGTCACCGTGCCGATCGGCCCGGCGGCGGGGAAGAGCAGGACGGCGAAGGACGCGCCGAGCTGCACGCTCGCGATCGAGCCGAGCACGAGTCCGATCGGCCCCGCGCTCGCCCGGGCGGGCGGGACGGCGTTCAGCTCGAGCGCCGCTGCTTCTGCACGGGAGGGACGTTGTAGCCGAGCAGTCCGACACCGGTCTCGTCCCAGAGCAGGGTCGTCAGCGACACGTTGTCGACCGAGGGGAAGGTGTGCCGGTAGGTCTCGGGATTGATGCCGAGGTAGGCGCAGAGCAGGAGCCGGATGAGCGTGCCGTGCGCGACGACGAGCACGCGGCCGTCCGGGTGGTCGCGGTGGATGCGGGCGAGCGCCGTGTTGGCGCGGGCGACGGCGTCGAGGCCGGACTCGCCGCCGGGCATCGGCTGGATCGCGGGCGCGGCGACCCAGGCGCGGTACTCGTCGGGGAACCGCTTCTCCATCTCGGCGTTCGTCAGCCCCTCGCCCTGGCCGAAGTCGACCTCGACGAGGGCCGGGTCGAGCTGCACCTCGAGGTGGGCGGCCCGGGCGGCGGGGACGGCGGTCCGCACGGCGCGGACCAGGGTGGAGGAGTACACCGCGTCGAGCTCGGCATCGACGGCCCAGGAGGCGAGCGTCGCCGCCTGGTCCTGGCCGAGCGGGGTCAGTGCGATGTCGGAGGAGCCCGCGTAGCGGTTCTCGGCGTGCCAGACGGTCTCTCCGTGCCGGGCGAGGATCAGGGTCGTCACTCGACGAGCCTACCGAGGCGGCCCCTGGGAGCCCGACCGCAGCGGGGAACCCGGCCGGTCATGCGGCGCGCACGTCGTAGTGCGCGTCCACCAGCACCGGGAGGTGGTCGGAGACGCCCTGCGGCAGGGTCGAGACCCGCTCGATCCGCACCGAGTCGCTGATCGCGAAGTCGAAGTGCCCGCTGAAGTAGCGGTAGCGCGCGTAGGTCGGGGAATCACTGCGCGACACGAGGTAGCCGTTCCGCGTCATCTTGCGGTCGAGTCCGCGGAAGAACCAGGGGTAGTTGTAGTCGCCGACCATCAGCGACGGGGTGTCCGGGGCGTAGTCGCGGAGACGGTCGAGCGCCTCGCCGATCTGCTTCCGGCGCAGCGCGTTGCCGGCCGAGAGCGGAGCCGCGTGGAAGGACGAGACGGCGATCGATCCGCCCTCGCGGTCCTCGAGCCGGACGGCGAGCAGGCGCTCGTGAGCGGGGGACATCACCCGGTCGTGCATCGACTTGCTGAGCTCGAACGCGGCGCTGCCGAGGAGCTCGAAGCGGGCATGCGAGTAGTAGACGGCGAGCCCGAGGCGGTTGCGCGCGGTCACCGAGGCGAGCCGCAGATCGCCGAGCTCCTGGGGGAGCTTGGTGGTGTCGCACTCCTGGAGGCAGAGGACGTCGACGTCGTGCCGGGCGGCGAGAGGGGCGATCTCGCCGTGCGCCCGGTGCTCCCGGAGGTTGTAGGAGATCACGCGGAGAGCGCGTTCGTTCGGCTGCATTGCGCCAGTGTAGGGCCGCCGGCGGGGGCCTCCGGCGACGTTCCGGCGAACACGGAGGGACGGCGCAGGGCCCCCGCGCTTCCCGGCCGGCGCGGTGCCGGAGGGGAGGTGCGAGGGCCCTGCGGAGGGGCGGTCAGTGACCGGCGGTGCCCGACGCGTCGGTGCCGTCGGCGGTCTCCGCGTCGGTGCCGTGGACGCCGTCGGTGGGTCCCCAGTCGGGCAGGGGCGGGTTCTGCTCCTCGCCCGCGGCGTCGACGCCGTCGGGTCCATCGGGGGACGGGCTGCCCACCTCGTCGAGTCCGGCGGGGTTCCCGGTGCCGGCGCTGCCGGTGGTCTCCTCGGGGTCGACGGGGGTGGTCTCGATGTCGTTCTCGGAGCTGCTCATAGGGCAACGCTAGGACGCCTCCTCCGCGCCCGGAAGCCCCTTGCGTCTCGCCCGGAAGCGGCTGCCATCGAACGCCGTCCCACTGACGGGGGACAGGCTCCGGGCGCTGGCGCCGGCCTGCGCCTCTCGCGAGCATCGAGCCGGACCACCCGTCACCGTCGCCGGTGTGGCGCCGAAGCCCGCGCACCTCGACCGGAAGGCCACACCGTGACCCACGACTCCTCGCCCCGCCCCGATTCCGACCGCCTGGTCACCCGCCGCTCCGTCACCGCCGCCGCCGCGTGGACCGTGCCGGTCGTCGCCGTCGCCGTCGCCACCCCGTCCGCTGCGGCGTCGATCGTCGATCTCGGCGCCTACGCGCTCCGCGGCACCTGCGGCACCCTCGGCCTGATCGGTCCCGGCTTCCTGCTGCAGGCGGGCCCCACGGAGCCGCTGCCGACCGGCACGACCGTCATCATCACCGGCTCCGGGGTCGCCAACATCGGCGTCTTCTCGGTCTCGGGAGGCACGGCCACCGTGAACGTGCTGAGCAACACGTCCCGTCAGATCACGCTGACCGCCCCGCTGGCAGCGGGAGCGACCATCGCCCTCCGCACGACGCTCTCGATCAGCGTCGCCTTCCAGCTGAACGCCGTCTCGACGCTGCCCTCCGGCTACAGCGGGACCGGCTCGAAGACCGCGGCGAACGTGTCGAGCACGCTCATCCTCTGCTCCGCGAACTGACGAGCGGAACGGCGAAGGCCCTCCTCCTCCTTCTCGGAGGGGAGGGCCTTCGCCGTTCGTGCGGTGCGGAGCGGCGGCTCAGCGCCCGTAGGCGCCCGCGGCGGGGCAGTCGAACGGATCGCCGCCGGCCGAGAGGCCCACGCGGTTGAGGTAGCGGACGACGATGCCGTACGACTCGAGCAGCGAGGTCTCGGTGTAGGGGATCTGGTGCGTCGCGCAGTACTCCTTGGCGATGACCTGGGCCTCGCGCAGGGCGGGGCGGGGCATGTTCGGGAAGAGGTGGTGCTCGACCTGGTAGTTCAGGCCGCCCATGAAGTAGTCGTTGAACCAGTTGCCGCGGATGCTGCGCGAGGTGAGGACCTGGCGGCGCAGGAAGTCGACGCGCGCCTCCTTGGGCAGGATCGGCATGCCCTTGTGGTTCGGGGCGAACGAGGCGCCCATGTAGAGGCCGAAGACGGCCATCTGCACGCCGACGAAGGCGAAGGCCATGCCGAGCGGCAGCGCCCAGAAGACGACGGCGAGGTACAGGCCGACGCGGGCGACGAGCATCGAGATCTCGACCCAGCGCTTGTCGACCTTGCCCTTGCCGAACACGGTCCGGAAGCCGTGCAGGTGCAGGTTGATGCCCTCGAGCAGCAGCAGCGGGAAGAAGGCGTAGCCCTGGCGGCGGGTGAGCCAGGCGTAGGCGCCGCGCGAGCGGGCCGCGTCCTCCGGAGTGAACGACACGACGTCGCGGACGATGTCCGGGTCCTTGCCGAGCACGTTCGGGTTGGCGTGGTGGCGGCTGTGCTTGTTCATCCACCAGGAGTAGCTGATGCCGACGACGAGGTTCGCGAGCGTGCGGCCGGCGACGTCGTTGGCCTTGCCGGACTCGAACACCTGGCGGTGCGAGGCCTCGTGCGCGAGGAAGGCGAACTGGGTGAGGACGATGCCCAGCGCGGCGGCGAGCAGCAGCTGGAACCAGGAGTCGCCCAGCAGGACGAAGCCGGTGACGATGCCGCCGAGGGCGAGCGTCAGCACGGAGAAGAGGATGTAGTAGAAGCCGCGGCGGCGGCGGAGGAGCCCGGCGTCGCGCACGGTGCTCAGCAGACCGGAGTACTCGGTCGTCGGGTTGGTGTTGCCCTCGCCGCGGGGGCGGGTGCGGATCACACGGGGGGAGGCCTGGACCCGGGGGGAGGCCTCGACCCGGGGGGCGGTGGGGACGTTTCCGTCGGACAGTGCGGTGGGGGTGCTCATCGGCGCCTCGCTCGTTCGGGGTGGCCGTCCTCGTCGACGGCCGCTCGGTGAGCGATCCCCGGGAGGTCCGGGTCCGCTCATGGTGTTCACCGCGTCGGTAGGGGCCGGACGAGGCTGCGGCCAACCGGGTTCCGGGGCGACCGAGGTCAACACTATGGGGTGCCGCGCGGCCCCGCATCAGGGCGATTGCCAGTCTTCGAGAGGCATGCCGGAGGGGGCATGCGATGAGGAGAACTCCGGGCCGACCAGGCGTTCGTCGACCCGGAGCACTCCGCTCGGTCAGGAGCCGATCGAGTCCTGCGGACGGCCCGACTTGAGGGCGGCCAGGCGCGCCTCGACCTCGGTCATCTCGCCGAGGTCCTCGAGCGACTCGAACTGCGCGTCGAGGCTCGAGGACGCGAGCTCCTCGGCGCCGCGCACGCGGGCCTCCTCGCGGCGGATCTTCTGCTCGAAGCGGCTCACCTCGCTGGTCGGGTCCATGATGTCGATGCTCTTGATCGCGTCCTGGACCTGCGACTGCGCCTCGACGGTCTTGGAGCGGGCGATCAGCTCGTCGCGCTTGGACGAGAGCTGGTTGAGCTTCTCGCGCATCTGGTTGAGGCCCGACTTGAGCTTGTCGACGACCTCGGTCTGCGAGGCGATGGTCGGCTCGGCGTCCTTCGCCTCCTTCTCGGACTGGATCTGGCGGGTGAGGGCGACCTTGGCGAGCGCGTCGAACTTGTCGGCGTCGCCGGCGTTGCCGGAGGTGCGGAGCTCGTCGGCCTTGCGGCTCGCGGCGAGCGCCTTGCCGCCCCACTCGTCGGCGTTCTGCACGTCCTCGCGGTAGTCGTCCTCGAGCAGGCGCAGATTGCCGATGGTCTGCGCGATGGCGGCCTCGGCGTCGCGGATGCTGTCGGTGTAGTCGCGGACCATCTGATCGAGCATCTTCTGCGGGTCCTCGGCCTGATCGAGGAGCGCGTTGATGTTGGCCTTCGCGAGCTGCGCGATGCGGCCGAAGATCGACTGTTTCTGAGCCATGCTGTCTCTCCTTGGGTGAGGTGCTTGCGGGCGGGGGCCGAGCGGATGCGGGCCCGGGGTCTGTGAGCGGGGTCGTCGGATCGAGCGGGTGGTCCGGAGCGGGTCAGAAGCGTCCGCCGCCGCCGCGACGGCCGCCGCCGCCACCGCCGCCGAAGCCGCCGCCGGAGGAGCGACGGGAGCCGCCGCCGCCGAAGCCGCCACCGCCTCCGAAGCCACCGCCGCCGAAGCCGCCGGAGCGGTAGCCGGAGCGCCGGCCGCCGCCGCCGAGGAGCGACTCGACGAGGATGCCGCCGAGGAAGGCGCCGGTGGTGTTGCCGCCGTAGCCGCCGCCGAGGCCGGGGGCGGAGTAGGCGCTCGCGTCGGAGCGGGCGGCCTGGAGCGCCTGCTGCGCGAGGGCGGAGGCGCGCTGCGCGGAGGCGAGCGCCTCGGCCGGGTCGGTGGCCGCGATCTGCGCCGCGTACTCCGCCGAGCGCGCGGCCTCGGCGACGCGGGTGCGCGCCTGCGAGCCGACCGCCCCGCGCCGGGCGGCGATGAAGTCCTCCGCGGCGGACACCCGGCTGCGGGCGGCGCCGATCTCGGCGGCGAGGGCGGCCCGCTGGCGCTCGCGCTGCGCCTGGGCGTCGCGGTAGCCGCCGACCGCGGCGTCGATGGTGGCGTCGGCCGCCGTCAGACGCTCCAGCAGCGCGAGCGGGTCGCGCGGGCTCGCGGCGGCGTCGCGCTCCACGGCGTCGAGGGCGGCCTCCGTCGTGGCGACCGCGGACTGCACGTTCGCGACGAGGGGTGCGCTCGCGGCGTCGGCGGAGTCGCCCGCCGCCACGATCGTGCGGCCCTGGGTGACGTCGGCGCGGATCTCGGCGACCCGCCCCGCGAGGGTGCGCTCCGCCTCCTGCAGATCGGTGGAGCGGGTGGCGACGGCGTCGAGGAGGCCCGAGGCCTGCTCGGCCGCCTGCTGGCCGGCGCGCAGGAGCACGGCCGCGCGGCCCGAGTCGCCGGCGGTGAGGGTCGTCCGCGCCTCGGTCACCTGGTCGTCGGCGAAGCGGAGGCGGTCCTCGGCCTGGTCGGCGTCGTCCTCCACGTCGTCGATCGCCGTCGGGGCGTAGCGGGTGGAGAGGTCGGTCAGCAGTGCGCGGGTCGGGGAGAGGCGGGCCCGGACCTCCGCGGTGCGCGCGGTCAGGCGGGCGGCCACCTCCGGGGCGTTCTTCTCGAGGGCGCGGAGCTCCTCGAAGGCCTCGGCCTTCTCGTCGAGCACCTGCTCGGCGTCGGCGCAGAGCTGCAGGATGCGGCCGTAGCCGTCGCGGCGCTCCTGGTCGGTCTCCGGCTCCGCGTCGTCGAGCCGCTGCTGGAGGGCGAAGGCCTCGCCGAGAAGCCGCTTCGCGGTCGTGAGTGCCTCGCGGAAGGGGCCGGTCGCGTCCGAGCCGAACTGCGCCTCCGCGAAGCCGACCTCCTGCTCGCTGGTGCGCACGGCGTCGTCGGCGTGCACGAGGGCGGATCCGGCGCGGGTGGCGAGCTCGTCGATCGACGCCTCCACGGCCTCGGCGGCCTTCCTGCGACGCGCGCGGCGGACGAGGAGCCAGACGATCACGCCGACGACGACCAGTGCTGCCAGCACGGCGAGGACGATCAGGAGGCCGGAGCCGAGCGCCTGGCCCGCGCTCGGGGCGTCGAGGCGGGTGCCGATGCCCTGGGCGGCGGCGACAGCGGCGCCGGCCCAGTCGCCGTCGACGAGCTGCGGCTCGATGTCGTCGGTCTCCAGCGCGGAGACCTGGCCGGCGTCGAGGGCGAAGCCGTTGTCGACGGACACCTGGTACTGCCGGGACTCGACCGCGACGGCGAGGAGGACGTCGTTCGTGCCGAGTCCGTTGAGCTCGGCGGTCGCGTCCGACCAGCGCTCGTCGCCGGTGGTGCCGGTGAAGGTGTCGACGTAGGCGACGAAGAGCTGGACGCTGTGCTCCTGGTAGAGCTGGGCGGAGGCGGCCTCGATGTCGCTGATCTCCGCGGAGCTGAGGACTCCGGCCGAGTCGAGGACGACGGAGGAGCCGAGCGTCGCGGGCGGCTCGGCCGCGGCGCCGGCGGCAGGGACGAGCGCGAGCGCGGCGGCGGCGAGCAGGGCGAGGAGCGCTGCGATCGGCGATCGGCGGGCGCCCCGGCGGGCCACGGCCCTCGTCGGGGATGAATCGTTCGGCATCGCGCACTCCCTCGTCGTTCGCCTCCCGAGTGTAGACAGCCCGGGTGTCACCCGAGCGAGGGCTGTCCGAGAGGGGAGAGCGGAGAGGTGGGCAGTGCGCACCGGGGTCCGGAGTCTTCAGAGCCAGGCCGGTCGACGATGCGTGATCGAGTGGTCAGTCGCGGGAGTCGTCGTTCTCAGTGTCTGCAGCGGCGATCAGAATCGACCTCCGCCACCACGGCGGCCGATTCCTGAATACGAGCAGTGCCGTTTGTAGTGTCCTTCCGGCACGCGACTGTCCACGTCCTTGAGAGCGCTCGACCTCGCGGACGCCTCGGTGTTCCCCTCGCCGTAGCCCTCGATGTAGCCGATCGTCTCGTTGGGCTTGATGCGGACGAGCTGGCACTTCGCATTCGCCGTGTAGATGTGACCTTCCACCGAAGTCTGGAACTCGGAGCGCTCGAGAGCGTTCATCACAGTGGGAACGGCTGCTCCAACCACGACGACCAGCGCCGCGGCGAGACAGAGAGCGGTCGATCGTTTCATTGCACGATTCCTCGTTGATCTGGTGCAGAGAACGGCGCAACCGTAGGTCGACCGGCTCGCCGAGGAGCCGGCTGGCGTGGAGTGCTGTCGCGCGACGCCCGGCCGGCCCGCGCACCGCGGGTGGGAGAACGCCGGGAGGCGGAATGCGCGCGGCGCGGGCGCCGTTGCCTCCGGGGTGCGTCCCGGGAACGGTGACGTGCCCTCCCCCCGCTCTCCGATCGAAAGGCGATCCGTGGATCCCTTCTCCCCCCTCTCCGCCGGCGACCTCGAGCTGCCGAACCGCCTCGTGATGGCGCCGATGACGCGCCTGCGCGCCGACGAGCAGGGCGTCCCCGGCGCCCTCATCGCCGAGCACTACGCCCAGCGCGCCTCCCTCGGCCTGATCATCAGCGAGGGCGTCTTCCCGAGCGCCGAGTCGAAGGCGTACCCGGGCCAGCCCGGCATCGTCACCGCCGAGCAGGCCGAGGGCTGGAAGGGCGTCGCCGACGCCGTGCACGCGGCCGGCGGCCGCATCGTCATGCAGGTCATGAACGGCGGGCGCGTCACGCACACCGACGTCACCGGCACCGACCGCATCGTCGCGCCGAGCGCCGTCGCGATCGACGGCGAGGTCCGCGTCCCGAGCGGCGAGAAGAAGCCGTTCCCGGTCCCGCACGCGCTGACCACCGAGGAGCTCGCCACCGTCCGCGACGAGTTCGTCGCCGGCGCCCGCCGCGCCGTCGACGCCGGCTTCGACGGCGTCGAGGTGCACGGAGCCAACGGCTACCTGCTGCACGAGTTCCTCTCGCCGGTCTCGAACGTCCGCACCGACGCCTACGGCGGAAGCCCCGCCGCCCGTGCCGCGTTCGTGATCGAGGTCACCCGCGCGGTCGCCGAGGAGATCGGTGCCGGCCGCGTCGGCATCCGCCTCTCGCCCGCGCACAACATCCAGGACGTCGTCGAGACCGACGAGGCCGACGTGCGCGCCACCTACGATGCGGTCGTCGACGGCCTCGCGCCGCTGGGCCTCGCCTACCTCAGCGTCCTGCACGCCGAGCCAGCCGGCGAGCTGGTCCAGGACCTGCGCACCCGCTTCGGCGGCGTCTTCGTCGCGAACAGCGGCTTCGGCAGCCCGACCTCCCGCGAGGAGGCGACGTCGCTGATCACCGAGGGCCACGCCGACGCCGTCGCGGTGGGTCGTCCGGTCATGGCCAACCCCGACCTCGTCGAGCGCTGGCAGGGCGGCCACCCCGAGAACGAGCTCGTCCAGGAGACCGTCTACGGCGGTGGCGCCGAGGGCTACACCGACTACGAGCGCCTCTCGGCGTAGTCACCCGAGCACGCAAGAAGGCCCGCTCCCTCAACGGGGGAGCGGGCCTTCCGCATGTCACTGACGGTCAGTCGAGGTCGAGGCCGCCCTTGAGCTCCTGCTCGACCTGCTCGACGGTCTGCGGGTCGCCGTGCTCGACGTCCGACTCGTCGGCGGCGTCGCCGCGGCGGCCCTCGCCGACGGCGCGGATCGAGGCCAGCTCGTCGGCGAGCGCCGGGTCCACGGCTCGGCCGGTGTCGCCGTCGTCGGCGCTCACGACTCGATCTCCCCCGCGGAGACGGCCTCGGCGTACTTGCGGAGGTCCGGGCCGGGCTCGAAGTCGATGAACTGATCTTTCAGTCGTGCGTTCAGCTCGGCGAAGACGTCCTCCCAGGGCTCGCCCTTCTTGGTCTTCGCGAGGTCGAGCACCGCCTCGCGGAGGACCCTGTCCGAGTCCTCGAGGATCTTGTCGCGGGCTTCGTCGTTCCAGCGGATGTCCTGTGCGTCCATGCCTCGACCGTAGGCGCGCGGCCCGCCCCGACGCAGGGACTTGCGGACCGCGCGAGCGAGGCGTAGGCGCTGCCGATCCGTCGGGAACGGTCGTCTCGCCCGTGTGGCGAGAGCCGTTCGCGACGGATCGACGGCGCGGGTCAGGACAGGTGCGGGACGACGTCGCGCTCGAAGAGCTCGAGGCCGGAGCGGTCGTAGGCGGCGTCCGGGAAGTACGTGATCGCGTAGTCCATGCCGCGCTCGCGCATGTCGCCGAGGCGGTCGACGATCTGCGCGGGGGTGCCGACCGCGAGCGCGTCGGGGCTGCGGTACTCCGCGACGAAGGCAGCAGCCGCCTCGGCGCCGAGCGCGGGGGTGACGCGGTCCTCCAGGCGCTGCAGGCCCTTCTCGACCTCCGCCTGCGTCTCGGCGATCATCACGTTGTAGTTGGAGCTGCGGGTGATCGCCGCGTAGTCGGTGCCGAGCCGCTCGCAGTGGCCGCGGAGGACGGCGCTCTTGTGCTCGAACGCCTCCGGGGCGCCGGCGAAGTTGGTGTACTGCGCGTACTGCGCCGCGATGCGCAGCGTCACCTTCTCGCCGCCGCCGGCCACCCAGAGCGGGATGCCGCCGTCCTGCAGGGGGAGCGGGCGGTTCACCGCGCCGTCGACCTGGTAGTACCGGCCGTCGAGCGTCGAGACGCCCTCGGTCCAGGCCTGGCGCATGATCTGCACGCCCTCGTCGAGCCGACCGAGGCGCTCGGCGATCGGGGGGAAGCCGTAGCCGTAGGCGCGCCACTCGTGCTCGTACCAGCCGCCGCCGATGCCCATCTCCACCCGGCCGCCGGAGACGATGTCGACGGTGGTGGCGATCTTGGCGAGGTGCGCGGGGTTGCGGTAGCTCATGCAGGTGCACATCTGGCCGAGCCGCACCCGCGAGGTGGCGGCGGCGAACGCGGCCATCAGCGTCCAGGCCTCGTGGGTCGCCTCCTCCGTCACCACCGGGACGGTGTGGAAGTGGTCGTAGACCCACACCGACTCCCACGGGCCGGCGTCGGCGTGCTGGACGAGGTCGCGCATGGTGCGCCACTGCTCGGCGGGATCGATGCCGACGAGATCGTGGCGCCAGCCCTGGGGGATGAAGAGTCCGAATCGCATGCCGCCGACCCTAGGGTGGCGCGACGCCCGGGTCGAGGGGGTGGCGGCGGCCGGATACGCTTCCGACCGATGCTGACGTTCACCGAGGACCTCGCCCTCCCCGTCATCCTGCTGATGATCCTGGCCGCGTTCGCCGCGGGCTGGATCGACGCGGTGGTGGGCGGCGGCGGCCTGCTCCAACTCCCCGCCCTGCTGCTCGTGCCGGGCATCTCGCCCGTGCAGGCGCTCGCGACCAACAAGCTCGCCTCGATCTTCGGGACGACGACGAGCGCGATCACCTTCTACCGGCGGGCGAGGCCGGACCTGCGGACGGCGCTGCCGATGGCGGCGGTGGCGCTGGCCGGCAGCTACGGGGGAGCGAACCTCGCGGGGCTGCTGCCCGCCTCGGTGTTCAAGCCGATCATCGTCGTCGCGCTGATCGTCGTGGCCGTGGTGACGATCGCGCGGCCGGCGATGGGCGCTGTCACCGCGCTCAAGCACGCCGGGCGCCGGCACCTGGTGACCGCGGGGGTGCTCGGGCTCGTCATCGGCTTCTACGACGGGCTGATCGGACCGGGGACCGGGACGTTCCTGATCATCGCGCTGATCACGGCGCTGGGCTACGACTTCCTGCTCGCGAGCGCGAAGGCGAAGATCGTCAACGTCGCGACGAACCTCGGTGCGCTGCTGTACTTCGTGCCGGGCGGCCACGTGATCTGGGTGCTCGGGCTGTTCATGGGGCTCGCGAACGTGGCGGGTGCCTACCTCGGCTCGCGGATGGCGGTCGCGAAGGGCAGCCGGTTCATCCGGATCGCGTTCCTCGTGGTCGTCGGGGCGCTGATCGTGAAGCTCGGCTTCGACGTCTGGACGGAGAACCTGGCGCCGCTGCTGGGCTGACCGGGCAGGGCGCACGCAGAACATCAGCCAGGAGGGGCCGTCATCGCTGATCGCGGATGACGGCCCCTCCCGGCTGACGTTCTGCGGTCGGATCAGCCGAACGGGATCGCTCCGACCAGGACGCCGACCGCCAGCATCACCAGCGAGACGATCACCGCGCGCCAGAGGACCTTGCGGTGGTGGTCGCCCAGGTTGACCGCGGCGAGCGAGACCAGCAGCAGGATCGCCGGCACGAGCGGGCTCTGCAGGTGGACGGGCTGGCCGGTGATCGAGGCGCGGGCCATCTCGACCGGATCGATGCCGTACTGCGCGGCGCTCTCGGAGAGCACCGGGAGGATGCCGTAGTAGAAGGCGTCGTTCGACATGAAGAAGGTCATCGGGATGCTCAGCACGCCGGTGATCACGGCGAGGAACGGGCCGAGCGCGGGCGGGATGACGTCGACGACCCACTCGGCCATCGCGTCGACCATGCCGGTGCCGTTGAGGACGCCGATCAGGACGCCGGCCGCGAGGACCATCGAGACGACGCCGACGATGCTCGGCGCATGCTTGACGATCTCGGACGCCTGGTCCTTCATCTTCGGGAAGTTGATCAGCAGCGCGACCGCGGAGCCGACCATGAAGACGTAGGGGAGCGGGAGGACGTCGGCGACGAGGAGGGTCATCACGGCGAGGGTGAGCACGAGGTTGACCCAGATCAGCTTCGGGCGGAGCGTCTCGCGCTCGGGGTCGAGCATGGTGTCGGCCATCGCGGTGTCCGCGTCGTCGGCCTGGACGCGGGCGGCGACGGCGACCTGGGCGCCGCGCAGCGACTCCGGGCCGCGGAGGAAGGAGAAGCGCTCGCGGGCCACGGTGCGGATGCCGCCGGTGAGGGCGGCGAGGCCGCCGGTGCGCGCTCCGGAGCGGGCCGCGCCGCCGCGGGACGAGCCGGCGCCGACGAGCTCCTGCTCGAGCATCGGCTCGGCGAGGGCGAGCGAGCCGAGGCGGCGGCGCTCGCCGAGCCCGAGGAACCAGGCGAAGACCAGCGTGACGGCGAGGCCGACGGCGAGCGAGGGCAGCATCGGCACGAAGATCTCGCTCGGCGAGACCTGCAGCGCCGCGGCGGCGCGCACCGTGGGGCCGCCCCAGGGGACGATGTTGAGCGTGCCGTTGGCGAGGCCGGCGACGCAGGTGAGGACCACGGGGTTCATCCCGAGGCGGAGGTAGATCGGCAGCATCGCGGCGGTGGTCACGATGAAGGTGGTCGAGCCGTCGCCGTCGAGCGAGACCGCGCCGGCCAGCAGGGCCGTGCCGAGGACGACCTTGGCCGGGTCGTCGCCGAGCGCGCGGACGATGAAGCGGATCAGCGGGTCGAAGAGGCCGACGTCGATCATGATGCCGAAGTACATGATCGCGAACATCAGCAGGGCGGCCGTGGGGGCGAGGCTGCCGATCGCCTCGAGCACCATGTCGCCGATGCCGAGACCGGCGCCGGCGAAGAGCCCGAAGATCGTCGGGACGACGATCAGGGCGACCATGGGCGTGAGCCGCTTGGTCATGATCAGGGCCATGAAGGCCAGGATCATCGTGAATCCGAGTACTACCAACACTGCTGACTCCTTCGTCGTCGTGCGTCCGGGATCCCGCGGCGGGCTCTCCAGGTCGTGGACACACTAGGCAGCCCACGGTGCCCGGCCCGGGTATCGCTCATTAGCGCGCGATCTGCGCATAGTGTGGGTTCTGCGCATTCTGCGCAGCCGGCCCGAGGGTTGTCCCGATCAGCCCGGCCGTCTCGACGACGAGGAGTTCGATGCGCTTCGCGACCCACGTGCTCGTGCTGCAGCTCGCGACGGTCACGGCGGCCGTCCTGGTCTGCGCGGGCCTCGTCACCGCGCTGAGCGTGCAGCAGCTGCAGGGCGAGGCGGAGGAGACGGCGCTCGCCATCGCCCGCACCGTCGCCGAGGACGCCGACGTGCGCGACGCGGTCGCCTCCTCCTCCGCCGACCCGGCCGTGCCCTCCCGGGCCGAGCTGGAGGGCGGGACGCTCGAGACCGCCGCCGAGGCGATCGAGGAGCGCACGGGCGCCCTCTTCGTGGTGATCACCGACGACCGCGGCATCCGGCTGGCCCACCCCGACCCCGAGCGGCTCGGCGAGGTGGTCTCGACGAGTGCGGAGGAGGCGCTCGCCGGCCGGGAGTCGGTGTCCTGGGGCACCGGCACGCTCGGGGAGTCCGCGCGGGCGAAGGTGCCGGTCTACGGGCCGGACGGCGCGCGCGTGGTCGGCGAGGTGAGCATCGGCTTCGCCCGCTCCAGCGTCTTCGACGACCTGCCGACCGCGCTGCTGGGCGTGCTCGCGGCGGCGCTCGCCGGCCTGGTGCTCGCGGCCGTCGCCTCCGTCTTCATCCGGCGCCGGCTGCTGCGGCTGACGCTCGGCCTCGCGCCGGAGGAGCTCACCGCGCTGGTGCAGGACCAGGCCGCGGTGCTCGACGGAGTCGACGAGGGGGTGCTCGCCCTCGACCGCGACGGACGGGTCGGCGTCTGCAACGCCCGCGCCGCGGCGATCCTCGGCTCGGAGGATCCGACCGGTCGCGCCCTGCACGGCCGCGCGCTCGCCGACCTCGGGCTGCCGCAGCCGCTCGCCGACGCGATCGCCGCGGCCCTCGCCTCGACGGAGCCCTCCCGCGGCACCGGCGAGGAGGGCTTCGTCGTGCGCTCCCGCATCGTCTACGTCGACATCCGGCGGGTCACCCGCGGCGACCGCGATCTCGGCGTCGTGGTGGTGCTGCGCGATCGGACGGCGCTCGCCGCGCTCAGTCGGCGCCTCGACGCCGTCGGCGCGATGACCAACGCGCTGCGGGTGCAGCGGCACGAGTTCGCCAACCGGCTGCACGTGGTCGCCGGGCTGCTCGACGCCGGCCGGATCGGCTCGGCGCGCGAGTACCTCGACGAGGTGCTGACCCGCGGGCCGCTGAAGTATCCGGTGCAGCACGCCGACCGGCTGCAGGAGCCGTACCTCCAGGCGCTGGTCGGCGCGAAGGGGATCGAGGCGGCCGAGCGCGGCGTGCTGCTGACGCTGGGTGAGGAGACGCTGGTGCGCGGGACGGTGATCGAGCCGGAGGACGTCGCGACGGTGGTCGGCAACCTCGTCGACAACGCCGTGCGCGCGGCGGTCGAGGGGAGCCGGGACGTCCGGTTCGTCGAGATCGAGCTGCTCGACGACGGGGACGCGCTGTTCGTGACGGTCGCGGACTCGGGAGACGGCGTCGCCGATCCGGAGTCGCTCTTCGCGCGCGGGCCGGGCGCGGTGGACGAGGACGACGACCGCGTGCACGGCCGCGGCTTCGGGCTGCCGCTCTGCCGCGAGGTCGCGGCGCGGCGCGGCGGCGAGGTCTGGCTGGCGGACGCCGGTGGCGAGTCCTCCGGGGCGGTGCTCTGCGCGCGGCTGCCGGGCGCGGTCCTGCCGCCGGAGGAGCTGCCCGACGAGTCGCCGCTCGAGGAGGAGGACCGATGACCCCGGATCAGCAGGAGCGCACCGTGCTCGTCGTCGACGACGACTTCCGGGTGGCGCAGCTGCACGCCGACCTGGTCGACACCCGGCAGGGCCTGCGGGCGCTGCCGCCGGTGCACACCGCCCGGGCGGCGCGGGCGGCGGTGCTCGAGCACGCGCCGGACCTGCTGCTGCTCGACGTGCACCTGCCGGACCAGAGCGGGATCGCGCTGCTGCGCGAGCTGGAGACGGACGCGTTCGTGGTGAGCGCCGCCTCCGACGGGGCGACGGTGCGGAAGGCCCTGCACGCTGGGGCCCTCGGCTACCTGATCAAGCCGTTCGACGCGCGGCTGCTCGGCGAGCGCCTCGACGCCTACGTGCGCTTCCGCAACGTGCTGCGCGAGGACCGGGTCGCCGACCAGGAGGCGGTGGAGCGGGCGCTGCGCATCCTGCACTCGGGCGATGCGGCGGCGACCCAGCCGTCCCGCTCGGCGACGGAGCAGCTGGTGCTGGCGCGCCTGTCCGAGTCGGCCGCGGAGCTCTCGGCGCTCGACGTCGCGGAGCGCGCCGGCATCTCCCGCGCGACCGCTCAGCGCTATCTCTCGGGCCTCGCGGGCCGCGGCCTGGTGGAGATGACCCTCAGCTACGGGACGACGGGCCGCCCGGAGCACCGGTACCGAGCGAAGTAGTCACACAACGAAGGCTGGGACGCACGACCCGGAGGATTCGTCCCCGGATCGGCGTCCCAGCCTTGTCTCTGCAGGTCAGTGTGTCGCGTCGACGTCCGCGCCCGCTGCTGCGGCTACGCGCTTGCGCTCCGCGGCCTCGGCGGCCATGCGGCGGCCCTTCGGGCTGACCAGCGAGGCGATGACCGTGACGGCCAGCACTCCGATGATCACGGTGAGTGAGAGGCCGGTGCCGATCTCGAAGACCTCGACGTGCTCGCCGCCGTTGATGAACGGCAGGTTGTTCTCGTGCAGCGCGTGCAGGATCAGCTTCACGCCGATGAAGGCGAGAATCGCGGCGAGGCCGTAGCTGAGGTAGACGAGGCGGTCGAGCAGTCCGTCGATCAGGAAGTAGAGCTGGCGCAGGCCCAGCAGCGAGAACGCCGTGGCGGTGAAGACCAGGAAGACGTCGCTGGTGAGGCCGAAGATCGCGGGGACGCTGTCGAGGGCGAACAGGATGTCCGTGCCGCCGATCGCCGCCATCACCAGGATCATCGGCGTGAGGACCTTCTTGCCGTCGATGTGGGTGTAGAACTTGTCGCCGTCGTACTGGTCGCTCGTCTTGAAGACGCGCTTGGCGAGGCGGACCATCACGTTGTCGCCGGCGTGCTCGTCGCCGGGCTTCACCAGGTTGAAGGCGGTCAGCAGCAGGATCAGGCCGAAGAGGTAGAAGATCCAGGCGAAGGAGTTGATCAGCGCGGCGCCGAGGAAGATGAAGCCGGTGCGGGCGATCAGCGCGAAGACGATGCCGAAGAGCAGCACCTTCTGCTGGTCGGCGCGCGGCACCTTGAAGCTCGCCATGATGATGAGGAAGACGAAGAGGTTGTCGACCGACAGCGCCTTCTCCGTGATGTAGCCGGCGAAGTACTCGGAGCCCGGGGTCGGTCCGCCGAAGACGAGGACGCCGACGCCGAAGAGCACGGCGATGCCGACGTAGAGGGCCGACCAGAGCGCCGACTCCTTCAGGGTCGGCTCGTGCGCCTTGCGCACGTGGAAGAAGAAGTCGAAGAGCAGGAGCAGGACGATGAAGACGATCGTCAGGGTCCAGATCAGGGGCGACACGGTCATGTGGGGGCTGGCCTCGCTCGAGATGGGGGATGGGGACGGTCGTGGGGGCTCCGCACGGCGGTAGAACGCTAGCGATCAGGCGGGCGGACGGGACCGTTGTCCGACGGATCGTGAGTATCTTCTCAGTTCTCCCGCTCGTCTTCGCGCTCAGCGGCCGGAGGGCCACACTGGTCCCATGCCCGGCACCGCGGTCGACAGGACCTTCCAGGACGCCTACGGCGTGACGATCCACTGGCGCTGGTGGTCGCACCCGCGCCCGAGGGCGATCGTGCAGATCGCGCACGGCGTCGGCGAGCACTCCGGCCGCTACGTCGAGCTCGCCGAGGCGCTGGTCGCCGCGGGCTACGCCGTCGCCGCCGACGACCACCGCGGGCACGGGCGCACCGGCCTCGAGCAGCACGGCGGCGACGTCGCCGAGCTCGGCCGGCTCGGGCCGGGCGGTCTGCGCGCGGCGGAGGAGGCGATCAACCGGCTCACCCGCGAGCTCGCCGGGGAGAACTGCGGCGTTCCGATCGTCCTGCTCGGCCACTCCTGGGGCTCGCTGATGGCGCAGCGGATCGTCGACCACCGCTCCGCCGACTACGCGGCCCTGATCCTCAGCGGCACGGCCTACCGGCTGCCCGGCTACATGAACGCGGGCGATCTGGCGCGTCGGCACCGGGTGCCCGGCGGGCTCGGGCTCGAGTGGCTCTCGCGCGACCCGGCGGTCTGGCAGCTCTTCCACGACGACCCGCTGACCTTCACCACTCCGCTCGCGAAGCGGATCGGGCTGCGCGAGACGCTCCGCCTGATCGGCCGGCCCGCCCGGCGGCCCGAGCACCCGCTGCCGCTGCTGCTGGTGGTCGGCGCCGACGACACCCTCGGCGGCGAGCGCTCGGTACGGGCACTGGCGCAGGCCTACCGGCGTCGCGCGGGCTACAGAGACGTCAGCGTGCGGGTGTACCCGGAGGCGCGGCACGAGCTGTTCCAGGAGCTCAACCGCGTCGAGGTCACGGCCGACCTGGTCGGCTGGCTCGACGACCGGTTCCCGGCCGCAGGGGAGGACGTCGCTCCTCCGGCCTAGGCTGACGTCATGCATGGCGAGTACAAGGTCCCCGGTGGAAAGCTCGTGGTCGTCGACCTCGACGTGGTCGACGGGAGGTTCGCCGGCTTCCGGCTCGCGGGCGACTTCTTCCTCGAGCCCGACACGGCGCTCGACGACATCGACCGCGCGGTGGTCGGGCTGCCGGCCGAGAGCGACGCGAAGACGATCGCCGCGGCCATTCGGCAGGCGCTGCCGGCCGACGCGGTGCTGCTCGGCTTCACGCCCGAGGCCGTCGCGGTGGCGATCCGGCGCTCGCTGCAGCAGGCGACCAGCTGGCGCGACTACGACTGGCGGATCGTGCACGCGAAGGCGGTCTCGCCGTCGATGCACCTCGCGCTCGACGAGGTGCTCACCGCCGCCGTGGGCGAGGGGCGCCGCGAGCCGACGCTGCGGATCTGGGAGTGGGACCAGCCCGCCGTGGTGATCGGCAGCTTCCAGTCGCTGCGCAACGAGGTCGACCTCGAGAACGCGGAGAAGTACGGCGTCGAGGTCGTCCGCCGGATCTCCGGCGGCGGCGCGATGTTCATGGAGGCCGGCAGCGTCGTCACCTACTCGCTCTACGTGCCCGGCGACCTGGTGCAGGGCCTCACCTTCGCCGACTCCTACGCCTTCCTCGACGAGTGGGCCGTCAGCGCGCTGCAGTCGCTCGGCATCGACGCGGTCTACCAGCCGCTCAACGACATCACCTCGCCCTCCGGCAAGATCGGCGGAGCGGCGCAGAAGCGGCTCGGCTCCGGCGCCGTCCTGCACCACGTGACGATGAGCTACGACATCGACGCCGAGAAGATGGTGCAGGTGCTGCGGATCGGGCGCGAGAAGCTCTCCGACAAGGGCATCGCCTCCGCGGTCAAGCGCGTCGATCCGCTGCGCAGCCAGACCGGGCTCAGCCGCGCCGAGATCATCGAGCGGATGAAGGCGACGTTCGTCCAGCTGCACGGCGGGACTCCGGGCGACCTGACGGCCGAGGAGTACGCGGAGGCCGAGGAGCTCGTGGCGTCGAAGTACTCGACGCCGGAGTGGCTGCGCCGGGTGCCGTGAGGCGGGGCGCCCTCCGCGGCGCCGGCTCCGGCTCCGCTCGGCTCAGCTCGCGAGGAGCTCCTGGTAGTCCGGGTGCTCGGCGATGAAGTCGGCGACGAACGGGCAGAGCGGGACGACGTGCGCTCCCCGCTCGTGGGCGTCGTCCAGGGCCGCCTCGACCAGGCGGTCGCCGAGGCCCTCGTGCCGGTGCTCGGGCGCGATCTCGGTGTGCAGGAAGACCACGTCCGCGCCGCGGACCGCGTAGTCGGCGAGGCCGACGTTCTCGCCGTCGACCCACAGCGTGTACTGGGACCGGTCCTCGTCGTGGCGCACCTCGGAGATCATCGCGTCACTCTACGCCGGGGCCCGCGGCGGCCCGGGCACCCGCCGCCGAGGCGTGTCGGAGGGGCCGGCGCCGTGTCGGAGGGGCCGCCGCCCCCGTGACACCATTGCGGAGTGCCCAGGACGATCCAGATCGCGGACGGCGTCCCGGCGACCCGGAGCGCGGTGATCCACGCCGAGAACCTCGAGGTCCTGCCGCTGCTCGCGGACGGGTCCTTCACCGTCGTGTACCTCGATCCGCCGTTCAACACCGGCCGGGCGCAGGTGCGGACGTCGACCACCTCCGTCCGCTCGGCGACCGGGACCATCTCGGGCTTCAAGGGCCGCAGCTATGAGCGGATCCGCGGCGACCTCCTCCGCTACGACGACCGCTTCGACGACTACTGGTCCTTCCTCGAGCCGCGCCTCGCCGAGGCCTGGCGGCTGCTCGCCGACGACGGGACCCTCTACCTGCACCTCGACTACCGCGAGGCGCACTACGCGAAGGTTCTGCTGGACGCTCTGTTCGGCCGCGAGTGCTTCCTCAACGAGATCATCTGGGCCTACGACTACGGCGCCAAGGCCACCAAGCGCTGGCCGACCAAGCACGACACGATCCTCGTCTACGTGAAGGACCCGCGCGGTTACCACTTCGACTCCGCCGCCGTCGACCGCGAGCCGTACATGGCGCCCGGACTCGTCACCCCCGAGAAGGCCGAGCGCGGCAAGCGCCCCACCGACGTCTGGTGGCACACCATCGTCTCGCCCACCGGCCGCGAGAAGACCGGCTACCCCACCCAGAAGCCCGAGGGCGTGCTCCGTCGCATCGTCCAGGCCTCCAGTCGCGAGGGCGACGCCGTCCTCGACTTCTTCGCCGGCTCCGGCACCACCGGCGCCGTCGCCCACGCCCTCGGCCGCCGCTTCGTCCTCGTCGACGAGCACGCCGACGCCATCGCCGTGATGCGCCGCCGCTTCGCCGCCCACGACCCGGAGCCGCTCTACCTCTGAGGCCGCCCCGCCCCCTCTCCAAAAGTTGTCGTACTCGCGCACCCGCTACGACAACTCCTGCGGACGTGATGGCCGCCTCGTCGGCGTGAGGATCCGCTCTCCAGGAGTTGTCGTAGAGGAGCGCCCAGTACGACAACTTTTGAGGAGAGGTCGGGGGCGTTAGTCCTCCACAGGGACGGTCGGAGGGAGTTGTCCCTCGGTTGGAGGGAACGGAGCTACGGCGTCGGCTCGGGTGCAGCACGATCGGCGCATGACGGACATCGATCTCGGAGCGTTCACCCGCCGCGCGGCCCTGCGCGAAGGCGCGACGGACGGCGAACTGCGGTCGCCGCGACTGGCGAGCCCGTTCCACGGAGTGAGGACACGCGTCATGCCGGTGACGCACGTCGAGCGTGCTCTGGCCTATCGGCCACGGCTGCGTCCGGGGCAGTTCTTCTCGCATCTGACGGCAGCCGAGCTCTGGTCGGTGCCGCTTCCCTTCCGGCGGCCGGAGGACGATCCGATTCACGTCGCAACGTTCTCCCCGCGGCGACCGCCGCGGACTCGGGGCGTTGTCGGGCACGTCCTTCTGCCGCACAACGTCGTCGTGTCCAAGAGGTTCGAACTGCCGGTCGCCGATGCGGCGTCGACGTGGGTCTCGCTCGCGATGCTCCTTCCCGACCGCGACCTCCTGGCGGCCGCCGATCACCTCCTCCTCGTGCCTCGCTACCCGGACGAGGTCGATCCGCGTCCGTACGCGGGACTCTCCGACCTGCAGGACCGAGTGAACGGGTACCACGGGCCCGGACGACGACGGCTCGAGAGCGTGCTGCGGCTCGTCTCGACCGCGGCCGCCTCCTGCAGGGAGACGGCACTGCGATCGCTGGTTCGCGAGGCAGGACTCCCGGCGCCGGAGGTCAACGCCGAGATCACGGTCGGCGGCCGGCTCATCGCGATCGGCGACCTCGTCTTCCGCCGGTGGAAGGTGCTCGCGGAGTACGACGGCCGCCAGCACCAGACCAGCGATGCGCAGTACGCGCGCGATCGCGAGCGCTCCCTGGCGCTCCAGCTGGCGGGTTGGATCCAGGTCGTGGTCCGCGCGGATGGGCTCGGCCGAGAGCGAGCCCGCACGATCTTCGAGATCCGGGCCGCCCTGATGGCGCACGGCTGGCGGCCATGACCCGCCCTGCCTTCACCGAGAGCTCACTCACTCCGCCGGGTCCTCGAAAGTTGTCGTACTCGGCCATCGAATACGACAACTTCTGGAGAGTGGCGAGGAGGAGGGGAGGAGAGCGGGCGCGGTCAGGAGCTCGCGCGGACGATCAGCTCGGTGGGCATCAGGGTGCGGTGCTCGACGTCGGCGCCCTCGATGCGGGCGGTCAGCAGCTCGGCCATGCGGGCGCCGAGCTCGACCGGGACCTGGCGGACGGTGCTGAGGGCGGGCACCGCGGAGCGGGCGAAGATGTCGTCGTCGAAGCCCACGACGGCGACGTCCTCGGGGACGCGGCGTCCGGCCTCGCGCAGCGCGGCGTAGGCGCCGACGGCCATCTGGTCGTTGGCGGCGAAGAGCCCGTCGATGGCGGGGTCGCGCTCGAGGAGGCGGCGCATCGCCTCCGTGCCGCTCTCGGGCGAGAAGTCGCCCCACTCGACGAGCGAGTCGTCGAGCCCCGCGTCGGTGAGGGCGCTGCGCCAGCCGATCAGCCGGTCGACGCCCGGCGGCATGTCGGCAGGGCCGGCGATGGTCGCGATGCGGCGGCGGCCGCCCGCGATCAGGTGCGCGGTCGCGACGGCGGCCCCGTCGGCGTTGTCGACGTCGACGAAGTAGGAGTCGCGCTCGTCCGGCGAGAGCGGCCGGCCGCCGAAGACGATCGGCAGCGAGTTCGAGAGCGCGGCGTAGGAGTGGTCGCCGGAGTGGTGCGAGACGACCAGGGCGCCGTCGACGTTGCCGCCGAGGAGGTAGCGCCGGGTCTTCTCGCCGCTGGTCTCCGAGGCGATCAGCATCGAGAGCGTGTAGTCGGTGTCGGCGAGGCGCATCGCGGCGCCCTGCACGATCGCGGCGAAGAACGGGTCGGCGAAGACGCGCGCGGTCGACTCCGGCACGATCAGCGCGATCGACTGGGTGCGGCGGGAGGCGAGCATCCGCGCGGCCCGGTTGGGCACGTAGTCGAGCTCGGCGATGGCCTTCTGCACGGCGGCGACGATCTCGGCGGCGACCTGCGGCGCGTTGTTGACGACCCGGGAGACCGTGGCGCGCGAGACCCCGGCCCGCGCGGCGACGGCCTCGAGCGTCGGCGAGCGCCCGCCTCCCCTGATCCCCTCGGACACGGTCTAGTCCAGCGCCTCGGCCGCGGTGCCGCCGATGAGCCGCGAGTAGACGAGTCCCGAGTCCTTGATCAGCCGCTCCTGGCTGGAGTAATCGACGCGGACGATGCCGAAGCGCTTCTCGTAGCCCCAGGCCCACTCGTAGTTGTCGAGCAGCGACCAGACGAAGTAGCCGCGGACGTCGGCGCCCTGGTCGATCGCGTCGGCGACCTTCTCGACGTGGTCGAGCACGTACTGCGTGCGGTCGACGTCGTGCACGCGGCCGTCCTCGACGAGGTCGTCGTACGCGGCGCCGTTCTCGGTGACGTAGAGCGGCGGGAGGTTCTCGTACTCCAGGCCCAGCCGGGTGAGCAGGTAGCGCAGCCCGTCGGGGTGCACCTCCCAGTCCATCGCGGTCCGGGGGAGGCCGCGCGAGGGGAAGGTGATCGACTCCGAGCCGACCCACGGCGAGCCGACCTCGCGCTCGGTGGCCTGGGCGAAGTCCTCCGCGCCGGCCGGCAGCGGGTGCCCGGAGACGTTGTCGTCGTGGTAGTGGTTCACGCCGAGGAAGTCGAGCGGCTGCGCGATCGTCGCGAGGTCGCCGTCCTGGATCAGCTCGTCCAGGCCCAGGCCCGCGACGTCCTCGAGCAGGTCCTCGGGGTACTCGCCGAGCAGCAGCGGGTCGAGGAAGATGCGGTTCTGCAGCGCGTCGAAGCGGCGGGCGGCGTCGAGGTCGACCTCGTCCTCCGGGTCGTCGGGGACGGCGTTGGAGAGGTTGAGCGTGATGCCGAGGTTCTGCGCGCCGAGCTCGCGCAGGGCCGAGACGGCGAGTCCGTGCGCGAGGTGGGTGTGGTGCACGGCGGCGAGGGCGGCCTGCTGCGAGATCACACCCGGCGCGTGGATCCCGGCGCCGTAGGAGAGCAGGGTCGAGCAGAACGGCTCGTTGAAGGTCGTCCAATGCGCCACCCGGTCGCCGAGGCGCGCGTGCACGGCCTCCGCGTAGTCCCGGAAGCGCTCGGCGGTGTCGCGGTTCGTCCAGCCGCCCGTCTCCTCGAGGGCCTGCGGGAGGTCCCAGTGGTAGAGGGTCAGCCAGGGCAGGACGCCGGCGCCGAGCAGCTCGTCGACGAGGCGGGAGTAGAAGTCGAGCCCCTCGTCGTTCACGGCGCGGTCGCCGGGCTTCACCCGCGACCAGCTGACCGAGAAGCGGTAGGAGGCCAGGCCGAGGCGCTTCATCAGCTGCACGTCGGCCGGCATCCGGTGGTAGTGGTCGACGGCGACCTCGGGGGTGTCGCCGTTCGCGACGGCACCGGGGACGCGGGAGAAGGCGTCCCAGATGCTGTCCTCCTTGCCGCCCTCGTGGCCGGCGCCCTCGATCTGCGCGGCGGCGGTGGCGGAGCCCCAGAGGAATCCGGCGGGCCAGTCGCGTGCGGCGAGGCGCTCGGCCCGCGCGATCTGGGCCGGCAGGGTCGGCGAGGCGGGGGAGGGGGGAACGGTCACTGCGGACTCCTTCGGCGGCTGTCCCGTCATCCTACGACCATCCCGGTGGAGCGCTCTCTCGCCGCGCTGGCGGTGCGGGAGGTGGGCCGGGCGGCCCTGCGGGCAAAGGCGTGGCTCCGGGAACGCCGACGGCCCGGCACGCCGAGGCGTCCGGGCCGTCGAGGGTCGCGGGGAGTCGACCGGGCTCAGCGCTCAGCCGCGCCGGTCGCCGTCCTCCGTGCGCCGGGGCGCCGTGGCGACGGAGTCGGTCCGCACGTCGGGCTCGATGCTGCCGGCGGCGAGATCGGCACCGGCGCGGGCGGCCATCTGCGGGTCGGTGCGGCGCAGCTCGGCCGCGGCGTCCTCGTTCGCGAGGTCGTGCGCCTCCTGCATCGCCGACTTCGCCCGCAGCGGCGGGGTCTTCAGGAACCAGGAGAGCACGAAGGCGAGCAGCACGACGCCGAGCGCCACCTGGAAGACCGTGACCGTCGCGTCGTTGAAGCCGGTGAGGAACGGCGCCGAGAGCGCGTCGTTCGCCGTGTTCAGGAACGAGGTGTCCCCGTCGAGCGCCGAGCCGATCGCCGCGGTGTCCTGCGACTGCAGCAGCTTCAGGATGCCGGCGTTGGCAGGGTCGGCCGCGATCGTCGGGTCCGAGGCGGCGGCCTGCAGGTTCGCGGCGATCGTCGGGTTCTTGAAAGCGGCGGCGATCGTCTCGGGGATGCGGCTGAACAGCACCGAGAAGATGACCGCGGTGCCGAGCGTGCCGCCGATCTGGCGGAAGAACGTCGAGGCGCTGGTCGCGACGCCCATGTTCGCCGTGTCGACCGAGTTCTGCGAGGCGAGGGTCAGCGTCTGCATCATCTGGCCGAGGCCGAGGCCGAGCAGCAGCATGCCGCCCATCACGAAGATCACCGGCTTGTCGATCGAGACGAAGGACAGGTAGAAGAACGCCGCCGACATCAGGAAGGTGCCGAGGATGGGGAAGGCGCGGTACCGGCCGGTGCGCGAGATGATCTGGCCCGAGACGATCGAGGCGATCATCAGGCCGAGGATCATCGGCAGCATCAGGAAGCCGGACTCGGTCGGCGTCGCGCCGTTGACGAGCTGCAGGTAGAGCGGGAGCGCCATCATGCCGCCGAACATGCCGAAGCCGACGAGCACGCCCAGGACGGTCGCCATCGAGAAGGTCGGCGAGCGGAAGAGCTTGAGCGGGATCAGCGCGTCGTCGCCCATCATCCGCTCGGCCGCGATGAAGCCGACGATGCCGAGCACGCCGACGACGTAGCAGACCCAGGCGATCGGCGAGCCCCAGCCCCACTCGCGGCCCTGCTCGGCGACGAGGAGGAGCGGAACGGCGGCGACGATGACGAGCGCGGCGCCCCACCAGTCGATCCGGACGGAGCGGCGGGCGGCGGGCTTGGGAAGGTGCAGGAAGCGCACGACGATGAAGAGCGCGACGGCACCGATCGGCAGGTTGATCAGGAAGACCCAGCGCCAGCCGGTGATGAAGAGGATCTCGGGGGTGCCGGCGAGGAGCCCGCCGATCAGCGGACCGACGACGCTCGAGATGCCGAAGACGGCGAGGAAGTAGCCCTGGTACTTGGCGCGCTCGCGCGGCGGGAGGATGTCGCCCATCACCGTGAGGGCGAGCGACATCAGTCCGCCGGCGCCGAGGCCCTGCACCGCGCGGAAGCCGGCGAGGCCGAGCATCGATGTCGCGAAGCCGGCCAGGAGCGAGCCGATCAGGAACAGGACGATGGCGATCAGGTAGAGCGGGCGGCGGCCGAAGATGTCGGAGAGCTTGCCGTAGATCGGCGTCGCGATCGTCGAGACGATCAGGTACGCGGTGGTGACCCAGGCCTGCTGCGAGAGGCCGTCGAGGTCGTCGGCGATGGTGCGCATCGAGGTGCCGACGATGGTCTGGTCGAGCGAGGACAGGAACATCCCCGCCATCAGGCCGAAGATCACGAAGAGGATCTGGCGGTGCGTCATGATCGCGCCCGACGGGGTGGCGGCGGTCGCGGGTGGGCGGGCGGAATCGGTCACGGGGGTCCCCTTGTCTGGCGGACGCCGCCAGGGCACGGCGGACCGCCGCAAACGTTGCGTGCTGCGCAAAGTTACACCGCGTGCGAGCTCACCGGCACTGCTTCCGGCGAGCCTGTGGAGGATCTCAGAGGGCGCCGCCCGATCCGGGGTCCGATGCCGTTGCTCAGGGTCCGGGAGCGCCCCCGATGAAGGGCCCGAAGCGCCCCCGATGAAGGGCTCGAAGCGAGCGGCGATCAAGGGCGCCGATCGCCGCCGATCAGCTGTGCGCCGGGATCCCCGCCTCGGCCCAGCCGGCCTCGCGGAGCGCCGCCCGCGCCTCGGCCCGCGCCGAGTACGGCGTCCGCACGCCCTCGATGTCGCGATAGTTCTGGTGCCCGGGTCCCGCCCAGAGGATCGAGTCGCCCTCGTGCGCCAGCGACACCGCGACGCGGATCGCGCGCTTGGGGTCGTCGACCTCGTGGATCTCGCCGTCGGGACGCGCCGCACGGGCCGCCGCCAGCAGCGTGGCGCGGATCGACGCCGGGTCCTCGAAGCGCGGGTGGTGGTCGGTGATCACCAGCACGTCGCTGCCCGAGACGGCCGCCTCGGCCATCGCCGGCCGCTTGAGGGCGTCGCGGTCGCCGTCGGCGCCGAAGACCATGATCACGCGGCCGGGGGTGACCTCGCGGACCGCCTCGAGCGTGCGGGCGAAGGCGTCGGCGCTGTGACCGAAGTCGACGTAGACGGTGGGGCCGCGCTCGCCCGAGACGCGCTCGGTGCGGCCGGGGAGCGAGACGTCGAGGCCGCCGTCGCGGTGCAGGGCGGCGCGGATCTCGCCGATCGGCCGGCCCGCCTCGATCAGCATCACGATCGCCAGGGCGGCGTTGGCCGCCATGTGCGAGCCGATGATCGGGACGGAGGTGGTGATCGCCCGGTTCTCGCGGTTCTCGACGCGGAAGTGGGTGCGGCCGAACTCCTGCTCGAGGATGCTCACCCGCCAGTCGGCGTCGACGTCGGGGAGCGAGGTGATCGTGGTGACGGGCACGCCCGCCTCCGCCACGATCCGATGCCCGGCGGGCGAGTCGAGCGAGACGACCGCGCGGCGGGAGCGGTCGGGCTGGAACAGCTGCACCTTCTGGGCGAAGTAGGTGTCCATGTCGCCGTAGTCGTCGAGGTGGTCGTGGCTGAGGTTCGTGAACGCCGCGACGTCGAAGACGACGCCGTCGACGCGGTGCCGGGTGAGGGCCTGCGCGCTGACCTCGATCGCCGCGGCGCCGACGCCCTCCTCCTGCATGCGCGCGATGAGGGCGTGCAGCTCGGTCGCCTCGGGAGTGGTCAGCCCGCTCGTCACCGAGGTATCGCCGATGTGGCGCTCCGCCGTGGAGCTCAGGCCCGGCACGACGCCGAGCTGGCGGAGCATCCCCTCGAGCATGTGCACCGTCGAGGTCTTGCCGTTGGTGCCGGTCACGCCGAGGAGCAGGGGGGCGCGCTCGGTGGTCGCGTAGACGACGGCGGCGACGGCGCCGAGGCGGGCGCGCGGGTCGTCGACGACCAGCACGGGCAGACCGGTGGCGCGCGAGGCGGACTCGCCGGCCGGATCGGTGAGGACGCCGACGGCGCCGCGCTCGGCGGCCTCCGCGACGAAGTCGGAGCCGTGGCGGTGGACGCCGGCGAGAGCGACGAAGAGGTCACCCGGCTCGACGTCGGAGGCGGTGAGCGTGATCCCGGTCACCTCGACAAGCGGGACGTCGCCGTCGGGCAGCTCGATCGCGCGGGCGAGGGCGGGGAGGGGGACTGCTCGGACGTGCAGGGGGCGCAGCATGGGGTCCTCTCGTCATCGGGACCGGTGGGCGGCTCATCCGAGGGGGCGGATGCGCGCGGTCGCCGAGGCTGTCACTCAAGCTAGGGGGTCTGCTTATGTGAATCCTTTGAGGATATTCGACACCCGCGTGGAGGAGCAGTGCTGAACGGAGACACCCCTCAGTGCTTGACAGCGCTCTCCGCGGGCGCGAGCGGGGCCCCGCGTAGGCTCGGAGCATGACCTCGGACGAGAACCCGGCCCCCGACGGGCGCCCCGTACGGCGCCGAGCCCTGGTGATCGGGGGAGTCGCCGTGGCCGCCGGGATCGCCGCCGTGGGCATGAACGCGGCCCTCGGCGCGGGGCGCGCGAGCGCTCCGACCGCGTCCGCGACTCCGAGTGCCACCCCGGGCGCGTCGGCCGGCGCCTCCGCCACGGCGAGCGCCGCTCCGGTCGAGACCCCGACCGAGACGCCGACGCCGACGCCGCCGGCCGCGACGCCCGGGATCGACCTCTCCGCCCACTCGAACGACGACCCGGCCAGCATCTGGGTGGTCGTCAACAAGCTGCGCACCCTGAATCCGGTCGACTACGTGCCGGCCGACCTCGTCTACCCGGACGTGCGCTACGTCAACCGCCAGCCGATGCGCCAGGCGACCGCGGACGCGCTGGTGCCGATGTTCGCGGCGGCCTCGAGCGAGGCCGGCCTGACGCTCGCGGTGCAGAGCGCCTACCGCTCCTACGACACGCAGGTCAGCGTCTACGCCGGCTGGGTCTCCTCCCGCGGCCAGGCCGGAGCGGACGCGACCAGCGCGCGCCCGGGGCACAGCGAGCACCAGACCGGCTGGGCCGTCGACGTCGTCGGCTCCTCGGGGACGTGCGCCCTCGAGATCTGCTGGGGCGACACCCCCGAGGGCCAGTGGGTCGGCGCGAACGCGCACCGCTTCGGCTTCCTCGTCCGCTACAAGCCCGACACCACGCCGATCACCGGCTACGAGTCGGAGCCGTACCACCTCCGCTACATCGGCGTGGAGCTCGCGCAGCACCTGCACGACGCCGGCATCCCGACACTCGAGCGCCTGTTCGGGCTGCCGGACGCCCCCGACTACGCGCCGGGCACGGTCTCCTAGCGGTGTCCCCGGTCGGCTGATCGGCGGACTCGACATCACTTCTTCGCGCATCCTGGCGCGCCCTGTCGGGCATCCCACGCCACGCCTTCCGTTCGAAAGAGCACGTCCCTAACCTCTCCTTCAAAGCGAGGCAGGCTCGCTTTCGATCGAAGGAGATCTCATGACATTCCCGCTGCTCGCCTCCTCGAGGCGCTCGTCCGCTCTGTCCTTGACGGCCCTCGTGGCCGTCTCCGCACTCCTCGCCCCGGCGGCGATCGCCGCCGAGGACCCGGGCCCGCCGACGCTCGCGCCGAAGACCGTCGCCGAGGCACTCGAGAACGTCGAGAGGGTCGATCCGACTCTCCTTCACGACGCTGTTCTCGAGGGTGCCGGGACGGCCGACCTGGGCTCCGGCTCGATCGTCGTACCGTCCGATCCGTCCGCCGGTGTCCGGATCGGCGACGGCGCTCGGACCGTGATCGTCGATCTCCCCGACTCGGAGAGCGCCGGTCGGGCTGCCGCCCTCGCGGACGGCGGAGTCGTGTACCCCGCAGCTCACAGCGCGACCTCCGTCGTGGTCGGCGATCGAGGCGTGCAGATGCTGACGACGATCGCGGATGCTCAGGCTCCCGCCGACTACTCCTACGACGTGACCCTCGCCGAGGGGCAGCGGCTCGAGCTGCTCGGCGAAGGAGCGGCGGTCGTCGACGCCGACGGCGGCGTCGCGCTGCTCATCGGAGCAGCGTGGGCGATCGACGCGGACGGGGACCGGATCCCGACGCACTACTCGGTGTCCGGTTCGACCCTCACTCAGACCGTCGACCACACGGCGCCTGAAGTGGCGTACCCGGTGGTCGCCGACCCGGCGTGGCTTGCGCCCTTCGTGTTCAAGTGCATGGTCGGACTGGGACTCAACGGGGCGCAGATCGGCCTCGCCGCGACATCTGGTCTCCCGGGCTCGATCGGTGTGGCGCTGGCGAAGTCGATCGCCGCCTGCCTCACTGGAAAGTGAGGACGTGATGTTCCGCCGCTCTTCGCGCGAGAGGCTTCAGCGGGACCTCGACACGGCAGAGGCCGCCATCGCAGCGCACGTGCTCTCCTCGGAGCGGACGAAGCGCATCGAGGCGATCATCGAGCAGGGCGCGGGGGACAAGGACCTGATCAGCGCAAGACTCGCGGAGGAGGGGCTGCCTGAGTTGCACAGGCTCGGGCTCCTCTACTTGCGGAGCTGGCCGAGCTGGTGGTGGCTGCACAATCGACGACGTGCCGCTCGGCGCAGGATCGAGCGGCATCGGGGTTGAACCCGCTCGTCGTCCGTGGGTAAGCCTGCCCTGTGCTCGAACGGACTGGGAGCTGTCGGCGCATCCGTTGGAGGGTGACAAGCCTGTTGAGACGCGGGCGGGAGGGGTTCCCGACCGCGTGGCCGAAAGGCGGAAGGGAAGCACGGTGCTCCGGAGACCGACGCGGAAGAAGCTGCAGCGCGAGCTGGAGGTGATCGACGCCGCGATCGCCGGACATCCGTTCTCCTCCGACGTGCTCGTTCGCCTCCGATCGGTCTTCGCCGAGAGCGACGGCACTGGGAAGGACGGGCAGCGGATCAACGCGCGCCTGGCGGAGGAGGGTCTGCCGACCATCCCGGGAATCTGGATCTTCTACGCCCGGAACTTCTCCAGCTGGGGGTGGCTGCACAATCGGCGGCGCGCGGCCGTTCGGAGGATCGAGAAACTCCGGGGCTGACGGCGTGTCCGTTCGGACATCCAGATGTGTCCGGAAATCGGTCCGCAAGGGCTTGCGGAGACGGCCGCGATCAGAAGCGGACGTGACAGACGGGCGTTGTTACCGTACCGTTACTCGGAGTGCTTTCGGAGGCAACCCTTAGGGGACTCCGACTCCCGCGTGGTGACATGGCCGCTTCCCCCTGAAATCCCGCACGCCCCCGCCCCCGTGCGCACCGACCCGTGAGTTCCCCTGTGCCCCACAGTTCCACCCGTTCCACCGTGCCCGCCGCCGCTGAGGTCGCCCCCGCCGACGCTCAGCTCGCACCGCCGCTGACCCGCCGAGAGGCGCGCGAGCGCGAGGGCCGAGTCCGCGCGACTCCGGTCGCCGCTCCTGCCGCCCCCGCCGTCGAGCCCCCGGCCCCGGCCGTCCTCGCTCCCGCCGCGCTCGCGCCGGCCGCCGAGGGCATCCGCCCCTCCGCCGGAGCCCCGCTGCACCCCGCGAGCGGCGACGTCTTCCCCTCCCGCCGCGACCGCCGCGCCGCCGAGGGGCACCGCCAGCGCGTCGAGCCCGCTCGTCGCGGCTCCTCCTTCTTCCGCCCCTCGCGCCGGCACCTCGTGCTGGCGATGTCGGGCGGGCTCGTCCTCGTGGCCGCCGCCTCCGGCGTGAGCCTCACCGTCGGCGCCTCCGCCGACGCCGAGTCGGCGACCGCCTCGACCGCCGCCCCGACGGCGACGGCAGCGCCCGTCACCGTGCTGCCGGCCATCACCGCCGACGCCCGCGTGGTGCTCAGCAGCGTCTCGACCACCACCGGCACCGTCGCCGGCGGCACGAGCGTCACCATCGCCGGCTCGAACCTCGACTCCGTCGCCACGGTCCGCTTCGGTGACGCCGAGGGCAGCGTCACCGTCGACAACCCCGACCAGATCACCGTCACGGCGCCGCCCGCGGACGGCGAGACCGAGGGTGTCGTCCCCGTCGCCTTCTTCGACGCCGGGGGAGCGCCGATCACCTTCGACGCCGTCACGGACTCCGTCGCAGCCGCGACCGTGGACGGCACGCCGGTCGAGACGGTGCAGCCCGCCGTGGACACCACGACTTCGACCGAGGAGCCGCTGACCGCGACCACGGCCACACCGGCGGCCACTCCGACCACCGCCGACGCGACCGCCACTCCGACCGCGACGCCGGCCGCCGCCGCGACCGAGGCGCAGCCCGCCGAGCTCGTCGCCCCCACCGCGACCGCCTCGCCCAGCCCGACCGCGACCGGCGTCCTCGCGACCACCAAGGTCGTCGCCTCCGCGATCACCTTCGCCTACACGCCCGACCCGGCGATCGAGGCCGCGAAGGCCGCCGCCGCGCTCGAGGCCAGCCGCCTCGCCTCGCAGCTCGACTACCTGCAGACCTACTGGTCCGACTACAACTCCGCGCAGTACGGCGTCATCGGCGGCAACGACTGCGTCAACTTCACCTCGCAGTCGCTGATCGCCCGCGGCTGGGAGATGGACGGCGAGTGGAGCTACTCGCGGACCGGCGGCTACAGCTCGGCCTGGGCCTCCTCGACCGCGTTCAACTCCTACCTGGCCGCGCACCCGGAGCGGGCGACGCCGCTCACGAACGCGCAGCGCTCGGAGGTCAAGCCCGGCGACGTCGTGCAGTTCGACTGGGACGGCTCGGGCGACTGGGATCACACCGGCGTCGTCACGAGCGTGAAGGGGAGCACGATCCTCTACTCCTCGCACACCGCCGACAACCTCGACCAGAGCATCGACTCGGCCTCGGCCGGACGCATCATGTTCTGGAGCGTCTGAGCCGGAACCCCGGGGCCGCGAGCCCAGGACTCCGCAGGGAGCCCGGACACAGCGAAAGAGGCCGCCGTCGCATCAGCGACAGGCGGCCTCTTCGTCGTTCGACGAGGGCGTCAGTTCTTGAAGACGTCCTTGACGTCCTCGCCGACCTTCTTGGTGTGCGCCTTGGTCTGGTCGGCCTTGCCCTCGGCCTCGAGCTTCTCGTTGTCGGTCAGCTTGCCGGCCGCTTCCTTGGCCTTGCCGAGCAGGTTCTCGGCCGCGTTGCGGATCTTGTCGTCAGCACCCATGAGGGGGCTCCTTCCGTTCGATTCGGTTCGTCCTCCGGCGACGTCCGCCGGAGGAAGTGGTGGCGAGCGCGGGCGCTCGCGGATCAGGCGACCCGGTCCTCCTTGGAGAACCCGGCCCGGGCGCTCGAGGCGACCTCGAGCACGACGGGCAGTCGCGCGCCGAGCAGGCGATCGAGCTCCAGGACCTCCTGGTGCACCGCGTCCACGACCGTGCGGGGCGAGACCCCGCCGCGGGGCAGGACCCGGACCTTGAGCGCCGTCGACGAGCCGTGGCGGTAGGCCGAGACGGTCACGTCCAGCAGGTCGGTGCGGCCGGCCAGCGCGTTCTCGAGGACGTCCTCGGCGAAGCCGGTGGCGATCTCGACCTCTCCGGCGACGCCGCTGGACGAGCCCGCGTCGGTGAGGACGGTGCTCGTGCGGCCGTGGCCGTGGGCGGAGATCAGGACGATCGCGAGCACGATGCCCAGCAGGCAGATCCCGACGATCGCGTAGAGCGGCCACAGCACGGCGGCGTCGCTCCAGGCGGTGCCGTCCTCCGGCGAGATGCGGGAGACGAGGGCCGCGCCCTGGCCGTCCGCGAAGTCGGCGACCGCGTCGCGGACCGGCTGCGAGACGGCGATCAGGACCAGGCCCGCCGTGACGGCGGCGAGGACGAGGCCGACCAGGAAGAGGATCAGGCGGTTCACGAACCGGTTGCTCGTGGTCATCAGATCCTCCCGGACTCGGAGATGCGGACGGTGGCGCGGGTGGCGGGCGTCGCCGCGATGCGGCTCAGCTCGTCGTCGACGGCGGACTGCACGGAGTCGCGGTCGACGGTGATCCCCGAGGAGGGGGTCACCTCGATCACGGCGGTGCGGCGGCCGATCGAGGCGCGGGTGTCCTCGCGGCGCGAGCGGGCCGCCGAGCGGGCCGAGCGGGCGAGCGAGGAGGCGATCACGCCGTCGTCGATCACCACGGCGAGCCGGTCGTCCGCCACGGTGTGGCGGGCGCGGGCGCCCGGGGCGAGGGCGAGGAGCAGCAGGATCAGCGCCAGCACCGCGGTGCCGACGGCGATGCCGATGATCGCGCCGGAGGCGAGATCGGTCACGCCGACGATCGCGCCGAGGAGCGCGGACGGGGCGAGCAGCAGCGGAGCGGCCCCGACGATGGCGAGCACCGCCTCCGTTCCGACGTACGCGGCGATCAGGATGATCAGCACGAGCACGACGATCTGGGCGGCCGAGCGCGAGCTGTGGGTCTCGCGGCGCAGGTAGCGGCGGTAGCGCGCGTCCGGTGCCGCGTCGCGCGGTGTGGCTGCGGGGCTCATGCGACTCTCCTCGTGGCTCGGGTCGGGATGCGGGTGCCGGTCACGCGGATGTCCACGCGGCTGACGGTGCGGCCGGTGAGCGCGCCCATCCGGGAAGCGATGGCCGCCCGGTCGCGGTGGAGGCGATCGAGCAGGCTCCCCTCGGCGGTGGAGGCGCCCTCGGTCAGGACCGGGGCGGAGACGGCGAGCGCGAGGCCGCCGCTGTCGTCCGACAGCCGGACGCGGATCGCGGAGACCTCGACGCCCAGCTCCTCGTGGACGACCGCCACGGCCATCCGCTCGAGGGAGCGGACGGAGATGGTGACGGTGCCCGGCTCCGACGGAGCGGTCCGCTCGCCGGGACGCTGGTCGAGTGCGGTCACGGCGACTCCTAGCGGGAGGTGGTGCGGCCGCGGAACACGTCCACGAGGCTGCGCACGTCGAGCGAGCCGTCCAGCATCCGCGCGATCAGGACGCCGAGCGCCATGAAGACGGCGGTGAGGACGAAGCCCCAGAAGCCGAAGAGCAGGGCGGCGAAGGCGAGGACCGCGCCGACGACGAGGCCGAGCGTGGTGCTGCGGCCGGCCGGGGCGGGTGCGGGGGTGCGGGGGTCGCTCATCGGACGCGGCTCTCGGTCTCGGTGTCGCCCTTGTCCTCACCGGGGATGTGCACGTCGACGATGGCGACGTTGATCTCGGCGACGGACATGCCGACGAGCTCGGTGATGGCCTCGGAGACGGCAGCGCGGACCTGGTCGGCGACCGACTGCATCGGCACCGGGTACTCGACGACGAGGGTGACGTCGGCGGCGACCTGGGTCTCGCCGACCTCGACGCTGACGCCCTGGGCGTGGTCGTTGCCGCCGACGGCCGAGCGGATCGCGCCGAAGGCGCGGGCGGCGTTGTTGCCGAGGGCGAAGACGCCGGGCACCTGGCGCGCGGCGATGCCGGCGACCTTGGCGATCACGGCGTCGTCGATGACGGTGCGGCCCTGAGCCGTGCCCGAGGCGGCGCTGTTGCCGAGGCTGGTGACGGTGTCGACCGACGCCTTGTCGACGCGGGGGGCGGTGGGAGTGGCGGGGGTGGCGGGGGTGCGCGTGCTGTCGCTCATGGTGACTCCTGTGCGTGTCGTCGGCCGCTGGTGGTGCGCGGCCGGGGTCGGGGAGTCCGGCGGATTTCCCGTCGGGCTGTGCTTTCATGAGTGAGACGGAGCCCGACGGGGATTCGTCACGGTGCGATCCGGAGTTTTTCCTGATAGTCACCTGATGGTCGATGCCGGCTCGAGCCGGTGCCCGCTGGAGGAGCCCCATGCCCGGTCTGGAGACGGCGAGCGACGCGCTCCTCGCCGAGCGCTCCGCCGAGGGCGACGTCCGCGCGTTCGAGGTGCTGGTCAAGCGGCACCAGTCGATCCTCCGCGCCTACGCCTGGCGGCTGACCGGCTCGCAGGCGGACGCCTCCGACGCGGTGCAGAACGCGCTGATCACCGTCTGGGCCCAGCTTCCGCAGCTCCAGGAGCCGGCGAGCGTGCGGAGCTGGATGATGCGGATCGTCAGCCGCTCCAGCGTCGACCTGCTCCGCCAGCGCAAGCCGGTCGACGACGTCGACGCCGTCGAGCACCCGCCGGCCCGCGAGCCCGGGCCGTTCGAGTCGGTCGAGCAGAGCGACGCGATGCGCGCTCTCGCCCAGGCGCTGGCCGAGCTGCCCGAGACCCAGCGGCAGTGCTGGCTGCTCCGCGAGGTCGGCGGCGAGTCGTACAGTGAGATCGCCGAGCACCTCGGCATCACCGCCACCGCCGTCCGCGGCAAGCTCGCCCGAGCACGGGAGTCGCTGGTCGTGGCGATGGAGGACTGGCGATGAGGGCCTGCGATGAAGGAGTCGGCGCGATGAAGGAGTCGGCGCGATGACCCCGGACGAGACGCCCGGCCTGCCCGGCACCGGCGAGGACGCCGTGCTGCCGCTGCCCGTGCCGCTGGTCGCGGACGACGCCGACGCCGATCCGGACGCCGGCTCCGCCGACGCGATCGGCATCGACGAGCTCGGCGACTACCTGGACCGGGGCCGCCTGCCCTACGACCCCGCCATCGAGGAGTCGCCGGAGCACCGGCGCACGCTGCGCGCCCTCGAGCGCGTCCGCGCGCTCTCCGGTGCGCTGATCGACGACGACGCGGCGCACCTGCCGGCCCCCGCCGAGAGCTGGTTCGGCTCGATCCTCACCCAGGTTCGGCGCGAGGCGCGGGCCGGACGGGACATCCCGCTCGCGAGCACCGATCCGGATGTCGAGCTGACGATCACCGAGGGCGCCGTCCGCGGCATCGTCCGCGAGGCGGGCGACAGCGTCTCCGGAGTCCTCGTCGGCCGCTGCCGGCTGCAGGGCGACGTCGCCGATCCGGGTGCCGACATCGCGGTCGAGGTGACGATCTCGGTGTTCTGGGGCGTGCCGATCGCCGACGCGGCGCAGCAGGTGCGCGAGCGCATCCACTCCCGCCTGCTCACCCAGACCGAGCTGCGCGTCTCGACGATCGACGTGCGCGTCGAGGACGTCTACGTCCCGGGGGAGGAGGAGTCGTGACCGGGTCCGAGCAGCTCCCCGTCGCCCCGGCCGTGCTGGTCCCCGCGGCGGCCCCCGGTGGATCCGCGCCGAGTGCGGCCGCCGTGCTCACCGCCGAGATCCGCGCCCTCGCAGGAGTGGCGATGCTCGTCCCGGCGCGCGGCCAGGTGCGCGACGTCCTCGCGCACGCGGCCGGCGCGCTGACGCCCGCCACCGTCGATCCGGCGGACGGCCCGCTCGGCGCGGTCTCCGGCGGCACCTTCGCCGAGCCGGTGCTCGTCCGCGTCCTCGGCGACGAGGTGTCGGTGTCCGCGGACGTCTGCGTCGCCGCCGAGTCGTCGGCGCCGGACATCGCCCGCGCGGTCGGCTCCGCGGTGCGCGAGTGGTGCCGGCGCGAGCACCCCGGGCGCCGCGCGCGCGTCGCGGTCCGGATCGCCTCCGTCGACTGACGCCGGAGTGCGCCGTCGCTGAGGGTGCCGCCGCTAGGCGCCGTGCTCGGCGAGGAACGCCTCCGTCTCGCCGGCCGTCGGCGTCGAGACCGCCGCTCCCGCCCGGGTGACCGAGATCGCCGCGGCGGCGGTCGCCCAGCGGACGAGCTCGACCAGCGCGGCCGGGTCGTCGAGCCTCTCGCCGCCGGCCGCGAGCCGTGCCGCGAAGACGCCGCAGAAGGTGTCGCCCGCGCCGGTCGTGTCGACGACGGAGACGCGGAAGGCCGGTGCGCGCACCGGCTCGCGGTCGCGGACGGCGACCACGACGCCGTCCGCGCCGAGCGTCACCAGCACCACCGGGACGAGCGCGGTGAGGGCGACGGCGAGGGCGGTGTCGTCCGCCGCCGCGATGCCGCGCTCGGCGCCGAGCTCGCGCGCCTCGTGCTCGTTGACGATCAGCACGTCCAGCTCGGCGAGCAGCTCCTCGGGCAGCGGGCCGATCGGCGCCGCGTTGAGGATCGTGGTGGTCCCCGCCGCGCGGCCGGCCCGCGCCGCCGCCAGCACGGTCGGGACCGGGATCTCGAGCTGCAGCAGGAGCGCCGAGGCGCCGGCGATCAGCGCCTCCTCCGCCGCGGTCAGGTCGGTGAAGGCGGCATTGGCGCCGGAGTCGACGACGATCGCGTTCTCGCCGGAGTCGTCCACCGTGATCTGCGCGGTGCCCGTGCGCTCGTCGCCCCGGCGCGCGTGCAGCTCGAGCGGCTCCTCCGCCAGCAGCCCCGCGAGCTCGTCGCCCGCGGCGTCGCGGCCGAGGCTCGTGACGAAGCTGCTGCCCGCGACCGTGCGGGCGGCGGCGACCGCCTGGTTGAGCCCCTTGCCGCCGGGGAAGGTGCGGGAGTCGAGGGCGAGCACGGTCTCGCCGGGCGCGGGGATGCGGGCCACCCGGTGGACGTGATCGAGATTGGCGCTTCCGAGGACGACGAGGCTCATGCTCCGACGGTAGGGCACGCGCAAGGGGCTGCTCGCATCCTCCGGCCGCACCTACGGTGGTGGGATGGAAACTCGAATCTTCGGCCGCACCGGTGCGCCCGTCTCCGTCGTCGGCCTCGGAACCTGGCAGCTCGGTGCCGACTGGGGGGACGTCGCGGAGAGCGACGCCCTCGCGATCCTCGACGCCGCGGCGGAGTCCGGCGTCACCCTCTTCGACACCGCCGACGTCTACGGCGACGGCCGCAGCGAGCGGACCATCGGCGCCTGGCGGGCCGCGCACCCCGACGCGGGCGTCTTCGTCGCGACGAAGATGGGCCGCCGCGTGGAGCAGATCCCCGCGAACTACGTGCTGGACAACTTCCGCGCCTGGACCGACCGCTCGCGCTCGAACCTCGGCGTCGACACGCTCGACCTCGTGCAGCTGCACTGCCCGCCGACCTCCGTCTACTCCGACGACGCCGTCTTCGACGCGCTGGACACCCTGGTCGACGAGGGCGCGATCGCGCACTACGGCGTCTCGGTCGAGCGCACGGAGGAGGCGCTCACTGCCATCGCTCGACCGAACGTCGCGAGCGTCCAGATCATCCTGAACGCGTTCCGCCTCAAGCCGCTCGACGCGGTGCTGCCGGCGGCCCGCGAGGCCGGCGTCGGAATCCTGGCACGCGTCCCGCTCGCGTCCGGCCTCCTCAGCGGCCGCTACACGACGGAGACGACCTTCGCGCCCGACGACCACCGCACCTACAACCGCGACGGCTCCGCCTTCGACGTCGGCGAGACCTTCTCGGGCGTCGACTTCGCCACCGGCGTCGAGGCCGCCCAGGAGTTCTCCCTCCTGGCCGCCGACCACGGCCTCGCCCCCGCCGCCGCCGCGCTGGCCTGGATCATCCAGCAGGACGGCGTCACCGCCGTCATCCCCGGCGCCCGCTCCGTCGAGCAGGCGAAGGCGAACGCCACCGCCGCGGACGCCGCCCCCCTCGGCCCCGCCTTCATGGAGGCCGTCAACGCCCTCTACGACACCCACTTCCGCCCCACGGTCCACCCCCGCTGGTAGCCGTCACCCACTGAGTCGCCCGAGAAGGCTCGTTCTCCACCCCGAGAACGAGCCTTCTCGGGCGAGTCAGTGGTGCCTGTGGACAACTCGACGCACGGGTCGCTCAGGGGCGCCAGCATGGCGCGGTGAGTGGCGACGGGCCGGAGGGCCTCTTCAGGGTGGCGGAGGGGAGCGCCGCGGGGCTGTCGCGGGCGCGGATGCGGTCGGCGGAGTTCCCGTCGCCGGCCTACGGAGTCAGATCGTCGGCTCCGGCCGTCACGCTCGCGGATCGCTGTGCGGCGGTGCTGCACCGGCTCGGTGACCACGTCTTCGTCTGCGGACCGACCGCGGCGCTGCTGTGGGGCGCTCCGCTCGACCGGCACTGGGAGCAGCGCGCCGTCCTGGACGTCGCCGTCGTCGCACCGGCCCGGGCCCCGCACGCGCGAGGGCTGGCGGGCCGCAGCCTCACGGTCGATCGCGACGTCGACATCGTCGTCGGCAAGCGAGGCGCGCTGACCACTCCGGCCCGCACCTGGTGCGACCTCGGTGCCGTTCTCGAGCTGGCGGACCTCGTCGCGGTCGGCGACGACCTCCTCCACCGTCGTCTCGTCGGCGACGAGTCCCTGCGTGCCGCACTCGCCCGGTACCCGGGTCGACGCGGGATCGCGCGCCTGCGTCGAGCCCTCGGGCTGCTCGACGGCCGCGCGGAGTCTCGGCCCGAGTCGCAGGTCCGCGTCGCGCTCGTGCTCGCAGGCATCCGGGGTCTCGAGGCGAACGTCGAGATCCGCGACGAATCGGGCGCCTTCCTCGGTCGGGTCGACCTGTGCCTCGCCCGGGCACGCCTGATCATCGAGTACCACGGCGACTACCACCGCTCGGAGCCCGGCCAGTGGCGCAGGGACGTCGCGCGCGCCCGCCGCCTCCGCGCGGCCGGCTGGACCGTGATCGAGCTCACCGGCGACGACCTCGCCGACCTCGACTCCGTCGTCGCCCAGGTGCGCGCGGCGCTGCGGCAGTGACTCGCCCGAGAAGGCTCGTTCCCGGGGTGGGGAACGAGCCTTCTCGGGCGACTCAGCGGCCGCGAGCCGCGGGCGGCGCGCGGGCTAGGAGCCCAGGGCGGCGTCGACGATGGTGCGGGCCTCGGCCTGCACCTCGTGCAGGTGGTCGAGGCCGCGGAAGGACTCGGCGTAGATCTTGTAGACGTCCTCGGTGCCGGAGGGGCGCGCGGCGAACCACGCGTTCTCGGTGACGACCTTGACGCCGCCGACCGCCGCGTCGTTGCCGGGGGCCTTCGAGAGCTTGGCGACGATCTCCTCGCCGGCGAGGGTGGTCGCCGAGATCGCGTCGCCGTCGAGCTTGCCGAGCGCCGCCTTCTGCGCCTTCGTGGCGACCGCGTCGACGCGCTCGTAGACCGGGTCGCCGAAGCGCTCCGTCAGCTCGCGGTAGAGCGCCGACGGGCTCTTGCCCGTGACGGCGACGATCTCCGAGGCGAGCAGCGCCAGCAGGATGCCGTCCTTGTCGGTGGTCCAGACGGTCCCGTCGAAGCGGAGGAACGACGCACCCGCCGACTCCTCGCCGCCGAAGCCGACCGAGCCGTCGACCAGGCCGGGCACGAACCACTTGAAGCCGACCGGCACCTCCCAGAGGCGGCGGCCGAGCGACTCCGCGACCCGGTCGATGATCGAGGAGGAGACCAGCGTCTTGCCGATCGCCGCGTCCTCGCGCCAGCCGGAGCGGTGGCGGTAGAGGTAGTCGATCGCGACCGCGAGGTAGTGGTTGGGGTTCATCAGGCCGCCGTCGGGCGTGACGATGCCGTGGCGGTCGGCGTCGGCGTCGTTGCCGGTGAGGATGTCGTAGTCGCCCGCGCGGGCGACGACCGAGGCCATCGCGCTGGGGGAGGACGGGTCCATCCGGATCTTCTCGTCCCAGTCCAGGGTCATGAAGCCCCAGGCCGGATCGACCTCGCCGTTGACGACCGTCAGGTCGAGCTCGTACATCTCGGCGATCAGCTGCCAGTAGTGCACCGACGCGCCGCCCAGCGGGTCGGCTCCGATCTTCACGCCGGCCTTCTTGATCGCGTCGATGTCGATGATGTTCTTCAGATCCGCGACGTAGTGGGTGCGGTAGTCGTAGGTCTCGACGGCGCTCGGCTCGGCCGACTTCACGTCGCGGTTGCCGTCGGCGATCAGCTCGTTGGCGCGGTTCGCGATCCAGGAGGTGGCGTCGGAGTCGGCGGGGCCGCCGTGCGGCGGGTTGTACTTGAAGCCGCCGTCGCGGGGCGGGTTGTGCGAGGGGGTGACCACGATGCCGTCGGCCCGGTCGGTGTGCGACGGGTCGTTGTTGTAGCGGAGGATCGCGTGGCTGAGCGCCGGGGTCGGCACGTAGTCGTCGAACTCGTCGACGAGCACGCGCACCTCGTTGGCCACCAGCACCTCGAGCGCGGTCGTCAGCGCGGGGCGCGAGAGGCCGTGGGTGTCGGCGCCGATGAACAGCGGCCCGGTGACGCCCTCGTTCGTGCGGTACTCGACGATCGCCTGCGTCACCGCCGCGATGTGGTCCTCGTTGAAGGCGGTGTCGAACGACGAGCCGCGATGCCCGGAGGTGCCGAAGACCACCTTCTGCAAGGGGTCGGACACGTCCGGCTTCTTCTCGTAGTACGCCCTCACGAGGGCCTCGACGTCGATGAGATCGGAGGCCTCTGCCGGCTTCCCTGCGCGATCGGTCATGGGGTCCATAGTGGCAGTCGCGCCGGGGCCGCGATACCGGCTGGACAGGCGCTGGCTAGGCTGTCCGCCATGCCCGACCGCGCCTCCGACGGTGTCCCCGACACCGCCTCCGCCCCCCGCACCTACAGCTATCTCGGGCCCTCCGGCACGTTCACGGAGGCGGCGCTCGCGCAGGTGCCCGAGGCGCGCGGGCACGTCTGGCGGAGCGTCGGCAACGTCGGCGAGGCGCTCGACGACCTGGTCTCGGGGCGCAGCGACGGCGCGGTGATCGCGATCGAGAACTCGGTCGAGGGCGGAGTGACGGCCGCGCAGGACGCGCTGGCGAAGATCCCGGGCGTGCGGATCGTCGGCGAGTACCTCGTGCCGGTGTCGTTCATCCTGGTCGGCCGCCCGGGCTCGCGGCTCGAGGACGTGCGGATCGTCGCCGCGCACCCGGTCGCCTACGGCCAGTGCCGCGGGTGGCTCGACCGGACGATCCCGAGCCACGAGCACCTGCCGGCGTCGAGCAACGTGCAGGCCACGATCGACCTGCTCGCGGGCTCGCCCGCGCAGGCCGCGATCGCGCCGCCGGGCATCGTCGCCCACCACGACGTCGAGGTTCTCGCGGAGCGGATCGGCGACAACCCGAACGCGGTCACCCGCTTCGTCCACGTCTCCCGCTCGCGGGAGCTGCCCGAGGCCACCGGCGCCGACAAGACCAGCCTGATCGTCGAGCTGCCCTCCGACGCCCCGGGAGCGCTGCTCGACATGCTGGAGCAGTTCGCGACCCGCGGAGTGAACCTGAGCATGATCCAGTCGCGGCCCATCGGCGACGCCCTCGGCCGCTACCGCTTCGTCATCGACCTCGACGGCCACGTGCACGACGAGCGGGTCGCCGACGCCCTTCTGGGGCTCCGCCGCTTCAGTCCGCGGGTGATCTTCCTCGGCTCGTATCCCCGTGCGGATCGCCGTCCGGTCTCGTACGTGCGACGCTACGACGACGAGGTGTTCATCGAGGCCCGCGACTGGCTGCGCGGGATCCTCGGCAGCGAACCGGAGGTCGACGATGACTGAACGAGGCGGAGCCGAGCGCGAGCGCGTCGATCCGCGGTACGACGCCGCCTTCCAGCGGGGTTTCGCCGGGGGAGTGGACCGGGTGCGCGGCGACGAGCGCGCCTTCACCCGGCCAGGGACGGCACCGGAGGGGATCGCGCGCCGGCGGCCGCCCGCCCTCGCCGACATCGCGACCACGGCCGACAGCCGGCGCTCGCGGCGGGCGGCCGAGGGCGGCGCTCCGATCAGCGCGCCCGCCCGGCTGCCCTCGGACGCGGCGCCGGCCCGGGAGCCGTTCGCCGATCCCGCGCCCGAGGAGGTGGCCGTCCGCCGTGTCGAGGTCGCCGTGGAGCCGTCGGCGCCGCTCTGGCGGAACCCCTGGCTGCTCGCCCTGCTGCTCGCGGGGCTGGCCGGCAGCGTGCTCGGCGTCGCGCTGCTCTACAGCGGCTACTCCTCGCCGCCCGCGTCGTACTACGGCGACTCCGACACCCCGTCACCGGAGTGGATCCAGCGCCAGATCACCTACTACGCCTCGATCCCGCTGCTGGGCAGCCTGCCGTTCGCGCTGCTGCTGGCGATGGGCGTCGCGGCCCTGCGCTGGCGGGCCCGGCCCGCCAAGCAGGCTCCCTCCGACGACGTCGAGGCCGAGTCCGAGGCGACGACCCTCTGACGCCGGCCCCTCCGGCGGAGGGGGATCCACTTGGAAGAGACACCCGCACACATGCTGGTCGAGTAGCCCCGCAGGGGCGTATCGAGACCTGCTGTCACCAGCACTTCCGGCGGAAGTGGATCTCGATACGCGTGCTGCGCGCGCTACTCGATCAGCATGGGGCAGGCCGTTGCGCTGGCTGACTGAGCAGCGTGTCCTCTAGACCCCCGACGCGCCGAACAGCAGCCCGAGCAGGTAGGTGACGAGCGCCGCACCGTAGCCGATGCCGAGCTGGCGCAGGGCGCGGGCGAGGGGCGGCGCGCCGGAGAGCAGGCCGACGATCGCGCCGGTGGCGAGCAGCGCCAGGCCGACCAGGACGGACGCGAGGACCACCGCGGCCAGGCCGGACATCCCGAGCAGGTAGGGCAGCACCGGGATGATCGCGCCCGAGGCGAAGAAGCAGAAGCTCGACAGCGCCGCGCCCATGCCGGTGCCGATCGACTCGTACTCGTCGACCGACGGGTCGGCCTTCACTCCGCCGATGGTGATCGGCGAGGTCGGCGCCGCGCCGCCGCGCAGTCCCGCGAAGACCCGGGCCGCGCGGGCGTCCGCGTCCTCCTGCGAGAGCCCGCGGGCGCGGTAGACGAGCGAGAGCTCGTTGGCGTCGACGTCGAGGTCGGGCACGACGTGGTTGGTGTCGAGGTCGGGGGAGGAGGCGGAGAGCAGCTCGCGCTGCGAGCGCACCGAGACGAACTCGCCGGCGCCCATCGAGAGCGCGCCCGCGAGCAGCCCGGCGATGCCGGTGAACAGCACGACCCCGGTGCCGACTCCGCTCGCGCCGACGCCGAGGACGAGCGCCAGGTTCGAGACCAGGCCGTCGTTGGCGCCGAAGACCGCGGCGCGGAAGGTGCCCGAGAGCCGGTTGCGGCCGCGCTCGGCGAGCCCGCGGACGACCTCGCCGTGGATCCGCTCGTCGGCGGCCATCGCCTCCGTCGCGTCGTCGTCGTCGGCGTAGGGCGAGCGGGCCTCGGCGCGCTGGATCAGCGCGAGGACGAAGACCGAGCCGAACTGCCGGGTGAGGAAGCCGAGCAGCCGTGTGCGCAGGTCCGGCCGCGGCTGCGGCTCGGCGGCCGGCCCGAGCAGCTCGCGCCAGTGCTCCTCGTGCCGGCCCTCGGCGGCGGCCAGGGCGAGCAGGATCTCGCGCTCCTCGCCGGAGCGGCGCTCGGCGAGATCGCGGTAGCTCGCGGCCTCGGCCAGCTCGTCGGCGAGGTAGCGCCGCCAGCGGCGGATCTGCACGGGAGTGGGGGAGGAAGGGGTGTCTCGGGCGGTGGTCGCCATGGGATCTCCTGGGCTTCGGCACCCCGGCCGACCCGCACGAGAGGACCGGCCAGGACACGTGTCGACTGGCCGAAGGTCTCGTTCGCCCGGTTCCGCGAGGATCCGGGTGGCGCGCCGGGTCCGGGACTCTCCGGACCAGCATGTCGACGCGCCTCGTCGTCCGCTCGGCGGACGGTGGGAACTACTCCCCTTCGCAGGGACCACCGTAGCCGAGAAGGCAGCGCGGCGCCCCTCCGATCGCGGGGCGGCGCCCGCGGGTACAGTCGAGCCGCGGCGGAGCCTCCCGGCCCGCCCCTGCGCCGCACCGGCGCCCTCGAAGGGGAGGCCGCCCATGACCGCCGACAGCGCACCGACCCGCCGACTCGTCGCCGAGCTGGAGGAGCGCGCCCGCGAGGCGCTGCCCTGGTTCGTCGCCGACTACTACGGCGCCGTCGCGGGCGGCCGCTCGGAGCGCGACGCCGACCTCGCGGCCTGGGACGCGATCCGCTTCCGACCGGCGGCGCTGCGCGGCGAGCTCGACGGCGACACCACGACCACGGTCCTCGGCACCGAGGTGCGGGGCCCCGTGCTGATCGCGCCGATGGCGCAGCAGAACGCGGCGGATCCGCGGGGCGAGATCGCGATGGCGGAGGCGGCGGCGCGCGCCGGCACCCTGCTCGGCGTCTCGACGAACACGGCGCTGCCGTTCGAGCGGATCGCCGCGGCGGGTGCGCCGTGGTGGTTCCAGGTCTACCTGCTCGCGGACCGCGACGTGACCCACGCGCTCATCGAGCGGGCCGCGTCGAACGGCGCCCGCGCGCTGATGCTCACGGTCGAGATGCCGGTGCTGCGCGGCGAGCGCCCCGGCATCGAGCCGCTGACCTGGCCGGAGATCCCCGGGAAGGCGCGGCTCGGCAACCTGACCGAGCAGGAGCGCGCCCTGGTCCTCGGCCGTCCCGTGCCGAACCCGGGACTCGACGACATCGGCCGCCTGCGCTCGGTCAGCGGTCTGCCGGTCCTGGTGAAGGGCGTGCTGCGCGGCGAGGACGCCCGGCGCGCGGTCGACGCGGGCGCCTCCGGGGTCGTCGTCTCGACGCACGGCGGCCGGCGGATGGACGGCTCGATCACCGCGGTCGGGGCGCTCGCCGAGGTGGTCGACGCGGTCGGCGCCGACGCCGAGGTCTACATCGACAGCGGGGTGCGCACGGGCCGGCACGTGCTCGCGGCTCTCGCGCTCGGGGCCCGCGCGGTCTTCGTCGGGCGGCCGCTGATGTGGGCGCTCGCCGTGGGCGGTGCCGACGAGGTCGCCGGGCTGCTCGGGCTCCTCGACCGCGAGTTCCGGGTCATGCTGCAGCAGTCGGGGGCGGCGTCGATCCGCGATCTCGGCGGGCTCGTCGCCCGGTCCTGACGAAGGTGCGCGGTCAGGCCGCGATGCTGCTGCGGGTCCGGCGGCGCTGCTGCCGCTCGTGCTCGGCCTCGAGCAGCGCGCGGGTGCGCTCGGTCGCGAGCAGCTCGACGAGGGTGTCGGTCTCCTCCTCGATCCGCTCGCGCAGGTCGAGCGGCTCGGCGTTCAGCAGTCGCTTGGCGGCGGCGGCCACCAGCGGTGGGCGGGCGGCGAGCGCCCGGACGCGCTCATCGACACGGGCCGCGAGCTCGGCGCGGGGGACGACCTCGGTGACCAGCTGCCACTCGAGCGCCTCAGCGGCCCGGACCGAGCGGCCGGAGAGCACGAAGTCGAGGGCGCGGCGGCGGCCGATCGTCGCGGGCAGAGTCGCCGTGACGCCGCAGTCCGGCACCAGCCCGACGTCGCCGTAGGCGCTGACGAAGGTGGCGGCGGGCGTCGCGACGACGATGTCGGCGGCGAGCGCGAAGGCGATCCCGGCTCCCGCGGTGATGCCGTCGATCGCGCAGACGACGACGGCGCTGCTCTCGCCGAGCAGGCGGAAGGCCTCGCCCGCGGTCGTCGCCAGATCGCGGAGGTACTGGTCGGGCCGGTCGGCGACCATGATCGCCGAGACGTCGCCGCCGGTGCAGAACGCGCGACCCGCGGACTCGACGACGAGGACGGTGCAGCCCGCGTCGGCGTTCAGCGTGATCAGGGCGCGCACCAGCTGCAGGGCCGTGTCGAGGTCGAGAGCGTTGAGGGCGTCGGGCCGGTCGAGGATCAGGCGGGCGACGGGTCCGGAGCGCTCGACGCGCACGGTCGGGGGTCGGGGAGTCATGGCGGGGCCTCTCGGGCTGAGGTCGGGGAGCTGCGGTGGAGAGCTGCTGTGGAGAGCTGCGGCCCTCTCGCGGGGGAACGGAGGGGGCCGGCGCCGTCCGTCGGGGGAGGTGGCGCAGAAGTGGTTCGCAGCCCCGGCCCCGCCGGTTCGGTCCGCCCGGCCGATCCTCAGGCGCGCCTCCCGGCCCCTCTAAACTGCTGGGGTGATTGATCCCGTACTTCTCCGCGAGAACCCGGACGTCCTGAAGCGCTCGCAGGAGGCCCGCGGCGACTCCGTCGAGCTCGTCGACGACGCCCTCGAGGCCGACCGCGCACGCCGGGCCGCGATCACCGAGGCCGAGCGCCTCCGCGCCGAGCAGAACGCCTTCGGCAAGACCGTCGCGAAGGCGCCGAAGGACGAGAAGGCGGCCCTGGTCGCCGAGGCGCAGCGCCTCGCCGCCGCGGCCAAGCAGGCGCAGCAGGAGGCCGCCGAGGCCGACGAGCGCTTCGGCTCGCTCGTGAAGCGGCTGGCCAACCCGATCATCGACGGCGTTCCCGCCGGTGGCGAGGACAAGTTCGAGCTCGTGCGCACCGTCGGCGAGCGCCCGGTCTTCGACTTCGCGCCCCGCGACCACCTCGAGATCGGCGAGCTGCTCGACGGCATCGACATGCAGCGCGGCGCGAAGGTCAGCGGCGCGCGCTTCTACTTCCTCAAGGGCCTCGTCGCCCGCCTCGAGATCGCGCTGATGAACCTCGGCCTGGAGCGCGCCCTCGAGGCAGGCTTCACGCCGCTGATCACGCCGACGCTGGTGCGCCCCGAGATCATGGACGGCACCGGCTTCCTCGGTGAGCACGACGACGAGGTGTACCGCCTCCGCGACGACGACCTCTACCTCACCGGCACCAGCGAGGTGGCGCTCGCCGGCTACCACGCCGACGAGATCCTCGACCTCGCGGGCGGCCCGAAGCGCTACGCCGGCTGGAGCACCTGCTACCGCCGCGAGGCCGGCTCGGGCGGGCGCGACACCCGCGGCATCATCCGCGTGCACCAGTTCAACAAGCTCGAGATGTTCGTCTACACGCTGCCCGAGGACGCGGAGGCGGAGCACGCGCGCCTGCTCGCCCACCAGGAGGGCGTGCTGCAGAGCCTCGGCCTGCACTACCGCGTCATCGACGTCGCCGCGGGCGACCTCGGCCAGAGCGCCGCGCGCAAGTTCGACGTCGAGGCCTGGGTGCCCACCCAGGACGCCTACCGCGAGCTGACGTCGACCTCGAACTGCACCACCTTCCAGGCCCGCCGCCTGGACACCCGCTACCGCACCGAGTCGGGGAAGACGGCGCCCGTCGCGACCCTGAACGGCACCCTGGCGACCACCCGCTGGATCGTCGCCCTGCTCGAGACGCACCAGCAGGCCGACGGCTCGGTGCTCGTCCCCGAGGCGCTGCGCCCGCACCTGGGCGGCCTCGAGGTCCTCGAGCCGGTCCGCACCGCATGAGCGCCGGCCGCCGCCTCATCGCCCTCGACATCGACGGCACCGTCATGCACGAGGACGGCACCATCACCGACGCGGTCGTCGAGGCGATCGCGGGCGCAGTCGCCCAGGGCGACGAGGTCATGCTCGCGACCGGCCGCTCGCCGTCGACAACGCTGCCCGTGGTGGCGCGCCTGGGCATCTCGCCCGAGTTCGTCATCTGCTGCAACGGCGCCGTCACCCTGCGCCGCGACCCCGAGGCGGAGGGCGGCTACCGCCCCGACGTCGTCGAGACCTTCGACCCCACCGAGGTCCTGGAGACCATCCGCCGCCAACTGCCCGACGCGCACTACGCCGTCGAGGACGCCGACGGCGCCTTCTCCTACACCGAGGCCTTCCCCGGCGGGGCCGTGATGGGCGCCGAGACGGTGCACGTGCCGTTCGAGGAGCTGCTGGGCGTGCAGTCCACCCGCGTGGTCGTCATCTCGCCCGGCACCGGCATCGAGGAGTTCACCGAGCTCGTCGAGCGGATGGGCCTGCACCAGGTCAGCTACGCCATCGGCTGGACCGCCTGGCTCGACATCGCCCCGCACGGCGTCAACAAGTCGACCGCGCTCGAGCTGGTCCGCAACCGTCTCGGCATCGAGCGGAGCGACGTGGTCGCGCTCGGCGACGGCCGCAACGACATCGAGATGCTCACCTGGGCCGCCGAGCACGGCGCCGGCCTGGCGATGGGCCAGGCGCCCGCCGAGGTCCTCGCCGTCGCGTCCGCGATCCTCCCCGGCGTGCACGAGGACGGCGTCGCCGTCGCCCTCGCCGACCTGCGCTGACCCGACGCAGCGCCCGCCGCTCCCGCGCCGCGCGGACCGTCGGTTACCATCGACTGTCTCTCCCCGCGGGGAGCGGCAGGGAGGGCTGTCCGAGCGGCCGATGGAGCCAGTCTTGAAAACTGGTGGGCAGAGATGTCTCTAGGGTTCGAATCCCTAGCCCTCCGCCACCGCGATCGAGCGGCGACGCCTTCCGCCGGCAGGTGACGAGGACGAGCACGCGATCCCGCCGTCATGCCGGTTGAGCAGCCCGCAGGGATGTGCACGCCGGCCGAGTAGCTCGCAGGGATGCGCATGCCGGCTGACCAGCCTGCAGGGATGTGCATGCCGGCCGAGTAGCCCGCGGGGAAGTGCATGCTGGTCGAGTAGCCCCGCAGGGGCGTATCGAGACCCACCGTCATCAGCAGGGTGGGTCGGCAGACACGCCCTCCTGACGTGGGTGCATCTCGCATGCCCGCTGCGCGGGCTACTCGATCAGCATGGAGCGCCTTTTGCGCGTCCCTGGCGCACAGCGATCGCGTCGTCGGGCCCCGACGCTAAAGTGACGTTCTGTCGATATTCGAGACGGGTCACCTTCGCCGAGACCTCCTTTCCGAGCTTCGGGCCGCCCGCCTCTCGAGGGAGAAGGAGCCGTCATGAGCGACGAGAACGTGCCGGGACCTCGCACTGAGCGCCTGCGACCGGGGGTGTACGCGACACGGGACGGCAACGTCACGACCGTGATGGCGTGGCCGCGAGCGCTTGCGCTCGGCGACGGCGCGGACGTCGACGAGCGCCTCCGGCAGCTCGTCGAGGGCGGGCCGGGCGATGCCGACGATCCCGTCACTGTGCGGCTGCGCGAGGACGGCTGGCTCGTCCAGGAGTTCGGGGACGACGACGGTCCGGGCTTCGTCGTCCGCCCGCTGCGAGCCGCGGTCGAGCCCGCTGCTGCACTGTCCGCCGACCTCGACCTCTCGAGGTTCGCCGTGGTCCGCCGCGACGGCGCCGACCTGCTCGTCGAGTCCCCGCTGGCCAGCGCCGAGATCGTGCTGCACCGGCGGCCCTTGCTCGCCGACGCGCTCTCGGGCTCCGGCGGTCTCGCCGCCGCTCTGCGCCGCGAGCTGCGCCGGCACGGCTTCCTCGCCCTGCCGGATGGACCGGAGGACACCGAGTACCGCTACCGGCAGTGGGCACCCCACGAGCTGCTCTTCCACGACCGGAGCCGGCAGGGCTACCGCGGCCCGGTCGCCGACTTCGGCGGCACCTGGTGGGGCCAGAAGGCGGGCTTCCCCCCGGAGGGTGCCGCTCCGGTCCCGTTCGGCGGGCGCCGGGTCGCCTTCCCCGCAGTCGATCTCGCCGCCCTGCGCGCGAGTGACCCGCCCTACGCCGAGGTCGTCGAGCGCCGGGCGTCCCTGCGCGACCACGACGACGCCGCGCCGATCGACGTCGCCGAGCTCGGGGAGCTCCTGTTCCGGACGGATCGGGTCCGCGGGCTGCGCGTCGACCACGGGACGGAGGTGGTCAGCTCGCCGCGGCCGTCCGGCGGCTCGCTCGCAGAGCTCGAGCTGTACCTCGCCGTCTCGCGCTGCGCCGGGCTCGGGCCGGCGTTCTACCACTACGACGCGCACCGCCACGAGCTCGAGGAGGTGTGCGGCATCGGCGCTCCCGCCGTGCGCCGGATGGTCCAGGTCGCGAGCAGGGTCGCGGCGACGGGGGTCCCTCCGCAGGTCCTCATCGTCGTCTCGGCCCGCGTCGGCCGCGTGATGTGGAAGTACCAGAGGATGGCGTTCGAGCTCGTGCTGAAGGACACCGGGGTCCTCTACCAGGCGCTCGCCGGGGCGTGCAGCGCGATGGGGCTGGCGGGCTGCCCGCTCGGCACCGACGACCCGGTCGCCTTCGCCGAGGCGACCGGTCGCGACCCCCTGCTCGAGTGCAGCGTGGGCCAGTTCATCGTCGGGTCGAGCCCGCGACCGGTGACGGCGGTGGCGCGATGACCCTCACCGTGGACACCAGCGCCTGCGTGATCGACCACGAGGGCCGCACGTACGGCATGACCGACGCCGGCGACATCGAGCTCGCCGGCGAGGTCGCGGGCTGGATGCGCGTGATCGCCGCGTGGATCCTGGCCGACGACGACGTCGAGGAGCGGGCGCGATCACTCGATCCGGCCCGGGCCGACCAGGTCCGGCGCGTGCAGAGCGCGATGCTCAGTCTCGGCCTCCTCCGGGCGGCTCCCGTCGCCGGTCGTGTCCGCCTCCTCGGGGAGACGGAACTCCTGCAGCGCGCGGTGGCGCGGAGCGGACGAGCACTCCCCGAGTCCTGGCTCGCCGTCGGTCCGGTCGAGGGGCGGTGGCTGATCGACGGCGTCCGCGAGCACCCGGAGCGCACGTACGGGGCGGTACTCCTCCGCGACGGCGCGGCGCTCGTCGTCGGCCCGGCGCCCGGGGCGGAGCTGCTCCCGGTGCTGGTGGCAGCGGCAGAGCGCGGGGTCGAGGCGGGCAGGCCCGAGGGGCACGTGCTCCGGCTGGCCGTCGCCCAGCTGGTCCGCCGGACAGCGTCCGATCGCACGGATCCGTGGCGGGCCACGACGGTCACTGCGGACGGAACCGTGCTCACCCGGATCAGCCCGCACCCGTGGCAGGCCGGGCAGCCGGAGGCGACCGGCCCGTTCGAGGAGCGCGCGATGACGCTCGTCGATCCCGACTTCGGGGTCGTCCGGCTGATCGAGGAGGCGGACCTGCCGCAGGTGCCGCGCCACCACTCCCGAGCCCTGGTCGCCTGCGACGCCGTCGTCGACCGGCGCGACGTCGAGGTCGTCGGCGAGGGCGCCGACTTCGCGGAGGCACGGGCGGACGCCGTGCGCCGGGCACTCGCGGTCCGCGCGGAGTCGGTCCTCGATCCGCGTCGGGTGCTCGACGCCGCAGGACGCGCCGTCGCTGCGCCGACCGCGACTGTCGAGGAGCTGCGCGCAGCGGTCCGCGACCTCGTCACCGCACCGGCGGAGGGCACCGTGCCGGGCCGACGCCTGGCCGACGGCGCGACCGTCCGGGTCCCGGTCTCCCTCGCCTTCCGCTGCTCGGACGCCGCGCCTGCGGCGGGCGGCCTCGGGGTCGCCGACACGGAGGAGGAGGCGCTGAGGCTTGCGCGGGAAGCGGCTCCCACCTCCGATCCCCGGGCCGTCGTGGTCGACCTGGACCACGATCCCGTCGTCGCGCGACTCGGGCTCGTCGTCCGGAAGGTGGTGATCCTGCCGTGAGCGCCAGCGCGGTCGAGGAGGCGGATCCCGCGGACGACGGACTGCTCCAGTGCACGCTGGCCGGCATCGGCGCGCTGAGCGGGGTCGCCGTCCGGGCGTCCGACACCTGGCGGATCCCGAGCCGCCCCGCGGCGGACGTCCCGTGGCTGCCCGTGCACGTCGAGGTGAGCCGCATCGTGATCGGGCCCCTCGTCCGTCCCGGACTCCCGGGCTGCCCGCAGTGCCTGGCGCTCCGCCGGGAACGCCTCGGCGGCGCGGAGCCGTGGCGGGTGCGGCTGCGGGCGGAGTACGCGGAGCAGCTCGAGGGCCGCCGCCCCGAGGCGCTCGACGAGCTGGCGGCCGACGTCGCGGCGATCGCGCTCGAGCGCCTCCTGGCCCGGGAGTGCGAGGCGGCGGGCGCCCAGCGCCGGGTCGCGGTGGTCCGCCTCGACACCCTGGAGGTGGAGTCGCACGCCTTCCTCCCCGAGCCCCTCTGCGAGCTCTGCGGCGACCTCCCGGAGGACACCGCCGCGGCTGCCCAGCACGTCCTCGCGCCGCAACCCAAGTCGACCCCGTTCGGCGCTCGGATCCGAGACGTCGTGAGCGAATCCGACGCGCTCCGCTCGCTCTACATCGACCCCTTCTGCGGGACGATCGCCGCCACGCGCCGCGGGGACGAGGGCGGGCTGGTCATGGCGGCCGCCCCGATGCCGATGCGGCTCGACGGCCTCGTCGAGCCGGGCTACGGGCGCGGCCGCGACTACCGGTCCGCCGAGGTCACCGCCGTGCTGGAGGCGCTCGAGCGCTACGGGGGAGTCGCGCCGGGCGGGCGCCGCTCGACGGTGCGGGGGAGCTATCAGCAGCTCGCCGCCGACGCCGTGCATCCCGACGTCTTCGGCCGCCATCCGGACGAGTCCTACGACGATCCGGCCTTCCGCTACCGGCGGTTCGACGAGGACGTGCCGATCCAGTGGGTCTGGGCGCACTCCTTCGCCGAGGGCCGCGCGCGCCTGGTCCCCGAGGCCCTCGCCTACTACTTCTCGCAGCGACTGCGCGGGGACGACCCCGTGTCGTACTACGAGGTCTCGAACGGCTGCGCGCTCGGCTCCTCCTGGGAGGAGGCCGCCCTGCACGGCCTGCTGGAGACGGTCGAGCGCGACGCGTTCCTCTGCACCTGGTACACCCGCAGCACGCCCGCCGCCATCGACCTGACCAGCTGCCGCGACCCCCTCGTCCCCGCTCAGGCGGCGGCGATCACCGCGGCGACCGGCTACGACGTCACCGCCTTCGACGTCACGACGGACTGGGGCATCCCGGCGGTGTGGCTGCTGGCGACGCGGCAGGGCGGCTCCGGACCGGCTGCGCTCTGCACCGCCGGGGCGGGCCTGGACCCCGAGCGCGCTCTGCTCGGCGCGATGAACGAGCTCGGTCCGATCCTGGCGGACCTCCTCCGGCGCTACCCGGGCGAGGAGGCGCACGCCGCGCAGATGGTGCGCGACCCCTCCGCCGTGCGGACGATGCTCGACCACTCCGCCCTCTCCGCGCACCCGGACGCCCGCCACCGCCTCGACTTCCTCCGCGGCGGTCCGACGATCCGCGCCGACGACATCGGCGGAGCGGACCGCGTGCGCCCGGACGCCGCGGACCTGGCGGTCGATCTCCGCGCTGCGGTGGACCGGATCGGCGAGGTGCTCGTCGTCGACCAGACCACGCCGGAGCACCGCACGGGCGGGTTCGCCTGCGTGAAGGTGCTCGTGCCGGGCGCCGTGCCGATGACCTTCGGCCACCGCAACCGCAGGATCGACGGGCTTCCCCGGCTCCTCGAGCTGCCGCGGCGGCTCGGCAGGCTCGACCGCGACCTGCTCCCGGACGAGCTGAACCCCGACCCGCACCCGTTCCCGTGACGTCCGCATCAGGGAGCGGAGCCGCGCGGAGCGAGCCGGGTCTCCGCCGGAGCTCGGAGGTCGCCCATCCGCGCCGTCCCGAGACCGCCGACCCGCGGCGGCGGGAGCGCATCCTCGACGCCATGCGCGATCTCGTCCTCCGCTGGGGCTACCGCAAGGTCTGCATGCAGGACGTGGCCGACGCCGCGCACGTCGGCAAGGGCACGCTCTACCTGCACTGGAGCAGCAAGGACGAGCTCCTCGACGCCGTCCTCGTCCGCGAGGCTGGCCGGATCGACGCCGAGCTCGGGGCGGCCCTCCTGCGCCGGCCGGAGCTGGTCGCGTTCGGCCTCACGGCCGCGATGCTCTACCACGGGACCATGGCGGTGCCGCTGCTCGGCGCCTACAACCGAGGGGACAGCGCGGTCCTCGGCTCGCGCGGCGCCCGGCCCGGAGCGCCCGACCGGCTCGGGCTCTCGCTCGTCTCCCGGCTCTCCGACCCGGGCTACCTCGGCGTTCTCAGCCGGCACCACCTCGTGCTCGGCGACGCGCGCTCGGAATCCGGGCGGCTGGCCGTCAAAGCGGTCGTCGGCGGCTTCGTCCTCCGGCCGGAGGGGGCCGGCGACGCGGATCGCAACGGCGACTGCGCCCGGCTCCTCGGCACGGTCCTGCAGCGGTCCTTCGGGCAGCCGGCCCACGACCGGCACGCCGAGTACGCGGCGGCGGTCGCCGAGACGGTCTCGCCGGAGGGCCGGTGGGCTGCCCCTCCGGCGTCGCCGCGGACAGCAGAAGGCTCCCGTCCTGCGTGAAGCGGGACGGGAGCCCGGTGCGGCACGCGGAGGGACGCGTGCTCGCGAGCCGTGCCGAGCGGTCGACCGGCGCGCACTCGGCGCTCAGGCGGCGGGGCCGCCGCAGCAGATGTAGCAGACGCAGTTGGAGTCGGCGAGCTCCTTCATGCCGTGACCGGCGGTGAGGGACTCGACGACCCCGCCCTGGTCCGCCACCTCGAACACGGTCATCGGCAGGTCCCGAACGTCCGTCAGGTGCTTCTCGTTCATGGTCTCTTCTCCTTCGCTCGGTGCGCGTCGCGCCCGGGTCGATCCCCGAGGCGTCTCCTCGACTCTGCGCCGGTCAGCGTCGGGCCCACCCCTCCGATGAACGGATGACCGGGATCCGCGCTCGGTCATCCGGCCGCCGGGGGCCGTCCGTGGTGGCGCTGCCATCCGCCAGATGGCGGGCAGATGCGCGTCGCCGTCCGGATGACTCCGGGCCGCTGCGTCGGCAGAGTGGCCGGTGGCGTCGATCCCCTCGCGGGGAGTCGCCCCACCCGCACTGCCTGTCGAAGGAGACACGATGCACGTCCACGGACCCACCACGAGATCCCGCCGCCTGACGTCGGCACTGGCCGCGGCCGCGGTGGTGCTGCTGCCGCTGACCGGCTGTCAGAGCGCGACCTCGTCACCCCCGGCCGGCGAGCGCCCGGCCGAGTGCGACGGCGTCGGGCTCACCCGCGTCGGCTACTCGCCGTACTCCAATTCGGGCGGCTACTTCCCGCTGGTCGAGAAGGGACTGCAGAGCGTCCTCGGCGACTGCGGCATCGACGTCGTCACCTCCGACCCCGACGGCGAGTCCGGCGAGCAGGTCTCCGGCATCGAGAACCTCGTCGCCGCCGGCGCCAAGGCGGTGATCGTGTGCCCGACGGACCCGAAGGCGATCTCGCCGGTGGCACGCCGCCTGGCGGGGCAGGACGTCCTCGTCATCGGCCTCGCGACCGACATCCCCGAGGCGGACGTCGTCTTCAACCTCGACGACCGCGCCTTCGGCGAGCTCGAGGGCGAGAGCGCCGGCGGCTGGCTCGCGGCGAACCGCGCGGACGAGAAGCCCACCGTCGCGATCCTGCACCAGGACTCGGGCGGTGCACCGCTGATCGCCCGGCACGAGGGCGTGATCGCGGGGCTCGACGCGGCGCTCGGGGAGGGGGAGTGGACGCTCGTCAGCGAGGTCGAGGCGTATCAGGAGGACACCGGCAACGCGCAGACCTCGACCGTCCTGCAGGCGCACCCCGATCTCGACCTGATCGTCGGCCTGAACGACTCCAGCGCGCTCGGGGCGCTCTCCGCGGTCAAGGCCTCGGGACGCACCCCGGGCGAGGACGTGGCGATCGTCACGGGCGGCGAGGACGCGCGGATCCTCCAGGGCGTCCTGTCCGGGGAGGTCGTCTCGACGGTGGGACTCTTCCCGGTCCAGCAGGGCGAGATCATCGCCCGAGCGGTCCTCGAGCTCTCCTCGGGCGGCGACGTGGAGCGCGAGCAGATCGTGCCCGTCGAGCTCGTGACGGCGGAGAACGCCCAGGGGATCCTGGACTCCCTCGGATGACGGCACCGCAGGGCAGCGCCGCCGTCCTCACCGTCCGCGGAGTGAGCAAGTCCTTCGGCGGGGTCGCGGCCCTCACCGGCGTCGATCTCACGGTGCGCGCGGGCCGGATCCTCGGACTGGCCGGCGCCAACGGGGCGGGCAAGTCCACCCTGATCAACATCCTGACCGGCCAGCTGCCACCCGATTCCGGCGAGCTGCGGGTGGACGGGGAGCCCGTCTCGTTCTCCAGCCCTCGGGAGGCGCAGCAGAAGGGCATCGGCGTGGTGCGCCAGGAGCTGGATCTCGTTCCCGATCTCACGATCGCCGAGAACCTCTTCCTCGGCGATGAGCGGGTGTTCCAGCGGGCGCTGCGGCTCGACCGGCGGCGGATGCGCGAGGCCGCTCGCGCGCTGCTGCGCCGGATGGGGCTCGAGAACGACGTCGACACCCCGGTGCGCGACGTGTCGATCGGCGACCGCCAGCTGATCGCGGCCGCCCGCGCGCTGCGCAGCGCCGGATCCGTCCTGCTCCTGGACGAGCCGACGTCCTCGCTCACGCCGTTCGAGGCGGCTCGCCTCTTCCGCGTGATGCGCTCGCTCAGCGACGAGGGCGTCGGCGTCGTCTTCATCTCGCACCGGCTCGACGAGGTCGTCCAGCTCTGCGACAGCATCGTCGTGCTGCGGGACGGGCGCGTCGCCGGCGAGTTCGGCGCCACCGCCGCCGTGCTGCCGCAGGTGGTCGACGCCATGGTGCCCGGCTCCGCCGCGGTCACCCGGGTCGAGCGGGCGGCCGTCTTCGGCGAGCCCGCCTTCGTCGGCAGTGCTCTGGTGGTCAAGGGACGCCCGCCCGTCGACCTCGCGATCCGGCGGGGCGAGGTGCTGGGCGTCTTCGGGCTCGTCGGAGCGGGCAAGTCGTCGATCGGCCGCTCGATCGCCGGGCTGGAGGCCCTGCACTCCGGCTCGATGCAGCTGGCCGGCCGGCCCTACCGTCCCCGCTCCGCCGCCGCCGGCTTCGCCCGCGGTGTCGCGTACCTCTCCGAGGACCGCCGCAGCGAGGGGATCCTGCCGCACCTCAGCGTGCGGCGGAACATGATCGTCCGGGCGCCGCGGAACGTCGCTCGAGGCGGGGTCTTCGACCGGCGCGCGGTGACCGCCCTCGTCGCCGAGATGACGTCCCGGCTGCGGATCAAGGCCGCGAGCGACGCCCTCGACATCCGCTCGCTCTCCGGCGGCAATCAGCAGAAGGTCCTCGTCGGGCGCCTGCTCGCCGAGGACCTGTCCCTGCTCGTCCTCGACGAGCCCACCCACGGCATCGACGTCCGGGCCAAGGCCGATCTCATCGACACGGTCTGGGATCTCACCGCGCAGGGCGTCGCCGTCCTGCTCATCAGCTCGGAGATCGCCGAGCTGCGCGCCGCCTGCGACCGGATCGTCGTCGTCCGCAACGGCGCCGTCGTCCGGGAGCTCCCGGCGACCACAGCCACCGAAGGAGAACTCATGTCCGCAGCGACCGGAGGCGTGTCATGACCCGCCTCGACACGCCCGTTCCCGGAGTGGCCCGCGCTCCGCGCCGCGGGTTCGACCAGGAACGCCTCGCCGCGATCGTCCTCCCGGTGGCGCTGGCCGTGATGATCGTCGTCTTCGCCGTCAGCTCGACGACGTTCTTCACCGTGGACAACCTCTTCGTCGTGTTGCGGCAGTCGGCGGTGCTCGGCGTCGCGGCGATCGGCGCGACGATCATCCTGATCGCCGGCCGGCTCGACATCAGCCAGGGCGCGCTGATCGCGGCGTCCGGGATCACCTGCGTCTCGCTCCTGCAGGCCGGGCTGCCGCCGCTCGTCGCCGTCCTCGGGGCGATCGCGCTCGGGGCCCTGCTCGGCCTCGTCAACGGCGTCCTGACCGAGAGCCTCCGGATCCCGGGGTTCATCTCGACGCTCGCGGTGGCGCTGGTGGTGCGCGGTGCCGCTCAGGTCTGGACCAGCGGGCAGTCGATCGCGGCGCCGGTCGTGGAGGGCTTCGACCTCCTGCTCTGGGTCGGCACCGGGTCGATCGGTCCGCTCCCGGTCGCGGTGGTGCTCGTGACCGTCCTCTACGTCGTCGCGTGGCTCGTGATGCGCACGACGACCTGGGGGCTGCGCTCCTACGCGATCGGCTCGTCCGGGCGGGCCTCGAGGGTCGCGGGGCTGCGGGTGAACCTGCACGCGATGCAGGTCTTCGTGGTCGCCGGGGCGCTCTCGGCGGTGGCCGGCGTGCTCCTCGCGGGGCGGCTCGGCTCCGGATCCGCGAACAACGGCCAGGGCGCCGAGTTTGACATCTTCGCCGCGGTCGTGCTCGGCGGGACCTCGCTCTTCGGCGGCCGCGGCAGCATTCCGCGCACGGCGCTCGGCATCGTCTTCCTCTCGACGCTGAGCAACGGCCTCGTGATCCTGAATGTATCGTCCTACTGGCAGGGCATCGCGACGGGGACCGTGCTGGTGCTCGCCCTGGCGATCGACCGGTTGCGAGCACGCGATGACGAGTGAGGCTGTGACGCATGGAGGGTCTTCTCCGGCGGCTGTCCGAGGGCGGCGAGAGCGGTGCGGACGCGCTGCGCGTCGTCAGCTTCTTCGACAAGCTCCAGCAGTTCCGGGCCGGGATCGACGAGCTGGTGCGCTCGACGGCGATGCTGATCGGGACCGAGGCGGGGTTCGCCGGTCCGGGCGGCGGCTGCGGCTTCGACAGCCTCGGACGCGCGAGGCCGCACGATCCGCCGACCGGGGCTATCAGCACGGCGATCGGCGGGGGCACGGCGGACGCCGGCCTGGTCTGGGTGGCGCCCGCGAGCAGCGACCCGGACATGGCGCAGCTGATCCTCGAGCGCATGTCCCTGACGGCGGCCACGATCCTGATCCGGCAAGCCGACGCGGCCCGGCTGGGCGACGGCGAGCCGCTGCGGATGCTCATCGAGGCGCTGCCCTCGATCACGGAGCACCGGGAGGAGGCGCTCCGGCGGCTGGGCTTCCGGCCGGACTGGCGCGTGCGCGTCGTCCTCGCCCGGGGCGCGAGCGGACCGCTCTCGGATCCGCGCGGCTGGCGGGAGTGGTGCGGGCCGGAGCACCGCTGCACCGCTCCCGTGCGCTTCGGGACGGCGCACGCGGTGCTGCTGCACGGTCCCGGGACACGTCCGGGCACGCTCCCCGTGGGTGCCGAGACCGTCGCCGTCGGCGCGACGGCCTCGGCGCTCTCGCCGCGGGACTCCTACCTCTCCGCGCTGCGCACGCTGCGGCTGTGCTCGCCGGTGCTCGGTCCGCGCGCGCTCGCGTACGACGCGCTCGGCTCGCTGCGCTGCCTCGCCCGGGTCTCCCCGGCGGAGGCCGCCGGCTCCGAGCTCGTGCAGCGGATGCGGCTCCTGGTGCGGACGCCCATCGGTCTGGGCGAGATCCTCGCCCTGGACGCGTACTGCCGCCACGCGAACGTCCGCGCGGCGGCGACGGAGCTCCTGCTGCACCACAGCTCTCTGGGGCACCGGCTGAAGAACGTGGGCGCGAAGCTGGGGATCGACGTGTTCGACGCCGTGCAGCGCAACGACGCGTGGCTCGCGCTGCAGCTGCTGCGCATCGCCGAGGCGGAGCCGGACGAGGCGTGAGCGCCCTGGGCGCGGCAGGCGGTGGTCGCCGTGGACGCTGAGCTCGCCGCCGCCACCGAGCTGATGCTCCGGCCCGATCTGAACGACGTCGAGGGCACCCGGCGACTGATGGGCTCGTCGACGATGCAGCCGTCGTCCGCCGAGATGGTGTTCGGCGGGTCCGTCGCGATCGAGTCGCGCTCGGTGCGCCTCGACGGACACGACATCGGCCTCCGGCTCTATCGCCCGTCGGCGTCGGTCGGTTCCGCCCTGCTCTTCCTGCACGGCGGCGCCTTCGTCGCGGGGGACACCCTCTCCGAGAACGCCCGGTGCCTGCGCTACGCGGGGGACGCGGGCTGCCTCGTCGTCTCGGTCGACTACCGACTCGCGCCGGAGCACGCGTATCCGCACGGCCTCCGCGACTGCCGGGCGGTGCTCCGGTGGATGATCGAGCGAGCGGCCGAGCTCGGGATCGATCCCGCCCGGATCGCGGTCGCCGGCGTCAGCGCGGGCGGGGCACTGGCGGCGGGAGTGAGCATGCTCGCCCTCGACGAGGGCGAGCGGGTGCCGCGGGCGCAGCTGCTGCTGTTCCCCGTGCTGGACGACCGCCTGCACAGCACGTCGATGCGGGAGTTCGACGCCACGCCGGTCTGGGACAACCGCAACGCCGCGGTCATGTGGCGGCTCTACCTCGCCGGTGCGCCCGCCGACGAGTACGCGGCACCGGCGCGACGGGAGTCGCTGCTCGGACTGCCCGAGACCTATCTCCTGGCCGCAGAGCTCGATCCCCTGCGCGACGAGGCTCTCCGATTCGGAGCGCGGCTCCTCGAGGACCGGGTCCCCGTCGATCTGCGGCTCTGGGCCGGCACGTACCACGTCTTCGATCAGCTGGTGCCGGACGCCGCCGTGTCGCAGGCCAGCCTCGAGGATCAGGTGCGGTTCCTCCGGCGGACGCTGCGGCCCTGAGCCCGGGCGTCGGCGCGTCGGTCAGCCGGTGTCTTCGCCCGGGCGCGCGGCGTCCACTGCTCGCGCGGCCAGGCGGGCGAACGCCGCGCGGAGCTCGACCGGCTCCACATCGGTGATCGGCGCGTCGAAGCGGGCGATCGACGCGGCGACGCCGGGCCAGGACCAGGAGCCGACGCGGATCCGGCAGCGGCCGTCCGGCTCGACGCTCAGCGTGCCGTCGCCGAGGTACGGGGCGATCTGCACGGCGTCGGCGTCGAGGATCGCCGAGCCCCCGCACGGCCAGGTGTCCGCTCCGGTCGAGCCCTTGAATCGGGCGGAGAGGAACACTGCGGGGTCACCGCCGGGCACCGTCCGCGGGGTGAAGGCGGCGCCGGTGTGACTGCGGAGCCGGATCCGGTCGACCCGGTAGGTGCGCCAGTCGTCGCGCTCGGGAGTCCAGCCGATCAGGTACCAGCGGCCGCCGGCGAGGACGAGGTGGTGCGGCTCGGTGGCGCGCACGGCGTCGGTCGGTCCTGCGGGCGAGTCGTAGTCGAACCGCAGGGTCAGCGCGTCGCGGATCGCGTCGCCGATCCGCAGCAGCACCCCGGCGTCGGCGTGCGCCTCGGCCGGGCGGGTCGCGGTGCCGGCGCTCGCCGCGAGTCCGTCGATCCGGTGCGCGAGGCGGCTCGGCAGCAGTCGGCGGATCGTCCGGAGCGCCCGCTCGGCCGCCTCGTCGAGGTCGGTGCCGAGGGCGCCGGCGGTCCGCAGCGCCAGGGCGATCACGACGGCCTGCTCGTCGTCGAAGAGCAGCGGCGGCAGTTCCGTGCCGGCGGCCAGGCGGTAGCCGCCGTCGGGGCCGCGCGTGGTCTCGATCACGTAGTCCAGTTCGCGCAGCCGCTCGACGTCGCGCCGGACGGTGCGCTCGCTCACCTCGAGTCGCCCCGCCAGCACCGGTGCCGACCAGTCGCGGCGCGACTGCAGCAGCGACAGGAGGGTGAGCAGCCGCTTCGAGGTGGAGGGCGAGGAGGAGGTGGGCACGGATCGATCATCGCGCGCGAAGCGGACGTTCCCTGGCCGGTACCGACGAGATCGTGTTCTCAAGCCCCGGAGGAACGGGGAGAACCGCGGCCCCACCACCGCGCAGCGAAGGAGCACACCCATGACCGCAGCAGTCGTCGCCCACCTCAACTTCACCGGAGCGGCCCGCGCCGCCCTCGAGTACTACGCCGCCGTCTTCGGCGGCCGGGCCGTCGTCCGCACCTACGGCGACTTCGGGATGCCGGCGGGCCTGCCCGACACCGATCGCGTCGTCCACGGCCAGGTCGTCGGCGCGGGCGGCTTCACCGTGATGGCGTACGACGTCCCCTCGAGCGAGGCGGACCTGCAGGCCGGAGCCACGCGCCGCGAGAACGGCACGACGATCACCGACCGTCCCTTCTTCCTGGCGCTGCAGGCCGCGACCCTCGAGGAGGCGACCGTCCACTGGGACGCGCTCGCCGAGGGAGCGAGCGTCGTCGAGCCGCTCGCGGCGTCGGCCTGGTCGGCCGGGTTCGGCATGCTCACCGACCGCTTCGGGGTGGTCTGGGTGATCAGCGTCGTCGAGCAGCAGGGCTGAGCGCGGGGCGGGTGGCCGTGTGGCGCGGCCGCCCCTGCCCTCCGGCGCGAATTCCGGGCGACGGATGGCTTTCCGGAGCGCTCTGGGTACTATGTCCCGACGCGGTGGGAGTCCCCTCCTCCGCGCCCGCGGGTCCCAGGCCCGCCCCTCAGCTCCACACCCCAGCCCCACCAGCCCCAGCCCACAGACGAACGGGAGACGGATGCGCACGACGCGCCCTTCGACGGACCACTCCGCCGCGGACGAGTCGGCGCGCACGCCGCGACCCCACGTCCGGCACGGACGGCAGAAGCGCCACAGCCTGCCGCGGACCCTCGTCAAGGCCGCTGCGACCGTCTCGGGAGTGGGCATCGTCGCCTCGATCTCGATCGTCGCGATCGCCGCGACGCTGCTCGTCCAGTCCGCCCAGCCGTCCGTCAGCCTGCACCCGATCGCGGCGGGCTCCGAGGTCGCGGCCGGCTCGGTCCCCGAGATCGGCGCCCTCGAGGGCGGCTTCAACGTCCTCGTCGTCGGCAGCGATTCGCGCCAGGGTCAGGGCGACGCCTACGGCGACCCGGACGAGGAGACCAGCGTCCTGAACGACGTCAACATGCTGATGCACGTCTCGGCCGACCACAGCAACGCGACCGTCGTCAGCTTCCCCCGCGACATGTACGTCGACATCCCGTCCTGCGTCAACGCGGTGACGGGGGAGACCATCCCCGCCCGCTACGACACCAAGATCAACGAGGCGATGGGCAAGGACGTCAGCCTCGGCTGCGTCGCCGGCGTCGCGGAGGAGCTGCTCGGCGTCCGGGTCGACTACGGCGCGGTCGTGCAGTTCAACGGCGTCATCGAGATGTCGAACGCGATCGGCGGAGTCGACGTCTGCGTCGCGACCGAGATCGCGGATCCGTACACGAACACCTACCTCGAGCCCGGCGTGCACTCGCTCGAGGGCATGGCCGCGCTGCAGTTCCTCCGCAGTCGGCACGGCATCGGCGACGGCAGCGACCTGACCCGGATCAGCAACCAGCAGGTCTTCCTCTCCTCGCTGGTCCGCCAGGTCAAGAGCGCCGACACGCTGCTCAACCCGGTCGCGCTCTACGGACTCGCCAAGGCCGCCCTGGGCAACATGACGCTCTCGGACGAGCTGAACAACGTGAACACCCTCGTGCAGATGGGCCTCGCACTGAAGGATGTCGACATCGCGAACGTGGTGTTCGCCCAGTACCCGACCGGCTCGGTGTCCGGCGGCGTCGTCCCCGACCGTACGGCCGGCGACGTGCTCGCCACCGCACTGCAGACGGACCAGCCGATCGCCCTCACCGGCGGCACCGGCGCCGGCGCGACGACCACGGGTGAGCCCGCGGCCCCTGCGGCGACCGAGGCCCCCGCCGCCGGCCCCGCCACGACCGATCCGCTCGCGACCGCTGAGGCCACTCCCGGCGCCACCGCCGCGCCCGGCACCCCCGCAGCCGGCGCACCGGTCGAGCTTCCCGAGGCGATCACCGGCCAGCCCGCCGATCAGCAGACCTGCTCGGTCGGGTTCTTCGGCTGACGCCGGAGGCGGATCCGATGACCGACCCCGTCGTCTCGCGCAGGACAGCGGCCCGTCACGGGCGGCTGCGACCGCGCAGCGGGCTCCGGTTCGCCGGGCGGATCCTCGCGGCCTGCGTCGGCGTCGGCGTGCTCAGCACGATCTCGATCGTGGTGATCGCCCTCTCGATGATCGCGGGCAGCGCGCGGCCCTCCGTCGACCTCGGCATCGGCTCGACCGACGCCGGCTCCGCGATCCCGGAGATCGGGGCGATCGAGGGCGGCGTCAACATCCTGCTCGCGGGCAGCGACAGCGCCGAGGGCTCCGCGGCGGGCGCGTACGGCGACCGCTCCGAGAACCTCAACGACGTCACGATGCTGATGCACATCTCGGAGGACCACTCGACGGTCGAGGTGATCAGCTTCCCCCGGGACATGTACGTGCCGATCCCGTCCTGCACCGACCCGGCGACCGGCGCGGTCTCGGACGCGCTGCGCTCCGCCAAGATCAACACGTCGCTCAGCTACGGCGGGCTCGCCTGCACCGTGCAGACCGTCGAGCAGCTCACCGGCCTCGACATCCCCTACGCCGCCCTCATCCAGTTCGACGGCGTGATCGAGATGTCGAACGCGGTGGGCGGGGTCGACGTCTGCGTCGCCACCCCGATCGAGGACGAGTACACCGGTCTGAACCTCACCGCCGGCACGCACACGCTCGTCGGCGCGGAGGCGCTCGCCTTCCTGCGCACCCGGCACGGCGTCGGCGACGGCAGCGACCTCACCCGCATCTCCAGCCAGCAGGTGTACCTGTCGTCGCTGGTGCGCAAAGTGAAGGACGCCTCGACGCTCTCGAACCCCGTCGCCCTCTACGGCCTCGGCAAGGCGGCCGTGTCGAACATGCAGCTCTCCACGTCGCTCGAGAACGTCAACACGCTGGTCTCGATCGGCCTCGCGGTGAAGGACGTGGACCTCGCCAGCGTCGTCTTCGTGCAGTACCCGACCTTCATCGACGGCGACGGCGTCTACCCGAGCGAGGAGGCGTCGGCGACGCTGAACGCCGCGCTCCTGGCCGACCAGCCGATCGCCCTCACCGGCACCACCGGCGGCGGCTCGGAGTCGGCCGACGGGTCGACTCCCGCCGCGACCGACTCGGCGGCTCCCTCGGATCCGGCCACCTCGGACCCCGCTGCGACCGCGGACCCGGGGACGCCGGCTCCGGGCGAGACCGCGGTCGCCCTCCCGAGCGACGTCTCCGGCCAGACCGCCGACCAGCAGACCTGCACCGTCGGCCGCACCCTCGACGAGCAGTAGCGCCGCCGCGCCGGGTGTCACGCCCTGCTCCCGGGTGCGGTTATAGTGGTCGTCGTGCGTTCGCCTGGCGAGCGCTCAGGAGACGTCGCATAGTCCGGTCGAGTGCACCACCCTGCTAAGGTGGAGAACCCTTTATTGGGTTCCGTGGGTTCAAATCCCACCGTCTCCGCAGTGTTCTTCGAGCCCACTGGCTGCCCGACGTTCTTCGAGCCCACTGGCTCCCCGACTGTGGTCACTGTGGGTCACCAGTCGCATCTTCGGTCGTGGGCTGTTGACCGGCGCAGAGGCGTGCCGCGCACTCGACCCTGGCGCGACAGTCGGGCGCCGTGGTGCGCCGACCGCGATCGTGTCGCGTTCGATCGACCAGCGTCGGGCCACGCCGTGACTGCGCCGATCACCGCGGGTTCGAGCGAGAGCTCGACACGGTGTCCTCTTCCCTCGTTCGCCGTGCGCGGCCCGAGCCGCTCCGAGCGGCTTCGACCGGCTAGCCTGGCGGGATGTCCAGTGCGATCCTCGAGGCCCTGTCCGCAGCTCCCGCCCGGCGGGACGTCGCGTCGATCCGCGGGGCCCTCGCGGAGGTCTCGATCGGCGACTCGGTGCGGGTGCTCGTCCGCTCGCCGCGCTACGGGCTCTACGGCATCGAGGGCGTCGTCCGGCAGGCGGTCGGCGGGGAGCTCGTCGTCGCCGACGTCTTCCTCAACACGGGGACCGAGATCCAGAGCATCGCGCTCGCGCCCGAGCCGGAGGCGGGCGCCGACGGCGACCGCTCCGTCGACGGGCTCGCGCACGGAGACCCGGTGCGGGTGACCTTCTCGACGCCGACGATCGGCTCCTTCACGGTGACCGGGCCGCTCACCGCCGGCGGCCGCGACCCCTACCTGCTCGTCGGCAGCTGGATCGTCGCCGAGGACGCGAGCGCCGCCCGCCACGTCGACCGGATCGAGCGGCTCAGCGACGTCGCCCTGCACGTCAAGCACGTCCCCGGGCACCGCTCGGCGGCCGTCGAGGAGTAGCGGGCACGCAGCGCGACAACGCCCGGCGTCAGGTCTGGCAGCGCGGGCACCAGTAGGTGACCCGCAGCTGCAGCTCGTCGTCGCCGAGCTCGCCGCGGCGGATCGCGGTGCCGCAGCGCCGGCACGGCTTGCGGTCGCGGCCGTAGACCCAGAGCTGCTGGCCGGGCCGGAGGTTGCCGGTCGTCGTCCGCTCGATGCGCTCGCGGTTGACGGTGATCAGCTTCTTCGCGAGGGCGATGGTGCGGACGAGGTCGCCGCTCTCGCCGACGAGACGCGTGGGCAGCACACCGCGGAGGAAGCAGAGCTCGGCCCGGTAGACGTTGCCGAGCCCGGCCATGATCCGCTGGTCGAGCAGCGCCAGGCCGATCGGCCGCTCCGGGTCGGCGGTGAGGCGCCGCAGCGCCTCGTCGGCGTCCCAGTCCGCACCGAGCAGGTCGGGGCCGAGGTAGCCGACGACGTCCTCCTCCGCGGCGCGCGGCACGATCTCGAGCAGGCCGAGTTCGAAGCCGACGGCCTGCCACTCGTCCGTCTCGAGCACGATGCGCGCCTGGAAGGCGGGGCGGTGCCACTTCGGCCGGTCGCCGGTCAGCGAGTAGAGGTGCCAGCTGCCCTCCATCTTGAGGTGCGAGTGGATCACCGCGTCGCCGATGCGCATCAGCAGGTGCTTGCCGCGCGGGACGACCGAGTCGATGGTCTCGCCGGTGAGGTCCACCGTCGCGAACTTCGGCACCCGGACGTCGCAGCGGGTCAGCACCTGCCCGTCGAGAGCGTCGGCGAGGTTGTGGGCGGAGCGGTAGACGGTGTCACCCTCGGGCACGGGCGCTCCTCTCGTGGCGGCCGGCGCTCACGCGCGCAGCCTCAGGCCGCGCGGGTTCGCGACGAACCCGGCGGCGGTCAGGGCGTCGCCGAAGGGCGTGCCCAGGGCGAAGACGCCGTCGATCTTCTCGACGGTGAGCTTCTCGACCCCGCGGGAGCGGACCAGCTGGGCGAGCGCTCCGGCCGCGTCCGCGAGGACGGTCTCGTCGGCGGAGAAGGTGAGCGCCGTCTTGCCGCCGCGCTCGAGGTAGACGGCGAGCTCGCCGTCGACGACGGCGACCAGGGCGCCGGCCTTGCGACCGGGCCGGTGGCCCTCGCCCTGCGGCCACGGCAGTGCCGCGCCGAACGGGTTCGCCGGGTCGGTCGCGGCCAGCGCGAAGACGGGCCGCGCTCGCTGCTGGGCCTCGTCCTGCGGCGCGAAGGTGCGCAGCCGGTCGACGCTGCCCGCGGTGCCGAACTGCGCGGCGCCGAGCTTCTCGATGAAGTAGCCGCGGCGGGCGCGGCCCTGCTGCTCGAAGCCGCTGAGCACCTTGTAGGCGAGCGCGAAGCCGCCGAGCACCCCCTCCGCCTGGACGGAGCCGCGGGTGACGATGCCGTAGCGCTCGAGCAGCGTCTCGCCGAGCGCGTGCCCGCGGATCGTCGCGTCCGACTCGGCCAGCGGCACGATCGACCAGCGGCCGCCCGCGGTGGGCGGGCCGACGCGGGTCGCCATGGTGGGCCGGGCGGTCATCCGGCCGCGGGGCGCCCTGGCGCGGGCGGGGGCGCGCGGCTGCCGGTGCGCGCCGCCGGTCGAGCCGACGAGGGTGCGCAGCGGAGCGAGCGTGTCGTTCGTGAGCAGGCCCGCCCAGACCAGCTCCCACAGCGCCTCGACCAGCGTCTTGTCGTCGGTGGAGCCGACCGCGTCGGAGAGCTGGCGGAAGAAGTAGCCGCCGCCGGAGCCGAGCACGCCGACGATCTCCTGCTGCAGCTCGCCGAGCGGCACCGCCTCGGCCGCGGGGACGGGCAGCGTGAGTCCCGCGGTGTCGGCGAGGTGCAGGCTCACCCAGCCGTCGTTGCCGGGCAGGGTGCCGGCGCCTGCCCAGAGGACCTCGCCGGTCGCGGTCAGCTCGTCGAGCATGGCGGGCGAGTAGTCGCGCACCCGGGCGGGGAGGATCAGCGACTCCCAGGCCGAGGCGGGGATGGGCGCACCCGCGAGCTGGTCGATGACGGAGGCGACGCCGTCGATGCCGCGCAACGAGCCGCCGAGGTGCTGCCAGGCCGGCAGGAAGCGACCGTAGGCGGCGGCGTCGACCGGCTCGACCTCCTTGCGCAGCGCCGCGAGCGAGCGGCTGCGCAGGCGCCGCAGCACCTCGCTGTCGCACCACTCGGAGCCGGTGCCGTTCGGGCGGAACTCGCCCTCGGAGACGCGCCGCTCGCCGGAGAGCCGGCGGAGCGTGTCGTTGACGACCGCGACGCCGAGACCGAGCCGCTCGGCGACGGCGACGGCGGTGAAGGGGCCGTGGGTGCGCGCGTAGCGGGCGACGAGGTCGCCGAGCGGGTCGCGCACCGGGTCGATGAAGGCGACGGGGACGCCGATGGGCAGCGGCACGCCGAGGGCGTCGCGCAGGCGCGAGGCGTCCTCCATCGCGGCGTAGCGCTGCTCGCCCGCGAGGCCGACCGGCAGGACGCGCTTGGCGCGGACCAGCTCGGCGATGATCGCGTCGAGCGTCGCGCGCGCGATCGGCTCGGCCTTCGCGACGTCGGCCGACGTCACCGACTCATCGACGAGCCGCTCGCCCAGCTCGTCGATCGTCAGCGGGCCGAGCAGGCGGAGCAGGTCGGCGGCGCCCTCGAGCCCGCGCAGGCGCCGCTCCGGCTCGACCCGCTGCAGCTCGCGCTCGATCTGCGCGAGCACCAGCGGGTCGAGCAGCTCGCGCAGCTCCGCGCGGCCCAGCAGCTCGCCGAGCAGCGTCGCGTCGACCGAGAGCGCGGCGGCGCGGCGCTCGGCGAGCGGGCTGTCGCCCTCGTACATGAACGCGGCGACGTAGCCGAACAGCATCGAGCGGGCGAAGGGGCTCGCCGTCGGCGTCTCGACCTCCAAGATCTGCAGCTCGCGCCCGTCGAGCCGTGCGGCGAGGCGCAGCAGGGCAGGCAGGTCGTACACGTCCTGGAGGCACTCGCGCACCGTCTCGAGGATGATCGGGAAGGTCGGGTAGGTGCGCGCCACGTCGAGCAGCTGGGCGGCGCGCTGGCGCTGCTGCCAGAGCGGCGAGCGCTTGCCCGGGTTGTAGCGGGGGAGCAGCAGCGCCCGCGCCGCGCACTCGCGGAACCGGGCGGCGAAGAGCGCCGAGCCGCCGACCTCGCTGGTCACCAGCTGCTCGAGCTCGTCGCGCTCGAAGAGGAAGAGCTCGGCGCCGGGCGGCTCGGACTCGGTGTCGGGGATGCGCACGACGATGCCGTCGTCGCCCGCCATCGCGGCGCCGTCGACCCCGTGCCGCTCGCGGACGCGCGCGCCGACGGCGAGGGCCCAGGGGGAGTGGACCTGCATGCCGTAGGGGGAGTGCAGGACGAGACGCCAGTCGCCCAGCTCGTCACGGAAGCGCTCGAGGACGAGCGTCCGGTCGTCCGGGATGCGACCGGTGGCCAGGCGCTGCTCGTCGAGGAAGGAGAGCAGGTTGTTGGTCGCGTACTCGTCCAGGCCCGCGGCGGTGCAGCGCTCGCGCGCGGTCTCGACGGCCGCGCCGCCGATCTCGCGGGTGAAGGCGCCGATCGCCTCGCCGAGCTCGGCGGGCCGGCCCTGCGAGTCGCCCTTCCAGAACGGCAGGCGTCCCGGCTCGCCGAAGGCGGGCGTGACGATGACGCGGTCGTAGGTGATCTCCTGGATCCGCCAGCTGGTCGCGCCGAGCGCGAAGACGTCGCCGACGCGCGACTCGTAGACCATCTCCTCGTCGAGCTCGCCGACCCGGTTGCCGGTCGAGCCGGGCTCGCCGACCATGAAGACACCGAACAGCCCGCGGTCCGGGATCGTCCCGCCGCTGGTCACCGCGAGGCGCTGCGCTCCGGGACGGCCGGTGAGGGTGTTCTCGTCGCGGTCCCAGACGACGCGGGGCCGCAGCTCCGCGAACTGGTCGGAGGGGTAGCGGCCGGAGAGCAGGTCGAGCGTCGCCTCGTAGGCCGAGCGCGGCAGGGCGACGAAGGGGGCACTGCGGCGGACGGTGTCGAACCACTCGTCGACGTCGAGCGACTCCAGCGCCGTGGCGGCGACCGTCTGCTGCGCGAGGATGTCGAGCGGGTTGGCCGGGACCATGATCGCCTCGATCAGGCCGGCGCGCATCCGCTCGGTGGTGACGGCGGAGTGCAGCAGGTCGGCCCGGTGCTTGGGGTAGAACGAGCCGCGGGAGACCTCGCCCACCTGGTGGCCGGCCCGGCCGACGCGCTGGAGCGCGCTGGCGACCGACGGCGGCGTCTCGACCTGCACGACGAGGTCGACGGCGCCCATGTCGATGCCGAGCTCGAGGCTCGAGGTGGCGACCACGCAGCGCAGCCGGCCCGACTTGAGGTCGTCCTCGATGATCGCCCGCTGCTCCTTGCTGACCGAGCCGTGGTGCGCGCGGGCGAGGAGCGGCTCGTCCTCGGGTGCGGCCTGGCCGGTGCCGCTGGTCGCTCCGGCGGCGCCCATGGTGGCGGCCGGAGTGCGGCGGGCGGAGGCGCCGACGACCCCCTCGAGGAGCGCGCCGACCGCGACCGGCTCCCCGGCCTCGCGGGAGCGCTCGGCCTCGGCCTCCCGCCGCTCCGCGTAGATCTCGTTGAGCCGGGCCGTCAGCCGCTCGGCCAGCCGCCGCGAGTTCGCGAAGACGATCGAGGAGGTGTGCGCGAGCACCCGGTCGACGATCGACTCCTCCACGTGCGGCCAGATCGAGCCGCTCTGCGGACCGGTGGCGCCCATGGTCGAGCCGTCCTGCGAGGCGGTGGAGCCAAGCTCCGACATGTCCTCGACGGGGACGACGACGCTGAGGTCCCACTGCTTCTCGGAGACGGGGGCGACGATCGTGACGGGCGAGCGGCCGGCCAGGAAGCGCGCGACCTCCTCGCGCGGACGGACCGTGGCCGAGAGCCCGATGCGCTGCACGGGCTTCGGCAGCAGCGCGTCGAGCCGCTCGAGCGAGACCGCGAGGTGCGCGCCGCGCTTGGTGGAGGCGACCGCGTGCACCTCGTCGACGATGACCGTCTCGACCCCGCGCAGCGACTCCCGCGCCGCCGAGGTGAGCATCAGGTAGAGCGACTCGGGGGTAGTGATCAGGATGTCCGGCGGCGTCTTCTGCAGCACCCGGCGCTCGGCCGCGGGCGTGTCTCCGGAGCGGACGCCGACCGTGACCGTCGACGGCGCGCTGCCGATGCCCTCGGCGCTCAGCCGGAGCGCGGTCTGCGTGACGCCGACCAGCGGCGAGCGGAGGTTGCGCTCGACGTCGACGCCGAGCGCCTTCAGCGGCGAGACGTAGAGCACGCGGGTGCGGTGCTGCGGATCCTCCGGCGGCGGGCCCTGCACGAGCCGGTCGATCGCCCAGAGGAACGCCGACAGCGTCTTGCCCGAGCCGGTGGGAGCGACGACGAGGGCGTGCGCGCCGCTCGAGATCGCCGACCACGCGCCCTCCTGGGCGGCCGTCGGCGCCGGGAAGGCGCCCTCGAACCAGGCCCGGGTGGCGGGGCTGAAGCGATCGAGGACGTGCGGCATGCGTGAATCCTCCCTGCCACCACCGACATTGCCGTGCGCGGGCCCCGCGGACGAGCCCTTGACGAGCGGCCGCGAGGTCTCGTGATCGTCGGGCGGCACCGGGATCAGGCGAAGCCCAGCCGCACGAAGGTGCCGATGTCGGCGAGCTCGGCCTGGCTCACGCCGTGGGCCACCCCCTCGTACACGCGCGCGTCGAGCGCGGTGTGCGCCGGGAACCACTCCGCCGCGGCCGCGACCAGCTCCGGCGGGATGACGGCGTCGAGCGTGCCGCGCCCCCAGAACACCGGCGGCCGCTTCTCGGCGAGGACCTCGTCGGCCGCGTCGCCCTCGGTGAGCGGCACCACGAAGCCCGAGAGGGCCACCGCGAACGCGAACCGGCCCGGGGCGCGCCGCAGCAGCTGCACGGCCAGCGCCGCGCCCTGCGAGAAGCCGAGCAGCCCGACGGGACCGTCGTGCTCGAGCGCGTCGAGCCAGTCGAGGACGCCCTGCGCCGCCGCCTCGACCGCGACCGGGTCGGCCCGGGGCTGGTCCGGGTCCAGCGGCACCCGCAGCGGCCACCAGGCGTTCGCGCCGCCGTCGAGGGCCAGCGGAGCCCGGAGCGACGCGAGCACCGGCTCCAGCGGCAGGTAGACGCCGAGGGAGAACAGGTCGCCCTCGTGCGAGCCGTAGCCGTGCAGGAGCACCAGGAGGGGCCGCCCGGCCCGGTCCTTCGCGGAGGAGGACCACAGCACTGCGTTCGCGTCGATAGCCATCGGACCATCATCGCCGAGCCCGCCGGATGCGAGCCGAAACCGGACTGACATGAACGTCGGGTAAGAATGGCCCTATGAGCGTGCGTACCCCTGATCCCAACTCCGGGTGGCTGTCCGACGATGAACTCGCCGAGATCCGCCGTCGGCTCCCGCTGCTGTACGTCGAGGCGGTGCCCGTCCGCGTCGACGGACTCGGCCAGGTGACCGAGGTCGGGGTGCTGCTCCGGGCGACCGCCTCGGGGCAGATCACGCGCACCATCGTCTCCGGCCGGGTGATGTACGGCGAGACGCTCCGCGACGCGCTCTTCCGCCACCTCGAGAAGGACCTCGGCCCGATGGCGTTCCCGCTGCTGCCGGCAAGCCCCCTGCCCTTCCACGTCGCCGAGTACTTCCCCATGCCCGGCATGGGCCCCTTCACCGACGACCGGCAGCACGCCGTCTCGCTCGCCTACGTCGTCCCCGTCACCGGCACCTGCGACCCCCGCCAGGACGCCCTCGAGCTGACCTGGATGACTCCGGACGAGGCCTGCTCCGACGCCGTCTCCGCCGAGATGGAGGGCGGGCGCGGCGCCTTGCTGCGCGCCGCACTCGCATCGGTGGGGAAGCTTCGATAGCGCGCAGCGTGCCTTCTTGCGCGCCGCGGGGCGGCGCGCCGCAGTCGGCTCTCGCAGGTGGTCGGGTTCTGTAGAGCGTCCGACGTCCGCCTAGCGGAATTCGCTGGCACGCGAATTCCGCCTCCGGCTCGAAGCGCGCTCTCGCGCCGAGAGTCGGGGCGAGGGGGCTTCCCGCCTCTGGGCTCAGTGGTGGCCGCAGTTCTCGGGTCTGAGAGGCCTTCGACCTGAGCCGGCCGTGCTCTCGCGCGGGCACGCCGATGGGACGGGAGTTGCGCTCGGACAGACCATTCTGCGTCAGCAGGAAACTCAGCAGTGGGGGAGCGGGGTCGTCGAACGACTCGCGAACGATCTGCGAGCGGAGTTCCCGGCGATGAAGGGCTTCTCTCGTCGCAACCTGCTCTACATGCGCGCATTCGCCGCCAGCTGGCCTGAGCCGGGAATCGTGCAACAGCCTGTTGCACGATTGCCCTGGGGCCACATCACCGTGCTCCTCGACCGGCTCGACGAACGTGATGCACGCGACTGGTACGCCGAGACGGCGGTGGAGCGGGCCTGGTCACGGAACATGCTGGCCAACCAGATCATGAACCGCACCCGCGATCGGATCGGCGCGGCACCGACCAACTTCACGGACCGACTCACCCTGTCCGACTCGGACCTCGCGCGGGAGCTCGCGAAAGACCCCTACGTGTTCGACTTCCTCGACCTGTCCAAGGACGCCGCAGAGCGAGACCTCGAGCAGGCCCTCATGGATCGCATCGTCGACACCCTCCGCGAGCTCGGCGCGGGCTTCGCATTCGTCGGCCGCCAGGTGCATTTCGATGTCGACGGTGACGACTTCTTCCTCGACCTGCTGTTCTTCCATGTGGACCAGCTCCGGTACGTGGTCATCGAGCTCAAGACCGGCAGATTCCAGCCCGAGTACGCGGGCAAGCTCGGCTTCTACGTCGCCCTCGTCGACGACAGACTCCGCAGGCCGGCACATGCTCCGACGGTGCGGATCCTGATCTGCGGCAGCCGTAACGAGCACACTGTCAGATACTCGCTGGGAGGCGCCGAATCGCCGATGGCGGTGTCGACCTACTCGTACGACAGTCTGCCGGCGGCAGAACGAGCCGTCCTGCCCGACGCCGAGCGACTCGCTGAAGCTCTCGACTGGGAACGAGAAGCCCCGGCCTGACGACAGTCGGAGCAGCGCCGACTGCCGTTCCTCCTTCGCCACCGCCGCAGAAGAAGCAGCCTCTCCCAGAGACGACGAGGCCGGGACCCCGACCCGCGACTCCGTCGCGGGAGGACTCCCGGCCTTCCTCATCTGTCTTCGTGCAGTCGTCGCGGCACGCCCACGTCGTCAGACGCGCCCCCGGACCGGCCGCCCCTCACGAGGCGGAGCGGCGATTCGCGTGCCAAGCGAATCGCCGGAGCCGTTCGCAACCCGCTCTGCAGAACGCGACCGTCCACCCAGCCGACTGCGGCGCGCCGCCACGCGGCGCGCAAATCGGCTCAGCCCTGCGCGCGTCGCGCAGGGCGGCGCTCGGCGCCGGCCGGGGCGGAGCTGCTGGAGCCCGAGCCGGTGCTGTAATACGAGCGCGAGCCGCCCGAGGTGGTCGCTGCGGCGGCGGAGCGGCCGCGGCCGCCGCGCTGTCCGCCGCGAGCGGCGCCGTCGGAGCTGCCGCCGGTGCCGCGGCGGGGACGGTCGGAGCCGGCGCCGGCGGGAGCCGCCGAGCGCTCGCCGCGTCCGCCGCGGGGGGCGGTGCCGCCGTCGGTGCGTGCGGCGCGCTTGCGCTGCGCGTTGGCGCCCTGCGAGCGGCCGCCCTGCGACTGGCCGCGGACGGGCTCGACGACGGCGGTCGGGGTGACGTACGCCGCGACGTCGCCGACGAGCTTCGACACGGCGGCCGAGTCGGCGGTGACGAGCTGCGGGGTGACCTGGATGGCGGCCTTGCGCAGGAGCGTCTTCACGTCGCCGCGCTGGCTGGGCAGCACGACGGTGACGACGTCGCCCTCGCTGCCGGCGCGGGCGGTGCGGCCCGAGCGGTGCAGGTACGCCTTGTGCTCCATCGGCGGGTCGACGTGGATGACCAGCTCGACGTCGTCGACGTGCACGCCGCGGGCGGCGACGTCGGTGGCGACGAGCACCTTCACGGTGCCGGCGCCGAAGGCGGCGAGGTTGCGGTCGCGGGCGACCTGCGAGAGGTTGCCGTGCAGGTCGACGGCGGGGATGCCCTGGCCGGTGAGCTGCTTGGCGAGCTTCTTCGCGTGGTGCTTGGTGCGCATGAAGAGGATGCGGCGGCCGGTGCCGGACGCCAGGGTCTTCACGAGGGCGTTCTTGGCGTCGAGGCCGTCGACCTCGAAGACGTGGTGGGTCATCAGCGCGACCGGCGAGTTGGCCTCGTCGACCGAGTGCAGCACCTCGTTCTGCAGGTACTTCTTGACGAGCTTGTCCACGCCGTTGTCGAGCGTGGCCGAGAACAGCAGGCGCTGTCCGCCACGGGGGGTCTTGTCGAGGATGCGCGTGACGACGGGCAGGAAGCCCAGGTCGGCCATGTGGTCGGCCTCGTCGAGCACGGTGATCTCGACGGCGTCGAGGTTGACGAAGCCCTGCTTCATGAGGTCCTCGAGGCGGCCGGGGCAGGCCACGACGATGTCGACGCCCTGCTTGAGCGCGCCGACCTGGCGCTGCTGTGAGACGCCGCCGAAGATCGTGGTGGTGACGATGCCGTAGGCGTCGGCGAGGGGCTGCATGGCCGCGGTGATCTGCGTGGCGAGCTCGCGGGTCGGCGCGAGGATCAGGCCGAGCGGGCGGCCCGGGCGGCGGCGTCCGCCGGCGAGGGCGCCGCCGAGGCGGGCGACCATCGGGATGGCGAACGCGAGGGTCTTGCCGGAGCCGGTCTTGCCGCGGCCGAGCACGTCGCGGCCGTTCAGGGTGTCGGGGAGAGTGTCCACCTGGATCGGGAACGGCTCGGTGATGCCGTTCGCGGTCAGGGCGGCGACGAGGGGTGCGGGGACGCCGAGAGCGGCGAAGGTGGGGATGGTCGACATGGATGGTGCCTTTCGGGGCATCATGCCGATCTGACAGCGCAGGCGGGTGGCCGGGCGCGGGTGATCGGCTGTTCGGGCGAAGGTGACGGTGGTCACATCCGTTCGCCGTACGAAGCGGTGCGCGCGGCCGGGGGCCTCATGCACGTGCGCCAGATGGTCGGGATCCAGAGGGATCCGCAACGGAAAATGGGCGTTCTACGACGCGGGGGAGCGCAGTCGTCGCGCTCGCACCCTTCCACCCTAGTGGGTGCCGATCCATCCCCGCATGGTCGACTGCACGCGGGAGCCGTCGAGGTCGGCCAGCTTCAGACCGACGAAGTCCCGCGCCCAGTCCGAGGTCTGCACCCGGAAGGGCGGCTCCGGGTCGCGCAGGGTCTGCAGGATCACCGCGGCCACATCGGCCGGCTCCTGGGCGTGGGTGGAGGAGAAGGCGGAGGCCGTGCGGTCGAGGTAGGCGCCGAGCGCGCCGGCGTAGGGGCCGGCCTCAGCCATCAGGGCGGAGGAGTCGATGCCGACGTTCTCGACGAAGCTGCTGCGGACGGCGCCCGGCTCGATCAGCGAGACGTGCACGCCGACGGCCGCTGCGACGGGCGCGAGCGCCTCGAAGAAGCCCTCGATCGCGAACTTCGCGGCGCAGTAGTCCTCGTTGAAGGGCTGGCCGACGGCGCCGCCGACGCTCGACACCGTCACGATCCGACCGCGCGAGGAGCGCAGCAGCGGCAGCGCGGCGCGGGTCACGGCGACCGTGCCGAAGAAGTTGACCTCCATGACGCGGCGCAGCTCCGCCGGGTCCTCGAGCTCGGTGATGCCGATGTGGCCCGCGCCGGCGTTGTTCACCAGGACGTCGAGCCCGCCGTGCACGGCCTGGATCCGCTCGAGGCAGGCGGTGACGGAGTCGGCGTCGGTGATGTCGAGCTCCTGCACGTCGAGCTCCACCCCGGCCCCGCCGATCGCCTCGCGGAGTCCGTCGGCGTGCTCCACGTCGCGGACCGTCGCGACCACCTGCCAGCCCGAGCGGGCGGCCTCGATCGCTGTCGCGCGGCCGATGCCGGTCGAGGTTCCGGTGACGAGGAGGACGGGTCGGGGCATGCTGATTCCTGCTTTCCGGCGCGGGGGCGCGCCGCCCGGAGGTTATCGGCGGAGCCTCCGAGAACGGTCAGCATCGGCGGGCGGGATCTCGATACGCCCTCTGCGAGGGCTGCTCGATCAGCATGTCGCCGCCGCGTCAGCCCTTGTAGCGCTCGCCCACCGGCACCTCGACCGGCAGGGTGCTGCCGGCCTGCGCGAGCGGGCAGGCCCAGGCCGGGTCGTACGCGCAGGAGGGGTTGTAGGCGAAGTTGAAGTCGAGCACGAGCGTCGACGGCGTCGCGCCGGTGCCGAGATCGGCGCCCTTCACGGTGTCGAGCAGGTAGCGGCCGCCCCCGTAGGTGCCACCCGGCGTCCCGGCCAGCGCGTCCTTGACGGGCACGAAGAGCCCGCCGCCGTAGGAGCCGAGCTTCCAGACGTCCAGCGTCCCTGCGGAGGGGACCTCGACGGTTCCGACGAGCTCGAACGGCACGACGCCGTCCGTCCCGGTCTCCACGTCCATCCGCCGCGCCTCCTCGGCCGGCGCGACCTCGAGCTCGAACCGCCAGGCCGCGTCGTACGGCGCGATCGGCAGGGAGCGGAAGTGCGCCCGGTCGGCGGGCAGCAGGGGAGTGGCGGGGTGGCGGTCGAACAGCGCGTTGCGCGCCCGGATCCACGACGCGTGCGCGGCGAGCAGGTCGACGTTCGAGAGGCGGCGGACCTCGGCGTACATCGCCTGGACGTGGCGGCGCCAGTCGGCGACCTCGATGGCGGAGGCGAGCCGGCGCCGCGGCGACACGGCGTCCTCGTCCTCGCTGCCGTCGTCCTCGCCGGAGGGCCAGCGGAAGCGCAGCAGGTCCGCGCGGGACAGCTCGACGGCCTCCTCGGCCGATCCGTCGGGGCTCACGGTGCGTCCTCCCCTCGGGGGCGGGTATCGGCGCCGACGTCGTGCCGCCAGGTCGGCGCCAGGGCGCGGATGCGGATCCCGCGCCACTGCCAGAACGCCCACATCGACGGCCAGAGCGCCGGCGAGGCGAGCCCGGCGCTGAACTCCAGCCGGTCGCGGAAGAGCGTCCGCCCGTCGGGGAGCGGGGCAACGGCCATCCGGTGGTCCCACGCGGTGATCAGCCGCAGCGCGCCGGAGAGCGGAGCGCCGTTGTCGCGGAGGATCCGGACGTCGGGCATCGACGGGACACGGCGGTAGGAGAGGTCGATCTCCTGCGCGCCCATCGGCACGATCCCGAGGGCGTCCATCGCGACGTCGTGCGGCCCGAGGCCCCAGGTCGGGCGGAAGCCGCCCTCGTCCAGGGACGCGGCGGTCAGGAACGGGGACATCACCTCGCGGAACACGGCGGGACTCTGCAGGGCGCGCCAGGCGGAGTCGGGGTCGGTGTCGAGCACGTGCTTGAGCATCACCTTCACGGGGTCCATCCTCCTCCGGGTTCTCCCGGGCGGGAACCGGGTGCGCGCCGGGCCGCGGGCGTGTAGGCACCGGGAGCGGTCGGTACCGTGGAGGAGTGAACGCCGCGCTCCCCGACTCCGACCGCACCGCCGCCGCCCCGGCCGCCGCCCTCGACCAGGGGTCGTACCAGATCCGCTTCGAATGGGGCGCCCGCGGCATCCGGGCCCTCGCTCCCGCGCACATCACCGTCCTGGTCGACGCGCTCCCCGGAGGAGCGGACGTCGCCATCGACTCCGACGGGATCGACGGCCACGTCGTCCGCGCCGGCCTGGCCGACCGCACCGCCGTGGCCCGCTGGATCCTCGAGCGCCAGCACGAGAACGGCGGCCGGACCAGCGTCAACGTCGTCGCCGTCGGCGAGCTCGACCCGAGCGGCGAGCCGCGCTTCGCCGTCGAGGACCAGCTGGCCGCCGGCGCGCTGATCGACGCCCTGATCGGGCTCGGCATCGACCACGTCTCACCCGACGCGGCCGTGGCCTCGGCCTCCTACGAGGGACTCCGCCGGGCCTGCGTGCACCTGCTGACCGCCTCCGCCACCGGACGCCTGCTCACGGCGCAGGGCCGCGGGGCCGAGATCTCCGCCGCCGCCCGCGTGGACACCGTCGACGCGGTGACGGTCCTTCGCTCCCCGCGCTGACGGACCGGGCCTGAGCGTCTCCGCAAGGGGTGCGGCCGCGCTCGACCCGCGGGGCCGGAGCGGCGTAGCGTTCCCCGGGAGCGGAGGACCGCCTCCGCCGATCGTCTCCGCGACAGGAAAGCTGGCCCGAATGAAAGCCGTCCTCAACGACGTCGTCATCGCCGACGCCCCCGACTCCGATCTCATCTCCATCGAGGGCAACTGGTACTTCCCGCCCACGAGCGTGAACAACGACTACCTGGTGCCGAGCAGCACCCAGTACACCTGCCCGTGGAAGGGCGAGGCCCAGTACTACGACGTGAAGTCCGACGACGGGATGCTGAAGGACCGCGCCTGGTCCTACCCCACGCCCTACCCGACCGCGTTCGACCGCGTCGGCAAGGACTTCTCGGGCTACCTCGCGTTCTGGAAGGACGTGAAGGTCGTCGACTAGCCCTCGCCGCGGTCCGCGCGCTCGGCGCTCCGGCGCCGGTGCGCGCGGACCTTCGCCCGATTGCCGCAGCGCTGCATCGAGCACCAGCGCCTGGAGCCGGCCCGGGAGGTGTCGAGGTAGAGGATGCGGCAGTCCTCCGCGTCGCAGCGGCGCAGCCGCCCCGGAGTGCCGCCGCCGAGCAGGTCGACCGCCTCGCGGGCGAGGGTCGAGAGCGCCTGCCGCGCCGCCGCGTGCGAGCGGCCGGCCTGGCGCGAGCCGCCGGAGAGCGACGGCGGCACGTCCGGCATCGCGGCGAAGAGGTTGACGACGTCGACGTCCGCCGGGTCGCCCACGGCACTCCGCTCGGCGGCGACCGCCAGCCGCGAGACCGCGCCGCGCAGCATCAGCGCGTCGTCGAGCCGGGCGTCGCGGGCGGTGGCGTCGACGGCGTCGAAGCGCTCCGCGAGCCAGGCCGCCAGGGCCTCGTGGGAGTCGAGGCGCTCGCCGGGGATCCCGCGGAGCGGCCCGGTGCAGGCGAAGTCGAGCGCGATACTCCCGGAGTCGAACCACCAGCGCAGCCCGCCCGCGTCGACCAGCCACTGCCCGGTGCTCGGCACCCGGCCGCGGACCACGCGGTGCGGTGCGCCCTCGCTCACGCCGAGCGCTCGCTCGCGGCCGGTCGTGCCGGCACCTCGCGGCGCCGCCACTCGATCGCGTTCGCGGCCTCGAAGCGCCGGGCGCACTTCCCGCAGGCCAGCGGCCGGCTCGGGCGGCGGTGCCGGTAGAAGAGGTGCCCGCTCGGGCAGCTGCCGACCCACGGGGCGAGCTCGTCCGCGGTCGGATTGCTGTGCGTGCGGTCGCCGGTGTAGCCCAGTGCCGTCGCCGCCCGCCGCCAGGCCGGACCGTGGCCGGCCTTCGGGCCGGCGAGCGCGTGCGCGACCTCGTGCAGCAGGGTCTGGTGCACCTCCTCGTCGCTCCACCGGGCGGCGAGGTGCCGCGAGACGGTGATGCGCCGGTCCTTCCAGTGGCAGGCGCCGCCGCGGGTGCGGGCGTGATCGAAGGCGAAGCTCCACGAGGCGTCCAGGTGCTCGCGCAGCAGCGCGTCCGCCCAGCGGGCGACCTGGTCGAGCTCAGCCATCGGTCGGATCGGCTCCGGGGCTCAGGCCTCGTCGCCCTCGGCGCGGCGGCGGCCGCGCACGGCGCCGTCCGCCCGGGGGCCGCGGGTCGACTCGTCCTGGACCTCGGAGGCGGCGGCGAAGCCGAGGCGCGCGACCTCGAGCTCCTCCTCCTCCACGCCGACCCGCTCGCCGAGCGCGGTCGCCGCGTCGAAGTCTCGCGCCGCCTGGCTGTACTCGCCGCTCTCGAAGAGCGCGAGCCCGCGGTGCTTGAGTGCGAAGGAGTGCTCGACGTGCCACTCGTGCGTGCGCGCCTCCTCGACGCAGAGCGTCAGCTCGGAGAGCGCCTCGTCCGAGCGGTCGCGCAGCTGCATGAGGCGTGCGCGGCGGACGCGCGCGGTGAGCAGCTCGGCGCGGTCGCCGGAGAAGCGGGTGCGGCGGACGGCCTCGGTGGCGATGTCCCAGGCCTCGTCGAGGCGGCCGAGCAGGCGCAGCAGCTCGGCCTTCTCGGTGAGCGCGGCGAGTGAGCGCAGCGCGCCGATCTCCTCCAGGCGGTCCTGGGCGGCGTCGACGTCGATCTCCTCGCGGAGCGTCGCGGGGTCGTGGCGGATGATGATGCTCAGGGCGGTTCTTCCTCGTGGATGCGGATCCGGATCGGCGCACGCGGCGGCGAGAGGACGGAGGGGGCTCTGGCCCCCGTCCACTGTACGGGCAACCGGGCCGGGGCGCCCGGCCCGGGCGCGCGGGGTCGAGGTCGGCCCCGGCGACTCTCCTCAGCCCCGGCGGACCTGGAAGATGCTGCGGGCCGGCAGCGGCGAGGGCGTGGCGGTGTCGTCGGTGACGACCGAGGCGCCGCCGAGGAAGTTCTCCAGCTCGCGCCCCTGCACCAGCTTCGCGGGCGCGGGATCGGAGGCGAGCCGCCGCGGCAGCCCGTCCACCGGCAGCGGAGAGGGCGAGGCGAGCATCACCACGTTGCCGAAGCGCTTGGCCTTCAGCATCTGGGTGTCGGTCATGATCGCCGTGTGCGCGAAGACCGCCGCGAGCGTGGCGGCCTGGGCGCGGGCGAAGGCCAGCGCCCCGCCGTCGGCCACGTTGACCGCCACGACGCCGGTGGGCGCGAGCAGCGGCGCGATCTCGCGGTAGAACTCGGCGCTCGTGACGTGCGCGGGCGTCCTGGCCCCGGAGAAGATGTCGACCACCACGACGTCGACGGTGCCGAGCAGCCCCGGCGGCAGCTTGCCGAGCACCTCGCGGGCGTCGCCCTGGCGGATCCGGATCTGCGCGCCGCGGGGCAGCGGGAGCGCCTCCCGCACCAGGTCGACCAGCGCCGCCTCGATCTCGACGACCTGCTGCCGCGAGCCGGGCCGCGTCGCCGCCACGTAGCGGGGGAGGGTCAGCGCGCCGGCGCCCAGGTGCAGCGCCGTCACGGCCTCGCCCTCGGGCGCGAGCAGGTCGATCGCGTGGCCGATCCGCCGCACGTACTCGAAGGAGAGGTGCGTGGGGTCGGCGAGGTCGACGTGCGACTGCGGCGTGCCATCGACGACGAGGGTCGCCGCGTCGGCGGAGTGCCGGTCGGGCTCGATCTGCGCGAGGAACCCGCTGGCGAGCACGGCGCGGGGGTGCTCGGAGTCGTCGCCGCGTCGGCGACCGGTGCGTTCGGCCATCCGACCAGTCTGCCGTGCCGCGCAGGAGGGGAGGCGGAGGGGAGAGGCGGAGCGGCGGAGCGGGAGAGGCGGGGAGGGCGCGGCCCTCGACCCGGCCGTATACCCGAGGCCCGTGCCGGACGCAAGCACCTGCACTTGCGCGGCGTGGCGCAGTGCATCTATAGTTGTACTTTGCGCTCCCGAGTGCCGAGTCGTCATATTGCGGTCGACCAGCCATCGGAACCCGGCATCAGATGGTGGATGCCGATGCCACACTCTAGCCCCCGCCCCGAAGGCCGCGTCAAACCGGTCGCTTCGTCGCTGCGGCCGCGTCACCGCGGTCACGGAACGGGGGGCAGGACGTGTCGGCCCGCCCGGCGGGAGCCCACTCCACACATCCCACAGATTGAGACCCGCGAGGGTCTACGGAGGTTCCTTCCTTGGCTGCTGCGCCCAACGCAACCACCACCTCACCCAAGAACGGACGCGGAGCTTCGCGTCTCTCGTTCGCCAAGATCAGCGACACCCTGACGGTTCCGGATCTGCTCGCGCTGCAGACCGAGAGCTTCGACTGGCTCGTCGGCTCGGAGGCGTGGAAGACCCGCGTCGCCGAGGCGAAGGCCGTCGGCCGGGAGGATCTCCCCGCCAACTCCGGACTCGACGAGATCTTCGAGGAGATCTCCCCGATCGAGGACCTCAGCGAGACGATGCAGCTGAGCTTCACGAACCCGTACCTCGAGCCCGAGAAGTACACGATCGAGGAGTGCAAGGAGCGCGGCAAGACCTACGCCGCTCCGCTGTACGTCGAGGCCGAGTTCATGAACCACCTCACGGGTGAGATCAAGACCCAGACGGTCTTCATGGGCGACTTCCCCCTGATGACCGAGAAGGGCACGTTCATCATCAACGGCACCGAGCGTGTCGTCGTGTCCCAGCTCGTCCGCAGCCCGGGCGTGTACTTCGAGCGCCAGCAGGAGAAGACGTCCGACAAGGACATCTACTCCGCCCGCGTCATCCCCAGCCGCGGTGCCTGGCTCGAGTTCGAGATCGACAAGCGCGACCAGGTCGGCGTCCGCATCGACCGCAAGCGCAAGCAGTCGGTCACCGTCTTCCTCAAGGCCCTGGGCCTGACGAGCGAGGAGATCCTCGAGCAGTTCGCCGGCTACGAGTCGATCGAGCTGACCCTCGAGAAGGACAACATCCTCACCAAGGAGGACGCCCTCCGCGACATCTACCGCAAGCTCCGCCCGGGCGAGCAGGTCGCCGCCGAGGCCGCCCGCGCGCTGCTGGACAACTTCTACTTCAACAGCAAGCGCTACGACCTCGCCAAGGTCGGCCGCTACAAGATCAACCGCAAGCTCGGCATCGACAAGGCGCTCTCCGACTCCGTGCTCACGGTCGAGGACATCATCGCGACCATCAAGTACCTGGTCGCGCTGCACGACGGCCGCACCAACCTGCCCGGTGTGCGCGACGGCGCCGCGGTCGACCTCCGCCTCGACGTGGACGACATCGACCACTTCGGCAACCGCCGCATCCGCGCGGTCGGCGAGCTCATCCAGAACCAGGTCCGCACCGGTCTGTCCCGCATGGAGCGCGTCGTCCGCGAGCGCATGACCACGCAGGACATCGAGGCGATCACCCCGCAGACCCTGATCAACGTCCGCCCCGTGGTGGCCGCGATCAAGGAGTTCTTCGGCACCTCGCAGCTGTCGCAGTTCATGGACCAGAACAACCCGCTCGCGGGTCTGACCCACAAGCGCCGCCTGTCGGCGCTCGGCCCCGGCGGTCTCTCCCGTGAGCGCGCCGGCGTCGAGGTCCGCGACGTCCACCCGTCGCACTACGGCCGCATGTGCCCGATCGAGACCCCGGAAGGCCCGAACATCGGCCTGATCGGCTCGCTCGCGTCCTTCGCGCGCATCAACTCGTTCGGCTTCATCGAGACCCCGTACCGCAAGGTCGTCGACGGCGTCGTCACCGCGCAGATCGACTACCTCACCGCGTCCGAGGAGGACGAGTACCTGGTCGCCCAGGCGAACGCCCCCCTCACCTCCGACATGCGCTTCGCCGAGGGCAAGGTCCTGGTCCGCCCCAAGGGCGGAGAGGTCGAGCTCGTCGACGCCGAGCGCGTGCACTACATGGACGTCTCCCCGCGCCAGATGGTGTCGGTCGCGACCTCGCTGATCCCGTTCCTCGAGCACGACGACGCGAACCGCGCGCTCATGGGCGCGAACATGCAGCGTCAGGCCGTCCCGCTGCTGCGCAGCGAGTCGCCCGTCGTCGGAACCGGCATGGAGGGCTTCGCGGCCATCGACGCCGGCGACGTCATCACGGCCGACAAGGCCGGCGTGGTCCAGGAGGTCTCCGCCGACTCCGTCACCGTCCAGCTGGACGAGGGCGGCACGCAGACCTACTTCCTGCGCAAGTTCGACCGCTCGAACCAGGGCACCTCGTACAACAACCGCGTGGTCGTCTCCGCCGGCGAGCGCATCGAGGTCGGCGAGATCGTCGCCGACGGTCCCGCGACCGAGAACGGCGAGCTCGCGCTCGGCAAGAACCTGCTCGTCGCGTTCATGCCGTGGGAGGGTCACAACTTCGAGGACGCGATCATCCTCAGCCAGAACCTGGTGAAGGACGACGTCCTCTCCTCGATCCACATCGAGGAGTACGAGGTCGACGCCCGCGACACCAAGCTCGGCAAGGAGGAGATCACCCGCGACCTCCCCAACGTCAGCCCGGAGCTCCTGGCCGACCTGGACGAGCGCGGCATCATCCGCATCGGCGCCGAGGTCCGCCCCGGCGACATCCTCGTCGGCAAGGTCACGCCCAAGGGCGAGACCGAGCTCTCGGCCGAGGAGCGCCTGCTCCGCGCGATCTTCAACGAGAAGAGCCGCGAGGTCCGCGACACGTCGCTGAAGGTGCCCCACGGCGAGCAGGGCACGATCATCGGCGTCAAGGTGTTCGACGCGCAGGACGGCGACGACGAGCTCGGCTCGGGCGTCAACCAGCGCGTGGTCGTCTACATCGCCCAGAAGCGCAAGATCACCGAGGGCGACAAGCTCGCCGGCCGCCACGGCAACAAGGGCGTCATCTCGAAGATCCTGCCGGTCGAGGACATGCCGTTCCTCGCCGACGGCACCCCGGTCGACATCGTGCTCAACCCGCTCGGCGTCCCCGGCCGGATGAACTTCGGCCAGGTCCTCGAGATCCACCTCGGCTGGATCGCGAAGCAGGGCTGGAAGGTCGAGGGCAAGCCCGAGTGGGCCAAGCGCCTGCCCGAGCACGCCCGCGAGGCCGCTCCCGGCACCAAGGTCGCCACCCCGGTGTTCGACGGTGCGGCGGAGGAGGAGCTCGCAGGGCTCCTCGACTCCACCACCCCGACCCGCGACGGCGAGCGCCTGATCGGCTCGTCCGGCAAGACGCAGCTGTTCGACGGCCGCTCGGGAGAGCCCTTCCCGGACCCGGTCTCGGTCGGCTACATGTACATCCTGAAGCTGCACCACCTCGTCGACGACAAGATCCACGCGCGCTCGACGGGCCCGTACTCGATGATCACCCAGCAGCCGCTCGGTGGTAAGGCGCAGTTCGGCGGCCAGCGCTTCGGCGAGATGGAGGTGTGGGCCCTCGAGGCCTACGGTGCCGCCTACGCGCTGCAGGAGCTCCTCACCATCAAGTCGGACGACATCCTCGGCCGCGTGAAGGTGTACGAGGCCATCGTCAAGGGTGAGAACATCCAGGAGCCGGGCATCCCGGAGTCCTTCAAGGTCCTCATCAAGGAGATGCAGTCCCTGTGCCTGAACGTCGAGGTCCTCTCGGCCGACGGCACCGCGGTCAGCCTGCGCGACACGGATGACGAGGTCTACCGCGCCGCGGAGGAGCTCGGCATCAACATCTCCTCCCGGTTCGAGTCGTCCTCCGTCGACGACATCTGATCCCGCGCCAGCATCTGACGACTCCCCGTCTCTGACGAGACACCCTGTTTTCCGACAAGGAGAAAACATTGCTCGACGTAACAACTTTTGACGAGCTGCGCATCGGCCTCGCGACGGCCGATGACATCCGTCGCTGGTCGCACGGTGAAGTGAAGAAGCCCGAGACCATCAACTACCGCACCCTCAAGCCCGAGAAGGACGGTCTGTTCGGCGAGCAGATCTTCGGACCCTCGCGCGACTGGGAGTGCTCCTGCGGCAAGTACAAGCGGGTCCGCTTCAAGGGCATCGTCTGCGAGCGCTGCGGCGTCGAGGTCACCAAGTCCTCGGTCCGCCGCGAGCGGATGGGCCACATCGAGCTCGCCGCCCCCGTCACCCACATCTGGTACTTCAAGGGCGTCCCCTCGCGCCTCGGATACCTGCTGGACATGGCGCCGAAGGACCTCGAGAAGGTCATCTACTTCGCGGCGTACATGATCATCGACGTGGACGACGACGGCCGTCACGCCGACATGCCCGGCCTCGAGAACGAGCTCCGGCTCGAGATCAAGACCCTCTCGGACCAGCGCGACTCCCGCATCGCGGACCGCCTGGCGCGCCTCGAGACCGACCTCGCCGCCCTGGAGGCGGAGGGCGCGAAGAGCGACCAGAAGCGCCGCACCAAGGACGGCGCCGAGAAGGAGATGGGCCAGATCCGCAAGTCCTTCGACGAGGACATCGCGCGACTGGAGAGCGTGTGGGAGCAGTTCCGCACCCTGAAGGTCGGCGACCTCAAGCCCGAGGACGCCGTCTTCAACGAGCTCGTCGACCGCTACGGCGTCTACTTCGAGGCCTACATGGGCGCCGAGGCGATCAAGAAGCGCCTCGAGCAGTTCGACCTCCAGGCCGAGGCCGAGACGCTGCACCTGCAGATCGCCGAGGGCAAGGGTCAGAAGAAGATCCGCGCCATCAAGCGCCTGCGCGTCGTCAACTCGTTCCTCGCCACCGGCAACTCGCCGGCCGCGATGGTCCTCGACGTGGTCCCGGTCATCCCGCCGGAGCTGCGCCCGATGGTCCAGCTCGACGGTGGCCGCTTCGCCACCTCCGACCTGAACGACCTGTACCGCCGCGTCATCAACCGCAACAACCGCCTCCGCCGCCTGCTCGACCTCGGTGCCCCCGAGATCATCGTGAACAACGAGAAGCGCATGCTCCAGGAGGCGGTCGACGCCCTCTTCGACAACGGCCGCCGCGGCCGTCCCGTCACCGGTACCGGCAACCGCGCCCTGAAGTCCCTGAGCGACATGCTCAAGGGAAAGCAGGGTCGCTTCCGCCAGAACCTGCTGGGCAAGCGCGTCGACTACTCGGGCCGCTCGGTCATCATCGTCGGACCGCAGCTCAAGCTGCACCAGTGCGGTCTGCCCAAGCAGATGGCGCTCGAGCTGTTCAAGCCGTTCGTGATCAAGCGCCTGATCGACCTGTCGCACGCGCAGAACATCAAGGCCGCCAAGCGCATGGTCGAGCGCTCGCGTCCGCAGGTCTGGGACGTGCTCGAGGAGATCATCCGCGAGCGCCCCGTCCTGCTCAACCGCGCGCCCACCCTGCACCGACTCGGCATCCAGGCCTTCGAGCCCCAGCTGGTCGAGGGCAAGGCGATCCAGCTGCACCCGCTCGTCTGCGCCGCGTTCAACGCGGACTTCGACGGCGACCAGATGGCCGTCCACCTGCCCCTGTCGGTCGAGGCCCAGGCCGAGGCGCGCATCCTGATGCTCGCCTCGAACAACATCCTCAAGCCCTCCGACGGCCGCCCGGTCACCCTGCCCACGCAGGACATGATCATCGGCCTCCACCACCTGACGACCATCCGCGAGGGTGGCGCCGGTGAGGGACGCGCGTTCTCCTCCGTCTCGGAGGCGATCCTCGCGAAGGACCAGGGCTCGCTGCACCTGAACTCGAAGGTCCGCATCCGCATGTCGGACGTGTACTTCGCTCAGGGTCAGACCCCCGAGGGTGTCGAGATCGACGACAAGGGCAAGGTCACCGCGCCCGTCCTCCTCGACACGACGCTCGGCCGCGCCCTCTTCAACGAGGCGCTGCCGGTCGACTACCCCTACTTCGAGCAGGTCGCCGACAAGACGACCATCTCCGGGATCGTCAACGACCTCGCGGAGCGCTACCCGAAGGTGGAGGTCGCCGCCTCGCTCGACCGCATCAAGGACGCCGGCTTCTACTGGGCCACCCGGTCCGGTGTCACCGTCGCCCTCTCGGACATCCTCACCCCGCCCTCGAAGCCCGTCATCATCGCGGGCTACGAGAAGAAGGCGGCCAAGGTCGAGTCCGAGTACGACAAGGGTCTGACCACCCAGGCGGAGCGCCGCCAGGAGCTCGTGAAGATCTGGACCGAGGCGACCGACGAGGTCGCCAAGGCGATGCGCGCGAACTTCCCGATCGACAACACGATCAACCGCATGGTCACCTCCGGTGCCCGTGGTAACTGGCTGCAGGTGCGCAACATCGCCGGCATGCGCGGCCTGGTGAACAACCCGAAGGGCGAGATCATCGCCCGTCCGATCATCTCCTCGTACCGCGAGGGACTGTCGGTCGCCGAGTACTTCATCGCCACGCACGGTGCCCGCAAGGGTCTGGCCGACACCGCGCTCCGCACCGCGGACTCGGGCTACCTGACGCGTCGACTCGTCGACGTCTCGCAGGACGTCATCATCCGCGAGGACGACTGCGGCACGACCAAGGGCCTCGACCTGCCGATCATGCTCCAGGACGCCACCGGCGCCTGGATCCAGGACTCCAACGTCGAGAACTCCGTCTACGCCCGCTCGCTCGCCACCGCGGCGACGAACGAGGCCGGCGAGGTCGTGGCCGAGGCCGGCGAGGACGTCGGCGACGTCCTCATCGAGAAGCTGGTCGGCGCCGAGGTGCGTCACATCAAGGTGCGCTCGGTCCTGACCTGCGAGTCGGCCGTCGGCGTCTGCGCGGCCTGCTACGGCCGCTCGCTCGCCACCGGCAAGCTCGTCGACATCGGAGAGGCCGTCGGCATCATCGCGGCCCAGTCGATCGGCGAGCCCGGCACGCAGCTCACGATGCGCACCTTCCACACCGGTGGATCGGCCTCGGCCGACGACATCACGCAGGGTCTGCCCCGCGTGCAGGAGCTCTTCGAGGCCCGCACCCCCAAGGGTGCGTCGCCCATCGCGGAGGCCGCCGGTCGCATCACGATCGAGGACACCGACCGGGCCCGCCGGGTCATCCTCCAGCCGGACAACGGCGACGAGGCGGTCATCTACCCGGTGCTCAAGCGCTCGCAGCTCCTCGTCGAGGACGGCCAGTCGGTCGTGCTCGGTCAGCAGCTGCACGTGGGAACGGTCGACCCCAAGGAGGTCCTGCGCGTGCTGGGCGTCCGCGAGGTCCAGAAGCACCTCGTCGGCGGCGTCCAGGGCGTCTACCGCTCGCAGGGCGTCCCGATCCACGACAAGCACATCGAGGTCATCGTCCGGCAGATGCTCCGCAAGGTCACCGTCGTCGACCACGGCGACACCGACCTGCTGCCGGGTGAGCTCGTCGACCGCTCGCGCTACAGCGAGGTCAACCGTGCGGCTCTGACCGAGGGCAAGCGGACCGCGTCCGCTCGCCAGGAGGTCATGGGCATCACCAAGGCCTCGCTCGCGACCGAGTCGTGGCTGTCGGCCGCGTCCTTCCAGGAGACCACCCGCGTCCTGACGCAGGCGGCCATGGAGGGCAAGCGCGACCCGCTGATGGGCCTCAAGGAGAACGTGATCATCGGAAAGCTGATCCCGGCCGGAACGGGTCTGCCCCGCTACCGGAACGTGTCGGTCGAGGCGACGGAGGAGGCGAAGGCCGAGCGGTACCCCAATCGCATCTTCGCCGACGACGCCGCGTTCAGCGACGCGGACCTCTCGTTCGTCGACTTCGACTCGTTCTCGAGCGACGGCTACGAGCCCGGCAACTACAGCTGAGCACGGTCTGAGTGACGAAGGGCCCCGCCGGGAGACCGGCGGGGCCCTTCGTCGTCCGCGGCATCCCGTGGTGAGGGTTCCCTCCCGGGAGATCGCTGGAATCTCGTGCGCAGTTCGCTCGCGACGCGTCAGAACAGCTGGTCCGAACCGGCATCATCTGTTTTCGTATTCCGCGAGGAGCGACGGCGGACGGCAGGAAAATGAGGACCGCGGCCGTATCGCACCGCGGTACCGCGGGTCTGTACGGATGTTCGAACGAGAACTTCTCTCCCGACAAGTTCCTGCAGGATATCGCGGGCCGTGTAGACGTCGACGTCGAAAAGACGTTGGATCGTCGCGTTGTTGATCGAATCGTATTCTCGGACATGATCGAGAATTTTCTTGTCCCGATCGCTTCTTGATCGCGTTTGGTATGACAGGGCGGGGCCGAGAGCGGCGATGGCGCCTGCACGTAGCCGATAGTCAGGGAATGCCCGCGAAGCCGTTCTTGAAGTAGGTTCAATCAGCCCGATCTCATCAGTCGCGAGTCGAAGGAGTATGGCTTGCGCAGCGGCGGCGTCCCGTTGCGCGATCGGCGCCAGTTTCCGCGCATCGATCGAGCGCTGATTCGTGAGGATGGACACAACCAGCAGGGCATTCGTGTCGTCTTGAGCACTCTCGGGCAGGGTCGAGACGAACTTCGCAATGCGCGTGTTCGGCGGTCCACCCAGGAATCGAACAATAGTTTCAGAACCGTCGCCTTCGGTCTCCTCGAAGGTCGGCGTCGATCTGCCGTTCCTGATTGCCTCTCGATACATGCGGTCAACGCCCTGCCCGAACTTCTCAGCTAAACCCAACGCGCGCAGGGCCTCTGCCAGCGCCGGGAAGCGCGGCTTCGGCGGGTGCGTGAGAATGTTCGAGGGTGATACTCCCGCCACTAGACGTCCAGGCGACCTCACCTCGAGCGATTCTGGCGAATGCTCGACATGAACTGGCCGCCGATCTCGGTGGTCTCCGTGCATCATTGCGTTCGACACCGCCTCCCGGATTGCAGCAACGGGATAGTCTTGTATCTGAATCTGCTGCCCCGATGGCAAGTTGACCGGTGTGGAGTCGATCCGGGCCTCGACCACGGCTAGCGACTCGGAGAACGCCGGAAGCAATGGCGGGTTCCATCTGCGGCTGAATTTAGTCTCACCACCCATGGTGTCCCGATATTGGTACACGAGCACTTCATGTGCTTGGTCTCTTTCCTGGCAGAGGAGTAGCTCGCCGGCTTTCGTGAGCTGTCGGTCACGGGATGCCAAACCGAGCGCACGCAGCGCCTCGTCCAGATCGCTGTCCGCGAGTGCTTGCAGCGTCGGATTGCTCGCGCGCCTCATGAGCGCTCGAAGCGCGGTGACTGCCGTGGGATCGGAATCGCTGACACTTCTCTCCGATTCGGTGGCACTCCAGTCGGTACCTCGGCGTTCATCGTGGAGTCGGCTGATGTCGACGGTCGACATCGGCAGACATCTGTCCTCGTGGCGCCGCGTCGGGGCCTTCTTCTGGCCGGCGGTGTAGACGTCCAAACCTTCCTGGACATCGACGCGGACCAGTCGAATACCCTCAAAGCTGAAGTCGGTGACCTGCACATCGAGACCCGGATCCGTGATCTCGAAGATGCGTCGACGAAGTACGGACGTGTCGACTTGCGTCCCGAGGAATGCCGCGGGGCCGGCGACGCGGTCGGCGACCCCGATGATGACAGTCCCTCCACTGGCGTTGGCGAAGCAAGCAGCGGCGTCCGCGATGTCTTGGTGCGTGTCCTTCGCACTGGGCGTCTCGCGTTTGAAGTCCAACCGTTGGCCCTCGACGTCGTCCGCCGTTGCATGGCCCGCGAAGATGCGTCGCATCGCATCATCAACTGGATTCACTTTGATCCTCCTTTGGGGGTTTTGCAACTCTTGCACTTTCCCCAAACTCCCGTCAAACGATGTGCTCGTCTGGCGCACGGCGCGGGGGATGGATCGTTCGGGAACTGGGTCGGGTCGGAGGCGGTCGATAAGGCCGCGCGGTAAGGGCACCCTGACTGGGGGTCCGTCGATTCCCGACAGCGAGCCCGAACGGGGGCCCCGGGATGATTGACTTCTCGGACGTTCGTCCGGTCGATCCCCTGAACCCGCTCAGCAGGGGTCGCGGCGGTGAGGAAACGTGCGGATGAGAGTCCTGATCGCCGTGCTGGCCGCCCTTCTCGTGGTGGTCGGTGCCGTCGTCGTACCGTCGGGCACCGCGGTCGCCGCGGCCGCCGCAGCCGCCCCTCCGCCGGCGACCTGCGGCATCGCCGAGCTCGCCCCGGTCCTCCCGGGCGACGAGGTCGAGTCCACGGCGGCGGCCTCGCTGGTGCCGATCCTGGTGCTGCACGGCTGGCTCGGCACCGCGACGCACGACGAGTCGCGCACGGGCGCCTTCTCGCACCTGGTCGACCTGATCGCCACCAACGGCGTCGACCAGCCGGTCACCACCTCCCAGCGCTCGCTCATCGGCGCGTTCCAGGACACCGAGGGCGCCGTCGTCTACACCTTCGACTACCGCGATCTCGCGGCCCGCTGGGTGACCGATCCCGGCATCGCCGACGCCCTGGCCTCCTCGATCGCCTGCCTCACCGCCGCGACCGGCCACCGGGCCGTCGTCGTCGCCCACTCGATGGGCGGCCTCGCCGCGCGCCAGGCCCTCAGCCAGAGCGTCGACGGCGTGCCGGTGGAGTCGATGGTGCGCGAGGTCGTCACCTTCGGCACGCCCAACACGGGCTCGGACCTCGCCCTCCGCCTCGGCCAGATCATCGACTCCACCGGCACGGTCAGCCCCGCGGTGGTCGGCGGACTCGAGCCGCAGTCGCGCCTCGGCCTCTCGGCGCTGCTCGCCTCCTGCGGCGCGGCGGCCTCGCAGGACGCGGGCAACGCGGGGGAGTGCACGGGCATGCCCATGATCGATGCGCTGTCCTCGCAGGCGGGGATCGCCCTGCGCACCGGCTCCACGCAGCTCGCGGCCCTGCCGCCGTGGCCGGAGAGCGTCCGCGTGGTCTCGCTCGCCGGCGACATCCGGGTGACCATCGCCTCGGTCCTGGGCTCGCGGACGGGCTCGGTGTCGCTCGGCGACATCATCGTCGCGCCGCCGTCGGCCGAGGCGGGCGTCGACGACTACGTCGTGTCGACCTGCTATTACACGCTCCTGTCGATGCCGGACGTCCCGTCGGTGCTCGCGGAGCTGAACCCGATGGCGCGGCTGGGCGACGCGCTGCGCTTCTCCGCGATGGTGGTCGCCATCGACGCCAGCCCGTGCCACCACGCCAAGCTGATGCGCAACGTCGAGCTCGCCGGCCACGCCGAGGCGGAGGTCGCCGGTGCGGTGGCGGACGAGCTCGGCATCCCGCGCCTCGGGGCCGTGCGCGCGGGGCAGCACCTCCTGCCGCCGTCGGACGAGCCCCGCCGCCCCTTCCGCCCCTGATCGGCGGGACATGATGTCCGGAGTTTTGACGCGGCCCTGATCGAGCGCCTACGGTCGAGATCGGCCGAAGGGGCGGCCGCCTGGGGGACAGGCAGCGCGGCTCGCGCGGCTCGCACGCCGAGCGCGAGCCGCGCCCGTCCCCGCGCGTCCGGCGGCCTCTGTGACCTCCCGAGTCGCCCCTGTGCGCGACGACTGTCGGCGATCGTCTACGCTCGGGTGCACCGGGGACGCCGAAGCCGCCCCGCTCACCCGCCTCCGGAGGCACGATGGGCACCGACACCCCGCCTGAGGTCCCGCCGCGACCGGCGCGACTCAGCCGTGAGCAGGTCCGGACCCGGCTGCTCGACGCCGCCCTCGCGGTCGTCCGCGCGGAGGGCCTGCGCGTCGGCGTCTCCCACCTTCCGCTCGAGGACGTCATCCGCTCCGCCGGCGTGCCGCGCAGCACGGTCTACCGGATCTGGCCCACCCGTCAGGCGTTCTACGACGAGCTGGTCGCGGCGATCCCCGAGCGGATCCTCACGGCCCGGCTCGACCCCACCTCGCTCACCGCGGGGGACGCCTACCTGCACCGCCGCCTCGCCGAGCAGCCGACTCCCGAGCAGATGCGCGAGATCCTCGTCGCCTCGCTCACCGTCGCCATCGAGGCCAACTACGACAACGTGTTCGCCTCGCAGCACTGGCGCAACTTCGTCGCCCTGATCGGCGCGGTCGACTCGCACTCCGAGTCGGCCCGCGTCGCGATCCACGAGGCCCTGCACTCCCGCCAGGTGCACTTCATCGAGAACATGGCGAAGTACTACCGGCACACCCTCGCCGAGGCGGGTCTGCGCCTGCGCTCGGGCCGGGAGGAGGAGTACGCCGTGCTCGCCTCCGCGATCTCGTCGTTCGTCGAGGGACTCTGCGTCGCCCGGATCGCCGCGCCCGAGCTGGTGACCGGACCGATCGATCCGGGCCGGCCGGACTCGCCCTCGCTCGTGGTGGCGGGCACGCTGATGCTGATCGACGGCTTCTGCGAGCCCGTGCCGTCCGCGCCCGCGCCCACCGGGTCGGCACCGGCGGAGGACGCCGCGCTCTAGCGGTCGGCGGGAGGCTCGTCCTCGGCGACCGGCTCGAGCATCCCGTCGACGATCGAGCGGATCGTCCAGGCGGTGAGGCTCCACTCGACCGGCTCGCCGTCCAGGCCGGGCGCCGTGACGACGGCGTCGAGCTCGTCGTCGAGCAGCCGCCCGCGGTGCACCAGCCCGTCCGTGACGATCGCGGTGAGGTGCGCGAGCTGGAGCGTGGTGAAGCCGGGCCGGAGTGAGGCGCTGAACTGGTCCAGGACGTCCTGGTAGTAGTCGCGCAGCCGCTGGCTGAGCATCGTCTCGAGTCGGCGGGCGGTGGCGCGCACCGCCTCGCGCGCGGGACCCTCCTCCATCGAGAAGGTGCAGGCCAGCAGCGCGTTGTAGGAGGACCAGTCCACCGAGGCGCGGAGGGTCTCCACGCTGGAGTTCGCGCCGATGCGGATCATCTCCCAGGCCACCTGGCGGCGGCCCACCGCGGTGCCGAGGTGGGCGGAGGAGCGCTCGTAGACCTCGGTCATCGCCCGCTGGGCGTCGGGATCCGCGCCGTCCGCGAAGCGGTCCGCGACGAAGATCTCGCCGATCAGGTCGGCGACGAACTCCTCCCGCGTGCTCCAGATCCGGTAGACCGAGCTGCGCGGCACGGCGGCCAGGCGGATGTACTCCTCCATCGGCAGGTGGGCGAAGCCGACCGTGAGCCCGTGGGCCGAGATGACCTCGCGGGCGGCGCGGAGCATCCGGGTCCGCACCTGGTCGGCGGGGATCCGGGTCGAGCGGAGGGAGGTCTCGTCGGAGTCGTTCATCGACACGGAGACTAGCCCTCCTGGGCGGGGTGCGAGCAAGGAGCGGGCTCGGCTGAGATGCGCTGATCGCCGACGGGACGGAATGTCCCGTGCGTGGCTCGGCCGGTCCTCCTTTCGCTACGGTTCGATCCAGGACGGACCCGACCGTCCTTGCAAGGGGTTTCCGTGGCGGAATTCGAGAAGTTCGCTGTGACCGTGGTGAGCGGTCTGTCCATCGAGCGCGCGGCGCTCACGGCCCTCCTGGCCGACGTCCTCCCGCACCTCGGTGTCGCGGACCCGGACGCCGCCGAGGCGGACACGATCGCGGTCCTGGACCTCGACCGGGTCGCGCCCGAGGTGCTGACCAGCACGCTCGCGGCGGTCAGCGCGCGGCATCGCGGTCTGGTGGTGCTGTCCGCGTCGGACTCGCTCGAGGCCGTCCGCGCCGTGCTCCGCCTCGAGCGCACCGCCTTCGTCTGGAAGGGCGACGAGCCGGGCGAGCTCGTCGCGGCCCTGGTGTCGGTCGCGTCCGGCCGCTCCTGGATCTCGGAGGCGGCGCGGCACCGCTTCCTCGCCGCCGGCGAGCACCGCCGGCCCGTGCTCAGCCGGCAGGAGAGCCGCGTCATGCGCTCGTACGGTTCCGGCGCGGCGGTCAAGGACGTCGCCCTCGACATGCGGATCGCCGAGCACACCGTGCGCACCTACATCAAGCGGATCAAGGCCAAGTACCTCGACGCCGGCATCGCGCTGGAGTCACGGGTCGACTTCTACCGCCACCTCGACGGGCACGACGTCGCGATCCGCAACGGCCGCGACCGGGTGCGGCCCGGCCTGCAGGAGGCGGGCGGCGGCGTGCGAGGCGAGGTCGTCTCGTGAGGCGAGCAGGATCGCATTGCCGCTCCCGCGGCCCTCGGCGTAGCTGAGCGGACCGACGGCGGCGACCACCGGCAGGACGCGCTGCACCTCCCGTCGGAGCCGCCGCAGGCGCCGGTGATCGGCGTCGTCGGCGACGTTGACCGCGAGCAGGCCGCCGCCCTCCACCAGCCCGGCGAGACGGCCGAGCACCTCGGCGCGGTAGAAGGGCTCCGGGATCTCGTCGCCGTCGTAGACGTCCAGCACGACGAGGTCGGCCGGCGGCACGGCGAGGGGGCCGGCGGCGTCCGCGGTGACGCTGCGCAGCCGCGTCCCGGCGGGGAGCGGTGCGTGCGCCAGCACGAACTCGACCAGCCCGGCGGCGCGCTCGACGACCGTCTGCTCGGAGCCCGGCCGGGTCGCAGCGACATGGCGCGCCAGGGCCAGCGCCCCGGCGCCGAGGTGGAGGACCGTCACGGGGACGCCCTGCGGCGCGAGCGCATCGACCGCGGCGCCGAGCCGGGCCAGGTACTCGAGGCCGAGCTGCTCGGGCGCGCGGAGGTCGATCAGGGACTGCTCCGAGCCGTCGATCTCCAGCACCAGCGAGCCCTCGCGGATCGGGTCGGGCTCGAGCGAGACCAGCGCTCCACCGGGGAGTCGGGCGGAGGGGGTCACCCGCTCACGCTAGCGGGCGCTCCCGCCTCGCGCCGGACCGCGGCCGCGGCTACGGTTGCAGCCATGGCCGCCCTCATCCTGCTCGACGTCGACGGCGTCCTGAACCCGTCCGTCTCGAGCGACCGCGCAGCCGGCGGCCACCGGCTGATGCTCGAGCCCGAGCGCGAGGAGCTGGTGCGCCGCCTCGCCGCCGTCGGAACGATCGTCTGGGCCACCACCTGGCCGCCGAAGCTCACCTCGGTGCTCGCGGACGACCTCGGTCTGCCGGCCGGCACCGAGGCCATCGTCTTCGGCGGCGGCCTGCCGCGCGACCCGCGCTTCCCCGGGCAGACCGGCAAGCTCCAGCCGGTCGCCGTCTGGCTCGAGCAGGCACGGGAGAGGTCCGCGATCGACGCCGTCGTCTGGATCGACGACAACCTCCGCGGCGACGCCTTCGACTGGGCGCGCGAGCAGGAGACGCCGTTCCACCTGATCGTGCCCGAGGCGGCGACCGGTCTGACGGCGGACGAGGTCGCCGGAGCGGAGTCGTTCCTCGCGGGACTCGGTGCCCGCCCGGCGTCACACGGCGACATCCGGGAATAGCGGTCCCCCTCCCGCTGGTTGGGTGGAGGGTGCGGACGCGTGCGATCGATCGCCGTCCGCTCCTCCCCACCCCACCGAACCGTGCGCGGCTCCGGCCGCGATCCGGTCGTGAGACACCGCGATGCTACGAAGGAAAGACACTGTGACGCTCCTCCCCGCCCGCACCTCGCTGCGCGTCCTGCTCGGCACGACCGCGGCCGCCGCCGCCCTCGTCCTCGCCGGCTGCGCCCCCGCCTCCACCGACGACGTGGTCTCCGGTTCCAGCGGCGACAGCACCGCGTCGACCGCCTCCGGGCTGACGCTCGCCGAGGTCGAGGAGTCCGGGAAGCTGACCATCGGCACCGAGGGCACCTACTCGCCGTTCTCGTTCCACGCGGACGGCGGCACCGGCGACCTCACCGGCTACGACGTCGAGGTCATCACCGCGGTCGCCGAGAAGCTCGGCGTCGAGCCTGAGTTCGAGGAGACCCAGTGGGACGCGATGTTCGCGGGACTGGACGGCGGCCGCTTCGACGTGATCGCCAACCAGGTCTCGATCAACGACGAGCGCAGCGCGAAGTACGACTTCTCCGAGCCGTACTCGGTGAGCCCCGGCGTGGTCGTCGTGCCGGCCGACGACACCGAGATCACCTCGCTCGACTCGCTCTCCGGCAAGACGACCGCGCAGTCGCTCTCGAGCAACTGGTACACGCTCGCGCAGGACAGCGGCGCGACCGTCGAGGGCGTCGAGGGCTGGGCCCAGGCCGTCGCCCTCGTCGAGCAGGGGCGCGTGGACGCGACCCTCAACGACCGCCTCACCTGGCTGGACTGGTCCACGACCTACCCCGACCAGGCCGCGGGCCTGAAGGTCGCCGTGACGACCGACGACAGCTCCTCCAGCGCCTTCACCTTCCCGAAGGGCTCGGACGACCTCGTCGCCGCGGTCGACGGCGCCCTCGACGAGCTGCGCGCCGACGGCACCCTCGCCTCCATCTCCGAGCGCTACTTCGGCGCCGACGTCTCCCAGTAGCGGCATCATGCTGATCGAGTAGCCCGCGCAGCGGGCGTATCGAGATCCACCGTCACCGGAACGCGAGTCTGCAGACCACCGTCCCGGACACGGTGGGTCTCGATACGCCCCTCCGGGGCTACTCGACCAGCAAGAAGGGCGCCTGCCGCGCTGGTCGCCGCTTCCGACGGCCTGCTGCGACATGCTGATCGAGTAGCCCGCGCAGCGGGCGTATCGAGATCCACCGTCACCGAGACGCGAGTCCACCGACCACCGTCTCGGACACGGCGGGTCTCGATCCGCCCCTCCGGGGCTGCTCGACCAGCACGGGTCGGCCGACACCCCCGCTTCGCAAGGCCGAGCGGCCCCGGGAAATGCGTGCCAGCATTTCTCGGAAGCGGACGCGACTCGCTCTGCCCCACGCATCCACCTCGACATGCCGACCGCGGTCTTCTCCCGCCTCCGGCGGGAGAAGACAAGATGGAACTCTTCGTCAGGTCGTTCTGGCCGATCCTGTCGGGCGGCATCGTCGGCACGATCCCGCTGGCGCTGTCGAGCTTCGTGCTCGGCCTGGCCCTCGCGCTGGCCGTCGCGCTGATGCGCCTCTCGCGGGTGAAGGTCCTGGCCTGGATCGCCCGCGCGTACATCTCCGTGATCCGCGGCACGCCGCTCCTGGTGCAGCTCTTCGTGATCTTCTACGGCCTGCCCAGCCTGGGCGTGAAGATCGACCCCTGGCCGAGCGCGATCATCGCCTTCGCGCTCAACGTCGGCGGCTACGCGGCCGAGGTCATCCGCGCCGCGATCCTCAGCGTGCCCAAGGGGCAGTGGGAGGCGGCGCACACCATCGGCATGGGCCGCGGTCTCGCCCTGAGGCGGATCATCCTGCCGCAGGCCGCGCGCGTCTCGGTGCCGCCGCTCTCCAACACGTTCATCTCGCTGGTCAAGGACACCTCGCTCGCCTCGCTGATCCTGGTGACCGAGCTCTTCCGCCAGGCGCAGAAGATCGCCACCGCCTCGAGCGAGTTCATGCTGCTCTACCTCGAGGCCGCCCTCATCTACTGGCTCATCTGCCTCGTCCTCTCCAGCGGCCAGAGCCTCCTCGAGAAGCGATTGGACCGCTATGTCGCCCGTTGACGCCCCCTCCGGCACCGCCGGCCGCCCCGCCGACGGCGACCGCCCCGTCCTCCGCGCCACGGGGCTGCGCAAGTCCTTCAGCGGCGTCGAGGTCCTCCGCGGCATCGACCTCGAGATCCGCCGCGGCGAGGTGATCGCGCTGATCGGCCCGTCCGGCTCGGGCAAGACGACGGTGCTGCGCTCGCTGAACAGCCTCGAGGTTCCCGACGGCGGCCTGCTCGAGCTCGCGGACGGCTCGGTGCTCGACTTCGGCGGGCCGGTCGGCAAGCGCGCCCTCACCGCGCTGCGCGACCGCTCGGCGATGGTCTTCCAGCACTTCAACCTCTTCCCGCACCTCACCGTCCTGCAGAACGTCACGGAGGGCCCGCTGCGCGTGCAGCGCCGCCCGGCGTCCGAGGTGGTGCCGGAGGCGGAGGCGCTGCTCGAGCGCGTCGGTCTCGGCGGCCGCGGCGGCGCCTACCCCTTCGAGCTCTCCGGCGGCCAGCAGCAGCGCGTGGGCATCGTCCGCGCCCTCGCGCTCCGGCCCGATCTCCTGCTCTTCGACGAGCCGACGTCGGCGCTCGACCCGGAGCTGGTCGGCGACGTCCTCTCGCTGATGCGCGAGCTGGCGGGCGAGGGCTGGACGATGCTCGTCGTCACGCACGAGCTGGAGTTCGCCCGGCAGGTCGCCTCCGAGGTCGTCTTCATGGCGGACGGCGTGGTCGTCGAGCGCGGTGCCCCCGCGCAGATCCTCCGCGAGCCGCAGGAGCCGCGCACCCGGCAGTTCCTGCACCGCCTGCTGCACCCGCTCGAGTAGCGCAGCGGCGTCCCCCGTCCCGGGGTGGGCGCGGCGGTCGCTCGTCCCGCGCGGACCCGTGCCTAAGCTGTCGGAGTGACGGGGAACAGCGAAGCCGAGACCACGCGGATGCCGACGACGGGCGACGGGACCGAGCCGACCCGGGAGTACGTGTGGCCCGAGCCGGAGCCGGGCGGGCGCCGTCCCGCGACCGGCGCCACCGCCGTGCAGGAGGCGCAGCCCGCGTCGCCGTCTCCGCTCGGTTCCGTCGAGCCGGAGCCGGAGCCCGCCCGCCGGAAGGGCAACCGCCTCGCCGGCCTCGCCATCGCCCTGCTCACCACCGCGGTCTTCGCCGCCCTGTACCTCGTCGCCCTCACCGCGATCCGCGTGCTGATCGACGCCGTCGCGGGCGACCCCGTGGCGATCGCGCTCGCGCAGGGCCCCACGGCCGTCTTCCTCCTCCCGGTCGCCGCCTTCTTCGCCGGACTCGCCCTCATCGTGCTCGCGGTCAACCGCGCGGGCTGGTGGGCCTACGTCCTCGGCGGCTTCTTCGTCGCCCTGCTCGCCGGCGCGGCGGCCCTCGTCGGCGCCTGGTCCGCGGTCGGCGGCTTCGCCGTGCCGCAGGACCGCACCGCCGTCGTCGACTTCCTCCGCGACCCCGCGACCCTCCTCGCCGTCGCCGCGGCCGCCGTGCTCGCCCGGGAGGTCAGCGTCTGGGGCGGGAGCCTCATCGCCGGCCGCGCGCGGGGAGTGAAGCGCCGCAACGCCGAGCGCGACGCCGCCGCGCAGTCGTGACGCCCGCCGGCCCGGGGGAGCAGGGCCGCGGCGCCGGGCTCGGCTACGGCATCGCCCTCGCGGCGTTCGCGTCCTTCCTCTACCTCGCCCTGGTGGTCTGCGCGTTCGGCGTGCTCAGCCTGCTGCTGGACCAGGACGTCGTCCCCGAGCGCGACGCCGGCCCGATCCTCGGCCCGGTCGTGGTGGCGGTCTGCGTCCTCGCCGTCCTCGTCTCGATGATCACGCTCGCCGCCCGGCCCGGGGTCAGCCGCCTCGTCGGCCCCTCGCTGCTGACGGCGGTCGTCGTCTACGCGCTCTTCCTCCTGGTCGGCGGCGCGATCTACGGCCTGGGTCTGGGAGAGCCGGGCGCCATCCTCCGCTTCGTCGTCGACCACGCCGCGACGCCGTTCGCGATCACCGCGGGCGTGCTGGCCGGAGCGGTGCAGATCCTCTTCCTCGCGATGCTCGCCCGCCGCGACGCCGGCGGCGGGACCCCGCACTGGGGCTGGGAGGGCGACGAGCGCGAGTGAGGCTCCCGGGCCGCGTTCTCTCCCAGGGCGAACGCCGTCCGGTTGACCGCCCCCGTCACTCCCCGTAATATTCTTCGGGTGTGCGCTTTGTCGTGCGCTCGTGTCGTGCCTCCGGGCCGGCGCAGTGCCGCGCTTCGCTCCACCGGGTCCGCGAGGACCCGCGGGTTCGTCCGATCGGGCGGCCCCCACGGCATACCCCTCCTCCTCCAGGTCTCCGCTCGTCGGTGCCGAGAGGGAGTCGGGTCCAGATGAACTCGGCCGTCCCGGAGACGGGCAGGCCGAATGTCGACCATCGATCCGCTGTCACCGTGCAGCATTCAAGGAGCAAATCAGTGCCAACGATTCAGCAGTTGGTCCGAAAGGGACGCACGCCGAAGGTCACCAAGACCAAGGCGCCCGCCCTGAAGGCCAACCCCCAGCAGCGCGGCGTCTGCACGCGCGTCTACACGACCACGCCCAAGAAGCCGAACTCGGCCCTCCGCAAGGTGGCCCGCGTGAAGCTCTCCAACGGCACCGAGGTCACGGCCTACATCCCCGGTGAGGGCCACAACCTCCAGGAGCACTCGATGGTGCTCGTCCGCGGCGGTCGTGTGAAGGACCTCCCCGGTGTCCGCTACAAGATCGTTCGCGGCGCCCTGGACACCCAGGCCGTCAAGAACCGCAAGCAGGCTCGCAGCCGGTACGGCGCGAAGATGGAGAAGAAGTAATGCCTCGTAAGGGACCCGCTCCTAAGCGCCCCGTCGTCGCAGACCCCGTCTACGGCGCCCCGGTCGTCAGCCAGCTCGTGAACAAGATCCTCCTGGACGGCAAGAAGGGCCTCGCCGAGCGCATCGTCTACGGCGCGCTCGAGGGGGTCTCGACCAAGAACGGCCAGGACGCCGTCGTCACGCTCAAGAAGGCGCTCGACAACGTCCGTCCGACCCTCGAGGTCCGCAGCCGCCGCGTCGGCGGCTCGACCTACCAGGTCCCCGTCGAGGTCAAGCCGCACCGCGCCAACACCCTCGCCCTCCGCTGGCTCACCAGCTACGCGAAGGCCCGTCGCGAGAAGACGATGACCGAGCGTCTCATGAACGAGATCCTCGACGCGTCGAACGGTCTGGGCGCCGCTGTCAAGCGTCGCGAGGACACCCACAAGATGGCCGAGTCGAACAAGGCCTTCGCGCACTACCGCTGGTAGCGCACCCCGCGCCCGCCCCCGGCGAGCGCGACCCCCGGTCCCGCGGCGCGCGCCTCAGTGCGTGCGCCGCGGTCCCGGACCCGGCGGCGGATCCTCGGATCCGGCGTGGACGGGCGACCGCCACCATCACGATCCCAGCCGATCGGCCATGAACCCGTTGCGCTGGCTCCATCACCTATCGGAGGAACTCCGTGGCACAAGATGTGCTCACCGACCTGAACAAGGTCCGCAACATCGGCATCATGGCCCACATCGATGCCGGCAAGACCACCACCACCGAGCGCATCCTGTTCTACACGGGTATCACGCACAAGATCGGTGAGGTCCACGACGGCGCCGCCACGATGGACTGGATGGCGCAGGAGCAGGAGCGCGGCATCACGATCACGTCCGCCGCGACGACGTGCTTCTGGAACAAGAACCAGATCAACATCATCGACACCCCCGGTCACGTCGACTTCACGGTCGAGGTCGAGCGCTCGCTGCGCGTCCTCGACGGCGCCGTCGCCGTCTTCGACGGCAAGGAGGGCGTCGAGCCCCAGTCCGAGACCGTCTGGCGTCAGGCCGACAAGTACGACGTCCCGCGCATCTGCTTCGTCAACAAGATGGACAAGCTCGGCGCCGACTTCTACTTCACCGTCGACACGATCATCAACCGCCTCGGCGCCAAGCCGCTGGTCATCCAGCTGCCCATCGGCGCGGAGTCCAGCTTCGAGGGTGTCGTCGACCTCGTCGAGATGCGCGCGCTCACGTGGCGCGGCGACTCGAAGGGTGACGTCGCGCTGGGCGCGAAGTACGAGATCGAGGAGATCCCCGCGGATCTGGCCGACAAGGCCGCCGAGTACCGCGAGAAGCTGCTCGAGACCGTCGCGGAGACCTCCGACGAGCTGCTCGAGAAGTACTTCGGCGGTGAGGAGCTCACGGTCGCCGAGATCAAGGGCGCCATCCGCAAGCTGACCGTCAACTCGGACATCTACCCCGTGCTCTGCGGCTCCGCGTTCAAGAACCGCGGCGTCCAGCCGATGCTCGACGCGGTCGTCGACTACCTCCCCTCCCCGCTCGACGTCCCCGCCATCGAGGCGCACGACGTCCGCGACGAGGAGAAGGTCATCATGCGCCACGCGGACTCGACCGAGCCCTTCTCGGCGCTCGCGTTCAAGGTCGCGGTGCACCCGTTCTTCGGTCGCCTCACCTACGTCCGCGTCTACTCGGGCAAGCTCGACTCCGGCGCCCAGGTCATCAACTCGACCAAGGGCAAGAAGGAGCGCATCGGCAAGATCTTCCAGATGCACTCCAACAAGGAGAACCCGGTCGACTCGGTCACCGCCGGCCACATCTACGCCGTCATCGGCCTCAAGGACACCACCACCGGTGACACCCTGAGCGACCCGACCGCGCAGGTCGTGCTCGAGTCGATGACCTTCCCGGAGCCCGTCATCGAGGTCGCCATCGAGCCCAAGACGAAGGCCGACCAGGAGAAGCTCGGCACCGCGATCCAGAAGCTCGCGGAGGAGGACCCCACCTTCCGCACCGAGCAGAACCAGGAGACCGGTCAGACGGTCATCAAGGGAATGGGCGAGCTGCACCTCGACATCCTGGTGGACCGCATGAAGCGCGAGTTCAACGTCGAGGCCAACGTCGGCAAGCCGCAGGTGGCCTACCGCGAGACGATCCGCCGCACGGTCGAGAAGTACGACTACACCCACAAGAAGCAGACGGGTGGCTCGGGCCAGTTCGCGAAGGTCCAGATCTCCATCGAGCCGATGGAGGTCGAGGCCGACAAGACCTACGAGTTCGTCAACGGCGTCACCGGTGGTCGCGTCCCCCGCGAGTACATCCCCTCGGTCGACGCGGGCATCCGCGACGCCATGCTGGTCGGCGTCCTCGCCGGCTACCCCATGGTGGGCATCAAGGCGACCCTGACCGACGGCGCGGCGCACGACGTCGACTCCTCGGAGATGGCGTTCAAGATCGCCGGCTCCATCGCGTTCAAGGAGGCCTCGCGCAAGGCGCAGCCGGTCCTCCTCGAGCCGCTGATGGCCGTCGAGGTCCGCACGCCCGAGGAGTACATGGGCGACGTCATCGGCGACCTCAACTCGCGTCGCGGGATGATCCAGTCGATGGAGGACGCCGCGGGCGTCAAGGTCATCAAGGCCAACGTCCCGCTGTCCGAGATGTTCGGCTACATCGGCGACCTGCGCTCGAAGACCTCGGGCCGCGCGGTCTACTCGATGACGTTCGAGACCTACGCCGAGGTCCCCAAGGCCGTGGCCGAGGAGATCGTCCAGAAGAACAAGGGCGAGTAGCACTCGTCCCACCCCCGCCGCGGTTCTGCGGAACCGCGGCGGGCCTGGTAGTGTCGTGCGGGTTTGCTGCCGCGTTCTGCGCGCCTCGGATCCTCATCGGATGGCCCGCGCGACCACTGCCGGTAACATACCTACACAAAACCCCCGCAAGTCCTCCTGTCCTCGTGCCGCCCCGTGCGGCGTCGGATGCGGATGCTTGCACCTAAGTCCTGAGGAGGACCCACAGTGGCTAAGGCCAAGTTCGAGCGGACCAAGCCGCACGTCAACATCGGAACCATCGGTCACGTCGACCACGGAAAGACCACCCTCACCGCGGCGATCTCGAAGGTTCTGGCGGACAAGTACCCGTCCGCGACCAACGTCCAGCGTGACTTCGCGTCGATCGACTCCGCTCCCGAGGAGCGCCAGCGCGGCATCACGATCAACATCTCGCACGTCGAGTACGAGACGCCGAAGCGCCACTACGCGCACGTCGACGCCCCCGGTCACGCCGACTACATCAAGAACATGATCACCGGCGCGGCTCAGATGGACGGCGCGATCCTCGTGGTCGCCGCCACCGACGGCCCGATGGCTCAGACCCGTGAGCACGTCCTCCTCGCCAAGCAGGTCGGCGTGCCCTACCTCCTCGTCGCCCTGAACAAGGCCGACATGGTGGACGACGAGGAGATCCTCGAGCTCGTCGAGCTCGAGGTCCGCGAGCTGCTGTCCTCGCAGGGCTTCCCCGGCGACGACGCCCCCGTGGTCCGCGTCTCCGGCCTCAAGGCCCTCGAGGGCGACGAGGCGTGGACCCAGTCCATCCTCGACCTCATGGACGCCGTCGACGCCTCCGTCCCGGACCCGATCCGCGACAAGGACAAGCCGTTCCTCATGCCGATCGAGGACGTCTTCACGATCACCGGTCGTGGAACCGTCGTCACCGGTCGCGCCGAGCGCGGCACCCTCTCGCTGAACTCCGAGGTCGAGATCGTCGGCATCCGCCCGACGCAGAAGACCACGGTCACCGGCATCGAGATGTTCCACAAGCAGCTCGACGAGGCCTGGGCCGGCGAGAACTGCGGTCTGCTCCTCCGCGGCACCAAGCGCGAGGACGTCGAGCGCGGCCAGGTCGTCGTCAAGCCGGGTTCGGTCACGCCGCACACGGACTTCGAGGGCACCGCGTACATCCTGTCCAAGGACGAGGGTGGGCGTCACAACCCGTTCTACGGGAACTACCGCCCCCAGTTCTACTTCCGCACCACCGACGTCACCGGCGTCATCACGCTGCCCGAGGGCACCGAGATGGTCATGCCCGGCGACACCACCGACATGACGGTCGCGCTGATCCAGCCGATCGCCATGGAGGAGGGCCTCGGCTTCGCCATCCGTGAGGGTGGCCGCACCGTGGGTGCCGGAACGGTCACCAAGATCGTCAAGTAGGTTCTCCTACTGATCTCTCGAGAGGGGTCGTCCGCTTCGGCGGGCGGCCCCTCTCGTCGTTCACGGTGCAGGTCGGCCCCGGTCTCGATCCGCTCGGCGGAGGCTGACTAGCGTGGGAGGCATGCCCTTCGTGAAGACGAACCCGTCCGCTCCCGCGCAGTTCTTCGAGTGGGAGGCGGCGGGACTGCGCTGGCTGGCCGAGGCCGAGGAGGCCGGGGGAGCCCGCTGCGCCGAGGTGCTGCTGGTCGAGCCCGGCCGCATCGAGCTCGAGGAGGTCAGCTCCGCCCGCCCGACGCTGGACGCCGCCCGGCGCTTCGGCGGCGCCCTCGCGCGCACGCACGACGCGGGAGCCGCCGCCTTCGGTGCGCCGCCGGCCGGCTGGTCCGGCCCCGCCTTCATCGGGCGCCGCACGATGCCCTGCACTCCGGCGGACTCCTGGGGCCGCTTCTACGCGGACCAGCGGGTCCGGCCCTTCCTCCGCCCGGCCGTCGAGGCGGGCAACCTGTCCTCTGCCGACGCCCGCACCGTCGAGAGCGCCCTCGACCTCGTCCGGGCCGGAGCCTTCGACGACGACGACGTCCCCGCGCGCCTGCACGGCGACCTCTGGAACGGCAACGTGCTGTGGTCGGACGAGGGCGCGGTGCTGATCGACCCGGCCGCGCACGGCGGCCACCGCGAGACCGACCTCGCGATGCTGGCGCTCTTCGGGCTGCCCCGGCTCGACGACGTCCTCGCCGGCTACGAGGAGGTCCACCCGCTGTGTCCGGGGTCCGAGGACCGCGTGCCGCTGCACCAGCTCCATCCGCTCGCGGTGCACGCCGCCGGCCACGGACCCTCCTACGGCCGGGCCCTCGCCGATGCCGCGGCCCGCGTCCTCGCTCTCTGATCCCCCCGGCGCGTCCCGCACCGTTCGTCCAGGCGGTGTCGCCACACTGAGGCTCGCGCGGCCCCCTGCCCGCACGGATCAAGGAGGAACCATGGTGGACTTCGGCAAGCTCGGACGACAGGCCGGCGAGCTGCTCAACAGCAAGAAGGTCCAGGAGACGCTCCGCAGCGAGAAGGCGGAAGGCGTCTCGGACCAGGTGCTCGAGAAGACCGGCGACATCGCGAGTCGCTTGACCAAGGGCAAGTACGACGACCGCATCGAGGACCTCAAGCGACAGGCCGACAAGCGCCTCGGCAACGAGTAGCGCAGGGCCGGGGGCGCCCGTCAACCCGCTGACGGTGCCGGAGCCCCCGCCCTATCGTCGGGTCGATGGCCGATCCGCCCACTCAACGACTCCGCCGGACCGACTCGAGCGGTCGCGGCTACAGCCGGGTCCGCTCCGGTACCGGCTTCAGCTACCGCGACCCCAAGGGCGCCACGGTCACGGACCCCGAGCTGCGGGCCCGCTTCGACCACCTCGGCATCCCGCCGGCCTGGCAGGAGGTCTGGATCGCGCCGTACCCCAACGGGCACATCCAGGCCACGGGCGTCGACGGCGCCGGCCGCCGGCAGTACATCTACCATCCGACCTGGCGCGAGCAGAAGGACCGGATCAAGTTCGACCGGGCGCTCCGGCTCGCGGAGGCCCTCCCCGGCGCCCGACGCCGGGTGACGATCGCCCTGCGCGACGAAGGGCCCACCCGCGAGCGCGCGCTGGCGACCGGCTTCCGGATGCTCGACACCGGCTCGCTGCGGGTCGGCAGCGAGCAGTACGCGAAGGAGCACGGCAGCATCGGCCTCACGACGCTGCTCTGCTCACACGCGACGACGCACGGCGACCGCGTCGCACTCGCCTTCCCGGGCAAGAGCCACCAGGCCTGGACGAGCGAGATCCTCGATCACGACCTGGCCCGCGTGGTCCGGGCGCTGAAGCGCCGCGGCCCGAACGCCCGGCTCCTGGCCTGGAAGGACGGCCGCGTCTGGCGCCCGGTCTCCGCGGCCGACATCAACGACTACGTGCGCGAGCGCGCCGGCGACGACTTCACGGCGAAGGACTTCCGCACCCTGCACGGCACCGTCGCCGCCGCGCTGAGTCTCGCGAAGGCGGGACCGCAGCCCACCCAGCGGCTGCGCACGAGGGCGATCTCGCAGGCGATGAAGGACGCGTCGGAGGTGCTCGGGAACACGCCGACCGTGGCTCGCGCGAGCTACGTCGACCCCCGGGTGCTCGATCACTTCCGGGCGGGCGAGACGATCGATCCGTCCCGGCCCGGCTCGGCCGAGACGACGTTGCGCGCTCTGCTCTTCGAGTGAGCGGCCCGCGTCGGCCGGACCCGTTGAGCCCCGGGATTCCGCGGGCGGACGTCCGCGGCCACCGACCTCCGCGCCGCGACACGCCCGGGTTGCACGGGTGCTGGATCCGTGAGAGACTCTTCTAGTTCAAAATTTCCGCCCGCGCAGCGTGCTGCGAGGGGGTGGAACACTGCCAGGCAGTGCCGAGACGGCGCCCCAGCGGCTCGACCCGAGAGGGCGGCCCCGCGAGTGCGACGTCGAGGCGGCGGGTAGCAGAACGACAACAACCGACAACTCAACGGGCTCTCCGTGCGTCGTGCGTTCTGCACGGCTCTCAGAGCGCCTCGAGCGCGGTGCTTTTGACAGAAGAACACTGGTGCACTTCCTCCGGTTCTCCGGATGTTCCTTCGCGAGCGCGTCCTATGCGACACGAGCCCGGCTCCGGCCGGGGGAGTGGCGTACGACGCAATAACAAGAGAGTGAGAGATCACACATGGCGGGACAGAAGATCCGCATCCGACTGAAGTCGTACGACCACGAGGTCATCGACACGTCGGCGCGCAAGATCGTCGACACGGTGACCCGTGCCGGTGCAACGGTCGTCGGCCCCGTGCCGCTTCCGACCGAGAAGAACGTGGTCTGCGTGATCCGTTCTCCCCACAAGTACAAGGACAGCCGCGAGCACTTCGAGATGCGCACCCACAAGCGCCTCATCGACATCATCGACCCGACGCCCAAGGCCGTCGACTCGCTGATGCGCCTCGACCTCCCGGCCGACGTCAACATCGAGATCAAGCTCTAAGGAGGAGTGCCACCATGTCTGTCACTGTTTCCCCCACGCTGAAGACCAGCAAGGGCCTCCTCGGCACGAAGCTCGGCATGACCCAGGTCTGGGACGAGAACAACAAGCTCGTCCCCGTCACGGTCATCGAGATCAGCCCCAACGTCGTGACCCAGGTCCGCACGGAGGAGAAGGACGGCTACACCGCCGTCCAGCTCGCCGCCGGTGCGATCGACCCGCGCAAGGTGAACAAGCCCGCCGCCGGTCACTTCGACGCCGCGGGCGTCACCCCCCGCCGCCACCTCACCGAGGTCCGCACCTCCGACGCCGCCGACTACTCGGCCGGCCAGGAGCTGACCGTGGACGCCGTCTTCGAAGCCGGCACCAAGGTCGACGTCGTCGGCACCTCCAAGGGCAAGGGCTTCGCCGGTGTCATGAAGCGTCACAACTTCAAGGGCGTCTCGGCTTCGCACGGTTCGCACCGCAACCACCGCAAGCCCGGCTCCATCGGCGCCTCCTCGACCCCCAGCCGTGTCTTCAAGGGCATGCGCATGGCCGGTCGCATGGGTGGCGAGCGCGTCACCGTGCTCAACCTCAAGGTGCACTCCGTCGACGCCGAGAAGGGTCTGCTGCTCGTCAAGGGCGCCGTCCCCGGTGCGCGCGGTCGCCTCGTGTTCGTTCGCAACGCCGTGAAGGGAGCGTAGTTCCATGGCTACCTCTGTCGACATCATCGACGTCCAGGGCAACAAGTCGGGCGCGTTCGAGCTCCCCGCCGAGCTCTTCGACGTCCAGACCAACATCCCCCTGATCCACCAGGTCGTCGTGGCGCAGCTCGCCGCGGCGCGCCAGGGCACCCACTCCACGAAGAACCGTGGCGAGGTCTCGGGAGCCGGCCGCAAGCCGTTCAAGCAGAAGGGAACCGGTCGCGCTCGTCAGGGCTCGATCCGCGCCCCGCACATGACCGGTGGTGGCGTGGTCCACGGACCGACCCCCCGCAGCTACGCGCAGCGCACCCCCAAGAAGATGATCGCCGCGGCTCTGCTCGGTGCTCTCTCGGACCGCGCCCGCGGCTCGCGCGTGCACGTGGTCGAGTCCCTCGCCCTCGGCGAGACCCCGAAGACGAAGGACGTCCTCGTCCTGCTCGACGCCCTCTCGGTGTCGCGCAACGTCCTCGTGGTCCTCGAGCGCGACGACTTCATCGCCGAGCTCTCGCTCCGCAACGTGCCGTTCGTGCACATCCTGCCGTCCGACCAGCTCAACGCGTACGACGTGCTCGTCTCCGACGACATCGTCTTCACGAAGGCCGCACTCGACGCGTTCGTCGCCTCGAAGTCCGGCGCCAAGAAGGAAGAGGTGAACGCATGAGCCAGTCCGCCGCGTTCAACAAGGACCCCCGCGACGTCATCATCTCGCCGGTGGTCTCGGAGAAGTCCTACGGCCTGATCGACGAGGGCAAGTACACCTTCGTCGTCGACCCGCGCTCCAACAAGACCGAGATCAAGCTCGCCATCGAGAAGATCTTCGGTGTCCAGGTCGCGTCGATCAACACGCTGAACCGTCAGGGCAAGACCCGCCGCACGAAGTTCGGAACCGGCAAGCGCAAGGACACCAAGCGCGCGATCGTCACGCTGAAGTCCGGCTCCATCGACATCTTCACGAGCGTCGGCTGAGCCGAAGAAGCGTAGAGGAAACAGACAATGGCTATTCGTAAGTACAAGCCCACGACCCCCGGTCGCCGCGGCTCCAGCGTTGCCGACTTCGCCGAGATCACCCGATCGACGCCCGAGAAGTCGCTCCTTCGCCCGCTGTCCAAGACCGGTGGCCGCAACAACTCCGGTCGCATCACGACGCGTCACATCGGTGGTGGCCACAAGCGCCAGTACCGTCTGATCGACTTCCGTCGGAACGACAAGGACGGCATCAACGCCAAGGTCGCTCACATCGAGTACGACCCCAACCGCACCGCGCGCATCGCGCTGCTCCACTTCGTGGACGGCACCAAGCGCTACATCCTGGCTCCGAACAAGCTCTCGCAGGGCGACGTCGTGGAGTCGGGCTCGGGTGCCGACATCAAGCCCGGCAACAACCTGCCGCTGCGCAACATCCCGACCGGTACGGTCATCCACGCCATCGAGATCAAGCCGGGTGGCGGCGCCAAGCTCGCCCGCTCGGCCGGCACCTCGGTCCGCCTCGTCGCCAAGGACGGCCCCTACGCGCAGCTCCGCCTGCCCTCGGGCGAGATCCGCAACGTCGATGCGCGCTGCCGCGCCACGATCGGCGAGGTCGGCAACGCCGAGCAGTCGAACATCAACTGGGGCAAGGCCGGCCGCATGCGCTGGAAGGGCGTCCGCCCGACCGTCCGCGGTGTCGCGATGAACCCGGTCGACCACCCCCACGGTGGTGGAGAGGGCAAGACCTCCGGTGGTCGCCACCCGGTCAGCCCCTGGGGCCAGTCCGAGGGACGCACCCGTCGCCCCAACAAGGAGAGCGACAAGCTCATCGTTCGCCGCCGCACCGCCGGTAAGAAGCGCAAGTAGGAGTTGTAGAAGATGCCTCGCAGTCTCAAGAAGGGCCCCTTCGTTGACGACCACCTGCTCCGCAAGGTGTTCACGGCCAACGAAGCCGGCAACAAGAACGTCATCAAGACCTGGTCGCGCCGCTCGATGATCATCCCGGCGATGCTGGGTCACACCATCGCGGTCCACGACGGTCGCAAGCACATCCCCGTGTTCGTGACCGAGACCATGGTCGGCCACAAGCTCGGCGAGTTCGCCCCCACTCGGACCTTCCGCGGTCACGAGAAGGACGACAAGAAGGGCCGTCGCCGCTGACGCGGCGACGAGAAGGAGGAGAGAAATGGTGGAGTCGATCGCACGCGTGCGACACATCCGCGTCACCCCCCAGAAGGCTCGCCGTGTCGTGAACCTGATCCGCGGGAAGCAGGCGGAGGAGGCCCTGGCCATCCTCAAGTTCGCCCCGCAGGGTGCGTCCGAGCCCGTCTACAAGCTCGTCGCCTCGGCGATGGCCAACGCTCGCGTCAAGGCCGATGCCTCGAACGAGTACCTCGACGACCAGGACCTGTTCGTGTCCCGCGCCTTCGTCGATGAGGGAACCACCCTCAAGCGATTCCAGCCCCGTGCTCAGGGTCGTGCCTTCCGCATCAACAAGCGCACCAGCCACATCACCGTCGTGCTGGCCACTCCTGAGGAGGGGACCAAGTAATGGGTCAGAAAGTAAACCCCTACGGTTTCCGTCTGGGAATCACCACCGACCACGTGTCGCGCTGGTTCTCCGACAGCACCAAGAAGGGCCAGCGGTACAGCGACTTCCTCGCTGAGGACGTCAAGATCCGCCGGCTCCTCGCCACGCAGCTCGACCGCGCGGGCGTCGCCCGCATCGAGATCGAGCGCACCCGCGACCGCGTCCGCGTCGACATCCACACCGCCCGCCCGGGCATCGTGATCGGTCGCCGCGGCGCCGAGGCCGAGCGCATCCGCGCCGACCTCGAGAAGCTCACCGCCAAGCAGATCCAGCTGAACATCCTCGAGGTGAAGAACCCCGAGGCCGAGGCTCAGCTGGTCGCGCAGGGCATCGCCGAGCAGCTCTCCGCCCGCGTGGCCTTCCGCCGCGCGATGCGCAAGGGTCTGCAGGGCGCGCAGCGCGCCGGCGCCAAGGGCGTCCGCATCCAGGTCTCCGGCCGCCTCGGCGGCGCCGAGATGAGCCGCTCGGAGTTCTACCGCGAGGGACGCGTGCCGCTGCACACCCTCCGCGCGAACATCGACTACGGCTTCTACGAGGCGAAGACCACCTTCGGCCGCATCGGCGTGAAGGTCTGGATCTACAAGGGCGACATCACCAACAAGGAGCTCGCTCGGGAGCAGGCGAACAGCAAGTCGTCGCGCCCCGAGCGCAGCGACCGTCCGCGTCGCGCCCCCCGCCAGCAGAGCGAGGCGCCCGTCGCAGCAGGAGTTGAGGCATAACCATGTTGATTCCGCGTCGAGTCAAGCACCGCAAGCAGCACCACCCGGGCCGTTCCGGCCAGGCCACCGGTGGCACCAAGGTGTCGTTCGGTGAGTACGGCATCCAGGCCCTCACCCCGGCCTACGTGACCAACCGTCAGATCGAGTCCGCTCGTATCGCCATGACGCGCCACATCAAGCGCGGCGGAAAGGTGTGGATCAACATCTACCCCGACCGCCCGCTGACCAAGAAGCCCGCCGAGACCCGCATGGGTTCCGGCAAGGGCTCGCCGGAGTGGTGGGTCGCGAACGTCAAGCCGGGTCGCGTCCTCTTCGAGGTCGCCGGCGTCGACGAGCAGCTCGCTCGTGAGGCCATGACCCGTGCCATCCACAAGCTGCCCCTCAAGGCACGCATCATCAAGCGCGAGGAGGGAGACGCATAATGGCGATCGGATCCAAGGAGCTCGTTCCCACCGAGCTCGACACCTTCGAGGACGAGCGTCTCGTCACGGAGCTGAAGAAGGCCAAGGAGGAGCTGTTCAACCTCCGCTTCCAGTCGGCCACCGGCCAGCTGGACACCAACGGCCGCCTGCGTGCCGTCAAGCGCGACATCGCCCGCATCTACACGGTCATCCGTGAGCGCGAGCTGGGCATCCGCGCCACCCCCGCCCCCGTCGAGGCTCCGGCCAAGGCGGAGAAGAAGCCGAAGACCAAGAAGGCCGCCAAGGCCGAGGTCGCGGCGACCGAGTCGAACGAGGAGGCCAAGTAATGGCAACCGTCACTGACAGCGCCGGCCACGAGTCGGCCGCCCACGACATCAAGGAGGCGGGCGCTCGCGGTTACCGCAAGACCCGTCGCGGCTACGTGACCAGCGACAAGATGGACAAGACCATCGTCGTCGAGGTCGAGGACCGGGTGAAGCACCCGCTGTACGGCAAGGTCATCCGCCGCACGTCCAAGGTCAAGGTCCACGACGAGCTGAACTCCGCCGGCATCGGCGACTCCGTCGTCATCAGCGAGACCCGTCCCCTCAGCGCCACCAAGCGCTGGCGCCTGGTCGAGATCCTCGAGAAGGCCAAGTAGGCCCCGGCCCGCTTGAGTTAGCAGGAGAGACACATGCTTCAGCAAGAATCCCGAGTCAAGGTCGCCGACAACACCGGCGCCAAGATGCTCCTCACCATCCGCGTGCTCGGTGGCTCCGGCCGCCGCTACGCCGGCCTCGGTGACGTCATCGTCGCGACCGTCAAGGACGCGATCCCCGGCGGAAACGTCAAGAAGGGCGATGTGGTCAAGGCCGTCATCGTCCGCACCATCAAGCAGACCCGTCGCCCCGACGGCTCGTACATCAAGTTCGACGAGAACGCCGCCGTGATCCTGAAGAACGACGGGGACCCCCGCGGCACCCGCATCTTCGGTCCGGTCGGTCGCGAGCTCCGCGACAAGAAGTTCATGAAGATCGTCTCGCTGGCACCGGAGGTTATCTAGTCATGGCCAAGATCAAGAAGGGTGACCTCGTGCAGGTCATCTCGGGCGCGACCCAGGCCCGCGGCGGAGACCGCGGCAAGCAGGGCAAGGTTCTCGAGGTCCTGGTCGAGAAGAACCGCGTCGTCGTCGAGGGTGTGAACTTCGTCAAGAAGCACAACCGCGTCGGCCAGTCGCAGCGCGGCTCGAAGGAGGGCGGCATCGAGACCATCGAGGCCCCCCTCCACATCTCGAACGTCGCGGTCGTCGACCCGAAGACCAAGAAGCCGACCCGGGTCGGCCACCGCAACGTGGCCGTCACCAAGGACGGCGTGACCAAGACGGTTCGCGTTCGCTACGCGAAGGCGTCGGGTGAGGAACTGTAATGACTGACACCACCGCAGTGGCTGCGAAGGTTCAGCCGCGGCTCAAGGCCAAGTACCAGGCCGACATCATCCCCGCTCTCAAGGAGCAGTTCGGCTTCTCGAACATCCACCAGGTCCCCGGCCTGGTCAAGGTGGTCGTGAACACCGGAGTCGGCGAGGCTGCCCGCGACGGCAAGATCATCGACGGCGCCATCAAGGACCTCACCGCGATCACGGGCCAGAAGCCCCAGGTCACGAAGGCCCGCAAGTCCATCGCGCAGTTCAAGCTGCGCGAGGGCCAGGCCATCGGCGCACACGTCACCCTCCGCGGTGACCGCGCGTGGGAGTTCCTGGACCGCCTGCTCTCGGTGGCGCTGCCGCGCATCCGCGACTTCCGCGGTCTCTCGGACCGCCAGTTCGACGGCAACGGCAACTACACCTTCGGCATCACGGAGCAGTCGATCTTCCACGAGATCGACCAGGACCGCATCGACCGCGTCCGCGGCTTCGACGTGACCGTGGTCACCACCGCGAAGACCGACGACGAGGGTCGCGCGCTGCTCAAGCAGCTCGGCTTCCCGTTCAAGTCGGCGGACAACGCGTAGCACGACCCCCGAGGCCGGAGGGCGGATCACCCGCCCTCCGGCCTCGCTGTGCACCCGCCCGCCCCGCGGCGCGGAAGCACTCTCAGAGCTCCGGTCCTCTCCCGGGAGGATCGGCCGTCGGCCCTCGACCGCCGGCCCTCAGCCGTGTACCATGGCTCGTTGGCCTGCGCTCGCGCGGCCGCATGGGCGTCGACGTCGTCGGCGCCGTCCCACACCACAGGTCGTCACTCTTGTAAAGGGTGCCGAAACCAGGCGAGAAAGGCACCATCAGCCATGACCATGACTGATCCGGTCGCAGATCTGCTGACCAGAATCCGCAACGCGAACTCCGCGCACCACGACTCCATCGCCCTCCCCGGCTCGAAGCTCAAGGCGAACATCGCCGAGATCCTCAAGCGCGAGGGCTACATCTCCGACTGGAAGGTCGAGGAGGCGCGCGTCGGCACGACGCTCTCCATCTCCCTCAAGTACGGACCGAACCGCGAGCGCTCCATCGCCGGCATCAAGCGCGTCTCGAAGCCCGGCCTGCGCGTCTACGCGAAGTCGACCGAGATCCCCACCGTCCTCGGTGGCCTCGGCGTCGCCATCCTGTCCACGTCGAGCGGTCTGCTGACCGACCGTCAGGCCGAGAAGAAGGGCGTGGGTGGGGAGATCCTCGCCTACGTGTGGTAACCCCATGTCGCGAATCGGAAGACTCCCCATCGAGATCCCGGCGGGCGTCGACGTCTCCGTCGCCGGATCCCTCGTCACCGTCAAGGGCCCCAAGGGCGAGCTGACCGTCCCGGTCGCCAGCCCCATCCAGGTCGCCGTCGAAGGCGGCCAGGTCCTGGTCTCCCGCCCCGACGACGAGCGCGAGTCGCGCTCGCTCCACGGCCTCACCCGGACGCTCATCGCGAACGACATCATCGGTGTCACGCAGGGCTACTCCAAGGGCCTCGAGGTCGTCGGAACCGGTTACCGCGTGCTGGTGAAGGGCTCGGACATCGAGTTCGCCCTCGGCTTCTCGCACCCGGTCGTCGTCACCCCTCCCGCGGGCATCTCGTTCACGGTCGAGGGCAACAACAAGGTCACCGTGCACGGCATCTCGAAGCAGGCCGTCGGTGAAGTGGCCGCCAACATTCGTAAGATCCGCAAGCCCGAGCCCTACAAGGGCAAGGGCGTGCGCTACGCCGGCGAGGTCGTTCGCCGCAAGGCCGGAAAGAGCGGTAAGTGATCATGGGACTCGGAACCAGAGGAAAGAGCAAGTCCGCTGCGCGCGGTCGTCGTCACGACCGTCTGCGCAAGAAGGTCGTCGGCTCCGCCGAGCGCCCCCGTCTCGTCGTCAACCGATCGGCCCGTCACGTCTTCGTGCAGATCGTCGACGACTCGCTGGGCCGCACCCTCGCGTCCGCGTCGACCCTCGAGGCCGACCTCCGCGTGTTCGACGGTGACAAGACCGCCAAGGCCCGCCGGGTCGGCGAGCTTCTCGCCGAGCGCGCGAAGACCGCAGGAGTCGAGGCGGTCGTCTTCGACCGCGGAGGCAACAAGTACGCCGGTCGCGTCGCCGCGATCGCCGATGGAGCACGAGAGGCAGGGCTCAACCTGTGACCGCCGCAGAGAGCAAGGAACCCGAGGTCGCCGCCGTGTCGGAGGCCCCCGTCGAGACCGCTGCGTCCACGCAGCCCCAGCAGGAGGCTCGCGAGCCCCGTCGTGGCGGCCGTGACCGCAACCAGGGTGGCCGCGACCGCGGTGGCCGCGACTCCGAGAAGAGCCAGTTCCTCGAGCGCGTCGTGACCATCAACCGCGTGTCGAAGGTCGTCAAGGGCGGTCGTCGCTTCAGCTTCACCGCGCTCGTCGTCGTCGGCGACGGCAACGGGCTCGTCGGAGTCGGCTACGGCAAGGCCCGCGAGGTCCCCACCGCCATCTCCAAGGGCGTCGAGGAGGCGAAGAAGAACTTCTTCCGCGTCCCGCGCGTCGGCTCGACCATCCCGCACCCCGTCCAGGGTGAGGCCGCTGCCGGTGTCGTGCTCCTGCGCCCCGCGTCGTCGGGTACCGGTGTCATCGCCGGCGGTCCCGTCCGCGCCGTGCTCGAGTGCGCCGGCATCCACGACGTCCTGAGCAAGTCGCTCGGCTCGTCGAACACCATCAACATCGTCCACGCGACGGTGACGGCCCTGCAGCAGCTCGAGGAGCCGCGCGCCGTCGCCGCTCGTCGCGGGCTCGACTTCGACCAGGTCGCGCCGCCCCGGCTCGTCCGTGCCGAGGCCGACGCCCTCGCCGCCGCGTCCAAGTCGAAGGCAGGTGCCTGATGGCCCAGCTCAAGGTGACCCAGATCAAGTCGAAGGTCAGCGAGAAGCAGTACCAGCGCGACACGCTGCGCTCGCTCGGCCTCAGGAAGATCGGTCAGAGCGTCGTCCGCGAGGACAACTCTCAGAACCGCGGATACGTGAAGACCGTCGCCCACCTGGTGAAGGTCGAGGAGATTGACTAATGGCTGAGAAGAACCAGGCCGTCGCGGAGTCCACGACTCCCGCGCAGGCCTCGACCAAGGAGCACGTGCTCAAGGTCCACCACCTCCGACCCGCAGTGGGCGCCAAGAAGGCGAAGACTCGCGTCGGCCGCGGTGAGGGATCCAAGGGAAAGACCGCCGGTCGCGGCACCAAGGGCACCAAGGCCCGCTACCAGGTGCGCGTCGGCTTCGAGGGTGGGCAGATGCCGCTGCACATGCGCACCCCGAAGCTCCGCGGCTTCAAGAACCCGTTCCGCGTCGAGTACCAGGTCGTGAACCTGTCCGCTCTCGCGGAGCTCTACCCTCAGGGCGGCGACGTCACCATCAGCGACCTGGTCGCGAAGGGTGCCGTCCGCAAGAACGAGAAGGTCAAGGTTCTCGGCGACGGGGACATTGCGGTTACGCTGAACGTCGCGGTCGACAAGGTCTCCAGCTCTGCCGAGCAGAAGATCGTCGCCGCGGGCGGATCCATCAAGTAGCACCAGCAGCTTGTCGGTCGGGCTTGCCACGACGACTCCCCACGGGCACCTCGCCCCTGGAGAGCGCGTGGCAAGCTCGACCTGTATCCCGCACCAAGAACTGAGCAGGAGACCCTAGGTAGATGTTTGGCGCCGTAGCGCGGATCTTCCGCACCCCCGACCTCCGCCGCAAGATCGGCTTCACCCTCGCGATCGTGGCGATCTTCCGGCTGGGATCCTTCATCCCCGCTCCGTTCGTCGACTTCGAGGCCGTCCAGGCCTGCCTCGCCGGCAACCAGGGCACCTCGGGTCTCTACGAGCTCGTGAACCTCTTCAGCGGTGGAGCTCTGCTCCAGCTGTCGATCTTCGCGCTCGGCATCATGCCGTACATCACGGCGTCGATCATCGTGCAGCTGCTGCGCGTGGTCATCCCGCACTTCGAGACCCTCTACAAGGAGGGTCAGTCGGGCCAGGGCCGTCTGACGCAGTACACCCGCTATCTCACGATCGCGCTGGGCGTCCTGCAGTCGACCACCCTCATCACCGTCGCCCGCTCGGGCGCGCTGTTCGGCAACTCCGGCGTCCCGGAGTGCTCGGCGCTCATCATCACCGACGAGTGGTACTCCATCCTGCTCATGGTCATCACCATGACCGCGGGCACCGGCATCATCATGTGGATGGGCGAGCTCATCACCGAGCGCGGCATCGGCAACGGCATGTCGCTCCTGATCTTCACCTCGATCGCCGCCCAGTTCCCCACCTCGCTCTGGTCGATCGCGCAGTCGCGCGGCTTCGAGACCTTCCTCCTCGTCCTCGCGGTCGGGCTCGTGCTCGTCGTCGCGGTCGTCTTCGTCGAGCAGTCGCAGCGGCGGATCCCCGTGCAGTACGCCAAGCGGATGGTCGGGCGCAGGACGTACGGCGGGAACAACACGTACATCCCGATCAAGGTCAACATGGCCGGCGTCGTGCCCGTCATCTTCGCCTCGTCGCTGCTGTACCTGCCCGCGCTCATCGCGCAGTTCAACCAGCCGGCGGCCGGCCAGGAGGCGCCGTTCTGGGTGACCTGGATCACGAACTACCTCACCAAGGGCGATCACCCGCTCTACATGGCGCTGTACTTCCTGCTGATCGTCGGCTTCACCTACTTCTACGTCGCGATCACCTTCAACCCCGACGAGGTCGCCGACAACATGAAGCGCTACGGCGGCTTCATCCCCGGCATCCGCGCCGGCCGTCCGACCGCCGAGTACCTGAACTACGTGCTGACCCGGGTGACGCTGCCCGGCTCGGTCTACCTCGGTCTGATCGCGCTCGTGCCCCTCGTGGCGCTCGCGCTCGTCGGCGCCAACCAGAACTTCCCGTTCGGCGGCACGTCCATCCTGATCATCGTCGGAGTCGGACTCGAGACGGTGAAGCAGATCGACTCCCAGCTGCAGCAGCGCCACTACGAAGGGCTCCTCCGATGACCTCGACCCCGGTCGGCTTCCGTCTGCTGCTGATCGGCCCTCCGGGCGCCGGCAAGGGGACTCAGGCCGCTCGGCTCAGCGAGGTCCTGAAGGTCCCCGCGATCTCGACCGGAGACATCTTCCGCGCCAACGTCGCCAACGAGACCGAGCTCGGCCTGCAGGCCAAGTCCTACCTCGACGCAGGCCGCTACGTGCCCGACGAGCTCACCAACGCGATCGTGCACGACCGGCTGCAGGAGGCCGACGTCTCGACGGGCTTCCTCCTCGACGGCTACCCGCGCACCACGGAGCAGGTCGACGAGCTCGACCGCATCGTCGCGGCCGACGGCAACCGGCTCGACGCGGTCGTGCAGCTGACCGCCGATCCCGACGAGGTCGTCGCACGTCTGCTCAAGCGCTCCGCGGAGCAGGGCCGCAGCGACGACACCGAGGAGGTCATCCGGCACCGTCTCGCCCTCTACGAGGAGCAGACCGCGCCGCTGATCGACATCTACGCCGCGCGCGGGCTCGTCATCGTCGTCGACGGCCTCGGCCCGGTCGACGAGGTCACCGAGCGCATCGTCGTCGCCCTCGAGGGCCACCGCGTCGGTCGTCTCGTCGGCGACTCGCCGGCCGCCTGACCCGTGGCGCTGCGCTCCTCCCTCTACAAGACGCCGGCCCAGCTGCGATCGATGATCGCGCCCGGGCTGGCGACCGCCGCGTCTCTCGACGCTGTCCGTGCCGCCGTGCGACCCGGCGTCAGCACGCTCGAGCTCGACGCGATCGCCGAGGCTGCGATCGTCGCGCTCGGCGGGCACTCGAACTTCCAGCTCGTGCCGGGCTACCGGCACACGATCTGCGCCTCGGTGAACGAGGAGGTCGTGCACGGGATCCCCGGCGGCCGCGTCCTCGAGCCCGGCGACATCGTCTCCATCGACAGCGGCGCCGAGATCGACGGCTGGAACGGCGACTCCGCCATGACGATCGTCCTGCCCGACGCCGAGCGCCCCGACGAGGTCGCGCGTCGCGAGGCGCTGTCCCGCGTCACCGAGGGCTCGCTCTGGCGGGGCATCGCAGCTCTGGCGTCCGCGCGGCACCTCAACGAGGTGGGCGCGGCGATCGAGGAGTACATCGAGGACGAGGCGGAGGCCTCCGGCGCCGTCTACGGCATCCTCACCGACTACATCGGCCACGGCATCGGCCGGACGATGCACGAGGCGCCGCCGGTGTTCAACTACCGGGTGCGCCAGCGCGGCCCGGAGGTGAAGCCCGGCCTCGTCGTCGCCATCGAGCCGATGGTCACCGCGGGCAGCGCCGAGACGGTCGTCCGCGAGGACGACTGGACGGTGGCGACCATCGACGGCAGCATGTCGGCGCACTGGGAGCACTCCGTCGCGGTCCACCGCGACGGCATCTGGGTGATGACGCTCGCCGACGGCGGCGCCGCGGGCCTGGCGCCGTACGGGATCGTGCCGACCCCGATCGCCTGAGACGCTCCGGCGTCCGGCCGTGCCTCGGCGAGGTCACACCGGGGGAGCGCCGGCCGCCGCGCGGACGGCGGCGACGCTCGTGGCGACGTCGGTCGCATTGGTCGACCAGTTGCTCACCGAGATCCGCAGCACGTCCCGACCCCGCCAGTGGGAGCCGGACATCCAGACGGTCCCGTCCTCGATCAGCCGGCGGGTCACCTCCCGGGTCCGTTCGTCGGGCTCGAAGGCAAGGCAGACCTGAGTGAAGACGACCTCGTTCAGCACGCTGACACCCGGGATCGCCGAGAGCTGATCCGCCAGATCCCGCGCGGTGGCGACCAGTCCGTCGACCAGGGAGACGAGGCCGGTCCGGCCCAGCTGGCGCAGGGCAGCCCACACCGGGACACCGCGCGCACGGCGGGACATCTCCGGCGTCAGGTCCATGGGGTCCGACTCGTCGCCGTCGGCGCGGATCAGGTAGGCCGTGCGGGTCCCCAGTGCCGCGCCGGCGGCCCCGCCCCGCGCCACGACGGCGACTCCGCAGTCGTACGGGACGTTGAGCGTCTTGTGCGCGTCCGTCGCCCAGGAGTCCGCCGTCTCGATCCCGCGCAGCAGCGGACGGAGCGCGGGGCTGGCTCCCGCCCACAGGCCGAAGGCGCCGTCGACGTGGACCCACGCGCCGTACTCGTGCGCGACGGCGATGGCGTCGGCCATCGGATCGAAGGCGCCGGAGTGCAGGTTCCCGGCCTGGAGGCACACGATCACGGGGCCGTCCGCCCGCTCCAGTGCGGTGCGGAGCGCAGCGACGAGGAGGCAGCCCTGGTCGTCGGTGTCGACGAGGCCGGGCGACCCGAGCCCCAGGTAGCGCAGGGCGAGATCGACGGAGGTGTGCCGCTCCGCTCCGGCGAGCACGGTGAGCCGCGGTGCTCCCTGCAGGCCGTCGGCGTTCACGTCCCAGCCGACCCGGTCCAGAGCGGAGGCGCGGGCGGCGGCCAGCCCCACGAAGTTCGCCATCGTCGCCCCGGTGGTGAACCCGACGTCCGCCGTCGCCGGGAGCCCGAGCGCCGTGAGCAGCCACTCCCCGGCGACCTGCTCGACAGCGGCGGTGGCCGGCGAGGCGTAGCGCATGGCGGCGTTCTGATCCCAGGCGCTGACCAGCCAGTCCGCGCCGAGTGCGGCGGGCAGGGTGCCGCCGATCACCCAGCCGAAGAAGCGCCCGGAGGGCATCGCCATCAAGCCGGGCTCGGCGATCGTCGCGAGCTCCTCCACCACGGCGGTGGGCTCGAGCGGGCTCTCCTGCAACGCCCCGCCGAACGCCTCAGCCATCTGCTCGACGGTCCTGGACGGCGGTATCGGCCGACTCGGAAGGGACTCGATCCAGCGCATCGCGGCGGCGGACGATCGGTCCAGAGCGGAACGGTAGACCTCGGGATCGACAGACATGGGATGCTCCTTCGTCGCAGCGATCGGGGGCGCCCCCTGCCGAGTCTGACCGCACACCCCCGCCAGGGACAGGGGCACGCGCAGATCGGGTTCCGCGGAGCGGCGGATCGGGTGCCGTACACCGTGCAGGGGCGCATGGAGACCCGGCCTGCTTGCGGGGGCGGATCTCGATACGCCCGCTGCGCGGGCTACTCGATCAGCATGGGCGCGCGGGCTACTCGATCAGCAGGGGTGTGCGGGTGCGTTGCTTCCGGAGGGGACGGCCGACACATGCTGGTCGAGTAGCCCCGCAGGGGTGTATCGAGACCCGCCGTCCCCAGCAGGGCGGTCTGCAGACTCGTCTTCCGACGCTGGTGGATCTCGATACGCCCGCTCCGCGGGCTACTCGATCAGCATGGAGGGAAATGCTGGTCGAGTAGCCGCGGAGCGGCGTATCGAGACCCGTGTCAGCTGTCGATCACCCTGACCAGCTCCTCGATGAAGCCGCCGAAGTCCGCGGAGCGGCGGATCAGGCGCTGCACCTCCGCGCGGTCGGCGAAGACCTCGACGAACTGGTCGAAGACGGACTGGAAGCTGCTGCGGCCGGCGGAGGCGAAGGCGATCATCGCGATCACGTTCACCCGCTGCTCGCCCCACGCCATCGGCACGTCGTTCACGACGATGGCGATCGCGGTCCGGCGCGCGCTCATCGCCATCGCGTGCGGGACGGCGAGGTTGTCGGTAAAGGCGGTCGAGCTCATCCGCTCGCGCTCGATCGCCCCGTCGACGTAGTCCTCGTCGATGATGCCGCCGGCGATCATCCGCTCGCCGAGCAGCCGGATCATCGCGGCTTCGTCGCGCGCGTGCACGTTCCGGAAGAAGAGCGACTCGTCGAAGAACTGCAGCAGCTCGTCCTTGATCCGCGCGCGGCGCCGGTGCCGGCGCACCCGGGCGATCGCACGGCGCACGGCGTCCACGTCGTGGTCGGTGAGGAACGGCTGCACCACGACGACGTCCTCGGAGGCGGGCCGCTCGTCGATCGTGGTGATCACCAGATCCGCGGTCAGGCGGTCCCAGTCGACGTCGCTCCGGGTGATCAGCGAGCGGACCTCCACCTCGGTGCCGAGCGAGCGCTCGACCCGCAGCCGCAGCATGTGCGCGAGGTCGTAGTAGTTGGGGCAGACGATGACGCAGGAGAGCCGCTCCTCGCGCCGGGACACCCGCTCGAGGAAGGAGCCGACGTGCAGGGCGATGTAGGCGATCTCGTCCTCGTTGACGGTGATCCCGCGCAGCCGCTGCAGTCCGCTCGCGAGGAACACCGCGATCTCGTAGGTCATCGGGAAGCTGGTCTTGATCGAGCGGGTGAGCGGGTTCCGCGAGTAGCCGCCCTCGGCCGCCCGCGCGACGAGGTTCCGCACGTGCAACGCGAGGCGGACGATGAAGCCCTCGTCGTCCAGATCCACGAGATAGGCCTCGTTCACATCGGCGACGAGCTCGCGGACGACGGCGACGTCCTCCGGATCGAGGTAGTTCTCGACGACGGCGGCGACGGGCTCGTTCTGACCCGGCGTCGCCACCCGCGTGGTCATCAGGATCGCCAGCTGGGCGAGCTCGGCGTCGGTGAGCCGCGTGGCGAAGTGGCGCTCGACGAGCTCGGCGAGCAGCGCGGCGAGCTCGCCGTGCACCGCGGGGGAGGGGCGCGAGCCCGACGGGTCGCCGATGCCCCGGGAGATGCGGTCGACGGCGATCGCGATGTGCAGCAGCACGCTGTTCACGCCGTAGTCGTTGATGTAGTAGCCGCGGGTCTCGAGCTCGGCCAGCAGTTCGGTCTTGAACGCGCCGAGACCGGGGGAGGCGAACTCGCGCTGCACGTCGTCGAGCGTGAAGACGCCCTGCGCGCTCTCGTCGCGGAACATCCGCGAGATCAGCCGGCGCCGGGCCTCCTCGCTGCCCTCGAGACGAACGGAAGGGCCGCGGCGCACGAGGGCCAGGCCGGACTCGTCCGCCAGCGCCTTCACCCGGCGCAGATCGGCGTCGATCGTCGACTCGCTGACGGAGAGCGTCTCCGCGAGCGCCGCGACGTCGAGTCCGTCGTCGGAGTCGACCAGGCGCCGGACGATGCTGTACAGCCGGTCGCGCGGGGTGTCCGGCTCGTCGTCGCGGAGCAGCCGGGTCTCGAGGAACGCCGTGTACGCGTCGCGGGCGAGCCGGTAGCCGTTCGCCGACGACTCCACGGGCTCGAGCGGAGCCGCCTGGGCCTTCACCGCCGTCACGTAGCTGCGGACGCTCCGGGTGGTGACCCCGAGCCGGTCGGCCAGCTCGTGCGCGGTCACCCAGCCGTCGGCGCGGGAGAGGTACTCCAGCAGTCGTTCGCGGTTGTCAGGCATCGGTCTTCCAGTCAACCATCTCCGGCTCGGCGCGGTCGGACCCGCGCCGAAGCCGCCGGGAGCGCTCTTCCGCCCCCGCGGAAGATTGTCTGCGGGGGGCGGACGCGCGGCCCCCGAGATGCTTGGATGAGGCAAGACCCGGACGCGAGGAGGCGAACGAGGTGCGCACGATCCTGATCGTCTGCGGTGCAGGCGCGTCGAGCACGTTCCTGGCCCACCGGCTGCGAGCGGGCGCGAAGCAGCGCGGCATCGATGCCGTGTTCCGATCCGAGACCCTTCCCGGTCTCGCGGACGCTCTGCCCCAGGCGGACGTCCTCCTGGTCGGACCGCACCTCGAGCCGCAGTTCGACGAGCTCCGCCAGCGCGCGGTGCACGTCGGCGCCGCGGCAGCACTCCTCCCGCACGACGTCTTCGGGGCGCACGGTGCCGATGCCGTGCTCGACACCCTTCCCGTCCTCTTCGCCGCTCGCGCGGTCGTCGCAGGATCGGACGGGGACGCCCCACCTCCCGCCCCGGGCCTCGCGCCCGGCGCCGGGAACCACTGACGCAGTTCCGACTGCAGGATCAAGGAGAAACGTTCATGGTCGAGCGCACCGTGCAGGTTGCATCGTCGAAGGGCCTCCACGCCCGCCCCGCCTCGCTCTTCAGCCAGGCCGCGGCGAAGTCGGGTCAGAAGGTCCTGGTGAAGAAGGGCGAGGGCACCGCGGTGAACGCGGCCTCGATCCTCGGCATCATCTCGCTCGGCATCGAGCACGGCGACTCGCTGACCCTCTCGGTCGAGGGTGACAACGAGCAGGCGATCCTCGACGAGCTCGCGGAGTTCCTCTCCACCGACCACGACGCATAAGACCCCTCGCCCCACCGCCCTCTCACCGACGAGACGCACGACAGGAACCGGGAACCCATGACGCTGTCCACTCCTTCCACCGCCTACGCCTCCGCGAAGCTCCAGGGCACCGGAGTCGGCCGCGGCCTGGCCCTCGGGCCGGTGCTGCGCATGCCCGACCCGCTCCCCGAGCCCGAGGACACCGCCAGCACCCGCTCCGTCGCCCAGGAGGAGGAGCGCGCGGTCGCCTCGCTGTCGGCGACGGCAGCGACCATCCGCCACCGCGGTGAGCGCGCCGGCGGCTCGGCGAAGGACGTCCTCGACGCCCAGGCGCTGATGGCGGAGGACCCCTCGCTCGCGGACGACGTCAAGACCCGCCTCGCCGCGGGCAAGACCGCCGAGCGCGCGGTGCACGAGGCGTTCGCCGGCTTCCGCGACCTGCTGGTCGCGATGGGCGGCTACATGGCCGAGCGCGCGACCGACCTCGACGACGTCTCGCAGCGGGTCGTGGCCCACCTGCGCGGCGTCCCGGCGCCCGGCGTCCCGGAGTCGGACGAGCCGTTCGTGCTCGTCGCCCGCGACCTCGCGCCGGCCGACACCGCGCTGCTCGACCTCGAGAAGGTCCTCGGCCTGATCACCAGCGACGGCGGCCCGACCTCGCACACGGCGATCCTCGCCCGCGAGAAGTCGATCACCGCCATCGTCGGCACCACCGGCGCGCTCGACCTGCGCGACGGCCAGCTCGTCATCCTCGACGCCTCCTCCGGCGTCGTGACGGTGAACCCGTCCGACGTCGAGATCGGCGACGCGAAGTCCTCGATCGCGGAGCGCGCCGAGATGCTCGCCGCCCCCGTCGTCCCCGGCGCCCTCGCCGACGGTCATGCCGTGCCGCTGCTGGCGAACCTCGGCTCCGCCGACGGCGCCGAGAACGCCGTCGAGCTCGGCGCGGAGGGCGTGGGCCTGTTCCGCACCGAGTTCCTCTTCCTCGACGCGAAGGAGGCCCCGACCGTCGCCGAGCAGGCCGAGCAGTACACCCGCCTCCTCGCCGCCTTCCCCGGCCGCAAGGTCGTGGTGCGCGCGCTCGACGCCGGCGCCGACAAGCCGCTCGCCTTCCTCAACGACAACCACGAGGAGAACCCGGCGCTCGGCCTCCGCGGCCTCCGCGCCCTGCGCGCGAGCGAGCAGATCCTCCGCGACCAGCTCACCGCGCTCGCCCAGGCCGACGCCGCGACCGACGCCGACCTCTGGGTCATGGCGCCGATGGTCGCGACGGTCGACGAGACCCGCTACTTCACCTCCATGGCCAAGGAGCTCGGGATCCGCACCGCCGGCGTGATGGTGGAGGTCCCCTCCTCCGCCCTGCTCGCCGACCGGATCCTCGGAGTCGCCGACTTCGCCTCCATCGGCACCAACGACCTGACCCAGTACACCCTGGCAGCGGACCGGATGCTCGGCACCGTGTCCGCCTTCCAGGACCCGTGGCACCCCGCCGTCCTCCGCCTCGTCGGCGAGGTCGGCCGCGCGGGCGCCGCACTGGGCAAGCCCGTCGGCATCTGCGGCGAGGCCGCCGCGGATCCGCTGCTCGCCGTGGTCCTCGTGGGCCTCGGCGCGACGACCCTCTCGATGTCGCCGTCGGCTCTCGCCGACGTCCGCGCCGAGCTGGCCGAGCACACCCTCGAGGACGCGAGGCGCTACGCCGAGCTCGCCCTCGCGGCCGACAGCGCGGCGGACGCCCGGTCCGCCGTCACCGAGGCGATCGCCGCCTCCTGATCCCGGGGATCGCGCGGCCCGCATGCGCACGATCCTCCGCAGCACCACCCCGCACCACCCCTGCACCACCCCGTCTCGTCCCGCCCCGCGGGAGCCCGGTCCGCCTCAGGAGCGACCGGATCTCCCACCCTCAGAATCGGAGAACACACCACATGACAACGACGTCAGCGACGTCGACGCGCGGAGGTACGCGCGTCCACGTCCAGCGATTCGGCACCTTCCTCTCGGGGATGGTCATGCCGAACATCGCGGCCTTCATCGCGTGGGGTCTCATCACCTCGCTCTTCATCGCCGCGGGTTGGCTGCCCAACGGCATCCTCGGCGGCTTCGGCGACGCGGCCCAGATCGGCTGGGAGGGTGCCCGCACCCAGCTCGCCGCCGGTGAGGACGGCGCGACCTTCCAGCAGTACGTCGGTCTCGTCGCCCCGATGATCACCTACCTGCTCCCGCTGCTCATCGCGAACACCGGTGGCCGCATGGTCTACGGCCAGCGCGGTGGCGTGGTCGCCTCGATCGCCACCATGGGCGTCATCGTCGGCGCCACCATCCCGATGTTCCTCGGCGCCATGATCATCGGCCCGCTCGCCGCGTGGCTGATGAAGAAGGTCGACTCGATCTGGGACGGCAAGATCAAGCCCGGCTTCGAGATGCTGGTCAACAACTTCTCCGCCGGAATCCTCGGCATGCTCCTCTCGCTGGGCGCGTTCTTCGGCATCGCGCCGATCATCTCGTTCCTCACCAAGATCCTCGGCGACGGCGTCGACCTCCTGGTGAACGCGGGCCTGCTGCCGCTGACCTCGATCTTCATCGAGCCGGCGAAGATCCTGTTCCTCAACAACGCCATCAACCAGGGCGTCCTCACCCCGCTCGGCACCGTCATGGCGCAGGAGCAGGGCAAGTCGTACCTGTTCCTGCTCGAGGCCAACCCCGGCCCCGGCATGGGCGTGCTGCTCGCCTTCGCGATCTTCGGTGTGGGCATCGCCCGCGGCTCCGCTCCCGGCGCCGCGCTGATCCACTTCGTCGGCGGCATCCACGAGATCTACTTCCCCTACGTGCTGATGAAGCCCGCGCTCGTCGCGGCCGTCATCCTCGGCGGCATGACCGGTGTCGCGACCAACGTCGCGTTCGACTCCGGCCTCGTCGCCCCGGCGTCGCCGGGATCGATCATCGCGGTGCTCCTGCAGACCTCGCGGGACAGCTACCTCGGCGTGATCCTCTCGGTCCTGCTCTCGATGGCCGTGTCGTTCGTCGTCGCGTCGTTCATCATCCGCGGCAGCCGCAAGCGCGACCTCGACGCGATGGCCGCCGGTGACGACAAGCTCGCCGCCGCCGTCGCCGCCAACTCGTCGAACAAGGGCAAGGAGAGCGCCGTCGGCTCGCTCCTCAACGCGAGCGGCGCCTCCAACCAGGACGGTGCCTCGGCGACCGCCACCGCCACCCAGGTCCGCAACATCGTCTTCGCCTGCGACGCCGGAATGGGATCGTCCGCCATGGGCGCCTCCGTCCTGCGCAACAAGATGAAGAAGGCGGGCTTCGAGGACGTCACGGTCACCAACAAGGCGATCGCGGCCCTCGAGGACGACGTCGACCTGGTCATCACCCAGGCCGAGCTGACCGAGCGGGCGCGCCAGCGCACGCCGGGCGCGATCCACGTCTCCGTCGACAACTTCATGAACAGCCCCAAGTACGACGAGGTCGTCTCGCTCGTCGCGGAGCAGCACGGCAAGTAGTCGGGAACACCCCTGAGGGAGCCCGTAGGGTGCGACGTGGCGGAGACGCTCCGCTCGCCCCTGCGGGTTCCCTCATTCGTTCACCACCCACGGAAAGGACGCACGCCATGAGCGATGTGCTCACCATCGGACAGATCAACGCCTCCGGCACCGCCACGTCGAAGGAGACCGCCATCAAGGAGGCCGCCGACATGCTGGTCGGCGTCGGCGCCGTGACGCCCGCTTACCACGAGGCGATGCTCGCCCGCGAGGCGACCGTCTCCACCTACATGGGCAACCTGCTCGCCATCCCGCACGGCACGAACGACGCGAAGGACGAGATCCGCTCCTCGGCGCTCTCCTTCGTCCGCTACGCGCAGCCGATCGACTGGGACGGTAACGAGGTCCGCTTCGTCGTCGGCATCGCCGGCGTCAACAACGAGCACCTCGAGATCCTCTCCAAGATCGCGATCATCTTCTCCGAGGAGGACGAGGTGCAGAAGCTCCTCGACGCCCCGGACGCGCAGTCGCTCTACGCGCTGCTGGGCGAGGTCAACTCCTGATGCCCACCGCCGTCCACTTCGGCGCCGGCAACATCGGTCGCGGCTTCGTCGGGCTGATCCTGCACGGTGCCGGCTACGAGCTGGTCTTCGCCGACGTCAACGCGGCGCTGATCGACCAGCTCGCCGCCGCCGACAGCTACGAGGTGCACGAGGTGGGGGAGTCGTCCGCGACGCACGTCGTCGACGGCTTCCGCGCGATCAACTCGGCGAGCGACGAGGAGGCACTCGTCCGCGAGATCGCCGCCGCGGACATCGTCACCACCGCGGTGGGTCCGAGCATCCTGCGCTTCGTCGCCCCGGTGATCGCGAAGGGCCTCGCGGCCCGAGCGGAGTCGGCGCCCCGCCTGGCCGTGATGGCGTGCGAGAACGCGATCAACGCGACCCGTCTGCTGCAGACCGAGGTCGCCGCGAGCCTGGGCGCGGACGAGTGGGAGCGCCTGCGCACCCGCGCGGTCTTCGCCGACACCGCGGTCGACCGCATCGTGCCGAACCAGGCGGCCGGCCAGGGTCTCGACGTCACGGTCGAGAGCTTCTTCGAGTGGGTCGTCGACCGCACGCCGTTCGAGGGCTCCGAGCCCGCGATCCCCGGCGCGACCTGGGTCGACGACCTCGAGCCGTTCATCGAGCGCAAGCTCTTCACGGTGAACACCGGACACGCCACCGCGGCGTACGTCGGCTTCGCGGCCGGCGCGCACAAGCTGTCGGACGCGCTCGCGCTGCCCGAGGTGCACGATGCGGTGAAGGCCGCGCTCGAGGACACCAAGACGCTGATCGTCGAGAAGCACGGCTTCAGCGACGAGGAGCAGGAGGCCTACCTCCAGAAGACGCTGAAGCGCTTCGCGAACCCGGGTCTCACCGACACGGTGGACCGGGTCGGGCGCCAGCCGCTGCGCAAGCTCTCGCGGCACGAGCGCTTCATCGGCCCGGCGGCGGAGCTCGCGGAGCGCGGGCACGTGCCGAGCGGACTGCTGACGGCGATCGGCGCGGCCCTCCGCTTCGACGTGCCGGAGGACCCGCAGAGCGTCGAGCTGAAGGAGAAGCTGGCGGCGCTGTCGCCCGAGGAGTTCGTCGCCGAGGTGACCGGCCTCGGCGCGGACCACCCGCTGTTCGCGCAGGTCGTCGCGGTCGTCCGCGGCTGACCATCGCGGGTCCGCGTCCGGAGGGGCGGGATCGGGTGCTCCGGCATCCGGCCCCGCCCCTTCGCGGTTCCGGGGGTGGGCCGGACTAGAAGAGGCGCCAGCGGGTCAGCGGCCAGGCGACGGCGAAGACGCGTCCGACCACCCGCTCGATCGGCACCGTCTTCACGCAGGAGTCGATCGGGCCCGGCGCCCCGCGGCAGTCGCCGAGCGAGTCGTTGGAGTTGGAGCGGTGGTCGCCGAGGACGAAGAGCGTGTCCTCCGGCACCGTGTACTCCTGGAAGCAGCGGGTGGAGGCCGGCTGCGAGTCGCAGTCCTGGGTGCCGGGGGTGAACGGGAAGTCCTCGAAGACGTAGTCGCCCGCGAGCGGCTGCCCGTCCACGAGCACGTGCCCTTCGGCATCGCAGCAGGACACCGTCTGGCCGGCGGTCGCGATCACGCGCTTCACGAGGAACTCCTCGTGCGACGGGCCGATGCTCGTGACGTCGCCGAAGTACTTCACCGCCTCGGAGAGCGGGTTCCCGATCGCGTCGGTCGCGCCCCAGCGCGCGTCGCGCGAGAAGACGACGATCTGCTCCGACTCCGGGGCGCCGTGGAGCGCCGCGGTGCGGTCGACCAGGATGCGGTCGCCGAAGAAGCCGCCGCCCTGCAGCGTGTTCTCCATCGAGCCGGTCGGCACGGTGTACACCTTCACGAAGAAGGTCTGCACGAGGGCGATGACGACGATCGCGACGAGCACGGTCACCAGGGGGTGCGAGTACCAGCTCCGCCGGCTCCTCGCCGTGCCGTCCGTCGTCTTCTCCGTGCGCGCCATCCGCGGTCCCTTCGACGAGGGAGAGCCTAGGCGGCGGCCGTCGTGCTCGCGCTCCGCGGCGCGCACACCGCCGTCCCCGGCGGGTGCCCGCCCCCGCCCTGAGGCGACACGCCCGGGCTGGCGGAGAAGCGGGGATTCGCGTAGTATCGACCCTTGGTGTTTGCGCGTGCTCCGGCACGCCCGCGCACCGCTCCCCAGGCTCCGCCCGGGGGGAGGATCGTCGCGAAAGCATTCGCACGACCAGTACACACACTACTTCCGAACGACAGTGAGGCTATGGCCAAAAAAGACGGTGTCATCGAAATCGAAGGTGCGGTTGTCGAGGCGCTCCCCAACGCGATGTTCCGCGTGGAGCTCACCAACGGACACAAGGTTCTCGCCCACATCTCGGGCAAGATGCGTCAGCACTACATCCGCATCCTCCCCGAGGACCGCGTGATCGTGGAGCTCAGCCCCTACGACCTGACCCGCGGCCGGATCGTCTACCGCTACAAGTAGACGTTCGCTCCGCTCAGTTCGCGACGTGCGTGTCCTGTAAGGAACGGCCCCGGCATCCGCCGGGAGCACGACGCCAGCGAAAACAAGGAACAGAACAATGAAGGTCAACCCCAGCGTCAAGCGCATCTGCGACCACTGCAAGATCATCCGCCGCCACGGCAACGTGATGGTCATCTGCAGCAGCAACCCCCGCCACAAGCAGCGCCAGGGCTAGTCCTCCGGGACACCCGGCGCTCCTGCGAGGAGCGCGGGCGGGAAACCGCCCAGCAGCACGGCAACACACCACCCCGCAACGTCAGAAATCGCGCAGCACTCCGGGTCTCCCGGAGTGAACGGCGAGGACACCTTCGGTCGGAGGCCGAGGCACCGACGTTGCTTCACACCTCCACTCACTCACAGGAGAAGCCACCATGGCACGTCTGGCAGGAGTAGACATCCCGCGCGAGAAGCGCGTGGAGGTCGCACTGACCTACATCTACGGAGTCGGCCGCACCAGCGCGCTGAAGACGCTGAGCGACACGGGGATCGACGGCGACATCCGCGTCAAGGACCTCACCGACGACCAGCTCGTCGCGCTCCGCGACTACATCGAGGGCAACTACAAGGTGGAGGGAGACCTCCGCCGCGAGGTCGCCGCCGACATCCGCCGCAAGGTCGAGATCGGGTCCTACGAGGGCATCCGCCACCGTCGCGGCCTCCCGGTCCGTGGACAGCGCACCAAGACGAACGCTCGCACCCGCAAGGGCCCGAAGCGCACCGTCGCCGGCAAGAAGAAGGCCGGCCGCAAGTAACGCGGGCGACACGGACCTAGAGGAGATAACAAGTGGCTACCCCCAAGTCGGCCGCGCGCAAGCCGCGCCGCAAGGAGAAGAAGAACATCGCTGTGGGCCAGGCCCACATCAAGTCGACGTTCAACAACACCATCGTGTCGATCACCGACCCCGCCGGGGCCGTCATCAGCTGGGCCTCGTCCGGTGGAGTCGGCTTCAAGGGCTCGCGCAAGTCGACGCCGTTCGCCGCCCAGCTCGCTGCCGAGTCGGCCGCGCGTCAGGCGCAGGAGCACGGCATGAAGAAGGTCGACGTCTTCGTGAAGGGCCCGGGCTCGGGTCGCGAGACCGCGATCCGCTCGCTCCAGGCCGCAGGCCTCGAGGTCGGCTCGATCAACGACGTCACCCCGCAGGCGCACAACGGCTGCCGCCCGCCGAAGCGCCGTCGCGTCTAACGCAGCACTCGCAGCCGTCGGCCGGCCGAACGAAGCGCTCTCCAGCGCGGCGTGAGGCCGGCCGGCGGATCGCGCATTTCTTTCACAACTTCAGACTCGCAAACGCACGTGTCATATAGCGGACACGTGATCGAAAGGAATCAACAGTGCTTATCGCACAGCGTCCGACGCTCACCGAGGAGAACATCTCGGAGTTCCGTTCCCGCTTCGTCATCGAGCCCCTCGAGCCCGGCTTCGGCTACACGCTCGGCAACTCGCTGCGTCGCACCCTGCTGTCCTCCATCCCCGGCGCCGCTGTCACCAGCATCCGGATCGACGGGGTCCTGCACGAGTTCACGACCGTCCCGGGCGTCCGCGAGGACGTCACCGAGATCATCCTGAACATCAAGGGACTCGTCGTCTCCTCCGAGCACGACGAGCCGATCACCGCCTACCTGCGCAAGCAGGGCGCCGGCCAGGTCACCGCCGCCGACATCTCGGCTCCGGCCGGTGTCGAGATCCACAACCCGGACCTCGTCATCGCGACCCTGAACGACAAGGCGAAGTTCGAGCTCGAGCTCACCATCGAGCGCGGCCGCGGCTACGTCTCGGCGACCCAGAACCGCAGCGAGTTCTCCGAGGCCGGCCAGATCCCGGTCGACTCGATCTACTCGCCCGTGCTCAAGGTCACCTACCGCGTCGAGGCCACCCGTGCCGGCGAGCGCACCGACTTCGACCGCCTGGTCGTCGACGTCGAGTCGAAGCCGGCGATCACGCCGCGCGACGCCATCGCGTCGGCCGGTCGCACGCTGACCGAGCTGTTCGGTCTCGCCCGCGAGCTGAACAACGCGGCCGAGGGCATCGAGATCGGCCCCGCGCCGGTCGACGCCGTCCTCTCGACCGAGCTGTCCATGCCCATCGAGGACCTCGACCTCTCGGTGCGCAGCTACAACTGCCTCAAGCGCGAGGGCATCAACAACGTCAATGAGCTCGTCGCCCTCTCGGAGACGCAGCTCATGAACATCCGCAACTTCGGTCAGAAGTCGGTGGATGAGGTCAAGGAGAAGCTGACGGAGCTGGGCCTGTCGCTGAAGGACTCGGTCCCCGGGTTCGACGGCGCCCACTTCTACAGCTACGACGACGAGAGCATCTAGGTCTCCGCTCCGGCGTTCGACCTTCTGACACCCCTTTAGTACTGGAGTAAAGCCATGCCCAAGCCCACGAAGGGCCCCCGCCTCGGAGGCGGTCCCGCACACGAGCGTCTGCTGCTCGCGAACCTGGCCGCGGCCCTGTTCACGCACAAGAGCATCAAGACGACCGAGACCAAGGCCAAGCGCCTGCGTCCCCTCGCCGAGCGTCTGGTGACGTTCGCGAAGCGCGGCGACCTGCACGCCCGCCGCCGCGTCCTCGCGACCATCGGCGACAAGAGCGTCGTGCACGAGCTCTTCACCGAGATCGCGCCGCTCGTCGCCGAGCGTGAGGGCGGCTACACCCGCATCACGAAGATCGGTCCCCGCAAGGGCGACAACGCCCCGATGGCCGTCATCGAGCTCGTCCTCGAGCCCGTGACGCCGAAGGTCAAGAAGTCGCGCACCGGCGCCGCTCCCGTCTCGGCTCCGGTCGAGGACGAGACCGTCGTCGCGGACGCCCCCGCCGAGGACGCCACTGTCGAGGAGGCGCCCGTCGCCGACACGACCGAGGCCGACGCGACCGTCCAGGACGCGCCCGTCGAGGACGCCCCGGTCGAGACGACCACCGAGACCAAGTAGTCCCGAGCGCGTCTCGAGAGCCCTCCGCCCCCTCGGGGACGGGGGGCTCTCGTCGTTCCCGGCCGCGGCACTCCTGCGTGCTCGGTGGCGCGGAACGTCGCTTACGATGGCGGGATCGTCCCGACAGAGGGGCGGAGGCGTCCGGTACCCGGGCCTCCGTCCTCGTCGGCCAGCAGGAGGAGTTCCGTGCGCGCGCACCATGCGGTCCTGCTCCTCGCCGCGACGGCCCTGCTGGCGGGCTGCTCCTCCACCGGGGTCGTCGACGTGCCGGAGTCGGCGCGCACGACGGCGCCGAGCGCCGCCTCCGAGTCCGTGCCCAGTGCGACCGCCACGACCCTCGCGCCGGCGGCTCCCGCCCTCGACTGCTCCGCGGCCCTGCCCGCCTCGGCGGTCGAGACGGCGGTCGGTCTGTCCGCCGGGACGGCCGTGCTCGTCCAGGCGGGGGACACCTGCTCCTACGGCATCGCCGGCAACCCGTCGGCGGTCCTCGTCACCGTCGGGCCCGCGCGGCTCGCGGAGACGTTCGCCGGTGCGGGCGAGGCCGTCGGCGCCGTGCCGGCTCCGCTGGGGGAGGCGGCCTACCGGCTCGAGGGCTCGCCGACGACGCCGTCCCAGCTGGCCGTGCTGGCGGGCGGCTACGAGCTGCACGTCGAGTCCTTCGTCGGGGATCAGGACGTCATCGCCGACTGGGCGGTGGCCGTCTTCGACTCGCTCGGCGTCCGGCTCTCGGCGGGCTGATCCGCGATCCGAGGCGGCCCGGCGGACGACCTAGACTCGTCGGGTGCTCCACCGCGTCCGCCTCGACCTGGCCTACGAGGGCACCCACTTCGCGGGCTGGGCGCTCCAGCCCGGCCTCCGCACGGTGCAGGGCGTCCTCGAGGACGCGCTCGGCGTGCTGCTGCGCTCGGAGGAGCGGACGGTGGTCACCGTCGCGGGCCGCACCGACGCGGGCGTGCACGCGAGCGCTCAGGTGGCGCACCTGGACCTCACGCCCCAGCAGTGGTCGCGCCTGAACGGCAGCCCGCGGGCCGGGACCGAGAAGGTCGCGCCCGAGGTCGTGCTCCAGCGCAAGCTCCAGGGGATCCTCGGTCAGTACTCGGACCTGTCCGTGCACCGGGTGACCCGGGCGCCCGAGGGCTTCGACGCGCGCTTCTCCGCGCGCTGGCGGCGCTACGAGTACCGGCTCGCCGACCGCACCTCGCTCCGTCGGCCGCTCGAGCGCGGCTTCACGACCTGGATCAACGAGGCGGTCGACGAGGGCGTGATGGCGCAGGCGGCCGAGTCGCTTCTCGGCCTGCACGACTACGCCTCGTTCTGCCGCGCGCGCGTGGGAGCCACCACCATCCGGAGCCTCCTCGACTTCACCTGGGAGCGCGACGAGGACGGCGTGCTGCACGCGCACCTGCGCGCCGACGCCTTCTGCCACAGCATGGTGCGGGCGCTCGTCGGCTCCTGCGTGGCCGTGGGGATCGGCAAGCTGGACGCGGGAGAGCTCCCGCTGCTGCGCGACGCCGCCCGCCGCACGAACGCCTTCGCGGTCATGCCGGCGCGCGGCCTCATCCTGCGCGAGGTCGATTACCCTGAGGATTCAGAACTGGCCGAGCGGGCCGTGCTCACCCGGGTGAAGCGCACCCTGCCCGGCGGGGACGCCCAGGGGGAGGACGACGAGTGATCCGCAGGAACCACCGCGTGAGGGCGCTGGTCGCCGCGCTCGTCCTGCCTGCGGGGCTGCTGCTGGCCGGCTGCTCGTCGTCGGCGATCGACGTGCCGGACCGGGCGCCCGCCGCCGCGGTCGACTCCACCGCGCCGACCGCCGTGCCCACCGCGGTGCCGACCGCTCCCGCGGCCGAGCCGACCGCCGGTGCGACGGTCGAGGTCCTCGACTGCGCCGCGGTGCTTCCGGTGCCGGCGATCGAGGCGGCGCTCCAGCTGCCCGAGGGCTTCGTCACCGCCTCGGATCAGGGCTCCGGCTGCGCCTGGGCGATGGCGGGCAACCCCGCCGCGCTCGTCCTGCAGACGGCGACCGGCGCCACCACGGCCGACGTCGCCGCGCAGGAGTCCGCGGCCCCCGTCGGGCCGAGCGGGCTGGGCGACGCCGCCTTCTTCCGCGCTGGCGACCCGGCGGTCGACCCGGCCGCCACGGTCGTCGTGCTCGCCGGGGATCGGCTGCTCTCGCTCCGCTCCTACGTCGGCGGCCAGGCCCCGCTCGAGGAGCTGGCGACCGAGGTCCTGGCCGCGCTGGGGCAGGACGACTCCTGACCCGGACCGCCCGGGGGAGCGCGGCGGCGAACCCGTGAGCTTCCGCTCCGGTACGGATTGCTGTACTGTCGACCCTTGGTGTTCTCGGCCGCGTGCCGGCACCCGAAGTTGAGCCCTCCATCGGATCGGTTCGGCCCCCTCGCGGGTCGAACGGCCACGGAGCGGGATTCACGAACTCCTCACTCCGATCAGAAAGCAGCACTCACGTGACTCGCACTTTTTCTCCGAAGCCGGCTGACGTCCAGCACGACTGGATCGTCATCGACGCGTCCGACGTCGTGCTCGGCCGTCTGGCCACCCACGCCGCTGCGCTCCTGCGCGGCAAGCACAAGCCGACGTTCGCGCCGCACATGGACATGGGCGACTTCGTCATCATCGTCAACGCCGAGAAGGTGGCCCTCACCGGCCAGAAGCTCCTCCAGAAGAAGGCGTACCGCCACTCCGGCTACCCGGGCGGCCTCACGGCCACCACGTACGCCGAGCTCCTCGAGAAGAACCCGATCCGCGCCGTCGAGAAGGCCATCCGCGGAATGCTCCCCAAGAACTCCCTCGGTCGTGCGCAGCTGCGCAAGCTGAAGGTCTACACGGGCACCGAGCACCCTCACGCGGCTCAGCAGCCCAAGGCGTACGCCTTCACCCAGGTCGCCCAGTAGGCTCCGGCCCTCCCCGACACCCCAGACTTCGAAGACAAAGGATCACCTACACCGTGGCGAAGATCGCAGACCAGATCGACGTGGCTCCCGAGAGCTACTCCACCGAAAGCCCGGCCACCGAGGCGTCCTCGACGCCCCGCGCCGTCCTCAACGTCTCCGGCGCAGCCGTGGGCCGTCGCAAGCAGGCCATCGCCCGCGTGCGCCTGGTCCCGGGCTCCGGCAGCCTGACCGTGAACGCCCGCGAGTTCGCGGAGTACTTCCCCAACAAGCTGCACCAGCAGCTGATCAACGACCCGTTCAAGGTCCTCGACCTCCTCGGCTCGTACGACGTCGTCGCGAAGATCACCGGCGGTGGCCCCTCCGGCCAGGCCGGTGCACTCCGCCTGGCGATCGCGCGTGCGCTGAACGAGATCGACCGCGAGAACAACCGCGCCATCCTCAAGAAGGCCGGCTTCCTCACCCGCGACGCTCGCGTCATCGAGCGCAAGAAGGCCGGTCTCAAGAAGGCCCGCAAGGCGTCCCAGTTCTCGAAGCGCTAGTCGCTGCGGCCCCCGTGGCCGCCGATCAGCAGCTTCAGAAGGGGACTGGCATCATGCCGCGCCTGTTCGGAACAGATGGCGTCCGTGGCCTCGCGAATCGCGACGTCACGGCCGACCTGGCCCTCGGCCTCGCTCAGGCGGCCGCCCGTGTACTCGGTGCGGCCGCCCGGGCGGAGGGCCGTCGGCCCCTCGCCGTCCTGGCCCGCGATCCTCGGATCTCGGGTCAGTTCATCGGTGCCGCCGTCGCGGCCGGCCTCGCGAGCGCCGGCGTCGACGTGCTGGACGCGGGAGTCATCCCGACGCCCGCCGCCGCATACCTCATCGCCGATGAGAGCGCCGACTTCGGCGTGATGATCTCGGCGTCGCACAACCCCGCCGCCGACAACGGCATCAAGTTCTTCGCGGCCGGCGGCCGCAAGCTCCCGGACGAGCTCGAGAACCGCATCGAGGCGGCTCTCGGCGTCCCGCCGCTCACGCCGCTCGGCCCCGACGTCGGCCGCATCCGCCGCTTCGCCGACGCGGAGGACCGCTACGTCCTCCACCTGCTCGGCTCGCTCGGCAGCACCCGCCTGGACGGACTGCACGTGGTCATCGACTGCGCGCACGGTGCCGCCGCGGGCATCTCGCCGGAGGTCTTCACCGACGCCGGCGCGACCGTCACCGTGATCGGCAACGATCCGGACGGCATCAACATCAACGACGGCGTGGGCTCGACCCACCTCGACCACGTCGCTGAGGCGGTCCGCGAGGCGGGCGCCGATCTCGGCATCGCGCACGACGGCGACGCGGACCGCTGCCTCGCGGTCGACGCCGAGGGGCGAGTCGTCGACGGCGACCAGATCATGGCGATCCTCGCGACGTCGATGGCGCGGCGCGGCGTCCTCCGCGACAACGTGCTCGTCGCCACGGTGATGAGCAACCTCGGTCTCAAGACCGCGATGGCCGACGCCGGCATCCGCGTGATCGAGACCGGCGTGGGCGACCGCTACGTGCTCGAGGCCATGAACGACGGCGGCTACTCGCTCGGCGGCGAGCAGTCCGGCCACGTCATCATGAGCCGCTTCGCGACGACCGGCGACGGCGTCCTCACCGGGCTGCAGCTCGCCGCCGAGGTGGCACGGACCGGGAAGTCGCTCGCCGAGCTCGCCTCGGTGATGCGGGTGTTCCCGCAGACGCTCGTCAACGTCCGCGGCGTCGACCGCGAGGGCGTGCACGACGACGCCGTCATCGCGGCCGCCATCGCCGAGGCGGAGCGCGAGCTGGGCACCGGCGGGCGCGTGCTGCTCCGGCCCTCGGGCACCGAGCCGATGGTCCGCGTCATGGTCGAGGCCTCCACCAAGGAGACCGCCGACCGGCTGGCCGAGTCCCTCGCTGCGGTCGTGCTCGAGCAGCTGCGCGTCGCGGCCTAGCGGCTGCATCCACCGCTGACGCGGGGATCTCGATACGCCCCTGCGGGGCTGATCGACCAGCATGCTTCGATCAGCACGCTTCCGCCGCGCACTCAGATCTTGCGGAGGAGCACCGAGGAGACGGTGTGGTCGGCCTGCTTGCGCAGGACCAGGCTCGCCCGCGAGCGCGTGGGCCGCACGTTCTGCAGCAGATTCGGCTCGTTGATCGAGGACCAGATGCTGCGGGCCCGCTCGCGCGCCTCGTCGGGCGTCAGCGAGGCGTAGCGGTGGAAGTACGAGTTCGGGCTCGCGAAGGCGCCCTGCTGCAGTGCGAGGAACCGCTCCTCGTACCAGCGCGCGATGTCGCTCGTCCGCGCGTCGACGTAGACCGTGAAGTCGAAGAGGTCGCTGACCGCGAGGCCGTGACCGGGCGCGGGCGGCTGCAGGACGTTCAGGCCCTCGACGATCAGCACGTCCGGTCGCCGCACCACGATCTCGGCGTCGCGGACGATGTCGTAGGAGAGGTGCGAGTAGAACGGAGCGCGCACCTCGGCCGCCCCGCCCTTCACCTCCGAGACGAAGCGCAGGAGCGCGCGGCGGTCGTACGACTCCGGGAAGCCCTTCCGGCTCATCAGTCCACGCCGCTCCAGCTCGCTGTTGGGCAGGAGGAAGCCGTCGGTCGTCACCAGCTCGACGCGCGGGGTGTCGTCCCAGCGGGCGAGCAGCTCGCGGAGCAGGCGGGCGATGGTCGACTTGCCGACCGCGACCGAGCCGGCGACGCCGATCACGAACGGAGTGGGCTGCGCGCGCTCGCCGAGGAAGGTGCTCGTCGCCCGGTGCAGCTGGCGCGCGCCGCCGGCGTAGAGGGTGAGCAGCCGGGACAGCGGGAGGTAGACCTCGGCGACCTCGGTGAGACTCAGCCGGTCGCCCAGCCCGCGCAGCTGCACGACCTCGGTCTCGCTCAGCGGCAGCTCGGTGCTGCGGGCGAGCTCGGCCCAGTCGGAGCGGACGATCTCGACGAACGGGGAGGGGTGCGCCTCGCGCCCGGGTTCGCGAGCTGACGAGGACATCTGCACGATCCTAGCGGCCGCCGCGGCTCGGCCCCGTCGCCGCAGGAGCGCCCCCGCGCGCGATTAGGATCGAGCGCATGTGTGGAATCGTTGGATACGTCGGCGCGCGCGACAGCCTGGCCGTGCTGCTCGGGGGACTGAAGCGACTGGAGTACCGCGGGTACGACTCCGCCGGTGTGGCCGTGATCGACGCCGACGGCCGGATCGACAGCCGCAAGCGCTCGGGCAAGCTCAGCGTCCTCGTCGACGACCTCGAGGCGCACCCGATCGCGCAGGGCACCACCGGCATCGGGCACACCCGCTGGGCGACGCACGGCGGCCCGACCGACCGCAACGCGCACCCGCACCTCGCGGACGACGGGCGCCTCGCCGTCATCCACAACGGCATCATCGAGAACTTCCAGCCCCTCAAGGAGGAGCTGCTCGCCGAGGGCGCGGTCTTCGAGAGCGAGACCGACACCGAGGTCGCCGCGCACCTGATCGCCCGCGAGCACCGCCGCACCGGCGACCTCGTGCTCGCGTTCCAGGCCGTCGTCGCGCGCCTCGAGGGCGCCTTCACGCTGCTCGCGCTGCACCAGGACCAGCCCGGCGTCGTCGTCGGCGCGCGCCGCAACTCGCCGCTCGTGATCGGCCTCGGCGACGGCGAGAACTTCCTCGGCTCCGACGTCGCCGCGTTCGTCGAGTTCACCCGCCGTGCGGTCGCGATCGGGCAGGACCAGATCGTCACCATCACGCCGGACGAGGTCACCGTCACCGACTTCTTCGGGAATCCCGTCGAGACCGAGCCGTTCGAGATCGCCTGGGACGCCTCCGCCTCCGAGAAGGGCGGCTGGTCGAGCTTCATGGCGAAGGAGATCAGCGAGGGCCCGGAGGCCGTCGCCAAGACGCTGCTCGGCCGCATCCAGGACGGCGCGATCGTCCTGCCGGAACTCGCGTCGCTCGACGCGACCCTCACCGACATCGACCGCATCACCGTGATCGCCTGCGGCACCGCCGCCTACTCCGGCATGGTCGCCAAGTACGCCATCGAGAAGTGGGCGCGCGTGCCCGTCGAGGTCGAGCTGAGCCACGAGTTCCGCTACCGCGACCCGGTGCTGACGCCGCGCACCCTGGTCGTCTCGATCAGCCAGTCCGGCGAGACCATGGACACGCTGATGGCCGTCAAGTACGCCCGCGAGAAGGGCGCGAAGACGCTCTCCGTCTGCAACACCCAGGGCGCGACGATCCCGCGCGAGTCCGACGCCGTGCTCTACACCCACGCCGGCCCGGAGGTCGCGGTCGCCTCGACCAAGGCGTTCGTCGCGCAGATCGCGGCGCTCTACCTCTTCGGCCTGCACCTGGCCGCGGTGCGCGGTGCGGCCACACCCGAGCTGATCGCCTCGCAGGCCGCCCAGCTCGCCGCGATCCCGGAGAAGCTCTCGCGCGTGCTCGACGCCTCCGAGGCGATCGCCCAGCTGGCCGGCTGGATGGCGGACACCCGCGCGGTGCTCTTCCTCGGCCGCCACGTCGGCTACCCGGTGGCGCTCGAGGGCGCGCTCAAGCTCAAGGAACTCGCCTACATCCACGCCGAGGGCTTCGCCGCGGGGGAGCTCAAGCACGGGCCGATCGCGCTGATCGAGCCGGGCCAGGTCGTCTTCGTCATCGTGCCGAGCCCGAGCGAGTCCTACGAGCTGCAGCGCAAGGTGATCTCGAACATCCAGGAGATCAAGGCGCGCGGCGCCCGGGTGATCGCGATCGCCGAGCAGGGCGACGCCGCCGCGATCCAGATCGCCGACGAGGTCGTGCCGATCCCGCTGGCCGACCCGCTGTTCGAGCCGCTGCTCGCGGTGACGCCGCTGCAGATGTTCGCGATGGAGCTCGCCTCGGCCAAGGGCCTCGACGTCGACCAGCCGCGCAACCTCGCCAAGTCGGTCACGGTCGAGTGACCCTGCTGTGATCGTCGGGATCGGCGTGGACGTGGTGGATCTCGCGCGCTTCGAGCGGGCGATCTCCCGCACGCCCCGGCTCCGCGAGCGGCTGTTCGCCGAGAGCGAACGCGACCTGCCGACGGCCTCGCTGGCCGGACGGTTCGCGGCGAAGGAGGCGCTGATCAAGGCGCTCGGCGACTCGGCCGGCGCGCGCTGGCACGACATGGTGGTCGAGCGGGACGAGCACGGGAATCCGTCCTTCGTCCTGTACGGCGCGGCGCGCGCGGCGGCGGAGTCGCGCGGGATCGCGCGGGTGCACCTCTCGATGAGCCACGACGCCGGCGTCGCCTGCGCGTTCGTGGTGGCCGAGTCGTGATCGCGCCGCTCGCCTTCCGCGAGGCGCTGATCGATCTGGACGCCGTCGCGGCGAACACGGCGCGGCTCCGGGAGCTGACGGCCGCGCCCCGGCTGATGGCGGTCGTCAAGGCGAACGCCTACGGGCACGGCGCGCTCGCGGTCGCGCAGGCGGCGCTGGCCGGCGGCGCGGACGCGCTCGGCACGGCCGATCTCGACGAGGCGGTCGCCCTTCGCGAGGCCGGGATCCTGGCGCCGGTGCTCTGCTGGCTGCACGACCCCGAGCAGGACTTCGACACCGCCCTCGAGCACGGGATCGAGGTCGCCGTCTCCTCGGTCGGGCAGCTCGACCGGCTGGCGCAGGCCGCCGAGGACCGCGGGGTGCGCGGGGCGGTGCAGCTCAAGGTCGACACCGGTCTCAGCCGGAACGGCGCCGCGGAGGCGGAGTGGGTGCCGCTCGCGCAGTCCCTCGTCCGCCACGCGGCGCGCGGCTCGCTGCAGCTCACCGGGCTGTTCTCGCACCTCTCGAACACCTCGCGCGAGGAGGACCTCGCGCAGCTCGCCCTCCTGCGCCGGGCGGAGGAGGTGCTGCGCGCGCACGGGACGCCGGCGCCGCTGGTTCACCTGGCCGCCACGGCCGCGGCGCTCCGCCTGCCGGAGGCGCGGCTCGACCAGGTGCGCACCGGCATCGGCGTGTACGGGCTCTCGCCGTTCGACGACGAGACGTCGCTCGGACTCGGCCTCGTGCCCGCGATGACCCTGCAGGGGCGCGTCGCCGGGGTGCGCCGGGTGGCCGCGGGGACGGGCGTCAGCTACGACTACGCCTATCGGACGGCCGGCGAGACGACGCTCGCGCTGGTGCCGTTCGGCTACGCCGACGGGATCCCGCGCGCCGCGTCCGGAGTCGCCGAGGTCTCGATCGGCGGGCGCCGGCACCGCATCGCCGGGAGGGTGGCGATGGACCAGTTCGTCGTCGACGTCGGAGACGCTCCCGTCGCGGTCGGCGACCCGGTGACGCTCTGGGGCGACCCGACCACCGGGGTCCCGTCGGTCGACGAGTGGGCGCGCTGGTGCGGCACGATCAACTACGAGCTGGTCACGCGGATCGGGCACCGCGTCCCGCGCAGAACGGTCGGCGGCGCCGCGGGAGGCGTCCGTGCCTGAGCGCGACCGGTTCGCCGACAGCACCGTCGAGATCGCGGATCCGGAGGCGATGGAGGAGCTCGGCCGCTCCCTCGGCCGGGTGCTGCGCGCGGGCGACCTGCTGGTGCTGACCGGGCCGCTCGGCGCGGGCAAGACGACCTTCACCCGCGGCCTGGGCGACGGGCTCGGGGTGCGCGGGCCGGTGACCAGCCCGACCTTCGTGATCGCGCGGACGCACCCGCCGCTGCACGGCGGGCCGCCGCTGGTGCACGTGGACGCCTACCGGGTCGGCTCCGCGGTGGAGCTGGACGACCTCGACCTCGACCTCGAGCACTCGGTCGTGGTGGTCGAGTGGGGCGCCGGGCTGCTCGACGGCGTCGCGGACTCGTGGCTCGACATCGTGATCGAGCGCCCGACCGGCGGCTCCGACGCCGAGGACGGCGAGGAGCCGATCGAGCCGCGCACGGTGCGCTTCCGCGGCACCGGCTGGCGCTGACCGCTCTGCTGACGGCGGGTCTCGATACGCCGCTGCGCGGCTGCTCGACCAGCATGGTCTGCATGCTGACCGAACAGCCGTCGGAGATGTCCGCCGTCCATGCTGATCGAGTAGCCCTCGGAGAGGGCGTATCGAGCGGAGGGGGCGCCTTCGGCGCCAGCGCAGGGCGGGGAAGAGACCGTCGTGCATGCGGTGGTGGGTCTCGATACGCCCCTGCGGGGCTACTCGACCAGCATGTCTGCGGGCGTCTCTTCCAAGTAGATCCACCGAGCATCTTTGGAGCGCCGCAGGCTCCTCGGTCGGTGCCCGTCCTCCCGCGGGTACCCTGTCAGGGTGCTGCTCGCGATCGACACCTCCTCCGGTACCTCCGTCGCCGTCGTCGGCGCCGACGGGGTGGTCCGGGCCGAGCGCACCGAGACCGACACCATGCGGCACGCCGAGGTCGTCGGCCGGCTGATCGAGGAGGCCCTCGAGGCGGCCGGCATCGGCCCCGACGCGATCGAGGCCGTCGCCGTCGGCATGGGCCCCGGCCCCTTCACCGGCCTCCGGGTCGGCATCGCCGCGGCCCGCGCCTTCGCGTTCGGCCGCGACGTGCCCACCCTCCCGGTCGTCTCGCACGACGCGGTCGCGCTCGGCGCCCTGCGCCACGGCCGTGCCGACGGCTTCCTCGTCGTCACCGACGCACGCCGCCGCGAGCTCTACTGGAGCGCCTACGCCGGCCTCGACGAGCAGGGCCTGCCCGTCCGGACCGCCGGTCCCGGCCTCGACAAGCCGCCCGCGCTGCCCTTCCCCGAGCTGCCCCGCCTCGAGGCGGAGTCGGTGTCGGCCGCCGAGCTGGGCGTCGTGGCCGCGCTCACCCGCGCGGCCGGCCGCGCCCCCGCGGCGGACGCGCCGCTCTACCTCCGCTCGCCCGACGTCACGCTCTCCGCCGGCCCCAAGCGGGTCACCGCGTGAGCGCGGAGCTGCGCGACGCCACGGTCCACGACCTCGACGCGATCATGGCGATCGAGGAGTCCGAGTTCACCAGCGACGCCTGGTCCCGCACGATGATGCGCGAGGAGATCCGCAGCCGGCACACCCGCTACCTGGTCGCCGAGGACGCGGGGAAGCTGGTCGGCTACGCCGGGCTGCTCTGCCCGGTCGGCGCGCACGAGGGCGACGTGCAGACCATCGCGGTGCTCGCCTCCGCCCGCCGCACCGGGCTCGGTCGGCGCCTCCTGCGCGCGCTCGTCGCCGCGGCGGCGGAGCGCGGTGCCCGCGAGGTCTTCCTCGAGGTCCGCGCCGACAACCCGGCCGCTCAGTCGCTCTACCGCTCGGAGGGCTTCGAGGAGATCGGGGTCCGCCCCGCCTACTACCAGCCCGACAACGTCGACGCGCTCGTGATGCGCGCGCCGATCGCCGCCCCTCGACAGGAGTCGCCATGACCGCCGGTCCGCTCGTCCTCGGCATCGAGACCAGCTGCGACGAGACCGGGATCGGCATCGTCCGCGGCACGACGCTGCTCGCCAACACCATCGCCTCGTCGATGGAGGAGCACGCCCGCTACGGCGGCGTCGTTCCCGAGGTCGCCGCCCGCGCGCACCTCGAGGCGCTCGAGCCGACGCTGCGGACGGCGCTCGCCGAGGCCGGCGTCTCGCTGCAGGAGCTGGACGCGATCGCGGTCACCAGCGGTCCCGGGCTCTCCGGGGCGCTGATGGTCGGCGTCGGCGCGGCCAAGGCGCTGGCGGTCTCGCTCGGGAAGCCGCTCTACGCGGTCAACCACCTCGTCGGGCACGTCGGCGCCGACGTCCTGCGCGCCGACGGCGGCGAGGGCGGTCCGGTCGAGGTGCCCACCATCGCGCTGCTCGTCTCCGGCGGGCACACCTCGCTCCTGCACGTGCGCGATCTCGTCTCCGACGTCGAGCTGCTCGGCGAGACCATCGACGACGCGGCCGGCGAGGCGTTCGACAAGGTCGCCCGCGTGCTCGGCCTGCCCTACCCCGGCGGCCCGCAGATCGACCGCGTCGCCGCCGACGGCGATCCGCGGGCCATCCGCTTCCCCCGCGGCCTCACCCTCCCGAAGGACAGGGAGAAGCATGGCTACGACTTCTCCTTCTCCGGGTTGAAGACCGCCGTCGCGCGCTGGGTGGAGAAGCGCCAGGACGCGGGCGAGGCGGTGCCGGTCGCCGACGTCGCCGCGAGCTTCCGCGAGGCGGTCGCCGATGTGCTGCTGACCAAGGCGATCGCGGCCTGCGTCGACCGGGAGGTGCCCCGGCTGCTGCTGGGCGGGGGAGTGGTCGCCAACTCGCGGGTCCGCGAGCTCGCCGAGGAGCGCTGCGCGGCGGCGGGCATCGCGCTGCGGATCCCCCCGCTCTCGCTCTGCACCGACAACGGCGCGATGATCGCGGCGCTCGGCGCCCAGCTGATCGAGGCGGGGCACGCGCCCTCGAGCCTCTCCTTCGGCGCCGACTCCACGCTGCCCGTCACCGAGATCCAGGTGCGCTAGGCGCTCTACCGCAGTGCCGTCGCGCGTCACAAGCGCCGTCCAGGGTTTTGACAGCCCTCCGGGGACGCTGCCACGCTGAGCGCATCCACTCGTTCCTGATCAAGGGGGATCCACCATGACCGCTCCGTACACGCCCGCGTCCGATCGCTACAACATCCTGGCGATCATCGGCTTCATCGCCTCGTTCTTCGTCTCGATCGTCGGCATCGTCCTCGGCTTCATCGCCCTCTCGCAGATCAAGCGGACCGGTGAGCGCGGTCGCGGCCTCGCGATCGCCGCCGTCGTGATCGGCTTCGTCGCGATCATCATCACCATCATCTCCGCCGTCGCGCTGTTCTCCCTCGCGGGCATCGCGAGCACGACGAACTACTGATCCCCACCGCCCCGCCCCGCACGGCGGGGACGGCGGAGCGCTCGAGGAGGGCGACGTGAACGACGAGTCCACCGGCGATCCGGCACCGGGATCGGTGCCGCCCCCGCCGCCGCGGTACGCGCCGCCCTCCGGAGCACCGTCCCCCGCCTCCGCTCCGCCGGCCGCCGGTGCCGCGTCCGGCTGGACCGGGGAGGCCGTTCCCCCCGGAGCCCCGAGCGGCCCGGAGGCCTTCGACGGCTCCGCGCATCCCGGTGCTCCCGCGCCGCGCCCGCCGCTGAACGGCCTCGCCGTCGCGGCCCTGATCTGCGGCATCCTCGGGCTCGCGCCCGCCGCGATCGTCCTCGGGCACGTCGGCTTCGCGCAGGCGCGCCGCTCGGGGCAGCGCGGCCGCGGACTCGCGATCGCCGGCTTCCTCCTCGGCTACCTCGCGCTCGTGCTGCTGCTGGTCGGCGCTCTCGCCTACTCGGCCTTCGTCGGCGGACTCCGGACGGACGGCTACCTCCCGGCCTGAGCCGGTCGGCGGCCTCGTTCTAGACTTCGAGGCATGAGCGACAGCAGCCGGCCCGGGTCCGACGACCGACAGGGCCCTCCCGTCCCCCCTGCTCCCCCCGTGCCGCCGGCGCCCCCGGCCCCGCCGGTGCACTCCGGCGGCACTCCGGCGCCCCCGGCCCCGCCCGCGTACTCGGGTGGCACCCCGACGGCACCGGGACAGGGCGCCCAGGACACCCCGCCGCCCGCGTACGGGACGCCGCTCCCGCCGGCCCCGAGCGCCGCGCCGCCGCAGTACGCCTACGTCCCGGCGCCCACGACGGTGCCCAAGACCCTGAGCCTCACCGGCATGATCCTCGGCATCGTCGGCCTGGTGATCTCGATCTTCGGCTGGGGCTTCGGCTTCATCCTGTCCGCGCCCGCGATCGTGCTCGGCTTCCTCGGCCGCCGTCGCGAGCCGGGAGCACGCGGCTTCGCGCTGACCGCGATCATCACCGGCATCGCCGGCGTCGTGGTCTCGCTGATCTACCTGGCCGTCACGATCGTGATCTTCGTGGTCGCCCTCGACGCGGCGACCTCCTCCTCCGGCTACTAGGCGCCGACGGCCGGTCTCAGGAGACGCGCTCGGCGAGCAGGGCGCGGTGGCGCCCCTGGATCCTGGTGAGGATCAGGACGGCGCTGCCCCGCCCGGCCAGGCCGAGCTTCCTGCGGAAGCGCGCGGGGTCCACATCGACGCCGCGCTTCTTGATCTCCAGGACGCCGATGCCGCGGGCGCGCAGCTCGCGCGCGAGGGTGCGCTCGTCCAGGGGCAGCTCCGCGAGCACACGGAAGCTCCGCAGGAACGGCGACGCGGACGGTTCGTCGCCCGTGAGGTAGGCGATGCCGGGCGAGAGCATCCGCGAGCCGCTGGTGCGGGCCAGCTCGCCGAGCAGGCGCGCGCGGATGGCCGACCCGTCCGGCTCGTGCACGAACGCGCCGAGGTCGCCCACCTCCTCGTCGTCGCTGTCGGCCGGCGCGGTGAGCTCCACGGCGCCGGTCGCCGAGAGCAGGAGCGCGGACCGGCGGACGCCCGGCCGCGCCAGCGGACCGAACCACAGCCCCGTCTCGACGAGCTCGCCGTCGACCGACACCCACTGCGCCTCCGCGTCCGCGGGGATCCGCTCGCGGTCGAAGCCCGGCCCGAGCTTCACGCCCGCGGGCCGCGCCTCGGCCAGGCCGAAGGCGAAGTCGAGCGAGGGGGAGTAGTCGTCGGGATCGTCGAGGCGCCGGGTCTCCCGGTGGCCGGCGGTGCGGCGGGCCGGATCGAGGTAGACGGCGTCGAAGCCGTCCAGGTCGAACGCCTCGGCGTCGCCGTGCACGGCCTGCGCGGAGGGGAACGGGGCGAGGTTGAAGCTGGCCAGGGTCGCGGTGATCTCGTCCGCGTCCACCGCGGTCACCTCGAGGTCGATGGCCGCCATCGCGAGCGCGTCGCCGCCGATGCCGCTGCCGAGGTCGGCGATGCGGGTGAGCCCGGCGGAGGAGAAGCGGCCGGCGTGCAGCGCCGCGACCCGGAGGCGGGTGGCCTGCTCGAGCCCGGCGTCCGTGAAGAGCATCGACCGGGCGAACTCGCCGAACTTCCCGGTCGCCTTCGCCCGCAGCCGAGCCTGGGTCAGCACGGCCGAGACCAGGCCGGGGGAGTGGCCGGCGGAGCGGAGCGCCGCGACGGCGCGCACCAGGTCGTCCGCGCGGTAGCCGTCGAGCGAGTCGAGGAGCCGGAGGCCCTCGGGGGAGAGGAGCTCGACCAGCTCGGCGCGTTGCATCCGGCCATGCTAGGCCACGCCCTCCGCACGACGCGGCGCGCCTGCCTGGCACTCTGATTGCACGAGTGCCAGCGGAGCCTCTACAGTGGAGCTAGCACTCTCGGAGCGTGTCTGCCAACGGCGGCGCTCCGCCCCCGTCGTCGTCAAGAAAGAGGTCAACCGTGTCGGTGTCCATCAAGCCGCTCGAAGATCGCATCGTCATCAAGCAGGTCGAGGCCGAGCAGGTCACTGCTTCCGGTCTCGTCATTCCCGACACCGCCAAGGAGAAGCCCCAGGAGGGCGAAGTCGTCGCCGTCGGCCCCGGCCGCATCGACGACAACGGCAACCGCGTCCCGCTCGACGTGGCCGTCGGTGACAAGGTCATCTACTCCAAGTACGGCGGAACCGAGGTCAAGTTCGGTGGGGACGACCTGCTGGTCCTCTCCGCCCGCGACGTCCTCGCGGTCGTCGTCCGCTAGAGACGGATCCCCGAAGGGCCCGGCGACGACAGTCGCCGGGCCCTTCGTCGTCCCGTGCGGTGGGCCCGCCGGCGGGAGTCGCCGGGCCCACCGTCGTGCGCCCGGTCCTCTTCGCGACCGGTGGCCTGATCCTGACGTTCGGTGACCGTTCCGGGCGGTCCGCGGGCGCCGGCCCTGCGTAGCATCGGACGGGTGCCCGCCTCCCGCCTCCCCGCCGAACCCGCCTCGCCGACGACGGGCGACGCCGCGGCCGGCGAGGGCGTCGAGGCCCTGCCCGTGAAGGGCGCCGGCGGCGCGCTGTCGTCGACCGGCCTCTGGTTCGGCTTCGCCGCCTACCTGCTCTGGGGCGCGATGCCGCTCTACTTCATCGCGATGGCCCCCGCCTCGCCGTTCGAGATCGTCGCGCTGCGGGTGCTCTTCTCGCTGGTCTTCTGCCTGCTCCTGCTGACGGTGACCCGCAGCTGGCGCGGCTTCGCGGCGCTCTTCCGCGAGCCGCGGCTGCTCGGCGTGATGGCGATCGCCGGCGTGCTGATCTACATCAACTGGCAGGTCTACGTCATCGCGACGACCACGGGCCACGTGATCGAGGCGGCCCTCGGCTACTTCATGAACCCGCTCGTCACGGTGCTGCTCGGCGTGATCGTGCTGCGCGAGCGGCTGCGGCGGGCGCAGTGGGTCGCGATGGCGATCAGCGCCGTCGCCGTCCTCGTGATCGCCGTCGGCTACGGCTCCTTCCCCTGGGTCTCGCTCGCGCTCGCCTTCTCCTTCGGCCTCTACGGCCTGGTGAAGAGCCGGGTCGGCGGCCGGATGGACGCGGTCAGCGGTCTCACGCTCGAGACGCTCTGGCTCACGCCGCTCGCGATCGTGCAGCTGCTGGTCGTCGGCTCGACGGTCGGCCTGACGCTGGCGACGGAGGGCACGGGGCACGCGCTCATCCTCGCCTCGGCCGGCATCGTCACCGCGGTGCCGCTGCTGCTGTTCGCGGGCGCCGCCCGGCGGCTGCCGCTCTCGATCGTCGGCTTCATCCAGTACCTGACGCCGGTGCTGCAGTTCGTCGTCGGCGCCTTCCTCCTGCACGAGGAGATGCCGCCGGAGCGCTGGATCGGCTTCGCGCTCGTCTGGGCGGCCCTGGCGATCTTCTCAGTCGACCTCGTCTCGGCCGAGCGCCGGAGGCGGCGCGTGACGGCCTGACCTGCGGATCGCGTCGCGGGAGAGCGCTCCGACGACGAAAAGTAACGATCAGGTCGCGAAACGCATCTGAAACACCCCCGTATTGTTCACGGCTTCTCCGAAGGTTAGGTTGGCCGAGCGGTTGCCTCCGGCACCGCTCCCACGACAGAACCTCTCAAGGAGAAACATGCGCGTTCACGCGAAGGCCGGGACGGCCCGTACGCGATCCCTCCGGGTGACCCTGAGCGGGGTCGCCTTCCTGGGCGCCAGCGCTCTCGTCCTCGCCGGTTGCGCCAGCGGCGGCGGCGGAGACGCGGGCACCGACGGCGGCGAGTCCGGCGACCTGTCCCTGAAGATCGGCACGATCCTCCCGCAGACCGGCACCCTGGCCGTCCTCGGCCCGCCCGAGATCGCGGGCGTCGACCTCGCGGTCAAGGACATCAACGACGCCGCTGCCGGCCTCACCATCGATGTCGAGCAGAAGGACTCCGGCGACACCACGACGGACATCGCGACGCAGTCGGCGACCTCGCTGATCGCCGACGGCGCGAGCGTCATCATCGGTGCGGCCTCCTCGGGTGTCTCGAAGACGTTCATCGACCAGGTGACCCAGGCGGGCGTCGTCCAGATCTCGCCGGCCAACACCTCGCCGGACTTCACCACCTACGACGACGACGGCTACTACTGGCGCACCGCCCCCTCGGACGTGCTCCAGGGCCGCATCCTCGGCAACAAGATCCTCGGCGACGGCAAGACCAACGTCTCGATCCTGTACCTGAACGACGCGTACGGCACCGGCCTCGAGTCGAACATCAAGGAGACCCTCGAGGCGGGCGGCGCGACCGTCGCGGCCGAGGAGATCTTCGAGCCGGCCTCGACCGACTTCAACTCGGCGCTGACCTCGCTGCTCGCCCCGAACCCGGACGCGCTCGTCGTCATCTCGTTCGACGAGATCACCACGATCGCGGAGCAGCTCGCGGCCAAGGGCTTCGACTTCGCGAACCTCTACGGCACGGACGGCAACTACGGCGTCATCACCGATGCGGACACGAACGTCGACATCGACGGCGCGCAGTTCACCAACCCCGGTGTGCAGGCGTCGGAGGAGTTCCAGTCGAACCTCCAGGCTCTCGTGAAGGAGCAGGGGAACGACGCGCTGACGGTGTTCAGCTACGCCCCCGAGTCGTACGACGCCACGGTGCTCGCCGCTCTCGCGGCGCTCGCGGGCGGCGCGACCGACGGTGCGACCATCCGCGACAACCTGCAGGACGTCTCGACCGGGGGCACGAAGTGCACCACGTTCGCCGACTGCGCCACGATGCTCGCCGACGGTGAGGACATCGACTACGACGGCCTCTCCGGCCCGATCTCGTGGGACGAGAACGGCGACCCGACCGAGGCGTCGGTGTCGATCTACAAGTACGGCGCCGGCAACGTCACCTCGTTCGAGGAGACCGTCGACGGCTCGCTGAACTAGCACCCCGCCTGCGGCTCCGGCCGCGACGCGCGAAGGGGCCCGGTCATCCGACCGGGCCCCTTCGTCGTGCCCGAGGTCTCGATACGCCGCTGCGCGGCTACTCGACAAGCATGAAGCGCCGGCTTCCCGTTCCGGTGGACCCGCGCCGATCTCGATCGGCAGGCCATCTCCATGCTGATCGAGTAGCCCTCGGAGAGGGCGTATCGAGATCCACCACCGGACGAACGTGGGTCCCCGCTCCGTCCCTCCCGGTGCCGCACGACGCAGCGAGCGCGCGCCCCCGAGGGGACGCGCGCTCGCTCAGTGCTCGGTGCGGCTCAGGAGGCGCGGAGGAGCTCCGCCTCCTGGGCCAGGCGGTAGGTCACGAACGAGCGGCTGTAGTTGCGGCGCTTGCCGCCGGTGGTCTCGGCGATGACGACCTGCGCGTAGACGCCGACGACGGACCAGCGCTCGTAGTCGCCGATCGCACCGGTGCCGAAGGTCGCGCCGAGGGCGACGGGTGCGGGGGTGTAGCTCTTCATGGGTCGGCTCCTTCGAAGACGGGGACCGCGGCGCCGGAACGGGACGCGGAAGGGGAAGGAATCGGTGCCGAGGACAGTGGGAATCCGCCCCTGATCAGGGGGAGAGGAGTCCGGCCGGGGTGTCGGCGCCGATGTTTCTTGTCACCAAAATTACGGCACGGCGGCCGCCGTCCTGGCCCTCGGGCGGGGGGTGCCAGCGCAGAGAGAGACTCGATGTCCGTGCGGCGCCGGCGCTCACTGCCAGCGGCAGGAGTCCTCGGCGATGAAGCGGTAGAGCGCCCCGCGCACGGCGTCGGAGACACCGACCGCGACGACTCCCGACGTGCCGTCGTCGAGTGTGACGGCGACCGGGAGGAACGTGCCGCGCTTGTCCTCCGAGACGGTGTGCGTGTTGCAGTTGCTCGGCAGGATCGCGAGGTCGACGCGGGAGGCGTCCGCGCCGGCGTCCACGCGCACGCCGACGGGCCAGGCGTCCGCTCCCGAGGCGGGCCGGAGCAGGATCGTCCGGCCGATCGCCGCGATCGAGACGCCCCCGTCCGCCCCCGTGGGGGTCAGGACGACCTCCAGGTGCGCGACCGGCTCTCCGCCCTCCTGCGCCACTGTGACGGCGTCTCCGGGCACGATCGACACCACGTCCGCCACGCGCTGCGCGAGGCAGTCCTCGGCGTGGATGCGCGGCAGGCTGCCGAGCGGGTCGTCCGGCGCGACCACGGCCGTCCCCGACACCCCGCCCTGCGTGAAGGCGAGCCGCACGCGGGCGTCCGCGCCGGGGTCCGCGCAGTCCGGGGGAGCGAGCTGCAGCCGGAGCGCGGTCGTCGTCCCCGGGCGCACCGTGGTCGGGCCGTCGGTGGCGGCCGGGTCGGTGAAGGCGGGGGAGTCGAGCCGCGCCTCCCAGACGTCCAGGGGCTCGTCGGCGGTGTTCGTCACCAGGACCTCGAGCCGGCGGGGACCGTAGTCGTCGCGGTTCTGCTGCACGCCGACGGAGACGCCCGCCGGCAGCTGCGAGACCGGCCCGGGTGCGCAGCCGGAGAGGGGCCCCGCCGCGAGCGCGACGACGATCAGAGCGGCGCTGCGGCGCATCCGGTCCTCCTCCTCGACGACGACGGGCCCGCCCCCGCCTCTCGGCGGGTGACGGGCCCGGGGGTGCGGCGGCCTCAGCCGCCGACGGTGGGCGTGCTCGTGGTGACCTCGTTGGTCGTCGCGAGCGTGCCGAGGTAGAGCTCGATCACCTTCGGATCGTTCATCAGCTCGCGGCCGGGGCCCTCGTAGGCGTCGCGGCCCTGATCGAGCACGTAGCCGCGGTCGCAGATCTGCAGCGCGCGGCGGGCGTTCTGCTCGACGATCATGATCGAGACGCCGGCGCGGTTGATCCGCTGGACGTTGACGAAGGTCTCGTCCTGGCGCATCGGCGACAGACCGGCGCTCGGCTCGTCCAGCAGCAGCATCGACGGGTCCATCATCAGGGCCCGCGACATCGCGACCATCTGGCGCTCGCCGCCCGAGAGCGAGCCGGAGCGCTGCTTGAGGCGCTTGGTCAGCTCGGGGAAGAGCTCCGTCACGAACTCGAGGCGGTCCTTGAACATCTTCGGCTTCTGGTACATGCCCATCTCGAGGTTCTCCTCGATGGTGAGCGACGGGAAGACGTTGTTGTTCTGCGGCACGAAGCCGACGCCCTTGGAGACCAGCTTGTCGGCCTTGAAGCCGGTGATGTCCTCGCCGTTGAGCAGGACCGTGCCCTGGCGGATGTTCACCAGCCCGAACATCGCCTTGAGCAGCGTCGACTTGCCGGCTCCGTTCGGGCCGATGATGCCGACGAGCTCGCCCTTCTTCACATAGACGTTCGACCCGTTCAGGATGTTGACTCCCGGCACGTACCCCGCGTGGAGGTCGTGCGTCTCGAGCGTGTTCTGGGTCACTTCTCGTCCTTTCCGAAGTCGACGGCGGGCGCGTCGGTCGTCGGCGCGATGCTCGTCGGTGCGCCGTCCGCCGGTGCGGCCGTCGCAGGGGCGTCGTCCACGGTGGAGGCCGTCGCGGTGGAGGCCGTCGCAGTGGAGGCCGCAGGGGTCGCCGCGGCCGCGTGCTCGCCGCCCGTGTGGTGCACGTCGACGCCGGCCGCCTCGGCCCGCTTCTCGACGTCCTCGCGGACCAGGTCCGAGTCCATCTCCTCCGCGACCTCGAGCTGGCCCTCGATCGTGCCGAGGTCGGTGTCGTGGTGCGCGCCGAGATAGGCGTCGATGACCGCGGGGTCGTTCATCACCGTCGAGGGCGGTCCCTCGGCGACGACCTTGCCCTCGGCCATCACGATCACCCAGTCGGCGATGGTGTTGACCATGTGCATGTCGTGCTCGACGAAGAGCACGGTCATGCCCTCGTCCTTGAGGTTGACGATGTGGCCCAGCAGCGACTGCGTCAGTGCCGGGTTCACGCCCGCCATCGGCTCGTCGAGCATGACCAGCTCGGGCTCCGACATCAGGGCGCGCGCCATCTCGAGCAGCTTCTTCTGACCGCCCGAGAGGCTCGACGCGTAGTCGTCCTTCTTGGTGTCGAGCTTGAACTTCTCCAGCAGCCGGATCGCGCGGTTCTCGATCGACTCCTCCTCCTTCGACCACAGCGGCCGGATGAGCGAGGTGAGGATGTTCTCGCCCTTCTGCCCCTTGGCGCCGAGGAGCATGTTCTCGAGCACCGTCATGCCGCCGAGGGCCTTGGTGAGCTGGAACGTGCGCACCATGCCCATCCGGGACACCTTGTAGGCGGGGACGTTCGCGAGGTTCTTGCCCTTGAAGTTCCAGCGTCCGGTGTTGGGCTTGTCGAAGCCCGTCAGCAGGTTGAAGAACGTGGTCTTGCCGGCGCCGTTCGGGCCGATCAGCGCGGTGATCGAGCCGCGCGGGATCTCGACGTGGGCGACGTCGACCGCGGTCAGGCCGCCGAAGCGGCGGCTGACGCCGTCGGCGACGAGGATGGGGTCCTTCTTGACGACCCCGGGGACGATTTCCTGCTCGGTGACGTCCGAGACCGGCGTTTTAGGCAAAGTGCAGATCCTTCTTCTTGCCGAAGATGCCCTGGGGTCTGAAGATCACCAGGAGCATGAGGGCCACACCCACCACGATGAACCGGATCGGTCCGGTCTGCACGGTGGTGAGCTTGATGAGGTCGTTGTTGAGGACCCCGGTGTCGATCCCGAGCGTGAGCAGTCCGTCGGTCAGACCGAGGACGACCCAGAAGATGATCGAGCCGACGACCGGCCCGAAGACCGTCGCGGCACCGCCCAGCAGCATGATCGTGTAGAGGAAGAACGTCAGCTGGGTGCCGTAGTTGTCCGGCTGCAGGGAGCGCGGCAGGATGAACAGCGCTCCGGCCAGGCCGCCCAGCACGCCGCCGAGGATCAGCGCCTGGATCTTGTAGGAGAAGACGTTCTTGCCGAGCGAGCGCACGGCGTCCTCGTCCTCGCGGATGCCCTTGATGACGCGGCCCCAGGGGCTGCGCATCAGGAGGAAGACCAGCAGGCAGGCCAGGAGCACGAGGCCCCAGCCGACGATGCGGACCCACCACTGGTCCTGGTTGTAGGTGAGGATCCCGATCCCGAAGCGCCCCTCCGGCAGCGGGTTGAGGTCGTTGAACGCCTTCGCCGCGCCGTTGATGCCCTCGGAGCCGCCGGTCACCGCCGAGAACTCGGGTGTCTTGACCGAGAGCCGGACGATCTCGGCCGCCGCGATCGTGACGATCGAGAGGTAGTCCGCCCGCAGTCTCAGTGTCGGGATGCCGAGGATGAGGGCGAAGAGGGTCGCCGCGACGATCGTCGCGAGCAGGGAGCCCCAGACGGGCCACTCGAACTTGACCGAGGTGATGGCGAAGGCGTAGCCGCCCACCGCCATGAAGCCGGCCTGGCCGAAGTTGAGGAGGCCGGTGAATCCGAAGTGGATGACCAGGCCGATGGTCGCGAGCGCGTAGGCGGCGACGGTGGGATCGACGATCTGCCCGATCGCCAGCCAGATGAAGTTGAGGTTCATGGTGTCAGCCGATCCGTTCCTTGCGACCGAGGATGCCCTGCGGTCTGACCAGCAGGATGATGATCATGAGGACGAGCGGAGCCACGTACTTGAGGTTCTCCGGGATCCAGATCGTCGAGATGTTCATCATCAGGCCGATGATGAGCGAGCCGACCAGCGCTCCGTAGGCGGAGCCGAGTCCGCCGAGCGTGATCGCCGCGAAGATCAGCAGCAGGATCGACGCTCCGGTGTCCCAGCGCAGCGACTGGTAGTAGCCGATGTAGACGCCGGCCAGCGCGGCGAGGGCTCCGGAGAGCACCCAGACCACGCGGATGACGCGCTCGACGTTGATGCCGGAGGCGGAGGCGAGGGCCCGGTTGTCGGACACCGCGCGCATCGCCTTGCCGATCTTGGTCTTCGTGAGCAGCAGGGCGACACCGACGATGCAGACGATGCCGACGGCTGCGCCGACGAGGTCGGTGAACTTGAGGCTGATGCCGAGCGCCGGGACCGTGAAGAACGGCGCCGTGCTGTTCGGCAGGGAGAGCCGGTCCGCGCCGAAGAAGAAGACGAAGGTGTAGCGCAGCGCGAGCGACAGGCCGATGGTCACGATCATCAGCGGGATCAGCTGGATGTTCCTCTTGCGCAGCGGCTTCCAGAGCAGTCCGTCCTGCGCGAAGCCGAACACCCCGCCGAGGATCACCGCGATCGGGATCGCCAGCAGCGCCGGCAGCCCGAAGACGCCGGAGAAGAGGTACGCCATCAGCGCGCCGAAGGTGACCAGCTCGCCGTGGGCGAAGTTGTTCAGCCCGGTGACGCCGTAGATCAGCGAGGCGCCGATCGCCGCGAGGGCGATCAGGAGTCCGAAGATCAGGCCGGTGACGACCTTGGGCCAGAAGATGATCCAGAAGGTGTTCGCCGTGACCGGCTGGTTCGCCGCGGTCGAGGTCCCGTCGGGGTTCGTCGCGTCGTTGCCCGTGGTGCCCTCGGTGGCGGGGTTCGTGGGGGCGGCGGAGTCGGTCGGGACCGGAGCGCTCGCGCCCGTGCCGATCGGGTTGGCCGTCGAGACGATGAAGTTCACGATCTGGTTCTGCGAGGAGACGATCGTCACCTGCTTCGGGTTCTGCCCCGCTGCCGGGTAGCCCTTGTCGGCGGGGAGCGTCTCCTCGTCGACCGTCACGCTGAAGGTGCCGGCCTCCTCGAGCGGGAAGACGGCGCGGCCGTCGTCGCCCGTGGTGAGGGTCGCGGTGGCGTCGCCGCCGAGCTCGACGGTCACCCCCACCAGGTTCTCGTTGGTGCCCTGCACGCGGACCCAGGCGATGATCGACTGGTCGGCCGAGGTCTCGGCGGTCGCGGCGGGTGCTGCGGCGGCGACGCCGGTCAGGGTCGCGGCGAGCAGGCCGAGGGCGACCAGGCCGTCGCGGAGCGTGCGGAGTGTGGGGAGCCGCCTAGGCACGGGGAGCCTCCCGGTCCGTCGGATGCAGGGTCGTCGCGCGCTTGTGGCGCGTCGAACGGCTGGCTGTGAGCAAGACGTCTACCTCTCGTCAGGGTGCACAGACGGATGGGGTCCTCGGGCGCGCCCGGATCGCCGTCGTCAAACAACGTTGGTTGACCATACGTTCCGCATGTGTCGGCGGTGTTTCCCCACCTGCACTACTGCGTGACGACATTATGCGGGGCGGAGAGCGCTCCCGTGTCCCCCGCACGGGTCGCGAGCGCGCCCGGAGCACATCGGAGGGACGTCCGGGCAGGAATACCGGGCGCGTCGCCGCGCTTAAGATTGAGCATCCGGGACACCCGTGACCGGATGCGCGACCTCCACCACCGGGCCACCCGCACGACCTGCTAAGGGGCATTGATGGACCAGCCGGATCCCTTCGGATTCCTCGGACTCACCTACGACGACGTCATGCTCCTCCCCGGGCACACCGACGTCATCCCGAGCGAGGCCGACACGGCCTCCCGGCTCACCAAGCGCATCACGGTCGCGACCCCGCTGCTCTCCGCGGCGATGGACACCGTCACCGAGTCGCGGATGGCGATCGCCATGGCCCGCCAGGGCGGCCTCGGCATCCTGCACCGCAACCTCTCGATCGCGGATCAGGCCGACCAGGTCGACCGCGTCAAGCGCAGCGAGTCGGGCATGGTGTCGAACCCTGTCACCACCACTCCCGACGCGACGGTCGCGCAGGTCGACGACCTCTGCGGCCAGTACCGGATCAGCGGCCTCCCCGTCGTCGACGCGAGCGGCGTCCTCGTCGGCATCATCACCAACCGCGACATGCGCTTCGTCTCGCCGTTCGAGAAGGCGTCCACCCTCGTGCGCGACGTGATGACGAGCGCCGGCCTGATCACCGGCCGCGTCGGCATCCCCGACAGCGAGGTGATCGCGCTCTTCGCGCAGCACAAGATCGAGAAGCTGCCCCTCGTCGACGCGCAGGGCAAGCTCGCCGGGCTCATCACCGTGAAGGACTTCGACAAGTCCGAGCAGTACCCGAACGCGACCAAGGACGAGGAGGGGCGCCTGCGCGTCGGCGCCGCCATCGGCTTCTTCGGCGACGCCTGGCAGCGCGCCACCGCGCTCCTCGACGCCGGGGTCGACGTCCTCGTCGTGGACACCGCCAACGGCGACTCCGCCGGCGTCCTCGAGATCATCCGCCGCCTCAAGGCAGACCCGGCCTTCGCCGGCGTCGACGTCGTCGGCGGCAACGTCGCCACCCGCTCCGGCGCGCAGGCGCTCGTCGACGCGGGCGCCGACGCCATCAAGGTCGGAGTCGGCCCCGGCTCCATCTGCACCACCCGCGTCGTCGCCGGCGTCGGCGTGCCGCAGGTGACCGCCGTCTACGAGGCGTCGCTCGCCGCCCGCGAGTCGGGCGTCCCGGTGATCGCCGACGGCGGACTGCAGTACTCCGGCGACATTGCCAAGGCGCTCGTCGCCGGTGCCGACACCGTCATGCTCGGCTCGCTCCTCGCCGGCTGCGAGGAGAGCCCCGGCGACCTCGTCTTCCAGAACGGCAAGCAGTTCAAGACCTACCGCGGCATGGGCTCGCTCGGCGCGCTGCAGACCCGCGGCGAGCGGACCTCCTACTCGAAGGACCGCTATTTCCAGTCCGACGTGCCCACCGACGACAAGCTGATCGCCGAGGGGATCGAGGGGCAGGTGCCGTATCGCGGGCCGCTCGCGAACGTGGCGTACCAGCTGGCGGGCGGGCTGCGGCAGTCGATGTTCTACGTGGGGGCGCGGACGATCTCGGAGCTGAAGGAGCGCGGGAAGTTCGTGCGGATCACGGCGGCGGGGCTCAAGGAGTCGCATCCGCATGATGTGCAGATGGTGGTGGAGGCGCCGAACTACCGGCGCTGATTCTGCTGCTGGGGCTCGGGGTGGGGGTCGGCGTCGGGTCGTGAGGGCGGCCCCTCTGCCCGATGGGCCTTCGGCCCACACGCCCACCACGCCGGAGGGGCCGCCCTCACGACCCGACGCCTCCCACTCGGGGCACGCGGATCTGTGTAAGACCGAGAGTCGCAGCGCGAGCGGCGCTGGCGCGCCGCCGCGACTGCGCCGGCTATCGGCAGCGCGAGCGGGCTTTGCCCGCCGCGACTGCCCCGTCAGACACGCGCGGCAGCAAGGTGGGAGCGCTATCCGGCGATCCGCGTGCCAGCGGATCGCCGTGCGTGGACGCGGGACGCTCTGCGGGACGCGACCGCCTGCCTGAGCCGACTGCGGGCGAGCGACGAGCGGAGGGGCGAGCGCAGCGAGGCGCGGAGCGAGGAGCGAGCCACCGGTAACATCGCCCCTATGGAGATCGAGATCGGGCGCGCCAAGCGCGCCCGCCGCGCGTACGCCTTCGACGACATCGCGGTGGTCCCGAGCCGCCGGACCCGCGACCCGGAGGTGGTCTCGGTGAAGTGGGCGATCGACGCCTACCAGTTCAGCACTCCGATCCTCGCGGCGCCGATGGACTCGGTGGTGTCGCCGGCGACGGCGATCGCGCTCGGCCGGCTGGGGGCGCTGGGCGTCCTCGACCTCGAGGGGCTGTGGACGCGCTACGAGGACCCGGAGCCGCTGCTCGCGGAGATCCGGGAGCTGCCGGCGGAGCGGGCGACGCAGCGCATGCAGGAGATCTACTCGGAGCCGGTGAAGCCGGAACTGGTGACGGCGCGGCTCGCGGAGATCCGCGCGGCCGGCGTGACGGTCGCGGGCGCGCTGTCGCCGCAGCGCACCGCCGAGCTGTACCAGACGGTGGTCGACGCGGGGGTCGACGTGTTCGTCATCCGCGGCACGACCGTGTCGGCCGAGCACGTCTCGCGGGACACCGAGCCGCTCAACCTGAAGAAGTTCATCTACGAGCTCGACGTGCCGGTCATCGTCGGTGGGGCCTCGACGTACACGGCCGCCCTGCACCTGATGCGCACGGGCGCCGCGGGCGTCCTCGTCGGCTTCGGTGGCGGTGCGGCGTCGACCACCCGCGCAACGCTCGGCATCCAGGCGCCGATGGCGACCGCGGTCGCCGACGTCGCCGGCGCTCGCCGCGACTACCTCGACGAGTCCGGCGGACGCTACGTGCACGTCATCGCGGACGGCGGCCTCGGCACCTCCGGCGACATCGTCAAGGCCGTCGCGGTCGGCGCCGACGCCGTGATGCTCGGCTCCGCGCTCGCCCGAGCCACCGACGCGCCCGGCGGCGGCTGGCACTGGGGTGCCGAGGCACACCACCAGCAGCTCCCGCGCGGACGCCGCGTCCAGGTCGGCACCGTCGGCACGCTCGAGCAGGTGCTCTACGGCCCCGCGACCGACGCGAACGGCACCGCCAACCTGATCGGCGCCCTCCGCCGCTCGATGGCGACCACCGGCTACTCCGACCTCAAGGAGTTCCAGCGCGTCGAGGTCGTCGTCGCCCCGTACCAGCCCAGCTAGCCGGCCGGCCGGCCGAGGCGTCCCCGAACGGTCGAGACGTCCCGCAGCAGCTGGACGCTTCGACCGTTCGAGGCCGTCTCGGTGGGGTGGACTCCCGCGCGCGCGAGGGCGGCGAGCATCGGGCGCGCGGCGGAGGCGTCCTGCCAGCGCCAGCGGACCACGCCGCTGACGAGAGCGCGGAGGCGGTCCTCCCGGCGCTTCTCGTCGAGCAGCGCCCGCTCGGGGCTGCGCCCGCGGAGGAACCGCGGATCCGTGTACTTATGCGCCCCATCGGCCTCGCCGACGACGTCGGCGTCCTCGAAGAAGAAGTCGACCGGGCCGATCAGGCCCTCGTCGTCGTGGAACGGCCGCTGGAGCACCGGGCGGGGGAGCCCCGCCTGGTGCATCGCGACCCGGCTGATCGACTCCAAGGGCGAGTCGGCGCGCTCGTCGGCGAAGTCGATCGCCCGCGCCGCCGCCGTACGACCGCGGGCCCCGCCGGGAAGGACGGCGAGGCGCTCCCTCAGCTCCTCCGGCTCGAGAAGGTGCTCGCCGTGGCTGCCGCGCATCCGCAGGGCGTGGTCCGCCGCAGTGATGGCGCGCCGGAAGGACGAGAAGCGGCAGAGGTCGAGAACGGTCTGCGCGAGATCGGAGATCGTCAGCCCGTCGACGACCACCGCGGAATCGGATGACACGCCTCCGTGCTCCGCGACGCGGTTGCGCGTTCGGCTGCCGACCGCCGGCGACGCCGCGACGTGCACGGTCTCGTCGAGCGGCTCGACCAGGGGGAGGCCCCAGACAGCGGCGGCGGATTCACGGAGGAAGACGGGCCGGCTCCACGTCGCGGCGACCGCGTCGATGCGGGCGCGGTGGCGCGCGTCGACCGAGGCGCTCGCCCACTCCGCCGCGCACACGTGCACCCCGCGACGGAGGCGGACGAACTCCGCCGACCTCCCGCAGGCCTCTCCCCGGAACAGCTCCACCCGTGTCATCCCGGAACCCTCCCACTCCGGGCGCCCTCATCGGCCTGCCTCTCCCCACCTCTGTGGACGGCGCGCGACACCCTGTGGAGAGCGAGGCGTCCCACTGTGGTCGAGACGTCCCCCTGCGGATGGACGTCTCGACCGTTCGGGGACGCCTCGGCGGCGGCGGCCGGCGGCCGGCGGCCGGGTCCTCCGTGGGCGAACGGGGGCAGGGGGCGGGCGGTGGCCGCCTAAACTGGGAGGATTCCCGACGTCGGAGCGCTGCGAGGCGCGGATGGAGCACGCATGGTCGAGGTCCGCAGGGTCAAGCTGCCCGGTGTCGGTGTCCTGCACACCTTCCTCACCGCCGACGGCGGCAAGGTCGGCGTCATCGCGCACCGCTCGGGCCACAGCGACCTGATCACCTTCGCCGAGGGCGACCAGGACGGCGCGAAGGTCTCGCTCCGCCTCAGCGACGACGAGGCGCACACCCTCGCCGAGCTGCTCGGCGGCACCCAGATCACCGAGTCGCTCACCGCGCTCGATCAGATCCCCGGGCTCTCGATCGACTGGTTCACCGTCGACTACGACGACCACATCGCGGGCCAGCAGCTCGGCAAGCCCGCCGACCGCGGCATCGTCGGCCTCACCGTCGTCGCCGTCGTGCGCGGTGACGCCGCGAACCCCGCTCCCGCCCCCGACTTCCGGGTGTTCCCGGGCGACACGCTCGTCGTCGCCGGCAGCCCCGAGAAGGTCGCCAAGGCCTTCGCCTTCTTCCGCTCCGGCGTCTTCGCCAAGGCTCCCGAGACGCCGCCCGGAGCCTGAGGATGCACCACGGCGAAGACCTCATCGTCCTCGGTGTCCTGTTCGTCGTCGCCTACGTCCTCGGGCGGCTGGGGCGCACGATCGGCCTTCCGGCCATCCCGATCTACATGGTCGTCGGCCTGCTCGCGAGCCCGAACTTCCACCTCTTCCCGCTCGACTTCGAGTCGTCCTACATCGAGCTGACGGCGGTCTTCGGGCTGATCCTGCTGCTGTTCAACCTCGGCCTGGAGTTCGATCAGGACGAGTTCTACGGCAATGCGGCGCGGCTGATCCTCTCCGGCGGCTCCTACATCGCCGTCAACATGGCGGCCGGGCTCGCCTTCGGCTTCGTGCTGGGCTGGGGCAGCCGCGAGGCGCTGATCATCGCGGGCATCACGGCGACGAGCTCGAGCGCGATCGTGACGAAGCTGCTGATCGAGCTCAAGCGCCTCGCCAACCCGGAGACGCCGATGATCCTCGGCGTGACCGTCGTGGAGGACATCTTCATCGCGGTCTACCTGGCGATCGTGTCGGTCGTGCTCTCGGGCGAGACGGAGCCGTGGCCGGTCGTCCTGAAGCTGGTCATCGCGTTCGCGTTCCTCGTGGTGATGTTCGCGATCGCGCGCTGGGGCGGCCGGGTGGTCTCCCGGTTCTTCCGCACCCGCGACGACGAGCTGTTCACGATCCTGTTCTTCGGTCTCGCGATCCTGTTCGGCGGGATCGGCGAGGTCCTCGGCGTCACCGACGCGATCGGCGCGTTCCTGATCGGCCTGGTGATCGGCGCCACCCGGTTCCGCGCGCGGGTCGAGCGGATCGCGATCCCGCTCCGCGATGTGTTCGGCGCCTTCTTCTTCGTGAACTTCGGCCTCGGCCTCGATCCGGGAGCCTTCCCCGACGTCGTGCTGCCGGTGATCGCCGCCGCGGTGATGACGATCGTGCTCAACCTCGGAGCCGGCCAGTTCGTCGCCTGGCTGAACAAGCTCGGGCCCCGCGCCGGGCTCAACGCGGCCTTCATCCTGCACAACCGGGGCGAGTTCGCGCTGATCCTCGCGACGCTCTCGCTCTCGGCGGGGCTCGACGAGCGGATCCAGCCGTTCGCGGGTCTCTACGTGCTGATCATGGCGATCGTCGGCCCGATCCTCGCGTCGCGCTCGGAGAGCATCGGACAGTTCCTCTCGCGGCGGCGGCACCGGCCGAAGCCGGCCACCCGCAGCGCGATGGCGGAGGAGGACTTCGCCCTGGTCGAGGCGGCGATGGCGGACGGGGCGGCGGACGAGCGTCCGGCGGCCGACCCCGCCGAGGCGCCGGTCGCCGAGCCTGCTCCCCGCCCGCGCCGGCCCGTCGAGCCGGACGAGCTGGACGACGAGTTCCCGGACCCGATGCGGCAGGCCCTCATCGACCAGGCCATGCAGCAGTCCGACGGCATCGACTCCGACCGGCCGCGGCGCCCGCGCGAGCCCGACTACTGAGCCGTCCGATCCGATCATCGGGCGGACCTTCATGCTGGTCGAGTAGCCCGCGGAGCGGGCGTATCGAGACCCACCTGAATCAGAAGGACGGGTCTGCAGCCCCGCCGTGCTGATGGCGTCGGGTCTCGATACGCCCCTGCGGGGCTGCTCGACCAGCATGGAGGGCGCACCTGCGGGGCTGCTCGACCAGCATGGAGGGCGCCCCTGCGGGGCTGCTCGACCAGCATGGAGAGGGGAGCCGCCGCTTCGGCGGTGCTCGAGCGGCTTGAGCGGCAGCGATCCGAGGGTCCTCCCACCCTCGTTGGCTAGGCTTCAGCGGTCCGCCGCCGCCGAGCGGATCCGCCCCGAACGAGGAACGCATGACGCAGAGCGCCCCGCCGCAGAGCACGGTCTGGCAGGTCGCCCGGCGACCGCGCTGGCTCGCGGCCCTGGCCCTGGCCCTCGTCATCGCGGGGCTCTTCGCGGCCCTCGGCCAGTGGCAGGTGGGACGCGCGGTCGAGGCCGCCGCGCCCGACTCCGGCGTCTCCGAGACGGTGCTGCCGCTCGACGAGGTCGCCGCCCCGTCGCGCCCGATCACCGCGACCGCCGACGGCCAGCGCGTGGCGGGCAGCTCCGAGCTGATTCCCGGCGGCGCCGAGATCCTCGGCGGGCGTCTGAACGGCGAGCAGCCGGGCTGGTGGGTCATCGCGCGCACCCGCACCGCTGACGCCGACCTCGTCGTCGCCTACGGCTGGACCGCGGACCAGGAGCAGGCGCAGAGCGTCGCCGAGCGCCTGAACGACGGAGCGGAGGCGGCGCCGACCGGCTTCACCGGCCGCCTCGTCGCGAACGAGGCCGCCGAGGTGCCCGCCGAGGGCACCGATCCGATGACCCTCACCGCGCTGTCGATCCCCGCGCTGATCAACCGCTGGCCGGATCCGCCGCTGGACGTCTACCAGGGCTACGTCGTCGTCGACCAGCCGGTGGCGGGGCTCGAGGCGATCGACTCACCGGCCCGGGTCACCGACGTCTCGCTGAACTGGCTCAACGTCTTCTACGCGATCGAATGGGTCGTCTTCGCCGGCTTCGCGCTCTACCTGTGGTTCCGCTTGGTCCGTGACGCCTGGGAGCGCGAGACCGAGGAGGCTCTCGAGGCCGCCGAGCTCGCGCAGAGCCCGGTCACCGCCTCCGCCCCGTAAACTGGACCCCATGCCCCTCGAGCCCAAGCCCGCGCAGTTCCCTGCGATCCGGAGCGCGCTGCGCTTCTACCGGGTGACCTCGATCATCACCGGCGTGATGCTCCTGCTGCTCTGCGCGGAGATGCTGCTGAAGTACGTGTTCCACCTCGAGCTGTTCGTCTTCGGTCAGCAGGGGATCGCGCACTTCGCCCCGATGTACGAGGTGCCGGGCGGCGAGTGGAAGTCGAGCGGGACGGGCGCGAACCTGTCCACCGGCATCCTGATCGCGCACGGCTGGTTCTACGTCGTCTACCTCTTCGCCGACTTCCGCCTGTGGAGCCTGATGCGCTGGCCGTTCTCGCGGTTCGTCCTCATCGCGCTCGGCGGAGTCGTGCCCACCCTGTCCTTCTTCGTCGAGACCCGCATCGCCCGCGAGGTGGAGCAGTACCTCGAGCGGCGCACCGCCGCCCTCGAGCCGACGACCCCGACCGACTCCGTGGAGGCCCCCCATCAGTGAGCAGTCCGGCGCCAGCGCGCCGCAGTCCGCCCCGCAGCCGCACCTCGCCGCCCAGCCCGTGCTCGTCGTCGACTTCGGCGCCCAGTACGCGCAGCTGATCGCGCGGCGCGTCCGCGAGGCGAACGTGTACTCCGAGATCGTCCCGTCCGGCACGACGGCCGCGGAGATCGCCGCCAAGTCGCCGGTCGGGATCATCCTCTCCGGCGGTCCCTCGAGCGTGTACGAGGAGGGGGCGCCGCAGCTCGACCCCGCGATCTTCGACCTCGGCATCCCCGTGCTGGGCATCTGCTACGGCTTCCAGGTGATGGCCAAGACGCTCGGCGGCGAGGTCGCGAACACCGGGCTCCGTGAGTACGGCGCGACCGACGCGTCCGTCACGGCCGACGGCGGCGTGCTCCTCGGCGACCAGCCCGTCGACCAGACGGTGTGGATGAGCCACGGCGACCAGGTCTCGAAGGCGCCCGAGGGCTTCGACGTCCTCGCCTCGACCGGCTCGACCGCCGTCGCCGCGTTCGGCAGCGACGCGCGCCGCCTCTACGGCGTGCAGTGGCACCCCGAGGTCAAGCACTCGGCGCACGGCCAGGCCGTCATCGAGAACTTCCTGCACCGCGCCGCCGGCATCCCCGCCGACTGGAACTCCTCCAACGTCATCGACGACCAGGTCGCGCTCATCCGCGAGCAGGTCGGCACCGGCCGCGTCATCTGCGGTCTGTCCGGTGGCGTCGACTCCGCCGTCGCCGCGGCGATCGTGCACCGCGCGGTCGGCGACCAGCTGGTCTGCGTCTTCGTCGATCACGGCCTGCTGCGCAAGGACGAGCGCCGCCAGGTCGAGGAGGACTACGTCGCCGCCACGGGCGTGCGACTGGTGACCGTCGACGCGCGCGAGCAGTTCCTCGACGCGCTGGCCGGCGTCAGCGACCCCGAGCAGAAGCGCAAGATCATCGGCCGCGAGTTCATCCGCACCTTCGAGGGCGCCGCCGAGGCGCTCGTGCTCGAGGCGCAGGGCGAGGGCACGTCGATCGACTTCCTCGTGCAGGGCACGCTCTACCCGGACGTCGTCGAGTCGGGCGGCGGCACCGGCACCGCGAACATCAAGTCGCACCACAACGTCGGCGGCCTCCCCGAGGACCTCCAGTTCGCGCTCGTCGAGCCGCTGCGCACCCTCTTCAAGGACGAGGTCCGCGCGATCGGCCGCGAGCTCGGGCTGCCCGAGGCGATCGTCGGCCGCCAGCCGTTCCCCGGCCCCGGCCTCGGCATCCGCATCGTCGGCGAGGTCACCCAGGAGCGGCTCGACCTGCTGCAGGAGGCCGACGCGATCGTCCGCGCCGAGCTCACCGCCGCCGGGCTCGACGGCGAGATCTGGCAGTGCCCGGTCGTGCTGCTCGCCGACGTCCGGTCCGTCGGCGTCCAGGGCGACGGCCGCACCTACGGCCACCCGATCGTGCTGCGCCCCGTCTCCTCCGAGGACGCGATGACGGCCGACTGGACGCGACTGCCCTACGACCTGCTCGCCCGCATCTCCAACCGCATCACCAACGAGGTGAGCGGCGTGAACCGCGTCGTCCTCGACGTGACCTCCAAGCCCCCGGGCACCATCGAATGGGAGTAGCCGCGACCGCGGTACGTGAACGGGCCTCCTGCGGGGGGCCCGTTCCTCGTCGTGGACGGGTGGTCCGATGAGCAGGTGATCCCGGCGCGAGAGCGCGCTCGCCCGCGTCGGACGTCGACGGGCGGCCGGATCGCCTGCGAATCGAACGGGGGCAGGAGGGACGAGCGGGTCAGACGGGGGTGTCGAGGACGCCGACGAAGCGGGTGCCGATGCCGTCGTACTCGTCGCGGCGGTGGCCCTCGGGGTGGTGCGGCCACGCGTCGGGGGAATGGTCCTCGCAGACGAGGAAGCTGAAGTCGGGCCACCACTTCTTCGGGCGGGCGGACTCGGAGCGGCCGCAGATCGCGCAGTCCAGGGTCACCCAGACCGGGCGCTTCCCGGTGCGGTTCTCGCGCGACTGGGCGAGCCAGGCGGGCGGGTCCTGCTCGAGGGCGACGAGCTCCTCCTCGGAGAGCCGGGTGGGCAGCCCGTGCCGCGTCGCCATCTCGACGGGGATGTCGAGGCGCTGAGCGGCTTCGCGTCGCGTGATCATCGGATCACCCTAGCCGAGCGCCGGCCGGGGAGCCCGGGTGCGCGGCCGGAGCGAGGCCCGCGCGACCAGCCACTCCAGCGGCCCCTGGCCGACGAAGCGACGCCAGAGCAGGGCGCCGAACACCGCGACGACGGTGAAGGACGCGAGCAGCGTCCAGCTCTGCCAGGCGGCGAAGTCGAACGGCTCGAACGGGATCAGGTACACCGCCAGCGCGACGAGCTGCACGGAGTAGACCGTGAGCGGCATGGCCCCCACCGCGGCGAGCGGCGCGGTGACCGCACGGACGACGGCGAGGCGCGCGGCGAGCGCGGTGAGCGCTCCGATCGCGACGGCCGCGAGGCCGCCGGCGCCGACGATCTCGGCGGTGGTGCTCGAGTGCGCCTCGACGCTCTCCGGCCCGCCGAGGGCGAGGCCGACGCCGTAGCCGAGGACCGCGGCGATCGCGCCGCCGATCACGAGCCGGCGCTGCGTCGTGGCCGAGCGGATGTCGCAGCGCGCGATCAGCAGCCCGAGCATCACGTAGGCGAGCCAGGAGGGCACGGGGTAGTACTGCGTCAGCCAGGTGAGCGGCATCCGCGCGAGCAGGGCGTCCTCGGGGGAGAGCGTCGCGATCCAGTCGTTCCCGGTGGTGACGATCCGGTCGACGAGCAGGGGGCCGCCGATCGCGAAGACGGCGGCGAGGACGGCGAGCACCGCTCGCGGCAGGAACATCAGCAGGGCCGCGACGACGAACATCAGGCCGTAGTGCGGCAGGATCACCGCGATCGGCGTGCCGAGCAGGTTCAGCCCCACGCCGATCACGAGGAGGTAGAGGCCGCGCAGGAGGATCGACGCGGTGTCCAGGAGCGGACGGGTCGAGCGCGTCGCTCCGCCGGACATCAGGCCGATCGAGACGCCCGCGAGGACGGCGAAGAGGACGGCGCTGCGGCCGTCCCAGATCATCTCGCGCTCGGCGGGCGCGAGGTGCGCCGCGAACATCCCGAGCACGGCGAGACCGCGGGCGACGTCGAGGCCGACGATGCGGGTCGAAGCGGCGGCCATCATTCCTCCATCGTCTCAAACGCGGCGGGCGGGACTGGGCGGCCCGGCCGCTCAACGACGGACGGGCGCCCGACCGGTGAGGTCGAGCGCCCGTCGGGCCGGTCCGGATCGCTCCGGAGCGGACGTGACTACTGGCGGAAGATCGAGATCAGTCGCAGTAGCTCGAGGTACATCCAGACGACGGTGACGAGGATGCCGTAGGCGCCCGTCCAGCCGTAGATGCGCGGGGCGCCGTTGCGGACGCCCTGCTGGATGAACTCGAAGTCCATCACGAGGGAGTAGGTGGCGAGCGCGATGGCGATGAGGCCGATCACGATGCCGATGAAGCCGGTGCGGAGACCGAAGCCGCCGCCGACGCCGAACAGGCCGAGGCCGAGGTTGACCAGCGAGAAGACCGCGTAGCTGATCATGCCGATGAAGAAGATCTTGTTCAGCTTCGGCGAGGTGCGGATCTTGCCGTTCATGAACAGCGCCAGGGTGACACCGATCACGACGACGGTCGCGAGCAGGGCCTGGACGACCGCACCCTCGTAGGCGCTCTCGAAGAAGCGCGAGATCGCGCCGACTCCGATGCCCTGGGTCGCGGCGTAGCCGAGGATCAGAGCCGGCGACGGCACCTTCTTGAAGGCGTTGACGATGCCGAGGACCAGCGCGACCAGCACGGCCGGCAGCATCAGCCCGGGGACGAACCAGCCCACCGCGGCACCCGCGAGGAGGACGACGAAGGCGAGTGCCGTCTTCGCGAGGGTGTCCTCGACGGTCATCCGGTTGGTGTCGGCCGAGCCCGCGGCCGGACGGTTGTACATCTGGTCGAGCGTGCCGGGCGACACGTCCGGGACGTCCTGCACGCGGCCGGCGTAGCCCCGGTTGCTGAACTCCGGACGACCGAACGCCGGGTTGTTGCTTGCCATGGTTCCTCTTCTCTCAGGTGCGCTCGACGGTGACGGACGGATCCGTCGGGACTCGCGGAGCTGAGTCGCTGTGACTGCGGGATCCACCGGCTGCCCTCTCGGGCCACAGGCGGTAGGTCCACAGTATCTGAGAACATCTCTCAGAGTCTGGCTATTCCCTTCGCGGGAGCCTCGGTTCCGCCCGGAGTCGCCTGCCGCCGCCCGTAGGATCGCCGCATGCCGACCCGTCCCGTCCCGCTCGTCATCGGCCACCGCGGGGCCAGCGGCTACCGCCCGGAGCACACCAGATCGGCCTACGAGCTCGCGATAGCGCTCGGCGCCGACGCCGTCGAGCCGGATCTCGTCGCCTCGCGCGACGGGGTGCTGGTGCTCCGGCACGAGAACGAGATCTCCGGCACGACTGACGTGGAACGTCGCCCCGAGTTCGCGCAGCGCCGCACGACGAAGCGGGTCGACGGCAAGGAGATCACGGGCTGGTTCACCGAGGACTTCACGTGGGCCGAGCTGTCGACGCTCCGCGCCCGGGAGCGGCTGCCGGCCGTCCGCGCCTCGAGCGCCACCTTCGACGGGCAGTTCCCGATCCTGCGCTTCAGCGATCTCCTCGCCCTGCTCGACCGGGCGGGGGAGGAGTCGCCCCTGTCGCCGCCGGGGCTCGTGGCCGAGATCAAGCACGCCACGTACTTCGATGCGCTGGGTCTGCCGCTGGACGTGCTCCTCGAGCAGGAGCTGGCCGCGGCGGGCTGGGCGCGGACCGATCCGCGCCTCACGGTCGAGAGCTTCGAGAAGACCGTCCTGGAGCGCCTCGCCGTCCGCGGAGTGGGCGCCCGGCGCGTCTACCTGATCGAGTCGCGCGGCACTCCGCCCGACCTCGTGGCGGCGCACGGCTCGCGGGCGACGCCCTACGCCGACTTCGTCACTCCCGCCGGCCTCCGCGGACTGGCGGGGACGGTCGACGGCGTCAGCGTCGACAAGAGCATGCTGTTCGGCCGGGACGGCGCGGGGCGGGCCGTGGGGACGAACTCGCTGGTCGCCGACGCCCACGCCGTCGGTCTGCAGGTCTACACCTGGACGCTCCGCGCCGAGAACCGCTTCCTCGAGAAGGTGCACCGCGTCGGTCGCGAGCCGGAGGCGTACGGCGCCTGGCAGGACGAGTTCCGCGCGATCCTGCGCACCGGGATCGACGGCGTGTTCGCGGACCAGCCGGACCTGGCGATCGAGGCGCGCGCCGCCGAGGACGACGCCTGGGCGGGGTCCGCCGGCTGATCCCGAGCGCGCGGCCCGGCGAGTGCGCAGGCGACCGGGAGCCTCCGCTGGCATCATCGGGCCGACGACCCCGCCGCCCGGCGACCCCGCCGGTGCCGACCGACCCCGCCCCGCGCATCCCGAGAGGAGCCCGACCGTGAAGACCCGCGCCCGCATCACCCGCCGCTGGATCGTGTTCGCCGTGCTCGCCGCACTCGGGGTCGCCGTGGTCTACGGACTCGCCGTGCTCACTCCGCAGGGGCAGGCGGCCGAGAACTCCGGGCTGCGCGGCGCCGATCTGGTCTTCGGCCGGGCCACCGGCACGGCGGCGGGTGCGCTCGCCGACGTCACCCCGGTGTCGATGATCGGCGGTGCGCTGCTGGTCGCGGCGATCGCGCTGATCCGCCGGCGTCCGGCGCTGGCGCTCGCCTCCGTCGGCTCGATCGTGGTCACGGCCGGGCTGACGCAGCTGCTGAAGAACGTGGTGCTCGAGCGGCCGCTGCTCGTCGAGACCGACTCCTGGTACACCGGCGGCAGCTTCCCGAGCGGGCACACCGCGGCGGCGGTGTCGGTGGTCTTCGCGCTGGCGATGGTCGTTCCGGGACGCGGGCGCACGGTCGTGCTGGCGATCGGCGGCGCCGTGGTGGTGCTGGTCGGGAATCTGACGATGGCCGCCTCCTGGCACCGCGCGAGCGATGTGCTGGGCGCCGATCTGGTCGGTCTCGCCTCCGCCTCCCTGGCCTGCGCCTGGCTGTCGACGCGGGCGCAGGTGGGCCGGGCGCCGCGGAAGCCGCCGCGCCGGGCGGTGCTGCGGGTGCTGCTGGTCTGCTCGATCGTGCTCGTGCTGACGCTCGGGGCGCTCGCCGTGCAGGGCATCCAGTACTACCCGGACGACACCAAGGACCTCACGGCGTTCGTGCTGCTGCAGGTGCTCGCGGTGGCGACCTCCACCGTCGCGGTGGTGGGCTTCGCGCTGGCCTGGCGCGGGCTCGACATCGGCGGGCCGCTCACCGCGCCCGTGCGGCGGCCGCGCGCCGCCTGATCGGTGCCTGACCGCGCGGCGTCCCGCGGCGGGGTGTCGGAGGCGCGATCTACACTCGGAGGGACATGAGCCTCCTCTTCGATCCGAGCGATTCCCGCGCCACCCCGGTCATCGTCGGCGCGCCCGGCGGGCCCTCCGGCGACTCCGCGCGCACCGACCCCGAGCACGAGCGCCTCGTGGCGGGACTCAACCCGCAGCAGCGCGAGGCGGTCGAGTACCGCGGCGACGCGCTGCTCATCGTCGCGGGCGCCGGGTCCGGCAAGACCAGCGTGCTGACGCGGCGCATCGCGAGCCTGCTCGGAAGCGGCGAGGCCTGGCCCAGCCAGATCCTGGCGATCACCTTCACCAACAAGGCGGCCGCCGAGATGCGCGAGCGCGTCGAGAAGATCGTCGGCCAGGCGGCCGAGGGCATGTGGATCTCGACGTTCCACTCCGCCTGCGTGCGGATCCTGCGGCGCGAGGCCGAGAACTTCGGGATGACCTCGTCGTTCACGATCTACGACTCGGGCGACCAGCGGGCGCTGCTGAAGCGGATCGTGAAGGACCTCGAGGCGGACTCGCTCGGCATCACGGTCGCGAGCGCCTCGTCGAAGATCTCCAAGCTCAAGAACGAGCTCGCCGACGTCGACTCCTACGCGCGGACCGCGAACATGAGCGACCCGAACGAGGAGATGTTCCTCCAGGTCTTCCGCGCCTACTCGCGCGCGCTCGAGAGCGCGAACGCCTTCGACTTCGACGACCTGATCGCGCAGACGGTCTACCTCTTCCGCGCGTTCCCGCACGTCGCGGCGAAGTACCAGCGCCGCTTCCGGCACGTGATGGTCGACGAGTACCAGGACACGAACCACGCGCAGTACTCGCTGATCCACGAGCTGACCCGGGCCGTTCCGCCGGCCACGATCGCGGCGGCCGCCTTCGACCGGCCGTACCGCGGCCCGGTGACGGCCGACGGCTCCATCCCCGGGGCCTCGCTCACCGTCGTGGGCGACTCCGACCAGTCGATCTACGCGTTCCGCGGGGCGGACATCCGCAACATCGTCGAGTTCGAGCGCGACTTCCCCGGCTGCAGGGTGATCCTGCTCGAGCAGAACTACCGCTCCACCCAGAACATCCTCTCGGCCGCGAACGCCGTCATCTCGAACAACTTCGACCGCCGCGCGAAGAACCTCTGGTCGGCCAGCGGCGAGGGCGAGAAGATCATCGGCTACACCGGGTACTCCGGCCACGACGAGGCGCAGTTCGTCGTCGACGAGATCGCCCGGATCCACGCGGCCGGCACCGGCTACGACGAGATCGCGGTGTTCTACCGCACCAACGCGCAGACCCGCGCGCTGGAGGAGATCTTCATCCGCTCGGCGCTGCCCTACCGGATCCTCGGCGGCACCAAGTTCTACGAGCGCGCCGAGATCAAGGACGCACTCGCCTACCTGATCACGGTCGCCAACCCGGCGGACGTGCTGGCGCTGCGGCGGATCATGAACACGCCCAAGCGCGGCATCGGCCCGGCGACGGAGGCGCAGCTGCAGTCCTTCGCGGACACCAACGCGGTGACCCTCCGCGAGGCGATGCGCAACGCCGGGTCGCTGGGCATGGGGCCGAAGGTGACGAAGGCGATCGTCGACCTCGCGACGCTGCTCGACGAGTGCGCCCTGATGCTCGACCCGGCGCGGCCCGAGGGCGAGGCGAAGGTGCACGAGGTGCTGTCGGCGCTGCTCTCCCGCAGCGGGTACATCGACATGCTCCGCGCCAGCCGCGACCCGCAGGACGAGGCGCGCGCCGAGAACGTCGACGAGCTGATCGCCGTGACGAAGGAGTTCGCGCGCAACAACCCCGACGGCGGCCTGGTCGACTTCCTCACCGAGGTGTCGCTGGTCGCCGCGGCGGACGACCTCGACGACGACTCCGGAACCGTGTCGCTGATGACCCTGCACACCGCGAAGGGGCTCGAGTACGACGCGGTGTTCCTCACCGGCATCGAGGAGGACCTGCTCCCGCACCGCATCTCGGCGAACGAGCCGGGCGGCCCGGCGGAGGAGCGGCGGCTGTTCTACGTGGGCATCACCCGCGCGCGGAAGCGGCTCTACCTCTCGCTCGCGATGACCCGCGCGCAGTACGGCGAGACCTCGGTCGCGATGCCGAGCCGGTTCCTCCAGGAGATCCCGGCCGAGCTGATCGAGTGGCGCCAGTCGCCGGGGGCGGCGACCTCCCGCGGCGGCACCCAGCCGCGGGCGCTGAACGCGCAGCGGCCCGGGTTCGGCCGCTCGAAGTCGAACACCGAGTTCCGCCAGGCGCTCGCCGCGGCGCCGAAGGCGAAGGGCGAGTTCCCCAACCGGATCACCGGAATGGTGCGCGACAACGGCGACCTCGAGCTGATCGCGGGCGACCGCATCCGGCACACCGACTTCGGCGAGGGCCGCGTGAACGCGGTCACCGGCGAGGGCAGCAAGCGGGTCGCGCACGTGCTCTTCGACCAGGTCGGCGCCAAGAAGCTGCTGATCAAGGTCGCGCCCATCGAGAAGATCTGAGCCGGTCGGAATGCCCCGTGCCGGTCGACGAGTCGTGAGCCGCTTCAGGGGCCCTGCGGCCGATACCGCGACGAGCGGACGCGGGCCGCTCGCGGCGCGGGTGGCGACGGAGGCGTTCGCGCCGCCGGTGCTGGCGATGGTCGTCCCGCTGATCGTGGGCGCGCGGGTCGCGGACCCGCCGCTGCTCGGGGTGGCCTGGGGAGCACTCGCGGCGCTGTTCGTCGGTGTGTTGCCGTACCTCGTCGTGCGGCTGCTGATGCGCGCGGGGCGGATCCGCGGCGATCACCACGTGCCGGACCGCCGCGAGCGGGCCCTGCCGATCGGGCTCGCGCTGGTCTCGATCGTGGTCGGGCTCGTGCTGCTCGCCGTGCTCGGCGCGCCGGCCGCGGTGACGACGTTCGGCGTGGTGACGGTGGCGGTGCTCACGGTGATCGGGATCGTCAACCTGGGCTGGAAGCTGTCGGGCCATGCGGCGGTCGTCGCGACCTGCGCGGTGGTGGTGCTGATCGCCTACGGCCCCTGGTCGCTGCTGATCACCGTGCCGATCGCGCTCTGGACCGGCTGGTCGCGCGTGCGCCTCGGCGCCCACACGCCGGCGCAGGTGATCGCGGGCGCCGTGGTCGGCGCCGTGCTCGCCTCACTCGTCTGGACCTTCCTGAGCTGACCCCCTCCGCGAGATGCCACTTGTGCACGCTTTCGACGGCGTGTCGCGTGCACAAGTGGCATCTCGCGGCGGGGGAGTGGGCTTACGCGTCGCAGGCGATGCCGTCGCCGTCGCGGTCGAGGTCGTAGTCGTCGGGGCCGACGACCGTGACCGGGCCCTGGATGTAGACGGGGCCGTCGCCCTTTCCGGACGCGCAGTCGCCGTCGGAGGCGATCGGGACGCACTCGCCGGCGTAGCTGGAGTGGCAGCCGGCGTCGGCTGCCGCGGCGACCGGGGCTGGGGCGGGGGCCGGGACCAGCGTGCCGACGCGGGTGACGTCGTCGACCGCGGGTGTGGTGACCGCCTCCGACAGCTGCGCGCGGGAGACCTCGACGCCGTCGTGCTTGACGACCTCGAAGGTGCGGGTGAGCACGCCGTCGACGCCGGCGACGACGGTGCTCGTGCCCTGCGCGGCGCTCGGGTCCTCCTCGGTGCGCGAGGAGCGGGCGATCGCGGCCGTCTCGGTGACCTGCTCGGTCGTGATCACGACGGTCGGGGTGGGGGTCGGCGTCGGCGTGCGGGTGGGCGCCGGCGTGGTCGTGCGGGTCGGAGCGGCGGCGAACGACGCCGGGCTCTCGGTCCCGGACGCCACGGCCTGCTCGTCGGCCGGTGCCGGCGCGGACGTGGCTCCGAACGCCGACGTGCTCAGCACCAGCACGAGCATCGCGGCGGCCCCCGTCATCGCTGAGGCGCGGCGGCGGCGCGGCAGTCCGAGCCAGGTCGGCCGGCGCAGGAGCACGCCGTAGGCGGCCGTGATCAGCACGACGAGAGCGACCATGATCAGCGCCGACCAGGGCCCGCCTGTCAGCCAGGCGACGAGGGCGAGGAAGGCGGTGATTCCGCCGACGACCCACTGCAGCGGCGTGAGGCGGAGGCGGGTGAGCCGCAGTGATCCCGCCCGCAGCGGCCGGCGTCCGGACGGGCTGCGGTCCGTGGAGGCAAGGCCGGCGGGAACGCTGTCCTGCGGTCGGCCCGCGGACCGGAGGAGGGAGGGCAGGGCGGCCGCCCGCCGGCGAACGGCCGAACGCGGATCGGCGGAGCGGGCGTTCCGGCGGCCGCGGCCCGGCAGGTCGGGTGGGAGGTGCGGGTGGCGGGGGCTCATCGTCGTTTCTTCCTGGTGGCGCGGCGGGACGCCTCAGCATGCCCCACTCGCGCCCCTCCCCGTGTCCCCCTTACAGGGCAGATTCTGCACAGCGCTCCCGAGCCCTCCTTTTCGCGAGATGCCACTTATGAGCGCGACACGCCGGGAAAGGCGTGCACAAGTGGCATCTCGCGGGGAGGGGCGGACCCGGGCCGGGGTCAGGAGTACTGGGCGACGAGCTCGCGCTTGAGGATCTTGCCGCTGGGGCCGAGGGGGAGAGCGTCGACGAGCTCGATGCGGCGGGGGAACTTGAAGGCGGCGAGGTGCTCGTTCGCGTAGGCGATCAGCTCCTCCGCGGTCGCCGTCGCCGAGGGCAGCAGCACGACGGCGGCCATGATCTCCTGGCCGTGCTTCTCGTCGGGGACGCCGAAGACGGCGGCATTGGCCACGGCGGAGTGCCCGATCAGGACCTCCTCGACCTCGCGCGGGTACACGTTGTAGCCGTTGCGGATGATCATGTCCTTGGTCCGGTCGAGGATGCGGATGTAGTCCTCGTCGTCCTTGGTGCCGAGGTCGCCGGTGCGGAACCAGCCGTCGACGACCGCGGCGGCCGACGCCTCCGGGTTGCCGAGATAGCCCTTCATCAGGTTGTGGCCGCGGACCACGATCTCGCCCAGCTCGCCGCGGGGGAGCAGCTCGATCCGGTCGACGACCTCGGCGCGGGCGACCTCGACGTCCACGCCCCAGATCGGCGTGCCGACGGTGCCGGCCCGCGGCGGGACGCCGACGTGGTTGAAGGTGGCGACGGGGGAGGTCTCGGTCAGGCCGTAGCCCTCGTAGATCTCGACGCCGAACACCTCGCGGAAGCGCTCGATCACGGCGACGGGCAGGGCCGCGCCGCCGGAGACCGCGTAGCGCAGCGGCGGACGGTCCTCGCGCCGGCTCGCGGCGTCGAGCAGTGCGACGTACATCGTCGGCACGCCCTCGAACACGGTGCAGCCGTGCGCGATCATCGCCTCGAGCGCGGCATCGCCGTCGAACTTGGGCACGAGCACCACGGTCGCGGCGGTGCGGAACGCGGTGTTCATCGCGCAGACCTGGCCGAAGGTGTGGAAGAGCGGCAGTGCGCCGAGGACCACGTCGCCCTGGTGCAGGTCGAAGGTGTTCATCAGCAGCACGTCGGACTGCGAGACGATCGCGAAGTGCGTGCCCTCGGCGCCCTTGGGCCGGCCGGTGGTGCCGCTGGTGTAGAGGATCGTCGCGGTGTCGAACGGCGAGCGCGGCACGTAGGTGTCGATCGGCGTCGCGTCGGCGGCGAGGTCCTCGAGGCGGGGGAAGGGGCTCTCGGTGCCGTCGGGCACCAGCACGCTCAGCACCGGGACGTCGGCCAGGGCCGCTCCGGCGGCGCCCTCGGCCAGCAGCGGAGCCGCGCAGATCAGCGCGGTCGCTCCGGAGTCGCGCAGCACGTAGGCGATCTCGTCGTGCTTGAGCAGCGCGTGCACCGGCACCACGACGGCGCCCAGGGCGAGGACGGCGAAGTAGCCGCGCGGGAAGTCGGGGACGTTGGGGATCAGCAGGGCGACCCGGTCGCCGGGGCCGATGCCCTGCGCGCGGAGAGCTCCGGCGTAGGCGCGGGTCTGCTCCCAGAGGGTCCCGTAGTCGATCGCCTGCGGGCCGACCCGGACCGCGATCGTCGTCGGCGTGCGGCGGGCCGCCTCCGCCAGGATCGCCGCGACCGAGACGCTGCCGAACCCGGCTGTGGGCGGGGGTGCGGCGGGTGCCTCGGTGGTGCGCGGTTCGGTGATGCTCATCGGGGCTCCAGTCGTCGTTGACCGCCGCGGCGCGTTCGCCGGGTGCTTCACGGTAGATCCGCCGGGGGCGCCGTTCAAGCGCTGCGCATCGGATGCTCAGCGTGCCCTCCCTCTGCGGCAGCGCGGCGGCAGGCCGGTGGCGGCCGTCGGCGAGGGAGCGGATCGCGCCGGAGGCAAGGGCCTGCACCCGAGCATTGCCGCCCGTACAGTCGAGGCGACGACGGAGGAGGCGCTCATGCGCGGGGAGGCCACGCTCTACACCGAGACGATCGCGACGGCGCCGTTCGCGCTGGCCGTGATCGCGGAGGCGACCGGCTCGCGGGTGGTCGGCGCGCGCACCGCGGACGCGCACGTCCCGCTCTACAGCGGACCGACCAGCGCGCGGGTCTCGGTCGCGGGCTTCGGCGACAGCGTGCCGATCAGCGTCGACGTCCGCGACGAGCGCGGGCAGGACGAGGCGCGCGCCGCGGCGCAGGCGCTCGGGCTGGAGCTCGCCGCCTACGCGGGCTGGACGATCACGGCCGGCTTCTGAGACTCCGGTCGGACTCGGCGCGCACCCGGGCCAGGAAGAACCTGCTCGGGGCCGTGCGCACCGCGGTCGGCAGGACGCGGTAGACGGCGAAGGTGCGGGCGAGCGCCCGGTCGAACCGCCTCTGCTGCCGTGCGCTCCAGCGGAAGCCGAACGGCGCGCGGAGCTCCGGGGGCAGGAGGCCCGCCGTCATCAGGCGGAGGTAGGGGCCGACCGGGCGCAGCCACCAGGCGGCGATCCCGCCATCGAGCAGGTCGTGGGCGACCCGGCGCGCGGCGGGCGTGACCTCGAGCCGGGCGAGCTCCCGCTCCCAGTAGGCGTCGAACGACGCGCGGGAGTCGGGCCACAGCTCCTCGGGCATCTGCAGCGCGGTGCCGACGACGCGGGAGCGGTGCACGATCTCGTCCGCCTCCTCGCGGCCGAGCGGGCCGAAGGCGCCCTCGTGGAGCTGGAGCATCGACTGGGTGATCGTCGCGGCGACCCAGCGCTGGAGCTCCGGATCGAACGCGGTGTAGCCGGGGCCGCGGACCGGCGCGTGCGCGCGGTTCACCCGGCGCTGGACGGAGCGGACGTCCTCGGGGCTGCCGAACTGCAGGGCGTAGAGGTAGGAGAGGGTGCCGAACAGCCGGCCGAGCGCGCGGTGGACGAAGTCGGAGTGCTCGGCGACGCCGGCGCCGACCGCGGGGTGCGCGATCTGCAGGAGGATGGCGCGCGCGCCCGCGACGAGGAAGACGCCCTCGCGGAAGACGTCGCGGTGGACGGGCGCGCGCAGGGGCATTCCTCCACGGTACGCGGGGCAGGTCCCTCCCCACTGCGCGTTCCGGCCACCTCTCCACAGTCCGCGGCTGTGCGCCCCCCCCCCCCCCCCCCCCCCCCCCCCCCCCGGCGCCCCCCCGGCGGGGGGGGGGGGGGGGGGGCGGCGGGGGGGGGGGGGGCCCCCCCCCGCGGCCCGCCGCGCGCCCCCCGCCCCCCCCCGCGCGGGGCGGGGGCGGGGGGGGGGGGCCCCCCCCCCGGGGGGGGGGGGGGGGGGGGGGGGGGGGGGGGGGCCCCGCCCCCCGGGGGGTGGGGGCCCCCCCCCCCCCCCCCGGGGGGGGGCCCCCCCCCCCCCCCCCCCCCCGGCGCAGGAAGCGCCCGCGGGGTCCGGAGTAGAGTTGGCGCGGCCCAGGAAGAGTGCCGACACAGAACCGTGCCGAGACTCCGGACAGCGCAGCGGACCACCAGCGCGGATCCGGACAGCACGGACCGCCGGCGCCGTGGGCCGACCTCGGACTCGGAACGCAAGCGCGCTCGGCGCGGAATGGGAATGCAGCGTGGATCTCTTCGAATACCAGGCCCGTGATCTGTTCGAGAAGTACGGCGTGCCCGTGCTCCCCGGCATCATCGCCGACACGCCGGAGGAGGTGCGCGCCGCGGCGGAGAAGCTGGGCGGCGTCACCGTCGTCAAGGCGCAGGTCAAGATCGGCGGCCGCGGCAAGGCGGGCGGCGTGAAGGTCGCGAAGACCGCGGACGACGCGTTCGAGGCGGCGAAGTCGATCCTCGGCCTGGACATCAAGGGCCACGTCGTCAAGCGCGTCATGGTCGCCGGTGGCGCCCGCATCGACCGCGAGTTCTACTTCTCGGTCCTGCTCGACCGGGCGAACCGCTCCTACCTCTCGCTCACCTCCTACGAGGGCGGCATGGAGATCGAGCAGCTCGCCGTCGAGCGCCCCGAGGCGCTCGCGCGCGTCGAGGTCGTCCCCGGCCAGGGCATCGACCAGGCCAAGGCCGAGGAGATCGCCCGCGCGGCGAAGTTCCCGGAGGAGCTGATCGCCAAGGTCGCCCCCGTGCTCGTCAAGCTCTACGACGTCTACACCGGCGAGGACGCGACGCTCGTCGAGGTCAACCCGCTCGTGCTCACCGAGGAGGGCGACATCGTCGCGCTCGACGGCAAGGTCTCGATCGACGAGAACGCCGGCTTCCGCCACCCCGAGCACGCCGCGCTCGAGGACAAGGACGCGGCGGACCCGCTCGAGGCCAAGGCGAAGGAGAACGACCTCAACTACGTGAAGCTCGACGGCGAGGTCGGCATCATCGGCAACGGCGCGGGCCTGGTCATGTCCACGCTCGACGTCGTCGCGTACGCCGGCGAGAAGCACAAGGGCGTGAAGCCCGCCAACTTCCTCGACATCGGCGGCGGAGCCTCCGCCCAGGTGATGGCGAACGGCCTCGACGTGATCCTCGGCGACGAGCAGGTCAAGAGCGTCTTCGTCAACGTCTTCGGCGGCATCACCGCCTGCGACGCGGTCGCCAACGGCATCCTGCAGGCCCTCGAGATCCTCGGCGACTCGGCGACCAAGCCGCTCGTCGTGCGCCTCGACGGCAACAAGGTGGAGGAGGGCCGCGCGATCCTCGAGGCCGCCGCCAACCCGCTCATCACCCTGGCCGCGACGATGGACGAGGGCGCCGACAAGGCCGCCGCACTCGCCGCCGCGTAACGACCCCCTCGACTCAAGGAATCAGAGAACAAGCATGTCGATCTTCCTCAACAAGGACTCCAAGGTCATCGTCCAGGGCATCACCGGCGGCGAGGGCACCAAGCACACCGCGCTGATGCTCAAGGCCGGCACGAACGTCGTCGGCGGCGTCAACGCCCGCAAGGCCGGCACGACCGTCACCCACGGCGACGTCGAGCTGCCCGTCTTCGGCACCGTCAAGGAGGCCATCGAGGCCACCGGCGCCGACGTGTCGATCGCGTTCGTCCCGCCCGCCTTCTCGAAGGACGCCGTCATCGAGGCGATCGACGCCGAGATCGGCCTCCTCGTCGTCATCACCGAGGGCATCCCGGTGCAGGACTCGGCCGAGTTCTGGGCCTACGCGCAGGAGAAGGGCAACAAGACCCGGATCATCGGCCCGAACTGCCCCGGCATCATCACGCCGGGCGAGTCGCTCGTGGGCATCACCCCCGCGACGATCACCGGCAAGGGCCCGATCGGCCTCGTCTCGAAGTCGGGCACGCTGACCTACCAGATGATGTACGAGCTGCGCGATCTGGGCTTCTCGACCGCCATCGGCATCGGCGGCGACCCGATCATCGGCACCACGCACATCGACGCCCTCGCGGCGTTCGAGGCGGACCCCGAGACCAAGGCGATCGTCATGATCGGCGAGATCGGCGGCGACGCCGAGGAGCGTGCGGCCGACTTCATCAAGGCGAACGTCACCAAGCCGGTCGTCGGCTACGTCGCGGGCTTCACCGCTCCCGAGGGCAAGACCATGGGCCACGCCGGCGCCATCGTCTCCGGCTCCGCGGGCACCGCGCAGGCGAAGAAGGAGGCCCTCGAGGCCGCCGGCGTCCGCGTGGGCAAGACGCCCTCCGAGACGGCCGACCTGCTCCGCGAGGTGTACGCGGCGCTGTAGCGCCCCCACGTCCCGCGCGCGCCGCGGGACACGATCGGACGGGATCCTCTGCCTCGGCAGGGGGTCCCGTCGGTCGTCGCGGGCCCCGGCGGCGGTAGCGTGCAGGGGTGACCCGCCGCCTCGGACTCGACTTCCTGACCTTCGTGCCCTACCCGGAGGGCCCCGAGCAGCCGGGTGACGCGGCGCGCAGCCTCGAGGACGGCCTCGCGCTCTTCGAGCTCGCGGAGGAGCTCGGCTACGACACCGGCTGGGTGCGGGTGCGGCACTTCGAGCGCTTCCTCGCCTCGCCGATGACCTTCTTCGCCGCCGCCTCGCAGCGGACCCGACAGCTGCGCCTGGGCACCGCGGTGATCGGCGCGCGCTACGAGTCGCCCGTCCGCCTCGCCGAGGACGCGGCCACTGTGGACCTGCTCTCCGGTGGCCGGCTCGACCTCGGCGTGAGCAGCGGCTTCGCGCACCTCGCCTCGGTCTTCGACGGCGTCTTCGGGCAGGCCGAGCGGGAGTTCCGCGCCGAGGCGCAGGAGCGGATCGAGCGCCTGCGCGACGCGCTCTCGGGCTCGGTGCTCGGCATCGCGGAGTCCGCGCTGATGTCGGTGCCGGTCGGCGATCCGCTCGTGCAGCAGCCGCACGCGCCCGGTCTGGCCGACCGGCTCTGGTACGGCGCCGGCACCACCGCCTCCGCGGTCCGCGCCGGCGAGCAGGGCATGCACCTCCAGGTCTCCACGCTGAACACGGAGGAGACCGGGCTGTCGTTCGCGGAGCAGCAGGCCGCGCAGATCCGCGCCTACCGCGAGGCCTTCGCCGCCGCGCACCCCGGGCGCACCTCGCGGGTCACGGCGGGGCGCATCGTGCTGCCGCTGACCGGCCCCGCCGACGAGGAGGCGCACCGCCCCTTCATCGAGGGCTACCTCGCGCGGATGGACGACGACGGCCGGCCGCGCACCGCCGACCGCTCGATCATCGCGGCGCCGATGCGCTTCAGCCCGCTGCACCTCGGCACGGCCGACGAGATCGTCGCCTCGCTCGCGGCCGACCCCGCGCTGGCGGAGGCGGACTCGCTCACGGTCACACTGCCCGCGGTCGGCGGGGTCGAGTCGCACCGGCGCATCCTGCGGACGATCGCTGCGGAGATCGCGCCGCGGCTGGGCTGGACGCCCGCCGCCTAGCTGCGGCGCAGCAGGAGCAGCGTGAGCGGGCGCTGCGCGATCAGCAGCAGCAGCCACCAGAGCCCGACCGAGGGCACGAGCAGTGCGAGCGCGAGGGCGAGCACGAGGAGCGCGAACGGGACGACGGCGGGAGCGAGCCGGACCGGCCCGGCGCCCTCCCGCAGCAGGTGCGGTCGGCGCCGCAGCCGCAGCTCGATCAGCAGCAGCGCCCCGCTGACCACGACCATCGTGCCGATGTAGAGGCCGTTCGTCGCGCGCGAGTCGGGCAGCAGGGCGATGGCGCTGGTCGAGAACGGGAAGAACGCGATCGCGACCAGCCAGAGCAGATCGAGCCAGACCAGCCCGGCGTCGTAGTCGCCGGCCAGCTCGAAGACCCGGTGGTGCGGCATCCAGAACACCGCGATCAGCGTGAAGGAGAGCGCGAAGGCGAGCACCGAGTCGAGGTGCTGGCCGAGGACCTCGCCCACGCCGCCGCCGTCGCTGCCGATCTCGGGGGCGAGCTCGACCAGCGGGAGCACCAGGATCGTGATCGCGATGGCCACGGTCGCGTCGGAGAAGTTGACCAGGCGATCCAGGCCCCGCTCGGTGCGTGCCGGGCGGTGCCGCTCGGGCGCGTGCCCGCGGTGCACCAGGCGCTCGATCGGGCCGGAGAGCAGCAGGAGCAGGAGCGCGAACATGTTGACGCTCGGGAGGGTGACGGCGAGCACGAGTGCGACGGCCAGCAGCGCGATCACGATCAGCGAGCGCGAGAGCGAGCGGAGCGGGTCCGTGCCGGGCACGAGGAGGGCGGGGTCCCGGCGCAGGATCAGCTGCATCGCCAGGGTCGCGGTGCTCGCGACGATCATGGTGCCGATGTAGAGCGCGAACACGCTCGGGTCGGTGGCGAAGACGTTCGACAGCAGATTCGCCGCGAAGGGCAGCAACACGATCGCCGCGAGCCAGACGAAGTTCACCGCGACCAGAGCGGGGGAGTAGCGGGCCACGCCCTCGAAGACCGCGTGGTGCACCAGCCACAAGCGCCCGATCACGGCGAAGGTGATGAAGAACGCCGAGAGCGTGCCGTAGTGGCCGGCGAGCAGCGCGCCGAGGTCGGTCTCGCCGCCCTCCTCGACGACGTCGACGAGGGGGAGCACGAGGAACGTGATCGCGATGGCGACCGTCGCGTCGGTGAAGTTCACCAGGCGGTCGAGTCCGCGCTCGGTGCGGGAGGCGCTGGTCGTCACGGCTCGACCCTAGGGGACGGCTGCTCTGGTGACGCAGGTGGATCTCGATGCACCCGCTCCGCGGGCTACTCGATCAGCATGGCGCGGCGGTGCATGCTGGTCGAGGTGCCTCCGACGCTGGTCGGTCGCCGCTCGTCCGGGGCGTCGCTGAGCGGTCGCAGGCGGGGCCGCCGATAGGCTCGACAGGCTCATGAACCGGATCACCGTCGCACTCCTCGCCGCCTTCGACGCCGCGCTCTCGGCGCTGATCGGGCTCGCGATCCCGCTCGTGCCGCTGACGATCCTCTGGGCCGTCCAGTACGACACGGCGGTCGACTGGAGCGTCTTCTGGCGCGTCGCCGCGGACGCCTGGCTGCTCGGCCACGGCGCGGATCTGCAGGCCGCCTTCGCCCCCGACTCCCCGCTGGCGCTCGGACTCCCGGACGGCGGGCAGCCCTTCGCGATCACGATCGCGCCGATCGCGTTCGCGCTCCTCGCGATCCTGCTGGGCGCCCGCACGGGCCGCCGCGCGCAGGAGTCGCCCTACCGCCTCCTCGGGATCGGCTCGGCGATCGCCACCTACCTCCTCGTCGCGCTGCTGGTCACCCTCGGCGCGACCACCGACGTCGCCCGGATCGACGTCCTGCAGGGCACGCTGCTCCCGCCGCTCGTCTTCGGACTCGGCGTGGTGATCGGAGCCGCGACCCACTCCGCCAGGAGCGGCGAGCGCGACCCGATCGGCGAGTTCGCCGACCGGACGCTGCACCGCCTGCCCGAGCCTGCCGCGCCGCTCGTCCTCGCCTCGCTCCGCGGCGGGACGCTCGCGGCCGCCGGCGTGATCGGGGTCGCCGGCGTGCTCGTCGCGGTGCTGCTGGTCGCCGACTACGCCGCCGTCGTCGCGCTCTACGAGGGTCTCGGCGGGGAGGCGCTCGGCGGCCTGGCGCTGACGCTCGGGCAGCTGGCGATCCTCCCGAACCTGGTGATCTGGGCGGCGAGCTGGCTGATCGGACCGGGCTTCGCCCTCGGCGCGGGCTCGTCGGTCGCACCCGCTGGGACCCTCCTCGGCCCGATCCCCTCGATCCCGGTGCTCGCGGCGCTGCCGCAGGGCGAGCTCGCCTTCGCCTTCCTCGGCCTGCTGGTGCCGCTGCTCGCCGGCTTCCTCGCCGGCTGGCGGCTGCGCGCGGAGGTCGTCGACGGGCTCGACGGGCGGTCACTGCTGCGCTGGGGTGCGGCCGCGGCGGGCGGCATCGGTGTGGTCGGCGGTCTGCTGCTCGGGCTGCTCGCCTGGTTCTCGGCGGGAGCGGCCGGGCCGGGGCGCCTCGTCCAGGTCGGGCCCGATCCGCTGCTCGTCGGCGCGTTCGCGGCGCTCGAGCTGGCGCTCGCCGCGGGTCTCGGACTGGCCGCCGGCCGCATCCGCCGCGGCTGAGCGCCGGGCCTGACCGCCGGGCCCGACCGCCGGTGGTCGCCGCGGAGGCGTCCCCCTAGACTTGCGCAGTGCTGAAGTTGGTCGTCCTCATCTCCGGCGGTGGCTCCAATCTCCGCGCGCTGCTCGAGGCGACGCGCGACGACCGCTTCCCCGCCCGCGTCGTGGCGGTCGGCAGCGACACCGACGCCGACGGCCTGCGCCACGCCGAGGCGCACGACGTCCCCTCCTTCACCGTGACGCCCGGCGCCTTCGCCTCCCGCGACGCCTGGGGCGCGGAGCTGCTCGAGCAGATCCAGGGCTGGCAGCCCGACCTCGTCGTCTGCGCCGGCTTCATGCGGATCCTGCCGCCGGTCGTCGTCGACGCCCTCAGCCCGCGGATGATCAACACGCACCCCGCCCTGCTGCCGCTCTTCCCCGGCGCGCACGCCGTGCGCGACGCCCTCGCCGCCGGCGCCACCGAGACCGGAGTGACGGTGCACGTCATCGACACCGGCGTCGACACCGGCCCGGTCATCGCCCAGGAGAGCCTCGCCGTGCTCCCCGGCGAGAGCGAGCACGCGCTGCACGAGCGCATCAAGACCATCGAGCGTCGCCTGCTGGTGCAGACGGTGCTCGACATCGCCCACGGAAACGTCGATCTCGAGGAGCTCGCCCGCGCATGAGCATCACCGCACACGACCCCAGCAGCTACGACGACCGCGACGTCGTCCCCGTCCGCCGGGCGCTGATCTCGGTCAGCGACAAGACCGGACTGCTCGAGCTCGCCTCGGCGCTCGCCGGCGCCGGCGTCGAGCTGGTCTCCACCGGCTCGACCGCCGCGACCATCCGCGACGCGGGCCACGCCGTCACCGACGTCTCGGCCGTGACCGGCTTCCCCGAGTCGCTCGACGGCCGGGTGAAGACCCTGCACCCCGGCGTGCACGCGGGCATCCTCGCCGACGTCCGCCTCGCCTCGCACCGCGAGCAGCTCGAGCAGCTGGAGATCGCGCCGTTCGAGCTCGTCGTCGTGAACCTGTACCCGTTCCGCGAGACCGTCGCCGGCGGTGCCGACGCGCCGACCGTGGTCGAGAACATCGACATCGGCGGCCCCGCGCTCGTCCGCGCCTCGGCGAAGAACCATGCGAACGTGGCGATCGTCGTCGATCCGGCCGACTACGCCGGCATCGTCGCCGCGCTCGGCACCGGCGGCACCACCCTCGCCGCTCGCCGGACGCTCGCCGCGCGCGCCTTCGCGCACACCGCCTCCTACGACTCCGCCGTCGCCGCCTGGTTCGCCGGGCAGGAGGCGGGCGGCGAGTCCGAGTTCCCCGGCTCGGTCGAGATCCGCGGCACCCGGCAGCAGGTGCTCCGCTACGGCGAGAACTCGCACCAGAAGGCCGCGCTCTACGTCTCGCCCGACGGCACCGGCATCGCCCAGGCGCGCCAGCTGCACGGCAAGGAGATGTCGTACAACAACTTCGTCGACGCGGATGCCGCCGTCCGCGCGGCCTACGACTTCGTCCTCCCCGCCGTCGCGATCATCAAGCACGCCAACCCGTGCGGCATCGCGATCGCCGGCGCGAAGGCGATCGACCCGATCGCGTCCGCGCACCGCCGCGCCCACGAGTGCGACCCGGTGTCCGCCTTCGGCGGCGTCATCGCGGCGAACCGGACCGTCACCCTCGCCATGGCCGAGACGGTGAAGGAGATCTTCACCGAGGTCCTCGTCGCCCCCGGCTTCGAGCCCGAGGCCCTCGAGGTGCTGAAGACCAAGAAGAACCTGCGACTCCTGCAGCTCCCCGACTTCTACGCCCCCGTCGAGACCGAGTTCAAGCAGATCTCCGGCGGCATCCTGCTGCAGGAGCCCGACCGCGTCGTCGGCGGCCCCGGCGAGGTCAGCTCCGGCTGGGAGCTCGTCGCCGGCGAGCCCGCCGACGCCGACACGATGCTCGACCTCGAGTTCGCGTGGAAGGCCTGCCGCGCCGTCAAGTCGAACGCGATCCTGCTCGCCAAGGGCGGCGCCTCCGTCGGCGTCGGCATGGGCCAGGTCAACCGCGTCGACTCCTGCCACCTCGCCGTCTCCCGCGCCGGCGACCGCGCCCCCGGCTCCGTCGCCGCCTCCGACGCGTTCTTCCCCTTCGCCGACGGCCTCGAGGTCCTCCTCGCCGCCGGCGTGAAGGCCGTCGTCCAGCCCGGCGGCTCCGTCCGCGACCCCGAGGTCATCGAGGCCGCGAAGCGCGCCGGCGTCACCATGTACACGACGGGGGAGCGGCACTTCTTCCACTGAGCGCCGCAGGCGCTCAGTGGGCGCCTTCTTCCACGCCGCTCCCTGCGCGGCGTGGCGCGGTCGGCCTCCTGGGGTGGTGCGTTCCGCAGAGCGGGTCGCGTCGGCCGCCGCGGGAATCGCTTGGCACGCGATCCCCGCACGCGGCCTCTCCCTTCGGGACTCGGGGTCTGCCCGCTCCACTCCTCAGAAGTTGTCGTAGTCGAGCGTCGAGTACGACAACTTTTGCGGACTCGGGGTGCGAGCCCGGCGCCGCGCCGCCACCCTCCAGAAGTTGCGGTAGCGGGGCGCGACTACCGCAACTTCTGCGGAGTCGTTGGCATCTGAGCGTGGACGGGTCTCTCCGCTCGCCAGGAGTTGTCGTGGTCGGGCGTCGAGTACGACAACTTCCGCGTACTCGGGGGAGCGGACACGGTGCGCGCTGCCACTCCTCAGGAGTTGCGGTAGTGGGGTGCGAGTACCGCAACTTCTGCGGAGTCGGTGCCTCCGAGCGCGGACGGGTCCCTCCGCTCTCCAGGAGTTGTCGTAGTGGGGCGTCGGGTTCGACAACTTCTGCGCACTGGCGGCGCGAGGCGGGCGGGTGGCTCGACTCCTCAGAAGTTGCGGTAGTGGGGTGCGACTACCGCAACTTGTGCTGAGTCGGTGTTCGGCGAGCGCGGGGCGGGGGCTCCAGACTCGGGAAGTTGCGGTGGTGGCGCGCGACTACCGCAACTTTTGAGGAGTGGCGGGGGAGGGGGCGGGGCGCGGCCCGGCGCGCGGCTCTCAGACGGCTGCAAGGGTCTGGGCAGGGGGCGCAGGGGTGCGGGCGCGTAGGGTCTCCGGGTGCCCTCCGACTCGACGCTGAACGCGCCCACCGCTCCGACCGCCACCACCGCCCCGACCGTGGGGCGGCGCCTGCTGACGGCGCTCGCCGCCGCGGCGGCCACGGCGGTCGCGGCCCACCTCGCCAACCTGCTCGCCTTCTTCATCGGCAACCAGCTGGCGCCGACGTCGATCCCGCAGGTCAACGCCTACTTCCTGCTCTCGAGCGTGCTCGCCTTCGTGGTGGTGCTCGTCCTCGCGGCGGCCGGACTGCTCGCCCGCGCCTGGACGGCGGCGATCGCCGGACTCGTCGCGGGGCTCGTCGGCGCCGTCTTCGGCACGCTCGTGCAGGCGAGCGCGAGCGGCACCCCGATCACCGGGGAGGTCTGGGGATCGATCGTCGCGACCTTCGGCGGGCTCAACCTCGTCTTCCTGCTCGCCTTCGTGATCGCCGCGGCGACCCTCGGCCACCGCATCGCCGTCGCATCGACACCTGCCCGCGCCCGGAAGTCCTCGGCCGCCACCGCCCGTCCGGAGCGCCGCATCGCCCTCATCCGGCAGCCCGCGGACGACCTCGACGCCGGCGAGCTCACCCACCTCGAGCGCGTCCCCGTCGACCGGGTGAAGGCGCTGCAGCAGTGGGAGGAGTACGTCGATGCGCTCGAGGAGGCCGGCTGGGAGACCGTCCAGGTCGCCACGGCGCCCGAGCTGCCCGACTCCGTCTTCCTCGAGGACGCGCTGCTCGTCGTCGACGGGCACGCGGTCCTCACCCGCCCGGGCGCCGAGTCGCGCCGCGGCGAGGTGGACGGCGCGGAGGAGGCGGCTCGCGCCCTCGACCTGATCGTGCACCGGATCGAGGCGCCCGGCACCCTGGAGGGCGGCGACGTCCTCCGCGTCGGCTCCACCGTCTACATCGGCCGCGGCGGCCGCACCAACGCCGAGGGCGTCGCGCAGCTGCGGGCCCTGCTCCGTCCGCTCGGCCTGAGCGTCGTCGCGGTCCCGCTCACCCGCGCCCTGCACCTCAAGAGCGCCGTCACCGCTCTGCCGGACGGCACGGTGATCGGCTGGGAGTCCGTCGTCGACGAGCCGCGGCTCTTCCCCTCCTTCCTGCCGATGCCGGAGGAGGGCGGCGCCCACGTGGTCGTGCTCGGCCCGGACACGCTGCTGATGGCGGCGTCCGCGCCGCGGAGCGCGGAGCTGCTCCGCGAGCTCGGCTACCGCGTCATGACGGTCGACATCTCGGAGTTCGAGAAGCTCGAGGGCTGCGTCACCTGCCTGTCGGTGCGGGTGCGCTGAGCGCCTCGGCGACGCTCGCGCGGGTTCGTCCGGCGGGCTCGGTCGTGGAGGAGGGAGCGACCCGACGATCCGCGCCCGCGGTCGCCGAGCGGTGGACGCCGCCGAGGGACCGGGTATAGCCTTCAAGGCTGCCCAGAAGCCCGCAACGGGCCGGCGGCATCCCCGCCCTCGCGACGCCACGGTGCCGCAGGGCTCCGTCCTCCGTCGCGAAAGCCCAGCACCGTGCTCGCACAGTCCTCTCCGCCCGCCGCTCCGAAGCGCCCGAACACCCTCCGCACTCTGCTGCGCCTGGTCCCGTTCATCGGCGACGCGCTGCCCCGCCTGGTCGGCGGCATCGCGATCGCCCTCGTGGCCAGCCTCGTCTCGCTCGCGATCCCGATCGTCCTCCAGCAGCTGGTGGACGGACCACTCGGCGACGGCGCGACCGCCGCCGGCTCCGGCGACCTCGGCCCGCTGATCGGCCCGGTCGTGGTCGTGCTCCTGCTCGGCGTCCTCGAGGCCGCCGCCATCGCGCTGCGCCGGCGGATGGTGCTCACCCCGAGCACGCGGGTCGAGGCGAGGATGCGCACCGCGCTCTACCGCCAGCTCCAGGACCTGCCCGTCTCGTTCCACGACCGGTGGCAGAGCGGGCAGCTGCTCTCGCGCGCGATGAGCGACCTCAGCCTCATCCGCCGCTGGATCGCCTTCGGCTTCGTGCTGCTGGTGGTCAACGCGCTGACGATCGTCGTCGGCTTCGGCGTGCTCGTCTACTGGAACCCGATCCTCGGCGCGCTGTTCGTGGCCTGCTCGATCCCGGTCTGGATCTACGGCTTCGCCTTCGAGAAGCGCTACTCGAGCATCGCGCGCCGCAGCCAGGACCAGGCCGGCGACCTCGCCACCACGGTCGAGCAGTCGGTGCACGGCATCCGCGTGATCAAGGCGTTCGGCCGCCACCAGCACGCGCTGGCTGGCTTCGCCGACCAGGCGGAGAAGCTGCGCGGCACCGAGGTGGAGAAGGCGAAGGCCATCGCGGGCATCTGGGTCGTCCTGCTGCTCATCCCCGACATCGCCTTCGCGCTCTGCCTCCTCGCCGGAGTCTGGCTGGCTGCGGACGGACAGCTCAGCGTCGGCGAGCTCTTCGCCTTCTTCGCCACCGCGACCGTGCTGCGCTGGCCGGTGGAGTCGATCGGCTTCCTGCTCTCGATGACGTTCGACGCGCGCACCGCCGTCGACCGCTACTTCGAGGTGATGGACAGCCGGAACACGATCACCGATCCGGAGTCGCCCGCGACGATCGCCCGGCCGCTCGGCCGGGTGCGCTTCCGCGACGTGCACTTCCGCTACCAGGACGCGCCCGAGCGCTTCGCCGACCTGCTGGACGGCGTCGACCTCGAGGTCGAGCCTGGCGAGACGATGGCGCTCGTCGGCCTCACCGGCTCGGGCAAGACGACGCTCACCGCGCTGCTGCCGCGCCTCTACGACGTGACCGGCGGAGCGATCGAGATCGACGGCGTCGACGTGCGTCACCTCCGCCGCGACGAGCTGCGCTCCCACGTCGGCATGGCCTTCGAGGACGCGACGCTGTTCTCCACCTCGGTGCGCGAGAACGTGCTGCTCGGCCGCCCTGACGCCTCCGAGGCGGAGCTGCTCGAGGCGCTCGAGACCGCCCAGGCCGACTTCGTGCACTCCCTGCCGAACGGGCTGGACACCACCGTGGGCGAGGAGGGGATGAGCCTCTCCGGCGGCCAGCGCCAGCGGCTCGCCCTCGCGCGCGCCATCGCCGCGCGGCCCGCCGTCCTCGTCCTGGACGATCCGCTGTCGGCCCTCGACGTCGACACCGAGGCGCGGGTGGAGAAGGGCCTGCGCCGCGTGCTCGGCGACACCACCGCGCTGATCGTCGCGCACCGCCCCTCGACCGTCGCCCTCGCCGACCGCGTCGCCCTCCTCGAGGAGGGCCGCGTCACGGCGGTCGGCACCCATACCGAGCTGCTCGCGAGCAGCCCGCACTACCGCTTCGTCATCTCGAGCCTCGAGGAGGACGAGCTCGCCCGTCCCCGGGGCACCGAGCGCGTCGGCTCGCGCCCGCGCACAGAGGCCGAGCTGACGGACCTGACCGACCTCACGGAGCTGGAGACCCGATCATGAGCACTCTCGGATCCACCGAGGAGCGCGACGACCTCACCCGCGCGGAGTCCGCGGCCCTGCGCCGGCGCTCGCTCGCGCTGCTCGGGTCGCTGCTGCGCCCGCTGCGGATGCGGCTGGTGCTGACGGCCGTCGTCGTGGTGATCTCGACCGCCGCGCAGGTCGCCGGACCGGCGCTGATCGCACTGGGCATCGACAACGGGCTGCCGGCGATCCTCGACGGCGACGCGACCCCGCTGGTCCTCACCGTGATCGCCTACGTCCTGACCGGCGTCATCGGCGCCGTCCTCGTCGCCTGGTACACCGTGCTGTCGGCCCGGGTGAGCCAGGCGATCCTGATCGACCTGCGCAAGCGCGTCTTCCTGCACACGCAGAAGCTGAGCCTCGAGTTCCACGAGAACTACACCTCCGGCCGGATCATCTCCCGGCAGACCAGCGACCTCGACTCGATCCGCGAGCTGCTCGACTCCGGCATCAACCAGCTGGTGCAGGGCGCGCTCTACATGGGCTTCGTCGCCATCGCGCTGGTCTCGCTCGACGGCGTCAGCGGCCTCGTGCTCGCCTGCGCCCTCGTGCCGCTGGCGATCCTGACCCGCTGGTTCCAGAAGCGCTCGCAGTCGCTCTTCCGCGGCACCCGCGTCGCGTCGTCCCGCCTGATCGTGCAGTTCGTCGAGACGATGACCGGCATCCGCGCGGTGCAGACCTTCCGCACCCAGGAGCGCAACGAGTCCGCCTTCGGCGTCGTCGTCGAGCGCTACCGGGTCGCCTACAAGAAGGTCTTCGGCGTCTTCGGCACCTTCGACCCCGGTCTCGTGCTGATCGGGAACGTCACGATGGCGGCCGTGCTGTTCTTCGGCGGGATGCGGGTGCTCGACGGCGGTCTCGAGATCGGCGCGCTGCTCGGCGTCCTGCTCTACACGCGGCGCTTCTTCGCTCCGGTGCAGGAGATGGCGATGTTCTACAACTCCTACCAGTCCGCGGCGGCCGCGCTCGAGAAGATCTCGGGCGTCCTCGCGGAGGAGCAGAGCGTCCCGGATCCGGCGCACCCCGTCGACCTGCGCGAGGCGCGCGGTGCGCTCGGCTTCGAGGGCGTCCGCTTCGCCTACACGACCGACCGGGAGATCCTGCCGCGCTTCGATCTGCGGATCCCCGCGGGCCAGACGATCGCGCTGGTCGGCTCGACCGGTGCCGGCAAGTCGACGCTCGCGAAGCTCGTCTCGCGCTTCTACGACCCGACCGACGGAGTGGTGACCCTCGACGGCGTCGACCTCCGGCAGCTGCACCCGAAGGACCTGCGCCGCGCGATCGTGATGGTGACCCAGGAGGCGTACCTCTTCTCCGGCTCCGTCGCGGACAACATCGCGATCGGCCGGCCCTCGGCCTCCTACGACGAGATCGTCGACGCGGCGAAGGCGGTCGGCGCGCACGCGTTCATCCAGGCGCTGCCCGACGGCTACGACACCGACGTGAACAAGCGCGGCGGGCGGGTCTCGGCCGGGCAGCGGCAGCTGATCTCGTTCGCTCGCGCGTTCCTGGCGGACCCGGCGGTGCTGATCCTGGACGAGGCGACCTCCTCGCTCGACATCCCGAGCGAGCGGCTGGTGCAGCTCGGCCTGCAGACGCTGCTCGCCGACCGGACCGCGGTGATCATCGCGCACCGGCTGTCAACGGTCGCGATCGCCGACCGGGTGCTGGTGATGGAGCACGGCCGCATCGTCGAGGACGGGACGCCGGAGGCGCTGATCGCGGACGACGGCCGCTTCGCGACCCTGCACGCGGCCTGGCGGGACTCCCTGGTCTGAGCCGGAGGGCCCGCCGCCGTGGTCAGGGGGTCCAGCGTGCGGCGCGGACGTCCACCCGGTAGCCGCTCGGCGTCGTGACGAGCGGCGTGCCCTCGCGCTCGTAGTGCTCGCGGGCGCGGTCCTCGTGCCCGATCGCGGGGGCGCCGCCGGAGCGGACCACCCGCCACCAGGCGACGTCGGAGCCGTAGCGGGCGAGCACCGTGCCGACGGCGCGGGCGGCCCGGGTGCCGAGCACCGCGGCGATCTCTCCGTAGGCCATCACACGGCCGGGCGGGATCGCGTCGACGACGGCGAGGACCGCGGAGACGAAGTCGGCGGGATCCGGGTCGGCGGAGGAGGCCGCCGGAGTGCCGGTCAGAGCTTCAGCGCCCCGATGTTCTCGCCGTACGGGGTCTCGCCGATGACCTCGAAGCCGATCCAGCGGAAGAACTGCTCGGGGCCGTCGGCGCCGGACTCCCAGATCACGGTGAGGGTGTCGAAGCCGCGGGCGCGCGCCTCGTCGGCGGCCGCGCGGACGGCGAAGGTGCCGACACCGCGGCCCTGCTTGGCCGCGTCGATGTTGATCCGCCAGATGCAGCTGCGGAACTCCTCCGGCGCCTGCGGGTCGAAGTGCGCGTGGATGAACCCGACGAGCTCGTCGCCGTCGAGGATCGCCCGCTGCCAGGCGGCACCCGGGTCGATCACGGCGGCGGCCGCGGAGTACGACTCCGGTGCGACGAACTGCTCCTGACCCGGTTTGAGGCTCAGTCCGTTCACGGCGGAGATGTTCGCGGCCGACAGCTCTTCCAGGCGGAGGTCACTCATGCCGCCCAATCTAGCGGCCCGGCTCGACGCCGGTCATCCTCCTCGCGGACGAGCGACGCGCCACGCACGGTGCGGGGCTCCTCCCCACGGAGAACTGTCTCGACGTCGAGACAGTTCCGGCCTCGGGTAGGCTGGTCGAGGCCGTCTGGAGCGGCCGCGGAGCCACCCGTCCCTCGCAGCAGCGGGGCGGTGCAACGAGACCCTGGGAGTGCAATGTCGAAGATCAAGGTTGAAGGAACCGTCGTCGAGCTCGACGGCGACGAGATGACGCGGATCATCTGGCAGAAGATCAAGGACACCCTGATCCACCCGTACCTCGACGTGAACCTCGAGTACTACGACCTCGGCATGGAGTACCGCGACCAGACCGACGACCAGGTCACGATCGACGCGGCCCACGCCATCCAGAAGCACGGCGTCGGCGTCAAGTGCGCGACCATCACGCCCGACGAGGCGCGCGTCGAGGAGTTCGGCCTGAAGAAGATGTGGAAGTCGCCCAACGGCACCATCCGCAACATCCTCGGCGGTGTCATCTTCCGCGAGCCGATCATCATCTCGAACATCCCGCGCCTGGTGCCCGGCTGGAACAAGCCGATCATCATCGGCCGCCACGCCTTCGGCGACCAGTACCGCGCCACCGACTTCGTCTTCAAGGGCAAGGGCACGCTCACCGTCGAGTTCACCCCCGAGGACGGCTCGGAGCCGATGAAGTTCGAGGTCTACAAGGCCCCCGACGACGGCATCGCGCAGGTCCAGTACAACCAGGACTCGTCGATCCGCGACTTCGCGCGCTCCTCGCTCAACTACGGCCTGACCCGCAACTACCCGGTCTACCTCTCCACGAAGAACACGATCCTCAAGGCCTACGACGGCCGGTTCAAGGACATCTTCGAGGAGATCTTCGAGACCGAGTTCAAGGAGCGCTTCGAGGCCGCCGGCCTCACCTACGAGCACCGCCTCATCGACGACATGGTCGCCTCGGCCATGAAGTGGGAGGGCGGCTACGTCTGGGCCTGCAAGAACTACGACGGCGACGTCCAGTCCGACACCGTCGCGCAGGGCTTCGGCTCGCTCGGCCTGATGACCTCGGTCCTCTCCACCCCCGACGGCAGCGTCGTCGAGGCGGAGGCGGCGCACGGCACCGTCACGCGCCACTACCGCCAGCACCAGGCCGGCAAGCCCACCTCGACGAACCCGATCGCCTCGATCTACGCCTGGACGCGCGGCCTCGCGCACCGCGGCAAGCTCGACGGCAACCAGGAGCTCATCGACTTCTCGCTGACCCTCGAGGACGTCGTCATCAAGACGGTCGAGTCCGGCAGCATGACGAAGGACCTCGCGCTCCTCGTCGGCCCCGACCAGGCCTGGCAGACGACCGAGGAGTTCCTCGCCACGCTCGACGCGAACCTCAAGGCGCGCATGGAGGCCTGACCTCCCGTCCGCCGGCCCGTCCAGGGCTCGCACGAACGGCTCCGGCTCGCGGTGATCCTCGGATCCCGCGAGCCGGAGCCGTTTCCGCGTGCCGACGGTGCGACGGGTCGGATGTGCGACGGGTCGGCCGGCGTCAGAGCACGCGGGCCAGCTGCTCCATCGCCCCGCGCGGGTCGCTGCCGACCGGCATGAGCACCGTGCTGGCCGCTCCGGCCGCGTGCAGCTCGTCGATCCGCGCGCGCGCCGTCTCCGGCGTCCCGACGACGGCGAGGCGGTCGACCCACTCGTCCGGCAGATCGCGGACGAAGGCGGCGCGGTCGGCGCTCCAGGCGCGCAGCTGCGCGAACTCCTCGGCGAAGGGCAGCGGCTCGATGTGCGGTGCCCAGTCCGGCTCGCCGACCCACTCCAGTCCCGGGCGCACGGCGGCGCGGGCCTCTCCGGCGTCGTCCGAGACAGCGGCCACGTTGTAGGCGACGACGCGGCCCGGCGTGCCCATCTGCTCGCGGGCCCGGGCGAGGTACTCCGGAACGACCGGCTCGGCGAGGATCGCCCCGTCGGCGATGCGCCCGGCCAGCTCGAGCGAGCGCGGTCCGCGGACCCCGGCCAGCAGCGGTGGCACGATCTGCGGCGGCGACTCGAGCCGCAGGCCGTCGACGTGGACGTAGCGGCCGTCACGGGTCACCTCCTCGCCGGCGAGCAGTGCGCGGATCGCATCGAACTGCTCCGAGAGCAGGGTCAGCGGGCTCTTCGGCCAGACGCCGAGTCCGCGCATCCAGCCCGGCATGCCGTGGCCGATGCCCGCGTGGACGCGGCCGGGGAAGAGCTCGGCGAGGGTGCCGAGCTCCATCGCGGTGAACGCGGCGGTGCGCACCGCGGCGGGCAGGATGCCGATGCCGACGACGATCCGCTCGGTCGCGGCGAGCACGGCCGCGGCCTGGGCGATGCCGCCGCGGAAGCCGAGGTCCTCGACGACCCAGAGCTCGTCGAAGCCGAGCTCCTCGGCGCGGCGGGCGTAGGGCAGGACCTCGGCGGCGGGGAGATCGCGGGGGAGCAGGACGCCGACGGCGGCGTCGGGGTTCGGGGTGCGCATCCCGCCAGCGTAGGACCGGCGGGGCGGAGTCCCCGAAATGGGGGCACCGGGATCCCCGGAGATCGGACGCCGTTGTCCCCCGAACAAGGACTTCGTTACCTGTTCGTAACAGAGCCGGGCGATCCAGTTCGTAGGGTCGACTCTGTGCGAGAACCGATCCGGTTCTCAGCAACTGTGAGTAAAGGACATCGATTGCCGCTTCACTTGTCCCACCGTCCACCCGTCCGCCGCGCTGAGAAGCGCATCCTCGCCGGCCTCGCCGTCCTCGGCATCGCCGCCTCCGGCGCCTTCGCCGTCTCGGCCGCCTCGGCCGCCCCGCTCGTCGGCGGGGCCGCTCTCGTCGGCGGACTCTCCACCCTCCAGACCTTCGACGACGGCGACTACGTCGTCACGCTCGTCGAGCCGTCCGCGGCGACCTACGAGGGCACCGACGCCCGCTTCGCCCGCACCGCTCCGGACGCCGGCGCGCAGCTGCAGGCCCGCTCGGCCCCGGTCGAGGACTACTCCGCTCACCTCGAGCAGCGGCAGGACGACGTCGCCGCCGCTGTCGACGCCGCGATCGGCTACCACTACACGGTCGCCCTCAACGGCTTCTCCGCCTCGCTCACCGCCGAGCAGGCGAGCGAGCTCGCCGGCCGCAAGGACGTCGCGCAGGTGCGGGAGCTCGAGGACCTGAAGCTCGACCGTGCCGCGGCCTCGACCGCGCCGGCTCCGACCGCCGCCGCCGACGCCGGCATCCCCGTTCCTGACACCGGGCAGGAGTCCTCGACGAGCTTCCTCGGCCTCGAGGGCGACGGCGGAGTCTGGGACACCGTCGGCGGTGTCGAGAAGGCCGGCGAGGGCATCGTCGTCGGCGTCATCGACTCCGGCATCGCACCCGAGAACCCGTCCTTCGCGGGCGCTCCGCTCGCGACCTCCCCGGGTGCCGCTCCGTACACGGACGGCACGACCGTCCGCTACGCCAAGTCGGACGGCACCACCTTCGCCGGCTCCTGCTCGCCCGGCCTCGCCGGATCCGAGCAGTGGGACGGCGGCGAGTGCAACCAGAAGCTGATCGGCGCCCGCTGGTTCCTCGGCCCGAACGAGAAGGCCGGCTCGACCGACAACCCGGAGTACCGCTCGCCGCGCGACGCGGACGGCCACGGCTCGCACACCGCGAGCACGGCGGCCGGCAACGCCGACGTCGAGGCCTCGGTCGACGGCTACGACTACGGCACCATCTCCGGTGTCGCACCCGCCGCGAAGGTCGCCGCCTACAAGGTCTGCTGGAACGGCGACGAGAACGGGACCGACGACGACGACTACTGCTCCGGCGAGGGCATCCTGGCCGCGATCAACGCGGCCGTCGCGGACGGCGTCGACGTCATCAACTTCTCGATCGGCGGCGGTTCCGCCGTCTCGACGCTGACCCCCTACGACGAGGCGTTCCTGAACGCCGCGGCCGCGGGTGTCTTCGTGGCCGCCTCGGCCGGCAACTCCGGCCCGGGCGTCTCGACCCTCGACCACGCCTCGCCCTGGTACACCACGGTCGCCGCGTCCTCGATCCCGACCTACACGGCCACCGCCACCCTCGGTGACGGCCAGGCCTTCGTCGGCGGATCGATCAGCGTGCACGACGACGTGACCGGCCCGCTCGTGAACAGCGCCGACGTCGTCGTCGCCGGGACCGAGAACGCCGACATCTGCGCGCCGGGCTCGCTCGACGCCGCGAAGGTCGCCGGGAAGATCGTCGCCTGCACCGCCGGCGTCACCGCGCGCGTCTCCAAGTCGGCCGAGGTCGACCGGGCCGGGGGCATCGGCATGCTGCTGCTGAACCCGTTCCCGAACGCCCTGCACGTCGACGACCACTCGGTCCCGAGCATCCAGATCGACTCGCAGGCCTACGACGCGATCACCGCGTACGCCGGCACCGCGGGCGCGACGGCGACGCTGACCGAGGGCAACGCGACCGGCACCGAGATCCCGGTGCCGCAGGTCGCGGGCTTCTCCTCGCGCGGACCGGCCGAGGCGGACGGCACGGACGTGCTCAAGCCCGACCTCACGGCGCCCGGCGTCGCGATCCTCGCCGACAGCTTCAACGCCGAGGGCGACGACCCCGCCTTCGCGTTCGAGTCCGGCACCTCGATGTCCTCCCCGCACATCGCGGGCCTCGCCGCCCTCATCCTGGGCGTGAGCCCGAACGCGTCGCCGTCGGCGGTCAAGTCGGCCATGATGACGACCTCCTACGACAGCGTCGACCAGTCGGGCGCCGCGTCCGATGACGTCTTCGCTCAGGGCGCGGGACACGTCGACCCGACCGCGTTCCTCGACCCCGGACTGCTCTACGAGAGCGGCACGAGCGACTGGATCGCGTTCCTCAAGGGGGCCGGCTACGTCTTCGCCGACCCCGAGCTCGACGCGGTCGAGGCGATCGACCCGTCCGACCTCAACCAGGCCTCGATCGCGATCGGCGCCCTGGCCGGGACCCAGACGGTCACCCGCACGGTCACCTCGACCGAGGCCGGCAGCTACACCGCCGCCCTCGACATCCCCGGGATCGACGCCGTCGTCTCGCCGTCCACCCTCTCCTTCACCGGAGCGGGCCAGACCGCCGAGTACACGGTGACCTTCACGAGGACCGACGCCGAGCTCACCGAGTTCGCGACCGGCTACCTCACCTGGTCGAGCGCCGAGCACGAGGTGCGCAGCCCCGTGGCCGTGCGTCCCGTGCTGCTCGACGCGCCGTACGAGGTGTCGGGCTCCGGCTCGACCGGCTCGACGAGCGCCGAGATCATCCCCGGCATCGACGGCCCCCTGCCGCTGGTTCCGAGCGGACTCGCGGTGGGAGTCCTCGCCGAGGACGCGACCGCGGCGGACGGCCACACCGGCACGCTGCCGCAGGGCGTGACGTTCGAGACGACCGTCGAGGTGCCCGAGGGCACCGAGTTCGCCCGGTTCGACCTCGACTCGCTCGACGACACCGCCGACCTCGACCTGACGGTCTCGCAGATCGTCGACGGGAAGCCGGTGCCCACGGCGACCAGCGCGACCGGCTCGGCCGACGAGCGGGTGGACCTCTACGCCCCCGAGGCCGGCAGCTACCTGGTCTCCGCGGACATCTACGCGGTGGGCGCGGAGCCGGAGGCGACCTTCGACCTCCGGAGCTTCCTCATCGCGGCGGACGGCGGCGAGGGCTCGCTGACCACCGCGCCCGAGACCGTCGACGCGGTCCTCGGCGCGCCGACGAGCTACTCCGTGTCGTGGACCGGCCTCGCCGGCCCGGCGCAGTACCTCGGCAGCGTCGACTACGCGGACTCGGGTCTCCGGACCCTCGTCAGCGTGGACGTGACGGAGGCGGCGACGCCGGCTCCGACCGCGACGCCGACGGCCGGACCCACGGCCGAGCCGACCGCGACGCCGACCGCCGGACCGACGGCGACGCCGGCTCCGACCGGGACGCCGACCGCCGGACCGACCGCGCCTCCCGCGCCGACCTCCACGCCCACCGCTGGACCGGGCGCGCCCGGCCATGGCGCGGGCGGGCTGCCCTCCACCGGCTTCGGCGGCGGACTGCTCGGAGCGGGCGCCCTGGCGCTGATCGGCGCCGGAGCGGTGCTGACGGGACTGCGTCGCCGCGCCCTCGCGCAGCGTGAGGCGGGCGCCGCGGAGTAGCCCTCCGCAGCCCGTCGACGGCCGCTCCGCACGCCCCTCCGGGGGCGGCGGGGCGGCCGTCGCTCGTTGGGCGCGGGATCTCGATGCGCCCGCTGCGCGGGCTACTCGATCAGCATGAGCAGGGAGCCGAATCGCTGGAACATGCTGGCCCGCCGTCGCCTGCAGGGTGGTCTGCAGGCTCCGGTTCAGACGGTGGTGGATCTCGATACGCCCGCTGCGCGGGCTACTCGATCAGCAGAGGTGCACTCGCACAGCGCCGTCAGCTCAGCGCGCGGCGCCCCGAGATCACGCCGGACACCACGGCGACCACGCCGAAGACGATCGCCACGACGGGCTGGCCGAGGTCGAGCCAGGCGAGGGCGGCGGCACCCATGATCAGCAGCTCGATCAGCGAGCGGCCGTAGAGGTCGATCGCGAGGACGGCGCGCGGCGACAGGAAGAGCGCCCAGAGCAGGATCGCCAGCACCGGTGCGCCCACGCCGAAGACGATGCTCCACGGCAGGTCCCAGGACAGGAAGCCCCACAGCCCGAGGCTGACGAACGCGAACAGCTCGAGCACGAGGCGGAGCACATCGTTCGCTCCGACCTTCGGATCGGTCCGTGCAGTGCCCGCTGTCGCTCGATTCACGCGGACCATCGTATCCGCCCGCGGTGAGTCGCCCGAGAGGGCTCGTTCTCCCGCCCTGCGGTCAGCCGCTCCGGGCGACTCGACGCCGCCGGTGACCGGCGCGGGGTCAGTGGAAGATGATCGTGCGGGCGCCGTCGAGCAGCACGCGGTCCTCCGCGAACCACTTCACGGCCTGGGTCAGCGTGCGGCTCTCCTCGTCCTGCCCGATCGCGACCAGCTGCGCGGGGGAGTGCGAGTGATCCACCCGCACCACGTTCTGCTCGATGATCGGGCCCTCGTCGAGGTCGCTCGTCACGAAGTGCGCGGTCGCACCGATCAGCTTCACCCCGCGGGCGTGCGCCTGCTTGTAGGGGTTCGCGCCCTTGAAGCCCGGCAGGAAGGAGTGGTGGATGTTGATCGCCCGGCCGGCCAGGCGCGCGCAGAGCTCGGGGGAGAGGATCTGCATGTAGCGGGCGAGGACGACCAGCTCGACGTCGTGCTCCTCGACGACCTCGACGACGCGCTCCTCGAAGGCGCGCTTGGTCTCGGGCGACGTCACCGCGCGCGACTCGAACGGCACTCCGTAGAAGCCGGCCAGGTCCTGCAGGGTGGCGTGGTTCGAGAGGATCAGCGGGATGTCGATCGCGAGCTGCCCGGCGCGCTGGCGGAAGAGCAGGTCGTTCACGCAGTGCCCCGCCGTGGAGGCGAGCAGCAGCGTGCGCAACGGGCGGCCGACGACGTCGAGCCGCCAGGTCATGCCGTAGTGCTCGGTGACGGGCAGCAGCGCGGCCTCGAACTCGTCGCGGGTGACGGGCGACTGCACCTGCAGGCGCATGAAGAAGCGCCCGGTGTCGGCGCTGGAGAACTGCTGACTCTCGGTGATGTTGCCGCGGGCCTGGACCACCGCTCCCGAGACCGCGTGCACGATGCCGGGCAGGTCGGGGCAGGCGAAGGTGAGCGTCCAGTGGTTGCCGGGACCGTCGTCGGAGCCGCCGCTCGCCGCGTCGGCGGGCGTTCGGGCGGGAGCGGGCGCGGCGGAATCGGTCTGCATCCGCTCAGGATATCGGCCGCCCGTTGCTACACTGGCCGCGTCGCGACTGGCGTTCGGATGGGTGACCATCAGGGAGCGGCACCCTCTCCGGAGACCTCTTCCGGACACTTTTCCTGCCGCTCGCCTGGGCCGGAACGGATACCGTTGTTCTGCGTGCCCGAGCGTGCCTCGTCGCCTCGCGGACGCCATCCGTTTCGCAGCCAAGGAGCGCACGTGTCCTCTTCTCCCGCCTCGAGCACCGCCAGCACCGGTGTCTCGGCCTCGTTCAACGAGCCCGTCTCCGTCGTCGATCCCGAGATCGCCGCCGTCCTGCAGCAGGAGCTCGACCGCCAGCGCGGCTACCTCGAGATGATCGCCAGCGAGAACTTCGTGCCGCGCGCGATCCTCGAGTCGCAGGGCTCGGTCCTCACCAACAAGTACGCAGAGGGCTACCCCGGCCGCCGCTACTACGGCGGCTGCGAGTTCGTCGACGTCGCCGAGCAGCTCGCGATCGACCGCGCGAAGGCCCTCTTCGCCGCCGAGTTCGCGAACGTCCAGCCGCACTCCGGAGCGACCGCGAACGCGGCGGCGCTCGCCGCCCTCGTCCAGCCGGGCGACACCATCCTCGGCCTCGAGCTGGCGCACGGCGGCCACCTCACCCACGGGATGAAGCTCAACTTCTCGGGCAAGCTCTACAACGCCACCGCGTACGGAGTCGACCCGCAGACCTTCCGCATCGACATGGACGCGGTCCGCGAGAAGGCCCTCGAGGTCCGCCCGCAGGTCCTCATCGCCGGCTGGTCGGCGTACCCCCGTCACCTCGACTTCGAGGCGTTCCGCGCGATCGCCGACGAGGTCGGCGCCAAGCTCTGGGTCGACATGGCCCACTTCGCCGGACTCGTCGCCGCGGGCCTGCACCCCTCGCCCGTCCCGCACGCCGACGTGGTGACCACCACCGTGCACAAGACGCTGGCCGGCCCGCGCTCGGGCCTCATCCTCGCCAAGCAGGAGTACGCCAAGAAGCTCAACTCCGCCGTCTTCCCGGGCCAGCAGGGCGGGCCGCTCATGCACGTCATCGCCGCGAAGGCCACCGCCTTCAAGCTCGCGGGCGAGCAGGAGTTCGCCGACCGCCAGGCGCGCACCATCCGCGGCGCCCAGATCCTCGCCGAGCGGCTCACCGCCGCCGACTCGAAGGCCGAGGGCATCGACGTGCTCACCGGCGGCACCGACGTGCACCTCGTGCTCGCCGACCTGCGCAACTCCCCGCTCGACGGCAAGCAGGCCGAGGACCGCCTGCACGAGGTCGGCATCACGGTCAACCGCAACGCGGTGCCGTTCGACCCGCGCCCGCCGATGGTCACCTCGGGCCTGCGGATCGGCACCCCCGCGCTCGCGACCCGCGGCTTCGGCGACGCCGAGTTCACCGTCGTGGCCGACGTGATCGCCGAGGCGCTCAAGCCCTCGGCCGACCTCGAGGCGCTGCGCGCCCGGGTCAAGGGGCTCACGGACGACTTCCCGCTGTACCCGGGGCTGTAGGCCGCACCGCTTCCCCGTGCTCAGCGGGGTCCGGAGCGCCGAGTGCGCCTCCGGACCCCGCCGAGCACCACTGCACGACAGGCGCGGGAGCGCCGACGAACGAGGAGTTGCACGATGACGGCACAGGTACTCGACGGCGTCGCGACCGCCGCGACGGTCAAGGCGGAGATCGCCGAGCGCGTGGCGGTGCTGCGAGAGAAGGGCGTCGTGCCCGGTCTCGGCACGCTGCTGGTCGGCGACGACCCGGCCTCGCGCTCCTACGTCGCGGGCAAGCACCGCGACTGCGCGGAGGTGGGCATCGAGTCGATCCGCGTCGACCTGCCCGCCACGGCCTCCGCGGAGGACATCCGCGCGGCCATCCGGCAGCTCAACGAGTCGGACTCGGTGACCGGCTACATCATCCAGCTGCCGCTGCCCAAGGGCATCGACGAGAACGCGATGCTCGAGCTGATGGACCCGGACAAGGACGCCGACGGGCTGCACCCGACCAACCTCGGCCGGCTGGTGCTGGGCGTCGAGGGCGAGCTCGACAGCCCGCTGCCCTGCACGCCGAACGGCATCGTCGAGATGCTGAAGCGCCACGAGATCCCGATCTCGGGGAAGCACGTCGTCGTCGTCGGGCGCGGGCTCACGGTCGGCCGCCCGCTCGGGCTGCTGCTGACCCGCAAGGGGCTCGATGCGACGGTGACGCTGACGCACTCGCGGACGACGGATCTCGCGGCGGAGGTGCGGCGGGCGGACATCGTCGTCGCCGCGGTGGGTGTTCCGGGGCTGATCGCGGCGGACTGGGTGAAGCCGGGGGCGGCGGTGCTCGACGTGGGGATCACCCGGGTCGAGAATCCGGAGACGGGGAAGGCGAAGCTGACCGGCGACGTCGCTCCCGGAGTCGCGGAGGTCGCGGGGTGGCTGTCGCCGGTGCCGGGCGGGGTCGGGCCGATGACGCGGGCGATGCTGATCCACAACGTGGTGGGGGCGGCGGAGCGGGCTCTTCGCTAGTACGACGTCGGGGGGGGTGCTTGCTGCCGGCGGTCTGACGGTGGGAGGGGCGCGGTGCCTCGTCGCGGCTCCTTCCCGCGCGCCTGCGGCGCGCCCGCCAGACCCGAGCCAGGAGCCGCGACGAGACACCGCGCCCCTCCGGGGCGGCGACTGCAGAGGGGCGCGCCCTTCGGGCGGCGCGGTGCGGAGTCCGGGGTAAGGGACCAGGTGCGGGCCGACCTCCGTGCTCAGGCGTGGAAGCGGACCTCGTCGCCGGGGGTCAGGTGGGCCAGGGCGTCGAGGGAGGGCGAGGCGATGACGGCGAGGACGGGGTAGCCGCCCGTTGTCGGGTGGTCGGGGCCGAAGAGGACGGGGAGGCCGGAGGGCGGGAGCTGGATCGAGCCGTGGACCAGGGCCTCGCTGGGGAGTTCGGGGGCGTCGCCTGTGGGGAGGGGGGTGCCGGTGAGGCGGAGGCCGATGCGGTCGGCGGAGGGGCTGAGGTGCCAGGGGCCGGTGAGCAGGCGCTGCCACGTGCCGGGGGGCAGGAGGTCGAGGCGGGGGCCGGGGAGGACGCGCAGGACCGGGTTCCGAGGGGGGTCGAAGGGCCACCAGTCGGGGAGGAGGACCGGGGCGGCGGGGAGGCCGAACGCGAGCAGGTCGCCGGGGCGGAGAGGGGTCGGGCCGAGGGCCGAGAGGGTGTCGCGGGAGCGGGAGCCGAGGACGGGCGGCGCGGCGATGCCGCCGCGGACGCCGAGGGTGCGGCGCAGGCCCGCCGTCAGGGGGCCGAGCCTCAGGACCGAGCCGGCGGGAGCGAGCGTCGGCAGGACGCGGGCGAGGGCTGCGCCGTCGAGGGTCGCGGCTCCGGCGGCGCCGGTGAGGCTGATCCAGGTGGGGGTCTCGAAGCGGGCGGTGAAGCCGGCGCCGAGCAGCTCGAGGGCGGCTGCGTCCCGGGCGTTGCCGAGGAGGCGGTTCGCGAGGCGGAGGGCGCCGCGGTCCATCGCGCCGGAGCGTCCGACCCCGACGGCGGCGTGGCCGGGGCGGCCGTGGTCCTCGACGAGGGCGAGGGGGCCGGGGTCGAGGACGCGCAGGCTCACGGCAGCGCCCGGAAGCGGACCTCGTCGCCGGGGGCGAGCAGGGCGGGCGGCAGGCGCTCGATGTCCCAGAGCACCGCGTCGGTCGAGCCGATCAGCTGCCAGCCGCCGGGGGAGGAGCGCGGGTAGACGCCGGAGTAGCCCGCTGCGAGGGCGACCGCGCCGGCCGGGACTCGGGTGCGCGGCTCGGCGCGGCGGGCGACCTCCGGCCAGGGGGCGAGCGCGACCAGGTAGGCGAAGCCGGGGGCGAAGCCGCCGAAGGCCGCGCGCCACGGGGTCGCCGTGTGGTGGCGGATCAGTTCGGCGGGCGTCCAGCCGAGGGCGTCCGCTGCCTCGGCGAGGTCGGCGCCGTCGTAGCGGACGGCGATCTCGTGCCGGCGGCCGACCGTGCCCGGCCCGTTCGGCTCGGTCGCCTCCGCGGTCCGCAGGATCCACGGGGACACGGTCGCGACCGGCAGTGACTCGTCCAGCACGACGAGGACCGTCCGCGCGGCGGGGACGAGGTCGAGCACACCTGCGGGGCGGGAGCGGTCGAGCGCCGCCGCGAGGGCGAGCGCCTCGTCGAGGCCGTCGACCTCGACCAGCACGGCGCAGTCGCCGGAGGGCAGCAGCCGCACCGGGATCACGGGGCGGCGCTCGCCAGAGCGACGCCCGCCTCGGCGAGGGCCGTGCGCACCGCCTCCGCCATCGCGACGGCGCCGGGGGTGTCGCCGTGCACGCAGAGGGAGTCGACGTCGAGCTTCACGTCCTCGCCCGAAGCCGCCGTCACTGCGCCCTCGAGGACCATCCGCACGGCCCGGGCCGCGACGACCGCCGGGTCGGCCAGCAGGTCGCCCGGCTCGCCGCGTGGGACGAGCGTCCCGTCGGCGCGGTAGCCGCGGTCCACGAACGCCTCGCGGAGGAACGGCAGGCCGGCGTTCGCCGCCGCCCGCTCGACGGCGGAGGACCCGAGGCCGAGCAGGGGCAGTCCGGGCGCGGTGTCGCGGACGGCGGCGACCACCGCCTCCGCCTGCCGCTCGTCGTGGACGATGCGGTTGTAGAGGGCGCCGTGCGGCTTCACGTAGCGCACCTCCGTGCCCGCGGCCCGCGCGATCGCCTGCAGGGCGCCGAGCTGATAGGCGACGTCGGCGTGCAGCTCGTCGGGGCCGACGGGCAGGTCGCGCCGGCCGAAGCCGACGAGGTCGCGGTACGCGACGTGGGCGCCGATCGCCACGCCGCGCTCGGCGGCGGTGCGGCAGGTGGCGAGCATGATCGAGGGGTCGCCGGCGTGGAAGCCGCAGGCGATGTTCGCGCTGGTGACGAGCCGGAGCATTGCGTCGTCGTCGCCGAGCGACCACACGCCGAAGCCCTCGCCGAGGTCGGCGTTCAGGTCGATCGCACTCCGCATCCTCCGAGCCTACGGGCGGCGTCCAGCCGGGGCTCGCTAGCGTGGGCAGACGCGCTCGCGTTCCCACCCCCTCCGGACCACCGCTCGAGCGCGCCCCCACGAAGGAGAAAACATGCTGACCGTCAACGCCTACGCCGCCCCCTCCGCCACCGAGCCGCTCGTCCCCACCACGATCGAGCGCCGCGACGTCGGAGCGCACGACGTGCTCATCGAGATCGCCTACGCGGGCATCTGCCACTCCGACATCCACACCGTCCGCGGCGAGTGGGGCCCCGTCCAGTACCCCCTCACCGTCGGCCACGAGATCGTCGGCGTCGTCGCCGAGGTCGGCTCCGAGGTGTCCAAGCACAAGGTCGGCGACCGCGTCGGCGTCGGCTGCATGGTCAACTCCTGCCGCGAATGCGAGAACTGCCTCGCCGGCGAGGAGCAGTACTGCCTGAAGGGCAACACCGGCACCTACGCCTCCGTCGACCGCGACGGCACCGTCACCCAGGGCGGCTACTCCACCCACGTCGTCGTCGTCGAGGACTTCGTGCTCCGCGTCCCGGAGTCGATCCCGTACGAGGCCGCCGCGCCGCTGCTCTGCGCCGGCATCACCACCTACTCGCCGCTCTCGCACTGGGAGGCGGGCCCCGGCAAGCGGGTCGCCGTCGTCGGTCTCGGCGGGCTCGGCCACATGGCCGTCAAGTTCGCGCACGCGATGGGCGCCGAGGTCACCGTGCTGTCGCAGACGCTGAGCAAGAAGGAGGACGGCCTCCGTCTGGGCGCCGATCACTACTACGCGACGAAGGACGAGGAGACGTTCTCGACGCTCAAGAACTCCTTCGACATCATCATCAACACGGTCAGCGCGCCGCTCGACCTGGACGCCTACCTCGGCCTCCTGCGCCGCAACGGCACGATGGTCAACGTCGGCGCTCCGGCCGAGGCGCTGCCGCTGCACGTCTTCACCCTGTTCGCCGCGCGCCGCTCCTTCGCGGGCTCCGGCATCGGCGGCATCCGCGAGACCCAGGAGATGCTCGACTTCTGCGCCGAGAAGGGCATCGCGAGCGAGGTCGAGGTCGTCTCGGCGTCGCAGATCAACGAGGCCTACGAGCGCGTGCTCGCCTCGGACGTGCGCTACCGCTTCGTCATCGACATCGCGACGCTCACGAAGTAGCGGTTCCACCGGCCGCGGGGTCGGCTACGGTCGTTCGCATGAGCGAGCGCAGCCACCCCGCGGTCGACCGCGTCCTGGCCGATCTCGAGGTCCACGGGGTGCGGCCGCCGGTCCGCTGGCTCGATGAGGCGGCGTCGACGGCGGCGCTCGCCGCTGCGGCCCTCGGCATCGAGGTCGGCCAGATCGCGAACTCGCTGATCTTCCTCCTCGACGGGACGCCGCTGCTGGTCCTCACCAGCGGTGGGCACCGCGTCGACACCGACTGGCTGGGCGACGAGCTCGGTGGGGAGATCACCCGTGCCTCGGCGTCGGTCGTCAAGGCCGCGACGGGCCAGACCATCGGAGGCGTCGCGCCGGTCGGTCACCCGACCCCGCTGCTCACCGTGGTCGACACCGCCCTGGCCGAGTACGACACCGTCTGGGCGGCCGCCGGCCACGCCCACACCGTCTACCCGACCAGCGCCGCGGAGCTCGTCCGCGTCACCGGAGGCGGCCTTCGCCCGGTCGTCCCGCCGGCGTGACCCGTTCTGCTGCTCGGTCGGCGAAGCCTGCTGATCGAGCAGCCCGCTCCGCGGGCGTATCGGTCGGCGAAGCCGCCTTGCGTCTCGGTGGTGAGGGGAAGGACGCGCCGCGCCCCTTTTCATGCTGGTCGAGTAGCCCCGCAGGGGCGTATCGAGACCCACCGCCCTCGACAGGGCGGGTCTGCAGACTCGCGTTCTGACGGTGGTGGATCTCGAGACGCTCACTCCGCGGGCTACTCGATCAGCATGGTCCGCCCATGCCTACCAGGTGATCTTTCTAGGAGGTCCGAGGGTCAGCGGACGCGGCCTGCGCCGTCGGCCGCGGTCACGAGGAACAGCTCGGGGGTGCGGAAGCCCTTGTCGGCGAAGGCGGCGAGGACCGCCGCGCGGACCTCCTCCTCCTTCTCGACGGGGGTGAGTGCGATGGCGGAGCCGCCGAAGCCGCCGCCCGTCATCCGCGCACCGATCGCGCCGGCGCCGCGGGAGGCCTCGACCGCGGTGTCGAGCTCGGGGATCGAGATCTCGAAGTCGTCGCGGAGCGAGACGTGGCCGGCGTCGAGGAGCTCGCCGATCGCGCGCGGTCCCTGCTCGCGGAGGGTGCGGACGGTCGTGAGGACGCGGGCGTCCTCGGTCACCACATGCTTCACGCGGCGGTAGGTCACGTCGTCGAGGAGCTCCTCGGCGCGGGGCAGGTCCTCCACCGACAGCTCGCGCAGCGACTCCACTCCGAGCGTCGACGCCCCGAGCTCGCAGGAGGCGCGGCGCTCGGCGTAGCCGCCGGTGGCGTGCGCGTGCTCGACCCGGGTGTCGATGACGAGAAGCACCAGCCCGGCCTCCTCGAAGCCGAGCGGCACGACCTCGGTGTCCAGGCTCCGGCAGTCGAGGAAGACGGCCGCGTCGCGCTCGCCGAACAGCGAGGCGGACTCGTCCATGATCCCGGTCGGCGCGCCGACGGCGACGTTCTCGGCGCGACGGCCCACGCGGGCGAGCGTCGCGCGGTCGAGCCCGAGCTCCCAGAGCTCGTTCAGCGCCACGGCCATCGCGCACATCAGCGCGGCCGAGCTGGAGAGCCCCGCGCCGACCGGCACGTCGGAGTCGACGAAGGCGTCGAAGCCCGAGCGCGCGCCGAGGTCGACGCCGTACTCGCTGAGCGCCCAGACGACGCCGAGCGGGTAGGCCGACCAGCCGTCGAGCGCGTCCGGCCCGAGGTCGTCCAGCGAGATCTCGACGTGCTCGGGGGAGAAGGCGCTCGAGATCCGGACGACCCGGTCCTCCCTCGGCGCGACGGCCATCGCGGTGGCGCGGTCGATGGCGAACGGGAAGACGAAGCCGTCGTTGTAGTCGGTGTGCTCGCCGATCAGGTTGACGCGGCCGGGTCCGGCCCAGACGCCGACGGCAGGGTGGCCGTAGGCGCGCTCGAAGTCCTGCGCGGCGCGCTCGGCGACGGCGTCGAGGGAGGCGGAGGTGGTCATCGGTTCTCCTCGGGGGTGGTGTCGGCGGCGGGGAGCGACGCGTCGGGGTTCGCGGCCGTCTCGGCGGCCAGGGTGGCGGCGTCGGCGCGCTCGATCGCCTCGCGCAGGGCGGCGGCGCTCGTCTCAGGAGCGATGTCGCCGATCCAGGCGCCCATCGCCGCCTCACTGCCCGCCAGGTACTTGAGCTTGGTGGCGGCGCGGCGCGGCGACGTGATCTGCAGCATGAGCCGCACCTCGTCGCGCCGCTCGTGCACCGGCGCCTGGTGCCAGGCGGAGATGTAGGGGGTGGGCGAGTCGTAGAGCGCATCGATCCCGCGCAGGAGCCGCTGGTAGACCACGGCGAGCTCGTCGCGCTCCTCGGGCGTCGTCTCGCTGATGTCGGCCACGTGGCGGTGCGGCAGCACGTGCACCTCGATGGGCCAGCGCGCGGCGAAGGGCACGAAGGCGGTCCAGTGCTCGCCGCGGACGAGCACGCGCTCGCCGGCCTGCTCGAAGGCGAGGATGTCGGCGAACATCCCGGGACCGTAGGCGTCGAGCGACGCGAGCAGCCGCGTCGTCCGCGGGGTGACGTACGGGTAGGAGTAGATCTGGCCGTGCGGGTGGTGCAGGGTGACGCCGATCGCCTCTCCGCGGTTCTCGAACGGGAAGACCTGCTGCACCCCGGGCAGGGCCGACAGTGCGGCGACGCGGTCGGCCCACGCCTCCACGACAGTGCGGGCCCGCGAGGCGGAGAGGGTCGCGAACGACCCCTCGTGCTCGGGGCTGAAGCAGACGACCTCGCAGCGGCCGACGCTCGTCAGGGTCCGGCCGAGGCCGAGCGTGCGGAGGTCCTCGAGGGACGCGGGCGCGTCCTCGTCCTCGAGCAGCGGCCCGAAGGACGGCGAGCGGTTCTCGAAGACGGCGACGTCGTAGACGCTCGGCACCTCCGACGGATTGGTGGGGGAGGCCGGGGCGAGCGGGTCGAGCTCGGCCGGCGGGAGGAAGACGCGGTTCTGCCGGGAGGCGGCGATCGACACCCACTCCCCGGTGAGGACGTCCTGGCGCATGCGCGCGGTCGCAGGTCGGGGATCGAGCTCGCGGGCATCCGCCGAGCGCTCGGGAGGGAGGGACGTGTCCGCGTCATCGAAGTAGATGAGGTCGCGGCCGTCGGCGAGGACGTGCGGGCGCTTGACGACGCCGGCGGAGAGGGGGATCGCTTCGTTCATGGCACCGCCCACGATAGACCGCGACCTTCGGAAAGGAAAGCGCGGTTTCTCTTTGACAAGTCGATGGCGCGAAGGACACGATGGAGCGATGAGGACGGACGGGGAGCAGGAGAGCCGCTCGGCGCTCGAGCGCCGCTTCGAGATGCGGCTGCTCGCCGAGAAGCAGGGCTTCGTCTCCGTCGCGGACCTCTCCGATCGCCTCGGCGTCTCCGTCGTCACCGTCCGATCCGACCTCGATCGGCTCGCCGGCGAGGGGACCGTCCAGCGCGTCCGCGGGGGAGCCGTGCCGACCGGCGAGCGCTCGGGGGAGCGCTCGTTCGAGGAGGGCCTCGCCTCCGCCTCCGACGAGAAGGCCGCGATCGGCCGCGAGGCCGCCGCCTCGGTCGTCTCCGGCGAGAGCGTGATCCTCGACGTCGGCACCACGACGCTCGCGATCGCTCACGCACTCGTGGCGCGGGACGACCTCCGCGACGTCACCGTCGTCACCAACGGCCTCAGCATCGCCCTCGCCCTCGAGCCCGCCATCCCGCGCTTCACCGTCGTCGTCACCGGCGGCACCCTGCGCCCGCTGCAGCACTCCCTCGTCGAGCCTCTCGCGTCCGAGGTGCTCGAACGGATCCGCGCCGACGTCGTCTTCGTCGGCTGCACGGGCGTCCATCCCGAGGCGGGGGTGACCAACGTGAACCTGCCCGAGGCGACGCTCAAGCGCCGCATGCTGCACGCGGCCACCCGACGCGTCGTGGTCGCCGACTCGAGCAAGCTCGGCGTCGTCGACCTCGGCCGGGTCGCCGGCACCGAGGAGTTCGACCGCCTGCTCACCGGCGCGGCCGCGGGCGGCGCCGTCGTGGAGCGGCTCGAGGCGGCGGGCCTCGCCGTCACCCTCTGCGGCACGCTCCGGCCCGGTCCGCAGGCCGACGGCGGTGCCGGTCCGTAGGATTCAGGGATGGCCGACTTCACTCCCGCCCCTGCAACCGGGCGCCAGTTCGCCCTCGACCTCACCGCCGAGGGACGCACCCTGCACGCCGTCGTCACGGAGGTGGCCGCAGGGCTGCGCCACCTCTCCGTCGACGGCGTCGAGATCACCGCCGGATACCCCGAGAGCGTCGTCCCGCCGTTCGGCTCGGGCATCGTCCTGATGCCCTGGCCCAACCGCGTCAAGGACGGCCGCTGGCACCACGCCGGGCGCACCCAGCAGCTCGACATCACCGAGCCCAAGTACCACAACGCGATCCACGGCCTGCTGCGCAGTGCCTCCTACCGCGTCGTCGAGCAGGGCCCGTCCTTCGTCGAGCTCGCCGCGCCCGTCGTCCCGCAGGCGGGCTACCCGTTCCACCTCGAGACCACGGTCCGCTACGAGCTGCAGGCCGACGGCCTGAAGGTCGTGCACCGCGTCGTCAACGTCGGCGCCGATGAGGCGCCGGTCGCGATCGGCACTCACCCGTTCCTCGCGATCGGCGACGTCCCGACCGACGAGCTCGAGATCACGGTCGACGCGGCGGTGCACATCGAGGTCGACGAGCGGCTCAACCCCACGGGTCAGAGCCCGGTCGACGGCACCGAGTGGGACCTCCGTCGCGGCCGCCGGATCGGCGAGCTCGAGCTCGACGACGCCTGGGCCGACGTCACGATCGTCGACGGCGAGAGCGTCCACGGCCTCCGCGCCGACGACGGCCGCCGCGTGCTGCTCTGGGCCGACGCCTCGCACAACTTCATCCAGGTCTTCATCACCCGGATCTTCCCGGACGGCGACGACGTCAAGACCGCCATCGCGGTCGAGCCGATGACCGCGCCCGCCGAGGCGCTCAACTCCGGTCAGGGCCTGCGCTGGCTCGAGCCGGGCGAGGAGTGGAGCGTCGCCTGGGGCATCCGCCACGAGGGCTTCCCCGCCTCGTCATGACGACGAGCAGCACGAGCGCCGTCAGCACCTCCGCCGGCGGCACCTCCGCCGGCGGCACCTCCGCCGGGCGCACCTCCGCCGGGCGCGACGACGAGGCCAAGCGCGCCGCCCTCGTCGCGATGAAGCGGCTCGCCACCGGGCTGCTGGTGCTGATGGCGATCGTGTTCGCCGTGTCCTTCGCCCTCCAGGACCGCTACCCCTGGCTGCAGTGGGTGCGCGCGGCGAGCGAGGGCGGCATGGTCGGCGCGCTCGCGGACTGGTTCGCGGTGACGGCGCTCTTCCGACGGCCGCTCGGGCTGCCGATCCCGCACACGGCGATCATCCCGACCAAGAAGGACGAGATCGGCGCGAGCCTCGCCCAGTTCGTCGAGGAGAACTTCCTCCGCGGCGCGATCGTCCGCGAGAAGCTCGACTCCTTCGGCATCGCCCGCCGTGCCGGGCTCTGGCTCGCCGAGCCCGAGAACGCGCACCGCGTCGGCGGCGAGAGCGCGGCGGCGGTCCGGTCCGCGATCGCGCTGCTCGACGACTCCGACGTGCAGCGCGTGATCGAGGCGCTCGCCCGGCGCCACCTGCTCGATCCGCAATGGGGCCCGCCGCTCGGCTCGCTCGTCGGCAGCGTCGTCGAGGCGGGGCACCACCGCCGACTCGTGGACACGCTGGTCGAGCAGGCCGAGGCCTGGCTGATCGCGAACCCCGAGAGCTTCACCCGGATGGTCAGCGGCCGGCTCCCCAGCTGGCTGCCCTCCGCGGTCAGTCGCGCGGTCGACGAGCGGCTCTACCGCGAGGCGCTCGTCCTCGTCGAGACGATCCGCGACGACCAGGGTCACCCCTTCCGGATCGCGGTGGACGGCTACCTCGCGACGCTCGCGAAGGACCTCGGCAGCGACCCCGACCTGATCATGCGCGTCGAGGAGATCAAGAACCGCGCCTTCGACAGCCCCCCGGTGCGCGAGCTGGCCGGGGACGCCTGGGAGTCGACGAAGTCGTCGCTCCTCGGCGCGATGGACGACCCGGAGAGCCCGCTGCGCGCGAGCATCGAGTCGATCGTCGTCGACCTCGGCCGCCGTCTCTCGACCGATCAGGCGCTCGCCTCGACCGTCGACACCTGGATCGGCACCGTCGCGGCCAACCTCGTCGATCGCTATAGGGGCGACATCGCCAGCATCATCGGCGAGACGATCGGCCGCTGGGACCCGCAGGAGACCTCCGAGAAGCTCGAGCTGCAGGTCGGCAAGGACCTGCAGTTCATCCGGATCAACGGCACCGTCGTCGGCTCGCTGGCCGGCCTGGTGATCTTCACCGTCGCGCACGCGCTGCTCGGCTCCTGACTCGGGACGCCCGCCGCATCCTGTGTGCGATCGGAACGGGTCGCTCCGGACCGCTCCGCAAGCCCTCGCCGGTGTCGGTGGTCGGGCGTACGGTCGCAGCATGAGCGACGACATCCCCAACACCACCGATCCCGACGTCAAGACCGAGGGCGACGTCCTCGGCGCCCGTGCCGATGACGGCAGCGACACCAGCGCCAGCAAGGACCCGTCCGACTGGGTCACCGGCGACGAGCCGATGACCGGCCCGCAGCGCAGCTACCTCGACACCCTCGCCCGCGAGGCGGGCGAGACCCTCCCCGCCGACATCACGAAGGCGGAGGCGTCCGAGCACATCGATCGCCTGCAGTCCGCGACCGGCCGCGGCGACGGCAGCAAGTAGCCTCCCGCCCCACCCGCACCCGGGCGCACGACGGCTGAGCATTGCTGCCGTCGTGCGCCCCCGTGTCGGGGCCGTCAGGATGCGCCGACCCTCTCTAGGGTCACGGGCATGGCGATGTCCCGGACCACGCAGACGGCTCTCGATCTCATCGACGCGGTACGGATCCCGGAGGGGATCGACCCGCGTCTCGCCCGCCAGGTCTCGCTCTCGCTGAGACTCCTCCTCGAATCCGACAGCTTCGGTCCGAGCGACCGGACGCTGCGCCGCCGCTCCCGCAGGCTGCGCTCCGGTCGCCTGGTCTGACGGCCGTGGCAGGAGTGCCTGCTTGACCTCGCAGGGGGCAGACAGCGCGCGCACAGCGGTCTAGAATTCGGGTCATCCGGTCCGCCGGACGCCTGCGGGGCCGAGCACGGGGACGACGTCGTCCCACGAGCCGGGCCCGCCCTCCGCTCGCACGACGAGCGACCGCTCCCTGCCGACGCTCAGCGCCGACGCCGTCTCGATGAGGAGACCGTCATGCCGTCCTTCCGCTCCACCCTGCTCGCCCTCGCCGCCTCCGTCGCCCTCGTGGGCGCCGCCGCCACCCCCGCCCTCGCCGACCACAACGCCGGGGCCAATCTCGACGGCTACGCCTCGACCGACATCTCGTCGAACGGCTCCTGCTACTACGGCGCCCTCCTGACGGGCTCGCCCGACATCAGCCTCTCGACGACCAGCTACCGCTTCGTCCGCACCGGCGCCTCGCTGACGCTGGTCTGCTCCTACACGAGGATCCCGTCGTTCATCCCCGGCACCGAGCAGGGCGACGGCGGGGACTGGTACGCCCCGAAGAAGCCGACCCGCTACGTGGCCCAGGACGCCTGTCTGCCGCCGGGCGTCGACTCGGCCGGAGAGGAGTACCTCGACGATCCCGGTCGCGCGGTCGACAAGGTCGACGCGAAGACGCTGTTCTACCGCTCGACCATGACGATGGTCTGCTTCTGGGCCGACGACCCCACGCGCTGACCCGCAGGGGCGGCCGGCGGTGTCCCCTTCCGCCGGTCGCCCCGCCCCCGCGGCCACCCCTGCTGATCGCTCAGCCGCCATCGCGGGGCGAGGAGGCGACCGAGGTTCGTAGGGAGGTGGGTCTCGATACGCCCCTGCGGGGCTCCTCGACCAGCAAGATCTGCGGCCTGTCTTCCAGCCGACCCGACTCTCGAGCAGCCCCTCCCCGCCACCGATCCCTGTTGGTCGAGTAGCCGCCGCCGGCGGCGTACCGAGACCCCCCGCCGATCGAGCAGCTCCACCAGGCGTCCCGCCACCACCACGCCCCGACAGGACACACCCGATGACCCACCGCCTCCAGCCCCACCAGAGCACGACCGTCCGCCTGGTCCACTGGTTCCGCACCGTGGACGGCTGGCAGTCCGAGATCGTCCGCGGCCGCCTCCTCGAGCACCACGACGGCGTCTGGCGCCTGGTCTCGTTCGAGGACGGCGAGGAGCGCGAGTACCCCGACGCCGCCTGGTCCCTCTGCCACGAGTGATCTCGGCCGACATCGGGAGGGGCGTCGAGCGCTGCTGCTCCGCCGTGTCCACCGGCGCGCGTCACGCGGCGGTCGTGCTCGGGGACGGCGGGAGGAGTGGGCCCCGTCGGGCTCGAACCGACGACCCGCGGATTAAAAGTCCGCTGCTCTGCCAACTGAGCTAGAGGCCCGCGGCATCCAGGGTAGCGCCCCCGCGCGCCCGGACCGGCGTCGGGCATACCTGCCCAGGCGCAGGCGTTACCCTCCTCGAACCCCCACGAAGCAGGACGCGTCCGCGCGTCCCGCCCGACCGCGGAAGGCGGCCCCATGACAGACGGCTTCCACAAGCCGACCAAGTTCCCCTCCCGCGTCTTCGAGGCGTTCCAGGGCGGGGAGGACCCGGCGCAGATCAGCCGGGTCGCCCACGAGACGGCGATCGCACTGCTCAGCCGGGTGCGCGAGGACCCGGATCCGGTGGTCATCGACCGCCTGGTCGAGTACACCGACCACAACGGCATCGACGCGCTCGCCGAGCTCTGGGCCCGCTCCAGCCCGTCCAGCCTCCCCGGCGCCCTCTGGCGCATCTACCTGCTGCGGCTCGTGATCCGGCAGGATCCGGAGAGCACGAGCTTCCTCTACCAGCGCGGCGTCGAGCTCTCGGCGACCATCGACCCGGTCGTCGCCGGCGCGGTCACGCCGACCGGCCCGGCCGAGATCACCGAGCTGGCCGACCGCATCCTCCGCGGAGTGTTCGACGGCGACTTCGCCGTCGCCCTCGACCGTGCGGCGGCCTTCTGCCGCGTGAGCGCCTCCGGTGCCGCGTCGGTCGCCGACGACGTCGAGCTGATCGACGGACCGCGGGCGAGCCAGCTGACCACCCGCGCCCTCCGGCTCTCGACCACCGCGGCCGAGCTGGTGAGCTGCGCACGCCTCTGGCGCAGCGACTCGCTCGAGTAGGAGCGGGCTCCGCTACCCGATCGCGGCGCCCCGCGGCACCCCGCGTTCTCGCTCCGCGAACGCCCCTCGCGGGCCTGCGGGGGACAGCCGGTACACTGGTCGGAGCCGGATCGCAGTAACCCCGGGCTCCACTTATAGCCGCTTCGAGCGGCCTCGCGCCGAGAGGCGTTTCTGCGATCCGGCCCCTTCTCCTCTCGACAGCATCCCCAGCGGATCCCGGCGGCGAGCGAGGGCCCAGTGGCGGGCGGTCCGAGGCGCGAGTCCTCCCCTCCCGGCAGAGTCCCCGACAGACAGGCGACATCCGGAATGAAGAACCGCAGGGCACTCCGGATCGGCGCGCGGTGGTGGGCCGGGATCGCCCTCCTGGTGATCGCCGTCCTCCTCTTCCTCTCCGCCCCCGGCGTCGACGACGAGATCGGCGCCCTCCTCGGCAACGGCGTCGTCTTCTCGCAGGGTGCCCTGATGCGCACGCTCGCCGTGCTCGACGTGGCCGCGGCGCTCTGGGTGCTCGTCCGTCCGCGCAGCTCCGCCGGTCTGACCGCGGCCCTCGCGGCCGTGATCGGACTCTGGCTCGCCCCGCGGATGGGCGCCGCGGCGCTGGTCGACCTGGGCGGCTTCGCTCTCGACGTCCGCTTCGTCGTCCTCCCCCTCGAAGTGTCGGTCGTGATCGCGGGACTCGCCGTGACAGCCTTCTGGATGACCCGGAATCTGAAGTCCCGGGCACGAGCAGGGCAGGGCGCATGAGCGACGACACCACCGCCGAGGGCACCGCCCCCGACCTCGGCGCTCTCCTCGAGCGGATCGCCGCGGGGGAGCAGGCCGCGTTCTCGCAGCTCTACGACCTCGTCGCCTCGCGCGTCCTCGGACTGATCACGCGGGTCCTGGTCGACCGCGCCCAGTCGGAGGAGGTGGCCCAGGAGGTCTTCCTCGAGATCTGGCAAACCGCTGGACGCTTCGCTCCGAATAAGGGAAGTGCGACGACCTGGATCCTCACGATGGCACACCGCAGGGCCATCGATCGGGTTCGCGCGGCCCAAGCGGGCCGTGATCGGGACGTCCGCATAGGAATCCGCGACCTCGGTCGCGACTACGACCAGGTCGCCGAGCAGGCGGAGGTGTCCCTCGAGCACGAGAAGGTCACCGCCGCCCTGGAGCGGCTGACCGAGCTCCAGCGGCAAGCGCTGCAGCTCGCGTACTACGGCGGATACTCGCACAGCGAGATCGCCGGGATCCTGAACTGCCCCGTCGGTACCATAAAAACGCGCCTGCGCGACGGGATGATACGACTGAGAGAAGAGATGGGGGTGGCCCTGTGAACGACGTGCAACTCCCCGAAGATCCGCGCGAACTCGCAGCAGGACACGCACTCGGCATCCTCACCCCGGACGAGACCGCCCGGTACGAGAGATTCCTGGACGAGAATCCGGAGGCGCGCGGCGAGGCCGACGCCTTCTCGACCGTGGCCGACGCGCTGGCCGCCGACGCCCCGTCGGTCGCACCGTCGCCGGCCCTCAAGGCGGATCTGATGGCGCTGATCGCGACCACGCCCCAGCTGCCCCGTGACGACACCGCCGATGCTCCGGCCGAGGACCCCGCCGAGCGGCGCGAGAAGGTCCCGACCCTGCACGCCGTCGAGCCCTCCGCGTCCGCCGCGAGCGGGCCGTCGGCCGCTGCGCCGTCCGCCGCCGCGACCTCGGGCCGCCACGGCGCCGAGACCCGCGCCCGCGGGCGCTGGTTCACCCGCCCCGCCGTCTACCTCTCCGCCGCCGCCGCCGCGGCCGTCATCGTGGTCGGGGGAGTGGCGCTCCCGCCGCTGCTCACGCCCGATGCCGGGCAGAGCCAGCAGCTGAGCGCCCTCGAGCAGATCCGCAGCGCCCCCGACGTGCAGGAGACCGCCGGAGCCGTCGCGACCGGCGAGACCGCGACCCTGGTCTGGTCGGCCTCGCTCGGCCGCTCGGCCCTCGTCGTCGACGACCTCGCGCCCCTGCCCGACGACAAGACCTACGAGCTCTGGTACATCGGCTCGTCCGGCCCGGTCTCGGCCGGGACGTTCGACGGGGGTGACGGCCGCACGGTCGCACCGCTGGAGGGCACGCTCGCCGAGGGCGCCGTCGTCGCGGTGACCGTCGAGGACGCGGGCGGCTCCGAGGCGCCGACCACCGACCCGATCCTGGCCATCGCGACCGCCTGACACCGCCACAGCATCGAGTACAGAAGAGCCGCACTCCCCGAGGGGTGCGGCTCTTCTGCGCTCCCCACCCGGGAATGCGGACTGCAGACGGCTCTCACGGGCTCCGGACAGCAGAAGAGCCGCACCCCCGGAGGAGTGCGGCTCTCGTGCGTGCGGTCGGAGGCTCAGCCGAAGCGGCCCGAGACGTAGTCCTCGGTCGCCTGGACGGACGGCCGCGAGAAGATCGTGGCGGTGTCGTCGTACTCGATGAGCTTGCCGGGCTTGCCGGTGCCTGCGATGTTGAAGAACGCGGTGCGGTCCGAGACGCGCGAGGCCTGCTGCATGTTGTGGGTCACGATGACGATCGTGTAGTCGTTCTTGAGCTCCTCGATCAGGTCCTCGATCGCGAGGGTCGAGATCGGGTCGAGGGCCGAGCACGGCTCGTCCATCAGCAGCACGTCGGGAGAGACGGCGATGGCGCGGGCGATGCAGAGCCGCTGCTGCTGACCGCCGGAGAGGCCGGAGCCGGGCTTCTCGAGCCGGTCCTTGACCTCGTTCCAGAGGTTCGCGCCCTGCAGCGACTTCTCGACGAGGTCGTCCGCGTCGGACTTCGAGATGCGGCGGTTGTTGAGCTTGACGCCGGCCAGCACGTTGTCGCGGATGGACATCGTCGGGAACGGGTTGGGGCGCTGGAAGACCATGCCCACCTGGCGGCGTACGAGCACCGGGTCGACGCCCGGGCCGTAGAGGTTGTTGCCGTCGATCAGCACCTCGCCGTCGACGTAGGCGCCGGGGATGACCTCGTGCATGCGGTTGAGCGTGCGGAGGAAGGTCGACTTGCCGCAGCCGGAGGGGCCGATGAACGCCGTGACGGTGCGGGGCTCGATGGTGAGACCGACTCCCTCGACCGCGAGGAACTTGCTGTAGTAGACGTTGAGGTCGTTGACTTCGATGCGCTTGGACAACGGAGATCCTTAGGGTTAGCGGCCGAGCTTGGGGGCGAAGATGCGCGCGACCAGGCGAGCGAGCAGGTTGAGCAGCATGACGATCAGGATGAGGACCAGCGCGCCGGTCCAGGCCCGATCGATGTAGGCGGCCGCGTCGGCCCCCTGGTCGGCGTACTGGCGGAACACGTAGACCGGGAGGGTCATCATCCGGTCGTCGAACGGGTTGTAGTTCATCGACTGGGTGAACCCGGCGACGATGAGCAGCGGGGCGGTCTCGCCGATGACGCGGGCGATCGAGAGCATGACGCCCGTGACGATCCCGGCGATCGAGGTCGGCAGGACGATCTTCACGACGGTCAGCCACTTCGGCACGCCGAGGGCGAAGGACGCCTCGCGCAGCTCGTTCGGGACCAGGCGCAGCATCTCCTCGGTGGAGCGCACGACGACCGGGATCATCAGCACCGACAGCGCGATCGCGCCGCCGAAGCCCATCCGGATGCCGTCGCCGAAGAGGAGCACCAGCAGGGCGTAGGCGAAGAGGCCGGCGACGATCGAGGGGATGCCGGTCATCACGTCGACGAAGAAGGTGATGCCGCGGGCGAGCGCGCCCCGGCCGTACTCGACGAGGTAGATGGCCGTCATCAGGCCGATCGGGATCGAGATGACCGCGGCCAGCGCCGTGATGATCAGCGTGCCCACGATCGCGTGCAGCGCTCCGCCGCCCTCGCCGACGACGTTGCGCATCGAGGAGGTGAAGAAGAGGAGGTCGAAGCGCGCGGCGCCCGCGGTGACCGCGGTGTACATCAGCGAGATCAGCGGGATCAGCGCGACGACGAAGGCGGCGGTGACCAGGGTGGTGACGACCCGGTCGGTCGCGCGGCGGGGGCCCTCGACCAGGCGGGCGAGGACGAAGACGGCGACCGTGTAGAGCACGGCGCCGAAGAAGACGGTGCCGACGACGTCGAAGCCCTGGGTGGTGCCGGTGACGGCGAGGAGGGCGTAGACGAGCGCCATCACGGCGATGCTGCCGACCAGGAGGGCGACGGGCGCCCACTTGGGCAGCTGGCCGCTGGTGAGCGTGTTGACCGGCGCAGGGACCGCGTCCTCGACGCGGCGCTGGCGGGGCGGAGTCATCGTGACCATCAGTTCGCTCCCGAGAAGGCCTTGCGGCGGTTGATGATGTAGCGGGCGAGCATGTTGACGAGCAGCGTGATGACGAAGAGCATCAGGCCGGAGGCGACGAGCTCGTTGACCTTCAGGCCGTAGGCCTCGGGGAAGCTCAGCGCGATGTTCGCGGCGACGGTGTTCGAGTTCGTCGACTGCAGCAAAGCGAAGTTCACGACGAAGGACGGCGAGAGCACGATGGCGACCGCCATCGTCTCGCCGAGTGCGCGGCCGAGGCCGAGCATCGACGCGGAGATGATGCCGGGGCGGCCGAAGGGCAGGACCGCGGTGCGGACCATCTCCCAGCGGGTCGCGCCCAGGGCGAGCGCGGCCTCCTCGTGCAGCGTCGGCGTCTGGAGGAACACCTCGCGCGAGATCGCCGTGACGATCGGCAGGATCATGACCGCGAGCACGAGGGCCACGGTGAGGATCGTGCGGCCGGTGCCGGAGACCGGGCCGTTGAAGAGCGGGAACCAGCCGAAGGCGTCCGTGAGGAACGCGTAGAACGGCTGGACGAAGGGGGCGAGCACCGTGATGCCCCAGAGGCCGAAGACGACCGACGGCACAGCGGCCAGCAGGTCGATCACGTAGCCGAGGCCCTGCGCGAGCTTGCGCGGGGCGTAGTGCGAGATGAAGAGCGCGATCCCGATCGCGATGGGGACCGCGATCACCATCGCGAGCCCGGCGGCGTAGACGGTGCCGAACACGAGCGGGCCGACGTAGGACCAGAAGCCCGCTCCGCCGGAGATCGTGTCAGGGGACGCCGTGAGAGCCGGGATCGACTGGACGACCAGGAAGAGGGCGACGGCGGCGAGGATGACGAGGATCAGCGCGCCGGAGGCGACTGCCGTTCCGGAGAAGATCCGGTCTGCGGGCCGCTGCTTCGCCTTGATGGCGCCGACGGGCCGCTCTGCGGTGGTCATGTGGGTGTCCCTGCGTTCGGTGTGGGGGAGGGGGCCGAGCCGTGACGCGGCCCCGGACCGGCTGGGGTCCGGGGCCGCGTCATGAGGGGGAGGTTACTTGATCGACTCGATGGCCGTCGCGACCTGGGTCGACAGCTCCGACGAGAGCGGCGCGGCGCCGGCGGAGGTGGCGGCCTCCTGCTGGCCCTCCTCGCTGGTCACGTAGCCGAGGTACGCCTTGACGAGCTCGCCCGTCGCGGCGTCCTGGTACTCCTGGCAGGCGATGAGGTAGCTCACCAGGACGACCGGGTAGACGCCGGCCTCCTCGGAGGCGTAGTCGATCTCGTAGACGATGTCGTTCTCGGGACGGTCGGTCGCCTCGGGGGACGCGTCGACGATCGCGGCAGCGGCCTCGGGCGAGTAGGCGACGAAGTCGTCGCCGACCTTCACCTTGGCGGTGCCCAGGCTGCCGGCGCGCGAGGCGTCGGCGTAGCCGATGGTGTTCTGGCCGTTGGTGACGGTGTCGATGACGCCCGAGGTGCCCTGGGCCGCCTCGCCGCCCTCGTAGGGCCAGACTCCGTCGGGCTCGGCGTCCCACACGGTGGGCGCGGTCGCGTTGAGGTACGCGGCGAAGTTCTCGGTGGTGCCCGAGTCGTCCGAGCGGTGCACGGCGGTGATGTTCGAGGACGGGAGCGTCGCGTCGGGGTTCAGCGCGGCGATCTCGGGGGCGTTCCAGGTGGTGATGGTGCCCTTGAAGATGCCCGCGATGGTGGCGGCGTCGAGGTTGAGCTCGTCGACACCCTCCACGTTGAAGACGATCGCGATCGGCGAGATGTAGGCCGGGACGTCGATGGCGGAGGTGCCCTCGACGCACTTGCCGAAGGAGCCGTCGAGCTCCTCGAGCTTCAGCGCGCGGTCCGAGCCGGCGAAGTCGGCGCCGCCGGCGATGAAGGCCTCACGGCCCGCGCCGGAGCCGTCGGGGGAGTAGTTGACGGTGACGCCGGTGTTCGCCTGCTGGAAGGCGGAGACCCAGGCCTCCTGGGCGGAGCCCTGCGAGGAGGCGCCGATGCCGTTGAGGGTGCCCTCGAGGGTGCTGGCTGAGCCGGAGGACTCGCCCGCGGAGGCGCCTCCCTCGTTGGCAGCACAGGAGGTCAGCGTGATGGCTGCGACGGCGGCGATGACGGCCGCCTGGCCGAGACGCGAGAAACGCACAAGTATCCCTTTCGGGTAGGAAAGCAGGGGGGATGGACGGGCTTGGTGCGGCCCGCCAGCGAGAGTACGGAGGGGTCGTGTCCTGGCCCCGTCCGCTCGGTGAACGCGCGGTGAACGACGGGCCGCCCTCAGGCGCCGCTGAGCGCGGAGGAGCAGTATTCGCGCGGCACTCCCGCCGCCCTTTCGGGAGCTACTCGAGCGGTGCGTGCGTCTCGATCGCGACGATCCCGGACCCCGGGTGCTGGACGGAGAGGTGCACGACCGCGAAGCCGCCGGTCGGCAGGTCGGAGGCCTCCTCGAGGTACGGGCCGATCGGGGTCGCGGTGGCCAGTGCCAGCTCGCGCAGGATCTCGGGGATCACCGGACCGTGGCTGCAGAGCACGGCGCTCTTGCGCGCGCGGACCCGCTTGCCGACGACCGAGCGGACGTCGGCGGCGCCGTGCTCGTGCGCGTCCTGGCTGAGGTCCTCCGAGAGGCGGACCGGCCGCTTGAGCAGCGCGGAGAGCGGAGCGATCGTGGCCCGGCAGCGCTTCGCCGTGCTCGTGACGAGCCGACGGGGCCGCCAGGCGGCGACGGCGCGGCTCGCGGCGGCCGCCTCCTCGTCGCCGCGGCGGTTGAGCCGCCGGGTGGAGTCGCGCCCGTCCCAGGAGGACGCGGGGACCGCCTTCGCGTGCCGGAGCACCACGACGGCGAAGGTGTCATGCGTGCCGCGCGAGACGATCCGCGCGAACTCGTCGACGATCTCGATGTCGTGCGGGTAGGTCAGGTAGCTGCGGGCGCGCTTGATCGTGACCCACTCGAGCGCCTCGACCTCGCGGTTCGGCACGAAGTCCGAGGCGAGCACCGCCTTCTCGGTCACTCGTGCCGCCCAGTAGTGCACGGTCTTCGGTCGCCCGTTCGGCAGCGCGTACTGCACGGTGCCGAGCGGCACTCCGAGCGCGACCGCGAACCCGGTCTCCTCGCGGATCTCGCGCACCGCGGTCTCCGGCAGCGACTCGCCCGGATCGACCTTGCCCTTGGGCAGGCTGACGTCCTTGCGGTGCGGCCGGTGGATCACCAGGACGTGCAGGCGCCCCTCGATGATCCGCCAGCACACGGCGCCGGCCGCGTAGACGGTCCCCGTCACGGCGTCAGCGGGTGGAGGCTCGGGAGCCGGTCCGCGTCGCCGTGCGCTTGCGGTGCGTGATGTGCGCCATCAGCCGGTTCTGCAGATCGGAGAGGGGTGCGCCGTCCTCGTCGAGGTGGTGCCGCGTCCAGATCCCGTCCGGGCCGAGCCACCAGGAGGCGGTCTTCTCGTCCATCGCGCGGTCGAACATGTCGGCGATCTCGCTGAGGTGCGCCGGCTCGACGATCCGCACCAGCGCCTCGACGCGGCGGTCGAGGTTGCGGTGCATCATGTCGGCGCTGCCGATGAAGACCTCGGGCTCGCCGCCGTTGACGAAGCTGAAGATGCGGGAGTGCTCGAGGTAGCGCCCGAGGATGGAGCGGACGCGGATGTTCTCCGAGAGTCCCTCCTGCCCGGGCTTCAGCCCGCAGATGCCGCGGACCCAGACGTCGACGGGCACGCCGGCCTGGCTCGCGCGGTAGAGCGCGTCGATCACCGACTCGTCGACGATCGAGTTCATCTTGATCCGGATGCCCGAGGGGCGGCCGGCGCGAGCGTTCTCGGTCTCGGCCGCGATCCGCTTCAGCAGTCCCTTGCGCAGATGACGCGGCGCGACCAGCAGGCGCTTGAACTTCTTCTCGATCGCGTAGCCGGAGAGCTCGTTGAAGAGGCGGGTGAGGTCCTTGCCGACCTCAGGGTCGGCGGTCAGCAGGCCGAGGTCCTCGTAGATCCGCGAGGTCTTCGGATTGTAGTTGCCGGTGCCGATGTGGGAGTAGTGCCGCAGCACCCCGCCCTTCTCCTGGCGGATGACCAGCGCGAGCTTGCAGTGGGTCTTCAGCCCGACGAGGCCGTAGACCACGTGGACGCCGGCCTTCTCGAGCTTGCGCGCCCAGGAGATGTTGGCCTTCTCGTCGAAGCGCGCCTTGATCTCGACGAGCGCGAGCACCTGCTTGCCGGACTCCGCGGCGTCGATCAGCGCCTCGACGATGGGGGAGTCGCCCGAGGTGCGGTACAGCGTCTGCTTGATCGCCAGCACGTCGGGGTCGGCCGCGGCCTGCTCGAGGAACGCCTGGACGCTCGTCGCGAAGGACTCGTAGGGGTGGTGCAGCAGCACGTCGCCGCGCGAGACCGCCTTGAAGATGTCCTGGCGCTGGTTCGGCTCGCTCGGCGAGAGCTGCACGGCCGTCGTCGGGACGTGGTTGGGGTACTTCAGGTCCGGCCGGTCGATCTTCTGGAGGCTGAACAGGCCGCCGAGGTCGAGCGGCGCGGGGAGCTTGTAGACCTCCTGCGTGGTGATGTCGAGCTCGCGGACGAGGAGCCCGAGGGTCTCGTCGTCCATGTCGTCGGTCACCTCGAGGCGGATGGGCGGGCCGAACCGGCGGCGGAGGAGCTCCTTCTCGAGCGCCTTGATCAGGTTCTCGGTCTCGTCCTCGTCGACTTCGACGTCCTCATTGCGGGTGACCCGGAAGACGTGGTGGTCGAGGATCTCCATGCCCGGGAAGAGGTCGTCGAGCTGGTTCGCGATCAGGTCCTCGAGCGAGATGAAGCGCATCGGCTCGCCCGGAGCGGCGACGCCGGCGATCCGCACGAAGCGCGGCAGCATCTGCGGCACCTTGAGGCGGGCGAACTCGGTCTTCTGGGTCTTCGGGTTGCGCACGCGCACCGAGAGGTTGAGCGAGAGCCCGGAGATGTAGGGGAACGGGTGCGCCGGGTCGACGGCCAGCGGCATCAGCACGGGGAAGACCTGCGCCGAGAAGTAGTCGTCGAGCACCTCGCGCTCGGCGTCGCTGAGCTCGCTCCAGCGGACGATGTCGATCCCGGCGTCGCGGAGGGCCGGCTCGACGAGCTCCTTGAAGGCGCGCGAGTGCCGCTGCTGCAGCAGGTGCGCCTTCTCGGAGATGTCGGTCAGCACGTCGACCGGCACCCGCCCGATGTTGGTGGGCAGCGCGAGACCGGTGAGGATGCGGCGCTTCAGCCCCGCGACGCGGACCATGAAGAACTCGTCGAGGTTGGACGAGAAGATCGCGAGGAAGTTGGCCCGCTCGAGCGCGGGGACCAGCGGGTCCTCGGCCAGCTCGAGCACGCGCTGGTTGAACGCCAGCCAGCTCAGCTCGCGGTCGAGGTAGCGGTCGTCCGGGAGCAGGGGGTCGGAGTGACCCTCCTCCTCCTCGTCGAAGTCGTCGTCGAGCTCGTCGCTCAGGCCGTCTTCGAGAATCAGGTTGTCGCCGTCCATGCGACCATCCTGGCACCGCCTCGGACGCGCCCGCGCCGCCCGTGGTGAATGCCGGGTGAACCCGCCCTGGGGAGGAGCCTCGGAGCCGGTGCGCCGCTCAGCGCACCGCGGGGCGGCGGTGCAGGTACTGCACGTCGACGGCGGCGTCGGTGAAGCCGAGCGAGCGGTACAGCGCCACGGCGGAGCGGTTCTCCGCCTCGACGTAGAGGTCCGCGACGGCGCAGCCGCGCTCGAGCATCCGGGCGAGTCCCGCCCCGAGGAGCGTCCGGCCGAGTCCGCGACCGGCGGTCTCGGGGGCCACGCCGAGGACGTAGATCTCGCCCGTCGTCGACTCCGGCTCGATCTTCAGCCAGTCGTAGCCGACGAGCGCGCCGTCGGCGTCGCGGAGCAGGAGGAAGTCCCCGTCGTCGTACCAGGACTCGGCCCGGCGTGCGGCCAGGTCGTCCTCGGTGATCCGGCCCTGCTCCGGGTGCGCGGCGAAGACCCGGGCGTTGAGAGCGACCCACTCGGCCGGGTCGAGGTCGCGGCCGTCGGAGAGCGCGAAGCCCTCGGGGACGCTCACCTCCGGGGCGACGAGCGGATCGAGCGCGAGGTGCAGCAGCGTACGCACCGGCGCGAAGTCGTGCGAGGCGGCGAGGGCCCTGGCCGCCGGGTGGTCACCGTGCGCCCAGGCCAGGAGCCCGGTGCGCCCGCTCGCGAGCACCTGATCGAGGACGGCGCGGCCGAAGCCGACGCCGCGCCACTCCGGGTCCACCACGAACTCCAGCTCGCCCTGGCCGAGCACGGCGGCCGCCACCACGACGTCGGCGCGCAGGCCGACGAGGAGTGTGCGCGATCCGGCCCGCGCGTCGATCAGGGTCTGATCGCTGAACGGCGGCCGGCCGTCGAACCAGGCGGCCCGGCCGATCAGGTGCTCGAGCCCCGCGGCGACGGCGGGATCGGCCAGGTTCTCAACCGAGAGATTGAGCGACTCGTTCATTGTCCTCTTCGTACACGTTGAAGCGGTATCCGACGTTGCGGACCGTCCCGATGAGCGATTCCAGATCGCCGAGCTTGGCGCGCAGGCGCCGCACGTGCACGTCGACCGTGCGGGTGCCGCCGAAGTAGTCGTAGCCCCAGACCTCGCTGAGCAGCTGCTCGCGGGTGAAGACGCGCGACGGGTGCGTCGCGAAGAACCGCAGCAGCTCGAACTCCTTGAAGGTGAGGTCGAGCGGGCGCCCGTGCACCTTCGCGGAGTAGCTGGCCTCGTCGATCACGACGCCGGACGCCTGGATCCGCGAGGTCGACTGCTCCTGCGCGAGTCGGCCGATGACCAGCCGGATGCGGGCGTCGACCTCGGCGGGGCCCGCCGAGTCGAGGATGACGTCGTTCACGCCCCAGTCCGCCGAGACCGCGGTGAGACCGCCCTCGGTGAGGATGAGGATGAGCGGGACGTTGATCCCGGTGGTGGTCAGGATCTTGCAGAGCGACTTCGCGCTGGCCAGGTCCTGCCGGGCGTCGACGAAGATGAGGTCGCAGCTCGGGGCGTTCACGAGGTGCGCCGGCTCCGCCGGGATCTGCCGGGTCTTGTGGCTGAGCAGGCCCAGTGCGGGGAGGACCTCCGAGCCACCGGCTGAGGTCAGTATCAACAACTGCGCCACGGATCCTCCAGGATTGGTCTCCGGCAATACTAGCGGCGGGTCGGAGAGGCCGATTCCCTGGGGCACAATTGAGGGATGGGCAGGGATCGCGCGGGAGTGGCAGCGGTCTGGGTGCTCGCGCTCCTCGGCTCCGTCGTCACCCTGGTGATCGCCCCGGCCGTCTCGCAGCAGCTCTGGCTGGCGCTGACCTTCGGCGGCTGCGTCCTCGCGACCTTCGCCGTCCAGCTCGCCGTGGCGAAGGCGGACGGCTACCTGGTGCGCACGATGACGAGCGTCGTCGGCGCGATGGTCGTCGTCGCGGTCGCCAGCGGCATCGCCGCCCTCGCCTCGCTCTGATCGGGCCTCCTCCACCCCGTCGCGTCGGTGCCGCCGGATAGGATGGACTCATGCTTCTCGCCCTCGAACTCTTCTATCTCGGACTGCTCGGGCTCGCCTCCCTCGCGATCGCGTGGGTCTCCGGCGTGGTCGTCTACAAGCTCTACCGCGGCCAGCGCTAGCCGCCGCCGGAGCAGGTTTGATCTCCCTCCCCTCGGGCCTCCCGCCCGAACTCGTCCCGCTCTCCTGGCTTCTCGGCGTCTGGGAGGGATCGGGCGTCATCGACTACGCCGTCGGCGACGACTCCGTGCAGGCCGAGTTCGGCCACCGCGTGAGCTTCAGCTACGACGGCCTGCCCTACCTCAACTACAGCTCGTACACCTGGCTGCTCGAGGACGACAGCGAGGTCGGCCATCGGCCGCTCGTGAGCGAGATGGGCTACTGGCGGCTCAGCCGCCCGCTCACCGACGCCGACGCGGGCCCCGCGATGCTCCCGGGCCGCGGTGCGCCCGCGTTCCCCGACGCCGAGTCGGTCGAGACGCTGCGCAACGGGGCCGGCGGCTTCGACATCGAGGTGTCGCTGGTGCACCCCGACGGCGTCAGCGAGCTGTACCTCGGCCAGGTCAAGGGCCCGCGGATCGACCTCGCGACCGACGCCGTCATGCGCACCGCCGCCGCGAAGGACTACGCGGCCGCCACCCGCCTCTACGGCCTCGTCGACGACCACCTGCTCTGGGCGTGGGACATCGCCGCGCTCGGCCAGGGACTCCGCACCCACTCCTCCGGAAGGCTCGCCCGTGTCGAATGAGACCGCGTCCTCCGAGCGGCTGCCGATCTCCCCGCTCCTGTCTGTCTCGGGCGCCGTCGTCGGGACCAGTGCGGCCGAGCCCGGCGTCGCCGCGCACTACGGCGAGCCGTTCCGCGAGCAGCGGGCGCTCGCCGCGGGCACCGCGATCGTCGACCTCTCGGGTCGCGGCGTCGTCACCGTCACCGGTCCGGACCGCCTCACCTGGCTCGACTCGCTGACCAGCCAGGCGCTCGCCCGCCTCGCCCCCGGCGACTCGGCCGAGACTCTGCTGCTGGACCCGTCCGGGCGGATCGAGCACCTCATCCGCGTCGTCGACGACGGCGAGACCGCCTGGCTCCTCCTCGACCGCGACGAGACGCCGGGGCTCGCGGCCTGGCTCGACCGGATGCGCTTCATGCTCCGCGTCGAGATCGCCGACCGCACCGTCGAGTTCGCGACGCTCGCGACGCTCGGCGACGGCCCCGCGACCGCGCTGGCCCTCGAGCTCGCGGGGGAGTCCGGCATCAGCTGGCTCGATCCGTGGGCGCAGGTGCAGCCCGGCGGCTGGCAGTACGCCACCGCTCCCGCGCACCCCGCGGCCGGCTGGACCGCCCGCGAGACCCTCGTGCCGCGCGCGGCGCTCGACGGGCTCGAGTCCCGGACCCGCGCGGCGGGCGTGGCGCTCGCCGGCTCCGACGCCCTCGAGGCGCTCCGCATCGCCGCCTGGCGCCCGCGGCACGCGACCGAGGTCGACGACCGCTCGATCCCGCACGAGCTCGACCTGCTCCGCTCCTCGGTGCACCTGGCCAAGGGCTGCTACCGCGGTCAGGAGACGGTCGCCAAGGTGCACAACCTCGGCCACCCGCCCCGCCGCCTCGTGCTGCTGCAGCTCGACGGCTCCGACTCCGCCCTGCCCGGGCACGGCGACGTCGTCACGGCGCTCAAGGGCGGCGAGCCGGTCGAGGTCGGCACCGTCACCGCGAGCGCCTGGCACTACGAGGAGGGCCCCATCGCCCTCGCCGTCGTCAAGCGCTCGGTCCCCGTCGACCTCGAGCTCACCGTGCTGGCCGGCGAGATCCGCGTCTCCGCCGCCCAGGAGGTCGTCGTGCCGCCGGGCGCCGGCGCCGAGGCGGGAGTGCCCCGCCTGCCCCGCCTCGGGGCAGCGACCAGGTAGGCCACGCCGTGGTGGCCGCAGGACCCGCTCGGCGGGATCGGGCGGCCGCGCGGATCCGGGCGCTCGTCCGCCTCGACGACGTCCGGCCCGGCCGGGGCGTCGCGCGCGCCGTGGCGTCGCTGCCCGCGGTGCTGCAGATCGTCCTCGCGGCGATCCTCGCCTACTCCGTCTCGCGCTTCGTCTTCGGGCACCCCGCCCCGGTGCTGTCGCTGACGGCGACCATCTCGAGCCTGGGCATCGCGCGCGACACCCGGCCGAAGCAGGTCGCCGAGACCGCGATCGGCATGCTGATCGGGATCACCGCGAGCGAGGTGCTGCTGCTGCTCTGGGGCACCGGTGTCTGGCAGCTGGCCGTGGTGCTCGCGATCGTCTTCACCGTGGGGCGGGCGCTCTCGCCGTCGCCCGGCTTCGCGGTGGCGGCCGGTACGCAGGCGATGCTGGTGATGATCCTGCCCGCGCCCGACGGGGGAGTGTTCACCCGGAGCCTCGACGGGCTGGTCGGCGGACTCGCCGCGCTGCTGTGCACCGCGATCGTGCCGCGCAACCCGCTCCGGGCGGCGCGCGCCGAGGCTCGGCGGCTGGTGTCGGCACTGGCGGAGACGATCGACGCGCTCGCCGACGCGCTCCGCCGGGGCGATCAGGCGGCCTCCGCGGCGGCGCTCGAGCGCGTCCGCGGCACGCAGCCGGTGATCGACGGCTGGACGGCCGCCCTCGACTCGGCGATCGGCGTCGCGCGGATCTCGCCGTTCGTCCGGCGGCACCGCGCGGAGCTGGAGCGGCAGCGCACGATGCTCGCCGCGCTCGACCTCGCGACCCGCAACCTCCGCATCGTCGCGCGGCGCACCGACTTCCTGGTCGGCGACGCCGTGCCGCGGCCGGCGCTCGCCGACGTGGTCGCGGACGTCGGCCCGGGGATCGCGCTGATCGGCCGGGCCGTCACCGAGCCCGCCGTGCTCGCGCTCGCGCGTCAGGACCTCGTGCTGCTCGCGACGACCCTCGACCCGCAGGCGCTGATCCCCGAGGCGCGGCTGGCGGAGAAGACGCTGCTGGTCATCCTCCGCCCGCTCGTCGTCGACCTGCTGACGGCGACCGGGGCGAGCTCGGCCGAGGCGAGAGCCGCGCTGCCCGAGCTCGCCTGACCGGCCGGGCTCCTCCGGGGCTCACGCGTTGGTGGCGTCCTGCACCTCGCCCACGAGCTCCTCGATGATGTCCTCGAGGAAGAGGACACCGGTGGTGCGGCCCTCGGCGTCGACCACCCGGGCGAGGTGCGCGCCGGTGCGCCGGAGCGCGGCGAGCGCGTCCTCCAGCTCGTCGCCGGCCGAGACCGCGGCGAGCCGGCGGATCCGCTTGCGCGGCACCGGCACCTCGGTCGCGTCGAGGTCGGAGACGTCCTTGAGGTGCAGGTAGCCGCCGGGCAGGCCGTCGCCGTCCGCGAGCAGATAGCGGGAGTAGCCGTGCTCGGCCACTGCGCGGCGCACGTCCGCGGGCGTGGCCTCGGCGGGCAGCAGCACCATCCGCTCGAGCGGGACCGCGACGTCCGCGACCCGCTTGGTCGTGAACTCGAACGCCGCCGTGACGGTGCCGGAGGCGTCGACCAGCACGCCCTCGCGGGTCGACTGGCGGACGATCGCGGCGACCTCATCCAGCGTGAAGGCGCTGGTCGCCTCGTCCTTCGGCTCCACCCGCACCAGGCGGAGGATGCCGTTGGCGACCGCGTTCAGCGACCAGATCACCGGCTTCACGAGGCGCGAGACCAGCACGAGCGGCGGAGCGAGGAGCAGCGCGGCCCGGGTCGGCACCGAGAACGCCAGGTTCTTCGGGACCATCTCGCCGAACACGACGTGCAGGAAGGTGACGAGCAGCAGCGCGGCGACGAACGCGATCACGCCGATCGCCTCCGCGGACAGCGCCGTGAAGCCCAGCGGGACCTCGAGCAGGTGGTGGATCGCCGGCTCGGAGACGTTGAGGATCACCAGCGAGCAGACGGTGATGCCCAGCTGGCTCGTCGCGAGCATCAGGGTGGCGTGCTCCATCGCCCACAGGGTGGTCTTCGCCGCGCGGCTGCCCGCATCGGCCCGCGGCTCGATCTGCGAGCGGCGAGCGGAGATGACGGCGAACTCGGCGCCGACGAAGAAGGCGTTGACGATCAGCAGGACCACGAGCCAGGCGATCCCCGGCAGGTACTCACTCATGGGCGGCCCCCTCGGCTCGGAGGGCGGCGACGCCGACGGCATCGCCTCCGTCGGTCTCGTCTCCGGCAGCGGACGGGGTGAAGCGGACGCGGTCGACGCGGTGGGCGGCGACGCGGTCGACCCGCAGCACGCCGCCGGCCACGGCGACCTCGTCGCCGAGCTCGGGCACGCGCCCCAGCGTCGAGGCGAGGAAGCCCGCGACCGTGTCGTAGTCCTCGCCCTCGGGCACCACGGCGCCGAGGCGCTCCGCGACCTCGTCGGGGCGCAGCTCGCCGCCGAAGGTCGCCGAGCGGCCGGAGCGGACGACGCCGGCGCGGCTGCGGTCGTGCTCGTCCTCCAGTTCGCCGACGATCTCCTCGACGAGGTCCTCGAGCGTCACGACCCCCGCGGTCCCGCCGTACTCGTCGACGACGACCGCGATCGCGAGGCCGCTGCCGCGCAGGGGAGCGAGCAGGGCGTCGGCGCGTGCGGTCTCGGGGACGCGCATCGGCGCGATCATCAGGGACTCGGCCGTCACCCGGGCACGCTGCTCCGGCTCGAGCGCGAACGCGTGCTTGACGTGCAGGACGCCGCGGACGTCGTCGGAGTCGCGGCCGATGACGGGGAAGCGCGAGAACCCGGTGCGGTTCGCGAGCCGGACCACGTCCTCCGCGGTGCTCGCGAGCGGGACGGAGGCCATCCGGACCCGCGGCGTCATCACGTCGGCGACGCTGCGGCTCGAGAAGCGGAGCGTGCGGTGCAGCAGGTCCGCGTGGTCGCTGTCGAGCGTGCCCTCGAGCACCGAGCGGCGCACCAGCGAGCCGAGCTCGTCGGCGCTGCGGGCGCCCGAGAGCTCCTCCTTGGGCTCGATGCCCATGGCGCGGATCAGGGCGTTGGCCGTGTTGTTGAAGAGCCGGATCACGGGCTTGAAGACCGTGGTGAAGAGGATCTGGAACGGCACGACGACCTGCGCCGTCTTCAGCGGCAGCGCCAGCGCGAAGTTCTTGGGAACCAGCTCGCCGATCACCATCGAGAAAACGGTCGCCAGCAGGACGCCGACGACCGTGCCGATGCCCGGCACGATCTCGGCCGGGATCCCGAGCGAGCGCAGCGGGTCGCCGAGCAGCGAGCTGATCGCGGGCTCGAAGGTGTAGCCGGTGAGCAGCGTGGTGAGGGTGATGCCCAGCTGCGCGCCGGAGAGATGGGTGGAGGTGATCCGCAGGGCGGAGATCGTCGGGTCGAGGCGCTTCTCACCGCGGGCGCGGCGCTCCTCCAGCTCGTTGCGGTCGAGGTTGACCAGCGCGAACTCGGAGGCGACGAAGAGACCGGTGCCGACGGTGAGGAGCAGTCCGATGACGATGCCGAGCCATTCAGGCACCCGCGGCACCGCCGATCAGGGTCGAGGTCGGTGCGGCGGAGGAGGGAGCAGTGCCCGAGGGTTCAGGGGGAGGGTCGTCCATGGGGCACGAGGGTAGCGGGCGTGAATATGAGAATGCTCACAGTGACGGGGCTGGGCCGAGCGGAGCCACTGCGTCCCACGCGACGGTCACCTCCCCGAGACGCCACCGCCGCCGCCCGCCGAGGATCGGCCACTTACCCCGCAGCGACTCGACGGCGGCGATCCAGCGCTGCGTCGGCCCGTAGACGGCGAGCGGGGCGGCGTGCAGCCAGGCCCGCTCCAGCGCCAGCAGGAACGCGTGGACCGGCTCGCCCGCGACGTTGCGGTGGATCAGCGCCTTCGGCAGCCGCTCCGCCGCGATCATCGGCGAGGGCACGGCGCCGAGCCGGAGCGACAGGGTGAGCGAGCGGGGCCCCTCGCGGCCGATCTCGATCCAGGTGCAGATCCGGCCGATCTCGTCGCAGGTCCCCTCCACCAGCACGCCGTCGGGGGTCAGTCGGTCGGTCATCGTCCGCCACGCCTCCGCGACCGCCGACTCGTCGTACTGCCGGAGGACGTTGAAGGCGCGGATCACGCTCGCCCGCTGCCGTCCGGGCAGGGGGACCTCGAAGCCGCCGCGCTCGAAGCGCACCCGGGCGTCGGCCGGGAAGGCGGTGCCCCCTTCACGGACCCGCTGCAGCTGCCGTCGCGCGGTCTCGACACGGGCCGGCTCGATCTCGAAGCCGACCACGTCGACGCCGGGTGCTGCGCGGACGAGGCGGCGGTGCAGCTCGAGCGTGGTGACCGCGCTCGCACCGAAGCCGAGGTCGACGACGACGGGCTCCGGAGTCGTGCGCAGCGCCGGCAGCTCGGCCAGCCGGCGGTCGACCCGGCGGAGGCGGTTCGTGCCCGTCGTGCCGCGGGTGACGGCTCCGATCGGCATGGTCTCCAGCGTATCCGGGGGCGCAGGGGCCGCCTCTAAGCTGGACGCATGTCCGAGACCTACACCCTCATCCTCGTGCGCCACGGCAACAGCGAGTGGAACCAGAAGAACCTGTTCACCGGCTGGGTCGACGTGCGGCTGACCGAGCAGGGCGTCGCGGAGGCGACTCGCGCCGGCGAGCTGCTGGTCGAGGCGGAGCTGCACCCCGACGTCGTGTACACCTCCCGCCAGACGCGCGCGATCCAGACCGCGAACATCGCGCTCGAGAAGGCCGACCGCCTGTGGATCGACGTGAAGCGCTCCTGGCGCCTCAACGAGCGCCACTACGGCGCGCTGCAGGGCAAGGACAAGGCGCAGACCCTCGCCGAGTACGGCCCCGAGCAGTTCATGACCTGGCGCCGCTCGTTCGACGTGCCGCCGCCCCCCATCGACGACGAGGACCAGTACTCGCAGGCGCACGACGAGCGCTACGCCGAGCTCGGCGACGACCTGCCCCGCACCGAGTCGCTCAAGCTCGTGATCGAGCGGATGCTGCCCTACTGGGAGTCGGACATCAAGCCGGATCTCGCCTCGGGCAAGACCGTCATGATCACCGCGCACGGCAACTCGCTGCGCGCGCTGGTGAAGACCCTCGACGGCATCTCCGACTCGGACATCGCCGAGCTGAACATCCCGACCGGCATCCCCCTCGTCTACACCCTCGACGAGAACTTCGAGCCGATCGGCGAGGCCCGCTACCTCGACCCCGAGGCCGCCGCCGCCGGCGCCGCCGCCGTCGCCGCCCAGGGCGCCAAGAAGTAGCCCGCCTTCTCGCACCCCCGCACGGCCCGCCGGAGTCCCCCTCCCGCGGGCCGTCCGCGTCCGTCCCCTCGCACGCTGGTCGAGGAGCCGCGGCACGCGGCGTACCGAGACCCCGCCCGTGCGGCGGCGGATCTCGATACGCCCGCTGCGCGCGCTACTCGATCAGCATGGACGACCCGGGTCGCGGAACGCGCCCCCTGTATGCCGCGACGACTCGATCAGCGTGGACGCGAGAGCCAGGTCGCGGAACGCGCCCCTCGCATGCTGGTCGAGTAGCCGCGGCACGCGGCGTATCGAGACCCCGATTCCGTACGGCGGCGGATCTCGATACGCCCGCTGCGCGCGCTACTCGATCACCCTGGACGGCCCGGGTCGCGGTACGCGCCCGTTGCACGCCGGCGCGACTCGATCAGCACGAACGGAGGCACTCGCTCACCGACGCCCGGGCGCGGACAGTCGAGACCAGCCGCCCCCTGCAAGGCGAACGGACGAATCGCGTGCCAGCGATTCGTCATAGCCGTTCGCACCCCGCTCTGCGAAACGCGCCCACGCGACCTGCCGACCGCGGTCGATATCGCGCTCCGCGCGACATCGACAAATAGGTTCAGCCCCAGTCGCCCGAGATCAGGTACTGGACCTTCTTCGCGATGGACACCGCGTGGTCGGCGAAGCGCTCGTGGTAGCGGCTGGCGAGGGTGGCGTCGACGGTGTCGGCGGCCTGGCCCTTCCAGGCCTCGCTGAGCACCTTGTCGAAGACGCTGACGTGCAGCTCGTCGATCTTGTCGTCCTCGTCGCGGATCTCCTCGGCGATGCGGGGGTCCTGGGTGCGCAGCAGCTCGGTGAGCTTGTGCGCGACGACGACGTCGAGGCGGCCCATCTCGACGAAGGTCGGGCGGAGCGACTTCGGCACGACCTTGTCGGGGAAGCGGTAGCGGGAGAGCTGGGCGATGTGCTCGGCGATGTCGCCCATCCGCTCGAGCGAGGCGCTGATCCGCAGCGCGGACACGACGGTCCGCAGGTCGCGGGCGACGGGGCCCTGGCGGGCGAGGATGTCGATCGCGAGCTCGTCGAGGCTGATGGCCAGCTCGTCGATGCGGGCGTCGCTGGCGATGACCTCCTCGGCGAGGGACACGTCGGAGTGGTTGAACGCCTGGGTCGCCTTCTCGATCGCGATCTCGACGAGTCCGGAGATCTCGACGAGCCGATCCTGGACCTCGGCCAGCTCCTGCTGGAAAACTTCGCGCATCTTCTTCTCGACCCTCTCTGCGGCACGCACGGAGACCGGTGCCGATCCGCGCCGCGCACGGCGCTGCGACTGCACCAGTCCGGCGCAGGCGCAGCCATGATGACCACGGCAGGTTAACGAACGGTGCCGAGCGTTTGAACAGTACTCGACCCGCGACCCGTCGCCGGGCATCCGGTAGGGAGACGCGCGGTGGATGGATAGCCTGGGAGCGTGGATCCGGGCCTGATCGTCGTGCTGTCGCTCGTTCTCGGCATCGTCCTCGGGATCGTCCTCACCAGTGTCGTCACCCTCGCCGCGCGCCAGGGCCGGATCGCCGCGGAGGTCGTCACCGTCGGCCTGCCCGAGGGGATCGGCGCCATCATCGACGCCGTCGGCGCTCCCGCCTTCGTGACCGACCCCTCCCACAACGTGCTGAAGGCGTCCGCCCGCGCGATCTCGCTCGGCCTCGTCTCCCAGGACACGCTCCTCCATCCGGACCTCGTCGCGATCGTCGACCGGGTGCGCCGCTTCGGCGACGACATCGAGCAGGACCTGGAGCTGGCGACGAGCCCGCTCTCGGACGCCGCGGTCACCCTCGTCGTGCACGCCACGCGGCTCGGCTCCCGCTTCGTCCTCGTCCTCGCCGAGGATCACACCGAGGCCCGCAGGCTGGAGGCGGTCCGCCGCGACTTCGTCGCCAACATCTCGCACGAGCTGAAGACGCCGATCGGCGCCGTCGGCCTGCTCGCCGAGGCCCTCGACTCCGCTGCCGACGACCCGAAGCAGGTCCGCCGGTTCGCGCACCGCCTCACCCAGGAGTCGCACCGCCTCGCGAAGATCACCCGCGAGATCATCGAGCTCTCCCGCCTGCAGTCGGCGGACGTCGCCGGCTCCGCCGAGGTCGTCCGCGTCGACGACATCGTGGTCGCCGCGCTCGAGACGACGCACGTGATGGCGGAGTCGCACGACGTCACTCTCGTCAAGGGCGGGATGAAGAAGGCGTACGTCGCCGGCCAGGAGAAGATGCTCGTCTCGGCGCTGCACAATCTGCTGGCCAACGCCATCCAGTACTCCCCGCCCGGCTCCCGCGTCGGGATCGGCGTCCGCTCCACCGGCGGCGTCGTCGAGATCGCCGTCACCGACCAGGGCATCGGCATCCCCGAGGAGGACCTCGACCGCGTCTTCGAGCGCTTCTACCGCGTCGACCAGGCCCGCTCCCGCCACACCGGCGGCACCGGGCTCGGCCTCAGCATCGTCAAGCACGCCGTGCAGAACCACGGCGGCGACGTCCGCGTCTGGTCCAAGCCGGGCCGCGGCAGCACCTTCACCATCCGACTCCCCGAAGTAGACCCGGCCAGGACGCCCTTCGCGTCCGCCGCCCCGATAGGAGACACCGCGTGACCAGCATCCTGCTCGTCGAGGACGAGAGCGCCCTCAGCGAGCCGCTCAGCTACCTGCTCGAACGCGAGGGCTACGACGTCACCGTCGCCGAGGACGGCCTGCGCGCCGTCGCCGCCTTCGACGAGGGCGAGTACGACCTGATCCTGCTCGACCTCATGCTCCCCGGCATGCCCGGCACCGAGGTGTGCCGCGAGATCCGCACCCGCTCCGCGATCCCGATCATCATGGTCACCGCGAAGGACTCCGAGGTGGACATCGTCGTCGGACTCGAGCTCGGTGCGGACGACTACGTCACCAAGCCGTACTCGACCCGCGAGCTGCTCGCCCGCATCCGCGCCGTCCTCCGGCGCCGCACCGAGGACCCGGGGGAGGAGCGCATCGTCGTCGCCGGCCCCGTCCGCATGGACATCGAGCGCCACACCGTCGAGGTCGACGGCGTCGAGACCCCGATGCCGCTCAAGGAGTTCGAGCTCCTCGAGATGCTGCTCCGCAACGCCGGCCGCGTCCTCACCCGCGGCCAGCTGATCGACCGCGTCTGGGGCAGCGACTACTTCGGCGACACCAAGACCCTCGACGTCCACGTCAAGCGCATCCGCTCCAAGATCGAGAAGACGCCCAAGGAGCCGGTCCTCCTAGTGACCGTCCGCGGCCTCGGCTACCGCTTCGACGCCTGATCGCGGGGCCTGGCGGAGGCGTCTGCGGCGTTGTCGTCGGTTGCGATACCGCCGGAGCACATGCTGGTCGAGTAGCCGCCGCAGGCGGCGTATCGAGACCTACCGGAGCAGAGCGAGCAGTGCCGACGGGTCGTCGCTGCGCGACGAGATGTCAGGGAGGCCGCCGCTGTGCGGGTGGGTGGGTCTCGATACGCCCCTGCGGGGCTACTCGACCAGCATGCGCGCGGGCGGCCCTTCCCCGTGGACCCGCCCGCCGGAACGACGAAGGGCCGCCCACCGAGGTGGACGGCCCTTCGCGGAAGCGGGTGCTACTCGGCCGGGGCGTCGACGCCGGGCTGCACGGTCGGGGTGGGCAGCGCCGTCTGCGCCGGGTTCGGCGTGGGCGTGAGGGTCGGGCTGGCCGACGGGGCCGGGGTCAGCGTCGCGTAGGCCTCGAGGGCGTTCGTCAGGATCGGGACGAGCAGCTCCTCGCCCTCCTCCGAGCCGTACTGGAAGTAGACGGGGAACAGACTGCCGGGGATCGTGTCGAGGCCCTCCATGGTGACCGACTCGGTGCTGCCCGGGCGGACCTCCGTGCGACCGGGGACCGCGTCCACCGTGTCGCTGGTGCGGCCCGTGCTCGCCTCGTACTGCACCTCGACGCTCACCGTCTCGTCGGTGTCGTTGACCAGGGAGACGACCAGCGTGCCGGTCTCGCCGTCCTCGGAGATGATCATCGCGTTGCGGATGGCGAGATCACCGATCGTCGCACCCACTCCGTCGCTCGGGTCGTAGATGGCCCGCGTCGCCTGCGGGGCGACCAGGTTGCAGCCGGCGGTGGCGAACGCGACGCCGACCGCGAGAACGACGGATGCAGCGATGCGCGCCTTCACGGGTTCCTCCAGATCATCGGCTCCGCCCGCCCCGGACAGGGCGGAATCGAGGTGCAGGAGCCGGAAAAAGACTAGCGCAGCCTCGTCGGCGTCCCGGCCGGGCTGCCCCCTCCTCCCGGCCGCTGCTACTGTGACCGGCGGCGAAAGGACGTCCCGTTGAACACCGTCTCCGGATCGGCGCCGACCGCGGCCGTCGTGATCGTCGCCGCCGGCAGCGGCACCCGTCTCGGGCGCGAGCTCCCCAAGGCCTACGTCGAGTGCGCCGGCGTCACGATCCTCGAGCGCAGCCTCCGCACGGTCCTCACCCTCGCCGAGCCGGTCCAGGTCGTCGTCGTCGCACCGGAGTCCCTCGTCGAGGAGACCGCCGCGCTCTGCCGCCGCGCCGCCGGGTCCGCCGTCGAGGTCCTCGTCACCGCCGGCGGATCGATCCGCCAGGAGTCCGTCGCCCGCGGGCTCGCCCTCCTGCACCCGGGAGTCGCCACCGTCCTCGTGCACGACGCCGCCCGGGCCCTCACACCCGTCGCGCAGTTCGAGCGCGTCCTCGCGGCCGTCCGCTCAACCGGCGGCGGCGCGATCCCGGGCCTGCCCGTCACCGACACCATCAAGCTGGTCGGTGCCGACGCGGTGATCCTCGACACGGTCGACCGCTCGCAGCTCGCCGCCGTGCAGACGCCCCAGGGCTTCCCCCGCCGCCTGCTCGACGAGGCCTACGCGGCCGCCGGCCGGGAGTTCACCGACGACGCCGCCCTCCTCGCCGCTCACGGCCGCGGCTCCGTCGTCGTCCCCGGCGATCCGCTCGCCTTCAAGATCACCACGCCCTGGGACCTCGCCCGCGCGGAGCAGCTGCTCGCGCCGCCGCTATCGTCCGCGGTGCCGCGCGTCGGCATCGGCACCGACGTGCACGCCTTCGACGACGCGTCGCCGCTCTGGCTCGCCGGACTGCACTGGCCGGGTGAGCGCGGACTCTCCGGGCACAGCGACGGCGACCCCGTCGCGCACGCGATCTGCGACGCGCTGCTCGCCGCGGCGAACCTCGGCGACATCGGCTCCCGCTTCGGCACGGACGACCCGCGGTTCCAGGACGCGCACGGCGAGGTCTTCCTCCGCGCCACCCGCGAGCTCGTCGAGGCGGCCGGCTTCACGATCGGCAACGTCTCGGTCCAGCTGATCGGCAACCGCCCGAAGTTCTCCCCGCGGCGGGACGAGGCCCAGCAGCTGCTGTCCGCGCTCCTCGGCGCCCCGGTCAGCGTCGCCGCGACGACCTCGGACGCGCTCGGCTTCACCGGGCGCGGGGAGGGGGTCGCTGCGACGGCCACGGCGCTCGTCCTCCCCACTCCCGGATCCGCGCACTGATCCACCGCGCCAGCCCGCCGCCCGGCCGCGCCCGCCCCGCCCGGTAAACTCGCGGCGTGACTCTGCGACTGCACGACTCGAAGGCCCAGGCCCTCGTCGACTTCGTCCCCCTCCGCGAGAACGAGGTCGGGATGTACGTCTGCGGACCCACGGTGCAGTCGTCGCCGCACATCGGGCACCTGCGCTCCGCCCTGGTCTACGACCAGCTGCGCCGCTGGCTGGCCTACCGCGGCTACCGGGTCACGCTCGTCCGCAACGTCACCGACATCGACGACAAGATCCTCGCGATCGCCGAGCAGGCCCGCCGCGCGGCCGGCGAGGGCGAGCCCTCGGAGCAGTGGTGGGCGCTCGCCTACCGGGTCGAGCTCGAGTTCACCGCCGCCTACTCCGCGCTCGGCATCCTGCCGCCCACCTACGAGCCGCGCGCGACGGCGAGCATCGCCGAGATGGTCGCGCTCGTGCAGCGCCTGATCGAGCTGGGCCACGCCTACCCCGCTCCCGACGACTCCGGCGACGTCTACTTCGACACCCGCTCCTGGCCGGATTACGGCGTGCTCACGCACCAGCGCCTCGAGAGCATGGAGGCGGCGACCGACGCCGACCCGCGCGGCAAGCGCGACCCGCACGACTTCGCGCTGTGGAAGGGCATGAAGCCCGACGAGCCCGAGTCCGCCTCCTGGGCCTCGCCCTGGGGGAGGGGCCGGCCCGGCTGGCACATCGAGTGCTCCGCCATGTCGACCAAGTACCTCGGCACCCAGTTCGACATCCACGGCGGCGGGCTCGACCTGCGCTTCCCGCACCACGAGAACGAGCTCGCCCAGTCGAGTGCCGCGGGCCACGCCTTCGCCAGCTACTGGCTGCACAACGGCCTCGTGTCGGTCACCGGGCAGAAGATGAGCAAGTCGCTCGGCAACTCCGTCTTCGCCTCCGAGCTGCTCGACTCCGCCCGCCCGCTGGTCGTCCGCTACTACCTCGGCTCGGCGCACTACCGCTCGACGCTCGAGTTCCACGACGGCGCGCTCGAGGAGGCCGAGGCGGCGCTCGAGCGGATCGAGGGCTTCCTCGACCGCAGCCGACGGCGCCTCGAGGGCACCCGCTTCGCCGCCGTCGGCGAGCCGGTCGTGCCCGACGAGTTCGCCGAGGCGATGGACGACGACCTCTCGGTCCCGCAGGCCATCGGCGTCCTGCACGAGACCGTGCGGGCCGGCAACGCCGCTCTCGACGCGGAGGACCTCGGCACGGTGTCCGCGCTGCGCACCCAGGTCCTCGCCATGGCGTCGGTCCTCGGCATCGACCCGGAGGCCCCCGAGTGGGCGCGCTCCGACGACGAGCCCACCTACCGGGCCCTCACCGTGCTCGTCGACCGCCTGGTCGCCGAGCGGCAGACCGCGCGCGAGCAGCGCGACTGGGCGGCCGCCGACCGCATCCGAACCGATCTCGCTGCTGCGGGAATCACGATCGAAGACACCCAGACGGGTGCGCATTGGAGTCTCGATGGCGAATAAGCCCGGCCGCCCAGGAGCGGTCCGCAAGAAGAGCAAGGGCAAGGCCGTCGGTTCCGGCGGTCAGGGCCGTCAGGCCCTCGAGGGCAAGAAGCCCACGCCCAAGGCCGAGGACCGGCCGTACCACCCCGCGGGCAAGGCGAAGCTGGCGCGCGAGCGCTTCGTCGCCGCCGGCGGCAAGGGCCGACCCGGAGCGGCGCTGAACGGCGCGGCCCGCGGCCAGGGCCGTCCGGCCCCGTCGCGGAAGCCCAAGAGCGGCGACGAGTCCGAGATGGTCACCGGCCGCAACTCGGTCCTCGAGGTGCTGCGCGCCAAGATCCCCGCGACGACGCTCTACCTCGCGACGCGCATCGAGATGGACGACCGGGTCAAGGAGGCGCTCAAGCTCGCCACCGCCCGCGGCATCCCCGTCCTCGAGGTCATGCGCCCGGAGCTCGACCGCCTCGCCGGCCCGGACTCCGTGCACCAGGGCCTCGTGCTCAAGGTCCCGCCGTACGAGTACGCGCACCCGAGCGACCTGCTCGAGCGCAGTGTCTCCCGCGGCGTCGTCCCGCTGTTCGTCGCGCTCGACGGCATCACCGACCCGCGCAACCTCGGCGCGATCATCCGCTCCGTCGCCGCCTTCGGCGGGCAGGGCGTCATCGTGCCGCAGCGCCGCTCGGTCGGCCTCAACTCGGCGGCCTGGAAGACCTCGGCCGGAGCCGCCGCGCGCGTGCCCGTCGCGATGGCGTCCAACCTCACCGCGATGATCAAGGACTACAAGCGCGACGGCGTCTTCGTCATCGGCCTCGACGGCGACGGCGACACCATGCTCCCCGGCCTCGAGCTCGCCGACCGCCCACTGCTCGTCGTCGTCGGCAGCGAGGGCAAGGGCCTCTCGCGCCTCGTCACCGAGCAGTGCGACGCCGTCGTCTCCATCCCGATCAGCGCCGCGACCGAATCGCTCAACGCCGGCATCGCGGCGTCGGTCGCGCTCTACGAGATCTCCAAACTCCGCGCCGCCTCCGCCTAGCACGGGCAGCGCGGGCGCCGGCACGGCGATCTGCGGCGTTGTCGTCGGGCGCGATACCGCCGGTATCGCTTCCTCCTCCGCCTTGCAGCTCACCGCGCCGGCACCCGCGCTGACGCCGGGGGAGGAGCAGGGGGGCGCCGCCTGCGGCGAGCGGCGGCTGAGGGGCGCCGCCTTCGGCGAGCGGCGGCTGAGGGCGCCGCCTTCGGCGAGCGAAGGCTGAGGGGCGCCGCCTGCGGCGAGCGGGGGAGCATGCTGATCGGCTAGCGCCGAGCAAGGGGCGCTTCATGCTGATCGAGGAGGCCGCGGAGCGGGCGTATCGAGATCCGCGTCCGCAGCCGCCGCAGACGATGAAGGGCTCGTGCCGGATCCGGGATCCGCACGAGCCCTCCGGCGTGCCGGGTCAGACGTTCTTCATCCAGTCGACGTCGGCGTCCTCGTCGGTCAGCTCGGCGTCACCCGCGCCGTCGATGACCAGGTTCGGCAGGGTGATCGCCTCGGTCGGCGGCGCGATGATGGTCGCCTCGTCGCGGCGGTGGCGCAGGATGTCGTTCACGTAGGCGGTGACCGCCTCCGCCAGCGGCACGTCGCGTGCCTGCTGCTGCGACATGAACCAGCGGTGCTCGAGCAGCTGGTGGAACATCTCCGCCGGCTCCAGCCGCCCCTTGAGGTCGCGCGGGATCGAGCGGATGACCGGCTCGAACACCTGCGCGAGCCACTCGTGGGCGACCATCTCCTCGTCCAGCCCCTGCTTGTCGTAGGTGGCGGTGTAGGAGTCGAGGTCGTTCAGCAGGCGGCGCGCCTGGTTCTCCTGGGCATCCAGCCCGGTCAGCCGCAGCAGGCGGCGCTGGTGGTGACCCGCGTCGACGACCTTCGGCTGGATCCGCACGGTCGAGCCCGCCTCGTCGGTCTTGATCGCGAGCTCCTCGATGTCGAAGCCCAGCTCGTTGAGCCGGTTCACCCGGTCGTTGATGCGCCAGCGCTCGGAGGTCGAGAACGACTCCGCCCCGGTCAGCTCCTTCCAGAGACTGCGGTACGCCGCGACGATGCCGTCGGACACCGTGATCGGGTCGAGGTCGTCGTCGACGCGCCCGCCCGCCTCGAGGTCCAGCAGCTCGCCGGCGATGTTGACCCGGGCGATCTCGAGGTCGTTCTCGCGCTGGCCGTTGGAGAGTCCGCCCGAGTAGAGCTGCCCGGTCTCCGCGTCCACGAGGTACGCCGCGAAGGCGCCCGCGTCGCGCCGGAACAGCGTGTTCGAGAGCGAGACATCGCCCCAGAAGAAGCCGATGACGTGCAGGCGCACCAGCAGCAGCGCCAGTGCGTCGACGAGGCGCGTGGCCGTGTCGGGACGCAACGTCTGCGAGAACAGCGCGCGGTAGGGGAGCGAGAACTTGAGGTGCCGGGTGACCAGCACGGCGGGCAGCTCGTCGCCCTCGTCGTCGGTGCGGTTCGTGATCACGGCGCCCGGCACGACGCACGGGACGTCGAGCCGCTGCAGGGTCTTGAGCATCTCGTACTCGCGCCGCGACATCTCCGCCGTCGTCTCCTTCACGGCGACGACGTGGCCGGAGAGGTGCGCGAAGCGGACCGTGTGCCGCGAGATGCCCTTGGGCAGCGCGGCGATGTACTCGTCGGGCCAGTCGTTCAGCCGCAGGTTCCACGGCAGGTCGAGGAGGGCGGGATCGACCGTGGCCGAGGTGATGTTCAGGGAGCCGGACATGGCGCGCCGTTCGTGTCGGGAGTCGGACGGTGGAGGGGCCCGGACGAACGCTGCCGCCGCCTCGGAGGAGACGACGGCAGCGTGTGCGCGGGGGCGGAGCCTAGGAGAGGCGCAGTCCCGACTCGCCGTCGAAGATGTGCACGCGGTGGTTCGCGGTCACGTAGACGCGGTCGCCCGCGGTCGGGTGCACGCGGCCGTCGACGCGCGCGACGATGTCGGTGCGGCGACCCTCGACCTCGGTGTGGCCGTAGAGGTAGCCGTCCGAGCCGAGCTCCTCGATCAGGTCGACCTCGATCGGCAGGCCACCGGGCTGGGTCGAGACGGTGACGTCCTCGGGGCGCACGCCGAGCGTGACGACCTTCTGGGTGGTCTTCGCGAGCGCCTCGCGGGCGATCGGGAGGACCGTGTCGCCGAACTTGACGCCGCCGTCGGTGACGTCCGCGTGGAACAGGTTCATCGCGGGCGAGCCGATGAAGCCGGCCACGAAGACGTTGTTCGGGTTCTCGTAGAGGTCGCGGGGCGTGCCGACCTGCTGGAGCAGTCCGTCCTTGAGGACCGCGATGCGGTCGCCCATGGTGAGCGCCTCGGTCTGGTCGTGGGTGACGTAGACGGTGGTGATGCCCAGGCGGCGCTGGAGCGTGCCGATCTGCGTGCGGGTCTGGACGCGGAGCTTGGCGTCGAGGTTCGACAGCGGCTCGTCCATGAGGAACACCTGCGGCTTGCGGACGATGGCGCGACCCATCGCGACGCGCTGACGCTGGCCACCGGAGAGGGCCTTCGGCTTGCGGTTGAGGTAGGGCTCGAGGTCGAGCATCTTCGCGGCCTCGAGGACCCGCGCGGCGCGCTCGTCCTTGTTGATGCCGGCGATCTTGAGCGCGAAGCCCATGTTCTCGGCGACCGACATGTGCGGGTAGAGCGCGTAGTTCTGGAAGACCATCGCGATGTCGCGGTCCTTCGGCGGAACGTCCGTGACGTTGCGGTCGCCGATCAGGATGCGGCCCTCGTTGACCTCTTCGAGGCCGGCGAGCATGCGCAGGGAGGTGGACTTGCCGCAGCCCGAGGGGCCGACGAGGACGAGGAACTCGCCGTCTCCGACCTCGAGGTTCAGCTTGTCGACCGAGGCACGCGTGGCCCCGGGGTAGACGCGGGACGCGTTGTCATAGGTTACGGACGCCATTGTTCTTGCTCCTTCACCGGCAGGTACGTGCCGGACGATCCGAGTGAATGGAAGTGACGGTCGTCGTCGCGTGGGCGACTCCGACCAACCGTCACAGTATGCCACGGAGCGCCGGAGCGGGGAGCCGGGGCCCGATGCCGGGCGCCGGGGGCCTGCGGTATCCGTCGTTTGGAGGTTTCCCAGGGCTCGCGCGTAGGATTCCGGCGAGTCGCAGCCCGGCGGCACTTCCTCTCTCATTCGGAGCGTTCTTGTCATGACCATCGGCGGAGCCAACGACCGTCTCTCGAAGAACCAGCGTCGAGAGGCCGCGCGCGAGAAGGCCCGTCGACTCCGCGAGCAGCAGAAGCGCCGCGACCGCGTCAGCCGCTTCGCCCTGCAGGGCGGACTCGCGATCGTCGTGATCGCCATCGTCGCGGTCGTCGTCTTCGCCGTCACCTCGAGCATCCGCCCCGCCGGCCCCGGCCCCGCCAACATGGCGAGCGACGGCGTCCTCATCACCGAGGGCCTCGTCGCCTCGACCACCCCGGCGATCCCGGCCGACGGCACCCCGACCCCGAGCGTGCTCGACACCTCCACGGGCACCGTCGACATCCGGGTGTACCTCGACTACCTCTGCCCCTACTGCGGCCAGTTCGAGCAGACCAACGGCGACCAGATCAAGGAGTGGGTCACCAGCGGTGCCGCCACGGTCGAGATCCACCCGATCGCCATCCTGACCACCCGCTCGAACGGCACCAAGTACTCGGAGCGCGCGGCCAACGCCGCGGCCTGCGTCGCCGACCGGTCGCCCGACTCCTTCTTCGACTTCAATGCGGCGCTGTTCGCCGATCAGCCGGCGGAGGGCACCGACGGCCTCTCCGACGACCAGCTCAAGCAGGCCGCCGCCGACGCGGGTGTCGAGGACACCGCCGTGGTGAACTCCTGCATCGACGACCAGTCCTTCGTCAGCTGGGTGCGCGCGGCCACGGAGCGCGCCACCTCCGGCCCGCTGCCGGGCACCGAGGTCGCCTCCGTCTCGGGCACGCCGACGGTCCTCGTCAACGGGGAGGCGTACACCGGCTCGCTGACCGACGCGGACGCCTTCAGCTCGTTCGTGCTCTCGGCCGCCGCCGACACCTACTCCTCGGCCACGCCGACCCCCACGCCCGCCGCGGGCTAGGTCGCGGACCCGCCGAGGCGGGTCGGAGCACACGAAGGGCCCCGGGAGACCGGGGCCCTTCGTCGTGCACCTCGGGAGGCCTGAGCCCGGTCACTGCAGGGGGAGGCGCTGCGGGAGGAGGACGCCCGCGATCGCGCGACAGCCGATTCCGCGCCTCCGCGTCGGCCGCTCGCTCTCGTGGATAGGCTCACCCGATCTCACCGGGGGGCCGCCATGACCACGCCGCCGATCGTCGCGCCGGCGACCGCCAGGACACCGATCTTCGAGGGCGTCCAGGCCCTGCGCTTCGTCGCGGCTCTGCTCGTCGTCATCACGCACGCCACGTTCTACGCGCACGAGCGCCTCGACGACTCGATCACCGTCTGGAACGGCGCCGCCGCGGGTGTCGACGTCTTCTTCGTCGTCTCCGGCTTCGTGATGGCGGTCACCGCGGGTCCCTTCGCGGTGCGGGGCGGCTGGCGGTTCTTCGCCGTCCGCCGCGTGATCCGGATCGTCCCGCTGTACTGGGTCGCCACGACCCTCAAGATCGCGTCGATCCTCGTCCTGCCCGGGGCCGTGCTGCACGCCGCCCTCACTCCGTGGACGGGAGTCGCGTCCTACCTCTTCCTGCCCGCCCGCAATCCCGACGGCGCGGTGGAGCCGCTCCTCGGCGTCGGGTGGACCCTCACGTTCGAGACGGCCTTCTACGCGGTCTTCGCCCTCGGGCTGCTCCTGCGGCGGAACGTCCTCGTGTTCGCGTCGACGGTCGTGCTCGTCGTCGCGTCCGGCCATCTCCTCCGCCCGGCCGAGGACTGGCCGGCCTGGGCGGTCTACTTCGACCCGCTCGTCCTGTACTTCGCGATCGGGATGGCGATCGGGAGGATCGCCGGGCTTCCGCGCGCGCGTCGCGGCCTGCTCCTCGCGCTGGGCGCCGCCGCCGCGTTCACCGTCGTCGCGGCACTCGCACCGGAGGGGATCTCCTGGCAGCGCGACGCGCTCTTCCGGAAGGGGATCGTCGCCGCCTCGTTCGTCGCGGTGGTCCTGGCCGAACCGCTCTTCCGGCGGCTCGCGTCGCGTCGTGGCGCGGATCGCGTCCTCCGGCGACCGCTGCTCGCACTGGGCGAGGCGTCCTACAGCCTGTACCTCTTCCATCCCCTGATCGGGCCGGTCGCGCCCGCCGTCCTGGCACTGATCGGCCTGCGAGCGGGAGCCCTCTCCGTGGTCGGCACGATCGCCGTCTCGCTGGTCGCCGGGATCGTGATCCACCGCTGGGTCGAGAGGCCGCTCACGCGGAGGCTGCGAGGACTACCGTACGCCGGACTGCCGCCGGACGGCCGGACGCGGCAGGCAGTCGCGTCGGAGCGGGCGGCCGATCGAGCGCTCACGAGATCGCCTCGGAGCCGACGACGGGACTTGAACCCGTAACCGCCCGATTACAAGTCGGGTGAAATGTGTCTCTGGTGGCTTGTTTTGCGCCCCTGCTGGTGTGTATGTTGTCTCTAGCGACGCACAGCACCCCCTAGCGGTGGGTAGCTAAGGCTTCACGACTCGGCTCGCGTTGGCTACAACCAAAAAGGCCCCAGATCCTGGCAGATCTGAGGCCCGATCCACCCCCTGATGCAACAGGAGAAGGACATGAAGAAGCGTACACACGCGCCCTACAGAAGACCTCAGCACACCGGAGTACTCGGCGGCATGTGGGCCGCCCACGACAGAAGAGTGGCCGGGAGCAACGGCGCTCCCTAACCCTTCCCCCTAGGAGGAACGCATGCCCAGGTCAACGCGAGGCAAGGGTGAGGGCGCCCTCTTCAAGGACGCACGCGGCTACTGGACCGCTACCGTCGAGCTCCCGCAGCGCGACGGTAAGCGGCGCCGTAAGACTGTTCGCGCGCGTGACAAAGACACGGCGAAGAACATGCTGATCGCTCTCACGAAGGATCTCCACGACAACGGCGACCTGGCGACCACGGATCAGACCGTGGGGCAGTGGTTCGACTACTGGTTCCGCGCCATAGTCCAACCCGACGTCCGCCCTAAGACGGCCGAGGGTTACCGGACCATCACGTACAACCACGTCATCCCCACCATCGGCAGCGTCCGCCTTTCAAAGGTGAGCGCCCGCACCATCCGGCTCGTTACGGACAGGGTCACTTCACCCGTCCACAGCGCAGGCAAGGACAAGCCGCTGCGTGCACTTTCCTCCACGTACGCGTTGCAGGTGCACCGCGTCATCTCGATCGCCCTCGAAGCGGCTGTCCGTGAAAAGCGGATCACCTCTAACCCGGCGAAGACGATGAATGCGCCACGCAAGCAGCTGACCAAGCTCGATGTCCTGACGCTCCCTGAGTCCGTTGAAGCCATGAAGCTGTTCATCGCAGACGAGAGGTACGGCACGCGCTGGGCTACTGCGCTCCTCACCGGCGCCCGCCGCGGCGAGGTACTCGGGCTCGAAGTCGACCGCATCGGTGACTCGCTCGACCTCTCCTGGCAGCTACAGCGCATGCTCTTCGAGCACGGGTGCGCCAGGATGGATGACGGCAATCACTCATGCAGGTGGACACGTGCGGCCGAGTGCCCCGAGCGGAAGATTGTCGTACCCGCGGACTACGAGTACCGACCCGCTGGAGGCGGACTCTACCTTACGCGCCCTAAGTCGCGCGCCGGCTGGCGAGTCGTTCCCCTCGTTGAGCCCCTGAAGACTCTGCTCGAGCGCCACATGGAAAACAACCCGCCGGTCAACGGCATGGTCTTCACACGCGCCGGCAAGCCCGTCCACCCGGACTACGACTCGAAGCTCTGGAACGAGTGGATGAAAGCGAACATGAAGAAGCGCACGGTGCGACTTCACGATTTGCGACACTCGACCGCCGACCTGCTCTACCTGGCGGGCATCCCGGAAGACTTGATCTCCGAGATCCTGGGCCACTCCACGCGAGCGATGAGCCGAGCCTACAAGTCGAAGGGCAACGATCTCCGGCTTCGTCAGGCCATGGCGAGCATGTCTGCCATGTTCGACATCCCGGCTGTCGAGAAGCGGCCCGCCGTCGAGGCTTAGGCCTCGTCACCGAGTCGTCGCACCGCACCTTCCACGATCGCCTCTGGAGAGGTCTCGAGCGCGCGCGCGAGCGAGAACAGTTGCGCGACGTAGACGGCGCTCTTGCCCGCCATGATCCGCTGCATCGTCGTCGCGTTGATGCCGGTTGCCTCGACCAGCTGTGCCTGGTTCAGCCGCTTCCCCTTGTACCGAGCAACCAACTCGTCTGCCATGGCGCGGTTGACGGGGTCGATCTCTTCGAGGGGCATGCAGACAGGCTAGCGAAAGAAATCTTCCCCTGGCGACAGATTTTCTGCCCCAGCCCCTTGTATCTGTCTCTAGCGGCAGATAATGTGTCTCTCATGACAAGAAGAACTGCCACCGGATCGGTCGCTCAGCGCGTTGCTGACGCGATCGTTCGCTCCGGGGCCACCACTGCAAGTGTTGCAGCAGCCACCGACATGGACCCTCGGGACCTTGAAGCCCGCCTCTACGGAGACGTCGACTTCTCGTTTCCCGAGGTGCGCCGTGTCGGTGGCTTTTTGCGTTGCTCCACTGCCGAACTCTTCCGAGGAGCCACAGCATGACCCAGCCCGCACCCTCCACCAAGCCGGCCCTCGCGTACAACTACGCAGAGCTCGCCGCAGCCGCCGGATGCTCCATCGACATGGTCGAGAGAGCGGCGAAGGCTGGCCGACTCGTTGTCTCGCGCATTGGCACCAAGCCGGTCGTGGAAGTCGACGAAGCCAAGCGTTGGATCAAGTCGCTTCCCAAGGACAAGCGCGCCACCGAGGTCGCATCATGAGCGCCGTCGACGTGCCGCGCGCATTCTCCGCCGCGGATGCCGAGCGCCTCTCGAGCCGTATCGGGCTGAAGCTCGACTCTATGGCGGACACATTCGCCGGCGTCCTGCCCCTCATTCGTGAAGCAATCGAGCGCGACGTGTACGCGCTTCTCGGCTACGCAAGCCACGGCGCCTATGTGTCGGACCGCTTCGGCGATTCGCTCGCCAAGCTCGGTGTAGACATGCGCCGCGAAGTCGTCCGCGAGCTGACCGAGGCTGGTTTGAGCCAGCGCGCCATTGCTCCGGTGTTTGGCGTATCGCAGCCGATGATCGCGAAGGATGTCCGGGCGATCGAGGCGTCTGAGGTGATAACCCGGTTATCACCTGCCGATGAGCCGGCGTTCGACCCGACGCCCACTCTCCCGCCGTCGCAGTACGACTGGGTCGAGCCGGGAGCCCCTGACTTCGACCCGACGACCGGCGAGGTCATCGTGGACGTGGAGCCCGAGCCGGAGCCCGTTCGCGTGGTCACTGGCCTCGACGGCAAGTCCTATCCGCAACAGGCGCCGACCGAGCCGCGTCGCCGCTCTCTCGTGGATGACGCGTACACCGCCTCCCGCGACTTGTGGAAGGTGCTCGAGCGCATTCGATCTATCACTTCCGACGACCGCTTCAACCGAAACAAGGCCGACATCCGCGCTGCCCTACAGCCCGGAGTCGACCTCGCCCGTGAGGTCTTCGCAGACCTCGGCATCGAACCCAACGAAAGGTAACGACAATGCCCACCACGAACGGTACCACCGCCCTCAAGGCCATGACCCTGGATCACCCCATGAACCGACCGACGACCGTCGAGATGGTCGACGTCACCCCGGCTCTCGCTCAGGAATGGCTCGGGCACAACCTCGACAACCGCAACCTGCGCCCGGTCATCATCGCGGCGTACGCCAGAGACATGACCGCCGGCGCCTGGGTCGCCACGGGCGACTCGCTCAAGTTCGACTGGAACGGTCGGCTCATCGACGGACAGCATCGACTCAGCGCAGTCATCTCTGCCAACCGAACCATCCGCTTCGCCGTCGCGCGCAACGTCATCCCTACCGCCCAGAAAGTTCTCGACGTGAACGCCCGCCGCTCTTCGGCAGACGCCCTTCGATTCGACGGAGTGCGCAGCAACGCCACCGTGATCGCTGGCGCAGCGAACATCGCTCGCCAGCGGGAGCGCGGCTTCATCAAGTCAGCGGCCGTCAACCCGAGCGGTCCGAGCATGACGAACTCTGAGGTTGTCGCGTGGGTGCAGGAGAACCCCAGCATCGTGAACGCTGCGGCATTTGCTGGCCGCATCTACCGGAAGCTCGGCGCGACGCCGGCCGTGCTGACCTACTGCGTGTGGGTGCTCGAGGAGATCGACCCGTTCGCGGCGATGGAGTTCTTCAACTCGATCGCAGAGCAGCGCACTGCCGGGCTGGGCGACCCGAGGCTCGCGCTTGCACAAGCGTTTACGAAGCTGCGGGACGACCGGACCCGCATGGGAGCCGGCATCCAGATCTTCTACGTCTTCCGCGCATGGAACGCGTGGCGCAACAACGAGACGCTGAGCAGGTACATCTCGCGCAAGCCGGACGGACGTGGGGGTTACAAGGCCGCGCTGATTCCCGAGCCGGTGGTGAACGAATGACCGCCGACAGCAACCCGATCCTCGACCGTCTCCCGTTCCAGGTGGACATCCCGTCCGGCGTGATGGGCAGGTTCTACGACTACCCGGCGGCATCTGCATTTGCAGAGTCTCTCCTGGTGAACGGGCTGCCGGTCACGATCAGCATCCAGGACTCGTCCATCCTTTCCCGAACGGCAGTCGACGTCGCCCGTACGTACATTGATGGTCTGGGCCGCGCATGATGGCCCACCTCGAGAAGTGCCGCTCGTGTCACGTGCCCGTGGTGCAAACGACTGATTCGCTTCTCGTTCACGTATTCGGTTTCTGTGCGGTGTGCGACTCTCGTCCCTCAGCGCACGAGCCTCGTCCGTCCGGGATGTTCATGCGAGTGAAGGTTTAGGTGCTCACATGATCGTCTTCATCACCCGGCACGGTCGTCGCGCTACAACCGTGCGGCCGGTGGTCGGCGGAGTGGGTATCCGTCGCACCGTCTACTTCCTTCATACCCGGATCTGGTAGCTCCACCGATCCACGCCGCATTCGGGCGGCTCTTTCGACCCGGTTCGACCCCGGGGTGGATCGCTGCACCCAAAAACAGGGTGACAAGCACTACCGCTCCTTGACAATTCCACATCGACTGCCGCCCATTGGTCGGCATTGCCCCCAGCCGAAGAGGCAAGGGGATGCCCCACGCCTTGCAAGCGCGGGATGAAAACGCGGCTGTGTCCGCAGCGTTGGTCCTCGGTAGATCCTGGGGTCGAAACGTGTGAGTTCTTCTGCGCTTCACCCGAAGTCGCGCAGGAGACGGTTCACCCTCGTAACGGGTGCGGATTACCCACGTAAGAGGTGCCCTAGCTGCGGGGTAATGCAGAGCCCCCGGATGCTGTCGTGGTGTCCGGGGGCACTAGCCAGCATCCCGCTGGCACCTTGGGGGCCGGTTCCCTTTCTCGACTTGAGTTTGGCGAAGACCACCCGGCCCCCTTTCTTGTACCCACTAGCCATTGAAGGAAAGTGATGTCCACCTACACCTGCACAGTCCTCACTCCGGAGCAGCAGTCGCAGCTGCTGACCGATGTCCGCGCCGGCATGTCGCCGGCTGAGGCTCTCGAGAAGTACGGCGCTTCCCGTTCTGTTCTGCAGCGTGTTCTGCGCGCGAATGGTCAGGGTTTCGTGAACAAGCGCATCTACGACGACTCGGCGGTGATCGAGGCGTTGAGGTCGGGTGAGTCGTTGCACATCATTCACCGGCGAACGGGGATCTCGTGGCAGCGGTTGGTGCGTGTGGAGTCGGAGCATGGTCCGTTCGCGGATCGTACGCGGAATAAGCGGGCGGAGAAGACGGCTCGGATGATCGAGTTGGCGCCGACGATGACGGGTCCGCAGATCGCGGCGCACTTGGGTTTGTCGTCGTCGACGGTGAGCTTGTATCTGAAGTCGGCTGGTGTGAAGCCGGTGCAGACGAGGAGAGCTGCGGGCACTGTGAAGCCCCCGAGTCTGCGTGTGGTGAAGGACCCGAAGCCCGCCCCGATCAAGCGTTCGAAAGCCAAGCCCCCGAAGCGCGACCCGCTGTACTTGACGTGTTCTCGTAAGCATCCGATCACGAAGTCGAATCGGGTGAAGGGCACGTTGAACGAGTGCCTGGTGTGTAAGCGGCGGGGCGTGTCCTTGCCGACGAATCTTGTGGCCGCTCGTGACGCGTTGATCGCTGAGCTTGAAGCCGTTATTGCCCGTGAGGTGGCGGAGTTGACCGCTGACCTTCGACCCGAAATGGAGAAAGCAGCATGAACCCCGATCTCTACGACTACTGGATGTCGCATCTGGTCCGCGCTTCGGGCGAGATGACGTACCGAGCCGGCCTTCCCTTCGATCGTCGCGCGTCGGGCAAGACCGCGAGCAAGAAGTCGAACTACTCCGCTCTTCGCCTCGCGCAAATCGAGAAGCAGCGCGCGAAGACGAAGGCTTCTCGGAAGGCAAGTCGAGCGAACAGGAAGAGCCGATGACCGCCCTCGCGCACACTCACGACCCGGACACATCGCATGATGCGGCGAGACGGCTCGATAGGGAGACGACGAACCGCGTGAAGTCGGCCGTTCTCTGGCTGCTGCTTGATGGTCCGGCGACTGTCACGGAGCTGCGGGATGCGTACTTCGAGATGCGCGCGTCGATGCATTGGCCGGACGTGGATGAGCACACGGTCGACAAGCGGGTAACGGATCTGAAGAACGACGGCCGCGTGGTCGATACGGGTGAGCGTCGTCTGACGAAGCGCAATCGTCCGTCTGCGGTGCTGAGGCTCGCATCGTGACCCGCGAACTCTCCACCCGCACTGTCCACGTGTGCCTGTCTGCGGCTCTCGTAGTGAACGTCGCATGGGTTGTCGCGATCGTCGGTCTCGTCGCTTGTGCGGGGCTGACATGGCTGCGCTGACCATCCTCTGCCGTCTCGGGTTGCACGCGTGGCGGTTCCATTCCTACTCCGAGGGCGACGTGTGCGCCCGATGCGACCGAAAGAAGGCGGCATGAAGACTCAAGAGGCAAAGGCAGCCGTTCGCGAAGATATCCGGCGCGGCCATGCTCACTCTCTTGCGGCGGCCAGCAGGATCATCGAAGAGCTGCGAATGAAAGCTCCTTTGACGCCGAAGGACAAGCTGCTGATCATCGAAGCCGTCTTCGCTCATGCAACTGAAACGCGAAGCTGATGCCCCGCGCGCACGTCTTCTTCGCCGCCGCTCTCGCATACGCCGCCTACTGGGTCGCGTTCACACCCACCCACTACGACGGGCACGTGCTCGTCATCGCCGGACTCGCGGCATGCGGTGTCCTGCCGAAGAGGAGACGCGCATGACGTACACGATCGACGGTTTCACGGACGCCGAATCCGACCGCATCATCGCCCGCGCAATGGAACTCATGAACGACAACCCCTGGCTCAGCGAAGAACAAGCCATCGACAAGGCGATCAACTTCCTCGGGATGATCGCCGGAGAGGAAAGCGATGCGTAACCCACTGCTCGCCTTCGGATGCTATGCCGTGGGCGGTCACTCATGGAGCCACACCTACATCAATTGGCAGCGACAGGAAGAACGCAAGTGCCGATGGTGCGACAAGGTCCAGACGAGGCCGCAGCCATGGTAGTCCGCATCCTCACCCCTATAGAACCGTGCTGCGAGCCCGAGCATCTGGCCCTCAAAACCAAGCAGCGCGCTACTTGCAAGAAGGGCGTTCGGTGGGTCGCGGTCGACGCTCAAGACAACGGCGGATGGTGGCGCGCCAAGTGGTCCCTGGTCCGATACGCAGAAGAGGTAGACGCATGAACATTCAGATCTATACCGATTTGGAGCAAGGCAGCCCGGACTGGCTTGCCGCTAGATGCGGGTTGGCCACCGCATCGACCATCGGCAAGTTGCTTACGACCACCGGCAGGCTTGCTAACAACGACACGTCTCGAGCTCTCACTGAGACGCTGATCGCCGAGCGGATTAGTCAGCACGTCGACTACGTTCACCCGTCTTTCGACATGCAACGCGGCACTCTGGATGAGCCGTACGCCCGGCAGCTCTACGCCGAGCAGTACGCGCCCGTTGAGGAGATCGGTTTCGCGGTGCGGTCCATAGGCGAACTGCAAATCGGAGCGTCACCTGACGGTCTTGTCGGCTCGGATGGCGGCATTGAGATCAAATCTCGTCGCCCCCGCACTCAGCTGACGACAACCCTCGACAACGCGATCCCGCTCGGCAATCTCGCCCAGATCCATGCATGCATGTTCGTTCTCGACCGCGCTTGGTGGGATTACGTGTCTTATGCCGGGGGGTGGCCCCTGCATGTAATTCGCGTTCACCGGAGCGAGACATGGGACGACGGAATTACGGCGGCGCTCACGGCCTTCGAGGAGCGAGCAGTAGAAGCAATCGCTAGATACCGAGCCATCACCGTGGGCCTCCCTGTGGCACCCCGCATCGACCACTTCACAGAGATCGAGTTCTGAACATGGACATCACGCAAGCCCTCGCGCCAACCAGTGACCAAATCGACGCGATCGAACTCGTAGAGCCACGCACGTTCACAATCGCCCCCGGCTCGCGACTCGGCAAGCGCGACGGCAAGACGGTAGCCGAGATCCGGCTCGTTGAGGTCGATCGCGTCTGGCGGCCGAGCAAGGGGATGCTCGACGTCCTCGCCGCATGCTGGGGCACCAAGGGCGACCAGTGGGTCGGCCGCCGCGTCACCGTCTACAACAAGCCCGATGTCATGTTCGGCCCGAACAAGGTCGGTGGTATCCGCATCAGTCACCTCTCGAACATCGAAGGCCCCCGCGATTTGCTGATCAGAGGCGCCGGGGCCGCCGGGAGAAAGCAGACATGGCACGTCGATCCCCTCGCTGACGCCGCACCCGCTCGCGATTGGCTGGCCGACCTCACCGCGGCCGGCGATGACCTCGCAGCGATCGCGGCACTCGGCAAGGCAGCCACCGAAGCCAACGCCGGAGCCGCAGCACTCGGCCCCATCAGCGAGGCATACAACCGGGTCAAGGCGGCAGGAGCATGAGCGGCGTGGAGGTGGTTCATCAGGGTAGGGCGATCTACGTGCTCGGCCTCATCCAAGGCGCGGAGCTCGAACTGCCGAATGGTCTCGAGTGGGACCGCGCCGAAGCTGGACGGTGGACGCGCGAGCCCGATGGGCACGTCAGGTGGACCGCCGACCAGAGTGCGCGGATAGGCGTCCGGTTTGCAGTGGTGGCCGCATGACCCGCAACCGTTCCTCCGCGAAGGCAGCCGGCACCGCGTTCGAGCTCCTCATCGCCAACTACCTTGCCCAGCACATCGACGACCGCATCGAACGGCGCGTGAAGCACGGTGCCAACGACCGCGGCGACATCGGCGGGCTGAGAGTTCTCGGCAACCGCTGGGTCATCGAGGCGAAGGACTATGGCGGCCGCATGCTTCCCGCGACGTGGGTGGGCGAGGCGGCAGTCGAAGCGGCGAACGATGACGCGATCGGCGGTGTCGTCGCCATCAAGCGGAAGGGGACGCGTGTGCCCGGTCAGCAGTTTGTCCTCATGACTGTCGATGACTTCGTGGCGCTCGTGACAGGAGACCGGCCATGACCGAGGTAGACGGCTGGTTCGACGACGACGCCGTGTGGCAGCTCCCGTCCGGCGACCTCATCTACGGCTCCCTGCACACGGACCGATGCCACGTGCTGCTGCGGGTAGAGAGACGGATGATCTGATGGGTTGGGGTGCACCGCTTGGATTCAGTTCCGGCAAAACTCCTTTCGAGCAGATCGTTACCGCTGGATTTGGCGAGCCCGGCTGGTACTGCCGATTTCGCCACACACCGACGCCGGGCTACCCACTCAAAGGACGCTTTCGAACACCGTGCGCATCGGCCACTTTTGCGACCGTCGAGGATGCGCGGCTCTACGTCGATCACCCAGGAGACATCGCAGAACTCGCGCGACGTTTCATCGCGTGGGCCACAGAGGGAGTCGACCCGACAACCAAAGAAGAGGAGCCGCCGGATGCCGAAGGATGAACGTCTGTACGCGCGCTTCGACATCGGCATGTCCGAGCATCCGAAGGTGATGCTGCTCAGTGATGCGGCGTTCCGTGCGCTGATCGAGTGCACCATGTACGCCCGCCGCCAGTTGACGGACGGCTTCCTCGACGAGCGGGTGGCCGTGCGCATGTGGGGTCGCGAGGTGCTGGACGAGCTGGCCAGCAACCATCCGGAGCGGCCGACTCTCGAGCGCATCGACGGCGGTTGGCACATCCGCGATTACGACGAGCACCAGATCACGAGGGCGGACATCGAGAAGAAGCGGGAGGCGGGTCGGATGGGTGGTCAGGCACGAGCCAAGCGCGCGGCAAGCACAACTCAAGCACCTGCTTCGGATGTGCTTAAGCAAAACGCAAGCACATCCCAAGCTATGACAGAGACAGAGACAGAGACAGAGACATCACCTTCTAAAGAAGGTGAGACCCCACGCAAGCGCGGCGTCCGTCTCTCACCCGACTGGCTCCCCTCCGAAGCATCTCGAGCGAAAGCACGCACCGACGCACCCGACGTCGACCATCGCGCCGAGCATGCCGTTTTCGTCGACTACTGGATCGCGCAGCCGGGGCAGAAGGGCGTGAAGACGGACTGGGAGGCGACGTGGCGGAACTGGATGCGTCGCAAGCAGGACGACTACACGGCGCGAAGACCGAAAGCCACACCCACCGAGCGCGCGATGCGGACGGTGCAGCTGGCAACCGAACTGGACCTGTTGGAGGTGGAGTCGTGAACAAGGCCGAGTGCGCGAAGGTGCTGGCGAAGATCCAGTTGGGTGACAGTCGGCAGGTGGATCAGTTGGTGCTCGAGGAGTGGTTCGACACGATCGGGTTCCTGCCGTTCGAGGCGGCGATTGAGGGTGTGCGCACTCATCGACGCGAATCCACGGACTATCTGCTGCCGGCGCATGTCGTGAAGAACGCTAGGCGGGCGCAGGCTGCCCGTAGAGCGATCGAATCCCCGCCTGAGTGTCCCAGTCACCCCGGCTACATCCTGAGCCGTCTCGTGGCCACCTGTGCCGCGTGCGAAAGAGAGGCGGCAGATGCTGCTGACAGTCGAAGTGAATGACGAGATCGGTTCCGTGCTGCTCGATCAGCACAAGGGCAGCATGCGCGCCCTGTCTCGTCGTTTAGGCATCGAGGCCGAAAAGCACGCGAACGTGCCAGGCAAGGCTGCGGCCGACTTTGCGCTCTTCATCCGCCGCGTCGAGTTCCGCCCGGATTTCGTCGCTAAGGAGTACTTCATTCCATCCCCGGAAACGCTCGCCAACCGCGCGTACGACCGGGAAACCAAGAACATGCTCTCCGAAATCCGACGAGCCGAACGAGACAGAAAGCAGGGCCTCTGATGGCATTCGCATCTATCACCGGAACCGTCGACTACGCCAAGCGTGGAGGCAAGGGCTACACGATCATCGAGTCGTGGCAGGCGCAGGGCAAGGACATCAAGCGTCGATGGTCGATCTGGTTCGAGGAGGAGACGCCGCTCGAGATCGGCCAGCAGGTGAGCCTGACGGGCGTGCTGTCCACGAAGGTCGGTGAGCCGTGGGAGGACCGCGAGGGGCAGACGCGTCCGGGTGGTGTCGAGCACACGTTGAACAAGACCAAGTTCCGCGAGGTGAAGGGTCAGCCGAAGCAGACGGTGCAGCGTCAGGCTGAGCAGCCGTGGGAGCCGGACGGATTCGCGGCCGCATACGACACTGCACCGGCGTTCTGATGAGCGCAACGACCGACGCGACCATTTGGTGCGATGCCATCCGCGATAACGGCCACACGTGTGGGCAATGGGATACGGCCGACACTGCTGCTGACGCTAGGAAGATCTTGCGTAGTGCGGGGTGGAAGACGCTTCCGGGTGGACGAGACATCTGCGGCGAATGCTGGGCGGAGGGACGTCGATGACCGCAACCACTGCCCGTATCCGCGCGACGATCCGTCTGCTCACCCCGGATCACATCACGCCTCAGGGTGTCCGGCAGCTCGAGCGGGCACTCGACGACGAAGAAGCGAAGGTTCCGACCGGCGCGACCGTCGAAGCTCTCGACGCCGCATCCCAGCCGCTCCGAGACACGCCACTCGAAGACGGCGAACACTCGTACGGCGAGGTGACCCGGTGACGCGCGCCGGCTGGATGATCGCCGCCGTCACCATCACCGCCATCACCGTCATCGCCCGGCACATCAGCGTCGGGGATGCAGGGGTTACCTACATGGACAGGAATGAACGATGACCGCCGAACCCCTAACACAGGACGCCGTACGCGCCCTCATCGAGGAGGCTGATCCTCACGTCGTGGACCCGTCGAGCGGCTGGGTCTGCTGCGACTGGTGTGGCGAGACTCGCGACCAGGAGTGCGAGTCGTGTGAAAAGGCATGGCCATGCGTGACTAGACGCCTCGCAGACACTCTTGCGGCGCCTATCGCGGAGGCGACGCCCACCCATTGCCCGTCGTGCGACGGCTACCAGACGGCCGTGATGGACGACGGGCAGCGGTCGGTCGGCGTCTGCGAAGGGGTGGAGGCGCGCATGGTAGAGACGGTGGAGGACTGGGAGACGATCCGCGCCGCCCTGGCTCGCCGTGCCGAGATGGTGACGCCCGGGCTCGATATGAGCGTGATTGAGGAGATCCGCCGAGCCATCCCGCCCACCCCCGATGAGGTGCGCCGCCTGGCCGCGAAGATCATCGCGCGCGAGAGGCCGCTCCTCGACCGCCTCGCAGCACACGACGGGACCGAGGAGGACGACCGTGGCTGACTTCTGCTCGACGCCGGTGCGAATCGATGGGCCTCAGCACTCCTGGTCCTTCGACGGCGACGACCCGCGGATCGTATGCCTCGGATGCGGCGGGATGAGGGACGCGATCAGTGGCCGCGTGCTCAGTGTCCCGCCCCCACCCGAGGAGCCCGCCACTGCCCGCGAGTGCGGCAACGACAGTCACCACGGCTACGGCACAGGCTACTGCGGCGACTGCACGAAGGAGGCCGCTGATGCCGACTGATGCCGACTCGTACCCGGATGTCGCGTACGTCGAGCATCTGATCGAAACGTGAACCGACAAGGTGCTCGTGGCGGAAACGGCCAAGCTGCTCGGCTACGTGCAGCAGGCGTGGGCGGACGGATACAACGCGCCACACCTGCCAGCCGGACACCCCATCACGTCCGCGGAAAGCCCGTCACTCCACACGGAGGGCGGGCTTTCCCTGTACCCGAAAGAAGACGGATGTACGAGGAAGAAGAACGCCCCGCCCGCTGCTCGTGTGGCCGCTTCATGAAGCAGGTCTGGTTCCTGACTGGGGAGCACGACGACGACTGGCAGGACGACTGGATTTGCAAGAACCCGCGCCACAAGGAGCCCACCGCATGATCTGCCCTGACTGCGGCGCCACCTTCCCGGTCCGGTCGCTGTACCTCGACCACAAGCGGGACCAACACGAACAGGAGACGACATGACGAACGAAGAGATTGACCTCGACGCGATTGAGCAGCGGGCAAGCGAAGCAGAGTGGGGCGAAAGTCACATAGCCCTCGCCCTGGTCGTTGAGAAAGACGTGCCCGCGTTGATAGCAGAGGTGCGGCGACTTCGTGAGGGCGTGGCTCTGCTAACCGATGATCGTGACGAGTTCGCTCGAATTCTGGGGATTGAACCCGAGTGGACAGAAAGCGACACGACCACCGCGGAGGAGACCCGATGACTGACGACGACGCCCTCCTCCTCGCTGTTGAAGCGCTCACCCGCCCGAGAACGTCGAAGGTGGTGCAGTCGAAGAACGGCATCGAATGCATCTCACCCATCAATCTGCCGCCACTCCTCGAGACGCTTGACACGATGATCCGCGAAACGATGGGCGGATCGGCAGGCGGCACACTCAAGTCGCAGCAGAACATCCTCGATACGGACGCTCTCTGGCGATTCATCCGCATCAACACCACCGTCAACGACTGGGCGCGACTCGCCGGCTCCATCATCTCGAAGCCCGACAGTGGGAAGACGCTCGCAGCCTGGTACGTCGTCTACCGCCAGAAGACGCGCACGTACGAGGAAGACAAGTTCCACGTCAAGCAGCTGTGGGCGTGGGCGAACGAGATCGAAGGGAAGATCGACCCGCCGCGCGTCATGGACCTGCCCGACGCATGCCCAGTGTGCGACTCGAAATCCTGGTTCAATCCGAACACCGGCGAGGAGTACGCCCGACCCCTCGTGCTTACTTTTCGCGACGGTGAGGAGCTACCAGACGGTGGCAAGGGACTCTGCCGGGCATGCGACACCGCATTCGGAGTACGCGAGCTCGCGTGGTTGCTCGAGAACAAGGAGGCGAGCGTATGACCGAGGCGACCGCCATAGTCGTCCAAATCGCATTCATCGGTGGACTAGTGCTCATCGCATGCGAGCTGTACGCGATCTGGCTGATCTGCATCGCTTCGGAGCGCCAGTTCAATCGCCGCCTTGCCAAGCTGCGCGCACGACACGTGGACTGGCGTGAATGGCGGAAGCGATGACTGACCGTTACGAGCCACAGTTTGGCTGGGCGTTCTCGCGTTGGCATCGCTACTTCGCATGGCGCCCCATCCAGACGGTCGATCGCGGCTGGGTGTGGCTTCGGATGGTCAACCGCCGCCGAATTCAGAAGCACGACTATCTGTCCGGCGGCGCTGACTTCTGGTTTCAGCACGCCATCGATATCGCCCGATAAGTGGGATAATGGAAAGGCCGGTAACGCAGCGAACGTTACCGGCCAAGCCCATCCAATTCAGTGAAGTGAACGGAGAGCCAACATGAACGATAGCAAGCCCGGAGTGATCGACGAATCCAACTGGGGAATCTTCGCGGCCGTCGTGCTCGAAGCCGAAGCCGCGCACTGGCAGGCCGAGTACGAGCAGATCACACGCAAGCACGGATCGAGCGGTGCCAAGCAGATCCGAAGCGCATGGCTCCTCGGTTCGCGCATGCTCGAACGGCGCGCTAGCGAGTACCGCGCCGGAGAGCCGAGGGTCACTGTTGCCGTCGACGAGGAGAACAGCCATGAGTGACACCGAACCGCTCGACCTCGACGCCGTGAATGAGCGCTGGATCGACTGGTACAACGGCACGTCCGAACGCGGTGACTGGTCACGACTCGACCACGAAGAAGAGCAGTCGCACTACCTCGCTAGGGAGGACGTGCCCGCGCTGATGGACGAGGTGCATCGACTGCGCGAGGAACTAGTCACGGTTCACCCTGCGACCGCGGAGAGAGACCGTTACCGAAGTCTCTACCGGAGCGAGTTCACCGAGAACGTTCGGCTTCGTCGCCAGATCGAGGAGAAGACCGCATGACCGTCACCCCGAAACCGCTCGACCTCGACGCGATCGAAGAGCGCACCGAGACAATCGCGTCCGGCCCGTGGGGTGTCGACGAGGTTCCCGAGACGGGCGAGTGCAGGATCATCTACACCGGAGACGCGGACGAAGAGCCTGCATCGATCTACGCGATCACCGCGGGCGGCTCGACCCCGGCCGAGGCGGAATTCATCGCTCACGCCCGCGAGGACATCCCTGCGCTGATCGCTGAGGTGCGGCGACTGCGGGAGGAGAACGTCAGCACGGTCGCCGAGATCGAAGAGTTGCCCATGGGTTCCGTCGTAGTCGACGTTCAGGGCGACCCCTGGCAAAGGCTCGGTCATGGCTGGCAGATTGCTGGCGACTCGAAGACGGCTCCGGCAGAGTTCCTCTCCAAGCTTGCGCCATTGCGAGTCGTTGCTCGACCAGAGGAGGACGACGCATGACCGACGCCCCGGACCCGCGTATCGAGGCCATCGACCCATGCGTTGGATGCGGCGAGAAGTTCGTTCCGCGTTCCGACGAGACGTGCTCGCCCGCTTGCTGGCAGAAGATCAAGGCAGGGGTGACGCTATGACCGCCGAGAAGGACCCGCGTATCGAAGCGGTCGCCAAGCTCCTGTTCACCGGGCCGCTGCGTCAGCACAACGCCGACAAGTGGGACGTAGACCGGTCCGACTTCAACTACGACCGAGCCATGTGCCTCATGGCCGCGGAGGACGTGCTGCGAGGGATCGACGAAGCGGCCGAAGCGGAGACCTTCGACATCCCTGACGAACTGCGCAAGGCGGGTATGGCAGAGGAAGACATCGAAGACGGGGTGCGCAACGTGCACCTCATTCTGAAAGCCGACCCAGACCGGTACTGGACGGCCATGGATGCGGCGCATGAAGCACTACGACTGACCCAAGCGAAAGACGCCAAGCCCGGCGGCTACCCCGGCTTCATCGACCGCCTCCGCAAAGCCACCCTCAACGTCGACATCGACACCGCCAAACTCCTCGTCGAAGCCGCGAACGTGATCGAAGACATCAGCAGCAACTGGGAGCCGAAGCGAGACCGGCTAGCCGAGACCGTAAGCGACCTGGACGCGTTGCCCTCCGAAGCAATTGTTCGTGGGCGCACTGGCGTCGCATACGAGAAGCAGATCAGCAACGGGCGCGACTACTGGATTGAGGCGGGCAATGAGATGTCCACGTTCTCGAGCCTTATCGAACTGCCCGCGCACATCCTGTGGGTGCCAGAGGAGGAGGCGTGAACGCTTGGCTTGCTTTGGCGGACCCAATTCAGGTGCTCGCAGTCGGAGTACTGGTCGGCTCGATCGCGACTGGCGTCATCGCATGCCTCGTCGCTGATTGGCTCCATCGCTAGCCCAGAGTTGCATCTTGCCGCGTGCTTGTGTTTAGATATACCGAATTCGCACAGCCTTGCCTGTTTCCAGTTCACCACCTTCACGGGAGGCCCTCGCTTCGGCGGGGGCCTTTCGTCGTTTCAGGCGGCGCACACGATGCGCCAAGTCCCACGGCCACGCACATGCAAGCGTGACCGTGGATGAACATCAGCCCACAGCTGATAACGGGACGATATAAGCCCCCACCTACTCGCGCGGCACCCTCCTCACCCACCTGTCGAAGGCATGGCGGTGGACAGAAGCGGACGCGCGACACCACTTGCCTCGGCCGTCGACACAGCAGCCACGCGCACACGCACGCGACGCGAGCACGAGGCAACACCCCTTTGACCCGCCTTTGGGGGAAGCGCAACTCTTGCACTTTCCCCAAAGGATCATCAAAGGCGTGCGGTCGTAACTCAACTGGCTAGAGTGCCGACCTCCAAAGTCGGAAGCTGCAGGTTCAAATCCTGTCGACCGTGCCAACCACAGACTGACTCCAAGCCTGCGCAGAATCTGGAGCAAACCATGCTGACTGAGCCGATGCCGATGCTGATGACCAAGGCCGAGTGGGAAGCCGCGATCGAAGCAGACGGCGGCGTGACGAGTGTCGACGATGGAGTCTCAAGATTCAACATCACGCCGGGCTTCATCGGCTTCGACCACGTCGACATGATCGACTACCAGATGGCCGAATGTGCGAACACTGGACGGCTCAGGCCCAAGACCGCAGACGCCTTCCTCGATGCCCGCGCCATGTGGGTAGCACTCGAACGATGAGCGCCGAAACTAAGCGGGCTCTCGCCGAAGCGATCGAGGCGCACTACCGCTCAGACGCAGAAGGCGACGTCCCCGAACGCGAAACCGCCGTCGTCGTCGACTGGGTCGTCGGCTACACCGTCTCGAACGTCGTCAACATCGACGGAGACGACACGGTTGGATACGCGAACGGCTACGACTCGCAAGACACCAACCCCAACTCGCAGGCCTACCTTGCGCAGTGGGTAGCAACACGCATTGGTGACCTGCTCGAGGGCGACCGTGACGACGGCTGAACCTGAACCCGTCAGCTACGACTCGATGGGCGTGCCGCGATACGCATGGCAGGTAGGCGAACGGCTCGACGAAAGTGTCAGAGCCCAACTCAAACAAATGATCGACGACAACCAAGCGTGAACCGGGGCGGGCATGATCACCGAGACCGCAGAGCAGCAGCGGGCACGCATCCTCGCCGAGGACGTGCAAGGCGAAGCATGGGAGTACGACCTGGCCATTGCGCTCGGATACGAACCCGAGTCCTGGACGGGCATGTGGTCGCTCGTTCTCCACCCGTTCACGTTCCGCGACAACAAGATCATCGCCGAGCAGGTCGTCAGCGACGATCGTGGCCACGCTTTGCGTACGGCTGACGGCGATCGGGTCATCACCCGTGAGATCGAGCACGACATCCCCGAAGGATGGCGAGTGATCGAAGACCGCAGCCTCGCGAGTTCCAACGTGCGCTACACGTTCGTACCGCCGCTTCCATAGCCGGCGACACCCCATGACCTGCACCACCTGCCACGGACACGCATGCATGAACTGCTGCCACCGCGTCTTCCACTGGCAATGCGTCGCCGACTGCACCCAAGGATGCGACTGGCTCCGAGGTGACGACGCCGACTGAAGCCATCACAACTACAGAGAGAAAGACCCGGCGCTGCGCTAACAGCCCGGGCACGGACGACCTTGGGGGTCGACATGACCAATAGTACATGCAGCGTGCTCGGATGCGAGCAGAACGTCAGCGCACCTCGAGGGTGGTGCTGGAAGCACTACAACAAGTACCGCCGTTACGGCGACCCGAATGGCCGGTTTGAGAAGAAGAAGTGCTCGGTTGGCTCCTGTGAAGCAGACTCCCGCGCCGGTGGCATGTGCGACAAGCACTACCGTCGGCACAAGACGCACGGCGATGCGAGTGTCGGACGACCCGAGTATGACCCGACTTGCTCCGCACCTAAGTGCTCCGCCCTGTCCTCGACTGTTGGCCTCTGTCGCTCTCATTACCACCAGAAGTGGATCACTGAAGGGCGTGGAGCCGAGGTAACCGCAGCGGCACGCGCGAGCCGTAGGGCACGGATAGCTAACGCACCGACGATTGATCGACTGCTGTCTTGGCGCACGCTCTGGGCAGAAGGGCACCGGGCCTGCTATCTGTGCGGAGTCGAGTGCAATCCGTCTGACTATCAGACCCGGATCAACAAGGGCGGCTGGCAGCAGCACATCAGCGGCCCGACCTACCCAAGCCTGGACCACATCCAAGCGCTCGTGAACGGTGGGGCTCACGCCCGATCAAACGCTGCTCTGGCGTGCAGGATATGCAACAGCAAGAAGCATGCCAAGGAGAACTATGAAGCGGAACTCCTGGCACCAAGCCAAGATGCGCGAGCGGGTAGCTAAGGCCAAGCCCGACTGCCATATCTGCGGGCGTCCGATCTTGTGGGATGCGCCGCATACTGACCCGCTGTCCTTCGTCATAGATCATGTTCGACCGTTGCATCTTGGCGGTGAAGATGCGCTGTCCAATGTTCGGGCAGCGCATCGATGTAGTAGCTGCAACAGCACCAAGCGCGCGCGACTCGTCGCACCGATCGTCAGGCGGTCGCGGTCCCTCGAGTGACCCTCGAACGGGTCAAAAAGGGCCCTTTTGTACCAATACAAACCTTGGTACAAACCTCACACAAGGGTGGGGGAGGGCCCCTCGACGGCTCTGCCAAAGACCTCCGGGTATAGACCGAATCTCCCCCCGGCGTTTTTCCCACACTGAAGTGCAGTGATCATGAGGGTGGCTGCTCGTTTGTACCAACCCCCTGGAAGGCGGTGATCCGGCATGGCTCGAGCATCGAATCCTCTGCGCGCGGTTGCCGCGGATGAGCGTCCGAAGCGCACGAAGTCGGTGACTGAGGCGGCGAAGTCGGGTACTGCTCGGGAGCTGCTGTCGGCGACGCGGGATCGGATCGCGGTTGCGGTTGAGGACCCGAATACGCCGGCTCGCGATCTGGCTGCTCTAACGAAGCGGCTGATGGAGACGGTGCGCGACATCGAGGCGATCGATGCTCGCGAGCAGGAGGCGGGCGCGCATGTCGACGTCGGCGACGGTGAGTTCGACGCCGCGGCTATCTGAGGCTGCCCGCCATGTGGTGATCCCTGCGGGGATCGTGACGACTGCTTGGCCGCGGATCGTGGCAAAGGCTGCGGAGATGGGTGTCGAGTTCGACCCGTGGCAGCACGGCGCCGGCTCGGTGGCCTTGGGTAAGCGCAAGGACGGGAAGTACGCGGCCACGGTCGGTGGCATCGTTCTGTCGATCCCGCGCCAGGTGGGCAAGACGTTCTGGGTCGGCATGATCATGATCGTCCTGTGTGTTCTGAACCCGGGCTTCACGGTCCTGTGGACTGCGCACCGGACACGTACCGCATCGATGACGTTCAACTCGATGCAGGGCATGGTCCGCAAGAAGAAGATTTGGCCGCACGTGAAGGCGATCCGGTCGACGAACGGCGAGCAGGAGATCAGCTTCCGTAACGGGTCGGTGATCATGTTCGGCGCCCGCGAGCAGGGCTTCGGCCGCGGATTCGACAAGGTCGACGCGGAAGTGTTCGACGAGGCGCAGATCCTGACAGCGAAGGCGCTCGAGGACATGGTGCCGGCGGCGAACCAGTCGCAGCAGCCGTCTGGTGCGCTCTTGTTCTTCATGGGCACACCACCTCGGCCGTCTGATCCTGGCGAGGAGTTCACGAACCGCCGGTCGAAGGCGCTGTCGGGCAAGGCGAAGAACATCGTGTACGTCGAGTTCTCGGCGGATGACGGCGCTGATCCTGACGATCGGAAGCAGTGGGCGAAGGCGAACCCGTCGTTCCCTGCTCGTACTCCGGTCGAGTCGATCGAGCGGATGCGCGAGCAGCTGACAGATGATGATTCGTTCCGCCGTGAGGGCTTGGGTATCTGGGACCCGACCGAGACGGCACGCGTGATCGATGAGCACTCGTGGTCGCTAATCGCGGATGCGTCGTCGATGGCGGTAGAGCGCCTCTCGCTGGCTATCGATGTCCCGCCGGATCGGAAGATGGCGTCCGTGTCCCTGGCTGGCATGCGGCCAGATGGGCGCTGGCATGTGGAGCTCGATGAGCAGCGTAAGGGCGTCGACTGGGTGATCCCGTGGATCGAAGCCCGCGTCTCGAAGAACCGGCTGCATGCGGTCGTGGTGGACGAGATGTCGGGCCTGGTGGAGAAGCGCCGGGACAGGAATTTCCTGGTCGGTACGGATGTCGAGGTGACTCTCGCTGCAGCGGAGGGCCGGGACATGGCGATCGCGTCTGCGAAGTTCTTCGACTCGGTGATCGACGGTTCGGTCCGGCACACGGATCAGCCGCAGGTGAACGTGGCCCTGTCGGTGGCGCGTAAGCGGCCTTTGGCGGGCGGCTGGGCGTGGAACCGGAAGGATGCGGCGTCGGATATCACTCCGATCGTGTCAGCGACTCTCGCCCTGTGGGGCGCTCAAAACGACAACGTGAAGCGTCCTGTGCGGCGTTCTGGATCTAGGACGGCGGTGGTGCTTTGAGCGAGAAGCTGACCGTCGATGGCCTGTCGGATGACGAGGGCCGGACGCTGAACCTGCTGGTTCAGCAGTTGGACGCGAAGGCGTCTCGGAACCTGCTGCGGTCGTCGTATTACGACGGCAAGCGGGCGGCGCAGCAGATCGGCACGGTCATCCCGCCGCAGTACGCACGCATCGGCCTCGCGTTGGGCTGGGCGGCGAAGACGGTCGATGGTCTGGGCCGGCGCTGCAACCTCGAGAAGATGGTCTGGCCGGACGGGGATCTCGACAGCCTTGGTATCGCGGAGCTCGCGGATCGAAACTTCCTACTGTCGGAGATCTCGCAGGCGCGAACGGATTCGCTGATTCACGGCGTCTCGTACCTGATCACGACGCAGGGCGACACTGCGGTCGGCGAGTCGCCGGCGCTGGTGCACGCGAAGGATGGTCTGAACGCGACTGGCGAGTGGAACGTGCGAAAGCGCGCCCTCAACTCGCTGCTGTCGGTGACGAGCCGCGAGGGCGACAAGATCACGGGCTTCATCCTGTACCTGGATGGTGTGACCATCAGCGCGGAGCTGTCCGGCGCGAAGTGGGTTGTCAATCGTCGCGAGCACCCGTGGGGTGTTCCTGCTGAGCCGCTGATCTACCGGCCGCGTTCGTCGCGTCGGATGGGCAAGTCGCGGATCACTCGTGCCGTCATGGCCCATCAGGACTCGGCGCTACGTGCGCTGATCCGCCTCGAGGCGCACATGGATATCTACACGATCCCGAAGCTGATCCTTCTCGGCGCGGATGAGTCGATCTTCAAGAACCAGGACGGTTCGATGAAGTCTTCGTGGCAGGTGGCGCTTGGTCGACAGTTCGGTATCCCGGATGACGATGACGCGACCAATCCGCGCGCTGACGTGAAGCAGTTCGATGCGCAGTCGCCGGAGTCGCATCTGGCGCAGCTGAACGCGGTGGCGAAGCTGATTGCGCGGGAGTCGGATCTCCCCGATTCGGACTTCGCGCTGACGGACATGGCGAACCCGACGTCGGCCGAGTCGTACTCGGCGTCGCGGGAGAACTTGATCGCTGAGGCTGAGGGCGCTATGGACGACTGGTCCGTTCCGATCCGTCGCACTGTCACTCGTGCTCTGGCTATCCAGAATGGCCTGAACGCGGTTCCGGCTGATTGGGCGTCGATCGCTCCGAAGTGGCGGTCGCCGATCTACCTGTCGAAGGCTGCCGCGGCGGACGCTGGCGGCAAGCAGCTCGCAGCGGTCCCGTGGCTTGCGGAGACTGAGGTCGGCCTCGAGCTACTCGGGCTGGACGCTCAGCAGATCGGTCGCGCGCTGGCTGAGCGGCGGCGTGCCAACGGTCGCGCTGTGATTGCCGCTCTGACGCCGCCTGCGCCTGCTGCGGCTCCGGTGCCGGCGGATGTCGCCTAAGGAGTCGCGGGCGGCGCTCAAGCTCCTCACGGGGCAAGCTGCGGCGACGTCGCTCGAGCTGCTGCGGTCGACGTCCGGTTCGCCGGAGAGTCGCCGTACCGCGCTGCTCGATGGCGGCGAAGATCTCGTCGGCTACTACTCCGAAGGGTCCGCGGCTCTGGCTGCCGACTTCTACGAGGACCAGCGCGAGGCTGCCGGCGCTGCTGGCGTCTACCGCGTCGAGCTGGTCGTAGCCGATCGGACGGTGAAGCTGCGGCGGGCGCTTGCGTGGGCTGCCGATCCGCTGTTCCAGGGTGATGAGCTTCTCGCTGGCGACCGTTTGGCTGGCGTGATCCAGCTGGACACGGCGCGCCCGTTCCGCGACACGATCCTCACCAACCAGCAGAAAGATCCGCAGTCGGTCGGCTGGCGTCGGATCACGTCGGGTGGCTGCAAGCTCTGCCGGATGCTCGCCGATCGTGGCGCCGTCTACAAGGAGTCGACGGCCCAATTCGCGGCGCACCCCAACTGCAACTGCAGTGCCCAGCCCGTGTTCGTCGGCGGCGACGTCGGTGAGGAAGCGTCCGGCTTCCAGTACTTGGGATCTCGCCGGAACCGCACCCCCGAGTCGCGTCGTCGTCTGCGCGAGTACCTCGACTCGTTCTACTGATCTCCCGCTGCCGCGATGGCTGCCGGGTCCGCTGCGGCGCGATGCCGCATCCCACGAAAGGCACCGTCATGTCCGACCCCATCACCGAACCCACCACGACCGATCCCGCTGTCGAGCCGCCTGCGAAGGCAGACGACAAGCTCGGTGAGGCGGGCATCGCGGCACTGAAGGCCGAGCGCGAAGCTCGGGCAGCCGCGGAGAAGCGTCTCAAGGAGTTCGAGGACCGGGACAAGACGGATGCGGAGAAGCTCGCCGCTCGCCTCGCTGAGGTGGAGCAGCGGGAGGCGAAGGCCCTCCGCGCCGAAGTCGCCGCCGCCAAGGGCGTCCCCGTCTCCCTGCTGACCGGCAGCACTCAGGCGGAGCTCGAGGCGCACGCGGATGCGCTCATCACGTTCCGGGGAGAGAAGCAGGCAACGGGCCTGGTCGTCCCCAAAGAAGGCTCCACCTCCACGCCGAAGCCCAGCAACGAACGCGAGTTCGTAAAGCAGCTTTTCGGCTCCAAGGGTGACTAACCGAAAGGCATCATCATGGCAATCCTTGCCACCTCGGGGCTGACCCTGCCCCAGAACATCGCGGACGGCATGTTCGCGAAGGCCACGACCGGTTCCGGCATCGCGGCGATCTCCGGCGCCGAGCCGCAGAAGTTCGGCTCCGTGACGCACATGACCCTCACCGGTCGCCCCCGCGCCGAGCTCGTCGGCGAGGGTGCGCAGAAGGGGTCGACGAACACCACGTTCGGCACCAAGGTCGTCACCCCGCACAAGTTCCAGGTGACGCAGCGCTTCAACCAGGAGGTGCAGTGGGCGGACGAGGACTACCAGCTCGGGGTCCTCACCACCCTCGCGAACGAGGCGGGCCTCGCGCTCGCTCGCGCTCTCGACCTCGGCGCGTTCCACGGCATCAACCCGCTCACGGGTGCCGCGGCCGCATCGATCGTCACCGGCGACCGCATCGCGACGACCACGAACAGCGTCGAGCTGACCACGGCGACGCTGACCACCCCGGATCTCGTGCTCGAGCAGGCTGCCGGCCTGATCATCGCGGACGGGTACATCCCCAACGGCGTCATCTTCGACCCGACGTACGCGTGGACGATCGCGACCTCGCGTTACGCGGACGGCCGCAAAAAGTACCCCGAGCTCGGCTTTGGCTCGAACGTCACCGCGTTCGAGGGCCTGCGCGCGTTCTCGACCTCGACCGTGTCGGGTGTCCCCGAGGCGACCGCGAACACGGGCGTCAAGGCGATCATGGGCCAGTGGGACCTGTTCCGCTGGGGTGTCCAGAAGGACATCCCCGTCGAGGTCATCGAGTTCGGTGACCCTGACGGTCAGGGCGACCTGAAGCGCCAGAACCAGATCGCCCTCCGCGCGGAGGTCGTCTACGGCTGGGGCGTCATGGACCTCGACGGCTTCTCGACCGTGGTCGACAAGGTGGCGAACGTCTGATGAGTCGCTTCGAGAACCTCGACACTCACGTCGTCGTCTCGGTCGACGACTCCAAGGACGACCGTTTCGCCTCCGGGTGGAAGCCGGCCGACGAGGGCAAGCGCCCCGCGGCCCGCGCCAAGAAGTCCGACTAGAAGGTAGGGGGCGGTCATGGCTGTGACGCCGGCAAAGCTTGCGGTTGCTCTCGGGCAGGCCGCCCCCGAACCGGGTTCCATTACGGAGCAGCAGTGGACGATGTGGGTGGATGACGCCTACATGCTCATCGAGGATCGTCAGGTCGAGGTCGGCAAGACCGACCAGATCGATGAGGCGAAACTCGACTACGTCGTACGCCAGGCGGTCGTCGCGCACATCAAGAAGCCGGACGACGCGACACAGGTGACCGTGTCGATCGATGACGCTTCCACGTCGCGCACGTACCAGTCGGGCAAGGGCCGCGTGTCGGTGTCCGACTGGTGGGCGTTCCTCGGGCTAACCGGGGAGCAGGGCGGCGCGTTCTCGATCGACACTGTCGGGTCGACGTCACCGCACCTGCCGTGGTGCGCGCGCATGTTCGGCGCCCTGTACTGCTCGTGCGGGCTCGAGCTCGCCGGTGCCCCGATCTTCGAGGGTGGCGACGAGTGAGCCTCTACGAGGACGTTGCCGCCGAACTTCCGGCGCTTCGTGCTCAGGCTGACGCGCTGATGGTCGATGAGTGCGTGATCGTGTCGCGCAGCTCGGGGACCGTCTTCAACGAGGAGACAGGCAACTACGAGAGCATCGACAGCACGGTCTACGAAGGTCGTTGCCGGTTCCGTGCTGGCACTGTCGGCGCGCAGGAGATCGACGTTCAGGGTCAGCAGCGCGTCGAACAGGAGGCCACGCTGAGCCTGCCGGTCAACGCGGCCGGTTCGGCCGACGTCGACCGTGACCACATCGCTCGCATCACCAAGTGCGTATGGGACCCGGCGCTGGTCGGCGTCGAAATGCGCATCATCACCGCGCACCGCCAGTCACTGGGCACCGCGAGACGCTTCCGAGTGGAGGAGACGCGATGAGCGAGATCGACTTCGACTTCACTGAGTTTGACGCACTCGCCGCCAAGCTCGGCACAGTACCGTCCGCCGCCCGGTCGAATCTCCGCAAGGCTATGGAGGTCACTGCGCGCCACGTGAAAGACGACTGGCGGCAGAAGGTGACCGGGTCGCCTGGTCTTCCGGGTCTGGCCGGCGCGGTCAGTTACGACGTGAAGTCGGACTCATCGTCTCGGTCAGCCATCGAAGCTGAGATCGGGTACGACAAGGGCCGCTTCCAGGGCCCGTTTGGCGCCATCTCTGAGTACGGCGCGGCAAATGAGTTCGGCACGCCGCTTCACGCCCCTCGCAACTACGGATCAGCTGCCCTGGCGGAGAACGTCGCGGATCTTGAGCGCGGTATCGACATCGCGCTGCAGCAAGCGGAGAAGGCGGCTGGCCTGTGACCCGCAAGCATGACGCATGGCTGCTGAGTCGCCTGCGCCTACCGATGCAACTCGCCGAGAAGGTCTTCTTGCTCTCCGATCCTGGCCTGCAGTCGGCGGCCCTGCCGTACGTGGTGGTGCATCCGGCTGATGGCGAGGACAGCGGCGATCGTCTCGGTGGTGGCCGTTTCGACGCGAACCCGAGTTGGACGATCCACTCGGTCGGCAAGACGGTCGATCAGGCGAAGTGGGCGTTCGAGCTTTGGCATTCGCGGCTGGTCGTCCGCGGCTTCGGCGTGATCCCTGAGATCGATGGTGAGTTCCCCGGTCGCGTGACGGTGTCGTCGCCGATCCCGGTGCAGGACGACGCAGACAGCAACCCGCGCACCTACTTCCACGTCGCTGAGGTCGGCTTCTCGAGCCAGACGTTCGTCTAGCTCTACTCCTATCTGTCACCGCCCCTGAGCGGTGTCTCCGGCATGCCCGGATCTACCCATCAAGCCCCCGCGACGGGGGATACCGAAAGGAATACCCCCGATGCCTGATGTTCAGGAGATCATCCCGCCCGCCGTCGACGTGTCCGGCAACCTCACGATCATCGCCGTCCCCGGCACGACGGTCGCGACGACTGCAACGGCCGTGAAGGCTGGCACTCGCATCACGTACGGCTTCACGTCGAACGGCTGGCAGCCGACGAGCTCGACGGCGACCACGGAGGACGCGCGCCTCGCTCTCGCGGCCGTGCTGAACTCGCTCGACCGCAAGACGCTCGGCTTCACGATCACGTACACGGAGTCGACCGCCGCCGGATCGACTGACGTTGTCCTCGGCGACACGTCGGCGCCGTTCGTGTTCTACGAGCGCCGCAACCTGCCGAACCAGACCGACGTCGCGACCGGTCAGAAGGTCATCGTGCATGTCGTGACCCTGTCGGACGCTGACCGCGTGCCGGCGGAGTCGGGCAAGTTCACGAAGACGCGGATCGGCGTCTACTCGCAGCCGCCGCGCGAGATCACTCTCACCTGATCCCCTGCGAGCGCGTCCGTCCACGGGGCGCGCTCGCAGGCTCTTTCGCACCGTGGCTACCGTGGAGGTAACGCATGTCTTTCCAGGATCGCCTGGCCGCAGCGAAGGCTGCCCCGAAAGCTTCAATGGATCTTGAGGTTCTGCTCGACGCGGACCTGTCGGATCAGATCGGCCAGCTCGAGGCTGAGCGCGACAGGCTCGCCGACGACTTCAAGCGTGACGCCCGGCTCGGCGCGGTCGATCAGAGCATCGCGGTCGGCGAGCGGATCGACGAGATGCTGTCGTCCGCAACGGTCGACAAGTTCCGCTTCTACCGGATGGACGGCCTGAAGTGGGCTGCGCTGATTGCGGAGCACCCGCCGCGCACTCACGTCGCACTGGACCTCCGCTACGGGTTCAACTTGCACGAGGTCACTCCAGCTGCGGTCGTCTCGTGCGGCCGTCTACTCGATAGCGAGAACGAGGTTTCGCTGCCGAAGGAGCAGTGGAACGACCTTCTCGCTGTCCTGTCCGGCCATGAGGTGGAGCGAATCGCTGACGCCCTGTTCGTGCTCAACGAGTGGGACCCTGAGCGGGCTGTGCAGCGCGCAAAAAAAGCCTCCGCGCGTCAGGCCGGCTCCGCGCAGAAGTCGAGCTAGCAGCCCGCCTGGGGCGCGCTCCTCGCGTGATCGCTGGCTGGTCACCCACCCAGCGCCACGTGCGCGTCCGTGACGAGCGGGGCCGATTCGTCGGCACCGAGATTCAGACCGAGCCGGAGTTCAACGCCGAGCAGGTCAATCTGCTCCTGGCTCTCGCTGAGCTTGAGCGCGACATGGGGCCGTATGGGCAGCCGCTGTCTGAGGCGATGTCTCCTGGCGCGGACCTGAACGGCGAGCACCCGACCCACTGGTATGTCGCCAAAGGCCCGGAAGTGAACTACGCAGAGCGCGCCGCGGATGAAGCCCGCGAGGCATACCGAGCCGAGCTCGGCGACCGACCGATGCCCAAGGGCCTCGTTTGGCGCGTCGAGAAGAAGTCGATCCACTAACTCAACACACGGCGGGAGGTTCGCATGGCCGACCGCACTGTCAAGGTCACTGCTGTCCTGGTGGCTCAGCAGTACATCGCTGGGCTCGAGGCGATGAAGCGCAAGCAGCGCGAGACGACGACCGATGCGAAGGATCAGCTCGGTCAGCAGCGCGAGGCGATGACGCAGGTTGGTACTGCGGCGTTCGCTATCGGTGCGGTGGCGGCTTCGGCTGTAGGGCTGGCGGTCTCTAAGTTCGCTGAGTTCGATCAGGCGATGTCGGAGGTTTCTGCGTCGACGCATGAGTCGGCCGAGAACATGGGCCTGCTCCGTGAGGCGGCACTGCAGGCCGGTGCGGACACGGTCTTCTCTGCCACTGAGGCTGCGAACGCAATCAACGAGCTCGCCAAAGCGGGCGTCTCGACGTCCGACATCATTGGCGGCGGGCTCACTGGCGCCCTGTCGCTCGCTTCGGCCGGCTCCCTCGACGTGGCGGCGGCGGCTGAGATCGCCGCAACGGCGATGACTCAGTTCGGCCTGAAGGGCTCCGAGGTCCCGCACATCGCTGACCTCCTCGCAGCCGGTGCAGGTAAGGCGCAGGGTTCCGTCGAGGACCTGTCGAACGCCCTCAATCAGGGCGGCCTCGTGGCATCTCAGGCGGGTTTCTCGATCGAGGAGACGACGGGCACGCTCGCGGCGTTCGCTGCGGCTGGCCTCGTCGGCTCTGACGCGGGCACGTCGCTGAAGACCGCGATCCTCGCCCTGCAGAACCCGTCCGACAAGGCCCGCGGGATCATGGAAGACTACGGGCTCTCCATCTACGACAGCTCCGGCAACATGCTCTCTTTCTCGGAGATCGCAGGCCAGCTCGAGTCCAAGCTCGGCGGGCTGACCGACGAGCAGCGCAATGCTGCCCTGGCGACCATCTTCGGCAACGACGCCGTGCGCGCGGCCAATGTCCTTTACGCGAATGGCGCGGAAGGCATCGACGACTGGGCCGAGAAGGTCGATGACGCTGGCTACGCGGCGGAGACTGCCGCGATCAAGCTCGACAACCTCTCCGGCGACATGGAGTACCTCGGCGGGGCGATTGACACCGCGCTCATCAAGACCGGTTCCGCTGGCAACGATGTGCTCCGGGCTATGGTCCAGGCGGTCACGGGCGCTGTCGATGTGTTCAATGACATGCCTCAGCCCGTCCAGACTGCCGCGCTCGCGATCGGCGTAGTCACGGCAGCTCTTGCCCTCGGCACCGGCGCGATGCTAACCATCGTCCCGAGGATCGCCGAAACCCGCATTGCCCTGCAGACCCTGGGGGTCACGGCGACAAGCGTCACGGGCAAGCTGAAGGGCGTTGCTGCGTTCGCTGGTGGGCCGCTTGGCCTCGCCCTCGCAGCGGCCGCAGTTGCCGTCACCGTCCTGTTTGATGCGATCAAGAAGGGGCAGGCCACTTCCGGCGAGTTCGAGAACGCGCTGAAGCGCAGTGCGAGCGCGGCCGAGCTGCTGCGGCTGGCCGCAAAGTCGGACGGCGCCACCAAGACCCTGTTCGGTGACTATGGCGACTCACTCAAGAACCTGCCGGATCTTCTTGATCGCGCGGGAGTTGCTCAAGACCAGTTCCTCGGCGCCCTGAGCCTGAACTTCAACGAGCTCGGTGCGATCGACGGGCTCGATCGTCTCGGTGACGAGTTGGCGAACCTTGCCGGCACAGATCTCCCTGCCGCCCAGGCCGCTTTCAAGGGCCTGGCCGACGACTACAACCTGACGGCCGAGCAGCAGGCAGTCCTCCTCGACACGATGCCCGAGTATCGAGATGCCCTGACCGCTCAAGCGACGGCACTCGGCATCAACGTGTCGAGTTCGGATGAGGCAGCGAACTCTGCCGCCCTTCTCGAGCTCGCACTTGGCGCGACGACCGCGGCTACGGAGACCAGCGCGGAAGCTAGCGAGACTGCGGCCACGAACTATCTGGATCAGGCGGACGCGGCGGCTGCGGTAGCTGAGGAGCTTGACGCTTTCATTGAGCAGCTGAACGAGCTGAACGGTGTGAACCAGTCGTCGGTTGAGGCGAATACTGCTTACCTCGAGTCCCTGAATGGCGTGAAGGCGGCGTTCGAGGACAACTGGATTCAGAAGCAGAAGGACGACTACCTCGCTGCGAACGGGTCGCTGGACGGCTACACCGAGACGCTCGACGGGTTTTCGGCTTCCCTGGATCAGAACAGTCTGGTCGGGGCTCAGAACGCGTCGACGCTCGCCGACGTCGCGTCGAAAGCTCAGGACGCGGCGAAGGCGCAGTACGAGGTCGACAAGACGACGATGGGCGCAAAGGCTGCCACCGACATCTACATCGGCACCCTTGCTACAAGCAAGCAGTCGATGATCGATGGCGCTGTTGCGGCCGGCGCGAATGCCGATGAGGTGCAAGGTCTCACCGACAAGGTGTACGCCCTGCCCTCGCAGAAGCAGATCGACATCCTCGCGGATACCTCCGGCGCGGTGATCTCAATCCAGAACTTCCAAGCGGCATACGGGACGCTGTCTGGCACGATCATCTACCGCGCGCAGCTGCCCGACCTGAATGGTGTGGAGTCGGGCAGCGGGCGACTGGGGACGTTCGCTTCCGGCGGCTATACCGGGGATGGCGGCAAGTACGTGCCCGCCGGAATTGTGCATCGAGGCGAGTGGGTCTCGAAGCAAGAGACGGTCGCTAACCCGTACAACCGTGCAGCTCTCGAGTACATGCATTCGGGAGGCGATATCCGCGGCTTCGGCGGCTACTCGAGTGGTGGCCTAGTCGACCCGCGGTCGTTGGCGCCGATGCCTGCGCAGTATTCGTCGTCGTACTCGTACGGCGGAAAGACGATCGCGCCTGTGGTGTCCCTTGGCAGTGGCAACACGTTCTACAACTCCGGCCCGAATGAGTGGGCCAAGGAGATGACACGTAAGCAGTCGCAGGCGCTGGCCTTGTACGACAACTAGAGGGGCTGCTTGATGTCGCGCTATCTGCTGGTGGGTACAAATGGTGAGCGCTGGGATCTCGGCGGAGACCAGGTGCACATCGACGGGTCTTCGTTTGAGGGTCTGCTCGGTGATCCTGAGTGGGAGGAGCAGACTCAGCAGTCGGCTGGTCTCGATGGTCAGCGTTTCGTGGGGACGCGTGCTCAGCCTCGGCAGGGTTCGTTCGTCGCGAAGATCGGTTGGGATCGGCCGGCTGAGTTTCGGTCGATTGATCGGCGTTGGTGGAAGTCGTGGGAGCCGTCGAAGTACGCGACTCTCGAGGTGGCTACTGAGGGTCGCGGCTCCCGATATCTGGATCTGCGGTTTCGTAGTGATGGGCGCTGGTCGGTGGATGCGGACCCGGACTTGTTCAAGCGGGCGCGGGTGCCGATGGATGTCGTCGCGGATGATCCGTTCTGGCGTGGCGACAAGTTGTCGTTCGACTTCAACCCGAATAAGGCGCCGGTCGATTTCTACGGCCGCGATCGTGGTCAGGCGGGTGGTCCGCGGTTCTACCGGTCGCGTTCGATCGTGAGGAACGCGCAGAACCTGTTCAATCCGGGTGATGTGCCTTCGCCGGTGACGTGGACGTTGACTGGTCCGTTCGAGTCGTTCGAGCTGACGGTCGCCGGCCAGACGGTTGCGCTTGATCGTGCGGTGCCGGATGGGCAGCAGGTGACGGTGGATAGCCGGAACTACAGCGTTGTCTTGTGGACGGGTGCGGAGTCGGTGGATCTGACGCGTGAGGCGTCGTGGGGGTTCGCGTCTCTGCCTGCGGGGTCTGCGGTTCCGGTGAGTGTGCTGGTGTATGGCACTGGGCGGGTGAAGGCGGAGTGGACGCCGAAGTATCGGAGGGCCGCGTGAATCCCCTCGACCGCCGTTATCTCAGTGTGGCTATCGTGGATGCGAATCTGCGGCGCGTGCGTCCTCTGGCGGACTTCACCGAGCTGCAAGTCACCGCGCGGGATAACGCACGCGGGACTGCCACCATCACCATCTCTACCGAGCATCCCGCGCTCGCTGATCTGCAGGCGGATGGTGCGGGCGTCGTCATCACTTGGATGGGGAAGACGCTCATCTCAGGTGTCGCTCTCGAGCGTGAAGCTGACGGCCTGCCTGGCGGTCTGGTTCCGTTCGAGATCACCGACGACTGGTCCCTGTTCGACACTCCCGCGTGGGTGCGTCCCGGCAATGCGCTGGGCACCATCAGCTTGGACGATCTCGCTCAGGCATGGCATGCGCCGGGCGACTTGAAGACCGGGACAGTGCAGAGTCAGGTCGGCTACTACGCGTGGAATGCTGCGACGATGCCGGCGGAGACTGCCGCGAAGACCCTGATCGTCGAGAACCTTGTGAGCCGGATGGGTCTGCAGCTTCGGGTGGAACCTGATCGTGGTCGCGGCCGGATCGTCGCGATCCCTGAGGTGCGCTTCGGGTCGATCGATGAGGCGCTCGAGACGATCCTGTTCGACGCGGGCGGCTCTCTTGAGGTGTTCCAGAATCCGGGTGATGAGTTCGCTCAGGTCGTGTGGCGTGAACCGAACGTGTTCCCGTCGCCGATCGATCCGGCGTCGGGGCTGCTGTCGGAGCTGAAGTACACGCGCACTCTCGGGGCGACTCGGGTGGTGGTCGGCGGGAACGGTTCTGACGCCGGCCGCATGTTCGCGGAGAAACGCGACGACACGGGGCTTGAGTCTCGGTCGCGGTGGCCGCGGGAGATCTTCGAGTCCACGAACGACGTCGAGTTGACGTGGCCTGAGGATCTCGACGACGAGTTCAAGGTGCCGAAGTACTTCTTCCTCGTCGCGGGGATCACGCAGGAGCAGCGGGATGCGGCGTCGGAAGTACTGCGACGCACGGGTGAGCAGGCGCTAGCGGACAACGCGGCGGGCCTGTCGATCTCCGCGAAGTTGACGACCAGCGAGCGCTTCTACTTCGGTCCGGGCGGTTTCGAGCTCGGCGATCGACTGAACGTGCGCATCGCGGGCGTGAACGTCGAGGAGCGCATCGCTGAAGTCGAGTTCGTGGTCGACAGCGACGGCGTGCAGATCACTCCGACTCTCGGCGAGAACCAGGCGCCCGAGCGACGTCAGGCGAAGCAACTGCAAGCGCTACGCCGCAACCAACGGAAAGACCTACGAAAGTGACGGGAGCGGCGTATGCCCACGTACGGATTTGATGAGACCGTCGATGAGCGCGAGTGGGCGTACGCGCTGACTCCGGGCACCGGCAGGGGGTGCGTGTACGGGGCGTCGTCGTGGAAGGTGACGCCCATCTCGGGCCAGTCTCGAGTGAAGGTCGGCCGCGGTATCGGCCAGGCGGCGGGCATCCGTCACGTGCTGCAGCAGGAAGTCCTCGTGGACGTGCCGGTGCCGAACAGTGGCGGCAAGTGGTGGCTGCTGGTCGCGCGTTCCTCGTGGCTGTCGATGTCGGTGTCGTTCGTTCTGAAGGCGTCGATCGACACTGGCGGCTCGAGCGGCAAGCAGGCGCCGAAGGATCTCCCGGATCTGCTGAACACCCCGGGCGAGGGGTGGGAGCATCCGATCGCGTGGGTGTGGGCGCGCGCCGCGAACCGGAACGTCGAGGTGTACGACCTCCGTCTCGGCATCGACGGGAAGCCGGTGAACTACGACGAGCACCTCACGTTCAAGCGTGAGGGCGAGCTCGTCGACAACGTCCCGCTCGACTTCAAGGGCGCACTGCTGGCGAAGGACTTCCCGGACTACCCGCGAGGCAAGGTGCTCATCGGCTTCAGGGCGACTGTCCGGTCGGCGCAGAGCGGCGGCGCTGCGGGCAACGTTCGCGTGCTGGCGAATGACCAGAACCTGAGTGACGACGGCAACCACTTCTTCACGTTCGAATTCTCGGAGTGGTCCTGGTGGGGAACGTATGACCATCAGGGCGGCGATCTGCGGTTGAAGGTGTCGTGCACGGCCGCGGGTACTCAGGTGCACCGCAACGGCACGTTCGGCACCCTGCAGTGGCTCCACGCCGACGCCATCTACGACTGACATTGACCGAGGAGAACAGCATGAGCCTCACCATCGTCCGCATACCGGCCGCAGCAGCCAATCAGCCGGCGCGGCCGATCCGCCGCACCCCGGTCGGTGCAGTCGATCACCACATGGGCGGATACCTCCTCGGCACGGACGGCATGTTCCAGAAGCCGTCGACCGGGTACTCGACCAACTACGGCATCGGCCTCGGCGCAGACGGCAAGGTCCGCGTTTCCGAGTACGTAGCCCCCGACCTCGTCGCCTGGGGCAACGGCAACACCGACATGAACACCCGGGCCGTGTCCATCGAGCACGCCAACGACCGGGCGAAGTACCCCGACCTGTCCGCCAAGCCCACCGCGGAAGTGCACGAGGCGTCGGCGCTACTGCACGCGCAGCTCGCGGTCCGCTTCGACTGGCGCATCGCCGGCAAGCTGCAGCTCGTGTACGCCGAGCTCTCCGACTACCCGAAGATCGGCCCGCACTTCTACGACCGCGCGATACCCGGCTTCGGCCGCGACTTCAACGTCATTCCGCACCGGGCCGTCGCGAAGAAGACGTGCCCGGAGCACCTCGACGTCCGATGGATCGTCGACCGAGCGAACCACATCATCCGCGAAGGCTTCGATGACACCCCGACCAACCCCACCGCTACCGAAGGAGACGACGTGTCGTTCGCAGACCAGATCAAGCACAAGACGGTGGATGCGCCCGCTGTCGTTGTCCTCGCGGACACCCTGCTCGGCGTGCAGCAGTCCGCGACAAAGTTGGACGAGCTGCTCCGCCTCGCCGGGCAGAGCGACTGGACGAAGCACCGGGACGTTGACGCGCCGAACGATGTCATCGACGCGGACACGCTGACGGCCGCTCAGAACGCGAACTCCCGGCTCGACGCGCTGGAACCCCTCGTGCGTGCGATCGCCGACAAGCTCGGCGTCTAGCCCCTCCTCGCCTCTGAGAGGAGGACCCATGCGCGACTTCCTGCACGCGCTCCGATCACGCACCATCTGGGCGCCGGGGGCTATCCCTGAGCACGAGAAGAAGTGGGCCACTCCTCTTCGCAGGTTCGCGTTCCCGTTCTACGACCTCGTCGCCGTCGTGACCAGCATCATCGGCATCATCGTCGGCATCCCCGCTATCGAAACCCTCGCGCCCGACTGGTTCGCCGACAGTGTTGCGGGGATGTTCGCGGTCGCCGCTCTGTCCGCTCTCCTCGGCGCAGTGTTCCCGAAGCTGTGCCGCCTCGAGCTGTGGGGCAAGCGGGTGATCTTCTCGATTCTCGGCATGTACTTCTTCGCCCTGATGACGTTGGCGCACACCGCAGCTGGGACGCGCTACTTCGTGGCGGGCATCGTCCTCTTCGCGATGGTCCTGCCGACAGTAGCGCTGTGGATTCTCGGCATCGAGATCCGTGATCGGCGGCTGAAGGACGAGAAGTCCGGAGGTGCAGATGCCTGAGTGGCTCCTCCTCCTCCTTGGTGGTGGGCTGCTGCTCGGCATCGGAAGTCTCATCACGTCGCTCGCAACCCGCAAGAAGGTTCGCAGTGACGCCGCACAGGCCACGATCGACGGCTCGAAGACGCTCATGCAGTACGTCCGAGACGAAGTCGAAAGCGCAGTCGCCGCAGCTGTCGAACCGTTGAATGAGCGCATCACCGCGCTCGAGAAGCGGCAGACGCGCGTTCAGCGCATCGTCCGTCGCGCGTTCGAGAAGCTCATCTCTTGGGAGCGCCTCGGACACCACGGGCCCATGCCGCTTCCCTCCGCTCAGGAGATGGAAGAGCTGGGCATCGAAGACCTCAGCACTCTCGCCAACGACCCCATCACTCAGGAGTAGCCATGTCCACCACCCCCGACCTCGGCGCGATCGTGACCAGCACGTCCGCTCGCAAGGCCATCTACGCGACCTACGGGATCTGCGCGTTCATCGTCGGCGGCACTGCCGCCTACTTCCTCGGCATCGGTGCAGCGCTCCCCGAGATCCTCGTCGGAGCTCAGGCGGTCGTCGCCTACACCGGAATCGCAGTCGGTGGGCTCGCGCTCGCGAACACCAGCAACGGCAGCGGCCCCGACCACCGCGCCTAACCACTACCCCTTCCCGCTCCACTCAAACCCTCAGCCCTCGTCCAATCGGACGGGGGCTTTCGTCTTGCCCGGGAACGGGCGCACCGCCTGACCCGAGGAGCATCATGCCCGCACCCACCACCGCTGGTCTCTACGGCCCGTCGAAGGACTTCTGGCCGAAGAACACGCTCACCCGGGCGCAGGCGCTCGCTCTCCCCGCCTCCTCCACTCGGCGTGCTGTCGTGCCGTTCACCAAGGCCGCAGTCCAGACGGCCCTCAACGGCTTCTCCGACGCGGACTGGGACCTCGGATGCGTCGTCTTCACCCAGGCCGGCAACAACACGGAAGGCTCGGGTGCAGGCGCCGGCTCTGCCGCATGGCTCGCGACCGGTCGCTCCGGCCGGAAGATGCGCACTCTGATCACGCCGCTCGGCGATTTCGGTTCGTGCACGTTCACGAAGTCGATGGCCATCTACGCGGATGGTGTCGCGTTCGGTGGCTACGAGTTCATCGCGCCGAAGTCGAACGGCCTGAACCGTGGCGTGCTGCTGCGTGGCGCATCCAACTCGGCGCTGTTCAACCTGTGGCCGCTGTACTACTGGGGCGTCCAGTCGATCGACAACGAGGCCGCGTCGACCATCGAGCTCGTCAACGTCGTGCTCCCCGAGGGTCCGCTGAAGATCTACCCGGACAACTCGTTCGACACCGCCGCGATCCGCACCGGCTCGAACGCACCCATCACCGACGTGCTGCTCACCGGCGTCTACGAGGGTCCCTCGTTCCGCGAGAAGCTGCCCGAGGGCAAGAAGCCCAGCGAGGCCGCGCACACCGACTCCCGCCAGATCTCCGGCGGCTCGCTCATCTCCAACGTTCGCCAGCGCCGCTCCGTCACGTGGGGTTCCACGAACGCGGCGATCCAGTCGACTGGCGCGCTGACCGGCTACCACTTCGAGCAGTCCCTCGTCATCGGCGGGCCTTCGACCAACAAGCGCTATCCCGTCCCTGAGGGCACGGACGAGTGGCGCGCGGACGGGTCCGGTTTCGTCAAGCCGAACGCCCTCAACGGTGGACCCACCGGCTGCACCGCGGACGGCCTCGTCGTCATCGGCACGGTCGGCCAGTTCAAGTTCACGTACGCCAGGGACTCGTGGCTGTCCGAGGCGCCGCAGGGTTCCCAGCAGCCGACGACCGGCGCGACGTGGGGCGTTGACACGACCCTCGCCAGCAAGCCGCTGTCCTGGTTCGACACGGTCGCACCGAACTACACCCGCGCGCAGATCAAGGCGATCTTCGACGGGTCGTCCGTTGTCGTGCCCGATGACGACTACCCGACCGCGCCGAACCTCGCGATCCCCGCCGTCACCACGTCGAAGGTGTCGCTCTCGTGGACGGCCGCGACCGACGCTGAGGGTCCCGTCACCTACGAGATCGAGCGAAACGGCGAGCTCGTCGCGTCCGTCAGTGGCCTCACCTGGGAGAACTCCGGCCTTCCAGTCGCCACCACGTACCAGTACCAGGTGTTCGCGGTCGACAACGCCGACCAGCGGACCGGCTCGAATGTCCGCACCGCGACCACCGGCTCCGGCACCGCAGACACCACGCCGCCGACCAAGCCGGAGCTCACGGTCACCAACCTGGCCACCACGAGTGGCACCCTCAACTGGACGGCCGCGACCGACGACATTGGCGTGACCGGCTACGACGTGATGGTCAACGGCGTGCTCGCGCAGCGCGTGTCCTCGTCGGCGCGCTCCCTGAAGGCGACCGGGCTCACCCCCGACACGGACTACGACGTCGCGGTCATCGCCTACGACGCCGCCGGAAACCGCACGTCGTCGGACCTGCTCGAGGTCACCACCCCGGGGACTGCGGACACGGTCGCGCCGATCGCGCCGACCCTCGCCACCCCGACCGCGGGCATCTCGTCGATCGATTACTCCTGGGTTGGAGCGAGCGACGACCGTGGGGTGATCCGCGACTACTCCATCTACCTCAACAACGCGGCACCCGTGAAGGTGACCGGCACCAACTACCGCGCCGAGAACCTCCTCCCGGCAACGAAGTACGATGCCTACGTCGTCGCCTACGACCCGGCCGGCAACGCGTCGCCCGCGTCGAACGTGCAGACCGTCACCACCGGAACTGAGACGACGCCTCCGACTGGTCAGCTGTCGACCCCCGCAGCCGGGGACATCCAGCCGGGGCGTGTCGAGTTCCGGTACACGGCAGTCGATCTCGAGTCCGGCGTGCGATCCGCGGACGCCTACTTCGGCGACACCCTCATCAACGTGGGCGCGCAGATCTCCGGCGACTTCTGGGGCTTCGACATGACGAGCAGCGAGCTCGCCGGTGTCACGTCCTACCGGGTCAAGTTCACCGACAACGCAGGCAACAGCGCATGGTCGGAGAGCCGATCGATCAACGTTCTCGCACCCGCAGCACCCGACACGACCCCGCCGACCGGCGGCATCACCGACCCCGTCACCGGAACGGTGGTGGTGCCCCCTTTCCAGCGGGTGAAGTTCTCGGCATCCGATCCGCAATCAGGGATCTCCTCGGTATCCCTGAGGACGTCGACACTTGGCGAACTGGCGACGGCGACGCTCGTCAGCCCCGGCATCTATGAGGCGGATCTCCCTGTAGGCAGCCTCCCGTACGGCACCACTGCGGTGTTCGCGCGGATCGTCAACGGCGTCGGGCTCTCCTACGACAGCCCGTCGATCAACCTGGTTCGGCAGACTCCCGCGGTCACCGAGCAGGGGTACGTGGAGATCGCGCCGCCCATCCTCAACACGGCGGGCGAGCCTGTGCAGAACGGCCGGCTCACGGTCACCCAGCGCGTCCGCTTCGGCAACCTCGACGGCTTCATCACGAAGGCACCCATCGAAGTCGAAGTCACCGAGGGCCTGTTCCGCATCGACGGGGTGACGAAGAACATTCGCGTCGCCATCCCGCCGCTCGACAAGGGCCTAGAGATCATCGAGGAAGGTTCCGACCTGCCCTACGTGAAGCGCATCGTCGGCTTCCCCGAAGGCACCACGGACGGCGGCGTCATCCCGTACAAGGCGCTCGTCGACCTCGTGGCGATCGACCAGCCGGGCGACGCGACCGTGCCCCCCGGCGTCGCGGAAGCCCTTGCTGCAGCACAGCAGGTCGCGGCGGACCGCGAGCACATCGATCAGGTGGTCGCTGACATCGAGCTCGGCAACGGGCTCATTGCAACCGAACAGGGCGGACGCCTTGTGTTCGTCTACCGAGAGGACAGCTGATGCTGACAGCCGAACAGCGCACGCCCCTGGTCGCCTCTGACAAGGGCGAGACGGTTGCAACCCTCGGCCCCGACAAGAAGGTCCCGCTCGACCAGTCCCGGCAGGTCTACTACAACGCCGCGGACTACGGGATCGTCGCGAACAACTCGACGTCATTCGCGGCCGGGAACGGCGACAAGCTGCGCGCACTCATCGCCTCCATCCCGGACCCATCCGACGTCGGGTCCGGAGCGGTGATTGTCATGCCGCCCGGCACGACACTCCTCGCGGGCAGCTTCGTGCTCTCCAAGCGCATGGTGGTCCAGGGGCACGGGCGCACGAACACGACCCTCAAGCGTCCGGCCGGATCGACGGGCGACTTCTTCACCTTCAACGCCGCCTACTCCGGCATCCGGGACCTGACGCTTGAGGGCGGCCGCTACCAGAACACCGGCACGCTCGGCATGGACAACCTCGTCATCAACTCGAGCTACTTCGCCGGGACGGACTTCGCGTCCTCGAAGGCCACGGGCCGCGGCATCGTAATCGGCAAGGCGGCGACCGCGATCGCCGTCAACCTGATGAACGTGCAGACCCGCGAGAACCGCGGCTACGACATCGAGACCGTCGCAGGCTCCGGGTCCACCGATGGCCAGTGGGCGCACCTCGACCTCGCCTACGCGGGGAAGTCGTCCGTCTACCTCGGCGTCGGCGCGCAGAACATCACCGACATCCACATCTGGTCGAGCGGTCTCGAGGAGCCCACCGACAGCGCAGGCATCATCCTGATGTCCTCGGGCAACACGATCATCAACCTGCAGTCGGAGAAGAACCTCGGCTACGGCGCGGCGGTCTTCGCGTCGGGGAACAAGATCGTGGGCGGCGCGATCTGGGGCAACGTGAAGGAGGGCGTCCTCGGGTCCGGCGCGAACAACTGCACCCTCGAGGGGGTGCAGATCTACCGCAACTGCGTCAGCAACACGACCGGCGTCTCGTCCACCGCATTCGCTGCGATCCGGCTGGTCAACTGTCAGCGCTGGCGGATCATGGTCGACGTGTGGGACAACAACTCGGCGATGACCGGGAGCATGCCCGTCACCGCACCAACCCACCCCTACCCCGGGAAGCAAGCCGCGCTCGGCCACGCGTACGCCGTGATCGAAGAGGGCGCTACCGACTACATCAACTACTCCGGCTCGACCATGCCGAAGATCTACACCACCGGATCATCGACCGGATCGCCCGTCATCATCGTCGGGCACAACGCCTCGTTCGACGGCTGCGACCTCCTCACCGTCGCAACACAGGCGGCGACCGCTGTTAGCGGGACCGTCCGCGTGCCGTCCTACTGCGAGGCGATCAGCGTCAACGCGGGCACAGCGATCACCGCGATCGCCGGCCACAAGATCGGGAAAGTGCGGCAGGTGACCATCCTGTTCACCGGCTCCGGCTCGCAGACGATCACCTCAACCGCGAACCTTAAGCTCGCCGGAGGCTCGTTCCCCGCCGCACCTGGCGCCGTCCTCGGGCTGCGCTCGATCGGCGACTCGACCACAGCGGCAAGCGTCTGGTACGAGACGTTCCGGCAGACCGTCTAGTCGACACGTAGAAGGCCCCCTCGCTCACTCCTTCCGGAGCCGCGAGGGGGCCTTTCTGTCGTTCATCAACCGCGCCGCTGGAACGGCAGCAGGAGAAGCATCACCGGCAGCAGGAGAACCCACAGCGCCAACGACAGAGCGAGGCGCGCGTAGATGCCGACGACCGACTGGCGCTCCTCCACGCGGCGGAAGAACAGGCGACGGAAGACGGCGAACCACATGCCGGGAACTGTAGCGACTACGGCCACGGTTGGCTAGCTACCGTTGCAGAATGCCCCGGGTCAAGCAGACGCTCACCGACGAGCAGACAACGCGTCTGAGGGCCGCACAACGCTCCCTCGAAGACGCCGAGGCAGAGCTGCGCGACGTCGTCCGCGACCTCCTCAACGAAGGCGCATCCATCCGCGAACTCGCAGCCGCAGCCGAGATCTCCACCAACACCGTGCAGAGGTGGAAGCGCGGGGAGTGAGTCAGCGGGACGAACGGCGGATCAACCACCGCGCACCAAGCGTCACGCCCGCAGCGATCGAGCACAGTCCCACGACGGCCAGCCAGTAAATGCCATCGAGCGTCGCGCCCAGGTAGAAGAACAGCCCGCCCAGGACCAGCAGCAGCCACGCCGACCAACCGAGCGCGCGCAACTGTCCAGGAGTCATGAAGCGAGCCTACGATGCGCATCCACTCGCGCCAAGGTAACAGTTCGAGACCGAATGTCCCGATCCGTTCGAACAAACCTACGAATGTCGGTTGCCTCGCATACGCTCACGTCACTCCCTGGCCCCCAACAGGATGACGAACGGACGAAGGAGCCCGCAGCAATGCCGAACCGACCCGAGCACGACCACCACAGAATCTCCGACCGACTGCGCGAGCTCGGGTGGGACGGTCGCGACCTGCCCACCGTCAACGACCTGCTCGAAACCTGCGACCGCGCCGGCGCTGACTGGCGCGAAGTCTTGGCCTTGCGGGACTGACGCGGTGGAGGCGCGGCACCAGGCGGGCACCGCGCCCCCACTGCGCGGCGTGAAGCCGCGTAGGCTTCACAAATGGCTTCACTCAGGTGGTCAAACTGAGCCGACGGTGGGGCTCGAACCCACAAACCGCCCGATTACAAGTCGGGTGCGCTACCAATTGCGCCACGTCGGCAGGTGCGTCACCGCACCGGGCCACCCTATCGCGGGGCCGGAAGCCGCCTCGGCTCCGGCCCGCGCGGGCGGATCACGGCTCGAGGATGCTCAGGTGCCGCTCGGCCGGCATCGGCCGCTTGGGCCCGCCGATCTTGCCGTCGGGGCGGCCGACGTACAGCCAGCCGAGGAGCTCCTCGCCCTTCTCCAGGCGGTGCGCCTTCCGCACGGCCTTGGCGCGGGTGTAGGAGCCGGTGCGCCAGAAGACGCCCCAGCCCGCCTCGTCGAGCAGCAGGCTGAGCAGGTGCGCGACGCCCGAGGCGACGGCCTCCTGCTCCCAGGCGGGCACCTTCGACTTCTTCACGCTCACGACGACCGCGAGGAGGAGGGAGGCGCGATGCGTCTTCTCGATGTGCTTGCGCGCGTCCTTCTTGTCGCCGGACGCGGCGGCGAAGCTGCGCCCGATGCGGTCGCGCGCCGCCCCGCGGATCTCGATGACCCGCCACGGCCGGAGCGAGCTGTGGTCCGCGAGCCGCGAGGCGGCCGAGACGTACGCCGCGATCTCCTCGTGCCCCGGCGCCTCCGCGGTGACCTTCGAGCGGGAGCGCCGGGCCAGGACGGCCTCGAGCACGGGAGTCGCGGACACGGTCACTCGCCCTCGGTCGTGAAGTTCATCGCGATCGAGTTCATGCAGTAGCGGTCTCCCGTGGGCGTGCCGAAGCCGTCCGGGAAGACGTGGCCCAGGTGCGAGCCGCAGTTGGCGCAGCGGACCTCGGTGCGGACCATGCCCAGGGTGCTGTCCTCGATGAGCTGCACCGCGTCGGGGCGGATGGACTCGTAGAAGCTCGGCCAGCCGCAGCCGGAGTCGAACTTGGTGCCGCTCTTGAACAGCTCGGCGTGGCATGCCGCGCAGGTGTAGAGCCCCTCGCGGTGCTCGTCGAGCAGCTCGCCGGTCCACGGGCGCTCGGTGGCGGCCTGGCGCAGCACCGAGTACTGCTCGCGGTCGAGCTCCTCGCGCCACTCGGCGTCGGTCTTGTTCACGGAATACGACGACATGGGTCTCCCTAGGAATCCTGGTCAGTGTACGGGGGAGGGCGCTCCCCTCTCCTCTCGTAAACTCTCCGCCGTGCAGCTGAATTCCGTGATCTCGAAGGCGTGGAGCGAACTCACGACCGAGGAGGTCTACGCGTTCGCGCGGCTGCGGACCGACGTGTTCCTGCGCGAGCAGCGGGTCGACGACGAGGAGCTCGACGGCCGCGATCTGGAGCCGACGACGCGGCACTGGTGGATCGCCGACGAGCGCGGCACGGCCGCCTACCTCCGCACCCTCCGGGACGAGCGGCCCGAGCACCGCGACGCCCACCGGGTGATCGGGCGGGTGGTGACCCGGGCCGACCGGCGGGGCGAGGGCCTCGCGCACCGGCTGGTGAGCGCGGTCCTGGAGCGCCATGGGGACGAGCCGCTCCTGCTCCACGCGCAGTCGTACATCGCGGGCCTCTACGCGCGGTCGGGCTTCGAGCCGTTCGGCGACGAGTTCGACGAGGCGGGCATCCCGCACATCGGCATGTACCGGAGCGCCTCAGCCGCCGCCGAGCCGTCCCTCCCTACTGTGGAGGGATGAGCAGGGCCACGGACGTCGAGCGCAGCACGGGCGCCGTCCTGTCCGAGCGGGATCGCCGCGTCCTCGAGTTCGAGGGCGAGTGGACGGCCCGCGCCGGGGACAAGGACGACGCGATCCGCGAGAGGTTCGGCCTCTCGGTCGCCCGCTACTATCAGGTGCTCAGCGCGGTTCTGGCCTCACCGGCCGCCCTCGCGCACGACCCGATGCTCGTCAAGCGGCTGCAGCGCATCCGCGACGGGCGCGCCGGCGCCCGCGCCGCGCGCCGCCTCGGGCGCCCCGAGTAGACGAGCTGCTCGGGCCCACGAACGGAAGGCCGGCCGTACCGACGATGACCACCACCGCTCCGAAGGACCGCTTCGACGAGATCCCGGCCACGGAGGGTCGCGTCGGCGCCCACCGCCGCCCGCCCGCCCCGCACGCCCGCGCGGTCGCGCTGGCCTGGGCGGCCCTGGCCACCGGAGTGATCGTGCTGCTCGGCTTCATCGGCCTGCTCGTGATCGACAACCGGGTGCAGTTCAACGACGTCTTCACGCCGCCCACCGGCATCGCCGAGACGGAGGCGACCCCCGCGGTCACCCCCACGGTCGACCCGGCCCTCGCGCTCGCGGTCCTGAACGGGACGGCGACGGCGGGCCTCGCCGCGAACGCCGGGGACGCGCTGGCCGCGGCGGGCTGGAGCGTGCCCACTGTCGCGAACGCAAACACCGAGGAGGAGACGGCCACGACGATCTACTACACCGACCCCGCGCTCGAGGGCGCGGCGCTCGGTGTCGCTCAGTCGCTCGGCGTCGGCACGCCGGCTCTGACGCAGGACTTCGTCGAGACCGGATCCGTCGTCGTCGTGCTCGGCTCGGACTATCCGCCGCAGTAGCACGGCGGCGCGGACGCCCCCGGAGCACCCCCTCGGGGCGTGTCCCGGGGGCGTTCTGTTTCCGGCACGTTTAATTCATGTTGAATCCCGGACAACTCTTTCCCACGGGCGCTTTCCGCCCCATTCCGGGCCGAAACGCTGGCTTATGCTCCCTAATCAGGCACCTGCGCATCGCTCGTGTCGCAGGCAGCACAGCACTTTGGGAGTGAGAGATGGCGAACGGAACCGTCAAGTGGTTCAACTCTGAGAAGGGCTACGGCTTCATCACGGTCGACGGCGGCGGGCAGGACGTGTTCGTCCACTACTCCGCCATCGACATGTCGGGATACAAGGTCCTCGAAGAGGGCCAGCACGTCGCGTTCGAGGTCGGCACCGGGTCCAAGGGCCCGCAGGCCGAATCGGTGCGCGTGGTCTGAAGCCCCCGCCCTGCCTGGAGCCGTCGTCCGCCTCGTGCGGGCGGCGGCTCCTCGCGTTGCGCCAGGCGCCGACGTCACTTGCACTCCTCCCGGGTGAGTGCCAGAATCGCTGTTGGCACTCGCTCCAGTCGAGTGCCAACGACGGAATTCCCCTGACGTCCGGGAGGGACGAAGAACACACATGGCCAAGATCATTGCTTTTGACGAAGAAGCCCGCCGCGGCCTCGAGCGTGGACTCAACACCCTGGCCGATGCGGTCAAGGTGACCCTCGGCCCGCGCGGCCGCAACGTCGTGCTCGAGAAGAAGTGGGGAGCCCCCACCATCACGAACGACGGCGTGTCGATCGCCAAGGAGATCGAGCTCGACGAGCCGTACGAGAAGATCGGTGCCGAGCTCGTCAAGGAGGTCGCCAAGAAGACCGACGACGTCGCCGGCGACGGCACCACCACCGCGACCGTCCTCGCCCAGGCGCTCGTCCGCGAGGGTCTGCGCAACGTCGCGGCCGGCGCCGACCCGATCAGCCTGAAGAAGGGCATCGAGAAGGCCGTCAAGGCCGTCACCGCCGAGCTCGTCGCCGGCGCCAAGGCGATCGAGACCAAGGAGGAGATCGCGGCCACGGCCTCCATCTCCGCCGCGGACCCCGAGATCGGCGCGATCATCGCCGAGGCGATCGACAAGGTCGGCAAGGAGGGCGTCGTCACCGTCGAGGAGTCGAACACCTTCGGCACCGAGCTCGAGCTGACCGAGGGCATGCGCTTCGACAAGGGCTACCTGTCGCAGTACTTCGTCACGGACCCCGACCGCCAGGAGGCCGTGTTCGAGGACCCGTACATCCTGATCGTCAACTCCAAGGTCTCGAACATCAAGGACCTCCTCCCCGTCGTCGACAAGGTGATTCAGGCGGGCAAGCAGCTGCTGATCATCGCCGAGGACGTCGACGGCGAGGCGCTGGCGACCCTGGTCGTCAACAAGATCCGCGGCATCTTCAAGTCGGTCGCCGTCAAGGCCCCCGGCTTCGGCGACCGTCGCAAGGCGCAGCTCCAGGACATCGCGATCCTCACCGGCGGCCAGGTCATCTCCGAGGAGGTCGGCCTCAAGCTCGAGAACGTCACCCTCGACCTGCTCGGCTCGGCCCGCAAGGTCGTCATCACCAAGGACGAGACCACGATCGTCGAGGGTGCCGGCGACGCCGAGGCCATCGCCGGTCGCGTCGCGCAGATCCGCGGCGAGATCGAGAACACCGACAGCGACTACGACCGCGAGAAGCTCCAGGAGCGCCTCGCGAAGCTCGCCGGTGGCGTCGCGGTCATCAAGGCCGGAGCTGCGACCGAGGTCGAGCTCAAGGAGCGCAAGCACCGCATCGAGGACGCCGTCCGCAACGCGAAGGCCGCCGTCGAGGAGGGCATCGTCGCCGGTGGTGGCGTCGCCCTCATCCAGGCCGGCAAGCTCGCGTTCGAGAAGCTCGAGCTGGTCGGAGACGAGGCGACCGGCGCGAACATCGTCCGCGTCGCGATCGACGCTCCGCTCAAGCAGATCGCCCTGAACGCCGGCCTCGAGCCCGGCGTCGTCGCCGCCAAGGTCCGCGAGCTGCAGACCGGTTGGGGCCTCAACGCCGCGACCGGCGAGTACGTCGACCTGATCGCCGCCGGCATCATCGACCCGGTCAAGGTCACGCGCTCCGCTCTGCAGAACGCCGCCTCGATCGCCGGTCTGTTCCTCACCACGGAGGCCGTCGTCGCCGACAAGCCCGAGCGGAACCCCGTCGCCGCAGGCGGAGACCCCACGGGTGGCATGGACTTCTAGTCCGACCCGCACCACGCAGAAGGCGGTTCCCCTCCGGGGGAGCCGCCTTCGGCATTTCCGGGCGGCGTCCTCGGTCCGCAGACGGTCGAGGACGCCGCCGGCGGGTCAGAACGCGAACAGGCGCGCGTTGGCCTCCTCGGTCTCCGCGTACTGCTGCCCCGCCGTCCCCAGGGCGAGCGCGATCGATTCGAGCCCGTCGTCGACCTGCCCCTGCGTGGTCCGCCAGAGGCCGACCACTCCCTGGAACGCGGCCGAGGCCTGCCCCGTCCACGAGCTCTCGAGGCCGGTGAGCAGAGCGAGCATGCCGGCCACCTCGGCGCGGATGCGGTCCGCGGAGCCGTGGATCGAGCCGCTCGCGGTGCTGATCGCGTCGATGTCGGTCTGGAAGTGGGTCATGTCAGGTCCTCTCACTCGTCCGCGCCGTTCGGCGCGTGGAAGAGAACCTAGGGCGGACCGCGTCGGCCGCGCGGGCCGTCAGGCCGCAGCTGGGGACGGATCGCCGTCCGGGTCGACGGTGAGGAGAGGGAGGGCGACCCGGAAGGTGGCGCCGCCGCCCGGAGTCTCGACGACGTCGACACGGCCCTTGTGCGCCGCGACGATGGAGGAGACGATCGCCAGCCCCAGTCCGCTGCCACCGGTCTCGCGGGTGCGCGAGGTGTCGGCGCGCCAGAAGCGCTGGAAGATCTTCTCCCGGATCTGCGGCGGGATGCCCTCGCCGTGGTCGATGACCTCGAGGAAGGCCAGCCGCCGCGCGCGGTCGACGGCGACGCCGACCTCGATCGGGGTGTCCTCGGGCGTGTAGCGGACGGCGTTGCCGATCAGGTTGGTCAGCACCTGGCGGATCTTGTTCTCCTCCGCCATCACCAGTGCCGGGACGCCGACCTGCTCGGGCTCGGGGGCGGTGCCCGCAGCGAGGTCCTCAGCCGGGACACGGCGCGGGCGGCGGCGGAAGCGCGCCAGGCGTGCGCCGGCGGCCGCGATCGGTCCGGTGAGCCCGGCGGCGGCCGGAACCTCCATGGTCTGGGTCGCGGTGCCGGACGGCTCGTCCATCTCGAGCGCGGGCGTCTCGACGGGGGTGTCGTCGCGGGTCTCGACTCCGAAGTCGCGGTCGGGCCAGGAGGCCATGGCGTCCATCGCGGCGTCGCGGGCGAGCGGCATCAGGTCGACGGGGGAGAGGGCGAGCGGCTTGGTCTCGTCGAGGCGGGCGAGCTCGAGGAGGTCCTCGACGAGGCCGCCCATCCGGATCGCCTCCTTCTCGATGCGCTCCATCGCCTGGCCGACCGCCTCGGGCGTCTGCAGCGCGCCCATCCGGTAGAGCTCGGCGTACCCGCGGACGGAGACGAGGGGGGTGCGCAGCTCGTGGCTCGCGTCGCCGACGAAGCGGCGCATCTGGTCGATGGTGCGGGCGCGGTCGCGGAAGGCGCTGTCGATGCGCACCAGCATCGCGTTGAGCGAGCGGTTGAGGCGGCCGACCTCGGTGTTGGGCGTGGTGCCGTCCAGGCGCTGGCTGAAGTCGCCGTCGGCGATCGCGGCGGCGGTCTGCTCGACCTGGCGCAGGGGAGCGAACGTCGTGGTGACGAGCAGTCGCGTCAGCATCGCGCCGATGACGACGATCGCGACGCCGAACCCGAGGAAGATCGTCAGGTAGATCGTCATGATGTTGTCGATGTCGCGCGTCGACGTGGCGAGCAGCAGCGTCTGGTAGTCGTTCCCGCGGGAGTACACCGTCGAGACGGCGTGGTACTCGATCCGGTCGTTGACGCTCATCAGCGCCTTCGGCTCGCTGGAGGCGCTCAGGGCGTCCTCGATCGAGTAGCGCGAGGGGAAGGCGGGGTCGGTGCCCTGCCCGGCGTTCGAGTAGACGAGCTTCCCCGAGGAGTCGTACACGGCGCCGTAGTAGTCGTCCGACTCGGAGAACTGCGAGACGCCCTGCGCGGAGAGGTCGGTCGCCACCTTCTGCACCTTGTCGGCCAGCTGCGCGTCGAGCTGAGCGACGAGCTGCGGCTTCAGCATCGTCATCGTGCCGATGCCGGAGACCAGCAGGCCGAGGGTCAGCAGGAGGACGGTGACGGCCGTGATCTTCGTGCGCAGCGAGATGGAGTTCCACCGCTCGGCCAGACCCTGGTGCATGGCGGTGGAACTCCCTCGAAGTCGTGCGGGCGCCCGCCCCCTCACGGGGCCGGCGCCGGGGCGGCGGAGGTCAGACCTTCGCGACCTTCAGCATGTATCCGAATCCTCGCTTGGTCTGGATGAGCGATTCCTCCGAATGCGTGTCGAGCTTACGTCGCAGGTACGAGATGTAGGACTCGACGATGCCCGCATCGCCGTTGAAGTCGTACTCCCAGACGTGATCGAGGATCTGCGCCTTGCTGAGCACCCGGTTGGGGTTGAGCATCAGGTAGCGCAGCAGCTTGAACTCGGTCGGGCTGAGCTCGACCGGCTCGTCGCCGACGAGGACCTCGTGCGTGTCCTGGTCCATCGTGAGCTCGCCGGCGCGGATGACCGCGTCCTCCTCGGCGTGCATCGTGCGGCGGAGGATCGCCTTGATGCGCGCGACGATCTCGTCGAGGCTGAACGGCTTGGTGACGTAGTCGTCGCCGCCGACGGTGAGACCGGTGATCTTGTCCTCGGTGTCGTCCTTCGCCGTGAGGAAGAGGATCGGCGAGGTGTAGCCGGCCGAGCGCAGGCGCTTGGTGACGCCGAAGCCGTTCATGTCCGGGAGCATCACGTCGAGGATGATGAGGTCCGGCTCCTCCTCGAGGACTGCGGAGATCGCCTGAGCACCGTTGCCCACCGCGCGCACGGCGAAGCCGGCGAAGCGGAGGCTCGTGGTGAGCAGGTCGCGGATGTTGGGCTCGTCGTCGACGATGAGAATGCGGGGTCCGTCCATGCGGACAGTATCTGCGCGTGGCCTGGATGAAGTCTGGGAGTCGCGTGACCGATTGCTCGTCGAAGGCTCGGCGCAGCCGGAGAGGTCCCCGCTAGGAGGAGCGGCGGCGGCGGACGCCGACCACGAGCATCGCGATCATCATCAGGAAGGCGATCGGCAGGCCGACCAGCGGCAGCGCGAGGACGAACTGCCAGAGGCTCCCGCTGTAGTCTCTGACGCCCATCATCGGCGCCACCAGGACGGCGATGAATGCGATCACCGTCACGACGATTATCGCGACGAACATGTAGGCGAGCACGCGCTCCGCGCGTCCGATGCCCGCGGGCTGCTGTGGCTTCACGGGTCAAGGATAGGGCGGGCGCCGTCCTCTAAACTGATGGCTGCTTCATTTCCAGGAGGGGTTCTGCATGCCTACCGGCAAGGTCAAGTTCTACGACGAGGAGAAGGGCTTCGGCTTCATCAGCACTGATGACGGCCAGGAGGTCTTCCTGCACGCTTCCGCGCTGCACTCCGGGACCGCGGTCAAAGCCGGCACCCGCCTCGAGTTCGGCATCGCCGACGGCAAGCGCGGTGCGCAGGCCCTCTCGGCCCGGATCATCGACACCCCGCCCAGCATGGTCAAGCTCAGCCGCAAGTCGGCCGACGACATGTCCGTGATCGTCGAGGACACGGTCAAGCTGCTCGACGGGATCGGCACGGGCCTCAAGCGGGGCCGCTACCCCGACAAGGCGCACGGGCACACGATCGCGACGCTGCTGCGCCGGGTTGCGGACGAGCTCGATGCCTGACGCCGACGAGACGACCGGCGATCCGTCGCCCGAGAACGACGGGACTCCGGACACCGGGTCCGAGGCCGCGACCGAGGGTCCCGCGGACTCGCAGGACGGCGTCCCGGCGTCGCGCACTCCCGCGCCGGCGGTCTGGAGCGACGAGATCGACGAGGAGGACGAGGACGATTCCGACGAGGACTCCGACACCGACTCCGATGACGGAGGAGAGCCTGACGCCGGGTCCGCAATGGCCGCCGGAGAGCCGGAGCCCGCGCCCGTGTACGAGCTCGACGCCGTCCTCGCCGGCTCGGAGGACCGTGCGCGCGAGGCGCTGCTGGACATCACGACCGCCGACACCATCGGCGACCTCGTCGCGACACTCGCCCAGGGCGAGCACGTGGTCTCGCTGCAGTTCACGAACCTGATGCGCGGATACCCGGGCTGGCTCTGGACGGCGACGCTGTCGAGGATCGACGAGTCCGAGGACGTCAACGTCCTCGAGGTCGAGCTGCTGCCGGGCGAGGGCAGCGTGCTCGCGCCCGACTGGGTGCCGTGGTCGGTCCGGCTCGCGGACTACCGCGCGGCGCAGGACGCCAGCGGTGAGCGCGACGAGACCGAGGACGACGAGTACGACGACGACACCGTCGTCGACTCGGCGGAGACGGACGAGGACGAGGTCCTCGACGATGACGAGGCGGACGACGACGACGTCTCGGACGACGACGACGACTCCGACGACGACGTCTCGGACGACGACTCCGACGACTCAGACGATGACGACTCGGACGACGCCGACTCCGACGACGACGATCCGGACGACGACGACGACGAGTCGCAGGGCGAGGACGTCGACGCCGACGGCACGTCCGGCGCCTCCACCGAAGGACGACGCGGCAGCGGCAGTCGCGGACGTCGGCGTCGCCGACGCTGACCGGATCCGGCCGAGCGGGGACGCCCACGCTCGGCCCCGCTGCCGACGCGACGGCGCTCCGACAGGCGGCGAGCCCGGCGCCTCAGCGGCGGTTGCGGCTGTAGAAGAGGCCGATCGTCCCCAGGACGACACCGATCACGACGGTCGACAGGACGAGCGGCGGCACGGTCGCGCCGGCCGCCGCGGCGATCAGCACGCCGACGAGGGCGAGCACCCAGACGATGCAGCCCACGAGGAGCGCCGTCGCGTCGTCGGACGCGTAGGGCGGGGGAGCGGGGCGGCGCTCGTCCGGACGGAGCCAGAGCCTCATCCCGCGCCTCCCCGTTCCCCGGTCGCTCAGTCGGCCAGGCGCTCGATGACGTGGTCGATGCAGCCGAGCAGCGAGCGGACGTCGTCCGGCTCGATGGCGACGAAGGTCGCCACGCGCAGCTGGTTGCGGCCGAGCTTGCGGTACGGCTCCGTGTCGACGATGCCGTTCGCGCGCAGGATCTTCGCGATCACCGCGGCGTCGACGGAGGCGTCGAAGTCGACGGTGGCGACGACCTGCGAGCGGTGCTCGGGCACCTCGACGAACGGGGTCGCGACCGGCGAGGCCTCGGCCCAGTCGTAGATCGCCGACGAGGACTCGAGAGTGCGCGCCGACGCCCAGGCCAGTCCGCCGCTCTCGTTCATCCACTGGAGCTGCGACTCCATCAGCAGCAGCGTGGAGAGGGCGGGGGTGTTCAGCGTCTGGTTCAGGCGCGAGTTGTCGACGGCGTTCTGCAGGCTCAGGAACTCGGGGATGTAGCGACCGCTCGCCGCGATCCGCTCTATCCGCTCGATCGCGGCCGGCGAGAAGAGGCCGAACCACAGGCCGCCGTCCGAGGCGAAGTTCTTCTGCGGGGCGAAGTAGTAGACGTCGGCCTCGGCCGCGTCGAAGTCGATGCCGCCGGCGGCGCTGGTCGCGTCGATCACCGTGAGCGCGCCCTCGTCGCCGTGCACGCGCCGGACCGGCGCCATGACTCCGGTGGAGGTCTCGTTGTGCGGCCAGGCATAGACGTCGACGCCCTCGAGGATCTCGACCTCGCTGCGCGAGCCGGCCGGGGCCGAGACGACGTGCGCGGGCTCGAGGAACGGCGCGGACGCCGCCTTCGCGAACTTCTGGCCGAACTCGCCGAAGGTGAGGTTCTCGGCACGGCGGTCGATCAGCGAGAAGGCGGCCGCGTCCCAGAAGGCGGTCGAGCCGCCGTTGCCGAGCAGGACCTCGTAGCCCTCGGGGATGCGGAAGAGCGTCGCGAGGTGCTCGCGCACGGACCCGACCAGGTTCTTGACCGGAGCCTGCCGGTGCGAGGTGCCGAGGAGGTGCGCGCCCTGCGTCGCGAGGTGCGCGAGCTGGTCGTGCCGCACCTTGGACGGGCCGCAGCCGAACCGCCCGTCGTGGGGGAGGAGCTCGCGAGGAATGGTGACGTCCGGCATGCGTTAATACTAGGGTTCCCGGCCCGCCCCGCCTTCGACCATCGGAGGCCCTGCGCCCTGCCCCGTCGACGGAGACGGGACACGGTGCCCAGTAAGGTTGTGCGCGCTGAGACCGGAAGGCTGAGATGACGGATCTGATCGACACGACCGAGATGTACCTGCGCACCATCCTGGAGCTGGAGGAGGAGAACATCATCCCCCTCCGGGCCCGCATCTCCGAGCGGCTCAGCCACTCCGGCCCCACCGTCTCGCAGACCGTCGGCCGGATGGAGCGCGACGGCCTCGTCGTCGTCTCCGGCGACCGCCACCTCGAGCTGACCGGCGACGGACGCCGCAAGGCGATCCACGTCATGCGCAAGCACCGCCTCGCCGAGCGCCTCCTCCACGACGTCATCAAGCTCGACTGGGAGTTCGTGCACGAGGAGGCCTGCCGCTGGGAGCACGTGATGAGCGAGCAGGTGGAGCGCCGCCTCCTCGAGATGCTCGACCACCCCACCGAGTCGCCCTACGGCAACCCGATCCCGGGGCTCGACGAGCTGGGGGACACCCCGGCGTCGCGCTTCGCGGACGGCGTCATCAGCATCCCCCGCTTCGTCGCCGGCTCGGCCGAGCCGCAGCGCGGCACCGTGCGCCGGCTCGGCGAGCCCGCGCAGGTCGACCCGGAGCTGCTGCTGCAGCTCAAGCAGGCGGGCGTCGTCCCCGGGGCCGAGGGCGAGTTCTCCGCGCTCAACGGCTACGTGCTCGTGCGCATCGACGGCGTGGAGGCGGGCATCGAACTGCCCAACGAGGTCGCTGCGCACATCTTCCTCGTCAGCTGAACGTCCGCTCCACGCGCACTACAGCATCGGAGGGTCGGAGCGGGACACGATCTCGTCTCCAGTTGGTGACAAATCGGTAACGGTCGCTTACGCTCTGTGGAGCCCTGCGCCCGAACCCCGGTCGTGAGGCGCGGAGTCCGACGTCCCTTCCCGTCTCGGACTCCGTGAACGCCGATGCTTCGCGCACTCGAGACGGGACAGCTGCCTGGGCTGGCGGGACGTCGGAGGTCCTCCCCCTTGCCCCAGAACCCCACCACCCCCGCCGGTTCCCCCGACCGGTTCCGCTCCACCCACCCGGACAGCCCCCGCAACGCGTCCTCTTTCGAGAACCGACCGCCGGTGATCCGCGCTCGCTACACGGACGAGGCCCCCGTCGCCCGCCGGGCCGTGCCGACGGCGCCGTCGCGCCAGGCCGACGTCACGGACTTCGTGCCGACGCCCGCCGGCACGCCCCGCAAGCGCAGCCGAGGCCGCACGATCGGCAAGGTCGCCATCGTCGGATTCGCCGGAGCCCTCGTCGCCACCATGGCGCTCCCCGCCTACGCCTTCTCGCCCGGCACCGAGAGCGACGGGCTGTTCGCCGCCTCGCAGGCCGACCTTCTGCGCCAGGGCGACGCGCAGACCGTGGCCGTCGCCGGGGGAGTGGTCCAGGCGGCGATCGCCCGCGACGGCTTCACCGCCGAGGCCGCGCCGCCGCCCCCGCCGCCCGAGCCGGAGCCGGTCGTCGAGCCCGTCGTCGACACCACCGACGTCGCCGAGGCCCGCGCCGAGACCGCCGAGAGCTTCAACTCCTACGAGGGCGCCTCGGCCAGCGAGCTCGCGGCGAGCGCGCCGAGCACGAGCTACAGCCTCTCCGCCGTCTTCAACACGGCGCTGCAGTACCAGGGCGTGCCCTACGTCTTCGGCGGCGCGGACCCCAGCGGCTTCGACTGCTCCGGTCTCGTCATGTACGTCTTCGCCCAGTACGGCATCTCGATGCCGCACTCCGCGGCGGGCCAGGCGGCGATGGGCACGCAGATCCCGCTGTCCGAGGCGCAGCCCGGCGACCTGGTGATCATGCCCGGCCACGACGGCTTCTACGCGGGCAACGGCAACATCCTGCACGCGCCGTACGAGGGCGCGAGCGTCCGCGTGCAGCCGATCTGGACGAGCAACTACACGATCGTCCGCATCTCCGGCTGACGCGCTCCGCGTCCGCTCGGCTCGAGAGCCCGTCCCTTCACCGGGGCGGGCTCTTCCGCGTTCCCGGCAGTGCCGGCCCGCCGCCCACCGTGTGAACTGCGCATGACGAAATCCCCGGTTCCTCTGGTGTTCCGGGCGCGAAGGGTTAATCTGAACCTCAGTCCGCTCGCGTGGCGAGCGGAGCGATTCGTCGAGGGACGGAGTGCCGGGATGGCCGAGCGGAACGGGCACCACTGCGTGGGGCTGCGTTCGCGCGTGCGGCGGACCGACGCGATCCGGGCGGGGATCCTCCTCGCCGCACTCCACTCCGCCGACACTCGGATACGGCACCACGTCACCGTGCGGCTCTGCGCCGCGGCCTCGAAGGGCGCCGTCATCACGACGGCGCCCTTTCGCGTGGTCGCGGCGCCTCCGTGCGGCGGCGTGCGACAGCACGGAGGTCACTGATGCGCACACTCGTCCTCAACGCCGGCTACGAGCCGCTGGCGGTGGTGTCGTTCAAGCGGGCGCTGGTGCTGCTGATGACCGAGAAGGCGATGATCATCGTCGCCGACGAGGAGCACCCGGTGCACGGAGCGACCGGCGACTACGTCCGGCCCTCGGTCATCGTGCTGACGCGCTACGTGCGCATCCCGAGCTCGCGGAGCGTGCCGGTCTCGCGCCGCGGGGTGCTGCGGCGCGACAACCACCGCTGCGGCTACTGCGGGCAGCACGCCAACACGATCGACCACATCCAGCCGAAGTCGCGCGGCGGACGGGACACCTGGGAGAACCTCGTCGCCTGCTGCCACCGCTGCAACAACGTCAAGAGCGACCGCACGCCACTCGAGATGGGCTGGCAGTTGCGCTCCGTGCCCCGGATGCCGCGCGCCGGCTCCTGGCTCGTGCGCGGTGCCGAGCGCACCCAGCCCGAGTGGGACGACTACCTCACGGCGGCGGCGGCCTGACCCGCGCCGCGAGATGCCACTTGTGCACGCCCGACACGGCGTGTCGCGTGCACAAGTGGCATCTCGCGGGGAGCGAGGGGGGGCTACTCGTTGTCGCCGCCGGTGGCGTCGGAGGCGTTGCCGGAGCGGGAGCCGGACCAGGTCCAGTTCGCGACCTCGGGGATGTCCTCGCCGTGCTCGCGGGTGTACGCGCGGGCGCGGATCCGGGCGTCCTGCATCTCCTGGCGGAGGCCAGCGGCGGTGGCGCCGAGGCCGGGCGTGCGGTCGATGACGTCCATCACCAGCGAGTAGCGGTCGAGGTCGTTGAGCATCACCATGTCGAACGGCGTGGTGGTCGTGCCGTTCTCCTTGTAGCCGCGGACGTGCAGGTTTCCGTGGCCGGTGCGCTTGTAGGTCAGCCTGTGGATGAGCCACGGGTAGCCGTGGTAGGCGAAGATCACCGGGCGGTCGGGGGTGAAGACCGCGTCGAACTCGCGGTCGGAGAGGCCGTGCGGGTGCTCGGACGCGGACATCAGCCGCATCAGGTCGACGACGTTGACGGTGCGGATGGCGAGGTCGGGCAGCGCCTCGCGGAGGATGCTGACGGCCGCGAGGGTCTCCAGCGTCGGGACGTCGCCCGCGCAGGCCAGCACCACGTCCGGGGACTCGCCGCGGCGCTCGCTGCTCGCCCACTCCAGGATGCCGAGACCTCGGGTGCAGTGCGCCACCGCCTCCGCCATGGTGAGCCAGGCGGGCGCGGGCTGCTTGCCGGCGACGACGACGTTGACGTAGTCGACGCTGCGGAGGCAGTGGTCGTAGACCGACAGCAGGGTGTTCGCGTCGAACGGCAGGTAGACGCGCACCACCTCCGGCTTCTTGTTGACGACGTGGTCGATGAAGCCCGGGTCCTGGTGGCTGAAGCCGTTGTGGTCCTGGCGCCAGACGTGACTGGAGAGCAGGTAGTTGAGGCTCGCGATCGGGCGGCGCCACTCGATGTCGCGGGTGCCGTCCAGCCACTTCGCGTGCTGGTTGAACATCGAGTCGATGATGTGGATGAAGGCCTCGTAGCAGGTGAAGAGCCCGTGGCGGCCGGTGAGCAGGTAGCCCTCGAGCCAGCCCTGGCACTGGTGCTCGGAGAGCACCTCCATCACCCGGCCGGCGCGGGCGAGGTGGTCGTCGAGCGGGTCGAGCTCGGCGTTCCACTGCTTGTCGGTGGCGGCGTAGACGCTCTGCAGGCGGTTGCTGGCGACCTCGTCGGGGCCGAAGATCCGGAAGTTCGTCGGATTCTCGCGGACGACGTCGGCGAGCCACTCGCCGAGCACCTTGGTCGCCTCCGCGACGGTGCCGCCCGGCTCGTGCACGACGACCTCGTAGCGCCGGAAGTCGGGCAGCCGGAGGGTCTGGCGGAGCAGGCCGCCGTTGGCATGCGGCGTCGCGCTCATCCGGAGGTCGCCCTCGGGCGCGAGTGAGCGGACACGGTCGGCGATCCCGCCCTCCTCGGTGAACAGCTCCTCGGGTCGGTACGAGCGCATCCACGTCTCGAGCAGGCGGGTGTGCGCCTCGGTGTCGCGGGCGTTCGCGAGCGGGACCTGGTGCGCGCGGTAGGTGCCCTCGACCTGCACGCCGTCGATCTCGGCCGGGCAGGTCCAGCCCTTCGGGGTTTTCAGGATGATCATCGGCCAGGCGGGGCGGGAGAGGTCGCCCTCGGCGGCGCGCGCCTTGATCGCGGCGATGCGGTCGAGCACGGTGTCCAGGACCGCGGCGAAGCGCTCGTGCACGCGCATCGGGTCCTCGCCGTCGAAGCCGCCCTCGACGGTGAACGGCTCGTGGCCGTAGCCGCGCATGAGGCTCTCGAGCTCCTCGTGCGGGATGCGGGCGAGGACCGTCGGGTTGGCGATCTTGAAGCCGTTGAGGTGCAGGATCGGCAGCACGACGCCGTCGGTCGCGGGGTTCACGAACTTGTTCGAGTGCCAGCTGGTGGCGAGCGGGCCGGTCTCGGCCTCGCCGTCGCCGACCACCGCGGCGACCAGCAGGTCGGGGTTGTCGAAGGCGGCACCGTAGGCGTGGCTGAGGGAGTAGCCGAGCTCGCCGCCCTCGTGGATGCTGCCGGGGGTCTCGGGGGCGGCGTGGCTCGGGATGCCGCCGGGGAAGCTGAACTGGCGGAAGAGGCGGCGCAGGCCGTCCTCGGTCTCGTCGATGTGCGAGTAGATCTCGCTGTAGGTGCCGTCGAGATAGGCGTTGGCGACCATGCCCGGTCCGCCGTGGCCGGGGCCGGTGATGTAGAGGGTGGGCTGCGCGCGCTCGGTGATCGCGCGGTTGAGGTGCGCGTAGATCAGGTTGAGGCCGGGGGTCGTGCCCCAGTGACCGAGGAGGCGCGGCTTGATGTGCTCCCTCGCGAGGGGCTCCCGCAGCAGCGGATTGGCGAGGAGGTAGATCTGGCCGACCGCGAGGTAGTTCGCGGCGCGCCACCAGGCGTCGATCGTGTCGAGGGTGGCGGGGTCGAGCGGACTGTCGTCGCGGGCGGCCCAGACGTGCTGAGCAGCGGCGGTGGTGTGGGATGCGGCCATGCTGCAACGCTCCCAGGCGAGCGCGCGGGGCGGAAGGGCCTTGCGGGCGGCGGGGCGCCGTCCGGACGGGGCTGCTCGCCGCAGAACATCAGCTGAGAAGGGAGGGCATCGCTCCTCAGCGGATGCCCCCCTCTCTCAGCTGATGTTCTGCAGCCGGATCAACCGCGCGGGGTGGCTCGGCGGAGGATCAGGGCGCCGAGGACCGCGGACAGGACCGTCGGGACGAGCAGCAGGGCGAAGGCGCCCGTGAAGCCGATCGCCTCGAAGGCGAGCCAGACGGAGTCCCAGCTGTCGGTGAGGGTGAACAGGGCGACCAGGCCGACGATCAGCGCGCCGAGGGCGAGGAAGAAGACGGTCATCCCCGTGGCCCGCCAGCGGACGAAGACCGCGGCGACCGCCGAGCCGGCGAAGAAGAAGAAGAGGAAGAGGCTGAAGGTCGCGAAGGTCTGGGTGAGCCAGGAGACGTCGCTGTAGGCGGCGGCGCGGAACATGTAGCCGCCGAGCCCCCAGCCGTTCGTCGCCTGCTCGAGCGCGGACATCGTGGAGTAGAGGACGGTCCAGGCGGCGGACAGGCCGACGAAGGTCAGCGCCGTGCCGAGGGAGTAGTCCCGGCGGGTCGAGCCGTAGCCCAGCGCGAGGGCGAAGGTGACGTTGGTGGCCTGGACGGCGACGACCAGCATGTAGATGAAGATGAAGGTCGTGCCACCGGTGATCTGCACGCCGGAGTCGCCGCCGGCCGCCGGGACGCCGACCATCCGCAGCACGAGCAGCCAGATGATCAGGCTGCCGATGAAGATCGCGCCGAGGATCGCGAGCGGGGTGACGAGCAGCGTCGCCGGGTTGGCGAGGTGCAGCCGGACGATGCTGAGCAGGCGGTGGCGCGCGACGGAGCGCTGCGGGGCGAGGGCGGTCATGAGGCGGCCTTTCCGGTGGTCAGCTGGACGACGAGCTGCTGGAGCGAGACGGGCTCGAGCTCCAGGCCGCGGTGGCGGGCCTCGTCGCGGTCGGCGGTGCCGAGGTGGGGGAGCGTCGCGGTGGCGAGGCCGCCGACTCCGCTGCGGGAGAGGACCTCGCGGCCCTCGGTGAAGGAGTCGACCGCGGCACGGCTGCCGGTGACGGTCGCGGCGGCACCGCGCAGCTCCTCCGTGTCGCTGTCGACGAGCAGGCGGCCGTCGTCGATGACGAGGACGTGCTCGAGGAGGCTGCTGACCTCGTCGATCAGGTGGGTGGAGAGGAGCACGGTGCGCGGGTGCTCGGCGAAGTCGGCGAGCAGGCGGTCGTAGAAGAGCTGCCGGGCGACAGCGTCGAGGCCGAGGTACGGCTCGTCGAAGAAGGTCAGCGGGGCGCGGGAGGCGAGGCCGACGATGACGCCGATCGCGGAGAGCTGGCCGCGGCTGAGCTTCTTGACGCGGCGCTCGAGCGGGAGGCGGAAGTCGACGACGAGCTGATGGGCGAACTCCTCGTCCCAGCCCTCGAAGAACCAGCGGGCGCTGCGGAGGACGTGCTTGACCTTGAAGTCCTCCGGGTACTTCTGGCTCTCCTTGATGAAGCAGGTGCGGGAGAGGACGGCGGCGTTCTCGACGGGTGCCTCGCCGAAGACGCGAATGCTGCCGGTGCTCGCGAACTCCTGGCCGGTGAGCAGCGACATCAGGGTGGTCTTGCCGGCGCCGTTGCGGCCGAGGAGGCCGTGGATCCGGTTCTCCTCGAGGGTGAAGCTGACGTCGGAGACGGCATGCATGCTGCCGTAGTGCTTGCTGAGGCCGGCGACCTCGATGACCGCGCTCATCGCGATCCCCCTTCGATGTCGGTGATCATGGCGGTGAGCTGCTCGCGGGTGAGGCCGAGCTTGGCGGCCTCCGCGAGGAGCGGTGCGACGAACTGGTCGCGGAACTGCGTGCGGCGCTTCTCGACCAGGCGGTCGCGCGCTCCCTCGGCGACGAACATGCCGATCCCCCTCTTCTTGTACAGGACGCCCTCGTCGACGAGCAGGTTCACGCCCTTGCCGGCCGTGGCCGGGTTGATGCGGTGGAACGCGGCGAACTCGTTCGTCGACGGGACCTGGTCCTCCTCGGGCAGCGCGCCCGCGATGATGTCGTTCTCGATCTGCTCGGCGATCTGCAGGAAGATCGGGCGGGAGTCGTCCATGGGGCTCCTTCCCTCGGTCTGGGTGCTTCGTGGTGTATTGGTTAGTTGGTGCAGTAACTAACCAACCATGCGCCTCGTGCCGTGTCAAGAGCGACGGGTCCGGGCGATCGGTACACTGGACGGCACCGGCCTCTGTAGCTCAATGGAAGAGCGACTCCGTCCTAAGGAGCAGGTTGGGGGTTCGAGTCCCTCCAGGGGCACCACTGCTCTTCTCTCCGCGAGTCGCGTCCGGTCGTCCGCCGGACCCCGTCCAGCGGCACGGCGGCTGCGTCCGCGGCGCTCCGTCATTCACGCTCGATCCAGCGCGGTGAGGCGGCATCGGGCGCCAGTCCAGACTTGCTGAGGGAAGCTCGCCTACTGTCGTCCGCAGAGACGTCGGGTTCCTCGGCCACCGGTGCGCCGTCCGACGTCGGCGGAGGTGCGGATGCGCTGGAAGGGACGCGGCGGGAGTCGGCCGGTGTGCGGTGGGCGTCTCGCGTGCCTGCGCTCACCGATCGTCCCGCTCGCGCTCCTGGCGTTCGCGGTGTATTCGGTCTACTCGATCTCCCGGGCCGACCAGCTGCTCACGGCGGGCTACGACCTCGGCATCTTCGACCAGGCGGTGCGGGCGTACTCGCAGTTCCGTCCGCCGCTCGCGCCGCTGAAGGGCGACGACTTCAACCTTCTCGGAGACCACTTCCATCCGATCCTCGTCGTTCTCGCTCCGCTGTACTGGATCTGGGACGATGCGCGGGTGCTGCTCGTGGCGCAGGCCGCGCTGGTCGCCGGCTCCTCCGTCTTCGTCTGGCGCGTCGCGCGCCGGCGCGGGGGAGTGCAGGCGAGCTGCCTGCTGGCCGTCGGGTATCTCCTCGGCCGGCCGCTGCAGTCGCTGGCCGACTTCGACTTCCACGAGGTCGCGTTCGCGGTGCCGGTCCTCGCCTGGGCGATCGATGCAGTCGACAGCAGGAGTGATCGACAGCTCGTCTCCGCGTCGGTGGTCCTCCTCCTGATCCGGGAGGACATGGGGGCGGTGGTGCTGATCCTCGGACTGCTGCGAGCGGCCAGGAGACCGAGGATCGTCGGGGTGCTGCTGGCGTGTTCGGGGGCCGCGGCGTTCGCGGTCGTCGTCGGGGTGGTGATCCCCTCGGTCGGCGGACGCGGGTACGCCTACTGGGACTACGGAGCGCTCGGAGCCGACGGGGGCGAAGTGGTCCGGACGATGCTCGAGCGGCCGTGGATCGCGATCGGGCTCTTCTTCACGCCGATCGTGAAGACGATGACGCTTCTGGGGCTGCTCTCACCCCTCCTTCTGCTTCCGCTGCTCTCGCCGGTGTCGCTGCTCGCGCTGCCGCTCCTCGCCGAGCGGTTCCTGTCCGACCGGCCCGCGGTCTGGACGAGCGGGTTCCACTACGACGCGCCCGTCTGGGTCGTGCTGGTCCTGGGCGCGATCGACGGGGGAGGACGACTCCTGCGGCGGCTTCCGTCCTCGACGGGGAGAGCTCTAGTGGCTCTGCTCGTCGGCGCTGTCGTCTGCGCCGCGCCGGTGATCGGGACGATCGTGCGCCACGACGACGAGGCCTACCCACTGGCGCGGATGGTCACCGGGGAGGCGTGGTCGCGGACGGCACATCGGAGAGATCAGGTCGCTGGGGTCGACAGGGTGCCGGCGAGCACGTGCGTCGCGGCCGACGACCGGCTCGTGCCGCTGCTGACGCGCAGCAACCGGGTGTCGCTGCCCCGTGTTCTCCGGCGGGCTCCGGACTTCGTCCTCCTGGACCTGACGCAGGAGAATGCGGGGTCGGTGCGCGGACTGGACCTGCGGACGACCACGCTGCGCGACGACGCGCTGGCGGACGGGTATCGCGTCGTCGCGAGGTTCGGCGAAGTGGAAGTCCTCGAATCGGCCGAGTACCGCGGGCCGTCAGCTGAGTGCTCCCGCTGACGCGCTGGTGCACCCGGCGCTGCCCACGTCGGGTGAGGCCGATTCGTCGGCAGCCCGGTCACTCGTCGACCTTGTAACCGGCAATCTGGTCGACGGTCACCCGGTGGAAGGAGCTGAGCTGCTCCTCGACGCCGTCCGGGCAGTATCCGTCGACGACCTCCACCTTCTTCGATCCCAGCTCCCCGAGGTAGCGGACGCAGAGGAGGACACTGGCGGGTCTCGTTGAGAACGGTCCGCTCGACAGCTGGCCGCGGATGGTGATCAGCGCATCTGCGGTGATATCGGCGCTGGCTCCAAAATAGTCGAGGCCGGTGATCCAGTTGCCGCCGGATGAGATGGTCGACTCACCCTTCACCCACAGATCCGCTCCACCGTATGGGGATCGAGCTTCGCTCTCCACTTGCTTCTCGACGCCCGACGGCGTGCTCTGTTCGGCGAAGACCTTGCCCATGTACTCGCCCAGCCAGTGCACACGATGGGCGGCGTCGCGATAAACGAAATCTTCGACCTCCGACGAGGTACAGGCTGACAGGGCGAGAAGAGTGGCGACGCCAATAGCGACGGAGGTGGAGACCCGTCGACCTGATCCCTCAGTTCCTGCCGGGCGTGGAATGTCGCTCGTGATTGGTCAACACCTCTGAGCTGATCGATCGGCCGGCCGAGATGACGCGGTTCGGCGAGGGTCCGGCGCGCGACCATGGGTACGGGAGGGAACGGGAGAGCGCCTGAGGGGAACTGCAAGAAGCACAGTGCCACGCGGTGGTGTCGCGGGGACAATTCGAGGCCGAAATGCATCATTGTGGCAGTTCGTAGCGGTATTGGCGCTTTTCGTTGAATCTGTCGTCCGTCGACGAGTTTTCGGGGTCTCCCTGCGCGGCCGCTCCTTGCTTCCGGGTCGCGGAGGAGGTGGCGTTGATCGTCGATCCAAATGCACATCGGCTGCCAGGACATTGATCGGCGCCACTTCTGCGATGACCGGGGCAGCATCGGATGTACAGTGCCCGCACCACGCAGAGTCCGCTCACAGTGCCGTTCGCGCTCGACGCAGCGTTGAGCTACTGGAGGCGTGCGGGCACGATCACAGTGGCCGAAGAGTCACTGACCGATTTCCGGGAGCTTCGATGTCAATCGCGAAACGAATCATTGCTGTCTTCGGCATAGCAGGCGTTCTCGTGGCGTGTGCCGTCGCCGGTGTTCAGGTCGCCTTTGCCGACCAGCAGGCGACCGGCGCGCGGTCCAGCGAGAGCGTGGATCGCAAACTCAAGGCTGTTGCTGAGGACGAATCGGCTCCTGCTCCGAACGTCGTGCATCCTCCGGCAGCAGTGAGCAGCGCAGGCGCGGAGGACGGCATTCCTCACTACGACGCCTCCAGTGACATCTCGCTGATCGAGTACCCCACTTCGTTCGACTCCGTCGAACTGACGGCTGCTCGGGAGTCGGTCGAAGTTCAGGCCGCGACAGCGGGGTGCATGCGCGACAAGGGGTTCGATTACGAATTCGTGCTCTGGTGGGATCGGCCAATCTCTCAGAACGGAGAAGGTCTGCCCTCGTCCGACGAGAAGTACGGATCGCCGGAATTCGAAGCGCTCTACGGTGATCCGTACGCCTCCGACGACGACGTGAGCAGCGGCGCGGGTTGTCGCGGACAAGTCCTCGCGAGGAGAGACGGGTAAGAAGAGATCATCCGCGACCGGCTTGTGCCATCTCCTTGCAACCGCGAGCGGAGTAGCGAGGGAGGGTGCTCTCAGCGCAGGGCCTCGCCGTGGAACTCGGCGCGGTACTCCGAGGGGCTGGTGCCGTTGATGGCGCGGAACTGGCGGGAGAAGTAGAAGGCGTCGGAGTAGCCGACGGCGCGGGCGATGTCGGCGATCGAGGCGTCGGTGGTGATCAGGAGCTCGCGGGCGCGGGCGCTGCGCAGGCGCTTGACGTACTCGACGGCGCTCATGCCGGCGGCCTTCTTGAAGAGGGCGGAGAAGTGCGAGGTGCTCATGCCGGCGAGGGTGGCGAGCTCGGTGATGCTGGTGGGGGAGTCGAGGTGCTCGCGGAGGTGGTCCTGGGCCATGCGGATCCGGTCGCCCGACTCGAGGGTGCCGCGGGTGCGGTCGGAGGCGAGCTGGGCGAGGAGGTTCCAGGCGGCGCCGCTCGCGGCGTAGAGGCTCGAGTCGGTCTCGTCGCGCTCGAGGGCGGCGACGGCGTGCTCGATGAGGGTCTTCGCCGAGAAGGCGTCGCGCGCGGTGACGACGGGGGACGTCCGCTCGTGGACGACGGCCGAGATGAGGGCTGCGGCATCGGCGCCGGCGACGTGCAGCCACCAGATCGTCCACGGGTCGGCGAAGTCGGCCCAGTACCGGTGCGGGGTGCCCGCGGCGATGACGGCGACCTCGCCGGGGTCGACCCGAGCGGTCGAGTCGGCGATCGAGACCCAGCCCCGGCCGGCGGTGCAGAGGATCACGACGGCCTCTCGCGTGCCCTCGGGGCGGCTGCGGCCGTGAGCGGCGGCATGCGGGAAGTGTCCAGCATCGGTCACCAGCAGGCGCTCGGTGATCGGGGCCGCGAGCGCCTCGGCCACCCGCGGTTTCGGGAGGACATGCAGGCGCTGGCCGAGGAAGCCGTCGGGGATCAGCATGCCGACGAGTGTAGGTCAGGGCAGAGGATCGTCCAGCTTTTGGCGTGCAACGTTTCATTGGTCGGCGCTCCGCGCGTGCCTAGGCTTTCGGCATGCTCACAGCGGAGTACCCCTCGTCCCCCTACCAGCCGGTGCCGCTCGCGGACCACCTCCCCGAGCGCCTCACCATCACCCTCTGGGACTTCTCCTGGTACGTCCGCACCGGACCGGGCGAGCCCTTCGAGGACCTCGACGCGGCCTTCGCGGGCGCGGTCGAACGGGGGTACAACACGATCCGGATCTGCGCGATGCCGTTCCTCCTGTTCGGGTCCGGTCTCGACACCCGGGAGCTCCGGCTCGGACCGCTCGGCGGCTCCTACGCGCAGCGGGTGCGCTGGTACGACGTCGCTGAGCCGACCGTGATCGACGCCCGCGCCCACCTCCTCGCGCTGTTCGCGGCTGCGGAGCGGCACGGGGTATTCGTCATCGTCTCGTCCTGGGAGTACCAGCAGTCCTCCTCCTTCGCGCTCGAGCGCGACTGGTTCGACGCGCTGATGGCGGTGCCGCCGGAGGACCGCGCCGAGCGGCTCGCCGAGGCGCAGGCGGCGCTCGTCGGCTTCCTCGCGGAGCACGACCTCGACGACCGGATCGCCTTCGTCGAGCTGCACAACGAGGTGCAGGCGGGGCACCTCACCGAGGGGCTCGACTACGACCGCGCCGACCTCGACGCGGCGACGCTCGCCCTCACCCCGCGCCTCACCCGCGGCATCGACCGGTTCCACGAGCTGACCGACGGCGTCCCGTGCTCGGTCAACTACGCGCACGTGCCCGTCGGCGGGATGCGCGGGATCCCGTGGAACTCGGACGTGCTCGTCCTGCACCCCTACATCTACGGCGTGCTGAACGAGTTCATCGCCGCCTTCGCGCTGCGCAGCCCGATCGAGGAGTTCGAGCAGGATCTCGCCGCCGAGGCCTTCCTGCTCGAGGGCGCCCCGCCCATCGCCGAGTGGACGCTCCCGGCCGAGGACCAGTGGAAGCTGACCGCGACGATCGTCGGCAAGGGCGAGATCTACGCGCACGACTGGGGCGACGCCGAGCGGATCGACCGCTGGCTGTACGAGCGCTACGGGGCGCACCACCTCGAGATGCGCTCGACGCTGAAGATCTGGATCGCCGTCGCCGCCGACCACGCCGCCCTGCGCGGGGTGCCGCTCGTCTTCGGCGAGGGCTGGGTCGGTTACACACCGCTCGAGGGCCGCTTCGAGGAGGGGCCGATCGGCGCCGAGTACTGCCGGCTCGCGATGCGCGAGTCGCGGCGGGTCGGCGCCCGGGGATCGATCGTCTGCTCGAACGGCGCTCCCCAGCACCCGATGTGGGACGACGTCGCCCTGCAGCGCGAGTGCAACGAGATCTTCGCCGCGCCCGCGTAGGCGGACCGGCGACGGCACGACCAGCACGACCGCACGGCCAGCACAACGGCACGACAGAAGGACCGGCACCACAGCACAGCACGGCCCCCGGCATCACGGAGTCAAGGAGGACACCATGACCAACGAACAGCGATTCCCGAACCTCACCCGACGAGGCTTCCTCTACGGCGCGACCGCGCTCGGCAGCACCGCGCTCCTCACCGGCTGCATGGGCGGCGGCGGGGGCGGCGGCGGTGCGGGCGGCGGCGGGATCGTCCTGCAGTCCTCCCTCTCCGACCCGGCCCCGAAGGCGGCGCTGGAGGCGCTCGTGAAGAGCTACTCGAGCGGCTCCGTCACCCTCAACACCGTGGCGATCGAGCAGTTCCGCGCGCAGCTCTCCACCTACCTGACCTCGGGCAACCCGCCGGACGTGCTCACCTGGTACGCCGGCTCCGTCGCCCGCGACTACGCCGCGCAGGACCTGCTGCTCGACCTCTCCGACCTCTGGACCGGCGACGGCGCCGCGGCCGGCTACTCCGCCGCGCTCAAGGACCTCTCGACCGACGCGAGCGGGAAGCAGATCTTCCTGCCGACGAACTACTACTGGTGGGGCGTCTTCTACCGCAAGTCGGCCTTCGAGGAGTGGGGCGTGGAGGTGCCCACCACCTGGGACGAGTTCATGGCCCTCTGCGAGACGCTGCAGGGCCAGGGGATCGTGCCGCTCTCCAACGGCATCGGCTCGACGCCGTGGATGGCGTCCGGCTGGTTCGACATCCTCAACCTCCGCGTGAACGGCGCGGATTACCACAAGGAGCTCCTGGCCGGGAAGTCGTCGTTCGACTCCACCGAGGTGAAGAACGTCATGAAGTACTACGCCGACATCGTGCCGTTCATGGATCCGAACGCCCCCTCGTACGCCTGGCAGGACGCGGTCACGCCGCTGGTGCAGAAGAAGAACGCGATGTACCTCGTCGGGGCGTTCATCAGCCAGAACATGCCGGAGGGCGAGGGCGACGACCTCGACTTCTTCTCCGTCCCGGTGATCGACGCGAGCATCCCGACCGCGGAGGAGGCGCCGACCGACGGCTACTTCGCCAGCGCGAAGACCAAGGACGCGGACGCCACCAAGGCGTTCCTCTCCTACCTCGCCGGGGCCGAGAGCCAGTCCGCCTACATCGCGGCCTCGCAGTCGTCGAACCTGCCGACCTCGCCCGACGTCGACACCTCGGTGTTCTCGCCGCTGGTGCAGAAGGGCGTCGCGCTGCTGGCCGGCACCGAGCAGATCACCCAGTTCTTCAACCGCGACTCCTCCGACGACCTGCAGACCACGGCTGACGCGGCGCTCACCAAGTTCATCGCCCAGCCCGGCGAGGTCGACAGCATCCTGAAGGAGTGGCAGACGGCGGCCGACAAGGTCTTCAACCCGTGACCGGGACGACCAGGGCGGCCGCCGTGGAGCGGCCGCCCGCCCCTTCGCCGGAGACGCAGCCGGAGCCGCCGGCCCGCCCGCTGGTCCGCTCGGGGAAGGGGCGCCGGATCACCCGGGTGCCCGCGGTGGTCTGGCTCTTCCTGCTCATCCCGCTCGCGGTCGAGCTGGCCTGGGTCTTCTGGCCGGCGATCAACTCCTTCTACCTCTCGCTCACCCGGTGGAACGGGATCGGCGAGCCGGAGTTCATCGGCCTGGAGAACTTCACCGACCTCGGCTCCGACCCGATCTTCGCGACCGCGTTGGTCAACAACGTCATCTGGGTGGTCGGCTTCGGCGGGCTCTCCGTGGCGATCGGGCTGGCGCTCGCCGTCGCGCTGAACAAGCCGCGGCGGGGCGTCGGCATCTACCGCAGTGCGATCTACCTGCCGATGGTGTTCTCGCTCGCGGTGACCGGCCTGTTCTGGCGGGTGATCTACCAGCCGGACGGTGTCGTCAACAGCTTCCTCGGCGGGATCGGCCTGGGCGACCTCGAGCGGCAGTGGCTCGCGGACCCGACGCTCGCGCTCTACGCAGTGCTGGTCGCCGCGGTCTGGCGGCAGTGCGGCTACATCATGGTGCTCTACCTGGCCGGGCTGAAGGGCGTGGACCCGAGTCTCGAGGAGGCCGCCCAGGTCGACGGCGCCTCGCGGACGCAGCGCTTCTGGCGGATCGTGATGCCGCAGCTGAAGGGCGTGAACGGCGTGGTCTTCGCGGTCACCGTGATCGACTCGCTGCGCACCTTCGACATCGTCTGGGCGATGACCCGCGGCGGTCCGTACAACTCGACGCAGCTGCTCTCGACCTACATGTTCCAGGAGAGCTTCACCGTGCTGAACCTTGGCTACGGCTCGGCGATCGCGGTCGTCATCTTCCTGCTCGCGATCGTCTTCATCATCAGCTATCTCGTGCGCGCCACGAAGGAGGAGGACTGAGATGGCCGTCATCGCTCCGGTCGCGCCCGGTCTCGCCGCACCGACCCTCCCGCGCCGCAGGGTGAAGGGCTCGTGGATCTTCCACGCGATCATGGCGCCGGTCGCGCTGCTCTGGGTGCTGCCGATGCTGTTCGTGCTCTTCGTGGCCGTCCGCAGCTTCGACGACATCACCGGCAACGGGCTCGGCGCCCTGCCGGCGAGCTTCAGCTTCGACGGCTTCGTCACGGTGTTCACGGCCGGGCTGGTCGGCGAGGCGCTGGTGAACAGCCTGATCGTCACAGTCTTCACCGTGTTCCTCTCGCTGCTGCTCGCCTCCTGGGCGGCGTTCGCGCTCAGCCGGTTCCACATCCCGTTCCGCCGGGGGATCCTGCTGCTGATGCTGGCCGGCAACCTGCTGCCCCCGCAGATCCTGCTGATCCCGGTCTCGCGTATCACCGAGAGCCTGGGCATCTACGACACGCTCTTCGCGCTGATCGTGGTGCAGGTCGGCTTCGGGCTCGGCTTCTACACCTTCGTGCTGCACGGCTTCATGCGGTCGATCCCGGCCGAGATCTTCGAGGCGGCGCAGGTCGACGGTGCGGGGGTGCTGCGCACCTACTGGCGGATCCTGCTGCCGCTGTGCCGGCCGTCGCTCGCGGCACTCGGCGCTCTCGCGACGACCTGGATCTGGAACGACCTCATCTGGGCGGTCACCGTGCTGAGGACCGAGACCAACTTCCCGATCACGGCGGCGCTGCTCAACATCCAGGGCGGCTACGTGAGCCAGTGGAACGTGGTCGCCTCGGGGGCGGTGGTCGCGGCGATCCCGACCGCGATCGTGTTCTTCGCGTTCCAGAAGCAGTTCGTCTCGGGACTGATGGTGGGTTCGAGCAAGTAGGGGGAAGGCATGAGGAGAGGGCCGGCTGTTCGCAGCCGGCCCTCCTTCGTGTGCGCGGCGCCCGCCCTCAGCCGCGGTGGAAGAGCAGCAGCGCGGGCAGGCTCGTGGCGAAGTAGTCGGTGGAGCCGTCCTCGAGCGTCGCCTGCGGGGCGTCGAAGCGGGGACGTGCCTCGCCGAGCGTCGACGGCGGCGTCGCCGGCTCGAGGCCGAGCGCGGCGCGGGCCGCGTCCCAGGCCGCGAGGGTGCGGCCCTCGCCGCCCTCCCACGGCTGGAAGCGGCGCGACTCGAGGAGCGACAGCGCCTCCTGCGCGCGGCCCGCGGCGATCAGCAGTCCGGCGTACTCGACGGTCAGGTCGTCGCGGGAGAGCGTGAGGTCGTGCTCGTCCTCGAGGCGCTCCAGGCGGTCGGCGGCGGAGTGGCCCAGGCGGTCGGCGAGCTGGTCGAGCTCGTAGAGCAGGCGGGCGTCGCGCGGGGCGAGCTCGCGGGCGCGGAGGTAGTGCGCCCAGGCGGCGTCGTCGTCCGCCTCGTCGTTGTAGGCGGCGAGGCCCGCGTTGCGGTGGGTCACGGCGTCGGCGCCGCCGTCCGCGATCGCGCGGCGCCAGTGCTCGGCGGCCTCGGCGCGGCGGCCGGTGTCGTAGAGGAGCATGCCGAGCAGCGCCCGGGCGGTGCTGTCGGCGGGGTCCGCCGCGACCGCGGCGGTCAGCGCGTCGTGCGCGTCGAGGCCGGCGGGGAAGGCGCGGGTGAGATCGAGCGCGCGGGTGTCGACGGGCTCGCCGAGCCGGGCCAGGAGGTAGGCGGCGATCGGCGCGGCGTTGCCCGCTCCCGAGGTGCCGGCGTTCCCGCCGGCGACGGCGCGGAGCAGTCTGCGGGCCTCGCCGGTCTCGCCGAACGAGGCGAGGTCGAGCGCGACGTCGATGCTCTCGTGCGCGTCGGCGGGGTCGGTGCCGGTGAGCGTGCGGGCGAGCTGGTCGAGCGGATCCAGGCGCAGGGTCTCGTGGAGGGACCGCTCGGCCTCGTCGACGCGGCCGAGCGCACGCAGGCAGACCGCGCGCAGGGCACGGGCGCGGAGGTCGTCGGTGTCGAGGCGCAGCGAGGTGGCGAGGTCCTCCAGCGCCGCGGCGTGGTCGCCGGCGACGGCGGAGAGCCTCGCGCTCTCGAACAGGGCGGCGTGCGCCCACTTCCCGTCCCAGGCGGCCTTGCCGAAGGCGGCGGCGGCCTCGGTCGTGCGGCCGAGGCGGCGCAGGATCAGCCCGCGCAGGTAGAAGGCCTCGGTGTCGGCGGGGTTGCCGTTGCGGGCCGTGAAGCGGCGGACCGCGGCGTCGGCGTGGGTGAGCGCGTCGGCGTACTCGCCGCGGCGGTAGGCGTGGTCGGCGAGGGCGAGGTGCACTCGCACGTCGCTGGGATCGCGGCGCAGCGCCTCCTCCCAGTAGGGCAGCGGCGAGCGGGTGGGGTGCCGGTACTGCGCGAGGTGGACGCCGACGAGGTACAGCTCGTCGACCGACGCGGTCTCGGCGGGCGGCAGCGGCTCCGTCGCGACCTCGGGCTCGGTGTCGTCGAACTCCGTCGGCACCTCGTAGGCGAGGACGGTCGAGCCCTGGGCGACGACGGTGACGCCGAGTCCCTCCGGGCCGGTGCGGGTGGTCGGCAGGTCGGCGAGCAGCGGCTGCCCGGGCTCGAGGTCGACGGTCCACTCGTGCAGGACGGTGCCGTCGACGTGCAGCGTCACGGTCGCGGCGGGGAACCGGCGGGTCGTCGCGACGCCGACGCGGAGGCTCCCGGCCTCCACGTCGAGGTGCACGGCCGCGTCGCGGGTCGCCTGGTGCGCCACTCCGATGCCGCTGATCGGGTACCAGTACTGCGAGAAGGTCTTGGTCTCGCCGGGCATCAGCCAGGAGAAGTCGGGCTGGTTGTCGGTGTAGACGCCCGCCATCAGCTCGACGTAGGGGCCGTCGGCGTCGGTCAGCTGCGCGTCCCAGGCGTGCCCGAACGGGGCGTCGCCCCAGGTCCACTGCTTCTTGCCGGGGGCGAAGCGGCGGTCGGCCCAGTGCACGAAGCCCGCTCCGGCGCGGTGGTCGTAGCCGCCGAAGAAGGAGTCGTCGGTGCGGACGACCATGTACGAAGTGGGGACCGGGATGTTGCGGTACCAGTCGATCCGGTCGGCGGGCGGGCCGTCCGGCGTCGGTCCGTCGCCGCGCTCGGTCGCGAGGGCCGGATAGTCGACGCCGTAGTAGGGGCGGTCGGCGGCCGGGAAGGCGGTGATCGCGCGGCGCGCGTGGTCGGCGACGTAGCGGACGTCGCGCGGGAAGAAGGACTGGTAGTCGTCGTGCACCCGCGCCGCGACGTTCGCCCACCAGAGGAAGGTGTGCCGCTCGCTGGTGCGGTTGTGCAGGCGCACGTCGAGCTCGACGAGGCTGGACCCGGGGCGCAGGCGGACGCCGTGCAGGCCCTTCATCCGGCTGAACGGGTCGTGGTCGCTGCACCAGACGACGACCGAGCCGTCCTCGGCGCGCTCGAGGCTCCAGGCGGTGGGCAGGTAGGTGCCGGGGCGGTGGTGCTGCGGCCAGTTGAACTCGACGCCGCCGCTGATCCACGGACCCGCGAGGCCGACCAGGGCCGGCTTGATGACGGTGTTGCGGTAGAAGAAGTCGTAGCCGGTGGTCTTGTCGTAGCCGGAGTAGATCCGGCCGCCGAGCTCGGGCAGGACGACGACCTGGACGAACTCGTTCTCGAGGACGACGACGCGCCACTCCTGGTCGACGGCCTCGGAGGCGATCCGGTCGATGAACGGCAGCGGATACACCCGCCCGCTCGAGCCCTGGTAGACGCGGCGGTCGAGGAACATCGGCAGCTGCACCGGCTCCTCAGGGGTGTACGTCGGGAGGGTGATCGTCGTCTCCCAGACGGCCGCCGCGCCCTGCGCGAGGAGGTCGGCCGCCGCCGGCGGGGGCGCGATGAGCTGCGAGGCTTCTGCGATGACTGCCATGGGTCGAGGGTAGAGAGCGCGGCGAGGGCGGAGGAATGGGCGATCGGCCGGGTCCCCTGGACGATTCGCGGGCGACGCCTCTTCTCGCTGACCGCTCCACCGGGTATTGCGCGCGCGGGCCTGAACGAACCTGCTCAGTCCGAGTCGATGCCCCAGCGGAACTCGGCGCGCTCGCCCGGCTCCAGCCAGCGGAGGCCCTCGCCCGAGTTCAGGGCGTCGGGCGGGGCGGTCATCGGCTCGATCGCGATCGCGGGCGGACGCCGGTCGCGGTCGATGTAGAGCTGCAGGGCGGTGAAGGACGCGTCGGCCCAGAGCGCGGTGCGGCCGTGACCCGGGGCGCTGACGTCGGCGCGGACCGTGCCGTCCGGGTCGCGGTCGAGGGCGGTGAAGCTCGCGTGCCAGGGTGCGTCGCGCTCCGGGACGCCGGCGCGGAGATCGAAGGGCGTGCCCGCGACCGGGCGGCGCTCGCCGGTGGGCAGGTGGCGCTCGTCGAGGACGAGGCGCTCGCGGGCGGGGAGGCGGATCGTCGGCTCCGGCGCCTCGCCGGCGCGGAGGTAGGGGTGGACGCCGAGCGCGACCGGGGCGCTCCTGCTCGACTCGTTGACGAGGACGTGGCGGGCGTCGATCCCGGCGGGGCGCAGCCGGTAGCGGACGCTGGTGACGAGGGTGAAGGGGTAGCCGGGCGGGGAGTCGAGGCGGGCGTGCAGGACGAGGCTGTCGGCGGTGCTCTCGCCGACGCGGTAGCGGGTCGTCGCGAGGAGGCCGTGGTTGGCCGAGCGAGTCGCCGGGTCGGTGATCGCGAGCTGCTGGACGGCGCCGTCGAGGAGCCAGCGGCCGTCGCGGACCCGGTTCGGCCAGGGGACGAGCACCGCGCCCGCGGCTCCGGGCGGCTGGTCGCCCTCGTAGGGCTCGACGAGGGCGCGGCCGCGCACCGCGAGGGTCCGGATGCTCGCGGCGACGGGGTTGATCGAGGCGCGGACGGAGCCGTCGGCGCTGACGAGCTCGATGTCGGGCATTCAGACGGCTCCGATCGGGTGCTCGAGAGAGCTCGCGGAGGGCATGCTCGCGAGTGTACGGGCGGCTCGCTCGGCGGGGTGGATCCCGGTGCGCCGAGCGCCTGCGTCTTTCGAAGGTCTGGGACGGGCCTTCCGGTCGGCTCGGTGCGGAGAACCTCCGTCACGCGCACGATCTCGCGCCAGAACAGTGGGATCGCTTGTCCGCATCACCCGCCTTCGACTTCAATACGTGTATGGCGTTCACGACGGAGATGGACCCTTCACAGACGGAGTCACCGACATGAAGAGATCGACGAAAGCACTGGCGACCGGCGGTCTCGTGGCCGCGCTGATTTTCGGAGCGACCGGTACCGCGTATGCCGGAACGAAGAACATCGCCTTCAACGAGACTCTTCCCCGCTTCCAGATCGCCGGGTGGACGAACAGCCAGACCAAAGAGGTGTCGAATCTCGCCGGCCATGTGAACGTCGGAACCGTCGGTGACGACTACTCCGTCGACGTCGAACTGTGTCAGAGCCTTCTTCTCGTCTGCACTGACAAGGTGCGGGGTCTCCGCGATCGAGACGACGCGAACCTGCCCAACGGTTTTCCCGCGGGCGCCGAGGTCAGGCTGCAACTGCATGTCGGAAGCTACAACTTCGTGCAGGTCCAGGTTCAGGGAGCCTGGCGCAGCAACTAGCACCCGGCATGCGAGAGCTGCCGACTCGTCTCAACAGGATTCGGCGCGGCGCGGAGCGGAAGGAATCATCAGTGACGTCTCGGGGAGGGCGATCCGCTCGCAGTCTGCTCGGGCAGGTACAGCGAGAGCTCGTCAGACGGCGATGGCACGTCACGCTGTGCGTCGCAGGAAGCGTGGTGCTGGCGGTGATCGTCCAGAGGATCTTCGCCGACGCGCGCTCCGTCTTCCGTGACGACGGTGATGTTCTGAGTTCACTTCTCGGCTCGCCGATGACGGTCGTCTTTCCGTTGCTCGTCACCCTTGTGGGTTCGCTGCCGTTGGCGAGAGACGTCGCGAGGAGAGGTGTCGTCAACGAACGGCAGCGACTGTCCTACGCCACCCTCATCTCGAGCAAATTCGTCGCTGCGGGGCTTCTGTCCTCGGTCGTCTTCTTCCTCTACGGTCTCGCAGCGACCCTCATCGCCTCAGTCGCCTGGCCCCTCCTCGGACACCCAGGGGTCGATGCTTCGGTGTACTCGAACGTCACTCCGTTCGAGCAGCGCACGACTTTCGCCGATCTCAGCGGGGGGAGCGTTCTGGTCTTCGGGCTGCTGATGTCGCTCTGGTTCGCTTTCGCGGCGGCGGTCTACTCGGTGCTCACGTCGGCGAGTCTGGTCCTCGTCCCGAACAGGGCCGTCGCCCTGCTCCTGCCCTTCGCGCTGTATCTCGGGATGACCGTCGTCCTCTCCGTTCTCCATCGGCCGGCCCTGACGCCGATGTTCTCCGTCTTCCCCGCGGGTCTCCAGCAGTCCCCGTGGCCGATCGCAGCGTCGCCGACGATCCTCACCGCACTCGGGGCGGCCGCGCTCTGGGTGTTCATCCTGCGGCGGCCGAGCGAGAGCAGGCACCTCCTGTGACGGCGCAGAGACTCACCGCACTGGTCTTCCTCGGTCTCACAGGGTCGTACGCCCTCTACGCGCGCTTCTTCGAGGAGACGGCGACCGGCCGGTCGCCGGGTGTCTGGGACCTGCTCCTGACGGTGGCCGCCGATCCCTACTACCTCGGATTCGTCGTCGTTCCGCTGTGGCTGGTTCTGTCGGCGCTGCGGGCGACCCGGACCGCCTCGCCCGGAGCGCTGCTCCGCCACGGGTCGCTCCTCCGAGCCTGGGGCGGGACTCTCATGGGCCTGGCGGCGCTGTACGCGAAGGCGGCGGCGGCTGCCCTCGCCGTCTGCCTCGTCTGCGGTGCGGGCCTGCAGCCGACGTCGTTCGCGCCTCCGGAGAGCGTCGCCGCCGTCTTCCGAGCGCACGGCTTCGCTCCGGTCGCGGCCTTGATCGCGCAGGTCGGCCTGCTCGGAGCGTCGCTCTGCGCGACGGCCGCTGTCGTGGTGTCCGTCCGCCTGCTCTCCGGCAGGGCCGCCGCTGCCTGGGCGTCGGTCGGCGGGCTCTTCCTCTGGGTCGTCCTCTCGGTGCTCACTGTCGTTCCGCCGAGTGCGCCCCTCAGCGCGGCCGCCTTCCTCGACGTGGCGGTCGGACTGGAGAGGACCTCCCTTGTCGGGACGGCATCGAGGCCGATGATCGTCCTCCTCGGCGTCGGACTGGTGGTACGGCTCGCCGCGCGGGCCTCGAGCCGTGCGGACCGGGTCGCCGTCTCCGCTCTCCTGGCCGTCTCGGCGCTGCTCGTCCTCTTCTCCTTCCTCGAGGCGTCCGCCGGCCGGGACCTGCTCGAGGTCGCCGGTCTCCTGGTGCCGAGTCCGCTCGGATCGATCGCGGAGTCGATGCAGTACCTGCTCGTCTTCCTCCCGTTCCTCCTGGCCGGCATGATCGGCCGGGGGTCGCCGACACCTCAGCGCGAGCTTCACGAGCTCATCAGAGTCGGGAGCCGGGCGGCTCGGCTGCGGCGCGAGGTCGTCCGGAGCTCGGCCGGTTCGTTCGCGGCGTGGACGGTCGCGGCTCTGCTCGTGCTCGCCGGCGTCCTCTGCGCGGCCCGGGGACTCGTCCCGCCCTCGCAGGAGTGGATCGCGGTGGCGGGTGCCGTCGCCGCGGGTGGAGTGTGCGCGGCCCTGTACGGCAGCGTCGGGGTCGTCCTGCGCTGCTCGCTCTCGAGTGCTCAGCCGAGGTTCGTCGCCGTGTGCCTCGTCGCCGTCGCCGTCGTCCTGTCCCGCTCGATCTCCCCTCACAACCCGTTCCTCCTCGGCGGACTCGCCGACGACGGCCTGGGCGATGATCGGATCCCTCTGCGGATCGCCGTCCTCGTGGCGACCCTGCTCGCCCTGTTGCCGCTGGGAAGCGTCGGCTTCCTCGCCCGCACTGCACGAAGAAAGGTCGTGGTCCGATGGCTGTGATCACCCTCGCCGACGTCGGCAAGAGCTTCGGCCGGAAGGAGATCCTCCGGGACGTGTCCCTCCGGATCGAGGACGGGCGGACCTACGGCCTCGTCGGACCGAACGGCGCCGGCAAGTCGGTGCTGCTGCTCCTGATGTGCGGTCTGCTGCGACCCTCGAGCGGCACCGTGGCGATCGATCCGGCCTACCTCTCCCGGGGTCGGGACTACCCCGATCGATTCGGCGTCTCGATCAACGGCCCGGGCTACCTGGCAGGCAGGAGCGCTCGCCAGAATCTCGCCGACCTCGCCGCCATCCGCAAGCAGGTGGGCGAGGACCGCATCGACGAGGTCCTCGAGCAGGTCGGTCTCTCGCCGACGTCGCCGCTGAAGGCGCGGAACTTCTCGCTGGGCATGCTGCAGAAGCTCTCGCTCGCACAGGCGCTGCTCGAGCACCCCGCGGTCCTCCTGCTCGACGAGCCGTTCAACGCCCTCGACGCGGAATCGGTCGAGCGCCTGCGCGAGATCCTCGTCGCCGAGAAGGCAAAGGGCACGACCATCGTGTTCACCAGTCATCGCGACAGCGACATCGAGATGCTCAGCGATGAGGTGCTGAGGGTCGAGGGCGGCCGGGTGACGGACGGGTGACGACCGTCCGATCGTCGCGCAGCTCGGGTCGGCGAGGTCCTTCCGGCCAGGGCGTCCGGATCCGGTCGGCTAGGACCGCAGGATCGCCTCGAGCTCGGCGACGACCAGGTCGGGCCGGGAGAGGAAGGGGTGGTGGCCGGTGGGCAGGTCGATCGAGCGGGTGGCGCGCTCGGCGTGGAGGCGCTGGAGGCCGACCGAGGTGCTGCGGTCCTCGGTGCAGACCAGGTAGCTGGAGTCGACGCCCTGCCAGCCGGCCACGGTGGTCGGGGTGGTGAAGGCGGCGATCGACTGGGTGGTGACCCGCTCCCAGGCGGCGCGCTGGGTGCTCTCGTCGGCGTCCTGGAGGAAGCGGCGGCCGAACGAGGCGGCGTCGTAGCCGGCGACGCCGAGTGTGCCGTCGTCGCCGGGGGTGATCGAGACGGGGTCCGTCTCCCCGGCCATGATGTCGCCCTGCGCCGAGCCGATGTCGGGGAGGTAGGAGGAGATGTACAGGAGGTGGGCGACGGCGGCGTGCGCGCCGGCCTCGGCGATGACGGTGCCGCCGTAGGAGTGGCCGACGACGATCGCCTCGTCGTCCTCGATGTCGTCGAGTGCGGCGCGCAGGGTGGCGGCGTCCTCGACCAGGCCGGCGCCGGCGCGGTCCGCCGCCGACTCGCCGCAGGAGGGCAGGGCGACGGCGCGGCTCGCGACGCCGGTGCGCTCGAGGAGGAGCTCGGCGGTGCGGTGCCACCACCAGTCGCCGTCGCGGACCAGGGCGCCGTGCACGAAGAGCAGTTCCATGGCAGGAGTCTGCCCGCGATCCTCCGGCGGCGCCTCCCCGGAGGACCCGAGTCCGCTGACAGCGGAGCGCGGGGGCGATGCCGGGTCGGAGCGGGCGCTCTCGGCTTCCGGAGGGCGTTCCACCGGGCTTCGCTCAGGAGGGCCCGCCACTATCGAACCTGTTACCCGACGGAAGGTCCCCTGTGAGCACTCTCAAGCGCATCTTCAGCATGGCGTCGAAGGCGCTCGACTCGAAGAGCTCGTCGAGCTCCTCCTCGCGCCCCGTGACCGGTGGCGGCACGGACTGGCGCGACATGGTCCGCTCGGCGGCGAACGCGGTGACGGGCGACTCCCGCGCCGCATCCTCGAGCACGGCCGCCTCGAACCCCTCGGCGCCCCGCACGCCCACCCCGGCCTACGGCTCGCCGCACCCCTCGGCCCGCCCGCAGGACGCCCGGCCCGCCGCCGTCGCGCCGGAGGACCGCGCGGCGATCGCCCGCTACGACTACCTCCTCCGCACCGCCGACCCCGAGCAGCTGGAGCAGGTGCACCGTGACGCGTTCGCCAAGCTGACCCCGGCGCAGCGCGCCCAGATCGAGGGGCGCCTGCGCGACGAGCTGCCCGCGAACGAGCAGCCGCGCTCCTCCGCCCCGGACGATCTCGCCCGGGCGGCGACGCGCGGCGAGGCGCACAACCCCGGGTTCCTCAAGAGGATGTTCTCCAAGCCCGGCACGAAGGGCGCGCTGGCCGGTGCCGGAGTGGGCGCCGTCGCCGGCGTCGGCCTGGGAGCCGCGGGCGGACTGCTCGCAGCGGTCGCGGGCGGCGCGGTGCTCAGCAGCGTCGCCGGTCCGCTGCTCGCGCAGGCGGCCGGGATGGGTGTGGACTTCGAGAACCTGGCCGGCGGGCTGGGCGAGTTCGGCGATCTGGGCGAGTTCGGCGACATCACCGGCGGCGCGGGCGAGTTCGTCTCCGGTGCCGGCGAGCACGTGTCGGGGCTCGGCGAGCAGGTCTCGGACTTCGGCTCGAACTTCGAGATGCCCGATCTCGGCGGGCTCGGGAACCTCTTCGACCGCTGAGTCAGCGGGCGCGGCGCCGCACGAGGAGTGCGAGCGCCGTGCCCACCACTCCCAGCAGCGCGAGTGCGGCGCCGGTGATCGCGACGGCGGTGGTCGACCAGTCCGGCGCGGAGTCGACGACGGTGCCGTCGAGCAGCTCCCAGCGGCAGGTGCCGCCGAGCGGCCACCAGGACCAGGAGCCGGCGACGAGCGAGCCCTCCTCGGCCGGGACGCGGCCGACGCCGGCCAGGCAGACGTCGTCGAAGCCCTGCGCGGCGAGGGTCGAGTACTGCAGGGCGACCAGCCCGAGGAGCGCGAGGCCGACGACGAGAGCGCTGAGTGCGGCCAGCAGAGCGACGCGGCGCGGGGTGAGGAAGCGGCGTGACGCGGGGGCGGGGGTCGGCGCGCTCATCCGTCGATGGTGTCACGCGGCGGCTGGGAGGTGCCGGCCGCGCGTTCTGCAGGTGATCCCGGGGCGGGAGCGCGTTCCGCCGCGTGGCGGGCTCCGGAACGCTCCGATCGCCTGCAGATCCGACCGGCGGTGACCGGGCGGAGGTGGTGGCGGCGGGTGGCGATGGGGCAGGGGGCTCAGAACCGGTGGCCGGCGAGGCGGAGGGTGAGAGCGAGCAGCAGGGCGGTCGCCGCCAGGCCGACCGCGAGGAGGAAGATCCGCGGGTCGTAGCCGGTGACCACGAGGGGCAGCAGGGCGCCGAGGACGGTGCCGATCTGCACCACCGCCATGTAGGCGCTCGCACCGGCGCCGGGTCCGCCGCTGGTCCGCTCGAGCAGGAGCAGGCCGATGCTCTGGTAGCCGGCGGCCGCGACCGCGTAGACCGCCTGTGAGACGAGCAGCGCCGCATAGGACTGCGTGCTCGAGAGGATCGAGAACGCCAGAACGCCGGCCAGCGCGACGACGGCGAGCGTGAGCACGCTGCCGCGGGTCGAGCTGAGCCGGGTCAGCGCGGGCAGCGCGGCGAGCTCCAGGACCGCGGAGGCCAGGAGCACCGGCGGGACGTGCGCGGCGGGGACGCCGGAGGAGACGGCGAAGAGCGGCAGATAGATCGCGCGGAGCGTGTCGACCGACTTCAGCAGTGCGACCAGCGCGAGGGCCGCGACGAAGACGAGGACGAGGCGCGGGCGAGCCGCGGCGGAGGCGACCCGGGCGTCCGGGTCCACCGCGGGGGTCGACGGGCAGCCGGTCGCGCAGACGGTCGTCAGCACGGCCGCGGCGACCGCGGCGAGCAGCGGATCGAGACCCGCCTGCGCGAGCAGGGCGTAGAGGATCAGGCCGAGGATGTACCCGGAGATGAGCACCGCGCGCAGCCGGGCGATCGACGACTCCTGAGCTGCACCGCCGCCCCGAGCGGCGACGCGGCCGAAGAGCTGGGGCACGAGGGTGCTGACGAACAGCATCAGCGCGCCGCCCAGATAGAGCACGACGACGTGGCCGCCGCTGGCGCGCACGAGCAGGAGTCCGGCCGGGACCGCGAGCGAGGTCGCGAGCAGGGCGGACCTCGGGTAGCCGGCCCGGCGGATCCGGGGCACGAGGAGGGTGTTGTAGCTGATCGCGATCGCGGCGTTCACGACGAAGAAGACCGCGATCTGCACCTTGCTGAGTCCGGCGGCGTTCAGGGCGACGGGCACGCCGACCGCGGTGATGCCGCCGAAGACAGCGTTGCTGAGCAGTGCGCCGGCGAGGGGCCGGGGGAGCCGGGGCGCTGCGGCCGCCGTCGTCGGGAGGGCGTCGCTGGTCACTCGCACTCCTCCGGGCGCGCCCGGATCCACTCGACGCGGCAGAACCGGGGTCCGCAGCCGTGATCGGGGATCCTGCGGTCGGCGGATGCCGACCCTCGGCTCGGGAGGAGACGCTAGCCGCGACCGCACCCTGCTCGGAGTCCGCTGGCGCGGGGTACGCGGTCACCGCGTGTCTCGGGGCGCACCGCCGCGGCGCCGGGCACGTCGGAACGGCGACTGCGAGGATCCTCAGGGGTTCGGCGACGTACCCTCGGACGCATGGGGTTTCTGTTCTCGCTGCTGACCGTCGTGCTGATGGTGCTGGCGCTCGTGGATGTCGTGCGTCAGCCGGACAACGTGGTCCGCAATCTGCCCAAGATCGTCTGGATCCTGCTGATCGTCTTCATCCCGCTGATCGGCGTGACGATCTGGTTCCTGCTCGGGCACGACTGGAAGAAGGGCGAGGGCGCCTCTTTCGTTCCGGGCGGGCGCACCCGCCGGCCTCGTCGCTCGAAGACGCCGCCGCCGCCGACCATGGTGGTGCGGCCGCCGACGAAGAGCACGGAGGAGCAGCTCGCCGACCTCGAGCGCGAGGAGGCGCACTACGCACGGCTCGCCGAGGAGCAGCGCCGGCTCCGCGAGGGCGAGCGGCCGCAGGACGCCTGAGGCGTCGAGCGGCCGCGTCCCGCGCTAGCCCGTGGCTCCGAAGTTCGACGCCGACCACTGCACCGAGGCGATCTTCGCCTGGCCCGCGATGCTGGGGTGGAAGTAGTCGGTGGTGCCGATCAGCGCCTTGGTGACGGGAGTCGCGGTGAGCGCGCCGCCGTCGTAGTCGCAGAGGGTTCCGGCGGCGGTGCACGCCTGCTGCAGGGCGCTGTTGTACTGCGTCGTCCGGGTCTTCGCGGCGGTGGCGGAGGCCGAGGCGGCGGTGGTGCTGAGGCGACCGCCGGTCGCGCTGACGCCGCGGGTGGTGCGGCAGAGGTTGCCGGAGGACCAGACCACCGAGCCGAAGCCGCCCTTGACGACGGCCCACTCGGCGGCCACGTTCGGCATCGAGGAGAGGACGATCTTCGCGGCGGGCCAGGTGCTGCGGATCTTCGTGATCGCGGCGCTCGCTCCGGTGCTGAAGGCGGCGGCCGTGGTCATCGTGTAGCCGTCGGCGGCGACCGGGTTCTTCGCGGAGCAGAGGTCGTTGCCGCCGATCAGCAGGGTGACGACGTCGGGGCGGACGCCGGCGGCGACGGCGGCGTCGATCCGCGCGGGGACGCCGGCGATCAGGTCGCCGGTCTGCGCGAAGTTCGCGGTGGTCACCGTGGTGCCCGGGTTCGCGGTGCGCAGGCGGCTGGCGAAGGAGTTGACGGTCGCGTTCGTGCCGGTGGACCAGTTGTTGCGCGGGCAGTCCGCGAACTGGCCGCAGGTGCCGTAGGCCTGGGTGATCGAGTCGCCGAGGCTGAGCACGGACAGGGTCGGGGTCGCGGCGGAGGCGGCGCCCGCGGGCACCACCGCCGCGGCCAGGGCGAGCACGGCGCCGACGGCGAGCGCGCGCACGCGGCGGCTCCCGGTGCGGCGCGGGCGGAGGGAGGTGGGGAGGCGCATGAGGGGAACCGCTCTCGGTCGGGGGACGGCGGTGGGGGCCGCCGATCCTGACGTTAGGCCTGCGGGGTCACCGGCGGTCCTGCGCCTGTGGCCCCAGAACGGGGCCCGGCGAGCCCCGCCCTGTCAGGCGGGCCGATCGCCGATCAGCCGCACCCGGCTGAGCGCCCAGACGAGCGCACCGGAGAGGACGAACGCGACCGCGACGATCAGCACCGCGATCGCGACCGCGCCGTAGCCGTTCGCGGGGTCGAGGAACGGGTACGGGACCCAGCCGTCGGTCGCGCCGCGGACGAGCACGACGACCAGCCAGATGATCGGATAGACGGTGACGACCCAGAGGCGGCGCCAGGGCAGGGCCGGCCGGTCGGCGACGAGCAGCCAGTCGAGCAGTCCGTAGATCGGGAAGACCACGTGCAGCACCGTGTTGGCCCAGGGCAGCGTGACGCCGCCCGCCGTGCCGATCAGCAGGGTGTTGTAGACGATGCCGACGACGAGGATCCAGCTCGTCGCCGCTCCTCGGACGAGCGTCAGCAGCGGTCCCTGCGGTCGGCCGGCGAGGGTCACCGCCGCGGTGATCAGGAGCACGATCGCCAGGAGGATGTTGCCCTGGATCGTGAAGTAGCCGAAGAAGTTGACCGGCACGATCGGCGTCCGCGAGGCGGTGTCGAGGGCGGTGCCGACGACGGCCGCGAGGACCAGCAGGGCGACGGCGAGGCGCAGGAGGGCGACCGGGATCCGGATCGCGCGCGTCCCGAGGGCGGGGGAGGGCGGCGTCATCGCACGAGCGTAGCGAGCGCGGGGCCGGGGCGCGCCCGGCGGGTAGCCTGATCCGATGCTCACGATCGGTGTCGACCTGGCCGCGGAGCCGGTGCGGACGGCGGTCGCCGCGCTGGAGTGGGGCGGCGGCCGGGCGGTCGTCCGCTCGCTGGTGCTCGGTGCCTCCGACGACGACATCGTCGAGGCCTCGCGGGAGGCGACGACGATCGGCATCGACTGCGCGTTCGGCTGGCCTCTGGAGTTCGCCGCGTTCGTCTCGGCGCACACCCGCCGGGAGGTCTCGCCGCGGACGCTCTCGGGGCGGGACTGGCGGCGGCGGCTCGCCTATCGGGAGACCGACCGGGCCGTTCAGAAGGTGACGAAGAGGTGGCCATTGAGCGTGTCCACCGACCGGCTCGGCATGACGGCGATGCGCTGCGCCGAGCTGCTGGACGCCTTCGCGGCGGGGGGCGAGGACGTCGACCGCTCCGGGGGCGGTCGGCTGGTCGAGGCGTACCCCGCGGCGGCGCTCCGGCTCTGGGGAGTCGACACCACCGGCTACAAGACGCGGCCCGAGGCGGTGGCGTTCGCCGTCGAGGCGCTGCGCCGGGCGGCGCCGTGGCTCGTGCTGCCGGCGGACGCGGCGGCGCTGATGGCGCGCTCGGACGACGCCTTCGACGCGGTGATCGCGGCACTGAACGCCCGCGCCCACGCTGTCGGGCGGACGGTGCCGGTGCCGGACGAGCTCCAGGGGGCCGCGCAGGCCGAGGGCTGGATCGCCCTGCCGACGTGCCGGTTGGACGAGCTCGCCGGCTGAGGCGTCAGGCGGACAGCTTGCGGTCGGCGGCCGAGGCGAGCGCCTCGGCGGCGCGCTCGGCCTCCTCGACGGTCGCGAAGGGGCCGGTGAAGGCCCCGGTCAGGACGGCTCGTCCGGGTTCGATCTCGAGTCGGAAGCGGGGCAGCTCCGCCCCGGGAACGACGACGATCCGGACTCCGTTGCGACTCCATCGTGCGGGCTGAAGAATGGGGATCTGGGTCATTGGTGCTCTTTCGCGTGCATCGTGCTCGGAAGGCTTCCGCCTCGACCGTGCGTCCTCACGCTAGGTCCGCGGGTGTCCTTCCCGAACGGGGTTGACCTCCCAGGTGCGCGGAGGTAGTCACCGACGGGACACCGTGTCTGGCCTCTCGGCGGCGAGGGCGGACTCGAGCTCGGCGTCGAGGGAGGAGTCCTCGTCCGGCTCGCCGCGACGGGGGAGCGGGGCGGTGAGCCCGCGCCGCACGCGGAACCGGTGGCCGAGCACGATCCCCAGGAGCGCCAGGAGGAAGACGGCGAGTCCGGTCCCGGCGATCGGGATCGCGACCGTGCCGAGCGCGCCCGGGACGGCGTCGCCCTCGTCGGTGACGGTGAGGGTGACGCGGATCGACTCCGGGACGCCCTGCGCGTCCTGCTCCCGCACGATCCGGTCGAGGAGCGCCGTCGTCGCGGCGCGGGAGAGCTCGACGGCGCGGGCGGGATCGAACGAGGTGCCGATCACCGAGAGGAAGGGCAGGGTGAAGCGGCCGCCGTTCGACTCGTCGCCGCGCGGCTGGGTGGTGCGGCGGACGGCGCCGACGCCGTCGCCCTCCTCGAGCGGACCGGCCTGCTCGGCGACGGCGGCGCGGACCTCCTCGCCGCTGGCGAGGTAGGCGTAGATCACCGCGGTGTTGCTGAGGTCGCTGAACTGGTCGTCCTCAACGCCCGGGATGCGCTCGATCCCGGGGATCTGCGCGGCGTAGGGGTTCTTCGGGCCGCCGCCGAGCAGCACGGTGGTGGCGGCGCTGTGCTCGCGGTCGCCGCGGAGGGTGAGCCCCTCGTCGGTGACGGTGAAGTGCACGGCGGTCGCGACGATCATCGCGAGGACGGCGCTCGCGACGACGAGGAGCTTGCAGCGCCAGAGGACGAGGAGGTAGGTCGGCATTTCCACTGCTTCAGGGTGACCGGCGGGACCTTTCGCCAGCCTGAACAGCCTCGGTGTCCTGCGGTCAGCCGGGAGCCGGCAGGCGGATCTCGAGCCGCGCGCCGCCGAGCGGGGAGTCGAGCAGGCGCGCCGTGCCGCCGCCCGCGCGCGCCGCCTCGGCGACGATCGCGAGGCCGAGGCCCGAGCCGCCGGTGTCGCGGGCGCGGGCGTCGTCGCGGCGCTCGAAGCGGAGGAAGACCCGCTCGCGGTCCTCGGCCGGCACTCCCGGGCCGTCGTCGTCGATGCGCAGGACCGCGGTGCCGTCCTCCTCGCGCACAGTGAAGGCGACGACGCCCGCCGCGTGCCGCCGGGCGTTCTCGGCGGCGTTGCGCACGGCGCTGTGCAGCAGCGGCTCGTGCCCGTGCACCTGAGCGGGTCCGACGTCCTCGGTGCGCACGTCGACGCCCAGCGCGCGGAGCCGCGCGGCCTCGGCGAGCACGAGGTCGTCGAGGTCGACGTCCTGCTCGGCTCCCTCGTCGCGCTCGTCCACGCGGGCCAGCAGCAGGAGGCTCGCGACGAGGTGCTGCATCCGCTCGCCCTCGACCTCGACGACGCGGGCGAGGTCGGCGAGCGGGACCGCCTCCGGATGCCGCAGGGCGACCTGGGCGTGCTGCCGAACGGCGGCGACCGGGGAGCGCAGCTCGTGCGAGGCGTTCGAGACGAACCGGCGCTGGGCGGCCTGCGAGCGCTCGAGGCGGTCGAGCAGGCCGTTCATCGTGCGGGCCAGGCGGGCGAGCTCGTCGCGACCGGGCGGCTCCTGCACACGGCGCTGGAGATCGGCGGCCTCGATCGCCTCGACATCGGCGCGGATCCGCTCGACCGGCCGGAGCGAGCGGCCGACGACGAACCAGACCAGCGCTCCGACCACCGCCGTGACGAGTGGGACGGCGACCGCGAGAAGCCGGACGGCCGAGCCCGCGGCGTCGTCGGCCCCGGCGAGGGTGCGCGCGACGACGACGGTCTCACCCGGGTCGCCGCCGAGCTGGAGGCTCTCGGAGCCGACGACGAAGCGGGTGCCGTCGATCGAGGTGATCTGCGGCTCGTCGGAGACCGGCAGCGGCACGGCGTAGACGAAGTCGTCGTCCGCGACCGCGACGACCGATCCCTCCCGCTGCAGCTGGATGACGACCTCGTCGGTGTTGAACGGCGGCAGCCGCCCGGCGCTCTCGGTGTCGGTGGCGATCTGGCGGGCCTGCTGGTTCGCGGTGAACGCCTCGGCGTCGACGAGGGACTGCTCCAGCAACGCGGTGAAGGCGACGGAGCCGGCGACCAGCACGGCGAGGATCGCGGCGGAGACCAGGGCGGTCAGCCGCACACGGATGCTCCAGGGCGGGCGCCGGGACATCGGTCCTCAGCCCTCGACGAGCCGGTAGCCGGCGCCGCGGAGCGTGGTGATCGACTCCGTGCCGAACGGGCGGTCGAGCTTGGCGCGCAGCCGCGCCACGTAGACCTCGACGATGTTGAGATCGCCGTCGAACGCGTCGTCCCAGACGCCCTCGAGGATCTCGCGCTTGGCGACCACCCGGTCGCGGTGGCGGGCGAGGAAGTCGACGACGGCGAACTCGCGCGAGGTCAGCCGGATCGCGACGTCGCCGCGGTGCACCTCGCGGAGCGCCGGGTCGATCAGCAGGTCACCGACGCGGTGGACCACCGGCCGCTCCGGCCGCCCCCGGCGCACCAGCGCCCGCAGCCGCGCCACCAGGACGGAGTACTCCAGCGGCTTCACCACGTAGTCGTCGGCGCCGGCGTCGAGGCCCTCGATCTGGTCGCGGTCGCCGTCCTTCGCGGTCAGCATCAGGACCGGAGTCCAGTCGCCCTCGTCGCGGAGGGTGCGGCAGAGGGCGGAGCCGCTGAGCCCGGGCATCATCAGGTCGAGGACGATCGCGTCGTAGACGGTCTCGCGGGCCCGCCACAGTCCGTCCACGCCGTCGTGCGCGACGTCCACCGAGAAGCCCTCGGCCTCGAGACCGCGCCGGACGCCGTCGGCGAAGACCGCCTCGTCGTCGACCACCAGAATCCGCATCCCGTCGAGTATCGCCGGTGCGGCGCGACCGGCGCACGGCGACCGAGTCGTCAGTCCAGGCGGTCGAGCGTCGCGCTGATGGTGCGCAGGCACTCGATCAGGACGCCGATCTGCCGGGAGTCGAGGTCGGCGAGGACCTCGCCCTCGGCCGCGACGAGGTGCCGCATCGCGTCGTCGACGCGCTTCGTGCCGCGCGGGGTGAGCGAGACGATCTTGCTGCGCGAGTCGGCGGCGTTCTGCTCGCGGACGACGAGCCCGCGCGCGCCGAGCCGGTCGACGCGGCTGGCGAGGTTGCCGCTCGAGATGCCCAAGCGGGTGGAGAGGACGGACGGCGTCATCGTCCCGGCCGGGTTCTGGCGCAGCAGCGAGAGCAGCTCGAACTCCCACGGGGCGAGCTCGCCGGCCGCGAAGGAGAGGCGCCGCACCTCCTGCACCCGGGGGCTGAGCCGGCGCAGGCGGGAGAGGACGTCGAGCGGGGCGAAGTCGAGATCGGGCAGGGCGTCGGCCCACGCGTCGATCACCAGATCGACATCGTCGTCTTCACGCATCCCCCGATTATCGTCGGCCCCGCCGGTGCCGGGCGACGGCTGGCCGCGGCGGCGCGGGAGGCCTACCCTGCCCGCTCACGGACGGTGCTCGTCGCGGGCGCCGGCGTCAGGGCCGGTACTCGTCGCGGCGCGGGGGCGGCAGGTCGGGGCGGTGCGTCTCGCCTCCCGGGCTCAGCGTCGCGATCCCGGCTGTGACCCCGGCGAGCAGGATCCGGCCGGTGGCGGCGAGGAACCGCAGCACCCGCCCGTTCGTCTTGTCTCCTCGAGCTGCCATCGTCGGCTCCCTCCGCCACTCGACAGCCTGGCACCCCGCCCGCCGCGGCGCACGGGCCGCTAGCCTGGTCGGGTCGGAAGGACTCCCGTGCGCGCGCACCTCGAGCAGCTCCTCGCTCTGCTGAGCGGGACGTTCCTGCTGCTCGCGCTCGCGTCGAGTCCCGACGCCGCCGTCGTGCTGGTCGTCACCACCACCGCGGTCGCCGCTCTCGTCCTCGGGGCGCGCTACCTGGCCGTCGGCGCTCGCCGGCCCGTGCTGTCGATCGGGCGCCGCGCCCGGGAGCATCGGCTCGGCCTCGCCGCGCAGCCCTCGCCGCAGCACCCGCGCACCGCGGGTCGCGTGCGCTCGCGGGCGCCGGGCCTGCCGGGACTGGTCGCGTAGTCCGGAGCTCTGCCTCGGGGGGCGCGACCGTTCGCGATCGCGCTCACCTCCCGACGACAGGACTCCTGTGAACCTCTACGACTTCCCGCCCATCGCGGCGGCGCTCGACGCCGCCTCCCACTTCGTCACCGCCCTCGCCTCGGCCCTCGAGCCCCTCGCGGGCGGCGCCTCGGCCGCCGCCGCGATCGTGCTGGTGACCCTCCTCGTCCGCACGCTGCTGATCCCGGTCGGGATCTCGCAGGGCCGGGCCGAGATCACCCGCCGCCGCCTCGCCCCAATGCTGCGCGAGCTGCAGCGCACGCACGCGAAGAATCCGGAGGCGCTGCAGCGCGCCACCATGAAGCTCTACGCCGACGAGAAGGCCTCGCCGCTCGCCGGCTGCCTCCCGGTGCTGCTGCAGGCGCCCGTGGTCTCGCTGCTCTACGGGCTGTTCGTGCACCCGGACATCGCCGGGCACGGCAACGCGCTGCTCGACGCGCGGCTGCTCGACGTTCCGCTCGGCCGGTCGTTCGTCACGGCGCTCGGCGGCGGCGACCCCGCGCAGCTCGGCGTGTTCGCGGTGCTCCTCGGGGTGATCGCGCTCGTCTCGTGGCTCGCGCGCCGGGTCGCGCTGCGCCAGGCGGCGCTCACCCCGGTGCCGGAGGGGACGCCCGCGGCCGTCGCGCAGCTGACCGGGGTGCTCAGCTGGATGCCGTTCCTGACGGTGCTGTTCGCCGCGTTCGTGCCGCTCGCGGCGACGCTCTACCTGACGGTCACGACGACCTGGACGCTCTGCGAGCGAGTGATCGTGCGGCGGGTGCTGGCGGGCGGGGCGCGGGCGTGAGGCGGCGCCCGCCCAACGGCGCGCTCACCAGCCCGTCGTCAGCACCTCGTCGAGCTGGTCGGCGAAGAAGTCGGCGCTCTCGACGGTGAAGCAGAGCGGCGGCTTGATCTTCAGCACGCACTGCCGGTCGGAGGTGGGCTGCACGATCACGCCGCGCTCGCGGAGGCGCTCGCAGATCGCGCGCGTCTCCGCGGTCGCCGGCTCGAGAGTCCCCCGGTCGCGGACCAGCTCGAGGCCCAGGTACAGCCCGCTGCCGTGCACGGCGCCGATCAGCGGGTGGCGCTCGGCGAGGTCCTCGAGCCGGCGGCGGAGGTGCGCGCCGGTGGTCCGCGCGTTCTCCTGCAGCCGCTCGTCCGCGAGCACGTCCAGCACCGTCGTCCCCACGACGGAGCTGACCGGGCTGCCGCCCGCCGAGGAGAAGAACGAGCCCTGCGAGCGGTAGCGGTCGGCGATCTCGCGGGTCGTCACGACCGCGCCCAGCGGGTGGCCGTTGCCCATCGCCTTCGCGACGGCGACGACGTCGGGCACCACGCCCTGCTGCTCGAAGCCCCAGAACCAGTCGCCGAGGCGGCCGTAGCCGACCTGCACCTCGTCGGCGATGCAGAGCCCGCCGTGGGCGCGGACGGCCGGGTAGACCGCGGCGAGGTAGCCGTCGGGCAGCGGGATGCCGCCGGCGTTTCCGTAGAAGGTCTCGGCGATGAAGCCGCCCGGGGGAGTGCCGGCCGCGGCCAGCTCCTCGATCCGGGCGACGGCCTCCGGCGCGTAGCGGTGCGCCTCGGCACCGCGGTGCGTGCCGCGGTAGCTGTTCGGGGCGTCGAGGGTGTGCACCCAGGGCGGCCGGGTCGCGAGCGCGTCGGGGTTGTCGGCGACGGAGGTGGAGACCGCATCGGACAGGCCCGACCAGCCGTGATACGCCTCCCGCACCGCCAGCACGTCGTCGCGGCCCGACCAGGCGCGGGCGATCCGCAGCGCGAGGTCGGCCGCCTCCGTGCCGCTGTTGACGAGCAGCACGGTGTCGAGCCCGTCCGGCAGCAGTGCCGCCAGCCGCTCGCAGAACTCGCCGATCGCGGGGTAGGAGAAGCGCGAGTTGGTGTTGAGCAGCCGCCACTGCCGCGCGACCCGCTCGACGAGCAGCGGGTGGGCGTGGCCGATCGAGGTGACGTTGTTGAGCACGTCGAGGTGCACGCGGCCGGAGTCGTCGACGAGGTGCTCGCGCCAGCCGCGCAGCATCGTGGGCGGGGACTCGAAGTAGTGCTCCTGCGCCTCGGCCAGGTGCGCGAGCCGCCGGTCGAGCACCTCGGGGTCCGGCTGCGGGGCCGGCAGGGTGCGTCCCAGGAGCAGCGGGGTCGGGTCGAGGAGGACGTCGAGCCAGGCGTCGGCCCAGCGCGCGTTCGCGAAGGGCGGGAGGTCGACGGTGTCGAGCGCGCGCGGTGCGGCCTGGGCGCGCAGGAGTCCGCGGGCCGTGCCGAGCCGGTCGCCGGACCGGACCCGCGTGCCGGGTGCGGGAGCGTCGTCGACCCCGTCGAGCCGCAGCCGGACCCCGTCGGCGAGCAGGGTGACTCCGCCGGGGACGCCGCCGCCCACCTCCGCGTCGAACGGCGCGGCCAGGGGTGTCTCCGCGGCGAGGTGGACCTCGGTGACCAGAGCGGTCGTCTCGGGCTCCTGCGCGGTGTGCGGGCGGCCGCGGGTCAGACGGCGCTCGCCGTAGCGCAGCACCGCGGCCCCGGCGCCGCGGGCGAGCGCGGCGCGGGCGAGGGCGGGCTCGGCGTCGTCGTCCAGCCAGCGGCCGGCGTCGAGCGCCGGGCTCTGGGGCGAGAGGTCGACGACGACGGCGTCGAGGACGCCGAGCACGGGGACCGCGGGGGTGAGGGCGGTGGATGCGCTCGGCCGGCCGAGGGCCCGCCGAACGAGCGCCTGCAGCACCGGCAGCGGCGCGGCGATCGCCCGGTCGAGGATCAGCCGCTCGTGCTCGAGGTTCTCGCGGGCGTAGTCGTTGGCGGGGTCGCCGGCCAGGACGTCGTGGGCGCTGACGACGAGCACCGCCGCCCGGAGCACGACGAGCGGCCAGAGCGCCTCGACCTCGGCGCCGGCGAGCGGGCGCACGGCGTCGTACGCGGTGGCGGCGCGGAGCACGGTGGCCGCGTCGGCGTCCGCGTGGTGCAGGAGCGAGGACAGCGTGATCGCGAGCTCGCCGACCGCCCAGCCCGCGCCGAGGTCGCCGAAGTCGATGACGCCGTCGGGGAGGACGCCCGCGTCGACCACGACGTTGTCGTCGGTGAGGTCGCCGTGCACGAGCTGCACCGGGAGCGCGGCGGCGAGCGGATCGAGGACCGCCAGCGCCGCGTCGACGGCCGCCCGGATCGCCCGCGCGGAGCGCCGCGGCACCCGGCCGATCAGCGCGTCGACGACCTCGCCCGCCCGCCGCAGGTCCCACTGGTCGGTCTCCGCGAGGCCGTCGAGCGGCTGCTCGGCGAGCGCGACGTCGACCCGGGCGGCGAGGTCGCCCATCGCCCGGACGACGGCGGGGGAGAGGTAGCCGGAGCCGGAGAGGGTCCGGCCGGGGACGAAGTCGAGGACCCGGGCCGCGGCGGTCGTGCCGCCGAGGTCGATCTCGTGGAGGGTGCGGCCCTCGCGGTCGGGGCGCACGCGCGGGAGCCGGACGCCCTCGAGCCGGTCCGCCAGCCGCGCGACGGCCGCCGTCTGCGCCTCGATCCGCCCTCTCGGCGTCGCGGGATTCGCGATCTTGAGCAGCAGCCGCTCGTCGCCGGTGTCGACGAGGACGTTGCGGTCCTGATTGCTGCCCAGCTCCCGCAGCGCACCGTGCAGCCCGTAGCGCTCCCGCAGCAGGGCGGCCGCGACCTCGTGGTCGAGCGCGGGCGGGGGCGGCGGAGCGGCGTCGGACGGCATGGCGGGGGTCCTGTCGAGCGGGGATCGGGTGGCTCCATGATCGCGCGTCGGAGAGCGCGGCGGGCGCAGCCTCGATGGTCCGTCACTGAGGGGGCGTTGCGCGTCCCGGAACGTCGATCGATCGTTTTCGGGATACCCTCGGGACAGAGCAGGAGGAGACGGCGATGACCAGCATCATCGGCTATGCGAGGACCGTGCGATCCGACGACGACGGTTCGAAGCAGGTCTCGGAATTGCAGGCGGCAGGCGCCGAGCAGGTCTTCATCGACCGCTCAGCCAGGAGCGGCCTCGCCGAGCGACTGCAGTGGCTGATCTGCGTCGAGAGCCTCCGCGCGGGCGACACCCTTCTCGTCCGCGGGCTCGACTGCCTCGGCGGCACGGAGCGACTCGTCCTCGAGATCGTCCAGGACCTGGAGGTGCGCGGTGCCGAGCTCAGAACGCTCTCCGAGCCGGTGATCGACACAGCGGCGCCGGGGGGCCGCGCGTCCTTCGCGATGGTCCGGGCGCTTGCTCGGGTCGGCACGAGCACGAGGAGCGAGGAGACGCGCCGCGGCCTCGATCGAGCCAGGGCAGCGGGCCGAGTCGGCGGGCGTCCCTCGGTCATGACGCCGCCGCGGCTCCGCGAAGCCAGGCGGATGAGGGCGTCGGGGAGCAGCGTGGTGCAGATCGCCGAAGCCCTCGGCGTCGGCAAGTCCTCGGTGGCCCGGGCGCTCGCGAAGGAGGCCCCCGCTCAGGAGCGGGTCTTCTACCGCGACGTGAAGCCGTACGAGCTGCCGCTGGCGCTCGATGATCTGGTCGGGCCATCAGCCGGAGTGATCGAGCTCCCTCACCACGTGCACTGGGGACCGGAGGTGACCGTCGATCTGCGCGCACCCGGAGGAGTTGCGAAGGCATACCAGGCTCTGCTCACCGAGGGCACCTCCAAGGATCAGGAGGCTCTTCTCGACCGGGGGCTTCTGGCGTCGCTGTGGAAGGAGCTGGACCTGCCCGACCGAGTGCGCCTGCTTTGGGAGACGCGATTCCCCGAACTGGCGGGTGCTTGAGGTGGAGAAGGCGAATCGGGAGCTTCAGCGTCTGGTCACCCGGCTGCTCCTCACGATGCTCGACGGCGCCTCCTTCGCGCTCGCCGGGTCGGGTGCTATCCGGGAGCACGGCATCACAGACCGCCCGACGGAGGACATCGACCTCTTCACGTCCAACACCGACACGCGCGCCTTCGGACAGGCCGTCGATCGAGTGCTCGACGGGCTTCGGGCAGCGAGCTTCATCGTCGCGGAGAGCCGCCGGTCCGCGCAGTTCGCCAGGCTGCACGTCGAGACCCCGAGCGGCGAGCGGATCGATGTCGACCTGGGGATGGATTGGCGTGAGGACGACCCCGTGCTGCTGCAGATCGGGCCGGTCCTCAGCGTCGACGACGCCGTCGGGAACAAGGTGAGTGCGCTCTACAGCCGCGCGGAGGCCCGCGACTTCCTGGACGTCGACGCGATCCGCTCCTCCGGCAGATCGACTGATGAACAGCTTCTGAGCGCCGCGCGCGAACGCGATCCCGGCTTCGAGCCACTGATGTTCGCCCAGCAGCTCGACCGCGCAGAGAGACTCACTCCCGACCGGGTCCGCGAGTACGGAGTGAGCCCGGACGCTCTGAGCGCGCTGCAGTCGCGTTTCGCGATCTGGGCATTGCGGATAAGAGAGAACACCTCGTGAGGCCGGACCGCGCTCTCATCAGGGCAGGTCTGCAGGCTCGGCTTCTGGTGCTGGTGGATCTACTTGGAAGAGACACCCGCAGACATGCTGGTCGAGTAGCCCCGTAGGGGCGTATCGAGACCCACCACCGCATGCACGTCGGTCTCGTCCCCGTCCTGCGATGGCGCCGGAGGCGCCCCCTCCGCTCGATACGCCCGCTGCGCGGGCTACCCGATCAGCATGATGTCCGCACCGCATCCACCGCGTGTCAGCGTGGTCAGTGCGCGTAGGCCGACGGGTCGAAGCGGCCGAGCTCCTCGCGGAAGGCGAAGGCGAAGTCGGGCCAGAGCAGGGTGAGGCGGCGGGAGGCGGAGTCGACGTACCAGCTCTCGCAGCCGCCGTTCGTCCAGACGGTGTCGGCGCTGAGCGCGTCGAGGCGGGCGAGCGCGGCGGCTTCGGCCTCGGCGGTGACCTCCAGGAGGTCGACACCCGCGACGGTGCGGTGCTCCAGTGCGGCGAGGACGTAGTCGATCTGCGACTCGATCATGTGCACCGCGGAGTTGTGGCCGAGGCTCGCGTTCGGGCCGTTGATCACGAAGAGGTTCGGGAAGCCGTGCACGGCGGTCGACTCGTACGCCGACATCCCGTCGCCCCAGCGGTCGGCCAGCAGCTCGCCGCCGCGGCCGCGGATCCGGCGGGCGAACGGCGGGCGAGTCGCGTGGAAGCCGGTCGCGAAGACCAGCGCATCGACCTCGTGGGCGGCACCGTCGTCGCCGATCGCCGCCGAGCCCTCGATCCGGCGCAGGGGCGAGGGCACCACGCGCACGTGCGGCTGCGCGAGCGCGGGGTAGTAGTCGTCCGAGAGCAGCACCCGCTTGCAGCCGATCTCGTAGTCCGGCGTGAGGACCGCGCGCAGCTCCGGGTCGGCGACCTGCGCGGCGAGATGGCCGAGCGCCTCCGCCCGCAGCCGGTCGATGGCGTCGGGCACGCCGACGCGGCCGGCGAAGCCGAGCTCCGCGCGCCAGAACAGCTCGGAGCGCAGGCGCTCGACGGCGCCCGGCACGCGCGCGAGCGTGCGGCGCTCCTCCGGCGGGTACGCGCGATTCCGACGCGGCACGACGTACGGCGCCGAGCGCTGGAACAGCACGACCTCGGCCGCGCGCTCCGCGAGGTGCGGCACGATCTGCACGGCGGAGGCGCCGGAGCCGACGATCCCGACGCGAGCCCCGTCCAGGATGACGTCGTCGCGCCAGCGGGCGGAGTGGAAGACCGGCCCCGCGAAGCCGTCCAGCCCCGGGACGTCGGGCAGGCGCGGCTCCGACAGCCGCCCGGCGCAGACCACGAGCACCGCCGCGTCGAAGTCGCCCCGCGAGGTGCGCACCCGCCAGCGCTCGGCGTCCTCGTCGAAGGTCATCTCAAGGACGTCGGTGCCGAGGTGCAGCTGCGGCGCGAGCCGCTCGCGCTCGACGACCCGCTCGAGGTAGGCCTGGATCTCCGCACCCGGCGCGTAGAAGGCCGACCAGTCCGGCTCGGGCGCGAACGAGTACGAGTACAGGTGCGAGGGGATGTCGCAGGAGACGTTCGGGTAGCGGTTGTCGCGCCAGGTGCCGCCGACGCGCTCGGCCCGCTCGAGCACCGCGAAGGAGACGCCGCCGCGGCGGGCGAGGCGCGCCGCCGCTCCGATGCCCGCGAAGCCCGCGCCGACCACGACGACGTCGACCGAGGTCGCCATCAGACGATCGTCCGGGGGAGTGTCGACCCGGCCGGGTCCCGGTGCGGGTCGGCGACGAAGCGCTCGACGAGCGCCAGCAGTTCGGCCGGCCGCTCGGCCAGCACGCAGTGGCCGGCGTCGATCACGGCGTAGCGGGCGTCGTCGATCGCCCCGAGCAGCGCCTCCGCCCCCTCGACGCCGACGACGGCGTCGGCGGTGCAGCCAACGACCAGCGCGGGGACGCGCAGGCGGGCCGCGGACTCGGTCGCGTCGGCGCGGGCGGCCGCGGCGAGGAGCGCGGCGGTCGCGGCGTCGGCGGCCAGGGGAGTCGCGCGCCCGGGTCCGAGGTCGGCGAGCGTGCGGACGCCGATCACGCGCGCCAGGTCGGCGCGGGCGTCGGGGAGGCCGGCCAGCGACTCCCACAGCCGGGCGACCGCGAGGAGGCGCTCGGTGGGCCGCAGCCAGCCGGCGGCCAGCACCAGGGCGACCACGCGCGGGTCGGCTTCGGCGGCGGTGATCGCGGCCCAGGCGCCGAGGGAGACGCCGACGACCACCGCCCGCTCGGCGCCGAGCCTGTCGAGCGCGGCGGTGACGGCGCGAGGCGCGTCGCGCAGAGGATCCCGCAGGTCGGCGAGCTCGACCGCCGCCACCCAGTGCCGGCGAGCGAGCATGGGCAGCAGCAGCGCCCCGTCGGCCCGGGCACCGCGCCCCGGCCCGGTCGCGAGCAGGACGACGTCCGTCGCCGGCTCACCACCGCAGTGGAGGCGGACCGTGTCGTCGCCGACCGTCAGCGACGATTCCCGGATCAGCGCCGCCTGCCGCTCGAGGTACGCCGACGACCGCGTCACGAGACGCGGCCGGCCTCGCGCACCGGGAGGCGCAGCCGGCGCGTCGCCGTGCTGCCGGGTGTCGGCACCACCATCGCGCGCTCGGGAGCGACGTGTCCGTAGTCGGTGGTGCGCTGGCGCCAGGGCCGGCCGATCTCGCCGGTGAGGCGCGCGACGGTCGCGATGTCGAGGGAGCGGTGCGCCTCGGCGCCCGCCTCCGGGCTCATCGCGCCGTCGAGCAGCAGGCCGCCGAGGTCGTCCGCGCCGCCGCGCAGCAGCTCCTGCGACAGCTGCAGCCCGAGCTTCGTCCAGGCCGTCTGCACGTGGTCGATCCGCCCGTGCAGCAGCAGCCGCGCCACGGCGTGCACCGCGCGGGTCTCGCGCCGGGTCGGTCCGCCGCGGGTCTGCACGACGACCGCCGCCGACGCCTCGGCGGGCACGAACGGCATCGCGATGAACTCGGTGAAGCCGCCCGTCTCGTCCTGGATCGCGGCCAGCGCACGGAGGTGGTCGATCTGCTGCTGCGGGGACTCGACGTGCCCGTAGACCATGGTCGCGGTCGACTTGAGGCCGCCGTGGTGCGCGGTCGTCACCGACTCCCGCCACTCGGCGACGCTCGGGTCCGCGCCCTCGCTCAGGATCGCGCGCACCCGGTCGTCGAGGATCCGCGCCGCGGTCCCCGGCACGGAGTCGACGCCCGCCTCGCGCAGCGCGGCCAGCATCTCGGCGGGGGTCCGCCCGGTGCTCGTCGCGGCGTCGAGGATCTCGCCCGGCCGGAACGCGTGCAGGTGCAGCGAGGGGTGCCGTGCGTGCAGGGTGCGCACGATCAGCAGGTGGTCCTCGCCCGGGGTCGCGAGCGGTCCCTGGAGGCACAGCTCGGTGGCGCCGAGCCCGACGGCCTCGTCGGCGAGCTGCTCCAGGGTCTCGACGGTGAGCCCGCCGGCGCCCCAGAGCGCGGTGTCGATGTTGCGGTTGGCGACCACGGTGACGGTGTCGCCCACGGCCGAGCGCCGGACGTCGTCGGCCAGGGCGGCCAGCGCGTCGAGGTCGTCGCCGTCGGCGGCGAGCAGGGCCAGATAGTCGGCGTCGTCGAGACCGGCCGGGTCGGCGCTCGCGCGCTCGAGCACGGCGGCGAGGGTCGGCGCGGCCGGACGCGGTGCGGGCGGCAGCTCCTCCTCGTATGCGCGGGGGACGATCGGCACGGCCTCGTCGGCCAGCCACGACTCCCGGTCGGCGAGCGCGAGGACGTACGGCGCGACCCGCGGGTCGATCCAGGTCTCCGCGTCGCTGAGGTACCGCGGATGCGCGGTGAGGCGCTCGTGCAGCCGGTAGCCGGAGTCGGCGGTCAGCCGCGCGAGGTCGTCGATGTTCGGCCAGGGCCGCTCCGGATTGACGTGGTCCGCGGTCAGCGGACTGACCCCGCCCCAGTCGTCGATCCCGGCGCGGAGGAGGAGCCCGAGCTCCTGCTCGTCGGTGAGGTTCGGCGGCACCTGGATCGTCATGTCCGCGCCGAGGACGAGGCGCGCGACGGCGACGTTCGCGACGTACTCCTGCAGCTCGAGGTCGACCTCGTTCTGCATCGCGGTCCGCGGCTTGGCGCGGAAGTTCTGCACGATGCACTCCTGCACGTGGCCCCAGAGCGCATGCGAGTCGCGGATCGCGAACAGCGCGTCGGCCCGCTCCGCCGTGTTCTCGCCGATACCCAGCAAGACGCCCGTGGTGAACGGGATCCGGCTGCGCCCGGCGTCGTCGAGCACGCGCAGCCGGAGCGCCGGGTCCTTGTCGGGTGAGCCGTAGTGCACGCCGCCCTTCTCGGACCAGAGCCGCTCGGCGGTCGTCTCGAGCATCATCCCCATCGAGGGCGCGACCGGGCGCAGGCGCTGCAGCTCGGCCCAGGACATCACTCCGGGGTTGAGGTGCGTGACCATGCCGGTCTCGGTCATCACCAGCACCGCCATGGCGCGCACGTACTCGAGCGTCGAGGCGTAGCCGTGCTCGGCGAGCCACGCGCGGGCGACGGGCCAGCGGTCCTCCGGGCGGTCGCCGAGGGTGAACAGCGCCTCCTTGCAGCCGAGCGCGGCGCCGGCGCGGGCGACCTCGAGGATCTCCTCCGGCTCCATGAAGGTCGACTCGCGCTTCAGCGCCAGGCCGCCGGGCGTCTCGACGAACACGCAGTAGTGGCAGCGGTCGCGGCAGAGCTTGGTCAGCGGCACGAAGACCTTGCGGGAGTAGGTGATCACTCCCGGCCGGCCGCGGCGGGCGAGCCCCTCGTCGCGCAGCCGCCCGGCGGCCAGCAGCACCGCGTCGAGGTCGTCCCCGCGCGCCTCGAGGAGCACCTCGGCGCTCTCGCGCGTGATCGGCTCGCCCTCGGCGAGGCGGGCGAGGAGGGTGGGCACGGTCATGCGGAGGCGGCTCTTCCGGAGGGGTCGGTCGGCGGGCGCCGACGGGTCGGGGCACGGGAGGGTCGGACGGCCGGCGGCACTGCGCCGGCCGGTCGCGACCGAATCAGAGGGCGCGCAGGCGCGGCGCGAGGTCGCGCTCGAACGCGTCGAAGAAGCGCTGCTGGTCGTCGCCCGGCGCGTGGAACACGAGGTGGTTGAAGCCCGCGTCGACGTAGGGCTTGATCTGGGCGACCGTCTCGTCCGGGTCCGAGCCGACGATCCAGCGCTTGGCGACCTGCTCGATCGGCAGCTCGTCGGCGGCGCGCTCCATGTCGACCGGGTCGGTCAGCGAGTGCTTCTGCTCGGGGGTGAGCGAGAGCGGCGCCCAGAAGCGCGTGTTCTCGAGCGCGAGCGCCGGGTCGGGGTCGTAGGAGAGCTTGATCTCGATCATCCGGTCGAGCGCGGCCGAGTCGCGCCCGCCCGCCGCGATGCCCTCCTCGACCGCGGGGAGAAGCTTCTCGGTGTAGAGCTCCATGCCCTTGCCGGAGGTGCAGATGAAGCCGTCGCCCGCGCGGCCGGCGTACTTGGCGACGACGGGTCCGCCCGCGGCGATGTAGACCGGGACGCCGTTCTCCGGCTTGTCGTAGATGGACGCCTCGTGGGTGGAGTAGTACTCGCCGTCGAAGGAGACGCGGTCCCCGGCCCAGAGGGCGCGCATGAGGCGCACGGCCTCGCGCAGCCGGGCGAAGCGCTCCTTGAAGTCGGGCCAGCTCTGCTCGCCCGCGCCCTGGTAGCCGGTGGCGACCTCGTTCAGCGCCTCGCCGGTGCCCACGCCGAGCATGATGCGGTCCGGGTAGAGCACGCCGAGCGTGCCGAACGCCTGCGCGATGACGGCGGGGTTGTAGCGGTAGTGCGGCGTCATCACCGAGGTGCCGAGCCGGATGGTCGAGGTGCGCTCGCCGGCCGCGGCGAGCCAGGCGAGCGAGAACGGCGCGTGGCCGCCGGTGTGGCGCCAGGGCTGGAAGTGGTCGGAGACCACCGCGCTCTCGAAGCCGTGCCGCTCGGCGCCGACGGCCAGCTCCACGAGCTCGCGCGCCCCGAACTGCTCCGCCGATGCCTTGTACCCGAGCGTGATCGTCATAGTGCCGCCTTCGTCAGAGGGAGGGGACCGCTCCGGACACCGGGCGGTCCCTCCATTCTGCGCCCGCGCGGGCGGCGATCGGGACGCTCAGGCGGACGCGCCCGAGATGTTGACCATCCAGTGCACGCCGAACCGGTCCGTCAGCATCCCGAAGCGGTCGCCCCAGGGTGACGTGGTCAGCGGCTCCTGGACCGAGCCGCCGGCGGCGAGCCCGTCCCAGTAGCCGCCGAGCTCGGCGTCGTCGTCGCCGAAGAGCGCGACGGTGATGCGCGCGCCCTCCTCGAACGTCATCGAGCCCGGAGTGTCGGACGCCATCAGGATCAGCCCGTTCGGCGTGACCAGCTGCGAGTGCATGATCAGGTCCTGCTCGGCCGGATCCTCGCTCGCGTGGAAGTCCGCGAAGGTGCTGGACTGCAGCTCCCCGCCGAAGACCGAGTGGTAGAACTCCATCGCCTCGCGAGCGTTGTCGCGGAAGCCGATGTAGGGGCTGAGACTCGTGGACATGACGGCGCCTTCCTGTCGAGGAGGGCCCAGTATCGACCCGCCGGCGACCCCGCTGCAACGGCCGCCCTCCTGCTGATCGCCCAGTCCGCGCAGCGGGAAGAGCCTCGCGTCTCAGCTGTCCGCTCCCTCCTCGGCCGACGGCGCTGTCCCGCCATCGGGGCTGAGTCGCCGCTCGCGCGAGAACACGTCGAGGAGAGACGCTTCGTCGGGGAGCGCTGCCCGTGCGTCCTCCGCGAGCTCATAGCGGCTGACGGCGACGGGCTGCGTCGTCGAGGCCAGGGAGTAGCGGACGACCGCATCGTTCTTGTCGGTGACGACGAGGATGCCGATGGTCGGCTCGTGCTTTCCGGAGATCCGCAGCTTGTCGTCCACCAGGGCGACGTAGAAGCCGAGCTGCCCGGCGTCCCTCGGCTCGAATTTGGTCGTCTTCAGCTCGACGACGATGTATCGCAGCTGTTCGACGTGGAAGAAGACCAGATCGATGAAGAAGTCGTCACCGTCGACCTCGAAGTGCATCTGGCGGGCGACGAAAGCAAACCCGGGACCGAGCTCGCGGAGGGTGTCCGTGATCCGGCCGACCAGGCGGTCCTCGAGGTCGCGCTCCCGGCTGTCTCCGTCGATGGCGAGGAAGTCGAGAGCGTACGGATCTCGGGTGATCTGCTGTGCCAGTTCGGAATCGGTCGCTGCGAGGACGGCGGCGTAGTTGCTGGCGGCGGCGGCCTCGCGCTCATGCAGACGAGTCCTGATCTGGTGGACCAGGATCGGCCGGCTCCAGCCGCGCGAGACGTCCTGGGCGGCGTACCAGTCCCGGAGCCCCTGATCGTCGAGCTTGTCGAGCAGCTCGATGACGTGGCCCCAGGGCAATTGTCCAACGGGTCGTTGGACAATCGACTCCTCGTCCGGCCAGGCCGCCGCGAAGCGGCGCATGGAGAACAGGTTCGCGCGGGAGAACCCTTTCATCGAGGGGAATTCGGCTCGCAGGTCGTCCGCGAGGCGCTCCAAAACGCCACTGCCCCAGGGCTCGCGCTGCTGACGGTCGAGGATCGTCGAGCCGATCCGCCACCACAGTCGAAGCAGCTCCGTGTTCGCCTTGCGCTGGGCGCGGAATCGGGCGTCGTGCACATGCCGCTTGAGCTCGTCCAGCGTCGCGCCGTAGTCGGCCGGAACAATCGTGGTCACGGCGACGAGGGTTACAGGTCGCGCGGGTCGCCGTGTCACCTGGCGCCTGCCGTGACACCTCGCGTCGGGAGCTGATCGAGTAGCCCGCGGAGCGGGCCCCGCATGCTGATCGAGCAGTCCTCGCAGAGGGCCCCGCGTGCTGATCGAGTAGCCCGCGCGGCGGGCGTATCGAGATCCCCGCGCCCAGCAGGCGCGACCCGCGCGCCCCCTACAGCTCCGCGCGGGTCGGGGGGTTCGCGCCGGAGCGGGAGGTGGTGATGCCGGCGACGCGGGCGGCCCAGTGGCCGATCGCGCGCAGGGACGGCTCGTCGAGGAGCAGGCCGTTCGGGGCGCCGAGGCCCTGGCGGAAGGCCTCGTCGAGGATCGCGCCCATGGCGGAGTCGCCCGCGCCGATGGTGTCGGCGACGACGATGCGGGCGGCCGGGACGGTGGCCCGGGCGACGGCGGAGGCGAGCAGCAGGCCCTCGCCGCCGCGGGTCACGACGGCGACCTGCGCGCCCAGCTCGAGGAGGCGGGTCAGCACCTCGTCGAGCTGCATCGTCGGGTAGAGCCACTCCGCGTCCTCGTCGCTGAGCTTGACGATCTCGCAGGCCGCGGCGACGCGCTCGAAGCGCGCGAGGGCGTCGTTGTGCTCGCCGACGAGGGCGGGGCGGATGTTCGCGTCGACGCTCGCGGTGACGCCGGCCGGCAGTGCCTCGAGCAGCTCGACGATCGCGGAGCCTCCCGGCTCGAGGTAGACCGCGATCGAGCCGGTGTGCACGTGGGTCGCGCTCGAGGGATCGGCGGCCGGCGGGTTCCAGGAGAGATCGAAGTCGTACTCGGCGGAGCCGTCCTCCTGCAGGCGGGCCCCGGCGGTCGAGGTGCGCTCGGCGTCGCCGTGCAGCACGGTGACGCCGGAGGCACCCAGGTGCTCGGCGATGCGGCGGCCGCGCGCGTCGTCGGCGATGTCGGTGACGAGGGTCGCCTCGCGGCCGAGGCGGGCGAGGGTGAGCGCGACGTTCGCGGGCGAGCCGCCGACGTGCTCGGTGCTCTCGCCGTCGCGCTCGACGATGTCGATCAGGGCTTCGCCGATGACGAGGATGCGGGGCGCCGCGCTGTCGCGGACGTCGGTGGAGGACATCCCGCCATCATGCCGGTCCGCAGGCCGTCGTCGCGAGACCTCCCGCGCGCTCACACTCCGGCACGGACATCGGCCAGCACCTCGTCGACGGTCGTCAGGGTGATCAGCGGCCCGAACAGCGCCATCGCGTCGAGCGCGCGGGCGTGGTCGGCCTCGGAGGCGCCCGCGCAGGCGTCGGTCACGATCCGGACCTGCACGCCGGCGTCGGCCGCGGCGAGTGCCGTCGCCAGCACGCAGCAGTCGGTCGAGACCCCGGTCAGCACCATCGAGCGGGAGTCGTCGAGCAGCGCCTCGAGCTCGGCGCCCCACTTGCCGAACGTCGGCGCGATGATCGTGCGGTGCCCCTCGAAGCCGGGGACGAGCGCGTAGAGCGGATCCTCGTCCGGGACGAGCGCGAACGGCCAGTCCCGGTAGTAGGGGATCCAGGCGCCGCGGGGCTGGGGTGGGGCGACGAAGCGGGTGGTGACCACCCGCTCGCCGAAGCGCGGGAGCAGCCGGGTCGTCCCCTCCGCCGCACGGTCGAACTCCTTCGATGCCCACGGCGAGGACGCGTCGGCGAAGACGTGCTGCAGGTCGATCGCGACGAGCAGGCTCACGCGTCGGCCTCCTGGCGCCGCACTGCGGAGCGCGAGAGGACGAGCGTGCCGGCGAAGCCGATCACGAGGGCGACCAGCACGCCGAGGTTCGCCCCGGCCCATTCGCCGTCGCGCCCGCCGATCGGGCCGAGCAGGTAGCCCTCCCACTCGAAGCCGGGGGAGTAGTTGACGACGAGGCCCCAGCCGATCACGGCACCGACGACCACGAGCAGCACCGGCGCGATCGAGACGCTGCCGTAGCGGCCGCGCGAGGTGTAGAGCGCCTCCTGGTCGTAGTCGCGGCGGCGGAGGATCAGGTCGGCCAGGAAGACGCCGAGCCAGCCCGCGATCGGCACGCCGAGCGTGATCAGGAAGCCCTGGAACGGGCCGAGGAAGTCGCCCGCGACGAAGACGACGTAGATCGCGCCGAGGACCATCAGCACGCCGTCGATGCCGGCGGCCACCGGCCGGGACACCTTGAGGCCGGTGCTGAGCAGCGCGAGACCCGAGGAGTAGATGTCCATCACCGCGCCGCCGATCAGCCCCAGCAGGGCCACGACGATGAAGGGGAGCAGGAACCAGGTCGGCAGGATGCTCGCGAGCGCGCCGATCGGGTCGGCCGCGATCGCGTCGGACAGCTCCGTCGAGGAGGCGGCGAGCAGCAGCCCGACCACCACCAGCACGACGGGCGCGACGGCGCCGCCGATCGTGGTCCAGCCGATGACCCCGGCGGTGCCGGCGGTGCGCGGGAGGTAGCGCGAGTAGTCGGCCGCCGCGTTCACCCAGCCCAGCCCGAAGCCGGTCATCATGAAGACCAGCCCGCCGATCACGGCGCCGGCCGAGCCCGAGGGCAGGCTGCCGACGGCGGCGAGGTCGATGCGGTCGAGCACGAGCACGACGTAGACCACGGTCAGCACGGCGGTCGCGATCGTGATCGCGAGCTGGAGCCGCATGATCAGCCGGAAGCCGGCGATCCCGGCGACGACGATCAGCGCCGCGACGACGATCAGCGCGACGACCTTGGTCAGCACGCCGCCGTCCCAGCCGAACTCCTCGAAGACGGTCGCCGTCGCCAGCACGGCGAGCGAGGCGAGCACCGTCTCCCAGCCCACCGTGAGCAGCCAGGAGATCACCGCGATCAGGCGGTTGCCGTCGACGCCGAAGGAGGCGCGGCTGAGCACCATCGTCGGGGCCGACCCGCGCTTGCCGGCGACCGCGACGAAGCCGCAGAAGAGGAAGGAGACGACGATCCCGATCACGGCGACCGCGGTCGCCTGCCAGAAGGACAGGCCGAAGCCGAGCAGGAACGAGCCGTAGCTCAGCCCCAGCACCGAGACGTTGGCCGCGAACCACGGCCAGAACAGGTCGCGGGGCCGGCCGTGCCGCTCCGACTCCTGGATCGTGTCGAGACCGTTGAGCTCGATGCCGCCGGCGGGCCGGGTGGTGGGTTCGGGAGAGGTCATGACGTCCCTCGTTCTCGCGCGGAAGGCCCGGGCGAACGCCGGATCCTGTCGAATGTAGTGCAGGATCGGCGCCCGATCGCGGCGGGCCCGAAGACCGGTGGACGGCTCCGCGAGGTCCGCTCCTGGGGAGGAGACCCGCGGTCCCGCCCGCTCAGTCCTCCGCGCGCTCCAGCAGCCCTCGCAGCGTCTCGAGGTCCGCCGCGACCCGGTCGCAGTCCTCGTCCCACTGCTCGAGCGTCATCCCGTCGTACCGGCGGACGGTGAAGGCGACCTCCGCGCCGTCGCCGTTGGCGAGGATCCGGAGCGGGTTGTCGAAGACCCGGCCGCCCTCGGTGATCACCCGGTGATCCGCCACGCCGTAGGGGTTCCGCGGCGCGAAGACGATCTCGACCCGGCCCATCGGCGAGTCGGCGAACCAGTGGCCGTCCACCTCCTCGACGGAGGCCTGCGCCAGCCCCGCCGCCCAGAGCGACAGGTTCGAGGGATCGACGACGAAGGAGTACACCTCGTCCGCCGGCGCGTCGATCACGACGCCGACCGGGCGCGACTCGTACAGGACCATCTCAGTCTCCCTCCGCGGCGAAGCTCGCCACCAGCAGTGCCGCGAGCGCGGTCCGCTCGAGCATCCCGTCGATGCTCACCGATTCTCCCCGGGCGTGCGCGCCCTCGCCAGGGGCGCCGAGCCCGTCGAGGACGGGGATCCCGAGCGCGGCGATCAGATTGCCGTCGCTGGCGCCGCCCACCGCCGTCTCGGTCAGCGGCAGGTCCATCGTCTTCGCCACCCGCTCGGCCCGGCGGTAGAGCGCGCCGACGGCGGCCGTCCGCTCGAAGACGGGCCGCTGCCACGAACCGCGGACCTCGATCCGGATCCGCGGGTCCGACGCTTCGAGAGCGTTCATCTCGGCCTCCACCCGCGCCGCCTCGGCCGCGCCGCGGATCCGCACCTCGAGCTCGAGCCGCACCTTCGCGGTCGTGACGTTCACCCGGCTGCCGCCCTTGACCACGCCGATGTTGACGGTCGTCCCCGCCTCGGGCCGGGCGATGCCGAGCACGCGCGGGATCAGCGCGCCGAGCTCGTGGATCGCGCTCGCCCCCTTCTCCGGCTCGACGCCCGCGTGCGCCTCGACTCCGACGATGTCCACCACGAAGTTGCCGATGCCCTTGCGCGCGGTCTTCACCGCGGTGCCGATCGCCCCCTCGAAGACGAGCGCCGCCTCCGCCCCGCGGCTCTGGTGCTCGAGGAAGCTGCGCGAGGTGAGGCTGCCGACCTCCTCGTCGCCGTTCATCACCAGCCGCACGGCCGGGTGCGCGAGTCGGGCGTGCCGCAGCGCCAGCACCAGCCAGACCATCTGCACCAGGCCGACCTTCATGTCGTAGCTGCCCGGGCCGCTCAGGCGGTCGCCGTCGATCGCGAACGGCCAGCCGCGGGTCGTGCCGAGCGGCCAGACGGTGTCGTAGTGCCCCACCAGCGCCACGAACGGGCGCGACCCGCGCGGTCCGCGCCCCGGGGCGCTGCCCGGGAACGTCCAGCTCGACGCGCTCGGGCAGTCCTGCTCGCGGAGGTGCTCGAGCTCGCCCGCGTGCCCGAGCCGCTCGCCGACCCAGTGCACCAGGAACGCGTGCAGCTCGTCGAGCGCCTCGAGGGAGTCGCTCGGGCTCTCCATCATCACGAGGTGGCGGACGTCGTCGAGGATGCGCACGCGCTGGTCGCGGAGGAAGGTGCGGACGCGGGCGGCGTCGGCGGCATCGGGGAAGGTCACCGCTCCGGAGTACCAGAGTGCGGCGCCCGGCGCGAACCGGGGCCGCGGGTGAACCGGACGCCGCCCCTCTACGTTGAAGGAGGAGAGGTGGAGATGTCCGAGGATCAGGCCGAGATGCTGCGTGCCCTGCACGACGAGCACTCGGCGGCGCTGTGGCGCTTCGTCCTGCGGCTCACGGGCGACCGCCAGCTGGCGGAGGACGTGGTGCAGGAGGCCCTGCTGCGCGCCTGGAAGCACCCGGAGATCCTGGCCCAGGGCGAGGCCGCGGCCCGCTCCTGGCTCTACACCGTGGCCCGCAACATCGTCATCGACGACCGCCGCAGCGCCCGGCACAACCGCGAGTTCGGGACCGACGAGGTGCCCGAGCGCGCGCACGGCGACCGCACCGACCAGGTACTGGACGCCTGGCTGCTCTCGGAGGCGCTGAGCACCCTCAGCCACGACCACCGCGCGGTGATCGTGCACGCCTACTACGGCGGGCGCACGGTCGGCGAGATCGCCGAGCTGCTGGGCATCGCGCCCGGAACGGTGAAGTCGCGGATGCACTACGGGATGCGGGCGCTGAAGCTCGCCCTCCAGGAGAAAGGCGTGACCGAACCGTGAGCACCGAGCAGCAGAGCGACGACGCCTTCCGCGACGACGCCTTCCGCGACTGGGACGCGGCGTACCTCCTCGGCGCGCTCTCGCCCGCCGACCGCCGCGCCTACGAGCAGCACCTGCGGGGCTGCCCGGGCTGCCGCGAGGCACTGGGCGAGTTCGTCGCGATCCCCGGCCTGCTCGCGCATCTGCCGCAGGAGGAGGGGCTCGCGCTGCTCGAGACGGAGCAGCGCGTCGAGGAGTCCGCCCCGCCCGCCCTGCTCGCGCACCTCGCCCGCGCGACCGACGCGCTCCGCCGCCGCACCCGCTTCCGCATCGCCGGCCTCGTGCTCGCTGCAGCCGGGGTCTCCGCGGCCGCCGCGATCGCCCTCCCGCTCGTGGTCGGCGCCCCGCCCACGGTGGTCGAGAACACGGTGGCGCTCGCCGCGGCCCCCGGCGTCCCGGTCGAGGCGTCGGTCCGCTTCGTTCCGGAGGCGTGGGGCACCCGGATCGACATGGACTGCAGCTGGGAGGAGAGCGGCGCGGCGACCGGGGGCGCGGCGTCCGTCGGCTACGTGATGTACGTGACCGACACGGCCGGCTCCACGGAGCCGATCGGCTCGTGGACGAGCACGCCCGGCTCGACGGTGGAGCCGAGCCTCTCGACCGGTCTGCCACTGGCCGAGATCGCCTCGGTCGAGGTGCGCCTCCAGGGCTCCGAGCAGGTCGTCCTCACCGGCAGCCCCTGACGCGGACCTCACCCCGGCACGGGCAGCCCCTGACGCGGGGTCCGGTGCCGACCCGATCTCCCAGGTGCGGAGCCCCGGGACTGAGTAGCTTCTCAGTCATGACGATCGCGACCCTCGCCCTCGCCCCTGCCACCGTGACGGCGGCCTCCTCCACCGACAGCATCGACGAGCTCTCCGGTCTCGTCGGCGTCGCCGCCCGCGTGATCGCGGCACTCGGCGAGGCCGGTGTCGGTCTGCTGACGCTGATCGAGACGGTCTTCCCGCCGATCCCGAGCGAGCTGGTGCTGCCGCTGGCGGGCTTCCTGGCCCAGCAGGGGCGGATGAACCTGGTGCTCGTCGTGATCACCGCGACCCTCGGCGCCTACCTCGGCGGCCTGATCCTGTACTGGCTCGGCTACCGCATCGGCACCGAGCGCTCGATCCGCCTGCTGTCCAAGCTGCCCCTGGTCGACCGCGAGGACTTCGAGAAGGCCGTCGGCTGGTTCCGCCGCCACGGCACCTGGGCCGTCCTCTTCGGCCGGCTCATCCCCGGAGTCCGGAGTCTGATCTCGCTGCCCGCGGGTGCCGAGCGGATGAACCTGCTGCTGTTCTCCGGTCTGACGATCCTCGGCTCCGGCGTCTGGAACGGCCTGCTGATCGGCCTCGGCGCAGCGCTCGGCACCCAGTACGAGCTGGTCGACCAGTACGCGGGCGTGCTCGACGCGATCATCTACGGCGCGATCGGCGTGGTCGTGCTGCTGCTGGTGGTCCGCAGCATCCGCCGGCATCGCGCCGCCCGCGGCACTGGGGCGCGCCGCCGGCACTGACCGGGGTCGCCGCCGCCGCAGGGTAGCGGGCGCGCGAGCCGAGCGCGACCGCCCCCGTGTCCCGCTCGCCGCGGGGCGGAAGTGCCCTAGCGTTCGAGGGGTCAGCCCCCGACGAGAGGACCCTCATGCCCGAGAACACGGCCGAGAACGCCGCCGCCGCGACTCCGCCTCCCGCCCTCTCCCGCACCGCCGTCGAGCGCAGCTGGATCATCGGCGTCTCGCTGATCGCCATCGCCCTCGGCGTGATCGCGGTGCTGATCCCCGGCCCTACCCTGCTCACCGTCGCGATCGTCTTCGGCATCCACCTGATCGCCGCCGGCGTCTTCCGGCTCCTGCTGGCCTTCACCGCCACGCGCCTGCAGAACCGGGTGCGCTGGCTCGCGGGCCTGCTCGGCGCCCTGATCCTGGTCGCCGGCATCCTCTGCCTGTCCAACCCGTTCGAGTCGCTGAGCATCCTCGGCCTCGTGATCGGCCTGGGCTGGATCCTCGACGGCGTCTCGAGCATCACCAGCGGCCGCACCGTCGCCGGCCCGGTGTGGCTGCCGATCGCCGCGGGCATCGCCTCGGTGATCGCGGGCCTGCTCACCGTCATCATGCCGGTGCTGGCGCTGTCCGCCTTCGTCACCGTCGCGGCGATCCTGCTGATCGTCGTCGGCGTCTCCGGCCTCCTGCTGCTGCCGGGCCGCACGAAGACCGCGCCCGAGACCGCCGAAGCGCGCTAGACGTTCCAGAGGCCGAGGAGCTGCACCGGGATCGCGTAGGCGAACCAGGACAGCGGCGCGAGGATCCAGTTCGCGAGGATCCGCCGCCGGCCGTCCGCGTGCGCGAGCACCACGGCGACCTCGGAGCGGGCGATCCGCGGGGAGTAGAGCAGGGGCGCGTTCGCGACGATCGACAGCAGCGCGCCGATGATGACCGGCCCGCCGGCGAGGACGAGGAGACCCGGCTCGGTCTGCAGCGCGAACGCCGTGGCGACGATCAGCCAGATCGCGAGCAGGGTCGCAGCGGTGGCCCGGGTCGCCCGCTGGGCGAGGCTGCGGCCGGAGGCGATCACCGCGTCGAGCGGCTCGGCCCGGTCCGCCCGCACGGCTCGCACCGCGCGGAGGCGGAGCACTAAGGCGACGATCAGCGCGAGCACGGCGTAGGGCAGTCCCGCCCGCGTCAGCGCCATCGGCAGCCACGGAGTGCTCAGGGCGAGGGTGCTCCCGAAGAGGCCGCCGAGCACCAGCATCCCGACCGGGACGACGACCACCAGGCTGAGCGGGAAGCGCGGGGGCCCGTCGTGTACCGGAGCGGTCGCGGCTCCGGACCTGTCGCCGTCCGCACTGTCCGGGATTCTCGACTCGCCGTCCTCGAGGTTCCCGTCGTCCCTGATCCCCGTGCTCCCGGCCCCCATGCCGTCGACCCTAGCCCGGCCCTCGATCCGCTGCGGGTCCATGGCAGCATGGCGCTGTGACCGCCGCCGACCCCGCCGCCGAGCCCGGCTCCGCCTTCGAGCCCGACCTCGTCCCCGAGCTCCTCGTCGCGGACCTCGAGCGCAGCCTCGCCTTCTGGTGCGGCCCCTGCGGCTTCGCGGTCCGCTACGCGCGGCCGGAGGAGGGCTTCGCGTACCTCGTCCGCGGCGGCGCCCACGTCATGCTCGACCGGATCGGCAGCACCCGCGACTGGATCACCGCGCCGCTGGAGCGCCCGCTCGGCCGCGGCGCGAACCTCCAGATCCGCGTCGACGACGCCGACGCCGTCGCGGCGGCCCTCGACGCGGCAGGAGTGCTCCTGTTCACCCCTGCCGAGACCCGCTGGTACCGCGCGGGGGAGGAGGAGGCGGGCGTCCGCCAGGTCCTCGTCACCGATCCCGACGGCTACCTCCTGCGCTTCCAATCCTCGCTCGGGCGACGCCGCGCGACGTGAGCCGAACGGCGCGCGCCATCATGCCAGCGGAGGACGCCGGAGACGGCCGTCGCCTGGTTCCATCGGTTCCATGTCCACTCCGTCCACCGGCACCCTCGCGCTGCCGGCCACCGACCCGGCCGCCGTCGCGCCTCCCGCTCCCGCCGCCCTCTCCGACGTCGACGAGGTCCTCCGCCCGGCCGATCTCGTCACCGCGCTGACCGGCGTCGCCCTCGGCTTCTTCGCCCTCTTCGTCCACGGCCTCACCCAGTGGTCGTACGTCGGGCCCACCGTCGAGCGGGCGGGCGTGCTCGGCTGGCTCGCGCCGGCGCTGGTCGGGCTGATCTGCGTCCTCACGGCCGTGACGTCGGTGGCGGTCCGCGCCGCCCGCCGCACGAGCCGCCGCGGGCCGTCCGCGCCGACCGGAGCCGCTTCGTGACCGCCGCGCCCGCCGTCCCGTCCACCGCGAGCACCGCCGTCGCCCTCGCGCAGGAGCTGCTCCGGCGCACCGGCTGCGCCCGCCCGGGACTGCCGTGGGTCCGTGAGAGCGCAGCGGGATCGGCGGTCGACCTGGCGGTCCTCGAGCGCGGCGCGCACCTGCTCGACCTCTCCGAGGAGGCGGTCGCCCGGATCGCGCTGTCGCTCGCCACCGGCCGCCCGGTCGACCTGCGCGCGGCGTTCGGCCACCTGACCCGCGACCACGCCGAGGCCGTCATGATCGCCGTGGCCGTCGCCGGCGGGCACGACCGCGTCGAGAGCCGCGTCGTCGTCGCGGACGGCGAGCGCCGGGTCGAGAGCGTGCCCCCGCTCGGCGTCTGGCCCGATCGCGGAGCGCGATCCGGCGACGAGGGGCTCGCCCGCACCGCGGCCTGACCGACCCGCACGACCCCCAGACGCGGGTGACGCCTCGGTCGTCCGGCCGATCCGCGTCGCTACGGCCTTTCGCAGATCCCCGGCTTAGGGTGTCCGTGTGCAACGTGTCGACGATTTCCCAGGAGCCGGACCGGTGGCGACCTCCCCCGAGTCCGGTGACCCGCGCGAGGCGTCCGCCCTCCAGCTCCCCTCCAACGCCACCACGCCCGTCCAGGTGACGAGCGGCGAGGCCGGCTACCAGGGCGGCAACGCGGCCGACCCGGTCTGGCAGTCCTGGCGGGAGGAGCTCGCCAAGGTCGGCGGCCCCTCGCCGCTCCTGCACTTCGTCGACTCCCCGCGCACCCGCATCGAGCTGTCCACCACGCACCCGGGCGGGCTGCCCCCGTTCATCTCGGGCAAGACGACCCTGCTCTCCTCCCTCATCCGCGACGAGCTGGCGCTGCGCACCGCGAAGAACGCCGCCGCCGCCATCACCGACAAGGGGATCGAGCTGCGCTCGGTCCGCGGCATCGAGGGCGTGCACCTCGCGATCGGCCTCGCCCAGTGGCGCGCCGGCGAGACGGAGTTCACCGCCCCGGTCCTGCTGCGCCCGCTCGCGATCCGCCGCTACGGCCGCGACTTCGAGCTCAAGCTCAAGGGCCAGCCCTACTTCAACCCGCAGCTCGCCCGCGCGCTGAAGCAGCAGTTCGGCATCACGATCGACCCCGAGCAGTTCGTCGAGCTCGCGGTGCAGAGCGGCGTCTTCAAGCCGCAGCCGGTCATCGACCAGCTGCGCGGACTCACCTCGCACCTGCCCTGGTTCGCCGTGCACCCGCGCCTGGTGGTGTCGAGCTTCGCCGACGTCGCCGGCGACATGCTCCGCGACGCCCGGATGCTCGAGCACCCCGTCCTGGACGCGGTCGCCGGCAACCCGGCCGCCAAGCGCGCGCTGCAGCAGTCGCAGAAGGTGGCGTCGATCATCCCGCAGGACGAGCGTCCGCCGGCGACCGACAACCTCCTCCTCGACGCCGACGCCGAGCAGGAGCAGGTCATCGCGAACATCGCGGCCGGCAACTCGCTCGTCGTGAAGACCCTCCCCGGCACCGGCGGCACCCAGACGATCGTCAACGCGATCGGCGCGCTCGCCGCGCAGCACAAGCGCGTCCTCGTCGTCGGTGCCCGCCGCTCGAGCCTCGACAGCATCCACCAGCGGCTGCTGTCCGCCGGCCTCGGCGGCATCGCCGTCAGCCCGCGCACGCTCCGCCGCGACCTGATCCAGTCGATCGGCCGCAACGAGAAGGCCGCACGCCCCTCCGTCAGCGAGATCGACGACGCCCTGCTGCGCCTGCGCAAGGTGCTGCTCGACTACCGCGGCGCCCTCTCGCGCCGCGACCCCAGCTTCGGCGTCTCCGCGCTGCAGGCCCTCGAGGAGCTGGCGCGCCTCTCGCAGCTGCGCACGCCCCCGTCGACCGCCGCCCGCCTCGACCGCCGCGCCGTCACCGCCCTCGCGCACAGCCGCCCCGAGGCGACCCGGATGCTGATCGAGTCGGCCCGCCTCGGCGAGTTCCGCTACGGACCGGGCGACTCGCCCTGGTACGGCGCGCAGTTCGACTCGACGGCCGACGCGGAGGCCGCGCACGAGCTGGCCAAGCGCCTGCACCTGCGCGACCTGCCGCGCCTGCTCGACCGCGCGCAGGACGTCATCGCGCAGACGCGCATGCGCCCGTTCGAGTCGGTCGCCGAGCTCGGCATCTACCTGCGCCTGCTGCAGGACGTCCGGGAGACGCTCGACAAGTTCCAGCCGGCCGTCTTCGACCGCTCGATCCAGGACCTCATCGTCGCCACCTCGCCGCGCCGCGAGGCCGCCGAGATGTCCTCGACCAACCGCCGCCGCCTGAAGAAGCTCGCCCGCGAGTACATGCGGCCCGGCGCGCACGTCACCGACCTCAACGCGTCGCTGCGCCGCGTGCAGCAGCAGCGCACGCTCTGGCAGCGCTACGCCGTCGCGGGCACCGTCCCCGAGGTGCCGGTCGGCGTCGCCGACGTGCAGGTCGCGTTCCAGCAGGTGTCCGACCAGCTCGGCCGGCTCGACGAGCCGCTCGGCCGGCGCGGGAGCAGCACGCCGCTCGCGTCGCTCCCGCTCGCCGAGCTCGTCTCGATGGTCTCCGGCCTCGCCGAGGACAGCGAGGTGCTCGCCAACCTGCAGGAGCGCACGACGCTGCTCTCGACGCTGCGCGAGTGGGGCCTGGACCCGCTGCTGACCGACCTGTCTCGCCGTCACGTGCCGGCCGAGCTGGTCGCGATCGAGCTCGACCTCGCCTGGTGGCGCTCGGCGCTCGAGATCATGCTGACCGACGAGCGCGCATTGCTCGGCGGCAACACCAGCGTCCTGGACCGGCTCGAGGCGGACTTCAAGCTCGTGGACGAGGCGCACGCCGCCTCCAGCGCCGAGCTGCTGGCCTGGAAGCTCTCGGAGACCTGGAAGATCGGGCTCGTCGACTGGCAGCTCGAGCGCGACGCCCTGCGCGCGCTGCTGCGCTCCGAGGCGTCGACCACGCCGCAGGAGCTGCAGAAGGCCGCGCCGCACCTCTCCCGCGTGCTCGCTCCGGCCTGGCTCGCCTCGCCCTACGAGGTGCACCGCATCGGCACCGAGACCACGTTCGACGCGGTCTTCCTCGTCGACGCCGGCGCCACGACCCTCGCCGAGAACGTCGGAGCGATCCGCCGCGCCAAGCAGGTCGTCGCGTTCGGCGACCCGGTGACGCAGACGCCGACGCCGTTCTCGCTGCGCGTCGACGAGACCGTCGAGTTCGGCAGTGCCGCCTCGCGCACCGACGTCGAGGCCCTGCACGCGCAGTCGGCGCTGGCCCGCCTGGGCGAGCTGCTGAACACCGTCACGCTCACCCGCAGCTACCGCGCGGGCGGCGAGGACCTCGCCGAGCTGGTGAACCGACGCTTCTACGGCGGCCGGATCGACTCGCTGCCGTGGGCCGGCTCGTTCCTCGGGCACGACTCGCTCCGCTTCCACTACATCGCCAGCGGACACGGCATGCCGGAGAACGACTCCGGAGCGGTCGAGTCCGTCGACGCCGAGGTCGCGAAGGTGGTCGAGCTGGTGCTCGAGCACGCGGTCATCCGCCCGCGCGAGTCGCTGATGGTGATCACCGCGAGCCCGCGGCACGCCGTCCGGGTGCAGCAGGCCGTGCTCACCGCGTTCGCGAAGCGCGCGGACCTCAACGACTTCATCCTCGGTGACCGGCCCGAGCCGTTCGCCGTGGTGACGCTCGAGCAGTCGGTGGCGCAGAGCCGCGACCGGGTGATCTTCTCGATCGGCTACGGCCGCACCCCGCACGGCCGCCTGCTCTCCAACTTCGGTGCGCTGGCCGAGCCGGGCGGAGAGCGCCTGCTCGCCGTCGGCATGACCCGCGCCCGCCGCTCGATGGACATCGTCTCCTGCTTCCGCCCCGGGGACATCGACGAGTCGCGGATGCGCTACGGCATGGTCGCGCTCGCCCAGGTGCTCCAGGAGGCGGAGGACCGCGTCCAGCCGAGCGACCGCGACGACTACTCCGAGCCGATGCTGGTCGACCTGGCCGCGCGCCTCGAGCGCCGCGGACTGCGCGTCAACATCGGCCACAAGGGCAAGCTCGCACTGGTCGCGGCGCACGGCACCCGCGCCGTCGTCGTCGAGACCGACCGCGACGTCAGCACGCAGAGCCTCCGGGTCTCGCTGCGGCTGCGCCCGGAGCTGCTGCGCCGCCTCGGCTGGCACTACCTCCGCGTGCACAACTTCGAGCTGTTCGCCGACCCCGAGGCCGTGGCCGCGCGGGTCGCCGGGCTGATCGGCGCCCCGCAGGATGAGACGTCGACCGGTCCGATCGAGGTGCCGGTGGGTGCTGGCGCGCCGATCGTCGAGGACGCCGCTCCGGCGTCGAACGAGACGCAGCCGATCACGCCCCTGCCCGCCGACTGAGCGTGCCCGAGGACTCCCGGGCCGCCGCGCCCGCCGGCGCCGACCGACCGCTCCGGCGCTCGCGTGGCGGCCGGCGGGCGACCCTGCCCGCGAAGCCGGGCACCGATCCGTCCCCGCACGACGCCGTCGTCCCCGACCCCGAGGCCGCGCCCGTTCGCCCCGACACGGGCCCGAACGACGCCCGCCTCCGCCAGGACGTCCCCCCGCACTACTGACCCCCTCCGCGAGATGCCACTTGTGCACGCTTTTCACGGCGTGTCGCGCGCACAAGTGGCATCTCGCGGGCCGCGGACGACGGCGGCCCACCGTGCCGGAGCACGATGGGCCGTCGTCGTCGCGGTAGCGGGTCAGCCGCAGGTGCGGGCCGCGTAGGGGGCCTTGACCGTCGAGGTGACGGTCTTGCCACCGACGGAGGCGGTCGCCGTCACCGTCGCCTCGCCGGCCGCGAGCTGGGCGGCCCGGACGGTGAAGGCGGCGGAGGCGTTCGAGCCCGCCTTGACGCCGGCGAAGGACTTCGTCCCCGCCGTCGAGGTGATCGTGACGTCCATCGGGACGGTGTCGCCGTTGGTCGCGACGACCGTCAGCACCACCTTGCCGGCGACGCAGCGGGTGGTCGCCGCGGCCGTCAGCTTCAGCGAGGACTGCACGGTGACCGTGGCGGTCACCGGCATCCGCGAGTCGTCCTGCGCCACTCCCCGCACTGTGAAGGTGCCGGCGGCGGCGTAGGAGGCGGGGGCGACGGCGTCCCAGGTGACGGCGACGGTGCGCTTCGCGCCGTCGGCCGTCGTGAGCTCCGCGCTGGGCAGCACCGGGGCGACGCCGGCCGCGGTCGAGACCGCGATCGTAGCGACCGAGGTGACGGCGATCGCCGGGGCGTACGCCTCGAGCATCCGCTGGTACTCGGCGCGGGTCACCGGGATGACCGTGCCGTGGCGGGGCTTGCCGCCGTCGGAGTTCTGCGGCAGGTTCTCCCGCAGCTTCGCTCCGAGGGGCTGCCAGGCGTCGGCGGCCAGGTCGTCGGTGCCGAACGGGATGTAGTGGTTCGGTCCCGCGTGGTAGTCCGGCTGGTCGATGAAGAGGAACCAGTCCAGGCCGTTCACGTCGCCCTCGTTCGCGGGGAAGACGTTCGGGCCCTCACCGCTGGTGAAGGTGCCGTTCGGCTCGCCGTTGGGCAGGCCGGAGGCGACGCGCTCCTTGACCAGCGTCCATTCGTCCGCCGGTCCGGAGGTGCCGGGCAGTGAGCCGCTGACCGTGGCGAGCAGATCGGTGCTCTTCTCCTCGCGCAGCGTCATCGACGCCTCGTCCTTGGTGAAGCGGTAGTAGGTGTCGCCGTCCTTCGCGATGGTCGAGTCGATCGTGCCGCGGCCGGTGCCGCGCTGGACGTCGATCCACGGCTTCGCCTCCGAGAAGGTGACGAAGTCGTCGGTGGTCGCGTACATCATCTGGTTGTAGGTGACGGCGGTGCGGTCGGCCGCGTTCGTCGTCGGGTACATGTTCGAGGCCCAGAAGACGACGTAGGTGTCGAGCTCGTCGTCCCAGTACGCCTCGGGGGCCCAGGTGTTGCCGGCGAAGTCGGTCGAGACCTTCACGTGGCGCTGCGCCGACCAGTTCACCAGGTCGGTCGACTCCCAGACCTCGATGTACTTCGAGCCCGACTTCTGCGCGGTGTCGAAGCCGCCGGCCAGGCCGTCGATCTTCAGGTCCGTCGCGAGCATGAAGAACTTGTCGCCCTCGTGCGAGCGGATCACGAACGGGTCGCGCAGGCCCTTGGTGCCCTGGTCGGAGGTGAAGACGGGCTGCCCGCCGTTCAGCGTGTTCCAGTCGAGGGCGTCGTTCCCCTTCGAGGCGGCGAGGCTGACGCGCTCGGCGCCCGCGCCCTCCCCGGTGAAGAAGGCCCAGACGTAGGCCTCGGTGTCGTCCGTGCCGGTGGGCAGCGGCTGGAGGCGGAGGGTGAAGTCGCGGGTGCGCGTCACCGATCCGCTGGTGGCGGTCGCGCGGACCATCACATCGACGGCCGGGCTGCCCGCGGCGGGGCGCTCGACGACGATGGTGCGGCTGTCGGCGGTGCTGCCGTCGCGGATCGTCGCGGCGGTCGAGCCGACGACGCTCCAGGCGATGGCCGAGCCGAGGCCGCCGCGGGACGGCACCGAGATGTTGGTGCGGACGTCGCCGGCCTGGGCGACGGTCACGGCGTCGAGGTCGCGCTGGACCTTGTCGGCGTCGGCGAGCTGCGCGGTGACGAGCACCGGGTAGTCGACGGTGCGCGTGTCGCTGCCGGAGGTGAAGGTGGCGGTGAGCGTCACGGCGGCGTCGGGGGAGCCGGCGGCCGGTCGCGTGACGACGGCGCTGCTTCCGGAGACGGCGATGGCCGCGCTGCTCGAGCGCCAGGTCACGGCGACGCCGGCGCTGCTGGTGGGCAGCGCGAAGTCGGCGGTCGCGGTCGTCGGGATGCTGACGGAGGCGACGGCGCGGTCGATCGCCTGCGACGAGTACAGCGCGGTGACGGCGTCGGCGGTGAGCGCGCTGTCGTAGACCGCGAAGTCGTCGACGAGGCCGTTCCAGCCGGCGTCGTTGTAGGTCGAGCGGCCGAGGTAGCCGACCAGCGAGGTTCCGAAGGACGAGACGTTGCGCGCGATCGGGTTCTGTCCGATCCGGGTGCCGTTGACGTAGACGGAGAGCGTCCCGTTCGTGCCGTCGATGACCGTCGTGTACAGCGAGTAGCCGGAGGGGGCGCGCAGTCCGGTCGTGGCGGCGTTGGTCGAGCCGGGGCCGACCTCGGTGCTCCACGGGGCGCCGGCGTTCGTCGCGTTCGTGACGACCGACTTGACGAAGCCCGCCGGATTCGTCGGGTTGAGCAGGTAGTAGCCGGAGGAGAAGGACGCGCCGGCCGCGACCGGGGCGCCGAGGAAGGCGGCCGCGGTGTTCGCGGGTCCGGTCCGGTTCGACAGCCAGGTGGAGACGGTGAGGTCCTTCTTGCCGACCAGGCCCGCCGTCGGGATGTCGACGTAGGGGGCCGCGGCGGCCGAGCCGCCCGGCAGGCTCAGCGCGCCCGCGGCGACCGTGGCGCCGCTGCCGCGCAGCGTGCCGTTGTAGCCGTTGCCGCTCGTGTCGGCGACGGTCGTACCGGTCGGCGCGGTGTCGAAGCTGTAGTGGAGCAGCGGCTGGGCCGTCGCTCCGGAGGCGGAGACCGGGAGGGCGGCTCCGAGCAGCGCAGTGGCTGCGATCGTCGTGGTCGCCAGAGCGGTCCGCAACGTCGATCGTGTTCGTCTCATGCAGGATTCCTCGTCGTCGAGAGGGCGACGAGGCCGCTGGCCCTCGAGAGTGAGGGTGCCGGTGCTCCGTCGCACGGGTGGTGAGGAACCACACACTAAAGGCTCGCGTGGGCGACACGCGAGCAGTTTGTTACCGTTAACAAGAATTGACACGGCGGAGGCGTCGGGAGTGCGCTCCGCGGACACCACCGGACGCGGTGAGGGGGCGGCGACCTCGAGATCGCCGCACCCTCCGCCGTCAACACTGGTCAGTCGACGTGCTTGCCGGAGTTCGCGGTGGTCGCGGTGCCGCCGTTGGCGAGCAGGTCGCGGATGTCGGCGAGGAGCTCGAGCTCGGTGGGCGCCTTGTCCTCGGCGGCCGGGGCGTCGTCCATCTTCTTCTTGAACGCGGCGTTCTTGAGGTGGTTGATCGGCAGGACGAACGCGAAGTAGAGCACGAACGCGACGATCACGAACTGGATCAGGGCGGAGAGGACGCTGCCCCAGGCGATGACCGACGCCTCCTGGCCGTTGCCCTCGGGGCGGATCGTCCAGACGAGCGTCTCGAGCGAAGAGGCGTCGAAGATCACGCCGATGATCGGGTTGAAGATCCCGGTGACTATGGCGTTGACGATGGTGGTGAACGCGGCGCCGATGACCACGGCGACAGCCAGGTCGATGACGTTGCCGCGGAGGATGAACTCTTTGAAGCCGTTGATCATGATCTGTTCCGTTTCTTCGGGCGGGCGGAGTGAGGTGCGCGGAGGCGGGGTCGCTCCCGGGGGAGCGGCGGCCCTAGGAGGACGAGGAGGAGCCCGACCCGGAGGACGAGGGCTTGGAGGAGGAGGAGCCCGAGGAGCCGGAGCCGGAGCCCGAGGACGAGGACGAGGAGCCGGAGCCGGAGCCGGAGGATCCCGACCCCGAGGAGCCCGACGACGAGCCGGAGCCGCCCGAGGACGATCCGCCGGAGCCCGAGCCGGTCGAGGCGGGAGTGGACGACCCGCCGCCCGACTCGCCCTTCGACTCCTTCGAGCCGGAGCCGGACCCGGACCCCGAAGCGCGCGAGTCGGTCCGGTAGAAGCCCGACCCGTTGAAGGTCACGCCGACCGCGCTGAAGACCTTGCGCAGCGCGCCCTGGCAGCTCGGGCACTCCGTGAGGGTGTCGTCGGTGAATTTCTGCTGGATGTCGAAGGCGTTGCCGCACTGGGTGCAGCGGTAGGAGTAGGTGGGCACTGGTGCTCCTGAGGCGGGTGGCGGCGGGGGAGTGGGGGAATGAGGGGAGCGGGTCAGCGCGGGATGTCGACGATGCCCGAGGGGGTGACGACGCCGTCGACCGCCTGGTCGTGCACCTCGCTGGGCACGTGCTCGACGAACTCGCTGTCGAAGACCACGGCGTAGACCGGCGGGCACTTCTCCATCGAGCCGAGCGTCTTGTCGAAGTAGCCGCGGCCCCAGCCCATCCGCATGCCCGAGCGGTCGACGGTGGCGGCGGGGACGATGATCAGGTCGACGTCGTTGATCGCGATCGGGCCGAGCAGCTGACCGACCGGCTCCGGCATGCCGAAGAGGCCCTGGGTCTCGGTGTGGCCGTCGCCGACTGCCCAGTCGAGCAGGCCGTCCTGGCGGGAGATGGGGAAGAGGACCCGGATCCCGCGACTCTCGGCCCAGCCGAGGAACGGGCGGGTGCTCGGCTCGTCCGGCGCCGAGAGGTAGCAGGCGATCGACCGTGCGCCGACCCGGGTCGCCAGCTCCTCGAGGTGCTCGGTGAGGTGCAGGGTGGCCTGCTCGCGGGCGGTCGCGGTCTGCGTGCGTCGGCGCTCACGGAGCTCGGCGCGCAGCGCCCGCTTCTCGTGGGTGATGTCGGCTGGCATGCGGCCCAGTCTAGATCCGGGGTGTCGGACGGCTTTCGCGGCCGGAACGGCGATCCTGAAGAGGGACGGATGACGATCGCGAGGAGTGCAGCATCGCGATCGTGAGGAGTCCTGCGGTGGCTCTGTCCACGAGCGGGGTACACGGCGGTCAAGCCCCTCTCCGGGCCGAAACGTGCCCGACCACGGCCGCCGCTAGTATGGCGCCCCATGGGCACTCGAATCCGCAAAGCCGTCATCCCCGCCGCCGGTCTCGGCACCCGCTTCCTGCCGGCGACCAAGGCCATCCCCAAGGAGATGCTGCCCGTCGTCGACAAGCCGGCGATCCAGTACGTGGTCGAGGAGGCCGCGGACGCCGGACTCCAGGACGTCCTCGTCATCATCGGGCGCAACAAGAACGCGCTCGCCAACCACTTCGACTCGGTCCCCGAGCTCGAGCAGAACCTCGCCAAGAAGCTGGACGACGCCAAGCTGGCGCACGTGCAGTACGCGAGCGACCTCGCCGACGTGCACTTCGTCCGCCAGGGTGAGCCGAAGGGCCTCGGCCACGCCGTCTCGCGCGCGCAGCGCCACGTCGGCGACGAGCCGTTCGCCGTCCTCCTCGGCGACGACCTGATCGACGCGCGCGACCCGCTCCTCACCCGCATGATCGACGTGGCGGAGCAGCGCGACACCACGGTCGTCGCCCTCCTCGAGGTCGACCCCGACCAGATCCACCTCTACGGCTGCGCCGCGGTCGAGGCCACCGACGAGGACGACGTGGTGCGCATCACCGGTCTGGTCGAGAAGCCCTCCAAGGAGGACGCGCCCTCGAACCTGGCGATCATCGGCCGCTACGTCCTCAAGCCCGACGTCTTCGGCGTGCTCGAGCACACCGCGCCCGGCAAGGGCGGCGAGATCCAGCTGACCGACGCCCTCGAGCGCATGGCGCAGGACCCGGCCGAGTTCGGCGGCGTCTACGGCGTCGTCTTCCGCGGCCGTCGCTACGACACCGGCGACAAGCTCGACTACATCAAGGCGATCGTGCAGCTCGCCTCCGACCGCGAGGACCTCGGCGTCGACCTCAAGCCCTGGCTGAAGGACTTCGTCGCGGGCCTCTGACCGAGGATCCCGCGGGGCGGGCGCTGCGCTTCGAGCGGCACGCTTCGCGGCCCTCCGCATGCTGATCGAGTAGCCCGCCTCGCGGGCGTCCTCGCCATGCTGATCGAGTAGCCCGCGCAGCGGGCGAATCGAGATCCACCGTCGCGGCAGTCGAGCCTGCAGACCGGCCCTTCTGGCGGACGCGGGTCTCGATACGCCCCTTCCGGGGCTACTCGACCAGCATGCGGGCGGCGGGCCCCCGCTGCTCCGGCCCCTGCCGCGTCCCGGCGCTCCGGTCCACCCCCTTCGACCGTCGCGACCGCGCAGTAGGGTCAGCACATGCCGCTGCCGATACCGACGCTCACCGAGGGTCGTGTCACCATCCGCCCGATCCGGGTCCGGGACGCCCGCCCCCTCGAGCGCGAGCTGATCGCGAACCGCGCCTGGCTGCGGCAGTGGGAGGCGTCCGACCCCCGCGGCGGTGCCGCCTTCGACGTCCGGGCCAGCATCCGCTCGCTGCAGCAGAACGCGCGTGCCGGCGGCGGCGTGCCGTTCCTGATCGACTGGGACGGCGAGCTGGCCGGCCAGCTCAACATCTCCAACATCGGCTACGGCTCCCTCTCCTCCGGCTCGATCGGCTACTGGGTCTCCGAGCGCTACGCCGGCCGCGGCATCACCCCCGTCTCGGTGGCGCTGGCCACCGACCACGCCTTCTTCGACCTCGGCCTGCACCGGATCGAGATCTGCATCCGCCCCGAGAACCGGCCGAGCCTGCGCGTGGTCGAGAAGCTCGGCTTCCGCTACGAGGGCCTGCGCCGCCGCTTCATCCACATCAACGGCGACTGGCGCGACCACTTCTGCTTCGCGCTGGTGGCGGAGGAGGTGCCGCGCGGTGTCCTGCGCCGCTACCTCGAGGGCCAGGTGCCGTCCGACGTCGGCGTGCCGACCGACGCCGACCAGCGCGCCTCCCGCCGATCGGGCCTCTCCGGGCCGCCCGACGGCGCCGGTGTCCCCCCGACGGGGAGCCGATTAATCCGCGATCCGCACGGACACACCTACCCGTAATGACGGACGGGAGCGCCCCGTGCTCCTAGCGTTGGTCGCATGAGTAGCGACTGGCTGGGCGGGGGCGTCGTCTGGGCGCTCGCCGCCGTTCTGTGGGTCGCCTATCTCATCCCCGCGTGGATGCGCCGGCGGTCGTTCTACGCGACCGAGCGCAACGCGGTGAGGCTCCAGCAGACCCTGCGGATCCTCGCCGAGACCGCCGAGGTGCCCGAGCACGTGCGTGCGGAGGCGACGGCCCGCGAGGTCGCGCTGCAGCAGCGCACCCTCCGGGCGACCGAGACCAAACAACGAGCCGAAGAGAAGGCACAGGCGATGGAGCTGGCACAGGCGGAGAAGGCGGCGCGCGAAGCGCTGCGGCGGGCGGCCGCGAGCACGCGGCAGAGCACGCGGACGGCTCCCGGCGCGATGCGCTGGCGCCAGGGCGCGGCGCTGACGGTGCTGATCGGCCTCGTCGTCGCCCTCGTCGGGCTGGTCATGCTGCCCTTCGGCGGTGCGGGCGTCGTACCGCTGGTCGGCGTGCTGCTGCTGGCCGCGGGTCTGGGCACCCTGATCCTGCTCGCTCCGGGCCGGCAGCGCAGCGCCGCGCCCGCCGCGGTCTCGACCAGCACCGCCGAGGTGGCCCGCCGCCGCGCCGAGGTCTTCGAGGCCGAGCTCGCCGAGGAGGCCGCCGCCCCCGAGGAGGAGGCCGCCGCCGCCGAGGAGACCCGCTGGACGCCGCAGCCCCTGCCGAAGCCCCTCTACCTCTCCCGCGGAACCGTCGCGGCCAGCGCGATGGCCTCGATCGACGCGGTGGAGCGCCTCCGCGCCGCCGCCGCCGACGCCGAGATCGCGCAGCGCGCCGCCGCGTCGGCCCCTGAGGTCGCGCCGATCCGCTCCCCGCGCGCGACCGGCCCGGTCCCCGTCCCCGAGGCGCCCCGCCCGTCCTCGCGCTTCGCCTCGATGGGCGTCGTCGAGGGCGTCGACGCGATCGACCTCGACCAGGCCCTGCAGCGCCGCCGCGGAGCCTGACCGGTCCTCCGCCCCTCGGCCACGTGCTAGTGTGGACGAGTTGTTCGGGCCGGTGACGGCTCGGAAGGCACGGGTCCGTGGCGCAGTTGGTAGCGCGCTTCGTTCGCAATGAAGAGGTCAGGGGTTCGAATCCCCTCGGATCCACCACCACACGGAAGGCCCGCTCGAGAGAGCGGGCCTTCCGTCGTTTCGGGGACGGGATCGCTCGGGTGGGCGTCCTGCTGCGTCGGGCCGGCTCCGGTTGCCGGACCGAGGGCGCCGGCGTAGTCCGTGTTCTCACGCCCGCCGTCACTGCGTCTCACGCCATCTGCCTGCCGAGTGGACCAGACGCGTATGGTGCTCTCAGAACACCATCCGACAAATGGCACCGACGGTGCTGGAGAGAAGGCAGAAACATGATTCGACGCAGGACGACGGCGATGGTCGTGGGCGCCCTCGTGGCAGGAGGCATCCTCGCGGGCGGCGCGGTCAGCGCCTCCGCCGTGACGGAGCGTCCCTCCGAGGGCGGGGTCTGGGATCACGGAACCCGCTCCGGTGGCATCTACGGAAGCGGCGGGCAGGTCTACTCCGAGTACCAGCACAGTGGAAAGAGCCACAAGGCGACGGCCTGCGGTCACGGCGGCTGCGCGTACAGCGGTTGGCAGCCGTCCTCGACGCTCGCCGTAGCGCACTGGTCGCCCCTGCGAGCTTCGGGCAACACGGCGTACTACGACGTCCTCGAGTAGGTCGTCCACCCCTCATGTCGAAGACGACACGACTTGTCATAGGAGGCGCAGTGCTGGTGCTCGGCCTGACCGGATGCGCGGCCGACGGACCGTCAGCCAACGGGACTGCTCCCGCCCGGGACGCCCCCGCTTTCACCGGCCCGTGGGCCTCGGAGTTCGCCGCCTCCTACGAACGGGCGACAGACGACTTCACCCGGTCCGTCATCGAGGACGGCTCCGTATCGGAGGAGGAGCGCGCGGAGATGATCGACCGCTTCACCAGGTGCGTCGCGGATCTCGGCTACGGCATCGACGAGTACGCGCTCGACGGGTCGTTCCACCTGACGTTCGCTCCGGATACGGACGCCGACGCCGCCAACGAAGATGTGAAGGGCTGCTCCCGGAGCTCGGGCGAGACCGAGATCGGCGCCCTCTACAGCTGGACCCATCGCAACCCGGATCGAGCTGACGAGACCACGCTGATCGTGGAGTGCCTCGCCCGCTCCGGCGTCGTGCCCTCCTCGTACTCGAAGGGCGACTACGCGGACGACACGTCGCGCGATGACTTCCCCTTCGTCGACGAGGCCGCGGGGCGGCTGGCGCTGCAGGGGTGCCGAATCGATCCCCTGGGAGTCGGCTCGTGAGCCGTCTGCTCACAGTCGGGGACCGGCCACTGCTCGCGATCCGTTCGTTCTTCGAGCATGGGTGACAGAGGCGGACCCGGCCTCGTCGTCCTCGCGGCCGTCGTCCTCGCCGGCGCCGGCGTCGCGATCGCTCTGACCGCGACGGCGACGCCGGAGGTGCCGCCGTCGGTCGCGTTCCCGACCTCCGCTCCTGCGGAGTTCGAGCCGACGGCCCAGTCGACGGTCGATGCGCGGGCCGTGAAGATCGCGGTCGAGCAGGGCGCACGAGAGCAGCTGCAGGTGCGGCGCTCCGGCACGATCACGGCGCTGGACTGCGCACCCGGGACCGCCATCGACTCCTGGGGCAGCGTGCTCGCGGTCGACGGCTCGCGGCTCCTCAGCATCGCCACTGTGACGCCGCTCTACCGGGACCTCCGCGTCGGCGACACCGGAGACGACGTGCTCGCGCTCCAGAACGAACTCCGCCGCTTGGGTCACGCAGTCCGGGCGGACGGCGTCCTCGGGCAGACGTCCGTGAAGCTCATCGACACGCGGCTGCGCGAGCTGGGCGCGGCGACGGAGCCGGACGTCATCGCGATAGAGAGCCTCGTCTGGCTGCCATCCCCGACGGCCCAAGCGGCGGGATGCTCCGTCGAGCTCGGCACCACGGTGGAGTCCGGTGCGGCGATCGCCGAGCTGGAGTCGCCGGTGACGGCGGCAGCGGTCGATCCCGTTCCCTCGGATCTCCTGCCCGGCGAGCGCATCGCGCTCATCGCCGAGCATCGATTGGCCGTGGACGATCTCGGGGCGATCCGGTCCGAGGAGGACCTCCGCCTGCTGCGGTCGTCGGCGGAGTTCGAACAGGCGGTTCGGGCCGTCGGCTCCGGCGCGGGCGGAGGTGCGAGCACCGTAGGTGGCACCGCTTCGGTCGTGCTCGACGCGACCCTCGAACTGGCGGAGCCGATCGAGACCTGGGCCGTCCCTCCGGCCGCGATCTACGCCCTCGAGGGGCGCCACGGCTGCGTGCTGGCCGGAGGTGAGGCGGTCGCCGTCGAGGTCGTGGCGTCCGAGCTCGGGAAGTCCTTCGTCCGCTTCGCCTCGCCCGAGCCACCCGCGCGGATCAGCACGGCCCCGGAGAGGACGGGAGGATGCTGAACAGTCGGGATCGGCAGTCCGCTGAGACACTCGACTCCAGCGCGGTCTTCGTCGAGCTGGTGGCGGTGAGTCATTCGTTCGACGCCCGCGCACCGCTCTTCGCTCCGGTGAGCCGACTCCTCCTGCCGGCGCGGACCTATGCACTGACCGGTCCTTCCGGCTCGGGGAAGTCGACGCTGCTCGGGATCCTGGCGGGATCACTCGCGCCCTCGCTCGGAACCGTCCGGACCTGCGGCGTCGCGCGGACGGGCCGGGTGCTGCAGAACCCGCACGGCACGGCGAGGCGCTCGGCACTCGACCATGTCGTCCTCCCTTTCCTGGCGAGGGGCGAGCGACGGTGGTCGGCCCAGGTCCACGCCGAGGCCCTGCTCAGCACCTTCGGTCTGGAGGAGCGCGCCGCGACGCCGTTCGCGCGGCTCTCCGGCGGGGAGGCGCAGCGGCTCATGCTCGCGCGGGCGGTCGCCTCCGCTCCCGACCTGCTGCTCGTCGACGAGCCGACCGCGCAGCTCGACTCGAGGAGTGCGGAGACCGTCATCGAGGTGCTCGGCCACGTCTCGAGCGGCGGGAGCATCGTCGTCGTGGCGACGCACGATCCGCGTGCTGCGGCCGCCTGCGAGACGGCCATCGAGCTGGCGCCCTAGTGCGGCTCTCGTCCGTCCTCACCGAGGCGCTCCGCAGCACGGCCGCCCGCACGAGCAGGCCGATCCTCGCGCTGGTGTCGTTCGTCGTCGTCATCGGAGCGCTCTGCCTCTACGACGCGATGACGGTGAGGTCGATCGTGACCGAGTTCCGAGCGTTCCACTCCGCCGGAGCGACGATCAGCACGGTGGCGTCGACGCGAGGCATTTCCGGCAGGGCCTGCGAGAGACTCGCCGGAGTGGCGGGGGCCGAAGCGGCGGGCGCGATGTCGGACGGCGGAGGGGTCGTCTTCGAGGCGCTGCCGTCCACGACGGTCCCCAGCCGACACGTGACGCCGCACTTCGTCGACCTCCTGCCGCACCGGGTCGATCCCGCGATCGCCGGTCTCCTCCTCTCCCGGGAGGTCGCGGTCGCCCTCGGCAGCGACGTCGGCCAGACGGTGGCGACGACGGCGGGTCCCGTCGCGGTCGCGGGGATCTTCGACTACCCCGACGACGGCCGCCTGCCCGGACTCGGCTGGTCGGTCCTCGTCGTCGTTCCGGCGGACGGGATGTTCGACGCCTGCTGGCTCGATGTCCCCTTCGTCCAGTCACCCACGGCGTCGTTCCTCCTCACCGCAGTCGCTCCGAGTCCGGTCGAGAAGCCGTCCGTCAGCCGGCTGAACTCCCGACTGGGCGAGCCCTACGACGTCGGCGAGGCGGTCCGCGCCAGGCCTTCCCTTCTCGCGGTGCCGAGTGCGGCAGTGTTCGGAGTCGTGCTCGGAACGGTACTCGTCCGCCTCCGTCGCCTCGAGCTGGCCTCGGCGCTCCACGTCGGCGTCCGTCGATCGGCGCTGCTGGTGCAGCTCCTGACCGAGAACGCGCTCTGGCTGGCCGCTGCCTGGGCTGTGATTCCGGCCGGTGTGCTCGTTCTCGCTCTGCCCGAGAGCCCCGGCGACCGGGCGGCCCTGCTGCACGGCTGCCTCCGCCTGCTCGTCCTGGCCTCGGCGGCGACGGCCGCGGGCTGCGCGGCGGGGACGCTCCTCGTGCGGGAGAAGCACCTGTTCCGCTACGCGGCGGAGCGCTGACGGCAACGACGAAGTGTCCGGCGGAACCAGGGTCGGTACGGATTCCACCGGGGCCGAGCAGAGCGGCTGATCCGGTCAGCTCTCCAGGACCGTGGGGCGCGGGCGACGACGTGCGAGTCCCCGCCGAGTCGAGACGACTGCGATGGCGATGACGACGACGAGCAGACCGAGAGGATGCGGCTCGAAGACGAGAGCGGGCAGGCCGTTCTCGGTCGATGACCAGACCGTGATCACTCCTGGCAGGTGGATGTCGCTGCTCGTGAGGAACGCCGAACCGAGCACGAGGATGATTCCGAGGACGACGAGGACGGCGCCGACCACCGCCCCCTGAACCAGGTGCCGAATGATCCGCCACACGGTGTTCACCGGAATCCGCACGTCCATCCCGGACCCTTCTCTCGTCTGACGAGGAACACGAGTGATTCCTCTCGGTGCTGGTCGAATCGCCCACATTCGGTGACAGGCTCCTCCCCTCCGCGGAGAGAGCTGGTCGTCCGAGCACCGTCGTGGCACCGCTGCGCACTCGATCTCCCGAGAAACCGTAGTCGGAAGCGTGAAGGCCGGTGCGTGCGTTCGTGAACTGGCGCGCTGCGTGGAACGTCGGCCGACCCGCTCGCGTCGTCGTGTCGGAACGGCGGACGGGTGGACCCACGCTCAGCGGGCCGCCGCGTCCGGGTCGCGCCAGTTCTCGACGGTCTGCAGGATCCAGAAGGCGGTGAAGAGGGCGAGGGCGATCGCCTCGACGATCAGCAGCCACTGCTCGCCGAGGAGCGCCGAGGCCCGGCCGGTCAGCAGGAGGACGATCGCGGCGGCGTCGACCGCCGCCAGGAGGACGGCGAGCGCGGAGTAGGCGAGCGAGTAGGCGCGGAGCGAGCCCGGTCCGCGGACGCCCTGCGAGCGCACCGCGTGGGCGTGGATCCCGGCGACGGCGGCGATCAGCAGGAAGAACAGCGCGGCGGCGGCGTAGTGGCCGAGGTCGGCGAAGGCCGGGGTGGTCGAGAACACGGCGAGGCCGGCGAGAAGCACGGCGGCACCGCCGGCGCGCAGCCAGGCGCCGCGGTCGAGCGCGCGGTCGACGGCGAGGAAGGCGAGCGAGGCGACCAGGGCCGCCGCGGCGACGACGAGGTAGGCGAGCATCCCGACGGCGATCGCGTCCTCCGTGCCGGGGGCGATGCAGCGCGAGACACCCGCGGGGCAGCCGGTGCCCGTCAGCAGCTGCAGCTCGTCGGAGGGGATCGGTGCGGGCACCAGGGCGATGACGGGAGCCGTGAAGCCGGCGATCACGAGCAGCGTGCGGCGGACGCTGCGCCCGGCGAGGACCACGAGGCCGACCGCGACGGCGAACAGCGAGCCGACGAAGATCGAGCGCACGGGGGTGTAGTGCGCGGCACTGATCGAGCGCAGCGGGCCGAGCGTGGCGAGGTGCCACGTCACTCCGACGCCGAGGAACAGCACGGCGGCCACGAGCGACACCCGCACGTAGCGGTAGGTCCGCAGCGACGAGACGGCGCCGTCGGCCCGCAGTGCGTCGGGGGAGTGCACGGGGCTAGTCCGCGCGCAGGCCCGAGGAGGCGAGGGCGAAGTCGACGTCGATGCGGATCGCGACGCGGAGCGGGTTCTCGCGGGGCGTCCGGTAGCGCTGCGAGTACAGCTCGACGGCGTGCGCGACGGCCTCGGGGTCCTCCTCGATCGAGGCCGGGCCGCCCAGGCTCAGCCAGCGGATGCCGTCGACCTGGCTGACGGTCGCGGTGCCGCCGCGGCGGACGTTGAGCACCTTCTGGCTCTCGCGCGAGGTGATCACGCGGACGACGCCGTCCTCGTAGGTGAAGCCGACGGCGACGACGTGCAGGCGTCCCTGCTGCCACGGGGTCGACAGGGTGGCCAGGTGCCGCTGGGTCACGAACTCGAGGCCGTCCGCGCTGAGGATGCTCATCCCGCGAGCGTAGCCGGGCGGGCTGACCCCTTCCGCGAGATGCCACTTGTGCACGCGACACGCCGCGAAAGGCGTGCGCAAGTGGCATCTCGCGAGAGCCCGCCTGGTGTCGGGATCTGCCAGGTGCGTAAGCTGGGTATTGCCAGGCCTTGCGATGCAAGGCATCATTGCGGGCATGGCGACCGATACCGAGAAGATCCTCGCGAACCTCCGGAAGGGGGTTCTCGAGTTCTGCGTCCTGGCGGCCATCGCCGGGGAGCCGAAGTACGGGCGCGAGCTCGCCCTCACCCTCAGCCGCGCAGGCCTGATCGCAGGCGAGGGCACGCTCTACCCGCTCCTCTCCCGCCTGCGCGACAGCGGACTGGTGTCGACCGAGCTCACCGACCCGAGTGAGGGACGCCAGCGGCGCTACTACTCGCTCGCCCCAGCGGGTCGGGCACGGCTCGACGATTTCCGCTCGGAATGGGCGCCGTTCCGCAGCACCGTTGACGACCTCCTGGAGACGAACCGATGACGACGACGCACACCACCGGGACCGCTCGGCGCGCTTACGACGCGCAGCTGCGACGCGAGCTCGCCGTCCTGCCGCGACGCTCGCAGCGGTGCCTCCTGCAGGACGCCGCCGAGCACGCGGCGGGGGTGGGAGACGAGGAGGGGTTCGTCGAGTCCTTCGGCGATCCCGCCGTCATCGCCCGCGCCGCGATCGACGAGCACGACCTCGATGCCCGCCGTCCGCTCCGTCCGAGCCTGCTCCTGCAGTCGAAGCTCCTGCAGCTGGTCACCGCCGTCGTGGGAGGCCCGTTCGTCGCGATCACGCTGATCGCGGTCCTCGTCGACGGTTCCGTGTTCGGCCTGCCGAGCGTCGCGCTGTGGGCGCTCGTCACGCTCCCGCCGCTGTTCGCTCGCTGGATGACGTGGTGGCGCACCTCCGTCGTCTGCACGATCCTGCACGCCTGCTTCCTCGCCGTGGGCCTCGTCATCCTCGTCGGCGGGATGTCCGTGCCGGCGGCCGGAGCCGTCTTCCTGATGAGCGGCCCGCTTCTCGCCGCTCACTGCCTCTCGCTCGTCCTGTCCGTCCTGGCCCTCCTCCGGGCACCGAGAGTCCTCCGCACCCGCTGACGTCGCACCCGCGCACGGCGCCTTCCGCGAGATGCCACTTGTGCACGCGACACGCCGCGAAAGGCGTGCACAAGTGGCATCTCGCGGAGGGCGTCAGGCGCGGAGGAGGAGGGCCTCGCCCTGACCGCCGCCGCCGCAGAGGGCGGCGGCGCCGAGGCCGCCGCCGCGGCGGCGGAGGGCGAGGGCCAGGTGCAGGGCGAGGCGGGCGCCGGAGGCGCCGACGGGATGGCCGAGGGCGATGGCGCCGCCGTCGAGGTTGACCGCCTCGGGAGCGACGCCGAGGTCGTCGGCGGACTGCAGGACGACCGAGGCGAAGGCCTCGTTGATCTCGATCGAGTCGAGGTCGGCGACGGTCGCCCCGCGACGGGCGAGGGCGCGGAGGATCGCGGCGGACGGCTGGGAGTGCAGCGAGTTGTCGGGGCCGGCGACCTGGCCGTGCTCGGCGATCTCGGCGAGCCAGGGCAGGCCGCGCGAGAGGGCCCAGCCCTTGCTCGCGATGACGAGGGCGGCCGCGCCGTCGGTGATCGGGGAGGAGCTGCCGGCGGTGATGGTCCCCTCGGGGCTGAAGGCGGGGCGGAGGCCCGCGAGGATCTCGACGGTGGTCTCGGGGCGGATGCCGTCGTCCTCGGAGACCAGGAGGTCCGGGCCGCGGCGCTGCGGGACCTCGACCGGCACGATCTCCTCGGCGAGGACTCCGGAGTCGCGGGCGGCCGCCGCGCGCTGGTGCGAGAGGGCGGCGTAGGCGTCCTGGCGCTCGCGGCGGATCCCGCGCTCGGCGTTGCCGTCGTCGGTGACGCGGCCCATCATCCGGTCGTCGAAGGGGTCGAGGAGGCCGTCGTGCAGGAGCGCGTCCTCGAGGGGCCGCGCGCCGACGCCGAGGCCGGAGCGGGCGCCGAGCAGGAGGTGCGGGGTGTTCGTCATCGACTCCTGACCGCCGGCGACGACGACGGAGGCCTCGCCGGTGCGGATCAGCCGGGCGGCGTCGATCACGGCGGTCAGGCCGGAGAGGCAGAGCTTGTTGATCGTGGTGGCGGGGACGTCCCAGCCGAGGCCGGCGCGGATCGCGGTCTGGCGGGCGGGGCCCTGGCCGGCGCCGGCCTGGATGACCTGGCCGAGGATCACGGCGTCGATGTCGGACGGCTGCGCGCCGGAGCGCTCGAGGGCCGCCCGGACGGCGGCGGCGCCGAGCTCGACCGCCGAGAGCGGGGCGAAGGCGCCCTGGAAGCGGGCGAAGGGGGTGCGGGCGCCGCCGAGGATGACGGGGGTGGTGTCGTCGGTGGTCATGGCGGGACTCCTTCGTCGGCGGGTGGATCTCGATACGCCCGCTGCGCGGGCTACTCGATCAGCATGCAGGGTGCGCGGTGTTCGTGGGCATGCCGTGGGACGTTCGCGGATCTTGCTGGTCGAGTAGCCCCGCAGAGGCGTATCGGGACCCGCCGTCGACCAGGAGGGCGGGTCTGCAGACTCGGCTTCTGACGAATGTGGATCTCGATACGCCCGCTGCGCGGGCTACTCGACCAGCATGAGGTGCGCGGGCTACTCGACCAGCATGAGGTGCGCGGGCTACTCGATCGGCATGAGGTGCGCGGGTATCTCGATCGGCATGATGTGCGCGGGCTGCGCGGTCAGGATGAGGTGCGCGGGTCGCTCGATCAGCATGCAGTGGGCGGGGTGCTCGAACAGCGGCGGTGGCTCAGGGGACGAGGAGGATCTTGCCGCGGGTGTGGCCGTCCTCGCTGAGGCGGTGGGCGTCGGCGACGTCGTCGAGGGCGAAGCGCGGGCCGAGCTCGATCGAGAAGCGGTCGTCGGCGGCGAGCTGCGCGGCGCGGGGGATGCCCTCGCGGCGCAGCGCCTTCTCCTCGTCGGTCAGGGGGACGGGACTGCCGCCCATCCAGGCGCGGATGCCCAGCTCGGCGGCGCGCGCGCCGACGACGACGGTGCCGACGTGCTGCGGGTCGCTCACCAGGACGAGGGAGGCGGCGAGCGCCTCGTCGGTGCCCGCGGCATCGAGCACGCGGTCCACTCCGCCGGGAGCCGCCGCACGCAGGCGGTCCTCGAGGCCGGGACCGTAGGCGACGGGCTCCGCGCCGAGCTCGCGCAGCCGGTCGTGGTTGGCCGGGCTCGCCGTCGCGATCACGCGCGCACCCTGCTCCACCGCGAACTGCACCGCGGCCTGGCCGACGGCACCCGCACCGGCGTGCACGAGGAAGACCGAACCCTCGGCGACGCCGAGCGAGACGACAGCCTGGTAGGCCGTGCTGATCGGGACGCCGAGCGCGGCGGCCTCCTCGAAGCCGAGGCCCGCGGGCTTGCGGTCGAGGCTCTCGGGGGCGACGACGACGGACTCGCCGTAGGTGCCGACCGCGCTGCTCACGATCACCTCGTCGCCGACGCTCCAGCCGGAGACGCCCGCGCCGACGGCGGTGATCACGCCGGCGCCGTCCGAGCCCAGGCGGCGGGGGAAGGGCGGTCCGGGGCGGACGCCGGAGCGCATCTTCCACTCGATCGGGTTCACGCCGGCCGCGCGGATCGCGACGACGACGCCGCCCTCGGGGGCCTCGGGCTCGGGCGCCTCGACGACCTCGAGCACCTCGGGGCCGCCGTTCTCGGTGTACTGCACGAATCGCGTCATGTCGTTCTCCTTCATCGGGCTGTGACCAGTCGAGCTGTGACCAGTCGAGCTGTGACCAGTCGGGCTGTGACCAGTCGAGCTGTGACCCGTCGAGCTGTAACCGGGAAGCGGGCGGAGCCGGCCGGCTCAGCCCAGCAGCGTCTCGCGCACCTCGCGGCGCAGCACCTTGCCGATCAGCGAGGTCGGCAGCGCGTCGACCGTCACCACCCGCTTCGGCACCTTGTAGGCCGTCAGGTGCAGTCGGCAGAAGTCGCGCAGGGCCTCGGCCTCGACGACCGTCCCGGCCCGCAGCACGACCGCGGCTGCGACGCTCTCGCCGCCCTCGGCGCGGGGCAGGCCGACGACCGCGGCGCGCACGACGTCCGGGTGCGACTCGAGCACGCCCTCCACCTCGGACGGCGAGACGTTGAAGCCGCCCGTGATGATCAGCTCCTTCGCCCGGTCGACGATCGTGACGAAGCCGTCCGCCGAGACCGTGGCGATGTCGCCGGTGCGGAGCCAGCCGTCGGGGAGCAGCGTCGCCGCGGTGTCCTCGGGGCGCTTCCAGTAGCCCTGGAACACCTGCGGGCCCTGCAGCAGCAGCTCGCCGGACTCGCCGGGTCCGCGGTCGACGGTGGGGTCGGCGGGGTCGACCAGGCGGATCCGCGTGCTCGGGAACGGCACGCCGACGGTGCCGGGCCGGCGGCTGGGGCCGACCGGGTTGCCGAGCGCGACCGGTGAGCTCTCGGTCATCCCGTAGCCCTCGACGAGGAGTCCCCGGCTCGCGCGCTCCCAGCGGTCGACGGTCGCGACTGGCAGGCTCATCGCTCCCGAGATCGCGAAGCGGATGCCGCGCAGGCCGAGTTCGCCGCGCTCGGAGGCGCGGGCCAGCGCGTCGTAGACCGGCGGCACGGCGGGCAGGAAGGTGGGCGGCGACTTCTTCGCGGCGGCCTTCACCAGTCCGACGTCGAAGGTGGGGAAGAGCACGACCTTGGCGCCGATGCTGATCGCGAAGGTGAGGCAGAGCGTGAGCCCGTAGGCGTGGAAGAGGGGGAGGACCGCGTAGAAGGTCTCGTCGCCCTCGCGGAGCCCGGGCACCCAGGCCTGGCCCTGCAGCGCGTTCGCGCGGAGGTTGGCGTGCGAGAGGATCGCGCCCTTCGGCGTGCCGGTGGTGCCGCTCGTGTACTGGAGCAGCGCGGTGTCGGCGAGCGCCGGTCGCGGGTGCGAGCGGGCGATCCGGCGGCCGCCCAGGAGGCGGTCGAAGGGGATCAGCGAGCGGGTGCGCGGGCTCGTGGTGAGCTTGGCGCGCGCCTCCCGGGCCTTCGCCAGGGGCAGCCTCAGCGCGAGCCGCTTGCCGAGCGGGAAGGACGCGGTGAGGTCGACCGAGACGACGCGCTCGACGCCGAGGTCGGCGGGCAGCGCGGCGATGACGTCGGCCGTCTTGTTCCAGACCACCGCGACGCGGGCGCCGTGGTCCTCGAACTGCCGGCGCAGCTCGCGCGGGGTGTAGAGCGGGTTGTGCTCGACGACGATCGCGCCGAGCCGCAGCACCGCGTAGAACGCGATGACGTGCTCGGGGCAGTTGGGCAGCACCAGGGCGACGCGGTCGCCGGCGCGCACGCCGAGTCGGCGCAGCCCCTCCGCGGCCCGGGCGACCTTCTCGCCGAGCTCGGCGTAGCTCGTCTCAGCGCCGAAGAACTCGAGCGCGATGCCGCGCTTGTAGCGGGCCACCGAGTCCTCGAGCAGATCGACGAGCGTCTGCGTGGGCGGGTCGATCTCGGCCGGGACGCCCTCCGCGTAGGAGGTCAGCCACGGCTTCATCGCCAGGTTCGAGGTTCCGGAGGTCACGGAGCGAGTATCCGGCACCCGCCTCCGGGGATCCTCCGAGCACTCGGCAGGGGGTGACGCGACACCGGCGCGCCGAGCAGACTGGCGGGATGACTGCAGCCATCGACCTCCTCCGCGACGCCTTCGACCGGGTGCACGGGACCGTGCACGCCGTGCTGGACGACAGCACCCCCGAGCGGCTCGGCTTCCGCGCCGACGCGCAGGCCAATTCCGCGGCCTGGCTCGTCTGGCACCTGACCCGGGTGCAGGACGACCACCTCGCCCCGCTCGCCGGCCGCGAGCAGCTCTGGATCTCCGGCGGCTTCCACGAGCGCTCCGGCCTGCCGTTCGCGGCGGAGACGAACGGCTACGGGATGGAGCCGGCCGAGGTCGCGGCACTCGCCGCGGTGCCGGCTGAGCTGCTCGCGGAGTACTACGACGCCGTGCACGAGCAGACGCTCGCCTACCTCGACACCCTCGAGGACGCCGACCTCGCCCGCGTGGTCGACGAGGACTGGGACCCGCCGGTGACCCTCGCGGTCCGGCTCGTCTCGGTGATCGACGACGACACCCAGCACGCGGGCCAGGCCGCGTTCTCGGCCGGCCTCGCGGAGCGCGCCGGGCTCTGAGCGACGCCGGCCGCCCCTACGGTGGGACGGTGCGGTGGGGGAGCAGGGCCCGAGGGGTCGGGGCGGAGTCGATCCCGGCGGGTCTCGTGCTCGTCGTCGCGACGCTGCTGACCCTGGTCGGCTCCTGGATCCCCTCCTACTGGAACGACGAGGCCGCGACCCTGCGCCTCGCGCGGCTGCCGCTGCCCGAGCTGCTCGCCTTCGCGCAGCAGAAGGACGCCGTGCACGTCGTCTACGCGCTGCTGATGCACGGCTGGATCGCGATCGCGGGGGAGTCGGAGCTGGCCGTGCGCGCGCCGTCCGCCCTCGCGGCGGGGGCGGGAGCGGCGGGCGTGCTGGTGCTCCTGCGCTCGCTGGGCCGGCCGCGGGCCGCGCTGCTCGCCGCGATCGTCTTCGGGCTGCTGCCCCGGACGTCGTTCAACGGGACGGAGGCGCGCTCCTCCGCGCTCGCGACCGCGCTGGTCGTCTGGGCGGCGGTGCTGGTGGTCCGAGCGGCGCGGGACGGCGGAGTGCTGCGCTGGGTCGCGTTCGTCGCGGTGGCGGGGCTCGCGAACGCCGTCTTCCTCTACTGCGTGCTCGTGCTGCCGGCCTTCGCGCTGCTCGCGGCGGCCGTCGGGCCTCGTCGTGGCAGGGCGTTCGGAGCCGGCGTGCTCGGCGCGGTGCTGTCGGTCGGCGTCGCGAGCCCGGTCATCCTCACGGCGGCGGGGCAGAGCGGGCAGATCGGCTGGCTTCGCTCGCAGCCGGTCAACGCCTACACGGTGGTCGTCGAGTCGTTCTTCGGCTCGGCGTGGTGGCTGGCGGCGCTCGCCGTGGGACTGCTGGCCGTCGCGGCAGTGCGGACGCGGGCCGTCCGATCCCCGCTCGTCCTCGTGCTGGCCGTCTGGCTGCTCCTGCCCGCGGCCGTCCTGCTCCTGGGCACCGCGCTGATCGAGCCGATGTTCACCCCGCGCTACCTCAGCCTCAGCTCGCCCGCGCTGGCGATGGCGCTGGGGGTGGCCCTCGCCTCCTGGCGGCCGGTGACGGCGGGCGTCCTCGTCGGTGCCCTCGCCGTCGCGGCGCTGCCCGCGCTCGTCCTGATGCGGACGGAGACCGGCAAGCCGGCCGGACAGGACCTCCGCGCCCTCGCGCAGACGATCCAGGCCGGCGCGCGCCCGGGCGACGCGTTCCTCCTCGGCGACAGCGGGACCGTGTCGCTGCGGCCGCGGATCGCCCTCGCCGCCTACCCCTCGGCCTTCGCCGGGCTCGACGACGTCGCCCTCGAGCGCTCCTACGCCACGACGGGCACCTACTCCGACGTCCTGCTCGACGACGCGTCGCTGCGGGCCGCCCTCGCGGGCGAGCAGCGCGTCTGGACCGCGGCTCCCGCCTCCGACCCGGCGGCCTTCGACTGGCTCACGGCGGAGGGCTTCGAGGCCGGCCCCGGCTCGACCGTGCCGACCGCGACGATCACCCTCTGGGAGCGGCGCTGACGCGTCCGCTCCGCCCCGAGCCGTTACCCTGGACCCCGGCACCGTCGCTGCGCGGCGGGGCTCGCGGTGCGAAGACCGCGCCACCGGAAGGACCTGCTCACGTGACGCTGCCCACCACCTCCACCCCCTCCGGCGAGACCGGCCTGAAGCGCAAGGGGCGCGACGTCGCCCCCGAGATCGCCCGCTCCTGGCTGCTCGTCAACGCGACCCGCACCGACACCTTCGACGCCGCGCACGCCTCGCGCGCCGACCAGGTCGTCCTCGACATCGAGGACGCGGTCGACCCGAAGGCCAAGCCCGAGGCCCGCGCCGACGTCGCCGCCTGGCTCAGCGGCGAGAAGCGCGCCTGGGTGCGCATCAACGACCACTCCACACCGTTCTGGTCGGACGACGTCGACGCGCTGAAGGGCCTGCCCGGCCTGGCCGGCGTCATGCTCGCGAAGACCGAGGCCGGCGAGCACGTCACCGAGACCTTCGACCGCCTCGGCGGCGCGACCCCGGTGCTCGCGCTGGTCGAGTCGGCCCTCGGCATCGAGGAGGCGGTCTCGATCGCCCGCGCCCGCGGGACCTTCCGCCTCGCCTTCGGCAGCGGCGACTACCGCCGCGACACTGGCACCAGCGCCGACGACCTGGCGATGGCCTACCCGCGCTCGCGCCTCGTCGTCGCCTCCCGCATCGGCGACCTGCCCGGCCCGATCGACGGCCCGACCGTCTCCAACAGCCACCCGGTGCTGCGCGAGCAGTCCGCGCTCACCGTCTCGCTCGGCCTCACCGGCAAGCTCTGCCTCGACACCGAGCAGCTCGCGGTCATCAACGAGGTCATCAGCCCGACCCCGTCCGACGTGGCCTGGGCGCGCGACTTCCTCGACGACTTCGAGGCCCGCGGCCGCGTCATCCGCGACGGCAGCGACCTGCCCCGCCTGGGCCGGGCGAAGAAGATCGACAAGCTCGCGACCGCGTTCGGGGTCAACCCGCTCTGATGCTCGGGCCGCTGACACGTCGGCGGCTCCGACCGCTCCGGCCCGCGACGGGGCACACTGGGGATCGACGAGGAGGCCGGCATGGGTGCAGTCAGCACGTTCCTGTGGTTCGACGACCAGGCGAGGGAGGCGGCCGAGTTCTACACCGAGCTCGTGCCGAACTCGCGGATCCTGAGCACCGAGGTGCTGCCCGAGGGCTCGCCCTCGCCGGGCACCGTCACGGTCGTGACCTTCGAGCTCGACGGGCAGCTCTTCCGGGCGATGAACGCCGGCCCGCGCTTCCCGTTCACGGAGGCGGTCTCGATCGAGGTCTCGGTCGAGGACCAGGCCGAGGTCGACCGGCTCTGGGACGCGCTGATCGCCGACGGCGGCGAGGAGAGCCGCTGCGGCTGGCTCCGCGACCGCTGGGGGCTCTCCTGGCAGATCGTGCCGACCGCGCTCGCGACCGTGCTCGGCGGCTCCGACGCGGAGGGCGCGGCGCGGGCGCTGCAGGCGATGCTCGGGATGACGAAGCTCGACGTCGCCGCCCTCGAAGCGGCCTATGCCGGCGCCTGAGCGGGGGCGCCCGCGGCGCTCGTCCGCGTCGCTGCGCGCGGCCTATCTGCGCGACTACCGCTACGCCTACGGCTCGCGGTTCACGCACCTGCGCGAGGGCTGGGACGTCTCGCGCTACGCCTCGGGCGACGGCGCGCCCGTCCTGCTGATCCCCGGCATCTACGAGACCTGGCAGTTCCTGCGGCCGATCGCCGACCGGCTGCACGCGGCCGGGCACCCGATCCATGTGCTGCCCGCGCTCGGCTACAACACCCGGCCGATCGTCGCGTCGGCCGCGCTCGGGCAGGAGTACCTGCGCGAGCACGACCTGCACGGGGTCGTCGTCGTCGCGCACAGCAAGGGCGGCCTGATCGGCAAGCACATGATGGTCGTCGACGACCGCGACGAGGGCCGGATCGACCGGATGATCGCCGTCTCGACGCCGTTCAACGGCTCACCGCTGGCCCGGATCGCGCCGGCCCGGGCGCTGCGCGAGTTCGGCCCGCACCGGCCCGTGATCCGGACGCTGCTGGCCGAGCGCGACGCCGACCGCCGCATCGTCTCGATCTACGGGATGCGCGACCAGTACATCCCGGGCGGGAGTCGCCTCGCCGGGGCCCGCGAGAACATCGCGGTGTCGGTGGTGGGGCACTTCGTGCTGCTGTCGCACCCGCGGGTGCTGGCGCTCATCGCGGCGCGGGTGGAGCCGGAGGACGAGTCTCCGGAGACGGGCGACGACACTCCGGAGACGACGGTCGTCGCTCCGGAGTGACGGCCGGCCGGGTCAGGACCAGGGCGTGAGCAGCACCAGCGGGATCTGCCGGTCGGTCTTGGTCTGGTACTCGGCGTAGTCGGGCCAGGCCGCGACCGCGCGCTCCCACCAGGCGGCGCGCTCGTCGCCCTCGAGGACGCTCGCGGTGTAGTCCTTCTTCACCGGGCCGTCCTGCAGCTCGACGTGCGGCTCCTTGACCATGTTCAGGTACCAGACCGGGTGCTCGGGCGCGCCGCCCTTCGAGGCGACGACGACGTAGGAGCCGTCGTGCTCGACGCGCATCAGCGCGGTCTTGCGCACCTTGCCGCTGCGGGCGCCGACCGTGGTCAGGACGATGATCGGCTTGCCGCGGAGGAGGTTGCCCTCCGCGCCGCCGGTGGCCTCGTAGAGCTCCGCCTGCTCGCGGGCCCAGGCGGACGTGCTCGGTTCGTATTCTCCGGTGAGGGGCATGAGTCGATCGTATTGCGCGCAGAACATCAGCTGAGAGTGACCGGCCTCGGCTGACGGGCGAGGGACCCCGCTCTCAGCTGATGTTATGCGGGGCGGCCGCGCCGTCCGCGGCCGAAGCGTGCACGAGGATGGAGCGGTGCAGCCAGCAGACCAGCTCGACCGAGCCCGCATCGCGCTCCTCGGCGACGACCTCTCCCGTGCCCGCTACCGCGTCGACGCCGTCCGCGAGCTGTGGGGCGAGGCCGCGGGCGAGGCGCTGCACCGCGGCGACCGGGTCCCGGCCCGGCGGGCGCTCGAGCGCAGCGGCGATCACGGGCCGCTGGCCACGCTGGCCCGGCTGTTCCTCCTCGCCGATCCGGTGCCGACGGAGCAGGCGGTGGCGGCGTTCCCGTCGCTCGGGCTCGACGGCGCCCTGGAGCTGGAGCTCGTGCGCTCCGAGGCCGGAGCGGTGGTCACCGCCGCGCTCGACCTGCGGCCCTACGACCTCGTCGACCTGCACGGCGCCGCCTCCTGGTGGATCGCCTCCGATCTCGGCGAGCTCGCGCTCGGCCGGCCGCTCGACGAGGACCACGTGCTCGGCGTCGGCGGCGCGAGCCTCACCCTCGCCGGGCTGATGATCCAGCGGCCGGTCGGCAGCCTGCTCGACCTCGGCACCGGCTGCGGGATCCAGGCGCTGCACGCCTCCCGGCACGCGGACCGCGTCGTCGCGACCGACGTCTCGCACCGCGCGCTCGCCATCGCCGCCTTCAATGCGGCGCTGAACGGCATCGACTCGATCGAGTTCCGGCACGGCAGCCTCTACGAGCCGGTCGCGGGGGAGCGGTTCGACCAGATCGTCACCAACCCGCCGTTCGTGATCACGCCGCGGTCCGCGGGCGTCCCCGCCTACGAGTACCGCGACGGCGGCCTCGAGGGCGACGAGATCGTCCGCCGCGTGATCGTCGGCGCCGCCGAGCACCTGGTGCCGGGCGGTGTCGCGCAGCTGCTCGGCAACTGGGAGTACCGGGCCGAGGCGGACGCCTTCGACCGGGTCCGCGCGTGGCTGGCCGACGGCCGCAGCCCGCTCGAGCAGGCGCTCGAACCCGGGCACGCCGGACTCGCCGCGTGGATGGACGGGACCGCCTCGCCGCTCGACGTCTGGATCGTGGAGCGCGAGCAGCAGGACCCGGCGATCTACGCCGAGACCTGGATCCGCGACGGCGGGACCACCCGCGGTGCGGAGTCCGACGCGCTCGTCGACGCCTGGCTCGAGGACTTCGAGCGGCGCGGCGTGACCGGCGTCGGCTTCGGCTACGTGACCCTGCGGCTCCCCGCCTCGCCCCGGCCGCCGATCCGGCGTCTCGAGCGGCTCGATGCGGCGTTCGCGACCGCGGGGCTGGGCGGGCACCTCGCGCACTGCCTCGACGCGCTCGACGCGCTGTCGGTGCTCGACGACGCCGACCTCGCGCGGCAGGCGCTCGTCGTCGCCGGCGACGTGACCGAGGAGCGGCACTACTGGCCGGGCAACGACGACCCGACCGTGCTCCGGCTGCGGCAGGGCGGCGGCTTCGCCCGGGTGGAGGAGGCGGACACGGCTCTCGCCGCGGTGGTCGGGGCGTGCGACGGCGAGCTGTCCGTCGCCGCCATCACGGCCGCGGTGGCCTCGCTCCTGCAGGTGGAGGAGGCCGCCGTGCTCGACTCCGTGCTGCCGCGGGTGCGCGAGCTCGTCGCGACCGGGATGCTGCGGCTGCCCTGAGCGCGGCGCGTCGGGTCAGAACAGCGTGGCGGGGGCGTCCTCGGTGTCGACGGCGGGGGTCACGGCGGGAGCCGCTCCCGGCCAGCCCGGGCCGGCGTCGACGGCCGTGCGGCGCTGGTAGGCGGTGGCGGCAGCGCGGGCGCGCACGTCCGCGGCCTCGTTCATCCGGTGATTGGCGTGCCCCTTCACCCACTCGAAGGTGACGGCGCGGCCCTGCAGCTCCTCGTCGAGCGCCTTGATGATCTCGACGTTCATCACCGGCTTGCCGTCGGCCTTCCGCCAGCCCTTCCGCTTCCAGCCCGGCAGCCACTCGGTGCAGGCCTTGATGGCGTACTGGCTGTCGCAGAGGATGTGCACGGGCTCGCTCTCCTGCGCGGTGGCGCGGAGCAGCTCGAGGACCGCGGTGAGCTCGCCGATGTTGTTGGTGCCGTGCGACCAGCCGCCGGCCGCCCAGCGCTCGTCGTCGACGTACCAGGCCCAGCCCGCGGGGCCGGGGTTGCCCAGCGCTGATCCGTCTGCGGCGGCGATGATGCTCACGTGCGGTCCTCCTCGGAGTCGGTGCGCCCTCGCGAGCGCCCTTCGAGGGTAGTCGCCCGCGCCGACGCCGGTCGCCGAGCGCAACCCGCTGTCCGGTGTCGGGGGCCGCTGGCAGGGTGGAGGGATGACCAGCATCCCCACCCTCACCCTCAACGACGGCACGAGCATCCCGCAGCTCGGGTTCGGCGTCTTCCAGGTCGACCCCGCCGAGACGGAGCGCATCGTCTCCGAGGCGCTCGAGGCCGGCTACCGGCACATCGACACCGCCGCGATCTACGGCAACGAGGAGGGCGTCGGGCGGGCGCTCGCCTCCTCCGGGATCGCGCGCGACGAGCTCTACGTGACGACGAAGCTGTGGAACGACGACCAGGGCCGTGACACGGCGGCCGGGGCGCTCGACGCCAGCCTCGAGAAGCTCGGCCTCGACGCCGTCGATCTCTACCTCATCCACTGGCCCAAGCCCAAGCAGGACCGCTACGTCGAGAGCTGGGAGGCGATGCAGGAGCTGCGGGCCGCCGGCCGCACCCGCTCGATCGGCGTCTCGAACTTCCTGGTGCCGCACCTGGAGCGGCTGCTCGCCGCGGCCGAGGTCGTCCCCGCGGTCAACCAGATCGAGCTGCACCCGTACCACCAGCAGCCGACGGTCACCGCGTTCGGCGCGCAGCACGGCATCGCGACGGAGGCGTGGGGCCCGCTCGGGCAGAACAAGTACCCGCTGCTCGAGCTGCCGGTGATCACCGGCGCGGCCGAGGCGCACGGGGTCACGCCCGCGCAGGTCGTGCTGCGCTGGCACCTCGACCGCGGGCACATCGTCTTCCCGAAGTCCTCGACCAAGGCCCGCATCGTGGAGAACATCGACGTCTTCGGCTTCGAGCTCACGTCCGACGAGCGCGACGCGATCACCGCGCTCGAGCGCGCCGGCCGCGTCGGCGGCGACCCGAACGAGGTCTGACGCGGGGGTCTCCTGGGAAGGATTCCCTCGTACGGAGGGGGAAGCCCTGCGGATCGAGTAGCCCGCGCAGCGGGCGTATCGAGATCCACCACCGTCGGAACGCGAGTCTGCAGACCCGCCCTTCTGGTGATGGTGGGTCTCGATAGGGCCCTGCGGGGCTACTCGACCAGCATGATTCCCCGCCGTTCGCGCGGCTGTTCGACCAGCATGATCCGCCCCGCGAGGCGGCCGTTCCATGCTGATCGAGTAGCCCCGGAGGGGCGTATCGAGATCCACCGTTCTGCAGACGTGGGTCTCGATACGCCGCTGGCGCGGCTACTCGACCAGCATGGATCGAACTGTTACGAGGCGCGGCGGGCGATGGTGACGCGGGTCGCGTAGGGCATGGCGACGCGGTCGCCGGGCAGCGCGTCGACGACCTCGCCGACGGCGGCGAGGACCGCCGCGCGCTCCTCCTCGGGCATCGCGATGACGTAGCTGCGGGAGGCGAACATGTCGAGCAGCGCCGGCCGGTCGAGCTCGTACGCCCACTCGAACTGCGCGTAGGCGACGCGCTCCAGCGCGGAGCCGAGCGGCGGCTGCACCGTCTCGAAGCGCTCGGCGGCCGAGGAGCCGGCGACCTCGCCGAGGCGCCGCACCCACGGCACGGACTCGTCGCGGATGTTCCAGACCAGCGCGAGCACGCCGCCCGGGACCAGCACCCGCGCGACCTCGGCGCTCGCGCGCTCGGGGTCGACCCAGTGCCAGGACTGCGCCGCGGTGACCAGCTCGACGGACGCGTCCGGCAGCGGGATCTCCTCGGCGGTCCCCGCCAGCGCCCGGACAAACGGCAGCTGCGCGGTCAGCCGCTCGAGCATCGCCGCGTCCGGCTCCACGGCCGTCACGTCGAGACCGCGCGCCACCAGCGAGGCGGTGAATTTCCCGGTGCCGGCCCCGAGGTCCACAGCGCGCACCCGGTCGGAGGCGTCCGCGCCGGCCGCCCGCGCGCGCTCGGGCACGAAGGCACCGGCCACCCGGGCTGGCGCGTGCCCGACGAGCCAGTCCACCGCGTCGTCCGGGTAGCCCGGCCGGCCGCGGTCGTAGGCGTCGACGGCGGAGCCGAAGGAGCGGCCGAGCTCGGCGTCGGGAGCGGAGGGAGTCGCGTCGGAGGGCGTCATGCTCCCGACGCTACGCCCCGGCGACTCGCCCCGGAGCTACACGTCCGGAGCCGTCGCCCCCAGGGTCCGCGCGAGGACGTCCACCGCGTAGCCGTAGCCCGCGATGCCGGCCCCGACGATCACGGCGACCGCGATGTCCGACAGGTAGGAGTGCCGCCGGAACTCCTCGCGCCGGTGCACATTGCTCACGTGCACCTCCACCAGCGGCAGCTCGGTGGCGAGGACGGCGTCGCGGATCGCGATCGAGGTGTGGGTGTAGGCGCCGACGTTGAGCAGCAGGCCGGCGGCCGTGCCGCGCGCCTCGTGCAGGCGGTCGATGATCGCGCCCTCCGAATTGCTCTGGAAGAACTCGATCTCGAGGCCGAGCCCCTCCGCCGCGCGGGTGGCGAGCGCCTCCGCATCCGCGAGCGTGTCGGAGCCGTAGACCGCGGGCTCGCGGGTGCCGAGGAGGTTCAGGTTCGGGCCGTTCACGACGAGGATCTTCACGCTCCGACCCTAGCGACCCGGGAGCGCGGACCGGTCAGGCGAGCGTCGCCGCGATGCCGACCGGCAGCGCCGGCAGCTCGGCGCGCAGCCGGATCAGCTCGCGCGCGTGCTCGTCCAGCCGGCGGTCCTCGTCGCTCCGCGGCTCGAGCGCCGGCACCGCCTCGGCCGCTCCGTCGTCGCCGCGCACCACGAAGACGCTCATGCACTGCGTCGTCAGCTCGAGCTCGCCGGTCCGCGGGTCGCCGGAGCGCACGTGGATCGCGAGGTGCATCGAGCGCGGCCCGGTGTGGATCAGCCGCGCCTCCACCTCGACCAGATGCCCGATCCGCACCGGCCGGTAGAAGTGGATGCCGCCGGAGTAGACGGCGACCGCGTCGCGGCCGCTCCAGCCCTGCGCGACGGCGTTCGCGGCCTCGTCGATCCAGCGCATCACGATGCCGCCGTGCGCGTTGCCACCCCAGTTGACGTCGCCGGGCGCGGCGAGGAAGCGGAAGACGATCCGCGGGCCCGTGCCCGACTCGGTGTACTCCTGCGCGCGCATCACCTCGTGCAGCGCGCGCCGGCCGTCGATGCGGGCGGCGGCGCCCTCGGCCAGGGCGAGGTCCTCGATCGTGCGCGGCGTCCACTCCGGCACCGGGCGCGGGCGCTTCTCCTCGTCGACCGCGACGAAGATCAGGAGGCAGTGCGTCGCCGCCTCGTAGCGCCCGGTGCGCGGATCGGCCTGGGCGACGCGCACCAGCACGTGCATGCTCGTCCGGCCGGTGTGGATGACCTGCGCGGTCGCCTCGATCAGATTGCCGACGGCGATCGCCCGGGTGAAGTGCACGTTGCCGACGTAGGCGGTGACGCAGTAGCCGCCGCTCCAGCCGACGGCGCAGGCGTAGCCGGCCTTGTCGATCCACTCGAGCACGCGGCCGGCCTGGGCGCTGCGGCCGTCGGCGGTCGCGTCCTGCGGCGCGGCGAGGAAGCGGAGGGTGATGCGGTCGTCCATGGTGCCCGTCTGGTCGTGCGGAGGAGGGGTCCCTCCATGCTGGTCGAGTAGCCGCGTCAGCGGCGTATCGAGACCCACGTGCTCGGCGGTGGTGGATCTCGATACGCCCCTGCGGGGCTACTCGATCAGCATGAAGGCGGCGGCGCGGTCGCTGCCGCGCGGGGGGAGTGGACCCGCGGAGGGGGATGCGAAGAAGGGGATGGTTCCCCTCCGCGGGCCACAGGGGGCGCCGGCGCGCGGCCGGCGGGATCGGGATCAGGCCGCGTGCGCGCCCGGCAGCTCCTCGGCGAGCAGCCGCAGGCGCAGCGCCCGGAGCTCGGCGGTCAGCTCGGGCGGCAGGCGGTCGCCGAAGCGGGCGAAGAACGCCTCCGTCAGCGCGCACTCGTCGAGCCACGCCTCCACCGGGACGGAGAACAGCTCCTCCTTCGCGGCGGCCGAGAGGTTCAGCCCGTGCGTGTCGATCGACAGCGGCAGGTCGCCGATCGCGCTGGGCCGCGACTCCGCGAGCCCCTCGATCCGCCGGACGAGCCACTGCAGGACCCGCGCGTTGTCGCCGAAGCCGGGCCAGAGGAAGGAGCCGTCGGCGCCCTTGCGGAACCAGTTGACCTGGAAGATCGCGGGCGCCTTCTCGCCGAGGTCCGCGCCGATCGCGAGCCAGTGCGCGAAGTAGTCGGCCATGTTGTAGCCGCAGAAGGGCAGCATCGCGAACGGGTCGCGCCGCAGCTCGCCGACCGTCCCCTCCGCGGCGGCCGTCTTCTCGGAGGCGATGGTCGCGCCGAGGAAGACGCCGTGCTGCCACGAGGTGGCCTGGGTGACGAGCGGCACGTTGCTCGCCCGGCGCCCGCCGAAGACGATCGCGTCCAGCGGCACGCCCTCGAAGGCGTCCCACTCGCGCGAGAGCGTCGGGCACTGCTCGGCCGGCGCCGTGAAGCGCGCGTTCGGATGCGCGGCCGGGGTCCCGGAGGCGGGCGTCCACGGCTCGCCGCGCCAGTCGGTCAGGTGCTCGGGCACCTCGTCGGTGAGGCCCTCCCACCAGACGTCGCCGTCCTCGCGGAGTGCGACGTTGGTGAAGATCGTGTTGCCCCAGAGGGTGTGCACGGCGTTGGGGTTGCTGCTCTGCCCGGTGCCGGGCGCGACGCCGAAGAACCCGGTCTCGGGGTTCATCGCCCAGAGTCGGCCGTCCTCGCCCTTCTTCATCCAGGTGATGTCGTCGCCGAGTGTCTCGACGCGCCAGCCGGGGACGGTCGACTGCAGCATCGCGAGGTTCGTCTTGCCGCAGGCGCTCGGGAAGGCGGCGGCCACGTGGTAGCTGCGGCCCTCGGGCGAGACGATCCGGATCAGGAGCATGTGCTCCGCGAGCCAGCCCTCCTCGCGGCCCATCGCCGAGGCGATCCGCAGCGCGAAGCACTTCTTGGCCAGCAGGGCGTTGCCGCCGTAGCCGGAGCCGAACGACCAGATCTCGCGCGTCTCGGGGAACTGCGTGATGTACTTCGTCGAATTGCAGGGCCAGGCGACGTCGTCGCGGGTCGCGCCGTCGACGTCGCGGAGCGGGAAGCCGACCGAGTGCACACCGCGGACGAAGGCGGTCTCCTCGGTGAAGGCGGCGAGCGGCTCGGCGCCGACACGGGCCATGATCCGCATGTTGAGCACGGCGTAGGCGGAGTCGGTCAGCTGCACGCCGAGCTGCGAGAGCGGGCCGCCGACCGGGCCCATCGAGAACGGGACGACGTACAGCGTCCGGCCGCGCATCGAGCCGGCGAAGAAGGGCGCGAGCTCGGCCTTCATCGCGGAGGGCTCGCGCCAGTTGTTCGTGGGGCCGGCGTCGGACTCGTTCGTCGTGCAGAGGAAGGTGCGGTCCTCGACGCGGGCGACATCGTCGGGGTCCGTGCGGGCGAGGAACGAGCCGGGCCGCCACTCCGGGTTCAGAGCGATCAGCTTCCCCTCCTCGACCATCCGGGCGGTGAGGCGGTACCACTCGGCGGGGGAGCCGTCGCACCACTCGATGGCGTCGGGCTGGAGGATCGCGGCCGTCTCGCGCACCCAGCGGCGCAGGGCCAGCGGGGCGGGCGGCACGACCGGCGCGGCGACCGGGATCGGCGCGGTCATGGTGGTCGTCTCGAGGAGGAGGGTGTTGCTGTAGATGCTCATGCTGGCTCCGCTTTCAGTGCAGTCGTCGTCGACGGGGTGGGGAGTCGGTCCTCGTGGCGGTCGTGATCCGACGGTGCGAGGGGCGTTCTCTGGCGCCTGAAGCCAGGATGGAGGAGGATCGAGGGGTATTTGCGAGGCCTTAACCGTCAAGAACCGCGGTTTTTGCGCCTTCGTCATAACCGATCGCTGGAGCTCGCCGTGACCGACACCACCGCCCCCGCCGCCGGCCCCTCGGCCGGGACCGATGCCGCCCTGCTCGGGCAGCGCATCCGGCACTTTCGCACCCGCCGCGGGCTGACCCTCGGGCAGCTCGCCGAGCGCGTGGGCGTCTCGGGCAGCCAGCTCTCGCTGATCGAGACCGGTCGCCGGGAGCCGCGGCTCTCGCTGATGCAGGCGCTCGCCACGGCGCTGGGCGTCGAGCTGGCCGCGCTGCTCTCGGACGAGCCGCCGAGCGAGCGCGCCGCCCTCGAGATCGAGCTGGCGCGGGTGCAGAAGGGGTCGCTCTACCGCTCGCTCGGGCTGCCGGAGTTCAAGGTCAACAAGAGCCTGACCACGCCCGTCCTCGAGGCGTTCCTCGGCGTCTACCGCGAGCTGGCGCGCCGCAAGAGCGAGGCCAGCGCGACACCGGAGGAGGCGCGGCGCGCCAATACCGCCCAGCGGCTGCAGCTGCGCGAGCGCAACGCGTACCTGCCCGAGATCGAGGCGGTCGCCGGCGAGATGCTCCGCACGGTCGGGCACCGCGGAGGCGCGCTGACCCACAGCTCGGTCTCGAAGATGGCGCGGCACCTCGGCTTCGAGATCATCCACGTCGGCGATCTGCCGCACTCGGCCCGCTCGGTGATCGACCTCGCCAACGGACGGATCTACCTGCCGCCCGCCTCGATCCCCGGCGGGCACGGGCTGCGGGCGCTCGCCCTGCAGGCGATGGCGCACCGGCTGCTCGGCCACGAGCGCCCGGTCACCTACGCCGACTTCCTCCGGCAGCGGCTCGAGATCAACTACTTCGCGGCGGCCTGCCTGATGCCGCTGGAGCCGGCCGTGGCGTTCCTGGAGGAGGCGAAGCGCGAGCGCGACATCTCCGTCGAGGACTTCCGCGACGGCTTCGGCGTCACGCACGAGGCGGCGGCGCTGCGCTTCACCAACCTGCTGACCTCGCACCTCGACATCCGGATGCACTTCCTCCGCGTGCTCGGCGACGGCTCGATCCAGAAGGCCTACGAGAACGACGGCCTGCCGCTGCCGACCGACGTGACGGGCGCCGTGGAGGGGCAGATCGTCTGCCGCTACTGGTCGGCGCGCTCGGCCTTCAGCCGCACCAACCGCACGACGGAGTACTACCAGTACGTGGACACGCCGGCCGGGACCTTCTGGTCGGCCTCGCAGACCGGCACCACCGCGACGGAGGAGTTCTCGATCACCGTCGGCGTCCCCTTCGCCGAGGCGCGCTTCTTCCGAGGCCGCGACACCGACCGCCGCGAGCAGTCCCGCTGCCCCGACGAGTCCTGCTGCCGCCGCGCCCCCGCCGAGCTCGCCCAGCGCTGGGACGGCAACGCCTGGCCCAGCGCCCGCCTGCACGCGCACGTCCTCGCCCCGCTGCCCTCCGGCACCTTCCCCGGCATCGACGACGCCGAGGTCTACGCCTTCCTCGACACCCACGCCCGCGAGTCCTGACTGCTCTCGCGAGATGCCACTTGGGTACGCCTCCACCGGCGTGTCGCGTACCCAAGTGGCATCTCGCGGAGGGGGCTGTGGAGAACGCGAGCGGGGGTGGCATCGGAGCGGGCAGGGTTCCGGCATGGAAGAGGAACCCGGCAAGGTCATCGCATCGAGGGACGGGGTGTCGCGGCGGCGACTCGCGACCGACTATCCCGTCGTCGCCTTCCGCGGGGCACGCGCGACGGTCGAGCCGATCACCTACGGGGAGCGGATCGCGGCGTTCTCCGCGGTGATGCGGCCGGGGGAGTTCTTCTCGCACGACACCGCTGCGCATCTGCTCGGCCTTCCCGGCCGCACGCCGACGGAGGTCACGCCGCTGCACGTGTCCGTCGCCCCGCCGCTGCGGGCGGCACGGCGGGTCGGCGTGCGCTCGCACCACCTCTGGGACGAGGCGGTGACGGTCGTCGACGCGGGGTTTCCGGTCGCCGATCCGGCGTCCACCTTCTGCCACCTCAGCTCGTCGCGCTCGCTCGATGATCTCGTCGTGCTCGGCGACGCCCTCGTCCGCCCCGACGAGGAGGGGCGGCGTCACGGTCTCCGCGTCGACCTGACTGTGCTCGCGGCGAGGGTCGCCGGCTACCGGGGAAGGGGCGGAAAGCGCGCCCGCGAGGCGATCGGCTGGGTCCGCGAGGGCTCCGAATCACCGATGGAGACGCTGCTCCGGCTGCTGCTGATCCGAGCGGGGCTGCCGGAGCCGGAGCTGAACGTCGAGCTCTACGACGCCGACGGCCGCTTCGTCGCACGGGTGGACCTGCTGTACCGCGACCAGCGGGTCGTCGTGGAGTACGACGGCGACCACCATCGGACCGACAAGCTCCAGTACGAGCGGGACATCGCCCGCAGCGAGGCGATCCAGGCGCTCGGCTACCACCACCTCCGCATCCGCGCGTCGGGAGTCCTCGACCACCCCGAGGCGACGGCGGTCCGAGTCCGCCGCGCCCTCACCCGCTGACCCGACCCGCTGACCCACGCGCAGGATCCCCTCCGCGAGATGCCACTTCGGTACGCGACACGCCGAGGGAGGCGTACCCAAGTGGCATCTCGCGGGAGGAGCCGGGGTCAGCCGGAGATCAGGGCGCGGGCCGTGCCCTCGTCGAGGATGAGGTCGGTGAGGAGGCCGGCGGCGAGGGCGCCGCGCAGGCCCGGGAGCTTCGAGGCGCCCGAGACGACGCAGATGCGGCGGGAGGCGCGGCGCACGGTGGAGAGGTCCGGGCCGCTTGCACGTTCGTTCATGGGGATGTCGTCCCAGGTGCCGTCGGCCCGGTAGAACACGGTGGCGACGTCGCCGACCACGCCGGACGCGCTGAGCGAGGTGAAGTCGCTCGGCTCCAGGTAGCCGCCGATGTAGACCTTCGAGGGCACCGCCGCGAACGGCGAGCCGAGGCCGAAGAGCGCGACGTCCATCCGCTGCTGCAACTCCAGCACCCGCTTGGTCGATCGCTCGCGCCAGACCGCCTTCTTGGTCATCGGGTCGTCGAAGAACGCCGGCACCGGGAACTGCTGCACCTTCGCGGCGTAGGCGTCGCCGAAGCGGCGCAGGATCTCGCTCGAGTAGTTGATGCCGGTGGTCTCGGTGTTGCCCGCGCCGTTGAGCTGCACGATCTGGGTGTTGTGCGTCTCCTTGGCGATCAGGTGCCGGCTCATCGCGCTCATCGTCGAGCCCCAGGCGATGCCGACGATCATGTTCGAGTCGATGAACGGCCCGAGGATCCGCGCGGCCGACAGCGCGACGCGCTCGAGCCGGTCGATCTCGCTGGTGTGGTCCGGCACCGGGACGATGTGCGCCGTGATGTCGAAGTGCGCGCGCACCTCCGCCGACAGGGCGCTCGCCCGGTCGAGGGGGGAGCGGATCTGGATGTCGACCAGTCCCGTCGCCCGGGCGTGCGAGAGCAGCCGCGACACCGAGGAGCGCGAGGTGTGCAGCTCGTGCGCGATGGCGTCCATCGTCAGGTCCTGCATGTAGTACAGCTGCGCGGCCCGGAGCGCGTCGCGCGTCTTGTCCGGGTGGGTCGCGTGCGTCGTCTCGTCCAGCTCGACGACCGGTCGGACAGGGGTCATTGCCACTCCTTGCACGTATTTCCACCCGTCTTGACCGGATGTGTTGTCGGGTCAAGGATGGCTGTATTCCCTCGCGATATCAACCGTCCATCTGGGGCGGCCACACTCGCACGAGGCATTCGACGCAACACCTACGACACGAAGGCGAGTACGAAGTGGCACAGTCTGTCGGAACTCCCGGAAGCTCCTCTCTCCGCGAGAGCGTCTCCGCACTGCGGGACACCCCCCGCGCGACCGTCCTCGTGATCGGCGGTGGCATCAACGGCATCGGGACGTTCCGCGAGCTCGCGCTCAACGGCGTCGACGTCGCCCTCGTCGAGCGCGGCGACTACGTCTCGGGTGCGTCCAGCGCCTCGAGCCACATGATCCACGGCGGCATCCGCTACCTCGAGAACGGCGAGTTCCGCCTCGTCAACGAGGGCGTGAACGAGCGCAACGGCCTGCTCAAGATCGCTCCGCATTACGTGAAGCCGCTGCAGACCACGATCCCGATCTACTCGACGTTCTCGGGCATCCTGGCCGCGCCGCTGCGCTTCCTCACGCACAAGTCGGGCAAGCCCCAGGAGCGCGGCGCGCTGCTGATCAAGGTCGGCCTGACCCTGTACGACTTCTTCTCCCGCGACGGCGGCGTCGTCCCGCGCCACCAGTTCCACGGCCGCAAGCGCTCGCTGAACGAGCTGCCCAAGCTCGACCCGAAGATCAAGTACACCGCCACCTACTTCGACGCCTCCGTGCACGAGCCCGAGCGCCTGGCGCTCGACGTGCTGCGCGACGCGCTCGTCGGCGGCACGAAGGCCCGCGCGGCCAACTACGTCGAGGCCGTCGGCACCTCCGAGGGCGGCGTGCTGCTGCGCGACCGCGAGAGCGGCGAGGAGTTCGCCTTCCAGGCCGACGTCGTCGTCAACGTCTCCGGACCGTGGACCGACTTCACCAACACGGCGCTCGGCACGACCACGAAGTTCATGGGCGGCACCAAGGGCTCGCACATCGTGCTCGACAACCCCGAGCTGGTCGAGGCCTGCGAGGGCCGCGAGATGTTCTTCGAGCACAGCGACGGCCGCATCGTGCTGATCTACCCGCTCAAGGGCCGGGTCATGGTCGGCACCACCGACATCGAGGCCGACCCCAACGAGCCGGCCGTCTGCACCGAGGAGGAGATCGACTACTTCTTCGACCTGGTGAACCACGTGTTCCCCTCCATCCCGGTCACCCGCGAGCAGATCGTCTTCAAGTTCTCCGGCATCCGCCCGCTGCCCCGTCACGACGACGAGACCCCCGGCTTCGTCTCCCGCGACTACCGCATCGAGCCCTCGACTGTCCCCGGCGGGAAGACCCCCGTGCTGAGCCTGGTCGGCGGCAAGTGGACGACGTTCCGCGCCCTGTCCGAGCACCTCTCGAACGAGGTCTTCAAGCGGATCGGCGTCACCCGCCGCGTTTCCACCGTGAAGACCGCGATCGGCGGCGGCAAGGGCTTCCCGCGCACGGACGCCTCGCGCGCCCAGTGGATCAGCCAGCACCGCTCCGGCCTGTCCTCGGCCCGCACCGGCCAGCTGCTCGAGCGCTACGGCACCCGCGCCCAGGAGGTCATCGAGGCACTGGCCGACGGTCACGACGAGGCGCTCGACTTCGACAAGGACTTCACCACCGGTGAGATCCGCTACCTCGCCCAGCGCGAGAGCGTCGTGCACCTGATCGACCTGGTCATGCGCCGCACCAACCACGCCTTCACCGGCGGCCTGAGCCGCGAGCTCCTCGAGGAGCTCGCCCAGCACACCGGCGAGGTCCTCGGCTGGGACGAGGCCAAGCGCGCCCAGGAGGTCGACGCAACGATCGAGCACCTGAAGAAGTACAACGGCGTCGATGTCGGCGGCACCTCGGTGCAGGCGCCGACGGCGGTCGTGGCCTCCTAGCAGGGCGACTGGCGCGGATCGACGGGAGTCCCGGTTCGAGGAGTGATCTCGAGCCGGGACTTCCGTCGTCACAACGCACAAACGTGCACGCGGCGTTCCTTGTCCCCGGTACGGGGCGCCGATAACTTCACACCGTCGGGCATCGATGCCCGTCGCGGGCGCGTTCGCGCGTTCCGATCGACGAAAAGGAAAAGGTCAACGTGGACAATCTCGGAGTGGTGTTCCTCGCGGAAGTCGTGGGAACGGCGATGCTCGTGCTCCTCGGCTGCGGCGTGGTCGCCAACGTCGCGCTCGTGAAGAGCAAGGGTCTCAACGGCGGGACCCTGATGGTCAACTTCGGCTGGGGCTTCGCCGTCTTCGCCGGTGTGATCGTCTCCTACAACTCGGGTGCGCACCTCAACCCGGCCGTCACGCTCGGCCTCGCGGCCAGTGGAGCGACGGAGTTCGGCTCGGGCGTCCCGGTCAACATCGTCTCGATCCTGATGTACATCCTCGCCCAGATGATCGGTGCGATCCTCGGCGCCGTCTTCTGCTGGCTCGCCTACAAGCAGCACTTCGACCAGGAGCCCGACCCGGCCAACAAGCTCGGCGTCTTCTCCACCGGTCCTGCGATCCGCAGCTACGGCTGGAACTTCGTCACCGAGGTCATCGGCACCTTCGTCCTCGTCTTCGTCGTCATCGGCTTCGGCGGCGGACGCCAGGGCGACGGCGGACTCGCGGCGCTCGGCGCCCTGCCCGTCGCCATCCTGGTGATCGCGATCGGCGCCTCCCTCGGCGGCCCGACCGGCTACGCCATCAACCCGGCCCGCGACCTCGGTCCCCGCATCGCCCACGCGCTGCTGCCGATCAAGGGCAAGGGCTCCAACGACTGGAGCTACGCCTGGGTGCCCGTCGCCGGCCCGATCGTCGGCGGTGTCCTCGCCGGCCTCGCGTCGACCGCGCTGCTGCCGATCCTCTAGCCGATCCCCCGACCGGGCTCGCGGGCCGCTGCGGCTCGCGATCCGCACTCCACTTCACCCGTTACGAAGGAGTAATCATTCATGGCTGACTACGTCATCGCTATCGACCAGGGGACCACGTCGTCCCGCGCGATCATCTTCGACAAGAAGGGCTCGATCGTCTCGACCGGGCAGAAGGAGCACGAGCAGATCTTCCCGCGTGCGGGCTGGGTCGAGCACGACCCGATCGAGATCTGGAACAACGTCCGCGAGGTCATCGGCCAGGCGCTCTCCCGCGCCGACCTGACCCGCCACGACATCGCCTCCGTCGGCATCACCAACCAGCGCGAGACCGCGGTGGTCTGGGACAAGACCACCGGCAAGCCCGTCTACAACGCGATCGTCTGGCAGGACACCCGCACGCAGTCGATCGTCGACCGGCTCGCCGGCGACGAGGGCGCGGACCGCTTCAAGTCGATCGTCGGGCTCCCGCTCGCGACCTACTTCTCCGGCACCAAGATCGTCTGGATCCTCGAGAACGTCGAGGGCGCCCGCGAGAAGGCGGAGGCCGGCGACCTGATCTTCGGCACCACCGACACCTGGGTCCTCTGGAACCTCACCGGCGGAGTCGACGGAGGCGTGCACAAGACGGACGTCACCAACGCCTCGCGCACCCTCTTCCTCGACCTCGAGACGCTCGAGTGGCGCGACGACATCCTCGAGGCCTTCGGGGTGCCGAAGTCGATGCTCCCCGAGGTGTGCTCGTCGTCCGAGGTCTACGGGCAGGTCGAGTCCTCCTCGCTGCTGCGCGAGGTCCCGATCGCGGGCATCCTGGGCGACCAGCAGGCCGCGACCTTCGGCCAGGCGGCGTTCGATCCGGGCGAGGCGAAGAACACCTACGGCACCGGCAACTTCCTGATCTTCAACACCGGCACCGAGATCGTGCACTCCAAGAACGGGCTGCTCACGACGATCGGCTACAAGCTCGGCGACGGCGAGGTGCACTACGCGCTCGAGGGCTCGATCGCGGTCTCCGGCTCGCTGATCCAGTGGCTGCGCGACAACCTGGGCCTCATCGGCTCGGCCCCCGAGGTCGAGGCGCTGGCCGCGACCGTCGAGGACAACGGCGGCGCGTACTTCGTCCCCGCGTTCTCCGGCCTCTTCGCGCCGTACTGGCGAGCGGACGCGCGCGGTGCGCTCGTCGGCCTCACCCGCTACGTCAACAAGGGCCACATCGCCCGCGCCGCGCTCGAGGCGACGGCGTTCCAGACGCGCGAGGTCCTGGACGCGGTCAACGCCGACTCCGGCGTCCCGCTGCAGGAGCTCAAGGTCGACGGCGGCATGATCGCCAACAACCTGCTCATGCAGTTCCAGGCCGACATCCTCGGCGTCCCGGTCGTCCGGCCGGTCGTCGCGGAGACCACCGCCCTCGGCGCCGCGTACGCCGCGGGCCTCGCCGTCGGCTTCTGGGAGAACCTGGACGACCTGCGCCAGAACTGGCAGGAGGACTCGCGCTGGACCCCGCAGATGGACCAGGACGAGGCCGCGCGCCAGTACCGCCTCTGGAAGAAGGCCGTCACGAAGACCTTCGACTGGGTCGACGAGGACGTGCAGTAGTACCGCACCACTGAACGACGAGGGCCTGCGCACGTACCGTGCGCGGGCCCTCGTGCGTGGATCTCGAGACGCGCGCTGCGCGGGCCGCGCGGCCAAGAAGCGCGAGGAGCGCCCACAGACATGCTGGTCGAGTAGCGCGCAGCGCGTATCGAGACCCGCCCGGCGGAGCTCCGTCAGAGCAGCGGGCGCCGACGCCCCGTCGCGACCGCGACGAGCGCGAGCACCAGCAGCCAGGCCGGGCCCGCCAGCACGGCCGCGACCGTGGGCGACGCGGACGCCGACAGGGCGGCGAGGGGCACGACGTCCTCGAGGGCGGTGCCGCTCGCGAAGGTCGCGGCGCTGAGCGGCACCAGGGCCGCGAAGAGCACGAAGAGCGGTGCCCGGACGATCGTGCCGACCAGCGCACCCCAGATCGCGCCACCGACACCGGCCACGGGGACGAGGGCCACGACGCCGACATTCGGAGTGACCCTTCCCGCCGAGACGATCGCGACGCCGGCGACTCCGATCGCGACCGCCGCCGTCGCGAGCACCGCACCGGCACCGGCCGCCACCAGGAACCGGGCCGCGAGCGCCGGCCGAAGCCCCGACGAGAGCACGTCGCGTGCGAGGATCCCCTTCTCGAAGGCGCTCGCCGTCCGCAGTGCTCCGAAGGCCGCCGCGCCGACGACGCCGCCATGCAGCAGCGCCGCCGTGATCGCGTGCTCGAGTGAGGCCGCTTCTCCGGGCGGGAGCGCGCCGAGATCGACCTGCGACACGGCGACGAGGAGGGGGAGCACGGGCAGCAGTCCGAAGACCAGGCCCCAGAGCGGTGTCCGGCTCGCGACCACGCGCCGGAACTCGGCGGTGACGGCGCGGGTGAACGGTGCTTTCGCGGCCGCGTCCGTCACCGCGCCCGCCGCTGCTCGAGGAGCCGTGCGCCGCCGATCGCCAGGAGCGCCCAGGCGGCCAGGACGGCCAGCGCGAGCGGCGCCGGAAGCATCCCGTCGACCGGCGCCCCGGTCGCTCCGGCGACGGCTCCGATCGGGAGCAGCCGCCCGGCGCCGCGGGCGACGCCGAGGAGCGGCACGGCCAGGGCGGCGGGCAGGACCAGCACGATCGGGATGCAGGCGTAGTAGTTCCGCACCGTGTAGCCGACGCCCACGCCCAGCACGCCGCTGAGGGCGCACGCGAGGACGACGCCGAGCGAGGCGGACAGGAGCGATGCGTCGACCGTGACCCGGCGGCCGGCCGTCGCCAGGACCACCGTGGTGATCGGCCACCAGCCCACGACCGCCACGACCCCGAAGACCGCGCCCGAGACCGCGCCGGCCAGCGCCTTCGCCGCCAGGATCGCGTCCCGGCTGCCGAGCAGCAGTGTCCGGTCGAGCGAGTGGTAGTACGTCTCCCGGGTGTAGGCGTAGGACCCGTAGAAGCACGCGCCCAGGGCGGCGCAGGCCGCGAAGCCGAAGACGAAGCGGCTCGCCGGAGCGTCGTCGAGGCTGCTGAGCCGATCCGTCGTGCCGGGCATGCTCAGGGCGAAGACGGGGATCAGGATCGCGTAGACGAGGAGGACCGGGAACGACGAGCCGCTGCGGGAGCGCAGGATCTCGGCCCGTGCGAGCGCGCCGGCCCCGGTCATCGGCCGGCCTCGCCGTCGACGAGGTCGAAGTAGCCGTCCTCGAGACTCCGCCCGCCCGAGCGGGTGAGGTCCTCGAGCGGGCCGTGGAAGAGCATCCGGCGCCGCAGGACGACGACCTCGTCGACGGTGTGCTCGAGCTCGGCGAGCTGGTGGCTGGAGACGAGGACCGTCCGTCCGCGCTCGGCCTCGGCGCGGATCAGGCGCCGCAGCCAGCGGATCCCCTCGGGGTCGAGCCCGTTCGCCGGTTCGTCGAGGACGAGGATCTCGGGATCTCCGGCGAGGGCGGTGGCCAGACCGAGGCGCTGGCGCATCCCGGTCGAGTAGCCGCGGACCGGCCGCCGCGCCGCCTCGGCGAGGCCGACCGTCTCCAGCAGCTCGTCGACGCGGGAGAGCGGTGCGCCGACCGCGCGGCCGACGATCGCGAGGTGCCGACGGCCGGTGATGCCGTTCTCGAAGCCGAGGCCGTCGAGGTGCACGCCGACGACCCGCGCGGGAGCGCGCAGCTCCGCGAACCGGTGGCCGCCGATCCGGGCCTCACCGGAATCGGGGCGCAGCAGTCCGACCAGCCCGCGGAGCGCCGTGCTCTTGCCGGCGCCGTTCGGGCCGAGGAGCCCGACGACCGTCCCCTGCCGCACGGAGAAGCTGAGGTCGTCCACGACGCGGCGGCCGCGGAAGGTCTTGGTGAAGTGCTGGAAGTCGAGCGCAGAGCTCATGGGCGGACCTTTCGAGGGAGGGGGGTCATCGTCGTCGAGCGGTCGTGCCGCCGGCGCCGAACGGTCGGGCGGTCAGGTCGTCGAGGAGCCGGTGCACGGGGTCGACCAGCGTCGGGTAGTCGCCGGAGACCGATCGCGCGAGCACCTTCGCGGCGGCGAAGGCGAGGGCGGGCAGTGCTGCGTCCGAGTGCAGCCGCTCGCCGAGCACCTCGATGAGGGAGCGCCGGGCGTCCGGGGCGGCGAGGCTGTGCACGTAGAGGGTCGCGACGTCGAGGTGCTCGGGTCCGCGCCCCCAGGCCTCCCAGTCGGCGAGACCGAGCGGTGCGACGAGCAGGTTGCCGGGGTGCAGGTCGCCGTGCGCCGTCGTCCAGCACGGGGTGCCGCGCGGGAACCGGTCGCCGAAGAAGCTGTGCAGCAGCCGGTCCACCGTGGCGGGGACGGTCGATTCCCGCAGCGTCGGGACGGCGGCGAGCGCGTCGAGGATCCCGCCGAGCTCGACCCAGACCGCCGGATCGATGTCGGTCCCCGGCGCGAGCTCCGCCGTCGGGGACAGGGCACGACCGGGCAGGCGGGTCATCAGCTCGGCGCGGAGCCGGAACCCCTCCACGGAGGGCGGGTCCCACTCCTCGACGGCGAGCACGACCGGCTTGGGCAGGGCCGGGAGCACGGCGCTGTCCGCCGTGCCGGTCCACCACGTCCCGTGGGCGAGCGCCGAGGGGGAGCTGACGAGGCGGAGCCAGAGCGGCTCACCGCGGCGCCGGACGGGACCGGAGAGGCTCCTGCCTCGCCAGCCGAGGACCGTGTCGCCGTCCCTCACGACGGTGAGCGCGCGGAGGGCGTGCTCGAAGGCGCGCTCGAGCGCGTTCCCGCCGGTCACCGGCCGACCCCCAGGCGGCGGAGCGCGTCCCCGGTGACGAGATCGAGCACCGCACCACCGACCGTCCCGCGGCCGAGCGAGACCGAGGCGCCGCCCACCGGGGGAGTGCTCGCGGAGTCGGGCAGGGCGAGGGGATAGCCGACGGCGGGCACGTCGTCGAGCCCGGTGAGGGGCGCGAGCGCGGCGATCGGGGCGAGCAGCGGCTCCGCGGGACCGCTGATGACGGCCGTCGACCGCGGGGACCGCACCGCGATCCCGTTGCTGGTCAGCCGCACCGGGATGCCCGGCACGATCCTCGGGTCGGCCGAGGTCCGCACGAGGAAGGCCTCGCCGTTGCGGACGACGTAGCCGGCCTCGATGCGCTCCTCGAGGGGGAGGGCTGCGACGCCGACGAGAGCGGCGGCGAGGACAGTGGACGCGACGGCGACCCGGAGTGCTCCGACTCGCGCCTCCTTCGCGGCTCGCGCGAACCGGACGACGGAGACGACGAGCGCGCCGAGGAGCGCCGCGGCGAACACCAGCGCGATTGCCGCCCCCGGCTCGGTGAGGGTCAGGACGGGGACGCTGCGGACGTAGGCCCAGCCGACCAGGAGCAGGGCGAAGCCGCGGCAGCCGACCCCGAACAGGACGAGCCAGGGCGAGGCGCGTGGCGCGGTTCCGCCCAGCAGGCGCAGGACGGCGTCGCCGACGGCTCCGATCGCGGCTTTGCGCAGGAACGGCCGGTCGAGGACCGCGACCAGGGCGAGATAGCCGTCGAGGTGCACCAGGGGGATGAGGTTGGTGACCGCGCTGAGCGCGGCCGCGACGACGAAACAGGCGAGAGCAGGCCGGCCCGTCGGCGCCCAGAGCAGTGCGGTAGCGGCGCTCGCCGCGAGGACGAGGTGCACCGCCGGGCCGGCCAGCGCGACCGCCGCGCGGGAGCGCCGGTCGCCCAGGCGCCAGCCGTCGGTGACGTCGCAGAAGAACGCGGGCGCGAGGTAGAAGATCATCACCCCGGCACGCCGCGGCCGTCCACCGAAGGCCGCGAGGGACACGGCATGACCGGCCTCGTGCACCGCTCCCGCGAGCAGGAACGCGACCGAGACCGCGAGGAGCGAGGGCAGGGGCAGCGGCTCGCTGAGGACGGCGGCGATCTCCGCCGAGTGCGCGATCGCGCTCGCGGTGCCCAGGAGCAGCACGGCGCCGACCGCGGCGACGGCGAGCAGTCGGACCGGCCGCCTCCGCAGGAGCCGCGCGAGCGCGAGCGCCGGCCGCGTCGCATCGAGCAGGGTCAGCTGCAGACTCGCCGGCGGCCGGAGCTGCAGCCGGCGCGACCGGGGCTCGCGGCGCTCCGAGCCGACCAGGAGCCCGGCCGCCGCGAACTCGCGGAGCAGAGCGGCCGTCTCCTCGTCCGTCAGCGGCGTGCTCCTGGTGCCGTCCGTCTCGTCCGTCTCGTGCGCGCTCGGGCGGAGCCCGGCGGCGAAGGTCGCCACCGCGGGGCCGACCCGTGCGCGCGGGACGCCCCGCACCGAGAGGATCCACGGAGCGCCGGGCGCGATCGGCTCGTCGATCGTCACGGTGTCCGCCAGCCGGGGCGCGGGATCGCTCATGCCCGGACCAGCTGCAACAGCGTCGAGTCCTCGGTCTCCACCAGCGCCGTCCTCGCGACGAGCCGGAGTCCCGCGCGCTCGGCCTCCACCGCGACCTGGTCGGCGTCGACGACGTTCACCCGCGAGCGGAAGAAGCGTGCCGCCGCACGCCCCTCGGAATCGAGACCGAGCTGCACGACCTCGACGTCCCGGTGGAGACCGTCGGGGGTGACGGCGGACGTCACGACGGCCGCTCCCGGTCCGCCGGACGGCCCGGGCACGGCGCGGATGCGCGAGCTGCGGCTTCCGGCGATGTAGGCGTGGTCGGGGCTCGACGCGGTGATCAGGAGGACGCCGTCCGCTCCGAGGTGCTCGCGGGCGGCTCGGAAGAACGCGTGCCGGCCGGCGCGGTCCAGGAGAGCGACGGACGTCGCCCCGAGGACGACGGCGCCGAACCGGTCCGGAAGGTGGAAGCAGGTCATGTCGCCGACCAGCGCCCGGGAGCCGTCGGCGATCCTGGCGGCGGGCAGCGCCGCGATCCGCGACCGGAGGATGTCGATCATCGTCGGCGAGAGATCGAGGCCGACGACGGGACGGCCGAGGCCCAGGAGGGGCACGGTGAGGCGTCCGCCGCCGCAGGCGAGCTCGAGGATCGGCCCCTCGGTCCGGCGGACCGCCGCGAGCAGGGGGCTGATCTCGCTGCGGTCGTCGGCGGTGAAGTGCTCGTAGACGACGGACCCGGCGGGTCCGTAGAGGTCCTCAGGAGTCGCGGGGACGGTGGTGAGGGCGCCGAGGAGGGCGGCGCTCGCCGCGGTGAGCGGCTGTGTGTCCGAGGGGTGCTGCATGGTCGCTCCAGGGGTGAGGGCGGTTCCGGGCGCTCGCGCGCCCGGAACCGCCGGTTTGAATCGCTCAGGTCGCGACCAGGACGATGCCGCCGAGGGCGACGAGGATCTTGAGTCCCGTGTCGGCGACCCGCCAGCCGTCGGCCGGGGCGACCGCGGGTTCGATCTCCTCGAACAGATCTGCTCTCGTCATTGCTCACCTCCTTCGAGGTGTGCTCGGGATCGGGACATCGGGCGCTAGGTCAGGACGATGGCGCCGAGCCCGAGCCCGACGGCGATTCCGAGCTTGGCGGCGATGTACCAGTCCGAGTCGGGCGCCGCCATCGATTCGATCTCCTCGAATCGCAGGTCTGCCGATGGGTGCATGTCTTCTCCTCTTCCCGAGGGGCTGATGGGGTGCGTCGTCTCATGCTCGTTCCTGGTCAGGTGAGCATTCCGATGAAGACGGCCGCCACGGCGAGGCCGGTGGTGAAGCCCGCCGCCGCCGACTCCCAGTCGGGAGCGACCGCCGCCTCCAGCTCGTGGAACGCGAGTTCGTTCTGTGTGTTCATGTGTTCACCTCCTTCGTGACGTCGAGGGGCCTGCGCCGGCAGGAACGCCGCGCGCAGGAGTCGGAGGGCGTCGTCGAGCGCCAAGCCGGGCAGCGCCGAGCGGCCCCAGCGGGCGACGATCGCGAGTGCCGCGTCGCGGAGGGCGCGGTCGTCGACGGCGGGGACGGGAATGCCCCACCGCTCGGACCACTGGGCGCTGCCGACGATGGGATCGGCGTCGAGCCCGAGGGGAGCGGCGAACCACTGCCAGACCGCCCGTCGCCGCGCGCGACGCTCCGGGGAGTCGCGACTCCACAGGACGGGCAGCAGCGGCATCGTCGCCGGTACCTTCCGCAGGCCCGCGCGACTGCTCACCTCGTTCGCGAGGTACCAGTGCGTCGCCGCGAAAGGATCCGCGGTCGCCGAGCGCAGCACGCCGTGACTGCCGGCGCTCGCCGCAGCGAGCGTCGCGCGGTCGGCGCGGCGGACGAGCCCGGCGCTCTCGGCGACGCGGCCGCCGGCCTCGCCCAGCGACCCCAGCAGTCGCCTCGACCGATCGTCGGCGGAGCGGTCGGCGGGCGACCCGGACCGCGAGCCGATCAGCCGCAGGGCCGCCTCCGCCGCTCCCTCGAGCACGGACGAGCGGGTCAGCGTCGCCGTGAGCTCGGCGTCGAGCACGGCGGCATCGGCCCGGAGCGCTTCGCCGACCACGACGGAGCGGAGGCCGCCGATCTCGCGGCAGGCCGCGGCGCTCGTCTCGCTGCCGGGCCCGATCGTCGTGGGCACCAGGACGAGACGGGGCACCTCCGTCGACGCGGGGAGGTCCGGTGCGAGAAGGCCTCCGTGCCTGCCCAGCAGTCCGTCGAGGCGCGATCGGAGGGCGCGGTCGACGGCGAACAGGCGCGCCAGCGCCGCCACGTCGTGCAGCCTGCCGCCGCCGATGCCGACGAGGCGGTCGGGACGGACAGTGCGGAGGTCGCGGTCGACGGCGTCGAGCAGACGACCCTGCTCGGACGCGACGTCGAGGACGACCACCGGTCCGCGCAGTCGCTCGGGCTCGACGGCTCCGCACCGGACGAGCGTGCTGTCGAGCACGAAGAGGGTCCGCCGGGAGCCGGTGATCGCCGCATCCGACGCCAGACCGGACCGCAGATCGGTGCTGCGGACGCTCATGCGTCGAGCGCCGCACTGATGAGGCGCGGGATGTCTGCGAGGTCGTGGTCGCTGGACACCGCCGCAGGGAGGAACTGGATCCCGCCCGGCGCGGGATGCACGACCGCTCCGCGCCGCCGGATGTCCTCCACCAGGCCGAGGACCTCCTCGGCGTGGGCGACCCCCTCGATCCGCAGGGCCCGGAAGGACCCGGCACCGGAGGATCCGAGCACCCGCGGATGCGCGGACAGCGCGGCGACGGCCCGGTCGAGGCCGGTGCTCACGCGCGGGAAGCCGTCGGCTCCGAGCAGCTCGGGGAGCAGCGCGAGGCTCTGCAGGACGGCGGCGCAGACCGCGGGGGTCCCCGCCTGCGTCTCCGCATGGACGAACGGGGCGTCCGCGGCATCGATCTCGGCGAGGAGCCGCTCGCCGACGACCACGGCGGCCGCCGCGAGCGTGCCGTTCGTCAGCGCCTTCGAGAGGACCACCGCGTCGGGCGCGAACGGCCAGCGCGAGGAGGCGAGGAACGGGCCGGTGCGGCCGAAGCCGGTCGCCACCTCGTCCGCGACGACGGGGACGCCGTCCTGGGACGCGCGCTCGAGCACCGCGAGGAGTGCGTCCGAGAGCGGGAGAGCGCCGGAGCCGAGGACGGGCTCCACGACGATGCCGCAGATGCGCCGTCCCTCGCGGCGGAGGAGCGACTCCAGGGCGTCCGGGTCGTCGTGCGCCACGTGCCGGACCCCCGAGCGGTCGACGCCGTAGAGGTCCTGGCCCAGCTCGTCGCCGCTCAGAGCGTGGGCGCCGTAGGTGAGCCCGTGGTAGCTGCCGGACAGGCCGACGACCAGCCGGCGCTCCGGTCGCCTGAGGAGCGCGGCGCGCTGGCGGAGCAGCTTCATGACCGCGTCGTTCGCGCTGCCGCCCGAGGTGGTGAGGAGGACGCGCCGGAAGGAGGCGTCCGGGAGCGAGTCGCCGACGGCCGAGAGCAGTGCCGAGGCCGCCCGCTCCGCCCAGGGGTGACTCCGCCGGAAGAGGGAAAGGTAGGAGGCCTCGGTCAGAGCCGCGGCGATGGCGGCGGTGAACTCCGGCCGGCCGTAGCCGAACGGCACGTTCCACAGCCCGCTGGTGAGGTCGATCGCCTCGACGCCGTCGGCGAAGCGGACGCGTGTCCCCGACGCGCTCACCGCCGCAGCGGTCGTGGCCGCCGTCGTCGGAGAGACCAGGGGCACGACGACCGGCGAGGCCGTCACGCTGCTCTCCGGAGGTGGACGCCCGCGTGCTCGAACCGCTCGACGAGCCGTGCGACGAAGGCCTCGTCGGCCGGCGTGCGCGTCTCGTCGTCCGGGCCGTCGCTCAGCAGCCGCTCGACGACGACCGCGGTGGCGGGTGCGAGGGCGAACCGCCGCAGAGTCCGGGGCTCCACCAGCACGCGCTTGTCGCCCCGGTGCAGGAGGATCAGATCGGAGCGCGTGAGCGTCGCCACCTCCCCGTCCGGTCGGAGGGACGTTCCGAGCCCGGCCACCGACCACGCCGGGCCGGTGTCGTCGGCGGCGGCGAAGGCGAGGCCGGCGCGGTACAGCGCCAGCCAGGGGCGGCGCGCGATGTCGTCGGCGACATCGCCGCCCAGCACGGCGAGCCGGTCGAGCGGACGGTGTGTCCGGCCGAGGGCGGCCGCCAGACCGTCGGGGTCTCGGGCGTCGCCGAGGACCAGCCCGTCCGGACCGAGCCTCGCGACCCCGTCCTGGTCGACATCGACGGCGGAGACGGGTCCGGCAGCGGGGTCGTCCGTCAGCGGCAGACCGCTCACGGCGACCGCGGCTCCCAGGAGCTGCGGGACCAGCCTGCCGGAGGCGCGGGCGGCGTCGGCGTCCTCCAGATACGCCTGCCAGCCGTGCGCATCGCGGAGCCGTGCGGTCGTCGCACCGGTGACCGGGAGGAACGCGATCGAGGCGTAGTCCTCCGTCTGGACCCGCAGCTCGCCGAACCAGGCGACGTCTCCCGGCTCGTCGAGTCCACCGCGGTAGGTGAGGACGGCCACGCCGTCGCAGGTCGGGGCCTCGCAGGTCGCATGGTCGTCGGTCGCGCTCTCGGCCGGGAGGAGCAGGACGTCCTCCGGCCCGAGCAGTGGCTCCACCGCTCCTCGCCACCGCCGGTCGGCGAGGCGCACGACCCGTCGAGCGTCGACCCGATCACCCGTCACCCACTGGAGGACGGCCCGGGCGACTCCGCGTCGATCCACCGCGGTCGCTCGCGTGTCGGCGTCGGCGGAACGGGACGGAGTCGAGAGCGCCGTTCGTGAGCCGCGGTCGCCGGGATCGGGGGAGCGCGTCGCGTCTCCGTCGGGGCGGATCGGTCGTGGGTCGCAAGCCATACTCGGATGGTAATCGACCGAAGCTCACGTCTGTCAAGCGTGACTCGCCGAGCGGCTCGACGATCGCTGCTGTGCGCCACTGGCGGGGCTCGGCACGCGCCTCCGGCCCCTCCTGTCGGCGTCGGTGCTAGACATACCGGTATGAACAACGCAGCAGCAAGCAGGCGACTCCTGGGACGGCGGTGGCTGTCGTGAGATCCCGTTCCGACCTCGTCGTCCTCGTCGTCCTCGGTCTGTACGGCCTCGTCCGGGTCGCCCTCGACGCCCCTGCGGTCATCGCATCACCGAGCGCGCTCGGGATCGTGTCGCTGTGCACCTCCGCCGTGCTCCTCGTCGTGGCGATCGCGGCGCTCGCCCTCGAGCGGCGGCACAGACGGAGGAAGCGTGCCGCTGCGGCCTCGCCCGCCGCCGCCCAGACGGACCGAGAGGCCGGCGGCGGGCAGTAGAGCCGGAGGCGTCGGCCCGCCGACCCGCGTCAACGCCCACCGTGCGCCGATCTCTCATCATGCTGGTCGAGTAGCCCCGCAGGGGCGTATCGAGACCCACCCTCCTCAGAAGGCCGGTTTGCAGGTTCGTCCTCTGACGCGGGTGGATCTCGATACGCCCGCTGCGCGGGCTACTCGATCAGCATGGACACCGTGCAGCGAGTCCACGCATGTTGGTCGAGTAGCCCCGAGGGGCGTATCGAGACCCACCGTTCTCAGAAGGGCGGTTTGCAGGCTCCTCTTCCGGCGCAGGTGGATCTCGATGCGCCCGCTTCGCGGGCCACTCGATCAGCATGGACGCTGCTGGGCGGGCGACGGACCGCTCCGCACGTGCCGAGACGCCGGACCGCGGCCGCTCAGCCGGTCAGCCCCGCGATCACGTGCAGTTCGTCCAGCGAGCCGATGCGCCGCACCCCGAGCTCGACGGCCTCCGCCGGCAGCTCGCGCCCGTGCTCCGGCCCGCCGACCCGGTCGAGCCACACCCCGCGCAGACCGGCGCGCGCCGCGCCGATCGCGTCGGTGCCCAGCCGGTCGCCGACGTACAGCGCGTCGGCCGGAGCGACGCCGAAGCGCTCGCACGCGACATGGAAGATCCGCGCGTCCGGCTTCGTCACGCCGACCTCGCCCGACGCCACGAGGTGCTCGACCCGCTCCGTCAGACCGATCGCGTCCGTCTTCATCGTCTGGAAGTCCACATCGCCGTTGGTGATGACACCGATCCGGACGCCCGCCGCCTCGAGTCGATCGAGCACGGGCAGGGCGTCGTCGTGCAGCGTCCACGCGGCGACGTAGTGCCCCAGGTAGCTGGCGAACCACTCGCTCGCCTGCTCCGGCGTCAGCTCGACGCCCGCGTCCGCGGCGAACGCGACGGCGCGAGCGCGGCGCTGACCCTCGTAGTCGAGCTCGCCGGCGAGGTAGCGGTGGTAGTGCTCCTCCTCCAGCGCGTACCAGCGCCGCTGCAGCGCGCCCGCCTCGCCCGCGTACGCGTCGCCGAGCGTGGCCGCGTACGCGACGATCCCCTCGCGCACCGCGCGGGCGTGCGCGAAGAGCGTGTCGTCGAGGTCGAAGAGGGCGAGCCGGATCATCGAGGGCTCAGCGGCTGCGGCGCAGGAAGCCGACCCGCTCGTACACGGTCGCGAGCGTGCGCTCGGCCGTCTCCGAGGCGCGGTCCGCCGCGCGGGAGAGCACCCGGTCCAGTTCGGCCGGGTCCTCGAGCAGCTCGGCGGTGCGCGCGCGGATCGGATCGAAGGTCGCCGCGACGACCTCGACCAGGCCCTTCTTGAGATCGCCGTAGCCGCGGCCCGCGTACTCCTGCTCGAGCGACTCGATCGTGCGGCCGGCGAGGACGGAGTAGACGGTGAGCAGGTTCGAGACGCCCGGCTTCGCCGCGCGGTCGAAGCGCACCTCGGACTCGGTGTCGGTGACGGCGCGCATGATCTTCTTCGCGGTGACCTTCGGCTCGTCGAGCACGCTCAGGAGGCCCGCGTCCGACTCCGCGGACTTCGACATCTTCGCGCCGGGGTTCTGCAGGTCGTAGATCTTCGCCGTCTCCTTGGCGATGTACGGCTCAGGGATCGCGAACGTCTCGCCGAAGCGCGTGTTGAAGCGGCCCGCGAGGTCGCGGGTCAGCTCGAGGTGCTGGCGCTGGTCCTCGCCGACCGGCACGGCGTCGGTCTGGTACAGCAGGATGTCGGCGGCCATCAGGATCGGGTAGGTGAAGAGGCCGACCGAGGCCGCCTCCGTGCCCTGCTTCGCCGACTTGTCCTTGAACTGCGTCATCCGGCTGGCCTCGCCGAAGCCGGTCACCGTGTTCAGGATCCAGGCCAGCTCGGCGTGCGCCGGGACGTGCGACTGGATGAACAGCGTCGAGCGCTCCGGGTCGATGCCGGCCGCGATGTACTGCGCGGCGGTCGCGCGGGTGCGCGCGCGCAGCTCGGCGGGCTCCTGCGGCACGGTGATCGCGTGCAGGTCGACGACGCAGAAGTGCGCGTCGAAGTCGTCCTGCATCGCCACCCACTGGCTGAGGGCGCCGATGTAGTTGCCGAGGTGCAGCGAGCCGGAGGAGGGCTGCATGCCGGAGAAGATGACGGGCTTCGCGCCCGGAGTGCTGGGGGTCATGGTGAGGCCTCGTGAGTGACGGCGGCGCGGTCGGCGCCGGGGGAGAAGGGGGTCAGAGCTCGTAGTCGACGACGACGGGGGCGTGGTCGGACCAGCGGGTGTCCCACGCGCTGGCGCGGTCGATCTCGTAGCTGCGGGCCAGGGCGGCGAGCTCCGGAGTCGCGAGCTGGTAGTCGATCCGCCAGCCGGTGTCGGTGTCGAACGCCTGGCCGCGCTGCGACCACCAGGTGTAGGGCCCGGGCACCTCGCCGGCGAAGCGGCGGCCGAGGTCGACCCAGCCCATCCCGGCTCCGGCGTTGTAGCCCTCCTCGCCCTCGGCGCCGACGAAGCGGTCGAAGTAGGCGCGCTCCTCGGGGAGGAAGCCCGCCTTCTTGACGTTGCCCTTCCAGTTCTTGATGTCGAGGGTGCGGTGGCCGACGTTGAGGTCGCCCATCACGACGGCGAGCGGGTTGTGCGCCTGCAGCTGGGGGAGTCGCTCGATCATCGCGTCGAGGAAGCGCATCTTCTCGTCCTGCTTCGGCGTGCCGACGCCGCCCGAGTGCACGTAGGTGGAGACGACGGTCACGGTGCGGTCGCCGACCTCGTAGTCGGCCTCGAGCCAGCGGCCCGCGGAGTCGAAGTCGTCGGCGCCGAGCGTGACCCGGTGGATCGTCGCGCGCTTGCGGGAGGCGAGCGCGACTCCGGCGCGGCCCTTGGCGGTCGCCTCGTCGTGCAGCACGTCCCACTCGTCGCCGAGCAGCCCCGTGAGGTCGTCGGTGGAGGCGCGGACCTCCTGCAGGGCGAGGATGTCGACGTCGCGGGCGGCGAGCCAGTCGCCCATGCCCTTGCGGAAGGCGGCGCGGACGCCGTTGACGTTGACGGAGGCGATGCGGAGCGGCTTTCGAGTCACCGGAGCAGTCTACGGAGGACCGCCGACACGGAGCGGCACGCGGGGGAGCGGCGCAGCGGCGCACCCCCGGACACGCAGAAGCCGGCGGCCCCGCCCCGCGCCGCCCCCTCGGAGGAGAGGGGCGACACGGAGTCGGGACCGCCGGCGGGACCGCTCAGGACGGTCGGTCGGTACGGATCAGACGGCGACGGGGCGGGCCGTGGCCGGCTCCGGGACCTCGGCGACGATCGGAGCGCGCTTGATGCTCTTCGCGATGATCACGCAGACCGCCGTGACCACCATGCCGACGAGGATCGCGACCAGGTAGAGCAGCGGCTGCCCCACCAGTCCGGTCACCCAGATGCCGCCGTGCGGGGCGCGCAGCGTGGAGCCGAAGAGCGCGACGAGCGCGCCGGTGACGGCCGAGCCGATCATGGCGGAGGGGATCACGCGCAGCGGGTCGACCGCGGCGAACGGGATCGCTCCCTCCGAGATGAAGGAGGCGCCCAGCAGGTAGGCGGCCTTGCCGTTCTGGCGCTCGGCGTCGGTGAACAGGCGCTTGCGGAGCGAGGTCGCGAGGGCCAGACCCAGCGGCGGCGTCATGCCGGCCGCCATCACGATCGCCATCACCTTGAACTGCACCGAGTTCGGGTCGCCGTCCGCAGGGACCGAGGCGAGACCGGTGGTCGCGAAGGCGTAGGCCACCTTGTTGACCGGGCCGCCCATGTCGAACGCCATCATCAGGCCGAGGATGATCCCCAGGATGATCAGGTTGCCGCCGGTAAGGCCCGAGAGCCAGGCCGACAGTCCCTCGCTCAGCGCGCGCAGCGGCGCCCCGAGGACGACGAACATCAGGAAGCCCGTGATGAAGGTCGCGATCAGCGGGATGATGACGACCGGCATCAGCGACTTGAAGGCCGCCGGCAGCTTGATCCGCGAGATGTACAGCGCCGCGTAGCCGGCGATGAAGCCGGACGCGAGGCCGCCGAGGAAGCCGGCGCCGACGGTGACCGCCACGGCGCCGCCGAGGAAGCCGGGCGCGATGCCGGGGCGGTCCGCGATGCCGAAGGCGATGAAGCCCGAGAGCACCGGCACCAGGAAGGCGAAGGTCGCGCCGCCGATCAGGAACATCACTCCGGCCCAGTCGGTGATGTTGGCGATGTTGAAGCCGTTGTCGATGATCTGCTGCGGCGTGTAGCTGACGATCTGGTAGCCGCCGAAGAGGAACGACAGTGCGATCAGCAGACCGCCCGCCGCGACGAACGGGATCATGTACGAGACGCCGGTCATCAGGTTCTGGCGGATGCGCGTGCCGACGCCGACCTTCTTCGGGGCGGCGGGCGCCGCGGCCGGAGCGGACGGAGCCGTGCCGGTGCCGCGCAGGGCGAGCGCCCGGTCGAGCACCTCGTCCGGCTTCGACAGCGCCTCGGCGACGCCGACCTGGAGGATCGGCTTGCCGGCGAAGCGGTCCTTGCCGCGGATCTCGAGGTCGGCGGCGAGGATGACGACGTCCGCGGCGGCGATGTCGCCCGCGGTCATCTCGTCCGAGCCGGCGGCGCCCTGGGTCTCGACGTGGATCGGGTAGCCGCGCTTCTTGGCGGCCTGCTCCAGCGCCTCGGCCGCCATGTAGGTGTGCGCGATGCCGGCGATGCAGCTCGTCACCGCGACGAAGCGCGGGGCGCCCGTCGAGGCGGCGGCGGGAGCGTCCTGGACCTTCGCGGCGGCGCGGTCGATGACGTCCGCGGCCTTGGCGAGCGCCTCCGAGGTGCCGACCTCGAGGGTCGGCTTGCCGGCGAAGCGGTCCTTGCCGCGGACCTCGAGGTCGGCGGCGAGGATCACGACGTCGGCGTCGGCGATCGTCTGGTCGGACATCGGGTCGGAGCCGGCCGCGCCCTGGGTCTCGACCTGGATCTGGTAGCCCTTCTTCTTGGCGGCCTGCTCGAGGGCCTCGGCCGCCATGTAGGTGTGCGCGATGCCGGCGATGCAGCTGGTGACGGCGACGATCTTCACGAGACGACGACCTCTCGGGCGATGATGTCCGCGACTTCCTGGCCGCTGCCGGCGGCGCGGAGGGATCCGGTGAAGGACTCGTGGATCAGCTTGCGGGCGAGCTGGGCGAGGATCTTGAGGTGGGCCTGGTCGGCACCGTCGGGGGCGGCGATGAGGAAGATCAGGTCCGCCGGGCCGTCGGGGGCGCCGAAGTCCACACCGGACTTCGCGATGCCGACGGCGACGCTGGGCGAGACGACGTGCGAGGAGCGGGCGTGGGGGATCCCGATGCCGCCGGGCATGCCGGTGGCCATCTGCGACTCGCGGTCGCGGACGTCGGCGAGGAAGCCGTCGAGGTCGGTGACGCGGCCGGCGTCGGCGAGCGTCTTCGCGAGCTGCGCGGTGGCGTCGTCCTTCGTGGCGGCGGTGAGGTCGACGATGACCGTCGACGCCTCGGTGAGAGCAGTCATGCGCTCAGTTCTCCAATCGGGAGGGTGGGGTCAGGGTTCTCGACGACGGAGACGTCGTCGAGGCGGAGGGAGTCGGGACCCGGGGCTTCACTGCCCGGGAGGGTGACGGCGGCGGTGCCCCAGGCGACGGCCGTCCGCAGACGCTCCGCCTCCGAGGCCTTGGTCGCCGACAGGTAGCCCGCGAGGGTGCTGTCGCCGGCGCCGACGGTGCTGAGGGGCACGACGGGGGGTGCGCCCGCCCACCACGACGAGTCCGCCGTGACGAGGAGGGCGCCGTGCTCTCCGAGGCTCACGAGCGCTCGCGCGTCCGGGAGGCGGAGGAGTGTGCGGGCTCCGTCGACGACGTCGCCGACGGTCGCGAGGGAGCGGCCGAGGAGCTCCTCGAGCTCCTCGAGGTTGGGCTTCACCAGCGTCGCGGTGCCGGCCGCGATGATCGCGGTCAGCGGTGCTCCGGAGGTGTCGACGGCGAGGGGGACGCCGAAGTGGGTGGCGAGGCGGCCGAGCGCCGGGTAGAAGTCGTCGCCGAGTCCGGGCGGGACGCTGCCGCAGGCGACGAGCCAGCGCGGGGCGGAGACGACGTGGTCGCAGATCAGGTCGGAGAGCGCCTTCGCCTCCTCCGGGGTGACGGCCGGGCCGGGCTCGTTGATCTTGGTGGTCCGGCCGGTCGCGTCGTCGACGACGGTGATGTTGGTGCGGATCGGCTCGGCGATCGCGGCGCTGGCGGAGGCGACTCCGGCCGCCTCGAGCATGGTGCGCAGGTCGAGGCCGGTGGAGGCGTCGGCCGGGTAGATCGCCGTGGCCTCGACGCCGTTGCGGGCGAGGGCCCTGGCGACGTTGACGCCCTTGCCGGCCGGGTCGCGGCGGACGCCGTGGGCGCGGTTGACCTCGCCGACGGCGAAGCCGCTCGTCGAAAGGGTGACGTCGATGCTGGGGTTGGCGGTGACGGTGACGATCATGCGCGGACGACCTCCGGGCCTGCCGATTCGATGTCGTCGGCGAGCTCGTCGTCGACCCCTCGATCGGTGATGACGGTGTCGATCGCGGACAGCGGGGCGACGTGCCCGAAGTCCTGGCGGCCGAACTTGGAGTGGTCGGCGAGGACGACGACCCGGCGCGCGGCGGCGATGAGCGCGGTCTTGACGACGGCCTCGTCGAGGTCGGGGGTGGTGAGCCCCCGCTCCCGGCTGATGCCGTTCGTGCCGATGAAGGCGACGTCCACCGAGACGGTGGGGATCACCTGGGCGACCCACGGCCCGACGGCGGCCTGCGTGACGCCGCGCAGGTGCCCGCCGAGCAGGTGGAGGTCGATGTTGGGCCGGCCGACGAGCGCCACCGCGACGGGGAGGGAATGGGTGACGACCGTCAGCCGGCGGTCCAGGGGGAGCAGCTCCGCGAGGCGGACCGTGGTGGTCCCGGCGTCGATGGCGATCGAGCCGCCGTCGGGGACCTCGGCCAGCGCGGCGGTGGCGATGCGGTCCTTCTCCGCGGCGAGGTGGCCCTCGCGGGCGGCGACCTCGGGCTCGATGCCCAGGCGCTCGACGGGGATCGCGCCGCCGTGGGCCCGGCGCAGCAGGCCGCGCTTCTCGAGACTGGTGAGGTCCCGGCGGATGGTCTCGGGCGTGACCGCGAGGGACTGCGCGAGGTCGCGGACCTCGACCCGCCCGTCGGTGCGGGCGCGGTCCAGGATCGCCTGGTGCCGCTCCGGTGCGTACATGTGGACTCCGTCGTCTCGCGAGATGCTACGCCTCGTCTGCGATGTCGGTGTCGACCTCGGATCTGCGTTTACATCTTTTTAGACCCGTTCGTGTCCGTTGTCAACAGAAACGGACATGTTCGACAGACGTCGTTCCGCGCCAGGGCTCAGGCGGCCGCATCGGCGTCGAGGAGAGCGTGGGTCGCGGCGTCAGGCGGCCGCGTCGGCCAGCTCGTCCTCGAGGCGCGAGAGCTGCTTCTCCAGGCGGCGGCGCTTGAGCAGCGAGGCGTCCGGCAGAGCGGCGCGCAGGCGCTCGCGCTCCGCCTCGGCGAGGGTGCGGCGGGCGACGCGCAGCTGCTCCTCGCGCTCGCGCTCGATCTCGTCCGGCGTGCGCTTGCGCGCCGAGATGCCGGCGTCGCTCATGCCGACCGAGATCCAGGAGGCGACGATCAGGATCACCTGGCAGACCAGGTTGAACCAGATCAGCAGACCGATCAGGACGGCGAAGGAGGCGAGCAGCGGGTTGCGCGAGGCTCCGCCGAGCAGTTGGGTTCCGAGGACTTTGAGCGCGCCGAGCGCGATCCCGCCCATCAGAGCGCCGACCCAGAGGTTCTTCCACGGGATCGGGATGCCGCTGAGGATCCGGAACGAGCCGGCGAGCGTCGCGGTGTCGAGCGCGAGCATGATCAGCAGGCCGACGACGGTGCCGGTGACCCGGCCGAGGGTGGAGTCGCTGCCGATCCCGAGGACGTCGAACGCGACGTCGACGAACGAGGTCGAGAAGACCGAGAGCGCCGCCGAGACGATCAGCACGGCGCCGAAGACGAGCGCGAGGCCCGCGTCCTTGAGCTTGAGCAGGACGAACAGGACGGTCGGACCGGGCAGGGAGAACAGGATCCGCACCGCCTGCCGGAGGCTGCCGAGGAAGTTGAGCGCCGTCCAGAGCAGACCCGCCGCGGCGATCACTCCGGTCCAGCCGAGGATCGTGGAGTCGAGCAGCGTGTCGATGGACACCAGCGCGTTCTTATCCCCGATCAGCCCGGGCACCGAGCTGGTGAGCAGCTGCAGGAGCGAGTCGCGCAGCGCCGCGTTGTCGCGCAGGACGAAGCCGAAGACCGCGAAGAACACGAACAGCGCCGCGAAGATCGCGAACAGCGCCTGGAAGGCGAGCCCCGACGCGAACAGCGGCCCGCCGCTCTCGGAGTAGTGCAGCATCACCCGCACCGGCCTCGTCCGCATGATCCGCTCGAACAGCGCCGGGATGCCGCGCGGTGCCTCGGTCGCCGCCTCCGTCATGCCCTCCAGCGTAGAGGCGCCGGGCGCGGCTCCGAGACGCATGCCTCCGCTGCCCGCGGCGGCGCGACCTCCGGCTCGCAGAATCACTTCCGGCTCGTGGAATGTCGCACATCCGACGTTTCGGAGCAGTTCCCGCGTGCCGGATCTCCGCGGCGCGACCTCCGGCTCGCGGAATCGCCTCCGACTCGTCGTCATGCGCGCCTCTGACGAGCCGAAGCTCGTCTCGCGTGCCGAAGCGCCGACGCCGTCACGTCCGGCTCGCGGAACGATCCCCGGCTCGTTGAATTGCTTGCTTCCCGCGTGCCGAAGGGGTTTCCGCGTGCCGAACCTCGGCCGCGCGACCTCCGGCTCGCGGAATCGCCTCCGACTCGTCGTCCTGCGCGCCTCTGACGAGCCGAAGCTCGTCTCGCGTGCCGAAGCGCCGACGCCGTCACGTCCGGCTCGCGGAACGATCCCCGGCTCGTGGAATCGCGCACTTCCGGCGTGCCGGAGTGGTTTCCGCGTGCCGAACCTCGGCCGCGCGACCTCCGGCTCGCAGAATCGCCCCCGGCTCGTCACTCCGGCCGATTCTGACGTGCCCGAGCGCTTTCCGCGTGCCCGAATGCCCCCGACGCGACCCTCGGCTCGTGGAACGACCTCCGGCTCGCGGAAGCACGTCACTCCGTCGCGCCGGAGCCTGTTCCGTGTGCGCCGGGGTGAGTCCATCGTGATCTCCGGCTCGTGGAATCGCCTCCGGCTCGCGGGTGCACGGGCTTCTGGCGTGCCGGAGCGTGTTCCCCGTGCCCAGGCGGGCGCACCGCGACCTCCGGCGCGCGGGATCGCCTCCGGCTCGTGGAATCGCGTCCCTCCTGCGTGCCGGAGCCTGTTCCGCGTGCCGGAGCATCGGCGCTGCCGTCCGGTGGTCGCCCGGAGACCTCGGCTTCCTCGAACCGTGCGCCTCTGACCGTACGGGAGGCGTCCTCGCGTCGGACGAGCGGGGCTCAGCGGAGCGGGCCGCGCGCGCGGACCGCGAGGATGCTGTCGCGGGTGTGCGGCCAGTGATGCATCACGTCCGCGTAGGTGAAGCGGAGCGTCGTGTACCCGCGCTCGGCTGCCGCGCGGTCGCGATCCCGGTCTCGCTGGAAGGCGTGGGGGTCGTCGTGCCAGGCCCGACCGTCGATCTCGAGGAGCAGCCACCCGTCGATCACCAGGTCGACCCTGCCGACGCCGTCGATCTCGACCTGGATGTCGCACCTGATGCCGAGCAGATGCAGGCGGACCCGAGTGGCAGACTCCGTCCCGGACTCCGACCGGGCGTCGACGAGCTCCGCGACGACGGCGAAGCGACGGGGCAGCGCCGCCAGCGCCTGGGCGAGAGCATCGGCCCCGATGAGGCGCAGACGCAGGCACGAATCGGCGACGGCGACGGCGAGCTCGAGAGGCTGGCAGAGGAAGACCTGGGTCAGCGCCTCGGTGCGCGTCGTCCGGATGGAGCGGTACTCCGTCGGTTGCGAACGGCGACTCCAGTGCGTGACCACGTCGCTGCCCAGTTCTCGCGGTCGCGGGCGCGAGCTGGAGGTGAGGGCGAGGTGGAGTCGGGTGTCGGGCGGGCGGAAAGCGCCCGCCTCCGCCAGCAGCGAGATGCAGGACAGCGACCCGCAGGCCTCCGCCGCGCGCAGCTCCTCCGCCGAGGCGTGCGGCGACGCATACCAACCGCGTCTGATGCGGCGCAGTGCCCCCGATCGCACGGCAGCGATGGCGTCGACGCCGACCGCGTGAAGGTAGCCGATGTGGTGCACTCCGTACTGCATGCGCCGACTCTGCCGTCGGACGGCGATCCGTGCGGACCTGATCGCCCGTTCGGTGGAGGGCTCGCGCTCTCCGCCGACTGTGGAGGAGATGACCGGCGATCGAGGGCCGGCTCCGAGGACGTCGGGCTCGCGATTCGGGGTCCGGCTCGTCGATCCGCCGTCGTCGGGCGTGCCGAAGCAGTTTCCGCGTGCCGGAGGTGGGATGTGCTCGCGTTCGGCTCGTGATTCCGGGTCTGGCTCGTCGATCGGCCGGATTCGGGGGTGCCGGAGCTGCTTCCACGTGCCGGAGGTGCACCGCCGGGCCCGGGAACGACGAACGGCCCGCCGGATCCGAGGATCACGACGGGCCGAACAGGGGAGGAGGCGTCAGGCGCGGCCGCGGATGACGGCCTGCTTCACCTCGGCGATCGCCTGAGTGATCTGGATGCCGCGGGGGCAGGCCTCGGTGCAGTTGAAGGTCGTGCGGCAGCGCCAGACGCCCTCCTTGTCGTTGAGGATGTCCAGGCGCGCTCCGCCCGCGTCGTCGCGCGAGTCGAAGATGAAGCGGTGCGCGTTCACGATCGCGGCGGGGCCGAAGTACTGCCCGTCGGTCCAGAACACCGGGCAGGACGACGTGCACGCGGCGCAGAGGATGCACTTGGTGGTGTCGTCGAAGCGGGCGCGGTCGGCGACCGACTGCACGCGCTCCTTGCCCTTCGTGGGCGGAGTGTTCGCGATCAGGAACGGCTGCACCTCGCGGTAGGAGGCGAAGAACGGCTCCATGTCCACGACGAGGTCCTTCTCGAGGGGCAGGCCCTTGATCGCCTCGATGTAGATCGGCTGCGAGATGTCGAGGTCCTTGATCAGCGTCTTGCAGGCCAGGCGGTTGCGGCCGTTGATCCGCATCGCGTCGGAGCCGCAGATGCCGTGCGCGCAGGAGCGGCGGAAGGTCAGCGACCCGTCCTGGTCCCACTTGATCCGGTGCAGCGCGTCGAGGACGCGGTCGGTCGAGAACATCTCGACGTCGAAGTCCTGCCAGCGCGGCTCGGTGTCCTGCTCCGGGTCGAAGCGGCGGATGATGAACGTGACGGTGAACGCCTCCGGGGCCGCGGGGGCGGCGGGGGGCTGCTCGAGAGTGGCGGACGACACGACTAGTACTTCCTCTCCATCGGCTGGTACCGGGTGATCACGACGGGCTTCCAATCGAGGCGGATGTGGTCGCCCGCGTCGGAGGAGTGGGCGTCACCGGAGAGGTACGCCATCGTGTGCTGCATGTAGTTCTCGTCGTCGCGCTTGGGGAAGTCGTCGCGCATGTGGCCGCCCCGGCTCTCCTTGCGGTTCCGGGCGGAGTAGACGACGACCTCGGCGAGGTCGAGGAGGAAGCCGAGCTCGACCGCCTCCAGGAGGTCGGTGTTGAAGCGCTTGCCCTTGTCCTGCACCGAGATGTTGCGGAACCGGTCGCGCAGGCGCTGGATGGTGCCGGTGACCTGCTCGAGCGACTCGTCGGTGCGGAACACCTGGGCGTTCTTGTCCATCTCGTCCTGCAGCTCCTTGCGGATCGAGGCGATCCGCTCGGTTCCGGTGGCGCCGCGGAGCGAGGCGAGCATGTCGCGGATCGCGCCGGCCGGGTTCTCGGGCAGGGGGGTGAAGTCGACGGTCTGCGAGTAGTCGGCGGCGTTGTTGCCGCTGCGCTTGCCGAAGACGTTGATGTCGAGCAGCGAGTTGGTGCCGAGGCGGTTCGAGCCGTGCACCGAGACGCAGGCGCACTCGCCGGCGGCGTAGAGGCCGCGGACGACGGTGGTGTTGTCCGAGAGGACCTCCGCCTTGACGTTCGTCGGGATGCCTCCCATCGCGTAGTGCGCGGTCGGCATGACCGGCACCGGCTCGACGACCGGGTCGACGCCCAGGTAGGTGCGGGCGAACTCGGTGATGTCCGGGAGCTTCGTCTCGAGCACCTCGGCGCCGAGGTGGGTGCAGTCCAGCAGCACGTAGTCCTTGTGCGGACCGGCGCCGCGGCCCTCCGCCACCTCCTGCACCATGCATCGGGCGACGATGTCGCGCGGCGCGAGGTCCTTGATGGTGGGGGCATAGCGCTCCATGAAGCGCTCGCCCGAGGCATTGCGGAGGATCGCACCCTCTCCTCGCGCTCCCTCGGTGAGGAGGATGCCGAGCCCGGCGAGGCCGGTCGGGTGGAACTGGAAGAACTCCATGTCCTCCAGCGGGAGGCCCTTGCGCCAGATGATGCCGACGCCGTCGCCCGTGAGGGTGTGCGCGTTCGACGTCGTCTTGTAGATCTTGCCGAAGCCGCCGGTGGCGAAGATGATCGCCTTCGCCTGGAAGACGTGCAGCTCGCCGGTCGCCAGCTCGTAGGCGACGACGCCCGACGGCTTGTTCACGCCGTCGACCTCGGTCATCACGAGGTCGAGCACGTAGAACTCGTTGTAGAAGTTGATGCCCAGGCGGACGCAGTTCTGGAACAGCGTCTGCAGGATCATGTGGCCGGTGCGGTCCGCCGCGTAGCAGGCCCGGCGCACGGGCGCCTTGCCGTGGTCGCGGGTGTGCCCGCCGAAGCGGCGCTGGTCGATCTTGCCGTCCTCGGTGCGGTTGAACGGGAGGCCCATGTTCTCGAGGTCGATGACCGCGTCGATGGCCTCCTTCGCGAGGATCTCCGCCGCGTCCTGGTCGACGAGGTAGTCGCCGCCCTTGACGGTGTCGAAGGTGTGCCACTCCCAGCTGTCCTCCTCGACGTTCGCGAGGGCGGCGGCCATGCCGCCCTGCGCCGCACCGGTGTGCGATCGCGTCGGGTACAGCTTGGAGATGACGGCGGTCTTCGCCTTGGGCCCGGCCTCGATCGCGGCGCGCATGCCCGCTCCGCCGGCTCCCACGATCACCACGTCGAACTGGTGGTAGTGGACGCCGTCGGCGCCGAGGGTCTGGGTGGAGGCGCTCTGATCAGCGCCGCCGCTGTGGACGTGGCCTGGTGTGCTCACTGGGTGACTGCTCCGTTGAACGGGGTGGAAGGGCGGGAGTGGGGGAGGGGCGCTCCCGGTGGCGTGGCATTGCCGCGCGGACAGACCGCGCGGCACCGGGCGCCTAGGCGGCGCAGAAGGAGGGCAGCAGGCTCGGGTCCCCGCCGGTGGGGCAGGGGTTGAAGCCGAAGACGACGTAGGTGCCGAGCGCGATCAGCGCGACCACCGAGACGACGATGCCGCCCTTGAAGACGCGGGCCAGCAGCGGCGAGGTCGCGTAGTCGTTGACCAGCGTGCGCATGCCGTTGCCGCCGTGGATGAGCGCGAGCCAGAGCATCGCGACGTCCCACCACTGCCAGAACGGGTTGGCGAGCTTGCCGCCGACGAAGCCGAAGTCGATGGCCTTGATGCCGTCGCCGAGCAGCAGGTTGAAGATCAGGTGCCCGAAGATCAGGACGATCAGCACGACGCCGGAGGCGCGCATGTAGATCCAGCCCCACTTCTCCCAGTTGGTGCCGGAGGAGCGGGTCGGGACGTGCGGAGTCCGCGGTGCGGCGACGGTGCTCAATGGGCACCTCCCTCGCTGAAGACGTTGATGAGGTGACGGGGCGCGAAGCCGAGCATCAGCACGACCCACAGGCCGATGACGACCCAGAAGAGCAGGCGCTGGTTCCGGGTGGCCCAGCTCCAGAAGTCGACGAGGATGATGCGCAGGCCGTTCATGGCGTGGAACGCGATCGCGGCCACGAGGCCGGTCTCGCCGAGGCCCATGATCGGGTTCTTGTACTGGGCGATGACCGCGTTGTACGCCTCGGGGCTCACGGCGATGAGGGCCGTGTCGAGGACGTGCACGAGGAGGAAGAAGAAGATGGCGACACCGGTGATCCGGTGCAGCACCCACGACCACATGCCTTCGCGACCGCGGTAGAGGGTTCCGGCCGGACGGCGGATCTTCCCCTGCTTCCGGGGTGCGAGGGTTTGAGCAGCTGAAACTGACACGAACAACCCTCCCTGGTTGACTGCTCCGTCGGCCTGACCGGACCCGCGACTCGAGGACGCGGGCGGGGCGGAGGAGCGGCGAGAACACTCGCTCGACGATTCTAAGCGCCGGGCCCGGTCGCCGCGGCTTAGGCGAGCCTTAGCTGCCGCGGGCCATCGACACGGGTGCGCCGACCGTCGCGTAGTGCGCGAGGAGCTCGTCCGTGAGCGCGCTCCAGGTGCGGTGAAGCACGCGGCGCCGGCCCGCCTCGCCGAGCCTCGAGCGGAGCCCCGGATCGTCCAGCAGCCGCTCGACCTGCCGACGCAGATCGGAGTCGCTCTCCGGCGCGTAGAGCAGCCCGTCCACGCCGTGCTCGATCAGATCGGTCGGGCCGCCGGCGTGCGGGGCGACGACCGCCGTGCCCGAGGCCTGCGCCTCCTGCACGGTCTGCCCGAAGGTCTCCTCGGTGCCGGTGTGCACGAAGACGTCCAGAGCCGCGAAGACCGCGGGCAGTCGCTCGCCGTCGAGCCGTCCGAGCATCCGCGCCGAGGAGCCGAGCGCCGCCGCGACCCGGGAGGAGGAGGGGCCGTAGCCGCCGACGACCAGGTCCGCGCCCGGAAGAGAGGAGAGGGAGGCCAGGCGCTCGACGCGCTTCTCGGGGGAGAGGCGGCCGATGTAGCCGACGAGCGCGTCGCCGGGGGCGACCGGCGCCCGCACCTCCGCGGCGTAGGGGGAGGAGCGCATCCGCGGGTGGAAGCGGTCGCTCTGCACGCCGCGCCCCCAGAGCGCGGTGCGCTCGATGCCGGCCGCGGCGAGGTCGTCGAGCGCGCTGGTCGAGGGGGCGAGCGTGAGATCGGCACCCGCGTGGATCTGGCGGATCACCCGCCAGGCCAGTGCCCGGGCCCCGCGGATCCCGTAGCGGGCGGCGAAGCGCGCGACGTCGGTCTGGTAGATCGCGACGCTGGGCACACCGAGCCGGTTCGCGGAGGCGATGGCGCGCGCCCCCAGAAGGAAGGGCGAGGCGACGTGCACGACGTCGGGTTCGAAGGCGGCGAGCTCGCGGGTGAGCGCGAGCGTCGGGATCCCGACGGGGAAGTCGCGGTAGGCGATCGCCGGGTGCTCCACGACGCGGTGGCCGGCGTAGTGCCCGGGCGCCCCCGCGGCAGGACAGACGACGAGGGCCTCGATCCCGCGCGCCGCGAACTCGTCGAGGACCCGGAGGACGCTCGTGGTGACACCGTTCAACGACGGGAGGAAGCTCTCCGTGACGACCGCGACTCTCACCCTCCGGACGCTACGGGCGCCGTGTGAACGCGGGAGCGCGCCCGGGTGAACGGACGGACACGTCCGGGCGCCCTTGTATCCTGCGGACATGACATCACCTGAGACCGATGGCCGCGCCCCGCTCGACCGCTTCTACAGCGTGATCCCGGCAGGCGGGATCGGCTCGAGGCTGTGGCCGCTCTCCCGGGCCGACGCCCCGAAGTTCCTGCACGACCTCACCGGCTCGGGCCAGACCCTGCTCCGCGACACCTGGGACCGCCTCGCCCCGATCTCGGGTGCCGACCGGATCATGGTCGTCACCGGCCGTGCGCACCGTGCCGCGGTGGAGCAGCAGCTCGAGAGCCTCGAGGACCTCAACGTCGTCCTCGAGAGCGAGCCGCGCGACTCCTCCGCCGCGATCGGCCTCGCCGCCGCGATCCTCGAGCGCCGCGAGCCCGGCGTGATCATCGGCTCGTTCGCGGCCGACCACGTGATCAGCGGTCAGCACCTCTTCCACGACGCGGTGGCCGAGGCGGTCGTCGCCGCCGACGCCGGCTTCATCGTGACGATCGGCATCACGCCGACCGAGCCGGCGGTGGGCTTCGGCTACATCCGCACCGGCGACCACCTCGGCATCGAGGGCGCCGCGCACACGCTCGCCGTCGACTCCTTCGTCGAGAAGCCCGACGCCGACACCGCCCGCACCTACGTGCAGAGCGGTCAGTACCTCTGGAACGCCGGCATGTTCATCGCCCGTGCCGACCGCCTGCTCGAGGAGCTCGGCCGCTCGAAGCCGAAGCTGCTCGCGGGTCTGCTCGAGCTCGCGGAGGCGTGGGACACCCCGGAGCGCGGCGCGGTCGTCGACCGCATCTGGCCGGGCCTGGAGAAGATCGCGATCGACTACTCGGTCGCCGAGCCGGCCGCCGCGGAGGGCAAGCTCGCTGTCGTCCCCGGCCACTTCTCCTGGGACGACGTCGGCGACTTCGCGTCGATCGCGAAGCTGCACGCGAGCGGCCTGCGCTCCGACCTGGCGATCCTCGGCGAGGACGCCCGCGTTCTGGCCGACTCCGCGACCGGCATCGTGGTCAGCGGCGGCAACCGCACCATCGCGCTGATCGGCGTGAAGGACATCGTCGTCGTCGACACCCCCGACGCACTCCTCGTCACCACCACGGAGAACGCCCAGAAGGTGAAGGGCGTCGTCGACGCCCTCCGCCTCTCGGGCCGCACCGACGTCCTGTAGCCCGCGGCCCGCTCTCCTCATGCTGGTCGAGTAGCCGCGCAGCGGCGTATCGAGACCCGACGTCCTCAGCAGGGCGGGCCTGCAGGCTCACCTGCTGGCGTGGGTGGATCTCGATACGCGCGCTCCGCGCGCTACTCGATCAGCATGGGGTGGACGCGCGCCCGAGGAAGTGGAGCCCTCACCTGCTGGTTGCGGAGCCGTCCAGGAGGGCCACCTCCCGGACGCCCTCGCCCGAAGGGTCGAGGGCCGCGAGCCGGAATCGCGTGCGAGCGATTTCCGCCAGCCCGACGCGACCCGCTCTGCGGAACGCACCACTCCAGGTGGCCGACCGCGGGGGAGGAGCCGCTCGCGGCTCTTCCCCAAGATCAACACTGTGTAACGCTTCCCGAGTTGGCCCTCCGCGGCGGCTGAGCGTTCCGACACCTTGGGTAACGTGAGGTCATCGATGCCCTGCAGTGCCGATCGTGCGCGCGGGGCCGAATCTTGGAGGACGAATCTTGACTATCACCACGCGTAAGGCCGCGTTCGGCGGTCTCGCCGCTCTGGGCGTCACCGCGCTTCTCGCCGGTTGCGCCTCCGCCCCCGAGGAGACCGGCTCGAGCGCCGCCGCCGGTGGCGACTTCCTGCCCTGCATGGTCTCCGACGCGGGCGGGTTCGACGACAAGTCGTTCAACGAGCTCGGCTACAACGGCCTCGTGAAGGCGTCCGAGGACCTCGGCGTCACCCCGAAGACCGTCACCTCGGAGTCCGAGACCGACTACGCGCCCAACCTGACGAGCCTCGTCGACCAGGGCTGCAACCTCATCATCACCGTCGGCTTCGCCCTCGCCGAGGCCACCTCGGCCGCGGCGGAGGAGAACACCGACATCGACTTCGCCATCATCGACGACGCGTCGATCGACCTGCCGAACGTCAAGCCGATCACCTTCGACACCTCGCAGTCGGCGTTCCTCGCCGGCTACGCGGCGGCCTCGTACTCGAAGACGGGCGTCGTGGGCACCTACGGCGGCCAGCAGTTCCCGACCGTCACCATCTTCATGGACGGCTTCGCGGACGGCGTGGCGTACCACAACGAGCAGAAGGGCACCGACGTCAAGGTCGTCGGCTGGGACGTCGCCGCGCAGACCGGCTCCTTCACCGGAGGCTTCGCCGCCGGTGTCGAGGCCAAGTCGGCCGCGCAGTCCCTGATCGACCAGAACGCCGACGTCATCCTCCCGGTCGGCGGCCCGATCTTCCAGTCGGCCATCGAGGCCATCCGCGACTCCGGCAAGGAGATCGCGATGGTGGGTGTCGACGCCGACCTGTACGAGACCTACCCCGACGGCGGCGACCTGTACCTGACCTCGATCCTCAAGGGCATCGAGGCCGGCACGACCGACGTCACCTCCACCGCGGGCGCCGACGCCTTCGACGCGACCCCGTACGTGGGCACGCTCGAGAACGACGGGGTCGGCATCGCGCCGTTCCACGACTTCGAGTCGAAGGTCTCGGCCGACCTGCAGGGCGAGCTGGACACCATCAAGGAGGGCATCATCGACGGCTCGATCACCGTCGAGTCGCCGTCCGCTCCCGCCGCGTCCTGATCCCCGGATCGATCGCAGCGCACTGACGAAGAGGCCGGTGGGCCCGAGTTCTGCTCGGGCCCACCGGCCTCTCGTCGGCTGTCCCGCCGGCTCCCGCGCGCTGGCACCCCGCACCGAAAGTTAGATTGGACCCATGAAGCTCGAACTGCGGGGCATCACGAAGCGCTTCGGCGCTCTCGTGGCCAACGATCACATCGATCTCACCGTCGAACCCGGTGAGATCCACTGCCTCCTCGGCGAGAACGGCGCAGGCAAGTCCACGCTGATGAACGTCCTGTACGGGCTGTACCAGGCGGAGGAGGGCGACATCCTGCTGGACGACGTGGTCCAGCGCTTCTCCGGCCCCGGCGACGCCATGAAGGCGGGCATCGGCATGGTGCACCAGCACTTCATGCTCGTGCCGGTCTTCTCGGTCGCCGAGAACGTCATGCTCGGCCACGAGGAGACGAAGTCGGGCGGGCGGCTGGACCTCGCCGCCGCGCGCGCCCGGGTCCGGGACATCTCGGACCGTTTCGGCTTCGACGTCGACCCCGACGCGATCGTCGAGGACCTGCCCGTCGGCGTCCAGCAGCGGGTCGAGATCATCAAGGCGCTCTCCCGCGACGCGAAGGTCCTCGTCTTCGACGAGCCGACCGCGGTGCTGACCCCGCAGGAGACCGACGAGCTGATCGCGATCATGCGGCAGCTGCGCGCCTCCGGGACCGCGATCGTCTTCATCACGCACAAGCTGCGCGAGGTCCGCGAGGTGGGCGACCGCATCACGGTCATCCGCCTCGGCCAGGTCGTGGGGGAGGCCTCGCCGACCGCGAGCAACGCCGAGCTGGCCTCGCTGATGGTCGGCCGCGCCGTCGAGCTCACCGTCAAGAAGGAGCCGGCCCGGGCGGGCGACGAGGCCCTCGTCGTCAGCCACCTCACCGTCCGGGACGCGAACGGGCAGGCTGTCGTCGACGACGTCTCGTTCGAGGTCCGCCGCGGCGAGATCCTCGCCATCGCCGGCGTGCAGGGCAACGGCCAGACCGAGCTGACCGAGGCGATCATGGGCCTGCAGGAGCGCGTGGAGGGCACAGTGACCCTCGACGGGCGCCGGCTCGACGGCCTCTCCGTCCGGCGGGTGCTCGACGCCGGCGTCGGCTTCGTCCCCGAGGACCGCACCGAGGACGGCCTGGTCGCCGAGTTCACCATCGCCGAGAACCTGATGCTCGACCGCAGCGACAGCGGCCCCTTCGTCAAGGGCCTCGGCCTGCAGCTGAAGGCGCTGGAGACGTTCGCGGAGGAGCGCGTCCGCGAGTTCGACGTCCGCGCCCAGGGCATCACCACCCACGTCGGCCGGCTCTCCGGTGGCAACCAGCAGAAGGTCGTCCTGGCCCGGGAGCTCAGCCGCGAACTGCGGCTGTTCATCGCCGCCCAGCCCACCCGCGGCATCGACGTCGGCTCGATCGAGTTCGTGCACAAGCGCATCGTCGAGACCCGCGACACGGGCGTGCCCGTCATCGTCGTCTCGACCGAGCTCGACGAGGTCGCGGCTCTCGCCGACCGCATCGCGGTCATGTACAAGGGCGGCATCATCGGAATCGTCCCCGCCGACACTCCCCGGGAGACCCTGGGGCTCATGATGGCCGGGCAGTCGCCCGCCGAGAAGGGTGCGGCCGCATGAGCGACGCGCAGTTGCCCGCCGTCGATCCGGACGCCGAGTCCGAGAGGGCGACCGGCCTCGAGCCGGGTCAGAAGCCGGGTCAGGAGGCGCGGCCCGGCCCGATCGAGAGCGGGGCCTCGCGCGTCCTCCGCGAGATCCTCTCCGGGACCGCGCTGATGTCGGTGCTGGCCGTCCTGCTCTCGCTGATCGCGGGCGGCGTGCTGATCGCCGCGACCGACCCCGAGGTCCAGTCGGCCTCGGGCTACTTCTTCGCCCGGCCGCTCGACACGCTGCAGGCGATCTGGCAGTCGGTCGCGGGGGCGTACTCCTCGCTCTTCCAGGGCTCGGTCTACAACTTCCGCCGCGAGGGCTTCGCGAACGGCATCAAGCCGCTGACGGACACGCTCGCCTTCGCGACGCCGCTGATCGCCGGCGGTCTCGGTGTCGCCCTGGCCTTCCGCGTCGGCCTGTTCAACATCGGCGGCCGCGGCCAGATGCTGATCGCCGCCGCCTGCGCCGGCTGGGTCGGCTTCTCCTTCGACCTGCCGTTCGGCGTGCACCTGGTGATCACCCTCGCCGCGGGCATCCTGGGCGGTGCGCTCTGGGGCGGCCTCGTCGGCCTGCTCAAGGCGCGGACCGGCGCGCACGAGGTGATCCTCACGATCATGCTCAACTACGTCGCGTTCTACTTCGTCTCCTACCTCCTGCGCACGCCGGGCGCCCTCCAGGCTCCGGGCTCGAACAACCCCAAGTCGCCCGGGATGAAGGACACGGCGGTCTTCCCCGACCTCCTCGGCTCCGGCTACTCGCTGAACCTCGGCTTCGTCGTCGCGATCCTCGCGACGGTCTTCGTCTGGTGGCTGCTCAACCGCTCGAGCATCGGCTTCAAGTTCCGCGCGGTGGGCGAGAACCCGCACGCGGCCCGCGTCGCCGGCATCGACGTCAAGAACAGCTACGTGTACGCGATGCTGCTCTCCGGCGGCCTGCTCGGCCTGGCCGGCAGCGCGCAGGTGATGGGCACGGTCACCACCGGATTCACCTCCGGGATCGACGCGGGCATCGGCTTCGACGCGATCACCGTCGCGCTGCTGGGCCGCTCGCGGCCCTGGGGCGTGTTCTTCGCCGGCATCCTCTTCGGCGCGTTCAAGGCCGGCGGCTACTCGATGCAGGCCGCCGAGGGAGTGCCGATCGACGTGGTCCTCGTCGTGCAGTCGCTGATCGTCCTCTTCATCGCCGCGCCGCCCCTGGTGCGCGCGATCTTCCGCCTCCCGACGCCCGGGGTCGCCCCGAAGCGCCGCACGCGCCGCACCACGGAGGTGTCCGCATGACCACCGCAGTCACCCGTGCCCCCGGGACCGCGTCCCGGGTCGCCGTCCGCAGCTGGAAGGCCCCGATCGCGTTCGGGATCTTCTCGCTGCTGGCCGTGATCCTGTTCGTGGCCCTCGGCCGCGACGGCACCAGCTCGTTCCGCCTCGCCTCCGGCAACGACTTCTTCGCCCTGCCGGACCTGCCGTTCCCGACCCGCGCTACCGGCGTGGTCGTGGCGGTCGTCCTGGTCGGTCTGACGGCGGTCGCCGTCGCGTTCACCCGCTCGGCCCGCCGCCTGCCGCTCTGGCTCTCGGCGCTCTTCGCGCTCGTCTTCCTGGTCGGCTTCCTGGTCTGGGCGTCCGCGGGCGCGACCCTGCCGCTGCCGGGTCTGCTGCTCGGCACCGTCGGGCTCGCGACCCCGCTGATCTTCGGCTCGCTCGGCGGCGTCATCTCGGAGCGCGTCGGCGTGGTCAACGTCGCGATCGAGGGCCAGCTGCTCGCCGGCGCCTTCACCGCGGCGATGGTCGGCTCGCTGACCCGCCAGCCCGTGCTCGGCCTGCTCGCGGCGATGGTCGCGAGCGTGCTGGTCTCGTTCGTGCTCGCCGCCTTCGCGATCAAGTACCTGGTCGACCAGGTGATCGTCGGAGTGGTCCTCAACGTCCTCGTGACGGGGCTGACGAGCTTCCTCTACTCGCAGGTGCTGACCAGCGACGCCGCCGTCTTCAACTCGCCGGTCAAGTTCGACCGGCTGCCGATCCCGGGACTCAGCCAGGTGCCGATCCTCGGTCCGGTGCTGTTCAACCAGACGATCATCGTCTACCTGATGTACTTCGCGATCTTCGCCGTGTGGTGGGGGCTCTTCAAGACGAAGTGGGGCCTGCGGCTCCGCGCGGTCGGCGAGCACCCGCAGGCCGCGGACACCGTCGGCATCAACGTGGCCAGGACGCGGTTCTGGAACGTCTCGCTGGCCGGCGCGATCGCCGGCATGGGCGGGGCGTACTACACGCTCGACGCGGTCGGCGCCTTCGGCAAGGAGATGACGGCGGGCGCGGGCTTCATCGCCCTGGCGGCGGTCATCTTCGGCCGCTGGGACCCGATCAAGGCCACCCTCGCCTCGCTGCTGTTCGGCTTCGCGACCAACCTGCAGAACGTGCTCGGCGTCATCGGCTCGCCGGTGCCGAGCGAGTTCATGCTGATGCTGCCCTACGTGGTGACGATCTTCGCGGTCGCCGGCCTGGTCGGGCAGTCCCGCGGGCCGGCCGCCGCCGGCAAGCCCTATCTCAAATCGTGAGGACGGATCCGATGACCGACATCGACTGGGACGCGCTGCGCACCGCCGCGCTCGACGCGATGGGCAAGGCCTACGTGCCGTACTCGAAGTTCCCCGTGGGCGTCGCCGCGCTGGTCGACGACGGCCGGGTGATCTCCGGCTGCAACGTCGAGAACGCCTCCTACGGCCTGACCCTCTGCGCCGAGTGCGCGTTGGTGTCCTCGCTGCACATGACGGGCGGCGGCCGGCTCGTCGCCTTCACCTGCGTCGACGGCAAGGGCGGCGTGCTGATGCCCTGCGGGCGCTGCCGTCAGCTGCTCTTCGAGCACTCCGCGGACGGGATGCTCCTGCAGACCGTGTCGGGCGTGAAGACGATCGACGAGGTCATCCCCGACGCGTTCGGTCCGCGCACTCTCGAGGCGTACGCGGCCGAGTAGTCCCGCCCCGCCGCCTCCCGCTCCCACTCCTGAACCGAGGACCCCGCATGACCCCGTCCACCCCCGTCGAGGCGTTCGACGCCGTCGACGTCATCCGCACCAAGCGCGACCGCGGCACGCTCTCGACCGAGCAGATCGACTGGCTGATCGACGCCTACACCCGCGGCTACGTCCAGGGTGAGCAGATGGCCGCCTTCGCGATGGCCGTGCTGCTCAACGGGATGGACCGCGACGAGATCCGCGACCTGACCCTCGCGATGATCGCGAGCGGCGAGCGGATGAGCTTCGACGGCCTCGGCAAGCGAACGGTCGACAAGCACTCCACCGGCGGTGTCGGCGACAAGATCACGCTGCCGCTGATGCCGCTGGTCGCCTCCTTCGGCGTCGCGGTGCCGCAGCTCTCGGGCCGCGGCCTCGGTCACACCGGCGGCACGCTCGACAAGCTCGAGGCGATCCCCGGCTGGCGCGCGGACCTCAGCAACGAGGAGATGTTCGAGCAGCTGCGGACCGTCGGCGGCGTGATCTGCGCGGCGGGCTCCGGTCTCGCCCCGGCGGACAAGAAGCTCTACGCCCTGCGCGACATCACCGGCACCGTCGAGGCGATCCCGCTGATCGCCTCCTCGATCATGTCGAAGAAGATCGCGGAGGGGACCGACGCCCTGGTCCTCGACGTCAAGTTCGGCTCCGGCGCCTTCATGACCGACATCGAGCGCTCGCGCGAGCTGGCCCGCGCCATGGTCGATCTCGGCAACGACGCCGGCGTCCGCACCACGGCGCTGCTGACCAACATGAACGTGCCGCTCGGCCTCGCGATCGGCAACGCGAACGAGGTCCGCGAGTCCGTCGAGGTGCTCGCCGGCGGTGGCCCCGCGGACGTCCGCGAGCTGACCCTCGCGCTCGCCCGCGAGATGCTCGCGCTGGCCGGGCAGCCCGACGCGGACGTCGAGGGCGCGCTCGACGGCGGCGCGGCGATGGACACCTGGCGTGCCGTCATCCGCGCGCAGGACGGCGACCCGGACGGCGCACTGCCGGTCGCCCGCGAGACGCACGTGGTGCTCGCCGAGCGCGACGGCGTCCTGGTCGAGCAGCAGGCGCTGCCCTTCGGCATCGCGGCCTGGCGCCTCGGCGCGGGGCGCGCGCGCCAGCAGGACGCGGTGCAGCACGCGGCGGGCATCGACCTGCACGCGAAGCCCGGCGACCGGGTCCGCGCCGGTCAGCCGCTCTTCACGCTCTCCGCCGACGAGCCGTCCCGCTTCTCCCGCGCGCTCGAGGCGCTGGACGGCGCGTACCGCATCGGCGACGAGGGCGACGTGGTCCTCGACGGCGGCCCACTGGTGGCGGAGCGCATCGCCTGACCGTCGCCGCCGCTCGGGTCGATCTCCGGCTCGCGAAACGCCCTCCGGCACGCGGAATCCACGGATTCCGGCGTGCCGGAGCTGTCTCCGCGTGCCGGAGCCGTCTCCGCGTGCCGGAGCTGTCTCCGCGTGCCGGAGCCGTCTCCGCCTGCCGGAGGTGGTTCGGGTGGATGTCCGGCTCGTGGAATCGGGTCGGGCTCGTCGAATCCGCGGGTTCGGGCGTGCCGGGACTGTTTCTGCGTGCCGGAGGTGGTTCGGGTGGATATCCGGCTCGTGGAATCGAGTCGGGCTCGTCGAACCCGCTGGTTCGGGCGTGCCGGAGCTGTCTCCGGGTGCCGGAGGCGAGCCCGGCGGACGTTCGGCTCGGAGGCTCGATTCGGGCTCGTCGAACCCGCTGGTTCGGGCGTGCCGGGGCTGTCTCTGCGTGCCGGAGGTGGTTCGGGTGGATGTCCGGCTCGTGGAATCGAGTCGGGCTCGTCGAATCCGCTGGTTCGGGCGTGCCGGTGCCGTCTCTGCGTGCCGGAGGCGAGCCCGGCGGACGTTCGGCTCGGAGGCTCGATTCGGGCTCGTGGAATCCGCGTGTTCCGGCGTGCCGAAGGTGATTCCGCGCGCCGGAGGTGAGCCGAGCGGATGTTCGGGCTCGTGGAACCGGCCCCGGCTCGTGGGATCCTCCACTTCCGGCGTGCCCGAGGTCGTTCCGCGTGCCGGAGGGGCGCGGCCCGCTCGCGGACCCGCCGCGACCCGGACGGGGTGGCAGCCGCGAGGGAGGCCGGCGCGGGCGGCACCGTAAGGTGGTCGGCGAACCGTCGTCCCACCGGAGGAGCACCGTGACCGACAGCACCGAGATCGGCAGCAGCCACGAGGAGTACCTCCTCCCGGGCGAGGGCATCCTCATCGACGACCTGCCCAAGGTGTCGCTGCACGACCACCTCGACGGCGGACTCCGCCCCGAGACGATCGTCGAGATCGCCGCGGAGACCGGCGTCGCCCTCCCGGCCGAGGACCCCGAGGCCCTCGAGCGGTGGTTCACGACCACGGCGGACTCCGGCTCGCTCGAGGACTACCTCGCGACCTTCGAGGCCACGATCGCCGTCATGCAGACCGCTTCGTCGCTCGAGCGCGTCGCCCGCGAATTCGTGCTCGACCTCGCCGCGGACGGAGTCGTGCACGGCGAGATCCGCTGGGCGCCCGAGCAGCACCTCCGCGCCGGTCTCACCCTCGACGCGGCCGTCGAGGCCGTGCAGGAGGGAATCGAGCAGGGCGTCCAGGAGGCGGCCGCGCACGGCTCCCGCCTCGGCGTCGGCCAGCTCATCACCGCGATGCGGCACACCGACCGCTCGCTCGAGATCGCCGAGCTCGCCCTGCGCCACCGCGAGCGCGGCGCGATCGGCTTCGACATCGCCGGAGCCGAGGCGGGCTTTCCCGCGTCGCGGCACCGCCCCGCTTTCGAGCTCCTCGCCGCGGCGCACTTCCCGACGACGGTGCACGCGGGCGAGGCCGACGGACTCGACAGCATCCGCTCCGCGCTCCTGGACGGCCGCGCGCTGCGCCTCGGCCACGGCGTCCGGCTCGCGGAGGACATCCGCATCGAGCGCCAGGACGACGATGCCAGCTACGTGACTCTGGGCGAGCTCGCCGAGTGGGTGAAGGACCGGCGGATCGCCCTCGAGCTCAGCCCGTCCTCGAACCTGCAGACCGGGGCGATCGCCGCGTGGGGCACCGAGCTCGCCGACCACCCGTTCGACCTGCTCTACCAGCTCGGCTTCCGCGTCACCGTCAACACCGACAACCGCCTGATGAGCGGCACCACGCTCAGCCGCGAGCTCGCGCTGCTCTCGGACGCGTTCGGGTACGACCTCGACGACCTCGAGGCGTTCCAGGTCAACGCGGCCGAGGCCAGCTTCCTGCCGCTGGACGAGCGTCGCGAGCTGATCGAGACCATCAGCGCCGGCTTCGAGGCGGCCTGAGCATGCCCCTCGACCCGCTCTCCGACGCCGCGGTGGCACTGCGGCACCCCGCTGCCAGCTGGCGCGAGGCGGTCATGGAGGCGGGCCGCGCCCTCGAGCGCAGCGGCGCGGTCGACCCGGCCTACTCCCGCCGGATGGTCGAGCAGGTCGACGTGCTCGGGCCCTACATCGTGATCGCCCCCGGCCTCGCCCTCGCGCACGCCCGCCCCGGCAACGACGTGCTCGCGGACGGGATCTCGGTGGTCACCCTCGCCGACCCCGTCGCCTTCGGCCACAGCACCAACGACCCGGTCTCGGTCGTCATCGGCATCGCCGCCACCCAGGCGCACGGCCACGTCGGCTTCGTCTCCGGCCTCGCCGACGTCCTCAGCAAGCCGGACGCGGTCGCGGCCCTCGCCGCCGCCCGCACCGTCCGCAGCATCAACGCCGTCCTCACCGACGACATCCCGCATCACGGAAGAAGCGCATGAAGATCGTCACCCTCTGCGGCGCCGGAATCGGCACCTCCGCCATCCTCAAGCTCGGCGCCGAGCGGGCCCTCGAGGCCCTCGACCTCGAAGCCGACGTCGTCGCCTCCGACCTCGCCTCCGTCGACGCCCTCGCCGCCGACGCGCAGGTCATCCTCACCTCCCGCGAGCTGATCGGCAGGATCGGCAAGACCTTCGCCGAGGTCGTCGTCATCGACAACTACCTCGACCAGACCGAGATCACGGCGAAGATCGAGCGGGCGCTCGGCTGATCCGCCGGAGGCGGATCAGCCGAGCGGTGCCGTCTTCTGGGCCGCTCCCCGCGCGGCCCAGCGCGGTCGGCTTCTGGAGATAGTGCGTTCCGCAGAGCGGGTCGCGTCGCGCTGTCAAGAATCGCTTGGCACGCGATTCTCGTTCGCGCGCTCTGCCTTAGAGGTGCTCGCTTCTGACCCGTGGTATTGAATTCTGAGCCGCCCCCTGTGCGGCTCAGCGCTGTCGGCTTGTCGACGTGGTGCGTTTCGTGGAGCGTGTCGCGTCGCGCTGTCGAGAATCGCTGGCACGCGAACTGTGTTGAATTCTGAGCCGCCCCCTGTGCGGCTCAGCGCGGTCGGCTTTGCGACGTCGTGCGTTCCGCAGAGCGGGTTCCGTCGCGCTGTCGAGAATCGCTTGGCACGCGATTCTCGATCGCGCGCTCTGCCTGGAGGGTGCTCGCTCCTGGTGGGTGCGAGGGCGTGACGGGTCGCGAGATGCCAGTTGGGTACGCGACACGCCGGGGGAAGCGGGCTCAAGTGGCATCTCGCGAGGGGGGTCAGGGCATCAGCAGGGTGAGGGTGCGGGTGAGGAGGGCTCGGGCGCGGGCGGGGGAGAGGCGGGTCGGCTGCTCGGCGGCGCGGGCGACGGCGATGCCGTCGAGGACGGCGAGGAGGAGCGCGGCGTCGTCGGGGCCGAGCGGCGCCGTGGGGTGCGCGGCGTGCAGCAGCTCCAGGACGACGTCCTCCGTGCGCGACCAGCCGTCGGTGTGCAGGGCGCGGATCTCGGGGTCGGTGCCGGCGCGTGAGGCGAACGCGGTCCAGACCACGGCGTCGGGGACGTCGGCGTCCTCGACGCAGGCGATCGCCTCGCAGAAGGCGCGGAGACGAGCGTCCGCCGACGGCTCCTCCTCCCGCAGGTCGAGCATCCGCCGGCGGAACCGCTCCTCCACCGCTGCCATCGCGCCGGTCAGCAGCGCCTGCTTCGTCGGGAAGTGGTGCTGGACGGCGCCTGCCGAGACGCCTGCTTCAGCGGCGACGGTCCGGATGCTGAGCTGATCGGCCCCGCGCGTCGAGAGGACGGTGACGACCGCCGAGAGGATGTCGCTCCTGCTCTCGCGCCGATCGGCCACGTGCGCTCCTCTCGATCCGTCCGCTCGAGCAGGCTACGCTCTCGACCATGACCAATACGACTGTATTGCCGGTCCCCGAGACGGCGAGAGGGCGCATCGACTCGCTGGACGTCGTCCGCGGCGTCGCGATCATCGGGACCCTCGGCACCAACATCTGGCTGTTCTCCCACCCCTGGGGACTGCTCGGGATGCTCAGCGAGCCGGTGACACCCGGGACGTCCCCGGGCGCGCAGACCGTGCAACTGGTGCTGATGGCTCTGGCGCAGGGGAAGTTCCTCGCCCTGCTCTCGCTCACCTTCGGCATCGGGCTGGCGATCCAGCACGCGTCGGCGGTCCGCCGGGGTCGGCGCTGGCCCGGCCGCTACCTCTGGCGGGCGACGCTGCTCCTGCTCGACGGGGCGGTCAACTACGTGCTGATCGCGGAGTTCGATGTGCTGATGGGCTACGCGGTGACGGGGGCCGTGGTGGCGTGGCTGCTGCTCACCCGGCCGCGGACGCAGCGGCGCACGGTGGTCGTCCTCGGCGCGCTGCACGTCCTGCTGATCTCGGCGCTCGTGGCGCTCGTGGCGACGCAGCCGGGTGCCGGTCAGGGTCCCACCGGTCGCAGCCCGTACGCGGACGCCTCCTTCCTCGGCCTCGCCCTCTTCCGGCTGCAGAACACGGGAGTCTTCCGGGCGGAACCCGTGCTGATCGGCGTCCTCAGCCTGGCGATGTTCCTGCTCGGCGCCCAGCTGCTGCGCGCCGGCCTCTTCGAGGAGGAGGGCCGGCGACTGCGGCGGCGACTGATGGTCCTCGGCGCGCTCGCGGCCCCTGTCGACCTGGCGCTCGGCCTCACCGGGAGCGCGGCCGGTCTGCTGGCCGAGCGCTATCTCGCCGCTCCGCTGGTGGCGCTCGGACTGCTCGCCCTCCTCGCCGAGCTCGGCCTGCGCCGGGGGAGCGACGGCTGGGTCGCGCGTCGCGCTCGCGAGGTCGGCCGGGTCGCTCTGAGCGCCTACCTTCTGCAGAACCTGCTCGGGGGTGCTCTGTTCTACGGCTGGGGTCTCGGGCTCGCGGTCACCGCAGCCCCGTGGCGGGTGCCGGTGACGATCGGCGCGTTCGTCCTGATCGCGGCGATCGTCGTGCTCGCTGCGCATCTCTGGCTCCGCCGCTTCGCTGTCGGCCCGGTCGAGTGGCTCTGGAGGCGCGGCGAGCAGCTGGGGAGTCGTCCCTCCCGCTGACGATGCGGTGCGCCAGGTCCCGCGCCAGGACGGCGGGGTCGGGACGTCCGTGCGATTCTCCGACGTGGCTCCGTCTCCGAGCCTCTTCACCGAATCGAGAGGACTGAAGTGCGCACTCGAATCCGCTGCACGATCGCCGGGCTCACCACCCTCTGGCTCCTGGCGGGAGGTGCTGTTCTGGGAGCGGGACCCGCCCTCGCTCGGACCCCGTCCTCCCTCGCGTCGGCGGCCGCCGCCTCCTCTGCGACCCCGGAGTGGAGCGCGACCAGGGTCTACACGGGCGGACAGCAGGTGACCCGCCAGGGGAAGCTGTACACCGCCGGCTGGTGGACCCGGGGCGAGGACCCGCTGCTGGTCTCCGGTGCGGTCGGGACGGGCAGGGTGTGGCAGCCCACCGCCGGCGTGAGCGCGCCGTCCGCCGCGCAGGCGCCCGCGCCGACGCCGACCGCCGTGCCCGCTCCGGTGTCGACGCCGACCCCCGTGCGCGCCCCGGCGCCCGTCGCCGCCGCGGTGCCCACCGCCGCGCGCGCGCCGGCAGCCGCCGCGTCGGACCCGTTCCCCGGCGTCGCGGCCTGGAGTGCGTCGGCGACCTACACCGGCGGCCAGCAGGTCGTGCGCGACGGGAAGCTCTACACCGCCGGCTGGTGGACCAGCGGCGCGGACCCCCGCATCGAGTCCGGTGCGATCGGCTCCGGGAAGGTGTGGCAGCCCGCGAGCGCGGTCGCCCCCGCCCCGATCTCGACTCCGGCCCCGACCTCGACCCCGGCCCCGACGACGACTCCGGTCCCCGCGAAGACGGCGGTGCCGACGCCGGCGCCGTCCGCCGCCACGGATCCCGCGAAGGGCCCCGGCACCGCGGCGCCCGTCACCGGAACGTCCCCTGCCGTCCTGCGCTCCGGCTACAAGGACATCACCGTCAACATGGACTGGAACACCCACCAGCTGCGCACCGCGGTCGACGGCCGGATCGTCCCGCTCGTGGGTCCGGACTCCTGGGCGAGCCGGACCGGCAGCAGCGCGGTCACGCTCGCCTTCGCCTCCGGCACCGGGGACGCCCCGAACTGGGCGGGCGTCACGGCGGACGAGTTCCGCAGCTCGATCGACCAGCTGGTCGCTGCGGACGTGGACTACGTGCTCGCCACCGGAGGAGCCTCGGCGGTGTTCACCGCGAACGCCGCGCAGCTCGACTCCTTCATCAGCCGCTACGCCTCGAAGAACCTGATCGGCATCGACTTCGACATCGAGCGCGGGCAGACCGCCGCTCAGATCCGGGAGCTCGCGGACGCCGCTGCCGCGGCCGAGGTGAAGTACCCGGACCTCCGGTTCCAGTTCACCCTGCCCACCGCGGCGGCGTCGGACGGATCGAGGTACAGCCTGACCGACGTCGGAGTCACGACCGTCGAGGCGATCAAGGCCTCCGGCCTGCAGCACTACACCGTCGACCTGATGGCCATGGACTACGGGTCGGCGACCGCCGCGAACGCGGTCATCGACTCGACGACCGGGAGGACCGACATGGGGGCGTCCGCCGTCCAGGCCGCTCGGAACGTGCACGAGAAGCACGGCATCCCCTACTCGAAGCTCGAGCTGACCGCGATGATCGGCGTCAACGACGTAACCGAGGAGGTCACCTCCGTCGCGGACTTCGAGACGATCGCCGACTTCGTGAAGACGCAGGGCCTCGCCGGTCTGCACCACTGGTCCGTCGACCGGGACACTCCCTCCACCGTGGGCGTGGTGTCTCCGCTGGGCTCCGGGACGGCCATCCCGTCAGGGGCGTTCGCCGCGGTCGTCAACCGCGCCGGCTAGCACCCGTTCCCGATGCTGCGCCGCCCGCCGATCCGCGATCGGCGAGGCGGCGCAGTCCGCCCCGTCACTCCTCCACCGCCTTCAGAGAGTCCTCCGCCGTGCGCTCCACCCCGCCCTCGCCTGCCCCCGTTCCCGCCACCGCACCGTCGTCGCCGCAGCCCTCCTCTCGGTGGGCTGTCCTCCGTGTCGTCCTGTTCGTGCTCGCGGTCGCGATCGCGGTGCTCCTCGGCGTCTCCGTCGCGACACTCGCGGCCGCCTTCGCCCTCACCGCGTCGCTGCCGTTCGCCGTGATCGTGTGGACCGCCGTCTCGCTCCTGCTGGTGTTCCTGCTGGTCGCGGCGGCGGAGCGCCTCCTCCTGCATCGCCGAGCGCCGCGCCGAACCCTGCTGCGGCGGCGGACCCCGGCCGCCGTGGCCGTCGTCGCCACCCTGCTCCTCGGTGCGCTCGGCGGCGCCACGGTCCTCGCGCCGGTTCCCGGGGCCTCGGCCCCCTCGAGCCCGGAGGCGCCGCGGTACGCGGATCTGCCGACCGGCTCGCGGGTGGCTTACTGGAAGGTCGACGCCCCTGAGTCCGACGGCTCCGAGGTGCCGATCGTGTACCTGCACGGCGGCCCCGGCGGCTACATCTCGCCGGGGAACGTCGAGGCGCTCGCGCCGCTCGCCGCGACCGGTCACGACGTCTACCTGTTCGACCAGCCCGGCGGCGGCTCCTCCCCCGACCTGCCGACCAGCGCGTACTCGCTGAAGCGGTCGCTCGCGGACATCGATGCTCTCCGCGAGGAGATCGGCGCGGAGCGGATCATCGTCCTCGGTCACTCGGCAGGGGGGTTCCTCGCCGCCGCCTACGCGGCGAGCCACTCGACGCACGTCGAGAAGGCCGTCCTGGTGTCGCCGGGCACCTACGACGTCTCCGAGGAGGGGCTCCGCGCCGCAGCCGCCGACGAGGCCGCGATGGCCGGTGCCGACGACCGGCACGACGAGCGGGATCCGCTCAACGACCGGCTCGCCTCCCTCTCGTCCCCTCGGCTGATCGCCGCCCTCACCCTGCTGGAGGCGGTGGGCCCTGACGCCGCGTCGAACCTGTACTCCCAGGGGGACGGGAAGCGCGCGAGCGCACTGGCACTCGGCCGCCCGACCGGCGTCAACCTGTACGAGAACCGCCTGCTGACCGCCGATTTCGAGGCGCAGTGGCAGGCCACGATCGCGAAGCTGAGAACGCTCGACGTGCCCACGCTCCTCGTGCGGGCCCAGTACGACTACGTCGACTGGCCCGGCCAGCACGCGCTCGGATCGGCCGGCCCCGACGCTCGCATCGTCTACCTCCCGGACGCCGAGCACGATCCCTGGGCCTCGGCTCTCGAGCGCACGAACGCCGTCATCGCCGACTTCGTCCTCGATCGTGAGCAGCCCCTCCACTCGGGTGACGCCAACCCCGCACTGACCGCGACCCCTGAGCGCTGACCTCCCGGCGCGACCAGCGCCGGAGGTCCCGCCTGCCCGCCCGACGACGGTCCACTCGGTCCGCGCCGGTCTCCCTCTCCTCTCCTGCCCCTCTGCCCGTCCCCTTCCCCTGGAGCCGATCCACCCATGTCCTCGATCCCGTCCGACTCCTCCTCACCCGGTCTCCGGCACGCCTCGCGGCGTCCGCGTCCGCTGCTCCGCCGACTCCTGTCCGTCCTCGCGGCGGCCGTCGCCGTCGTCCTCGGGCTCACCCTGTCGACGGTCGCGGCGGCGTTCGCGCTCGCCGCGTCCCTGCCCTTCGCGATCGTCGTCTGGGTGGTCCTGTCCCTGCTTCTCGTCTTCCTGCTGGTCTCGGCCGTGCAGCGCCTGCTCCCGCGTCGGCCTCGGCCGGTCCGCCGGTCGGTGCGCCTGCGCACCCCGCTGATCGTCGCCGCGGTCGCGACCGCGGCCGTCGGCGCGCTCGCCGGGGGAACCGTCCTCGCGCCGGTCGGCGGGTCGTCCGTCGGCTTCGGCCCGGTGGCCCCGCAGTACTGGGACCTCTCCACCGGCTCGCACGTCGCGTACTGGAAGACCCCCGCTCCCACTCCCGGGGGATCCGAGGTCCCGATCGTGTACGTGCACGGCGGCCCCGGCGGCTATGTCTCCGCCCTGGACTTCGACTTCCTGCCCGCCCTCGCCGAGACCGGCCACGACGTCTACCTGTTCGACCAGCCGGGCGCCGGCTACTCCGACGACCTGCCGATCCACGACTACTCGCTGGAGCGGTCCGTCGCCGACATCGACGCCGTCCGGGAGAAGACGGGCGCGGATCGCGTGATCCTCGTCGGCCACTCGGCCGGGGGCTACCTCGCCGCCGCCTACACCGCGGAGCACCCCGAGCACGTGGAGAAGGCGGTCCTCCTCTCCTCCGGGACCTACGACCCGTCGGAGGACGGACGGCGCGCGGTCGCCGAGGCGCAGGGGGCAGCCGACGCGCGGCCGGTCGAAGACCCGGCAGAGCCGGCGGAGACCGCAGCGGAGGAGCCCACTCCTCTCCCGCTGGGCGCTCAGCTGCGCGCGGCCGCCGGAGTGGCGCTTCTGCGGTCGGTCGGCCCGGACGCCGCCGTGAACCTGCTCCCGCAGGACGCCGGCAGGCGAGTGGCGGCGGCGTCGCTGGGCGAACCCGGCGGCATCAACTTCTTCTCGAACCTGCTGCTGACCGACGACTTCCTGGCGCACTGGGCGATGACGCTCGAGCAGCTCCGCACGGTGAACGTGCCCACGCTGGTCGTGCGAGCGCAGGACGACTTCGTCGACTGGCGCGGCCAGCACGCCCTTGCCGAGGCGATCCCCGGCGCGCAGACGGTCTACATCCCCGAGGGCGGGCACGCCCCGTGGGTGCGGGCTCGCGAGCGCAGCCTCGCCGCCGTGTCCGACTTCCTCCTCGACCGGGCGCAGCCGATCTACACCGGCGACACCGACCCCGCGCTGGCGGACGTCCCCGACCGCGGCTGACCATCGCTCAGCGCAGGAGCTCGGCGACTCCTGTCCGGAGGGTGTCGAGGCGGGCGGCGACCGCGCCGCGCCGGGCGTCGGCGTCCGCCTCGTGCGACCACGCATCGAGGTAGAGCTTCACCTTGGGCTCGGTGCCGCTCGGCCGCGCGATCAGACGGGCGCCGTCGAGGGTGAACCGCAGTGCATCCGTCGGCGGCAGCGCTCCACCCGCCGCGAGCAGGTCCTCCGTGCGCTGCACGGCCAGACCGCCGATCGCGGCCGGCGGAGCGCTGCGCAGCCCCGCCATGATCCGGCCGATCTCGGAGAGGTCGGTCACCCGGAGCGAGATCTGCTCCGAGCCGAAGAGGCCGAAGCGCTCGGCGAAGGCGTCGAGCTCGTCGGCGATCGTGCGGCCCTCGGCGGCGAGCGACGAGGCGAGATCGAGGAAGGCGAGCGCCGCCGAGATCCCGTCCTTGTCGCGGACCGTCTCGGGGTTCACGAGGTAGCCGAGCGCTTCCTCGTAGCCGAAGACGAGGTCCTGAACGCGCGAGATCCACTTGAAGCCGGTCAGCGTCTCCGCGAACTCCAGCCCGTAGTCGCGGGCGACCGCACCGAGCGCGGGGGAGGAGACGATCGAGCAGGCCAGCGCGCCGCCCGTCCGGCCCGCGGCGCGGGCGCGCTCGGCGGCGCGCCAGCCGAGCAGCGCGCCCACCTCGTTGCCGGAGAGGCGACGGAAGGCGTCCGCGAGCGACGCGTCCGGGATCGCCGCGGCGAAGCGGTCGGCGTCGGGATCGTTGGCGACGATCAGCTGGGCGCGGCCCGAGCGGGCGGTCGCGAAGGAGAGGTCGAGCGCGCCGGCCTCCTCGGGGTTCGGGAACGCCACCGTGGGGAACGCGGGATCGGGATCGATCTGCTCGACGACCACGGCCGGCTCGTCGAAGTCGGCGGCGGAGAGCACCCGGTGCGCGGTCTCCCAGCCCACGCCGTGCATCGCCGTGTAGACGACGCGGAGCGGCGCCGACTGCCGTCCGACCGCCGCCGTCGCGGCGATGTAGGCGTCGACGACGGACTCGTCGGCGATGCGGTACTCGCCCCGCGGCAGCTCGGTGACGCGGCGCTCGGTCGCGACCGCGAGGATCCGCTCGGCGATCGCGGAGTCGACCGGCGGCACGATCTGCGAGCCGTCGTCGTCGCCGCCGAGGTAGACCTTGTAGCCGTTGTCCTGCGGCGGGTTGTGGCTCGCCGTCACCATCACTCCGGCGTCGGCGCCGAGGTGGCGGACGGCGAAGGCGAGCACGGGAGTCGGCAGCAGGCGGGGGAGCAGCACGGCGTCGGCACCCGCGCCGGCCATCAGGGCGGCCGAGTCCTCGGCGAAGACGCGGGAGTTCCTCCGCCCGTCGTAGCCGATGACGATCAGCGGGCGCTCGAGGCCCTGGGCGAGCAGGTGGTCCGCCAGCCCGACGGCCGCCTGCGAGACGAGGACGCGGTTCATCCGGTTGGATCCGGCCGCGATCGCGCCGCGGAGCCCGGCGGTGCCGAAGGCGAGGCGCTCGCGGAAGCGGTCCGCCAGCTCGGCGGCGGCGGCGGGGTCACCGGCCGCGTCGGCCGACAGCAGGTCGACGAGCTCCTGCCGCGTCTCCGGGTCGGGGTCCTGGGCGAGCCAGTCCTCGGCGCGCGCGCGGACGTCCGCCGTCACAGCGTGCCCGTGATCCCGGCCAGGAGACGGGCGAGGTCGTCCTCGGCGTTCCGTCCGGCCTCGAGGACCTCTTCGTGGCTCAGCGGCGTCTTCTGGATGCCCGCCGCCAGGTTCGTGATCAGCGACATGCCCAGCACCTCCATTCCGGCCTCGCGCGCCGCGATCGCCTCGAGGGCCGTCGACATGCCGACGATGTGGCCGCCGATGATCCGGGCCATCTGCACCTCGGCCGGGCTCTCGTAGTGCGGGCCGCGGAACTGCACGTAGACGCCGTCGTCGAGGTCCGCGCGGGTCTCCCGGGCCAGCGCCCGCAGCCGGGCCGAGTAGAGGTCCGTGAGGTCGACGAAGGTCGCGCCCTCGAGCGGGGAGTCGGCGGTGAGGTTGATGTGGTCGCTGATCAGGACCGGGGTGCCGGGGGTCCAGTGCTCCTTGATGCCGCCCGCGCCGTTGGTGAGGATCATCACCGAGGCGCCGGTCGCTGCGGCGACCCGGACGCTGTGCGCGACCCGGCGCACGCCGTAGCCCTCGTAGTAGTGGGTGCGGGCTCCGATGATCAGCGCGCGCTTGCCGGTCGGCAGCAGCACGGAGCGCAGGCTCCCGCCGTGGCCGTGCACGGCCGACTTCGTGAAGCCGACGATGTCGGTCGCCGGGACCGTCGCGGTCGTCTCGCCGATCGCATCGGCGGCCTTGCCCCAGCCGCTGCCGAGCGTGAGGGCGATGTCGTGCTTCTCGACGCCGGTCGCGTCGGCGATCTGGGCGGCGGCCTCGGCGGCGATCGCGAAGGGATCGGCGTCGGCGGAGTCGAGCGGATTGGGGGTCTGGTCAGCCATTCCCCCACCCTATCCACGCGCGACGCGGGGACGGGCGAGGCCCGCGGACCCTCCCGGACCCGCGTCGATTGGGCGAACTCCCAGCACGGGAGGACAATGGGAGGCATGCCTTACGAGTTCGAGCGCACGCAGCGGATCGCCGTCCTCGGAGGGGGACCCGGCGGCTACGAGGCCGCCCTCGCCGGAGCCCAGCTGGGCGCCGAGGTCACCCTCGTCGAGCGGGTCGGCGTGGGCGGTTCGGCCGTCATCACGGACGTCGTGCCGTCGAAGTCGCTGATCGCGACCGCCGAGGCCACCAATGCGATCGGCGAGGCCGCCGACCTCGGTGTGCAGTTCTTCACCCGCCACGAGCAGACCAACAAGCCGGTCCGCCCCGAGGTCGCGGTCAACCTCGCCACCGTCAACAAGCGCCTCCTCGGGCTCGCCCGCCAGCAGTCCGAGGACATGCGCGCGAACCTCGTGCACCACGGCGTGCGCATCGTGCAGGGCGACGGACGCCTCGACGGCTCGAACGCGCTGATCGTCGCGACCGCGCCCGGCGACGAGGGCATGGACTTCGACCGGATCGAGGCGGACACCATCGTCGTGTCCGTCGGCGCGAGCCCGCGCATCCTGCCCTCCGCCGCGCCCGACGGCGAGCGGATCATGAGCTGGACCCAGCTCTACAACCTCAAGACGGTGCCCGAGCACCTGATCGTGGTCGGCTCCGGCGTCACCGGCGCGGAGTTCGCCTCCGCCTACCGCGCCCTCGGCGCCAAGGTCACGCTGATCTCCTCCCGCGACCAGGTCCTCCCCGGCGAGGACGCCGACGCCGCCGCCGTGATCGAGAACGTCTTCAAGCGCAACGGCATGGTCGTGCTGTCCAAGTCGCGCGCCGACCGCGTCGAGCGCACCGAGACCGGTGTCCGCGCCGTGCTGTCCGACGGCCGCGTCGTCGAGGGCTCGCACTGCCTGATGGCCGTCGGCTCCATCCCGAACACCGCCGGCATCGGCCTCGAGGAGGCGGGCGTCCAGCTCACCGACTCGGGCCACATCCGCGTCAACCGCGTCGCGCGCACCAGCGTCCCCTCGATCTACGCGGCCGGCGACTGCACCACCTTCCTGCCCCTCGCCTCCGTCGCCGCGATGCAGGGCCGCACCGGCGTCTTCCACGCCATGGGCGACGCGGTGAACCCCACCGAGGTGCGCAACGTCGCGGCGAACATCTTCACCCAGCCCGAGATCGCGACCGTCGGCTGGAGCCAGAAGGAGATCGAGGAGGGCCTCGCCCAGGGCGAGATCTACAAGCTCCCCCTCGCCGCCAACCCCCGGGCCAAGATGATGGGCATCCGCGACGGCTTCGTGAAGGTCTTCGCCCGCACCGGCTCCGGCACCGTCATCGGCGGCGTCATCGTCGCCCCCAAGGCCAGCGAGCTGATCTTCCCCCTCGCCCTCGCCGTCGAGCACCGCCTCACCGTCGACCAGGTCGCCCGCGCCTTCACCGTCTACCCCAGCCTCACCGGCTCCATCTCGGAGGCGGCGCGCGCCATGCACATCGTCAGCTGACGCTGACGATGTGCGCGCCCATCTCTGAGCCGCTCCCCGCGCGGCTCAGCGCAGTCGGCCTGTCGACGTGGCGCGTTCCGCAGAGCGGGTTCCGTCGCGCTGCCGAGAAACGCTGGCACGCGTTTCTCGGTCGCGGCGCTCTGCCCTGCGGGTGAGCGGCTCCGGCGGGTGCCCGCCCATGCTGATCGAGTGGCGCGTGGAGCGTGCGTATCGAGATCTGGCGATGCCCGAGGCGCGGTGTCAGAGGTGGTGGTGGGAGCGGCATTCAACCGCACTGCTGATCGAGGGAGGCTCTCGATACGCCGCTGCGCGGCTACTCGACGAGCATGGGGCGGACGCGGTTCCTGCGGTCGCGCATCGGCCGTCCATGCTGATCGAGTAGCGCGCGGAGCGCGCGTATCGAGATCCGACGCTGCCCGAGGCGCGGCGTCAGCTGCGGTGCGAGCGTCATTCAACCGCACTGCTGATCAAGGGAGGGTCTCGATACGCCGCTGCGCGGCTACTCGACCAGCATGTGCGCACCTGCGCGGCTACTCGACCAGCATGTGTGCGCCGTTGCGCGGCCGCTCGACCAGCATGTTCCGGAGCAGACCGGAGCGGTGCAGTGTCGGGCAGAGCGCGTGAGCGAGAAACGCGTGTCAGCGTTTCGAGGCAGCGCGACGCGACCCGCTCTGCGGAACGCACCACGTGAACGGGCCGACCGCGCTGAGCCGCGCGGGGAGCGGCTCAGAGATGAGCACAGCCGGAGTGCGAGACCGAGAAACGCGTGTCAGCGTTTCTCGGCCGCGCGACGCGAGCCGCTCTGCGGGACGCACCACTTGAATGGGCCGACTGCGCTGAGCCGCGCGGGGAGCGGCTCAGGAGATGGACAGCAGCACGTGGCCCGAGGACACCGTGGTGCCCGCCTCCGCGTTCAGAGAGCGGACGACGCCGTCCTTGTGAGCGGTCAGGGGCTGCTCCATCTTCATCGCCTCGAGGACGACGACGAGGTCGCCGGTGACGACGGTGTCGCCCTCGGCGACGGCGACCTTGACGATGGTGGCCTGCATCGGCGCGGTGACGGAGTCGCCGGTGACGGTGCTGACGGAGGCGGAGCCGCGGCGCTTGGGGGCGGCGGCGGCGGGACCGCGGGACGGGCCGGAGCCGACGAGGTCGCTCGGCAGGGTGACCTCGACGCGGCGGCCGTCGACCTCGACCACGACGCTCTGGCGGGCGGCCGGTCCGTCGATCGCGCCGGGCTCGCCGCTCCAGGCCTCGATGGTGTTGTCGAACTCGGTCTCGATCCAGCGGGTGTAGATCGAGAACGGCTCGTCGCCGGCGGGGGCGAAGGCCGGATCCTCGACGATCGCGCGGTGGAACGGCAGCACGGTGGGCAGGCCGGTGACCTCGAACTCGGCGAGGGCGCGGCGGGAGCGCTCGAGCGCCTCGGCGCGGGTGGCACCGGTGACGATCAGCTTGGCCAGCAGGGAGTCGAACGAGCCGGAGATCACGTCGCCGGCGACGACGCCGGAGTCGACGCGGACGCCCGGTCCGCCGGGCGCCTTGAAGACGTGCACGGGGCCGGGGGCGGGCAGGAAGCCGCGGCCGGCGTCCTCGCCGTTGATGCGGAACTCGAAAGAGTGGCCGCGCGGCTGCGGGTCCTCGTAGTCGAGCAGGCCGCCCTCGGCGAGGCGGAACTGCTCGCGGACGAGGTCGATGCCGGTGACCTCCTCGGAGACGGGGTGCTCGACCTGCAGGCGGGTGTTCACCTCGAGGAAGGAGACGGTGCCGTCCTTGCCGATCAGGAACTCGCAGGTGCCGGCGCCGACGTAGCCGACCTCGCGCAGGATCGCCTTCGACGCGCGGTAGAGCTCGGTGTTCTGCTCGTCGGTGAGGAACGGCGCGGGCGCCTCCTCGACCAGCTTCTGGTGCCGGCGCTGCAGCGAGCAGTCGCGGGTGGAGACGACGACGACGTTCCCGCTCGAGTCGGCGAGGCACTGGGTCTCGACGTGGCGCGGCTGATCGAGGTACTTCTCGACGAAGCACTCGCCGCGGCCGAAGGCGGCGATCGCCTCGCGGGTGGCGGAGGCGAACATCTCCTCGACCTCGTCGCGCTCGCGGGCGACCTTGAGGCCGCGGCCGCCGCCGCCGAAGGCCGCCTTGATGGCGACGGGGAGGCCGAACTGGTCGACGAACTCGAGCACCTCGGCGGCGCCCGAGACGGGGTTGAGGGTGCCGGGGGCGAGCGGAGCGCCGACCTTCTCGGCGACGTGGCGGGCCGAGACCTTGTCGCCGAGGCGCTCGATGGCCTCCGGCGACGGGCCGATCCAGATCAGTCCGGCGTCGATGACGGCCCGGGCGAAGTCGGCGTTCTCGGCGAGGAAGCCGTAGCCGGGGTGCACGGCGTCGGCGCCGGAGCGGCGGGCGACGGAGAGCAGCTTCTCGATGACGAGGTACGTCTCGGCGCTGGTCGTGCCGCCGAGCGCGTACGCCTCGTCGGCGAGGCGGCTGTGCACGGCGTCGCGGTCCTGATCGGCGTAGACGGCGACGGAGGCGATGCCGCTGTCGCGGGCGGCCCGGACGACGCGGACGGCGATCTCGCCTCGGTTGGCGATGAGCACCTTCGTGATACCTGGCATGGTCCCCAACCCTAGAGGGCGCCCCGCGGATGCCCGGCGCGGCTCACCACAAAGAAGGGCGAGCGCTTCGTCGGTTCCGCACAAGGGCCGCCAGGAGCGGGCGGTGTCAGCGGTTCCCGGGCGTCAGCGGTTCCAGAGCGACGGCCAGGACACCCCGAGCTCGCGGACGAGCGAGCGCAGCGTCGGCACGGACATCCCGATCACGGTCGACGGGTCGCCCTCGATCGCCGTGATGAAGCCCGCGCCGCGACCGTCGATCGTGAACGCGCCGGCCACCTCGAGCGGCTCCCCGGTCGCGACGTAGGCGTCGATCTCGTCGTCCTCGATGTCCGCGGCGAAGGTGACGGCGGCGGAGGTGACCGCGCCGGTCTCGGCGACGATCCGCCCGCCGCGGTGGTCGATCAGCCAGTGGCCGGAGTGCAGGCGTCCGGTGCGCCCGCGCTGCGCCCGCCAGCGCTCGCGGGCGCGCTCGGGCTCGTGCGGCTTGCCGTGCACGACGCCGTCGAGCAGGAAGGCGGAGTCACCGCCGAGGACGAGTCCGTCGATCTCCGGCCCGAGGACGGCCGTCGCCTTGGCGCGGGCGAGCAGCGACACGGTCGCGTCGGCGTCCAGCGCGGCCCCGAGCTCGTGCTCGGCGCGGGCGACGGCGGCCGGCTCGTCGACCGAGGAGGGCACGACGACGGGCTCGATCCCGGTGGCGCGCAGCAGCGCCAGCCGGGCGGGGGAGGTGGAGGCGAGGTGGAGGCGCACGAGGGCTCCCTGCGATCGGGCCCACGCTGTGGGATGCTCGACGGATGGCACAGACTCCGCCCCGAACGTCCGACCCGGCCGCGGAGACCGGCGGAGCACTCGGGACCGAGATCGAGCTCGACATTAGCAACGTGGCCCACGGCGGCGTCTTCGTCGCCCGGCACGAGGGCCGCGTGGTGTTCGTCCCCGATGTGCTCCCCGGCGAGCGGATCCGCGCTCGCGTCAGCGAGATCCGCCACGACAGCTTCTGGCGCGGTGAGGCGCTCGAGGTGCTCGAGGCGTCGCCGCACCGCGTCGAGCACGTCTGGGCGCAGGCGGGCATCGACCGCCGCCCCGAGGAGCGCGTCGGCGGCGCCGAGTTCGGCCACGCCGCGCTCGAGTACCAGCGCGAGCTCAAGCGCGCCGTGCTGGTCGACTCCTTCTCCCGCTTCGCCCGGCGCGAGGTCGACGTCGTCGTCGCACCGGTCGCGGGCGACGACGAGTCCGGCGGCCTCGGCTGGCGCACCCGCAACCGCCTGCACGTCGACGACTCCGGCCGCGTCGGTCCCTACGCCGCGCGCAGTCACCACGTCGTCGACGTCGAGGGCCTGCCGCTCGCGACCGCCGCCTCTTCGGCCGCGGCTCCGCTCGACCAGCGCCTCGCACCCGGCTCCGTCGTCGACCTCGTCGATGCCGCAGGATCGGACGGCGCGGCCGTGCTCGTGCACGATCCGTCCGACAAGCGCGCCCGGAGGGACCGGACGGTCGTCTCCGAGTTCGTCGCGGACCGCACCTTCCGCGTCGACCGCTCCGGCTTCTGGCAGGTGCACCGCGGAGCCGCGGCGACCCTCTTCGACGCGGTGCAGGCCGCCGTCGACGCCGGCGTCGCCGACGTCCGCGCCGCCAACCACGACCTCTACGGCGGAGTCGGGCTGCTCGCCGCAGCGCTCGCCGACCACCTCGGCGCCGGCGTCCGCGTCACGAGCGTGGAGAGCGATGCCCGGGCCACGGAGCACGCCCTGGAGAACCTCGCCGATCAGGTCGGTGCCCGCGCGGTGACCGCCCGGGTCGACCGCTACCTCCGCGACGCATTGGCCCAGGCCGACGCCCGGGAGCGCGGGCGCTGGCGGGCCGCGACGGTCGTCCTCGATCCGCCCCGGGCAGGAGCCGGCCGCGCGGTGACCGACGCCCTGATCGAACTCGCGCCCGCGCAGCTGGTCTACGTCGCCTGCGATCCCGTGGCACTCGCCCGCGACGTCGGCGCGCTCTCCGCCGGCGGCTACGAGCTCGAGCGGCTCGACGGCTTCGACCTCTTCCCGCACACCTCGCACGTGGAGGCCGTCGCCCGCCTCGTGCGCCGAGACGGCTGAGCGCCGCGTCGCTAGCATGAGCCCGATGGAGACCGCCGATGACCGCTGAGTCCGCCGCCGCGCCGAAGGTGCGGGTCGCCATCGTGGACGACCACGAGTCCGTCCGCTTGGGAGTCGCCGCCGCCATCGAGGCCGCGGGGATGCAGGTGGTGGCCGCGGCCGAGACGGTGCGCGCCCTCGAGGAGGTCCTCGACGGCTCGGAGATCGAGGTGCTCGTCCTCGACCTCTCCCTGAACGACGGCTCGAGCATCACGGCGAACGTCAAGTGGGGCCAGGTGCGCGGCTCGGCCGTCCTGGTGCACAGCATCGCCGACCGCGTGGTCGCCGTCCGCGAGGCGCTCGCGGCGGGCGCCGCCGGAGTGATCCCGAAGTCCTCGCCGATGTCCACCGTGGTCGCCGCCATCCGCACCGTCGCGCGCGGCGAGGTCCTGAACAATCTCGAGTGGGCGTCGGCGATCGACGCGGACGACGACTTCGCCCGCGCGGTGCTCGGGCGTCGCGAGCGCGACGTGCTGCACCTCTACGCCTCCGGCCTGCCGCTCAAGCTCGTCGCCGATCGCCTGCAGATCTCGGTGTCGACGGCCAAGGAGTACCTCGACCGGATCCGCGACAAGTACGTCGAGATCGGGCGGCCGGCCCCCACGAAGGTCGATCTGCTGCGCCGCGCCGTCGAGGACGGCATCCTGCCGGGCATCGATCCGGACGACGGCGATGCCGGGCGCTGAGGTCGTCCCCGCGCGCGCTCCGGCGAACCGCGAGCGCATCGACCGGATCATCAGCACGGTCGTCTCGTTCTTCGGCTTCGGCTTCGCGCTGCAGACCGTGCCGCCCATCCTCGGGCAGCTCCCGGTCCTGCGGCCCGAGGCCGCCTGGCCCGTGCTGGTCCTCGTCTTCGGCGCGCTCGGCGCCTCGGTGGTCACCGCGATCGCCCGCCGCGGGACACAGGTCAGCGGCGCCGTCGTCGCCGCGTCGCTCCTGCTCGCGCTGCTCACCTGGCCGCTGACGATCCGCCCCGATGCCGTCCTTCAGGAGACGCCGTGGATCTGGTACCTGCTGACCATCGGCACGGCCTTCTGCACGATCGTCGCGCCGCTGCGGCTGGCGATCGTCTACGCCTCCGTCACCACGCTGCTGTTCGGCGTCCTGCGCGTCCTCCCCTCGGGCGGTGGAGCGTCGCCGACCCGTGCCGCCCTCGACGCCGTCTACGTCGGCATCGTCGGCTTCGTGATGCTGGTGCTGATCACCGTGCTCCGGCAGTCGGCGGACCGGGTGGACCGCGCGCAGCGGACGGCGATGGAGCAGTACGAGGCCGCGATGCGCCAGCACGCCGGCGAGGTCGAGCGCGTCGAGGTGGACGCCCTCGTGCACGACAACGTGCTCGCGACCCTGCTCGCCGCGGCGACGGCGGAGTCGGGCGCCGAGCGCGCCCTCGTCTCCTCGATGGCGCGGAAGACGCTCTCGGTGCTGCTCCCGGACGAGGAGTCCGACCTCGATGCGGGGGAGGTGCCGCTGGAGCTGCTCGAGCGGCAGCTGTCGCACGCGGCCTCGACCTTCGTGGCGGAGTTCGGGGTCGTCGTGGACGTCGACGTCGACCCGCGGGCGACGACGATGCCGCGGCCGGTCGCCGAGGCCGTCCTCGGCGCGGTCTGGCAGGCCCTGACCAACAGCGTCCAGCACGCGGGTCCGAGCGACGCCGTGCGCCGCTCCGTGCGCGGGCAGCTCTCCGCGTGCTCCGTCGAGGTCGTCGTCGAGGACGACGGCCGCGGCTTCCTCCTCGCCGACGTCCCGCGCGAGCGGCTCGGCATCCGGCTCTCGATCCTCGACCGAGTGCACCAGGTGCAGGGCTCGGCACGGATCGACACCGTCCCCGGCGAGGGCACCCGGGTCGTCGTCCTCTGGCCCGCCGCGAAGGGCCGATCGTGATCGCCTACCCGCGCCCGCTGCTCTACGCGCTGGGCGGGGGCTTCTCGCTCTACCACGTCGTCCTCGCCTTCTTCTCCTACCGGCTGACACCCGCGACTCCCGCCGATCTGACGGCCGTCGCCGTCTACATCGCCGCCACCGTGATCGCCCTCCTGCCGAGCTCGACCACGCGGATGAACGCGGTGACCGCGTGGGCGATGGCGGGAGTGGCGGTGGGGCTGCCGCTGCTCGTCTCGCCGTCGCTGGACCCCGGTGCCTCCAACGGCTACTCCACCTGGTACATCGCGGCGGTCGGCACGCTCATGACGATCGTCTGCGCCCGTCGGCGCCCCCTGGCGGCGTGGACCGGGATGGCGTTCCTGATCGTGCACACGACGGTCTGGGCGGGTCCCGTCGCTCTGGCGACCCTCGGCGTCGTCGGTGGCATCGCCTGGGTCGGCATCGCGCAGCTCCTGATCATCGAGCTCGGCCGCGCCGGCTCCGAGGCGCGCGTGCTCGAGGCCGCCGAGCGGGCCGCCGCGTCGTGGCGGGCAGCGGAGGAGGCGCACCTCTCGGAGCGGGAGGTCCGGCTGGAGCAGACCCGCGCCATCGCCTCGGAGATGCTGCTGCGCATCGCCACCAGCCCGGTGGGCCTCACGGATGAGGAGCGCCGCGAGTGCGCCCTGCTGGAGGCGTCCGTCCGGGACGAGATCCGGGGGAGGCGGCTGCTGGACGACGACGTCCGCCGGCTGGTGCTCGACGCGCGACGGCGGGGCGTCACGGTGTCGGTGCTGGACGACGGCGGGCTGGACCGGACCACGGAGGAGGAGAGCCGGCGGGTGCTGCGCGAACTCGCCCGGGCGCTCGGCGGCATCGGCGAGGGGGTCGACCGCGTCGTCGTCCGCACGGCGTCGGCGGACTCGCCGTCGGCGGTGACGGTCGTGGGCCTGCGGACCGCGGGCGACGGCAGCGCGGGCGCCCTCGGCTCGGACGACGCGGGCGACGAGGTGGACGCCTGGGTCGAGATCCGGCGCGACGAGCAGGGCGTCCTCGAGGACTGAACCGCGCCGTCCGCGCCGCTCGGTGCGCTGCGGATCCCCGGTGCGCCGGGCGACCCTGCGGCGGACGCGCGGTTAAAAGAGTGCGGCGGGCTGTCCACTCCTCCGAAGAGGGGGCCCAGCCCGCCGTCAAACCCCGAGTGAGGGTGACAACCCGAATGTCACCCTCACTCGCCCCCAAAACACCCGCCTGCTTACCCTGGTCGGCGAGTGATTGGCGATGCCCCCTCCGTGGAGTGAGCACCTAACACGCATAACTATGCCGAGGACTGCGAGGGGCGGGTAGTCGGCACTTTAGGGGACTAATCGGGGTACAAATTCCGCGATCCGCGTCGTTCCCGCCGGTTCGAGCCGTTCGCGGCCTCCCGCAGGGCTCAGCCGGAGAACGAGCGCCAGGCCCCGGGCGCCGGCTGCAGCGGTGCCCGGACGGCCGCCGCGCGGTCGCTCCAGCCGCCGCTGGGGACGACCGGCACCTCGGCGACCGGGTGCGACTGCGCGGCGAGCGCGGTCACGACCGCGGTCACGGCCGCGATCTCGCGCGCATCGAGGCCGGGAGTGGTGATGACGACGGTGGGGGCGGAGTCGGCTGCGCTCATCCCGCGACGGTACCGCATGCCGTTCACGGTCCCGCGTGCGGGCCGGTGACTATGCTGACGCCGGACGCCGCCGGAGCGACGCCCCTTCCGTCCGAACAGGAGTGTCACCGCATGCCGTCGTGGTCCCTGAAGCGCGGCCGCGCCTCCGCCCGTCGCGTCGCCGCTGTCCTCCGGTCCTCGCCCGCTGCCTTCGCGACGACGGCGGTGGTCCTGCTCGCCAGCGCGGCGGCCGGCACCCTCCTCGCCCCCGCGAGCGACGAGACCGGCGCCTGGTGGGCGGCGGGCGCCGGCACGATCCTCGGCGGCCGGCCCTGGGCCGCGGTGACGGGCCTGCTGATCGTGTCGGGTCCGCCCGCGCTGCTCCTCGTCGTCCTCCTGCTCCTGCCGCTGCTGATCGCGGCGGAGCGCCGTCTCGGGGCGCGCCGGCTGGTCCTCGCCTTCCTGCTCACCGGGGCGCTCGGCACGGGGGTCGGAGCGGCCCTGCAGAGCGTCGGCGCCTCGGTGGGCGAGTGGTGGGCCGGGGACACGGTCGGCGACCACACCTTCGACCCGCTGATCGGCGGCGTCGGCGCGCTGCTGGCCGCGACGGCGTTCATGGGCGGCCTCTGGCGCCGGCGCCTGCGCGTCACCGTCTTCGCGGTGGTCCTGATGTTCGTGCTCTACGCCGGCGACTCCGCCGACGTGTACCGCCTCCTCGCCGGTGCCGCCGGCCTGGTGATCGGGGCCGTGCTGGCGCACGGGGTGAGCGGACTGCGCCCGCAGCGCCCCGCGCCGAGCTCGCACCGCGAGTCGCGCGCCCTGCTCGCCGCGGTGGTCGCGGTCACGGCCCTCGGTCCGCTCGTCGCCGTACTCTCGGACTCGGGCTACGGGCCGTTCTCGTTCCTCGGCCGGCTGCTGCAGAGCGCGTTCACCGGTGCCGCCGATCTCGAGGACCCCTGCGGCGCCACGGTCCGGCACTGCGCGCACCACGTGCGGCTGAACCTGATCTCGCCCGGGCCGATCCTGCTCACGTTCGTCCCGATGATCCTGCTGCTCGTCGCGGCGTACGGGATGCGCTCCGGGCGCCGGCTCGGTCTGCTGCTGGCGATCGGCGTCAACGCGGCCATCGCGATCCTCGACATCGTGCTGCTGCAGCGCGCGGCGCGGCACCCCGACTTCCAGTACTACGCCGAGTACCTGCTCTGGGTGGCCACCACCGTGATCGTCCCGGTCGCCGTGATCGTCCTCCTGGCGTTCGGCAGCAGGCACTTCCGCATCCGGGCCCCGCGGGAGTCGGCGCGCCGCTGGTCGGTGGTCGTCGGCATCGGCTTCGTCGTCTCGCTCGGCGGATACCTCGCGCTCTCCGCTTCCACCAGGACCAGCTTCGAGCCGGTGCTCGGGATCGGCCGGCTGCTTCTCGACGGGCTGCTGCGCTTCGTGCCGTCGAGCTTCCTCGGCGGGCACGGCCTGCTGGCGGTGCCGCGCGAGCCGCTCGCCCGGATCGGCTTCGAGTGGGTCGGGCCGGTCTTCTGGGCTCTCGTCGTGGTCGCGGTGATCGCTCTCCTGCGGGCGACCGACGTGCAGGGCGTGCGCGGCGACGAGGCCGTCTACCGCCGCCTGCTCGTCCGCCACGGCGCCGGCAGCCTCGGCCACCAGGGCACCTGGCAGGGCAACGAGCACTGGATCGCCCCCGACGGCGAGGGCGGCGTCGCCTACCGCGTCGTGGGCGGTGTCGCGATCACTCTGTCCGACCCGGCCTGCGCGCCCGAGCGGCGCGCGGAGGTGGTCGCCGGCTTCGTCGCGTTCTGCGACGAGCGCAGCTGGACGCCGGTGTTCTACAGCGTCCACGACGAGTTGCTGCCGGTCTTCGACGACCTCGGCTGGTCGCGGATCTCGGTGGGCGAGGAGACGATCATCGAGCTCGGCGGCTTCGAGCTGACCGGGAAGCGCTGGCAGAAGGTGCGCTACCCGCTGACCCGCGCGATCAAGCTCGGCATCGAGCCGGTCTGGACGAGCTGGCCGGAGCTGTCGCTGGGGATGGCCAGCCAGATCGTCGACCTGTCCGAGAAGTGGGTGTCCGAGAAGGCGCTGCCGGAGATGGGCTTCACTCTCGGCGGGATCGACGAGGCGCGCGACCCGGACGTCGCGCTGCTCCTCGCCGTCGGCCCGGACGGTGTGCTGCAGGGGATCACCAGCTGGCTGCCCGTGCACCGCGACGGCCGGATCGTCGGCTGGACGCTCGACTTCATGCGCCGCTCGGACGAGGCGATGCCCGGGATCATGGAGTTCCTGATCGCGTCCGCCGCCCTCCGAGCGCAGGAGCAGGGCGCGGAGTTCGTCTCGCTGTCCGGCGCACCGCTCGCGACGGCGCCCGTGCCGGAGGGGGAGCAGCCGCCGGAGCCGACCGCGCTCTCGGGTCTGCTCGAGTTCCTGGCGCGGACCCTGGAGCCGGCCTACGGCTTCACCTCGCTGTTCAGATTCAAGGCCAAGTTCCACCCGCGCTACGAGGGACTGTGGATGGCCTACCCCGACGCGCTGCAGCTTCCGCGGATCGGAGCCGCGATCGGGCGCGCCTACCTGCCGGACGTCTCCCCGCGCGAGGCGCTCGCCTTCGCCCGGGCGCTGGGAGCGCGCCCGGAGGAGAAGGCACCGCCCGCGGAGAAGCCGGGCGCGGAGAAGCCGGGCGCGGAGAAGCCGGTCGCGGAGAAGCCGGGCGCGGAGAAGCCCGGCGCCGACAAGACGGTGGCGGAGAAGCCGACCGCACCGGCGCCGGCGCCCGAGAAGGCGACGACGTCCGGCTGACCGCGGCTCAGAGCGGGATGTTGCCGTGCTTCTTGGCCGGCAGGTTCGCGCGCTTGGTCCGCAGCGCCCGCAGGGCCTTGATCACCGAAACCCGGGTCGCCGACGGCTCGATGACCCCGTCCAGCTCGCCGCGCTCGGCGGCCAGGAACGGGCTCGCGACGTTGTAGGTGTACTCGTTCGCCAGCCGGGTGCGGACGGCGGCGACGTCCTCGCCGGCCTCCTCGGCCTTGCGGATCTCGTTGCGGTAGAGGATGTTGACGGCGCCCTGGCCGCCCATCACCGCGATCTCGGCCGTCGGCCAGGCGAGGTTGATGTCGGCGCCGAGCTGCTTGGAGCCCATCACGATGTACGCGCCGCCGTAGGCCTTGCGCAGGATGACGGTGACCAGCGGCACGGTCGCCTCCGCGTAGGCGTAGAGCAGCTTCGCGCCGCGGCGGATGACGCCGGTCCACTCCTGGTCGGTGCCGGGCAGGTAGCCGGGGACGTCGACGAGCGTGAGGATCGGCAGCGAGAACGCGTCGCAGAACCGGACGAAGCGCGAGGCCTTCTCGCCGGCCTCGATGTTCAGGGTGCCCGCCATCGCGCTGGGCTGATTGGCGATGATGCCGACCGACCGGCCCTCGACCCGGCCGAAGCCGATCACGATGTTCGGCGCGAAGAGCGGCTGCACCTCGAGGAAGTCGCCCTCGTCGACGATGTGCTCGATCACGGCGCGCATGTCGTACGGCTGGTTCGGGCTGTCGGGGATGACGGTGTCGAGGAAGCGGTCGGAGTCCGTGGTCTCGAGATCGACCTCGTTGTCGAACACCGGCGCGGGCGAGAGGTTGTTGTCGGGGAGGAAGGAGAGCAGGGTGCGCGCGTAGTCGAGCGCGTCGTTCTCGTCGCTCGCGAGGTAGTGCGAGACGCCCGAGATCTTGTTGTGGGTGAGCGCGCCGCCGAGCTCCTCCATGCCGACGTCCTCGCCGGTGACGGTCTTGATCACGTCGGGCCCGGTGACGAACATCTGGCTGGTCTTGTCGACCATGATCACGAAGTCGGTGAGGGCGGGGGAGTAGACCGCGCCGCCGGCCGCGGGGCCGCAGATGATCGAGATCTGCGGGATCACGCCGCTGGCCGCGGTGTTGCGGCGGAAGATCTCGCCGTACTTGCCCAGGGCGACGACGCCCTCCTGGATCCGCGCTCCGCCGGAGTCGAGGATGCCGATGATCGGGACGCCGGTCTTCAGCGCCAGGTCCATCACCTTGATGATCTTCTCGCCGGCGACCTCGCCGAGCGAGCCGCCGAAGATCGTGAAGTCCTGCGAGTAGACGGCGACCTGGCGGCCGTGGATGGTGCCGGTGCCGGTCACGACGGCGTCGCCGTAGGGACGCTTCTTCTCCATGCCGAACGCGTGGGTGCGGTGGCGGACGAACTCGTCGAGCTCGACGAACGAGCCGGGGTCGAGGAGGGTGTCGATCCGCTCGCGGGCGGTCATCTTGCCCTTGGCGTGCTGCTTCTCGATCGCGGCCTCACCGCTGGCGGTGACCGCCTCGTGGTAGCGGGCCTTCAGGTCCGCGATCTTCCCCGCGGTCGTGAAGAGATCGGGCGCGGGACGTTCGATGTTCGCGGTCACTCGCCCACCTTATCGGCGCGGATGGACCCCTCCGTTGTCGCACCCGCACAGGGAGAGGCGGGTCCGGTGGGAGGGTCCGCACAAGCCGCGGCGCCTGCGACCGGCTCCGGGGCTTCTCGCGGGGCCCGCCGGTAGCGTGGCCGCATGCAGCTCCCGCTCTCCCTCTCCGTCTCGCCGCAGGTCCTCTGGCTCGAGAGCGCGGGCTCGACCAACGACGAGCTGCGCGAGCGCGCGACGGCCGAGCCCGCAGCCTGGCCGCACCTCTCCGTCGTGGCGACCGACGACCAGCGCGCGGGCCGCGGACGCCTGGGGCGGGTCTGGCAGGCGCCCGCCGGGCGGACGCTGGCGGCCTCGACGCTGGTGGACGCGGCGGCCCTCCCCGCCGCGGCGGTCGGCTGGCTGCCGCTGCTGGCCGGCGCTGCCCTCGCGCGGGCGCTCGCCCCGCTGGTCGGCACCGCGGTCGAGGTCAAGTGGCCCAACGACGTGCTGATCGACGGGGGGAAGACGGCGGGTGTCCTCGCCGAGCGCCTCGCCGACGGCCGCGTGATCGTCGGCACCGGGATCAACCTGCTGCTGAGCGAGGAGGAGCTGCCCGTGCCGACGGCGACCTCCCTCGCCCTGGCCGGCGCGGCGACGACCGGCGCCGACGCCGTGCTCGCCGCCTTCCTCACCGAGTTCTCGGCGCTGCTCGCGCCGCTCCTCGCGCTCGGCGACGCCGACTCCGCGGGGTCGGTCGCCGTCGTGCGCGCGCACCTCGGCACCCTCGGCCGCTCCGTCCGGGTGGAGCTGCCGGACGGCTCCGTCGAGGAGGGCACCGCGGTCGCGCTCGACGACGACGGCTCGCTCGTGCTCGAGCAGGACGGCGCCCGGCGCTCGTTCTCCGCGGGCGACGTCACCCACCTGCGCCAGTGAGCGCCGGCGGCCGGGACCGGCTCGCGGAGGGGGACCGGGAGCTCGCCCGGCTCACGCCGCGCGCCCGCCGCGCCGTCGCGCCGGTCGCCGGCTTCCTCCTGCTCACCTGGGCGGGCTTCTACTTCGCCGCGCAGTTCGAGCTGGAGCTGCAGCGCTGGATCATCGCCCTCGGCACGGCCGTGCTCGTGCTGCTGCTCTGCGTGCCCGGCGTCGCCGGCTGGGCGAGCATCCGCTACCGGATCACGCAGCGCGGGCTGCACGCCCGCCGCGGCGTCCTGTCGGTGCGCCGCGCCGACCTCGACTTCGACCCGCGGATGGCGGTCGGCGTCTCGCGGACCCTGAGCCAGCGTGTCGCCCGCTGCGGGGACGTGCGGATCGCCCGCGACGGCGCCGAGGCGTTCGTGCTGCGCGACGTGGAGGACCCGGAGCTCGTCGCCGAGCTGCTGCGGGACGCGATCGCGGCGGTCCCGCTGCCGCTGCCCGACTGGCCCGCGCCCGAACCGCTCTGACCGCCGACCGCGCGACGGGGCCCTCGCCGTGTCCGCGCCCCTCGCTACCATGGAGCCGCCCCGCGCCCGCGGGCGGAACCAGGAGGATCGTCATGCGCGTCGGTGTGATCGGAGGCGGCCAGCTCGCCCGGATGATGATCCCCGCGGCGGTCGAGCTCGGCCTCGAGATCGCCGTCCTCGCCGAGACCGAGGGCGCCCCGGCGGGCCTCGCCGCGACCCGCGTCGGCGACTACCGCGACGAGGAGACGGTGCTCGGATTCGCCCGCACCGTCGACGTCGTCACCTTCGACCACGAGCACGTGCCGCAGGCGATCCTGCGCCGGCTCGTCGCCGAGGGCGTGGCCGTGCACCCCGGCCCGGACGCCCTCCTCTACGCCCAGGACAAGCTGATGATGCGGCAGCGCCTCACCGAGCTCGGCGTCCCCGTGCCCGACTGGGCGGCGGTCTCCTCCGCCGACGAGCTGGCCGCGTTCCTCGACGAGCACGGCGGACGCGGTGTGGTGAAGACCGCGCGCGGCGGCTACGACGGCAAGGGCGTCCGCGTCGTCCACGGCGCGCACGAGGCCGACGACTGGTTCGCGGCGCTCGCCGAGGACGGCCGCGGCGGCGCGCTGCTCGTCGAGGAGCTGGTCGGCTTCCGCCGCGAGCTCGCGCAGCTCGTCGCCCGGCGCCCCTCGGGGGAGAGCGTCCTCTGGCCGGTGGTGGAGTCGATCCAGCGCGACGGCGTCTGCGCCGAGGTCCTCGCTCCCGCGCCCGCCTCGGCCGGCCGCCTCGCGGCCGCCGCCGCCGACATCGCCGAGACGATCGCCGAGAGCCTCGGCGTCACCGGCGTGCTGGCGGTCGAGCTCTTCGAGACGACGGACGACCGCCTGCTCGTCAACGAGCTGGCGATGCGCCCGCACAACAGCGGGCACTGGACGATGGACGGCTCCACCACCTCGCAGTTCGAGCAGCACCTGCGTGCGGTGCTCGACCTGCCGCTCGGCGCGACCGGCTGCCGCGATCCCTGGACCGTGATGGTGAACGTCCTCGGCGGTCCGGTGGGGGAGTCGCTGACCGACCGCTACCCGCTCGTGCTCGCCGCGCACCCGGCGGTGAAGGTGCACAACTACGGCAAGGAGCCGCGTCCGGGACGCAAGGTGGGGCACGTGAACGCCACCGGCGACGAGCTCGAGCTCGTCGTCTACGAGGCGCGTGCCGCGGCGGCCGTTCTCACGGACTGAGACGTACCATGGTGGCCGTGACCCGCCCCACGCCCTCCGCCCTCCCCGCCGGTACCGCCCCGTGAGCGCCGACGCGCTCGTCAACGGTCCCTCCCCGCTCGTCGGCGTCGTGATGGGGTCGGACTCCGACTGGTCGGTCATGCAGGCCGCCTCGACGACCCTCGCGGAGTTCGGCGTGGCGCACGAGGTCCGCGTGGTCTCGGCCCATCGCACTCCGCAGGCGATGATCGACTACGGCCGCGGAGCGCGCTCGCGCGGCCTGCGCGTCGTGATCGCGGGTGCCGGCGGAGCCGCCCACCTGCCCGGGATGCTGGCCGCGGTCACTTCCCTGCCCGTCGTCGGCGTCCCCGTGCCGCTCGCGCGGCTCGACGGCCTCGACTCGCTGCTCTCGATCGTGCAGATGCCGGCCGGCGTCCCCGTCGCCACCGTGTCGATCGGCGGCGCCCGCAACGCCGGGCTGCTCGCGGTGAAGATGCTCGCGATCGGCGACGACGCGCTGTCCGAGCGCCTCGACGCCTTCGCGGCGGACCTGGAGGCGCAGGTCGCCGCCAAGAACGACGCTCTGGTGGCCGGCCTGTGACGGCGATGACACTTCCGCTGCGGCACCCGGACGTCCGCTCGAGCTCCTTCATGACCCGGCGCGCCTGGTGGCTGCTGATCGGCAACCTGCTCGTCCCCGGCTCCGCGCAGGTGCTCGCGGGCAACCGCCGCCTCGGCCGGCTCGGCCTCGGCTTCACCCTGGCGCTCTGGACGGCGCTGCTGGTCGCCGTCCTCCTCTACTTCGTCTTCCCGACCGGCCTCTACACGCTCGCGACCTTCGACCTGTCGATGCTCGCTCTGCAGGCGGCCCTGGTCGTCTACGGCGTGGTCTGGCTCGTGCTCACCCTGGACACCCTCCGGCTCATCCGGCTGGTGCGGGCGCGGCCGAGGATGCGGGCCGTGCTCGCCTTCGCGACGATCGCGCTGATGGCCGTCTCGGTCGGCTCGACCGCCTACGGCACCTACCTGATCGGGATCACCCGCGGCACGCTGTCCTCGATCTTCGGCGGCGGGGCGATGGAGGCGCCGATCGACGGCCGCTACAACATCATGCTGCTGGGCGGCGACGCCGGTGAGGACCGCGACGGCCTGCGCCCGGACAGCATCTCGGTCGTCAGCATCGACGCGTCGACCGGCGCCGCGACCACGATCGGCGTCTCCCGCGAGTTCATCAACATCCCGTTCCCCGAGGACAGCCCGATGCACGAGCTGTACCCGGACGGCTACAACCTCGACAACTGCGACGTCGACAAGTGCAAGCTCAACTCGATCTACACCGAGGTCGAGCTGAAGCACCCCGAGCTCTACCCGGACGCGGTCGCGGAGGGCAGCGAGCCCGGCATCGAGGCGACCCGCGACGCGGTCGAGGGCATGCTCGGCATCCCGATCCAGTACTACGCGCTGATCGACATGGAGGGCTTCGCCCAGCTGATCGACTCGCTCGGCGGCATCGACATCGACTACCAGGGCACCGAGCCCCTGCCGCTCGGCGGGCTCCCCGACTCCGACGGCGTGATGCAGGGCGTCAACCAGTGGATCGACCCCGGCCCCTGGCACTTCAACGGCGAGCAGGCGCTCGCGTACGCCCGCTCGCGCTACACGACGAGCGACTACGACCGGATGGCGCGGCAGCGCCAGGTGCAGACCGCGCTGCTCGAGCAGTTCGAGCCGGCCAACGTGCTCTCGAAGTTCCAGGACGTGGCCGCCGCCGGCTCCCAGGTGATCAAGACCGACGTCCCGCAGGGGATGCTCGGCTACTTCGTCCAGCTCGGGCTCAAGACGAAGGCCCAGCCGATCGGTGTCGTCGAGCTGATCCCGCCCGTCGTCGAGGTCGACCGCGATCCGGACTACGACGTGGTCCGCTCCCTCGTGCACCAGGGCCTCTTCCCGGACGACCCGGCGCAGTAGCGCCGAAAGCCGCCCTGGTGGCGGGCGCGGTCTCGAGACGCCCCTTCGGGGCTGCTCGACCGACCGAGGTCGCCGATCGCTTTCATGCTGATCGAGTAGCCCGCGGAGCGGGCGTATCGAGATCCACCGCCGTCAGGTGACGGGTCTGCGGATCAGCGCGTCTCAGAGGTCGGCGTGCAGGGCCCAGACGCGCTCGGCGGAGTCGCGCCAGCTGAAGGCGCGGGAGCGGTCGCGGCCGGCGACCGAGAGGCGCTCGCGCAGTCCGGTGTCGGAGAGCACGCTGCTCATCGCGAGGGCGAGCCGCTCCGGGTAGTGCTTCGCATCGCCGCGCTCGACGGCGACACCGGCGTCGGCCGCGACTTCGAGCAGCGCCGGGTCGTCCGAGTGCACGACCGGCACGCCGAAGTGCATCGCCTCGAGCACCGGCAGGCCGAAGCCCTCGGCGATGCTCGGGTAGACGAAGAGGGTGGCCCGGCTGAGCACGAGCGCGAGATCGGTGTCGCTGAGGACGCCGAGCGCGCGCACCCGGTCCTCGCCGAGGCCCTGCTCGTCCGCGACGGAGGCGATGTCGAGCTCGCCCCAGCCGGTCGGCCCGACGATCAGGAGCGGGAGCTCCGGGGCCGACGCCTCGCCGAACGCCGCGATCAGCGAGACCAGGCCCTTGCGCGGCTCGAGCGTGCCGACGCTGAGGACGTACTCGGCCGGCAGCCCGAGGGCCGCCGCGCGCTCGTCGGCGTCGTCGGGCAGGACGAGCCCCGAGCCGACCGCACCGCCGATGACGCGGATCCGGTCGCCGAAGTCGAGGACCTGGGAGAGCTGCTGCGCGACCGCGTGCGTCGGGACGACGACCGCATCGGCGAACTTCTGCGCGCGCTTCGCCATCGCGCGGTGCCACTTGGCGCCGTGCGGGGTGAGCGTCTCGGGGTGCGTCCACGGCACCGTGTCGTGGATCGTGACGGCGATCTGCTCGCCCTCGCGGCCCTCGTGACTGCGCAGCGGGGCGAACAGGCTCGGGGCGTGCATCATTCCGCCCCCGGAGGGGATGCCGATGCCGTACTGCCAGGCGCGGGACAGCTCGCGGCGGCCCAGGTGCAGGCGGTGCAGGTGAGCGAGCCCGGGCAGGCGCAGCCGCAGATCCTCCTCCTTCTCCGGCGGATGCGCGGAGAAGACGGCCTCGACCTCGCAGTCGCGCGGGGCGGTGCGGATCAGCTCGCGGGTGAGCTCCTCGGTGTAGCGGCCGATGCCGCCGGGGACGCGGGCGAGCATCTGGTCGACGACCACTCGGAGCGTGGTGGTCACGGCGTCACCGCCTCGAGCGGAGCGGCGGCCAGCGCGTCCTGCCAGGAGCGCATCGGCGCGAGACCGGCGGCAGCCCAGGCGTCGTGACCGAGGACCGAGTAGGCGGGCCGCGGGGCCGGGCGGACGAAGCTGCCGCTGTCCGTCGGCCGGATCCGCTCCGGGTCGAGCCCGGCCTTCTCGAACACGGCGCGGGCGAAGCCGAACCAGGTCGTCTCGCCGGCGTTCGTGCCGTGGTAGATCCCGGCCGGAGCCGCGGCGTCCACGAGCGCGATCAGGCGGTCGGCGAGATCACCCGTCCAGGTGGGCTGACCGCGCTGGTCGTCGACGACGGTGAGCGTGGGGTGCGCGCCGGCGAGGCGGACCATCGTCTTGGCGAAGTTGCCGCCGTGCGCGCCGTAGAGCCAGGCCGTCCGGACGACGTAGCCCCGTTCGGGGTTCGCGGCGAGCACGAGCTCCTCACCCTCGGCCTTGGTGCGGCCGTAGGCGGAGATCGGGCCGCGGGGGTGCGACTCGGCGTAGGGGCTGGTCGCCGAGCCGTCGAAGACGTAGTCCGTCGAGACCTGGACGATCGCGGCACCGATCTCGGCGGTGGCGATCGCGAGGTTCTGCGCGCCGAGGGCGTTCACGCGGCGGGCCTCCTCCTCGTCGCTCTCCGCGTCGTCGACCCGGGTGTACGCCGCGCAGTTGAGCACCGCGTCGTGGCCGGCGACGGCGGCGCGGACGGCGTCGAGGTCGGTCACGTCGAGGTCGGCGCGGCCGAGCGCCGTGACGGCGCGATCGCCGAGGGAGGAGCGGAGGTCGGTGCCGAGCATGCCGGAGGCGCCCGTGAGGAGGAAGGTCACCGTCTCATCATGCCGGAGGCCTCCGACGCGCGGACCCCGGCGCACCGGCGGCGACGGTCCGCCGCGGCGTCGGCGGGTCGCCGAGCGCTCAGTACACTCGTGACCGTGCAGATCAGAGAGCTCGAGATCCCCGACGCCTACGAGGTCACACCGCGGCAGTTCCCCGATGACCGGGGGGTGTTCTACGAGTTCTACCGCTTCGACCGCCTCGCCGAGAAGGTCGGGCACCCGCTGTCGCTGCAGCAGGGCAACACCTCGGTCTCCAAGCGCGGCACGGTCCGCGGCATCCACTTCGCGCAGATCCCGCCGTCGCAGGCCAAGTACGTCTCCTGCTTCTCCGGCGCGGTGCTCGACTACATCATCGACGTCCGCGTCGGCTCGCCGACCTTCGGGCAGTGGGACTCGGTCCTGCTCGACGACGTCGACCGCCGCTCGGTGTACCTCGGGGAGGGCCTCGCCCACGCCTTCGTCGCGCTGACGGAGGGGGCGGTCGTCTCCTACCTGGTCTCCTCGACCTACGACCCGGTCCGCGAGAAGGGCATCGACCCGCTCGACGAGCGGATCGGCCTGGGCTTCCCGGCCGAGGCGGGCGAGCCGCTGCTCTCGCCGAAGGACACCGACGCGCCGACTCTGGCCGAGGCGGAGGCGCAGGGCATCCTGCCGACCTGGGCCGAGGCGAAGGCGCTCTACGCCCAGCTGGACGGAGCGCACTCGTGAAGGGCATCATCCTCGCCGGCGGCTCCGGCTCGCGGCTCTGGCCGATCACCAAGGGCATCTCGAAGCAGCTGATGCCGATCTACGACAAGCCCATGGTCTACTACCCGCTGTCGACGCTGATGATGGCCGGGATCGACGAGGTCCTGATCATCACGACCCCCGAGTACAACGACCAGTTCCGCGCGCTGCTCGGCGACGGCTCGAGCCTGGGCATGACGCTGTCCTACGCGGTGCAGGAGTCGCCCGACGGGCTCGCGCAGGCCTTCCTGATCGGCGAGGAATTCATCGGCGACGACTCCGTCGCCCTGGTGCTCGGCGACAACATCTTCCACGGCACGGCGCTCGGCACGGCGCTCGCGGCCAACACCGAGATCGAGGGCGCAGTGATCTTCGCCTACCAGGTGGCGGATCCGCGGGCGTACGGCGTCGTCGAGTTCGACGACGCGTTCCACGCGCTCTCCATCGAGGAGAAGCCGGCGAAGCCCAAGAGCAACTACGCCGTGCCGGGACTGTACTTCTACGACAACTCCGTCGTCGGCATCGCGAAGACGATCGAGCCCTCCGCTCGCGGCGAGCTCGAGATCTCGACGGTCAACGAGCGCTACCTCGAGGCCGGCACCCTGAACGTGCAGGTGCTGGACCGCGGCACGGCCTGGCTCGACACCGGGACCTTCGACTCGATGATCGAGGCGACGGAGTTCGTCCGCGTGATCGAGCAGCGCCAGGGCTTCAAGATCGGCTGCATCGAGGAGATCGCCTGGCGCCACGGCTGGATCGACGACGCGGCGCTGGCCGAGCTCGCCGCGCCGCTGGTGAAGAGCGGCTACGGCGCCTACCTGCAGCGGCTGCTCGAGCTCGGTCGCTGACGCGGCGGGGTCTCGATACGCCGCGTCGCGGCTGCTCGACCAGCGTGCCTCTCATGCTGATCGAGTAGCCCGCGGAGCGGGCGTATCGAGATCCACCACCGTCAGAACGCGAGTCTGCAGACCCGCCCTGTTGGAGACGGTCGGTCTCGATACGCCCCTGCGGGGCTACTCGACCAGCATGGAGAAGGGGCGCGGCGCGTCCTTTCCCTCACCACCGAGACGCGAAGCGTCCTCGCCGCTCGAGATGCCGTTGCGCGGCTGCTCGACCAGCACGGCTCTCATGCTGACCGAGCAGCCCGCGGAGCGGGCGTCTCGAGACCCACCGGCGTCAGCGGCTGGGCCGCAGGCGCATCAGCGCGACGCGCACGCCGAGGCCGAGGCGGACCGCCAGGCGGACGGGCGCCTGGTACCAGGCGTCGTACTTCTGCGCGAGGTAGAGGTACGCGCTGCGGTGGTGCACCGCGAGCATCCGCGCCGAGGCCAGCCGCGTCGAGTGCCCGCCGAGATGCGACACGACCGCGTCGGCGAGGTAGACGTTCGACCAGCCGCGCTGCCCGAGCGAGTCGCCGAGCTGCACGTCCTCGAAGTACATGAAGTAGCGCTCGTCGAAGCCGCCGATCTGCTCGAACGCGGTGCGCCGCACCATCACGCAGGCGCCCGACAGCCAGCCGGCCGTCATGCTGCCGTGCTGCATCGTCTCGACCGCGCGGGAGCGGCGGTATCGGCGGGACCAGGGGTTGCCCGGCCAGACGTGCGCGAGCAGCGCGTGGCCGACTCCCGTCCCGAGCGAGGGCAGCGCGCGCGCCGAGGGGTAGACCGTGCCGTCCGAGTCGAGGATGCGCGGGCCGATCGAGCCGATCCCGGGATCGGCGGTCGCCGCCGCGTAGAGCGCGTCGATCGAGCCGGGCAGGAAGACCGTGTCCGGGTTCGTCACCAGGATCCACTCGATCTCGGGGCCGAGGCGGTCGACGGCGTAGTTGATCGCCCTGCCGTAGCCGAGGTTCTCACCGGTCTCGTGGAAGAGCACCTCGGGGCGGCGCTCGACGACGCGACGGACGGAGTCGTCGGTGGTCGCGTTGTCGACGACGACGACGCGCACGTCGTGCTCGGTCGCCTCCGGGATCGACTCGAGGCAGGCGCGGAGGACCTCACCCGAGAAGTGGGTGACGACGACGACCGCGATGGGCAACGTCGAGCGGGCGATGAGAGCCTCCGGGGGAGCGGCGTCGACGGGCGGGGGCACCGTCGGAAGAACTCGACGAGGCTAGCACGGGCCCCGAGCGGGGCTCCGGCGCTCAGCGCGCGGCGGACTCCACCTCGTCGACGACCTCGCCCAGCTCGGGGGCGATCGCCGTGGACGGCGCACGGAACACGACGAACTTGTAGAGGCAGAAGTTCCAGACCAGGCCGACCATCACCGCGACCGCCTTCGCGACGTTGATCGCGAGGAAGGCCTTCTCGCCCGCGCTGGGCAGGAAGAGGAGCGAGGTGCCGAACCGGGTGTCGAAGAAGACCTCGAAGCCGTAGATGATCAGCGACTGGAGCACGAGCGAGCTGAAGCCGGTGACCAGGAAGAACTGCGCGAAGGTGCGCACGGTCGGCCGGTCGGGGTGCCGGAAGACGAAGAAGTGGTTCAGCAGGTAGGAGATCGAGATCCCCACCGTCACCGAGGCGACGTTCGCGACCAGCGTGGGCAGCCCGACCAGCAGGGCGAGCGCGTTGAGGATGAGGAAGTCGAGCGCCGTGTTGAGCGAGCCGGCGACGAGGAAGCGCACCTTCTGCGATTCCAGCAGGCGCGCCGCTCTCCCCGCAGACGGACTCGACTGACGCGACACGGTGCTCCTCGGGGTCCTCGCGACCCGGGCGGGAGCGATGAGGGCGAGAGTACGCGGCCGATCTGTACTGGAACCCTCCATCGGGGGAACTGAACCTGAGAACGACGACGCGACGTCCTGCTTCCTCTCACACAGGACGACATGGTGCACGCTGATACTGTTCCACCGCCTCCGCCCCGGCGGACCGTCCACGTCCCCGCCCGAATCGGAACCGCATGCTCTCGCTCACCATCGTCACCCCCACGTACAACGAAGCGGACAACATCGCCGAGCTGCTGCGCCGGGTCGCCGCCGCTGTGGCCCGCGAGACCGACGTCGTCGTCCGCTCGGTCGTCGTGGACGATTCGTCGCCGGACGGGACGGCCGAGAAGGCGCGTGCCCTGGCCCCCGAGCTCGAGACCCCGTCGTTCTCGGTGCAGGTGCTGGACCGCACGACGAAGGAGGGTCTCGGCGCGGCCTACCTCTGGGCGTTCGAGCGGATCCTCGAGGCCGACGACGCCCCGGACTGCATCCTGCAGATGGACGCCGACCTGTCGCACGACCCGAAGTACCTCGCCGACTTCCTCCGCGAGGTGCGCGCGGGCGCCGACCTCGTCGTCGCGTCGCGCTACATCCCCGGCGGCGGCACCCCGGACTGGACGCTCGACCGGAAGATCCTCAGCCGGGGCGGCAACATCTACGCCCGGGCGATCCTCGGCTCCCGCCTGACCGACTGGACCGGCGGCTTCAACCTGTTCAGCCGCGAGCTGCTCGAGCGGATCCACTTCGAGACCGTCGATGCCACCGGCTACGGGTTCCAGATCGCACTGAAGCACCGAGCGCTCACCGCCGCCCGGCGGGTCCGCGAGATCCCCATCGTCTTCCTCGACCGCACGGAGGGGACCTCGAAGATCCCCGGCAACACCCTGCTGCGGAGCCTCCTCCTCGTGCTCCGGATCCGCCTCGGGCGGGACGGGTCTCGATGACGGCGGTCGTCTCCGCTCCCTCCCGCCGCCGTGCCGTCCTCCTCGAGGCCGCCGGCCTGCTGCTCGTCCTCGCCGGGACGGCGCTCGTGCTCGGCCGGCTGTCGGCGACGCCGTGGTGGGAGTACCTGCTCTCGGACGGCGACTCGCTCGCCCTCCCGCTCCTGGTGCGGTCGGTCGCCGAGGGCGAGCCGTTCGAGTGGGTGATGACGAGCCAGCTCCTCCTGTTCCCGGAGCTCCCGCTCTACCTGGTGAGCCTCGCGCTGGCCGGCGGGTCGGCGGTCGGCGCGCTCATCGCGAACGCCTTCGTCAACGTGGCGGTCCTGCACCTCGCGGTGCGCTGGCTGGCGGGGCGCGTCCTGGCCGGGCGACCCCGCGCCTGGCGGATCGGCGCCGCGGTCGCGGCGACCGCCGTGGTGCTCCTGCTCGCGGCGACCGAGGTCCGCGGCCTGATCAACGCGGGAGCGTTCGCGAGCGGCATCCTCCTGACGACCTACTACTCGGGAGTCGCTCTCTCCGCGGTCCTGACGCTCGCCCTGATGGCGGAGGCGAGCGGCGGCTTCGACCCCGCCCGCCCGCCGACCGCGCGGCGCACCGCACTCGCTCTGATCGGGGCCGCGGTCGTCTCGGCGGCGACCACCCTCGCCAATCCGCTGTTCGCCCTGCAGTTCACGGCGCCGGCCGTCGTCTCGCTGCTGGCCGTCCTGGTGCTCCGGCGGATGGCCTGGCGCCCAGCGCTGCTGATCTCCGCCGTGCTCGTCGCCGGCGCGGGCATCGGCTACGCCGCCCGAGGGGCCTTCGCGCGCTTCGTCGCCGTCGACGCGGCCACCTACCTCCACCTCGAGCGGGCGGGCTCCGCGGTCGACGGCTTCCTCCTGCAGGTGCGCGACGTCGGCTCCACCCGGCTCGGGAAGGTCGAGATCCTCGTCGTCGCCCTGCTCCTGCTCGCGGCCGTGCTCACGCTCGTCGTCGCGGTGGCGACCCAGGTCCGGCCGGAGACGCCCTGGGCCGTGGCCGACTCGAGCGTCGTCCTCGCCGTGTTCGTCCTGGTCGCCTCGGCGTCCCTCGTGCTCGGCCAGATCGTCACCGGCAGCCTGGTCAGCCGCTACCTGCTGCCGCTGGCGGTCTTCCCCGCCCTGATGGTGCTGCCCGCTCTCCAGGACTGGGTCCCGCCCGGTCTGCCGGGGGCAGGCCTGCTGCGCCGCCTGCGGATGCCCCGGCCCGTGCTCACCGCGGCGGCCGCCCTCGTCGTGCTCGTCGCCGCGGTGGGCGCCGTCCTCGCGGCCGGTCCGATCCGCAGCGCGGCGGCGCAGGCCGGCTCGACCCCGGAGCGCGCGTGCCTCGAGCAGTGGCTCGACGGTCGCGACCTGGCCGGGGTCGGCTCGTTCTGGACCACCCGGCCGCTGGCGCTCTACGCTGATCCGTCCGTCGACGTGCAGCAGGTCAACTTCGACTTCACACCGCAGCTCTGGATGAACAACGCGGCGGAGTACCGGTCGAAGACGTTCAGCTACGTGCTCGCCGACCGGGACCCGGACTGGGCGGCCCTCGCGCTCGGCACGCTCGGCGAGCCCGCCTCGGTGACCGCCTGCCCGACCTTCGACGTCTACGACTACGCCGGGACCGCGGGCGAGTCGACCCTGAACACGATCGTCCAGCGCGGCATCGAGACGGCGGAGGCCGAGCGTGGCCTCTGAGCAGCGGGCGCGTCCCGCTTCCGAGGCGCGGGGCCGCAGCGGCGCGACGCGCCGGCGCCTGCTCGTCGAGCTCGGCGCGGCGCTCGCCGCCGCCGGTGCGAGCGTGCTCGCCGCCGTCGTCGCGCTGGGCGTGACGCCGGCGGCGATGACGCAGCGCTGGCAGGTGGGCGGCGGCGACCAGACGCTGCACTACCTGCTCTTCCGCAGCGCGACGCAGGCGTTCCCCTTCACCGAGAACGGGGCCCTGGGATTCCCGGACGGCTTCAACGCCTTCTTCACCGCGCAGTTCGACGTCGCCGCCGCGGTGACGGCCGGCGCGCTGAGCCTCGTCGTCCGCGACGGCTTCGTGCTGCTCAACGTCTTCACCCTGCTGACCTTCGCCTCCACCGCCCTGACCGGCTACGCCTTCTTCCGGTGCCTGCGCTCCCCGGTCTGGGCGTCGGCGCTCCTGGCCGCCGTCTTCAGCCTCGCCCCCTACCACTTCCTGCGGGTCGGCTACGGGCACCCGTTCCTCGCCGCGTACTGGGCGATCCCCCTCCTCGGCATCCTGGTCCTCGTCGCCGCCGGTGATCGGACCGACCCGTTCCGCGCCTGGCGGGCGCGCGGTGCGACGCCGCGTGCGCGGCTGCTGCGCGGCGCCGTGCCGGTCCTCGTCCTCCCCGCCCTCATCGCGTCGAGCAGCGGCTACTACTACGTCTTCAGCGTGCTCGTGCTCGGCGGGGTGTGGGCGCTGTGCGCACTCGCCGGTCTCGCCAGCCGGGTGCCGCTGCGCGAGGTCCTCGGCCGGGGGCTGCCGCTGGCCGTCCTCGGGGTCTTCGTCGGGATCGAGATCGCCGTCCTCGGCAGCGACTGGGGCGAGCGCACGACGGCCTACTTCCAGAGCCGCGGAGTGGGGGAGTCGGAGATCTTCGCCGGCAAGCTGCTCTCGCTCTTCCTGCCCTGGCAGGGCACCGAGCTGCCCAAGATCGGCGCCCTGACGAATCTCTACTCGACGGGGACCGCCGTCGCCGTCACGACCGAGCCGCCCGGCATGCCCGTGCTCGCGATCGCCGGGCTGTGCCTCTTGCTGCTGGCGCTGCCGCTGACCGGTGCCGTCGGCGGACGGGCGCTCCGCCTCACCACCGTCGGCCGGCTCCTCTCGGACGAGCGGCTGCGGGTCCTCGCGATCGCGGCGCTCTGGACGCTCGCCTTCTTCGTCATCGCGGGCTTCGGCATGGCGGTCGCGCTGTTCCTCGATCCGACGATCCGCGCGTGGTCGCGGCTGTCGATCGTGATCATCCTGCTCGGGCTCGGCGCGGTCGCGATCGCCCTCGGCCGGATCACCCGGCGCGGACTGCGCATCGCGGCGGCCGTCGTGATCGTCGGCGTCGCCGCTCTCGATCAGCTCGCGGGCGTCGCGCGGATGGTGCCGATCGCGCCGACCGACGACGCCGAGGTCTCCGCGCTCGTCGCCGAGACCGACGCCGCACTGCCGGACGGCTGCGGAGTGGTGCAGCTGCCGATCAAGAGCTTCCCCGACAGCGGGGCGATCGGGAGCATGGGCGACTACGACCCCGCCCTCCCGTATCTGCGGACCGAGGGCGAGGATCTCGCCTGGAGCTACGGCTCGGTCGGCGGCACCGAGGGCTACGAGGTCTTCGACGACCTCGGGACACCCGCCGAGTTCGCCGCGGCCGTGCGCGCGAGCGGGGCGTGCGCCGTCTCCGTCGACACCGCCGCGTACGTCGGTCGCGAGAGCGCCTGGGAGGACGACGTCGTCGCGGTGAGCGGAGCGCTCACGCCGACGGCGCAGTCCTCCTCCGGGCGCTGGCTGGTCTTCCCGGTCGTGCCCTGACCGCGGTCGCCGCGTGACCGCGGGGCGTCCGCGGTCCGAGGCCGCCGGCCGCGGCGCCGCTCACGAGCGGAAGAGCAGCCAGCGCTGGTCGGCGTCGTCGCTGGTGACGGCGGGGGCGTCGGGGTCCGCGACCGCGTCGACGAAGGCGCGCCAGCCGTCGGGGTCGTCGACGTACGCCGCCGTGTCGACGAGGACCGCGCAGGCGCCGGAGGCGTCGTACTCGCGCTCGAAGGCACGGGTCGTGGTCGCGTCGTCCCAGTCGTCGGCCGAGTGCGTGCCGCGCACGGCACCGTAGCTGAAGCGCAGGCCGTCCTCGTCCGAGGAGTAGACGTAGGGCAGCGCCTCGTCGTAGTCGCCCATGTCGCCGATGGCGCCGGTCTCGGGGAAGTCCTTGAGCGGGAGCTGCACGACGCCGCAGTCGGACCGCAGCACCGCCTCGCTCTCGTCGACGAAGGAGCGGAGGGCGGAGTCGCTGGTGGCCTCGACGTCGATGCCGGTCGAGGCGCCGCCGACCTGGTCGACCAGGCCGACCACCGCGACGGCGGCGAGGATCGGGAGGAGGAGCCGCAGCCGCGGGGCGAGCGCCTCCATCGCCAGTCCTGCGACGCCGAGGGCGAGGACGCTGAGGACGATGGAGAAGCGCGACCAGGCGCGGATCTCCGGGCTGACGACGTAGGCCAGGACGGCGCCGAGGCCCGCCACCACGAAGAACAGCAGCCCGACGACGAAGGCCTGCGAGAGCAGGCCCACGCGGGCGTCGGCGACGAGCTCGCCGAGGCGCGACCGGCGCTCGAGCGCGGGGCGACCGGCGCTGAAGAGGATCACGAGGACGACGAGCAGCACGATGAGGAAGGCGACCGAGACGACGACCGCCGTGACGGGGTTCTCCGACGTCGGCACCACCTCGCTCGAGTTCTCGTACCCGCGGGCCAGCGCGGCGAGCGGGCCGAACCCGCTGAAGGGCGCGGGCAGCAGCAGGTTCTGGATCTTCCCGCCGTAGATCTCCGACTCCTGCGCCGAGCGGCCCTGGAAGTACTTCTCGTAGCGGTCGCCCTGGTCGTTCGAGAGGGCCAGCAGCTGCACCGCGATCAGGACGACGAGGGCGCCGAGCGCGAACGTCGGCCAGGCCAGGGTCCGCAGCGGAGCGCGCCGCACGAGCACGGTCACCACCGCGACGGCCCAGGCGGCACCGAGGACGATGGCACCGAAGACGAAGTAGTACGACTGCGTCCAGGCCACGGCGATCGCCAGGACCAGCACGAGGAGACCGCGGAGGACGTGGCGGCGCCGGCCGGCGACCCCCGAGGTCCAGCGCCGCAGCGGATCGGTGGCGTCGCCTCCGATGACGAGCAGGAGCACGCCGATCAGGGGGACGGACCAGTAGTTGGCCAGGAACGGGTGCCCCAGCGCGAGCTGGAAGAAGTGGTAGGGGAGGATCGCGGTCAGGACCCCGAGGACGAGCGAGGTCGGGCGGCGCAGGCGGAGGGCGCGGTAGAAGAGGTAGGCGGTCGCGCCCGCGGCGGGGAACCCGGCGAGGCTGTAGAGGTTGAACAGCCAGACGCCGTCCGGGGTGAACGGACCGACGAGCGCCACGAACGCGGCGGACCACGGATCGAACAGCGGAGCGAAGAACAGGTTCTGCGCCTCGGGGAAGCCGAGCCGGTCGTTCGGGAAGAACGGCAGGACGTCGCGCGCGCTCGAGAAGATCGCGTAGTGCAGCACCTGGTCGGCCCCGCCGAAGGTCCAGCGCAGGCCGAGCTGGTCGACACCGACGCGCAGGGCGAGCATGCCGAGCACCGTGGCGACGACCGCCGAGAGCAGTGTCAGGCCCACGTCGACGAGGAGGACGCGGGGCCGGCGCTTCACCGGGGTGGGCTGCGCTGCCGGTTCGGGCTGCTCGGCGGGTGCGGGCTGCTCGTCCGGGGTGGTCTGCTCGGCGGGTGCGGGCTGCTCGTCGGGGGTGGTCGGCCCGTCCGGTCCGGGCTGCTCGCCCGGCGTCGTCCGCTCCTCGGGGTCGGTCTGCCCGGCCGGTGCGGTCGGCGTGTCGGACGCGTCCTCGGGTGTCATCAGAGCGGTCGTCCTTCGGTCGGGCACCGGGCGCGCTCGGTGCGGGGGAGGGGGCGCTCCGGAACCCTATGGTATTTTCATTTGGCTTCGCCGGGCTCCCGGTCTGCTCTCCCCCTTCGTTCCCCACTCTGAGGAGGCGGTCCTCGACCGTGACCCGCATGTTCCTCCTCGCCGGCGGTGCCGGCTTCCTCGGCTCCCACCTCGCGGCCGAGATCGTCCGCCGTGGCGACAGCGTCGTGGTGATCGACTCGCTGCTGACCGGCTCGACCGCGAACCTCGAGTCCCTCCGCGGACACGAGCGCTTCACCTTCGTCCAGGACGACGCCGCGAACGCCCTCGCCGTCCCCGGGCGCTTCGACGTGGTCCTGCACTTCGCCTCCCCGGCGTCGCCCCCGCGGTACCTCGCCCACCCGATCGAGACGCTGCACGCGGGCTCGACCGTGACCGAGGCTCTGCTCGAGGTCGCCAAGCGCGACGGCGCTCGCTTCGTCGTGTCCTCCACCTCGGAGGTCTACGGCGACCCGCACGTGCACCCGCAGCACGAGGAGTACTGGGGCAACGTCAACCCGAACGGGCCGCGCAGCGTCTACGACGAGGCGAAGCGCTACGCGGAGGCGATCACGTTCGCGTACCGCCGCTACTTCGACGTCGACACCGGCGTCGTGCGCATCTTCAACACCTACGGCCCGAACATGGACATCGACGACGGCCGCGCCGTCCCGGCGTTCGTGAAGGCCGCGCTGGCCGGCACCTCGATCCCGATGCACGGCGACGGCACCCAGACCCGCTCGCTGCTCTACGTCGACGATCTCGTCGACGGGATCCTCCGGATGGCCGATTCCACGGACTCGGGTCCGATCAACCTGGGCAGCGTCGACGAGCTGGAGCTGGGCGAGATCGCCCGCCGCATCGTCGCGATCATCGGCAGCGACTCGGAGATCCACTACGAGCCGCGCCCGATCGACGACCCGGAGCGCCGCAAGCCCGACATCACGAAGGCGCGCGAGATCCTCGGCTGGCAGCCGACCGTGCCCCTCGAGGACGGACTGGCGCGGACCATCGCCTGGTTCCAGTCCACCGTCGTCCCCGCGCCGTAGCCGCCCCGCCCCGCCGCGCGTCGCGTACCCTGCGCGCCTCGCCCCGCCGCGCACCCGCGCCCGACCCCACCGCGCGCCGCAGCCCGCCCGGCGCCGCACGAGAGAGAATCCCGACGTGAAGCTTTCCATCCTCATGCCCGTCTACAACGAGCAGGCGACCCTCCAGAAGGCCGTCGACCGCGTGCTCGCGATCGAGTTCCAGGACGGCGTCGAGATCGAGTTCGTCATCGTGAACGACGGCAGCCGCGACCGCACGAAGCAGATCCTCGACGCGCTGGAGGACCCGCGCATCCGCGTCTTCCACCAGCCGGTGAACCAGGGCAAGGGCGCGGCGATCAGCCGGGCCGTCCAGGAGGCGACCGGCGACTACGTCATCATCTGCGACGCCGACGAGGAGTACCGGCCCAGCGAGATCCCGACGCTGCTGCAGCCCGTCCTCGACGGCGAGGCGCAGCTGGTCTACGGCAGCCGCACCTTCGGCAGCCACACCTCGTTCTCCTACTGGTACGTCATCGGCAACAAGGGCGTGAACCTGATCACGAACGTGCTCTTCAACGCCTACGTCTCCGACGTCGAGACCTGCTTCAAGCTGATGCCGCTGAGCCTGTACCGCTCGCTTCAGATCAAGGAGAAGGGCTTCGGCATGGAGGCGGAGGTCACCGCGAAGCTCCTCGCCCGCGGCTACCGCCCCTACGAGGTCGGGATCAGCTACAAGGCCCGCACCCGCGAGGAGGGCAAGAAGATCACCGTCAAGGACGGCTTCGAGGCCCTCTGGATCCTGCTCAAGATCCGGGTCCGCGAGGGCTCCCGCACCCGCCCGCCGCAGACCGCGGGGGTGTGAGCCGGTGGCCGGCAGGGGACCCGTCGCGCTGGCGAAGGCGCTCTACAGCGGTCTGATCTCCTACGTGCTGAAGTTCGGCGTCGTCGGGATCCTCGGCCTCGTCGTCGACGTCACGGTCTTCAACCTGCTGCGGGTCGGCGGGATCGGCGGCGAGCACCTCCTCTCCGGCCCGATCGGCGCGAAGGTCGTCGCGGTCGCCGCCGCGACCGTCGTCACCTGGTTCGGCAACCGCTACTGGACGTTCCGCGAGCACCGCCGCGCCAACTACCTCCTCGAGCTCGCCGAGTTCAGCGTCGTCGCGGTCGCCGGCATGCTGGTGAACCTGCTGCCGCTCTACATCTCGCATTACGTGCTCGGCTTCGACAACCTCGTCGCCGACAACATCTCCGCGAACGTCATCGGCCTCCTGCTCGCCACCGCGTTCCGCTTCGTGCTCTACCGCTTCTGGGTCTTCGGACACCACCGGAGCGGGGGCGTGGTCGCGAACCGCGAGGCGGAGCAGGCCGCCGCCGCCCTCTTCGAGGACGACCAGGCCGCAGCCGCGGACACCGGCCGCATCCCCCGCCTGCGCTGACCGACGCGGCGGCGGACGCTCAGGCCGTCGGCTCGGCGAGAGCCAGGTCGAGGAGCATCCGCGCGGCGCGGTCCCAGCCCGGCATCTCCCGCGGCGGGACGCGTCGCGGGCTGCGCACCGCCGCCTCGATCGCGGCGACCCAGCCGGCTCGGTCGGCCGGCGCGACGAAGACGGCGTCCTCCTCCCGGCCCGCGAGCGCATCGCGCAGTCCCGGAATGTCGGCGGCGAGGACGGGACTCCCGCAGGCGGCCGCCTCGAGTGCCGGAAGGCCGAAGCCCTCGTGCCAGGACGGCATCGCGACGGCGTCGGCGCCGGTCAGCAGGGCGGGCAGGTCCTCGTCCGGGACGTACCCGCTCGCGAAGCGGACGTCCGCCCCGCCGGCGACCGCTCGCGCGACGGCGTCGTGGACGTCGCCGTTGTCCCAGCCGTCGCCGCCGACGAGGAGCAGGGTGTGCCCGGCGGGCCTCTCGGCCTCGGCGTAGGCGTCGACCAGGGTCGCGAGGTTCTTGCGCTTCTCGATCGAGCCGACGAAGAGGAGGTAGCGCCCGAGCGAGTGCGCCTCGCGGGCCCGGGCGACCTCGGCCGCGGTGCGGGCGTGGAAGAGCTCGACGTCGACCGTGGTCGGCAGCACGCGGACGCGGTCCGCGTCGACGCCCAGCGCGGAGGTGATCTCGCGCGCGGAGGACGGAGTCCCGGTGAGGACGAGATCGGAGCGACGGAGCCACCGCGGCACCTCCCGCGCGAGCAGCTCGCGGCGCTCGCGGGGGACCAGCTCGGGCAGGACCGCGAAGCAGACGTCGTGCACGAAGGTCAGCGACCGCGAGCGGGCGAGGGGCCAGTTGCGGAAGTTGGGGAAGAAGTAGGCGCCGCGCCCGAGGAGGAGGTCGATCCCCGGGAAGGGGAGCCGCGTCAGCGCGCTCCACAGCCGGCGGGGGAGCGGCACCGGGCGCACGCGGAGGGTGCGGAAGCCGAACCGCTCGAGCGCGTCCGCCTCGCTCGCCGGCACGACGAGCAGCACCTCGGCTCGCGCCGCGACCTCGTCCGTGTCGAGGGCACGCAGGATCCCGAGCAGGACCCGGCCCACGCCCGTCAGTCGCGGCGCGGTGAGCGCGGTCGCGTCGACCAGCAGCCGGCCGCGCGCTGCGCTCACGGCCGGCTGAGGCGGACTTCGGAGTCGATGTCGACGACGCCGTCGTGCACGGAGGAGCGCTCGACCGTGAAGGTCGCCGCGACCGGGGTCCGCGTGGTCTCGCCCTGCGAGAAGGTGCCCGCCGAGGCGTGCACCGCGTAGTTGCCGCCGCCGAGGTGCAGATCGGGCAGGGTGAAGGTGACGGTCATCTCGCCGTCGACGCTCGACAGCGGGGTGCCGATGCGCTCGGTGTTGGTGCCGAAGACGCGCTGGCCGAGCGGGGTGTCGATGCCCATGCCGATGTTCCAGTCGTCGACCGGCCGGCTGGTGCGCACGGTGACGTCGAACTCGAGCGACTCGCCGCTGCGGACGACGATGCCGCCGTGCTCGATCGATCCGCCGCGCAGCCGGCAGTCGAGGATGTCGATGAGGGTCGGGGCGGGCTCGTCCTCGGCGCCGGCCGCGGCCGCCTCGCGCTCCTGACGGGCCTGGCGCCGGTCCTCGAAGCTCTCGCGGAGCACCTGCAGACCCTCCGACGTCTCGCCGTCGAACACGACGTTGCCCTTCTCGAGGACGATCGTGCGGTCGCAGAGCTCGCCGACCTGCTCGAGGGAGTGGGTGACCAGGACGATGGTCTTCCCGGCGCGCTGGAAGGCGCGGATGCGGTCCATGCACTTGCGCTGGAACGGCTCGTCGCCGACGGCGAGGACCTCGTCGACCAGCAGGAGGTCGGGATCCGTGTGGATCGCGATCGCGAACGCGAGCCGGACGTACATGCCCGACGAGTAGAACTTCACCTGGGTGTCGATGAACTCGGCGATCTCCGAGAACTCGACGATCGCGTCGAACTTGCCGTCGAGCTCCGCCCGGGACAGCCCGAGGATGGCGCCGTTGAGGTAGACGTTCTCCCGGCCGGTGAGGTCGGGGTGGAACCCGGCGCCGAGCTCGAGCAGGGCGGCGAGTCGCCCGCGGCGCTCGACCGTCCCGGTGGTCGGCTGGACGATGCCGCCGATCAGCTTGAGGAGGGTGCTCTTGCCGGAGCCGTTGGCGCCGATGAGGCCGACGGTGGAGCCGAGCGGGATCTCGAGGTCCACGTCGCGCAGCGCCCAGAACTCGTCGCGATGCTTGCGCCCGCGGCCGAAGTTGACGATCCGCTCCTTGAACGACTTGTCCTTGCGGATCACGAAGCGCTTGGACGCGCCGCGGACGCGGACGACGGTGGGGGTGGCCGTGGGGCCCGAGGCCGACTCCGGCTTGCTGGTGAGGGTCACGATCAGATCTCCTGGGCGAAGTTGCCCTCGAGGCGCCGGAAGATGCGGTGTCCGATCCAGACGAACACCACCCCGACGGCGAAGACGATGAGCAGGCGGAGCGCCATGTCGGGCGGCCAGACCTGGGGGGCGATCTCGTTGCCCTCGATGATGCTGACCCGGGACCCGTCGCCCCAGATCGCGCGCTGGAACGCGAGGATCGCGTTGGACATGGGGTTGAAGAGGTACAGCTGCTCGAGCCAGCCCCGGCCGGCGCCGGTCGTGGCGGTCACCACGAAGTTCCACGCGTAGACGATCGGCGACAGCCAGAAGAAGATCTGGAGGCCGACCTCGACGAGGAACTGCACGTCGCGGAGGTAGACGTTCAGCGCCGACAGTGCAAGCGCGAACGCCAGTCCGTAGACCAGGGTGATCGCGAGCGCCGGGAGGATGTAGAGCAGATCCCGGCCGAAGACCAGCGAGCCGGTGAGCACCGCGCCCACCATCAGCACGACGAACTGGACCGCGAAGTTGAACAGGGCCGAGCCGATCGCGGCGACGGGGAAGATCTCCCGCGGCAGGTACACCTTCTTGATCAGACCGCCGTTGCCGAGGATCGACGTCGTGCCGGCGGTGACGATCTCGCTGAAGAGCCCCCAGAGCGTGAGCCCGGAGAAGACGAAGATGGCGAAGTTCGGCACGCCGCGCGAGGCACCGAGGATCTGGCCGATGGCCACGTAGTAGATCAGCAGCATGATCAGCGGCCGGACGAGGCTCCAGACGAAGCCGAGGCTGCTGTCCTTGTAGCGGGACTTGAGCTCGCGGCCGACCAGGAGCCGCAGGAGCTCGCGGTGCCGGAGGATCTCCAGGAGCGAGGCGACGAAGCCGCCGGATCCGCCGCCGACCGCCGAGGTCGTGCCGGCGAGTTGGAAGGGCTCGTCGGCGATGGAGCGTGCGCGATCGACTGGACTGATGGGCATGGAACTCCAAGGTCTCGGCCTCCGCCGTGCGACGGACCGCATCATTATACGTGCCGACCCGAGCGCCACGGCCGGAGAGCGCGCCGACCCCAGCCGCCGCGCGGGTAGTCTTGTCCCCGCTCGCCGACTGAACGACACGAACGAGGTGTTCGCCATGCCCACGCAGCCATCCGACGTCCCGCTGGAGCCTGTGGCCCAGAGTGCCGGCGATCCGGTCCCCGAACTCGGGGGCTCCGCCGAGGAGGCGCCGATCTCCGCCGACCCGAGCCTCCAGGCCCTCCGGCCGGACGAGGACCCCTCGAGCGACGACCTCCCGGGCGACGACGCCGACGAGGTGCGCCGTCTGCGCACCCAGGTCGACGCCCTGCTGAACGACCCCTTCGACCTGTGGGTCGAGCGGATCCAGGTCGGCGGGGTGACCGCCAGCGGCTTCGAGCACACCCTCTCCTGGCGGGTCACCAAGCCCCTGCGCCTGGTCCGCACCTTCCAGATCCGGGTCCGGCAGCTCGGCCTGCCGGGCGCGATCGGCCACTCGGCGCGCTTCGCCAAGCGCCGGCTGTCCGGCCGGGCGCGATGAGCGAGGGCACCGCCGCCGCACGCGCGGAGCGATCCGAGGCGATGCTGCAGCGCCTCGAGCAGATCGGAGCGCTCCTCTTCGACGAGGACACCCGCCGCTCCCTGCTCGCCCGCGGCCCGGGCCCGTACCTCGACGAGGTGGCCCGCGAGATCCGGCTCCGCGGCGACGACGAGCTGACCTGGGTGGCGCTGGTCTCCTTCACCGCCGCCTACCCCACCAGCGAGCTCTTCCAGTGGTTCCGGCGCGCGATCGCGCTGGCCCCCGAGGAGGCGGCGCTGCGCATCTTCATGGAGGCCGGCTCGCGGACCGCGACCGGCTTCGCCGACCTCGGAGCGAGGGTCGAGGTCGTCACCGGCGCCGTCCTCGTGGACGTCGACTTCCCCGCCCGGCACGGGCACAACACCGGCGTGCAGCGCGTCGTGCGCCAGACCGTCTCGCGCTGGGACGCGACGCACGAGATCATCCCGGTCGCCTGGGTGCACGGCTCCCTGTCCTTCCGCCGGCTCAGCCCGATCGAGCGGGAGCGCGTCGTCGACTGGGCCGCGTCCGACCGTCGCGCCTGGCGCCACGGCGACCCCGAGCGCACCGAGTTCGTGGTCCCGTACCGCTGCGTCGTCGTGATCCCCTCCGTCCCCGAGTACAACCAGTGCGGGCCGCTGTCCGCGCTCGCGGAGCACTCCGGGAACGAGGTCGTTATCCTCGGGCACGACGCCATCCCCGTCATCAGCGCCGACACGGTCCCGCCGGAGGAGACGGTGCGCTACGTCAACTTCCTCTCGGTCGTCAAGCACGCCGCGCGGGTGGCGACGGTGAGCTCGGCGGCCGCGCTCGAGTACGGCGGCTTCGTCCGCGCGCTCCCCGCCCAGGGCCTGGTCGGTCCCTCGGTGCAGGCCGTGCCGCTGCCGGTCGAGCTGCCCGACGGGATCCGCGCGGTCGGCGGGACGACGTCGTCGATGCCGCTCGTGCTCTGCGTGGGCAGCCAGGAGCCGCGCAAGAACCACCTCGCCGTGCTGCACGCCGCCGAGGTGCTCTGGCGCGCCGGGCTGCGGTTCCGCCTGCGCTTCATCGGCGGGGCGAACCCGTGGTCACACCAGGTCTTCGATCCGCGCGTGCGCGAGCTCGTGGCGGCCGGCCGGCCGGTCGAGGTCCTGCGCGGAGTCGGTGACGACGTGCTCGTCGCCAGCTACCGGGAGGCGCGGTTCCTCGCGTTCCCGTCCCTGCACGAGGGCTACGGACTGCCGGTGGCCGAGGCGCTCTCGATCGGCCTGCCCGTCCTCACCTCGAAGTTCGGCAGCACGGCGCAGATCGCCGAGCACGGCGGCTGCGTGCTCATCGACCCCGCGTCCGACGACGAGCTGATCGACGCGATGCGGGCGCTGCTGACGGACGCCGAGCTCCTCGAGCGGCTGCGCCGCGAGGCCGTGGAGCGCCCGGTGCGCACCTGGGACGACTACGCCGCGGAGCTGTGGGATGCCCTCATCGCCCCCTCGGCCTTCCTCGACTCGGAGCCGCTCGACTCGGAGCGGACCGACTCGGAGTCGCTCGAGCCGGAGTCCGCCGGACCCGAGCGCCTCGATCCCGAGCCCACCGAGCCTGAGGAGGCGCGCCGTGCGCAGTAAGCAGTACCTCATCGAGCGTCTCTCGACCCTCGTCCGCACCCTCGCCCCCGCGGTCGAGCCGCTCTCGAGCGTCGACGCGCTCACCGGGCAGCTGAGCGTCCTCCTCCCGGCCCCGAGCGACCGGGAGGTCTGGCTCGTGCTGTCCGTGCTCCGCGGGACGCTGCCGCGTCGCGAGGACGTCGTCGACGGCCGTCGCCGAGCGCGGCTCGGCGGCACGGCGGAGCTGCTGCGCCACGCCGCGTCCACGATCGCCTCGGACCGCGTCTTCGCCCGGTTCCACCACCCCGACGTCGAGGTGGTCGTCGGGGCCGTCGTGATCGACGTCCACCACACCGCGCGGACCGGTCTCGCGACCGGGATCCAGCGCGTCGTCCGGCAGAGCATCGCCCGGTGGTCCCGCGACCACGAGGTCCTGCTCGCCGGCTGGGACAGCACGCACGAGTCGCTCGTCCTGCTCACCCCGGAGCAGAGCCGGAACGCCGTCGCCGGCGACGTCCGCGACGCCCAGGAGGACCGCTCCCGCGTCATCGTCCCGTGGGAGTGCACCTACATCCTCCCCGAGCTCGCGGTCGAGGACGAGCGGACCTCCCGCATCGCGGCGCTGGCCGAGTTCAGCGGCAACCGCACCGGCACCATCGGCTTCGACTGCGTCCCGGTCACCACCGCCGAGACGGCGAGCACCGGCATCAGCGCGGCCTTCTCGCGCACCCTCGTCGCGGTCTCGCACATGGATCGGATCGCGACGATCTCGGCCGCGGCCGCGACCGAGTACTCGGGCTGGCGCCACATGCTGGGCAGCATCGGCGTGGCGGGGCCGGACATCCGGCCGATCCTCCTGCCGTCGCAGCCCGAGGACGTCACCGAGCAGGAGCTGGCCACCGCCGCCCGCTCGCTCGTGACCGAGGGTCTCCCGCTCGTGGTGTGCGTCGGCAGCCACGAGCCGCGGAAGAACCACCTCGCCGTCCTGCACGCGGCCGAGCTGCTCTGGCGGCGCGGTCTGGAGTTCAGCCTCGTCTTCATCGGCGGCAACGCGTGGAACAGCGCGGAGTTCCTCTACCGGCTGGAGGTCCTCGAGGGCTTCGGGCGCCCGGTGCGCTCGCTGTCCTCGATCACCGACGCCCTGCTCTGGAGTGCGTACCGCCTGGCGCACTGCACGGTCTTCCCCTCGATCAACGAGGGCTACGGCCTGCCCATCGTCGAGTCGCTCTCGGTGGGGACGCCGGTGATCACCTCGGGCTTCGGCAGCATGCGCGAGGTCGCGTCCGAGGGCGGCGCCCTCTTCGTCGATCCGCACGACGACCAGGACATCGCCGCCGCGCTCGAGCGGCTCCTGACCGACACGGCGCTGCACGAGCGGCTGACCGCCGAGGCCCTGGCGATCGACGGCGGGACGTGGGACCAGTACGCGGAGCGCGTCTGGGACTACCTCGTCGAGGGCGCCGGGACGACGGAGGGCGTCGCCTCCGACGACGCGTCCGTCGCAGGACGGTCGTTCGCCGACGCGGAGTGAGCCGGCCCGGCCCCGAGCGGGGCCGGGCCGCGGTTCAGTTCGCGGCCCGGGCCAGCTCGAGGTCGTTCTCGACCATGCGGGCGACGATCTCCTCGAAGGCGACCGTCGGCGCCCAGCCGAGCTCCGCCCGGGCCTTCGACGCGTCGCCGCGCATCTCGGGGGCGTCGACGGGGCGGGCGAAGCGCGGGTCGATCCGGATTCGGTCCTCCCACTCGTCGATGCCGGCGGCCGCGAAGGCGGCGCCGACGAACTCGCGGACGGAGTGCGCGACGCCCGTCGCGACGACGTAGTCGCCGGCCGCCTCGGCGCGCGAGGCGCGGACGAGCGCGTCGACGTAGTCGGGCGCCCAGCCCCAGTCGCGGCGCGCGTCGAGGTTGCCGAGCGAGAGCTCGGTCGCGGTTCCGGCGGCGATCGCGGCCACACCGGCCGTGATCTTCCGGGTGACGAAGCTCTCGGGGCGGCGCGGCGACTCGTGGTTGTAGAGGATCGCGGAGGACGCGTGCAGGCCGCGGCCGCGGTAGACGCCGACGAGGAGGTGCGCGAACGCCTTCGCGGCGCCGTACGGCGACACGGGGCGGATCGGCGTCGCCTCCGTCTGCGGGTTCTCGGTGGCCGCGCCGAAGATCTCCGAGGAGGACGCCTGCACGAAGCGGACCTCGCGCCCCGCGGAGTCCTGCAGGGCCAGTGACGCCTCGAGCAGGGCGGCGACCGCGGTGCCGGTGACCTCGGCGGTCAGCACCGGCTCCTGCCAGGACTGCGCCACCGAGGAGATCCCGGCGAGGTGGAAGACCGTGTCGGGCCGCGCCTGGGCGACCACGCGGCCGAGGCCGGCGGGGTCGCGGAGATCGCCCTGGAAGGGGCGGACGGACGCGGGCAGGGAGGCGTCCTCGTCGCGCACGAGCGCGGAGACCTCCCAGCCGTCGGCGAGCAGACGCTCGACGAGGTAGCCCCCGTCCTGTCCGCTCGCCCCGGTGACGAACGCTGCGGGCACGGCGGCTACTTGATCAGCGCGGACTGCTCGGCGAGGTCGTTCTCGACCATCATCGAGACCAGCTCGGGGAAGGAGACCTTCGGCTGCCAGTCGAGCACGTCGCGCGCCTTCGCCGGGTCGCCGATGAGCAGGTCGACCTCGGCCGGGCGCATGAACGCGGGGTTCTGCGTGACGTAAGGGGTCCAGTCCTCGATGCCGACGTGGTTGAAGGCGATGTCGAGGTACTCGCGGATCTCGTGGGTCTCGCCGGTGGCGACCACGTAGTCGTCGCCCTCGGGCTGCTGCAGCATCCGCCACATCGCGTCGACGTAGTCGCCGGCGAAGCCCCAGTCGCGCTTGGCGTCGAGGTTGCCGAGCTCCAGCGTCTCCTGGAGGCCGAGCTTGATGCGGGCTACCGCGAGGCTGATCTTGCGGGTGACGAACTCCGGGCCGCGGCGGGGCGACTCGTGGTTGAAGAGGATGCCCGACGAGGCGTGCATGCCGTAGGACTCGCGGTAGTTGATGGTCATGTAGTGACCGAAGACCTTGGCGACGCCGTAGGGCGAGCGCGGCCAGAGGAGGGTCTCCTCGCTCTGGGGGACCTGCTGGACCTTGCCGAACATCTCGGACGAGGACGCCTGGTAGAACTTCACGCGCGACATGTCGTCGCCGGCGTAGAGGCGAACGGCCTCGAGGATGTTGAGCACGCCCTTGCCGGTCACGTCGGTCGTGAGCGACGCGTTCTCCCACGAGTAGGCGACGAACGAGATCGCGCCGAGGTTGTAGACCTCGTCGGGCTGCGAGGCGGCGAGCACGCGCACGAGGCTCGACACGTCGGTGAGGTCACCGGTGAGCAGCGTCACCTCGGGGACGGTGCGGCGGACGAGCTCGTACTTGGGGTTGTTCTGCCCTCGGACGAGCCCGAAGACCTCGTAGCCCTTCTCGAGCAGCAGCTCGGCGAGGTAGAGGCCGTCCTGGCCGGTGATTCCGGTGATCAAAGCGCGGGGCACGTGGTGGTCCGTTTCGTCGGGGTCGGTGACAGCGGGCTACATACTACCCACCGGCCTCCGCCGCGCCGCGGAGCACCCGCCGGGGGGCGCTCCGCGGCGCCGAGGGCGGGCGCGGGTAGTCTGACCCGGCCCTCACCACGAGGGAGCCTCGATCCGATCGGACGCCATGCCGGAACGCCTCCCCGTCACGCTCGCCGTGCTCACCGTCGACCCCGGCGGGATGGGCGGCGGCGAGACCTACGCCCGCGCGCTCACCCGCCTCCTCGTGACGCGGCCGGGGGAGGAGGGGCTGCGCGTGCAGGCGCTCGTCCCCGAGAACGCCCGCGGTTTCAGCGAGGGCGTTCCCGAGATCGTCGCCGAGGGCGTCGTCAGCGGGGCCGGCCACCGGCGCCGGGCGACGGGCATGCTGCAGGCGCTGCTGCGCACCGTCCGGCTCCGGCGCCTGCTCGGGCCGGACGAGATCCTCTACTTCCCCTTCACCGTCCCGCTGCCTTGGCCGTCGCGGCGGCAGGGGCACGTGCAGATGCTCTTCGACCTCCAGCACCGGGACCTCCCGCAGCTCTTCCCGCGCGTCGAGCGGGTCTTCCGGCGGATCGCCTACGAGGCCACAGCGCGCCGGGCCGACGCGATCATCACCATCAGCGCGTTCACCAAGGGGCGGATCGTCGAGCTGCTCGGCATCCCGGAGGAGCGGATCCACGTCTCCCACCTCGGCGTGGACACCGAGCGCTTCCGCCCGCACCTGGGCGCGCGCGAGGACTTCGTCTTCTACCCGGCGCGCGCCTGGCCGCACAAGAACCACGCGCGGCTGTTCGAGGCGATGCGCCTGCTCCGCGCCGAGGGCCACGATCTGCGGCTCGTCCTGACCGGTGGCGACCTGGAGAAGCTCGGCCCGCTGCCCGACTTCGTCGAGTGGCGCGGGCACGTGGGCACCGAGGAGCTGGCGGAGCTCTACCGGCGCGCCGCCGTCCTCGCCTTCCCGAGCCTCTACGAGGGCTTCGGCTTCCCGCCGATCGAGGCGATGGCCTCCGGCTGCCCGGTCGCGGCCGCCGACTCCGGCTCGCTGCCCGAGATCTGCGGCGACGCCGCGGTGCTCGTCGATCCGCTCGAGCCGCGCTCGATCGCGGACGGGATCCTCGAGGCGATCGAGCGCTCCGCCGAGCTCGGCGCGAAGGGCGTCGCGCGCGCGGCCCGGTTCAGCTGGGAGCGCTGCCGGGAGGAGCACCTGGCGGTGCTATGGGCTGTCGCGGCAGCCCGCCGGGCCGGTCGCCGGGGTGCAGGAGCCGCCGCCAGCTGAGCCCCTGCGCGGCGCGCATCGCGCAGATCACCAGCAGCAGCCAGCCGGCGTCGACCAGGAGCGAGCTCTCCGCGAGCGAGGTGACGACGAGGACGCTGAGCACCAGCACCGGCCAGACGTGCACGACCGCCTTGCGCTCGGAGGCGATGATCCACGAGCGCCAGAGCGCGAGTCCGACCAGCACGAGGAAGAGCGCGACCCCGACGACGCCCACCTGCAGCGCCAGGTCGAACACGGCGTTCAGGCTGGAGGAGTGCGGCCGGCCGGAGAGGAAGTCGATCGCGTTGAACGGGTACAGGTCGGTGCGCCAGTAGCCCACCCAGCCCCAGCCGATGATCGGCGCCAGGTCGGTGAAGCGCCAGACCTGCTGCCAGAGGGTGACCCGGAACTCGAACTCGCTGCCCGCGTTGAGCAGGTCGACGATCCGGAAGCGGAAGAGCCCGGCGGTGAGCGCGGACGCCACGAGCACCGCGAGCGTCGTGTACTGCCGCCTCCGGCGCTGCTCGCCGGTGGCGCGGCGCACCCAGCGCAGGATCAGGGCGACGACCGCGGCAACGACGAGCACTCCGGCGCTGACCGCCGAGCGGGTGAGCACCAGGGTGACCGCGGCGAGAGCGAGGGAGGCGAGGGCCGGGCCGCGCGCCACGGACCGGGTCATCAGCTCGACCGAGAAGGTGACGACCGCCAGCAGGCAGACCAGCCCGAGCTGGTTGCGGGTGCCGACCAGCCCCTGGATCGGGCCGCCGGCGGCCAGGAGGCCCTCGACGCCGAGGAAGTGCAGCGGCCGGTCGATCAGGGCGCCGGAGAGCACCTCGACGGCCAGCGAGCCGATCAGCACGAACCGCATCACGTCGCCGACCGCGCGGATCACCTGGATGATGTCGCGGGTGAGGCCGATCGCGATCGCGAGGAAGGCGAGGGCGAGCTGGTAGAGAACGCTCGAGGCGGTGGCCCACTGGTAGCCGCTCCACAGCGTGCTGAGGGCGATCCAGCCGAGGAAGACCAGGATGCTGGTCGGCAGCAGCCCCTCCCAGTCGAGCAGCTCGCGCCGCAGCACGAGCATGACGGCCGCGAGGGCGGTGAGCGTCGCGATCGCCGCGATGTAGCCGGGCCAGCCGATCATCCCGCGCACGGCCGGCGCGCAGAGCACGACGACGAGGGAGGTCTGCGCGAGGGCCGCCGCGAACTGCGGGGACGCCAGGGCGTCCGCGAGGGCGGCCGGCAGCGCCGACGGCCGTCCGCCCCTCATCGGACGGCGCGCTGGCCGGCGAGGGGGATCGGCTCGGCGGTGAGCGCGTCCTCCTCCTCGTTCGCGGGCTGCTTGGTCAGGACCGCCAGGGCGGCCAGCAGGAGCCAGCCGCCCTCGATCAGGAGCCGGCTCTCGAACAGCGCCTGCGCGAGGAGGGCGGCGAGCAGCAGCAGCGGCGCGAGCGACACGGCAGAGTAGGGCAGCGCCGTCGTCGCGCTGCGGCGCGGCCGGTCGACGGCGCGGAACCAGGCGCGCCAGAGAGTGGAGACGACGAGGGCGGTGAAGAGCACGAGCCCGACGAGGCCGAGCTGGAACCAGACGTCGAGCCAGGCGTCGTGCGCCTGCAGGTAGAGGACGCCCTTGCGCTCGGCGAGGGCGTCGAACGGGGCGGCCCAGGGCGCCCAGTAGCTGACCCAGCCCCAGCCGAGGACGGGCCGCTCGGCGGCGAGCGCCCAGACCGAGCGCCAGATGTCGAGCCGGCCGGTCGCGTCCTCGCTCTTGCCGAGCAGGCCCAGCAGGGCGCCCCAGCCGGCGATCGCGCCGCCCGCGAGCACGACGGCGGTCGCCGCGGCCGTGACGTAGACGGGCCGCCGCTCCGACTCGCCGCGGCGCCGCGCCCAGAGCGCGAAGCCCGCGGCCGCCGCGACGGCGACGACGCAGAGCAGCACGGTGGCGGAGCGGGTGAGCAGGAGCGTCGCGGCGAACAGGACGATCCAGACGACGCCCCAGCGGGGACGGAGGCTGCACGCGGCCAGCTCGATCAGCACGACGATCAGGCCGAGCAGCGCGAGGAAGCCGAGCAGGTTGCGGTTGCCGACGAGGCCCTGGATCGGCTCGCCGGTGAACAGGGCAGCCTGCGACCAGTAGAAGGCGTCCGGGATGCGGCCGGCGGGGAGGTCGATGACGAACGGCAGCACGGGCGCGCGGACGACGACCGCCACGACGAGCTCGAACAGGAGCGAGCCGCCGACGGTGATCCGCAGCGCGCGGCCGAGGGCGGTGACGAACTGCGCCGTGCTGAGCGTCAGGGCGAGGGCGACCGCGCCGAGCGAGGTGGCGAGCTGCGCGACGACGCCGATCGCGCTCGCCCCGGGGTACGCGGACCAGAGCGGCGAGAGCACGGCGAGGGCGAGGAAGGCGACGAGTGCCTTGGGCGTCCGGCTCCAGCGCAGCCGCGGCCGCACCCGGACCAGCAGCACGACGACGCCGACCAGCAGCGCCGCGACGACGACGCCCCAGCCCCACCAGCCCGCGAGGTTCCGCAGCGCCTGGCCGCCCAGCATCACCGTGAGCACGGCCACCGCGAGCGCTCGGGGAGCGGCGGGTGCGGCGCGTCGGATCATGGCGAACAGTCTAGGGAGCGGGCGGCCGGCGAGCGGGCGGGCTGCGCTTCAGACGAACGCCGCGCTGCCCGTGATCGCGCGTCCGACGATCAGGGTGTTCATCTCCCGGGTGCCCTCGTAGGAGTACAGGGCCTCCGCGTCGGCGAAGAACCGGGCGACGCCGTAGTCGAGGACGATGCCGTTGCCGCCCATCACTTCGCGGCACCAGGCGACCGTCTCGCGCATCCGCGCCGTCGTGTACGCCTTCGCGAGCGCGGAGTGCTCGTCGCGCTGCTCGCCCGCGTCGAGCATCTCGGAGACCCGGGTGGCCAGGGCGATGCTCGCGGTGATGTTGCCGATGCTCTTCACCAGCAGGTCCTGCACCAGCTGGTGCCCGACCAGCGGCTTGCCGAACTGGACGCGCTCGCGGGCGTAGCGCAGGGCGGCGTCGTAGGCGCCGATCGCGACGCCGATCGCCTGCCAGGCGACCTCGGCGCGGGTCAGGCGGAGGACCTTCGCCGTGTCGCGGAACGAGTTCGCGCCCTGCAGGCGCAGCGACTCCGGCACGCGGACCCCCTCGAGCACGATGTCGGCGTTCTGCACGGTGCGCAGGCTCTGCTTGCGGGCGATGGCCGTGGCGCGGTAGCCCGGGGTGCTCGTCGGGACGAGGAACCCCTTCACCTGGCCGTCGGCGACGTCCTTCGCCCAGATCACGGTGACGTCGCTGAAGGTCGCGTTCCCGATCCAGCGCTTCTCGCCGTCGAGGATCCAGGTGTCGCCCTCGCGGCGGGCGGTGGTGCGCAGGCCCTGCGCGGAGTCGGAGCCGGAGTGCGGCTCGGTGAGGCCGAAGGCGCCGATCACCTCGCCCGAGGCGAGCTTCGGCAGCCACTCGGCCCGCTGCTCCTCGGAGCCGGCGACGCCGACGGTCCCCATCACCAGGCCGTTCTGCACGCCGACGTAGGTGGCGATGCTCGCGTCGACCCGGCCGAACTCGAGGGCGACCCAGCCGCGGAACACCGACGAGTTCTCGATCGTGCGCGTCTCGGGCCAGGAGAGGCCGATCACGCCGGTGGCGTGGATCCCGGGGATGAGCTGCCGCGGGAACTCGGCGCGCTCCCAGTACTCGTCGGCGATCGGGCGGACCTGCTCCTCGAGGAACGTGCGGACGCCCACGAGGAGCTCCTTCTCGGCGGGGGTGAGCCGCGACTCGAAGCCGTAGAAGTCGGCGTTGAGCAGTTCGAAGGTCGTGCTGTCCATGGTTCATCGCTCCATCGCTCGGGCGCGCAGCGACTCGGCCCGCAGGAGCGGCGGCGGTGCGGCTTCCTCCAGCGTACGAAGGGGGCGGACGGCCGGCGCGGACGCTGGCGATCGGCGCCAAGCGGCGGCCGGTCCTCCGGGGCCGCTCTTGTAGATCCTGCTAGCGTCGGGCCCGGGCCGCCCCGGCAGGGTCCGGACGGCGCAGCCCCGCATCCCGCCTCGCAGCCCGCCCCGGAACGGAAGGCCTCCGCCGTGTTCATCCCGATCGGCAACACCCCCCGCGACTACGCCTGGGGCTCGCTCACCGGCATCTCGGACGCCCTCGGCACCGCGCCGTCCGGCCGACCCGAGGCGGAGCTCTGGCTCGGCGCGCACCCGGGCTCGCCGGCCCGCATCCTCGACCCCGCCTCCGTCGGCGCGTCGACCCTCGCCGAGTGGATCGCCCGCGAGCCGGAGACGGCGCTCGCCGGAGTCGCCGGCTCGGTCGACCCCGTGTCCGGCGCACCGCGGCTGCCGTTCCTGCTCAAGATCCTCGCGGCGGGCGCACCGCTGTCGCTGCAGGCGCACCCGTCGTCCGCGACGGCGCAGCGCCGGTTCGTCGAGGAGGACGAGGCCGGCGTCCCGCGCGACGCGGCCGAGCGCAACTACAAGGACCCGTTCCACAAGCCCGAGCTGATCTACGCGCTCACCGAGAGCTTCGACGCGCTCTGCGGGTTCCGCGAGCTCGACGGCACCCGCGCGCTGCTCGCGGAGCTGGCCGGCCGTGCCGCGGGGGAGGGGGCGGCGGCGATCACGCGCTTCGCCGGCGAGCTCGAGGGCGAGCCGTCGGTCGTCCTGCGGCGGGCGGTCTCCTGGCTGCTCGCCGACGGCGACCGCGCGGAGGTCGCGGCGCTGATCGCCGCCGTGGTGGAAGCGTCGGAGGGCGACGACCGCCTCGAGACCGCAACGGTGCTCTCGCTCGCCGAGGCCTACCCGGGCGACCCGGGCGTCGTGCTCTCGCTGCTGCTCAACCGCGTGCGGCTCGCCCGCGGCGAGGTGCTCTACCTGCCCGCCGGCAACATCCACGCCTACCTCGCGGGCACGGGGGTCGAGCTGATGGCCGCCTCCGACAACGTGCTGCGCGGCGGGCTCACGCCCAAGCACATCGACGTGCCCGAGCTGGTCAGCGTTCTCGAGTTCTCGCCGCTGCCGGTGCCGTACCTGCCGGCCGAGGAGCCCGCGCCCGGGCTGCGCGTCTACCGGCCGGACGTGCCGGACTTCCTGCTCGCCGTCGTCGAGCCGGCCTCGGACGAGCCGGTGCGCGTCGAGCTCGACGGTCCGGCCATCGCGATCGCCACCGCCGGGTCCTTCACCGTCCACGGCGCCGAGGGCTCGGTCGAGGTCGAGCGCGGCGGCAGCGTCTACGTCACGCCGTCGGAGCGCGCCCTCTCGGTCACCGGCCGCGGCACCCTCTTCGTCGCCACGGTCTGACCGGGGCCCTCCGGTCCGTCGTCCTCGCGGTGGTGGATCTCGATACGCCCGCTGCGCGGGCTACTCGATCAGCATGGACGGCCGTCCCGCCCATGCCGGTCGAGCAGCCCGCAGGGCGAAGCATGCTGGTCGAGTAGCGCGCAGCGCGTATCGGGACCCACCGCCACCGGGTCGGTGGGTCCCGGCGCGGCTCAGGAGGCGGCCGCGGCCGCCGTCGCGAAGGTGCGGCGGTAGGCGGCGGGCGTCGTCTGCAGCACGCGGGCGAAGTGGTGGCGGAGGACGGCGGCGGTGCCGAAGCCGACGCGGGCGGCGATCGCCTCGAGGGTGAGGTCGGACTCCTCCAGCAGCTGCTGGGCGCGGAGGAGCCGCTGGCGGTTCAGCCAGGCCAGCGGCGTGGTGCCCAGGTCGGCGCGGAAGCGGCGGGCGAAGGTGCGCGGCGACATCAGCGCTCGCCGCGCGAGGAGGTCGACGCTGAGCTCCTCGTCGAGGTGGCGCAGCATCCACTCGGTGACGTCGGCGAGCGAGTCCGCGCGCGCCTCCGGGATCGGCGTCGGGATGAACTGCGCCTGGCCGCCGTGGCGCTGCGGCGGCACCACCATGCGGCGCGCGACGACGTTCGCGGCCGCGGCGCCGAGCTCCTCGCGGACGATGTGCAGGCACGCGTCGATCCCGGCCGCGGTCCCGGCGCCCGTGACGATCCGCCCCTCCTGCACGAACAGGACGTCCGGGTCGACTTCGACCGCCGGGTGGCGCCGGGCGAGCTCGTCGGCGTGCATCCAGTGCGTCGTCGCCCGCCGCCCGTCGAGCAGTCCCGCCTCGGCCAGCACGAAGGCGCCGCTGCAGACGCTCACGATCCACGCCCCGCGCTCGTGGGCGCGGCGCAGCAGGGCGAGCACTCGCTCATCGGCGGGGCCGATCGGATGCGCCGGCACCGCGATCAGGTCGGCGTCCTCGGCCGCCTCGAGGCCGTCGGCGATCATCAGCTCGAAGCCGAGCGAGGTGCGCACCGGCCCCGGATCCGCGGTCGCGATCCGGAAGTCGAACACCGGCCCGCCGTGGTCGCGCCGGTCGATCCCGAACACCTCGCAGACCACGCCGAACTCGAACGGGGCGACCCCGGGCAGGGCGAGGACGGCGGCGGAGCGGAGCACGACGGCAGGATATCGCGACACCACGAGATCCCGCCACCTGGACCGCGCCGCCCCGCCGCTAGGGTTGCGTCGGTGCGCGCGCGGCGCCCGTCATCGAGGAGGATCCACATGGCATGGCTGGTCACCGGGGGAGCCGGGTACATCGGAGCGCACGTGGTGCGCGCGTTCGCCGAGCAGGGCATCGACCCCGTCGTCCTCGACGATCTGTCGTCCGGCCACGAGGGCTTCGTCCCCGAGGGCGTGCCGTTCCACCGCGGCTCGATCCTCGACGAGGCGCTGCTGGACGAGGTCTTCGCGCAGCACGACATCGAGGGCGTCGTGCACGTCGCCGGCTTCAAGTACGCGGGAGTCTCGGTGCAGCGCCCGCTGCACACCTACGAGCAGAACGTCACCGGCACGATGCGCGTGCTCGCCGCGATGGAGCGCGCCGGCGTCCGCTCGATCGTCTTCTCCTCCAGCGCCGCGGTGTACGGCGCGGTCGACGTCGAGCTCGTCACCGAGAGCACCCCCAAGAGCCCCGAGTCGCCCTACGGCGAGTCGAAGCTGATCGGCGAGTGGCTGCTCGCCGATGCCGGCCGCGCGCACGGGGTGCGCCACGCGTCGCTCCGCTACTTCAACGTCGTCGGCTCCGGCTACCCGGACGTCTACGACACCAGCCCGCACAACCTCTTCCCGCTGGTGTTCGAGGCGCTCCTGGCCGGCCGGACGCCGCGCATCAACGGCGACGACTACCCCACTCCGGACGGCACCTGCGTCCGCGACTACATCCACGTCGCCGATCTCGCGCTCGCGCACGTCGCGGCGGCCCGCCGCCTGGCCGCCGGCGAGCCGATCGAGCCCGTCTACAACCTGGGCAGCGGAACCGGCGCCTCGGTCGGCGAGATCATGACCGCGATCGCCGACAGCACCGGCATCGCCTTCACCCCGGAGGTCGCGCCGCGCCGCCCGGGCGACCCGCCCCGCATCGTCGCGTCGGGGGAGACCGCCGCCCGCGACCTCGGCTGGGAGATGCGCCACACCGTCGCCGAGATGGTGGAGAGCGCCTGGCGCGCCCGGAGCGCCGCGGGGTCCTGACGCCGGCCGGGAGCTTCGACACGGTCGCGACACGCCGGTGTGTCGTGAACCCTCCACGGCGGGTTGAGGGTTTATGGTCCGCGACTTGACCTCAGCGAATGACACCGGTGTAATTACTGAGGCGGCCCACCCTCCGGGAGGAGCCGGTCGCCGATCATGTTCGCGGGCGGGGTAGGAGACGGTATGGCGATTCCCGACAGCGTCTCTGGCGGCGACAGAGGCTTCGGAAGCGACAGAGGCTTCGGAGACGACGCAGGCCCCGGCAGCGACCGGGCCTCCGGCATGAGCGCGGTCCCCGAGGACTGGTTCGTCGATCCCGTCCGCCTCGGTGTCCCCGGCGTCCGCCAGGGCATCGACTCGGGCAGCGAGGCGCCCGGCGGCGCCCTCTCCTGGCAGGTCGACTCGCTCTGCGCGCAGACCGATCCGGAGGCGTTCTTCCCCGAGAAGGGCGGATCCACGCGCGACGCGAAGAAGATCTGCACCTCGTGCGAGGTCCGTGCGCAGTGCCTCGAGTACGCGCTCGAGAACGACGAGCGCTTCGGCATCTGGGGCGGCCTCTCCGAGCGCGAGCGCCGCAAGCTGCGCCGTCGGGCGTGACGACCGCCGCTCACCGGGGGCGGCGAGCCGCCGCGGGGCGCCACGCGCCCATCGCTTAGGGTGGTCCGCGATGTATCCCCGAGTAACCGCCGTCCTGGTCGCCCACAACGGCGCGGCCTACCTGGAACGCACCCTCGCGGCGCTGCGGGCCCAGACCCGGCAGCCCGATGCGACCGTGTTCGTCGACGGCGGCTCGAAGGACGCGACCGGGGAGCTCCTCTCCGGCTGGGGTCCGACGCAGTTCGTCCAGGTCGCCGAGAACCTCCCGTTCGGCCAGGCCGTCGCCCGCGCCGTGCGCGTCATGCAGGCGCCGACGGGGGAGGACGAGTGGCTGTGGCTGCTCGCCGCCGACTCCGCCCCTGAGCCGGGTGCGCTCGCCGCGCTCCTCGGCGCGGTCGAGGTCGCGCCCTCCGTCGCGGTCGCCGGGCCGAAGGTCATGGACTGGACCCGCTCCGGCTACATCCGCAGCTACGGCGAGTCGATCACCAACTACGGCACCACCGTCCACCTCGTCGAGGACGAGCTCGACCAGGGCCAGCACGACGGGACGCCCGACGTGCTCGCCGTCGCCGCCGGCTGCATGCTGGTGCGGCACGCGCTCTGGGAGGAGCTGGGCGGCTTCGACCCCGGGCTGCCCGTGGTCGACGACGCCCTCGACTTCTCGATCCGCACCCGCCTCGCCGGCCACCGGGTCAGCCGCGTCCCCGACGCCCGGGTCACCACCGCGCGCATCGGCCTGCAGCGTCCGGACGGCCGCCGGATCGACAGCGGGGAGCGGCGGCGTGCCCGCCAGCACCGCACCGCGCAGCTGCACCGCCGCCTCGCCTACGCCCCGGTGGCGCTGCTCGTCGTGCACTGGCTCTCGCTCGTGCCGCTCGCCGTCGGCCGCGCGGCCGTCCGGCTCCTGCGCAAGCAGCCCGGCCTCGTCGGCGGCGAGCTGCTCGCGGCCTTCGTCGTCGCCTTCGGCGGCACCAAGGTCTTCCACGCCAGGCGCGTGCTCCGCTCGTCGAAGAACGTCGGCTGGAAGGCCATCGCGCCGCTGCGCATCCCGCTCGACGTGGTCCGCCAGCTCCGCTCGGTCCGGCACGACGCCGTCCGGGTGCAGGCCAGCCGCGAGCGCCACCCGCTGCACTTCTTCCAGGGCGGCGGCGTCTGGATCGTCCTGGTCGCCGCGATCGCCGGGCTGATCGTCTACGCCCGCCTGCTCGCGGCCACCGCCATGGGCGGCGGCGGTCTGCTCACCCTCTCGCCGTCGGTCGGCGAGCTGTGGCGGAACGCCGCGTACGGCTGGCGCGACCTCGGCTCCGGCTTCATCGGGGCGGCGGACCCGTTCGCCGCCGTACTCGCCGTGCTCGGCTCGCTCACCTTCTGGGCGCCGAGCTTCTCGATCGTCCTCCTCTACCTCACGGCTCTGCCGCTCGCGACGATGGGCGCGTGGATGATGATCGCCCGCCTCACCGCGCGGCCGATCGCCCGCGGCGCCGGCGCCTTCGTCTACCTGCTCGCGCCGGCCTTCTTCGCCGCGCAGTCCGAGGGCCGCCCGGCCGCGATCCTGGTGCACGTCCTGCTGCCCTGGCTCTTCTTCGCCGGATTCGGCGCCTACCGCTCCTGGTCGTCCTCGGCGACCGCCTCGATCCTGGCCGCCGCCGTCGTCGCCTGCGCGCCGGTGCTCGCGATCCCGCTCGCGGTGATCTGGATCGTCGTGCTCGCCACGTCCGGTCGCCGGATCGGCCGCTTCGCCGGACTGCCGATCCCGGCTCTCGCGCTGCTCTTCCCGATCATCGTCGCGCACGCCCAGCGGGGCGACTGGTTCGCGATCCTCGCCGACCCGGGCGTGCCGCTGCCGACCGGCCGGGTCGACTTCTTCTCGCTCGTCGCCGGCTTCCCCTCGGGCTTCACGACCGGCTGGCTGGACCTCCTCGGCGGTCTGGGCGTCCCCGCGTCGGCGGCCGGTCTCGCGACCGCGGTGCTCGTGCTGCCGCTGGTCATCTCGGCACTCGCGGCGCTGCTGCTGCCGAACAACCTCTCCGCCCTCGGCGGTGTGGGCGTGGCCGCCGCCGGTCTGCTGACCGCCGCGCTCGCGCAGGACGTCCAGGTGGTGACCACCGGGTCCGAGGCGGTCGCCGTCTGGAGCGGCACGGGCCTCAGCCTGTACTGGCTCGGCCTGGTCGTCGGCTTCTCGCTCTCGGTCGCCGCGCTGCCGTCCTACCGGGTCGTCCCGGCTCTGGTCGTCACGGCCGCCGCGGTCGTGGCGGTCGCTCCGCTGGCGGTGCTGTTCCCGATGGGCGGCGGGACCGTGACGACCGCCGGCTCCGATCGCTCGCTGCCGGCGTACGTCGCGGCGGAGGCGCAGAACGAGCCGCGGGTGGGCACGATCGTGCTCGTCCCGCAGTCGGACGGCGGGATCCTCGCGCGGCTCGAGCGCGGCGCGGGAGCGACTCTCGATCAGCAGTCGACCCTCGCCGCCACCGGCACCGAGCAGACCGACGCGATCGACGAGCTCGCGGGCAACCTCGTCTCGCGCACCGGCTACGAGGTCGGAACGGCGCTGCAGGACCTCGGCGTGCGCTTCGTCGTGCTCGCCCCGCCGGCCAGCGCCGACGCCGGCGACGCGGCCTCGGCCGTCAGTGCCCGCGCCGCGGTCTCGCTGGACGGGAACGCCGCGTTCTCCGCCGTCGGCGACACCCAGTACGGCCTGCTCTGGACCGCCGTCGACACCGAGGGCACCCGGATCGACGCGGCGCCGCAGGGCGTCGTCGGCCCGTTCGGCGTGGCCTACACGATCGCGCTGCTCATCGTCTTCCTGGTCGCGTTCCTGCTGGCCGTCCCCACCGGCCTCTCGCTCGAGCGGTCCCGCTCGGGAGCCGCCGTCGCGGGGATCGACGACGAGCCGGGCGAGGCGACCGGCCAGTTCGACGACGGGACCGACGATGCCTGATCCGTCCGTGCCCGATCCGTCCGACCCCGATCGCTCCGTGCCCGATGCCGCGGAGTCCGATCCGGCCGGTCCCGATCGCTCCGTGCCCGATCCCGCGGTGCCCGCTCGCCCCGCGGCCGAGTCGTCCGCGCCCGGCCGCCCCGTGCCTGATCCCGCCGACCAGGAGAAGCGCATGACGCCGACCCCGCCCCGCCCCTCGCGTGCCGAGCGGCGTGCCGAGCGCTCCGCCGCGAAGCCCGGCCGGGACGCCCCCGCAGCCGCTCCGAAGCGCGACCGGACCGTCTCGGCCGCTCGGCGCCGCCGGACCGCGCTCCGCACCGCCGCCGGCGTCGCGGGACTCGCCCTCGCCGGCGCCGCGGTCGTCCTGCCCCAGATCCTCCCCGGGCCGCTCGCGAGCCGGGCCGCCGACGGCGTCGTGGTCACCCCCGTGGCGGCCGACGGAGCGCTCGTCTGCGCGGGCGACCTGATCGACGCGAGCGACCCCGAGGAGCTCAGCGCGCTCGGCGAGTCGGGCAGCTCGCTCTGGCCGCAGGACGCGACGGGCGACGCCTCGGCACTCGAGGAGGCCGACGTGGCCTCCCCGGGCACCGGCATCACCCGGGTCGACGTCCCCGCCGAGTCCGATCCGACGCCCGGCGGCGTGACGACTCAGTCCATCGCGACGGAGGAGCTGTTCGGCCTCTCGGCACTCGGCTGCGCCGAGCCGTCCGCCGACAGCTGGCTCGTCGCCGGATCGACCGACGTCGGCCGGACCTCGACCCTCGTCCTCGCGAACGCCAGCGAGGTGGCGGCGACGGTCGACCTCGCCCTCTACGGCGAGAACGGCGTCGTCCCGGCGACCGGAGCGACCGGCATCGTCGTCCCCGCCGGCGCCGTCCGAGCCCTCCCGCTGGCCGGGCTCGCCCCCGACGTGCTCCAGCCGGTCGTCCGGATGACCGCGCGCGGCGGCGAGATCGCGGCGAGCATCCAGAGCAGCGTCATCTCCGGCCTGACTCCGCAGGGTGTCGAGACGACCGGCCCCGCGGCCGCGCCGTCCACGCTCGCCGTCATCTCCGGCTTCACCGTCGCGTCGCCCCCGGCCGACACGGCGGGCGACGACGGCACCGGAGGCGACGGCACCCCCGTCCTGCGGATCCTCGCCCCCGGCGAGGCGGACAGCACGGTCTCGATCGAGGTCGCGAACGAGGACCCGAGCGGCATCGGCACCTCGACCCAGGTCGTCGTCCCGGCCGGCCGCGTCGGCGAGGTCCCCCTCTCCGGCCTCGCGGACGGCTCCTACCGCGTCACGCTCACCTCCGATCAGCCCGTCGTCGCGGCCGGCCGCACGACGTCGACCGGCACCGCCGGGACCGACTTCGCCTGGTTCGTGTCGGGTACGGCGACCGTCGTGCCCTTCGGCGTCGGCAACACCCGCGAGACCGGAGCCGTGCTGCACCTCGCGAACGGCAGCGACTCCTCGGCGTCGGTGCAGCTCGAGTCCGAGACCGGGACCCGCACCCTCGACATCGGCCCGTTCGCCTCGGTGTCCGCCGAGCTCGGCGTCGACCCCGTGGTCGTCAGCAGCGACCAGCCGGTGCAGGCGTCCGTCTCGATCGCGAACGAGGGGCGCATCGCGGGCTACGCCATCGTGCCGCCCGGACCGCTGTCCTCCCCGGTCACCGTCTACTCGCACTGAGCGGCCGGCGGCGTCCCGGAGGCGCCGCCCGGCTCAGTGGGGCCGGACGCTCAGTGGTGCCGGAACCGGTCCGGCGAGATGTCCCACGGGTCGCGGCCGAGCAGCTCGGCGACCGCGCGGAAGACGTAGCTCTCGATCATCATCCGCTGGTGCCACTCGTCACGGCGGTGCAGCTTCGCCAGCCGCTCGATCGGGACGCGGTACAGCGTGATCCGCCGCGCGGCGTGGTCAACCCGCCAGCGGGCGATGCCCGTGCCCTCGAGCCGGGCCGGATCGACGTCGGGCGTGGAGGCGAGCTCCACCCGGATCCCCGCGAGCTCGTCCGGCCAGGCGTCGCGCAGGTAGTCGAAGGCGGAGCCGATGGTGGTCTCGAAGAAGTTGGCGCGGGTCTGCAGCGGCGGCAGGTGCGGACCGGTCACGGCGCCGCGGATGCCCCGGCCGTGCCGGTCGCGCGAGCCGCCGCGCACCGAGCTCGACTGACGAGCGGTGGAACGGCGTGCGCGGGGCATTGGACCAGCTTATTGCCCCGGAGCCTCTTGCTACTGTGGCGCGATGGACCGACGGCAGTGCTCGCGCACCGGGTGCAGCCTCCCCGCGGTCGTGACGCTCACCTACGACTACCGGGACTCGCTCGTGGCGGTCGGGCCGCTCAGCCCGCAGCCCGATCCGCACGGCTACGACCTGTGCGCGGAGCACGACCGGCGGCTGCTGGTGCCCCGGGGCTGGGAGACCGTGCGCTACCTCGAGCCGCCGTCGGCCTGAGCGTCCTGCGGAGCCGGAGCGCCCCGCGGAGCCCGAGGCGCCTCGCGCACCGGGAAGCCGCGCGGCGCGTCCGCGAGCACCGGCGCGAGCCGGCTCATCCGCCGGTCGACGAGCTCCAGCGCCCGCTCCTCGCGGCGTCGGCGCAGCGCGGCGACCGCGAGCAGGAAGTCCTCGGCGGGCGCGGCCGGCAGCGGCGAGACGAACGCGGAGGCCTCCTGCGCCAGCGAGCGGGCGAGCTGCGAGCGCGAGGGCTCGGTCATCCCGGAGCGCTGGCGGAGGAACTGTGCGAGCCGGCGCGCCAGGGCGTCGGGCAGCCGCGCCACGTCGGCGGTCGCCGCCCAGCCGGCGAGCGGGGCCGGGACCTCGACGACGAGCGGGGGCGCGGCGGGCACCCGCTCGAGCTGGCTGTGCGTGCCGGCGAGCACGTCGCCGAGCCGGCGCGAGCGGCGCGACAGCAGACCCACCACCGCGGCCAGCCCGCCGGCCGTCATCACGATCTCGAGCACGCCGGTGAGACCCCGGACGAGGGCGTGGCGGAAGCCGATCGCGCCGCCGTCGTCGCGGACGACCCGGGCGCCGACGGCGAGCTTGCCGAGCGAGCGCCCCCGCGTCGCGGTCTCGACAGCGACGGGCACGAGCACGATCGAGAGGACGAGCGCGGCGATCGCGACGGCGGCCGTGGCGGCGGGGTCGAGTCCGCCGTCCCCGGCCAGGACGAAGACCAGGTAGAAGAGACCGAGGGCGAGCAGGAACTCCGCGACGAGGTCGATGATCGCGCCGGCGGCCCGCAGGACGAACGAGGTGACGGGGATCTCGAGGGCGATCGCCTCGCCGGTGACCAGGCCCGCCGTGTCGAAGCCGGCGCTGTCGAGGCGGGCGTCGTCGCGGTCGTCGGACATGCAGCAGCTCCCTCGATCGTCGGCCCCGGCTATCATCTCAGCAGATGGACATCGATGCTCTCTCGGCCGCGCGCGGCGGCCAGTGGACCCGCCTGGACGAGCTCGCGCGCAAGCGCCGGCTGACCGGCGGCGAGGCCGACGAGCTCGTGGAGCGCTACCAGTCCGCCTCCGCCGATCTCGCCGCGATCTCCTCGATTGCGGGGTCGACCGCCGTGGGCACGCGCCTGGCCGTCTCGCTCTCGCGAGCGCGGGGCCGCCTGACCGGGACGCGCGAGGATCCGCTCGCCGCGGTCGCCCGCTTCGCCGTCGTCTCGTTCCCCGCCGCGCTGTACCGGATCCGCTGGCTGACCCTGGCCGTCGCGCTGGCGACCGTGCTGGTCGCCGGCCTCTTCGCGGTCTGGATCCTCGGCGACCCGCGCCTGCTCGCCGCGCTCGGCGACGACGAGCAGCTGCGCCGCTTCGCGCAGGAGGACTTCGTCGACTACTACTCGGAGAACCCGGCCGCGTCCTTCGCCGGTCAGGTGTGGACCAACAACGCCTGGATCGCGGCGCAGTGCGTCGCCTTCGGCATCGTCGGCGTCTACGTGCCGTACATCCTGCTGCAGAACGCGCAGAACCTCGGCACGTCGGTCGCCGTGATGTTCCACGTCGGCGAGGGCGACACCTTCTTCCTCTACATCCTCCCGCACGGCCTGCTCGAGCTGACGGCGGTCTTCGTCGCCGCGGCGGCCGGGCTGCGGATCTTCTGGGCCTGGATCGCGCCCGGGCCGCGCACCCGGGGGCAGGCGCTCGCGGAGGACGCGCGGAGCCTGTTCACGGTCGCGATCGGGCTGGTCTTCGTGCTGCTCGTCTCGGGCGTGATCGAGGGCTTCGTGACGCCGGCGCCGTGGCCGTGGTGGCTGAAGATCGGCATCGGCGCGCTCGCGCTCGGCGGCTTCATCGCCTACTTCCTGGTGCTCGGCGGCCGGGCCGTGCGGGCGGGGGAGACAGGCGATCTCGGCCGCTTCGACGCCGGCTCGCGGAGCATCAGCGAGGGCTGAGCGCGAGGTCCGGGCTCAGAGCCGGCCGGTGGCCTTCAGCGCGAGGTAGCGGTCGGCGAGGGCGGGCGGCAGCTTCTCCGGCGAGGCGAGGACCACGTCGCCGCCGAGCCGCCGCACGGCGGCCGCGAGCCGGTCCGCGTCGGCGAGCGAGCGCTCCGCCGCCGCGGCCGCGTAGACCGCGCTGCGGTCGCCGCGGTCGGCGGCCATCCGGGCCAGCTCGGGGTCGATCGCGCAGGCGACGACCACGGTGTGCCGCCTCGTGAGCTGCGGGAGCACCGCGAGCAGCCCCTCCGCCGCGCCGACGGAGTCGAGCGCCGTGAGCAGGACGACGAGCGAGCGCTGCGAGACCAGGGTGCGCACCTGGCCCGGCACGGCCGACCAGTCGGTCTCGATCAGCTGCGGCTGCACGGGCGCGAGCGCGTCGACGACGCGGCTCAGCACCTCCGTGCCGGTCGCGCCGTGCACGCGGGCGCGCCGGGTGCGGTCGAAGGCGAGGACGTCGATGCGGTCGCCGGCCGAGGCGGCCAGCGCCGACAGCAGCAGTGACGCCTCGATCGCCGTGTCCAGGCGCGGCTCGTCGTCGATCCGGGCGGCGGAGGTGCGGCCGGTGTCGAGCACGAGCACCACCCGCCGGTCGCGCTCGGGCCGCCAGGTGCGGACGACGGGCTCGCGGCGCCGGGCGGTGGCGCGCCAGTCGAGCGAGCGGACGTCGTCGCCGCGGACGTACTCGCGCAGGCTGTCGAACTCGGTGCCCTGACCGCGGATCATCACGCTGGTGCGCCCCTCCAGCTCGCGGAGGCGCGCGAGGCGCGAGGGGAGGTGGCGGCGGGAGCGGAACGGCGGCAGCACCCGGACGACCGCGGGCGCGGCGAGGGTCGCCTGCCGGCCGGCCAGCCCGAGGACGCCGTTCGAGCGGATCGTCGCGTGCAGCGCCCGGCGCTCTCCGCGGCGGCGCGGCTCGAGGACCGTGCGGACGGCGCGGCGCTCACCGGGCGGCAGGCGCAGCGGCGAGCGGGTCGCGAGCGCCCCGGCGGAGGGCTCCCACGCGTCGCGGACGACGCCGGTGATGCGGCGCCGTCCCGTGTTCGTGATCAGCAGCGTCGCCTCCGCGCGCTCGCCGAGGCGCACCCGGTCGGGGGTCCGCCGCTCGAGCACGACCGCGCGCGCGGAGCCGGCCACCGCGAGGTCGACGCCCACCAGGATCAGCCAGACCAGCAGCCAGAGCCCGAGCACGGCGAAGGCGACCTCGGCCCGGCGTCCGAGCAGGACGACCGGCACGAGGCCGACGAGGAGGACGAGGACGGAGCGTCCGGTGAGGTGCACGGCTCAGACCGGGACGCGGACCTGCTGCAGGATGCCGCCGAGGACGGCCTCCGTGCGCACGCCCTCGAGCTCCGCCTCGGGCTGCAGCTGCATCCGGTGCCGCAGCACGGGCAGCACCATCGCCTGGACGTGGTCCGGGGTGATCGAGCCGTAGCCGTTCAGCCAGGCCCAGGCGCGGCTCGCGGCGAGCAGCGCCGTCGATCCGCGCGGGCTGACGCCGAGCTTCACGCTCGGGCTCTCGCGGGTCGCGCGGGCGAGGTCGACGATGTAGCCGAGCACGTCCGGGCCGGCGCCGACGCGGCGGACGGAGGCCTGGGCCGCGCGCAGGCGCCCCGCGTCCAGCACCGGGTGGACGCCCGCGGCGGCGAGGTCGCGCGGGTCGAAGCCCGCCGCGTGCCGCGAGAGCACCTCGACCTCGACGTCCCGCGGCGGCACGTCCAGCACCAGCTTGAGCAGGAAGCGGTCGAGTTGCGCCTCGGGGAGCAGGTAGGTCCCCTCGTACTCGACCGGGTTCTGCGTCGCCGCGACGAGGAACGGGTCGGGGAGGCGGAGCGTGCGGCCGTCGACGCTGACCTGGCGCTCCTCCATCGCCTCGAGCAGGGCGGCCTGCGTCTTCGGCGGTGTGCGGTTGATCTCGTCCGCGAGCAGCAGGTTCGTGAAGACCGGGCCCTCGCGGAAGGCGAAGCCCGAGGTGGAGGCGTCGTAGACCAGCGAGCCGGTGATGTCGCCGGGCATCAGATCGGGGGTGAACTGCACGCGCCGGGTGTCCAGGCCCAGCGAGACCGAGAGCGCGCGGACGAGCAGCGTCTTCGCGACGCCCGGCACGCCCTCGAGCAGCACGTGCCCGCCGGCCAGCAGGGCGATCAGCAGCCCGGAGACGGCGCCGTCCTGGCCGACGACGGCGCGGCCGACCTCGAAGCGGACGCGGTCGAGCTCGCGGCGGAGCTCGTCGTCCGCGATCGGGGGGAGGGAGGAGTCGCTCATCGGAGGGGGCCTTCCGGTCGTTCGTGGTCGGGCTGATCGTGGTCGAGGCGGTCGTGCGCGGGTCGAGCGGTGCCCGGTCCGGCGGCGCCGGGTCCTGTGGTGCCGGCCGCTGCGGTGCCCGTGCGGGGTGCGCGGGCGGCGCGGAGCGCGCTCTCGAAGCGCAGGAGCTCGTCGGAGGCGGCCACGAGAGCGGCGTCGTCCGCGGGCTCGTCGTCGACGAGGAGCCGGCGCAGGGCGCGCGGGTCGCGCTCGAGCAGGGCCGCGGCCGCCGCGACGACCTCGTCCACTCCGCTCGACGGGGCCAGGCCGAGCAGAGCGGCGGAGCGGTGCAGCGTGCCGATCCGCAGGGCGTCCAGCGCGCGCACCCGGGTGGCGCCGTGGGCGTAGAGGCGGGCCCGGCCGCGGGCGGTCTCGCTCGCGTGCACGACGACGGGCAGCGGCTCGACGGCGAGCGGGCCGAAGCGCCGCCCGCGCCAGACGGCGGAGGCGACGAACACCCCGACGAGCAGCAGCAGCGCCGGAGTGACCCAGCCCGGCGCGAGATTGGCCGGGTCGACGGCGGCGGACGTCGCGTCGGCCGCGCCGGCGCGGTACCAGACCAGGCGGTCCTCGCCGCCGAGGAGGCCCAGCGCGAGGGCGGCGCGTCCCTCCTCGGCGACGGTGCCGTTGCGCAGGAGGTCGGCGTCGCCGACAGCGATCACGTCCGGGCCGCCGGCCGGGGAGTCGGCGACGAGTGCGAAGGCGTCGTCACCGGACGGGAAGCAGCCCACGGCGCCGCCCTCGAGGACGCGGAAGGTGCTGCCGCCCGACGGGATCCCCTCGGCGCGCTCCGCGGCGGGCAGCGCGCAGGAGGCGGCGAGCACGCCGTCCTCCTGCGGAGCGCCGGCGAAGGCGACGCCGGGCAGCAGCGCGTCGAGGGCCGCGCCGGACGGCTCGACGAGGACGACCGCGGCGGGGTCCCCGGCGAGCCGGGCGTACTGCTCCTCGTCCAGAGCCGAGCCCGGATCGTCGATCAGGAGCGTGCTGCCCGGGCCGACCGCGCGCAGGGCCTCGTCGAGCGAGTCGGCGCGGACGACGTCGACGCCCTGCTCGCGCAGGACCTGGGCGACCGCGCGGGCGCCGTCCGGTGCCGCGCTGTCGACGTCGAGATCGGCCGCCGGCACCGGGGAGCCGGTCGCCACGGTCAGCAGGACCGTGCCGACGGCGACCATCGCCGCGAGGAGCGCCCAGATCCGGCCCCGGCGCAGCAGCGCGCCGAGCGTGGGGGAGGAGACGGTGTCGACGGGAGCGTCCGACGCCGGTGGAGCAGCAGGCGCGGTCATCGCAGCGCCTCGAGCGGGACCGGCGCGGCCGCGAGCGCGCGATCGAGCTCGGCGACCCGCTCGGAGTCCTCGCGCCCGCAGGGCTGGCCGAGGTAGCGGACCCGGTCGAAGGCCTCCGCCGAGCGCCGGAGCGCGTCGGCCGAGGCGGGGAAGACGGCCGCGGCCCGGCGGGAGAAGCCGTGCGCGGTGGTGCCGGGCGAGACGGTGAGGATCGTGCGCTCGTCCAGGGCGCGCACCAGGGCGCGGAACCGCTCCACCAGTGCCTCGTCCCAGTCGCCCCGGGCGGCCGCCGCCTCGGCGAGGGCGCGCAGCTCCGCGGCCGAGCGGCCGTCGTCGTCGGCGAGGACCGCCCCGGTCACGCGACTGCGCTGCCGCAGTCGCGGCCGTCCCGCGATGACGAGGGCGACCACGACGAGCACCACCAGCAAGAGCACGCCGATCAGCGCCGCGAGCGGCACGCCGACCCCGTCGCCCGGCAGGGTGAGCGAGGTGAACCAGTCGCGCACGGCCTGCACCAGGCGGTCGAACCAGTTCGGCTCGGCGGCGCGGTAGCGCGGGTCGGCGAGCTCCTCGAGGAGCAGCCGGCGGGCCTCCTGCGCATCGGGGTCGAGCGGCGCCGTGACGAGCGCGAGGCGGATCACGGCGCGGTCCGCTCCGGAGCGGGGAAGGGATCGGCGGACTCGCGCCCGGCCGCGCGCTCCTCGACGTACCGCATCAGCACGAGGTCGAAGCCCTCGCGCCGGATCCGGCGATCGAGGTAGACGAGCCCGGTGACCGCCGACTGCAGCACTGTGCCGACCGCGCCGACGACGAGGCCGACGGCGACCGAGAGCAGCGCCACGACGATCGACGCGACCACCTGCGCGTTCGGATCGGTCGGCGCGACCAGCGCCCCGCCGATCGGGATCAGCAGGCTGAACGGCGTCGAGACGACCTGCCCGGCCGCCTGGATGATCACCGCCATCAGCGCGAGCGCGCCGAACGTCCGCCAGAACCCGCCGGTGACGAGCCGCCAGGAGCGCGCGACCGCCCGGCGCAGCGGGAGCCGCTCGAGCACCAGGAGGCTCGGCACCAGCGCGAGCTTCGTCGCGAGCCAGACGCCCACCGCGGTCGCGGCGAGGCCGGCCAGCACGAGCACCAGGATCCCGCCGACGACCGCACTGGCCCCCGCGTCCTGGGTGCCGAGGAGGAAGAGCGGCACCGAGAGCGCCGCCGCGGCGAGGACCAGCACCAGGACGCCGACGCCCTGCAGCACGGTCCAGCCCACCAGCGCCCAGAAGCGGCCGCGGAGCCGCCGGAGCAGCGCGCGCAGCGTCGGCCGCTCGCCGAGGACGGCGCGCGACACCTCGAGCACGACGACGCCCTGCACGAGCGCGCCGGTGGCCAGGGTGACGGCGAGCGGGATCAGCGCCGCCAGCACGACGATCGCCAGCGACCCCGACGCGACGGCGTCCCGATCGGCGACCTCGGCCTGCGTGATCCGGCCGACCGCGAGAAGCGCGACGGCGCCGTAGAGCACGAGGGCGAGCAGCGAGCCGAGGCCCTGCACGAGCAGCGCGACGCCGAGGGTGGTCCGCGGGCTGCGGCGGAGGACCGCGAAGGGCGCGCCGAGCAGGGTGCCGAAGCCGAGCGGCCGCAGCGGGATCAGCCCGGGCTTGGGCGGGGGAGTCCAGCCCTGCGGCGGGGGCGGGCCGGCGGGACCCGCCGTCGGAGTCCAGGACACGGGCGCGACCGGTGCGACGGGGGCGACGCGCGGCCGCGCGTGGTCGCCCTCCGGAGCCCCGGCGGGCGGTGGCCACTGAGCTGCGTCGGTCATCCCTCCCATGCTGTCACAGCCGCGCTCGGCGCTCGCGGTCGGGCGCGGCCGTGCTCCCACTCGCGTCGGTTAGCCTGACCCCATGAGCGCGCGAATCCTGGTGGTCGACGACGATGCGGCCCTGGCCGAGATGATCGGCATCGTCCTGCGCGCGGAGGACTGGGACGTCTCCTTCTGCGCCGACGGCACGGGCGCCCTCGAGGCCTTCCGGCGGGCCCGGCCGGACCTCGTCCTGCTCGACCTGATGCTGCCCGGGATCGACGGCATCGAGGTCTGCCGCCGGATCCGCGCCGAGTCCGGCGTCCCGATCATCATGCTGACCGCCAAGTCCGATACCTCGGACGTCGTGCAGGGCCTCGAGTCCGGCGCGGACGACTACATGGTCAAGCCGTTCGACCCGAAGGAGCTGGTCGCGCGGATCAAGACGCGCCTGCGCCCCTCCCAGGTCGCTGCCAACGCCGTGCTGCAGGTCGGCGACCTCAGCCTCGACGTCGCCGGGCACGAGGTCCGGCGCGGCGAGACCCGCATCGGCCTGACGCCGCTCGAGTTCGACCTCCTCCTCGCCCTCGCCTCCAAGCCGCAGCAGGTGTTCACCCGCGAGATGCTGCTGGAGCAGGTCTGGGGCTACCACTACAAGGCCGACACCCGGCTCGTGAACGTCCACGTGCAGCGCCTGCGCGCGAAGGTCGAGAAGGACCCGGACGATCCGCGCATCGTGATGACCGTGCGCGGCGTCGGCTACCGCGCCGGCTCCGTGCTGCCGAGCTGACGTGAGCCTCGCGCGCCGCTTCCGGGCGCCGGCGCTGCGGCGCTGGCCGCGGAGGGTGCTCCGAGCCTGGCGGAGCTCGCTGCAGTTCCGTGCCGTCGCGATCACCGTGCTGCTCAGCGGCATCGCGATCGGCTCGACGGGCGCCTACCTCTCCTACAGCATCAGCGACAACCTGTTCCAGTCGCGGCTCGACCAGGTCACCGGGGACACCTCGCGGGCCACCCGCGCCGCGCAGGGCTACCTCGACGCGGCGACGGTCTCGACCCGGCAGGACATGGAGGAGGTCATGAACTCGGTGCGCACCGCGGTGCGCGACGCCTCCTCCTCCGCCCTGATCGCGGTCGTGCGCGCGCCTGATCAGGAGGCGTCCTCGCTCGCCCCGCAGGACAGCTACAACCGCGAGCTGCAGAACGGCGTCATCAGCGACGACCTGCGCGCGCGGGTGCAGGCCGGCGCCGACGGCCAGTACTGGCAGTCGGTGAGCCTCGGCGCCTCGGGCCAGCAGCTCCCGGGCATCGTCGTCGGCTCGACGATCGAGCTGCCGAGCTCCGCGGGGCGCTACGAGCTCTACATCGGCTACTCGCTCGCGGACGCGGAGCGCACGCTGCAGTTCGTGCAGCAGGTCCTCAACATCGCCGGCATCCTGCTGATCCTCCTGATCGGCGCGGTCAGCTGGGTCGTCGTCCGGATCGTGGTCGCGCCCGTGCGGGTGGCGGCGGAGACCAGCCAGCGCCTCGCCGCGGGCGACTTCGACGTGCGCATCCCGGAGAGGGGACAGGACGTGATCGCCACCCTCGCCCGCTCGTTCAACGGGATGGCCGACAGCCTCCAGGAGCAGATCAGCGAGCTCGCCACGCTCAGCCGGGTGCAGCAGCGCTTCGTCTCCGACGTCTCGCACGAGCTGCGCACCCCGCTGACCACGATGAAGCTCGCCGGCGACGTGCTCTACGACCAGCGCGAGGGCTTCCCGCCGGTCGCCGAGCGCACCGTCGAGCTGCTGCACGGCCAGATCGGCCGCTTCGAGAGCCTCCTCGCCGATCTGCTGGAGATCTCCCGGCACGACGCCGGCTCGGCCGAGCTCGAGCTGGAGCCGGTGAACCTGGTGCGGCTGGCCGGCGAGGAGATCGAGGGGATGCGCGGGATCGCCGAGGCGAACGGCTCGCGGCTCACGCTCTCCGCCCCCGGCGGCTACTTCGACGCCGAGATGGACGCCCGCCGCATCCGCCGCATCGTGCGCAACCTGCTCGGCAACGCGGTCGAGCACGGCGACGGCCGCGAGATCGTGGTCACGGTCGACAGCAACGCCACCGCGGTGGCGCTCGCCGTCCGCGACTACGGTCACGGCATGAGCTCCGAGGAGGTGGTCCGCGTCTTCGACCGCTTCTGGCGCGCCGATCCGTCCCGCCGTCGCACCCTGGGCGGCACCGGCCTCGGCCTCTCCATCGCGCAGGAGGACACCGCGCTGCACCACGGCTGGCTGCAGGTCTGGTCGATGCCCGGCCGCGGCGCGTGCTTCCGGCTCACCGTCCCGCGCCGGCGCGGCGAGCGGATCGACGCCTCCCCGCTGCCGCTGCCGCCCGTGGACGCGGGCGAGCAGGCCTACTCCGGCCCCATCGTCCTGCCGCCGCTGCCGCTCGGCGGCGTGCCCGAGCACGGGGTCGTCCAGTGAAGCGCCTGCGCTCCGCGGTCGCCGCCGTGCTGCTGCTGGCAGCCCTCGCCGGCTGCGCGGGCATCCCGCGCGGCGGCGACGTCGGCGTCGGCCGCCCGGACACGGCGCCGCAGGACCTGCAGTACGACTTCCTCCCCTCCGGCCCCGCCGACGGCGCCGACCAGTTCGAGATCCTCACCGGCTTCATCGACGCGGCGTCGAGCCCGCAGAACAACTACAAGATCGCCCGCGAGTTCCTCTCCACCGGAGCCGACTGGACGCCGGGCGAGCACGTCACCGTCGACGAGGGCCAGCGCTCCTCGACCCAGCCCGGCGCGTCGACGCTCTCGCTCACCATCACCCCCGTGGCCGAGGTCGACGCCACCGGCGTCTACTCCGAGGTCGCGACGACCACCGCGCTGGAGCTGGACTACGGCTTCGTCCAGGAGAACGGCGAATGGCGGATCAGCTCACCGCCCAGCGGCGTCGTCATCGACCGGACCACCTTCGAGCAGGTCTTCTCCACCTACGCGCTCTACTTCTTCGACCCGAGCTACTCCTACCTGGTGCCGGACCTGCGCTGGTTCGCCTCGCGCGCGGACAGCTCGACCAGCACCACGATCGTCACCGAGCTGCTGCGCGGGCCGACGCCGTGGCTCCGCGACTCGTCCGCCGTCGTCTCGGCGTTCCCGACCGGGACGGCGCTCGCCGCCGAGACGGTGCCGGTCGAGGCGCAGCGGGCCGTCGTCGACCTGAACTCCGCGGCGCTCGAGGCCGACGAGCGGCAGTGGCGCCGGATGGCGCTGCAGCTCGGCAGGAGCCTGGCCAACGTCTCGAACGTCACCGGGGTCTCGCTCTCGGTGCAGCAGAACCCGATCGAGATCCCGACCGAGGTGACCGGGCTGCCGACCTCGCCGCGGGTGGACACCCGGCCGCTGGTGCTGACCGACGGCGACTTCGGCTTCCTCGGCTCCTCGGGGCTCGCCGAGACCGCCGTCTCCGACCGGATCGCGGCGCTCTCGCCGCGGGCCGCGGTGCTGGGCGAGCAGCGGGGCGCCGACTCGAGCGCCTCGGCGGCCGTCCTCACCCCGGCCGGCGTCTCGCTGCTCACGCCCGGCGTCGACGACGTGCTGCTCGACGCCCGGAGCGGCCTCGCGGCCCCCGGCATGGACCCCTTCGGCTACGTCTGGTCGGTGCCCACGGCGGCGCCGGGCCAGCTGGTCGCCTACTCCTCCGACGGCTCCCGGTCGCTGCAGGTCGCGACCGCCTGGCCCGAGATCGAGTCGATCGCGTCGTTCGCGCTGTCCCGGGACGGCACGCGGATGCTCGCCCTCGCGCAGGACGGGCAGCAGGCGACCGTGCTCGTCGCCGGGGTCACCCGCTCGGCCAACGGCGATCCGATCGCGGTCGGCGAGCCGGTCGTGCTGCGCTCGACCCTCGGCACGGCGGTCGCCGCCGCCTGGACGGACGAGCTCGACGTCGTCTCGGTCGTCCGCGGCTCCACCGGCGAGGACACGGTGACGATGAACCAGCTCGGCGGAGGGGACACCCCGCTGGGGACGACCACCGGGACCGTGCAGATCGCGGCCGGCAACGCCTCGACGCAGATCCGCCTCCTCGCCGAGGGCGGCGAGCTGCGCCAGCAGCGCGGCTCGGCGTGGCAGACGGTCGCGACAGGCATCGAGCTCCTCGCGACGCAGACCGGCATGGGGTCCTGAACCCGGGCACACTCGCCCGATGCTGCGCGATCACCTCCTCGACGCCCTCGCCGTGCTGCTGCCGGTCGACTGCCCGGCCTGCGGCCGGCCGACGACACGGGTGCCCTGCCCGGACTGCACCGCGGCGCTCGCCGCCCAGGCGCGACCGGACGTCCGCCGCCTGGGGTCCGCCGACGACCCGCTGGAGGTGCGCGTCGGCGCGGAGTACGCCGGGACGGTGCGGCGGCTCGTCCTCGCGCTGAAGGCGGAGGGGCGGGTGGCCGCGGCGCGACCGCTCGGCGCGCTGCTGCGACCCGTGCTGCTCCAGGCGCTCGACGGCGCTCCGGCGCTGCTGGTCGCACCGCCCGGCTCGCGCCTGCGGCACCTGCGACGCGGCTTCGACCCCGTCGACCTGCTGGTGCGCGCGGCCGGCGGGCGCCTCGCCCGGCCGCTCACGAGGACCCGGCTCGCGCTCGACCAGGTCGGCCTCACCCGGACGGAGCGGCGCGCGAACCTCGACGGCGCGTTCCGCGCCAGGCGTCCGCTCGACGGCGAGCGGATCCTGCTGGTGGACGACGTGGTCACCTCGGGGGCGACCCTGCTCGAGCTGCGCCGGGCCGTCCGCGCGGGCGGGGGAGACGTGGCGGGGGCGGTCGCGCTCGCGGGGACCCCCGGCGGCCGCAGCGCGACTTCCTGATGAACTCCCGGGGACGATCCGGTGACCACGGGTCTACGCTCGGGGGACGGCGTGAACGGTCCGCCCGGAGAAAGGCGGCACGCCGTACTCGACTGGGAGGTTGTCATGGACATCGACATCACAGGCCGCAACATGGGCATCACCGATCGCTTCCGCGCCTACGCGACGGAGAAGTCGGAGAAGATCGCCCACCTCGCCGACCGGGCGCTCGCGCTCGAGATCAAGGCGAGCCGTCACAGCGAGGGCAAGGGCGCCGCCGGCGGCGACCGGGTCGAGCTCACGCTCATCGGCAAGGGGCCCGTGGTGCGGGCCGAGGCGAGCGGAGCCGACAAGTACGCGGCCTTCGACGTCGCCCTCGGGCGCCTGCTCGAACGGGTGCGTCGAGCCAAGGACCGCAAGAAGGTGCATCGCGGTCAGCATCGGCCGACCTCGCTGCGCGACGCGGCGGCCGACGACTTCAGCGTCGTCGCGATCCAGCCGGCGGACGCCGAGGTGCTCGAGCGCCTGAGCACGGGCGTGATCCCCGTGCAGGAGGAGCCGGCCCCGGAGCCGGTCGCCGCGGACGAGGACGACGCGGAGGAGCCGTACTGCCCCGTCGTCATCCGCAAGAAGGTCTTCCCCTCCGTCTCGATGAGCGTCGACGACGCCGTCGACTACATGGAGCTGGTCGGCCACGACTTCTACCTCTTCATCGACGCGGACACCGACCGCCCGAGCGTCGTCTACCGCCGCAAGGGCTGGGACTACGGCGTGATCGGCCTCGGCGACGAGGCGGACGCGCAGCCCGAGGCCGCCGCGGTCTGACCCGGGAGCCCCCCGGAGGTCCGCCTCCGGGGGGTTCTTCGCGCCCTGTCGGACCGCGCACAGCCCGCCCCGGCTAGTGTGGTTCCGTCCGCGCCGTGCCGTCGGGCACCTGTCTTCTACGTTTTGGAGTACCCCGTGGCCTCAGTTCTCGAAAAGGTCCTTCGCGTCGGGGAGGGCCGGGTCCTCCGCCGCCTCGAGAACTACGCGAAAGCCGTCAACGCCCTCGAAGAGGACTTCACGCACCTCAGCGACGAGGAGCTGAAGAACGAGACCGTCGAGCTGCGCGAGCGCTACTCGAACGGCGAGTCGCTCGACGACCTGCTGCCGGAGGCGTTCGCGGCCGTCCGCGAGGCGTCGCGGCGCACCCTCGGCCTCCGCCACTTCGACGTCCAGCTGATGGGCGGCGCGGCGCTGCACCTCGGCAACATCGCCGAGATGAAGACCGGAGAGGGCAAGACCCTCGTCGCGACCCTGCCGGCGTACCTGAACGCCATCGCGAGCCGCGGCGTGCACATCGTCACGGTGAACGACTTCCTCGCGAACTACCAGTCCGAGCTGATGGGTCGCGTGTTCCGCGCCCTCGGCATGACGACCGGCGTGATCCTCTCCGGCCAGACTCCGGAGCAGCGCCGCGAGCAGTACGCGGCCGACATCACCTACGGCACGAACAACGAGTTCGGCTTCGACTACCTCCGCGACAACATGGCCTGGCAGGCGCAGGACATGGTCCAGCGCGGCCACTTCTTCGCCGTGGTCGACGAGGTCGACTCGATCCTCATCGACGAGGCGCGCACCCCGCTGATCATCTCCGGCCCCGCCTCGGGCGAGGCGAACCGCTGGTTCGCCGAGTTCGCCGGCCTCGCCACGCGCCTCATCGAGGGCGAGGACTACGAGGTCGACGAGAAGAAGCGCACCGTCGGCGTGCTCGAGCCCGGCATCGAGAAGGTCGAGGACTACCTCGGCATCGACAACCTCTACGAGTCCGCGAACACCCCGCTGATCTCGTTCCTCAACAACTCGATCAAGGCCCGAGCCCTGTTCAAGAAGGACAAGGACTACGTCGTCCTCAACGGCGAGGTGATGATCGTCGACGAGCACACCGGCCGCATCCTGGCCGGCCGCCGCTACAACGAGGGCATCCACCAGGCGATCGAGGCGAAGGAGGGCGTGCAGGTCAAGGCCGAGAACCAGACCCTCGCCACCGTCACGCTGCAGAACTACTTCCGCCTCTACGGCAAGCTCTCCGGCATGACCGGAACGGCCGAGACCGAGGCCGCCGAGTTCATGTCGACCTACAAGCTCGGCGTGGTCTCCATCCCGACCAACCGCAAGATGCAGCGCATCGACAACGCCGACCTCGTCTACAAGAACGAGCAGGTCAAGTTCGAGCAGGTCGTCGAGGACATCGTCGAGCGCCACGCGGCAGGCCAGCCCGTCCTGGTCGGCACGACGAGCGTCGAGAAGAGCGAGTACCTCTCCCGCCTGCTCGCCAAGAAGGGCGTGCGGCACGAGGTGCTGAACGCCAAGAACCACGCGCGCGAGGCCGCGATCGTCGCCCAGGCCGGCCGCCTCGGCGCCGTCACCGTCGCGACCAACATGGCCGGCCGCGGCACCGACATCATGCTCGGCGGCAACGCCGAGTTCCTCGCGGTCACCGAGATGTCGACCAAGGGCCTCAGCCCCGTCGACACCCCCGAGGAGTACGAGTCCGCGTGGGACGACGTCTTCGCGGGCGTCAAGGCCAAGGTCGCCGAGGAGGCCGAGAAGGTCCAGGCCGCCGGCGGCCTCTACGTGCTCGGCACCGAGCGCCACGAGTCGCGCCGCATCGACAACCAGCTCCGCGGCCGCTCCGGCCGACAGGGCGACCCGGGCGAGAGCCGCTTCTACCTCTCGCTCACCGACGACCTGATGCGCCTGTTCAACTCCGGTGCGGCCGAGGCCCTGATGGGCCGCGGCAACGTGCCGGACGACATGGCGATCGAGTCGAAGGTCGTCTCGCGCGCCATCCGCAGCGCGCAGTCGCAGGTCGAGGCGCGCAACGCCGAGATCCGCAAGAACGTCCTCAAGTACGACGACGTCCTCAACCGCCAGCGCGAGGCGATCTACTCCGACCGCCGCCACATCCTCGAGGGCGACGACCTGCACGAGCGCACCCAGAAGTTCCTCGTCGACGTGATCGACGAGATCCTCGAGGTGCACACCGGCGAGGGCAACGGCGACGACTGGGACTTCGACGCGCTCTGGACCGAGCTGAAGACCCTCTACCCGGTCAGCCTGTCGATCGACGAGGTCGTCCAGGAGGCCGGCAGCCGCGGCCGGATCAACAAGGAGTTCATGCGCCGCGAGATCCTCTCGGACGCGAAGCTCGCCTACCAGGGCCGCGAGGAGCAGCTCGGCTCCCCCGCCATGCGCGAGCTCGAGCGCCGCGTCGTGCTCTCGGTGATCGACCGCCGCTGGCGCGACCACCTCTACGAGATGGACTACCTCAAGGACGGCATCGGCCTGCGCGCGATGGCCCAGCGCGACCCGCTGGTCGAGTACCAGCGCGAGGGCTTCACCCTGTTCCAGCAGATGATGGGCCAGATCCGCGAGGAGACCGTCGGCTTCCTCTTCAACCTCGAGGTCGAGGTCACCCAGAAGCAGGGCGAGGTCGCCGGCGTCGCCGCGAAGGGCCTCTCCGAGCCGGTCGCTCCGGTCGAGAAGCTCAGCTACTCCGCGCCGAGCGACTCGGGCGGCGTCGAGGTCCGCGACCAGCGCGGCCGGGTGCAGCAGGCGGCGACGGCGAAGGCCAGCGCCGCGGCGGCCCGCGAGGCGCGTCCCGACGACGCGGAGGACGCCGCGACCACCGGCGCCTTCGGCCAGCAGACCGGCGGCTCCGACGAGACGCCGAACAACCGCCAGGAGCGCCGCGCGCAGACCAAGCGCCGCTGATCCCGGCCCTGCCGACCGGCACGACGAAGGCCCCGGCTCCGGCCCTGCTCACGCGGGGTGCGGGGTGCGGGGCCTTCGTCGTCGGCCGCGTCAGGTCAGACGCGGTGCCGCACCAGCGCCGAGACGAAGCCGCCGGCGAAGGTGTCGCCGAGGCCGATCGTGGTGGGGCGGTCGGTCTCGAGCACGAGGCCGGGCGTGCAGACGGCTTGCAGCCGAGCCGTGACCGCGGTGCAGACCGCGACGCCGCCGGGCTGCGCCGGCAGCTGCGCGACGCGGTCGTAGTCCGCGGCGGTGATGCCGTCGCCGAGCAGGTAGCGGGTGCTCGCCATCGTCACTCCGCCCAGGAGCGCCGCGCGGTAGCGCTCGGCCTCCGCTCCGACGGCCGCCGACCAGTGCCGGGTGTGCACGACGAGCACCGGGCCGGGGAGCAGCGCCGCGGCCGCGCCCAGCGCCTCGACCACGGCATCCGGGTCGAGCAGGTCGAGCCGGTGCCCGAGCAGCGCCTGCAGCTCGTCCTCGTTCATGCTGACGACGTCGACGCAGCCGAGCAGGGCGGAGCGGGCCCGGTCCTGCAGAGCGGGCAGGTGGAAGCCCGCGTCCTCGTAGATCACGTCCGCGGAGGCGGGCAGCGCCGCGAGGTGGCGCTGCAACGTCTCCAGCCGGTCCGTCAGCACCGCCTCGTCCTGGATGCTGTTGAAGCCGGAGACGAGGAAGACGCCCGCGTCGGCCAGCACGCCGCCGAGTCCTTCCGCCAGCAGCAGCTCGCGGTTGGGCGGGTCGTTCGCGAAGATCACCCGGTTCGGATGCGGCGCCACCAGCACGCGGTCGCCGAGGAGCACCCGGGCGCCGCGCGGGAACTGCACGATCAGGTGCGGGTCGGTGCTGTCGGCGGTCGCGCTCGAGACGTACTCGGTGCCGACGGGCAGGAGCCGGCGGACGTGGTCGTCGATGCTCACCAGGTGCTGCACCGCGGCGAGGCCGTGCACGGCGAGCGCGTAGCCCGCCCGCACTCCGGTGCCGCCGAGGGTGATGCGCCGGGGGAAGCGCTGCGCGAACTCCTCGACGATGCGGGAGGAGGAGGCGAATCTCTCCCCTCCCGCACCGTCGGCGAGGAACGCGAGGAGCGCCACGACGAGCTCGCGCTCGGTGGTGACCGGCGCCGTCCTCGTCAGCTCGTCCGCGCGGATCCCGTACTCCTCCGCGAGCGTCTGGACGACGTGGTCGTCCCAGTCGATCTCGTAGTCGACGGTCCCGCCCAGTCCGAGCACGATCCTCTCGTTCACCGCGCTGCTCTCCTGCGTCTCGCCGGGCCTAGTAGAGCTCGGCCTTGCCGGCGGAGCCGAACAGGTCGATCTTCTCGGCGGCCGTCTCCTTCATCGCGGCGATGGAGGGCGGCTGGATCGTGTTGGGCTCGCGGACGGAGGGGTCGGCCAGCACCTCGCGCATCTTCTTGTGGTACGCGGCCTTGATGTCGCTGGAGATGTTGATCTTGTTGACTCCGCGCTTCACCGACTCGGCGATCTCGGCGTCGGGGTTGTTCGAGCCGCCGTGCAGGACGAGCGGCACGGCGACGCGCTTCTTGATCTCGGCGAGCAGGTCCAGCTTGAGCGCGGGCTTCATCGACGCCGGGTAGAGGCCGTGGCTGGTGCCGATGGCGATCGCGAGGCTGTCGACCCCGGTGGCGGCGACGAAGTCGACCGCCTCGTCGGGCTCGGTGTAGATGATGTTCGCGGCGCCGTCCTCGGCCTCGTTGTCGGTCTTGCCGATCGTGCCCAGCTCACCCTCGACCGAGACGCCGACGGCGTGCGCTGCGTCGACGACGCGCTTGGTGATCGCGACGTTCTCGTCGTAGGGGAGCATCGAGCCGTCGATCATCACCGAGGTGAAGCCGGATTTGATCGCGAGCAGAACCTGCTCGTAGGTGGCGCCGTGGTCGAGGTGGATGGTCACCGGCACGCTGGAGCGGTGGGCGCGGGCGATGATCGCGTGCAGGATGTCCACTCCGGTGTGGCTCAGCTCGTCGGGGTGGATCGCGATGAGCAGCGGGGAGTCCTTCTCCTCGCTGATCTCGAAGAGGCCGTTCATCATGGCGTAGTCGCTGACGTTGAACGCCGGGACGGCGAAGCCGTTCGCATTGGCGACGTCCAGCAGGTCTTTTCCGGAAACAAGCATTCTCTGACTGTCCTTCTCGTGGTGGTGGTGGTGTTCCGGACGCGCGGACGCGCGCCTCAGCTCTTGACGGCCCCGGCGGTCATGCCGCCGATGAAGTACCGCTGGAAGAAGAGGAAGAGGAGGAGGACGGGAACGCATCCGAGGATGCTCATCGCCATCATCTCGTTCCACTCGTAGGAGTTCTGGCCCATCAGCAGCTGGATGCCGATCGGCACCGTGCGCATGTCGTCGGTGCGAGTCAGGGTGAGCGCGAAGAGGTACTCGTTCCAGGCGATCATGAAGGTGTAGACCCCCACCGAGACGATCCCGGGGATCGCGATCGGCACCAGGATCCGCCAGAGCACGGTCATCGGGCCGGCCCCGTCCATCCGCGCCGCCTCGTCGAGATCGCGGGGGAGGGTGTTGAAGTAGCCGGTCAGCATGATGATCGCGTAGGGCAGCGTGAAGACCAGATAGGTGAGGATCAGCCCCTGATAGGTGTTGTAGAGCCGCAGCGTCACCATCAGCCCGAAGAACGGGATGAGCAGGGTGATCGGCGGCACCGCCTGCACGCTGACGATGATGATGTTGATCGGCCGCTTGAAGCGGAACTCGTAGCGGCTGAACGCGTAGGACGCGAGGATCGCGACGACCAGCGTCAGCGCGACGACCGCGAGGGCGACGACGTAGCTGTTGATGAAGAAGCGGACCTTCGTCGGGTCGCCCAGGATCCCGGCGTACGCCGAGAACGAGAACGTGTCGGTGATCAGCCGGGGCGGGTACTCGAAGATCTCGGTGTTCGACTTGAACGAGCTGGCGGCCATCCAGACGATCGGCAGGCCCGCGAAGGCGGCGCCGATGAGGAGGAGGACCCAGACCCCGGCCTTCGCGGCGAGGAGCCGCGGCGTGCGGACGGCCGGGCGGGTGGCGGTGGCGGTCACGTCAGTCCCTGGCTTTCTGGTTCCGCACGTAGAAGAACGCGAGGACCATGGTGAGGAGGAGGATCAGGACGGCGCTCGCCGAGGCCACCGAGAACTCGTAGCGGCTGAACGCGAGCTTGTAGGTGTACGTGCTGAGCATCTCGGTCGCGTCGATCGGGCCGCCGCCGGTCGTCATCCAGATCAGCGCGAACTGCTGCGAGGTCCAGATGATGTCGAGCACCGACATGCTGATGATGATCGGCTTGAGCTGCGGGATCGTGACGTTCCAGAAGCGCTGCCAGGCGCTCGCCCCGTCGACCTTCGCCGCCTCGTAGAGGTCGTGCGGGATGCCCTGCAGACCCGCCAGCAGCGTGATCATGTAGAACGAGTAGCCCGCCCAGATGTTGATGAAGGTCACCGAGAGCAGCGCGGTCGCGGGGGAGGCGAGCCACTCGATGCCCTTGTCGGTCAACCCGAGCGAGATCAGCGCGTAGTTGATCACGCCGTTCGGGTTCAGCAGCAGCCGCCAGAGCACGGCGATGATCGCGACGGTGAACAGCCACGGCAGGACGTAGACCACGCGGAAGAGCGACTTGGCGACGGTCGGCACGAGCGGCGAGTTGAGCAGCATCGCGAAGCCGAGGCCGAGCACCAGGTGGGCGGCGACGCTGACGCCGACGAAGACGATCGTGTTGCCGGTGGCCGTGCGGAACTTCGGATCGCCGAGGACCTCGAGGTAGTTGGCGAGTCCGACGAAGGCGGGCTTCGGGTTCGTGATGACGTTGTCGAAGAACGAGTACCCGATCACCAGCAGCACCGGCACGAGCATCAGGACGAGCATCACGATCGCCGTGGGGGAGAGGTAGAGGTAGGGCGCGAGGTCGCGGCGCTTCCGGCGGCCCGCGGGGGCGTGGGCGGGCGTCCCGGAGGCGGGACGCTGGGGGGCGCTCAGCAGGGAGACCACGGCGCTCCTCCTTCGATCGGGGAAGGGGTGAGGGGGGACCGCGCCGCGGGAGAGGACTCCCGCGGCGCGATCGGGGACGGACGGGTCACGGCTCAGAACTCGCCGAGCCAGGCTTCCTGGGACTTCTCCAGCGCCTCGTCGACGCTCTGGTCGCCGTTGAGGGCGGCCTGCAGCTGCTCGTCGAAGTCGCGCATCAGCTGCTCCGCGACGGGCAGGCCGACGAACTCGTTCGCCGGGTAGCCGGCCGAGTAGATGTCGAAGGCCTCCTGGTACAGCGGGTCGCTGTCCGAGAAGTCCGGCGTCGAGGCGGTGTTGCCGGGGAAGGCGTTCGCCAGCGTGGACAGCTTCGAGTTCGTGTCGGCGCTCATCAGGAACGACACGAGCTTCGCGGCCTCGGCCGGGTGCTCGCTGCTGGCCGAGACCCCGATGCCCCAGGAGGCGAAGGGGATGCCGCGCTCGCCGCTGAAGCCGTCCTCGGCCGGGATGGCCGAGATGCTGAACTTCAGGTCGGGGTTGGACTCGCGGATGGTGGCGATGTGGGAGAGGGAGTCGATCATCATGCCGACCCGGCCGTTGGTGAACTCCTCGACCTTGTCCTGCTCCTTCATCGTCGCGGCGCCGGGGGCAATCACGCCGTCGGCGTCGAGCTGCGCGATGTAGTCGACCGCGCTGGTGACGGCGTCGTTGGTGAGGTCCGGCTTCCCGTCGTCGAGCATGCTGCCGCCGGAGGCCCAGACCCAGGACATGACGTCGTTCTGGATCCCGTTGGGGGCGTCGCTCGAGAGCGGGAGCACCCAGCCGCTGGTGTTGTCGCCCAGCGCCGTGATCGCCTTGGCCGCGGACTCGAACTCGCTGCGGGTCGAGGGAGGAGCGGTGACGCCCGCCTCGGAGAGCAGGGCGTCGTTGGTGAAGAGCGGGTAGACGAAGTTGACGACGGGGACCATGGCGGTCTTGCCGTCGACGACGACGGTCGAGGAGAGCTGGCTCTCGTCGAAGCCCGCGTCCGAGAGCAGCGGGGCGAGGTCGGCCAGCGCGCCCTGCTTGGCGAAGTCGCTGATCCAGGCGCCGTCCAGTCCGACGACGTCGGACATCGTGCCGGCCGCGGCGCCGGCGAAGAGCTGCTCCTTGGTCGAGGCGTACGGGCCGCTGAGCAGGTCGACCGTGATGCCGGGGTTCGCGGCCTCGAAGTCGTCCATGAGGCCGCGGAGGGCGCCGTCCGAGAGCTCGGGCTCCCACCACTGCGCGAATTCGAGGGTGACGTCTCCGCCTGCCGCGGAGTCGCCGCCACCCTGGCTGCAGCCGGTCAGCATCGTCGCGGCGAACGCCGCGCTGACGGTGAAGACGACGGCTCTCTTGATGCGAGCACCTTTGCTCATGTCACTCCCTGCAACTCTGCAGTTATCTGCTGTTGTGTGCGCATTCTTGCGCTTGTGTTCTGCGAATGTACCTGGCGATGCGTGGTCATGCAAGAACCGGCAGGAAATTGCCGAGATGTGCGACAAACGAGGACCAGACCGCAGGATCCACCGCGATCCGAGTGCGACAAGTTGCAGGATCCGGCACGGCGGTGTTAGACAACGCACATGCCCGACACCGACGACGCCCCCGCTGCGAACGACGTCCCGCTCCGTCTGCCGGCCGGCCGGAAGGCCGATCTGGCCGCCTACGTCGCCGAGGCGGGCGAGGTCACGGTCACCACGCTCGCCCGCCGCTTCGCCGTCTCGGCCGACACCGTGCGCCGCGATCTCGACCAGCTCGACGCCGACGGCTACCTCGTCCGCACGCACGGCGGCGCGGTGAGCCTCTCCGTGATGCCCGCGACCGAGAAGCGCCTGGACGTGCGCCTGGGCATCCAGCGCGGCGCGAAGGAGAAGATCGGCGCGCTCGCCGCCGGCCTCGTCGAGAACGGGGCGGTGGTGATGCTGAACGCGGGCACCACCTCGCTGGCGGTCGTCCGGCACCTCAACGACCACCGCGAGCTGACCATCGCGACGAACAACCTGCGCGTTCCCGCCGAGATCGGCTCGAAGACCTGCCGCGACCTCTTCGTCTTCGGCGGCGCCGTCCGCCTCGGCGGCCAGTCGACGGTCGGGCCGGTGGGCTTCGCCGCTGCGGAGCCGGGCGGCGCCGTCGACCTGCACTGCGACATCGGCCTGATCTCCGTCGGCGCCGTGTCGGCCGAGAACGGCTACTCGACCAGCAACCTGGCGGAGGGCGTGATGATGAGCGAGATGATCGCGCGCTGCGAGCGGGTGGCGATCCTGGCCGATCAGACCAAGTTCGGCCGGACCCTCTTCGCGCAGGTGGCGGAGCTCGGCCGGGCCGACTACCTCGTCACCGACGCGCCGCCGCCGCCGGAGCTCGAGGAGGCGCTGCGCGAGAAGGGCGTCCAGGTGGTGCTGCCGCCGGTGGCTCCCGTCCGCGAGCGCTGACCCGCGCGAGCCGGTGGGCGAGCGCTGAGCCGCGGGCGCTGACCGGTCTCAGAGCACATTGATCGCGGTCGCGCGCCAGCGGGCGTCCGTGCCCTCCAGCCGGATGGCGACCGCTCGGGTGCGCACCCGGTTGTGCACGAGGACGACCGCCTCGACGATCCCGTCCCGCGGCTCCGTGACGACGACCCGGCCGACCGTGGACGGGAGGCGCTGCGTCGACCGCCCCTTGAGGCTGCGGGCGCGGGCGGCCATCACCACCCGCTTCTGCAGATGCCGGTAGACGTCGTCGCTCAGCCAGCGGGCCAGCTGGTCGATCTCGCGGGAGCCGGCCAGGACCTCGACCACCTGCAGCGTCAGGCAGGCGAGGATCGGCTCGGGATCGGGCAGCTCCGCCCGCGTGGCCGGCTGCGGGGCGAAGAACGCGGCGGCCGACGTCGCGGGGGCCGCCGCGTCCGCATCGAGCGGCAGGGTGCGGTAGTCGAACGCGTTGGTGGGGTGGATCATGCGGCGTGCTCCAAAGGCAGGACGAGCGACTCACGGTTCGGATCTCCTCTCGGCTCGGGCGGTGCGTGCCGCAGCAGGACGAGCGCGACGGGGTGCCCTCATCGAAGCAGCCGAGCGATGCTCACGTCGGGCTCAGCGCCGGACTGTGGATAACCGGGCGCGGGGCACCGCAGGTGCGGTGCGCGCGATGACGGGACCTAGGCTTGTCGGGTGTCGACCCTCAGTGATCTCGTCCTCTCCCACGGCCGCTCCACGGACGCGGACGTCGAATGGCTGCACCTCCTCGTCGGCGATCTCCAGCTCCTCGCCGACCTGGCCTTCGCCGACATCGTGCTCTGGGTGCCGACCGCCGAGGGCGGCTTCGTCGCGGTCGCGCACGCCCGGCCCTCGAGTGCGGCGACCCTCTTCTACCGCGACTTCGTCGGGCAGAAGATCAAGGCGGAGTGGCGCGCCCAGGTCGCCGAGGCCTTCGAGAGCGCCCGCATCGTCGACACCTCGGCCCCGGACTGGTTCGAGGAGACGCCCACCCGCGTGCGCGCCGTGCCGGTCATCCGGCGCCTCGGCGGCTCCGACAGCGCGACCACGGATCAGCCGATCGCGGTCGTCACCCGGCACACCAACCTCAGCGAGACGCGCACGCCCAGCCGCCAGGAGCTGACCTTCAACGACTGCGCGAACGACCTCTTCTCGATGATCGCCTCGGGCGACTTCCCCGATCTCGGCGCGCCGACCGGACCGCGTCGCGGTGCCCCGCGCGCCTCCGACGGCCTGATCCGCCTCGACGTGGACGGGATCACGACCTTCGCCAGCCCGAACGCGCTCTCGGCCTTCAACCGCATCGGCTTCGCGGACGAGCTCGAGGGCGAGTCGCTCGCCGAGGTCACCACGGGCCTGGTCGCCGGCAAGGTCGTCATCGACGAGTCGCTGCCGCTGGTCGTGACCGGCCGCGCGCCCTGGCGCACCGACATCGAGGCGCGCGGCGTCACCGTCTCGCTGCGGGCCATCCCGATCCGCGACCGCGGCGAGCGCGTCGGCGCCGTCGTGCTCTGCCGCGACGTGACCGAGTTGCGCCACCAGGAGCGGGAGCTGATCACCAAGGACGCGACGATCCGCGAGATCCACCACCGGGTGAAGAACAACCTGCAGACCGTCGCGTCGCTGCTGCGGATCCAGGCCCGGCGCACCCACTCCGACCTCGCCCGCGAGGCGCTGACGCAGGCCATGCGGCGCGTCGCGGCGATCGCGGTCGTGCACGACACCCTCTCCGAGGGGCTCGCGCAGAACGTCGACTTCGACGCGGTGTTCGACCGGGTCCTGCTGCTGATCGCCGAGGTCGCGTCGACGCACAACACCACCGTGCATCCCACCTTCACCGGCAGCTTCGGCGATCTGCCGAGCGAGTACGCCACTCCGCTCGCCCTCGCGCTGACCGAGCTGGTCACCAACGCGGTCGAGCACGGGCTCGCCGGCCGGGAGGGCGACGTCGAGATCGTCGCGACCCGCGGCGACGACGAGCTCACCGTCAAGGTGCGCGACACCGGCGTCGGACTGCCGGAGGGCAAGGTCGGCTCGGGTCTGGGCACGCAGATCGTGCGCACCCTGATCCAGGGCGAGCTCGGCGGCACGATCGACTGGCACACGCTGGTCGGCCGCGGCACCGAGGTGACCATCGAGGTGCCGCTGCGCTGGCTGAAGGGCCCGCGGGTCTGAGCCGGACGGGTCCGAGCCGGACCGGTCCGCGCCGCGCGGGCCCGGTTCCCGCCGGGCGTCCCCGGGGACGCCGCGACCCCCGCTGCCGGAGGGCGAGCGGGGGTCGGGGTCGCGGTGCCGGGCGGTCCCGGTGCGGGTGCTACGAGGCGCGGCGGGCGCGGGCGGCGCGGCGCTTGAGGGCGCGGCGCTCGTCCTCGCTGAGGCCGCCCCAGACGCCCGAGTCCTGACCGGTCTCGAGGGCGTACTGCAGGCAGACCTCGGTGACGGTGCAGCGACCGCAGACGGTCTTCGCCTTCTCGATCTGGTCGACCGCGGGTCCGGTGTTGCCGACCGGGAAGAAAAGCTCGGGGTCAGCGGTGAGGCAAGCGGCCTTGTCGCGCCAGTCCATGCGGGTGCTCCTTGTGTGACAGCGTGCGTGGAGGAACCACGCAGTGTTCGGGTGGGATGATCGAGTCACACCGACGGCCTGGACCATCGGTATGCACCGGGCGCCCGAACCGGCGCACGCCACGAGACCCTGCGCAGCTGCGCAAGGCGGTTCGGGTGCGGGACCGGACGGTGCTCGGTTCTTCCCGAGAGATCGCCCCGCTCGCACGCATGCCTCTCGGCACGGCAGGATCGGGGTGTTCACATCGGCGGTAACCCACGACCCTGTGAGCGGTGAAACGAACTGCACTAGCCTGTCACGGAGGCAGGCTCGAATCAAGAGTGCTGGATGGGATGCAGCTGTGATCATGGACGGGAACCGGCCTCCGACCAGGCCGGGAAGCGCCCGGCGGCCCCTAGGCCTGCTCCTCCTGGTCGCCGTTCTGGCGCTGGAGACCGCTGCCGTGGCGTGCATCACAGGGTGGCTCGTGATCGAGCTCCTCACCACCCGGGCCGGCTCGATCGGCGGCGGGATCGCGATCGTCGTGCTCTCCTTCATCGCCCTGGCCTGGATCGCCGCGACGACCGTCGGCACCGCCCGGCGTCGCAGCTGGATCCGCGCCTCCGCCCTCACCATCCAGCTGGTGATGATGGCCGTCGCCCTCGGCGCGTTCCAGGGGCAGTACGCCGTGCCGGACATCGGCTGGGCGCTGCTGGTCCCGGCCCTGCTGGCCGTGGTGCTGCTCTTCCTGCCGAGCACGGTCGCCGCCACCCGCCGCGATCCCGGGCTGGGCTAGCGTCACGGAGCCGGCGGGCCCGGGCGGGCGCCACTGGGCTAGCGTCGGGGGATGGACTCCACCCGACTCGGCCTCAGCGGCCTCCAGGTCTCCTCGATCATCCTCGGCTGCATGAGCTTCGGCGCCCCCGACCGCGGCGCGCACGGCTGGAGCATGGGGGAGGAGGAGTCGCGGCCCTTCCTCCGCCGGGCGCTCGAGCTCGGCATCACCACCTTCGACACCGCCGACGTCTACTCCGACGGCACGAGCGAGGAGTTCGTCGGCCGTGCGCTGGCCGACTTCGCCGTGCGCGAGGAGGTCGTCATCGCGACCAAGGTGCACGGCACCATGCGCCCGGGTCCGAACGGCGGCGGGCTCTCGCGCCGGCACATCCTCAGCGCGATCGACGACAGCCTCCGCCGCCTCGGCACCGACTACATCGACCTGTACCAGATCCATCGCTGGGACCCGCAGGTGCCGATCGAAGAGACGATGGAGACCCTGCACGACGTCGTCCGGTCGGGCAAGGCCCGCTACATCGGCGCGTCGAGCATGTGGGCGTGGCAGTTCGCGAAGGCGCAGTACACCGCCGACCTCGGCGGCTGGACCCGCTTCGTCTCGATGCAGGATCAGTACAACCTGATCCAGCGCGAGGACGAGCGCGAGCTGCACCCGTTCTGCCTCGACCAGGGCGTCGGAGTGATCCCGTGGTCGCCGCTGGCCCGCGGACGCCTCACCCGTGACTGGGACGCGACCACGTCGCGCACCGAGACCGACCTCTACGGCAAGACGCTCTACCACCAGCAGGAGGAGGCCGACCGCCGGACGGCGGGCACGGTCGAGCGCATCGCTGCCGAGCGCGGCGTCCCGCGCGCGCAGGTCGCCCTCGCCTGGGTGCGCCAGCAGGAGGCGGTGACCGCCCCGATCGTCGGCGCGACGAAGATGCAGCACCTCGAGGACGCGGTCGCCTCCGTCGACCTCGAGCTGACGGCCGACGAGCTCGACGCCCTCGGCGCCGACTACGCCCCGCGCTTCAACGAGGGCTTCTAGCCGCCGTCGGGCGGCCGCGGTCGCGCCAGGCGTCGGCCGAGCTCGTCACGCTGCCAGCATGGCCGGATGAGCGCACCCGACCTGACTGCTGCCGTCATGGCCTCGCTCCGAGGCTGCGGTGCCGAGAAGCACACGACCCTTCTTCTCGGCGCCGGAGCCTCGACCACGTCAGGACTTCCCGGCTGGGACGAACTCGTCGTCCGTCTCCTCGTCGACAGCGGAGTCGTGCCGGACAGCGAGGCGGGTGCTCTCGTCGTGAGCAGGCAGGATCCGCTGATCGCCGTCGCAGCGGCGCGCGAAGCGTACGGTGAGGCGTGGGATCGGAAGCTCCGCGCGGCCCTCTACGACGGGATCCCCTCCGTCGAGATCTCGCCCCTGCACTACGCCGCCGTTGCTCACGCGCTCGGGGGTGACCCGGCCGAGACGAGTCTGGCGACGCTCAACTTCGACACGCTTCTGGAACACGCCCTCCGCGCCGAGACCGAGTACCCGGTCATCGCCGCGACCGGTGAGCACGCGCCTCCTGGTCTCCCGACCTACGTCGTCCGGCATCTCCACGGGATCGTCAGTCCGACGCAGACGAGAGACGTCGTCCTCACCCTGACCGGCTTCCTCGATCTGGTCGCCGAGCGCGACTCCTGGCAGTCGGTCTTCCTGCGGCAGGCTGTCGGCCGGGGCGCCCTGATCATCGCCGGGACGTCCTATCGCGACCCGGACGTGCGCCAATGGCTCCATGCCGCCCTCGCCGAGGCGCCGCGGGAGCACGCCGCCGTCGTTCTGCTCGCTCGGCAGGGTTTCGACGTCACGAAGGCGCAGTTCGCGGAACTCGCGAAGGCGCTGAGCGGACAGTGGACTGCCATCGGCCTCCGACCGGTGCTCCTCGACGACTTCTCGGACGCAGCGCAGGTGATACGTGAACTCCGACACATCGATTCCCCGGGCTACCGCGCTCCACAGGAGCGGATCGCGCAGATCTGGGACCACCACCTCGAGGGGTTCCTGCCTCTTCAGCAGGAGTACGTCGAGCAGTTGCGGGTCGATGCTGACGACCTCAGGTCAGCGTTCGACGTCGATGTGCTCAACCTCAGTCTGTGGTTGTCGGACGGTCGCGGCATGCTCGCGCGCTGGGCGGCGCAGGACAGGGTGTTCCTCGACCGGCACGGTCTTCGGCGGGTGGAGACCGGCTTCGACAGCCCGTGGATCGCCGGGCAGGCCCTCGGCTCCGACACTCTGCTGCACAAGGATCTCCCGCGGGACGGTGTCCACCGCTGGACGTCGGTGCTCGCTCTCCCTCTGCCCGCACCCCATCCGGTCCTCCCGACGGCGACCGCCGGGGTCCTCACCATCGGGCTGCCCGAGGCTGCGGCCCGGTACGAAGGATCGAAGCTGCTCTGGGGGGAGACGCTGGCGCGGGTCGGTGACGCGTGGAGTTCACGCCTGACCAGACCGGTGTTCGCCGAGGCGGCGACTACCATCGAGACTGTCGACGAGGAGGACTGATGGCGAAGAACGTGAAGCGGTCGTCGTACCAGAGCCTGGGCAACGGTGTCTATCGGGTCGGCGCCGTGCGTCGCAGTGCGGTGACCGGACGATACGTCGTCAGTCCCGAGCCCGCACCGGCATCGCCGTCTCCCACGCCGTCCGCGAGCGGCGACCGACGGAGTTGATTCCGCCGGTCACCGGCGTGCGTTAGCGGGTCAGGCCAGCTTGAGCTTCTTGCGCAGGGCCTGCACGTGGCCGGTGGCGCGCACGTTGTACTGCGCGAACTCGAGGGCGCCCTCGGGGCCGACGACGAAGGTCGACCGGAGGACGCCGACGACCGTCTTGCCGTAGCTGTTCTTCTCGCCCCAGACGCCGTAGGCGCGGTGCACGCTCATGTCCGGGTCGCTCAGCAGCGGGTAGGCGAGGCCGTGCTCGTCGGCCCAGCGGCGCAGCGCTTCCGGGGTGTCGCGCGAGACGCCGAGCACCTCGTAGCCGGCCGCCTGCAGGGCCGCGGTGCTGTCGCGGAAGTCGCACGCCTCGGTGGTGCAGCCGGGGGTGTCGGCCTGCGGATAGAAGAAGAGGACGACGCGGCGGCCGCGCAGGCCCTCGAGGGTGACCGGGGTGCCGTCCTGGTCGGGCAGCGTGAAGTCCGGGGCGGCGTCGCCCGCGGCGAGGCGCTCGTCGGCGGGGATCGGGGGGAGGGCGGTGTCGGTCATCGTCTGCTTCCGTCGGTGGTGGCGAAGGTGGTCAGGAGGCGCTGGAGCGAGTCGAGGCGCTCCGGCCCGCTCGCGCCGAGCAGCCCGCCCTCGACGGCCTCGATGATCGCGCAGTCGGGGGAGTCGGGGAGGTGCGTGCAGCCGCGCGGGCAGTCCTCGGCGAGCACGGCGAGCGTGGTGAAGGCGCCGAGGATGTTGTCGGTGTTCACGTGGCCGAGGCCGAAGGAGCGCACGCCCGGGGTGTCGATCACCCAGCCGTGCCGGTCGCCGCGCTCGACGCGCAGCGAGACGGTGGAGGAGGAGGTGTGCCGGCCGCGCCCGGTCACCGTGTTGACCCGGCCGATCGCCCGGTGCGCGTCGGGGACGAGCTTGTTCACGAGCGTCGACTTGCCGACTCCGGAGTGGCCGACCACGACGGTCTCGTGGCCGAGCAGCGCCTCGGCGATCTCGTCGACGGGCGGCTCGTCCTGGCTGGAGAGGAAGACGCGGAGGTCGAGGCCCTCGAAGTTGCGCAGGAACGGCGCCGGGTCGGCGAGGTCGGTCTTGGTGATGCAGAGCATCGGCGTGATGCCGGCATCGAAGGCGGCGACCAGGTACCGGTCGACCAGCCGGGTGCGCGGCTCCGGGTCGGCGGCGGCCACCACGCAGACCATCTGGTCGGCGTTGGCGACGATCACCCGCTCGATCGCGTCGGTGTCGTCGGCACTGCGGCGCAGCAGCGTCGACCGCTCGCGGATCCGCACGATGCGGGCGAGCGTGCCCTCGTCGCCGCTGGAGTCGCCGACCACGTCGACGCGGTCACCGGGGACGATCGCCTGCTTGCGCAGTTCGCGGGCGCGCGCCGCCGTGAACTCGTGCTCCTCCGGGGTGCCGTCGCCGATCATCACCGTGTAGCGGCCGCGGTCGACGCCGAGGACCATCGCGATCTCGGCGTCCTCGTAGGCCGGCCGGTTCTTCGTCCGCGGCTTGGTGCCCTTGGGGTTCGGCCGCACCCGGGCGTCCGACTCGTCGTAGCCGTCGAAGTCGTCGAGCACTCCGTCGGCGTCGAGGCCGCTGTCCGTCCACCACGACACGGGTCAGACCCCGCCCGCGAGTGCGGTCCAGAGCTCGGGGAACTGCGGCAGGGTCTTCGACGTCGTCGCGATGTCCTCGATCGCGACGCCGGGGACGACCAGGCCGATCAGCGCACCGGCGTGGGCCATGCGGTGATCGGAGTAGGTGCGCCAGCGGCCGCCGTGCAGCGGCGCGGGCTCGATCCGCAGGCCGTCCTCCAGCTCGGTGACGGAGCCGCCGAGGCCGTTGATCTCGGCGGCGAGGGCGGCGAGGCGGTCGGTCTCGTGGTGGCGGATGTGGCCGATGCCGGTCAGCGTGCTCGGGCCGCTCGCGAGCGCGGCGAGGGCCGCGAGGGCGGGGGCGAGCTCGCCGCCCTCCGAGAGGTCGAGCTCGACGCCGAGGATCTCGTCCCCGCCGCGGACGACGAGATCCTCGCCGTCGCGCTCGACGCTCGCGCCGAACATCGGCAGGATCCGCTCGAGGTGCGCGCCGACCTGGGTGGTCTCGGTCGGCCAGTGCCGGAGGCGGACGGTGCCGCCGGTGACGAGCGCGGCGGCCAGGAACGGCGCGGCGTTGGAGAGGTCGGGCTCGATCAGGACCTCGGCACCGGCGATCCGCTGCGGCGCGATCGTCCAGGTGCCGGGGGTCGACGCGTCGACGCTCACGCCGCGGGCCGCGAGGGCGGCGATCGTCATGTCGATGTGCGGCTGGCTCGGCAGGGCGCCGCCCTCGTGCGTCAGGCGCAGCCCCTCGTCGAACCGGGCCCCGGCGAGGAGGAGGGCCGAGACGAACTGGCTCGAGCGGGTGGCGTCGACCACGGCGTCGCCGCCGCGGATCGAGCCGGCGCCGTGCACGGTGAAGGGGAGCGACCCGCGGCCGTCGTCGGCGACGTCGACGCCGAGCGAGCGGAGGGAGGCGATGGTGGCGCCCATCGGGCGCTTGTAGGCGTAGGCGTCGCCGTCGAAGGTGGTCGGTCCGAGCGCCAGACCGGCCAGCGGCGGCAGGAAGCGCATCACCGTGCCTGCCAGTCCGCAGTCGATCGTCGTGGAGCCGAAGAGCTCCTCGGCGGGCTCGACGACGAGGTCGGCACCGAAGGAGCCGGTGGCCCCCTCCTCGCGGATCGTCGTTCCGAGCGAGCGCAGGCCCTCGATCATCAGGGCGCTGTCGCGCGAGTGCAGCGGTGCGCGCAGCACGGACGGAGCGTCGGCCAGAGCGGCGAGGACGAGCTCGCGGTTGGTCAGCGACTTGGAGCCGGGCAGCTCGACCACGGCGTCGAGGGCGCCGGCGGCGGACGGCGCGGACCAGTCCTCCTCGCCGGGGAGCGCGCGGGCGTCGCCGTACGGATCGAACTCGGGAGCGGAATAACGCGAGAAGACCATCGGTTGTCAGAGTAGTCGGCGAACGGACCGACGGCAGGATCAGGCGGGAGGCGAGGCATGACGGCGACGATCGACCTCGTGCGACCCCGGCAGGCCCGACCCCGGCCGGCCCGACCGGCCGCCTCCCTGCGCCGCGGCCTAGAATCGCGTGTGATGACTCGCGACGACAGCACACGCCCCAGCACCGCCGACGAGGCGCAGGCGATCGAGGAGACCGAGACGATCGAGGAGACCGTCGAGGAGGCTCTCGACGACGCCGCTCCCGACGCTCCGGTCGACCTCCGCGCGCTGTTCGAGCAGCAGGCGCTGCCCTTCATCGACCAGCTCTACGCGGCCGGCCTGCGGATGACCAAGAACCCCTCCGATGCCCAGGACCTCGTCCAGGAGACCTTCGCGAAGGCGTTCGGCGCGTTCAAGCAGTTCGAGCAGGGCACGAACCTCAAGGCGTGGCTCTACCGCATCCTCACCAACACCTTCATCAACTCGTACCGCAAGAAGCAGCGCGAGCCGTACCAGAGCGCGATCGACGAGCTCGAGGACTGGCAGCTGGGCGGCGCCGAGTCGACCACCGCCACCTCGAGCCGCTCGGCCGAGGCCGAGGCGATCGACCACCTCCCCGACACCGCCGTCAAGGAGGCCCTGCAGGCGATCCCGGAGGACTTCCGGCTCGCCGTCTACTTCGCCGATGTCGAAGGCTTCTCGTATCAGGAGATCGCCGACATCATGAAGACCCCCGTCGGGACCGTGATGAGCCGGCTGCACCGCGGCCGGCGCATGCTGCGCGAACGACTCACCGACTACGCACGCGAGCGCGGGATCCGCGCCGCTTTCACCACCGGGAGCACGAAATGACCGACTGCGGCTGCACGAAGGCGAAGGCCGAGCTCGAGGAGTACCTCCACAACGAGCTGTGCAAGGAGGACGCCGCCGACATCCGCGAGCACATGGCGAACTGCCCCGACTGCTCCGGTGAGGCGAAGGTCGGCGTCGTGCTGACCGTCGCCGTGCAGCGCGCGTGCAAGGAGACGGCGCCGGAGGACCTCCGCGCCCAGGTGCTCGGCATGCTGCGCGATGCGCAGGCGAGCCACGCGGCGGCTCCGGCGCGGGTCTAGCGCTCCGCACTCCCCGCTCGACGGCCTCCGGCTCGTCGGAACGTGCCCGGCTCGCAGGAGCCGCCCGTTCCGGCGAGCCGGAGGTCTTTCCGCGTGCCGGAGCCGCCGCCGAGGGGGCGGCTCCGGTCAGGCGGTCAGCGCTGCAGCGCCCGGCCCAGCAGGTCGGCCTGCTCGGAGGCGTGCCGCTTCGCCGAGCCCGCGGCGGGGGAGGCCGCGGCCGGGCGCGAGACGACGCGGATCGGCCGGTCCAGCTGCGGAGCGACGTTCAGCGCGATGAAGGGCCAGGCGCCCTGGTTCTCGGGCTCGTCCTGCACCCAGACGAACTCCGCGTCCGGGTAGCGCGCGGCGATCGCGCGCAGCTCCTCGATCGGCGCCGGGTAGTACTGCTCGACGCGCACCAGAGCGATGCCGTCGTCCGGCTTCTTCTCCAGCTCGGCCTTGAGGTCGTAGTGGACCTTGCCGGCGTGCAGGAGCACCCGGGTCACGGCCGACGCGTCCTGGATGCGGGCGTCGTCGATCACGGGCTCGAAGCGGCCCGAGGTGAAGTCCTCGACCGGGCTCGACGCCCCGCGCAGGCGCAACATCGCCTTCGGCGTGAAGACCACCAGCGGGCGGCGGGGCCGCGAGTACGCCTGGCGGCGCAGCAGGTGGAAGTACGACGCCGGGGTCGACGGACGCGCGACGGTCATGTTCCGCTCCGCGCACATCTGCAGGTAGCGCTCGATGCGGGCGGAGGAGTGGTCCGGGCCCTGGCCCTCGTAGCCGTGCGGGAGCAGGAGCACGAGCGACGAGCGCTGGCCCCACTTCTGCTCGGCGGAGGAGATGAACTCGTCGATGACGATCTGGGCGCCGTTCGCGAAGTCGCCGAACTGCGCCTCCCAGAGCACGAGCGAGTCGGGGCGCTCGACCGAGTAGCCGTACTCGAAGGCCATCGCGGCGTACTCCGAGAGCAGCGAGTCGTAGATCCACAGGCGGGCCTGCGAGTCCGACAGGTTCATCAGCGGCAGCCACTCCTGGCCGTTCTCGCGGTCGTGCAGCACCGCGTGGCGCTGGACGAACGTGCCGCGGCGGGTGTCCTGTCCGACGAGGCGCACCGGGGTGTCCTCGAGCAGCAGCGAGCCCAGCGCGAGCAGCTCGCCGAAGGCCCAGTCGATCGAGCCGGAGCGGCTCATCTCCTGGCGCTTGGTGAGGAGCTGCTGCAGCTTCGGGTGCACGGTGAAGCCCTCGGGCGGCGAGGTGAAGGCGTCGCCGATGCGGGTGATCACCTCGGCCTTGACGCCGGTCACCTCGGGCTCGCCGGGGTAGTCCTCGCCCTGCTGCGCGTCCGGCAGCTCGAGGTCGGCCACGGAGTCGCCGTCGGCGCTGATCACCGGGATCGCGCCGGTCTGCGCGGCGTGCGTCTCGGCGAAGGCGCGCTCGAGGCGGTCCTGGAAGTCCTGGTGCGCCCGGTCGTACTCCTCCTCGGTGATGTCGCCGCGACCGACGAGCGCCTCGGTGTAGAGCTTGCGCACCGAGCGCTTGGCCTCGATCAGGCTGTACATCAGCGGCTGGGTCATCGAGGGGTCGTCGCCCTCGTTGTGGCCGCGGCGGCGGTAGCAGATCAGGTCGATGACCACGTCGCGGTTGAACCGCTGGCGGTACTCGAACGCGAGCTGGCCGACGTGCACGACGGCCTCGGGGTCGTCGCCGTTCACGTGGAAGATCGGCGCCTGGATCGTCTTCGCCATGTCGGTCGAGTAGATCGAGGTGCGCGCCTCGTGCGGCGGGGTCGTGAAGCCGACCTGGTTGTTGATGTTGATGTGGATCGTGCCGCCGGTGCGGTACGCCCGCAGCTGCGACATCTGCAGCCCCTCGACGACCACGCCCTGACCCGCCATCGCGGCGTCGCCGTGGACGAGGATCGGCAGGGTGGTGAAGGTGCCGATCGGCTTGCGGTCCTGCTTGGCGCGGACGATGCCCTCGAGCACGCCGTTGACGGCCTCGAGATGCGAGGGGTTCGCCGCGAGGTACACGGGGATCTCCTCGCCGCCGGCGCCGCGGAAGGTGCCCTCGGTGCCGAGGTGGTACTTCACGTCGCCCGAGCCCTGGACCGTCTTGGGGTCCTGGGTGCCCTCGAACTCGCGGAAGATCTGGCCGTAGGTCTTGCCGGCGATGTTGGTCAGCACGTTGAGGCGGCCGCGGTGGGCCATGCCGATGGCGACCTCGTCGAGGTCCGCGTCCGCCGCGCCCTGCAGGACGGCGTCCAGCAGCGCGATCAGCGACTCGCCGCCCTCGAGCGAGAAGCGCTTCTGGCCGACGTACTTGGTCTGCAGGAAGGTCTCGAAGGCCTCGGCCTCGTTGAGGCGGCCGAGGATGCGCAGCTGCTCGTCGTGGCCCGGCTTCTCGTAGCCGCGCTCGAGCTTCTGCTGCATCCAGGCGCGCTGCTCCGGGTCCTGGATGTGCATGTACTCGACGCCGACGGTGCGGCAGTAGGAGTCGCGCAGGATGCCGAGGATGTCGCGGAGCTTCAGCTGGCGAGAGCCGCCGAAGCCGTCGGTGACGAACTCGCGGTCGAGGTCCCAGAAGGTGAGGCCGTGGTTCTCGATGGCGAGGTCCGGGTGCGAGCGCTGGACGTACTCCAGCGGGTCGACGTCGGCCATCAGGTGGCCGCGGACGCGGAAGGAGTTGATCAGCTCCTGCACGCGCGAGGTCTTCGAGACGCGCTCGGCGAGGTCGACGGCGATGTCGGTCGACCAGTGGATCGGGTCGTAGGGGATGCGCAGCGCGGAGAAGATGTCCTCGTAGAAGCCGCGCTTGCCGAGCAGCAGCTCGTGCACGATCTTGAGGAACTCGCCCGAGCCGGCGCCCTGGATGACGCGGTGGTCGTAGGTCGAGGTCAGCGTGATCGTCTTGCCGATGCCGAGCTCGACGAGGGTCTTCTCGGACGAGCCCTGGAACTCCGCCGGATACTCGAGGGCGCCGGCGCCGATGATGCAGCCCTGGCCCTTCATCAGCCGGGGCACGGAGTGCACGGTGCCGATGCCGCCCGGGTTGGTCAGCGAGAGGGTGGTCCCGGCGAAGTCGCCGGCGGCGAGCTTGTTGCCGCGGGCGCGCTTGACGAGGTCCTCGTAGGCGGCGAGGTAGGCGGTGAAGCTCAGCGTGTCGGCGCGCTTGATGCTCGGGACGAGCAGGGCGCGGGTGCCGTCGGGCTTGGGCATGTCGATCGCGATGCCGAGGTTGATGTGCGCGGGGGCGACCACCGAGGGCTTGCCGTCCGGCTCGTCGTAGTAGACGTTCTGGCTCGGGAAGTCCTTGAGCGCGCGGATCAGCGCCCAGCCGATCAGGTGGGTGAAGGAGACCTTGCCGCCGCGGGTGCGGCGCAGGTGGTTGTTGATGACGATGCGGTTGTCGATCATCAGCTTCGCGGGGATGGTGCGGACGCTGGTGGCGGTCGGGATCGACAGGCTCGCGTCCATGTTCGTGGCGAGGCTCTTGGCCATGCCGCGCAGGGGGGAGACGACGTCCTCCTCCACGGCGGCGGCGGGCTCGGCCGGCTTGCTCACGGGCGCGTCGGCCGGGATGGGCTGCGCCTTCGGCTGCTTCGAGGTGGTCTTCGCCGTGCTGGTCGCCGAGGTGGCCGGGTGGCTCACCGCTCCGCCCGCGCTCGTCGACACGCGCTCGGCGACGGGCGCCTTCGCCGGGGCGGCGGGGGCGGCGGCCGAGGGGGCCCCCGCGCCGACGGGTGCGGCACCGCCGAGCTGCTTGCCGTAGCGCTCGAGGATCGGCCACCAGGACTCGTCCACCGAGGCCTTGTCGGCGCTGTACTGCTCGTACAGCTCCTCCACCAGCCACTCGTTGGCCCCGAAGTCCTCCGAGCCCTGATCTGTTCCCGCTCCGGTCAACTGGCTCGACACAGCCGATCGCCCACTCTCTCCGTTGATTCGTTCTCGATCATCCGGACGGCACCGTCGCATCCGACACGCATCTGGGCGTCGTCGCCCGGTCCCGTCCCGGTCGTCAAGCCTAGCCCGGATCCTCCGGCGAAGGTCCCCAGCCGGGCCGGAGTAGCGTCGTCTCCATGCGCTTCTACGGTGGAACACCCTCCGGCGACCTCACCTACTCGGACGTCTTCCTCGTTCCCGGCCGGTCCTCCGTGACCAGCCGGCTCGATGTGTCGCTCGCCCCCGGTGACGGCACCGGAGCCAGCATCCCGATCGTCTCCTCGAACATGAACTCGGTCACCGGGCCCCGGCTCGCGGCGACTCTCGCCCGGCGCGGCGGGCTCGGCGTCCTCCCGCAGGACATGCCGCTGCAGCAGCTCGACGCGGCGATCCGCTGGGTGAAGGACCAGCCGGTCGCCTTCTCCGGCGCGCTCACCGCCTCGCCGTCGACGACGGTCGAGGAGGCACTCGCGATCCTCCCCGCTGTCGCGGGCCACGGCTTCGTGGTGCAGGAGGAGGACGGCACGATCCTCGGCTGCGTCCCGGCCGCGCGGCTCGCCACTGCCCTGGAGGACGCCCGGCTCGGGGACCTCGTGCACGGCGCCTCCGCCTCGATCGACGCCGACGACGTCACCACCGCGCGCGCCGCCTTCGACCTGATGGTCGCGGCCGATCTCGACTTCGCCCCGGTGCTGCACCACGGCGCGCTGGTCGGCACGCTCTCGCGCACCGGCGCGCTGCGCTCGACCATCTACGACCCCGCGCTGGACGCCGACGGGCGGCTGCGGATCGCCGCGGCGGTCGGCATCAACGGGGACGTCGCGGCCAAGGCGCGCGCCCTCGTCGCCGCGGGCGTCGACGTTCTCGTCCTCGACACGGCCCACGGCCACCAGGAGGGGATGCTGCGCGCGCTGCGCACCGTCTCCGCGCTGAAGCTCGGCGTGCCGATCGCGGCCGGCAACATCGTCACCGCCGACGCGGTGCACGACCTCGTCGACGCGGGCGCGGACATCCTCAAGGTCGGCGTCGGCCCGGGCGCGATGTGCACCACGCGGATGATGACCGCGGTCGGTCGGCCGCAGTTCTCCGCGGTGCTCGAGACGGCGGAGCGGGCAAGCGAGCTCGGCGCGCACGTCTGGGCCGACGGCGGCGTGCGCTACCCGCGCGACGTGGCGCTCGCGCTCGCTGCCGGTGCGGCCTCGGTGATGATCGGCTCCTGGTTCGCCGGCACGATCGAGGCGCCGGGGGAGCTGCGCAGCGACGCGGCCGGCCGGATCTACAAGGAGAGCTGGGGGATGGCCTCGGCCAAGGCGGTGCAGGAGCGCTTCGACCGCCTCGACGCCTACGAGCTCGCCCGCAAGCGGCTCTTCGCGGAGGGGATCTCCTCGTCGATGATCTACCTCGACCCGCTGCGCCCCTCGCTCGAGGACCTGCTCGACATGATCACCTCGGGCGTGCGCTCCTCCTTCACCTACGCGGGGGCGCGCAGCGTCACCGAGTTCCACGAGCGCGCACTGGTCGGCCTGCAGTCGGCGGCGGGCTACGAGGAGGGCAAGGCGCTGCCGGTCAGCTGGTGACCGCTCGCCGGTGACCGTCAGCCGGTGCCCGGCGCGCGCGTGCTAGAACCGAGCCCATGACGATCGTCGACAACGCCGTGTACGTCGGCGGTCACCGCATCCGGAACCCCGACTCGCTCGAGGACACCTTCGAGCTGATGCGCGACGAGCACGGCATGGCCTGGATCGGGCTCTACCGCCCGAGCCGCGAGGAGGTCGAGGCGGTCGCCCAGGAGTTCGGGCTGCACCCGCTCGCCGTCGAGGACGCGCTGAGCGGCCACCAGCGGGCGAAGCTCGAGCGCTACGACGACGGGCTCTTCGTGGTGCTCCGTCCGGCGCGCTACGTGGACTCGGCCGAGACGGTCGTCTTCGGCGAGCTGCACGTGTTCGTGGGCCCGGACTTCGTGGTGACCATCCGGCACGCCGACTCGCCGGACCTGGCGGCGGTGCGCAAGCGGCTCGAGGGGGATCCGTCGCTGCTCTCCCGCGGACCCGAGGCGGTGCTCTACGCGATCCTCGACCAGGTCGTCGACGAGTACGCGCCCGTCGTGCACGGCGTGCAGGGCGACGTCGACGAGATCGAGGACCAGCTCTTCGGCGACGGCTCGGACGACGGGCTCTCGGAGCGCATCTACCGGCTCTCCCGCGAGGTCATCCACTTCCAGCGCTCGGTGCAGCCGCTGACGGCGCTGCTGCACGAACTCGCCGAGGCGCCGGACGCGGCCCCGGGCGCCGACGCGACGCTCGACCACGTCGAGCTGCACCGCTCGCTCCGCGACGTGCTCGACCACACCATCCGGGTGACGGAGGCGGTCGACGCGCTGCGGGCGATCCTGGACAAGGCGCTGACCGTGCACTCGACGCTGGTCTCGCGGCGGCAGACCGAGACCGGGCTGGCCCAGAACGACGTGGTGCGGAAGATCTCCTCCTGGGCAGCGATCCTGTTCGCGCCGACGCTCGTCGCGGGCATCTACGGCATGAACTTCGACGACATGCCGGAGCTGCACTGGCGGCTCGGCTACCCGTGGGCGATCGGGCTGATGCTGGTCTTCGGCTTCGTGCTCTACGCCGTGTTCAAGCGCAAGAAGTGGCTCTGAGAGCGGCCCTGCCGGAGCCGGGCTGCCGCTAGACTCGACGCCACAATGGACGACCCCCCTTCTGCGCATCCGCCCTCGCACCGGCTCGTTCGGATCTCCCCGATCCCCTCGGGCTCGATCCTGCAGCCGCTCCCGCTTCCGCTGACCGGGGGTGACCCCCGTGGGCACTGAGTGGCTCCTGCTCGGCGTCGGCCTGCTGCTGACGCTCGGCACCGGCGTGTTCGTCGCCAGCGAGTTCGCGCTGGTCAACCTCGACCGCGCCGACCTCGAGGCCCGCCGCGACCGCGGCGAGACCCGCCTCGGCATGACGATCGCCGCCCTCCGCGTCACCTCGACGCACCTCTCCAGCGCGCAGCTCGGCATCACGCTGACGACGCTGCTGACCGGCTACACGATGGAGCCGGCGCTCTCGACGCTGCTGCGCGTGCCGTTCGGCGGTCTCGGGATCCCGGACGAGGTGCTGACGCCGATCATGACGGTGCTCGCGATCGTCATCGCGACCCTGCTGTCGATGATCCTCGGCGAGCTGGTGCCGAAGAACTTCGCGCTGGCGCTGCCGCGGGCGACGGCGAAGCTGGTCGTGCCGATCCAGACCGCGTTCACCACCGTCTTCCGTCCCGCCGTCGCACTGCTCAACGGCAGCGCCAACGCCCTGCTCCGCCTGGCCGGCATCGAGCCGAAGGAGGAGCTCTCCGGCGCCCGCAGCGCCGAGGAGCTCTCGAGCCTGGTGCGGCACTCCGCGAGCGCGGGACTGCTCGAGGAGGACACGGCCGACCTGCTCGGGCGCACCCTCCGCTTCTCCGCGCTCTCGGCGGGCGACGTGATGACGCCGCGGCTGCGGCTGTCCACGCTCGAGCGTTCCAGCACCGCGCAGGACGTCCTCGACCTCGCGCGGACCACCGGCCTCTCACGCTTCCCGATCACGGACGACGACATCGACGACATCGTCGGCGTCGTGCACGTCAAGCAGGCGGTCGCGGTGCCGCGCGGCAAGCGCTCCGAGGTGCCCGTCACCGCGCTGCGCTCGGAGCCGCTCCGCGTGCCCGAGACGATGAAGCTCGACGTGCTGCTCACCGAGCTGCGCGGCCGCGGCTTCCAGCTCGCCGTCGTCGTCGACGAGTACGGCGGAACGGCGGGCGTCGCGACGCTCGAGGACCTCGTGGAGGAGCTCGTCGGCGAGGTGGCGGACGAGCACGACCGCTCGCGCCCCGACGTCGTGAAGCTGCCCGGCTCGACCACCTTCCCCGGCATGCTGCGGCCCGACGAGGTCCGCGACCGCGCCGGCGTCGTCATCCCCGAGGAGGGGCCGTACGAGACGGTCGCCGGGTTCGTGATGAGTGAGCTCGGCCGCCTGCCCGCCGTCGGCGACGAGGTGCCCGTCGAGGGCGGTTCGCTCCGCGTCGAGCGGCTCGACGGCCGGCGCATCGACCGGCTCCGCTTCACCCCGGACCCCGACGCGGCGGGCGAGGGCATCCCCGACCCGCTCGCCGACGTGGGCCGGCCGCACCGAGGGCGCCAGGAGGCCGACCATGAGTGACTGGGCAGGAATCGCCTGGCTCGTGGTGCTGCTCGCCGCGAACGCCTTCTTCGTCGGAGCGGAGTTCGCGGTCATCTCCGCGCGCCGCTCCCAGATCGAGCCCCTCGCCGAGAGCGGACGCCGCAGCGCGATCACCGCGCTCGCCGCGATGGAGCACGCCACCCTGATGCTGGCGACGACCCAGCTCGGCATCACCGTCTGCTCACTGCTGATCCTCAACGTCAGCGAGCCGGCGATCCACCACCTGCTCGAGGTGCCGCTGCACGCGGTCGGCATCCCGGACGAGTTCTCGGGCACGGTCGCGTTCGTGATCACCCTGGTGATCGTCTCGTTCCTGCACGTCGTGCTCGGCGAGATGGTGCCGAAGAACATCTCCTTCTCGATGCCGGACCGCGCCGTGCTGCTGCTCGCGCCGCCGCTCGTCGCGATCGCCCGCGTGATCAGCCCGATCATCGTCGCGCTCAACGCGATCTCGAACGGGGTGCTGCGGCTCTTCCGGGTCGAGCCGAAGGACGAGGCGAACAGCACCTTCACGCTCGAGGAGGTGCAGACGATCGTCGACCAGTCGACCCGCGAGGGCACCCTGCGCAGCAACGGCACCCTCCTCGCCGCGTTCGAGTTCACCGAGAAGAAGGTGCACGACGTGGCGCTGCCGCTCGACGGCATCGTCAGCCTCCCCGCCGGAGCCTCGCCCGCCGACGTCGAGCGCGCCGTCGCGAAGCACGGCTTCTCGCGCTACGTCGTGCTCGGCGAGGACGGGCAGCCCGAGGGCTACATCCACCTCAAGGACGTCCTCGACCTCGACGGCGACACCGAAGGGCCCAAGTTCCGCCTGCCCATCCCGGCCAAGCGGATCCGCCAGCTCGCCTCGATCTTCGAGGCCACCGACCTCGAGGACGCCCTCGCGATCATGCGCCGCACCGGCGCCCACCTCGCGCGCGCCTTCGACGAGCAGGGCCGCGCGACTGGCGTCCTGTTCCTCGAGGACATCATCGAGGAGTTGGTCGGCGAAGTCGACGACGCCACCCGCCGCTGAGGCGCGGGCCGGGGAGGCGGCGCTCGCGGCGTTGTCGTCGGTCGCGATACCGCCGGTATCGCTCCCTCCTCCGCCTTGCGATCACCACCTCCCCGGCCCGCGCCTCGACTCGAGGCGGGGTGGCAGCGGCTTCGCCGACTGTGGTGCGGCAGCGGCTTCGCCGGCTGTGGTGGGGCAGCGGCTTCGCCGGCTGTGCGGGTGGCAGCGGCTTCGCCGGCCGTGCGGGTGACAGTGGCTTCGCCCGCCGTGCGGGTGTGAGCGGCTTCGCCGGCTGCGGCGGGGCAGCGGCTTCGCCGGCTGCGGCGGGTAATAGAGGCCTCGCTGAACGCTGGGGTGGCGGTGGCGGTGGCGGTGGCGGAACATGTTGGTCGAGTAGCCCCGCAGGGGCGTATCGAGACCCGCCCACCAGCGCAGTGCCTCCTCCACAGCCCCGATTCAGCCCGCGATCGTCCCGCTGCACCCTCGAGCCGGACCCCGTGTCGGTGGTCCCTGCTTCAATACTCGTATGACGGAGTTCGGATCGACGGAAGAGGTGCTGAAGCACCTGCGCGCCCTCAGCGACGGCGCCGCCGCGAACGCCCGCGCCGCAGCCCGGCCGCGTCTCGCCGAGGCCCGATTCCTCTACGACTTCCGTCGCACGGCCCTCGCCCACCCCGACGCCTTCGCCCGCGGCGCGACCCCCGGCGAGACCCGCGATCTCGTCGAGCGCTCCATCCGCGCAGAGCTCGCGGTCGCGGAGGGTCTGTCGGAGCAGGTGATCGCCCGCCGTCTCGAGAACGCGCAGCTGCTCTTCGAGCACCTCCCGCTGACGCGCGAGCTGCTCGCGCAGGCGCGCCTGCACTGGGAGGAGGGTGAGGCGATCTGCGCGATCGCCAGCAGCCTCCCCGAGGGGTCCCGCGCCACTCTCGATGAGCGCGTCGCGGAGGCGGCGCCGTCGATGACGCTGACGCAGCTGCGTCGCGCCCTGCGCCGTTGGCGGGAGGAGCTGCACCAGGAGTCCCTCGCGGCGCGGCACGCCCGCGCCCGGACGGACCGGGCGGTGTGGGTCACGCCGGACGTGGACGGGATGGCGACGCTCTGCCTGTACGGCCCGGCCTCTGCGGTGATGGGCGCCTACGACCGTGCCGACCGGATGGCCCGTTCTCTGCGCGATGCCGGGGATGTGCGCACGCTCTCGCAGCTTCGCGCGGACGTCGCCGTGGATCTGCTCTGCGACGGCGACATCTTCGGCACCACTCCCGACGCCGAGGACCGGCCCGACCCGACGTTCGTTCCCGGTGTCCGGGCGGAGGTGCGGCTCACGCTCGCGGCTTCCACGGCCGTCGACCTCGACGACGAACCAGCGGAGCTGGACGGCTACGGCCCCGTCCCCGCCGCTGTCGCGCGGGAGCTCATCCGGACGGCGGCCTCCTTCACGCGCGTCCTGACCGATCGGGACACCGGTGCGGTCGTCTCCGTCGGCCGCACGCAGCGCCTCCCGCCGTCCCGCATGCGCCTGCACGTGCAGCTGCGGGATCAGACCTGCCGCTTCGCCGGCTGCCTGCGCACCTCCGCCCGCAGCGAGGCGGACCACACGATCGAGTGGCGCAACGGCGGCGAGACCTCGCTCGAGAACCTCGTCTCACTGTGCACGGCGCACCATCACCTCCGGCACGGCGACCGGTGGACGTACACGAAGGACGACGACGGGACGATCGTGTGGACGACACCGACCGGCAGGCGCATCAGCAACCGGCCGCCCCCGCTGCCCGGGCGGCCGCCGGACCCGCCCCGGCGACCGCGCTTCGTCGATGTGCCGCCGCCGTTCTGACGGTGATGGATCTCGATACGCCCGCGATGCGGGCTACTCGATCAGCAGGGAAGGCGCATCGGCGCGCGCGCCGGCGGTCAGGGCGGGCGAGGCGACAGGGCGTGCGGGGCGCGTCGGCGCGGGCTCGACCATGCTGGTCGAGTAGCCCGCAGGGGGTGTCGAGACCCGCGGTCAACAAGCGCGCGGCTGCCGACGTTCTGCTGCGGGTGGATCGCGCAGAGGGTGGCGTCGGGGGTGCGACCTAGGCTGGCGGAATGACGGATGGGCAGAGGGAGTTCGGGCTCGCGGAGGCGGCGCTGGCCGTGCGGGTGCCGCGCGCCGACGACGACAAGTACAGCCGCGGGGTGCTCGGGATCGCGACCGGGTCCGAGCGCTACCCGGGGGCGGCGGTGCTCGGGGTCGAGGCGGCGGTGCGCACCGGGCTCGGCATGGTGCGCTACCTCGGGCCGGAGCGGCCGTCCGCCCTTGTGCTGGCGCGTCGCCCCGAGGTCGTGACCTCGGCCGGGCGGGTGCAGGCCTGGCTCCTCGGCTCCGGGACGAGCGCGGACGACCGGTCCGAGGACGAGCGCGCCGTCCTGCTCGAGCAGCTGCACTCGGGGGTCCCCGTGGTGCTCGACGCGGGCGCGCTCGACCTGATCGGCGAGGCTCGCGGGCCGGTGGTCGTCACTCCGCACTACCGCGAGCTCGCCGGCCTGCTCACGCGCGCCGGGGTGGACGTCGACGCGGCCGCGATCGCCGCCGACGCGAGCGGCTGGGCGCGGCGCACCGCCGAGCACTTCGGGGTCTGCGTGCTGCTCAAGGGCAGCACCACGCACGTGGTCTCCGGGGGCACCGCCCACGAGGTCAGCGGCTCGACGCCCTGGCTCGCCACGGCGGGCAGCGGCGACGTCCTCGGCGGAGTGCTCGGCGCTCTGCTGGCCGGCCGGGCCGCGGACGCGGAGAGCCGGGGGACGGCGCTCGGGGACGAGGATCTCGCGGCGGTCGCCGCCGCCGCGGCCGTCCTGCACGCGCAGGCCGGCGCGGCGGCGTCCGGAGGCGGGCCGATCGCGGCCCTCGACATCGCCGAGCAGCTCCCCGGCGTCGTCGCGCGGCTGCTGAACTGAAACGCCGGCATCGCCCGCCGCACTGAACCGATCGCGTCCTCGGTCCGTTGACACAGGAGAGGCGGGCTTCCCCCGCGACCCGGACATCGGAGCCGCACAGCCGCCTCATCGGAACCCCCGAGCTCCCGGCCCTAGCGTCGGAGACGACAGCCGCGTCCGACCCCCACACAGGAGAACAGACATGACCGCGAAGACCACGACTCCCGTCCGCTACGCCCTCACCCTCCTCGCCGGAGCCGGCACCCTCGCGGCCCTCGCCGCCTGCTCGAGCACCGCCACCGCCGGGACCGAGGACGCCGGCTCGAGCGCCGCCGCGACCAGCGCGCCCGCCGCCACCTCCAGCGCCTCCTCCTCCGAGTCGACCGGCACCGACTCGACCGGCTCCGCCGCGACCGGCGCCTACGCCGACGGCACCTACGAGGCCGACGGCTCCTACACCTCGCCCGGCGGCAACGAGTCGGTCGGCGTCGAGCTGACCCTCGAGTCGGGCGTCGTCACCGCCGTCACGGTGACCCCCGAGTCCGAGAACCCGACCGGCCAGGAGTACCAGACCCGCTTCGCCAGCGGCATCTCGGGCGAGGTCGTCGGCAAGAGCCTCGACGAGCTCGACGTCACCAAGGTCTCCGGCTCCTCGCTCACCTCCGGCGGCTTCAACGACGCCGTCGAGACGATCAAGGCCGATGCCGCGGCCTGAACCTCTGCACCCTGACGCCGCGCCGACCGCGACCCGGCGCGTCCTCGAGAGCGCCTGGCGGTTCGACGCGATCGGCACCACCTGGCAGATCGACACGGACGCACCGCTGGACGCGGTCGTGCGCGAACGGGTCCGCGCGCGCATCGAGGCCTACGACCGCACCTGGTCGCGGTTCCGCGACGACTCCGCCGCCTCGCGCCTTCGGACCGAGCCCGGCGAGCACGTCTTCCCGGCGGAGGCGGTCGAGCTGTTCGCCCTCTACGACGAGCTCTTCGCGCTGACCGGGGGCGGCGTCACGCCGTTCGTCGGCGACGCCCTCGAGCAGCTCGGCTACGACCCGGCCTACTCCCTGGTGCCGCGCGGCCCCGTCGCGCCGGCTCCGTCCTGGGCCGCGGCCCGCGGCGGCGGGGGAGCGACGCTGCGCACCGCCGCCGGAGTCGTGCTCGACGTCGGCGCGGCCGGCAAGGGTCAGCTCGTCGACCTCGTCCTGGACGAGCTCGCGAGCGCCGGTGTCGAGCGCGCCGTCGTCGACGCGAGCGGCGACCTGCGCGCCCGCGGGGTCGGCGCCTACCGCGTCGGCCTCGAGCACCCCTTCGACGCGAGCCGCGCGATCGGCGTCGCCGAGCCGGGCGAGCGAGCGCTCTGCGCCTCGGCCGGCAACCGGCGGGCCTGGGGCGACGGGCTGCACCACGTCCTCGACGGCCGCACCGGCCGTCCCGTCGACACGGTCGTCGCCACCTGGGTCGTCGCCGACAGCACCCTCGTCGCCGACGGACTCGCGACCGCCCTCTTCGTCCGCCCGCCCGAGGTGCTCGCCGAGCGCTTCGACTTCGAGTTCGTCCGCGTGCTCAGCGCCGGCGGGCTGCACTACTCGCCCCGCTTCCCCGGAGAGGTCTTCTGATGCTCGGCACCCTCGATCGCGCCCTCGGTCGCATCACCATGTACCGGCTGGTCTGGCTGACGCTCGCCGCGCTCCTCGTGGTCGCGCTCGGCTACTCCGCCGCCGGGCTGATCTTCTTCACACCGATCGAGATCGCGGCGACGGCGGTCGTGGCGATCGTCTCGACGACCGGGGCGACCTGGCTGATCGCCCGGCTGGTCGGCTCGCCCGCCCACCTCGAGTCGTCGCTGGTGACCGGACTGCTGATCGCGTTCCTCCTCTTCCCGACCTCGGAGCCGCGCGCCCTCCTCGTCGTGGCGCTGATCGGCGTGATCGCCGCCGCCTCGAAGTACGTGCTGGTCTGGCGCGGGCGCCACCTCTTCAACCCGGCCGCCGTCGCCGTGCTGATCGTCGGCATCGCGCAGGGCCTGCTGCAGGACACCCCGTTCGCCGGCTCGCTGACCGCCGCGGCCTGGGCGCTGCCCACCGGCGCGCTCTGGCCGTGGGTGCTGCTCGGCGCGCTCGTCGTCGTCGCGCGGGTGCGCCGCTGGGCGATCGTCGTCGTGTTCGTCGCGGTCGCCGGCGCCGTGTCCGTGCTCAACTCGGTGATGAACGGCCAGGAGCCCGGAGCCGCGCTGTCGCTGGTCCTGACCGCGTACCCGTTCGTGTTCGCCGGCGCCTTCATGCTGACCGAGCCGCTGACCCTGGCGCCCAAGCGCTCGCAGCAGCTGATCGTGGCCGTCGTCGCGGCCCTGCTGACCACCGTCCCGTTCTCGCTCGGACCGCTGCACGCGAGCCCGGAGCTCGGCCTCGTCGCGGGCAACGCGATCGCGTTCTTCTTCGGCCAGCGCCGGCGGCTGTCGCTGGAGCTGCGCTCCTCGAGCGTCATCGCGCCGGGCATCACGGAGTACCGCTTCGCCCCGCGGACGCCGGTGCGCTTCGAGGCGGGCCAGTGGCTCGAGCTCGACGTGCCGCACCGCTCCGACGGCCGGGGGAGCCGGCGCACCTTCTCCATCGCCTCCGCTCCCACCGACGGCGAGATCGCCGTCGCCATGCGGCTGCCCGAGAAGGCGAGCAGCTTCAAGCGGGCGCTCGCCGGTCTCGAGCCCGGGGCCGTGGTCCGCGTCACGAGCGTCGGTGGCGACTTCGTGCTGCCGGCCGACCCGGCGACGCCGCTGCTCCTGGTCGCGGGCGGCATCGGCATCACCCCGTTCGCGAGCCAGCTCACGGCGATCGCGGCCGGACCGGAGCGCGACGTGGTCGTCGTCTACGCGGCCGCCCGGCTGGAGGACGTGGCGTACCGCGAGCTCCTCCGCGCCTCCGGGGCCCGCGTCGTGCTGGTCTCGCCCGAAGCGCCGGATCGGCTGCCCGAGGGCTGGTCGCACGTCGCCGGACGGATCACGGCGGAGCGCCTCGCGGACGCCGTGCCCGACGCGCCCCGCCGCGTCGGCTTCGTCTCCGGCTCGCCCGCGTTCGTCGACTCCGTCCGCGGCGCCCTCCGCTCGGCCGGTGCGAAGAAGGTCCGCACCGACGCCTTCGCCGGGTACTGATGCGGCCGGTGGCCGCTCAGGGAGGAGTTCCCAGCGCCGTTCAGGGGTCCGATGAGGGCGCCGTCTACACTGACGCGGTGCCGACCCCTGCCGCCTCAGAGACCGCCGCCCCCCGGGCCTCCTCGCGCCCGATCGCGTGGCTGCGCGAGAACCGCGACTCCGCCGCCGTGCTGTGGAGCGGCTTCGCCCTCGTGCACGTCCTGCTCTCCCTGCTCGCGCTGTACGCCCCGGGACTGCCGATGGGCGACGTCAGCATCGTCTACAAGGGCTGGATGCGGACCGCCGTCGAGGGCGGCGGGCTCGTCGGCTTCGACACCGGCTGGGTCTACCCGATCCTCGCTCTGGTGCCGATCAGCGCCGCCTGGCTCTTCGGCGAGGCGGGCTACGATCTGACCTGGCTGGCCGGCGTGCTCGCCGTCGACGCGGCCGCCTTCGCGCTCCTCCTGCACCGGGGCGTCCCCGCCCGGCTCGCCGCGGCGCGCTGGTGGCTGCTCTTCCTGGTGCTCCTCGGGCCGATCGCCGTCGGCCGGATCGACGCCTTCACCGTTCCGCTCGCCATCGCCGGGCTGCTCTGGGCCTCGAGCCGCCCGGTGATCGCCGCGCTCGCGCTCACCGTCGCCACGTGGATCAAGGTCTGGCCCGCGGCCCTGCTGGGCGCCGCCGTCCTGGTGCTGCGCGGCCGCTGGCGGCTGGTGGCCGTCGGCGCCGGGCTCTCCGTCGCGATCATCGCCGGCGTGTACGCGCTCGGCGGCGGCGAGTACGTCTTCAGCTTCGTCACTGACCAGACCACGCGCGGTCTGCAGATCGAGGCGCCCGTCAGCACGCTCTGGATGTGGCTCTCGATCGGCGGCTGGGCCGGCAGCTACGTCTGGTACGCCGCCGACATCAACACCTTCGAGATGCACGGCCCGTTCACCGATGTCGCCGCCGAGCTGATGAACCCGGCGCTCGCGCTCGCGGTGATCGGCACGGTGCTGCTCGGTCTCCGGGCGCTGCGCGCGAAGGCGTCGCCGGTGCGGCTGCTGCCGCTGCTGAGCCTCGGGCTCGTGCTGGTGCTGATCGACATCAACAAGGTGCTCTCGCCGCAGTACATCGTCTGGCTGGCGCCGCCGGTGATCGTCGGGCTCGTGGTGGCCGGTCGCGACTTCGCGACGCCGGCGAAGCTGACCCTGGCGATCGCGGTGTTCACGCAGATCGTCTACCCGTACCTCTACCTCTTCCTGCTCTGGTCGAACGCGGGCATGGTGCTGGCGCTGACCGTGCGCAACGTCCTGCTGCTCGTGCTGCTCGGCTGGGTGCTCCGCGAGCTGTGGCGGGCGGGGAGCCGTGCGGGGGACGTCTCGCCGGAGGCCTCGGGGGAGCGGTCGCCGCTCGCGCAGACCGTGCTGGCCGACGGTGCCGTCGGCGGTCCGCGCGCCTAGGCTGGACGGCGGGTCCGGTGGTCGGATCCGCTGGGAGGTCCCTCGTGCTGGTCGCATTCTCCGTCGCTCCGTCCGGCGGTGAGGGCCCCGACGCCTCCGTCCACGACGCCGTCGCCGCCGCCGTCCGCATCGTCCGCGACTCCGGCCTGCCGAATCGCACGACCTCGATGTTCACCGAGATCGAGGGCGAGTGGGACGAGGTCTTCGACGTGATCAAGCGCGCCACCGAGGCGGTCGGCGCCTACGGCTCGCGGGTGTCGCTGGTGCTGAAGGCCGACATCCGGCCCGGCTACTCGGGCGAGATCGACGCGAAGATCGAGCGGCTCGGCCGCGCGCTCGAGGAGTGAGGCGCGCGGGAGCGCTCTCCGACTCGAATCGTTTCGATCCGCTTCCGATCCTCGCTATCGTGGACCGGTGACCCTCTCCCCGGCCCGGACCCGCCTCGCCCTGCTCGCCCTCGCGATGGGGGGCTTCGGCATCGGCTCGACCGAGTTCGTCGCGATGGGGCTGCTGCCGCAGCTCGCCGCGGACCTGCTCCCGGACGTCTACGCCGTGAGCTCCGAGCAGGCCAACTCGCAGGCCGGGCTGCTGATCTCCGCCTACGCGCTCGGCGTCGTCGTCGGTGCTCCGACGATCGCCGCGGCCGCCGCCCGCTGGCCGCGCAAGCGCCTGCTGCTGATGCTGCTGGCCGCGTTCACGATCGGGACCGTCGCCTCGGCCCTGCTGCCGACCTTCCCGCTCGTGCTGGCCGCCCGCTTCGTCGCGGCGCTGCCGCACGGCGCGTACTTCGGCATCGCCTCCCTCGTCGCCGCCGACCTGATGGGGCCGGGCAAGCGCGGCAAGGGCGTCGCCTTCGTGCTGTCGGGGCTCACGATCGCGAACGTCGTCGGAGTGCCCGCCATCACCTGGGTGGGGCAGAACGCGGGCTGGCGCAGCGCTTACCTGGTCGTCGCGGCGATCTTCGCTGTGACCGTGGTGGCCGTGTGGCTGCTCGTGCCGTTCCAGCGGGGGAACCCTGGGGCGACCATGCGCAACGAGCTGAAGGCCTTCGGCCGGCTGCAGGTCTGGATGACCCTGCTGATCGGCGCGATCGGCTTCGGCGGACTCTTCGCGATGTACAGCTACATCACGCCGCTGTCGACCGAGGTGACCGGCCTGCCGCTGGGCGCCGTGCCGTGGATCCTGGTGGTGATCGGCCTGGGCATGACGGTCGGCAACCTGGCGGGCGGCTGGGCGGCCGACCGGAACGTGCGGCTCGCACTCGTGGTGCTGTTCCTCGGAGTGCTCGTGTCGCTGATCGGCCTGGCGCTGACCGCGACGTCGGTCGTGGGCCTGGTCGTGTTCACGTTCCTCGCGGCGGGCTTCTCGGCGGGGGCCTCGCCGGCCATCCAGACCCGGCTGATGGACGTCGCCCGCGACAGCCAGACCATCGCCGCGGCGCTCAACCACTCCGCGCTCAACATCGGCAACTCCGTCGGCGCCGCTCTCGGCGGGGTGACCATCGCCGCCGGCCTCGGCTACCTGTCGCCGATCTGGGTCGGCGTGGGCCTCACCGCGGCCGGCATCCTGCTCGCGTTCGCCAGCATCGCCATCGACCGCGCCCGCGGCACCGTCGACGCGCCGCGCGACCCCGCCCGCCCCGCCACGGGCAGCGTCCCGGTCAACGCCCTGTAAGGCCGGCCCGGCGGCACTCGCCGGCACCGGACGGGGGGTCTGCATGCCGCCGTGTCGACGCCGGTGGGTCTCGATACGCCCCTGCGGGGCTACTCGACCAGCATGGAAGCGGGCACGCATCTCTCGGGACGGCATGCCAGCGGATTTCCGCAGCCGCCGTAAGACGCTCTGCGGAACGCGCCCACCTCAATCCGTTTCGATCAAAATGCCGTCGTGGATGGCGCGCTTGCGCAGCGCGACCTTGGTGCCGACGTCGATGCCGACCACGCGGTACTTCTCGCGGATGCGCTTGAGGTAGGACTTCGCGGTCTCCTCGGAGATGCCGAGCTCGAATGCGACGGACTTGACGGGCTCGCCGCCGCCGTAGAGCGCCATGACCCGGCGCTCCTGCGCGCTGAGCTTGGGGGCGCCGTCGGAGTCACCGGTGGAGAGCGCCATGTCGAGCTCGTGCGAGATGTAGGAGTGGCCATCCTTGGCCGCGCGGATCGCCTCGACGATCATGTCGGCGTCCTCCGTCTTGACGAGATAGCCGAGCGCGCCCGAGGCGAGGGCCTCGCGGACCACGGCCGGCTCGGAGTAGGTGCTCATCAGCACGGTCTTCACGCCGGTGGTCTTCAGCGTGGAGAGCTTGACCGAGATCGGGATGTTGTCCTTGAGGTCCAGGTCGAGCAGCACGACGTCGACGGGGAACTCGGGGTGGGTGAGCAGCTCCGGCCAGGACGCGACCGCGGCGACCAGCTGGATGTCCGACGCGGCGCCGCGGATCCACTCCGTGAGGGCACCGAGGAGCATCTTGTGATCGTCGACCACGGCGAGCGTGATCTTCGGTTCTGCGGTGGAGGTCATCGGTGTCCTTCGGCTCGGCGGGAGGGCGGGGCGGTCGTCTCTGCTCAGCGATCGGCCGGATTCTCGACGTAGCAGTCGATCTCGATCCGGAGCGCGTCGTCGTGCGACGTGTCGCGGAACGCACCGACCTGTGCGATAGCCTCCCACGTCGCGGGATCGACTCCGCGCACGGGCACGCCCTCGGACTGCAGAGTGAGCGGCACCAGCAGGGAGCGCGGCGGAGCGTCGGCGTCCGGTTCGCGCGGTGCTCCCGCCTCGACGTGCAGCACGACGGTGAGCCCGGAGGCGCCGTCGAGGATGAGCCAGATGGCGGAGAGCAGGCCGTCCCGCTGCTGGTGGCCGAGGAGGCCGGCGGTGCCGTCGGGGTCGTGCAGATCGACGAGCGGGGCCAGCAGCTCGGACTCCTGGATCGCGTGGTGCAGCCAGGTCTCGCGACGCCCCTCGATCAGGTGCAGGCGGAGGCTGGTCGCGAGCGCGGCGGCGTGCGCGGCGCGGTGCGGATCGAGCGGCAGGACGGTCGTGCCGTCGCCGACCTCGGCGAGCAGGCGCTCGGCCGCGAGGTCGAGGCGGGCGAGCTCCTCCGAGGCGAGCATGCCGACCGCGTAGCGCGGTCCGAGGGTGGTGCTCTGGACGAGGGCGCGGTCGATCTCGAGCTGGACCATCCGTCGGAAGCCGCGCATCATCACGACCGCCACAACGGCGGGAGCGAGGGTCACGGCCATCGCGCTGATCCGCACCGAGAACGAGGTCTCGTCGCCCGAGCCCATGGCGCTGTAGGCGACGAGCTCGGCGACCGCGATGGCGAAGGCGACGGCGAGGACCTCGAGGCTGCGGCGGTGCACGATCATCGCGGCGTGGGCGACCGCGGCGGCCACCGCGGCGGTCGGGACGGCGGCGGAAGGACCGTGACCGGCGACGGCGATCAGGTCCAGCGCCACGGCCCCGGTGATCCCCACGAGCAGGCCGACGTAGGCGGCGGTGGGCAGCCGCTGTCCGCAGACGTGGATGGCGACCACGGTCGCCGTGAAGGAGGCGACGAGGAGCAGCCAGGCGACGACGACCAGCCCCGGCCGCGCGTAGTCGTCGACGGTGGCGAGGAAGACCAGGAGCTCGTAGACCATCAGCGCCGCCGCGATGCCGGTGAGGCCGCTGCCGAGGTAGCTGGTGCCGAGGGTCTCCTGCTGTCCCTTCCGCGCGCGGGCGGAGCGGGGCGAGCCGTCGGGCCGGCGAGGAGCGGCGCCGGGTCCGCCGAGGAGGGGCGAGGCCTGCTCGGTGCCGGCGCTCACTTGGGCACCTCCAGCACGACGGTGGTGCCGGAGCCGGGCGAGCTGAAGAGCCGGGTGCGGCCGCCGACGTCCGCGAGCCTCGCGACGACCGACTCCTTGAAGCCGAGCTTCGTCGCGGGCACCGTGGCGATGTCGAAGCCGGCACCGGCGTCCGTCACCATCGCGCGGACGGTCTGCTCGTCCTCGGTGATCGTGACGTCGGCGGACTCGACACCGGAGTGCCGCCGCACGTTCTCGAGGCACTCGGCGAGGGCGAGCAGGAAGGAGTCGAGCGCGTCGCCCTCGAGGACGACCTCCCCGGAGCCGTGCAGGACGACCTCGAGGCCCAGCCGGCCGAACCGGTCCCGGACGTCCTCGAGCGAGGTCGCGGCGGGCGACGCCGTGACGCTGGTCAGCTGGTACGAGCCGGACGCGCTCGGCGTCGGCGTCCCGCCGAGGCGCAGTTGGCGCAGGAGCTGCGCGTCCTGCGCGGCCTGGCGGCGGAGCGCATCCTCGGAGACGCCGCGGCCGGAGTGTGCGAGCAGGGTGAGCGTCGCGAGCACCGTGTCGTGCAGGAGCCGCGCTCCCTGGCGGCGCTGCGCCTCCGTCTCGCTGGCCTGCCGCTCGACGCGGTGCGCGTTGCCGATGCTGTCGATGCGCCGGACGACCCGGGGGACGGCCGTGCTGATCCAGAGCGCGAAGCCGGCGAGCGTGCCCCAGGGCAGCAGGCTCTGCACGAGAGCGTTGGACAGCATCGCCTCCTCGGCGACCAGCACGGAGACGACCACGCTCGGCACCAGGACGGGCAGGAGCAGCAGCAGCCGGCGGACGGAGGTGGTGACGACGACGGCGACGGTGCTGGTGACGGCGTTGGCGGTGCCGACGAGCACGTAGCCCTCGAAGCCGCTGCTCACGCCGATGGCGCTCGCGAGCCCGATGCTCAGCGCCAGGCCGCCGGCGGCGAGCAGGAGCACCCAGAGCGTGCGTCCGCTGCGGCCGAGCTGCAGGTGGAGGACGGCGAGTCCGAGGAGCAGCGCCACCGCGAACGGCACGGCGTCGGGCGCCACTGCCCCGGGGCCGAGGACCAGGGCGATCGCCGTGGCGTCGATCAGGAGGCCGATGCCGCACGCGGACTGGCGGAGGAGGCGGTCGCGCTCGCGAGCGCTGCGGACCAACGGCACGGGCACGCTCCTTCCGGTGGGCGGCGCGGGGCGGACCCCCGTCTCACGATAGTCACAGACCGGCGGTCGGCCCGCGGGACGGCCGGGATCGGGTCAGACCGCGAGGAGCCTCGCGAGGTGGCCGCCGACCGCGTCGTCCTCGATGAGGAAGGCGTCGTGCCCGAACGTCGAGCTGATCACCGCGACCTCGTCGCCGTCGATGTTGCCGCGGGCGTGGGCGGCGATGATCCGCTGCCCGTCCACCGGGAACAGCCGGTCGCTGTCGATCCCGAGCACGAGCGTCGGGCTGGTGATCCGCTCGAGCGCCTCCGCCTCGCCGCCGCGCCCGCGCCCCACGTCGTGCGAGTTCATCGCCTCGACGAGGGTGATGTAGCTGTTGGCGTCGAAGCGCCGGGTGAACTTGTTGCCGTGGAAGTCGAGGTACGACTCGACCGCGAACCGGCCGCCGCCGCCGAGCGGGCTGAGGCCGGACTGCCAGCTCCGCTCGAAGCGGTCGTTGAGCTCGGACGGGCTGCGGTAGTTGAGCAGCGCCATCCGGCGGGCCAGCGCGAGGCCGTGGTACGGGCCCTTGCCGTCGCCGGCGTCGTAGTAGGCGCCGCCCGCGAAGGCGGCGTCGGTGCGGATCGCCTCGAGCTGGACGAAGTTGAGCGCGATCTGGTCCGAGGTGGCGCGCGGGGGAGCGGCGAGGACGGCGAGCCGGGCGACCCGCTCGGGGTGGTCGATGCCCCACTCCAGCGCCTGCATCCCGCCCATCGAGCCGCCGATGACGGTGTGCCAGCGGTCGATGCCGAGGCGGTCGGCGAAGAGCGCCTGCACGGCGACCTGGTCGCGGATCGTCGTGTACGGGAAGCGCGCACCCCACTCGTGCCCGTCGGGGGCGAGCGAGGCGGGGCCGGTCGAGCCCTGGCAGCCGCCGAGCATGTTCGGAGCGACGACGAAGTAGCGGTCGGTGTCGATCACGAGGCCGGGGCCGACGAGTCCGGACCACCAGCCGTCGGTCGCGTGACCCGGGTCGCCGCGGCCGATGAGGTGCGAGTCGCCGGTCAGCGCGTGCAGGACGAGGATCGCGTTGTCGCGTGCGGGGGAGAGCTCGCCCCAGCTCTCGTAGGCCACCCGGACGTGGGGGAGGCGACCGCCCGCTTCGAAGGCGTACGGGCCGATCTCGACGAAGCGCCGGCCGCCGGGGTGGTCGCCCTCGCGCCAGGCCCCGGTGGCAGGGGGCTTGCCGATCACCGAGCGGAGCTGGCGCTCGGTGACGAACGCCGAAGGGACGGTGTCCTCGAGTGTCTGCTGCCAGTCCATAGCGGTGTCCATCGTGGCAGAGCGCAGCGGGGCGCCGGCCTTTGTTACGCGGGGGTGACGCTCGTCCTGCTGATCGAGTAGGCCGCGGCTGCGGCGCACCCTCGCATGCTGATCGCGCAGGCCCCGGCTGCGGCGCACCCCCTCATGCTGATCGAGTAGGTCGCGGAGCGGCCGTATCGAGATCCGCCGTTCTCAGCACGGTGGGTCTCGATACGCCGCTGCGCGGCTACTCGACCAGCATGCCGTCAGGCGTTGGCGCGGGAGGCCTCGACGACGCTGCGGGCGGCCTGCAGGGCTTGGGCGAGGTCGGCACGGAGGTCGTCGATGTTCTCGAGGCCGACCGAGAGGCGGACGAGCCCGGGGGTGACGCCGGCGGTGAGCTGCTGCTCCGGGGTGAGCTGCGAGTGCGTGGTCGACGCCGGGTGGATGACGAGCGAGCGGACGTCGCCGATGTTCGCCAGGTGCGAGAACAGCACGAGCGAGTCGACGAAGGCGCGTCCCGCGTCCACCCCGCCCTTGAGCTCGAACGAGAGCACCGCGCCCACACCCTTCGGCGCGTAGTGGTTCGCCGCCGCGTACCAAGGCGAGGTGGGCAGTCCCGAGTAGTTGACCGTCGCGATGTCGGAGTGGTTCTCCAGGTACTCCGCGATCTCCTGCGCGTTCTGCACGTGGCGCTCGATCCGCAGCGACAGCGTCTCGATGCCCTGGATCAGCTGCCAGGCGCTCGCCGGGGCGATCGAGGCGCCGAGGTCGCGCAGCAGCTGCACGCGGGCCTTGATGATGTAGGCGAGGGCGTCGCCGACCGCGTCGGTGTAGACCGCGCCGTGGTACGAGTGGTCCGGCGTGGTCAGCCCCGGGAACTTCGCCGCGTTCGCGGTCCAGGAGAAGGTGCCGCCGTCGACGATCGCGCCGCCGATCACGGTGCCGTGACCACCGAGGAACTTGGTCGCCGAGTGCACGATGATGTCCGCGCCGTGCTCGAACGGGCGGATCAGGTACGGCGTCGCGATCGTGTTGTCGACGATCAGCGGGACGCCGGCGGCGTGCGCGACATCGGCGACGGCGCGGATGTCGAGGATGTTGATCTTCGGGTTGCCGATGGTCTCGGCGAAGAAGAGCTTGGTGTTCGGGCGGACCGCGCGGCGCCACTCCTCCTGGTCGTCCTGGTTCTCGACGAAAGTCGTCTCGATGCCCAGCTTGGCCAGCGTGTACTTGAAGAGGTTGTAGGTGCCGCCGTAGATCGACGACGACGAGACGAGGTGGTCGCCCGCCTGCGCGATGTTGAGCACCGCCGCGGTCTCGGCCGCCTGGCCGGACGCGAGCAGGAGCGCGCCGGAGCCGCCCTCGAGCGCGGTGAGGCGCTCCTCGACGACCGCCTGGGTCGGGTTCTGGATGCGGGTGTAGATGTTGCCGAACTCGGCGAGCGAGAAGAGGTTCTTCGCATGCTCGGCGTTGTCGAAGACGTAGGAGGTGGTCTGGTAGATCGGGGTCGCGCGCGCCTTGGTGACGGGATCGGGCGCGGCTCCGGAGTGGATCTGCTTGGTCTCGAACTGCCACTTCTCGGAGTCGGTCATGGTGCATCCCATCGCATCGTCGGTTCGGAACGGAAGGCCGTTCCCCGTCGCGACGAGCCTAGGTGCGGGTCCCCGGCGCGGCCAGGGCGCCCGACACACGGGGTAACCGCGACGGATCAGCGGCCGGTGCGGATCCCGGACGTCGGATGCGGGTCGCGCTTGGACCCGGTCGGGTCGGCCCGGTTCGGGCGCTCGGGCCGCTCGTCGACGACCGGCGCGAAGAGCCAGGTCGCCCTCGGCTCGACGATCTTGTGGAAGACGGTGCGCGTCCAGCCCAGCGAGAGCGCGATCGCGACCGCGATGCAGAAGACGATCATCAGGATCAGCGCGACCGTGCTCTCGGTCGCGGACAGCAGCCCGGACTCGCGCAGCGGGTAGAGCACGAAGCTGTGCAGCAGGTAGACGTACATCGTCGACTGCCCCCAGGCCGTCATCGCGGTGCGTCGGCGCGGGATCAGGCTGAACAGCGCGAGCGAGAGCACGACCGCGGTCGCCATCAGCGCCAGGCGGACGAGCCCGGCCCACCAGGCGGTCTCGCCGAGCGCGTCGTACGGCCGGTCGTAGAAGAACCAGTAGCGCAGGTCCGCCGCGCGGAAGGCGTCGATGTTGACGGTCATCACGACGACCGTCGCCGCGAAGAGCGCGACGGCGATCACCCGGGAGAGCAGGATCTGCCGCGGCGTCAGGTCGAGCCAGCGGTCCACCAGCAGCCGGGAGCCGGCCTTCCAGCCGCGCAGCCGCCAGCCGAAGACGAAGAACGGCAGGATCCCGATCGCCCGCGCCAGCGAGAAGGTCGAGTCGATGTTGTCGTAGTAGCTGACGCCGACGGCGAGCACCACGCTGATCAGCAGCGGCCAGCGCAGCAGCGCGAGGTAGGGGAGGACCAGCCGGAAGATCCCGAGCGCGAGCAGGAACCACAGGGTCCAGCTCGGCTTGGTCGGGTTGAACTCCTGCTTGCCCTCGACCGCGAACTGCACCAGCGTCCAGATCGTCTCCATGATCAGGTAGGGCAGCAGGATGTCGGTGAGCACCCGGCGCATCGCGCGGGCGTTCGGCGCTCCTCCCTTGGAGAAGTAGCCGGAGATGATCGCGAAGGCCGGCATGTGGAAGGCGTAGATCGTCAGGTAGACGACGAGCGACGTGTCCGAGTTCGCGGTCAGCCGCTGGATGCCGTGGCCGATCACCACGAGCGCGACGCAGACGAAGCGGGCGTTGTCCCAGAGGGGCACGCGGCGCTTGGGGGCGGTGGGCGACCCGGCAGTGGCGGGAGCCGGGTCGGCGGGCTGCATGCGGCCAGGCTAGCGTTGGCTCCGACGACGGAGTCGATGGTGTCCGAGGCTTGACGGAAAGAGGACGAGCGTGGTTCGACGCGTCGTGGTGACAGGAGCGAGTTCGGGGATCGGTGCGGCGACGGTCCGCCTGTTCCGCGAGCACGGCTGGGACGTGGTGGCGGTCGCCCGCCGCCGGGAGCGGCTCGAGGCGCTTGCCGCGGAGACCGGGGCGAGCCTGTTCGTCGCCGATCTCACCGACGCGGCGCAGGTCGACGCGCTGCGCGATCACCTCGCGGAGACCGGCCCCGTGCACGCCCTCGTCAACAACGCCGGCGGCGCGCTCGGCCTCGACTCGGTCGAGGCGTCCGACCCCGCCGACTGGACCCGGATGTTCGAGATCAACGTGCTCTCGGTCAAGCTCGTCACGAGCGCTCTGCTCCCGCTGCTCCGGGCGGGCATCGCCGACGCCGGCTCCGAGGGCTCGGCCGATGTCGTCACCGTCACCTCGATCGCCGGCCACGTCGCCTACGAGGGCGGCGGCGGCTACAACGCCGCGAAGTTCGCCGCGCACGCGCTCGTCGCGGTGCTCCGTCTCGAGCTCGCCGGCGAGCCGATCCGCGTGATCGAGATCGCGCCCGGGATGGTGCACACCGAGGAGTTCTCGCTGGTCCGCTTCGGCGGCGACAAGGAGCGCGCCGACAAGGTCTACGCCGAGGTCCCCGCCCCGCTGGTCGCCGAGGACGTCGCCGCGGCGATCGTCTCCTCCGTCGAGCTGCCGCCGCACGTCAACCTCGATCTGGTGACGATCAAGCCGGTGGCGCAGGCCGCCCCGCACAAGGTCATCAAGGGCGCGCTCACCCCGAAGGCGTGACAGGCGCCCGTCGCGGGGCCTTGCGATGTGACGCGGGGCCTCGCGACGCTCTAGCCTGTCCCTCATGGTTTCCGACGCCGACGACTCCGCCGCCCTCCTCGCCGCTACGGAGAAGGAGGTCCTCGGCTGGCTCGAGTTCGGTGACGCCGCTCGCCATCTCGCCGACGACGTCGTCGCCTCCGGCTACCGACCCGAGCTGGTCGTGGCCATCGCGCGCGGCGGTCTTCTGCTCGCGGGCGCGGTCGCCTACGCGCTGGGCATCAAGAGCTGCGGTGCGCTCAACGTCGAGTTCTACACCGGCGTCGAGGCGCGGCTCGCCGCCCCCGTCGTCCTGCCGCCGCTGCTGGACGAGGCGTCCGTGCGCGGGAAGCGCATCCTCCTGGTCGACGACGTCTCCGACTCCGGCCACACTCTCGCCCTCTCGGTCGACCTGATCCGCGCGATGGGCGCCGAGGTGCAGACCGTCACCCTCTACACCAAGCCCCGCACGGTGCTCGAGCCCGACTTCTTCTGGCGGCGCACGCCGCGCTGGATCGTCTTCCCGTGGTCGGCGCTGCCCCCGGTGGCGGGAGCCCTCGCGGAGGACGACGAGTGAGCGTCCACCTGATCGGCGGCGGCGGCGGAGCCGAGCACGACTCGCAGCTCTACGGCGCGTTCCTGGCGGAGGCGCACGACCGCGCCGTCGACGCCGGCCGCATCGAGGGCCCGCGGATCGCGATCGTCGTCGTGCACGACGGCCTCGGCCCCGAGGTCTACGCGGGCTGGGCCGCGACGCTCGCCACGGTCGGCAAGCTCCTCCCGTTCGCGGTGATGAAGCCCGAGGGCGGCCGGATCGACCCCGCGGTCTTCGACGACGTCGACGGGATCTTCGTCGGCGGCGGACTCACCCCCGCCTACCGCGACGCGCTCGAGGCGTCCTTCCCGCGCCTGCGCGACCTCGTCTCCTCCGGAGTGCCGTACGCCGGCTACTCGGCGGGCGCCGCGGTCGCGGCCGACCGCGCGATCGTCGGCGGCGACCGCATCGGCGGAGTCGCCGTGGCGCCGGAGCTCGCGGCCGAGGAGCTGGACGAGGTGACGGTGCTCGAGGGCATCGGCCTGGTCGACGTCTCGATCGACGTGCACGCCGCGCAGTGGGGCACGCTCGGCCGCCTGGTCGCGGCCGTCGAGGCCGGACTGGTCGACGGCGGTGTCGCGATCGACGAGTCGACGGTGCTCACCGTCGGCATGGGCGCCCTGCGCGTCCGCGGCGCCGGCTCGGTCTGGCGCGCGAGCGCGGGCGAGGCCGGAGTGTCGGTCGCCACACTCGCCGCGAGCTGAGCGTGGACCTGCAGGAGCTGGCCGGTGCCGGCCTGATCGACCGCGGCTGGGCCGAGGCGCTCGCCCCGGTCGCCGGCGACATCGCAGCGATGGGCGACTTCCTCCGCGCGGAGACCGCGGCCGGGCGGCCCTACCTCCCCGCCGGGGCGCAGGTGCTCCGCGCGTTCGCCGCGCCGCTGGAGGACGTCCGCGTCCTGATCGTCGGGCAGGACCCGTATCCGACGCCCGGGCATCCGATCGGGTTGTCCTTCGCCGTCGATCGGCACGTCCGGCCGCTGCCGCGGAGTCTGCAGAACATCTACCGCGAGCTCCGCGACGACCTCGGCGTCGCCCCGCCCGAGCACGGCGACCTCAGCGGCTGGACGCGCAGCGGGGTGCTGCTGCTCAACCGCGTCCTCACCGTCGCACCCGGCGCGCCCGCCTCGCACCGCGGCAAGGGCTGGGAGCGGGTCACCGAGCACGCGATCCGCACGCTGGTCGCCCGCGATCAGCCGCTCGTCGCGATCCTCTGGGGGCGCGACGCGGCGAACCTCCGGCCGCTGCTGGGCGACTCCGGCATCGTCGAGAGCGCCCACCCCAGCCCGCTGTCCGCGTCGCGCGGCTTCTTCGGCTCGCGGCCGTTCAGCCGCGCGAACGAGCTGCTCGCCGAGCGCGGGGCCGAGCCCGTCGACTGGGCGCTCCTGCCCTGAGCCTCGGGGCCCGCCCACCGCAGCCCGCCGCGCGTGCGGCGCTCCGCCACCCCGGCTACGCTGGCCCGGATCGCGGCCGCCGCCCGGGATCAGCGATGCCGACCACCACCGCCGAGAAGGAGCGAGATGCTCGAGGAAGAGTACGAGCAGCGCCGGGTCCTGCCGCCGCACCTGCGCCGGGCACCCGCCCCCGAGCCGGAGTTCTCCTTCGAGATCCGCGAGGCGCGCAGCGCGGACCTGCCGGACATCCAGGAGATCTACAACCACTACGTCCGGAACACCGTGGTGACCTTCGACGAGGACGACTCGACGCTGAAGGAGTGGCGCTCGAAGTTCGCGCGCAACCAGAAGCTCGGGCTGCCGTTCATCGTCGCCGTCTCACCGTCGGGGCAGATCCTCGGCTACGCGATGGTGTCGCCGTGGTCGTCCAAGCGCGCCTACCGCTTCACGGTCGAGAACTCGATCTACCTGCGCGCCGCCTCGACCGGCAAGGGCCTCGGCAAGGCGCTGATGACCGAGCTGCTCGAGCGCGCGAAGGCCGTCGGCATCCGCCAGGTCATGGCCGTCATCGCGGACAAGGGGGCCGAGGCGTCGCTGACGATGCACGCGAAGTACGGCTTCGTCGAGGTCGGCCGGATGGGCCGCGTCGGCTTCAAGTTCGAGCGCTGGCTGAGCACCGTGCTGATGCAGAAGACCCTCAAGTAGCGCCACCGGCGTCTCTGCGAATGCGCCGGACTCCGGGGAACGGCGCGGGGTCCTTCCCTACACTTGTCGGCATGGAATGGCTCGTCCCGCTCATCGTCGTCGTCGTGCTCGTCGTGATCCTCGGGATCTACCTCTGGGCCACTTACAACTCCCTCGTCACGCTGAACGTCCGCGTCGACGAGGCCTGGAGTGACATCACCGTCCAGCTGAAGCGGCGGGCGGATCTGATCCCGAACGTCATCGACTCGGTGAAGGGCTACGCCTCCCACGAGCGGCAGGTGTTCGACTCGGTGACCCGTGCCCGCGCCGAGACGCTCTCCGCGCAGGGTCCGGCTGAGGCGTCCGCCGCCGAGGACCACATGCAGAAGGCGCTGAAGTCGATCTTCGCCGTCGCCGAGGCGTACCCGCAGCTGCAGGCGAGCCAGAACTTCCTGCAGCTGCAGGGCGAGCTGGTCGACTCCGAGGACAAGATCCAGTCGGCCCGCCGCTTCTACAACGGCGGCGTCCGCGAGATGAACACCAAGGTCACCGTCTTCCCCAACACGCTCTTCTCCCGCCGCCTCGGCTTCTCCGAGCGCGAGTTCTTCGAGGTCGGCGACCTCGCCGCCATCTCGGAGCCGCCCCGCGTCCAGTTCTGACGCCGCGGGGGAAGCGGCCCTGGCGGCGCCCCCTCATGCCGGTCGAGTAGCTGCGCAACGTCGCCCCCTCATGCTGGTCGAGTAGCCGCGCAGCGGCGTATCGAGACCCGCCGTCAGCGCGCCGCCGGGGCTCCCGCCGCGAGCGGGCCGCCGTCGAGCGTCGTGAGGTACTCGTCGAAGACGGGGGACGGGTCCGTGCCCGTCGCGACGGCGTCCACGAGGGCGCGCCGCACCAGCGCGAGCACGACCGTGGCGAGCACGGCCGCGCGCGGCTCGTCCGCCGCGGGGAGCCCCATCCGCTGCGCGATGCTCGGGGTGAGCGCGGCCTCGCCGTCGTGCAGCGACTGCGCCCAGACCGCGCGCATGCCGGGCGTCTCGGTGAGCAGCGGCATCAGCCGCAGCGTCCGCTCGAGCTGCGGGCCGGACGCGGCCGCGGCGAAGGCGGCGCCCAGCGCGGTGTTCAGCGACTCCGACTCCGGTCGCGCGACGAGCTCGCGTGCCATCGCCGCGATGGCCGCGTAGAGCACGGGCCGCACGCAGTCCTCCTTGCCGCCGAGGTAGCGGTGGAAGGTGCGCAGCGAGATGCCGGCGGCGTGCGCCAGGTCGATCGAGCTGACGCCCTTCGTGGTCCCGCGCTCGAGCAGCAGGGCGACGCACTTCTCGGACAGGGCGAGCGCGATGGTGCCCTGCCGCTCCTGCGGACCGCTCATGCGAGGACCTCCCGGTGGCCGGTGGTGAGGGCGACGAGGAGCTCGGGCGCGAGAGTGCCCCGCCCGACGACGTCGACGGTGTCGAGCCCCTGCCAGTGCGCGGCGGCGACGAGCAGCGCGGCGAGGCGCTCGGCCGTGTCCGGCGGCGCTCCGGGCTCGCGCCACGCGGCCTGCACCCGCAGCACACCGTTCTGCCGGTCGCTCTTGAGGTCGACGCGCGCCGCGATCACGTCGTCGAGCAGCACGGGCAGCACGTAGTAGCCGTGCACGCGCTGGGCCGCGGGGGTGTAGATCTCGATCCGGTAGCGGAAGTCGAAGAACAGCTCGGCGCGCGGGCGGTGCCAGACCACCGGGTCGAAGGGGGAGAGCAGTGCGTCGGCGCGCAGCTCGCGCGGTCGCCGCGCCGCGGTGTGCCGCCAGAGGGGCAGCGGGCGCCCCGAGCGCTCCCAGCCGCGGACCTCGACCGGCACCAGCTCGCCCGCGTCGACGAGGTCGTGCACGGCCGCGAGCGTCGGCGCCTTCAGCAGCCGGTGGTAGTCGGCCAGATCGCCGAGCGTCCCGACGCCGAGCGCGAGGGCGGAGCGGCGCACCAGCTCGCGGACCGCGTCCTCGGTGGAGACCTCGGCGTCGAGCACCTCGCGGGGCAGCACCTGCTCGGCGAGCGCGTAGGAGCGCTCGAAGCGCGTGCGCCCGGCGGTCACCACCTCGCCCCAGCGGAAGAGCACCTCGAGCCCGCGCTTCATGTCCGACCAGCCCCACCACGGTCCGGTCCGGGTGTTGGCCTCGTGCTCAATCTCCGACGCGCGGAGCGGGCCGTCGGCGAGGGCCGCGCGCAGCCAGTCGAGCGTGGACCGGTTCTCGGCCGCCCAGCCCTCGTGCTCGGGCAGGCGGACGCAGCGGTAGTGCTCCATCCGCCAGCGGTAGAGCGGGAGGTCGGCGCGGCGGATCAGCGCCGCCTCGTGCGCCCAGTACTCGAGGTAGTGGCCCTTCGGCGAGAACGCCACCGCGTCGAGGAGGGCGCGGTCGTAGGGGCCGAGCCGGGCGAGGACGGGGAGGTAGTGGCTCCGCTCGAAGACGTTGACCGAGTCGAGCTGCAGCGGCCGGATCCGGTCGATCACGCCGAGGATCTGCCGCGTGCCGACCCGCGGCGGCGGCGCGGCACCGAAGCCCTGGGCGGCCAGGGCGATGCGGCGCGCGAGCGCGGGGCTGAGCTGCTCGGTCATGGTGCCCCCACGCTAGCGAAGGCCGCCGACATCGGCCGATCCCGCCCCGGCGCCGAGTGTTCCCGTCCGGTTCATCCGGGCGGCCCCGGGATGTCGGGGGCCGCCCCTACGTTTCCCGAGGCGCCCGCAGGGGCCCACCCACCCGACTCCTGGAGGACTCTTGACGACCCAGCGCTTCCCCCGCGCCGGTGTGCTCGCCGCCGCGACCGCCGCTCTCGCTCTGACCCTGACCGCCTGCTCCGGTGACGCCGGCGCCTCGTCCGGCGACGCGTCCGTCGACGCCTCGACCGCGACCTCCGCCGCCGACCTCGGCGGGCTCGACGCCCTGGTCGAGGCCGCGAAGGCCGAGGGCGAGCTCAACGTGATCGCGCTGCCCGACAACTGGGCCAACTACGGCGAGCTCATCTCGGGCTTCGAGGACGAGTACGGCATCACCGTCAACTCGGCCGACCCCGACGTCTCCTCCGCCGAGGAGATCAGCACCGCGCAGAACCTGGCCGGCCAGGACACCGCGCCTGACGTATTCGACCTCGGTGCCGCCGTCGCCCTCGCCAACACCGACCTGTTCGCGCCGTACAAGGTCGAGACCTGGGACGACATCCCCGAGGGCAACCGCGAGGAGACCGGCCTCTGGGTGAACGACTACACCGGCCTCATGTCGATCGGCTACGACGCCGACGCCGTGCCTGCGCCCGAGTCGCTCGACGACCTGCTCGGCGCCGACTACCGCGGCTCCGTCGCGATCAACGGCGACCCGACCCAGGCCGGGGCCGCGGCCGCCGCCGTGCAGCTCGCCGCCCTGCAGTCGGGCGGCTCGGCCGACGACGTCCAGTCCGGCATCGACTTCTTCGAGAAGCTCAACGACGCGGGCAACTTCCTTCCGCTGGACCCGACCGACGCGACCGTCGCCTCCGGCGAGACCCCGGTCGTCTTCGACTGGAGCTACAACAACCTCGCCGCCGCGAAGGCGAACGAGGGCACTCGCGAGTGGACGACGACGGTGCTGCCCGGCACCGCGGTCGGCAGCTACTACAACCAGGCGATCAACGCCGACGCGCCGCACCCGGCCGCCGCGCGCCTCTGGCAGGAGTACCTCTACTCCGACGCCGCGCAGAACCTCTACCTCGCGGCCGGCGCCTACCCGGTGCGCCTGGCCGCCATGGTCGACGCCGGCACGGTGGACAAGGAGGCCCTTGACGCCGTCGGCGCCGCTCCGGAGGACCTCGTCCAGTTCACCTCCGAGCAGACCGAGGCCGCCTCTGCCCTGCTGGCCGAGAAGTGGGGCGCGGCGATCCAGTGACGACCGCCGCCGTCCGCGCTGTTCCCGGGGCCCGCGCGCCCCGGGGACGGCGCGGTCTTCCCGCAGCGCTCGGCGTCGCTCCGTTCGCGGTCTACGTCCTGCTCTTCCTCGCCGTGCCGACCGTCCTCGCGGTCGGCACCGGCTTCGTGGACGGCGACGGCCGTCCGACGCTCGCGAACGTCGCGGCGCTGGGCGACCCGGTCGTCCTGTCCGCCTTCGGCGCCTCGCTCGGCCTCTCGGCCCTCACCGCCGTCGTCGGTGCGATCCTGGGCGGCATCGTCTGCCTGGCCCTGCTCGGCGCCGACCCGCGCGGACCGCTGCGCACGATCGTCGACGCCGCGGCGAGCGTCCTCGCCCAGTTCGGCGGCGTGATGCTCGCGTTCGCCTTCATCGCGACAATCGGCGTCCAGGGCCTGGTCACGACCCTCCTGGCCGGCGCCGGCGTCGACCTCTACGCCGACGGCGTCTGGCTGTACCAGCTGCCCGGGCTGATCCTGCCCTACCTCTACTTCCAGGTGCCGCTGATGGTGCTGACCTTCCTGCCCGCGCTCGAGGGTCTGCGCCCCGAGTGGGCCGAGGCGAACGCCGTGCTCGGCGGGGGAGCGGTGAGCTACTGGTGGCGGGTCGCGGTCCCCGTGCTCGCGCCCTCCTTCCTCGGCTCGGTGCTGCTGCTGTTCGCGAACGCGTTCTCCTCGTTCGCCACGGCCGCCGCGCTGATCAGCCAGGGGGCGCAGATCGTGCCGCTGCAGATCCGTGCCGCACTCGTCAGCGAAACCGTGCTCGGCCGGGAGAACCTGGCCGGCGCGCTCGCCCTCGGGATGCTCCTGGTGATGATCGTGCTGATGTCCGGCTACGCGCTGCTGCAGCGCCGCGCCCGGCGGTGGCAGCGATGACCCGCGCGCTGTCCCGCATCGTCCTGGTCGTCACCGGCCTCGCCTTCGCGGTGCCTCTGATCGCGATGGCCGAGTTCACCCTCCGCGGCGCCGGCGGCTACGACCTCTCGCACTGGACCGCGATCCTCGACCCGGAGAACGAGCGCGGCTACCGCGCGCTCTTCCAGGGCATCGGCAACTCGCTGATCCTCGCGGTGGTCACCGCCCTGATCGTGCTGGTGCTGCTGGTGCCGACGATGCTCCTCGTCGAGATCCGCCTGCCGCGCCTGCGCCGAGCGCTCGAGCTGGCCTGCCTGCTCCCGCTGACCGTCCCCGCGATCGTGCTGGTCGTCGGGCTGGCCCCGGTCTACTCGGTGATCACCCGGCTCGTCGGCTCGGCCCCCTGGACGCTCGCGCTCGCCTACGGCGTGCTCGTGCTGCCCTACGCCTACCGCGCGATCGCCGCGGACCTCGCCGGGCTCGACGCGATCACGCTCTCGGAGGCCGCACGCTCGTTGGGCGCCGGCCCCTTCGGTGTGCTCGTCCGGGTGCTGCTGCCGAACCTCCGCCGCGGTCTCGTCGCCGCCGCACTGATCACGGTCGCCGTGGTCCTCGGCGAGTACACCATCGCCTCGCTGCTCAGCCGCACGACGCTGCAGACCGGTCTCGTGCAGGTGTCGAAGCAGGACGCCTACGTCGCCGTGATCTTCTCCCTCCTCTCCCTCCTGTTCGCCTTCGCCCTGCTGCTCGGGATCGGCCGCCTCGCGCGGATCGGCCTCGTCGCGACCGGACGCCGCGCCTCGAAAGGCATCTCGTGACCGCGCCTTCCTCCCCGGGCGCCCGCGTCCGCTTCCTCGACGTCGCCCGGCACTTCGGCGCGGCGAAAGCCCTCGACGGCGTCTCGTTCGACGTGGCGCCCGGGGAGTTCATCGCCCTGCTCGGCCCCTCGGGCTGCGGCAAGACCACTGCTCTCCGCGCCCTCAGCGGGCTCGAGCGGATCGACTCCGGCCGCATCCTGGTCGACGAGCGCGACGTCGCCGATCTGCCGGTCGCCCGCCGCGACATGGGCATGGTCTTCCAGTCGTACTCGCTCTTCCCGCACCTGCGCGCGCGCGAGAACGTCGAGTTCGGCCTGCGCACCCGCGGCGTCGCGGCCGAGGAGCGCCGGACGGCCGCCCAGGACGCGCTCGACCTGGTCGGCCTCGGCGCCCTGGGCGACCGCTACGCGCACCAGCTCTCCGGTGGACAGCAGCAGCGGGTGGCGCTGGCGCGGGCGCTCGTCACCCGCCCCCGGGTGCTGCTCCTGGACGAGCCGCTCTCCGCGCTGGACGCGAAGGTCCGCGTGCAGCTGCGCGACGAGATCAAGCGCCTGCAGTCCGAGATCGGCATCACCACTTTCTTCGTCACCCACGACCAGGAGGAGGCGCTCGCCGTCGCCGACCGGGTCGCGGTGATGAACGCGGGGCGGATCGAGCAGCTCGGCGCGCCGGAGGACCTCTACGCCCGGCCGTCGTCGTCGTTCGTCGCCCACTTCGTCGGCCTCTCGAACGTCGTGCCGGGGGTCGTCTCGAGCGGGGCGGTCTCCGTGCTCGGCGCGCGCCTGCCGCTGGTGGACAGCGCGGCCGTCGACGGCGCCGTCTCGGCGTTCCTCCGGCCCGAGGACATCGAGATCGTGCCGGGCGGCGCTCCGGGCGATCTGCCTGCCGTGGTCGTCGCCACCAGCTTCCTCGGACCGGTGCGCCGCTCCACGGTCCGCACCGAGCAGGGGGAGGAGCTCGTCGTGCAGCACGCGGCCGGGATCCGGCTCGAGCCGGGGGAGCGGGTCGCCCTCGCGCTCGCGCGGCGGCCGGTGGCCGTCCGCGCGGCCTCGTGAGCTGTCGCGGATTCCGCCCGCGGAATGCGGCGGGGATTAGTCTGGGCGGATGAGACTCGGCCGGTCCCGCCGCACGTCCGGCGCCCGCGACGCCGTCCGCGCCGCCGCGGCTCCCGAGCGGGCTCCGCAGCCCCGCCCGCTCGACCCGGACGCCGCCTTCGTCAGCACCGGGATGCGCATCGCCGGGGCCTGGGCCTGGCGGATCCTCGTGGTCGCCGGCGCCCTCGCCGTGATCGGCCTGCTGGTGATCGAGCTGCGGCTGATCGTCATCCCGCTGCTGCTCGCGATCGTCATCGCGGCGCTGCTCGTGCCGTTCTCGACGTTCCTGCAGCGGCACCACTGGCCCAAGTGGCTCGCGATCGTGGTGGCCGAGCTCGGCATCGTCCTCGTGATCGGCGGCCTGCTCTTCCTCGTCGTCACCCAGGTCACCTCGGGCTTCGACGACCTCAGCCGCCAGACCGTGCAGTCCTACGACGCCCTGAAGTCGTGGCTGCTCGAGGGGCCGCTGCACCTGACCGAGACCGACATCAACCAGTACGCGCAGCAGGCGCTCGCCGCCGTGCAGCAGGACTCGGGGATGCTGGTCAGTGGTGCGCTCAGCGTCGGCTCGACGGTCGGGCACGTGCTCACCGGCGTGCTGCTGACCCTGTTCTCGACCCTCTTCATCCTGATCGACGGTCCGAACATCTGGCGCTGGGTCGTGCGGCTCTTCCCGCACCGCGCCCGGAGCGCCGTCGACGGGGCCGGCCGCGCGGGCTGGATCACGCTGACCAACTTCGTGAAGGTGCAGATCCTGGTCGCCTTCGTCGACGCGGTGGGCATCGGGCTCGGCTCGTTCCTGCTCGGCGTCCCGCTCGCGATCCCGATCGGCGTGCTGGTCTTCCTCGGCTCCTTCGTGCCCGTGATCGGCGCGGTCGTCACCGGTGCGCTGGCCGTCTTCATCGCCCTGGTCTACAACGGACCGGTCATCGCGCTGATCCTGCTGATCGTCGTCCTCGGCGTGCAGCAGCTGGAGGGGCACATCCTCCAGCCCCTGATCATGGGCTCCGCCGTCAAGGTGCACCCGCTCGCCGTCGTCCTCGCGGTCGCCGGCGGCTCGATCGTCGCGGGCATCGCGGGCGCGTTCTTCGCGGTCCCCGTGGTCGCGACCCTCAACGTCATGGTCAACTACGTCGCGAGCGGAGCCTGGCGCTCGCCGACCCGAACCCCCGAGAGAGTTGCCGAAGAGCATGCAGACTAGCCGCGTCGTCGGACCGACCCTGAGCGAGTTCGAGGCGGCCCGAACCGTCCTCGCCCCCGTCATCGCGAACACCCCGATGGAGACGAGCACCTTCCTCGCCGAGGTGCTCGGCTCGCCCGTCTTCCTTAAGTGCGAGAACCTGCAGCGCACCGGCTCGTACAAGATCCGCGGCGCCGTGTTCCGGCTCTCGCACCTCACCCCCGAGGAGCGGGAGCGCGGCGTCGTCGCCGCCTCGGCCGGCAACCACGCCCAGGGTGTCGCCTTCGCCGCGCGAGAGCTCGGCATCAAGGCGACCATCTTCATGCCGATCGGCGTCGCGCTGCCCAAGCTCGCGGCGACCCGCGACTACGGCGCGGAGGTGGTGCTCAGCGGGCACATCTTCAACGAGGCGCTCGCCGCCGCGGCCGAGTTCGCCGAGAGCACGGGTGCCGTCTTCATCCCGCCCTACGACCACCCCGACGTGATCACGGGTCAGGGCACCATCGGCCTGGAGATCCTCGAGCAGGCGCCGGGCGTCGAGACACTCGTCGTCCCGATCGGCGGCGGCGGCCTCATCGCCGGTGTCGCGTCGGCCGCGAAGCAGAAGGCGGCCCAGGAGGGCCGCACGCTGCGCGTGATCGGCGTCCAGGCGGCGAACGCCGCGCCGTATCCGCTGTCACTGGCGGCCGGGGAGCCGATCGCCATCACGATCTCGCCCACCATCGCCGACGGCATCGCGGTCGCGAAGCCGGGGCAGCTCAACTTCGAGATCATCCGCGAGGTCGTCGACGAGGTCGTCACCGTCGAGGACGACGACACCGCCCGCGCCCTGCTCGTACTGCTCGAGCGCGCGAAGCTCGTCGTCGAGCCGGCCGGAGCGGTCGGCATCGCGGCGATCCTCACCGGCAAGATCAGGAACGCGGGCCGCACCGCCGTCATCCTCTCCGGCGGCAACATCGATCCGCTGATGATGGAGCGGGTGATCAGCCGGGGCCTCGCCGCCTCCGAGCGCTACCTCAAGATGAGCATCGGCCTGCCGGACCGGCCGGGCCAGCTCGCGCGGATCGCGGAGCTGATCTCGGAGGCCAACGCCAACGTCGTCGAGGTGCTGCACACCCGGCACGGCCGCGGTCTGCAGATCAGCGAGGTCGAGCTGGAGATCAGCGTCGAGACCCGCGGCCCCGAGCACGCCGACCGCGTCCTCCAGGTCCTCCGCGACGCCGGCTACAGCCCGCGCCTCTCCCGCGGCTAGCCCGCCGGATACGCGAGATGCCACGTGTGACGGCCCGACACGGCGTGTCGAGCGCACAAGTGGCATCTCGCGGAGTGCGTCAGCGCTGAGGGTCAGTGGCCGTTCCAGGTCTCGACGTTCGTGACCTTGACCGTGATGTTCCGGCCGTTGGGGGCCTCGAAGGTGGTGGAGTCGCCGACCTTCAGACCCATGATCGCGCCGCCGAGCGGGCTCTGCGGGCTGTAGACGTCGAGGTCGCTCTCGCCCGCCATCTCGCGGTTGCCGAGGAGGAAGCGCGACTCGTCGCCGGCGATCTCGGCGGTGATGATCGTGCCGGCCTCGACGACGCCGTGGCTCTCGGGCGGCGTGCCGATCTCGGCCTCGCGCAGCAGCGCGGTCAGCTGGCGGATGCGCGCCTCGATCTTGCCCTGCTCGTCCTTGGCGGCGTGGTAGCCGCCGTTCTCCTTGAGGTCTCCCTCCTCGCGCGCGACCTCGATGCGCTTGGCGATCTCGAGGCGTCCGTTGGTGGACAGCTCGGTGTGCTCCGCCTGGAGGCGGTCGTACGACTCCTGGGTCATCCAGGTGACCTGAGGCTGGTCGGCCATGGTGGGCTCCTCACATGACGGCCGCGCGCGACCGACGGTGCTGTCGGGCGCCTGGCCCGTCGAGCGGATCGACCGAGGGCGTGCGGCGGGGGAAAAGACAAGGCCCCGACGAGTCCGTCAGGGCACCCCGACACCCTACGGGAGCCAGCAGGAGGAGATCAAACCTGTCGTGGCGAGCTCCGTGGTGCGCACCGTCTCGGTGTAGGAGCGGAAGCGATCGGTGGACGCGGGGTACTCGACGACGAGCCAGCCGACCACGGCGGACTGCTCATTGAGCGCCTGGACGGCGCAGGCCGCGTCGCGTCCGGTCGGGACGGTGAGGTCGAAGGACACCTGGACGGTGCGGTCGTCCACGACCACGTGCGCGGTGTCCTGCACGTCGACGCCGTCGCGGGCTCCGTCGAGGCCGGCCCAGATCACCCAGGCGGCGAACACCGCGACGAAGGCGACGGCGACGAGGGCGAAGAGCCGGCGGTCGCCGCGGCGGCTGCGCGGCGTTCTCCCGTAGCGGGAGGCGAGGGGTCCGGCGGCGCGGACGGCGTCCGGGTCGAGGGCGGGGTCGCTCGCGCGCTCGTCGCTCTCGGACGTTCGGGCGGCCACGGAACTCCCTGGGTGAAGCGACTATTCTGGCGGATGACGTGCGCCGGTGAGAACCGAGCGACGCCCCCCATTAAACCCCGAGGAATCGAGCGATCGTGTCCCAGGCCGTCCAGGTCTCCGCAGATTCAGAGGCGCGTGCGGACGCCGCGCCGCGCGAGGTCCCGCGCCTGCTCGCCGTGCACGCCCACCCGGACGACGAGTCCAGCAAGGGCGCCGCGACCCTCGCCTCCTACGCCGATCGCGGCGCCGAGGTCATGGTCGTCTCCTGCACCGGCGGCGAGGCCGGCTCCGTTCTGAACGAGGCGCTCGGCGCCCGAGCGCACGCCGAGCGCGACATGGGCGGCCTGCGCCGCTACGAGATGGCCGCCGCGCAGCGGGCGCTCGGCATCGAGCACGCCTGGCTGGGCTTCGTCGACTCCGGGATGCCCGAGGACGGCGCCGTCGCCGCGGACTCCTTCGCCGGCCTGCCGCTGCCGACCGCTTCGGCACCGCTGGTGCGCCTCGTCCGCCGGTTCCGCCCGCACGTGATCATCAGCTACGACGAGAACGGCGGCTACCCGCACCCGGACCACATCCGGGCGCACCAGGTCGCGGTCGAGGCGTTCCGCGCCGCGGGCGAGACCGACGAGTACCCAGGCACCGGCGCCGCCTGGTCTGTCTCGAAGCTCTACTACGACCGCGTCTTCTCCTCGCAGAAGCTGCGGGCGATCGCCGAGCACATCCGCTCGATCGACCCGGAGGACCCGCTGCTCGCCTCCTTCGAGGAGATGAAGCGCTGGAACGAGGAGACGCCCTACCTCGCCACCACGAAGATCGTCGTCTCCGGCTTCCACGACCGCCGCGACGCGGCCCTGCTGGCGCACGCGAGCCAGGTCGCGCCCGACAACAAGTTCTTCTTCCTCCCGCACTCCGCGATCGACGCCGCGTGGCCGACCGACGACTTCCAGCTCGTGCAGAGCCGGGTCGACGCGCCGACGCCGGAGACCGACCTCTTCGCCGGGATCGACGTCGCGCTGCCGGGTGACGCCGCCCTCGCCGCCCCCGCCCCCGAGGAGCAGTCCGCATGATCGCCGCGACCGTTCTCGAGGCCGCCCACCTCGCCCTGATCCGCGCCGCCGAGGCGACGCCGGTGCCGACGACCGCGCCGGAGTTCAACGAGGACACGGTGACACCCGGCCTGTTCGGCTTCATCACGATGTTCGTGATCGCGCTCGCCGCCGTGTTCCTCGCACTCGACATGGTCCGCCGGGTCCGCCGGACGACCTACCGCGGCCAGGTCAACGAGCAGCTCGACTCCGAGGAGCGCGAGCGCGCGGAGGACGCCCCGTCCGGACGCTGACGCTCGGACGCTGACGCGCCCTGCGCTGACGGCGCCCGGCGCTCAGCCGACGTTGTAGGTCGGGTGCAGGCAGACGATCAGCGCCGCCGTCCAGTGGCAGAGGAACGCCACCGCGGTCAGCGCGTGGAAGATCTCGTGGAAGCCGAAGACCCCGGGCACGGGGTTCGGCCGCTTGATCCCGTAGACGACCGCGCCGACGGAGTAGCAGAGGCCGCCGACCAGCACGAGCACCATCATCGCCGCGCTCGCCTCGAACAGCGGGCCGAGGTACATCACCGCCGCCCAGCCCAGCAGCAGGTAGAGCGGCACGTAGAGCCAGCGCGGCGCGGAGATCCAGAACACCCGGAAGCCGATCCCGAGCAGCGCCCCCGCCCAGACCAGCACGAGCAGCAGCGAGCCCTGCGCGGGCGGCAGGGCGAGCGCGGCGAGCGGCGTGTACGTGCCGGCGATCAGCAGGAAGATGTTCGCGTGGTCGATCCGCTTGAGGATCATCTTGGTCCGCGGCGACCAGTCGAAGCGGTGGTAGAGCGCCGAGTTGCCGAAGAGCAGCAGCGACGAGACGGCGAACACGGTCGCGGCCCACTTCGCCGGAGCGCCCTCGGCGACGCTGACCAGGACGATGCCCGCGACGATCGCGACCGGGAACAGTCCGGCGTGGATCCAGCCGCGCCAGGTCGGCCGCGCCTCCGTCGCCGCACCGTGCGCGATCTCGTCCTCGACGAGCGGGAGGGCGGGCAGCGCCGGGCCTGCCGCGTCGTCCTCCGCCAGGGCGCGCGCATCCGGATCGGGCGTGGGGGAGGTCGGCCGGTGGCTCATACGGTCGAGGATACGACCCGCCGCTCCGCCCGCCCCGGGAGTCCGCGCTCGGACGGGGGAGTGGCCGTGGGGTCCGTCATCCGGGTCCGTCTTCGACTACCGTGGCAGGGTGCCGAAGCCGAGACTGCCTGTGGGAAGGGACCTCCTCTACGGCGTCTACAAGAAGCGGCTGCGCTCGAGTCTCGAGGGCGCCGCGCTGCCGAACCACGTCGCGATGATCATCGACGGCAACCGCCGCTGGGCCCGCCAGCGCGCACTCGAGACGGCCGCCCACGGCCACCGGGCGGGCGCCGCCAAGGTGCACGAGTTCCTGCAGTGGTGCGACGAGCTCGGTGTCCGGCACGTCACCCTCTACCTGCTCTCGCAGGACAACCTGGTCGGCCGGGACAGCTCCGAGCTGACCGAGCTGATCGCGATCATCGCCGACCTCGCCGAGGAGGTCTCGCAGCAGCCCGAGTGGCGCGTGCAGCACGTGGGCTCCGACGACGGGCTGCCGGAGTCGCTCGTCTCGGCGCTCGACTGCGCGGAGGAGCGCACCGCCTCGCACACCGGTCTGCACGTGAACCTCGCGGTCGGCTACGGCGGCCGCCACGAGATCGCGCAGGCGGTCCGCAGCATCCTGGACGAGCACGGCAAGCGCGGCTCGTCGATCGAGGACGTCGCGGGGCTGCTCACGCCCGAGTTGATCGGCGAGCACCTCTACACGAGCGGGCAGCCCGACCCGGATCTGGTGATCCGCACCTCGGGCGAGCAACGCCTCTCCGACTTCATGCTCTGGCAGAGCGCGCACAGCGAGTTCTACTTCATGGAGGCGCTCGGACCCGACATCCGCGAGGTCGACTTCCTCCGGGCGCTGCGCGACTACGCCGGTCGGCACCGCCGCTTCGGCAGCTGAGCCGCCCTCCCGCGCGCGCTGTTCACATAGCCGTTACACGTTCGTCTCGGCAAGAACCACACGGCTGTCATTTCCGGGATTAGGTTCGGATCATCAGGTGACGCGCCTGGTCGAGTCGGCCACACAAGTACGACTCGATGACTGCCAGTGAAGGAACTGCGCGGTGCCGAGACGCACCACCGGCCGACTCGAATCCTCTGAAGTGAGTCGGGGGCTCCGGCCCCCGGAATGTGGAGAGTCGACGTGACAGTTCCCCAGGGTACGGATCCGCAGAACGGCACGCAGGGCGCGGTCCACCGCCGCGCGCAGCACGGCTCCTCGGATCGCACCGAGCAGCTCCAGCGCACCTACGTCCTCGACACCTCGGTGCTGCTGTCGGATCCCTCCTCGATGTTCCGCTTCGCGGAGCACGCCGTCGTCCTGCCGATCGTCGTGATCAGCGAGCTCGAGGGCAAGCGCAACGACCCCGAGATCGGCTACTTCGCCCGCCAGGCGCTGCGGCACCTCGACGAGCTGCGGGTCAAGCACGAGCGGCTGGACTTCCCGATCCGGGTCGGCCGGGGCGGGACCCTCCGCGTCGAGCTGAACCACTCGAACATGTCGGTGCTGCCCAGCGGACTGCAGCTCGGCGACAACGACTCGCGGATCCTCGCCGTGGCGATGAACCTGCAGAGCGAGGGCGCCCTCGTCACGGTCGTGTCCAAGGACATGCCGATGCGCGTGAAGGCCGCCTCGATCGGCCTCGCCGCCGAGGAGTACCTCGCCGAGCTCGCCCCCGAGTCGGGCTGGACGGGCATGGACGACGTCACCCTGCAGGGCGACCAGATGAGCGAGCTCTACGACCGCGAGCGGCTCTTCACCGACGAGGTCGCCGACATCCCGATCAACACCGGCCTGGTCGTGCACTCCGATCGCGGCTCCGCGCTCGCCCGGGTGACCGGCAAGCGCCAGATCACGCTCGTGCGCGGCGACAAGGACGTCTTCGGCCTGCACGGCCGCTCCGCGGAGCAGCGGCTCGCGATCGACCTGCTGCTCGACCAGGAGGTGGGCATCGTCTCGCTCGGCGGTCGGGCCGGTACCGGCAAGTCGGCGCTCGCGCTCTGCGCGGGGCTCGAGGCGGTGCTGGAGAAGCGCCAGCACAAGAAGATCATGGTCTTCCGGCCGCTCTACGCGGTCGGCGGCCAGGACCTCGGCTTCCTGCCCGGCGACGCCGCCGAGAAGATGAACCCCTGGGCGCAGGCGGTCTTCGACACCCTCGGCGCGCTGGTCTCGCAGAACGTGCTCGACGAGGTGATCGAGCGCGGGATGCTCGAGGTGCTGCCGCTGACGCACATCCGCGGGCGCTCGCTGCACGACGCCTTCGTGATCGTGGACGAGGCGCAGTCACTCGAGCGCAACGTGCTCCTGACGGTGCTGTCCCGGGTCGGCCAGAACTCGCGGGTGGTGCTCACCCACGACGTCGCGCAGCGCGACAACCTGCGGGTCGGCCGCTACGACGGCGTCGCCTCGGTGATCGAGACGCTGAAGGGGCACCCGCTGTTCGCGCACGTGACGCTGACCCGCTCCGAGCGCTCGGCGATCGCGGCGCTCGTGACCGAGATGCTGGAGTCGAACGAGTCGGCCTAGGTCCTGAGCGACCTTCGGTCGCCTCCGGCTCGCAGAATCACGTCCGGCTCGCCGGAATCACTGGTTCCCGCGAGCCGGAGGTCGTTCCGCGTGCCGGAGGTGCTCCACGGCTGGAGTGATCCGGGGGTGCGGCGCGTAGCGTGGGGCGGGTGAGCATCCTCGACGACGCGCTCCTCGAGCGCTTCCGCCTCCGCGCGGCCGACTACGACGCGCGCAACGTCTTCTTCACCGAGGACCTCGAGGAGCTGAAGGCCGCCGGGTATCTGACGATGCTCGTCCCGGCGGAGCTCGGCGGCGGCGGCCTCGGCCTCGAGCAGGCCACGGCCGAGCACACCCGGCTGGCGACGGCCGCTCCCGCGACCGCGCTCGCGACCACGATGCACCTGGTCTGGACCGGGATCGCGAAGGCCCTGCGCGCCCGCGGCGACGTCTCGCTCGAGCACGTCCTCGTCGAGGCGGCGGCCGGGCACGTCTTCGCCTTCGGCAACAGCGAGCCCGGCAACGACCTCGTGCTCTCCGACTCGCTCACCCGCGCGGAGCCGCTCGGCGACGGCGGCTACCGCTTCACTGGAACCAAGATCTTCACCTCGCTCTCGCCCGCCTGGACCCGGCTCGGCGTCTTCGGCCGCGACGACAGCGGGCCGGAGCCGCGGCTCGTGCACGGCTTCGTCGACCGGCCGTCGCCGGACGCGCCGGTGCCGGGGCTCACCGTGCACGACGACTGGGACACCCTCGGCATGCGCGCCACGCAGAGCCGGACCACGGTGCTCGACGGCGTCGAGGTGCCGGCCGCGCGGATGTTCCGCTCGCTGCCCGTCGGCCCGACCGCCGACCCACTGGTCTTCGCGATCTTCGCCGACTTCGAACTGCTGATCGCCTCGGTCTACCTCGGAGTCGCCCAGCGCGCCCTCGAGCTCGGCGTGGCGTCGGCGCGGAAGCGGACGTCGCTCCGGGCCGGCGGGCGGCCGCTCTCCGAGGACCCGGACATCCGCTGGCGCCTCGCCGACGCCGCGATCCTGCTCGACGGGCTCCGGGCACCGCTCGCGAGCGCGGCGGCCGACGTCGACGCGCTCGTGGACCGCGGGGCGGGCTGGTTCCCGTCGCTCGTCGGTGTGAAGATCCGCACCACCGAGGCGGCGCTGCGCATCGTCGAGAGCGCGGTCCGCGTCTCGGGCGGCTCGTCCTACCGCCGCGACTCCGAGCTCTCCCGGCTCTACCGCGACGTGCTCGCCGGGCTCTTCCACCCCTCCGACGACGAGTCCGCGCACGGGCTCTTCGCGAACGCGCTGCTCGGGCCGGTGCCGCCGCGGGAGTGAGCGGTGGACGTCCGGCATCGCCTGTGGACAACTCCGGCGTGCGCGGGGCGATCGGCCCTACAGTCTCCGGATGCACCGGCTCCAGGACCTCTCGGCAGCGCTCGTCGGCGCGGTCCTGCTCGGCGCGATCGGGCTCGCGCGGGTCGAGGGGCGGGCGGCGATCGTCGTCCTCGTCGTCGCCGCGGCCACCGTGCCGCTCGTGCTCGCGGACGTGCGCGAGCGGCGGCTGCCGAACGCAATGACGGTGCCGATCCTGCTGGCGGGGCTCGCGTCGATGGCCGGCGGGTCCTCGGTCGGCCGGGTGCCGTCGGAGCTCCCCGCCGCGCTGGTGACCGCGCTCGCGCTCGGGGTGCTGCACCTCGCGGGCGGGCTCGGCCGGGGCGACGTGAAGCTCGGGACGGGGCTCGCGCTTCCGCTCGCGGCGGGCGATCCGGGGCTCGCGCTGGCCGCGCCGGTGCTGGCGTTCGTCCTGGCCGGCGCGTGGAGTCTGCCGTCGGCGCTCCGCGGCGGGGGCGAGCGGATCCCGTTCGGACCATTCCAGCTCGCCGCGTTCTGGCTCGTCATCGTCGGCGCGTGACGGGCGAGCCTCGGACGCTGGTCAGCACGGTCGCGGAGGTGTAGACCGGTGCCGAGCGAGGAGGCCGACATGGCGGACGGCGGCGGAGACGACGGGACGGACAGCGGGAGCGCGGTGCGGGAGCGGCGGACGACCTGCGCGATCGTGGGCGGTGGCCCGGCAGGCCTGGTGCTCGGTCTGCTGCTGGCGCGGGCCGGCGTCGCGGTGACGGTCCTGGAGAAGCACGCCGACTTCCTCCGCGACTTCCGCGGCGACACGGTGCATCCGACGACGCTGGGGCTGCTCGAGGACCTCGGGCTCCTCGACCGGTTCGAGGCGATCCGGCACTCGAGGGTGGAGCGGGTGACGATCCCCGGCCGCGACGGGCGCGACGTGGTGATCGCGGACTTCGCGCGGCTGCCGGTACGCCACCCGTACGTCGCGATGGTGCCGCAGTGGGACCTGCTCGCCCTGGTCGCCGAGGCGGCGCAGGCCGAGCGCCGCTTCACGCTCCTCACCGAGCACGAGGTGACCGGCGTCGTCCGCGAGGGCGGGCGGGTCGTCGGCGTCGAGTACCGGTCGCCGGCCGGGGAGGGGCGCCTGCTCGCCGATCTGACCGTCGCCTGCGACGGGCGCTGGTCGGCGGTGCGCCGGGCGGTCGGGCTGCGGGTGCGGTCGCTGCCGGTCGGCTTCGACGTCTGGTGGTACCGCCTGCCGACCGCGCGGGCCGTGGGCGAGTCCCTCCTGCCGCGGATCGGGCGCGGGCGGGTGTCGATCGCGATCCCGCGCGACGGCTACCTGCAGATCGCGCGGCTCGGGCTGAAGGGCACCGATGCCGCCGTCCGGGAGCGGGGGATCGCGGCGTTCCGGGCGGAGGCGGCCGAGCTGCTCCCCGAGGTCGCCGAGGACGTGGCGGGGATCGCGTCGATGGACGATGTGAAGCACCTCGACGTGCGGCTCGAGCGGCTGCCGCGCTGGCACGCTCCGGGGGTGCTCTGCCTCGGCGACGCGGCGCACGCGATGTCGCCGGTGGGCGGCGTCGGCATCAACCTGGCCGTGCAGGACGCGGTGGCGGCGGCGCGCCTGCTGGCCGGGCCGCTGCGCCGCGGCGTCCTGCGGACGGCGGCGGGCGACCGCGTGCTCGCCCGGGTGCAGCGCCGGCGCGCGCTGCCCGCGGTGCTGATCCAGTCGCTGCAGCGGGTGCTGCACGCACGCCTGATCCTGCCGGCGCTGGCCGGGCGGCTCTCAGGGCCGCCGCCCGCGCTCGCTGCGCTGCTCCGGCTGCTGCCCGGGCTCGCCGTCGTGCCGGCGGCACTGGTCGGCATCGGTCCCCGACCCGAGCGCGCGCCGTCGTGGGCGCGGCGGCCGGCCGCGCGCTGACGGCGGCGGGTCTCGATACGCCCCTGCGGGGCTACTCGACCAGCATGCGCGGGCGCCCGTCGCGCGACGGCCGACCCTTCATGTTGATCGAGTAGCCCGCGGAGCGGGCGTATCGAGATCCGCCGGTGTCCGGAGGGTGAGTCGCGATACGCGCCTGCGGCGCTACTCGACCAGCATGGAGGCCGGCTCAGCCCGGGTGGGTCATCGACATGACGTCGAGGGCGCTGTCGAGCTGCTCCTCCGTCACCTCGCCGCGCTCGACGAAGCCGAGGTCGACGACGGACTCGCGGACGGTGATGCCCTTCGCGACCGAGTTCTTCGCGACCTTGGCGGCGGCCTCGTAGCCGATCACCTTGTTCAGCGGCGTGACGATCGAGGGCGAGGACTCGGCGAGGGCGCGCGCGTGCTCGACGTTCGCCTCGAGGCCGTCGATGGTCTTGTCGGCGAGCAGCGTGGCCGAGGCGGTGAGCAGGCGGATCGACTCCAGCAGCGCGGTGCCCATCACCGGGATGGCGACGTTCAGCTCGAAGGCTCCGGAGGCGCCGGCCCAGGCGATCGTCGCGTCGTTGCCGATCACGCGGGCGCAGACCATCAGGACCGCCTCCGGGATCACCGGGTTCACCTTGCCCGGCATGATCGACGAGCCGGGCTGGAGGTCCGGGATGCTGAGCTCGCCGAGACCGGTGTTCGGGCCGGACCCCATCCAGCGCAGGTCGTTGTTGATCTTGGTGAGGCTGACGGCGAGCACGCGGAGCGCGCCGGACGCCTCGACGAGCGAGTCGCGGGCGCCCTGCGCCTCGAAGTGGTTGCGCGCCTCGGTGACGGGCAGGCCGGTCTCCTCCGCGAGGCGGGCGATGACCTTCGCCGGGAAGCCGGCGGGCGTGTTGATGCCGGTGCCGACGGCGGTGCCGCCGAGCGGGACCTCCGCGACCCGGGGGAGGGCGGACTGCACGCGCTCGATGCCGAGGCGGATCTGCGCCGCGTAGCCGCCGAACTCCTGCCCGAGGGTGACCGGCGTCGCGTCCATCAGGTGGGTGCGGCCGGCCTTGACGACCTCGGCCCACAGCTCGGCCTTGGTCTCGAGGGCCTCGGCGAGGTGCTCGAGGGCGGGCACCAGGTCCTGGATCAGCGCACCGGTCACGGCGACGTGCACCGAGGTGGGGAAGACGTCGTTCGAGGACTGCGAGGCGTTGACGTGGTCGTTCGGGTGCACCGGGCGGCCGAGCGCGGTGGTCGCCAGGGTGGCGAGCACCTCGTTCATGTTCATGTTCGACGACGTGCCGGAGCCGGTCTGGTAGACGTCGATCGGGAAGTGCTCGCCGTAGCCGCCGCCGACGACGAGGTCGGCCGCGTCGGCGATGGAGCGGGCGATCTCGCCCTCGAGCACGCCGAGATCGGCGTTGACGAGGGCCGCGGCCTTCTTGATCCGGGCGAGGGCCGCGATCTGGGCGGTCTCGAGGCCGGCGCCGGAGATCGGGAAGTTCTCGACCGCGCGCTGCGTCTGCGCGGCGTAGAGCGCGTCGCGCGGGACGCGGACCTCGCCCATCGTGTCGTGCTCGATGCGGAAGGCTTCGTCGGCGCCGGAGTCGGTCGGGGAGGTGTCCACCACGCTGTGTTCGTCCTGTTCTGTTCGGTTCATCGGTTCGGAGAGAGGAGGTCGAGGGCCGGCTACTCGGCGGCCGGAGCGGGCGCGTCGGGGCTCGACACGCTCTGCAGGGGGCTGGAGGTGCGCTCCTGCTCCGAGCGGTACGGGCTCATCTGCGGCGGGTCGATGCCGAGGACCACGTCGGAGTCGACGGTGCCGTCGGCGAGGCGGTAGTTGGCGCCGACGACCGCGAGCTCTCCCGCGGCGACCGCGTCGGCGATCAGCGGGGAGCGCTGCAGCAGCTCGGCGACGGTGTCGCGGAGGTGCTCGCGGCCGACCGCGAGGGCGTCGGTCGTTGACGGGTCGACGAGCACGCGACCGTCGGGCTGCGGGCCGACGACGCGGCGGACGGCGGGGACGATCGGCTCGATCAGGTGCTCGATGTGCGGCGGGAGGCGCGCGGCGTCGGGCGCCTGCGACTGGATCGCGGCCTTGACCGCTCCGCACTCGTCGTGGCCGAGGACGAGGATCAGCTTCACGCCGAGCACGGCGACGCCGTACTCGAGCGAGCCGATGATCGAGTCCGCGATGACCTGGCCGGCGTTGCGGACCACGAAGAGGTCGCCGAGGCCGAGGTCGAAGATGATCTCGGCCGCGAGGCGCGAATCGCTGCAGCCGAAGAGCGCGGCGAGCGGCTTCTGCTCGGCGGCGAGCTCGTTCCGGCGCTCGACGTCCTGGCGGGGGTGGCGGGGCTCACCGGCGACGAAGCGCTGGTTGCCGCGCAGCATCTCCTTCCAGACCCACGACGGCGGGCGCGATTCGCGCGCGACGGCGATGCTCTGCGGGACCTCGTGCTGGGGGCTCGACGGATCGAAGCTCAACGGGACTCCTCCTGGCCGATCTGCGGGGTGATGGCGTCGACGACCTGGCGGATCTCGTCCGTCGGCGCCGTGCCGTAGACGAGGTAGGTGCTGCCACCGGCCGTCGTCTCGAGAGCGTAGGGGCTGTTGCCGGTCTCGCCGGCACCGTCGCGGTGGTCGTAGACCGTCCACTCGCGGCCTTCGATCTGCTCGACGCCGGTCGCCGCGGCGCTGTCGAGCTGGCCGGACACCCAGCGCTCATCGGCGTCGAAGCCCTGGCTGACGCCGATGTAGCCGTTCTTCGGCGTGATCAGGCCGACGTACCAGTACTCGATCCCGCCGTCCTCGCGCAGCTCGGCCGCGTTCGAGGACCAGGAGTCGGGCATGTCGGGCGCGGCGAGGGTCTCGCTCTCGCCGAGCTGGAACTGGGCGGCGACCGCCGGGACGTCGACGGGATCGCGGACGGTGCCCTCGCCGCGGGGGACGATCAGGACGATCAGCGCGACGGCGCCGACGGTGGCGAGCAGCGAGAAGACGAGGTTGTTGACGGTCTTGCGCTGGCGGTAGAGCCGGGAGTTCTCGGCCTTGCGGGCCGCGGTCTCGGCGGCGGTCTCGGGCCGGCCGAGCTCGGCGACGACGCGCGGCGGCTTCTCGCGGCTCATCCGGCGCTCGATCCGCCGGCGGCCGATCCGCCCGAGCGGGCGGCGTCGAGCCGGGCGCGGGCGCCGATCAGCCACTCCTCGCAGCGGGCGGCGAGGGCCTCGCCGCGCTCCCAGAGGGCGAGCGAGCGCTCGAGGGTGGAGCTGCCCTGCTCGAGCTCGGAGACGACGCGGACGAGCTCGTCGCGCGCCTGCTCGTAGCTGAAGCCGGAGACGTCGGTCTCGCGGGTCGGGACGGGGTCGCTCGACGGCACGGCGGGGGAGTCGGTGCGGGCGTCGGCCATGGGGGTGATCCTATCGATCGGGGCTGCGAGGAGGGCGCGGGCGGGTGGGAGCGGGGCGGGTCAGCCGCGGCCGGCGGGATCGGCCGCGGGCCCGGTCGAGCGGGCGGCGACGGCGCCCTCGGCGAGGGTGAGCACGAGCGCCTCGCCCTCGGCCGCGTCCTGCGGGGTGCGGACCACGTGACCGCTGCCGTTCTGCACGATCGCGTAGCCGCGGTCGAGGGTGTGCTGCGGCGACAGCGCGCGGAGGTGGCCGTGCAGGCGCTCGACCTCCAGGTGGGCGCGCTCGATCCGCCGCTCGACCAGCTCGGCGCCGCGGGCGACCCAGCGGGTCAGCTCCTCCGAGCGCTGGTCGACCAGGACCCGGGGCTGCGCGAGGACCGGCCGGGAGCGCAGCTGCGAGAGGCGGTCGATCTCGTGCGAGACGAGCCCGCTGACTCGGGTGGTCATCCGCAGGCGCGCCTGCTGCACGCGGAGCAGTTCGTCGGACACGTCCGGGACGACCCGCTTCGCCGCGTCGGTCGGCGTGGACGCGCGGAGGTCCGCGACGTCGTCGAGCAGCGGGCGGTCCGCCTCGTGGCCGATCGCGCTGACGACGGGGGTGGTGCAGGCCGCGACCGCCCGCAGGAGGGACTCGTCGCTGAAGCCGAGCAGGTTCTGGAAGTCGCCGCCGCCGCGGGCGATCACGATCACGTCGATGCTCGAGTCGGCGTCGAGGGTGCGCAGGGCAGAGGTCACCTCGGACACCGTGCGCTCGCCCTGCACGGCGGCGTGCACGACGCGGAAGCGGACGGCCGGCCAGCGCAGCTGGGCGTTGCGGAGGACGTCCTTCTCGGCGTCGGAGTCCTTGCCGGTGATCAGGCCGACCCCGTGGGGGAGGAAGGGCAGCCGCTTCTTGTGCGCGGGCTCGAACAGCCCCTCCGAGGCGAGCTGCCGGCGCAGCCGCTCGAGCTTCTCGAGCAGATCGCCGAGCCCGACGTGGCGCATCTCGAACACCTGCATCGAGAGGGTGCCGCCCTTGACCCAGTAGTTCGGCTTGACCAGGGCGATCACGCGGTCGCCCTGCTTGAGGTCGACCGGGAGGCGGGCTCGGACCGAGGACCAGACCGTGAAGCCGACGGTCGCGTCGCCGGAGAGGTCCTTGAGCTTGCCGTAGACGTTGCCGCCGGAGACGCCCCACTGCGTGATCTCGCCCTCGACCCACGCGGTGCCGAGGCGCTCGATCCAGCCCTTGATCTTGCTCGCGAGCAGACCGACCGGCCAGGGAGCATCGGCGGTGGGAGGGGCGTCTGTCATCGGTGCCTTCGCTGGAGCGGGCGGGCGGGGGAGCGGGTGGCGGGCCCGCGACGACAACGGTACGGGATGCCTCCGACACCTCGGCGGCCGCGGCGCCGGACGGGCGCAGGGCCGCCCGTCCGGCCGCCGGTCAGCGGATCCGGCCGTTCCGCGGGGAGCACAGGATGCACCGCGTAGAATCGCGGGGTGAGTGAAGCCCCGATCAGCCTGCCCATGCCGCGCATGCCTCGCGCTACCGGGCGCCTGCGCGACGAGCCCGTCGACGGCGCCAAGCGGGTGCTCCTCGCCGCTCCGCGCGGCTACTGCGCCGGCGTCGACCGCGCGGTCGTCGCCGTCGAGAAGGCCATCGAGCACTACGGCGCCCCCGTCTACGTGCGCAAGCAGATCGTGCACAACGTGCACGTCGTCTCCACGCTCGAGAGCCAGGGCGCGATCTTCGTCGAAGAGGTCGACGAGGTCCCCGAGGGCTCGCACATCGTCTTCAGCGCGCACGGCGTCTCGCCGGCGGTCGTGCAGGGCGCGGCCGACCGCGGCCTCCAGGCGATCGACGCGACCTGCCCGCTGGTCACCAAGGTGCACCGCGAGGCCGTCCGCTTCGCGCGCGACGACTTCGAGATCCTCCTGATCGGCCACGAGGGCCACGAGGAGGTCGAGGGCACCGCGGGCGAGGCCCCCGATCACGTGACCCTGGTCGGCAGCCCCGACGACGTCCCGAACATCGTGGTGAAGGACCCGGACAAGGTCGTCTGGCTCTCGCAGACCACGCTTTCGGTCGACGAGACGATGGAGACGGTGCGCCGCCTCCGCGAGCGCTTCCCGAACCTGCAGAATCCGCCGAGCGACGACATCTGCTACGCCACCCAGAACCGCCAGGTCGCGATCAAGAAGGTCGCCGAGCACGCCGAGCTGGTCATCGTGGTCGGCTCCGCCAACTCCTCGAACTCGGTCCGCCTCGTCGAGGTCGCGCTCGAGTACGGCGCGAAGGCCGCGTACCGGATCGACTACGCCAGCGAGATCAAGCAGGAGTGGCTGGACGGCATCCGCACCGTCGGCGTCACCAGCGGCGCTTCGGTGCCCGAGGTCCTCGTGCGCGAGGTGCTCGACGACCTCGCCGCCGCCGGCTACGGCGACGTCGAGGAGGTCAAGACGGCCGAGGAGGACCTGATGTTCTCGCTCCCCAAGGAGCTGCGCAAGGACGTCGCCGGCAAGCGCGACGCCCGCGGGGCCGGCGGACGTGTGAGCGCCTCCGTCAGCGCCTGACTCCGCACCCAGAACGAGAAGAAGGCCGCCGCTCCCGAGGGAGGGCGGCCTTCTCACGTGTGCGGGCTCGGGCGCTAGACGTCCGTGCCGGTCCCGGCGGACATCCGCGAGACGTAGTCGGCGAAGGTCGGATCGCCGAGGATCGCGATGGCCGCGACCGCCAGCGAGAGCACGACCGTCGCGACGATCCCCAGGATCGGCACCAGCACGGCGCGCTTGCCGGCCCGCAGCCGGCGGATCGAGATCCAGACCGCGAACGCGACGATCAGCGCCTGCGCGAGCGCCACGACCAGCCCGAGGGTGCGGGCGAGGTCGGGGGAGGCGTAGGTGCCGATGCCCTGGCTCGTGTAGAGCTCGGAGAGCGTGGTGGCGAAGCTCGACGGGTCGAGCAGGGTCGGCACCGCGAAGAAGACGCCGAGCGCGAGCAGGACGATCGTGATCAGCCGGTCGACGGGGTGCGCGACGGTCTTCGCCGACGGCGCGGTCGCGGGCCGCGGATCGGTCTCGGACCCTCGCGGATCGGGGACGACGACGGCGTCCTCCGGAGGCGTCCACGACCAGCCGGGCGGCGCGTACTCGCCGTACTGCGGTTCCGGGCGCTCGGTGCGGCCCGGCTGGTCGTGTGCGTTCGTCACGGAGCGGTGCCCTACTTCCCGGAGTGGCCGGCGGAGCCGAGCTGGCGGGTCGCCTCGGCGACGCGGACCGCCATGGCGGACTCGGCGATCTTGCCCCACGAGCGCGGGTCGTAGACCTTCTTGTTGCCGACCTCGCCGTCGACCTTGAGGAAGCCGTCGTAGTTCTTCAGCACGGTGTCGGCGACCGAGCGGCTGAAGGCGTACTGGGTGTCGGTGTCGATGTTCATCTTCACGACGCCGTTGCGGACCGCCTCGGCGATCTCCTCGTCGGTCGAGCCGGAGCCGCCGTGGAAGACGAGGTCGAGCGGGAGGGCCTCGGTGCCGTACTTCTTCTGCAGGCCGTCCTGGATCTCGCGGAGCAGCTCGGGGCGCAGGCGCACGTTGCCGGGCTTGTAGACGCCGTGGACGTTGCCGAAGGTCAGCGCGGCCATGTAGCGGCCCTGCTCGCCGAAGCCGAGGGCCTCGACGGTCGCGATCGCATCGTCGAGCGTGGTGTAGAGGTGCTCGTTGATGTCGTGCGAGACGCCGTCCTCCTCGCCGCCGACGACGCCGATCTCGACCTCGAGGATCGCGTTGATCGCCTTGACGCGCGGCAGGATCTCCTGGGCGATCTTCAGGTTCTCGTCGAGGGGCACGGCCGAGCCGTCCCACATGTGCGACTGGAAGAGCGGCTCGCGACCGGCCTTGACCTCCTCCTCGGAGGCGGCGATCAGCGGGTAGACGAAGCCCTCGAGCGCGTTCTGCGGGCAGTGGTCGGTGTGCAGCGCGACCGTGACCGGGTAGTTCTTGGCGACCTCGGTGGCGAACTTCGCGAAGGCGATCGCACCGGCGGCGCGGTTCTTGACCGTGTGGCCGGCGAAGTAGTCGGCGCCTCCGGTCGTGACCTGGATGATGCCGTCCGAGCCGGCCTCGGACAGGCCCTGCAGCACCGAGTTGATGGTCTGCGAGGAGGAGACGTTGAACGCGGGGTACGCGAAGCCGCCCTTCTTCGCCTTGTCGAGCATCTCTGCGTACTGGTCCGGGGTAGCGACGGGCATGGCATCTCCTTTGACGGATGAACGGGAGGGGGTCGGGCGAGGCCCGCGTCGGCGTCGAGTCTAGCGAGGCGGCTCCCCGGCATCCCCCGGGCGCGGGGCACGCCTCCGATAGGCTTCGCCCTGGGATGGGGATCCGCTCCGCGGGTCCTGCGACGACGCCGTCTGCACGAACTCGAACGCGAAGGACTCCGCGCTGTGACCGATATCGACCACGACTCGCTCTACCTCCACCCGGACCGCAACCTCGGCATGGAGCTCGTCCGAGCCACCGAGGCGGCCGCGATCCGCGCCGTCCCCTTCATCGGCAAGGGCGACAAGAACGCCGCTGACGGCGCCGCCGTCGACGCGATGCGCACCTTCCTCGGCACCGTCAACTTCGACGGGGTCGTCGTCATCGGCGAGGGCGAGAAGGACAACGCCCCGATGCTCTACAACGGCGAGCACGTCGGCAACGGCTCCGGGCCGGCCGCCGACATCGCCGTCGACCCGATCGACGGCACCTCGCTGACCGCGGCGGGCCGGCAGAACGCGCTGTCGATGATCGCCGTCGCCGACCGCGGGGCGATGTTCGACCCGTCCGCCGTCTTCTACATGGAGAAGATCGTCACCGGGCCCGAGGGCGTGGGGATCATCGACATCCAGCGCCCGATCGGCGAGAACATCCGCGCGCTCGCGCGGGCCAAGCGCAAGCCCGTCGACGAAATGCGGATCGCGGTGCTCGACCGCCCGCGGCACGCGCAGCTGATCGACGACATCCGCGCCGCCGGTGCCGGCACGCGGCTGCTGCTCGACGGCGACGTCGCGGGCGGCATCAACGCCGCTCGGCACGACTCGCGGGTCGACATGTGCGTCGGCACCGGTGGGACGCCCGAGGGCATCATCACCGCGTGCGCGATCCGCGCGCTCGGCGGCGTGATCCAGGGCATCCTCCGCCCCAAGGACGACGACGAGCGCCAGCGCGCGATCGACGCCGGCCACGACCTCGACCGCGTCCTGCACGCGAACGACCTGGTCCGCAGCGACAACACCTACTTCGTCGCCACCGGCGTCACCAACGGCGGGCTGGTGAAGGGCGTCCGCAAGGAGGGCCACATCATCACCACCGAGTCGATCGTCCTGCGCTCGCGCTCGGGCACGATCCGCCGCGTGACGGCCCAGCACCTCGCGGAGAAGTGGGTCTAGGCCGCTCTGGGCTGGTCGAGCAGCGGCGGAGCCGTGCTTCGCGGATAGCCGCGAAGCGGCGCGCCCACGCTGGTCGAGCGGCAGCGAAGCGGCGCGCTCATGCTGGTCGAGTAGCCGCGCAGCGGCGTATCGAGACCGACGTCTGCCGGACGGTGGATCTCGATACGCGCCCTTCGGGCGCTACTCGATCAGCATGAATCAGACCAGTCGCTCGTCCGTGCTGGTCGCGTAGCCGCGGAGCGGCGTCTCGAGACCCCGCGGCTCAGGCCGTGCGCTCGTCCGGGGCGAGGAGCTCGACGGCGGTCAGCCGACGGGGGGACGTCGTGACGCCGCCGGCCGGCGCGATCACGCGGGACTCGTCGAGGGTGTCGAACTGGCGCGCGGTGACGAGGACGCGGGTCTCGAGCGAGCCGGCGAAGGCGTTGTAGGAGTCGACCGTCTTCTCGATGGAGCGCCGGAGCCCCTCGGCGTGGTCGGCGAGGGTGGCGAGGCGCGCGTAGAGGGTCTTGCCGAGGTCGAGCAGCCGCTTCGCGTCGTCGGTCAGGACGTCCTGCTGCCAGGTGTAGGCGACGGTCTTCAGCACCGACCAGAGCGTCACCGGCGAGGCGAGGGCGACCCGCTTGCGGAACGCGTACTCCAGCAGCGTCGGGTCGGCGTCGAGCGCGCTGGCGAGCAGCGGCTCGCTGGGGATGAAGGCGATGACGAACTCCGGGCTCGCCGGCAGCCCGGTCCAGTAGGCGCGGCCGGCGAGGGCGTCGACGTGCCCGCGCAGGGCACGCACGTGCGCGCGCAGCAGCCCGGCGCGCCGGGCCTCCTCCTCGGCCCCGGCGCCGGCGGGGATCGCGCTCGCCTCGAGGTAGGCGTCGAACGGCACCTTCGCATCGACGGCGATCGCCTTGCCGCCGGGGAGGCGCACGACCATGTCGGCGCGGCCCCTCCCGCCCTCGCCATCCAGGCCGAACTGCACGTCGAAGTCGACCCGCTGGGTCAGCCCGGCCGCCTCGACGACGTTGCGCAGCTGCGTCTCGCCCCACGCACCCCGGCTGGCGCTCGAGCGCAGCGCCGAGGCGAGCGTCTCGGTCGTCGAGCGGAGCCTCTCCCCGGCGAGCCGCTGCCCCTCCAGCTGCTCGGTGATGGCCCCGAACTGCGCGGCGCGCTCGCTCTCGAGGCGGCGCACCGACTCCTGCATCCCACGCAGGCTCTCGGCGACGGGGGACAGCGTCTGCAGGATCCGAGCGTCGTGGCGCTCGCGCTCGGCGACGACCCGCAGCTGCTCCTGCAGCTCGCGGATCTGGTCGCGGGCGGAGCCGAGGTGCTCGCGGTGCTGCTCCACGACGGACTCGTGCCGCTCCTCGAGCCCCTCGGCCCGCGCCTGTGCGATGGCCAGCTCGAGGGCGAGCGCGGTGTCGGGAGTACGGGCGCGGGCGAGCAGCACGGCGACGACGGCGGCGAGGAGCGCACCGACCGCGAGGCCGAGGACGAAGCTGAGTTCCATGCGCCGAGGAGACCACGGACCTCCGACATCCGAGCGGCGGCGCTCCGGAGCGGCCGTCCTGCGCCCCGGAGAGCTGCGCTCGACGGGGTGTCCTCCACCGGTTCCCGGGGCGCCGGACACGCGGTCGGACGCTGCCGCGCGGCGCGCGCCCTGCAGCGGATCGTCCGGCGCCCGGCCGCTAGCGTGGAGGGATGAGCCCGGCCGATCCCTCACCGGCCGCCGCCTCCTCGTCCGCCGTCCGACGGCGCCGGGGAGGGACGGCGGTCCTCGCCGCCCTCGGGGTCGTGCTGCTGCTCACCGGAGCCACGGACCTGGGCGCCGCGGCCGCTCCCGCGACGGAGGTGCCCGGCATCCGGATGTGGACGGACCTGGCCGGCGGCGTGGACGAGTCCGGCTTCGACCCGGGCGACATCGTCTCGGACGAGGTCTTCTTCGACGGCGGGGCGCTCGGCCCGCTGACCGTGCAGGCGTTCCTGAACGCGCGGGTGCCCTCCTGCAACGGGACCGACGTCCCGTGCCTGCGCGACTACGCCGAGGACACCGGCGACGTCGCCGCCGATGAGCAGTGCGACGCGTACCTCGGCGGGCAGGACGTCTCCGCAGCGGAGATCGTCAGCGCGGTCGCGGGCGCCTGCGACGTCAGCCCCGCCGTGCTGCTGACACTGCTGCAGAAGGAGCAGTCGCTCGTCACCGACAGTGCGCCGAGCGAGCGGCAGTTCCGCAGCGCCACCGGCTACGGCTGCCCGGACACCGCCGACTGCGACAGCGACTACTTCGGCTTCTTCGGCCAGGTCTACGGCGCGGCCTGGCAGTTCCAGCGCTACCGGAACCCCGACAGCAGCTTCGACTGGTATCCGGTCGGTGAGACCAGCGAGATCCAGTACTCGCCCGACGCCGCCTGCGGGACGGCTCCGGTGCGGATCGAGAACGCGGCGACGGCGGGGCTCTACTACTACACGCCGTACCAGCCGAACGCCGCGGCGCTGGCGAATCTCTACGGCTCGGGCGACGCGTGCTCGGCCTACGGAAACCGCAACTTCTGGCGCATCTTCAGCAACTGGTTCGGCGACCCGCGCGCGGGGGAGTGAGTCGCAGGGGCCCTCGGATCGCCGACCCGGGAGTCAGGCGGCGACCGGCGCCTTCGGCCGCAGGTGCTTGACGGAGACGCCGGCCAGCTCGCCGAGCTCGGCCAGGCTCCCGGCCCCGTGCCGGCGGGCGGCGTGCACCACGATCGCAGCGCAGGCCTCGGCGTCGGCCGAGGCGTCGTGGTGGCGGAAGTCGTCGTAGCCGGCGGCGAACGCGACGGACGGCAGGCGGTAGGACTCGAGCTGGTAGGTCCTGCGGGCGAGCTGCAGCGAGCAGAGGTAGTCGTAGGCGGGGAGCTCGAGCGCGGTCGCGGCGCAGGCGGCGCGGATGACGCTCATGTCGAAGCCGGCGTTGTGGGCGACGAAGACGTCCTCGCCGGCGAACGCGACGAGGTCGGCGAACTGCTCGACCCAGGAGGCGGCGCCGTGGACGTCGTGCTTGCGGATGCCGTGGATGCGGGTGTTCCACTCGAGGAAGTCGTCGTAGCCGTAGGGCGGGCGGATGAGCCAGCCCGCGCGGTCCACGACGCGGCCGTCGCGGACCTTCACGAGCCCGACGGAGCAGGCGGAGGCTCCGTGCGAGTTGGCGGTCTCGAAGTCGATGGCGGTGAAGTCGATGGGCACGACTTCACCCTCTCACGCACCTCCGACGCCGCCGGGACCGGCACGCGGCGCCCCCGCGACCACGCCGTAGGATGGATGCCCGTGGCTCTCACTATCGCAATCGTCGGACTCCCCAACGTCGGCAAGTCGACGCTCTTCAACGCGCTGACCAAGAACACGGTGCTCGCCGCGAACTACCCGTTCGCGACGATCGAGCCCAACGTCGGAGTCGTGAATCTGCCCGACTCGCGCCTCGAGGTCCTCGCCGGCATCTTCGGCTCGGAGCGCATCCTCCCCGCGCCCGTGTCGTTCGTCGACATCGCCGGCATCGTCCGCGGCGCGTCGGAGGGCGAGGGCCTGGGCAACAAGTTCCTCGCCAACATCCGCGAGGCCGACGCGATCGCCCAGGTCATCCGCGGCTTCGAGGACGCCGACGTCGTGCACGTCGACGGCAAGGTCGACGCCGCGAGCGACATGGAGACGATCAACACCGAGCTCGTCCTCGCCGATCTGCAGACCCTCGAGAAGGCAGAGGCGCGCTACGAGAAGGAGTTGAAGGGGAAGAAGATCGAGCCCATCGTTCTCGAGACGGCGAAGAAGGCGCGCGAGTTCCTCGACTCCGGCAAGCCGCTCTCGGCGTCCTCGATCGAGCTCGAGCCGATCCGCGAGCTGGGCCTGCTGACCGCGAAGCCCTTCATCTACGTCTTCAACGTCGACGAGGCCGTGCTGACCGACGAGGCGCGCAAGGGTGAGCTGGCCGCGCTGGTCGCCCCGGCGCACGCGATCTTCCTCGACGCCAAGATCGAGTCCGAGCTGATCGACCTCGACGAGGCCGACGCTGCCGAGATGCTCGAGTCCACCGGCCAGACCGAGTCGGGCCTCAACCAGCTCGCGTCCATCGGCTTCGACACCCTCGGCCTGCAGACCTACCTGACGGCGGGCCCGAAGGAGACGCGGGCCTGGACGATCGGCAAGGGCTGGACCGCTCCGCAGGCGGCCGGCGTGATCCACACCGACTTCCAGAAGGGCTTCATCAAGGCCGAGATCATCTCGTTCGACGACCTCGTCGAGACCGGCTCCATCGCCGAGGCGCGCGCCAAGGGCAAGGCCCGCATCGAGGGCAAGGACTACGTCATGCAGGACGGCGACGTGGTGGAGTTCCGCTTCCAAACAACCTCTGGTCAGAAGTAGCTGTGTCGCGCGCCACTGCTGACCTCGGCGCTGCTGGTGTGAAGCCAGCGGGCCGCTGGATGTGGGCGGAGAGGGGGGCCTACTCGTTGTCAGTGGCTGCCGCCCTTTTTCTAGTCTTCTACACGGTTGTACTGCGGGACGATGTCTGGATATGGAATGCGCTTTCGTTGCTTTCCCTGGCGGTTACTGGTTTCGGGGCGGCAGTGGCGGTGACTATTTTCCGTGTTCAGGCGAAGAAGGCAGTAGATGACCAAAATGCACAGGAGCTTCTGCTAAAAAATATTGGTGTTGCTTCTATGGAGGCTGCAAGCAACTCCGCAGCAGCAGCGTCCGGCGTTGAATCCATGAAAGATTTCCTCGAGGCAATGGAGCCGGCCACACGGGCCGCCGCAGAGCCTGGTCCCGAATCAGATGTCGGTGAGAGTAGCCCTGACTCTGCCTCAGAAGAGCCCGAGGTGTCCGCTAGCGACGAGAGTGACGTAATCTTCGTCCGGAGCATCGGAGAGTATCGCCGCGCATCGGCTGTGCCGTTGAAGCTGCTCGCGGACCTGGTGCAGTGGTGGAAGGGGCCCGGAAACGGTACTGGATCGTGGTTGGTAGGAAACCTTATAGGCTCATTCCGACCTTACAACAAAAGGGGCACGTTGCAGGGGGTCCCATGGATCCTGACTTTTCGTCGGTCTGATGGTAGTCAGGTAGACTATCGAGTCTCTTATAGTGGTCGCGCGCGTAAGGGAGAGCAAACTTCCTCGCCGACTGTCTCCGAGTATTCGAAAGGAGAGGCGCGTTGGCTAGACGGAGAGCCCCTGACGGGCATGGCGGACTAAACCGGATGAAAGCGACCTGAGGGCCGCTTCCTGTTCCAAGGAGCGCGAAATTGAGCGAACCATGGCTTTCTGCCGACGCAATCGTAAACTACCTCGGCGGAATTAAGGAGACCTTCTAAAGCTGGACCGCCGAACGCTCCGTTCCGGCCCACGAGTTCGGCGGGCCCTGGAAGTGCCAGACCCGCGAGGTCGACGAATGGGTCCGTAGCGGCGGTGCCGCGATCTGGGACGAGGGCAACGGCAGTGGAAGATTCTGAGAAGCGGTGGCGGGTAGGAAAGCCTGATCTAGGCCCGAGATTCATGCATGACGGAGAAAGAGTTAGTTGTGGCGCTAAAGAAATCTGATCTGTACTCCTCTCTGTGGAGCAGTGCTGATGAGCTGCGCGGATCCATGGATGCTAGCCAATACAAGGACTACGTCCTGACGCTGTTGTTCGTAAAGTATGTCTCCGACAAGGCGAAGGCAGACAACTCGACGCTCATCTACGTCCCCGAAGACGGTTCCTTCGACCACCTGATATCGCTCAAAGGGAAACCCGACGTCGGCGAGAAGGTCAACATCGCGGTCAGGCGTCTCGCCGAAGAGAACGACCTGCTTGGCGTCATCAACAACGCAAACTTCGACGACCCCGCCAAGCTGGGCTCCGGCAAGGAGCTGCAGGACAGGGTCTCGAACCTGATCGGAATCTTCCAGGACATTGACTTCACCGGCTCCAAGGCTGAAGGGGACGACCTCTTAGGGGACGCCTACGAGTACCTCATGCGGCACTTCGCCACCCAGTCCGGCAAGAGCAAGGGGCAGTTCTATACCCCAGCCGAGGTCTCTCGCGTGATAGCGCAGCTGCTCCAGATCCCTGCAAACACCCCGAAGTCCACCACCGTGTACGACCCGACATGCGGCTCCGGATCACTGCTGATTAAAGTCGCTGATGCCGCACCTAACGGACTAACGATCTACGGCCAGGAGAACGACAACGCCACCTGGGCGCTCGCGCGGATGAACATGATTCTTCACGGCAACGAGACCCACGACCTGCGCCAGGCCAATACGCTGGCGAACCCGAAGTTCACCTACAACGGCAACCTCCAGACATTCGACTACCTCGTGGCCAACCCGCCGTTCTCCCACAAGACCTGGCGCAACGGCTTTGACTTCTCCTTCGGCCGTTTTGACGGGTTTGACACCCCGCCGGACAAGAACGGCGACTACGCCTTCCTCTTGCATATGGTCAAGTCGTTACGGCCACGAGGCAAGGGTGTCGTCGTCCTTCCGCACGGTGTGTTGTTCCGCGGGAACTCCGAGGCGAGAATCCGCACCGAGCTTATCAAACGTGGCTACATCAAGGCGATCGTCGGTCTGCCGGCGAATCTCTTCTTCGGCACCGGCATTCCCGCCTGCCTGATGGTGCTCGACAAGGAAGACGCTCAGGCGCGCACCGGCATCCTCATGATCGACGCGAGCAAGGGCTTCGCCAAGGACGGTCCCAAGAACCGCCTGCGCCCGCGCGACATGCACAAGATCGTCGACGCCTGCACGAGTAGCAAAGAGATCTCCAGGTACTCCCGCATGGTGCCCGTGAGCGAAATCGCGGACCCTAAGAACGACTACAATCTCAACATCCCGCGATACATCGACTCTACCGAGCCCGAGGACATCCAGGATCTCCATGCCCATATGCTCGGCGGCATCCCGAATCGCGACCTCGACGCGCTCCAGCCCTACTGGGATGCGTTCCCAGACCTCCGCGGTGAGCTCTTCTCGCCGCTGCGCGACGGTTACTCGCAGTTGAAGGTCGAACCGGGCGCGATCCAGTCAACGGTCACCGGCTCCGGCGAGTACGAGGCTTTCGTTCACGACACCGTGAGCACGTTTCAGCAGTGGTGGGCGAACAAGCGCCGTCCGCTTGAGAAAATCGAAGCTCACACAAAACCCGCTGACCTTATTCACAACATCTCTGAGGCGCTCTTGGACGCCTTCCGGCCACGTCCGCTAATTGACGAGTACGGCGTATATGAGAGGCTAATGAGCTACTGGAACGACGTCATACAAGATGACGCGTCGCTGATCGTCGGCGAAGGCTGGATTCAGGCCGTGCAGCCGCGCGCCGCGCGTACTTGGAAAGACAAAAACAACAAGCCCAAGTACGAAGACGCCCACATCGCCTTCGGCACCGGTGCGAAGGCGCAGCGCTGGGTCATGGACCTCCTGCCGCCCGAGCTTGTGATTGCCCGCTACTTCGCTGCCGAGCAGGCTGCATTGGACTGCCTCACTGAAGCACGCGACGCAGCCACCCTCGCGGTTGCTGACTTCATCGAAGAGAACGCCATTGAAGACGGGCCCTTGTTCGACCTAGTAGAAGTCGAAGGCAGGCTCACCGATGCTGCCGCGAAGGCCGCGTTAAAGGAACTCAAAGCCACCAATGGCTACCCCCAAGAGATCGCAGCGCTCACTAGGGTCATCACGCTGTATGCTTTAGAGGCCAAGGCAAAGGCCAGGGTCAAGGACTCAACGATTGCGCTCAACGAAAAGGCCGTTGCCAAGTACAAGTTACTGACCGAGACCGAAGTGCAAAGTCTCGTGATAGATGACAAATGGGGTGCCACGCTCCGACGACAGATAGATGGTGAGATCACCGCGCTCGGGCAGACCCTGATCGAACGCCTCGGCGTGCTTGCCGGGCGGTACGAAGCTACGGTCGGTGAGCTGGATGCTTTGGTCTGTCAGCTTGGTCAAAAGGTAGTGCGCCGGCTTGTCGACCTGGGGATTCGTGCATGACCGCGTGGGGCACCTCGACTGTCGGTGACGAGTTTTCGGTTCAGCTTGGGAAGCGAGTGGACGCGGCTGTTGCTCGGGGCGTTCCAAAGCTATGTATCAATAATCGCGGCGTGCGCTGGGGGTATATTAATCCGTCGGTGGCGGCTGTTGAGCTACTGAACGAAGCCGATATTCGTGCGTTGCGACTGATTGAAGGCGACTTGCTTGTTTGTGAAGGTGGCGAGATCGGACGCTCCAGCGTCTGGCGGGGTGAACTTTCAGAGGCCTATTACCTCAATACCCTCCATCGCTTGCGCCCCAAGCAAGGATACGAACCCGAATTGGCCGCGGCATTCTTCGAATACTTCGTCGCTACAGGAGCGCTTCAGGCGATCGTCGGGAAGTCAAGCCTCGCTCATCTGACCAAAGAAAATCTTCTCAGGGTTCCAATGCCGGTCCCGCCGTCTGCTGAGCAGAAGGCGATAGCGACAGTCTTGCGCTCCGCGGATGACCTCAGGGCGTCGCTGGAGCGGTTGATCGCGAAGAAGCGGGATGTACAGCGGGGCATGATGCACGAGCTCCTCACCGGGCGTACCCGTCTCCCCGGCTTCACCCGTGACTGGCGCCAAGTCCTTCTCGGTGACCATGTCACATACATTCGTACGGTTGCGCTGTCTCGCGATCAGCTCGACCAAAAATCTCCTCTGCGTTACCTCCACTATGGAGATATCCACACACGTAGTTCCGTTCGTCTTGATGCATCTACCGAGAGCATGCCGCGGACAGCCGCGCACCTAGCGTCCTCTGCGGGTCGTTTGCTCCCTGGAGATTTGGTCTTTGCTGATGCATCAGAAGATCCGGATGGAGTAGGCAGGTCGGTGGAAATTTCTGATGTGCCTCCAGAGGGTGTGGTTCCGGGGCTCCATACCATTGCCGCACGGTTCGACAAATCCATACTCGCAGATGGCTTCAAAGCTTACATCCAGTTCATGCCCGCATTTCGTGGCGCTTTGCTCCGGTTGGCCGCCGGTACGAAAGTGCTTGCCACGACCCGTAACTATGTCTCAAGTATTGCGCTGACCCTGCCCGGAACGGAAGAGCAGCGTGCTATCGCCGATGCCTTGCAGGATGCAGATGCTGAGATCGAAGCTCTTGGACGTCGACTGGAGGCTGCGCGCGCGATGAAGGTCGGGCTGATGCAGGAACTGCTGACGGGGCGCACTCGTCTGCCTGTAAAGGAGCAAGAATGAGCACGGTCGGACAGAAGGAACGCGAGACGCAGGACCGGGTCGTCAAGCTCTTCCGTGACAAGCTCGGGTACGATTATGGCGGAAGCCTGAAGGATCAGGACAACCGCAACGTCGATGAAGCCAAGCTCCACGCTTACCTGCTCCGTCGTGGATACGACGAGGCTCTGATCTCTCGAGCGGTACATCAACTCCTGATCGCTGCAGCGTTCGGCGGTGGCTCTTCGTTGTACGACCAGAACCGCAAAGTCTATGAGTTGCTCAGATACGGCGCAAAGGTCAAGACCGACGTCGACCAGACCACCCAGTCGGTCCACCTGATCGATTGGACCAATCCGGCGAAGAACGACTTCGTCGTGGCCGAAGAAGTCACCGTCAAGGGCCAGCACACGAAGCGACCCGATCTCGTCCTCTTTGTGAACGGGATCGCGCTCGGTGTGGTGGAGTTGAAGCGCTCAACGGTGAGTGTCGCTAGCGGCATCCGTCAAAACATCGGCAACCAGCGCCACGACTTCGTCCGCCCGTTCTTCACAACGGTCCAACTGCTGTTCGCGGGCAACGATGTCGAGGGACTGCATTACGGGGTCATTGAGACACCGGAGAAGTATTGGTTGCGGTGGAAGGAAGCCGGCGAGAACGCTGCCCTCGACCTCGCGATCACACAAATGTGCTCCAAAGAGCGCTTCCTGGAGATCATCCACGACTTCATCGTCTACGACGCGGGCGTGAAGAAGTCCCCTCGCCACAACCAATACTTCGGCGTCAAGGCCTCTAAGGCCCGGATCGCTAAGCGTGAGGGCGGCATCATCTGGCACACCCAAGGGTCGGGCAAGAGCCTGACGATGGTGTGGTTGGCCAGGTGGATCCTGGAGACCCAACATGATGCTCGCGTCCTTGTTATCACCGACCGCACTGAGCTGGACGAGCAGATCGAGGGCGGCTTCTCTGGGGTCGGCGAAAAGATTGTTCGTACCCAGTCGGGCGCGGACATGCTTGCGATGCTAAACACCTCGAACCCGCGACTCATGTGCTCCCTGGTGCACAAGTTTCGCGGCACCGACGACGAGGCGCGCGATAAGGGCGCCGAAGAGTTCGCGAAGGAACTCAAGACGAATATCCCCGACGGATTCAGGGCCAAAGGCAATATCTTCGTATTCGTCGACGAGGCCCACCGCACCCAGAGCGGCAAGATGAACCGCCTCATGAAGGACCTTCTGCCGGGGGCGATGTTCATCGGCTTCACCGGCACGCCGCTGCTGAAGAGTGACAAGAAGACCAGCATCGAGACGTTCGGGTCGTTCATCCATACCTACAAGTTCGACGAGGCCGTCCGTGACGGGGTTGTACTCGACCTGAAGTACGAGGCCCGCAACGTCGAACAGGAGCTCCAGGGATCCGCGGCTGTCGACAGATGGTTCGAGGCCAAGACCCGCAACCTCACCGACCTGTCGAAGGCCCGGTTGAAGCAGAAGTGGGGCACTATCCAAAAGGTTTTTTCCTCAGCACCTCGCTCGGCGCAAATCGTCCAGGACATCCTCATGGACATGGAGACCCAGCCACGATTGATCAGCGGCCGGGGAAACGCGATTTTGGTCAGTGACTCGGTTTTTCAGGCCTGCACGTTCTACGAGGCCTTCGTGAGGAGCGGCTTCAAGGGCAAGGTCGCGATCGTCACCAGCTACAAGCCCAACCCGACCGCAATTTCCAAGGAAGACGCTGGTGAGGGCGACACGGAAGAGCTCCGCAAGTACGAAATCTACCGGCAGATGCTCGCCGACCACTTCGGCGAGCACCCCAACAAGGCCATTGGCCGGGTGGAAGAGTTTGAGACCGATGCCAAGAAGAAGTTCGTCAACGAGCCCGGCCAGATGCGGCTGCTCATCGTGGTCGACAAACTGCTGACCGGTTTCGACGCGCCGAGTGCAACGTTTGTATACATCGACAAGAGGATGCGCGATCACGGCCTCTTTCAAGCAATCTGCCGCGTCAACCGTCTCGACGGCGACGACAAGACCTACGGGTACATCGTCGACTACCGCGACCTGTTCAAGTCGCTCGACAAGACCGTGACCGACTACACCTCCGAGGCCTTCGGCGAGTTCGAAGCCGATGACGTCAACGGACTGATCAGCGATCGCAACGAGCAGGACCGCAGAGATCTGGAGGATGCTCTCGATGCCGTCCGTGCTCTGTGCGAGCCCGTCGCCCCGCCCAAGGGCACGCTCGAATACCAGCACTACTTCGTTGCGTCTACGCCCGGCGATACCGACCAGACAAAGGACAACGAACCCAAACGCGTCTTACTCTACAAGTCTGTCGCCACTCTGGTACGTGCTTTCGGAGCCGTCGCCAGCGACATGGAAGCCGCCGGCTATACGACCGCTGAGATTGCGTCGGTTAGAGACGAGGTCGCCCTCTATGCCGCCGTCAAGAGCGAGGTCGAGGCCGGAGCCGGCGAGAACATTGACATGAAGCAGTATGAGGCGGGGATGCGCCAACTGCTCGACAATTACATTAACGCCAAACCCGTCGCGCAGGTCGCCGACCTGGAGAAGACCTTGGTCCAGCTCATCGTCGAGCGGGGGCCCGACGCGATCGACACGCTACCGCCTGGAGTGAAGGGCAGCAGCGCGGCTACGGCGGAAACGATCATCAACAATGTCCGCAAAACCATCGTGGACGAGCACGCGATGAACCCGCGCTACTACGAGCACATGTCCGAACTCCTCGACGCACTCATCGAGAAGCAGAAGGAAGACGCGGAGGACTACGCGGCCTACCTCCGGAAACTCATCGAGTTGACAAAGAAGGTTGGCACCCGGGAGGCCGCAGACGGCAAGACCTACCCCGAATGGGCAAGCACACCAGCACGTCGGGCGATCGTGGACTTCGTGTGGCGTCCAGAACATGTGGTCGTCGACTACGAAGGACTGCATCACCGAATCCAAGCGGGCAAGGAACATGGATGGGCCGACGCTGGTGCCGGCAGGATGAAGGAACGCTCGCTCGCTCGTGAGCTACGAAAGCAACTCCCCGGCGTCGAAGAGGACTCACTTGCGGACTTTATCGAACTGCTGAAGAATAACGATGAGTACCGCTAACGCTTACCTCACCGTCGCGGGCCTTAGCGTCGACGTAGTCTACAAAGACATCAAAAACTTGCACATCTCGGTCTACCCGCCGGTGGGCCGGGTGCGAGTCGCTGCACCGCATCGGATGACTGAGGATACAATTCGGCTCGCGGTCGTGCAGCGGCTCTCGTGGATCAAGCGTCAGCGGGAGCAGCTCCAGAACGCGGACAGGCAGACAGAGCGCAAGATGGTCTCGGGGGAGACCCATTACGTCTGGGGGCAGCGGTATCTCCTCGACGTCTCCAAGTCGAGCGGTGGGCACAGTGTCGAGATCAAGGGCAACACGCTCTGGGTAATCACTCCGCCCGGAACCGAAGCCACCGGGCGGTTCGGAGCACTCGATCGGTGGTATCGGCGTGAACTGAAGGCCGCCGTGCCCGCGCTGCTAGAGAAGTGGCAACCGATCCTCGGAGTCGAGGTAAACAGGTTCGTCGTGCGCCGGATGAAGACTAAGTGGGGCACCTGCATCGCTACATCACGGACGATCTGGCTCAACCCGGAGTTGGCGAAAAAGGACCCGCGGTGCCTGGAGTACATCGTCGTCCACGAACTCGCCCACCTACGTGAACGCGGGCACGGCGAGAAGTTCGTCGCCTTGATGGACCAAGCCCTTCCCGGCTGGCGGGCACGTCGCGACGAGCTGAACGAAGCTCCGCTGTGGCACGAGGAATGGAAGGAATGCGTTCGGGCGTGAGGGGGGAGGGGCTACTTCGTCAGCGCCCTGCTCAGGCCTGGTTCCACTGCACGTCGTGGTATCACGGCGGTATCATGACGGCATGGCCATGACGCTTCGACTGACCGACGAGCAGGAGTCCGCGCTGACCGCGCTCGCGGAGGCGCAGGGGATCAGCAAGCAGGAGGCGACGGTGCGCGCCATCCTCGAGGCAGCGGATCGACGTGTGCACCGCGAGGACGTCGCCGCGCTGTCCGCCCGTGGGCGGGAGCGGTACGCGGCTCTGCTCGATCGTCTCGCTCAGTAGATCGGTGCGCGACGCGCGACGGGTCCGGTACCTGCGACTCGAGGACCTGCTGGCGCTGGCCGACGATCTCGGGGTGCCGCACGTCCGCGATCTCGGACTCCTCGACTCGGCCGCCCATCGGCCGCAGTCCTCACTCTTCGGCCGGGAGGCGTATCCGGACATTCCTCAGAAGGCCGCGGTACTGCTCGAGTCGCTCGTGCGGAACCACCCGCTCGTCGACGGGAACAAGCGGCTCGGCTGGATGTCCGTCGTCGTCTTCCTCGGTCTCAACGGACTCGAACTCGACGCCCCAGAGGACGACGCGTACGACCTCGTCATCGGCGTCGCCACCGGTTCCGTCGAGGTGGCGGAGACGGCCGGCCTGCTCGAATCGTGGACGCGGGCCGTCGAGTAGCTCGTGTCCCGATCGGGTCAGTTCAGGACGTCGCCGATGATCCAGCTGGAGAGGCCGACCAGCGTGCAGACGCCGACGACGACCCAGGCGACGGTGCGGCGGGTGGACCGGGCCACGGCCTCCGAGGTGCGCGGGGTCGGCCGCAGCGGCGCGACGTAGGCGGGCGGGGCTTCCGTGGCGCCGGGGACCAGGCGGGGGAGGGTCGCCGGGCGGCCGTCGACCCAGTCCGCGGGCAGTTCGGCGGCGCGGGCGGCCTGCAGCGTCAGCTCGGCCTTCAGCGGCGAGCCCTGGAAGGAGCAGTAGGCGACGGCGGTGAGGCCGAGGCCGGCGAGGTGGCGGAGGGTGGGCGCGAACTGCTCGGACGTCGCCGTGGTCAGCTCGCCCACGCGGTCGCCGTCGAGGCGGATCTCCACGAGGCCGCCGACAGGGTGGAGCGTCACGAGGAGGAGCCCGCGGCCGCCCTCGGGGACCACGCCGGCCAGACGGACGAAGTGCTCGTCCTCGCGCTGCACCTGCAGGGCGCGGCCCCAGGGGAGGATCGAGTAGCGCTCCTGGGGCGGAGCGTTGAGCGGGATCAGCAGCTCGGGGGCGACGAGCGCGACCGTGACGGAGGCGCGCAGTCCCGCCTCCGTCCGCTCGGCGCGGAGCCGGGCGGTGGTGGTGGGGGCGGCGCGACTCGCGACCACGCGGGAGAGCCCGGGAAGCGCGGGGGCGCGGCGGTAGGCGTCGGGGAGGTAGCCGATCACGCGTCCGCCGGCGCGGACCGAGACGGCGGGGGTGCCGGTGGGGTGGTCGGGCTCGGGCACGAGGACGACGTCGAGGATCTGGTCGGAGATCTCGCCGACGCGCAGCGGGCGGCCGACGACGGCGGCGATCTCCTCGATCCGCTCCGCCTCGTCGACGGCGTCGACCGTGGGGGTGCCGGCGGAGTGGGGGAGGCGGTACTCGACGTGCTCGGGGGCGGTGTCCGGCAGCCTGCGCTTCTCCTGCTCGTCCGGGTCGCCGGGCGCCGAGTCCTCCGCGGAGCGGCGGGCGTCGGTCCAGGCGGTGCCGTCCCACCAGCGCATCGACCCCGGGTGGGCGTCATCGCGGTACCAGCCCGCAGGTGCGGCGCGTTCCTCGTCCACCGGGTCCCCGTTCTCTCGGCCCGTCGAGTCTACGAGGGGGCGTGCGGCGGACGGCGGCGGCGGCGCGACTCCGCAGAAGTCGCGGTAGTCGCAGCCGACTACCGCAACTTTTGGGGAGTGGAGCGAGGCCGAGAGGCAGAGACGCCTCCGAGTCCGCGGGAGTCGCGGCTCTCGCGCTCGACCACCGCGACTTCTGAGGAGTGGGGCGAGGCGGCGACGTGCCGGGTGACGCGGTGGCGGCCGGTGCGCTCAGAGGGCCGGGTTCTCGTCCGCCGGGTCCTCCGTCGCGAAGGCGACGAGCTGGGCCGGGGCGCCGGCGCAGTCGCGGAGGACCGGGGCGGAGTCGAGGGCGCCGGCGAGCAGTCCGCTCACGTGCCGGGCGTGGCCCGGGTTGATCGGCGCGGGGTCCTCGAGGACCTCCACCAGTCGGTGGAGCACGGCGCAGGTGTCCGGTCGCGACATGCGATCCACCGTATTGACGGCCCTTGCGTCCCGGTAGAGGCGATTCGCGCCAGACCCCCCGTCTACGCTTCGAACATGACTCGATTCGAAGACTCCGTCGTCCTCGTCCTCGGTGCCTCCGGCGGGCTCGGGCGGCTGATCGTGGACGAGCTGGAGCAGCGCGGCGCGACCGTGGTCCGCTCCGGGCGCCGCGCCGCCGACCTCGGCGACTCGCCGCTCGTCGCCGATCTCCTCGGCGAGGACGCCCCGCAGCGCCTGGTGGACGAGGTCCTGCGCCGCCACGGGCGCCTCGACGGCGTCGTCGTCGCGGCCGGCGTCGTCGCCTTCGGCCCCTCGGCCGAGCTCGATCCGGCGGTGCTCGAGGAGCTCGTCGACGTGAACGCCCTGGCGCCGATCCGTGTGCTCACGGCGTCGTTCGCCGCCCTGTCCGCCTCCGGGAATCGGCCTTTCGCGGTCACGATCAGCGGGGTGGTCGCCGAGGCGCCGACCGCCGGTCTCGCGGCGTACTCCGCGTCCAAGGCGGCCTTGTACTCGTTCGTCCGGGCATCGGCACGGGAGTACCGGAAGGCGGGCGTCCTCCTGCTCGACGCGCGGCCCGGCCACACGGAGACCGCGCTGTCGCAGCACCCGCTGGCGGGCACGGCTCCGCGCTTCGGCGCGGGGCACTCGCCGGAGTCGGTCGCGGCGCGCATTGTCCGCGCCGTCGAGGACGGCGAGACGGACCTGCCGCCGGCGGCCTTCGACGCCTGACGAGTCCGGGAGCAGAAGCGGTCGCTCGTCCCTCCACAGCCGCGGGATCGCTCGGCCCTCCCCAGATGTCGATATCCGGCGCCGGAGCGGGCGCGGCGCTCGCCACCATCGACGCATGGGAATCCGTTATTACGCTTACGCCTTCGATGCCGATCTGACCGAGCGCGCGCTCGCCGACCCGCGGAGTGTGATCGGCGAGACCGCACTGGCGGGCGCCTGGGGGATGCCGCACGGCGCCGCGATCGAGGCCGCCGACCTGCCGCAGCCGGTGCCGGAGGACGACATGCTGTTCCTCGACCGGGCGTGGTCCGGGCTGCAGGCGCTGACCGCTCCGCGCTCGCCGGGGCAGTCGCCGCGGCCGGCGCACCGGATGCTGGAGGGCCGGGTCTCGCTGCGGGGGATGTGCTGGGACCCGTGGACGCGCGCCGTTCTCCCGGGCGAGGTCCCCGAGATCGCCGACGATCTCCTCGCGCTCCGGCAGGAGCTCGAGGAGGGCCTGTCGCAGCACCCCGAGGGGGAGCAGCTCGGGCAGTACCTGGACCGCGCCGTGGAGTTCGCGTCCCGGATCGCGCGGTCGGGTCGCGGCTTCGTCTACCTGATCGGCTAGCGCGTGCCTCTCCCGGATCGGTCGGCGCGTGCGTCGAGGCTCAGGCCGTCGCGAAGCGCTGGGCCGAGCGCTCGCGGGCCTTCGCCGCCTCGACCTCGCGGTCCTTCGGCGGCGCGGTGGTCACCAGGTCCTCGAGGAGGTGGCCCGTGATGTGGGCGATCTCCGCCACGGCGCGGTCGAACGCCTCCTGATTCGCCTTCGACGGGCGGGTGGCGCCACTGATCTTGCGGACGTACTGGAGGGCGGCGGCGTGCACCTCCTCGTCGGAGGCGGCGGGCTCGAAGTTGTGGAGCGTGTGGATGTTCCGGCACATGCGACGAGGGTACGTCCGGCTGCGCGCGGGCGCGAGAGGGCGGACACCCGCCGTTCACCCCGGCGTCGCTCGGGGCCCCTAGCGTCGCTCCGTGCCCTCCGTCTCCGATCGCTCCCTCAGCCCCGACGCCGTCCTCGACGCCGCTCCCGGTGCCGCTCCCGATGCCGCTCCCCACGGTGCCCTCGTGCCGACGCCCGAGCTGCTCCGCTCGCTCACGCCCGAGGACGCCCGCGACCTCGTCGTGCTCGACGAGGACGACGACGATCCGGTGCTGCTGCGCCGCGACGGCACGCAGATCGACACCTGGCGCGAGGGCTACCCCTACGACGAGCGGATGTCGCGCGAGGAGTACGAGGCCGGCAAGCGGCTGCTGCAGATCGAGCTGCTCAAGCTCCAGAACTGGATCAAGAAGCACGGTCGGCGCTTGGTCGTCGTCTTCGAGGGGCGCGACGCCGCGGGCAAGGGCGGCACCATCAAGCGCTTCACCGAGCACCTCAACCCGCGCGGCGCCCGGGTCGTCGCGCTCGAGAAGCCGACCGAGCGGGAGGGCACGCAGTGGTACTTCCAGCGGTACGTCTCGCACCTGCCCGCAGCGGGCGAGATCGTGCTGTTCGACCGCTCCTGGTACAACCGGGCGGGGGTCGAGCGCGTGATGGGCTTCTGCACGCCGGATCAGTACGACGAGTTCGTCCGGCAGACGCCGCTGTTCGAGAGCATGCTCGTCGGCGAGGGCATCGACCTGGTCAAGCTCTGGTTCTCGGTCTCGGCCGAGGAGCAGCGCACCCGGTTCACCATCCGGATGATCGACCCGGTGCGGCAGTGGAAGCTCTCGCCGATGGACCTCGCCTCGCTGGACAAGTGGGACGACTACACCGCGGCCAAGGAGGCGATGATGGCGGCGACCGACACCGCCGACGCGCCGTGGACCATCGTCAAGAGCAACGACAAGAAGCGCGCCCGGCTCGAGGCGATGCGCTACGTGCTGAGCCTGTACGACTACGACGGCCGGGACGACGAGGTCGTGTCGCCGCTCGGACCCGATCCCCTGATCGTCGGCTCGGCGGCGGACGTCTACGAGCGCGGCGAGCACGCGGCGACAGCGCGGGCCGCCGAGTAGCGCCGGACCGGGGGAACGGGATCATGGGGGACACGACCGTGGGGGACGGGATGAGGAACGACGACGGCGTGCGCGACCTGCCGGGGGTGCACCTGCGCTGGCTCGCGCTCGACGAGCAGCGCCTCGACGCCGAGCGGCTGCTGCCGCTGCTCGGCACGGCGGAGCGGGAGCGCTACCGCGCGACGGGGTCGGCGGCGGTGGCGGAGCGCTTCGTCTTCGGCCGCGTCCTGCTGCGCATGCTCGCGGGCGAGCTCCTGGGGCTGTCCGCCTCGATGGTCCGGGTCACCGCCCGCTGCTCCCGCTGCGGTGGTCCGCACGGGCGCCCCTGGATTGAGGGCGCCGAGCACCTCTCCGTCAGCATCGCGCACTGCCCGGGCGCGGTCGTCGTCGCGGCCAGCAGCGCAGGCGTCGTCGGGGTCGACGTCGAGCCGGTCGCGGGTCCGCCCGAGCGCGGCGTCGCGATCACGCGGATCGCCGGCGCTCCCTTCGCGACGGGCGGGTACCGCGCCGCCGATCCGATCCTGCACTGGACCCGCATAGAGGCCGCACTGAAGGCCGACGGCCGCGGGCTGGACGTCGACCCACGGCGCGTCCGGATCCACGAGTCGCGCTTCACCGCGGAGGCTCGCATCGACACCTCGCGCTTTCGGCTCGCCGAGCCGCACCTCGACCCGTCGCTCCGGGTCAGCGTCGCGCTGGGCGACTCCGTCGGAGGTGCCGGTCCGATCATCGGCTGGCGCCGCGAGCACGGCGACGCGCTCGAGGACTCGCTGGTCTCAGCGGGCGGGCGGTAGCGGCGGCAGCCGCACGTCGACGAGCCAGGCGTCGAGCAGCGACTCGACCGCCGAGGCCGCCGTGCCGCCCGCGATCGCCGAGCCGCCGGCGACCTCGGTGCAGAGCGCACGGAAGTCGTCCTCGCTCGCGGTGGCGGACGCGTGCCGCGCGGTCCAGGTGCGCAGGAGCCGGAAGAACGCCTCGTCGCCGAGCCGGAGCCGCAGCGCGTGCAGCGTCAGCGCGCCCCGCTTGTAGACGCGGTCGTCGAAGAGGTCCACCGGTCCCGGGTCGCCCAGCACGAGGTCCTGGCGCTGGAACCGCAGGAGTGCGTGGTGCCGGCGGGCCTGGGCGTCGGCGCTGATTCCGCCAGACTCCTCCGACCACAGCCACTCGGCGTAGCAGGCGAAGCCCTCGTTCAGCCAGATGTGCCGCCAGCGGGCGAGGCCGACGCTGTTGCCGAACCACTGGTGCGCGAGCTCGTGGGCGATCAGGCGCTCCGAGCCACCGCGGCCGTCGACGTGGTTCGCGCCGAACACGGCCATGCCCTGCGCCTCGAGCGGGATCTCCAGCTCGTCCGCGGTGACCACGACGGTGTACTGGCGGAACGGGTACGGGCCGAAGACCCGGGAGAAGAACGCGAGCATGGCGCTGAGCGGTGCGAAGTCGCGGGCGACGCGCGCGGCCAGCGCGGCCGGGCGCGCGAGCGTGACGGCCACTCCGGAGAGCAGGCGGTCCTCGAGCACGTAGCGGCCGATCTGCACCGACGCGAGGTAGCTCGCGGTCGGCTCGAGCTGCTCGTAGAGCCAGGTGCGGCGGCCCGAGCGCTCGCTCGTCTCGAGCAGGACGCCGTTCGCGAGGACGGAGTAGCCCTCCTCCGCGCTCACCCGCATCCGGTAGGTCGCCTTGTCGGCGACGTCGTCGTTGCAGGGGTACCAGGTCGACGCGCCGGAGGGCTGCGAGGCGACGAGCACGCCGTCGGTCAGCTCCTCCCAGCCGAGCTCGCCCCAGTGGCTGGCGCGCGGTCCGGGGTGCCCGCCGTACTCGATCTCGACGACGGCGCTCGCGCCGGCCTCGAGCGGCTCGGCGGGGGTGATCCGGAGCTTGTGCGCCGCCTGGTCGCTGCGCGCCTTGCGTCCGGCGACCCGCACCCGCGTCGCCCGGAGGCGGCTGAGATCGAGCGAGAACCGGCGCAGCGGCTGCAGCGCGACGATCCGCAGGGTCGCCCGGCCGGCGAGCCGGTTGCTCGAGACCCGGTAGTCCAGGTCGAGATCGTAGGACTCGACGCGGTAGCCGGTGTTGCCGATGCCGGGGAGGTATGGGTCGCCCGCCGTCTCCAGTCCGGTCTGCGCGTCGCTCACGCGACGGGCGCGTGGTAGTCGCCGACACGGACCTCGCGCCACGGGCCGATCGGGTTGCCGCTCCAGCGGCTGCCCGCGGGCACGAGCTCACCGCGCATGACGAGCGAGGCGGGGCCGACCGTGCCGTGCGCGGCGATGGTCGCGGCGGGGAGGATCACGCTGTGCGGGCCGAGGGTCGCGCCGGCGTCGAGACTCACGAGATCCATGCTCATGATTCGATCATGGAACAGGTGGGTCTGCACGACGCAGCCCCGGTTCACGGTCGCTCCGTCGCCCAGATCGACCAGATCGGCCTCCGGGAGCCAGTAGCTGTCGCACCAGACTCCGCGGCCGATCCGCGCGCCGAGGCTCCGCAGCCACCAGACGAGGGCGGGCGTTCCGGCCGCGGCGTGCGCGAACCACGGCGCCGCCACCATTTCGGTGAAGGTGTCGGCCAGCTCGCTGCGCCAGACGAAGGAGGACCACAGCGGGTGCTCGCTCCGGCGCACGCGCTGGATCAGGAGCCACTTCGCCGCGGTCGAGACACCTGCGGCGACCGCACCGGCGGCGAGCAGGACGACGCCGCCGACGACCGCCGTCGCCGGTGCCCCGATCACCGGTATCAGCGCCAGCAGGGCCGCGACGACGCCGAGGCCGATCGCCATCGAGACGACGACCGGCACGAAGCGCAGCAGCTCCCAGACGATCCGGGCGGCGCGAAGGCGCGCGGCCGGCCGGAACGTGCGCGCCGACTCCGCCTCGACCACGGTGCGCCGCAGCCGCACCGGCGGCGAGCCCAGCCAGGACGAGCCCGCCTTCGACTTCCGCGGGGCGGAGGAGAGCACCGCGACCAGCCCGCCGGCCGGCACCGTGTGGCCGGGCGCCGCCATTCCGGAGTTGCCGAGGAACGCGCGCTCGCCGATCTCCGCGCGGGCCAGCCGCATCCAGCCGCCGCCGAGGGCGTAGGAGGCGACGAGGGTGTCGTCGGCGAGGAAGGCGCCGTCGCGGATGGTCGTCATCGCGGGCAGCAGCAGCACGGTCGAGGCCTCGACGTCGCGGCCGACCTTCGCGCCGAGCAGCCGCAGCCAGACCGGCGTGAAGAGGCCGGAGTAGAGCGGGAAGAGGAGCGCGCGCGCGTGGTCGAGCAGGCGCTCCGTGGACCAGACCTGCCAGCCGATCCGGCCGCGGACAGGATGCGTGCCGGCCTCGACGCCGCGGCCGAGCAGGCGCACGAGCACGACGACCAGCCCCGCCAGCACGACGCCGGTGACGGCGACCGCGGGGACGAGGGCGGCGACGGCGCGGGGGAGAGCCTCCGCGAGATCCGCTGCGCCCTGCACGGCGAGGGCGAGGACGCCGAGTCCCGCCGCGAAGGAGACGACCGGCACGGCGGCCAGGCCGACTGCCGAGACGGCGTAGGCCCAGACCCACGGCGTCGCACGCGGCGGGCGCTCGGCGGGGAAGCCCGCGCTCGCCTTGCCGAGGCGCTGCGCGGGCGAGCCGCCCCAGCGCTGGCCGGCCGGCACCCGGCCGAAGACCGCGGAGCCGGGCTCGATCTGCGCGTTCTTGCCGATGCGGGTGCCGGGCAGGAGGGTGCTGCGGGCGCCGACCGTGCTGCCGGCGCCGACGCGGACCGCGCCGACCCGCAGGACGTCGCCGTCGATCCAGTAGCCGGAGAGGTCCACCTCCGGCTCGATGGCGGCGCCGCGGCCGAGAGTCAGCATCCCGGTGAGCGGCGGGAGCGAGTGCAGGTCGACGTCGTCGGCGATCCGGGCGCCGAGCGCGCGGGCGTAGTGCGCGACCCAGGGTGCTCCGGCGAGGCTGACGGCACCGAGCTGGTGGGCGATCCGCTCGGCGAGCCACAGCCTCAGGTGCACCCCGCCGCCGCGCGGGTGGTCGCCGGCGCGCACGCCGCGCAGCAGTGCGCGGGCGGCGAGGACGGTGAGGCCCATCCGGCCGAACGGAGTGCAGAAGAGGGCGAACGCGACGACGAGCCCGGGCAGCGGCACGGTGGGCAGCCAGCCGAAGCCGGGCAGCAGGTCGAGCAGGGCGCAGACCGTGAGCACGGCCGTCGTCCAGCGGGCGCCGCTCAGCACCAGGAGCGGCGCGCCCAGGAGGGTCTGCAGCACCTGCATCCGGCGCGGGACCGGGGCGATCCGGTGACTCGAGACCTCGCCGGCGCCGGTCGCGCGACTCGCGATCTCGGCCGACATCGCCGCGAGCCGAGGGTGCGCGTAGACGTCGGCGACGGTGAACTCGGGGTCCTGCTCGCGGATGCGGGCGACGAGCTGGGCGGCGGCGAGCGACCCGCCGCCGAGGTCGAAGAAGTTCGCCCTCTCATCGACCGGGACGCCGAGGACCTCCCGCCAGAGTCCGGCGAGCCAGGCGGTCCCGGCGTCGAGCCCGGGGTCGGCCGCGGTGCTCTCGGGCAGCGGCCAGGGCAGCGCGGCCCGGTCGACCTTGCCCGACACGCGCGTCGGCAGCTCGTCGACCACCGCGAGCAGCGGGACCAGGGCGGCCGGCAGCTCCTCGCGCAGCCGCGTCAGCGCCGCGTCGCGGTCGAGCTCACGGCCGCCGGCGAGGGCGAGGTAGCCGACGAGCACCTGGATCCCCGCGCCGGTGGTGCGGACGGCGGCCGCGGCGCCGGAGACTCCTGGCAGGCCCTGCAGCGCCGCCTCGACCTCGCCGAGCTCGATCCGCCGGCCGCCGAGCTTGACCTGGTCGTCGGCGCGGCCCTGGAAGACCAGCCCGGCGCTCTCGAAGCGCACGAGGTCGCCGGAGCGGTAGGCGCGCTCCCAGCCCAGCGTCGGCGCGGGGGCGTACTTCTCGGCGTCCTTCACCGGGTCGAGGTAGCGGGCCAGGCCGACGCCGCCGATGATCAGCTCGCCGACCTCGCCCTCGCCGACGCGGCGGCCCTCGGGATCGACGACGGCGAGCCGCCAGCCGTCCAGCGGCAGGCCGATCCGCACCGGGCCGGGCCCGCCGAGGGGAGCGGCGCAGGCGACGACGGTCGCCTCGGTGGGGCCGTAGGTGTTCCAGACCTCGCGGCCGTCGACGGCCAGGCGCTGGCCGAGCTCGGGCGGGCAGGCCTCGCCGCCGAAGATGAGCAGGCGGACGTTCTCGAGCGACTCGGCGGGCCAGAGCGCGGCGAGGGTGGGCACGGTCGAGACGACGGTGATGCCGTGCGTCGTCAGCCAGGGGCCGAGGTCCATCCCGCTGCGCACGAGCGAGCGCGGCGCAGGCACGAGGCAGGCGCCGTGCCGCCAGGCCAGCCACATCTCCTCGCAGGAGGCGTCGAAGGCGACCGAGAGGCCCGCGAGCACCCGGTCGCCGGGCCCGAGGGGCTCGGCCTGGAGGAAGACGCGCGCCTCGGCGTCGACGAAGGCCGCGGCCGAGCGGTGGCTGACGGCCACGCCCTTCGGTGTGCCGGTCGAGCCCGAGGTGAAGATGATCCAGGCGTCGTCCTCGAGGATCGGCGGCTGCAGCAGCGGGATCGAGGCGGTGCTGGGGTGCGGTGCCGACCCGGTGAACAGTCGCGCCGGCTCCGCGTCGGCGCGCTCGAAGCGTCCGGAGCCGGTGATGACACCGCGGACGGCGGCCTCGCCGAAGACGAGTCGCGCCCGCTCCTCGGGGTCGTCGGCGTCGACCGGGACGTAGGCGGCGCCGGCGGCCAGGATGCTGAGGATCGCGAGGTAGAGCTCGCGAGAGCCGCTCGCCATCCGCACGCCCACCCGGTCGCCGCGACGCACCCCGGCGGCGGTCAGCTCGGCGGCGGCGGAGACGACGCGGGCGAGGAGCTCGCGGTAGCTGAGGGCGCCGGCGGGATCCTCGAGTGCGGAGGCGTCGGGGTGGCGCTCGGCGGTGTCGCGGAGCACGTCGATCAGGGTCCGCGGTGCCGGGGCGAGGGCGCCGGCGTCGAGGAGGTCCTGGGGATGCGCGTCCGTGCTCACGAGTGCTCTCCGTTCCGGCCGCGCGTCCGGGAGCGGATCGGCCGGGGCGCCACGGTAGGGGCACCCGGTGTCGCGGAGGTGAACAGCCGGTGCCCCGCGCGGACGCGGAGCACCGACGGTCGGCCTAGTGCGCGACCATCGGCCGCGGGCCGTCCGTCTCGGCGGGGCGCTTCACGAAGAAGGCGGCGACGATCGCGGCGGTCGCGATCGAGGCTCCCCAGACGAACGCGGAGTGGATGCCGCCCGCCGTGGCGACGACCTCGTCGACGCCCTCGCGGGCGAGCGCGGCCGACTGCACCGAGAGAACCGTGACGAACAGCGCCGTGCCGGCTGCGCCGCCGAGCTGCTGGACCGTGCCGATGATCGCGCTGCCGTGCGAGTACAGCGCGGGGCGCACCGAGCCGAGGCCCGCGGTGAACAGCGGAGTGAAGACCAGCGCGAGGCCGAGGCTCAGCACCACGTGCAGGGAGAGGATGAACCAGGAGACCGAGTTCTCGTCGAGCGTCGTGTAGCCCCAGAGCGCACCGGCCACGATGATCGAGCCGGGCACCAGCAGCACCCGCGGGCCGAAGCGGTCGTAGCCGCGGCCGACGAACGGCGCGAGCAGACCCATCAGCAGCCCGCCCGGCAGCAGCAGCAGACCGGTCTCGAGCGGGGTGAGGCCGAGCACGTTCTGCGTGTAGAGCGGGAGCAGGATCAGCGTGCCGAAGAGCGCCGACATGCTCACCGCCATCATCACGATGACCACGGTGAAGTTGCCCGAGGAGAAGGTACGGAGGTCCAGCAGGGCGCGGTCGGTCTTCTGCAGCAGCAGCTGGCGGACGATGAAGGCGGCGAGCGCGACACCTGCGACGACGAAGGGCACCCAGGGAGCGACGATCGCCTCGCCGCCCTCGCCGAGGCTGCTCAGGCCGTAGACCAGGCCGCCGAAGCCGAAGACCGAGAGGACGACGGAGAGCGAGTCGATCGGGATCTTGCGCGGCTCGGTGACGTTCTCGACCTTGCGGAGGCCCAGGATCAGGGCGCCGACGGCGATCGGCAGCACGATCCAGAACATCCAGCGCCAGCTGAGGAAGTTGAGGATGACGCCCGAGATCGTCGGCCCGACGGCGGGTGCGACCGAGATGACGATGGAGATGTTGCCCATCATCCGGCCGCGGATCGCCGGCGGCACGAGGGTCATCACGGTGGTCATCAGCAGCGGCATCATGATCGCCGTGCCGCCGGCCTGCACGACGCGCGCCGCCAGCAGGACCTCGAAGGTCGGCGCGAGCGCGGCGCTGAGCGTGCCGAGGCTGAAGAGGGTCATCGCGGCGGCGAAGAGCGTGCGGGTGTGCAGCCGCTGGATCAGGTAGCCGGTGATCGGGATGACGACCGCCATCGTCAGCATGAACGCCGTGGACAGCCACTGGCCCACGTGAGCTTCGACACCGAAGTCGCGCATGAGGTCGGGCAGCGCCACGCTCATGATCGTCTCGTTGAGGATGACGACGAAGGCCGAGACCAGCAGGAGGCTGATCACCAGGCGGCTGCGCGGATCGAGGGCCGTCGAGGGCGTGTCGGTCGCGGGGGCGGGCCGCGTCTCGGGAAGGGTGCGCTCGGTCACTGGTGCGTCTCCGGTCGTGAAGGGGATCGTCGTGAGGGGGCGCATCGCCAGGGTGACGTCGATGCGATGGGCGGTACGAGACTCAGAACACTGCCAGGCGCCTCCGACATTCCCGATCGGCCGACATCCGTCGCGCATCCGGCGTGTCGGCCGCGAGGCGAGTGGTGGCGCGACGGCGCACCGCCGCCGCGACTGCATGCTGGTCGAGCAGCCCGCAGGGGCCTGCTGCGACTGCATGCTGGTCGAGGTGCCCTGCAGGGGCATGTCGCGACTGCATGCTGGTCGAGTAGCCCCGAAGGGGCGTATCGAGACCCACCGTCCCCAGCAGGGCAGGTCGTCAGTCGTCTCGTCTGCCGTCGGTGGATCTCGATACGCCCGCTCTGCGGGCTACTCGATCAGCATGACGCCCGCGCGATCGTCACTCGACGGGAACCGGGTCCCCGATCAGGCACCGACCGGTGGCGAGCGGTGCGACGACCGCCCCGAGGTACCTCGGGTCGCCGTCCTCGCCCGAGGCCTTGTGCCGGTACTGACCCAGGAGGCAGGAGTCGCCGACCCTCACCGCGACGAAGACCGCATCGGCCCTCTTGCCGGCGGTCGTGATGTCGGCCGTGACCTCGAGACCGGCCCGGTCCACGCCACCGGCGATCAGCGCCCGCGTCAGATCCGCGCCGCTCGGGTCGCCGACCGACGCGACCGTCGCGCTGTTGATCGCGTCGAACGCCTCGAGATCGAGAGGCACGGCCTGACCGGGTCCGTCGACGCTCGGGACGGCGCTCGGAGCGGGCGACGGTGGTGCGGATCCGTCGATCGGCGGCAGTCCGAGTGCGCAGCCGCTGAGGACGGCGGTCACGACCGCGAGGACGGTCGCCGCCCTGGCGCCGGACCGGGAGGGCGACGGCGTCGGCTCGCGAATCACCATCTGCACACCGACCGCTCGTCCTTCTGCAGGATCGTCGTCGTCCTGGTCCGTAGAGGACCCTAGGCACGATCGACAGCCAGAGCCTTCCCGGCGCAAGAACTCGAGGGCATCGGCGCGCGACGTCTGGTCAGTGGATCGGGCCGCACTCACATGCTGGTCGAGCAGCCCCGCAGTGGCGTCACGAGACCTGCCCCGTCGGTACGTGAGCGCTGAGGGCCCTGCTCCTGACGGTGGTGGATCTCGATACGCCCGCTGCGCGCGCTACTCGATCAGCAGGGAGGAGGTGCGCCTGCTCCACTCCTCACCAGCAGGGAGGGGGGCACTCGCGCCGCGCCCTACGCCGGCGCGAGCACCGCCGCGAACGCGTCCGCCGCCGCGTCCGCGTCCGCGGGCGTCGACTCCGCGCCGAAGCTGAAGCGCACCGCCGTCTGGGCGACGGACGGTTCGAGCCCGAGCGCCAGCAGCGTCGGCGACGGCTCGTCACGGCCGGCCGCGCAGGCCGAGCCGCTGGACACCACGACGCCGCGCTCCTCCAGCGCGAGCAGGATCGACTCGCCGCTGCGCCCCGGCACGACGAACGACGCGATCGAGGGGAGCCGGTGCTCCGCCGCCCCGAGCGGCACGGCCCGCGGCACCTCCGCCGCCACCCGCGCCGCGAACGCGTCGCGCACCGCCGAGACGCGGGTGCCCCGCGCGGGATCCACGAGCTGCACCGCCGCCCCGAGGGCCACCGCGAACGCCACGTTCTCGGTCCCCGAGCGCCGCGCCCGCTCCTGACCGCCGCCGTGCACGAGCGGCTCGAACGGCACGCGACTGCGCAGCAGCAGTGCCCCCACGCCCTTCGGCGCCCCGAGCTTGTGCCCCGAGATCGACACCGCGTCCGCGCCGAGTCCGACCAGGTCGATCCACCCCGCCGCCTGCACCGCGTCCACGTGCAGCGGGATCCGGTGCGGCCGGCAGAGCGCCGCGATCGCCGGCACGTCCTGCAGCGTGCCGATCTCGTTGCTCGCCGCCAGCACCGAGACCAGCGCCGTGTCCGGTCTCAGCAATGCGGCGAGCGCCGCCAAGTCGAGCCGCCCCGCGCCGTCCACCGGCGCGACCGACACCTCGAAGCCGTGCAGCCGCCGCAGATGATCGGCCGACTCCACCGTCGCCTCGTGCTCGATCGCCGAGATCACGACGTGCCGGCCTCGCCCCGCGGCGAGACCGCCGAGCGCGATGCCCTTGACCGCCGTGTTGATCGACTCCGTCCCGCCCGAGGTGAAGAGGACCTCCGAGCCGCGCCCGCCGAGGAAGCGCGCCACGTGCCGCCGCGCCTCCTCCAGCGCGCGCGCCGCCGACGCGCCCAGCGCATGACTGCTCGACGGGTTGCCGTACTCGCCAGTGAGGTACGGCCACATCGCCTCGAGCACCTCGCGGCGCACGGGCGAGGTCGCCGCGTGGTCGAGGTAGATCACGCGGCCGGAGCCTCGATCGCGATGTCGAGGCCGAGGTCGAGCGAGCGGACGCTGTGCGTGAGGGCCCCGACCGAGATCACGTCGACGCCGGCCTCGGCGATGGCGCGGACCGTCTCGAGGTTCACCCCGCCGCTCGCCTCGACCACGGCCCGGCCGCCGATCAGCACGACGCCCTGCGCCAGCTGCTCGGGGGTGAAGTTGTCGAGCATGATCGTGTCGGCGCCGCCGGCCAGGGCCGCGCCGATCTGCTCGAGCCGGTCGACCTCGACCTCGATGTGCGTCGTGTGCGAGACGGCCGCGCGCGCCGCGAGCAGCGCCTCCGTCAGGTCGAGACCGCGCTGGGCGAGGATCGCGAGGTGGTTGTCCTTCGCGAGGATCGCGTCCGAGAGCGAGAAGCGGTGATTGTGCCCGCCGCCGCTGCGCACCGCGTGCCGCTCGAGGGCGCGCAGGCCCGGAGTGGTCTTCCGGGTGTCGACGATGCGCGCACGGGTGCCCGCCACCGCCTCGACGTAGCGCGCGGTCAGCGTCGCGATGCCGCTCATCCGCTGCACGAGGTTGAGCGCCACGCGCTCGCCGCGCAGCACCCCGCCGGCGGGGCCGTCGATCCGCGCGAGGACGTCGCCGGCCGCGAAGACCGTGCCGTCCGCGGCGACGTCCTGCACGCGGATCCGCGAGTCGGCCTGCAGGAACGTGCCGAGCAGCACCGCGCCGCCGCTGAAGACGCCGGGCTCGCGGGCGACGAGTGCCGCCGAGGCGGTCGCGTCGGCGGGCAGCAGGGTGTCGGAGGTGAGGTCGCCCCAGGGGGCGTCCTCCTCCAGGGCCAGGGTGACGATGCGCTCGATGCTCTGACGGGTCAGCACGGGACGGCGACCTTTCTCGTACCGGCGACGCGGTAGGCGCTCGCCGAGGGGTGGGGGTGGTCGGTGCGGTGGTGGGCGCCGCGCGACTCGGCGCGGGCCAGGGCGGCGTCGATCAGGGCGAGGCCGCAGGCGCGGAGGTTCGCGTCTTCGAGGGTCGCCCGGGACAGCGCGACGGGGGAGCCGGCGGCGGCGAGAGAGGTCCGTGCCGTCTCGAGGCCGGCAGCGTCGCGGGAGAGTCCCGCGCCCGTCCAGAGCGTCTCCTGCAGGAGCGCGCGGTCGAGCGCGAGCGGCACGAGGGCGGAGGGCTCGACCGCGTCGGACGTCGGCGCACCGACCGGTCCGTCGAGCGCCGCCGCGACCCGCCGCGCGAACACGACGCCTTCGAGCAGGCTGTTCGACGCCAGCCGGTTCGCGCCGTGGACGCCGGTGCAGGCGACCTCGCCCACGGCGAAGAGCCCGGGGAGGCTGGTCCGCCCGTCGAGGTCGGTGGCGACGCCGCCCATCCAGTAGTGCGCGGCCGGCGTCACGGGGATGAGGTCGTCGGCGAGCGAGAGTCCGCCCGCGCGGCAGGCGGCCGAGATGGTGGGGAAGCGCTGCGCGAGCACGTCCGCGGGAACGGCGCGCGCATCGAGGTGCACCGGCAGCCCACCCTGGAGCAGCATCCGGTCGGCGATCGCGCGGGCCACCACGTCGCGGGGCGCCAGCTCGGCGTCCGGGTGCACGCCGACGAGGAAGCGCACGCCCGCGGCGTCGCGCAGCACCGCGCCCTCGCCGCGGACCGCCTCCGACACCAGGAACCCGCCGGCCAGCGCGAGCCAGGTGGGGTGGAACTGGTAGAACTCCAGGTCGGCCGTCTGGGCACCGGCCCGGAGCGCCGCGGCGAGCCCGTCGCCGGTCGCGACCGCGGGGTTCGTGGTGTGCCGGTAGAGCTGCCCGGCGCCGCCGGTCGCGAGGACGACCGCGTCGGCGTCGATCCGCTCGACCCGGCCGTCCCGCAGCACGTCCACGCCGGTCACGGCGGCGCCCGGGCGCACCAGGTCGACCAGCACCGTCTCCTCGAGCACCGTGACGGCGGCGGCGCACACCGCGGCGACGAGCGCCTCCTCGATCGCGGAGCCGGTCGCGTCGCCGCCGGCGTGCAGGATCCGCGGCCGCGAGTGCGCCCCCTCCAGCCCGCGGGCGAGGTCGTCGCCGTCGCGGTCGAAGCCGACGCCCCACGCCTGCAGCGCGGCGACCGCCGCCGGACCCTCGGCGCAGAGCACCTCGACGGCCGAGCGCGAGCAGAGCCCGGCGCCCGCGGTCAGGGTGTCCTCGACGTGCAGAGCGACGGAGTCTCCCGCCGCGGTGACGGCGGCGATCCCACCCTGCGCGGCACGCGTGCTCGACTCCGCGAGCGCGCCCTTGGTGACGAGGACGACCTCGTGCCGGCGCGAGACCAGCAGGGCGACGACCAGGCCGGCGATCCCGCTGCCGACCACGACGACGCGGGCCACGTCAGACCCCTGCAGCAGGCGTAGGAGCAGGAGCCACCGGCCCGGCCGGCGGCACCGCGGCGAGCATCCGCTCGAGCGCCACGCGCGCCTGGTCCTGCACCGACTCGTCGACCGAGATCCGGTTGTGCACCGTCCCGGCGACCAGCCCCTCCAGCACCCACGCGATGTATCCCGGGTGGATCCGGTACATCGTCGAGCACGGGCAGACCACGTCGTCGAGGCAGAAGATGGTGTGCTGCGGGTACTGCACCGCGAGGCGCTGCACGAGGTTGATCTCGGTGCCGATCGCGAAGGTGCTGCCTGCCGGCGCGGCCTGGATCGCCTTGACGATGTAATCGGTCGAGCCGTACTCGTCCGCCGCGTCGACGACCGCCATCGGGCACTCCGGGTGCACGATCACGCGGACGTCCGGGTGCTGGAGGCGTGCGCGCTCGATCTGCGCGACGGTGAAGCGCTTGTGCACCGAGCAGAAGCCGTGCCAGAGGATGACCTGCGCGTCGAGCAGCGTCGCCTCGTCCGAGCCGCCGCCGGGCTTCCGCGGGTTCCACATCGGCATCCGCTCGAGCGGCACGCCCATCGCCTTCGCGGTGTTGCGGCCGAGGTGCTGGTCCGGGAAGAAGAGGACCCGCTGCCCGCGCGCGAACGCGTCCTCGAGCACGGTGGTCGCGTTCGACGAGGTGCAGACCACGCCGCCGTTCCGTCCGCAGAACGCCTTGAGCGCCGCGGAGGAGTTCATGTAGGTCACCGGGATCAGCGGCACCCGGCCGTCGGCGTCCGGCTCGGTGCCGTAGAGCTCGGTCAGCTCGGCCCAGGCGTCCTCGACCGAGTCGATGTCGGCCATGTCCGCCATCGAGCAGCCCGCGGCGAGGTTCGGCAGGATGACCGCCTGGTCGGGCCGGGAGAGGATGTCCGCGGTCTCGGCCATGAAGTGCACGCCGCAGAAGACGATCGCCTCGGCGTCGGGCCGGTTCGCCACCGCCTTCGCGAGCTGGAAGGAGTCGCCGACGAAGTCCGCGTACTGCACCACCTCGTCGCGCTGGTAGAAGTGGCCGAGCACGACGACGCGCTCGCCCAGCGTCTCCTTCGCCGCGAGGATGCGGCGGTGCAGCTCGTCGGCGCTCGCCGCGGTGTACTCGTCGGGCAGCCGGCCCTGCACGGGCGACGCGGCCGGGATCGGGTCCGCCTGCGAGGCGCCGGGGCCGTAGGCCGGGAGGCCGAGGTCGAACGACCAGGGCGCCTCGGCGAGCTCGGGTGCGCAGGTCGCGCCGGGGGCGGCTCCCCGCTCGATGAGCTGGATGGTGCTGTCGACCGATGTCACGGTGTCTCCTCGATGGTGCGGTTCGGACGGGGGCGGCGGCCGGTGCTAGACCGGCAGGGGCCCGTTGTCGACGAGTGCCACGGACCCGTCGTAGCGGTACAGCCGGGGCGGGCGGTGACGGGTGCCCGTCAGCCGCTGCTCGGTCGGCACCACGGTCTTGGAGGCCTCGATCGTCCGGCGGAAGTTCGCCGGGTCGAGGGGCTTCTGCAGGACGGCCTCGTGCACCTCGCGCAGCTGGGCGAGCGTGAAGGTCTCGCCGAGGAAGGCCTGCGCGATCCGGGAGTACTCCATCTTGTTGCGCAGGCGCCAGAGGGCGTAGTCGACGATCAGCCCGTGATCGAAGGCCAGCTCGGGCAGCAGATCGGTGCAGAGCCAGGCGACGTTCCCGTCGACGATCGCGGCGTCGGCCTCGGAGGTGCGCACCAGCGCCCAGTAGACGATGGAGACCACGCGTCGCTCGCTCCGGGAGCGCTCGGTGCCGCCGACGGCGTAGAGCTGCTCGAGGTAGCGCGGGGCGAGGCCCGTCGTCTCGCGCAGGGTGCGGCGCGCCGCCTCGGCGAGGTCCTCGTCCGGCCGGAGCGGACCGCCGGGCAGCGCCCAGAGCCCCTGATACGGATCGCGGAGCCGGCGGACGACGGGAATCCAGACGGCCGCGGCCCCGGTCTCCGGATGCGGGCGCAGCGCGAAGATCACGGTGGACACCGCGAGCTGCGGCACTGCTGCCTCCACGAGACCCCCCTAAAGGTCACCCTGACCCTAACGACTCCCTCGAGCTTAGTGTCACCCCGACCCGAACACCAACCCGGTGCACGCCTTCCTCCCCGCCGCGAGATGCCACTTGCGTACGCGACACGCCGTGAGAAGCGTGCATAGGTGGCATCTCGCGGCGGGGGGACAGGACGCGCACCCGCCCGCTAGGGTGAGCGGACAACCGAATACCGGGCCGCATACGCGACGCGGGAGAGCCGACTCCGGTCGGCACCGAAGGAGCAAGCCTCCCCGCCAATCTCTCAGGTCTTGTACCGCGTCGAACTGGCCACTCTGGAAAGCGATCCGCAGAGGATCCGCCGATGGTGAAAGCGATCGCCCCGCGAGGGACGGCGTGAATCTCTCAGGCACCACGACAGAGGGGGAGTTCCCACGGCACTGCTGTGCCACGCATCACCGACCTGTGCGGGCGCGTGCGCAGCACTGCGACGAAATGGAGAACTCCCACATGTCCGAAGAAAACTCCGTCGAAGAGACCCCCGCCGGTACCGGCGCCCCCGAGTCCGGCGCCCCCGAGACCGGCGGCATCGAGATCGACTCGCCCGACGCCACCGCGCCGAGCTCCGAGCCCCGCCGTTCGCCGCTGCACGACGTGCACGTGGCCGCCGGCGCCTCCTTCACCGACTTCGCCGGCTGGTGGATGCCCGTCCGCTACTCCGGCGACCTCGCCGAGCACCACGCCGTCCGCACCGCGGCCGGCCTCTTCGACCTCTCCCACATGGGCGAGATCCTCGTCGTCGGCCCGGAGGCGGTGGACGCCCTCGACTACGCGCTCGCGAGCGACCTCTCCGCCGTCACCGTCGGCCGCGCGAAGTACACCCTCCTGCTCGACCGCACCGGCGGCGTGATCGACGACCTCGTCGTCTACCGCACCGGCGAGGACCGCTTCATGGTCGTCGCGAACGCCGCCAACCGCCACGTGGTCGCCGAGCAGCTGCGCGACCGCACCGCGATGTTCGAGTGCGAGCTCTACGACGAGAGCGACGACGTCGCCCTGATCGCGATCCAGGGCCCGCGCTCGCTGGAGATCCTGCAGAACGTGCAGGGCCTCGCGATCGAGGTCGACCGCGGCGAGGAGTCGGTGCTCGACACCGACGACGCCGCCCGCCTGCTCGAGGAGCTGCGCTACTACCGCGCCGTCCCCGCCAGCTTCGAGGCGCACCCGATCCTGATCGCCCGCACCGGCTACACCGGCGAGGACGGCTTCGAGATCTACGTCGCCCCCGACACCGCCCCGGAGCTCTGGGAGGCGCTCGCCGAGACCGGCGCCGGCGCGGGCCTCGTCCCCGCCGGGCTCGCCGCGCGCGACACCCTCCGCCTCGAGGCGGGCATGCCGCTCTACGGCCACGAGCTCTCCCGCGACGTCTTCCCCGCGCAGGCCGGCCTGGGCCGCGTCGTCGCCCTCGGCAAGCCGATCGACTTCGTCGGCCGCGCGGCCAGCGAGGAGGGCCCCTCCGGCGACGCTCCTGTGCTCGTCGGCCTCATTGGCGAGGGCCGCCGCGCCGCCCGCGCCGAGTACAGCGTCCACGGCCCCGATGACGACGTGATCGGCGTCGTCACCAGCGGCGTCCTCTCGCCCACCCTCGGCGTGCCGATCGCGATGGCCTACGTCGCGCCGGCCTCCGCGCAGCCCGGCAGCGTCGTCTCCGTCGACATCCGCGGCAGCCGGCTCCCGATGACCGTCACCGAGCTCCCCTTCTACTCCAGAAAGAAGAACTGACCATGGCCGTTCCCACCGAGCTCCAGTACACCTCCGACCACGAGTGGATCCTGGTCGAGGGTGAGACCGCGACCGTCGGCATCACCGCGTACGCCGCCGACAAGCTCGGCGACGTCGTCTTCGTCGAGCTGCCCGAGGCGGGCAGCCGGGTCGAGGGCGGCAGCGTCGTCGGCGAGATCGAGTCGACCAAGTCGGTCGGCGAGCTGTTCGCCCCCGTCGACGGCGAGGTCCTCGAGACCAACGCCGCGGTGGTCGACAACCCCGAGCTGGTCAACGCCGACCCCTTCGGCGACGGCTGGCTGATCAAGGTGCGCTTCGACGCCCTGCCCGACGGCCTGCTCGACGCCGCCGCCTACGACGAGCTGGTGGGCGAGTAGATGGCGGCCCGCACGCCCGGAGAGTTCGAGTCCCGCCACATCGGGACCGACGCCGACGCCCAGCGCACCATGCTCGCCGCCCTCGGCTACGACTCCGTCGACGCGCTGGTCGAGGCCGCCGTCCCCGAGTCGATCCACGTCCGCGATCTCGCACCGGTGCTCCCCGCGCCGGCCACCGAGGCCGAGGCACTGGCCGAGCTGCGCGCCCTCGCCGCGCGCAACACCGTGCGACGTCCGCTGATCGGCCTCGGCTACCACGGCACGCTCACCCCGGCCGTGATCAAGCGCAACGTCCTCGAGAACCCGAGCTGGTACACGGCCTACACGCCGTACCAGCCGGAGATCTCCCAGGGCCGGCTCGAGGCGCTGATCAACTTCCAGACGATGGTCGCCGACCTCACCGGTCTCGACACCGCCGGCGCCTCGATGCTCGACGAGGGCACCGCCGTCGTCGAGGCGATGCTGCTGGCGCGCCGCGCCTCCAAGGCGAAGACCGACGTCTTCGTCGTCGACTCCGACGCTCTGCCGCAGACCCTCGCGCTGCTGCGCGGCCGGGCGGAGGCGGTCGGCATCCGGATCGTCGAGCTGCCGCTCTCGCGCACCGACGCGGACGACGTGCCCGAGTCCTTCGGCGCCCTCGTCCAGTACCCCGGTGCGTCCGGCCACCTGTGGGACCCGTCCGCCGTCCTCGGCGCGGTCAAGGCGCACGGCGGTCTCGCGGTCGTCGCGGCCGACCTCCTCGCGCTCACCCTCGTCCGCTCGCCGGGCGAGCTCGGTGCCGACGTCGCCGTGGGCACCACCCAGCGCTTCGGCGTCCCGATGGGCTTCGGCGGACCGCACGCCGGCTACCTCGCCGTCCGCAAGGGCCTCGAGCGCCAGCTCCCCGGCCGCCTCGTCGGCGTCAGCCAGGACGCGGCCGGCAATCCCGCCTACCGGCTCTCACTGCAGGCGCGCGAGCAGCACATCCGCCGCGAGAAGGCGACCTCGAACATCTGCACCGCGCAGGTCCTGCTCGCCGTGATGGCCGCGATGTACGCGGTCTACCACGGTCCGGACGGCCTCGCCCGGATCGCCGAGCAGGTGCACTCCCGTGCCGCGCTGCTGGCCCGCCTCCTGCTCGACCGCGGGCACGCGCTCCGGCACGCCGACTTCTTCGACACCGTCGCGGTCGTCGTCCCGCAGGGCGCGGAGGCGGCCGTCGCCCGCGCCCGCGAGGCCGGCTTCGACCTGCGCCTCGTCGACGCGGACACCGTCGCGGTCGCGCTCGACGAGACCGTGACCCCGGAGGAGGTCGTGGCGGTCGCCGTCGCGATCGGCGACGTCGACGCCCGGCACGGCGTGCTCGCCGGCGCCGCGCGCAGCATCCCCGGCGCGCTGGAGCGGACCACGCCGTTCCTGGTGCACCCCGTCTTCAACACGCACCGCAGCGAGACCTCGATGATGCGCTACCTCAAGCGCCTCGCCGACGCCGACTACGCGCTGGACCGCGGCATGATCCCGTTGGGCTCCTGCACGATGAAGCTCAACGCCGCCGCCGAGATGGAGGCGGTCAGCTGGCCCGAGTTCGCCGGCCTGCACCCCTTCGCCCCCGAGGCCGACGTCGAGGGCTCCCTCGCCCTGATCGACCAGCTCGAGCGCTGGCTCGCGCACCTCACCGGCTACGACTCCGTCTCCCTGCAGCCCAACGCCGGCTCGCAGGGCGAGCTCGCCGGACTCCTCGCCATCCGCGGCTACCACCGCTCGCGCGGCGACGAGGCGCGCACGGTCTGCCTCATCCCCTCGAGCGCCCACGGGACGAACGCGGCCAGCGCCGTCCTCGCCGGGATGCGCGTCGTGGTCGTCGCCTGCGACGAGCTCGGCAACGTCGACCTCGACGACCTCCGCGCGAAGATCGCGGAGCACGCCGAGGGCCTCGCCGCCCTGATGATCACCTACCCGTCGACCCACGGCGTCTACGAGCACGAGGTCGCCGAGATCTGCCGGCTCGTGCACGAGGCCGGCGGCCAGGTCTACGTCGACGGCGCGAATCTCAACGCGCTCCTCGGCTTCGCCCGCTTCGGCGACTTCGGCGGCGACGTCTCGCACCTCAACCTGCACAAGACGTTCTGCATCCCGCACGGCGGCGGCGGCCCCGGCGTCGGCCCGGTCGCCGCGAAGGCGCACCTCGCGCCGTTCCTGCCGGGCCACCCGCTCGCGCAGCGGCTCGAGCACTCCGTCGGCCAGCACGGCGAGACCGTCGTCCACGGCGGCGCGCCCGTCTCCGCGGCCCCGTACGGCAGCCCGGGCATCCTGCCGATCTCCTGGGCCTACGCCCGGATGATGGGCGAGGAGGGACTGCGCGCCGCCACCGGCGCCGCTGTCCTCTCGGCCAACTACGTCGCCGCCCGCCTGCGCGAGCACTACCCGGTCCTCTACACCGGCGGCAGCGGACTCGTCGCGCACGAGTGCATCCTCGACATCCGCCCGCTCACCGCGGCCACCGGAGTGACGGTGGACGACGTCGCCAAGCGCCTCGTCGACTACGGCTTCCACGCGCCGACGATGAGCTTCCCCGTCGCGGGCACGCTGATGGTCGAGCCGACCGAGAGCGAGGACCTCGCCGAGATCGACCGCTTCATCGACGCGATGATCGGCATCAAGGCCGAGGCCGACCGCGTCGGCGCGGGGGAGTGGCCGGTGGACGACAACCCGCTGCGGGGCGCCCCGCACACCGCGGAGTGCCTCGTCGACGCCGAGTGGTCGCACCCGTACAGCCGCGAGGAGGCCGTCTACCCTGTCCGCTCGCTGGTCCGCGGCAAGTACTGGCCGCCGGTCCGCCGCGTCGACCAGGCCTACGGCGACCGCAACCTCGTCTGCGCCTGCCCGCCGATCGAGGCCTTCGCCTGATCCGCGCCTGACGCCCGCCGACGATCCGTCGCGGACGGTCGTGTCCGCTCGCTCGACACGACCGTTCGTGACGGATCGGCTCGGCGTCGGACGACGAGGGGCGTCAAGGGGTGGGAGTGACCGAGGGCGTCGGCTGCGGCGTCGGCGCCGCGAACAGCTCCGGCCAGAGGGCGACCGCCAGCGGGTAGCCCACGAACGACACGATGTCGATGATCGAGTGCGCGATCACCAGCGGTAGCGTGCGACCGAAGCGCTGGTAGAACAGCCCGAAGACCACGCCCATGATCACGTTGCCGATGAACGGCCCGATGCCCTGGTACAGGTGGTAGCTGCCCCGGAGCAGGGCGCTCGCGAACAGGATCCTCCACCGCCCCCAGCCGAGGTCGCCCAGGCGCGCGAAGAGGTAGCCGATCATGATCACCTCCTCCTGCACCCCCGCCCGGATCGCGGAGAGCACCAGCACGGGCACCGTCCACCAGTAGGCGTCCAGCGGCGACGCCACGACCGCCACCGTGATCCCGAGGGCCCGGCCGAGCGCGTACAGCCCGATGCCGGGCGCGCCGATCGCCACCGCGAGGACGAGTCCCGTGCCGAGGTCGGGGAGCGGCCGGCGCAGATCGAGACCGAGCCGACCGAGCGGACGCCGACCGCCCTGCCAGAGCAGGAAGACGCACAGCAGCACCGGCACGAGGTCGAAGAACAGCGCGAGCAGCTGGTAGATCAGGTCGAAAGCGGGCCGGTCGCTGAGCGCTCCGTTGATCGTCGTCGACTGCTGCCCGAGCGACACCGAGCGGGTGAGCTTGTTGGCGATCGAGACGACGGAGTAGACCGCCGACGCCCCGAGGGAGAGCCCGAGGACCAGGAGGATCTCCGCCCCGATCCGGCCCCGGGACTGTGCGGACGCTGGGGGAGCGGTGGACACGCGGGCCCCTTCCTCGGATTCGCTGGTGTGCGCGGAACGACGCGCAGACGCACGTTTCGTGCGAATCCGCGCAAGGATTCCACCTCCTGGTTACCGCTGTGTAACGGTTTCCTCATCGTTTTGTGGCGATAGGCAGTCGATACATAGTCTCGTCGGAGGCAATCGCGCGGTGGCCACCAGTCTCGCGCGCCGACGTCGTCGCCACGCGCACGGCACTCCACGCGTCAGGGAAACCACTTCTCGCGCGCCCCCACACCACTGGAGGAATTGTGAAAATCAGACGTTACGGCCTCGGAGCTCTGGCGCTCGTCGCCGCGAGCACGCTGGTCCTGGCCGGCTGCAGCAGCTCGAACGACTCGGGCGGGGGAGACGCGAGCGGCGACACCGCCGCGATCATCTCCACCAACGGCTCGGAGCCGCAGAACCCGCTGGTCCCGACCAACACCAACGAGGTGGGCGGCGGCAAGATCCTCGACGAGATCTTCGCGGGCCTGGTCTACTACGACGCCGAGGGGGCGCCGAACAACGACGTCGCCGAGTCGATCGAGTCGGACGACGCGCAGAACTACACCATCACCATCAAGGACGGCCTGACGTTCACGAACGGCGACCCGGTGACCTCGAGCTCCTTCATCGACGCCTGGAACTACGGCGCGAAGCTCTCGAACAACCAGCTCAGCTCGTCGTTCTTCGCGAACTTCGAGGGCTACAGCGACACCGAGGACAGCGAGCTCACCGGCCTCAAGGCCGTGGACGACACCACCTTCACCGTGGCGCTCAAGTCCCCGCAGTCGGACTTCCCGATCAGCCTCGGCTACTCGGCGTACTACCCGCTGCCCGCCGTCGCGTTCGACGACATGGCCGCGTTCGGCGAGAACCCGATCGGCAACGGCCCGTACAAGCTGGCCGGCGACGACGCGTGGCAGCACGACGTCCAGATCGACCTGGTCAAGAACGAGGACTACTCCGGTCCCCGCGAGGCGCAGAACGGCGGCCTGAAGATCGTCTTCTACGCCACCCAGGACGCGTCCTACGCCGACCTCCTCGGCGGCAACGTCGACGTGGTCGACCAGATCCCGGACTCCGCCTTCGGCACCTTCGAGAGCGACCTCGGCGACCGCGCCGTGAACCAGCCCGCCGCGATCTTCCAGTCCTTCACCATCCCGGAGCGCCTCGCGCACTTCAGCGGTGAGGAGGGCCAGCTGCGCCGTCAGGCCATCTCGATGGCCTTCGACCGCAAGGAGATCACCGACGTGATCTTCGAGGGCACCCGCACCCCCGCCTCCGACTTCACCTCCCCGGTGATCGACGGCTACAGCGACTCCCTCGAGGGCGCCGACGTGCTCGAGTACAACCCCGACGAGGCCAAGGCGCTGTGGGCTCAGGCCGACGCGATCAGCCCCTGGGACGGCACCTTCAAGATCGCCTACAACGCGGACGGCGGCCACCAGGGCTGGGTCGACGCGGTGACCAACTCGATCAAGAACACGCTGGGCATCGAGGCCGAGGGCGACGCCTACCCGACCTTCGCCGAGGCGCGCACCAAGATCGTCGACCGCTCGATCGAGACGGCGTTCCGCACCGGTTGGCAGGCCGACTACCCGAGCCTCTACAACTTCCTCGGACCGCTCTACGTGACCGGCGCCTCGTCGAACGACGGCGACTACACGAACCCCGAGTTCGACGCTCTCGTCGCCTCGGGTCTCTCCGACGCCGACACCGACGCTGCGAACACCACGTTCCAGCAGGCACAGGAGACCCTCCTCACCGACCTCCCGGCGCTGCCGCTCTGGTACGCGAACGTGACCGGCGGCTACGGCGAGGGCGTGTCGAACGTCGAGTTCGGCTGGAACTCGGTGCCGCTCTACTACGAGATCACCAAGAACTAAGCTCGAACCACTGGGGCGCTTCGCCCGTGCCGCCGGCCACCAGGTCACGGCACGGGCGGAGCGCCCTGTTTCGGTCACAATCGAATGAGGTCCCCATCCATGCGACTCCGGAACCGGCTGGGCTGACATGCTCGCCTACATCGTCCGACGCATCCTGCAAGCCGTCCCCGTGCTCATCGGCACCACGTTCCTCATCTATTTCATGGTCTTCTCCATGCCGGGGAACCCGCTCCTGTCGCTCTTCGGCGACAAGACGCCGAGCCCCGCGCTCCTCGCCCGCCTCGAGGAGCAGTACCACCTGAACGAGCCGTTCATCGTCCAGTACCTGTACTACCTGGGAGGCGTCGTCCGCGGCGACTTCGGCATCTCGTTCTCGGGCCAGTCGGTCAACGAGATCCTCGCCCGCACCTTCCCGGTGACCCTGACCCTCGCGATGATGGCGATCATCATCGAGATCGTCGTGGCGCTGACCATCGGCCTCATCAGCGGACTGCGCAAGGGCAGCTTCTTCGACGCGAGCGCCCTGGTCGTCAGCCTCCTGCTCGTCTCGGTGCCGATCTTCGTGCTCTGCTTCATCGCGCAGTCGTTCTTCGCGATCCAGCTGGGCTGGTTCCCTCCGACGGTCGGTGCCGACGCGTCGTTCCAGAGGCTCCTGCTCCCGGCGATCGTGCTCGCGCTGTTCGTGGTCGCCTCGGCGATCCGCCTGACCCGCGGCTCGGTCATCGAGACCGCCGGCTCGGACTTCGTGCGCACCGCGTACAGCAAGGGACTCTCGCGTCGTCGCGTCATCCCGGTGCACGTCCTGCGCAACTCGCTGATCCCGGTCACCACGCAGTTCGGAGCCGACTTCGGCCTCCTGATCGTCGGTGCCACCGTGACCGAGGGCATCTTCAACGTTCCCGGCGTCGGGAACACGCTCTACCAGGCGATCATCCGAGGGGAGCGACCGACCGTCGTCTCCTTCGTCACGGTCATGGTGCTGTTCTACCTCGTGGTGAACATCCTCGTCGACCTGCTCTACGCCGTACTCGACCCGAGGATCCGCTATGCCAAATGAGTTCTCCGGCGGCGCGCAGAAGGCCCGCCGCATCGACCACTTCGTCGCCCCGCTCGAGGAGACGCCGATCGCGTCCGTCGACGCGGTCAGCCTCGACGAGAAGCCCAGCAACCTCTGGACCGACGCCTGGCGCGATCTGCGCAAGCGCCCGATGTTCTGGATCTCCGGCGTGATGATCGTCGTGATCATCGCGGTCGCCCTGCTCCCCGGCCTGTTCACCTCGGTGGACCCGCGGCAGTGCGCGCTCTCGTTCAGCAACCAGGGCCCGGGCGGCGGCAGCCTGCTCGGCTACACCAAGCAGGGCTGCGACGTCTTCTCGCGCATCATCCACGGCACGTCCACGTCGCTGACCGTCGGTCTGATCGTGATCGTCATCACGACCGTCTCCGGCGTCATCGGCGGCGCGCTGGCCGGCTTCTTCGGCGGCTGGGTCGACACCGTGATCATGCGCCTGGGCGACATCTTCTTCTCGATCCCCTACATCCTCGCCGCGGTCGTCATCATGTCGGTCTTCTCGGCCTACCGGAACGTCTTCGTCATCGCCCTGGCGATCGGAGCGTTCGCCTGGCCGACGACGGCGCGCGTGCTGCGCTCCGAGGTCCTCCGCGTGAAGCAGTCCGACTTCGTCGGCGCCGCCACCGCGACGGGCCTGTCCAAGATGGCGATCCTGTTCCGGCACGTGCTGCCGAACTCGATCGCTCCGGTCATCGTCGTCACGACCATCTCGCTCGGCGCCGCCATCACCGCGGAGGCGACGCTGTCGTTCCTCGGCGTCGGCCTGCCCGGCTCGGTGATGTCCTGGGGCAACGACATCAGCCAGGCGCAGCGCGATCTGCGCACCAACCCGCAGACGCTGATCTACCCGTCGATCGCGCTGACGGTGACGGTGCTGAGCTTCATCCTCCTGGGCGAGTCGCTCCGCGACGCGCTCGACCCGAAGGCGAGGGCCCTCCGATGACGTCCACGACACCGAGCACCCCGCAGGGGCCGCTGCTCCAGGTCACCGACCTCGAGGTCGGCTTCCAGACCGGCAGCGGACTGGTCCCCGCCCTCCGCGGCGTCAGCCTGACGATCGAGCACGGCCAGACCGTCGCGATCGTCGGCGAGTCCGGCTCCGGCAAGTCGACGACCGCCGCGGCGATCATCGGCCTGCTCCCCGGCACCGGCACGGTCACCGGCGGCTCCGTGCTGTTCGACGGCAAGGACCTCGCGAAGGCGACCAGGACCGAGCTGGAGGACATCCGAGGCCGCCGGATCGGCTACGTGCCGCAGGACCCGATGTCCAACCTCAACCCGGTCTGGTCGGTCGGCTTCCAGGTCGAGGAGACGATCAAGGCCAACGGCCTCGCCTCCGGCCGCAAGGAGGTCCGCGCCAAGGCGATCGAGGTCTTGCAGAACGCCGGGCTCGCGGACGCCGAGAAGCGGCTCAAGCAGTTCCCGCACCAGTTCTCCGGCGGCATGCGCCAGCGGGTGCTGATCGGCATCGGCCTGGCCGCGTCGCCGCAGCTGCTGATCGCGGACGAGCCCACGTCGGCGCTCGACGTGACGGTGCAGCGGCGCATCCTCGACCACCTCGAGACCCTGACGAGGACCGACGGCACTGCGCTGCTCTTCATCACGCACGACCTGGGCCTCGCCGCCGAGCGCGCCGAGAAGCTCATCGTGATGTACAAGGGCCGGATCGTGGAGTCGGGCGCCTCGGTGGAGGTGCTGCAGAACCCGCAGCACCCCTACACGCAGCGCCTGATCGCCGCGGCGCCGAGCCTCGCCTCGCGCCGCATCCAGTCCACCGCCGGCACGGCGACCGAGGCGGTGCCCGGCGAGTCCGACGCCGTCCGCGAGGTCGACCTGGTCGGCGCGGCCGGCGCCCACCACGGCGCAGCGACCACCACCGCGCGGCCGATGATCGAGCTCGACGGGCTCACCAAGGTCTTCAAGATCCGCCGCGGCGGGCTGAAGGCCGAGGACTTCACGGCGGTCGACGACGTGTCGTTCTCGATCCCCAAGGGCACCACCACGGCGCTCGTGGGGGAGTCGGGCTCGGGCAAGTCGACGATCGCCCGCCTCGTGCTCGGTCTGGAGACGGCGACGTCCGGCGCGATCTCGATCGACGGCCGCCGCACCGAGAAGCTCCGCGGCAAGGAGATGCTGGCGCTGCGGCGCTCGATGCAGCCGGTGTTCCAGGACCCGTACGGCTCGCTCGACCCGCTGCACAACATCGGCAACACCATCTCGGAGCCGCTGCGGGTGCACAAGGTCGGCGACCGCACCTCGCAGCGCGAGCGCGTGCTCGAGCTGCTCGACCAGGTGTCCCTCCCGCGGGTGATCGCGAGCCGCTACCCGAACGAGCTCTCCGGCGGCCAGCGCCAGCGCGTGGCGATCGCCCGCGCGCTCGCGCTCAAGCCCGAGATCGTGGTGCTCGACGAGGCGGTGTCGGCCCTGGACGTGCTCGTCCAGGCGCAGATCCTCCGCCTCCTGGCCGACCTGCAGGCCGAGCTCGGGCTGACCTACCTGTTCATCACGCACGACCTCGCCGTGGTCCGCGTGATCGCCGACGACGTCTGCGTGATGCAGAAGGGCCGGATCGTCGAGCACGCCTCGACCGACACCGTGTTCGAGTCGCCGCAGCAGGAGTACACCCGGGAGCTGCTCGCCGCCATCCCCGGCGCCGGGATCGAGTTCGCGGTCTAGTCCGCCCGATCCACGCCACGAGGGCCCCGTTCCGGGCCGGCGACACCCGATGTTCATCGGGTCGCCGGCCCGGAACGGGGCCCTCCGCCGTCTCGGCGCGAGCCTGCGGTACGATGGAGGGTCCCCCTTACTGCACGAGAACACGAGACGAGTCCGTTCACATGGCAAGTGCCACCCGCTCCGACCTGCGCAACGTCGCGATCGTCGCCCACGTCGACCATGGCAAGACCACCCTGGTGGACGCCATGCTCAAGCAGACGAACTCCTTCGACGCGCACGCCCACGTGGACGAGCGCGCGATGGACTCGAACGAGCTCGAGCGCGAGAAGGGCATCACGATCCTCGCGAAGAACACCGCTGTGTCCTACAGCGGCAAGCACGCGGTCGACGGCCCCATCACCATCAACGTGATCGACACCCCCGGCCACGCCGACTTCGGCGGCGAGGTCGAGCGCGGCCTGTCGATGGTCGACGGCGTCTGCCTCCTCGTCGACGCGTCGGAGGGCCCCCTCCCGCAGACTCGCTTCGTGCTCCGCAAGGCGCTCGAGGCGAAGCTCCCCGTCATCCTGCTGGTCAACAAGACCGACCGCCCCGATGCCCGCATCGACGAGGTCGTCGCCGAGAGCCAGGACCTCCTCCTCGGCCTCGCCTCCGACATGGCGGACGACGTCCCCGACCTCGACCTCGACGCCATCCTCGACGTCCCCGTCGTCTACGCGTCCGGCAAGGCCGGCCGCGCCTCCGCGAACAAGCCGGAGGACGGCACGCTGCCCGACGCCGAGGACCTCGAGCCGCTGTTCGAGGCGATCCTCAAGCACATCCCGGCGCCGACCTTCGACGACGAGGCGCCCCTCCAGGCCCACGTCACCAACCTCGACGCGTCGCCGTTCCTCGGCCGCCTCGCCCTCCTCCGCGTCTTCAACGGCACGATCAAGAAGGGCCAGACCGTCGCCTGGGTCCACCACGACGGCTCGCACACCAACGCCCGCATCACCGAGCTGCTGATCACCAAGGCGCTCGACCGCTACCCGGCCGAGACCGCCGGCCCCGGCGACATCGTCGCGATCGCGGGCTTCCCCGAGATCACCATCGGCGAGACCATCGCCGACCCGGAGGACATCCGCCCGCTGCCGGCCATCACGGTCGACGACCCGGCGATCTCGATGACCATCGGCACCAACACCTCGCCGCTGGTCGGCAAGGTCAAGGGCCACAAGCTCACGGCGCGCATGGTCAAGGACCGCCTCGACCGCGAGCTCATCGGAAACGTGTCGCTCAAGGTCCTCGACATCGGCCGCCCCGACTCGTGGGAGGTCCAGGGCCGCGGCGAGCTCGCGCTGGCCATCCTCGTCGAGCAGATGCGCCGCGAGGGCTTCGAGCTCACGGTCGGCAAGCCGCAGGTGGTCACCCGCCAGGTCGACGGCAAGGTGCACGAGCCCTTCGAGCACCTCACCATCGACGCTCCGGAGGAGTACCTCGGCGCGATCACGCAGCTCCTCGCCGCCCGCAAGGGCCGCATGGAGAACATGGCGAACCACGGCACCGGCTGGGTCCGCATGGAGTTCATCGTGCCCTCGCGCGGCCTGATCGGCTTCCGCACCGAGTTCCTCACCACCACGCGCGGCACCGGCATCGCGAACGCGATCCTGCACGGCTACGAGCCGTGGGCCGGCGCCATCGTCACCCGCAACAACGGCTCGATCGTCGCCGACCGCACCGGCGTCGTGACGCCGTTCGCGATCATCGCCCTGCAGGAGCGGATGACCTTCTTCGTGAACCCCACCGAGGAGGTCTACGAGGGCATGGTCATCGGCGAGAACTCGCGCAACGACGACATGGACGTGAACATCACCAAGGAGAAGAAGCTGACCAACATGCGTCAGTCCACCTCCGACACGTTCGAGTCGATGACGCCCTCGCGCCAGCTGACGCTCGAGGAGTGCCTCGAGTTCGCCCGCGAGGACGAGTGCGTCGAGGTCACCCCCGAGATCGTCCGCATCCGCAAGGTCGAGCTGGACGCGAACGCCCGCGCCCGCGCGACCAGCCGCCTCAAGAAGCAGGCCTGACCCGGGGCGCCCCAGCGGCGCTCCCACGACGCACGACCGGCCGGAGCCCGCTCCGCCGGTCGTTCGTCGTTCCGCGGTCCGCCGGGTCTCGATACGCCCTCTCCGAGGGCTGCTCGACCAGCATGGAGCGCAGCATGCTGGTCGAGTAGCCGCGGAACGCGGCGTATCGAGACCCCGCCGTCAGCCCGCCGGCGTCGGGGTCGCCGTCGGTCCCTCCGCCTCGAGCGTCGCCGTGATGAAGGCGACGAACGCGTCGGCGTCGTCCGGCTTCCCCGTGTACTGCTCGCCGTTGACGAGCACGGTCGGCGTCGAGCTCAGCTTCGCCAGCGACGAGTTCGCCAGGGTCCCGCTCGTCGCCCGCTTCGTGGCCGCCGCGACCCACGGCCGGAACTCGCCGCTCGTGATGCACGCCAGCACGTCGTCGTCCGTCACGCCCGCCCCGGTCACCAGCGCCCGCAGCTCGTCGTCGCTCAGCCCGGTCGTCCCCTCCGCCGGCTGCTTCGCGAACAGCGCCTCGTGCACGGCGAGGAAGCGGTCCGGATCCTCGTCCGCCACGCAGGCCGCGGCGTTCGCCGCCCGGCTCGAGTACTCCGACCCCGCCGAGGAGGAGTCGAGGATCGCGACCGGATGGATCTCGAGCGTGATCGCCCCCTGCGTCAGCCACGACTGGAGATTCGCCGTGTTGGCCGTCTCGAACTGCCCGCAGTACGGGCAGAGGTAGTCCACGTACAGGTCGACCGTGACGACGCCGCCCGCGCGCGCAGCGGCCTCGTCGGTCGGCACCGGCTCCTCGCCCGCCTCGAGGGGAGCGGTCGTCACGGGAGTCACCGCCGACTCCGCTCCCGCGAGCACGATCCCGTCGCTCAGCATGTTCGCCGGCCCGGTGCTCGCGATCTCCTGCTGCGACCAGACGTTCCACGCGACGAGCGCCACGACGGCGAGCACGCCGACCACCGCACCGCTCTGCCCGAGCAGCCGGTTCCGCCGCTTCCGGCGCCGCTCCTGCTCGCGCCGCTCCTTCGCCTCGAGGCGGGCGAGTTCCTGGCGCTCGCGCTTGGTCGGCTGGTTCTTCGCACTGTTCCCGGACATCGCCGTCGAGGCTAGGGAGCCGACCTTGCCGCACTCGGAGAGGCAGCCGCCGACGACCTGTGCCGGGATGGAGATTCCCTCAGGAACGCGAGCGGCTCAGGCGAAGAGCCCCGACCCCACGTAGTCGCTCTCGTCGCGCACGCCCGGCGGGACGGCGAAGACCGCCGAACCCACGTGCTTGATGTACTCGTTGAGCGCATCGGTCGCGAGGTTCCTCTGCACGGTGATGAACTGCTCCGGCGACCGCTGGAACGAGAGGAAGAAGAGCCCCGCGTTCAGCCGCCCGAGCTCGTCGTTCCCGTCGACGAAGTTGTAGCCGCGGCGCAGCAGCCGGACGCCGTTGTTGACGGTCGGGTGCGCGAGCCGCACGTGCGACTCCTGGTCGACCAGCGGCACGCCGGTCGCTCCTGCCGCCTCGAAGTCGGGCTCCGTGAACTCGCCGCCGCCCGAGAGCGGGGCGCCGGAGCCCTTGCTCCGGCCGATCACGCGCTCCTGCTCGCCGAGCTGGCTGCGGTCCCAGGTCTCGATGATCATCCGGATCTTGCGCGCGACGAGGTAGCTGCCGCCCGCGAGCCAGGCCGGGCCGTCGGCGTCCTGCACCCAGACGTGCTCCTGCACGGCGTCCGGCTCCTCGGACTTGATGTTGGCCGTGCCGTCCTTGAAGCCGAAGAGGTTCCGCGGAGTCGCCTGCGCCGTCGAGGTGGAGGAGGTGCGGCCGAACCCGAGCTGGGACCAGCGCAGCGAGGCGCGGCCGAAGGCGATGCGGCTGAGGTTGCGGATCGCGTGCACCGCGACCTGCGGGTCGTCGGCGCACGCCTGGATGCAGAGGTCGCCGCCGCCCGCGGTCGGCACCAGCGCGTCGCCGCGGAACCGGGGGAGCGCCGCGAGCTCGGCCGGCCGCCGGTCGGCGAGGCCGAAGCGGTCGGCGCCCGACTCGTCGGTGAAGAGCGTCGGCCCGAAGCCGAAGGTCAGCGTGAGCGAGGACGCGTCGAGGCCGAGCGCCTCGCCGGTGTCGTCCGGCGGCGCCGTGTCCGGGCCGCCGACGGCGCCCTCCTCGCTGACGTCGAGCCCCTGCGTGAGGCGGGCGGCCGCGAGGGTCCAGTCCTGCAGCAGTTCGATCAGGTCGTCGCGGGTCGCCGTGGAGGCCAGGTCGAACGCCGCGAAGTGCAGCCGGTCCTGCGCGGCCGTCGTGATCCCGGCCTGGTTCGCGCCGAAGAACGGCACGACGCGCGTCGCGGCGGAGGAGGCGCTCGCGCTGGTCGCCGAGGTGACGGCGACGGTCCCGCCGATCCCCGCGGCGAGGCCCGCGGTCCCTGCCGAGACGAGGCCGAGCAGCCCGCGCCGCGAGAGGCGGCGGGGCTGCTCGGCGCTCGGGCCCGGGTCGGTGCCGGGGTCGGCGCTGTTCTGCTCGGGCTCCACTACTCCGCGGGCTCCTCGACGCCGAGCACCGTGTGCGTGAGCTGCGAGAGCGGCTCGGACAGGGCGTTCACCTGGTCGGAGAGCTCCTTCTTCTGCTCGGCGGTGACGCTCGAGTAGGCGACGAAGCCGGAGTCGAGCGAGCCGTACTGCGCGAGCATCGCGTCGAGCTCGGCGAAGCGCTGTCCGATCTCGGCGGTCAGCGCCGCGCCGTCCTCGCCGGAGGCGGTCGCGATCGGCTCGACGTTGCCGAAGGCCACCTCCGCGCCCTGCACGTTCGCGGCGAAGTCGGTCAGGTCGGTGCCCGACCACCAGTCCTCCTCACCGGTGATCTTGCCGGCGGCGACCTCGTCGAGCAGGCCGATCGCGCCGTTCGAGATGTCGCCGACCGAGACGGTGAAGTCGGGTGCGGCGACGAGGTCGTAGAGGTCCTGCACGTCCGAGACGAGCCCGTCGGCGAACGCGGTGCGCTGCTCCGGGGTCGACGGCGCCCAGTCGAGCCAGGCGCTCGTGCCGTCGGAGTTCAGCGCGTCGGCGGCGGGGACCCAGAGGTCCTTCTCGATGCGGTGGAATCCGGTCCATTCCAGTCCCTCCGCGACGGCGTCCACCTCGCGGTAGTCGATCTTCGGGTCGAGGTCGCCGAACGCCTCGGCGGTCGGCTCGATGCGCTCGTAGAAGACGCGGGTCGCGGCGAAGAGGCTGCGCGCCTTCTCGTCGTCGCCGGCCGCGTACGCGTCGGCGAAGGCCGTCACGGCGGGCAGCAGCTCGCCCGACTGCGACTGCACGTAGGAGACGTAGTTGGTGACGGCGGCCTCGGTCGCGGCCTGCTCGTCGGCCGACTGCTCGGTCGCCTCGCCGGTCACGGTGAACTCGGCGAGCCCGACGGGAGCGCCGACCTGCTGGAACTTGCAGGCCGTGTAGTAGGTGCCGGGCTCGAGCTGGGCGACGTAGGAGACGCTCTGCCCGGGGGTGACGTTCTCCTTCTCGCCCACGATGCGCAGCTTGTCCTCTGCGAGGATCTCGAACTCGTTGACGTCCGATCCGGTGTTCTCGAGCGCGAAGGTGACCGCACCCGCCTCGGCCGTGGCGGCGGACACCGCGCAGGCCCCGTCGTCGATCGCGACGTCGAGGGCCGCGGCGGAGGAGGCGGCCGGGGTGTTCGGCACGCAGCCGGTGAGGAGCAGGGCGAGAGCGCCGGCGCCGGCGAGGCCGGAGGCGACGCGGGGAAGGCGGGGTCGAGTGCGCGGGGGCATGGTTCTCCTGGTGGTGGGAGGTCGTTCCGGCGGTGCCGGGGCGGGATCAGACGGAGGTTGCGACGGGAGCGGCGACCGGGGCCGCGCTGCCCCGTCGCGGCCGGCGGGAGCGGACCTGGCGGACGAAGAGGGATCCGACGACGACGAGGTACAGCAGCCAGGCCGAGAACTGCAGCGCCGTCGGCTCGGGCGTGTAGTTGAAGAGCCCGCCGAGGATCGCGGCGACCGGCGCCGGCAGGATCGGACCCAGGTCGAACAGCGGGGTGCCCGAGCCGGGCAGCAGCGCCGCCTCCTGCAGGTCGCCGACGCCGTAGAGCAGCACGCCGGCCGCGACGACGATGAGGAAGCCGCCCGTCCAGGTGAAGAAGCGGCCGAGATCTATCCGGACGAAGCCGCGGAAGATCAGGTAGGAGGCGACGACCGCGCTGAGGATGCCGAGGAACGCGCCGACCGTGCCGACCCAGGCGTCCGAGTCGGAGGAGGCGCTGCTCGAGGAGACGCTCGCCCAGACGAACAGCGCGGTCTCGATCCCCTCGCGGCCGACGCTGACGAAGCCGAGCACGACGATCCCGAGGGCGGAGCCGCTGACCGCCGCGTCCAGCTTGGACTCGAGCTCGCCCTTCAGGCTGCGGGCGTTCGCGCCCATCCAGAAGATCATCCAGGTGACGAGGCCGACGGCGAGCAGCGAGAGGCCGCCGCCGAGGAGCTCCTGCGCGGTGAAGCTGAGGCCGTAGGGGCCCCAGGTGAGGATCGCGCCGGTGACGAGGGAGAGGACGACCGCGGCGGCGATGCCCGTCCAGAGCCGGGGGAGCACGTCGCGCCGCTGCAGCTTGGTCAGGTACGCGACGAGGATGCCGACGACGAGCCCGGCTTCGAGGCCTTCACGGAGGCCGATGAGGTAGTTTGCGAGCACGTGTGTTCTCTTCGTCGTCTGCACGGGAGGACGGTGCGAAGCCCACCCCCGGGCCGCATCCTCAGGTAAGCCTTGCCTAACCCGTGGACGACTGTAGTGGCCATCCGGTCGTGTGTCCACACAGGACGCCGGGCGTGCGATGTGCGGCGCCGGGCAGCCGGTCGGAGGCGCTTCGGGCGGGGCCGCGCGGCGGAACGAGAGCACACGACGGACGAGAGGCGGAGAGTGGACGCGAGTCGAGACGGCGCAGGCGAGCGGGTCGTGGCGGTGCACGCCCATCCCGACGACGAGACCATCACGATGGGCGGGACCCTCGCGCGACTCGTCGCGGACGGCGCCGCGGTCACCGTCGTCACCGCGACGCGCGGCGAGTGCGGCGAGGTCATCCCGCCCGATCTCGCGCACCTCGAGGGCTCGGACGAGCTCGCCGCGCACCGCACCACCGAGCTGGTCGTCGCCCTGACCGCCCTCGGCGTCGCCGATCACCGCTTCCTCGGCGACCCGGCCGCCCGCGCCGCAGGCCTCGCCCCGCGGGTCTACCGCGACTCCGGCATGCAGTGGGGCCCGGGCCGAGTGCCCGTCCCGCTCGAGCCGGTCGACCCGCGCTCCTTCACCTCCGCGCCGCAGGAGGAGGCGATCGCCGACCTCGTCGCCGTCCTCGTGCAGACCGGCGCGACCCTCGTGCTCTCCTACGACGTCGGCGGGGGCTACGGCCATCCCGACCACATCCGCGCCGCCCTGATCGCCTCGACGGCCGCCGAGCGGCTCGGACTGCGCTACCTCGCCGTCCTGCCCGAGGCCGTCGCCGAGCAGCCCGGTGACGTCGCGATCGAGCTCGACGACAGCGACTACGCCCGCAAGCGCGCGGCGCTCGAGGCGCACCGCACGCAGCTCGTCGTCGACGGCGACGAGCTGCGGCTCTCGAGCGGCCCGGCGTTCCCGATCGGCCGCCTCGAGCGCTTCCGCCCCGAGGGTGCGCCGACGCCGCCGGAGCCGGTCGCCGAGGAGCGGCCCGATCTCGGCACCCGCATCGTCTCGGGCCTGCTCTCGGTGCTGACCGGCGCGGTGGTCGGTGCGATCACGACCGTCGCGCACCAGAGCACCGTGACCGTCGGCGATGCGGAGCTCCCGGTCGGCCTCGCCGTGTCGCTGGCCGCCGTGCTGCTCCTGCTGCTCGGCCTCCGTCTCGTGATGGTGGACCGCTTCGTCGCCTTCTGCACCGCGATGGGCCTGCTCGGCGCGATCGGGCTGCTGGCCCTCCGCAGCACCGGCGGCTCGGTCCTCGTGCCGGCCAACGGCCTCGGCGTGGTCTGGACCTTCGCCCCCGCGCTGATCGCCCTCGTGGTGATCGCCTGGCCGCGTGTCCGCCCGCCGTCCCGCCCCGCTCCGGCGGAACCGGCGGCCGACAGCACCGCCCCGCCGCTCCCCGTACGATAGAGAACACTGTTCGAAGGGACGTCCACGACCGTGACCTACGTGATCGCACTTCCGTGCGTCGATGTCAAAGACCGCGCCTGCATCGACGAATGCCCGGTCGACTGCATCTACGAAGGCGAGCGCTCGCTCTACATCCACCCCGACGAGTGCGTCGACTGCGGGGCGTGCGAGCCGGTGTGCCCCGTCGAGGCCATCTACTACGAGGACGACCTCCCCGAGGAGTGGTCCGACTACTACAAGGCCAACGTCGAGTTCTTCGACGAGATCGGCTCGCCCGGCGGTGCCGCGAAGGTCGGAGTGATCGCGAAGGACCACCCGGTCATCGCCGTCCTCCCGCCGCAGAGCCACTGAGCGCGCGTCCGTGTCACTCGGACCGCTGCCGGACTACCCCTGGGACCTGATGGGTCCCGCCACCCGGGTCGCCTCCGCGCACCCCGGCGGCCTCGTCGACCTCTCCATCGGCTCGCCCGTCGACCCGACGCCGGAGCCGATCCGCGAGGCGCTCGCCCGGGCGACGGACGCCCACGCCTACCCGACCACGGTCGGCACGCCCGCCCTGCGCGAGGCGATCGCCGCCTGGTACGCCCGGCGCCGGGGGGTCCCGGGTCTCGGGCTCGACGAAGTGCTGCCGACGATCGGCTCGAAGGAGCTCGTCGCCTGGCTGCCGTTCCTGCTCGGTCTCGGTGAGGGCGACGTCGTCGTCCACCCGCGCGCCGCCTACCCGACCTACGCGATGGGCGCCGCGATCGCCGGAGCCTCGGTGCTGGCGTCCGACGATCCCGACGAGTGGCCGGCCGAGACGCGCCTCGTCTGGCTGAACTCGCCCGGCAACCCCGACGGCGCCGTGCTCGACGTCGACGCCCTGAGACGCGCGGTCGACCGGGCGCGCGAGCTGGGCGCCGTGGTCGCGGGCGACGAGTGCTACGCCGAGCTCGGCTGGGACGGCCGCTGGGCAGACGAGCCGATCCCGAGCGTCCTCGATCCCCGCGTGGCGGGCGAGGACCGCCGCGGCGTGCTCGGCGTCTACTCCCTCAGCAAGCAGTCCAACCTGGCCGGCTACCGCGCCGCGTTCGTCGCGGGCGACCGCGAGCTGATCGCTCGGCTCGTCACCGTGCGCAAGCACGCCGGGATGATCGTCCCCGCACCGCTGCAGGAGGCGATGGTCGTCGCTCTCGCCGACGACGGCCACGTGGCCGAGCAGAAGGAGCGCTACCGCGCCCGGCGCGACCTCCTGCGCCCGGCGCTCGAGGCCGCCGGCTTCCGCGTCGACTGCAGCGAGGCGGGCCTCTACCTCTGGGCGACCGAGGGGCGGCCGGCCTGGGAGTCGATCGACAGGCTCGCGCGCCTGGGGATCCTCGCCGGGCCCGGCGTCTTCTACGGCGACCACTTCACCGAGCACGTCCGCCTCTCGCTGACGGCGACGGACGAGCGCATCGCGGCGGCCGCCGAGCGGCTCGCCGGCGGTCTCTGACCCCGCGCGCACCCCGTTCCTGAAGGATCTCCACAAGGGACGGGGGCGAGCACTGGGCGATGTCACAGTGCCCCCGCTTTGCCCATAGGCTGTATGCGGTTCGGTCAGTGTCGCCACAAACGGCCCTGGGTCCGGCCAGTTCCAGCCCCGGCGCCGCCCGCTCCGCGCGAGCGCACCCGGGTGCGACCGATGACCTGGGAGGCGTTGTGACCGAATCCGGCACGCAGAGCGACGGAACCGCGACGGTGGAGACACCCGAGCCCGCCACGGAGAGTGCGCCGGCCGCGGCCGAGGTCCTGCCCGAGAAGGTGACGCTCACGTTCGGTGATCGCACCGCGGAGTTCCCGGTCCTGCGCAGCGTCGACGGCTCCTCGAGCATCGACTTCTCGACCCTGTCGAAGCAGACCGGTCTGATGTCGCTCGACTACGGCTTCGTCAACACGGCCGCCACGAAGTCGAGCATCACCTACATCGACGGCGACGAGGGGATCCTGCGCTACCGCGGCTACCCGATCGAGGAGGTCGCGACGAACGCGACGTACCTCGAGGTGGCCTGGCTGCTGATCTACGGCGAGCTGCCCACCGCGGACGAGCTCGCCGGCTTCGACGACCGCATCCGCCGGCACACGCTGCTGCACGAGGACCTCAAGCGCTTCTTCGACGCGCTGCCGCACAGCGCGCACCCGATGTCGGTCCTCTCGGCCGGCGTCTCCGCGCTGTCGACCTACTACGAGGACAGCTCGAACCCGAAGGACCCGGAGGCGGTCGAGCTGACCACCATCCGCCTGCTCGCGAAGCTGCCGGTGATGGCGGCGTACGCGCACAAGAAGGCGATCGGCCAGGCGTTCCTCTACCCGGACAACTCGCTGAGCTTCGTCGACAACTTCCTCCGCCTGAACTTCGGCACCATGGCCGAGCCGTTCGAGGTGGACCCGGTGCTCTCCAAGGCGCTCGACCGCCTGCTGATCCTGCACGAGGACCACGAGCAGAACGCCTCGACCTCCACCGTCCGCCTCGTCGGCTCGACCGAGGCGAACCTCTACGCGTCGGTCTCGGCCGGCATCAACGCCCTGTTCGGCCCGCTGCACGGCGGCGCGAACGAGGCCGTGCTGACGATGCTCGGCCGCATCCGCGAGTCGGGCGAGAGCGTCCAGACCTTCGTCGAGCGGGTGAAGAACAAGGAGGAGGGCGTCCGCCTGATGGGCTTCGGCCACCGGGTCTACAAGAACTACGACCCGCGCGCGAAGCTCGTCAAGGAGAGCGCCTCCGAGGTGCTGCAGGCGCTCGGCGTCAAGGACCCGCTGCTCGACATCGCGATGGAGCTCGAGGCCCTCGCCCTGGAGGACGACTACTTCAAGGAGCGTCGCCTCTACCCGAACGTCGACTTCTACACCGGCGTCATCTATAAGGCGATGGGCTTCCCGACCCGGATGTTCACCGTTCTCTTCGCCATCGGCCGCCTGCCCGGCTGGATCGCGCACTGGCGCGAGATGAACACCGACAAGCAGACCAAGATCGGCCGCCCCCAGCAGCTCTACACGGGAGCCCCCGAGCGCCACTGGCCCACCGACCGCTGACCCGGTCCGGGGAGCCCGCTCCGCGGGCCCCCATTGCCCGCGCAGCGGGCGCATCATGCTGGTCGAGCAGCCCGCTTGCGGGCACCTCATGCTGGTCGAGTAGCCCGCTTGCGGGCGTATCGAGACCCGCCGTCTGCAGATGGCGGGTCTCGCTACGCCGCGTTCCGCGGCCATTCGACCAGCAGGCGCCTCGCCCCCGCGTCAGGCGTGCAGAGCCGTGTTCAGCTCGATGCCGGCTCCGGTGCGGGGGAGCACCTCGACCGCGCCGGTGAGCGAGTTGCGGCGGAAGAGCAGGTTCGGCACTCCCGAGAGCTCGACGGCCTTCACCGTCTGCGGCCGACCGTCGGCGCGCGGGGCGCCGCCGACGACGACGACCTTCGTGCCCGCCGTGACGTAGAGCCCGGCCTCGACGACGGTGTCGTCGCCGATCGAGATGCCGATGCCGGAGTTCGCGCCGAGCAGCGCCCGCGCGCCGATCGACACGCGCTGCACGCCACCGCCGGAGAGCGTCCCCATGATCGAGGCGCCGCCGCCGATGTCCGAGCCGTCGCCGACGACGACGCCCTGCGAGATGCGGCCCTCGACCATCGAGCTGCCGAGCGTCCCGGCGTTGAAGTTGACGAACCCCTCGTGCATGACCGTCGTGCCGGGAGCGAGGTGCGCGCCCAATCGCACCCGCGACGTGTCCGCGATGCGCACCTTCGCCGGCGTGACGTAGTCGGTCAGTCGCGGGAACTTGTCGATCCCCGCGGCCTGGATCCCGTGGCGCCGCAGCGACGGACGCAGCCGGGTGAACGAGTCCGGCGCGACGGGCCCGGCGTTCGTCCACACGACGTTCGGCAGGTGCGCGAAGATCCCGTCGAGGTTCACGGTGTTCGGCTGGACGAGCAGGTGCGAGAGCAGGTGCAGCCGCAGGTACGCGTCGGAGGTCGAGGCCGGCGCGCTCTGCAGGTCGATCTGCAGCGTCACCACGTCGATCCGCACCTCGCGCCGCGCGTCCTCGCCGGCGAGGGACTCGAACTCCGCCGGCACGATCCACGGGTCGCGGCCCGCGGGGATCGTGCCCAGCCGCGGCTCGGGGAACCAGGTGTCGAGGACGGTGCCGTCCGAGGCGATCGTCGCCAGTCCGTAGCCCCAGGCGGAGGCGGGCGCAGGCACGGCGGAGTCAGCGGTGTTCTGGGGGCTCATGTCGCCCAGGGTAGCGCGCACGATCCGGCCGGTACCCTGGGGCGCATGGCCGTACCGACCTCCGCCCCGGCGCCCGTCGCGCCCCTCGATCTGCGCTCGGATCCGATCGCGCTGACCCGCGTGCTCTGCGACGTCCCCTCCGTCTCCGGCGACGAGCTGGCGCTGGCCGACGCGGTGCAGCTCGCCCTCGAGCAGTACCCGCACCTCGAGGTGATCCGCGACGGCCACACCGTGGTCGCCCGGACGAACCTCGGGCGCGAGCAGCGCGTCGTCGTCGCCGGCCACCTCGACACCGTCCCGATCAATGACAACCTCCCGGTGCGCGCCGAGACGATCGACGGCGTCGAGCACCTCGTCGGCCGCGGCACGACCGACATGAAGGCCGGCGTCGCCGTCCAGCTGGTCCTCGCCGCCGAGCTGACCGATCCGGTCGTCGACGTGACCTGGATCTGGTACGACAACGAGGAGGTCGCCTCCGACCTCAACGGCCTCGGCCGCCTCTCCCGCCACCGCCCTGACGTCTTCGCCGCCGACTTCGCGGTGCTCGGCGAGCCGACGCGGGGCGAGGTCGAGGGCGGCTGCAACGGCACCCTCCGCGTCGACGTGACGACGCACGGCCGCCGCGCGCACTCCGCCCGCAGCTGGGTCGGCGAGAACGCGATCCACGCCGCCGCCCCGATCCTCGACCGGCTCGCCGCCTACGAGCCGCGCGAGGTCGAGGTCGAGGGCCTCGTCTACCGCGAGGGCGTCAATGCGGTCCGCATCAGCGGGGGAGTGGCCGGCAACGTGATCCCCGATCTCTGCACGGTGCACGTCAACTACCGCTTCGCGCCCAGCCGCACCGGCGAGGAGGCGGTCGCCCACCTCCGCGAGCTGTTCGAGGGCTTCGAGCTCGAGGTCGTCGATCTGGCGGAGGGCGCGCGCCCCGGGCTCGACGCCCCGCTGGCGCAGGCGTTCATCGCCGCGGTCGGCGCGGAGGCGAAGCCCAAGTACGGCTGGACCGACGTCGCCCGCTTCTCGGCGATGGGCATCCCCGCCGTCAACTACGGCCCCGGCGACCCGCTCAAGGCGCACGCCGACGACGAGCACGTCGCCGTGCACGAGATCACCGCCTGCACCGAGGGCCTCCGCCGCTGGCTGAGCGGCTCCGCGTGAGCGCCGTCCTCACCGGGCTCCCGGTCCGCCGCCGCGCGCAGCTGCGCCTCGTCCCCTGGTGGGCGCGCGTCCTCGCGGTCTTCGTCCTCACCCGCATCGTGACGACCGTGATCATGCTCCAGTTCGCCGCGAATCAGCAGGCGAACTCGTGGACCGGCCCGTCACCCGCCTATGTCGACTTCGCGACGATGTGGGACGGCCGCTGGTACGAGATCATCGCGACCGCCGGCTATCCGACCGAGCTGCCCGTGACCGAGGCCGGGGAGATCGGCGAGAACGCCTGGGCGTTCATGCCGCTCTACCCGGTCGTCGTGCGCCTGCTGATGGTGCTGACCGGGCTCGGCTGGGCCACCGCGGGCGTCGCCGTCTCGGTGATCTGCGCGGCCGTCACCTGCCTGGTGCTCTACCGGCTGATGCGGCACTCGCTGAGCGAGTCGCAGTCCCTCGTCGCCGTGCTGTTCTTCTGCGTCGCGCCCACCTCGCCGATGCTGCAGATCGCCTACGCCGAGTCGATGGCGATGATGCTGACCGCGATCGTGCTGCTGCTGCTCGTCCGGCGCCGGTACGCCTGGGTCTTCCCGACCGTGCTCGCGCTCGGGCTGACGCGCCCGAGCGGGCTGGCCTTCGCCGCGGCGATGGGCCTCTACGTCCTCTACCGGTTCGTCCGGCGCGCGAAGGAGCCGTTCCCGCGGTCCGACGCCGTGCCCGCGGTCGCGCTGACGGTCTGGGGCCTCGTGGTCGGCTTCCTGTGGCCGGCCGTCGCCTGGGCGGTCACCGGCTCGCCGACGGCTTACACCGACACCGAGCTGGCCTGGCGAGCCTCCTACATCGGCTACCAGGAGCTGTTCCCCTTCACCTCCTGGTTCCAGGGCGGCGCGTGGTGGGGCGGCTGGTGGTTCGGCGCGCCGATGCTCGGCATCGCGCTGGTCGTCGTCCTCGTGCTGCTGTTCGTCGGCATCCTGGCCTCGCCCTGGACGCGGCGGCTGGACCTCTTCAGCCGCGCGTGGGTCGCGGGCTACGGCGTCTACCTCTTCGCCTTCTTCTTCCCGCAGTCGAGCACGTTCCGCCTGCTGGGCCCGATGTTCCCGCTGGTCGGAGCGCTCGCGGTGCCGCGCTCGCCCCTGTTCCGGAGCGGGCTGGTGATCGTCTCGATCGCCGGCCAGATCGGCTGGATCACCATCGGCTGGGCCGTCGACGGCTACGACTGGACGCCGCCGTGATCGACGCCGTGTTTCCGCGGAAGGCCGCCGATTTCGTCCCTGGCGCGGATGCACGATAATAGACGGATACGTCACGAAAGGGGAACTCTATGGCGGCCATGAAGCCGAGGACCGGAGACGGACCGATGGAGGCTGTTAAGGAGGGGCGACTCATCGTCGTGCGCGTTCCGCTCGAAGGCGGCGGACGCCTCGTCGTCTCAGTCAACGATGCAGAGGCGAAAGAACTCCACGACGCTCTCGCGTCGGTGGTGACTCCAGCCTGACCCACCAGCACCGTCGAGAACGCCCGCCGCATCCGATGCGGCGGGCGTTCCCTCGTTCCCGGGGTCGGCTCGGTGCTAGGCGCGGCGCTTGTTCGCCTGGAGCAGCCCGTCGCCGATCGGCGACAGCACGCTGACCACGGCGGGGGAGCCGCAGACCTCGGCGACCAGCGTGCGGAAGGCGGAGGCGATCTCGTCCCGCTGCGCCGGGTTCGAGACGCGGCCGCGCCAGAGCGCGTGCGGCACGAGCACCGTGCCGCCGACGCGGACCAGGCGCAGCGCGTGCTCGACGTTCTCGATGACCTGCAGCGGGTCGCCGTCGACGAAGACGATGTCGTAGGAGTTCTCGTTCATCCGGGGGAGCACCTCGAGGGCGCGTCCCGGGATCAGGCGCAGGCGGTTCGGCGAGATGCCGGCCTCGTGGAACTGGGCGCGCGCGTGCTGCTGGTGCACCGCCTCCGAGTCGATCGAGGTCAGCATCGCCTCCGGAGCACCGTCGAGCAGCCAGAGTCCGCTCACCCCGGTGCCGGTGCCGATCTCGATGATCGACGTCGCCCGGGCGGCCGCCGCGACGAGGGCGGACTGCGCGCCGATCGAGGGCGCGATCGCGTCGATGCCCAGCTCGACGGCGAGCCGCCGGGCGGAGGCGATCGCCTCGGGCTCGACGACGGCGTCCTCGGCGTACTTCCAGTTGGCATCCTTGTCGGACACGGGTGGGCTCCTCTGGTGGTGGTCGCGGCGGGCGGATCGCGCCTGCGCATCGCCAGGGTACGGGGGTCCGCGCGGTCGTCGGCGCAGGCGCGGCGGACTAGGGTGGTCCCGTGTTCGGTTTGACGTTCGACAAGCTCCTCATCATCGGAGTCATCGCCGTCTTCGTGCTGGGCCCTGACCGCCTCCCCTACTACGCCTCGCAGCTCGCTGCGCTGGTGCGGAAGGTCCGCGGATTCGCCACGCAGGCGCGCGAGCGCGTGAAGGACGAGATGGGTGACGAGTTCGACGAGGTCGACTGGCGCAAGCTCGATCCGCGGCAGTACGACCCGCGGCGCATCATCCGCGACGCCCTGCTCGAGGACGAGCCGGCCCCCACGGTCAAACCGCCCTCCGCGGTCTCCGCGCCCGTCACCGCGGGTGGCGGCGCCTCCACGGCGGACAGCTACTACACGACGATGAAGCGCTCGGCCGGAGCCGGCGAGCTCTCGACGGTGGCGCCCCCGCCCATCGACCTCGAAGCCACCTGACCCGCGCCCGTCGGCCGGAGTGCTGACGACGGTGGGTCTCGATACGCCCCTGCGGGGCTACTCGACCAGCATGAATGCACGCCCCTGCGGGGCTACTCGACCAGCGTGGGTGGTGGAGGCCCGGCACTGCATGCTGGTCGAGTAGGCCGCGCAGTGGGCGTATCGGGACCCGCTCAGGCCGGAGCATGCGGCGAAGGCCTCAGCCGACCGACATCGGGAGGCGGCGGCCCGTCAGACCGCGCGGGCGCGAGGCGAGCATCTGAGCCAGTTCCGTGATCGCGACGGCGGCCGGGTCCTCCGGATCGCCGATGACGACCGGCAGGCCGTCGTCGCCGCCCGCGCGCAGCGCCACGCTGATCGGCAGCGAGGCGAGCAGCGGCACGTCCTCACCGCTCGCGCTGAGCCGGCGGGCCACCTCGGCCCCGCCGCCGCTGCCGAAGAGCTCGAGCACGGACCCGTCGGGCTGCGGCAGCCCGGACATGTTCTCGACCACGCCGACGATCCGCTGCCCCGACTGCCGGGCGAGCGCACCGCTGCGCTCCGCCACATCGGCGGCAGCCGGCTGCGGAGTCGTCACGATCAGCACCTCCGCGTGCGGCAGGAGCTGGCCGATCGAGATCGCGACGTCGCCCGTGCCCGGTGGCAGGTCGAGCAGCAGCACGTCCAGGTCGCCGAAGTACACGTCGGTGAGGAACTGCGAGATGGTGCGGTGCAGCATCGGCCCGCGCCAGGAGACGGCCGCGCCGCGGGTGTCTCCCTCGAGGAACATCCCGATCGAGATCACCTTCACGCCGTGGGCGACCGGGGGGAGCATCAGCTCGCCGACCCGCGTCGGCCCCGCGACGCGGCCGTCGTGCATGAGGCCGAGCAGCCCCGGGATGGAGAAGCCGTGCACGTCGGCGTCGACCAGCCCGACCGCGAGTCCGCGCCGGGCCAGAGCCACCGCGAGATTCGCGGTGACCGTGGACTTGCCGACCCCGCCCTTGCCGCTCGTCACCGCGTAGACCCGCGTCAGCGAGTCCGGGCCGAACGGCATCTCGCGCCGCCCGCCGCGCAGCCGCTCGGTCAGAGCCGTGCGCTGCGCCGGCGTCATCACGCCGACCTCGACCTGCACGGCGCCGACGCCTGCAGCCGATTCGGCTGCGGCGCGCACGTCGCGCTCGATCGCGGACGCCGCGGGGCAGCCGACGATCGTCAGCCGGATCGCCACGGTCACCGCGCCGTCCTCGGCCACCGACACCGAGTCGACCATGTCGAGCTCGGTGATCGGCTTCCGGATCTCCGGATCGATGACTCGCGCCAGTGCGGCGAGGACCGCCTGCTCGAGAGCGGCGGGATCGACCGTGTCGGGCGTCGCCGGGTCAGGCATCGCGCCGCTCGCTCGCGGTCGACTCCGCCCGGTCCTTCTCGAGCTCCTCGACGAGGCTGCGCAGCTCGGAGCGGATGAAGTCCTTGCTCGCCATGTCGCGGATCGCCAGTCGCAGCGCGACGACCTCGCGGGCCAGGTACTCCGTGTCGGCCAGGTTGCGCTCGGCGCGCTGGCGGTCCTGCTCGATCTGCACGCGGTCGCGGTCGTCCTGGCGGTTCTGCGCGAGCAGCAGCAGGGGCGCCGCGTAGGAGGCCTGCAGCGACAGGATCAGCGTGAGCACCGTGAAGCCGAGGGCCTGGGAGTCGAAGCGCGACTCCTCCGGACCGTAGGTGTTGAACAGCAGCCAGAACACGCAGAAGATCGTCATGCCGACGAGGAACCACGGCGTGCCCATGCCGCGGGCGAACGACTCGGTCAGGCGGCCGAAGCGGTCGCTGCTCTGCCGGTTGCGCCGGGGGAGCACCCGCGTGCGCAGGCCCTTCGGAGCGTCGAGCCGTCGATCCTGCTTGGTGTCCCTAGCCACGCGCACCCCTCCGTCCTCGTCGTCCTGCCTTGAACCTGCCCGCCGCCGCCACCGGTGCCGGGATCGGTATGCCCTGGGTCGTCGTGCTCACCGGCACGCGCGGTTCGTCGTCGCCGTCGTGGCTGCGCCAGTCGTCGGGGAGGAGGTAGTCGAGCACGTCGTCGATCGTGACGACGCCGACCAGGCGGTGCGACTCGTCCACGACCGGCACCGAGACGAGGTTGTAGCTCGCGAGGATGCGGGCGACCTCGGCCGCGGAGGTGTCGGGCGTGATCGGGTCCAGGCTCTGATCGAGGAGGGTGCCGAGGCGCTCGTGCGGCGGGTAGCGGAGCATCCGCTGGAAGTGCACCATGCCGAGGAAGCGGCCGGTCGGCGGCTCGTAGGGCGGCAGGGTCACGCAGACCGCGGCGCCGAGCGCCGGAGCCAGCTCGTGGCGGCGGATCATCGCGAGACCCTCGGCCACGGTCGCCTCGGAGGAGACGATGATCGGCTCGGTCGTCATCAGTCCACCGGCCGACTCCGGGGCGTAGGAGAGCAGCATGCGGACGTCGTCCGCCTCCTCCGGCTCCATCAGGCCGAGGAGCGCCTCGCCGCGCTCGTCCGAGAGCTGCGCGATCAGGTCGGCCGCGTCGTCCGGCTGCATCTGGTCGAGGACGTCGGCCGCACGGTCGTCGTCGAGCCGGCCGAGGATCTCGACCTGCTCGCTCTCGGGCATCTCCTCGAGGACGTCGGCGAGCCGGTCGTCGGAGAGCTCGCCCGCGACCTCGAGCATCCGCTGCTGCGGCAGGTCGAGGAGCGTGCTGGCCAGGTCGGCGGGCTTGAGCTCGGCGAGGCTCGCCACGTACTGCTCGGCGGACTGCGCCTCGGTGGACACGCTCTCGCGGACCTCGCGCCAGCCGGCGAAGGTGGTGGCGCCCTTGGCGAACGGGGAGGGGCTGGTCTTGGGGCGGCGGACGAAGAGCTGTGCGAGCTCCCACTCGCCCGGCCCGACCTCCTCGATCGCGACGTCCTCGACGATCGCGTCGCCCGAGCCGTCGACGAAGGTCATCCTCCGGCCGAGCAGCTCGGCGATCACGCGGACCTCGCCGCCGCGCTGCTCGAAGCGGCGCACGTTGATCAGACCGGTGGTGATGATCTGCCCGCTGCCGATGCTGGTCACCCGTCCGATCGAGACGAAGACCCGGCGGCGGCCGGGGATCTCGACGACCAGGCCGACCACGCGCGGCGCGTCGTTCTGACGGGGGACGAGCAGGACGTCGCGGACCTTGCCGACGCGATCGCCCGCCGGGTCGAAGACGCTGCAACCGGCCAAGCGCGCTACGAAGACTCTGGCGGAACTCACGGCTACCAACCTAGACCCGGGCGCCCCTGCGGAAGCCGAGCGCGGGGTCCCGGCGCTCCCACCGCGCGCTCGGGAACCTCCCAATCCGTGTCCAGAATGCTCCAAGTCCTCTGTGACAGTCTGAGCAGGTGACTCAGCAGATGCCCATGAACAACCGCCGGGGCGCCGTCTCCCCGACGATCCCGCGCGGCGAGATCCTCGCCACCTTCGACACCTACGAGAAGGCGCAGCAGGCCGTCGACGTCCTCGCCCGGGCCGACTTCCCGGTCAAGCAGCTGGCCATCCTCGGCAACGACCTCAAGAGCGTGGAGCGCGTCACCGGCAAACTGACCTGGGGCCGCGTCGCTCTGGCCGGCGCCGCCTCGGGCGCCTGGCTCGGCGTCTTCCTCGGCCTGCTGCTGATCATCTTCTCGCCGGCCACCGAGTTCTCCTTCCTCATCGCGGCCGTGCTGCTCGGTGCCGGCTTCGGCATGCTCTTCGGCCTCGCCTCCTACGCGGTCAACCGCCGCCGCCGCGACTTCACCTCGACGATGCAGGTCATCGCCACCAGCTACTCGGTGATCGTCGACCCCGAGGTGGTGAACCGCGCGCGCAACCTGCTCGACGGCACCCCCGCCGAGTCGACGGCGCCGGTCTGGTCGCCGCCTCCCGCGGACGCGGAGCCGGTGCCGATCCGTCCGGAGGACGAGCGGCGCTGACCCACCTCGAAGGCCCCCGGAGCGATTCGGGGGCCTTCTTCGCGTCCGGGCCATGGTGACCGGACCGTCCTGATCTGACGGCCCGTGCGTCGGGCCGTCGCCTCAACGGGCGGCGGAGCCCACCGGAGGCAGGACGATGTCGACCGCGAGGCCGTGCGGCTCCCGGTTGGAGAGCGCCACGGTCCCGCCCCCGGAGAGCACCGTGGTGTGCACGAGGGCGAGACCCAGGCCGCTGCCGCCCGAGGCGATCGTGCGCGAGTCGTCGGGACGGGAGAAGCGATCGAAGGCGACCGGGATGAACTCCGCCGGCATGCCCGGTCCGTCGTCGGAGACCGTCAGCAGCAGCCGGCCGTCCTTCTGCGCGAGCGCCGCGACGATCGTCCCGCCGTGGCCGATCGCCTGGATCGCGTTGCGGACGAGGTTGTCGATCACCCGGCCGAAATCCTGAGTGGCGACGGCGTAGAGCCGGGCGGGCTCGCGCTCGTCGATCTCGTAGTCGATCTCGACGTCCGACTCGGCGGCGAGCAGCCGGGTGCGGTCGACCGCGCCGACCAGCTCGTCGACCAGCTCGGCGAAGGGCGAGGCGGGCCGCGCCGAGCGGCTCTCGATCCGGGAGATGTCCAGCAGTGCGGACGCGAGGCGGACCAGGCGGTCGACGCTCTTCTGCGCGTCGAGGATCACGCGGTCGACGGCGACCGGGTCCTCGACGCGGTGGTGCGCGATCTCGAGCTGAGCGGAGAGGGCGGCGAGCGGCGTCCGCAGCTCGTGGCTGGCGTCCGAGACCATCTGCTTCTCCCGCGCCAGGGAGGCGGTCTGCTTGGCGAGGAACGCATTGAGAGTCTCGGCGAGCTCGTCGATCTCGTCCCGGGTGCCGACGACCGGCAGCTGATCGCCGGGAGTGGGGTCGGCGGCGATCTGGTCGGCGCGCGCGCGCATCCGGCGCACCGGGGCCAAGGCCGCTCCGGTGAGGATCCAGGAGGCGAGCCCGAAGGTGACCACGAGGAAGATCGCGGCGTAGACCAGGACGTGCGCGAAGTCGTCGAGCACCAGCTGCGACGCGGCCTGGTCGCGGGCGGTGGCGACGCTCCAGGTGCCGTCCTCGCCGTCCACCGCGGTGATACGCACCAGGTAGCGCGTGGTGGCGGTGGCGACCTCGGTGTAGCGCGGCACTGCGTCGGCCGCGCGCTCGCGCAGCTCCGCCTGCACCGAGCGGCGCACCTCGGTCGGCATGGTGGTCGCGTCGACCGCGCCGTCCGGGGTGATCGCGAGATAGAGCTGACCCGTGGAGGAGTCCCGGACCCGGGGGACGTCGCCCGCCGCGATGTCCCGCCGGATCTCGTCCTCGATCGAGACGAGGATCGTCCGCTCGCTGCGCTCGACGATCCCGGTGACGACCTGGTAGAAGAGCATCGCCGCGAGGGCGAAGAGCACGGTTGCGACGGCGACGGAGCCGACCGTGATCCTGGCGCGGATCGACAGGGCTCCCGAGCGCCGCCTCGCGGCACGCGCCGCGGCGAGCGGGCTCGGGGCGGCCATGCGGCTACTCGACCGGGCGGAGGAAGTAGCCCTTGCCGCGCACCGTGACGATGCTGACCCCGGTGTCCTCGGCGGGCAGCTTCTTGCGGAGGTAGCTGACGTACTGGTCGACGATGTTGTTGTCGACGATCTCGCCGCCGCCCCAGATCTCGGAGAGGATGCGCTGGCGGGTGACGACCGATCCGACCGGCGAGATCAGCAGCTTCAGCAGCTCGAGCTCCTTCGGACTGACGTGGATGCGCGTGTTGTCGGCGGTGCGGCGGATGCTCGAGCCGTCCACGGTGATGCGGCCGACCTCGATCGAGGTGGACATCAGCGAGGGGCTCCGCCGCAGCAGAGCCCGCAGCCGCGCGTTCAGCTCGGTGAACGCGAACGGCTTCGTCAGGTAGTCGTCGGCGCCGGCGTCCAGGCCGAACACGCGGTCCTCGACGGAGTCGCGGGCGGTGAGCAGCAGGATCGGCGTGGAGCGGCCCAGCTCGCGGATGCGCCGGCAGATCTCGAAGCCCGACATCGCGGGGAGCATCACGTCGACGATGGCGGCCGAGAACTCGGCGTTGCTGAACGCGACGAGCGCGTCGATGCCGTTCGTCGTCAGCTCCGCCTCGTAGCCGGCGTCTTCTAGGCCGCCCACGAGTGCTTCGCCCATGGCTGGATCGTCTTCGACGACAAGGATCTTCACGCGCTCACCCTACGACGCCGCTCTCAGGAACGCGGTGTGCGCCGAGCGCGTTTCGAGTGACTTCGGCAAGGACGGGCCCGTGAGACGGACCCCTACGAAACTCAAGCGACGGATGACTTCTCGCTGTCCGTCGGACGAACTCGCGCTCGCGACCGTGATTTTGCCTCATTTCACGCCAAACGATACCAATCAGACTTCGGCACGAGTACGAATAGGACTCGACGTCTCCCGGCGAGGCATGTGCACCCGAAGCGCAATCCGTCTGACGGAACTTCGCGACGTCGACGAAACGGTGATCCCCATGCCCGCACCTTCGAATTTGCCCCGACAGAATCAACAGCGCCCGGAGGCGACCGACGTCGTGCGTCCCGCTCCCTCACGGCGCCGTGCGACCGTGAGTTCCTTCATATTGATCTGGAGCCGAGTCATGCTGTCGGTCGTTCTGTGGCTGGTCGCTCTGCCGATCATGCTCCTCCTGCTGCCGTTCCAGCGACCGGTCGAGCGGCAGCGAGCGTCGATGCCCGTCGTGTCCGACCCCACCAAGAGCGACTAGCCCGAGTCAGATCGTCCGATTCGGCTTGTCCACATCGAGGTGGTCTGTAGTCGACCATCGTCAGCGGGGGATGGGTCCGGGCTAGTGTCTCCGAGCGACCATGCCACGCGCGCTGACGATGTGGCGCGGGAATCTGCGGGCAGCTGCTAGAGCGCCCTCGTTGTCGGCCGTGCAGGCACTCCTACGGCCGATTCATCTGCCGGAACGTCCCGGACCACGACTGCTCCTGCACCGATGCGCGATCGGCTGCCGACGGTAACGCCACCGATTATCGTCGCGCGCGCTCCGACGTAGACGTCATCGCCGATCGTCGGGGTGCCGCCCTTCGACTCGCCCAGCGTCACTCCGTGGTAGATGTACGCGTTTCGGCCGATTACGGTTCGTGGATGAAGTATGACCCCACGCCCCCAGTGGGGAAGTCGCAGTCCCGGGCCGATCTGCGCGGTAGCCGGGAGCTCGGCGCCCACGATGGCACGAGTCCAGAGGAAGTCGGCGAGGCGAAACAGGAGGTACAACGGGAAGCGAGCCTTCGGGCCGGTGGCGTACTGGCCGACCCGGAAGATGAGGACCGTCAGCCGGTCGGACGTGCGTCCCCGAGCGGCAAAGTCTCCCCGGATGTTGGCTCGAAGCTCCGCGAAATTCATGCAGGTGAGTCTGGTTGCGGGGTCACGCAGTGTCCAGCGGCGGGCGTGGATCACCTGCAGTGCGGCGCAGGACGGCGCTCTGTTGTGCCGCGTGGTCCTCCCAGCGAAAGGGAGTGTTTCGCCTCGGTCACGTCGGCTGCAGGACCGACGGATCCCAAATCGGCGACGGCGCTCGGTCTGCGACGGAATGAGCCTCCCGATCGCGATGTCCCGCCAAGGGTCGGCCAGTCGCGGCGGTCATCTTGCCCACCCTCATTGTTCCCGTGGCTGCGCGAACGACGACGGCCACTACAGCTGAACACGGACGACGAGGACCCCCACTGGCGGCAAGACCGCGGAGGCCGTCGGCGATCCCTGCAGTGTTCGGTGCGCGCCTCGGCCCTCTCCTTGCGGTGACAGCGTCGTATATTCCGGCTCCGCAGGGTGTTCTAGCCACCCCGACTGCACGCCATTCGATCTGAATCCTTGGGGCAGGCATTTCGCACCCCGGTGGACGCGCCGTCCCGCGACAATTTTGCCCCTAGCAGCGACTTGCGAACGAGCGGTGCCGCCGATACGGCAGCCTTCTGACGTCCCCCGCTGCGATCGCTACGAGCTCCGCTGCGTCCGGGTGATCGGATGGAGCGGCGGCGATGACCTACCGAGCCCTCGACTCCGTCCGGGCCTGCGCCGCACTGCTCGTCCTCGTCGCCCACGTGCGGCAGGCCTTCCTGATCCCGGCCGGTGAGACGCGGCTCGGTCCCGTCGACAGCGCGCTCTATGCGCTGACGTCCCTCGGTCACGGCGCCGTCATCGTCTTCTTCGTCCTGAGCGGCTTCTTCGTCGGCGGCTCCGTGCTCAGCTCCCTCTCCCGCGACGCCTTCAGCTGGACGAGGTACCTCACGTCCCGACTGACCCGGCTCTGGCTCGTCCTGATCCCGGCCCTCGTGCTCACCGCCGTCCTCGACGCCGTCGGCGTCGCCTTCCTCGCGGACCGGCCGCAGTACGCGCCGGGGGGTTCCGCCCAGGTCGACGGCGGCGTCCTCGGTGCGCTGGGCAACGTGATCTTCCTCCAGCCGCACCTGGTCCGGCCCTTCGGCACCGACCAGCCGCTCTGGTCGATCGGCTACGAGGCCGGCTACTACCTCCTGTTCCCGCTGCTCCTCGTCGGGCTCACGCGCGGCTCTCGGCAGCGGAGAGTGCTGTGCGCCGGGGCCGCCGTCGTGATCGTCTGCGTTCTCGGGCCGGCGGGCACCGGCCTCTTCCTCGCCTGGCTCGCCGGCGCGGCGGTCGCCTGGAAGGGATCGGCGGCCACGCGGTTCCTCTCCCGACTCGGACCGAAGGGCACCGCCGCCTCGATCCTCGCGGTGCTGCTGCTCCTGATCGCGGCGATGTCGGTCGATCGCCTCGCGAAAGCAGGGACGGACGATCTCGGCTGGACGACGTGGGCGACGACGGTCGCGGCGGCGGCCCTCGTCGTCGTGCTGTGCCACTCCGAGGGGACTCCGGACAAGGGTCTCGACCGCCTGCTGCGCGGCGGCACCTGGGTCTCGGGGTTCTCGTTCTCGCTCTACGCGACGCACGTGCCCGTGCTGATGCTGCTCCACGCGCTGCTGTTCCCGCCGCCGTCGGCCCGGTGGCAGCCGTCGGCGGCGAGCTGGGCGGCCGTCCTCGCTCTCGCACTCCTCGCCTGCGCCGTGGGCTGGGCCTTCGGCGCGCTCACGGAGCGGAGGACCGAGGCCGTGCGCGCCCGGGTGCTCGGCATCGTCGAGCGTCTCCGGCGACGGCGGCGCGCGGCCACAGGCGGCGGCTGATCGGCCGAGGACCCTGACCTGGTCGGGACGGTCGTCAGAGAAGGCGAGCGGGAGCGAGGGAGGCCCGGCTGCGCTGCTTTCCGCGTGATTCCGGGCCTTCGAGAGTGGTGCCCCCAGTAGGATTCGAACCTACGCCCCTGCCTCCGGAGGGCAGTGCTCTATCCCCTGAGCTATGGGGGCCAGGAGTGCCTGTCAACATTAGCACCCGGGGTGGGCGCTGCCGGACGCCCTGGCGGGCCGTGCGGTCGTGCCACGATGGAGGCATGCTGCGCACCGTCTCCGCCTCGCTGGGCCTGCGACTGAACGGGCCGACCGACCTGATCTTCCTGATGGCGGCGACACCGACGGGAGACGAGTTCGAGGACTCGTTCACCGTCACTCTGGACGGCGAGCCCGTCCCGGTGCGGGAGTTCCCGGCGCGGCACGGCGCGCGGGTGCACCGTGTCGCGGCGAACGCCGGGGCGATGCAGGTGGAGTACCGCGGTCGCGTCTCCGGGCGCGGTGTGCCGGACGAGCCGAGCGAGCTCGAGCTGGTCGAGTACCTGCGGCCGAGCCGCTACGCCGAGACGGATGCGCTCGGCGGGATCGCCCGGCGCGAGTTCGGCCGGGCGCGGGGCTTCGAGGCGCTCGCCGCGGTCGAGGAGTGGGTGCACGCGCACCTCTCCTACGTCTACGGCTCGACGGTCGCGACCGGGGGAGCCGCGCAGGTGATCGAGAGCGGGCAGGGCGTCTGCCGCGACTTCGCGCACACCGTCGTGGGGCTGCTGCGCGCGCTCGACATCCCGGCGCGGGTGACCGCCGTCTACGCTCCCGGCCTCGAGCCGCGTGACTTCCACGCGGTGTCGGAGGCCTGGGTCGACGGGGCCTGGCACGTGGTCGACGCGACACGGCTCGCTCCGCGGCCGTCGATGCTCCGGATCTCCTCCGGCCGCGACACCGCCGACACCGCCTTCCTCAGCAGCTACCTCACCGACCTGCGGCTCGAGACGATGAACGTCGAGGCGACCTGCGACGAGGTCATCGAGGACGACCACGTCTCGCCGGTGCGCCTGGGCTGAGCGGCCCCACCGACCGCGGCGGTCAGTCGGCGAGGGCGTCCAGCGCCGCGCGCACGAGCGGCTCCGGGTCGCCCGGCTCGACGAACGACGCGCTCGACGCCTCGAGCCAGTGGTCGCCGATGAAGGCGTCCGCGATGCCGCGGCTGTCGGCGACCTCGTAGTAGCCCTCGATCTCCGGCGGCCGGCCGTAGGTCGGGACGGCCTCGCTCGTGGTGAAGAACTCGTTCTTGAGGGCCTCGATGACGGCCGGGTCGAGCCGGGCGACCGCGAGCTGGAAGTCGGCGCCCTCGGAGTCGGCCCAGCCGCAGACCAGGCCGTCGTAGCCGGCGATCTCGGCGGAGACCGCGGTCGGCTCCACCGCGTCGCTGGGGGAGAAGCTCGCCCAGAGGCCGGTCAGGGCGGAGGCGGGCACCAGCTGCTCGCAGGTGACGGGAATCGGAGTGCCGGTGACCGCGTCGCTCGCGCTCGGCGCCGGATCCGCGGCCGGCGCGCAGCCGGCGAGGGCCGCGACGGCGACGATCAGGGCGAGGGCGGCGGGTCGGCGCATGCGCTGCACCCTAGCAATCGCGGCGGTCGGGGCGCCGGGGCGCGGGCGGGTGGAGTGCTGGCGGCAGTGGATCTCGATACGCCGGCTGCGCCGGCTACTCGATCAGCAGAAGGAGAGGGGCTGCTCGATCCGGAGGAAGAAGGCGCGTGGGGACCGGCCGGTAGAATCGTGCTCCGTGACTCCCGAACAGCTCGCCGCCTCCCTGCACGCCCTCGTCCTCGACGCCGTGCAGCGACGGGGGAGCGACGCCGAGGTCGCGCTCGGCGACGTCGTGCTCGAGCGGCCGAAGAACCGCGACCACGGCGACTGGGCCTCGAACATCGCGATGAAGATCGCGAAGAAGGCCGGGGCGAACCCGCGCGAGCTCGCGACCGAGCTCGCCGAGGGCCTCGGCGCGATCGACGGCGTCGCCTCGGTCGAGGTCGCCGGCCCCGGGTTCCTCAACGTGCGGCTCGACGCCGCCGCGGCGGGCGCGCTCGCCGGCGCGATCGTCGACGCGGGCGAGGCCTACGGCACCGGCTCCGCCTACTCCGGACTGAAGATGAACCTCGAGTTCGTCTCGGCCAACCCCACCGGCCCCATCCACATCGGCGGGACCCGCTGGGCGGCCGTCGGCGACAGCCTGGCCCGCGTGCTGATCGCGCAGGGCGCCGAGGTGACCCGCGAGTACTACTTCAACGACCACGGCGCGCAGATCGACCGCTTCACCCGGAGCGTCCTCGCCGCCTACCGCGGCGAGCCGACGCCCGAGGACGGCTACGGCGGCGCGTACATCGCCGACATCGCCGATCGCGTCGTCGCGGCCTACCCGGGCGACCTCTCGGTCCTGCCCGAGGCCGAGCTGAACGAGACCTTCCGCTCGATCGGCGTCGACCTGATGTTCGGCGAGATCAAGCAGAGCCTGCACGAGTTCGGCGTCGACTTCGACGTCTACTTCCACGAGAACTCGCTGCACGAGTCGCGTGCCGTCGAGCGGGCGATCGAGCGCCTCCGCGAGCTCGGCCACATCTTCGAGGCCGACGGAGCGACCTGGCTGCGCACCACGGACTTCGGCGACGACCGCGACCGCGTCATCATCAAGAGCGACGGGGAGGCGGCCTACATCGCCGGCGACCTCGCCTACTACCTCGACAAGCGCGAGCGCGGCTTCGACCGGGCCATCATCATGCTCGGTGCCGACCACCACGGCTACATCGGCCGGATGATGGCGATGTGCGCGGCCTTCGGCGATACCCCGGGCGTCAACCTCGAAATCCTGATCGGGCAGCTCGTCAACCTGCTCCGCGACGGCCAGGCGGTCCGGATGTCCAAGCGCGCCGGCACCGTGGTGACGATGGAGGACCTGGTCGAGGCCGTGGGCGTCGACGCCGCGCGCTACTCGCTGGTGCGCTCCTCGGCCGACTCCTCGCTCGACATCGACCTCGACCTGCTCACGAAGCGCAGCAACGACAACCCCGTCTACTACGTGCAGTACGCGCACGCCCGCACCCGGCAGGTGGCGGCCAAGGCGGAGGCGTCGGGCGTGCCGCGCGAGCCGTTCGCCCCCGAGACGCTCGTTCACCCGAGCGAGTCGGCACTGCTGGGCGGGCTGCAGGAGTTCCCGCGGATCGTCGCCCTGGCCGCCGAGCTGCGCGAGCCGCACCGTGTGGCCCGCTACCTCGAGGAGATCGCCGGTCTCTACCACCGCTGGTACGACAACTGCCGCGTGGTCCCGCAGGGCGACGACCCGATCGAGGCCGTGCACTCGACCCGCCTGCGCCTGAACGACGCGACGGCGCAGGTCCTGCGCAACGGGCTCTCGTTGCTCGGCGTGACCGCTCCGGACCGGATGTGACCGCCGCCGATGCCGGTGAGCCGCGCCGCGGCCGCCGGATCGCGATCGTCGCCGTGATCGTGATCGTGCTGCTGGCGGTCGCCGCCGTCGTCGGCGACGTGCTCGCCCGCCGCGCGGTCGCCGACACCGCGGCGTCGAGCATCCGGGAGGCGCTCTCGCTCCCCGCGGACCACCCCGTCGAGGTCGAGGTCGCCGGCTGGGCGGTGCTGCCGCAGCTGATCGCCGGCTCGCTCGACCGGCTCGACATCCGCAGTGAGGACGTCGCGTTCGGCGACCTGAACGGCGATGTCGACGCGACTCTCGAGGGCGTCCCCGCGAGCGGCGACGGTCCGCTCGAGGCGGGACGCGCGACCGTGGCCCTCGACCCCGACTCGGTGAGCACGCTCGTCGCCGCCCGGAGCCAGGTGCCGATCGACGGTGTCACGCTCGACCCGCCGCTGGTGCGCGTGAACACCTCGGTCGACGTGCTCGGGCTCACCCTCGCCGCGGGCGTCGGCATCGAGCTCGGCGCGGCCGACGGCGCGATCGAGCTGACGCCGTCCGAGGTGACGGCGGGCGGCACCACGATCAGTGCCGCCGACGTCGAGGACCGCTTCGGCGCCGTCGCCGAGGGGCTGCTCGCCGCGCGCTCCGTCTGCATCGCCGACGCCGTGCCGCAGGGGCTCGCGCTCACCGACGTCGCCGTGACGGCCGACTCGCTGAACGCCTCCTTCGACCTCTCTCCGACGTTCCTCAGCGACCCGGCGCAGCAGGAGACCGGCGTCTGCTCCTGACCCGGGACGGACGCGCAGCGCACGACCGGTAGGATCGGAGCCCTGTGCCCGCGTGTCCCGCGGGCCGAACGCCGGCAGTGCGCGCACCGAGAGCACTGCCACCGACAGCACTCTCAAGGATCTTGCTGGCTTCAGGGGTCAATCCGGACTCGCTCGCCACGCAGTGACGCTCCCACTCTCTCCTGTGAGGTCTCACCCGTGGCACACGCCGACGCACCCGTCCGCGCCCCCCGTCATCCCCTCGCTCCGGACTGGCTGCACCGCCCCGAGGACGCGAACGCGCTCGCCGACGGCGTCTGGTCCGGCGGCACGCTCCGCTCGGCGGACGGCGGTCTCGAGATCGCCGGCGTCGCGGCGACCGAGCTGGCCGCCCGCTTCGGCACCCCGCTCTACGTCGTCGACGAGGACGACGCCCGCCGCCGCGCCGTCGCGACGCGCGAGGCCTTCGAGCGCGAGCTCGGCCGGATCGGCACCGGCGTCACCGTCTACTACGCAGGCAAGGCGTTCCTCTCCACCGAGGTCGCGCGCTGGATGCGCGCCGAGGGCCTGAACATCGACACCTGCAGCGGGGGAGAGCTCGCCGTCGCGCTCGCCGCGGGCGTCGAGCCCGAGCACATGGGCCTGCACGGCAACAACAAGTCGCTCGCCGAGATCGATCGGGCGGTCGAGGCCGGCGTCGGCGCGATCGTCCTGGACAGCGTGCTCGAGATCGAGCGGGTCGCCGCGGCGGCCGAGCGCCACGGCCGCGTCCAGCCGGTGCGGCTCCGGGTGAACAGCGGCGTGCACGCGCACACCCACAGCTTCCTGGCCACCGCGCACGAGGACCAGAAGTTCGGCATCACCCTCGAGGACTGCCCGGACGCCGTCGCGCGGATCCGCTCGCACGGGAGCCTGCGCTTCCTCGGCCTGCACTGCCACATCGGCTCGCAGATCTTCGGCTCGGCCGGCTTCGCCGAGTCCGCCTCGCGACTGCTCGCGGTGCACGCGGGGCTCCTCGCCGACGGCCCGGTCCCGCAGCTCAACCTCGGCGGCGGCTTCGGCATCGCCTACACGAGCGCCGACGATCCGACCCCGATCGACGACATCGCCGCGGCGATCGCGGACGCGGTCGGCGAGCAGTGCGCGAGCCGCGGGATCCCGGTGCCGCACATCGCCATCGAGCCGGGCCGCTCGCTGATCGGGCCCGCCGGGCTGACCCTCTACGAGGTCGGCACCATCAAGGACGTCGCGGTCGGCACGGACGGCGTGCGCCGCTACGTCAGCGTCGACGGCGGGATGAGCGACAACGCGCGGCCCGCCCTCTACGGCGCGGACTACACGGCGCGGATCGCCAACCGCGTCTCCGACGCCGAGCCCGCCCTCGTGCGCGTGGCCGGGAAGCACTGCGAGTCGGGCGACATCGTCGTCCACGACGACTTCCTCCCCGCCGATGTGCAGCCGGGCGACCTGCTCGCCGTCGCCGCGACCGGCGCCTACTGCTGGTCGCTGTCGAGCAACTACAACCACCTCGGCCGCCCCCCGGTCGTCGCCGTCCGGGACGGAGTCGCGCGCGTCATCGTGCACGGCGAGACCGAGGACGACCTCCTCCGCCGCGATGCCGGCATCGAACGAAAGGCCATCCTCCGATGATCGAGTACCGCAGCCTCCGCGTCGCCCTGCTGGGCGCCGGGTCCGTCGGTGCCCAGGTGGCACGCCTCCTGCTCGACCACGGCGACGAGCTCGCCCAGCGCGTGGGGGCGCCGCTGGAGCTCGCCGGCGTGGCCGTCCGGGACCTCGACGCGCCGCGCACCGCGGACATCCCCAAGGAGTACCTCACCACCGACGCCGAGGCGCTGATCCTCGGCGCCGACATCGTCGTCGAGCTGATCGGCGGCCTCGAGCCGGCGCGCAGCTACATCCTCAAGGCGATCTCCTCCGGCGCCGACGTGATCACCGCCAACAAGGCGCTGCTCGCGGCGCACGGCAACGAGCTCTTCGAGGCCGCCGACCAGGTGGGCGCGCAGCTCAACTACGAGGCCGCGGTGGCCGGGGCGATTCCGATCATCCGCCCGCTGCGCGACAGCCTCGCCGGCGACCGGGTGCACCGGATCCTCGGCATCGTGAACGGCACCACCAACTTCATCCTCGACCGGATGGACACCGAGCACGCCACCCTCGAGGAGGCGCTCGCGCTCGCCACCGAGCTCGGCTACGCCGAGGCCGACCCGACCGCCGACATCGAGGGCTACGACGCCGCGCAGAAGGCGGCGATCCTCGCCCGGCTCGCCTTCCACACCGACGTGCCGGTCTCGCTGGTGCACCGCGAGGGCATCACCGGCGTCACGCAGCAGCAGGTCGAGCAGGCCCGCGCCTCGGGCTACGTGATCAAGCTGCTCGCGATCTGCGAGCGCCTCGTCGACGCGAAGACGGGGGAGGAGGGCGTCTCTGCGCGCGTCTACCCCGCGCTCGTGCACCGCTCGCACCCGCTCGCCGCCGTGCACGGCGCGAACAACGCCGTCTTCGTCGAGGCGGAGGCGGCCGGCAGCCTGATGTTCTACGGCGCCGGCGCCGGCGGCGTCGAGACCGCCTCGGCCGTGCTCGGCGACGTCGTCTCGGCCGCCCGCCGCCACGTCGTCGGCGGTCCGGGCCTCGTCACCAGCGCCAGCTCCGGACTCCCGGTGCTGCCGATCGGGCACGTCACCACCCGCTACCAGGTGACGCTCGAGGTGCTCGACCGCCCCGGCGTGCTCGCCCAGATCGCCGGCGTCTTCGCCGAGCACGGGGTCTCCGTCGAGACGCTCGTGCAGACGCCGCCCGTGCTCGACCCCCTCGCCGACACCGGTGCGGAGCGGCGCGAGCCGACCGCTACCCTGGTCATCGGCACGCACGCCGCGGCAGAGTCCGATCTGGCGGCCACCGTCACCGCTCTCCAATCCCACGGGTTCGTCGGCGCCGTGACGTCCGTTCTACGAGTTGAAGGAGCCTGAGATGGCCAAGCAGTGGCGCGGAGTCCTGCACGAGTACGCGGACCGCCTCGATGTCACCGAGGCGACCCCCGTCATCACGCTCGGCGAGGGCGGCACCCCGCTCATCCCGGCGGCGGCTCTCTCGGCCCGCACGGGCGCGAAGGTCTGGGTCAAGTACGAGGGCATGAACCCGACCGGCTCCTTCAAGGACCGCGGCATGACCATGGCGATCTCGAAGGCCGTCGAGCACGGCGCGAAGGCCGTCATCTGCGCCTCGACCGGCAACACCTCCGCCTCCGCCGCGGCCTACGCGACGCACGCCGGCATCACCGCCGCGGTGCTCGTGCCCGAGGGCAAGATCGCGCTCGGCAAGCTGAGCCAGGCGATCGCGCACAACGCGCAGCTGCTGCAGGTCCAGGGCAACTTCGACGACTGCCTCGACATCGCCCGCGACCTCGCGAAGAACTACCCGGTGCACCTGGTCAACTCGGTCAACCCGGACCGCATCGCCGGCCAGAAGACCGCGGCCTTCGAGGTCGTCGAGGTCCTCGGCGACGCGCCGGACTTCCACATCGTCCCGGTCGGCAACGCGGGCAACTACACCGCCTACTTCCGCGGCTACTCCGAGGAGCTCGAGCGCGGCGAGTCGACGAAGCTGCCCCGCATGTTCGGCTTCCAGGCCGAGGGCTCCGCGCCGATCGTGCACGGCGCGGTCGTCCGCCACCCCGAGACCATCGCCAGCGCGATCCGGATCGGCAACCCGGCCTCGTGGGAGCTCGCGCTCAACGCGCGCAGCGTCAGCGACGGCTACTTCGGCGCGATCAGCGACGAGAAGATCCTCGAGGCGTACCGCATCCTCGCGGGCGAGGTCGGCGTCTTCGTCGAGCCCGCCTCCGCGATCAGCGTCGCCGGCCTGCTGGAGCGCGCCGAGGCGGGGGCGATCCCCAAGGACGCCACCGTCGTGCTGACCGTCACCGGCCACGGCCTGAAGGACCCGCAGTGGGCCCTGCGCACCGCGGACGGCGAGGACATCACTCCGACCGTCGTGCCCGTGGACACCGCGGCGATCGCCGACGTGCTGGGGCTGGCCGGCGCATGACCTCGGCGGTTCCCGTCGGCCGCACCGTGCACGTCAAGGTCCCCGCGACCTCGGCGAACCTCGGCCCCGGGTTCGACACGCTCGGCCTCGCGCTCTCGGCCTACGACGAGCTCGAGGTCACGGCCGTCACGGCGACGGGCGCCCGGGTGTCGGTGCACGGCGTGGGCGAGGGCGAGGTGCCGACCGACGAGACGAACCTCGTCGTGCAGGCCATCGCCTACACCTTCGCCGACCAGCGGCAGGAGATGCCGGGCATCGACGTGACCGCGCGCAACATCATCCCGCACGGCCGCGGGATGGGTTCGTCCGGGGCCGCGATCGTCTCGGGCATCATGGCCGCGAAGGGTCTGCTCGACGGGATCGTCGAGCTCGACTCCGACGACCTGCTCCGGATCGCGACCGAGATGGAGGGGCACCCCGACAACGTCGCGCCGGCGCTCTTCGGCGGTCTCACCATCGCGTGGGTCGAGCCGGGTGCCGAGGGCGGGCCCGAGGCGCCGCTGCGGCCGCGCTCGAAGAAGCTGATGGTGCATCGCGGCGTCTCGCCGGTCGTCTTCGTGCCCGAGCACACCATGTCGACGCGGCTGGCGCGCTCGCTGCAGCCGATCAGCGTGCCGCACGAGGACGCCGTCTTCAACGTCTCGCGCTCGTCGCTGCTGATCGCGGCGCTCATCCAGAGCCCCGAGCTGCTGTTCGCGGCGACCGAGGACAAGCTGCACCAGAACTACCGGGCGGCGGCGATGCCGCAGACCTCCGAGCTGATCGCGCTGCTGCGTTCGCACGGGTACGCGGCCGTCGTCTCCGGCGCCGGACCGAGCGTGCTCGTCCTGTGCAGCGACCCCGCGCAGCGCCTCGCCGCCGCGGATCTGGTGGCGAAGCAGGCGCACACGCCCTGGCGCGCGCACATGCTGGCCGTCGACTTCAAGGGTGCTACAGTGGGGATCGCATCCCGAGGAGCCGCGTAACGAGCGGAATCTGTCCGACGGATCGTCCCGATAATCACGGCCATCACATCGTGTGAAGGGCGCCCCTGCTTCTCTTGCAGATCAGCGCCTGGTCGCTCGTGCCCTCTCTGCGCTTCCCGAGGCAGGTCGAGCCGGCGACCGAGAGCATCGCGTGGATCAGAACTCGCGATGGACCCGCACGGCTGATGTGCTCTCCCGGTGAGCGATCGCTCCCGGGGGGAAGGAACCCCTCTCCAGTGACAGATGTCAACACCCGCGGTACCGCCGCGGACACCAACGCCGATCTCATCGGCCTCCGCGTCGCGGAGCTCCAGGCCCTCGCGACGAGCCTCGGCATCGGCGGAGCCTCCAAGCTCCGCAAGGGCGAGCTCGTCTCGGCCATCTCGGACCTCCGCGCCGGTGCGGACTCCGAGGGCGCCGAGCCCGCCGCTCCCGCCGAGGAGCAGGCGCCCGCCGAGCCCTCGGTCGCCGAGCAGGCCTTCGCCGAGCCGGCCGAGGCCGAGCCCGTCGTCGACGGCACGAGCGTCGAGGCCGAGCCCGCCGACGTGGCGGAGCAGAGCGCCCCGGTGCTCGAGGCCCCCGCCGAGGTGCCCGCGCCCGCCGAGAGCACGGAGGCGGACACCGCCGACGTCCTCGAGCAGGCCGCCGCCACGACCGAGGAGCCGGCACCCGCCGCCGCCGAGGCCGCACCGGTCGAGCTCGAGCTCCCCGTCGTCGCCGAGCCGGTCGCCGAGCCCGCCGCCGAGCGCGCGCCCCGTCGTCGCGGCTCGCGTCGCGCCTCCAGCGGCACGGTCGCTGCCGGCGAGCACCTGAACGTCCCGGCCGGCAGCGGTGTCGAGTCGCTCATCCCCGAGCTCCCGCCCGTCATCGAGCAGGTCCCCGACGCCGAGCAGGCGCCGCGGCCCGTCATCGAGATCGAGCTGCCCAACGGGCCGGAGTCGGACGACTCCTCCCGCGAGGGCGGCCAGCGCGAGCGTCGCGGACGCCGTCGCAGCCGCGGCGGCAGCGCCGAGCAGAACGAGCAGCCCGAGACGACCGACGCCGTCGAGTCCGCCGCGCAGGACTCCGGCGACGAGCCGGACTCCGGCGACCGCCAGGACGAGCAGCAGAACTCCGGCGACCAGCAGAACGACGGCCAGCAGAACGGCGGCGACCAGCAGGGCACCGGCCGCGGCCGCAACCGCCGCAACCGCAACCGCCGCGGCGAGGACCGCCAGGCGAACGACGGCCAGCAGAACGGCCAGGGCGGCAACGCGCAGAACAACGGCGGCCAGAACAACGGTCAGAACGGCAACGGCCAGAACGGCGCCGCGCAGAACGGCAACGGCCAGGCGCCGTCGAACCAGGGCGGCAACCAGGGCAACCAGGGCGGTCAGCCGCAGGGCGGCAACGGGCAGAACGCCCAGGGATCCTCGCAGAACGGCCAGCAGGCCGACGGCGAGGACGGCCGCCGCAGCCGCTACCGCGACCGCAAGCGCCGCGGGGGAGCGGTCGGCGACGACTTCGAGCCCGAGATCAGCGAGGACGACGTCCTCATCCCGGTCGCCGGCATCCTCGACGTCCTCGACAACTACGCCTTCGTGCGCACCACGGGCTACCTGCCCGGTGTCAGCGACGTCTACGTCTCGCTCGGCCAGGTCAAGAAGTACAACCTGCGCAAGGGCGACGCCGTCGTCGGCGCGATCCGCCAGCCCCGCGAGGGCGAGGGCGGCGGCCGCCAGAAGTACAACGCCATCGTCCGCGTCGACTCGATCAACGGCCAGACCGTCGACGAGGCCGCCGCGCGCGTCGAGTTCCACGACCTCACGCCGCTCTACCCGACCGAGCGCCTGCGCCTCGAGACGGAGCCGGGCAAGCTGACCCAGCGGATCATCGACCTGGTCGCCCCGATCGGCAAGGGCCAGCGCGGCCTCATCGTCGCGCCGCCCAAGGCCGGCAAGACGATCGTCCTGCAGCAGATCGCCAACGCGATCGTGCAGAACAACCCCGAGGTCCACCTCATGGTCGTGCTCGTCGACGAGCGTCCCGAGGAGGTCACCGACATGCAGCGCACCGTGCGCGGCGAGGTCGTCGCCTCCACGTTCGACCGCCCGGCCGAGGACCACACCACGGTCGCCGAGCTGGCCATCGAGCGCGCCAAGCGCCTCGTCGAGCTGGGCCACGACGTCGTCGTGCTGCTCGACTCGATCACCCGCCTCGGCCGCGCCTACAACGTGACCGCCGCTCCCTCGGGCCGCGTGCTCTCGGGTGGCGTCGACGCGTCGGCGCTGTACCCGCCGAAGAAGTTCTTCGGCGCGGCGCGCAACATCGAGAACGGCGGCTCGCTCACCATCCTCGCGACGGCGCTCATCGAGACCGGCTCGAAGATGGACGAGGTGATCTTCGAGGAGTTCAAGGGCACCGGCAACATGGAGCTCCGCCTCTCGCGCCACCTCGCCGACAAGCGGATCTTCCCCGCCGTCGACGTGAACGCGTCGGGCACCCGCCGCGAGGAGATGCTCCTCAGCTCGGACGAGGTCAAGATCACCTGGAAGCTGCGCCGCGCCCTCGCCGGGCTCGACCAGCAGCAGGCGCTCGAGATCATCCTGTCCCGCCTGAAGGAGACGTCCTCGAACGTCGAGTTCCTGATGCAGGTCTCGAAGTCCGCCGTCGGCCCGACCACCGCGAACCACGGCAACGGCCACCACTAGCTGCCCCGACGTCCGCGGTCGCCCCTCCGGGGGCGGCCGCGGACGTTTTCGCGTCCGTCGGCACCTGCGGTGCGGCTCTGCAGTCGAGCAGCCCGCAGTGCGGGCCGCCCTGTTCTTCATTCAGCCTGCGAAGCGGGCCGCTCAGGCTGGTCGAGTAGCCCGCGCAGCGGGCGTATCGAGACCCGCCCCGCCGAGCACGTCGGTCTCGATACGGTGCCTGCGGCACCTGCTCGACCAGCATGTGCTGCCGGTCGAGCAGCCCACCAAGCGGGCCGTCCATGCTGGTCGAGCAGCCCCCGCAGCGGGCGTATCGAGACCCACCCCTCCACCACCACCCGGAAACCAGGAACCCATGTTCGAATCCGTCAGCGTCCTCCTCGCCGAGCACGAGGACCTCCAGACGCAGCTGTCCGACCCCGCCCTGCACGCCGACGCCGCGCGGGCGAAGAAGGTCAACCGCCGCTACGCCGAGCTGAACCAGATCAAGTCGGCGCACGCCGCCTGGATCCAGGCCGGCGAGGACCTCGAGGCCGCGCGCGAGCTCGCCCGCGAGGACGACGCCTTCGCCGAGGAGGTGCCGGAGCTCGAGGAGTCCCTGCGCGTCGCGCAGGAGAAGCTGCGCCGCCTGCTCATCCCGCGCGACCCCGACGACGGCCGCGACGTGATCATGGAGATCAAGGGCGGCGAGGGCGGCGCCGAGAGTGCGCTGTTCGCAGCGGACCTGCTCCGGATGTACCTGCACTACGCCGAGGCGAAGGGCTGGAAGACCGAGATCCTCGACCGCGACGAGTCCGACCTCGGCGGCTACAAGAACGTCCAGGTCGCCATCAAGAGCAACGCGACCGACCCGTCGCAGGGCGTCTGGGCGCACCTGAAGTACGAGGGCGGCGTGCACCGTGTGCAGCGCGTCCCCGTGACGGAGTCGCAGGGCCGCATCCACACCTCGACGACCGGCGTGCTCGTCTTCCCCGAGGTCGACGCCCCGGAGGAGGTCGCGATCAACCAGAACGACCTCAAGATCGACGTCTACCGCTCCTCCGGCCCCGGCGGCCAGTCGGTCAACACCACCGACTCCGCGGTGCGGATCACCCACCTCCCGACCGGCATCGTCGTCTCGATGCAGAACGAGAAGAGCCAGCTGCAGAACCGCGAGGCCGGCATGCGCGTCCTGCGCGCCCGCATCCTCGCGCGCCAGCAGGAGGAGATCGCCGCCGCCGCCTCGGACGCGCGCAAGACGCAGATCCGCACGATGGACCGTTCGGAGCGCATCCGCACCTACAACTTCCCCGAGAACCGCATCGCCGACCACCGCACCGGCTACAAGGCCTACAACCTCGACGGCGTGATGAACGGAGCGCTCGACCCCGTGGTCGAGAGCGCGATCCAGTTCGACGAGGAGGCCCGCCTGGCCGACATCGGCTCCGACGAGTCGTGAGCGCGGTGACGATGGACCTCGACGCGCGTGCGCTCCTCGCGGACGCCGTCGCCCGCCTGACCGCGGCGCGCGTGCCCACCCCGGACGTCGACGCCGAGCTGCTGCTCGGCCACCTGCTCGGCCTCGGCCGCGGGACGCTCCAGGCGCGGCTGATCACCGGTCTCCCGCTCGACGAGACGACCCGCGACGCCTACGATCACGCGATCGAGCGCCGGGCCTCGCGCGAGCCGCTCCAGCACATCACCGGCGTCGCGCCCTTCCGCTCGCTCGAGCTCGCGGTCGGTCCCGGGGTCTTCGTGCCGCGGCCCGAGACGGAGGGAGTGGCGCAGCTCGCCATCGACGCCCTCCGTGCCGTTCCCGACGAGTCGCCCATCGCCGTCGACCTCGGCACCGGTAGCGGAGCTCTGGCACTCGCGCTCGCGCACGAGGTCCCGCACGCGCGGGTGATCGGCGTCGAGAACTCCGTGGACGCCTTCCTCTGGGCGCGCGGCAACCGCGACCGCCTGGGCCTCGAGAACGCCCGCATCGTCTTCGTCGACCTCGCGGACGCGCTGCCCGAGCTCGACGGCACGGTCTCCGTCGTCGTCTCCAACCCGCCGTACATCCCGTCGGCGGCGATCCCGCGCGACGTCGAGGTGCAGCGCTACGACCCGCCGGCCGCGCTCTACGGCGGCGAGGACGGTCTCGACGTCGTGCGTTCGCTCTCGCGGACGGCGCTGCGACTGCTGCGGGCCGGCGGAGTGCTCGTCATCGAGCACGGCGAGCTGCAGGGGGCGGAGATCCGCGCGCTGCTGACGGCGGACGGCTGGCGCGGGGCGACCACGCAGCGGGATCTGACCGGGCGCGATCGGTCGACGGTGGCGGTGCGCTGAAGGCGTCTCGCTAGCAGCAGGGGCGGGACGACAGAATGGGTCTGACTGCCCTGCTACCGTGGCCGGATCCACGGACACGAGAGTGATCGGATGCGGGAGGTCGGCATCGACAATGAGCACCCTGGGCCCAGGGCCCATCGGCGGTGGCGGCAGCGAACGAGGGTTACAGCCGTTCTTCTCGCACTACTGATCGTGGTCGTGGTTGTTGTGGCCGAGCTAGATGTTGCGCAGCAATCGGGGACCTCGCCTCACTCAACCGCGTGCACTTCTCCTTCCGCCTCGGTCTCACAGTCGCCTGCGCAGGTTGCGCCGTCGACGACGACCTCTCCAGCGGAGGTGGAGTACCTCGGCGATCGAAAATATCTGCGCGGAGTCAATGTTTTCGATCTGCAGTCCCGTGTGAGTGTCGGCGTCGATTGCACGGCGCGCAATCCGGCGTCGAGCTATTCCTTCCTCGCTGCTCGAGGAGTCGCTCTCGTGCGGCTTGCAGTTCCGTGGAGCTTCCTCCAACCGCAGAGAGCTGGCGAGTCTACTGACGAGGCATTGTCCCGAGGGCTCGATCCGTCTGCTGTCCATGTGCTGCGGACGGAAATCGCGTCGGTAGGGGCAGCGGGCATGCGTGTGGTGCTTGATCTGCACAATAACGGCACCTACCCTTCCAGTCAGGGTGAATTCCCCTCCGGGACCGTGTGGTTCGGGAACGGAATCTCCAAGTCGCAGGCGCAGGAGATCTGGCGGAAACTTTCGGATAAATTCAGGAATGATCACGTCGTGGCCGCCTACGACATCTTCAATGAGGTACGACTATCGATGGTGAGCGCTGAAACCTACCGGAATTATACGCAAGCGGTCGTCGACGCGATCAGGGCAAACGGCGACACGCATACTCTGTGGGTCGAGGGGATGAAGGAGGCGGCGACTGGCGGTGTGGCGCAGATCGCTCCGGGGGGCCCATGGATCAGCGATACACTCGACCGTGTCGTGTACTCGCAGCACTTCTACCCCGGCGGTACCGGAACGGCCCTCCGCCCCAACACCGCGGCATCCGCTGCAGACGAGGCCTTTCTCGCCGCGCTGACAGAGTTCGGGACTTGGTGCCGTCGGTACGACGTGCACTGTTCGATCGGCGAGGTTGGCTGGCCAAGTGACGAGAGCCTGGACATCTCGAGGGATGACAGATCGTCGTGGAGTTCTCTCGGTGAGAAATTCTACGCGCTCGCAGATGCTTACGGCATGGACATAACGTACTTCGCTTCGACGCGGAAGAGCTCCTGCGGGTGGCTGATGGCATATTGCGGAAACGGCGATGAGATCGACGATGCGCGCTCACAGAGCGCAGTGATTGAAAAACACCTCTCACGTTGACTACTCAGCCGCTCGCGCATTCTGGCCGAGGCGGAATCTACCCCTCTCCAGGGGGGCAAAAACAGGTCAAGATTCCTCAGTGCGGCCGCCGCGATCCCGGAGGAGTCGAAACTCTTGGTCACGAGGTTTGCACATGGCGGCCCTCGGCAGGGGGAAGGCCTCAAGATGGCAGACACGGCGCTCGGCGAATCTCTACGCGGCGGTTTTGGGACCCCAGGGCGGCGAAGTATCCTCTCCTTCGCTGCGCTCGGGCTTGCCGGAGGGGTGAGCGTTGCTGCTGCACCTGAGGCAGAGGCGGCCGTCACGATCTCCCAAGGTGAGATGGACCGCGTCGCGGTCGTTGCCTCGGCCGCGCGTTTTGCGGGGATCGATGCTACTGGTGCAAAGGACTCGAGTGCGGGCTTGCAGCTCGCAATCAACGCGACTCCTGAGGGGGGCGTCTTGGTCATCCCCACGGGGACCTATCTGGTTGGTACCGCGCTCTATCCTCGTCTCACGAAGTCGATGCGGGTCAGCGCCTGGGGTGCGACCCTCACCGCGACCACTGCAGCGCCGATCTTCTCCGTCTCCGGGAGCTATGGCACTGTCTATGCCGTGAGCGGAGTGACGCGGGTCAGTCCGTCGGGGGCATCCTCGGTCTCACAGCTGATGATGGAGGCGCCCCCAGGATGGGCGGCGGGTACCGTCGTGAAAGTAGTGTCGGACGATGTGATCCCAGAGCGACGCCCGGGAGACGGCTCGGTCGAGTCGCGTATTGGGGAGTTTGCGGTCGTGCGCTCGGTGAACGGCTCTAACGTCGTACTCGGCGGACCGCTCCGCGAGCAGTACACAAGCAACATCCGAGTCGCTGCAATCTCCGATCAGACCTTCTCCCTTGAAGGTGGGACGCTTCAGGTCTCGGACGCGAGAGTCGGCGCATCGAACAACCCGCTCCTCTATTTCTCGCGACTCAAGTACCCGCAGCTACGATCAGTCACCGTTCCACGCGCCTCGGGACCGGTGTTCCGCTTCTCCTCCTGTTACGGCTACCTCGTCGAAGACGCTGTCGTCCGATTCGCGACTGATGATGCCGGCGCGTCCATACTCGGCTATGGAGTCTCGGATGTCGGAAGTAGCTTCGGTCAAGTTGAACGCGGCGTCTACTCGCACGTGCGGCACGCCTACTCGGACGATACGAACCGTGTGGCAGCCAACAGCGAGATCTCGGGGTACGGCCGGACCTACGGAACGGTCGTGTCGGGCGTGAATGCACTGATGACGACATCGAGCGCATTCGACACTCACCACTGCTCTGAAGGTGTGACATTCATTGCCTGCAACGCGACGTCCGGCGTGGGGCAGGGTAGCCAGGGTCAAAGCGGATTCCAGCTACGTGGGATCGGGCACCGGGTTGTCGATTGCACAGCTCGATTCGTCGAGAACGGTGTCATTGTGCAAGACGAGGTCAAGGGCGGAGACTCGCGATCGCATCAGATCAATGGTCTGCGGGTTTTCGACGCTCGAGGTGCGGCGGTGAGAGTGGCGCGGAGACCGACCGGCCATCCCCGGGCAGGCCTCTACGACCCCGCGCCGACAGTCACGATCTCCGACGTCTACGCGGAACGGTCCGGTGCCCTTCTCCTGAGCTACAACGCCTCTGTAGTCCTCAGCGGCGGGGTCTTCCGGGCCGGCGAGTCCAATCCCGGAAGCGGCGACTACCACGGCGTCTACGCAGAGAACAGCCTCCTTCGTCTGCGCGACACGATCCTCGACTTCGAGGCGAATACCTCCGGGACGCCCCGACCGATTGCGGCAGGCACGACGACCGGCGCCGATCCAGGTTTGCAGAGGACCGAGATCGATGGCCTGGAAGTCCGAAGCACCGCCGATGTGGTTGCTCGCACATGGGGTGCCTTCAGCGGCCCAACTCATCAGGTTCGTGCGAGGAACGTGCGATTCACCTATCCCTTCAGATACATGCCGGGAGAGAACCTAGCCGGCGGTTCGTCTGTGGAGTGGCGCTGCGATGCGCCGGCCAACGGAAGCACTGAGATCGCCTCCTCGGCTGTGTACACCTGGGGTAACAACGAGGTACTTGCGACACAGCAGCGATTGGCTGTCTCGCCGGACCCGGTCATCATGGTGCGGATCACGGCCTCAAACACCTTGACGATGGCGGCCTTGCCTGTCTCGACGATCTTCGGTCAGCGCCTGCACTTCCTACATTCCGGAACGAGACCTGTGACCGTGAAGCAGGGTTCGGCCGGCAACGTGGCTCTGACCACAGGTCAAGATCTCGTCCTTGAGCCTGGTGGGCAGCTTCTCCTGTTCTGGGACGGCGCTGTTTGGCGAGAAGCACCCTGATCGGCAGCACGGAATCGGTCCTCCTGCGTCATCGCCTGACGCGGCGGACCGGCGGCCGCGCGAGGGTTCGTCCGCTTCGCCGAGATCGATCATTGGAGACAGCAGTGTCGATCGGCGGGCCCTCATCTTGTCGTTGTGTCCGCAAGGCAGCGGTAGCGATCGCGAACACGAGAGGCCAAAGGGCGAGGGGGACACCAGGGTTGGAGAAGTGGCTGTGAATCGTCGAGATGACAACCAGCGACGTCAGCAGGACGACGACGGGAGAGACGATGGCAGCACCGAGCGTTCGTCGCGACCGCCAGAGCGCGCTGAAGGCCGCAACTAGTAGGACGATCTCGATCACTAGACCCGTCATCCCGCTCGCGGTCAGGGTGCGCATCCATTCCGATTCCGGTGAGACCCAGATGAGCGACTGCGGGCGGACCGGCCACCCCTTGAGCGCCGCAGCGTAGACCTGCGCACCCCACCCGAAGAGCTGGCGCTCCTCAATCGCAGGGATCGTCTCGGTGACCCAAATGTTCATGCGGTACCCGATCGTCTGTGGCAGCCACGCATATTGAGCGACGACGTACTCGGATTGACCGGACTGCTGTGCGAGACGTTCGGTGATGCTGTTGCCGAAGAAGAACCAGCCAGCGAAGACGACACCTGCGCTCGAGATGACCAATGATGGACGAGCCCTCAGTCGCAGGGCCGTTAGAGCGATGATGAGCGCAGCTGTACCGACCACCGCGAAGGTCAGCGTGGTGATGGAGCCGGCGAAGAGGATGGCGAGCACGATGATGGGCCAGCCCGCGAGCCGAGTTCCACTCCGGCTTATCAGCAGGTCGACGCACGTCGCGGCGATCACACAGGCGAGATAACCACCTAAAGCGGTCCAGTGTCCGATGGTGGAGGTACCTCGGATGTCCCAACCGCTTGCCAGTCGATCGGCAAGTCCTCCTGAGCTGGTGAATTCGACGAGTAAAGCGTTGACGCCGGGTACTCGTAGCAGTTGCGCCAAAGCAATTGCCGAGACAGCCACACCTGGAAGGGCAAAACCTCGGAGGAATGGAGAAAGATCGATCTTTCCACGAATCACCATTCTCACCGGAATAGATGCTGTGTAACCAAATCCGACCGTGAGGATGACGCCCAGATAAGGGCGGTGTTCCAACTCTGAACTATTGACGAACTCAATGACCGTCCAAATGACGAGAAGAGCCACAAAAGCATAATCGAGAGATGTGAGACGAAGTCGAAGAAGTGGAGCGCGATCGTTCCAGAGAATTGCTGTGACGAAAGCCAAGGCGAGAAAGACAATACTCAAGCCCTGGAACGGGCCAAGAGAGTTGATCTGCACTCCGACCACCGCTGCCGAGATGCCGAGAAGCAAGCCAACGACCATCGGGCGGCGGGCGTTGCGCTGCGTGGCGGGGACCTTCCCTGCGGAGGGTCGCGTGCGGTAGCGCCCGTTCGGGGGTGCTGTGACTGATCGATGATTCGAGATGGGATCTTCTCCGGAGTACATCGGCGACGGCGGTGAGGCGTCGCGAGAAAGTGGCCGAATGTGGCCTCACCTGGGATCTAGTATAGATGCGTCTACCGAATCATGACTTGTGGATCCCGAGGGGAACAGCTTTAGGTGCCGAAGATCGAAGTGGTCCATTGGAATCCGCGCAGACCGATCAGTGAATCCCCGTGGGCTCGCTTCCTCCCGTTTCGGCGGCGAGTCGACAACTTCGGCGATCTGCTGGGTCCGATGATCGTCGCGCGCATGCTGAAGCGCGAAGGGATCGACTCATCATCCGCGGTCGAACCGCGAAGGCTGCTCGCCGTCGGGTCGATCTTGAGGCTTGCACGCGAAGGCGACACGCTCTGGGGAGTTGGCGCGAACGGGAAGTCGCTGAAGGACCGATTCGAGTTCACAAACCTCGATGTCCGCGCGGTGAGGGGTCCGCTTACGCGTGACTTCCTTGCTCGCCGCGGAATCACGGCCCCGGAGATCTACGGAGACCCCGGTCTGCTCATAGGGGCCTTGTGGACACGGGAGGAGTTGCGTGGAGACGTTCAAGCGCGACCTGTCACGATCATCCCAAACCTGAACGATCTTCGGCGGATGCGCGCAGTCGGCACCGTCCCGGCGGTGGAGGACGGGCTCGTCGAGCCCACGCAGCCAGTCCGCGACGTCATTAGAGCAATAGCCGCGAGCGACCTCGTCGTCGGCTCGTCACTGCATGCCGTCGTGATCGCGGAATCACTGGGAATTCCTGCCCGCCTGGTGGTCTCGGATAGTGAACCTGAATTCAAGTACCGCGACTACTACGAGGGATCAGGGCGGTCGTCGTTCGCGCCGGCGGCCACGGCCGCTCAAGCGATAGCGATGGGCGGCGAACCTCCTTTGGATTGGGATCCTACGCCGCTGCTTGCCTCGTTCCCCCGCGATCTATGGGGACGGGCAAAGCAGGTCAGCCGGTGACGATCGCCGGCGACGCTGCCCGTGGGGCAGCGACGACGCTCGGTGGTCAGTGGCTACGCTTCCTGCTGCAACTCGTCGCGCTGGCGGTGCTCGCGCGATTACTGTCGCCGGACGACTACGGAGTCATCTCGATGGTTCTAGCCATCGCGGGGGTCGCGACGCTGCTTGGTGACTTCGGACTCTCGATGGCCTCCATTCAATCGACTGACGTTTCCGACGTTCAGCGAAGCAATCTTTTCTGGATCAATGTCGCGCTTGGCTCCGTCCTCAGCGGCGTTGTCTTCCTGCTTGCGTATCCAATCGCGGCTTTCTACGGGCGCAGTGAGCTCGTTCTGGTCTGCCAGGTGCTTGCGTCTGTGTTCCTAGTGAACTCGATCACGGCTCAATTCAAAGCTGAGGTCTCGCGGTCGTTCCGTTTCCGTTGGCTCGCCGCGTCCGATGTCAGCGCGCAGCTCGTCGGCTCGTCGGCCGCCGTTCTCCTCGCGCTGACGGGTGCGGGCTATTGGGCGCTTGTAGCGCAGCAGGTGCTCGTCGCTGCGACGACCCTCGTGGTCCTCGTCATCGGCGCTCGATGGCTACCCGGGCTGCCGAGGCGAACCGACGGAATGCGTTCATTTCTCAGCTTCGGCGCGAATACGGTCGGGGTGCAGCTGGTGAATTACATCAGCGGGAACGCCGACAGCGTGCTCATCGGCCGGGTCTGGGGCGCAGGCGCCCTCGGCGTTTACGACCGGGCGTACCAAATCTTTCGAATGCCGCTTCAGCAGATCGCTGCTCCGATGACCCGGGTGGCGTTCCCCGTGCTGTCACGAATGAAGGACGAACCCGGCTTCGAAAGTTATGTCCAGCGAGCCCAGCTCGTCCTCGCGTACACAATGGGCGGAGTCTTCTTCGTGGCGGCGGCGCTCGCCGATCCGCTCATCGAGATCGCGCTTGGCGACGGCTGGGACCAATCGAAGGTGATCTTCCGCATCCTCGCTATCGGCGGTGTGTTCCAAGCTCTCGGGTTCGTTTACTACTGGGTATTCCTCGCAAAGGCACTCACCGGTCTTCAATTGCGCTTCAGTGTGCTGTCCCGTTCGCTCATGGTGGCCTTCATGGCGGTAGGGGTCATCTGGGGTCCGGTGGGGGTTGCGATCGGCAGCACCGCCGGTCTCATCTTGAACTGGGTGGTCCTCACCGTGTTCGCGATTCCGAAGGCTGGGGTTGACGTTAGGGCCCTTGCAGTGCAGGCGCTCCGCCCCCTGCTGCTAGGTGTGATCGTGGTCTTGGTATCAGTACTCGCGTTGATGTTCCTGGATTCCTGGACGGCGATCGCGCAGCTCATCACCGTCGGTGGCCTCGATCTACTTGTCGTTCTCGCGGTTGTCGTCGCGGTCTCGCCGTATCGTCGGGACGCCCGACTGCTGTGGTCGACGATCCGGAGGATGCGACACCGCTAACGCAGGTGCCGTCCGCGCTGAATAAGTCCGACGTGCAGCGGTGGGCAGGGCGTTAGAAGCGTCACCCTAGCGAGAGATTTTTCCCCAGCTCGTCAAGGCGGCGTCTTCCGTCCGCAAGGTTCTGGACCACGCTTCGGTGAGCTCCGATCAGGTCTCGCGAACGCTTCAAGGCGTCGTCGAGGTCATCGACATCGGCTTCCGCGAAAGCCACGGGAAGATCGGTGAGGGCGGCGAAGGTCCGTCGCACCTTCTCAGGGTCTCCTGTTGTGAAGCCGATGGGGACGGCACCTTCTGTCACACCCAGAATCAGGGCATGGATGCGGTCGCTCACCACCGCCACTGAATCGCGATACACGGATCGGACGCGCTCCTCCTGAGCGGAATGCGGGATGCCGGGCGCCCAAGCCAGGACTTCGCCGTCAAGTGCCTTCGCGAGCTCTTCGCAGCGCGCCTCGTCCTCGCGCATTTGATTGACGACAACGACTCTGCACGAGTGCTCGTCTGCCAGTGCTCTGACTGCTCCGATCCACGCAGAACCGGGGGCTGGGCGGTCGCCGCGCAGAACCACAGCGATTGAGCCACGCTCCCCAAGGGCGCGGAAATCCTCCGAGGCCGAGCCGAGAGCAAAGGCCCAGTCCGGCGCCACCGTGCCAAGACCGAAGTCGGCTCCGCTTTCGGGATCTCGCCAACTCACGGTCGCGACGAGGCGGAGCATAGTCTGGAAGTAGGACCGAGCAGGCCGGTTCTGGTTGCGCCGAACCGCGATGCCCAACGCAACGGATCGCCCACGGCTGATGCGACAACGCAGTAGGAGCAATGACTGCCAGAGTGAATTTACGAGGAATCGTCGATCGAGCACCCACTCGCCGGCGTTCATCGCGAAGGAGGTCTTCTCCTTGGCGGGGTTCCCGTGAAGTGCCGCGACCAGCCAAGAGCGTCGAGACCTGTAGACGATGTCTTCGGGTCTCAGACCGAGTCCTGAAACATACTCGGAGTGAGTGCCTGCGAAGACATGAAGCTCACCGTGACGACGGAGAGCGTTGAGGTAGGCGCGTCGAAGAATCGAATCGCCGAGATTGTCCTTCTGGCCGCTCGGGTTGACGAAGATCCTGATGGTCATTTGGACTTTCCGGACGTGGGGGAGCGAGGCGTTCCAGGGCCGAGCGCGAAGCGGTAGGCCTTCGCGTAGGAGGTGGCGACAGTATCCCAGTCTCTACCGCTGAGCTCCGGACCACTCGCGGGGAGAGCCGTTGTCGCCTCGAGGGCCTCGAGGAGGTCGGCCTCGTTCAGCTCGCCGTCGAACAAGCGGATCCAGTGCTTTCCGACCTCGTCGGCGAGCAGCGCATTCGCCGGCGTCTTCGGCACCAGAACGGGTCGGTCGAGCGAGAGCGCGACGAGCACGATCCCTGAGTTGTGCATCTCCGTGTAAGGAAGCACGATGAGCTGTGCCGCAGTCATTTCGGCCACCATGTCGTCGTCGGGAACGAAGCCGAATCGGATGGAAACCCGATCGTCGCCACTCGAGGCGTTGACGATCCGTTCTTGAAGCTCAGCGGATCCCTTGCCGACGACCCTCAACTCCAGGTCGGCCTGCGAGAGGTGCCCGAAGACACGAACGAGCCTCTCGACATTCTTGTACGACTCGATGCGTCCAAAGTAGAGCAGTCGCCCGCCAATCGGTGGGCGTCGGGCCGCTGAGTTGAGGACATCGCGATAATGACCGTGCGGAATGTGCACGGACGGCGCGTCGGACGGTATTGGGGTTTCGTTGTTGAGTCGAACGAAGACGTTTGTCCGCTTGTCCAGAAGTCGGAGTAAAAACGATTCTAAGCCGCTCCCCGCCTTGTGCGGCGTAATATTGTGGAGAGTTCGAACAACTTTCTTACGTGTAGACAAGAGCCTAAGGAGAAAGAGCATAAAAAGGATCGTTCGAATCGCTTCGACCGCGGTAGTCCGGCCGCGGATGAGAAATTCGGGCCAGTGTACGTGGAAAACGTCCCAGCGGCCGAAGAGAGCAATCCGCCAGGAAAAAAATTGGAAATGGATGTTCGGCGGTGCGTGACGGGTGACTTGATCGACAAAGCGCGTAGTGCCGTCCGGTGGCGCCACCGAAAGGAGTACGGAAATGTGCGGCTCTTCGTCTCGTGAGGAACTCACGCCGTTTTCACTTCCATTCTCCGACACCTGCCGGTTTGCTGGTGATCCCTCGGATTCGAAGGTCCTGCTCGCGTCCAGTACCTATGTAATACTCGAAACTCGGCGAGGAAGCGAATCCGACGGGTTCGCAACGAGACGTGAGACGACCTCGTGCGCATGACACCCGAACGGGCCCCCCTCGCCCTCAGGAGCCCCGCAACCGCGGTGATACCGTGGAACGAATCGTCTGGAGAGCATCGCCCCGTGAAAGCAATGTACCTGTCCGGTGCACCGCGCCTATCGACCAAAGCATCCACGGAGAGTCTCGGACCCCGGTCACATATTCTCGGAGTCATTCGAGGTTTTGAGCAGCACGGAGTTCACGTTGAGCGCTTCATTGTTGGTGATTCAATGCCGGAATCCGTTCACGGTCAAGGGTCGGAGGGCAGGATGACGTCGAATGCCCTCTCCTTGCTCGCCGCCGATGCGTTCCGCCTCGTCTCGCGTTTTCGTTCGCAGCGCCGTCTGAAGAAGCGCTCTGACCACGAGGACGTCGACTTCATCTACGAGCGGTACGCACTCTTCCAGGAGCTCGGCTCGACTGCCCGGCAGCTGACGGGAGCCCCATGGGTCCTCGAGGTCAACGCACTGCTCGCCCTCGAAGCGACAAGTGAGCGTCGCGCTACAACGAGCCGCTGGCTGGCCGAGTGGATGGAGAAGCGTACTCTGCGTCGGGCGGACAAGATCGTCGCGGTCACGCAGGCCCTCGCTGACCAACTCGTCCTCCACTACGGGATCGATCGGCAGCGTCTTCTGGTGGTTGCGAACGGCGTCGACCACACCGTTCACGGTCGAGTCGACCCTGCGAGGACGACGACGTGCCGTGTCGGCTTCCTGGGAACCCTTTACCCCTGGCAGAACGTGTCCTCGTTGCTAGCACTGCTGACGACCGAAGGAATCGAGTCGGTTGAAGTCGACATTGCGGGCGACGGTCCGGAGCGAGTTGCTCTCGAACGCCAGGTGCGGGAGCTGGGAATCGAGCACCGGGTCACCTTCCGAGGTCGCGTACACCCGGATGATGTCCCACGCTTCCTTTCCGACGTCGATCTCTGCTTCGCCGGTCACTCGAGCACCAACGGCAGCTACTTCTCACCACTTAAACTCTGGGAGTATCTGGCGGCGGGGAAGCCCGTCATTGCGAGTCGTCACGAGGTCACCGCCGCCCTTGAACGCGATGGCTTCCCTGTCGTCTGCTACGACCCGATCGGGCCGGAGGATCTCGGCACCGTGCTAGCTCGCTCGATCGCCTCTCTGCCGGAGCTTGCGCAGAGGGCTGCTGAGAAGCAGCTCGAGGTGTGGGCGCAGCACTCGTGGGGTCGGCGTGTCGAGACCGTGCTCTCCGCCGTCCGGACTGCTGTATGACGGAGAAAACACCGCGGACCCGACTTCCCTTCGGCCTGGGGACGGTCGATGCTCGGACAGCTGACGAGATGGTCGAGGAGATCGTGCGCGGCTCTCATCGCGGTCGGATCATTGGCAACATGAATCTGCACGGCCTGTTTCTCTACCGCACGGATGAGCAATTTAAGCGTTACTGCGATGAGGCGGAGACGGTTTTGATCGACGGCTGGCCTGTTCTCGCTCTTGCGCGTGGGCTCGGTCGCTCGAATCTGACTCCTGCCCACCGGATCGGCAGCACTGACTGGCTCTTCCCCCTGATCGAGTACGACCAGCCGCTCACGATTGTGGCGGTGGGCGGGACTCCCGAAGCGTCCGCTGCCGCGAGTGCCGCCGTCGAGAGCGGAGCGAAGCGCCTCGTCTGGCACGCATTCGACGGCTTCGAAGGGCAGTACCGGGGCGCAGGTACTCCCATCACCCTCTCAGAGGCTCTGGCGCAAGCAGATCTCGTGCTCGTCGGTATGGGTATGCCCCAGCAAGAGCGCTGGGTGATGAAGTACCGCTCTCAAGCTCCGCAAGCAGCCTTCGCAAATGTCGGAGGCTGCCTCGACTACCTCGGTGGCGTACAGGCTCTCGCGCCAAGGTGGATGGGCGCAGCTGGCATCGAATGGGCCTTCCGTTTGGTCCACGATCCTCGCAGGCTCGCCGGCCGTTACCTCGTAGAACCGCTCAAGCTTGCCCGGTTGCTGGCCAAGGACCTCCTTACAGGACGCCACTCCGATCCGCCCAAGACGGCACATGCCAACGAGCGCTCACTCCGGACCGGTGCGGAGTGACCGTCTGACCAGCTTCACCCATCTGGGAAGGGCGGGTAGAGTGCGGACGACTCTCAGGACTAGTGGTCGTCGGTCTGGGCTCTCGCCCTTGTGTCGTCGATGTGACGAGGCCGTCAGCATTTTCCAGCAGAGTGTTGCCGCGCTGAGAAGACGGCCTTCCGCGAGCTCCACGATGAGCGGAAGCGCGGGGCTCAGTCCCGCCTCGCGTCTGATTCGCCAGCGTGCTAGCGCAACAGAGTCGACCGCGCATGAAGCGTCGTACACGCCCAGTGCTGTCATGGCTGGCTCGAGGGTCGCCATTGCTCCGCTCGCCTTCACCCAGGAGACCAGGCCGGCAAGACTCTCGCGGGCGAACCGTCGGCGGGCGAATTCGATCAAGCCGTCACTCGCGCTCTGATCGCTTTTCCAACCGTCGCGGTAGACGTGCAGGACAGCGATAGCCCAGTTCGCCTCGGTCGGCGGTGCGTCGCAGGCGACGCCGGCGATATCGATGGCCGATCGGTCGTTCCACATCAGATCGAAGACCTGATCGTCGGCCGCGAGGAACCCTGGAAAACGGCGATGCACATCGATGTCGCATGGCCATCTGTCGTTGATCAGCGTGACGGAGTGCTCCTCGAGAAGTCGAGGCAATCCTTCGGATGGACGGGCGCGCCAGCCTAGAGCGCCGAGAATTTCCACGAACCGGTCGGCGTCATTCGGATCCACCAGAACGTCAGCGTCGCTCGGTGTGTAAGGGGGGCGAAGGCCCTCCGCCATCGCTACAGGTCCTTTGATGGACAGCAGTCTCACGCCGTTCTCCTGGGCGAGGCGATGGCAGAGGACATGAGCGAAACGCGTCGCTACAGAGGATGGTAAAATTGCGGCGCCGGTCACGGCAGTGATTCTAGACGGCTGAGCGTCGACATCGAGAGCGGGAGGTCGACCGATGATCTGGCGATCCGGAGGCCTGGCAACCATCCTCGAGCGCGGTGGCGATGTTTACGTCCTGTCATTTGCGGGCCCTCATCGACTTCGGCCGCTCGCCCTTAGTGGACCAGCGGCCGTCATCTTCACCGCCCTCGAAGTGCCCCAGGATCGGCCCGCGCTTCATGCATGCTTGGCCGAAGCGTACCCGGATCGACTGGAGGACGAGGTGGCATCCGTGAGCGCCGAGACACTCGAGGTCCTCCTTGAGGCAGGGCTGATCTCCGAGAGCGCGTGAAACGGGCGCAGAGCTGGCCCGATCGGCGCTCGCCTTCGGAGATAACCTGCAGTGGGTGAGCCGCGGCTCAGCTCGCAGCCGCCGAGTACTTCGCCTCGGTCGCCGCCTTCTGCGGACGCCACCAGTCCTCGTTCTCGCGGTACCACTGCACGGTCGCCGCAAGACCCGACTCGAAGTCCGTGTAGCGCGGCACCCAGCCCAGCTCCGTGCGCAGGCGCGTGGAGTCGATCGCGTAGCGGAGGTCGTGGCCGGGCCGGTCGGTGACGTGGTCGAAGGCGTCGGCGTCCTGGCCGAACTCCGTCAGGATCAGTCCGATCACCTCGAGGTTGTTCTTCTCGCCGTCCGCGCCGATCAGGTAGGTCTCGCCGAGCGCGCCGCGCTCGATGATCGCCCAGACGCCGCTGTTGTGGTCGTCGACGTGGATCCAGTCGCGGACGTTCTCGCCGGCGCCGTAGAGCTTCGGCCGGACGCCGTCGATGACGTTCGTGATCTGCCGGGGGATGAACTTCTCGACGTGCTGGTACGGCCCGTAGTTGTTCGAGCAGTTCGAGATCGTGGCCTTCACGCCGAAGGAGCGGACCCACGCGCGCACCAGCAGGTCGCTGCCGGCCTTCGTCGAGGAGTAGGGGCTGGAGGGGTTGTACGGCGTCTGCTCCGTGAACTTCGCCGGCTCGTCGAGCTCGAGGTCGCCGTAGACCTCGTCGGTCGAGATGTGGTGGTAGCGGACGTCGTGCTTCCGCACCGCCTGCAGCAGCGTGAAGGTGCCGATGATGTTGGTCTCGAGGAACGGCGTCGGGTCGTTCAGCGAGTTGTCGTTGTGCGACTCCGCGGCGAAGTGCACGACCAGGTCCGCGTCGGCGACCAGGCGGTCGACCAGCTCGGCGTCGGCGATGTCGCCCTCGACGAACGTGATCAGGTCGGCGACCGGGGCGAGGGAGGCGCGGTTGCCCGCGTAGGTCAGCTTGTCCAGCACGGTGATCCGCGCGTCGGGGCGCTCGCGGAGGGTCAGGTGGACGAAGTTGCTGCCGATGAAGCCGGCTCCGCCGGTGACGAGGATTCGCACGAGTGCTCCTGCTGTGAGTGGGAGGGAGGGGGACAGGGGCTTCCAGCAGGGACGTTACCGCACCACGAGCGGACGCCCGGACGGCACCTCGGCGCCCACCGGCCGCGAGCGGCCCACCTGGCCCGGGCGACGTCCCGCGCACGCGGACCCGCGATGCCGCGCCCCGGGGCCGTTCTCCGACCGACGGCTCCTACGGTTTCCTGCGGCGCGGAACCGCGTCCCGGAGGAAGGAGGACAGGCAGCCACCATGCGACCCGTCGTCGACCTCCCGCTCCCCGCCGCCGTCGGCCTGGTCCACGCGCTGGTGGACGACCTCGCCCGCGGTGCGGGGATCCGCGCCCTGTTCCTCAAGGGCCCGATCGCCGATGCGCACCGGATCCGCCGCCCGCACCCCTCCAGCGACGCCGACGTCCTCGTCGCCCCGGGCGACGCCGACCGTCTGCTCACCCTGCTCGGAGAGCGCGGCTGGTCGGTCCGGCCGGGATCCGCCGCGCACCGCGCGTTCGTGACCCACTCGATCACCCTCCTCCACCCCTCCTGGCCCTGTGACATCGACGTGCACATCAGCTGGCCCGGCTTCTTCGTCGATCCGCAGCTCGCCTTCGAGGTGCTCTGGCGGACCCGCTGCGAGATCGTCGTCGCCGGCGTTCCGGTTCGGGCGATCGGCGTCGACACGTCCGTCGTGGTCTCCGCCCTGCACAGCCTGCGCTCGCCGTATCAGCAGCGCAGCGAGGAGGAGTTGGAGGAGCTCGTCGCGGTGGTGGCGGCACAGGGCCGGGAGGAGGCGGTGGTCGCTCGAGCCGCGGAGCTCGGCTGCCTGGAGCCGATCGCCCCCTTCCTCGCGCGGATCGGCAGGACCGTCGCGCTGCCCGCCCGGCCGAGTCGCCAGTACGCGCTCTGGCGGCTGCGCACGCGCCGGCCGAGCAGGACGGCCGACTGGCTGCTGGCGATCGTCCAGGCGCCGACGCTCGCGGAGCGTCTCGTCGTGCTCCGGCGAGCGCTCCACCCCACCGGCCGGGACCTCGTGATCGACCACCCGCTGCTCCCACCGACCGCCGCCGCTCGACTGGCGATCCGTGCGCGGCGCTTCGTCGCCGCGACGCGTGCGCTCCTGCCCGCGATCCAGGACCTCGTGGCCGTGCGCCGCGCCTCTCAGGTGGGAGCCGACCCGAGCGCTGCTCCGAGACTCGCGCCCGGGAGGACCGGTCCCGTCGGCGGAGCTCCCGCGCCGACGCCCGGCATCGAGCGGACGGCTCCGGAGGCAGTGCCGGTCGTCGACGGCGCGCTGACGTCCGGCCGGCCGTCCGCGACGGGGGCCCGCGTGGCGGCGATGGCGACCCCGCAGGGCCTCTACCTCCTGCCCCTCGGTGCCCCCGCGAGCGCGCAGCCGGTCGTGCTGCAGGGGTCGGCTCGGCTGCTCTGGGAGCGGTTCTCCGCTCAGGACGCGCGCTCGCGAGCAGGGGCCGACGCGGTGGTGCGCGCCGCGGACGAGTTCGGCGACGTGCTCGCCGACGGCCGTCGGGCGGAGATCGAGCAGCTCCTCGACGAGCTCGTCGAACTCGGCCTCCTAGCGGCCTGACGCGGGGAGCTGACCACCCTGTCCGGGGGATCAGCGGACCGACCCGGGGAGGGCCAGCGGCACGTCAGCGCGCCGAGAGGAAGCGCCCCCGGCTGCCCGCGACGACGCCGCGGAGGATCGTGCGGGTCGTCGCGGTCCGGCCCCATCGCAGGCCCCGGGCCGCCAGCGCGGCGCAGTAGATTCCGCGGTTCAGAGCGAAGACGCTGCCGCCGCGGCGCCCCTCCGTCCGGGCCAGCTCGAGGTCGAGGGCGGTCCGGTTCCGGACGGCGAGGTAGAGCTCGCGGGAGTTCGAGGAGTGCAGGAGCACGTCGGTCGCGGACGCGCGCTCGGCCGCGCTCCGGCACCGGTCGAGCTCGTCGATCCGGCTGAGGGGATGCAGGGTGATCGTGAAGCCGGCTCGCGTGATCCGCCGCGTCCACTCCCGGTCGTCACCCTGGAGCACGAACTCCTGACGCGGCGGCTCCACCCCGACGAGCGCGGCCCGGGAGACCAGCAGGCCGCCGTAGGGCGCGATCGGAACCACGATCGGCTCCTGCGGGCGCGCCCCGCACCGGCCTCCGGCGCCGCGCTTCAGCAGCCGGCGCACGTCGGTGTCCAGGAACCGGCCGGGACTCGGGAACACCTCGGCGGCGGGCCGACCCGTGACGAGCTGGGACTGGTAGAAGTCGGTCTCGCGCAGACTCGCGTGGCAGGCCCGCGGATCGAGCGCCAGGGGAGAGGTCAGCAGCACGGCGAGCGCGTCCGGCCGCGGCGCAGTGTCGTCCTCGAGGAGCCAGGCGTAGTCCGGCTCCAGCGTCCGGCAGTGCTCGATCGCGGCCCGGAAGCCGCCGGCGGTGCCGAGGTCGTTCGGAAGGACCGTGGAGCTGACTCGGGCGTCGAGGCCCGCCGGGAGCAGTCCGCGCAGCACGCGCTCCTGGCCGCCGTTGCCGCTGAAGACGACGTGCACCGAGTCGGCGCCGGCCTGCAGAGCCGCCTCGACGACGCGGGCGAGTGTGGCCGTGCGTTTTCCGGTGGTCACGGTCACGGCGATGACCCGGGGTTCGGTGCCGTCGAGGCGTCGGAGCATGGCGGTGGTCTCTTCTTCGGTGAGGGGCGGGAGCGAGAGGCGGGCGCCGGGAGCGGCGCCGCCTCGAGCGAGGAGGACAGGAACAGCACCGTACACGAGAAAATGAGGGGTTCTCGCTATTACGGGAGATTCTCTCAGTTCCGGCCGAGTCGCGTTCTGCGATCGGCCAGACCATCCGCCCCCCGAGCCACCTCTTCGGCGAGGACGACGTCGAGCACCCGCTCCGCGTAGGTGGTCCAGTCGGTGATCGACGTCGCCGCGGCGCGCGCCGAGTCCGCGATCGCCAGCCGGGTCGCCCGATCGAGCGGCTGCACCCGGCCGAGCACGTCTCGGAGCCCCCGGACGTCTCCCGCGGGCAGGACCGTGCTGTGCAGCGGGTCGAGAAGGGCGGAGGCGCCGTTGGCGTCGGTCGTGATGACAGGGAGCCCGGAGGCCGCGGCTTCGGCGACGACCAGGGAGCAGGCGTCCTCCAGCGTCGGGAGGACGAAGGCGTCGGCGGCCCGGAACTCCCGCGCGAGCTCCTCCGCGGAGAGCGGGCCGGTGACGATCACGTTCGGCGGGGCACCGCGCAGGAGGCGCCGATCGAAGACCCCGCCGGCCAGGACGAGGTCGACCGGCAGCCCTCGAACGGCGTCCAGGAGCTGGGGGATCCCTTTGCGATGCGAGAGGTGGGCCGCGCAGACGAGTCGTCGCCGCTCGGGGTCCCGATCGACGGACGGTCCGTCCGGGGTGAAGCCCGTCAGGCTCACGCCGTAGGGGATCTGCACGATCTTCGCGCGATCGACGCCGTACCGGGCCATCTGCTCCGAGACGAGCGCCGAGGGGGTGAGGACGATGTCGGCGAGCCTGAGCTCCTTCTCGATCCGGCGCACGAGTCGCCCGGGGTAGCGCTCGTCCCAGGTCCGGCGGCGGGAGAAGTGCCGGAGGAGCTCGCCGTTGTGCGCTCGCGGATGCGCGTCGACGGCGTGGAGGACCCGCCGGGCGTCGGGGTGGGCGCGGAAGAGCGCGAGGCAGGCGCCCGCGAAGCCCAGCACGACCGCGCCCTCGGGGAGCTCGACAGCCGCCGCCGCCCGGTCGAAGAGGACCTTGGAGAGGTAGGACGCCCGCAGCGCGAGACCGGGACAGGGCAGCCGGAGACCCGCGCGGAGCACCATCTCGGCCAGATGCGACACCCGCTCGACCCGGTGGGGACGGGAGGCGGCGTAGCCGTCCCGGAGGACGCGCATCCGCCGCCCGAAGGTCGTGCGGGCTGCAGCGGACGGGAGGGGGAGCGACGCGGCGAGAGCGACCAGCCTCGTCCGCGGGAGGATCTCCGCGGCCAGAGCCCCGCGGGACGCGGCGCCGGCGATCAGGGCCCTGGCCGCCCCCTCGGAGTACGGGCTCGCGACGACGAGTGCACGTCTCGGCCGCGTCATCGCAGCATCGCCCGGAGCTCCTCGCCGATGCGGCGCACGAACTCGGTCCGCGAGAACGCCGCCTTGGAGTGCTCGTGCGCGGCCCGGCCGAACGACTCGACGGCAGCCCGATCCAGCCCCTCGAGGACCGCGACCCACTCCTCCACCGCGCCGGGAGCGAGAGTGCGCCCGGTCACTCCGTCCAGCACGATCTCGGGGAGCCCGCCGGAGCGGCTGACGAGGGCTGCTCGTCCGGCTGCGGCGGCCTCCAGGGCGATCGTCGGCAGGGGATCCGGCGACGTGCTCGGCACGACGACGACGTGAGCCGCGTCGAGCACTCGCCGCACGTCCTCGCACTCGCCGCGCACCTCGACGGACTCGCCGTTCCGCATGCCCGCCACGATGCCGGGGACGTCCACTCCGGTCCCGCAGACCGGAGGCCCGCCGAGGACGATCAGCCGCACGTCCCGGCGCTCGAGGCGACTCCACACCCGGAGGAAGTGCTCGTGGCCCTTCCACGCGTTCCACCGGCTCGCCAGGACGAAGACGAGTTCGTCTCCTTGCGGGAGCGGGACCGGCGGCGCGCTCTCGAATCCGTTGTGGACGACGGTCGACCGTCTCCGGTTCGAGGCGGTCAGCGTGTCCGCGACCGCTCGGCTCACGACGACGAGGCGATCCGCCGAGCGGAACAGCAGGCAGAGGACCCACCGCTCGATCCCTCGACTGTGCTCGTGCAGATGAAGGAGGGTCGGTGCACCGAGGAGGCGGGCGACGGGCAGCACGAGCGCGAGCGCGGCGGTGTTCACGTAGACGAGCGCCGGACCGAGCTCGCGGATCGCCCGGCCGGTCGCTGCGGTCCGCCGCAGGAAGGAGAGGAGGTGGCGCGGGCGGAGGTAGGCGCGCCTGAGGACGGGCAGCGGCATGCGGCGCACGGTCGCCCCGCGTTCCTCGAGCAGGCGGGTGAGGGGGCGAGCGGGGTAGTCCAGGTCGTCCGGGAGCCAGACCTCGGCCGTCACGTCCTCGGGGACCGCTCGCAGCGCCTCGAGGAGGACCCGATCGGCGCCGTAGGTCTCGTCGGAGGGATGGAGGAACAGGATCGTCCGCGGGCAGGACGCCGCGGCCGGAAGGCGGGGACGGCGTCGCCGGCCGGCGGACCCGCTCACCGGCTCACCAGCGGGCGGCGGTGGGCGCGCGGACGTGGCGACCGTGCCGAGGCGCCGTCCACCAGCCCTGCGAGGGTCTCCTCGTAGGCGGTGCAGACGGCCTTCCAGGTGTAGTGCTCGCGGGCGCGCTCGCGGGCCGCGTCGCTCGCGGCGCACTGCTCGTCGGGGGAGAGGAGCATCCGCCGGACCGCCGCGGCGATCGACGGGGCGTCCGGCGCGACGAAGACGCCGCCCTCCCCGAGCACCTCCCGGTTGTAGACGGTGTCGCGAGCGACCGTCGGAGCGCCGCAGGCCATGGCCTGGACCAGCGCGGGGTTGGTGCCGCCGACGCTGTGACCGTGGAAGTAGGCGCCGGCGTGCTGCCAGAGCGAGAAGAGCCGGGCGTCGTCGCGGAGGTGACCGAGGTGGTGGATGCGCTCGTGGGACGCCGCCAGACGAGCGGCCCGCTGATCCAGTGCGCCGCCGCAGCCGGTGGAGCCGACGATGACGACGTCGTGGGTGCACGCGATCGCGGGCGCGGCGGCGAAGAACTCCTCGACGGTGTTCTCGGGAACGAACCGCGAGACGAGGAGGGCGTACGACCGGTGCCGGAGCCCGGGCTCGACGGGCAGGGCCGGCGGGACGTCGCCGCCGTACGGCAGGAAGACGCCGTCGCGCTGGAAGTCGGCGCCCCAGCGCCGGGCGATCTCGTGCGAGTCGAAGGCGAGCTCGGTGGCGTGCGCCGCGGTCATCCGCGCGCCCCTCCGGAAGACGGATCGCGCGAGAGGCCCCCACTTCTCCCGCTCCCACTCCATGCCGTCCACGTTGACGAGGGTGGGGATGCCGGCTCGCTCGAGCAGCGGGAGGAAGAGGCCGTTCGCGGCGTTCATGACGAGTGCGACGTCGGGGGCGCGTCGCACCGCGTCGCGGGTCGCGCTCAGCCCGTGACTCAGCGTGCTCAGCGACCGGGAGTCCCAGCCGGAGGTGACCACGGTGCGGACGCGCGGGTCCCGTCCCTCGGCGTCGTCGACGGTCGCTCCGGGGCGCCCGTAGACGGTGACGTCCCAGCCCGCGTCGACGAGGTGGGGGGCGAGCCGGCGGACCGCAGTCTCGAAGCCGCCGTAGTAGCTGGGGTAGCCGCGCGTGCCGAGGACGGCGAGGGATCTTGGCATGGCGGGGACGCTATTCGCGCGGGACCGAGCGTCGACCCGGAGGGACGTGTTCGTCGGGGGACTGGCGCGCAGCACCGCTCGGACCGCGTCAGACGCGCCGGAATCGGCGCAGGTGGCGCAGGATGCACGTCATCGTCGACCGGCGGCGCAGACCGACGTAGGTGCTCGGCGACACGGCGATGAGGGCGAGTGCGCCCGCGACGGCGAGGTGCCCGTCGCGGGCGGTGCGGAGGACGTCGCTCGCTCGGACGTCGGCCGAGACTTCCCGCTCGATCGTGCGGCCGACGTCGCCGGCGGAGGGGTGCTCGGCGACGTGGTGCAGCGCCGACAGGTGGGCGACCCGCGCCGTGTAGGAGCTGACCGAGGGGTGCGCGGCGAGTCGGGGGAAGTCCGCCTCGAGCAGGCGCACGGCGTGACGGACGTTCCTCGAGAGGTCCAGGAGGTCGACCCGCAGGCCGTCGGTGATCGCGCCGGGGCGGACGGAGTAGACGTAGAGCTCGCGATCGACGAAGGAGACCGTGCGCGCACGCGCGAGCAGGACGGCCATCAGCGCCGTGTCCTCGTAGGAGCGGGAGCCGGGGAAGCGGAGGCCGTCGTAGAGCTCGCGTCGGACGAGCTTGTTCCAGAGGAAGGCCCAGAGCCGGAACTCGAAGAGCTCGACCGCGGCGTCGCATCCCGTCCAGAGGCGGTCCCCGGTGTACGGCATCGCACCGACGGCGAGCCGCTCGCCCGACTCGCCGACGGCGACGAGATCGGTGACGACGACGTCCACCTCACCGGACATCGCGTCGACCATCGCGGCGAGCATGTCCCGATGGACGTGGTCGTCGGAGTCGACGAACCAGACGGCGTCTCCGGAGGCGCGCTCGAGGATCGTGTTCCGCACCTCGGCGAGCCCGAGATTCGACTCGTGCGTCACCACCAGCACCGAGAACGACGAAGGCGCGTCCGCGATCGACGCGCGGACCTTCACCATCGAGTCGTCGGGGCTCGCGTCGTCCACGATGATCACCTCCACCGCGCATCCGGTCGGCAGCGCGAGCGCCCACAGCGAGGAGAGGCAGCGCTCGACGTACGCGGAGACCCCGTGGACCGGGACGCCGATCGTGACCGAGCGGGGACGCGCCGTGCTCGGGCGGGTCATCGGTGCCCGTTCGAGGCGCTCGCCCCGCCGATTGCCCGGCCGTCGCCCTCGAGCAGCTGCCGGGCGGCCGCGAGCAGGTCCGGTGCCACCGCGTCCGCGGTGAAGGCGTGGATCCCGCGCGCAGCGCGATCGATGAGGCGCTCCCTGAGCTCCGGCTCGTCGAGCAGTCGTCCGATCGCCTCGCTGAGCGCCGAGCGGTCGTCCCGAGGCACCATCAGCGCATCCACGCCGTCCTCGCAGAAGTCGTCGAAGCCGCTGCCGGTGGTGGCGACGAGCGGGGTACCCACCGCCTTGACCTCGAGCGCCGCGTTCCCGAAGCCCTCCCAGCGCGAGGGACAGGTCACGACGGTGGCGGCCCTGATCGCGGCGAACACCTCGTCACCACCGACGTGGCCGAGGAACGTGAACCTGTCGCGGTGCTCGTCGGCGACCGTGCCGAGGAGCTCGGCCTCCGTCGGCTCGAGGAAGCAGAAGGCTCCCGCGAAGACGAAGGAGACGTCCGGACGGGTCCGGGCCAGTGCCTCGAAGGCTTGCATCGCGGTCTCGACGCCCTTGCGCCGCTCGATGCGGCTGAGGAAGAGCACCACGGGACCCGGGCCCGGCGGCCAGCCGTCCGGGAGGTCGCCGGACCGCGCACTCTGCTGCACCATCGGAACGTCGATGCAGTTGCGGACGACGATCGAGGGCGGAAGCTCGGGGATCCGCGTCGAGTACCAGTCCCGGACCGCGCGGGAGATCGGGACGAGTCCGCGCGATCGTCTCATCTGGCGGGTCTCGAGGCGTTTCTGGAGCCCGATCAGGAGGCGCGTGCGGAGGGTGCGCCCTCTCGCCGACCCGCCCGCGATCCAGTCCGCGATGCGGTAGCCGGTCGCGAGGTTCGTCACGAGCGGGGCGTGCCGCGGGAGCAGCGCGCCCAGGCCCTCCCACTCGGCGAGGAAGATCGCGTCGTAGCGGGTGCGGCGGACGAGCGCGCGCAGGTGGAGCGCCCGCTGCAGGAGCCGGCCGATGGCGGGCCGACGGCGCAGACGGACGTACTCGAGGATCCGCACGCCCTCGGGATCGAAGCCGTCGAGAGGCGGGTCGCAGCAGAGGACGACGAGGTCGACCTCGACGCCCGCCCTCACCAGTGCCGGCAGCAGCGAGGCGAAGCCGCGCCCGATTCCGCCGGTGTAGGGCGTCAGCCCCGCGTACTCCGTGGTGGCGACCAGCCAGCGCCGCGTCGATGTCATCAGCACTCCTCGGTGTCCGCCGGGGGCGGGATGTCCAGCGGCTCGCGGGACGCTACCAAGACGCTCGCCGGCACTGCGGCGTGCGGCGCGGTCTCCGGGGCTCTTGGCGCGGCGCGGCCGGAACGACCCGGCTTGTCGCCGGTCCGGCTGCTCCGGCGCGCCCGTCCTGCGCCGCTGGCGCCGTGAGGGTCCGTGCTCCGTGCGGAGCGCTCGCCGGGGCGGACGCGGCGCGGAGGGACGGGTGGGAGTGCGCGCGGCGGTGCCGGTTCCGACCGGGCCTCCGCGATGGTCAGCAGGAGGGCGAGCGCCGGGATGATCAGAGAGGCCGGCGCCGACTCGAGGAGGTTGAAGGCCGACGCCGCCACCAGGTAGGCGACCAGCATCGCGGGACCGGCCACGGCACCCCGGGCGATCGAGCAGATCAGGACGATCAGGAGGTGGGCCAGCAGGAGCGTCGTGCCGATGAGCCCGTAGCTGAAGACCGTCTGCCACAGGCTGCTCTCGAGGACGTAGTTCCCCCCGCCGTTCTGCGCGAAGACGACGCCCGACAGTCCTCCGCCGGAGCCGAAGACGCCCGACTCCGTCGGCAGCACCTTCAGACCGATCCGGAGGACCAGGTCGCGGACGTCCGCGGACCGGGCGCCCTCCTCCGTCTCGGAGCGGGGGTCGAGGGCCTGCGCACCCACGGTCGACACGATCACGAGGAGAGGGGCGAACGCGAGGATCAGTCGGACGAGCCGGCTGCCCGTGAGGCGGACGACGGTCACGCCGCCCGCCACCAGGACGCCGACCGCGATCGCGATCACGGCGCTGCGTGATCCGGAGAGCAGCACGCCTGCGCAGCAGGCCGCGAAGCCGAGGAGGGCACCCGGCCGTCTGCCCTTGAGGAACAGCCCGAACGCGAGGGACCCGACCGAGGCGAAGAAGGTGCCGTTCACCAGGGGGTGCCCGAGCGTCGTCAGGATTCGGTACACGCTCCACTTCTGCGTGAGCGGTAAGGGAGCAGAGGCGAAGATCTCGGCGTACAGGTTCGACCGGGTCGTGAACTCGACCGTCCCGACGATCGCGAGGACGACCGACACGAGGAGGAGGGCGGTGGTCAGCGGCCGGAAGACCGAGGGGTCGCTCATCCACAGCGGAAGGGCGATCAGCGCGATGACGACGACGACCGTCCAGGAGGCGATCGTCTCGATCTGCCCCTGCGGCCGGAGGACGGGGATCACCAGTGCGTAGACCGTGAACGCGATCGGCGCCACCAGCCGGGTCCTGCGAAGCCAGGGCGGTGGCGGAGCTCCGGTCGCGATCGCCAGGAGTGCCGCGAAGACGATGATCGGACTGAGGATCCGGAACGGCGCGGGCAGCGCCAGGTAGTCGAACGGGACGACCGCGTAGAGGACGAGGACGAGCGTCAGGGCGGCGGCCGGCGGGAGCAGGCGGGCGACGATCAGCACGCAGGCCGCCGCGGCGGCGAGCGCCGGGATCCGGAGCTCGCCGGTGACGACCGCGACCACCGCGGCGCCGAGCAGGAGGACCGCCAGGGCGGGAAGCCAGACGGCGTTCGAGCGCTGCGCGGGCGCTCTGCCCGGACGCGGGGACTGCGGCTGACCGGGCGGAGGCGGCAGTCGTCGTGGAGACCGCGCGAGCGAACGCCGGTGCGAGCCGGTGGGAGGTGGTGTCATGGCGGGTCGCCTCAGAGGTCGGAGGGTCGGGGGCTTGGGTGGTCAGCTGTAGGTGAGGAGCGCCGCGCAGAAGCCTGCGGCGCCGATGAGCAGGCCGGCCGAGAGGCAGCCGTAGACGCGCAGGAGGCCGGCGCGGCCGATGTCCTGCGCGACGTGCGGCAGGCGACCGGCGAGGGCGACGGCGTCGCGGAGGACGGCGGCGCACGCGCCCGCGAGCAGATCGGCGGCGACGGCGAATCCGGCTCCGACGCTGAGAGCGACGCCGATCCAGTGCCACGGCACGAGCACGCTCGCGCGGCCCTGCACGATCAGGAACGAGGAGGCGCACCACATGCAGGCGATCGGCGCGGAGGAGATGGAGAGGATCGGCACGATCAGCAGGGCGGGATGCCAGGAGGAGTCGAGGACGCGGCCGAGGACGAGGAGATCCAGGGCGACCATCGTCGCCTGGACGACCAGGGCGCCGACCGCTGCCTGCATCATCACGGAGCGGAGCACTGCGCGCCGCTCCTCGTCCGTCCGGGAGGTGGCCACCCGGGCGCGGAGGACGTTGGTGAGTCCGAGGACGACGGCGTCCGAGACGGCGCGCGCGATCTGACTCGCGATCGAGTAGAGCCCGAGTGTCGTGGCTCCGCCGAGAGCGGAGAGGACGATCCGCTCGGACTGGCCCTGCAACCAGCCGAAGACGTTGCTCTGCAGGGTGGGGATCACGTAGTCCCTGAGCATCGGCCGACGTGGCAGGTCGGGAGTGGGCAGCGTCCCCCGTCTCGCGAGCAGGAGGAGGAGCATCCCCTCGGTCACCCCGGTCTGGAGCGATCCGGCCGCGATGCCGAGCACGGGAGCGAGTGGGACGCAGACGACGATCGAGGCGATGCTGCCGATGGCCTGGCCCCGCGCGATCGAGGCCCAGCGTCCCTCGTACTGCGCCCGGGTCAGTGCGGGCAGGATCGCCCCGTGGAGCGCCGCGACGGCGACGAACGGCAGGAGGGCGACGGCCTGCGCGGCGGACGCCACCGACAGGGCCCAGAGCAGACCGATCGCGACCGCCATCGCCGTCGCCCCGCCGACGGAGACCACGGCGGCGGCGCGCCGGAGCTGGCGCGCGCCCCCCTCCCTCCGCCACATCGCGACGCCGAGCGGGCGCACCGTGTTCTCCCCGATCTCCTGCAGGAGGGAGAGCGCGAGGAAGGCCATCGCGTAGACGCCTGCTTCCGCGGGAGACACGTGGACGGCGACGACGAGGCCGACGACCGCGCTCGTGCCGCGGGAGACGAGCCGTTCGAGGGCGGCGTTCGAGGAGCTCCGCGCTGTCGGCGAGCGCAGCAGTGCGGTGACGCGGAGGATCATCGAGCTCCGGGGCGGAGAGCCCCGGATTCCGGCGCGCGGCGGGACTTCCGGTCCATCGAGGGAGCCTCCCGATCGGGGATCACGACGGCAGGCGAGCCGCCGGGACACGGTAGGACGCCCCCGTTCCACTTCGCCTCGTCTGGCGCGTCCCGCGGCGCGGATCGCCTGGTCGCGTGCAGCGGGCCCCCTCCGGGTGGCCACCGCCGGTGGTCCCGTATCATTGCGGCGTTATGTCACGCATCTACGACTGCTCCGTCGACACGGACCTCCTGACCGGCACCCGTCTCGCGCGCACCGCGATCGGCCGGGGCGAGCTCGTCGTCCTGCCGACCGACACGGTCTACGGGATCGCGGCCAACGCCTTCGACGCCGCGGCGGTGCAGCGCCTGCTCGACGCGAAGGGGCGCACCCGCCAGTCGCCGCCGCCCGTGCTGATCGGCGACGTGGCCGCGCTCGACGCCCTCGCGGAGAACGTGCCCGAGGCCGTCCGCGAGCTGGCGAAGGCCTTCTGGCCGGGTGGGCTCACGATCGTGCTGCACGCGCAGCCCTCCCTCGTCTGGGATCTGGGCGAGACCCGGGGCACCGTCGCCCTCCGGATGCCCGACAACCCGGTCACCCTCGAGCTCCTCGCCGAGACGGGGCCGCTCGCGGTCTCCTCGGCCAACCGCACCGGCCGCCCGTCCGCCACCACCGCCCAGGAGGCGCTCGACCAGCTCGGCGACTCCGTCGACGTCTACCTCGACGCGGGCACCGCCGGCCGCCGCTACGGCGACCGGCCGGTCGGCGCGAGCGAGTCCTCCACCATCGTCGACGCGACCGCGCTCAGCTTCGAGGGCGGCACCCTGCGCATCCTCCGCCAGGGCGTCGTCTCGGCCGAGAGCATCCGGGAGGTCGTCGGCGACCTCCTCCTCGACGGCGTCGCCACGGCCGAGGAGCCCGAGGCCCCCGCGCCGGTCGCGTCCTACGACGCGTCCACCGAGCTCAGCGACCCGACCGTCGAGGACGACGAGCCCGTCGCCGCCGAGGAGCAGCCCGCTCCCACCGCGCGGCCGGACTGGGCGTCGCGCGCCCAGGTGCAGGACGAGCCGGCGGCGAGCGGCACCGCGCGCCCCGACTCCACCCCGGGTGAGTAGCCGATGATCACCTTCGTCCTGGTCTCGCTCGCGGTCGCGGTCGTGACCTGCGGGCTGTCGTGGGTCATCTGGAAGCTCAGCCTGCGGTACCGGCTCTACCCGGCGATCCGGGTGCGCGACATGCACACCCGGCCGACCCCGCGCCTGGGCGGCATCGCCATGTTCCTCGGGATCCTCGTCGGCTTCGGCATCGCCTCGCAGCTGCCCTACTTCAGGCTGGTGTTCGCCAATCCCGAGCCGATCCTCGCGATCCTCGGCGCGAGCCTCCTGATCGTCCTGATCGGCGTCGCCGACGACATCTGGGACCTGGACTGGACGACGAAGCTCGCCGGGCAGATGATCGCCGCGGGGCTGATCGCCTGGAAGGGCGTGCAGATCGTCTCGCTGCCGATCGGCGGCCTCACCGTCGGCTCGCCCTGGATGTCGCTGATCATCACCGTGCTGGCGATCGTGCTGGTGACCAACGCGCTGAACTTCATCGACGGCCTCGACGGCCTCGTCGCCGGCGTCGCGCTGATCGCCAACGGCGTGTTCTTCCTCTACAGCTACCTCCTCGTGCAGCAGACGTCGCCGACCGACTACTTCAACCTCGCCTCGCTGATCGCGGTCGTCCTCGTCGGCGCCTGCGCGGGCTTCCTGCCGATCAACTGGCGCCCGGCGAAGATGTTCATGGGCGACGGGGGAGCGCTGCTCGTCGGCATGCTGATGGCGACCTCTGCGATCGCCGTCACCGGCCAGATCGACCCCTCGCAGCTCGCGGCGAAGGAGCTGCTGCCCGCGTTCATCCCGATCATCCTGCCGTTCGCGATCCTGGTCGTCCCGCTGATGGACTTCGGCCTCGCGGTGATCCGGCGGCTGCGCGCGGGCAAGTCGCCGTTCAGCGCCGACCGCAAGCACCTGCACCACCGGCTGCTCGACATGGGGCACTCGCACCTGCACGCCGTGCTGATCTTCTACGCCTGGACGGCCGTCGTCGCCTTCAGCTGCCTGCTGATGTTCGTCGTCGACGTGCTCTGGGTGCCGCTCGCCTTCCTCGCGATCGGGCTGCTCGCCTGCACCGTCGTCACGCTCCTCCCGCTCAGCCGCCGCAAGCGGCTCGAGGCGGCGGCGCAGTCGGCGGAGGCGTCCCCCGTCCTCGACCCCCTCGACCGCGCGTCCGAGACGGACACGAGCCGTTCGCCGATCGGCCTGCCGCTCGGTCGCGACACGACAGCGCCGCACCAGGCGCGGAAAGAAGCATCATGACCGGAGCCTCCCCGGCCGCCCCCCGCCCCCAGCCCGCCTCGGTGCCCGTCCTGCGGCGCACGCTCGCCGTCGGCGGCGTCTTCGTCCTCGCTCTCGCCGTCGTCGGCGCGGTCGTCGGATTCCTCGCCGCAGGCGGGGAGGGCGCCGTCGGCGCCCTGATCGGCGCCGTCGTCGGCGGGGTCATGGTGGCGCTCACCGCCGCCAGCATCCTCGTCGCCAACCGGATGGACATCGGCGGGTTCTTCGCCGTGGTGCTCGGCACCTGGCTCGCCAAGTTCGTCCTCTTCGTGATCGCGGCCCTCGTGCTGCGCGACCAGCCGTGGCTGAACAGCACCGCGATGTTCGTCACGATCATCGCGGCGGTGCTCGGCTCGCTCGTCATCGACGTGCTCGTCGTCTCGCGCTCGCGCATGGCGAACGTCAGCGACATCGCCCGATGAGCGCGCCCCGAGTGGCGTCTGAGAGGATCACGATTCGGCTCTCAGGCCGTTCTGTTGCTACAGTAGGGTCCAATCCCCGCAGGCGACGTGTGCCCGTCCTCAGGTCGTCTCATCGTTGATGTCGACCGCCGAGTGCGAACGCCGTCCGAGCGGAATACCCCACCTTTCGTCGTCGCGAGAGCGTTGCGTCCGAACGATTCACGTCGTTCGTCTGCCACGTGCCACGCCCCGAATTCCAGGAGCTAGCGCTGTTTGCTAACGCTGTGACCCTGTTGGTCTCGTCCTCGACCGGTGAGAGTGACTTCCACACCCCGTCGATCTCCGAGTTCTTCCCGCCCGGTTTCCTCTTCGAGGGAACCCCTTTCGAGATCAACCGCGTCATGCTGGTCCGCTTCATCGCGGTCATCGCCCTGATGCTGTTCTTCTACCTCGGGACGCGCAAGATGCGCATCGTCCCGGGCCGCTTCCAGAGCGTCGTGGAGATGGCCTTCGACTTCGTCCGCGTGACGATCGCGAAGGACATCCTCGGCGAGAAGGACGCGCGCCGCTTCCTGCCGATCCTGGTGACGATCTTCTTCGCGATCATCGCGATGAACCTCACCGGCATCGTCCCGTTCCTGAACATCGCGGGAACGTCGGTCGTGGGCATGCCCCTCTTCCTCGGCCTGGTCGCGTACGTCACCTTCATCTACGCCGGCATCAAGGACCGGGGGATGGGCTTCTTCAAGAACGCCCTCTTCCCGCCCGGAGCCCCGTTCCTGATCTACTTCATCCTCACGCCGATCGAGCTGCTGCAGACGTTCATCATCCGTCCGCTCTCGCTCGCGCTGCGGCTCGTGATGAACATGATCGTGGGGCACCTCCTCCTGGTGCTGTGCTTCTCGGCCACGCAGTTCTTCCTCTTCAGCTCGCAGATCGACCCGGGCTTCAAGCTCTTCGGTGTCGTGACCTTCGCCTTCGGCGGCGCCTTCACGCTCTTCGAGCTGCTGGTCGCGGTGCTGCAGGCCTACATCTTCACTCTCCTCGCAGCGGTCTACATCCAGTTGGCCGTCGCCGAGGAGCACTGACCCCACTACTCACGGGCTCCCGCCCGTTCACACGATCACCCCACTGAAAGGACCCACTCGTGGACTCAGTCACCGTTCTCGCCGAACTCACCGGCAACATCGCGACGGTCGGTTACGGCCTCGCAGCGATCGGCCCCGGCATCGGTGTCGGCATCGTCGCGGGCAAGACCGTCGAGGCCATGGCGCGCCAGCCCGAGATGGCCGGCCGCCTCCAGACCACGATGTTCCTCGGCATCGCGTTCACCGAGGTGCTCGCGCTCATCGGTCTCGCCACCTACTTCATCTTCGCGGCGTAGTCGTGTTCAGCACCGCTGTGAACATCGCTGCGGAAGAAGGTGACGTCCCCGCGGTCATTCTGATCCCGGAGTTCTACGACTTCTTCTGGTCGGGGGTGATCTTCCTCATCCTGCTGTTCTTCTTCTGGAGGCTGGTTCTGCCGCGCATCCAGACGATGCTCGACGCGCGCTCCGCCGCGATCGAGGGGAACATCGCGAAGGCCGACGAGGCCCAGCGACAGGCTGAGATCGCACTCGAGAAGTACACCGCTCAGCTGGCCGAGGCCCGCGCCGAGGCCGGAGTGATCCGCGAGAAGGCGAACGCCGACGGCAACGCGATCGTGGCGGCGAAGAAGGAGCAGGCGCAGGTCGAGGCCGAGCGCATCCTCCAGAACGCGCACGCCCAGATCGAGGCGGACCGCCAGTCGGCCGTCGTCGCTCTGCGCTCCGAAGTCGGAACCCTCGCCATCGATCTCGCCTCCGGCGTCATCGGCGAGAGCCTCAACGACGACGCGAAGGCGTCCGCGATCGTGGACCGCTTCCTCGCCGACCTCGAGGCCTCGGAGAAGGCGAACAGCTGATGGGCAGCGCGTCCAGGCAGGCACTCGCGTCGGCGAAGGCGGAGCTCTCCGCCCTCGGCGGCCAGGCGTCCCTCGACACGGCCCAGCAGCTCTTCGAGGCGGCCCGGGTCATCGACGGGCAGGCGCAGCTGCGCACGGTCCTCTCCGACCCGAGCACCGACGCGGGCAGCAGGCAGGCCCTCGTCGCCCGGGTGTTCGCGCCCTTCGGCGAGCCGGCCAAGCGCCTGCTCACCGTCGTCGTGGGCCACCGCTGGTCGAGCCCGAGCGATCTGATCGCCGGGATCGAGGAGGTCGGGGTCCGTGCGATCGCGTCCGCCACCCCGGAGGGCGTCTCGCTCGAGACCGAGCTGCAGACCTTCGGCGCCGTCGTGGCGTCGGACGCGCAGCTCGAGCTCGCGCTCGGCAGCAAGCTCGCCGCGGCGGACTCGAAGGTCGCGCTCGTGCAGCGCCTCCTCGAGGGGAAGGCCGCCGCGGAGACCCTCGCCATCCTCCGCCAGCTGATCGCGCACCCGCGCGGTCGCCGCATCCCCGAGCTCGTCCGCTTCGCAGCGGGCGTCGTCGCGGACCAGGGCGGCTTCACCATCGCCACGGTCTCGGTCGCGGCTCCGCTGCATCCCGAGCAGCTCGACCGGCTCCGCTCGGCGCTCACGCGCCAGTACGGCCGCCCGGTCTCCGTCAACGTCCTGGTCGACCCCTCCCTCCTGGGCGGCATGCGACTGCACGTGGGCGACGAGGTCATCGACGGCTCCGTCTCGGCGCGGCTGTCCGACCTGAAGCTCCAGCTCGCGTCCTGACGGACGCACGTATCCTCAGGGAGCGGCTCGCGCCGCCTCCGACCTCCGCACCACCCAGGTCAGGCCCCGACGACCGCTTCGGCTCGCACGGACCCAACGAATAGGAATTCCCATGGCAGATATCACCATCAGCCCGGATGAGATCCGCGACGCGCTGAAGGACTTCGTCTCGTCGTACGAGCCGGGCAAGGCGTCCACCACCGAGGTCGGCTACGTCATCGACGCCGCCGACGGCATCGCCCACGTCGAGGGACTCCCCGGCGTCATGGCGAACGAGCTGATCCGCTTCTCCAACGGCGTGCTGGGCCTCGCCCAGAACCTCGACGAGAACGAGATCGGCGTCGTCGTCCTCGGCGAGTTCTCCGGCATCGAGGAGGGCATGGAGGTCACCCGCACCGGCGAGGTCCTCTCCGTCCCCGTCGGCGACGGCTACCTCGGCCGCGTCGTCGACCCGCTCGGCAACCCGATCGACGGACTCGGCGACATCGCCTCGGAGGGCCGCCGCGCCCTCGAGCTCCAGGCCCCCGGCGTCATGTCGCGCAAATCGGTCCACGAGCCGCTGCAGACCGGCATCAAGGCCATCGACGCGATGATCCCCGTCGGCCGCGGACAGCGCCAGCTCATCATCGGCGACCGCCAGACCGGCAAGACGGCCATCGCGATCGACACGATCATCAACCAGAAGGCCAACTGGGAGTCCGGCGACACGAACAAGCAGGTCCGCTGCATCTACGTCGCCATCGGCCAGAAGGGCTCGACCATCGCCTCGGTGAAGGGCGCGCTCGAGGACGCCGGAGCGATGGAGTACACGACGATCGTCGCGTCCCCCGCCTCGGACCCCGCCGGCTTCAAGTACCTCGCCCCCTACACCGGCTCGGCCATCGGCCAGCACTGGATGTACGGCGGCAAGCACGTCCTGATCATCTTCGACGACCTGTCGAAGCAGGCCGAGGCCTACCGCGCCGTGTCGCTCCTCCTGCGCCGCCCGCCGGGACGCGAGGCGTACCCCGGTGACGTCTTCTACCTGCACTCCCGCCTGCTGGAGCGCTGTGCGAAGCTTTCCGACGAGCTCGGCGCCGGCTCGATGACGGGTCTCCCGATCATCGAGACCAAGGCGAACGACGTCTCGGCGTACATCCCGACCAACGTGATCTCGATCACCGACGGCCAGATCTTCCTCCAGTCCGACCTCTTCAACGCCAACCAGCGTCCGGCGGTCGACGTGGGCATCTCGGTGTCGCGAGTCGGCGGTGACGCCCAGGTCAAGTCGATCAAGAAGGTCTCCGGAACGCTGAAGCTCGAGCTGGCGCAGTACCGCTCGCTCGAGGCCTTCGCGATGTTCGCCTCGGACCTCGACGCCGCCTCGCGTCGTCAGCTCGCCCGCGGCGCCCGCCTCACCGAGCTGCTCAAGCAGCCGCAGTACTCGCCGTACCCCGTCGAGGAGCAGGTCGTCTCGATCTGGGCCGGAACGAACGGCAAGCTCGACGAGGTGCCCGTCCCCGACGTGCTGCGCTTCGAGCGCGAGCTGCTCGACTACCTGGGCCGCAACACGCAGGTCCTCTCCACGCTGCGCGACACCAACGTGCTCTCCGACGACACCGTCGCCGAGCTGCACCGTGCCGTCGACGGCTTCAAGCTCGAGTTCCAGACCGGTGAGGGCAAGCCGCTCGCCTCGGTCGGGCGCGAGGAGCACAAGGCGATCTCGGCCGACGAGGTCGGCCAGGAGAAGATCGTCAAGGGCCGTCGCTAACAGCGGCCCCCTGACGATTCAGAGAAGGACTACAGGAGACACATGGGAGCGCAACTCCGGGTCTACCGGTCGAAGATCCGCTCGGCCCAGACGACCAAGAAGATCACCCGCGCCATGGAGCTGATCTCGGCCTCGCGCATCCAGAAGGCGCAGAACCGCGTCGCCGCCGCGGCGCCGTACTCGAACGCCATCACGCGCGCCGTGTCGGCCGTCGCGACCTACTCGAACGTCGAGCACCCGCTCACGACCGAGCGCGAGAAGCTCGACACGGCGGCGATCGTGATCTTCACCTCCGACCGCGGCCTCGCCGGCGCGTTCTCCTCGAGCGTGCTCAAGGAGGCGGAGGAGCTGGCCTCGCTGCTGCGCAGCGAGGGCAAGGAGGTCGTCTTCTACCTGGTCGGCCGCAAGGCGAACGCGTACTTCTCGTTCCGCCGGCGCCCGAGCGTCCGCATCTGGACGGGCGGCACCGACCAGCCGGTGTTCGAGACGGCGAAGGAGATCGCCGACGCGGTCGTCGACTCCTACAACCTCGACGACGAAGAGGGCGGAGTGGACGAGATCCACCTCGTGTACAACCGCTTCGTCAGCATGGTCACCCAGCAGCCGACCGTCGTCCGGCTCCTGCCGCTCGAGGTCGTCGAGGGCGCCGAGGATCAGAGCACCGATCTGTACCCGCTCTACGAGTTCGAGCCCGACCCTGAGACGGTCCTCGACCGCCTCCTGCCGGTCTACGTCGAGAGCCGCATCTTCAACGCGATGCTGCAGTCGGCGGCGTCCGAGCACGCGGCGCGCCAGAAGGCGATGAAGTCGGCGAGCGACAACGCCGACACGCTCATCAAGACGTACACCCGGCTCGCCAACAACGCGCGCCAGACCGAGATCACGCAGCAGATCGCCGAGATCGTCGGCGGCGCCGACGCCCTGTCGTCCTCGAAGTAGACGGCGCACCTCCCCGACACGAAGCCTCCGCCCTCCGGGTGCGGTGAGACCACAGAAGGAAGAAGCAATGACACTGACCGCACCTGAGGCGGCGACCGGGACTCCGGGCGGGGCCGTTGGCCGTATCGCCCGCGTCACCGGCCCCGTCGTTGACATCGAGTTCCCCCACGACGCGATCCCCGAGGTCTACAACGCGCTCTACACGCACGTCGAGGTCGAGGGCGTCTCGTCCAAGCTGACCTTCGAGGTCGCGCAGCACCTGGGCGACGACCTCGTCCGCGCCATCTCGCTCAACCCGACCGACGGACTCGTCCGCGGCCAGGAGGTCCACGACACCGGCCTGCCGATCTCGGTTCCGGTCGGCGACGTGACCAAGGGCAAGGTCTTCAACGTGATCGGCGAGGTGCTCAACGCTGACGCCGACGGCACGATCAACGGACAGTCGTTCGAGATCACCGAGCGCTGGCCGATCCACCGCAAGCCCCCGGCGTTCGACCAGCTCGAGTCGAAGACCGAGCTCTTCGAGACCGGCATCAAGGTCATCGACCTCCTCACCCCGTACGTGCAGGGCGGCAAGATCGGCCTGTTCGGCGGAGCGGGCGTCGGCAAGACCGTCCTCATCCAGGAGATGATCCAGCGCGTCGCGCAGGACCACGGCGGAGTGTCCGTGTTCGCCGGCGTCGGCGAGCGCACCCGTGAGGGCAACGACCTCATCGCCGAGATGGAGGAGGCGGGCGTCTTCGACAAGACCGCACTCGTCTTCGGCCAGATGGACGAACCGCCGGGAACCCGCCTCCGCGTCGCGCTCTCCGCGCTGACGATGGCGGAGTACTTCCGCGACGTGCAGAAGCAGGACGTGCTGCTCTTCATCGACAACATCTTCCGCTTCACGCAGGCCGGCTCGGAGGTGTCGACCCTGCTGGGCCGCATGCCCTCCGCGGTGGGCTACCAGCCGAACCTCGCCGACGAGATGGGCGTGCTCCAGGAGCGCATCACCTCGACGCGCGGACACTCGATCACCTCGCTGCAGGCGATCTACGTCCCCGCCGACGACTACACCGACCCGGCGCCGGCCACGACGTTCGCGCACCTCGACGCGACGACCGAGCTCTCCCGTGAGATCGCGTCGAAGGGCCTCTACCCGGCCGTCGACCCGCTGACCTCGACCTCGCGCATCCTCGACCCCCGCTACCTGGGTGCCGACCACTACCGCGTGGCCACGAACGTCAAGCAGATCCTGCAGAAGAACAAGGAGCTGCAGGAGATCATCGCGATCCTCGGTGTCGACGAGCTCTCCGAGGAGGACAAGATCACGGTGTCGCGTGCGCGCCGGATCCAGCAGTTCCTCTCGCAGAACACCTACATGGCGAAGAAGTTCACCGGCGTGGAGGGCTCGACCGTCCCGCTGAAGGACACCATCGAGTCGTTCGACGCGATCGCCCGCGGCGAGTTCGACCACGTGGCGGAGCAGGCGTTCTTCAACGTCGGCCCGATCACGGACGTCGAGGAGAAGTGGGCTCAGATCCAGAAGGAGAACGGCTGATCATGGCCGCGTTCCTGAAGGTCAGCGTCGTCTCCGCGAACGCGGAGGTCTGGTCGGGTGAGGCCAAGCAGATCTCGGCCCGCACCGTCGAGGGCGAGATCGGCATCCTGGTCGGTCACGAGCCGATGCTCGCGATTCTCGCCTCGGGCGAGGTCCGCGTCACGGCCGCGGACGGGAGCCGGATCACCGCTCAGGCGGACGACGGCTTCCTGTCCGTCGAGAACGACGTCGTCACCGTCGTGGCCCGCGAGGCCGCGCTGGTCTGACGACCCGCCGCCTCGGGCGGCGACCGGAGGGGCCGGGTGATCATCGCGATCGCCCGGCCCCTCCGTCGTGCGCGGCGTCCCCTCGCCGCGTTCCACCCGTGCGCTCTCGCGCGCCGTCTTCCCCGAGGAGTCCCGTGCACGTCCTGCTTCCCCCGTCCGAGACCAAGCGCGACGGCGGCTCGGCCGAGTTCCGGGTCGAGGAGCTGTCGTTCCCGGGGCTGACCGAGCGTCGAGTCGCCCTGCGCGACGCCCTGGTCGCGCTCGCCGGCGACCGGGACGCGGCTGCCCGCGCACTGAAGCTCGGTCCCCGGCAGCTCGGCGAGATCGAGCGCAACGCGGCACTGCCGACCGCGCCGGCGATGCCCGCGGTGGACCGCTTCGACGGCGTGCTGTTCGATGCGCTCGAGGCGGCGTCGCTCTCGGCCGGAGCGCGCGGCGTGCTCGGCCGGATCGTCGTGGTGCAGTCCGCGCTCTGGGGGCCCGTCCGGGGCCTCGACGGCATCCCCGCCTACCGGCTGTCGCACGACTCGCGCATCCCCGGGATGCCGCTCAAGCGCTGGTGGGCTGCCGAGGCGGGGCGCGAGCTGTCGGCGCTCCCGGGGCTCCTCCTCGACCTGCGCAGCGAGTCCTACGCGGCGCTCGGGCCGCTGCAGCCGGGGGAGGGGCGCTTCTTCGTCCGGGTGCGGTCGCGCGACGCGTCGGGGCAGCTGCGCAACCTCAACCACTTCAACAAGCAGGGCAAGGGTCTCTTCGTCCGCGCGCTCGCGGAGGACGGCGTCGAGACCGACTCCCTCGCCGAGCTGATCGAGTGGGCGGCGTCCCGCGGGTTCGAGCTGGCGCCGAACGCCGGCAGCGGCGAGCTGGATCTCGTCGTGCGGTCCGCCTGAGCGTCAGGAGCGGGCGCGGAAGCAGCCGGTGAGGTGGTCGTCGACGACGCCGGCCGACTGCAGCAGCGCGTACATGGTCGTCGCACCGACGAAGCGGAAGCCGGCCGTCCGCAGCGCCTTCGAGAGCGCGAGGGACGCCGGCGTCGAGGTGGGAACGTCGGCGGGGCGGACGACGCGGCCGGGCGGCGTGTCCTCCTCGAACGACCAGACCAGGCGGTCGAGCGCGCCCTCGCCGTCGCGCTCGCGCAGGGCGACGGCCGCCTGCGCGTTGCCGATGGTCGCGAGGATCTTGGGGCGGCTGCGGATGATGCCGGCGTCGTCCATCAGGCGGTCCACGTCGTCCGCGTCCATCGCTGCGACGACGTCGAGATCGAAGCCGTGGAAGACCTCGCGGAACCGAGGCCGCTTGCGGAGGATGGTGATCCAGGAGAGCCCCGCCTGGAAGCCCTCGAGGCAGATCTTCTCGAAGAGCGGCCGGTCCCCGTGCAGGGGGACGCCCCACTCCTCGTCGTGGTAGCGGCGGTACTCGACGTCGTCGCCGCTCCAGCCGCAGCGGACGGTCCCGTCCGCGTCGGTGATCAGCCCGTTCTCGGCCGTCATCGGTGCGCGATCCCCTCGTGATCGAGCAGCCAGGCCTTCGTGGCGACGCCCTCGCCGGCACTGAAGCCGGTGATCCGGCCGTCTCCGGCCAGCACACGGTGGCAGCCGACGAGGATCGGGATCGGGTTCGCGCCGACGGCGCCGCCGATGGGCCGGCCGGAGCGGAGCCGTCCCGTCGCCTGCCCGAGGGCGCCGTAGGAGGTGATCTCGCCGAAGCCGATGCCCTGGAGCGCTCCCCAGATCTCCAGCTGGAAGGGCGTCCCGCGCAGCAGCAGCGGCAGGTCGAAGGTGCGCCGCTCTCCGGCGAAGTACGCGTCGAGCTGGTCGGCCGCGCTGCAGAGGACGGGGAGCGAGCCGTCGGGCAGGTGGTCGTGCGGGAGGGCTCCGCCGTTCTCGATCGCGAGCGAGACGATCGACTCGCCGTCGCTGCCGACCTCGATCCGGCCGAGGGGGCTGACGGTGCGGCGCACGTGCAGGGGAGTCGTTCTCATGCCACGAGAGTATCCGCGGGACCCTCGGCCGACCGGCGGGAATCGGACATCGGTGGACGGCTCCGCAGCTCGGTGGCCTGTGGAGGACGCAACGGGCGCGTCGAGATCCACTGACCTCGCAGTCCCGCCGTGCTGACGGTGCGCGGGTCTCGATACGCCCCTTCGGGGCTACTCGACCAGCATGACTGTGCCGACTGCGGAGCGTCGGGCCCCCATGATGATCGAGTAGCCCGCGGAGCGGGCGTATCGAGGTCCACCCACCGAGAGACGGTGGGTCTCGAGACGCCGCCTGCGGCGGCTACTCGACCAGCATGTCCGCGCGCTTGTTCGCCTGCGGTCGGTCGTCCAGCATGTCCTCGCGCGCGATGGGCTGCGGCCGGTCGACCAGCAGGTGGCCGCGCGTCCGGGCGCCGTCGGCGGGCGTCCTCCACAGGTGGCGTTCCGGCGATCTGTCTTCCGGTCGCCGAGGGGCCCGCCCCGCTGCGATGCCGGGCCCGCCACCGTTGCCGGATGACATCCACTGCATCGCCTCCGGTCCGTCCCGTTGATCACAGCGCCGTGCTCGCGGCGATCCCTCGCCTGCTCGGCCATCCGCCGCACGAGAGCGTCGTCCTCGTTCCGCTGAGGGGCGGCACGCCCACCGGTGCCCTCCGCTTCGACCTCGCTGTCGGCGATCCGACACGAGCAGCACGGGTCTGGATCGGGGCCCTCGGGCGCTTCGGGCGCGTGGAGCGCCTGGTGATCGCGCTGTTCTCGAGCGGCCGGCGCGACCCGTCAGCCGGTACGCTCCTCGGCGCGCTGAGCAGTCGAGCGCAGGAGGTCGGACTCGCCGTGGAGGTGCTCGTCCCCTCGGGCGCCCGCCGCCCGACTCGGCCGGGCAGCGGAACGACGGTCCTCAGGAGGGCCGGCGACACCCCCTCGGTGGAACTGCTGCCCGCTGTCGACCGAGGGGAGGCGCTCGCGATCGCGGCGGAGGTGGACGCGCTGCTCGACCGTCACCCGCGCGCTCGTCTCCCGGAGGCGGTGACGGCCGACGTGGAGACCCTCCTGCTGCGCGCGGCGTCGGGTCGTCCCTGGCAGCCGCGGACCCGCGCCCTCGCGGCGCTCATCGTCGGCGCGCAGCGGCGGGAAGGCCGGGAGCGGGTGATCCGACTCGTCGCCACTCCCGACCGCGCCGCTGCGCCGTCCGTCATCGGGCTCGTCGCGCACGCCGCCGCGGCGGCGCCGGGGACCGAGCGGGGACCGCTGCTGGTCCTGCTCGCCACGCTGCACTGGTCGTCGGGGTCGACCCGCTCAGCGGCGCTCCTTGCGCGGGAGGCGGTCCGCCTCGATCCGCACGATCACGATGCGCGGCTCCTCCTGGCCGCTCTCGAGGGCGGCGGACCGTGCCCGTGGGTCGTCGAGGGGCGACGTGCCGCGTGAGGCGTGTCCGGCGGGTTCGTACGCGCCGCCACTCGATCCGGCGGCGCGCACGAGCGCGTCAGAGTCGCGCCCAGGCCTCCGTCAGCACCGAGCGGAGGATCTGCTCGATCTCGTCGAACTCCTTCGGTCCGATCGTCAGCGGCGGCGCGAGCTGCACGACGGGGTCGCCGCGGTCGTCCGCCCGGCAGTACAGCCCGGCGTCGAACAGCGCCTTCGAGAGGAAGCCGCGGAGCAGGCGCTCGGACTCCTCGGCGTCGAAGGTCTCCTTCGTCGTCTTGTCCTTGACCAGCTCGATCCCGAAGAAGTAGCCCGCGCCGCGGACGTCGCCGACGATCGGCAGGTCGAGCAGCTTCTCGAGCGTGGAGCGGAAGAGCGGCGAGTTCTCCCGCACGTTCTCGTTGAGCTTCTCCTCCTCGAAGATGTCGAGGTTCTCCAGCGCGACCGCGGCCGAGACGGGGTGCCCGCCGAAGGTGTAGCCGTGCGGGAAGGAGACCTCGCCGTGCCGGTAGGGCTCGTAGATGCGGTCGCTGACGATGGTGGCGCCGATGGGGGAGTAGCCGCTGGTCATGCCCTTAGCGCAGGTGATCATGTCCGGCACGTAGCCGTACTCGTCGCAGGCGAACATGTGGCCGATCCGCCCGAAGGCGCAGATCACCTCGTCCGAGACGAGGAGCACGTCGTGCCGGTCGCAGATCTCGCGCACCCGCTGGAAGTAGCCGGGCGGCGGGGGGAAGCAGCCACCGGAGTTCTGCACCGGCTCGAGGAAGACGGCGGCGACCGTCTCGGGGCCCTCGAACTCGATCATCTCCTCGATGCGGTCCGCGGCCCAGACGCCGAAGGCCTCCAGGTCGTCGCCGTGCTGGGGCGCGCGGTAGAAGTTGGTGTTCGGCACGCGGAAGCCGCCCGGCACGATCGGCTCGAACATCGCCTTCATCGCCGGGATGCCGGTGATCGCCAGCGCGCCCTGCGGGGTGCCGTGGTAGGCGACCGCGCGCGAGATCACCTTGTGCTTGCCCGGCTTGCCCTGGAGCTTCCAGAAGTGCTTCGCCAGCTTGAAGGCGGTCTCGACCGCCTCGCCGCCACCGGTCGAGAAGAACACGCGATTGAGGTCGCCCGGTGCATGATCCGCGAGACGATCGGCGAGCTCGATCGCCGAGGGCGTCGCGTAGGACCAGAGCGGGAAGAACGAGAGCTCGGCCGCCTGCTTGGCCGCCGCCTCCGCGAGCCGCCGCCGGCCGTGGCCCGCGTTGACGACGAAGAGCCCGGAGAGCCCGTCGAAGTACTTCCGGCCCGTGCTGTCCCAGATGTGGTGGCCCTCGCCCCGGGTGATGATGGGGACGCCCGCGCCGGAGTCCATCACCGACTGCCGGGTGAAGTGCATCCAGAGGTGGTCCTTGGCCTTCTTCTGCAGCGCTGCGTCGTCGAAGCCGGCCGGGGCGTCCTCGCCCTTCACCGGATCGCCGGACGCGAGGCCCTGGCTCGAGAATGCTGTCTCTGTGGTCATCGGTTACCGCGTTCCCCAGTTGTAGAACTGCTTGTGGAGTTTCAGATAGACGAAGGTCTCGGTCGAGAGCACCCCCGGAAGCGACCGGATCTCCTGGTTGAGCAGGGCGATCAGGTCGTCGTCGTTCTCGCAGACGACCTCGGCGAGGATGTCGAACGTGCCGGCCGTCAGCACCACGTAGTCCACCGCGGGGATCGCCGCGAGGCTGTCCGCGACCACCCTGGTGTCCCCGGTGACGCGGACGCCGATCATCGCCTGCCGGTAGAAGCCGAGCTGCATCGGGTCCGTCACGGCGACGATCTGCATCACGCCCGACTCGGTCAGCTTCTGCACCCGCTGGCGGACGGCCGCCTCGCTGAGCCCGACCGCCTTGCCGATCTCGGCGTAGGACCGCCGGCCGTCGGCCTGCAGCTGCTCGATGATCGCCTTGGACACGTCGTCGAGCTGGAGCGGGCGCGGCGCAGGAGGGCGGGAGGGGCTCATGCGATGATCCTGGCAGCCTCGGCGGGGCCCGGCAAGTGAATCCGCATCGGCGAGGCGTCCCGGATGACGGAATCCACTGTCGCGGAAGCGCTCTCGCCCACGCGGGCGACGGTCGGTCCGATCCTCCGCGGGAGCGCTACGGAGCGCCGCCGAGCGGGCGTCTCCGGTGCTCGCACAGCCGCTAGCATCGGAGGGATCGGCCCGCATGCGCGGAGCCGGCGGAGGCGAGGAGACGCGATGACGCAGATCGGCCGCAGCCGAGCGTCGGTGACCGTCCCCGTCTCGGCCTGGTCCTCGGACACGCCCTCCGCGGAGGTCACCCTCGGCTGGGCGGCGCGCACCGAGGTCGGCCTGGTGCGCAGCGCCAACGAGGACAGCTACCTCGCGAAGACGCCGCTCTTCGCCGTCGCCGACGGGATGGGCGGTCACGCGGCCGGAGAGGTGGCGAGCGACGCCGTCGTGTCCCGGCTCTCCCTCGCCGCGACCGGCAGCACGGTGGGAGCGGAGGAGATCGACCGCGCGCTCCGTGAGGCCGTGGACGACATCGCCCGCCAGTCGCAGACCGCCGACGGCGGGACCGGGACCACCGTCACCGGAGCGGCACTGACCGCCGTGGGCGGCGAGCCCTACTGGTCCGTCTTCAACATCGGCGACTCGCGCGTCTACCTCTGCGTCCAGGGTGCCCTGGTCCAGCTGACGGTCGACCACTCGATCGTCCAGGAGCTCGTCGATGCCGGCCTGATCACCCGGGACGAGGCCGACGTGCACCCGCACAGCAACGTGATCACCCGGGCGGTCGGCTTCCACGAGCCGCCCGTCCCCGATTACCGTCTCGTTCCCGTCATCGCCCCGTCGCGGCTGCTGATCTGCTCGGACGGCCTGACCAAGGAGCTCACCGACGCGGGCCTCGAGCACGTGCTCTCCACTGCGGAGACTGCCCAGGACGCCGCCGACGGACTTGTCGAGGCGGCGCTCGGCAACGGCGGACGCGACAACGTGACGGTGATCGTCGTCGACGTGCTCGCCGTCACCGGCGAGAGCGACTGATCGAGGACCCGCGAGGCCCGCCGGAGCCCCGGGTAGCATGGGTCGAGGAGGGGTGGTCTCGGTGATCTGCAGCACGTGTGGCTCCACCCTCGATCCCGGGGCGATCCTCTGCGGAGAGTGCGGCACCTCGGTGGCCTCGCACGCGACTCCCGGCGCCTCCCGCCCCGCGTCGACCGGCGACACCACCGTCCTCGACCCCTCGCGCCGTGCCTGGCTGCCCGGTCTCGCGCCGGGCCGGCACCGGCGGCCCGCCCCCGGGGCGCCCATGGCGCCGCCGAGTCAGGGGCTCGTGAAGCTGATCTTCGCCTCCGGGCAGCACGCCATCGTCACCGGCAGCGGTCTCATCGGCCGCCAGCCGCTGCCGGATGCGGGTGAGACCTTCCGGCACATCCTCGCGGTCCCGGATCCGACGCGCTCGCTCTCGAAGACGCACCTCGAGTTCGGCTTCGACGAGGGCGGCCTGTGGGTCAGCGATCGATGGTCCGCGAACGGCACCGTGCTGGTCGCCCCGACGCAGGCTCCGCTCCCGCTCGAGGCGGGCCGCCGCTACCGCGCGAAGATCGGCAGCAGGCTCCTGCTGTCCGCGGTCGAGATGGCGGTGGAACGGGTCGACGGCTCCTCCACAGCCTCGAACCGTCCACCGATCACCCGCTGACCCACCGCGCGCGGCCGGCGTCCGCTTCGCTGGTCGGATGACGATCCAGCACCCCAGGGCACGGCTCCTGCCGCCCACTCCACCGAGCACGCCGCCGAGGCCGCCGTTCCCGTGGATCGCGGCGCTGACCCCGGTGCTGTCGTCCCTCGTGCTGTACGCGCTGACCTCGTCGCCGTACACGCTGGCCCTCGCCGCTCTCGGACCGGTGGTGGCGCTAGCCTCCTTCCTCGACGCGGCCCGACTCCGCCGCCGCACCGCGCGACGGGAGGCGGAGCGCTACTCCCGGGAGCTCGCGGAGCACACCGTCGCGACGGCGAAGGCGCGGGCGGAGGAGCTCGCCGCCCTCCGGCGCGCGTCGCCGCTCCCGCTCGACGTCCTCGAGCAGCGCGTCCCGGCGGACGCCCGCTGGCGCCGGCCGGCGGAGGGACTCGAGGTCGTGCTCGGACGGGCGAGAGGGACAGCGGAGGGGGCCCGGGAGGACGGGGAGGTGCTGCTGGCGGCGATGTCCTCGGGGATCGGCGTCGTCGGCCCCACCGTCCTCACCCGCGCGCTGGTGCGGGGGCTCCTGGTGCAGATCGCGGAGCTCGTCGCGCCGGAAGCCCTCCGCATCGAGCTGCCGGACGGAAGCGGCTGGCGCTGCCTCCGCGCTCTTCCGCACACGCGGCCGGCTGGCGCGCCGCACGCCCTCGCCGTCCTGGAGGCGGACGCGGCGACCGAGGCGGACGCCGTCCTCGCCCTCGCCGGCACAGCGGCCGAGCTGCCGAAGCGGTGCCGCTGCATCGTCCAGCTCGGCGGAGCCGGCGTCGCGAGCGTCGTCGGCCGGAGAGGGCCCGGCACCACGGAGCCGCTGGTCGTCGACTTCGTGGCCGCGGAGCAGGCGCGCGGCTACGCCGAGTCGCTCGCCGCCGCCCGCGGCGCAGGGCCGGCGGAGCTCCCGGGAACCGTGCTGCTCTCCGACCTCGGCGGCCGGGACGGACCCGACGACGGCGCCGGACTCCCGGTGCTGCTGGGGCGGACGCCGAGCGGCCCGATCGAGATCGATCTGGTCCGCGACGGTCCGCACGTCGTCGTCGGCGGGACGACGGGGAGCGGCAAGAGCGAGCTCCTGATCGCCTGGGTCGTGGGACTGGCGATCCGGCACCCGCCGACCGCCGTGACGTTCCTGCTCGCGGACTTCAAGGGCGGCGCGGGGTTCGGCGCGCTCCGGCCCCTCCCGCACGTGACCGGGGTGATCACCGATCTCGACACCGAGGGGGCTCTCCGCGCCTTCACCAGCATCGCCGCCGAGCTGCGCCGTCGCGAGGTGGTCCTCGCCGAGCGCGGCGTTCCGGACATCGCCCGGCTGGCACCCGGCGTGCTCGCGCGGCTGGTCGTCGTCGTCGACGAGTGCGCGGTCGTGCTGGAGCGCGCACCGGAGCTGCACCGCACCTTCGCCGACATCGCCGCGCGCGGGCGCTCACTCGGTGTCCACCTCGTGCTCTGCACCCAGCGGCCGGTCGGCGTCGTCCGCGACGCGGTCGCGGCGAACTGCGGTCTCCGGATCGCGCTCCGGGTGCACGACGCCGCCGACTCGCGAGCGCTGATCGGCTCGGACGCCGCCGCGCGGATCCCGCACCGCGCGGCGGGTCGGTGCGTCGTGTCGATCGGCGGACGCGGACAGCTGGTCCAGGCGGCTCTCGCGCAGGAGGGCGACATCGCCAGGGCGAGGCGGAGCGGCGCCGGGTCGGCCCCGGCGCACCGGCCCTGGCTCGACCCGCTGCCCGACCGGATCCCCCTGCCGGAGCGCCGGCGGACGGGCCGGATCGTGCTCGGCGTCGTCGACAGCCCTGCCGAGCAGCGCCAGGACGTCGTCCACCTCGCTCACCGCTCCCTCCTCGTCCTCGGAGCAGCGGGCTCCGGTCGCAGCGGTGCGCTCCGCACGGTCGCCGCGCAGCTCGGCAGCGCTCGCACGGTCGGCCCGCTCGACGCCGAGGAGGCCTGGGACGCGGTCGTCGCCGAGGACGGGCCGTCCGGTCCGCTGCTGATCGACGACCTGGATCTGCTGCTGCGGCGCTGCACCGAGGACGAGCGCCGACGACTCCTCGACGCCCTGCAGACGGCGCTCCGCTCCGGCGGGGAGCCGATCGTCGCCACCGCCCGCCGGGCGACCGACGGGCTCGCCGGCCTCCGGGACGCCTTCGACGACGTCCTGCTGCTGCGCGCCGCACACCGGCAGGAGCACCAGCTGCTCGCGCTGCACGGCGAGCCGTACCGCGGCGACCTGCCCCCGGGCGGCGGCTGGTGGCGCGGGGAGCGGATCCAGGTCTTCGCGCCGCCGCCGTCGCCGCCGGGCAGGCGTCCGGCGGCCGTGCCGGTCGTGCCGAGGGGCGAGAAGCCCTTCGCGGTCCTGACGAATCGCGCGGGGGCGCTGAGGGCGAGGCTCACCGCGGCCGGCGTCCCCGCGCTCCCGGTCCCGGCGGTGGCGGACGGGCTGCCTCCGGCCGGCGCGGCGATCCTCGGGTCGGTCGCGGAGCGGTCCGTGGCGAGGGCGCTCCTCGCCCGCCTCCGCGCGAGCGCTCCCGTCGTGCTCGACCTCCCCCCGGCCGAGGCGCGGGTCGTGCTGGGTCCGCTCCCGCCGGCACCTCTCTGCGCGGGCGACAGGGTGTTGCTCCTGGTGGACGACCGTCTCCGTCGTGCGCGCTGGCCGGACGCCCCGGCGTCCTGACCACCGGCGCCGAACAGGAGGAATCCGTGGTCGGAGAGCCCTCGGAGCGCGGATTTCGTGACAATCATGTTTCCAGATCACCGATCTCCTCCGTCCGTCATCGACAGACGTCCGAGCACTGTGCAAGTATTTCCCCACGTTCACGCCGGTGGGCCCGAGCACCGACGCAGTCAGGAGCCGCAGCCATGACCCGTCCTCTCCCGAGGGACCCCGTCCTCCGCGAGGCCATCGCCGTCGCACGATCCCGCGAGCGGGAGAGGCGCGCGATGCTCTCGCGGCGCGCGGTCCTCGGCGGCCTCGGGCTCGGCGTCGGCGCGCTGGCGCTCGCCGGCTGCGCCCCGGTCTCGCGGGCCGCCCCCACCGCCGCGGTCGACGAGTCCGCCTCCGATCCGAGACTGGTCTGGGACAACTGGCCGGCGTACCTCGACGAGGACGACGACGGCGGATACCCGACTCTGGCGGCGTTCGAGGAGCAGTCCGGCATCTCCGTCACCTACAACGTCGCGGTCGACGACAACAACTCCTACTACGGCAAGGTCAAGGACCAGCTCGCGCTCGGCCAGTACATCGGCGCCGACACCGTCTGCCTGACCGAGTGGATGGTCTCTCGGCTGGCCCGGCGCGGCTACATCCAGGAGCTCGACCACGCCAACATCCCGAACATCGCGAACCTCACCCCCTCGCTCGCGAACCCGGACTTCGATCCGGGCCGCCACCGCTCCCTCCCGTTCCAGGCCGGCTTCGCCGGGATCTGCTGGAACAAGGAGAAGCTGCCGAACGGACTCGCGAGCGTGGAGGACCTCTGGGATCCGGCACTGCGCGGCCGGGTCGGCGTGCTCAGCGAGATGCGCGACACCATCGGGCTGATCATGCTCGCCCAGGGCACCGACATCGCCGGCTCCTGGGGGGACGACGAGTTCATGAACGCGATCGACGTCTTCCGGAAGCAGGTCGACGAGGGCCAGATCCGCAACATCAAGGGCAACGCGTACCTCAACGACCTGCAGAACGAGGACACCCTCGCGGCGATCTGCTGGTCGGGCGACATCACGCTGATCAACACCGAGGCCGGCGACAAGTGGGAGTTCGCGCTCCCCGACTCGGGCGGCACCCTGTGGAACGACACGTTCGTCGTGCCGATGGGCTCCCAGCGCAAAGCCAACGCGGAAGCGCTGATGAACTACTACTACGAGCCGGAGGTCGCCGCCGAGGTGGCTGCCTGGGTCAACTACATCACCCCCGTCGACGGAGCGAAGGACGCCATGGAGAGCATCGACCCGGAGCTGGCCGAGAACCAGCTGATCTTCCCCGACGAGGACACGCTCGCGCAGTCCCACATCTTCCGGACGCTCACCGCGGACGAGGAGAAGGACTACCAGGCCGAGTTCCAGAAAGTGCTGCTGGGCATCTGATGGCGATGGGAACCTTCGCCGAGCGCGGCGCCGACCTCGAGCTGGTCGGGATCAGCAAGCAGTACCCGGGCTTCACCGCCATCGACTCGCTGGATCTGACGATCCCCGCGGGCTCCTTCTTCGCCCTCCTCGGGCCCTCCGGCTGCGGGAAGACGACCACCCTGCGCCTCGTCGCGGGCCTCGAGGAGCCCAGCGCCGGCCGGATCCTCATCGGCGGGAAGGACGTCACAGCCACCAAGACCTTCCAGCGCCCGGTCAACACGGTCTTCCAGTCCTACGCGCTGTTCCCGCACATGTCGATCCTCGAGAACGTCGCCTTCGGCCTCAAGCGCCGCCGGATCGACGACCCGGTGGGCAAGGCGCACGAGGCGCTCCGGCTGGTCGAGCTCGACCACCTGGCCCAGCGCCGCCCGGCCCAGCTCTCCGGCGGTCAGCAGCAGCGGGTCGCCCTCGCCCGCGCCATCGTCAACCGGCCCGCGCTGCTGCTCCTCGACGAGCCCCTCGGCGCGCTCGACCTCAAGCTCCGCCGCCAGATGCAGCTCGAGCTGAAGTCGATTCAAGAGGAGGTCGGCCTCACCTTCCTGCACGTCACGCACGACCAGGAGGAGGCCATGACCATGGCCGACACCGTCGCGGTGATGAACAAGGGCCGGATCGAGCAGATGGGCGCCCCCGAGGCGCTCTACGAGCTCCCGCGGACGGTCTTCGTCGCGAACTTCCTCGGCCAGTCGAACCTCTTCACCGGCGAGGTCGTCGCCTCGAGCGGCACCGCGCTGACGATCGAGGCCGGCGACACCCGGATCGTCGTGCCCACCGCCCGTGCGGCCCGCGAGTCCGGGGAGATGACCATCGGCGTCCGCCCCGAGAAGCTCCTCCTGCTCACCGAGGCTCCGGCCGACACGCCGGACCGCAACGTGCTCGGGCCGGGCCGCGTGGTCGACGTCTCCTTCAGCGGCGTCAGCACGCAGTACACGATCGAGATCCCGACGCTCGGCTCGATCGTCGTCTTCGCCCAGAACATGGTCTTCGGGCCGGTCGTCGGCGAGGGCGCGCAGGTCTGGGTCAGCTGGAGCATCGAGCACGGCTTCGGTCTGGCCGACGAGCCGGGCACCGTGCCCCGCTTCGCCGCCGATGACTCCACCCGCTCGATCGCCCTGCAGAAGCGCGGGCTGCTCGCCGGACGCTCCGGAGGGGCGTAGGCATGGCCTTCGCCGCGTTCGCGACCGGCTCGGCCGACACGCTCGATCCGCCGGTCCGCCGGCGGTCGACGATCGCCCTGGTGCTCCTGCTGCCGGGCATCGTCTACATGCTGCTGTTCTTCCTGACGCCGCTGATCTCGCTCGTGCTGACCTCGTTCCAGGTCGAGGTCCCGGACGGCGACATCGGCGAGTACGCGCCGGGCTTCGCCTGGCAGAACTACCTCGTCGTGATGGCCGACTACTGGCCGCACGCGATCCGCTCCTTCGGCTACGCGCTGATCGCCACGGTGCTCGCGCTCGTCATCAGCTACCCGCTCGCCTACTTCATCGGCGTCAAGGCGCGGCCGTGGCCGCTGCTGCAGAAACTCCTGCTGACGCTGGTGATCGCCCCGTTCTTCATCAGCTTCCTGCTGCGCACGCTGGCGTGGAAGCAGATCCTCGCCGACGAGAGCCCGCTCGTGCAGGCGCTCAAGACCGTCGCGATCCTGCCCTCGGACGGCCACCTCACGGGGACGCCGATCGCGGTCGTCTTCGGCATCACCTACAACTTCATCCCGTTCATGACCCTTCCGCTCTACACGACGCTGGAGCGGCTGGACACCCGGCTGCTCGAGGCCGGCTCCGACCTCTACGCGCACCCCGCCTCGGTGTTCTGGAAGGTCACCGTGCCGCTCTCGATGCCCGGCATCGTCTCGGGCACGCTGCTCACCTTCATCCCGGCGGCGGGCGACTACATCAACGCGAGCCGGGACTTCCTCGGCTCCTCGCAGACCTCGATGGTCGGCAACGCGATCGAGGCGAACTTCCTCACCCTCGAGAACTATCCGGCCGCCGCCGCGCTGTCGATCGTCCTGATGGCCGTGATCCTGGTCATCGTCGGCTTCTACGTGAAGCGCAGTGGAACGGAGGACCTCCTGTGACCGCCACCGCCGACCGCCCCGTCGCGAGTGCTCAGGAGGCGCTGGGGGCACCCGCTCCGGCGCAGGTGCGAGGCCCGCGCCGCTTCAAGGGCCTCGGGCTCGGGATCTACACGGCCCTCGCCCTGATCTTCCTGCTGATCCCGATCGGCTACACCTTCGTCTACTCGTTCAACGACTCGGGCAAGAGCAATCTCGCCTGGCGGGGCTTCACCTTCGACAAGTGGGTGTCGGCGTGGACGAGCGAGGAGGTGATGACGGCGTTCGGCAACAGCCTGCTGGTCGGCGTCGTGGCGACCGTGCTGGCCACCGCACTCGGGACGATGATCGCCATCGCACTCGTGCGGTTCCGCTTCCGGTTCCGCTCGGCGATCAGCCTGCTGCTGTTCCTGCCGATGGCCACCCCGGAGGTGGTGCTCGGCGCCGGTCTCGCCGCCCAGTTCCTCGCGCTCGGCACCGAGAAGGGCCTGGTCACGATCATCCTGGCGCACACGATGTTCTGCATCAGCTTCGTCGTGGTGACGGTCAAGGCGCGCGTCGCGAGCCTCGACCCGCGGCTCGAGGAGGCGGGGCGCGACCTCTACGCCTCGCCGGCCCAGGTCTTCTGGCGGATCACCTTCCCGCTGCTGCTGCCCGGCATCCTCGCGGCGGCTCTGCTCTCGTTCGCGCTGAGCTTCGACGACTTCATCATCACGAACTTCAACTCCGGGTCCGTCACCACGTTCCCGAAGTACATCTACATCGCGGCGGCCCGAGGCATCCCCGCCGAGGCGAACGTGATCGCGTCGGCGGTGTTCGTGCTGGCGATCCTGATCGTCGTCGTCACGCAGGTGTCGGCGGCGGCCCGGGCGAAGCGGCTGGCGCGCACGCAGTAGCGGCGGGACCGGCCGCTCCGGCGGCGCCCCAGCGCCTCAGACGTAGGAGGCGCGGACCGCGCCGACCGGCTTGCCGCCGCCGGTGACCACCGGGTTGAGCCGCACCAGCACCTCGTTCGCCGCCGTGCGGTCGACGGTGCCCGCCTCCACCAGCAGCTTGAGCGCGACCACCGTGGCGGCGCGCAGGCTGCCGTCGAGGATCTTCAGAGCGACCGTCGTGCCGTCGGGCGACGCCATCACGAGCACGCCCTCCGCGCCGAGCTTCGCGACCAGGCCGAGGCGCTCGATCACGACGGTGTTGTCGCGACCCGGCCCGTCCAGGGCCCAGGCGTTCTCGAGGATCGCCTCGGTCAGGACTCCGGCCTGCCGGTAGAGCCCGAACGGCGAGGCGGGGGAGGAGGAGACGATCCGCGAGATCCCCTTCGCGAGCGCGGTCAGCGGCAGTGCGTGCACCGGTGCGCCGCAGCCGTCGACGGCAGAGCCCGCGATCCGCTCGCCGGTCAGGCGCTCTATCGTGTCCACGATGTGCTGCTGCAGCGGGTGCGAGCGCTCGAGGTAGTCGTCGGTGCTCCAGCCGTTCTGCACGCAGGCGAGCAGCATCGCCGCGTGCTTGCCGGAGCAGTTCATGTAGAGCGGATCCGCGCTCGCGCCGGCGCGCAGCAGCTTGGTGCGCGAGGCCGAGTCGCTCGGCCAGTCGGCCGGGCACTGCAGGGCGGTGTGGTCGAGGCCCGCGCGGAAGAGCAGGTTCTGCACCAGGGCGACGTGCTGCGGGATGCCGGCGTGGCTCGCGGTCGCGATCACCGCCTCCGCTCCGCTCAGCTCGACGCCGGCGGTCATCACGGCGAGGGCCTGGAAGGGCTTCAGGCAGGAGCGGGGGAGGACAGGCGCCGTCGGGGTGCCCAGGGTGCGGGCGACGCGGCCGTCGGAGTCGAGGAGCACGGCCGATCCGGCGTGGCGCGACTCGACGAAGCCGGATCGCTCGACCACCGCCAGTTCGACGGACTCGGCGAGAGTGAAGGTACCTGCGGACATCCCCCCATCTTGCCCGACGGCCCGGCGCCTCCTGAGCCCAGGGGCCGGGCCGTCGTCGGTGGGAGCGGGGCTCAGAGGGTCGCGAACGCCTCGCCGAGGACGGCCATGGCCTCGTCCAGCAGCTCGTCCGTGAGGGCGAGGCTGGGGAGGAAGCGCACCACGTTGCCGTAGGTGCCGGCGCTGAGCACGAGCACGCCGTGCTTGGCGGCGTAGTCGATGATCGCGCCGACCGCCGCGGTGTTCGGCCGCTTGGTCGTCTGCGCGGTCCCCGGCTCGACGAGCTCGATCGCCATCATCGCGCCGATGCCGCGCACGTCGCCGATGATGTCGTAGCGCTCCTGCAGGGCGTGCAGCGCGGCACCGAGGCGGGCGCCGATCCGATCGGCCTCGGCGAGGAGGCCGTCCTGCTCGATCCGCTCGAAGACGGCGACCGCCGCGGCCGCTGCGACGGGGTTGCCGCCGAAGGTGCCGCCGAGGCCGCCGGCCTGCGCGGAGTCCATGATCTCGGCGCGACCGGTGACCCCGGCGAGCGGCAGGCCGCCCGCGATGCCCTTGGCCGAGAGCACCAGGTCCGGGACGAGGCCGAAGTGCTCACTGGCGAACCAGGCGCCGGTGCGGGCCATGCCCGACTGGATCTCGTCGGCGACGAAGACGATGCCGTTCGCGGTGCACCACTCCTGCAGCGCGGGCAGGAAGCCCTGCGCCGGGACCATGAAGCCGCCCTCGCCCTGGACGGGCTCGACGACGAGGCAGGCCAGCGCGGACGCGCCGACCGTCTTCTCGAGGTACGCGATCGTCTGCTCGGCCGCCTCGGCGCCCGAGAGGCCGTCGTGGTAGGGGTACGAGCTCGGCGCGCGGTGGACGTCGCTCGCGAACGGGCCGAAGCCGAGTCCGTAGGGGAGTGCCTTGAAGTTCATCGCCATCGTCAGGTTCGTGCGGCCGTGGTAGGCGTGGTCGAGCACCGCGACGCCGGGGCGGCCGGTGTGCTTGCGGGCGATCTTGACCGCGTTCTCGACGGCTTCGGCGCCGGAGTTGACCAGCACGGTCTTCTTCGCGTGGTCGCCGGGGGTGTGCTCGCCGAGCAGCTCCGCGACGCGGATGTACGGCTCGTAGGGCGTGACGGTGAAGAGCGTGTGGGTGAGGCGGCCGAGCTGCGCGGTGGCGGCGGCGACGACCGCGTCGTCGGTGTGGCCGATCGTCGTCACGCCGATGCCGGCGCCGAGGTCGATGAACTGGTTGCCGTCGACGTCGACGAGGATCGCGCCGTGCGCGCGGTCGATGTAGACGGGCAGCGCGGTGCCCACTCCGGTGGGGACGACGGCGAGGCGGCGCTCGTGCAGAGCCCTCGATCGCGGCCCCGGGATCTCGGTCGCGACGCGACGCTCCTGGGGGACGGCCGACGTGGGAACCTGGGGAGCGAGCGTGTCTGTCATGGTCCCCCGAGTGTACCCGCGGGCCTCGGAGGAGCAGGGGTCCAGACCGTCGAGACCGGCCTGAACCACGGCCGAGAAGGAGGATTCCGATGCAAGCGGAGCACGATTACGCCGTATCCGTCGTCTGGGAGGGCAACCGCGGCACCGGCACCAGCGGCTACCGGGACTACGGGCGCCAGAACGTCCTCGTCGCCGAGGGCCCGCCGCCCATCCTCGCCTCGGCCGACAAGCCCTTCCGCGGCGACCCGGACCGCTGGAACCCCGAGCAGCTGCTGCTCGCCGCGCTCGCGCAGTGCCACCTGCTCTCGTTCCTGCACGTCGCGGTGAAGAACGGCGTCGTCGTGACCGAGTACGTCGACGACGCCGCCGGGCGGATGGTGCAGGAGGGCGAGGGCGGGCGCTTCGTCTCGGTGACCCTCCGGCCGCGGGTCCGCGTCGCGCACGAGTCGATGGTCGAGCTCGCGCAGTCGCTGCACGGCGAGGCGTCGCGGCTGTGCTTCATCGCGAACTCGGTGAACTTCCCGGTCGGGCACGAGCCGCAGACCTCGGCGGCCGACGCGCACTGATCCGCGGCGAGCGCGTCGGGTGCGGCGGCGTCAGTCGTCAGCGCCGCTCGTGCGGCAGCGCGCGCTTGATCTTCTCGACCGTCGTGACCGGGGGCGACTCGTTGTAGACGCCCGCCGCCTCCTGGCCCGAGAGCGCGTGGATCGCGGCCATCACCTCGTCGGTCGCGTGCCGGCGCGCGCGGCCCGAGTCGGCGGAGCCGTGCCGGGAGAGGTCGAGCGGATCGCCGAAGCGCACGGTGATCCGGTGCAGGCGGGGGATCTTCGAGCCGACGGGCTGCAGCTCCTGGGTGCCGACGAGGCCGACCGGGACGACGGGTGCGCCGGTGGTGAGCGCGAGCCACGCCACGCCGGTGCGGCCGCGGTAGAGGCGGCCGTCGCGCGAGCGCGTGCCTTCCGGATAGACCGCGAACGCCTCGTCGCGCTCGAGGATCGCGCGGCCGAGGTCGAGGGCCTCCTGCGCGGCCTGGCCGGCGCCGCGCTCGACGGGCACCGCTCCGACCGCCGTGAAGAACGAGCGCGACGCGGCGCCGCGCGCGCCGGTGCCGGTGAAGTAGTCGGCCTTCGCGAGGAACTGCACCGGCCGCGGCGCCAGCAGGGTCAGGACGGGGGAGTCGATGAACGACAGGTGGTTGCTGGCGAGGATGACCCGGCCGGTGCGGGGGACGTTGTCGCGGCCCTCGACGATCGGGCGGTAGATCATCCGGCCGAGGCGGCTCATCGTGAAGCGGGCCACGCGCGCGGAGACGCCGATCCCCGGGGGTGTCGGCGGTGCGGGAGCGTCGTCGGTCGGCATTCGCCCGACGCTACCGGCGGGTGCATGCCGCTCGGGTCATGCTCCGCCGACCGCTCCGCCGGGCCCTTCTCGCGGGCCGGGGTGGACGACCGCGGGCCGCCCCTCGTGACGAGGAGCGGCCCGCAGATCGACGCAGAGGGAGTGGCTCAGCCGAAGGTGGCGAGCGCCTCCTCGATGACACCCGCGGCGTCGTCGATCAGCTCCTCGCTGATGACCACGCTCGGCATGATGCGCAGGACGCTGTCCCAGCTGCCGGCGTCCAGAGCGATGACGCCGTTCGTCGTGACGTGCTTCAGGACGGCGGAGAGCGCCTCCGGGTTCTGCTTCTTGGTACCGGGGTGCACGAGCTCGACGCCGAACATCGCGCCCTTGCCGCGGACCTCGCCGACCACGGCGAAGCGCTCGGCCCAGTCACCGATGCGGGCCTGCAGGGCGCGCTCGACGCGCTGCGCCTCGGCGATCAGGCCCTCGGACTCGATGGCCTCGAAGGTGGCGAGCGCGGCGGCGGTCGAGACGGGGTTGCCGCCGAAGGTGCCGCCGATGCCGCCGGGCTGGACGGCGTCCATGATCTCCGCGCGGCCGGTGACCGCGGCGAGCGGGAAGCCGCCGGCGATGCCCTTGGCGGTGGTGATCAGGTCCGGGACGACGCCGAAGTGCTCGATCGAGTACCAGGCGCCGGTCCGGGCGATGCCGGCCTGGATCTCGTCGGCGACGAAGACGATGCCATTCTCGGTGCAGAACTCCGACAGCCGCTCGAAGTAGCCGGCCGCCGGGATGATGATGCCGCCGTCGCCCTGGATCGGCTCGACGAACAGCGCCGCCAGCTCCTCGGCGCCGATGTGGGTGCGGATGTAGTCGATCGAGCGCTCGGCCGCCTCCTCGCCCGTCATGCCCTCGGGGTCGCGGAACGGGTAGCTCATCGGGAGGCTGTAGATCTCACCGGGGAACGGGCCCATGCCGGCCCGCTCGGGCCAGGGGCGGTAGGTCATCGCCATCGTGAGGTTGGTGCGGCCGTGGAAGGCGTGGTCGAGCGAGGCGATCGCGCGGCGACCGGTGTGCTTGCGGGCGATCTTGACCGCGTTCTCGACCGCCTCGGCGCCGGAGTTCACGAGGATCGAGTGCTTCTCGAAGTCGCCGGGGGTGATCTCGCCGAGCTTCTCGGCCACCCGGACGTAGTTCTCGTACGGGGTGACGGTGAAGAGGGTGTGGGTCAGCTTCTCGGCCTGGGCGGCGGCGGCGGCGGCGACCGCGGGGTGCGCGTGGCCGATGGTGGTGACGCCGATGCCGCAGCCGAGGTCGATCAGGCGGTTGCCGTCGACGTCGACCAGGACGGCGCCCGAGGCGTGGTCCATGTAGATGTTCGCGAGGGTTCCGGCGCCGCGGGAGACGCTGGCGACGCGGCGCTCCTGCAGCGCGATCGAGCGGGGGCCGGGGAGCTCGGTGACGAGCGCGCGGGACTGGGGGACCGAGAATTCACGCATTCCTCCATGCTAGGCGCGGCTCCCGGGGAGGGGGCCGGGGACGCTCCGGGGCGGCGCGACCGGGTGGGCGCCGTGGAGGGATCGTTCAGCCGGGGCAGAGGCGCAGCCCGCAGGATGGACCGATCCCCCCGACGTCGTCCCGCTCCCTGCCGGGCAGGAAAGGTGCACCCGTGCGCAGAACCCTCGCGATCCTCGCCGTCCTAGGCGCCTCCCTCGGCCTCGCGGCCTGCACGGGCGGTGCCCCCGAGGCCCTCCCGAGTGCGAGCCCGACTCCGCTCTCCTGCATCTCCTCCGGAGACGCGTCCGAGGCGGTGGACGCCGCCGGCGACTTCGGGACCAAGCCGGTCACCGTCTTCCCCACCCCGATGAGCGTCGACGCGACCGAGGGCACCACCGTCATCGACGGCACCGGCGAGACGGTCGCCGAGGGCGACACCGTCCTCGTCGACTACACCCTGTACAACGGCACGAGCGGCGCGGAGTTCTCGGCGAGCAGCTACGCCTCCGGGGGCCGCGCGGCCTTCGAGGTCGACACCGAGCAGTACCTGGCCGGCCTGGTGAAGGCGGTCAACTGCGCCACCGTCGGCTCGCGCGTCGTCGCGGTCGTCCCGCCCGCCGACGCGTTCGGCGACGCCGGCAGCACCGACCTCGGGATCGCCGCGGACGACTCCATCGTGATGGTCATCGACGTCGAGGGCATCGTCCCCTCGGCCGCGACCGGCGAGCCGCAGGCCCCGGTCGACGGGCTGCCGACGGTGGCGCTCGCCGAGGACGGCGCCCCGACCGTGACGATCCCCGCGACCGACCCGCCGGCCGAGCTGCAGCTCGAGGTGCTCAAGAAGGGCGACGGGCAGACCGTGGCGGACGGCGACTCGCTGATCGTCCAGTACCAGGGCGTGGTCTGGGGCACCGGCGAGGTCTTCGACCAGAGCTGGGGCAAGGGCACGCCCGCGTCCTTCGGCACGGGCGACGTGATCGAGGGCTTCAAGGAGGCGGTGGTCGGTCAGACCGTCGGCTCGCAGGTGCTCGTGGTCATCCCGCCGGACAAGGGCTACGGCGAGGCGGGCAACGCGAACGCGGGCATCAGCGGCACGGACACCCTCGTCTTCGTGGTGGACATCCTCGCGGTGAGCTGACCCGGAGGGCCGGGTGCCGCCGTGCCAGGATGGGCGGATGCGCAGGGTCATCATCCTCGGCTCGACCGGGTCCATCGGCACGCAGGCCCTCGACGTCATCGGCGCGAACCGCGACCGCTTCGAGGTGGTCGGCCTGGGGGCCGGCTCCAACCGAGAGGTCGTCGCCCGGCAGGCGCGAGACTTCGGCGTCGAGCACACCGCCTTCGGCGCCGAGGAGGCCGAGCAGCTCATCCGCTCGGTCGACGCGGACGTCGTCCTGAACGGGATCACCGGCTCCGTCGGCCTCGGCCCGACGCTCGCGGCGCTCGAGGAGGGCCGCACCCTCGCCCTCGCGAACAAGGAGTCGCTGATCGTCGGCGGCGAGCTGGTCACCTCGCTCGCCGCTCCCGGGCAGATCGTGCCCGTCGACTCCGAGCACTCGGCGATCGCGCAGGCGCTGCTCGCGGGGGAGCACCGTGAGGTCCGCCGGCTGGTGCTGACCGCGTCGGGCGGTCCGTTCCGCGGGCGCGACCGCGCCTCGCTCCGCGACGTCACCCCGGCGGAGGCGCTCGCGCACCCGACCTGGGACATGGGCCTCGTGGTCACGACCAACTCGTCGACGCTCGTCAACAAGGGCCTCGAGGTGATCGAGGCGCACCTGCTCTTCGACGTGCCGTACGACCGGATCGACGTCACCGTGCACCCGCAGTCGATCGTCCACTCGATGGTCGAGTTCGTCGACGGCTCCACGATCGCCCAGGCGTCGCCGCCCGACATGCGACTGCCGATCTCGCTCGGCCTCGACTGGCCACACCGCGTCGCCGGCGTCGGCGTCCCGCTGGACTGGACCCGCGCGCAGTCCTGGACGTTCGAGCCGCTCGACGAGGAGGCGTTCCCCTCCGTCCGGCTCGCGAAGAAGGTCGGAGTCGCGGGGGCCTCCTACCCGGCCGTCTTCAACGCCGCGAACGAGCAGGCCGTGCAGGCGTTCCACGCCGGGCGGATCGGCTACCTGGACATCCTCGCGACGGTCGAGGCCGTCGTCGACGCGCACACCGTGGACGGCGAGCTGACCCGCGGGTCGCTGGCCGAGGCCGAGGCCTGGGCGCGCCGCACGGCCGATGAGCGGATCGCCGCCGCCTGAGCGCGACGGGACTGCTGCGGCATCCCGACACCGAGCCGCACCGTCGATCCGTCGCGAACGGTCCTCTCGCGCACCCGGCGGCGACCACTCCTGACGGATCGGCGCGTGGGGAGGAAGGATGCGCTCCGGCGGGCTACTCGATCAGCGTGCTAATGCCGGGCCCGCGAACCTGCAACGCCCCATCATGCTGGCAGGACGGCTCCGCCGCGGCCACCAAGGCGGTCGCTCAGCCGGGCAGAGGCCGCCCACGCTGGTCGAGTAGCCGGGCAGCAGCCCATGCTGGTCGAATAGCAGGGCAGCAGCCGCACCATGCTGGTCGAGTAGCCGCGGAGCGGCGTATCGAGACCCACCCACCGGACGACGGTGGATCTCGATACGCCCTCTCCGAGGGCTACTCGATCAGCATGCTCGAGCCGGTCCAGCGGTCCAACCTCAGGCGAGCGCGCGCTCGAAGGAGGACCGCAGGTCGGCAGCTCGGCGCGCTTCGGGCGCGAGAGCACCTCGATCGGGTCGCCGGCCTCGACGGGCTGATCGCGCCCTCATCGCGATCCTCCAGCGCCTCTCCAGCCGAGGGGTCATCCCGCGGCCTACAGTGACCGAGTGGAATCCGTGCTGCTCTTCGTCCTCGGCGTCGTCATCATCGCCGTGGGCGTCGCCCTGTCGATCGCGCTGCACGAGGTCGGGCACCTCGTTCCGGCGAAGCTCTTCGGGGTCAAGGTCACGCAGTACATGATCGGCTTCGGCCGGACGGTCTTCTCCGTCCGCCGCGGCGAGACGGAGTACGGCGTCAAGGCGCTGCCGCTCGGCGGCTACATCGCGATGATCGGGATGTACCCGCCCAAGCACCCGGGCGACCGCGTCGGCGAGTCGAGCACGGGTTTCTTCAACGGGCTGAACGGCAACGAGTCGGCGCCCGACCCCGAGCCCCGCCGCGGCGGCTACGCGACCATGATCGACGAGGCCCGCGCCGCCAGCGCCGAGACGATCGGCGAGGGCGAGGACCACCGCGCCTTCTACCGGCTCGCGGTCTGGAAGCGCGTCATCGTGATGTTCGGCGGCCCGTTCATGAACCTCGTGATCGCCACCGTCCTCTTCGCGGTGCTGCTCTGCGGCATCGGCGTCGCCCAGAACACGTCGACCATCTCCACCGTCTCGCAGTGCGTGGTCCCGGCGAGCGACACCACCACCGAGAGCTGCTCCGCCGACGACCCGCTCGCGCCCGGCGCCGCGGCCGGCATCCTGCCCGGTGACACCATCACCGCGATCGACGGCACGCCCGTCTCCTCCTGGAACGACCTCACCCCGATCATCCGCGCGTCCGCCGGTGTGCCGCTCAGCGTCGCCGTCGACCGCGACGGCCAGCCCCTCACCCTGACGATCACCCCGGCCGAGAACGAGGTGGCCGTCACCGACGCCGCGGGGAACGCGGTGCTCGACTCCTCCGGCGCGGTCGAGACGCAGACCGTCGGCTTCATCGGCATCTCGCCGACCCAGGCCCTCGTGCAGCAGCCGATCACCGCGGTCCCCGGCACCGTCGGCGAGAACATCAGGAGTGTCGCGGGGGTCATCCTCAACCTGCCGCAGCGCCTCATCGACGTCGCGCAGGCCGCCTTCGGCACCGAGGCCCGCGACGCGAACGGACCGATCAGCGTCGTCGGCGTCGGCCGCATCGCCGGCGAGATCGCCGCCTCCGACCAGCTGCCCGTCGTCTCCAAGGTGCAGACGATGGTCGGCGTCCTCGCCTCCCTCAACGTCGCGCTCTTCGTCTTCAACCTCGTCCCCCTCCTCCCGATGGACGGCGGCCACATCGCCGGCGCCCTCTGGGAGGGCCTGCGCCGCCGCATCGCCAAGCTCTTCGGCCGCCGCGACCCCGGCCCCGTCGACATCGCCAAGCTCCTCCCGCTCACCTACGCGGTCGTCCTGCTCCTCGGCGGGATGAGCGCGCTGCTGATCTACGCCGACATCGTCAAGCCGATCCAGCTGTTCTGAGTCGTCTTGCACGCCGGTCCCTGCCCGGCGTGCCGCGGTCGGCTTCGCGACGGGTGGCGTGGGGAGGAGCGTGTCGCGGACGGCTATCGCGAATCGCTGGCACGCGATTCGCGCGTTCGCCTTGGAGATGGCGCCGGTCCCTGCCCGGCTCGCCGCGGTCGGCTTCGCGACGGGTGGCGTGGGGAGGAGCGTGTCGCGGACGGCTATCGCGAATCGCTGGCACGCGATTCGCGCGTTCGCCTTGGAGATGGCGCCGGTCCTCGCCCGGCTCGCCGCGATCGGCTTCGCGACGGGTGGTGTGGGGAGGAGCGTGTTGCGGTCGGCTAGCGCGAATCGCTGGCACGCGATTCGCGCGTTCGCCTTGGAGGTGGCGCCGGTCCTCGCCCGGCCCACCGCGAGCCGGAAGTCGGCGTTCTCGCGAGGGTTCACCGGTGGAATGAGGGACGAGAAGCGCACTGCGGCTCCGTAAAATGAGGGCATGAGTTTCTCGTCGGACGGGCACGCGCTGACAGTGCGGCGAGCGGCGGAGGAGGCGGGAGTCGAGCTTCGACGGCACGACGAGGACGCCGCTCTGAGGATCGTCACTCAGGCCTTCGGCGGGCTCCGGCCGCAGTGCGTGGGTGAGGAGCTCGAGGACTTCCTCCTCGCACCGCGCTCGACCGGCGACCTCCGGTTCGACGTACTGATCGCTGTCCTTGCGCGCCGGACGTCGCGTCAGCGAGGACTTCGGATCCCCGACTGGACAGATGTCCGGGCCCTCGACGAGGAGTGGATGCCCGGCACGACGGGCACACCGATCCCGCAGTGGCGCGACATCGTTCGCCGGGAGACACCGCAGGACTTCCTCGAGAAGAACATCCTCGCCCGGGAGAAGAGCTGGTCGATCCGGTGACCGGTCGGCCGTCGCTCTTCAACCAGGAGGAGCTCACTGCTCTCCTCACCGAGCTCGGCGAGAGGCTCGCGAGGCGCGGCGTCCGGCTCTCCGGATATGTGATCGGCGGCTTCGCCATGACTCGTGAGGTGACTGCGCGGCGTCTGACGGAGGACCTCGACGGGCTCTTCGCGGAATACTCCGCCGCGAGGGCGGAGGCCGAGGCGTTGGCGCGCGAGAAGGGCATCTCGCCGTCGTGGTTCAGCGACAGCGCGTCGTCCTTCGTCGAATTCGACCCGGCTGACGACATCGAGGCGACCGAGCTGACGATCGGCGACGGGCGGTTGCGGATCGCCTCGCCCCGCTTCCTCCTCGCGATGAAGCTCGCCGCGGGGCGCGCGAAGGACACCGGTGACCTGATCGCCCTCGTCCGGCACCTCGACATCCACGATCCGGAGCGGATCGTCGACATCGCCTTCAAGGTCTAAGGCGACGACAGCGTGACTCTCTCCGACTCGAGGGAGAGCGTCTACTACCAGGCCGCCGATCTGATCCGACAGGCCTACTCGGAGTAGCCGGAGCGGGAACTCGTTCCGGGTGGTGCGGCGCAGATCGGCGGGACCTGGGAACCGGGGGAGCGGCGGCGTCCGGCCGCGCGGCGCGCGTACGATGGGGCTCGTGCCTGCTGTGAATCTGGGTTTGCCCAAGGTCCCCGTGACCCTCGCCCCCCGCCGGAAGACCCGTCAGATCAAGGTCGGGAAGGTGCTGGTCGGTGGTGACGCCCCGGTCAGCGTGCAGTCGATGTGCACCACGCCGACCACGAACATCAACGCGACGCTCCAGCAGATCGCCGAGCTGACCGCCTCCGGCTGCGACATCGTGCGCGTCGCCGTGCCGAGCCGCGACGACGCCGAGGCGCTCCCGATCATCGCGAAGAAGAGCCAGATCCCCGTCATCGCGGACATCCACTTCCAGCCGAACTACGTCTACGCCGCGATCGACGCGGGCTGCGCGGCCGTCCGGGTGAACCCGGGCAACATCCGCAAGTTCGACGACCAGGTCGGCAAGATCGCCGCCGCCGCGAAGGCCGCGGGCGTCTCCATCCGCATCGGCGTCAACGCGGGCTCGCTCGAGCCCAGCCTGCTGCAGAAGTACGGCAAGGCCACCCCCGAGGCGCTCGTCGAGAGCGCCGTCTGGGAGGCGAGCCTCTTCGAGGAGCACGACTTCCACGACTTCAAGATCTCGGTCAAGCACAACGACCCGGTGATCATGGTCCAGGCCTACCGCCAGCTCGCCGAGCGCGGCGACTGGCCGCTGCACCTCGGCGTCACCGAGGCCGGCCCCGAGTTCCAGGGCACGATCAAGTCGGCGACGGCGTTCGGCATCCTGCTCGGCGAGGGCATCGGCGACACCATCCGCGTGTCGCTCTCGGCGCCGCCCGCGCAGGAGGTCAAGGTCGGCCTGCAGATCCTGCAGTCGCTGAACCTCCGCGAGCGCAAGCTCGAGATCGTCTCCTGCCCGAGCTGCGGTCGCGCGCAGGTCGACGTCTACACGCTCGCGAACGACGTGACCGCCGGCCTCGAGGGGATGAGCGTCCCGCTCCGCGTGGCCGTCATGGGCTGCGTCGTCAACGGACCGGGCGAGGCCCGCGAGGCCGACCTCGGCGTCGCCTCCGGCAACGGCAAGGGCCAGATCTTCGTCAAGGGCGAGGTCATCAAAACCGTCCCCGAGTCCGAGATCGTCAAGACGCTCATCGAGGAGGCCAACCGCCTGGCCGCCGAGATGCCCGCCGACGACACCTCGACCGGCTCCCCGGTGGTCGTCGTCTCGAAGTGACCGCGGGCGGCGGACCGGCACACGCCCGGTCCGCCGCCACCCCGGACCGCGCGGGACACCCCGCCGCGGACTCCGGATAGGATCGTCCCTCGTGGTTACCCGTCTCTCGCACCTGTTCGTCCGCACCCTCCGAGAGGATCCGGCCGACGCCGAGGTCGCGAGCCACCGCCTCCTGGTCCGGGCCGGCTACATCCGCCGTCAGGCCCCCGGCGTCTTCGCCTGGCTGCCCCTCGGTCTGAAGGTCAAGCGCCGCATCGAGGCGATCATCCACGCCGAGATGGCCGCCGCCGGTGCGCAGGAGGTCCACTTCCCCGGGCTGCTGCCCCGCGAGCCCTACGAGCTCTCCGGCCGCTGGACCGAGTACGGCGACGGCGTCTTCCGCCTGAAGGACCGCAAGGATGCGGACTACATGCTGGCGCCGACGCACGAGGAGTTCTTCACCCTCCTGGTCAAGGACCTCTACTCGTCCTACAAGGACCTGCCGCTCTCGCTCTACCAGATCCAGGACAAGTACCGCGACGAGGCGCGACCCCGGGCAGGCCTCCTGCGCGGTCGCGAGTTCACCATGAAGGACGCCTACTCCTTCGACTACACCGACGCCGGTCTCGACGCGAGCTACCAGGTGCAGCGCGACGCCTACGAGCGGATCTTCGCGCGCCTCGGCCTCGAGTACGTGATCGTGCAGGCCGACGCCGGTGCGATGGGCGGCTCGCGCAGCGAGGAGTTCCTGCACCCGACCCCGGTCGGCGAGGACACCTTCGTGCGCTCCGCCGGCGGCTACGCGGCCAACGTCGAGGCGTACCGGACGCCCGTCCCCGAGGCGCTGCCCGTGGACGGACTCGCCGAGGCGCGCGTCTTCGACTCGCCCGGCACCCCGACCATCCAGACGCTCGTCGACCTCGCCAATGCCCAGGAGCCGCGCGCCGACGGCCGCGCCTGGACCGCCGGCGACACGCTCAAGAACGTCGTCCTCGCGCTCACCGCGCTCGACGGAACCCGCGAGCTCGTCGTCGTCGGGCTGCCCGGCGACCGGGACGTCGACCTCAAGCGCGCCGAGGTCGCCTTCGCCCCCGCCGAGGTCGAGGCCGCGACCGAGGAGGACTTCGCGAAGCATCCCGCGCTGGTCAAGGGCTACATCGGCCCGTGGTCGGCCGAGGGCGCCGTCCTGGGGGAGGAGTCCGCGAGCGGCATCCGCTTCCTGCTCGACCCCCGCGTCGTCGAGGGCACCTCCTGGATCACCGGGGCGAACACCACCGGGAAGCACGTGCTCGACCTCGTCGCCGGCCGCGACTTCTCCGGCGACGGCGTCGTCGAGGTCGCCGACGTCCGCAGCGGCGACCCCGCTCCCGACGGCTCCGGCCCGATCGAGACCGCCCGCGGCATGGAGATCGGCCACGTCTTCCAGCTCGGCCGGAAGTACGCGGACGTCCTCGGCCTCAAGGTCCTCGACGAGAACGGCAAGCTCGTCACCGTCACGATGGGCTCCTACGGCATCGGCGTGACCCGGATCCTCGCGATCATCGCCGAGAGCAACCACGACGACCGCGGACTCATCTGGCCCGAGAACGTCGCGCCGTTCGACGTGCACGTGATCGCGACCGGCAAGGACCCTGCGGCGCTCGCGCTCGCGGAGTCGGTCGGCGCCTCGCTCGAGGCCGCGGGCCGCGACGTGCTGATCGACGACCGGCCCAAGGTCTCGCCGGGCGTCAAGTTCGGCGACGCCGAGCTGATCGGCGTTCCGCTGATCGTCATCGCCGGCCGCAGCGCCGCCGACGGCATCGTCGAGCTCTGGGACCGGCGCACCGGCGAGCGCGAGCAGCTGCCCGCCGCCGAGGCGCTCGCCCGCCTCGGAGCCTGAGCGGCTCCGGTCCCTCCGTCCCGTCCGCCCTCAGCGCGGTCGGTTATGCTCAATGGTCCCGACGCGCGGGCCCGGCTCCGGCCGTGGCGCCGCCGGCGTCGGACCGGTTTTCGACGTGGTCGCGTTGCGCCGCCATGCCCCAAGTGAATAGAGAGAAAGGCCCGCCCATGGACATCGACCTGAGCGTTCTGCGCCTGCTGGAGCGCGAGCGCGAGATCCCCTTCGAGGAGCTCGTGCAGATCATCGAGCAGGCGATCCTCACCGCCTACCTCAAGCACATCGGCCAGGCGGACGACGCCGACAAGGCCACCGCCGTGGACGCCCGCGTGCACCTCGACCGCAAGACCGGGCACGTCAGCGTGTTCGTGCCCGAGATCGACGAGGAGGGCGCCGTCGTCGGCGAGTCCGAGGACTCGCCGCGCGACTTCGGCCGCATCGCGGCCTTCGCCGCCAAGCAGGTCATCAACCAGCGCCTGCGCGACATCGGCGACGAGAAGGTCCTCGGCGAGTTCAAGGGCCGCGAGGGCGACATCGTCGCCGGCGTCATCCAGCAGGGCCCCAACCCGAAGATGATCCACGTCGACCTCGGCTCGATCGAGGCGATCCTCTCGCCCGAGGAGCAGGTGCCGGGCGAGGACTACAGCCACGGCCGTCGCATCCGCGTCTACGTGACGAGCGTCAGCCGTGGCCCCAAGGGCCCGTCGGTCCAGGTCTCGCGGACGCACCCGTCGCTCGTCCGCAAGCTCTTCGCCCTCGAGGTCCCGGAGATCGCCTCCGGCGTCGTCGAGATCGTCTCGCTCGCCCGCGAGGCCGGCCACCGCACCAAGATCGCCGTGCGGGCGACCGAGCCGGGCGTCAACGCCAAGGGCGCGTGCATCGGCGAGCTCGGCCAGCGCGTGCGCGCGGTGACCGCGGAGCTCAACAACGAGAAGATCGACATCGTCGACTACTCCTCCGACCTGCCGACCTTCGTCGCCAGCGCGCTCTCGCCCGCCAAGGTGACCAGCGCCTTCGTGATCGACCAGAGCCTCAAGGCCGTCCGCGCCCTCGTGCCGGACTACCAGCTCTCGCTCGCGATCGGCAAGGAGGGCCAGAACGCCCGACTCGCCGCCAAGCTCACCGGCGCCAAGATCGACATCCAGCCCGATTCGGTGATGGACGGGGAGTGATCCCCGCTGTCGGCGGTGCGGGGAGGCGCTCCCGGGAACGAGGGAGTACAGTGGAACCCGTCAGAACGTGCGTCGGCTGCCGTCTGCGCGCCCCAAGGGCCTCACTTCTGAGGCTCGTCCTCCCCTCGAACGTCCTCGTGGTAGATCCGCGGGGTGTCCGTGCTGGGCGGGGAGCGTGGCTGCACGACGCGTACGACTGCTACGAGCTCGCGGTGAAGCGCCGCGCGTTCAGCAGGGCGTTCCGGACGCGCGAGAGCGTGGACGCGAGCGCCGTGGAGCAGTACGTCACCCGTGACCTGACCGGCTCGGCTCCTCACCCTGAGGAACCGGCCAGGCGAACGATCACACCGCAGAGAGAACAGGCAGAACGGCCCGTGAACTGATCATGAGCAACGACTGATGAGCGGCTCGAAATGAGATCCGTCCGTTTGTGATGGCCTGCCCCGTCTTGGGCGCAGGTCCGAGACAGGAGAGAAGTGGCTAAACCACGCGTGCACGAGATCGCCGCCGAACTCGGCGTCGACAGCAAGGTCGCACTTGCGAAGTTGAAAGAACTGGGCGAGTTCGTCAAGGGACCGTCCTCCAGCATCGAACCCCCCGTCGCCCGCAAGCTCCGCCAGGCCCTCCAGGGCAGCGCGAGCACGGGTGCACCGTCGACCCCGTCGGCGCCCGCCGCCGGCACCGCCCGTCCGGGGGCTCCTCGCCCCTCGGGTGCCCGCCCCTCCGCGCCGATGCCCGGCCCGGCCAAGCCGCCCGCTCCGGCGCCGGCTCCGCCGATGTCGGTCGCCGAGCGTCAGGCGGCCGCTCAGGCCGCCCAGGAGGCCGCAGCCGCGGCTCGCGCCCAGGCCGCTGCGAACGCCCCCGCCGCTCCGGCTCCGACCGAGGCCGCCGCTCCGGCGCCCGCGGCCGAGAAGCCCGCCGCAGCGACCCCCGCCGCCTCGCCCGCCACCCCCGGCGGACCGAAGCCGGCGACCCCGCGTCCGGCCCCGGCGGCGGCCCCGCCGAAGTCCGGCGGCAGCAGCTCTGCTCCCGGCGGCTCCAGCCGTCCCGGTGGTGCCCCGCGTCCGGGCAACAACCCCTTCGCGAGCAACCAGGGCATGGGCCAGCGTCCCGCGACGCCCCCGCGCCCGGGCAACAACCCGTTCGCCAGCTCGCAGGGCATGGGCTCGCGCCCGACGCCCAGCAACATCCCCCGTCCCGCGGCTCCCCGCCCCGGTGCGCCCCGACCCGGTGGACCCGGCATGGGCCAGCGCCCCGCCGGCTTCGGCCAGCGTCCCGGCGGTCCCGGTGGCGGAGCCGGTCGTCCCGGCGGCCCCGGCCGTCCGGCCGGCGGCGGCTTCCAGCGTCCCGGCGGCGCCCCTGGAGCGGGTGGCGGCTTCGCCCCTCGTCCCGGTGGCGGCGGCGGTCGCGGTCGCGGCCCCGGCGGTGGCACCGCTGGTGCCTTCGGTCGCGGTGGCGGCAAGAGCAAGGCCCGCAAGTCGAAGCGCACGAAGCGTCAGGAGTTCGAGCTCAGGGAGGCCCCGTCGCTCGGCGGCGTCAGCGTCCCCCGCGGCGACGGCAAGACGGTCATCCGTCTGCGCCGCGGCGCGTCGATCTCGGACTTCGCCGACAAGATCGAGGCCATGACCGGCGTGCCGGTGCCCCCCGGCAACCTGGTCACCGTCCTCTTCGCCCTCGGCGAGATGGCGACGGCGACCGAGTCGCTCGACGAGGCCACCTTCGAGGTGCTCGGCGGTGAGCTCGGCTTCAAGATCCAGGTCGTCTCGCCCGAGGACGAGGACAAGGAGCTCCTCGAGGGCTTCGGCCTCGACCTTGAGCAGGAGCTCGAGGACGAGACGGACGAGGACCTCCAGATCCGTCCCCCCGTCGTCACCGTCATGGGTCACGTCGACCACGGAAAGACGCGCCTGCTCGACGCGATCCGCAACGCCAACGTCGTCGCCGGCGAGGCGGGCGGCATCACGCAGCACATCGGTGCGTACCAGGTCGTCGCGGAGCACGAGGGCATCGAGCGCCCGATCACCTTCATCGACACCCCGGGTCACGAGGCGTTCACCGCCATGCGAGCCCGCGGTGCCCAGGTCACGGACATCGCGATCCTCGTGGTCGCGGCGGACGACGGCATCATGCCGCAGACCATCGAGGCGCTGAACCACGCCCAGGCGGCCAACGTGCCGATCGTGGTCGCGGTCAACAAGGTGGACAAGCCCGACGCCAACCCGGCCAAGGTGCGCCAGCAGCTGACCGAGTTCGGCCTCGTCGCCGAGGAGTACGGCGGAGACGTCATGTTCGTCGACGTGTCGGCCCGCGCGAACACCGGCATCCAGGACCTCCTGGACGCCGTGCTGCTCACCGCGGACGCCGGTCTCGACCTGCGCGCCAACCCCGACAAGGAGGCCCGCGGAGTCGCGATCGAGGCCAAGCTCGACAAGGGACGCGGTGCCGTCGCGACGGTCCTCATCCAGTCGGGAACGCTGCGCGTCGGCGACGCGATCGTCGCGGGAACGGCCTACGGCCGCGTCCGTGCGATGGCCGACGAGAACGGCGTCGCCGTGCTCGAGGCCGTGCCGTCGCGACCGGTGCAGGTGCAGGGACTCTCGTCCGTGCCCCGCGCCGGCGACACCTTCCTCGTCACCGAGGAGGACCGCACCGCCCGTCAGATCGCCGAGAAGCGCGAAGCCGCTCAGCGCAACGCCCTGCTGGCCAAGGCCCGCAAGCGCATCTCGCTCGAGGACTTCACCCGTGCTCTCGAGGAGGGCAAGGTCGAGTCGCTCAACCTCATCATCAAGGGCGACGTGTCCGGTGCCGTCGAGGCGCTGGAGGAGTCGCTCGTCAAGATCGAGGTCGACGACTCGGTGCAGCTGCGCATCATCCACCGCGGTGTCGGTGCGATCACGGAGTCGGACGTCAACCTCGCGACGATCGACAACGCGATCATCGTGGGCTTCAACGTCCGCCCCGACCCGAAGGCCCGCGAGCGCGCTGCTCGAGAGGGAGTGGACATCCGCTTCTACTCGGTCATCTACAACGCGATCGAAGAGGTCGAGAACTCGCTCACGGGCATGCTCAAGCCCGAGTACGAGGAGGTCCAGTCCGGTGTCGCCGAGATCCGCGAGGTGTTCCGCTCCTCCAAGGTCGGCAACATCGCGGGTGTCATCGTCCGCTCCGGCACGATCACCCGCAACTCGAAGGCGCGCGTCATCCGCGACGGCGTCGTCGTCGGGGACAACCTCGCCATCGAGTCGCTGCGTCGCTTCAAGGACGACGTCACGGAAGTCCGTACGGACTACGAGGCCGGTATCGGTCTCGGCAAGTACAACGACATCCAGATCGGCGACGAGATCGAGACGATCGAGATGAAGGAGAAGCCGCGAGGCTGACCCTGAATACTCACTGGAAGGCCCGGGTCCGCCCGGGCCTTCCGGCGTTGCTGGGGTCCTCGGCTTCCGGCGTTCCGCTCGTCTTCTGAGGGGGGATCGGGAGCCCACTCCTGCCCTCGCGCGACTTCCCGCGGGCCTGCGGCCCGCCCGCCAGACCCGAGCCTGTCGCGCGAGGGCAGGAGTGGGCTCCCTCCCTCCGGGAGGATTGCTCCGTCAGCACGTGCGGACGGGGCCCGGTCTTCGAGGCGTGTCGCGTCGGGTACCTGCACCAGCACGTGGGGTGGGGCGCCTGCGCGGGAGGGGGACCGGGAGTACGGACTTCCGCCTGTATTGACGTGAGGTGCGGGTGGGGTGTCTCGTCGCGGCTCCTGGCTCGGGTCTGGCGGGCGCGGCGCAGCCGCGCGGGAAGGAGCCGCGGCGAGGCACCCCACCCGCGCCGGCAGTGCCGCGCAGAACCGTCGAGCACAGAGCAAGCCCCCGGCAGGACTGCCGGGGAGTGGTTAGATGGCGAGCCGAACGGTTCGTCGAGAGAGATGAGGACCAGCCATGGCAGATCCGGCACGGGCGAGGAAGCTCGCCGAACGGATTCAGGTGATCGTCGCCAAGCGGCTCGAGCGCGGACTCCGCGACCCCCGACTCGGCTTCGTCACCATCACCGACGTGCAGGTGACAGGTGACCTGCAGCACGCCTCCGTGTTCTACACGGTCTACGGCACCGACGAGGAGCGCGCCGACTCGGCGCTCGCCCTGAAGGCGGCGACGGGCATGCTCCGCACAGAGGTCGGCAAGAACATCACGGCGCGGCTCACGCCGTCGCTCGAGTTCATCCTCGACGCGATCCCGGAGAACGCGAAGCACATCGAGGACCTCCTCGCGACGGCGCGCAACCAGGACACCCAGGTGCAGTCGCTCGCCGCGAAGGCGGACTACGCCGGCGACGCGGACCCCTACGTGAAGCCGCGCGAGGACGAGGACGAGGACTAGGCAGCAGGCCTGAACACCGCGGAGCCCGTGGCGACGTCGACCGATTCGAGGACGACGACGACACGGGCTCCCGGCGTCTGCGGGGCCGGCACGTCGACGGTCATCTCGGGGTCGAGCAGCTGGACCTGCGAGCGGGTCCTCGCGGAGGAGACGACGACGCCCTCGAAGGTGGAGCCCTCGCGACCGCGGAGGATCGCGGCCTCGACGACGGCGGTCGCGGCGCGGGAGGCGGCTCCGGAGCGGCGGTCGCTCGCGGTCATCAGGGCGGGCAGCTCGGGCAGGGCCGTGCGGAGCCAGGCCGGGAGCTCCGCTCCGGTCGAGATCGCGAGGCAGGTGGCCAGGCCGAAGCGGTCGACCAGGCGGCGGAGCGGCGCGGTGACGTGCGCGTACGGGGCGGCGAGGGCGGCCTGCTCGGGCTGCTCGGGGGCGGCGCCGTCGAAGGCGGTGTAGCCGGCTCCGCGGAAGAGGGTCGCCGCGGCCGACATGATCGCGAGTTGCGCCGGGTCGGCGGTGTCGAGGCGGCGGAGGTAGGCGCCGTAGAGCTCGTCGGCGCCCCAGGGGACGCCGAGGGCCTCGGTGCGGGCGCGGAAGGCGGTGACGGTGTCCTCGTCGGCTGCAGGCATGGTGCGGAGGACGCCGACGCCCGCGTCGAGCATCATCGTCGCGGCCGCCATGCCGGTGAGCAGCGAGACCTGGGCGTTCCAGCCCTCGGACGCGAGGGGTGCCCGGCGCTCGATCCGGTAGACGCCGTCGACGGCGACGATCTCCTCCTCGGGGAGGGCGAGGCTCGCTCCGCCGCGCTGGGCCTCGCGGGCGAGGCGCTCCGCGCCGAACCAGGGAAGGAGCGCGATCGACGGGTGCGGCTCGCCGGCGTCGACGCTGCGCTGGACGCCGTCGTAGTCGAGTCGGGCGGTGCTGCGGACGAGGGCGCGCTCGAGGCGGACGTCTGTCGGTTCGGCGGCGTCGTCGAGCTCGAGGGTCCAGACCAGGGCGCGGCGCTCGAGGTCGGGGAGCAGCGAGGCGGTGCCCTCGGAGAGGACCGGCGGGTGCAGCGGGACGCGGCCGTCGGGGAGGTAGTAGGTCTGGCCGCGGCGGCGGGTCTCGGCGTCGAGGGCCCCGCCGGGGCGGACGACGGCCGGTACGTCGGCGATGGCGTAGCGGAGCACGACTCCGGATCCGCGGCGCTCGAGGTGCACGGCCTGGTCGAGGTCGAGGGAGCCGGGCGGGTCGATCGTGACGAAGGGGACGCCCGTGAGGTCGAGCCGGCCCGCGTCGTCGGCCGTGCGGTCGGCCTGCTCCGCCTCGGCGAGGGCCTCGGGCGGGAAGGTACCCGGGAGGTCGTTCGCGGTGCGGACGGCGGCGAGCGCGCTGTCGAGCTCGGCGTCGGGGCGGGGGAGTCGGAGTCGGCGACCGGTCACGGCGCCACGCTACCCGCCCCGTCCGACACCGGAGCGCCGCTCAGGAGTGGGGGAGCAGGTAGCCGTCGTCCGGCGTGCCCGTGGCGAGGCCGTCGGCGAGGAGACCGGCGAGGGCGCGGTCGCGCTGCTCGGCGTCCGGCCAGAGCGTGGCGATCTCGGCCGCGGTCACCGGGCCGTGTGCGGCGCGCAGCTCGGCGAGGATCAGGCCGCGGACCTGCCGGTCGGAGCCCTCGTACTTCTTCTGCCGCGCCTTGACCGGGCCGTCGTAGGCCGGGTAGCCGGCGGCCCGCCAGGCGCAGGCGTCCCGGATCGGGCAGGCGTCGCAGCGGGGAGCGCGGGCGGTGCAGACGATCGCGCCGAGCTCCATCGCGCCCGCGTTGAAGGCGGCGGCGTCGGCGAGGCCGTCGGGGAGGAGCGCCTCCATCGCGGCGAGGTCGGTCTTGGCCCGCGGCGGGCCGGGCTCGGCCGCGCCGTCGATCGCGCGGGCGATCACCCGCCGGACGTTGGTGTCGACGACGGGGTGGCGGTGGCCGAAGGAGAAGACGGCGATCGCGCGCGCCGCGTAGTCGCCGATGCCGGGGAGGGCGAGGAGCGTCTCGACGTCGTGCGGAACGACGCCGCCGTGCTGCTCGGTGATGGCGACGGCGCAGGCGTGCAGGCGCAGCGCGCGGCGCGGGTAGCCGAGCGACTGCCAGGCGCGCACCGCCTCGCCCGGAGGGACGGCCGCCAGATCGGCCGGGGTCGGCCAGCGCTCGAGCCACTCGGCGAGCCGCGGGATCACCCGGACGACCGGGGTCTGCTGGAGCATGAACTCGCTGACGAGGGTTCCCCAGGCGGGGAAGCCCTCGCGGCGCCAGGGCAGGTCGCGGGCGTTCTCGCGGAACCAGTCGACGATCGCGGCGGAGAGCGCGGGCATCGGTGCGACGGGCGTCGATCCGGTGGGCATCAGGTCACCCTAGGCCGTGCCGCGTATCGTGGGCGAATGACCAAGTGGGCTCCGCAGAAGGCCGATGTGCTCGACGCTCTCGCGGCGGAGGTGCTGCACAACTACGGGCACGGCCGCGTGGCGGTCGGGATCGACGGCGACGACCCGGAGGTGTCCGGTGAGTTCGCGCTCGCGCTGGCCGAGGCGATGCGCCGGGCGGGCCGGGACACGGTGGTCGCGCACCTCGCCGACTTCCGTCGTCCGCGGGCCCAGCGGGAGGATCCGTCGATTCCGGAGGCGCAGCGCGCCTACCTCGCGGGCTACGACTACGAGCTGCTGCGCCGGGTGCTGCTCGATCCGTTCAAGCTGGGCGGGAGCACCGGCTTCGTCCTGGCCGGTTACGACGGCGTGCGCGACGAGGCGCGGCAGGCGCGCTGGCGCACCGCCGGCCGCGACGCCGTGCTGCTCGTCGACGGGCCGTTCGCCCTGCGTCCCGAGCTCCGCGGAGCGTGGAGCACGTCGATCCGGCTCGACACCCAGGAGCCGCCGGTCGACGAGGCCTACCGGGCGAGCACGGATCCGAAGCGGATCGCGGGGATCCTGGTGGACGTCCGCGACCCGGAGCACCCGCGCCGGCTCTTCGCCGACTCCTGCTGAGTCGTCGTCCCGCTCGCCGGGTGCGGTCCTCCGCCTAGACGGAGGACGCGCGCCGCACCACGTCGTCCGCCGGCAGGAAGGCGCCCGAGCGCTCGACCTCGTGCACGAGCTCGACGAGCAGCTGGTTGACCGGCGCCTCGCGCCCGAGGCGGTGCGCCGTGCGGACGACGGCGCCGGCCAGATGGTCGATCTCGCTCGGGACTCCGCGCCGCACGCTCTGCAGCGTCGACCCGGGGTTCGGCACGTCGCCCATCCGGGTCGCCATCCGCCGCGGCAGCAGCTCGACGACCGGCAGCGGCGCGGCGGCGAGCGCGCGAATCCGGGCGCCGGAGAGGCCCTGCAGTGCGCCGAAGCGGACGCCGGCGGCCAGGCCGGTCCGCGCCGCCTCCCGCATCGCCCGCGCGAGCAGCCGGCGCAGGCCCGGGTGCGCGATCGTCTCCTGCACGGAGAGCCCGGTGATCGCGGGCAGCGCGTTGACCTCGTTGATCAGCAGCTTCGTCCACTGCGCCCCGAGGAAGTCGTCGGTGGTGGCCGTGGGCACCGCCTCGCCGAGGATCGCGGCGGCCCGGCGGACGTCGTCGTCGGCGGGGCGGCCGGGGACGCCGAGAGTCGTCGTCGCCGGGGCGGTCACCGTGACGCGGCCGGGCTCGAGGTGGCTGGCCGCGAAGAGGGCGAGCGCGCCGACGAGGCGGGCGTCGCGGACCTGGCGGGCGGCGGCCTCCAGGCCGTCGAGCCCGTTCTGCACCACGACCAGGAGCGTGCCGTCGACCGTGCGGCGGTTGGCGCGGAGCGCGTCCTCGGCGTCCTGCGCCTTCGTGCAGAGCACGGCCAGATCGGGAACGAGGTCGAGCGTCTCGCCGCAGCGCACCCAGGCGGTGTGCTCGCCCCAGGCGCCGTCGAGGCGGAGGCCCTGCCGCCGGATCGCCGTGAGGTTCTCGCCCCGGGCGGTCACCTCGACGTCGTGTCCTGCGCGGTCCAGGAGAGCGGCGACGGTGCCGCCGACGGCGCCCGCTCCGAGTACGGCGATCCTCATCCGGACAGCCTAGAACCGCGGCGGGCGGCGGCCGTGCCGGGCGCGGGCTCCGCGGGGCCGACTCCCGAACTGCGCGTGTATCCTCGCACCCGTGCTCGAGACTCCCAGCCCTTCTGCGGCGGCTCCGAACGGGATCCTCCTGCTGGACAAGCCGGGCGGGATCACCAGCCACGACCTCGTCTCGCGGACCCGCCGCCGCGCCGGGACGCGCAAGGTCGGGCACGCCGGGACGCTCGATCCGATGGCGACCGGGCTGATGATCCTCGGCCTCGGCCCCTCGACCCGGCTCCTCACCTACCTGGTCGGCCTCGACAAGGAGTACGAGGCGACGATCCGCCTCGGCGCCGCGACGAGCACCGACGACCGCGAGGGCGAGACGCTCACGACCGCCGAGCCCGGCGCGGTGGCGGCGCTCACCGCCGAGGCGGTCAACGCCGTCGTGGCAACCCTCACCGGCGCGATCGAGCAGATCCCGAGCGCCGTCAGCGCCATCAAGGTGGACGGCCGGCGCGCCTACGCCCGCGTGCGCGACGGCGAGGAGGTCGTGCTGCCGGCGCGACCCGTCACCGTGAGCGCCTTCGACGTGCTCGAGCGCCGCGAGGCCGACGGCTTCCTCGACCTCGACGTCCGCGTCACCTGCTCGTCCGGCACCTACATCCGCGCGCTCGCGCGCGATCTCGGCGCCGCGCTCGGCGTCGGCGGGCACCTCACCGTGCTCCGCCGCACGGCCGTCGGCCCGTTCCGGGTCGCCGAGGCCGGCGTCATCGACGAGCTCGACGTCCCCGCCGCCCTGCTCACGCCGACCGCGGTCGCGGGCGAGCTGTTCCCGCTGCTGCACCTGGACGCCGGCGAGGCGGTCGACCTCGCCAACGGCAAGCGGATCCCGGTGCCCGAGGCGTTCGCGGGAGCCAAGGGCCTGCTCGCCGCCGTCGGTCCGGGGGAGCGCCTGGTCGGCCTCGCCGAGCGCCGCGGCGCCGCCCTGAAGAGCGTCGTCAACTTCCCCACCGAGGAGCTCCGGGTGGCGACGTCGTGATCGACTGGTTCACCACGCTCCAGGTCGGCATCGCCGTGGCGGCGGGCCTGCTCTGCCTGGTGCTCGGGATGATCGGCCGGCGCCCCTCCGACGTCACGGTCGGGGCCACCGCGATCGTCGAGCTGCTGCTGATCGTCCAGCTCGCCGTCGCGATCGTCTCGCCCCTGGTCGGCAACCGCCCCACCGGCAGCCTGCCCGAGTTCTACATCTACCTGGTCTCGGCGCTGATCCTGCCGCTCGCCGCCGGCTTCTGGGCGCTGATCGAGCGCAGCCGGTGGAGCACGGTCATCCTCGGCGTCGTCTGCCTCGCGATCGCCGTGATGGTCTACCGGATGCACCAGATCTGGTTCTTCCAGGCCGCCTGACGCCCTCGATCCCCGGCCGAGGGGGAGAGGGCGCAGCGAGCGCCTACCATTGACCCTGCGATGTCGAACCAACCCAGCGATGCGCCCGGACGGGCGGCCCAGGACCCAGCTCTGCCGAACCCCGATCAGCGCCCCGCCCGCTCGGCGCGGTCCCGGGGGATCGGCAGCCTCCTCGTGGTCGTCTACGGCATCCTCGCGCTCGCCGCGACGGGCCGCTCGGTCTTCCAGATCATCGACCGCTTCGACGAGGCGCCGCTCGCGTTCTCGCTCTCGGCCCTCTCCGCCGTCGTGTACATCGTTGCGACGATCGCCCTCGTGGCTCCCGGCCGGGTCTGGCAGCGCATCGCCTTCGTGACCATCACCTTCGAGCTGGTCGGCGTGCTCGTCGTCGGCGCGATCAGCGTGCTGGCCCCGCAGCTGCTCGGGCTCTCGAGCGCTGATCCGTTCGGCCGGCAGTCGACGGTCTGGGCGGCGTTCGGCGCGGGCTACCTGCTCATCCCGCTGGTGCTGCCGGTGCTCGGGCTCTGGTGGCTGCGGGTGCAGGGTCGGCGCTCCTCCGCGGGAACGGCGGCCTGATGCGCGTCGAGCAGCGCCCCGCCGACCTCACCGGCATCGGCCCGTCCGCCGTCACCATCGGCAAGTTCGACGGCGTCCACACCGGCCACCGGGCCGTGATCGACACCCTGCACGCGCGGGCCCGCGAGCGCGGTCTCGCGGCGGTCGTCGTCACCTTCGACCGCAATCCACTCAGCGTGATCGCCCCGGAGAAGTGCCCGCCGGCCCTGGTCGGCAACGAGCAGAAGCTCGAGCTGCTGGCCGGGACGGGGATCGACGCGACGCTGCTCCTGGCGTTCGACGAGCGGTTCCGATCGCTCACGGCCGAGGAGTTCGTGCAGCAGGTGCTCGTCGACGCCCTGGAGGCGCGCGTGGTGCTGGTCGGCTCGGACTTCCGCTTCGGTGCCCACGGCGCCGGCGGCGTCGCGATGCTGCGGGAGCTGGGGGAGACCCACGGCTTCGAGGTCGAGCTGATCGACGACGTGCGGCCCGAGCACGGCCGCCGCGTCTCCTCCACCTGGATCCGCGAGCTGCTCGCCGAGGGCGACGTCGAGCATGCGACCTGGCTGCTCGGACACGAGCCGGTGGTGCGCGGCGTCGTCGTGCACGGCGCGAAGCGCGGCCGCGAGCTCGGCTTCCCGACCGCGAACCTCTCGCCGGAGTCGCAGGGGCTGATCCCCGCCGACGGTGTCTACGCCGGCCGCTTCGTCACCGAGGGCCGCAGCTACCCGGCCGCGATCTCCGTCGGCAGCAACCCGACCTTCGTCGGCGTGCCGCCCAAGCAGGTCGAGGCCTACCTGCTGGACGAGACGATCGACCTCTACGACCGCGTCGTCGACGTGGCCTTCGTCTCGCGCATCCGCGGCCAGGTGGCCTACGAGGGCGTCGAGCCGCTCATCCGGCAGATGAACGACGACGTCGAGAAGGTCCGCACGATCCTCGGCGCGGAGCGACCGGCCGGCTGACGCTCTCGGACTCCGCGGGGGCGGCTCCGGCGGTCCTAGCAGTGGCCGGAGCGGTGCACCAGCGGGAGAGCGCCCAGGGGCGGCGGCGTACCGTGGCTCGCATGAGCGAATCCTCACCCGCCCCGTCGCGCCCCTCGGACCCGTCTCGCCCGCTGGCGCTCGTCACCGGAGCGACCGGCTACATCGGCGGCCGCCTCACCCCGCGCCTGCTCGAGGCCGGCTACCGGGTCCGCGTGCTGGTCCGCGACCCGCGGAAGCTCGCCGAGGTCCCGTGGGCCGAGGAGGTCGAGGTGGCGCAGGGCGATCTCAGCGACCCGGAGTCGCTGTCGGCCGCGTTCGAGGGTGTCGACGTCCTCTACTACCTCGTGCACTCGATGGGCTCGGGCGCCGACCACGCGCGCTTCGAGCAGGTCGAGAGCCGCGCCGCCACGAACGTCGCCGAGGCCGCGCTCGCGGCCGGTGTCGACCGGATCGTCTACCTCGGCGGCCTGCACCCCGACGTGGAGAAGCTGTCGCCGCACCTGCGCTCGCGGGCCGAGGTCGGCCGCATCCTGATGGCGTCCGGCGTGCCGACGATCGCGCTGCAGGCCGGCGTCATCATCGGCTCCGGCTCGACCTCGTTCGAGATGGTCCGCCACCTCACCGACGTCCTGCCCTACATGCCCGCCCCGCAGTGGGTCCGCAACTTCATCCAGCCGATCGCCGTGCGCGACGTGCTGCACTACCTGCTCGGCGCCGCCGCCCTCGAGGACGGGACGCTGAACCGCACCTTCGACATCGGCGGGCCGGACGTCCTCCGCTACGGCCAGATGATGAACGGCTACGCGGTCGAGGCGGGGCTCGCGCAGCGGCCGATCGCGTCGCTGCCGGTGTTCACGCCGTGGCTCGCCTCGCAGTGGGTCAACCTGGTGACGCCCATCCCGCGCTCGCTCGCGGTGCCGATCATCGCCTCGCTGCAGTACGACTGCGTCGTGCGCGAGGACGACATCCGCGGGCTGATCCCGGACCCCGAGGGCGGGCTGACGCCGTACCGCCGCTCGGTCCGGCTCGCGCTGGGCAAGATGCAGGCGGGCGAGATCGAGACCAGCTGGCAGAACGCCGAGGTCGTCGGCGCCCCCAGCGACCCGCTGCCGAGCGACCCGGAGTGGGCCGGCCACACGGTCTACGTCGACCTCAAGGTGCGCCGGACGGACGCCGACCCGGCGAAGCTCTGGCGGGTCATCGAGGGCATCGGCGGCACCAACGGCTGGTACTCCTTCCCGCTCGCGTGGGCGATCCGCGGCTGGATGGACAAGCTCGTCGGGGGAGTGGGCCTGCAGCGCGGGCGCCGCGACTCCGAGCGGCTGCACGCCGGCGACGCCCTGGACTTCTGGCGCGTCGAGGCGATCGAGCGGCCGACGCTGCTGCGCCTGCGCGCCGAGATGAAGGTGCCGGGCGGCGCCTGGCTGGAGATGCGCGCGGAGCCCGGCGAGGATGGCGGATCCGTGTACACCCAGCGCGCCGTCTTCTTCCCGCAGGGTCTCGGCGGGCGGCTCTACTGGTTCGCCGTGCTGCCCTTCCACGGCGTGATCTTCAACGGGATGGCCAACCGCATCACGGCCACCGCGACCGACCTCGCCGACGCCGGCGAGGAGCGCTCCCCTGGTGGGCGCGGGGCGCAGCGGTGACAATGGAGGGGTCCGCGGGCGGCGACGCCGCCTCGGACGCGAACGAGAGGAGCACGATGAGCGAACGATCGGACACGGACGCGGGGCGCGATCTCCAGCTGGGAAAGGTCGCCTTCATCGGCGACAGCATCATCCAGGGCGGGTCCTGGGACGAGTGGTTGACCGCGTCGACGGTCGTCGACGAGGGCATCGGCGGAGCGACCAGCGACGACGTCGTCGAGCGGCTGCCCGAGCTCGTCGAGGCGGCGCCCGACACGGTGGTCCTGCTCGTCGGGACGAACGACCTGGCCTATCACCGCACGACCGAGCACATCGTGCGCAACATCGAGACCATCGTCGCGACCTTCCGCCGCGACCTCCCCGACGTGCGGATCCTGGTGACCTCGATCCTGCCGCGCGCCCGCGAGTTCGGCGCGCAGATCCGCGAGGTCAACCGCCACCTCTGGCAGTTCGCGCCCACGGCGCACGCCGGCTACCTCGACCTCTGGCCGGTGCTCGCCGGCGAGGACGGCGCCCTGCTCGAGCAGTACTCGCCCGACGGCCTGCACCTCAACGAGGCCGGCTACGGCGCTTGGCGCGAGGCCCTCGGCCCGGCCCTCGACTCGGTGCTGCGGATGCCGCCGCGCACCCGGCCGATCACCCTGCCGTACGACGAGTTCGCGCGGCCGAAGACGGCGTAGCCCCACGAGGCGAAGGGGAGTGGGACCGTGTGGTCCCGCTCCCCTTTCTCGCTGTCGAGAACGGCGGATTGCGCGTTAGTGGTCCGATATCTCACGCCATCGTGGGTGCGCGACAGCAGCGGCCCCTAGCCTCGATGCAGAAATACCAGCCCCGCTGTCGCTCACTGATTCTCGAGTCGCCGAGACGACATGGGCTGGTTCTCTCTTTTGCTGCCGCGGCGAGGCTCGTTCCGACGGCTCGGGTCTTCAGTGATCGATCAGCGGTTCTTGCCCGGAGCATAGGCGGCGACGGCACTGTCGATCGTGCACCCGGCCGGGTGCGGACGAGAGCCGGAGGCGCAGCATGAGCAGCACGATCGAGAACCAGGGACCGGGGACGGCGGAGTGGCCGCCGCCAACGGCGGGGACCGCGGCACCGGGCGCGGCGGAGCCGGCGCGGTCGCGTCAGCCGCTCTGGCGACGGCGACGCGTCCGGTGGATCGCGCTCGCCGTCCTCGCCGGTCTGCTGCTGCTGGGCGGCGGCTTCGGGATCGGCTACGCCGTCGGGAACTCGGTCGGGTCCTCCGCCGTCGGCGGATTCGACCCGTCGCAGCGGGGCGGGATGCCGGACGGCGGCTTCCCCGGCGGTGGCGGGCCCGGGTCGTTCGGCGGCCAGGGGAGCGGCACCGGGACGGACTCGGGCACGGACTCCGGTACCGGAGCGGACGCGGGCTCAAGCGCCGCGACCGGGACGGCGAGCTAGCCGAGCGCCTCGCGGAAGGCGGCGAGGGCGTCGTCCGAGAAGAGCACGAAGCGGACCTCGTCGAGGGCGCCCGGGCGGTCCTCGGCGGCGGCGAGTCGGACGGAGTCGACGGCGATGCGCGCCGCGCTGGCCATCGGCCAGCCGTAGACGCCGGCGGAGACGGCCGGGAAGGCGACGGTGCGGGCGCCGAGGGCGCGGGCGACGCGGATCGACTCGGTGTAGGCGGAGGCGAGGACGGCGGAGCGGTCGTCGCTCCGCGAGTACACGGGGCCGACGGTGTGCACGACCCAGCGGGCGGGCAGGCGGCCGGCGGTGGTCGCGACCGCGGAGCCGGCGGGGAGTCCGTCGCGCAGCTCGCCCGCCCGGAGGCGCCGGCACTCCTCGAGGATCTCGGGGCCGCCCGCGCGGTGGATCGCTCCGTCGACCCCGCCGCCGCCGAGCAGCGACGAGTTGGCGGCGTTGACGATCACGTCGACCTGCTCGCGGGTGATGTCGCCGCGGACGGCGGTGAGCGCGGTCACGAGCGGTTGTTCGACAACTCGAAGATCTTCACGAGCTCGGCGATCGCGGCCTCGCGCGCGTCGCCGCCCTCGTCGAACATCGCGGTCACGTGCGTCCGCAGATGATTCTCGACGATCAGCTTGTTCAGCGAGCCGAGCGACTTCTGGATGGCGAGCGACTGCGTGACGATGTCGACGCAGTAGTCCTCGTTCTCGATGGCCTTCTCGAGGCCGCGCATCTGGCCCGCCAGGATGCGGGCGCGGTGCAGGGAGCGCTTCTTCAGATCCTCGATCACCCGGCCAGTTTACGCCTCGACGCCGATACCCGGCGGGGGTATCGGCCCGTGAGACGACGCGAGCTGTGATTGGTGAAAGCAGCGTCGGCGCCCGTTTCGAGTCGTCTCGATCGGGGTGCCGCGCACGAGTGAACCCGTGCTGGGGTGCGCCGGCCTGTCCGGCCCCTCTTCGCGTCCGGGCGCGCACGAGCGGGGCCGCACTCCTTCGAGTCGACGCTCGATGGGGTCTGCGGGCGCACTCGAGCCCAGACCGGGTCGACTCGCTCGGGAGGAGGAGGTCGAACGGACAGCTGTCGGGGCCCACGGGTGGGTCAGGACCCGATCCGGGTCCGATCGTGACGGCACGGGGGCGCGGCTCTGCGAGTGGACGCTTGCTGGTGCCTGTGCGTGGGCGCGCGCCCGGTTCGGGTCGGTTCGCACGGGGCCGGAGCCGAACGGGCCGTGCGGGGTCCGGAGCGGAGCGGTCGGGACCGCCCCGTACGATCGACGGGTGAACGCTGAGAAGTCCGGCCCCCCGCGCGGCGGCACGACCGCCCGCTACCCGTCCCGCTCGAGCGCGCGGATGGCGCTGGCGCCGGGGATCCTCGCGGCGATCATCCTGCTCGCGGGGCTCGCGCTGGTCGGCGGCGACGCCTACGACTTCGTCCGGTATCCGGTGGCGATCCTCGCGGCCGTCATCGGCTGGTTCGCGATCCAGGCGAAGGCGTACTACTGGCTGATCGGGCTCGCGCCGATCGTCGTGCTCTGGAACCCGGTCTTCCCGTTCTCCTTCCCGGACGCCGTCTGGTCCTCGCTCCACCTCGCCGCGGTCGGCGTCGTGGTGGCCGCCGGCCTGATCATCCGGGTGCGCGTCGCCGAGTGATCCATCGGCCGCTGGACGCGCCCGCAGGCGTGAGGTGCCGCCGATCCGGCGCTGAGGAGTAGACTTGTCGCGCACCCGCACGCCGGGGATGCTGCGACCGGGTCTCAGACCCGTTGCTCGGAGCTCCCGACGGCCACCGGGTGCATCGGTGCCCGTCTCGTCCCAGGCGTGACGCGGCCAGTGCAACACACGCAGTGCAGGCAAGACCCGCACAGCACGCAAGACACGCACAGTGCAATGCGACGGTAGAGCGCGGGAACCCCTCCTCCGCCCCCGTCCACGTCGAGGAGGAGCATGGCTCGCAGCGGCCAGCGTCAGTCCGGTCAGTCGCGTCGTTCGACGAACGCGAGCCCGGGCACCCGCCCGCGGTCGCGCCCGCGTGGCGTCGACAACTCCGGGATCATCCCGATCCTCGCCCGTCGCGTGCGCGAGGTCGAGGCGAAGGCCCAGACCGGCAAGGTCGGGCCCACCAATCGCACGAAGTTCCTCGTCATCGCCCTGCTGATGCGCGAGGAGCGCAAGCGGGTGAAGACCGACACCGAGCTGAGCGACTCGCAGCGCGCGGAGGAGATGAAGCGCCTCGACGGCATCGCGACGATCCTCGCGAAGACCGCCGCGCGCGACACCAGCCTGATCGCCCTCCTCGAGTCGGAGGCGGGCATCACCGCGGCCGCGCAGAAGCTGCGCCGCGACTGGCTGCTGGAGGCCGGCGCCGAGCTGAGCCCCGACGAGCTGCTGATCGTGACCGAGCCGGAGCCCAAGCCGGAGGTGCCGGTCAACCAGGTCGTGCCGCCGTCGGTGCGCGCGCGCCAGCTCGCCAACCCCTTCCTCCCGCCGGACTTCTCGATCGCCAGCGCGCCCACCCCCGCCCGCCGCCGCCTCGACGACTGGGAGCTGCTCGGTCCGCTGTTCAAGGCGTTCGAGTACGGCGCCGGCGGCCGCGCCGCCAGCATGGAGCTGCCCGAGCCGCCGAAGATCGACCGGGTGACGCCGCGCGGGCGCGACCTGATGCCGCACCAGGCCCGCTTCATCGAGGGCGCGCGCGAGGGGCACCGCAGCTTCCTGCTCGCCGACGAGCCGGGCCTCGGCAAGACGGCGCAGAGCCTCCTCGCCGCCTCCGTCACCGGCTCCTACCCGCTGCTGGCCGTCGTGCCCAACGTCGTGAAGATGAACTGGGCGCGCGAGGTCGAGCGCTGGACGCCGCAGCGCCGCGCCACCGTCATCCACGGCGACGGCGGCACGCTCGACGCGTTCGCCGACGTCGTGATCGTCAACTACGACATCCTCGACCGGCACATCGGCTGGCTCGGCAGCCTCGGCTTCCGCGGCATGGTCGTCGACGAGGCGCACTTCATCAAGAACCTCCGCTCGCAGCGCTCGCAGAGCGTGCTGGCGCTCGCCGCGAAGATCCGCGAGACGACGCCGGGCCACGACCCGCTGATGATCGCCCTCACGGGAACGCCGCTGATCAACGACGTGGACGACTTCCGCGCGATCTGGCGCTTCCTCGGCTGGATCGATGAGACCAAGCCCGGGCCCGAGCTGATGAGCCTGCTCGAGGACACCGGGCTCACCCCCGCGGACACCGGCTTCTACCCGGAGGCGCGCGAGGCGGTCATCGACCTCGGCATCGTCCGGCGGAAGAAGATCGACGTCGCCGCGGACCTGCCCTCGAAGCGGATCGTCGACCTGCCGGTCGAGCTGGACGACGACCTCGGCCGCTCGATCCAGAAGGCGGAGCGCGAGCTCGGCGCCCGGATGCTGCAGCGCTACAAGGCCGTCACCGCGTCGATCACGCACGAGCTCGACGACGACGAGCGCGAGCGCTTCGTCCGCATCGTCGCGCAGAGCGAGCTCGAGGAGTCGAAGTCGGCCAAGACCGGCGAGAACGTCTTCACGATGGTGCGCCGGATCGGCCAGGCCAAGGCGGCGCTCGCCGCCGACTACGCCTCGCAGCTGGCCCGCTCGGTCGGCAAGGTGGTCTTCTTCGCCAAGCACATCGACGTGATGGACCAGGCGGAGGAGACCTTCGAGAAGCGCGAGCTCACCTCCGTCTCGATCCGCGGCGACCAGTCGGCGACGTTCCGCCAGTCGCAGATCGACGCGTTCAACGAGGACCCCGACGTCTCGGTCGCGGTCTGCTCGCTCACCGCGGCGGGCGTCGGCGTCAACCTGCAGGCCTCGTCCAACGTCGTCCTGGCCGAGCTGTCCTGGACCTCGGCCGAGCAGACGCAGGCGATCGACCGTGTGCACCGCATCGGCCAGGAGGAGCCGGTCACGGCCTGGCGCATCATCGCGGCGCACACGATCGACGCCAAGATCGCCGAGCTGATCGACGCGAAGGCCGGCCTCGCCGCCCGCGCGCTCGACGGCGCGGACGCCGAGGTCGCCTCGGCCGACACGGTTCAGCTGGACGCGCTCATGCACGTCCTCCGCGAGGCGATCGGCTGAGCGGAGCCGCGAAGAATCGGCTGAGCGGAGCCGCGAAGAAGTCGCGCTCGAACACGCTCGAGCGCAGGAACGCGTCGCCCATGGCGGCGCGTTCCGCGTTCGTGCCGCGAGCGGCGGCCGCCTCGGTGATCGCGATCGCGCGCTCGGTCGCGACGGCGAAGGCAGGATCCGCGTAGGTGACGAGCCAGTCCGCGTAGGGGTGCCCGGGCCGATTCGCCGCCGCGAGGCGCTCGCCGATGTCCGCGTAGAGCCAGAAGCAGGGCAGCAGCGCGGCGACGATCTCGCCGTAGCTCCCTCTCGTGCCGACCGCCAGCAGGTGGTCGACGTATCCGCGGGTGACGGGGGACGCCGTCGCCGTGCGCTCGCCGAGGCGGTCGCGGTGCAGCTGCGCCTCCGCCGCCAGAGCCGAGGCCGACGACTCCGCCCAGAAGACCTGCTCGGCGGTGCTCGGCGCCCGCTGCGCGGCGATCGCGAGGACCCGGGCGTACTCGGTGAGGTAGAGCGCGTCCTGCTCGAGGTACCACTCGAAGTCGTCGCGCTCGAGGGAGCCGTCGCCGAGCGCCGTCACGAACGGCAGCGCGTCGATCCCGGCACGGAGCTGCTCCGTCTCGGCCCACATCCGCTCGCAGAACGCCGGGGCGCGCAGGCGGTGGAAGTGGTCGATCGGCCCGTTGCCCTCGCCCACATGGAGCGCGTCGGCGCCGCGGAGAGCGCCGTTCAGCCAGTCCTTGGCGTCGGTCAGCGCCTGCGTGAGGGTGTCCGGAGTCGTCCCGCCACCGGCGAGGAGCGTCGCCATCGCGGAGGAGAGCGAGCAGCCGGTGCCGTGGGTGTTCCGGGTGGCGACGCGCTCGCCCGGCACTTCGCGCACGCCGCCGTCCGGGGTGATGATCGCGTCCGGCGTCGCCGGGCCGTCGAGGTGCCCGCCCTTCACCAGGACCGCGGTGCCGAGATCCCGGGCCAGGGAGCGGGCCTGCTCGAGCGCGGCGGACCAGTCGGCGGCCGGCTCCGCTCCGGCGAGCACGGCCAGTTCGGGGAGGTTGGGGGTGACCAGGCCGGCGCGGCGGACGAGCGCGCGGACCGCCTCCTCCGCCTCGGGGTCGAGCAGGCGGTGGCCGCTGGTCGCGACCATCACCGGGTCGACGACGACGAGCGGCGGGCGGACGTCGTCCAGCCAGGCGGCGATGACCCCGCCCAGCTCGGCGTTCGCGATCATGCCGATCTTCACGGCGTCGATCTCGACGTCGTCGCTGACCGCGTCGAGCTGCTCGCGGAGGAACTCGGCGGGCGGCAGGTGGATCGAGCGCACGCCGCGGGTGTTCTGCGCTACGAGCGCGGTGACCACGGCCATCCCGTAGCCGCCGAGCGCGCCGATCGACTTGAGGTCGGCCTGGATGCCGGCGCCGCCGGTCGGGTCGGTGCCGGCGATGCTGAGGACCCGGGGGATCCGGCGGGGCTGGGGGAGTGCGGCGCTCATCGGTCCCACTCCGCACGGAAGGCGTGGGCCGCGGACTCCGGATCGTCGGCCGCGCAGATCGCCGAGACGATCGCGAGTCCGGTCGCGCCGGCGCGGCGCAGGGCCGCGGCGTCGTCGGCCGTGACGCCGCCGATGGCCACGCAGGGGAGCGGGGTCGCGGCGGCGAGGGCGGCGAAGCCGTCGATCCCGAGCGGGACCGGGTGGTCGGGCTTGGTCGCCGTCGCCCGGATCACGCCGACGCCGAGGTAGTCCACGGTGCCGCCGGGCAGGGCGTGGGCGGCGGCGAGGTGGGCCGGGGTGTTCGCCGTCAGCCCGATCACCGCGCCGACGCCGAGGATGCTGCGCGCGGCGAGGACCGGGAGATCGGACTGGCCGACGTGCACGCCGTCGACGCGGGCGCCGGCCAGGCGGGCGGCGAGGACGACGTCGACGCGGTCGTCGACCAGCAGGGTCGTGCGCTCGTCGAGGACGGCGGCGACGGCGCAGGTGAGGGCGACGAGCTCGGCGGCGGTCGCCTCGTGGTCACGGACCTGGACGACGCGGACGCCACCGGCGACGGCCGCGGCGACGACGGCCGGGACTCCCCGCGGGCCGCAGAGGCGGGTGTCGGTGACGAGCTGGAGGGAGAGGTCGATCATGCGATCCGCGCCCCGCTCTCGACCTCGTCGGCGGTGAGCGCGGCGAGGGCGTCGAGGAGGCCGACCGCGAACGAGCCGGGGCCGGCGGCGGTGGCGGCGGCGCGCTCGGCGGCGAGACCCCAGACGACGGACGCGGCGACCGCGGCCCCGAGTGCGTCGGAGCCCCGAGCGCCGAGGAAGGCGGCCATCACGGCGCCCAGCGCGCAGCCGCCGCCGGTGACACGGGTGAGCAGTGGGTGCCCTCCGGTGACGCGGACGACGCGCTCGCCGTCGGTGACGACGTCGACGGCACCTGAGACGGCGACGACCGACCCCCACCTCTGAGCGAGCGCGGTCGCGGCCTCCAGCGCCTCCTCCGGGCCGTCGACGGCGTCGACACCGCGACCGCCGGCGCCGAGGCCGGCGAGGGCGAGGATCTCGGAGGCGTTGCCGCGGATGATCGTGGGCCGCGCCTCGAGCAGCTCCGCCGCGAGGGCGGTGCGCACCGGCAGCGGACCGACGGCGACCGGGTCGAGCACCCAGGGGGTGCCGGCCGCGCGCGCCGCCGCGACGGCCTCGCGGGCGCCGTCGCGCTGCTCCGCGTGCGGGGTGCCGAGGTTCACCAGCGTCGCGGAGGCGATGCCCGCGAAGACGCCGGCCTCGCCGGGCAGATCGCACATCGCGGGGCTCGCGCCGAGCGCCAGCAGGCTGTTGGCGGTGAAGCCGGTGACCACCGCGTTGGTGATGCACTGCACGAGCGGCGCTGCGCGGCGCAGCTCGTCGAGGTCTCGGGCGACGGCCGGGCCGTCGAGGAGGGTCGGGTGGGCAGGCGTGCGAATGCTCATTCGCGACATCCCTTCGCTAGTACGAACTAGATCAGGTTCGACGGGTCTCATCTCAGCCCTGGTGGGCACCCCGTGTCACTGCCGACGACCCTAGCGGGTCGCTCCGTCACGCCGTGAGGATCCTGCTGTCGCCGCGGTCGCTGACGACGACCTTCAACCCGGTCGGCAGCCGCTCGCGCATCGCGTCGACGTGGCTGATGAGGCCGATCGTGCGCCCGCCCGAGCGCAGCGCGTCGAGCGTGCCGAGCGCGGTCTCCAGGGTCTCGGCGTCGAGCGAGCCGAAGCCCTCGTCGATGAACATCGTCTCGAGTGAGACGCCGCCGGACTGCATGGTGACCACGTCGGCCAGCCCGAGGGCCAGGGCGAGCGAGGCGAGGAACGTCTCTCCGCCCGAGAGCGACGCGGGCTGCCGGCGGGCGCCGGTGAAGGCGTCGAGCACGTCGATCCCGAGACCGGAGGCGGCGCCGCGGTAGGCGAGCGAGTCGTCGTGCACGAGGGCGTAGCGGCCGCTGGTCATCGCGTTCAGCCGCAGGTTCGCGGCGGCGACGATCTCCTCCAGCCGGCCGGCGAGGGCGAAGGCCTCGAGGTCCATCCGGCGGGTGTTCTGCCCACGGCCGTCGATCGTCTCGGCGAGGGCGCGCAGCTCCTCGTGCCGGCCCAGGCGCTCGTCGAGAGTCGCCAGTCGCTCCTCGGCGCGGCCCGCCAGCTCGGCGAGCCGGGCGGCGCGGTGCTCCAGCACCGAGTGCCGCGAGCGGGCCTCGTCGCGGCGGGCGGAGGCGGCGCGCGCGTCCTCCTCCGCGGCGGCGAGGTCGACGGGGGCGGTCGGCAGGCCGGCGAGCTCGGGGTCGGCCAGCACCGAGTCGACGGCGCTGCGGCGGCGCTCGTGCTCGGCGACCACGGCCTCGGCGCGGGCGCGCTCGCCCGAGGTGAGGGCGGCGGACTCGGCGTCCTCGGCACTCGCGAAGCCGCGGTCGGCGATCACCTCGGCGAGCTGGACCTCGGCCGCCTCGGCCGCCTCGCGGCGGGCAGTCGCCGCGTCCTCGGCCTCGACGAGCGCGTCGGCCAGGCGGCGCTGTGTTGTGAGGGCCGCGACGCGGTCGGCGATGCTGGCGGAGCCGTCGCGATGGGCGTCGATCCGCTCGCGCAGGAGGCGCAGCGCCTCGGCGGCGAGGGCCTCGTCGGAGCTGAGGCGCTGGTGCTCGGCGCGGGCGGTCTCGAGGGCGGATGCGAGATCCTCGCTCCGGACGCGGAGGTCCGACCGCTCGCGCCGCAGCTCCTCGAGTCGCGTCGTGGCACTCCGGGATGCGGTGAGCCGCGCCTCGGCCTCGGTGCGGGCGGTCTGCAGCTCCTCGGCGGTCGTGCTGCCGGCCCGCTCCTCGAGGGCCGCCAGGGCGAGCGCGCCGGTGCTCTCTGCTTCGCGGGCGGAATCCATCGCTGCGGCGGCGCGATCGACGGCAATGCGCGCCTTCTCGATCTCACCGGTGCCGACGGGAGGCAGCTCGCCGTGCTCGGCGGGGCGCGGGTGCTCGCAGGAGCCGCAGACGGGGCAGGGGTCGCCGGGGACGAGCGCTCCGGCCAGCTCACCGGCGAAGCCCGCGAAGCGGCGGGCGACCAGCTCGGCGTGCTCGGCGGCGCGGACGCCGTGCTCACGGGCCGCCTCCGCGTGGGCGGAGCGGAGGCGATCGAGCGCGGTCGCGGCGCTCGCGCGCTCGGCGGCGGCGCGGATCCGGCGCTCGAGCGCGGCCAGCTCCTCGGTGCGGGCCGGCAGCGCCGTCGCGTCCGGCGCGAGGGAGTCCTCCTCCGCGGAGAGCGCGTCGAGCAGGGCGGGGAGCGTCCGCAGCTCGCGCTCGAGCACGGCCAGCGCCGCGGTGGACCGCTCGCGCGCCGTCACGGTGCGCTCGGCGAGGCGGACCGCCTCGGGCAGCGTGCGCTCGTCGGCGAGGGCCTCGGTCAGCGCTCCCAGCGTCGCGGCCAGGCGCTCGGCGGCCCGCGCGGCGGCGGCCCGGTCCGCGGGCTCGTCGAGAGCGGCCGTGAAGGCCACGGCGGCGCTGTCACGGCTCCGGTCGGCGGCGGTGGCTCTCTCGGCCGCCGAGCGCGCGCCCTTCAGCAGCGGCAGCACGCCCTCGGCCCGTCGGGCCCGCTCGATCCGCTCGCGCTCCCGGACGACGAGCGACTCCGCGACCGCGAGCTCCTCGGCCTCGATCAGCGCGCTCCGGCGGCGGTCCTGCGCCCGCTTCACCAGCCGCGTCTCGTCCCGCGCGGTCTCGGCCGCGCGGCTCGCGGCGTCGGCCTCCGCCACCTCGTCGCGGGCGAGCGCGAGGGGAGCGTCGAGCCGGGTCACCAGGGCACGGAACCACTCCGCATCGGGCGGTGTCGGCGCCTGCTCCTCGTCACCGGTGAGCCGGACGGCCTCGTCGGCCAGCGCCGTCACGGCCGCGCGCTCCTCCTCGAGCGCCGCTCCGCTCTCCTGCCGCTGCTCGACGAGCCGCCGGCGCAGCAGGTCGTAGCGCTCCGTCGCGAAGAGGGTGCGCAGCAGCCGCTGGCGGTCGTCGTTCTTCGCGAGCAGGAACTCGTGGAAGCGGTTCTGCGCCAGCAGGATCACCTGGAGGAACTGGTCCTTGGTCAGGCCGACGATCCGGCCGATGTCGGCCCCCGTCTCGCGCGCGCTGGAGGACAGACCCCGCCACTCGCCGTCGACGTGCTCGAGCAGCGCGACCTTCGCCGCCTGCCGGGTGGTGCCGCCGCCGCGCTTGGCCGGCCGCTCGTACTCCGGTGAGCGGCGGACCCGGTAGAGCCGGCCGGCCGCCTCGAAGTCGAGCTCGGCGAACGTCTCGTCCTCGGGGGCGCTGTGGTCGCTGCGCAGGCGCGAGGCCGTGCCGTCGAAGCGCGGCACCGAGCCGTAGAGCGCGAAGCTGATCGCGTCGAGGATCGTCGACTTGCCGGCGCCGGTGCGTCCGGCGATCAGGTAGATCCCGACGTCCTCCAGGCGGTCGAAGTCGATCTCCTGCTCCGCGCGGAAGGGGCCGAGACCGGCGAAGGAGAGGCGGCGGATCCTCACCGCAGTGCCTCGGCGTCGACCTGCGCCAGCGCGTCGAGCGCGAGCGCGCGCTCGGTCTCGCTCGCGCCGTGCCCACCGCGGACGTGCGCGAGGAAGTCGTCGATCACCTCGACGTCGCTGCGCCCGCGGATCCGCTCGGCGTAGCGCCGCTCGTCGACCGCCGCGTGCGGGGGCCGGTGCTCGAGCGTCGCGCAGCCGGGGAAGCGGGACTGCAGCCGCGCCATCGCGTCGAGCGGGCGGACCTCGTCGGTCAGCACCGCCGAGACCCAGTCCGGCTCGTACTCGGCGAGCGACGGGTCGCTCAGCAGCTCGTCCAGCCGACCCTCGATCACGCTCAGCCGCCGCGGCACGGGCAGCGACGACCAGGTCACCTCGCCGAGCCCGTCGGGGCCGAGCTCGACCAGCCAGCCGCCGCGCGGCTTCGAGGCCTCGCCGAACGAGTAGTGCAGCGGAGCGCCGGAGTAGCGCACGCTCGGCAGCAGGATCGCCCGCCCGTGTATGTGCCCGAGTGCCGCGTAGTCGGCCGCGGCGAAGTGGTCGACCGAGACGTAGTCGATCCCGCCGGCCGTGATGTCGCGCTCGACCGTGCCGGCCGGGGCGCCGACGGCGAAGCAGTGCGCGAGCACCACCCAGCGCCGCCCGGCCGCCTCGGCGTGCGCGCGGATGCGGCGCATCGCGAAGGCGAGGACGTCCTCGTGCCGGCGGAGCGACTCCTCCGGGTGCCGGTGCCGGTAGAGGGCCGGCTCGAGGTAGGGGATGCCGTAGACGCCGACCTCGAGCCCGCTCCCGGCGCGGAGGACGACCGGCTCGGCGTACGCCTCGGGATCGGTGAGCACGTGCACGCCGGAGCCGCGCAGCAGCCCGGCCTGGAAGCCCAGCCGGGCGGGGGAGTCGTGGTTGCCGCTGGTCAGCACGACCTCGGCGCCGGCCGCGCGGATCGCCTCGAGCGTGCGGGTGAGCAGGGTGTAGTGCTCGGCCGCCGGCACCGCGGAGTCGAAGACGTCGCCCGCGATCAGGACGACGTCGACCGCCTCGGAGCGCACCGTCTCGACGAGCGCGTCGAGCACGACGCCGAGCGCGGCGACGCTCGAGTGGCCGTGGAAGGTGCGGCCGATGTGCCAGTCGGAGGTGTGCAGGAGCTTCACGACCGTCCTTTCGCGGGGTCTGCGGGTGTGCGGTGGCGCTCTCTGTCGTGCCCCTCCAGGCTACTGAGCGGCTCCGACACCGGACGCCGGCCGAGCCGTCGCCGCCGGACACCTCCCGTTCACCCGCGGGTGCAGAATGGGTCGTCGGTCGATCGAAGGAGGCCCCGCGTGAAGCTGCCCCGAGTGCCCTCGACCCTCCTCGGTCTCGGCTCGCGCACCCGCGCCGCCGCTGAGGACACCAGCCCGATCGAGCGGATCCGCCCCGAGGAGGAGCCGGTCCGCCGGAGCACCGTCGACAACGCGATCTACCAGGACGGCCGGCGCGTCGTCTCGCCGCACAGCATCCCGGAGGCGCTCGCCGCCCTGCAGAAGCTGCCGGATGCGATGGCCTGGATCGGCCTCTACCGCCCGACCGAGGCCGAGCTGGCCGCCCTCGAGGACGAGTTCTCGATGCACCCGCTCGCGATCGAGGACGCGATCAGCGCGCACCAGCGGCCCAAGCTCGAGCGCTACGGCAGCGACATGTTCGTGGTGCTGCGGGCCGCGAGCTACGCGGACCAGCGCGAGGAGGTCGACTTCGGCGAGCTGCACCTCTTCGTCGGGCCGAACTTCGTCGTCACCGTCCGCCACTCCGAGAAGCCCGACCTCTCGCTGGTCCGGCGCCGGATGGAGGCCGACCCCGAGCTGCTGCGCAAGGGCCCGGTGGCGGTCCTCTACGCGATCCTCGACGCGGTCGTCGACCAGTACGCCCCGGTCGTCGCCGGTCTCGAGAACGACATCGACGAGATCGAGGCGCAGGTCTTCGAGGGGGACCCCGCGGTGTCCCGGCGCATCTACGAGCTCTCCCAGGAGGTGCTCGACTTCCAGCGGGCGACCCGTCCGCTGACCGGCATGCTCGGCCGGCTGGTCACCGACTTCGACGTCTTCCGCGAGGACGTCGAGCTGCGCCGCTACCTCCGCGACGTCGCCGACCACGTCGCCGTGGTCGACGAGCGCGTCGAGGGCTTCCGGACGACCCTCCGCGAGATCCTCGCGGTGAACGCCACGCTGGTCGCGCAGCGCCAGAACGAGGACATGAAGAAGCTCGCGGAGGCGGGCAACCAGCAGAACGACGAGGTCAAGCGGATCTCGGCCTGGGCCGCCATCTTCTTCGCGCCGACCATGATCTCCAGCGTCTACGGCATGAACTTCGACGCGATGCCCGAGCTGCACCTGGCCTGGGGCTACCCGGCTGCGCTCGGGCTGATGGTCGCCTCGAGCGTGGTCCTGCACCGGCTGTTCAAGCGCTGGGGCTGGCTCTGAGCCGCCGCCGACGGCCGCGCGCGCTGTCAACACCCTGACGGGTCCGGCCGCCGCGCGTAGCGTCGGTCCGAGCCGCCCTCCGCGGCCCGAGTGCAGGGAGACCCGATGAAGCGAATCGACGTGCCGGCGATCGAGCGGACCTCGCTCTGGCGGCAGGACGCCGCGCCGATCCCGGGGGACGCATTCGTGCCGGGCGCGCACTACGACGACGTGATCGTCGGAGCCGGCCTCTCCGGACTCGTGACGGCGCTCCTGCTCCAGCGCAGCGGCCGCCGCGTCCTCGTCCTCGAGGCCCGCGACGTCGGCGCGGTCGCGACCGGCAGCAGCACGGCCAAGCTCAGCCTCCTGCAGGGGACGCACCTCTCGAGGATCGCCGCCCGCAACACCCCCGCGGTCACCCGGGCCTACGTCGCGGCGAACCTCGCGGGCTTCACCTGGCTCGTCGACTACCTCCGCGAGGCCGGCGTGCCCGTGCAGCGCCGCACCGCGTACAGCTACGCGCAGACCCCCGACGGCGTGGACGCGGTGCTCCGCGAGCACGAGACGGCCCGCCGCTTCGGCCTCGCCACCCGCCTCGTCGGCGCGCTGGACACGCCCTTCCCGAGCACCGCCGCCGTGGCGCTCGACGACCAGGCCGAGTTCGATCCGATGGCGGTGCTGACGGCGCTCGCCGCCGACTTCCGGGCCGCGGGCGGCGTCCTCGTGCAGGGCGTCCGCGCGCTCGGGCTGCGCGCCTCCGCGCCCGTGCGGGTGCGGACCAGCGCCGGCGAGGTGACCGGCGAGCGGGCATACCTGCTCACCGGCACGCCGATTCTGGACCGCGGCCTCTACTTCGCCAAGCAGGTCGCGCTGCGCTCCTACGCGGTGGCGTTCCGTGGCGCGGAGACGATCCCGGACGGCATGTACCTCTCCGTCGACGGGCCCTCGCGCTCGATCCGCGACCTGGACCGGGACGGGGAGCGGCTGCTGCTGATCGGCGGAAACGGCCATGTCGTCGGCCGGAGGGCGCGGACGCAGGAGAGCGTCGACGACCTGATCGCCTGGACCCGACGCTCCTTCCCCGGTGCCGAGCCGATCGCGCAGTGGAGCGCGCAGGACTACGAGGCGTTCCACCGGGTGCCGTTCGTCGGCTGGCTGCCGCGGGGCCGCGGGCGGATCTTCTTCGCCTCGGGGTACGACAAGTGGGGGATGACCAACGCGGTGCAGGCGGCGCTCACGCTCGTCGGCGACTCGAGGGGCGAGACGCCGCCGTGGGCGAAGGTCCTGCACCGCCGCCCGACGCTGCCCCGGGTGATGGCGGAGGGGGCCGGAGCGCTCGCCGCGGTCGGCGCCTGGTACGCCCGCGGCTACTGGTCGGCCCTGCGCGCGCCGCGCTCGGTGGACGTGGTGCCGGAGGAGGGGCACGGCGCGCTCGCCCGCGACGGGCTCCAGCCGGTGGCCGTCTCCACGGTCGAGGGTCGACGCTGCGCGGTCTCGGCGGTCTGCTCGCACCTGGGCGGCGTCGTCACCTGGAACGACGCCGAGCGCAGCTGGGACTGCCCGCTGCACGGCTCGCGCTTCGCCGCCGACGGGACGGTGCTGGAGGGCCCGGCAGTCACGCCGCTCACGCGGCTGCGCTGAGCGGCCCGGCCCGAGCAGAACATCCGCTGGGAGCCGCGGTCATCGCTGATCAGCGACGATGACCCTTCTCAGCCGATGTTCTGCGGCAGGGCGTCCCGCATCGGCCACCCCTGGTGATCGAGTAGCCCGCGGAGCGGACGTATCGAGATCCGCTGTCGCCGGGGGTGCGGGTGATGGTGGGTCTCGATACGCCCCTGCGGGGCTACTCGACCAGCAGGGAGGGTGCTCGTGCGGATGACGGAGCAGCCCGCGGCGCGGGTCCTCGTGCTGATCGAGTAGCCCGCGGAGCGGGCGTATCGAGATCCGCCGTCGGCCGAGCTACTCGGCCGAGTCGTCCTCGGAGGGCTCCGCGACCTTCCGGCCATCGGCGCCGGAGGCGTCGCCGTCCACGTGCAGGTCGGTGTCGCCGGGGATGCTGAAGTCGCTCAGCGGGTCGAGCGGCCCGTCCTCGTGGCTGGCGGAGTCGGGGGCGTCGCTGGTCTCGTCGCGTGCGGTCATACCTGCACCCTACGAGCGTCCGACGAGCCGCTGCACCGCGGTCACCGGGATCGACAGCCACTCGGGGCGGTTGCGCGCCTCGTAGATGGCCTCGTAGATGGCCTTGTCGAGCTCGAAGGCGTCTAGGACGGCGCGGTGCGCGGTGACCGCGTCGCCCGCCTCCTCCGTGTAGCCCTCGAGGAACGCTCGGCGGCTCGCGAGCGCCCACGCGGCCCGGGAGTCGCCCGGCGAGGCCTGCTCGTGCGCACCCGCGGCGTAGTCGAAGGAGCGGAGCATCCCGGCCACGTCGCGCAGCGCGATGTCCGGCAGCAGCCGCTCGTGCATCGGCCGCAGCGGCTCGCCCTCGAAGTCCAGCAGGACCCAGCCGCGGCCGGGCACGGCCAGCACCTGGCCGAGGTGGTAGTCGCCGTGGATGCGCTGCAGCCGCGGCCAGGACGCCTGCTCGGCCGCCTGGAAGACCGCGTCGATCGCGTCGGCGTCCTCGGCGATGACGGGCACCTCGGAGGAGGCGATCCGCAGCCGGCGACGCATGGTCGCGATCATCCGCTGCACGACCTCGGGCGTCGCGTCCTCGGTCGGCATCACCTCGGCGAGGGTGGAGTGCACCTGCGCGGTCGCCAGGCCCAGCTCACGCGCCGGCCCGGTGAAGTCGGTGTCGCCGGCGACGGCCTCGAGCGCGACGCGCCAGGCGTCCTCGACGCCCGGCAGGAACTCCTGCGCGAAGGCGAGGTGCCCGAAGGCCCGGCCGGTCGGCTCGCCGCGGTCGTCCCACTCACCGGTGACGTTGCCGATCACCGGCGGGACGAGCGTGCTGCCCGCCGCGTTCAGCGCCGACTGCACGGTGACGTCCGGGTTCTCGCCGTGGTGCAGCGCGCGGAAGACCTTGACGATCACGGGGGTGCCGGCCGAGCCGTCCTCCGCGGTGGTCTGCACGATGATCGAGGTGTTCGACTGCTCGCCGCTGAGGATCCGCGACGACGCGAACGCGCCGATCACGGCACCGGGCTGGCGGTGGCCCTCGGCGCGGGCGCCGCCCAGAGCGCCCTCCGCGTCGGAGGAGCCGCCGTCGGCGATGAGCTCGAAGAGCGCCCGCGCGAACAGCGGGTCGCGGGGTCCGTCGTAGACGAAGCGGGTGCCGTCGCTCTCGATCAGCGCGCCCTCGAGGCCCGCGACAGGCGCCGAGCGCACCGTCACCGGCACCTGGTAGAGCACCGGGCTCGAGCCGGCCCGGTCGATGACGAGGTGGACGACGACGTCGCCGTCACCGCGCTCCAGGCGCCACTCGCCCCGGATCTCCAGCTCGGGGCGGCGCCCCTTGCTCGCGTACCACCGCTGATCGGCGACCCAGGCCGCGGCCCGGTCGATCGACAGTCCTGCGCTCATCTCTGCACTTCCCCTCGGTCGGCACCCCGAACCTTACGCGGCGCGATCGACGCTCCGGTGGGGCTTGCGGCGCGCCCACCCGATCCGGATCCCCGGCTCAGGAGTCGCGGGTCTCCTCCGCCAGCCCGAGCACGTCCAGGAGCCAGGCGTACTCGAACGCCACCTCGCGCCAGCGCTCGTAGCGCCCGCTCACGCCGCCGTGCCCGGCCGTCATCTCGATCTTCAGCAGTGCCGGCGCGCCGACCTCGCGCAGCCGCGCGACCCACTTGGCCGGCTCCACGTAGAGCACGCGGGTGTCGTTGAGGCTCGTCGTCGCGAGGATCCGTGGATACTGGACGCCCTCGCGCACGTTCTCGTACGGCGAGTACGACTTCATGTAGGCGTAGACCTCGGGGTCGTGCAGCGGGTCGCCCCACTCGTCCCACTCGATCACAGTCAGCGGCAGCGACGGGTCGAGGATCGAGGTCAGCGCGTCCACGAACGGCACCTGCGCCAGGATCCCGGCGAAGGCCTCCGGGGCGAGGTTCGCGACCGCGCCCATCAGCAGCCCGCCGGCCGAGCCGCCCTGCGCGACGAGGCGCTCGGGCGTGGTGAAGCCCGCCTCGACGAGGTGACGCGCGGAGTCGACGAAGTCGGTGAAGGTGGTGCGCTTGGCGAGGGTCTTGCCCTCCTCGTACCAGGAGCGCCCCATCTCGCCGCCGCCGCGGACGTGCGCGATGGCGAAGACCACGCCGCGGTCGAGCAGCGAGAGCCGGGCGATCGAGAAGCCCGGGTCGATGCTCGCCTCATAGGAGCCGTAGCCGTAGAGCAGGAGCGGCGCGGGGGCCTCGTCGGGCGCCGCCGCGTCCTTCCGCCAGACCAGCGACAGCGGGATGCGCGTGCCGTCCTCGGCGGTCGCCCACTCGCGGCGCTGCTCGTAGCGCGCGGGGTCGTAGTCGCCGAGCACCGGCTGCTGCTTGAGCACGGTCCGCTCGCCGGTCGCGACGTCGAGGGTGAGCACCGTGGAGGGGGTGACGAACGAGGTGTAGGCGAGGCGCAGCGCGGGCTGCTCCCACTCCGGGTTGCCGGCGAGGCCCGCGTCGTAGAGCGGCTCGTCGAAGACGATCTCGTCCAGGCGCGCGCCGCCGTCGCCGTCGATCAGGAGGCCGAGGCGGGTCGCCCCCGCCTCGCGGTAGGAGACGACGACGTGCCGCGCGAAGGCGTCGACGCCCTCGATCCGGCGGCCGGGGGTGTGCGGGACGAGGACGCGGCGCTCGGCCGCCCGCTCCTCGGGGGAGAGCGCGAGGTCGGCCGGCTCCTCGACGATCTCGAAGTCGAGCGCGCCGTCGTTGTGCACGATCAGCAGGCGGTCGCGGCCGTCGACGACGGCGTGGTCGACCTCGTACTCGACGCCCTCGCGCCGCGGCCAGACCGAGCGGAACTCGCCGGTCGGCTCCTCCGCGTCCAGCAGCAGGCACTCGCTGGTGATCTTGCTGCCGATCTCGATGACGAGGAAGCGGCGGCTGCGGGTGAGCCCCACGCCGATCCAGTAGCGCTCGTCGGGCTCGGAGAAGACGACCTCATCGGCGGTCGACTCGGTGCCGACGGTGTGCCGCCAGATCGTGTCGGGCCGCCAGGACTCGTCGACCGTGGGGTAGAAGACGAAGCGGGCGTCGGCGCCGAAGGTGGCGCCGCCGCCGGTGCCCTCGACGACGTCGGGCAGGTCCTCGCCGGTGCTGAGGTCGCGGATGCGCAGGGTGTAGCGCTCGTCGCCCTCGACGTCGGTGCCGAAGAGCAGGAAGCGCCCGTCGCTGGACACGTCGAAGCTGCCGAGCGAGAAGAAGTCGTGGCCCTCGGCCTCGATGTTGCCGTCGAGCACGACCTGCTCGCCCTCGAGCGGTCCGCCCTCGGCGATGGAGGGCGGGGTCCAGTCGTCCGGGCCGGAGATCGGCGCACGGCAGTGCACGCCGTACTGGCGGCCCTCGTAGGAGCGGGAGAAGTACCACCAGGCGCCCTCGCGGACGGGGACGGAGAGGTCGGTCTCCTTCGTGCGCGAGCGGATCTCGTCGAAGAGGCGCTCGCGGAGCGGGGCGAGGGGAGCGAGGAGCGCGTCGGTGTAGGCGTTCTCGGCCTCGAGGTGGGCGATCACCTCGGGCTCCTCCTTCTGCCGCAGCCACTCGTACTGATCGACCACGAGATCGCCGTGGTGACGGCGTTCGAGCGGGACACGGCGGGCGACGGGAGGGACGGGCGCGGTCATCGCTCCAGCCTAGGCCGACCTCGCGCCCCGCCGCGGGCCTGCCGCCGGGAGCACCGTCCACGTGCGCACAATGGACCATGGCTCAGCGTGCGGACCGGACGAAGACGGAGGCGCCGCGGCGCGTGCAGACCGAGGTGGAGCGGAAGTACGACGTCGACGCGGACACCGCCCTGCCGGAGCTGATCGGCGCTGGCACCGTCGCCACGGCGCTCGCCGAGGAGCCCGTCCGCCTCCGGGCCCAGTACTTCGACACCGCCGGCCGCGCCCTGTCCCGCGGCCGGATCACCCTCCGCCGTCGCGAGGGCGGCGAGGACGAGGGCTGGCACGTCAAGCTCCCCGGCTCGGCCGGCCGCACCGAGATCCACGCCGCGCTGACAGCCTCCCGCACCGTGCCGGCCGAGGTCCGGGAGCCGGTGCTCGGCCACGTCGGCCGCTCGCGGCTCGAGCCGCTCGCCACCCTGGAGACCGTCCGCTCGATCACCCGCGTCGCCGACGCCGCCGGCCGCCGCCTCGCCGAGATCGCGGACGACCTGGTCATCGCGCACGATCAGCGCTCGGGCGTCGAGCGGCGCTGGCGGGAGTGGGAGGTCGAGCTCGTCGACGTCCACGGCCCCGAGGGCGAGGCGGTGCTCGACGCGATCGAGGAGCGACTGCTCGCCGCCGGCGCCCGCCCCGCCGAGAGCGCCTCGAAGCTCGCCCGCGCCACCGGCGGTCCGATCGAGGACACGCACCCGGCACCCGAGGACGGCGGGGAGGCGGCGCTCGCCGCGATCCGCGAGCTCCTCACCGGTCTGCGCGCCGTCGATCCGAGGGTGCGCCTCGAGGCCGACGACGCGCTGCACCGGATGCGCCTGCACACCCGCCGCCTGCGCAGCGTCCTCGCCGCCTCCCGGTCCGTGCTGGAGCGCGAGGCCCTCGATCCGCTGCGCGACGAGCTGCGCTGGCTCGCCGGCGTCCTCGGCGCCGCCCGCGACGAGGAGGTCCTCGCGGCCCGGCTCCGCACCGCCGTCGATGAGGCGGGGGAGGGACTGCCCGCGAAGGCCGTCGCCGGCACCACCCTCTTCGACGCGATCGAGCGCCGGCACGCGATCGCCCTGCAGCGGGTCGCCAAGACCCTGCGCGGCGCCCGATACCTCGCCCTGCTCGCCGCGCTCGACGCCCTGCTGGCCGACCCGCCGCGGACGGCGAAGGCCGGCGCGAGCGCGAAGAAGCTCGTCCGCCGCTCCCTCGCGAAGGAGGTCTCGCGCGTCGACGCGGCCCGCACGGGCGGAGACGACGTCGAGGCCCGGCACGAGCTGCGCAAGGCCGCGAAGCGCCTGCGCTACGTCGTCGAGGCCTGGAGCGCGGTCGTTCCGGACGCCGTCGGCGCGAAGCAGCGACAGATCGCGAAGGCGGCGAAGGCCGTCGCCGACGCGCTGGGGGAGGAGCGCGACGCCCTCGCCGCCCGCGACGTGCTCTGCGCGCACGCACTCGTGGCGGCCCGCCGCGGCGAGCCGGCGTTCGCCCTCGGCGTCGCCTCCGCCCGCGAGGAGAGCCGGGCTCACGAGGCCGCGCGAGCCGGGGACGCGGCCCTGGAGCGGCTGCACTCCCTGTCAAGCTGAGCAGGACGGTCATCCGCACGAAACAGGCGGCGGATAATGTGAATCATGCCTTCCGTCCGTCCTCTTCCGTCAGCCCTCCTGCGTCCGCGCCATTTCGACCGTGACGACGTGGTCGTCCATGCCGGTCTGTTCTCGCTGGTCAACTCGAGTACGACACCGCAGGCGGCCTGGACCGAGGACCTGATCGCGCTCGGCGAGGTGCTCGACGAGGCGGAGTTCCCCTACCGCCTCATCCGCGGTACGAAGGGCGCGCCCTTCCTCGCGATCGACCGCTCGCTCGGCGCCGAGCTGGCCACGCTGCTCGCGCGCGCCTTCGCGACCGAGCCGTTCTACGTGAAGACGCTCGACAAGCGCGGCACCCCGCCGCTGCTCCTGGCCGAGGGTGCGATCGCGCCGTACCCGCGCGCCGCGGTCTTCTCGCTCTTCCGCCCCCGCGTCTCCTCGAGCGGCTCGCTGCGCTACGGCGCCCGCAGCGGCGTCCGCCTGGAGTTCTGGAAGGTCGGCGAGGAGGAGATCACCACTCCCGCCGAGAACGCGCTGATGCGCAGCAGCCTCCCGGTCGCCGAGGCGATCGACGCGCACGTCGAGGCCTACGGACGCACCTGGCCGACCTTCGAGGGCATGTTCGAGCCGCTCGTCAGCGACATCCGCTTCGACGTCGACATCGTCTTCTCCTGGGTCGACGGAACCGACCTGGAGTTCCAGCGCGCCCGCGCCGCCCGGATGGCCAGCTACGTCGTGGGCGAGGGTGACGACGCCCCCGCGCGCTTCCGTCAGATCGACGAGCTCAAGTACGCGCTGCGCAGCGTCTACATGTACGCGCCGTGGGTCCGGCACATCTACATCGTCACCGACTCGCCGCGCCCGCGCTGGCTCGACGAGCACCCCGACGTCACCCTGGTCCGCAGCGAGGACCACTTCCGCGACCTCTCGGTGCTGCCCACGCACAACTCGCACGCGGTCGAGAGCCAGCTGCACCGCATCCCGGGCCTGGCGGAGCACTTCCTCTACTCCAACGACGACATGTTCTTCGGCCGCCCCGTCGACCCGTCGATCTTCTTCTCGCCCGGCGGGATCACCAAGTTCATCGAGGCGACCACCCGCATCGGGATGGGCGACTCCAACGCCTCCCGGAGCGGCTTCGAGAACGCGGCGCGCGTCAACCGCCGGCTGCTCCGCGAGCGCTTCGGCGCGATGACGACCCGGCACCTCGAGCACGCCGCCACGCCTCTCCGCAAGAGCGTGATGGCCGAGCTGGAGACCGAGTTCGAGCCGGAGTTCACCGCGACCGCCGCGAGCCGCTTCCGCTCGGCGAGCGACGTCTCCGTCACCAACTCGCTCTACCACTACTACGCGCTGATGACGGGCCGAGCGGTGGTGCAGGAGAACGCCTCGGTGAAGTACGTCGACACGACGATGCACCAGGGCCTGAAGGACATGAAGAAGCTGCTGAAGAATCGCGGCGTCGACTTCTTCTGCCTCAACGACGGCAGCTTCCCCGAGATCTCGGCGGAGGCGCGCACCCGCGCCGTGATCGACTTCCTCGAGGAGTACTACCCGATCCCGGCGCCCTGGGAGCGGGTGGACTGAGCATGGCCTGGGCGATCGGCGGCGGAGTCCTCGGGCTGCTGCTCGGGCTCGCCAGCGCGCTCGTCTTCCCGGGCATCGGGATCGGGGCAGGCCTCGGAGTCGGGATCGCGCTCGGCGCGGCCCTCGCCTTCGCCGGGCACCTGTTCGCCCTCGACCGCACTCGTCCCAAGCGCTGACGTCCGTTCTGCAGGCGCTCCGCGGCTCCGGAGCCTCGGACCCGCGGTCGAGATCGTCTCTCGGCGCGGATCGCCTGCAGATCGGACTCAGGCCGCTAGGCGCTGACGCCCACCGGCTCCGCGACGGGCGGGTAGAGCGCCTCGACCTGCTCGAGCGGTGCGGCCGTGGCCGGCGCGATCTCGACTCCGTGCGAGGCGAGGATCCGCTCGGTCTCGTTCGCCGAGACGTAGGACACCTCGGTCGAGGCGCCGATCGGCACCACCGAGTGCAGCACCGTGCCGTCGTAGACGTGGATGAGGTTGAAGGCCTGCGCGGAGTTGCGGGCGCGAGTGCCGCCGACCGGCACGTTGAGGTCCTGCGTGTAGCAGGTGGCCGACGCGACCGAGACGGGGATGCCGGCGAACGTCGCGGTCGAGGAGTAGTGCAGGTGGCCGGCGATGATGCTGCGGACGTCCGAGCCCTCGAGCACCTCCGCGAGCGCGGGCTGGTCGCGGAGCTCGACGAGCACCGAGAGGTCGAGGACGCTCGGGACCGGCGGGTGGTGCAGCGCCAGGATCGTGCCGTGCGGCGCGGGGCTGGAGAGCTCCTCCGCGAGCCAGTCCAGCTGGGCGTCCGAGATCTCGCCGTAGTGCGCGCCCGGGACGGTCGAGTCCAGCGCGATGATGCGCAGTCCGTTCACGTCGTGCACCCGATCGATCGGCTGCGTGGTCGGCAGCTGGTCGAGCAGCCCGGAGCGGAAGGCACCGCGGTCGTCGTGGTTGCCCATCACCCAGATCACCTCGGCACCGAGGCGGGCGGCGGCCGGCTCGACGACGGCGCGGAGCTTGGCGTACGCCTCGGGCTCGCCCTTGTCCGCCAGATCGCCGGTGATGACCACGGCCTCCGGGCGACCGCCCGAGGCCTCCAGCTCGTCGAACAGGCGGCGGAGCTGGGCCTCGCTGTCGACGTCGGAGCCGTACAGCCCGCCGTCTCCGGCGATGAAGTGGGTGTCGCTGAGGTGAAGGATGAAGTGGTTCGGCCGGGGGTACTCGGCCTGGCGGACAGTCATGATCCTCGGGTTCCACGATCGGTGGGGCCGGCTCGATCGAGTCGGCGTCGGTACGGGATGTCGCATGGTGCTGTACTGCTGGTCCGCGGGCTGGGAACTGCTCCCGCGAGGCTCAGTCCATCATCGCGGGGTGAACGGCGGGCCAACGAGGCCCGGCGCGTCATCGAACGGTTTTCCCAGATTCAGCGCCGGATGGTGGCTCCGTCCTCAGGAACCGCTCACCGGGTGCGCACTCCCCGCACACCGACCGCCCACGCCGCGCATCGGCGTCGCAGAGGGAGTCGTCAGAGCTCGAGCAGGAGCCGCGCGTAGAACGCGATGGCGCGCTCGAACTGGTCGACCTCGACCGACTCGTCGGCGCCGTGGATGCCGAGCTGCTGCTGCGGGCTGATCTCGAACGGGATGAAGCGGTAGACGCCGTCGCTGATCGCGTGGAAGTGGCGGGCGTCGCTGCCGCCGGTCTGCACGTAGGGCGCGACGATCGCCTCGGGGAAGACCTCCTGCACCACGCGGCGGAGTACGTCGTACGGGCCGCCGTCACCGGGCTCGCCGGTGGGGGAGACGGGGGAGGGCTCGTGCGCGACGCGCACCTCGATCTCGACCTCGGGGTCGTCGATCACCGCGCGGATCCGCTCGACGACGCCGGCGACGGTGCCGCCCGGGTTGATCCGCACGTTGGCGACCGCGCTGGCGGTCGACGCGAGCACGTTCGCCCCGGTGCTGCCGCGCAGCTGCGTGATCGCCACGGTGGTCCGCAGCATCGCGGCGGAGCGGTTGGAGTGCGCGGCCAGGGCCGCGACGACGGCGTCCGGGTGCTCGTGCGGCTTCGCGTACCAGACCGCGTGCGCGGCGTCGGCGCGGGGCGCGGCCGCGCGCACCAGCTCGGCGATCGGCTCCGGCAGCGTCGAGGGGAACGGGTTCTCGGTGAGGCGGTGGATCGCCCGCGCGAGCCGCTGGGTGGCGAGCATGCCGGGCAGGGGCGGTGGGGCGGAGGCGTGCCCGCCCGCGTCGCGGCAGGTCAGCTCGAGGTTCATGATGCCGCGCTCGGTGACGCCGATGACGGCGATCGGCGTGGTCACTCCGGGCACGATGCCGCGGCGGACGTTGCCGCCCTCGTCGAGCACGAAGCGGGGGCGCACGCCGCGCGCCCCGAGCAGCGCGACGATCGACGGTGCGCCGTCCCCCGCCGTCTCCTCGTTGTGCGTGGAGACCAGGTAGACGTCGCGGCGGGGCCGCTCGCCGCGCAGGACGGCCGCCTCGACGGCCTCGAGCAGGGCGACGAGGGAGCCCTTGTCGTCGAGCGCGCCGCGCCCCACGATCGCGGTGCGGCCGTCCGGGCGGAGGACCGTGTCCGCCGCGAAGGGCGCGATCGACCAGTCGTCGGGGGTGACGCTGACCACGTCGTAGTGCGCCATCAGGACCGACGGCTCGCCGTCCTCGGTGCCGCGCCAGCGCCAGACCAGGGAGTGACCGGCCACGGTCTCGCGCTCGAGGGCACTGTGCAGCGCGGGGTAGAACTGCTCGAGCAGCTCCTGGAAGACGCGGAACCGGCTCCAGTCGGTGTCGGACTCGTCGGAGTGCGACACCGTGTCGACCCGCAGCAGGGCCTGGAAGCGCTCGAGCGCGGTCGTCGTCACCGGGCTAGCCTACGACGGCGGTCCCGACCCCCCGGACCCGGCGAGCGGAGGTGCGGGATGGGCGTGCGGCCGCCGACCGACCCGCCGACCGACCCGCTGCCCGAGGTCTGCGTGGTCTACGTCCTCCGCGAGTCGCCCCGCGGGACCGAGGTGCTGCTCGGGCGGAAGCTCCGCGGTCTCGGCGAGGGCCGGGTCGTCGCTCCCGGCGGCAAGCTCGAGCCGGGGGAGTCGCCCGCCGAAGCGGCCGTCCGCGAGCTGGCGGAGGAGGTCGGCCTGCGCGCGGATCCTCGCGACCTCGAGCTCCGCGGCTCCCTCGACTACTTCTTCCCGCACCGGCCCGCGTGGAGTCAGCGCTCGCACGTCTTCGTCTGCCGCCGCTGGTCGGGCGAGGTGGTCGCCTCGGGCGAGCTCGCCGCGGCCTTCGTCCCACTCGACGAGGTCCCGTACGGCCGGATGTGGGACGACGCGCGCTTCTGGCTCCCCGCGGTGCTGCACTCCGGCGCGGTGGTCGACCGCACGTTCGAGTTCGGCGCCGACCTCGAGCACGTCGTCGATCGGTCCTGATCCCGCCGTCCGGACTCTTCGGCGCCAAATCTTCGACGCGACCTCGGTGATTCGTCGATCGTTCTCGGGTGGAGAGGGATCCCGGCCCCGGGTGACCCCCGCGCTGAGGAAGAGGTGACGGCGATGAGGACTCGCGTCCTGCGGAGGACGGCGGCTGCGCTGGTCGTGCTGGCGACCGTGCTGGGCATCGGTGCGCTCACGACGGCGCCCGCGGCGGCACTGACGTCGGGGACGAAGTCGAACGAGCCCTGGGTGGTGCAGGTGTACGACAAGGTCGTGGGGATCCAGACCAACACCTGCACCGGCACGGCGATCGCCGCCGACTGGGTGCTCACCGTGGACCACTGCCCCGTGAGTCACGTCTACTACCGCTACGCCCCGTCGCCGACGGAGGACGAGGTGACGGAAGCGGTTCCGGTGGCGGAGTCGATCTCGCTCGCTCCCGCGGACATGAAGCTCCTCCACCTCTCCCGCCCGCACGCGCTGCCGCACTACCCGCGACTGGTGCCGGGCGGCTACCGGGTCGGCTCGGTGGGCCACCTCTACGGGCTGGGTCCGGACATGTTCCCCACGCAGAGGACCGAGAAGGTCTGGATCAGAAGGGTGGGACGGATGCCGAACGGTCTCATCGGCTTCCACTCGACAGCGACGACGGGCAGCACCGAGCAGATCGGCGAGACCGGCGACTCGGGCGGGCCGCTGATCGTGAACGGGAACCTCGTGGGGTGTTCTACGGGACGACCCTTCCCGATGAACGGGTGCCGATGATGGGGTACACCGACGTGCGGCCGGCGCTGGAGAAGCTGAAGGAGCTGCAGGGGCACGACCGATCCCCGCGGGAGGCGGCCTCGGACCAGACGGTGGGCATCACGGACGTCTCGGTCGTCCGCGGGTACGTGGAGGCGACGATGAGCGAGGCGCTGGTCCGCTCCGGGAAGCGCGTCGTGGTCTGGCTGAACGGGCGCTACGCGGGTGACTACAACGAGGGCAGGGGCTGGTACGCGTGGAAGTACGACGTCCCGGGCGGCACGAAGATCGTCCCCACCACGCCCGTGAAGGACGGCGACCTCGTCCAGGTCGGCGAGCTGACCTCCGGCGTGGACGTCGCCGCGGCCGACCTGCTCTTCCAGTCGACGCTCACCGGCGTCGACAGCGTCCAGCGGACCGGTGACCGGGTCGCGGTGACGATGAGTAGCGCGCTGGTGAACTCGGGGAAGCGGGTCGTGGTCTGGGTCGACGGCGTCTACCGGGCCGAGGTGCTCGACGACGTCTCGCTGTACGCGTCGAAGACGAACATCGACGGCGCCTCGATCGTCACGCCCGACGGCACCGTTCCGGAGGGCGCGCTCGTCCAGATCGGGGTGCTGCCCGCGGGGACCGACCTCGATCAGGCCGAGATCCTCGACGCCCGCGTCCTCTGACGGCGGAGCGCACTCCGACGGGCGGCTAGAGCTCGAGCACGTCGCCCGGCTCGAGGGCGTGGTACTCGCCGCCGCCCTCGCGGGTCGCCCAGCCGAGGCGGTCGTGGCCGAGCTTCTGGCCCGCCTCGGACAGCACGCGCTCGTGCGTCGCGAAGGCGTGCCGCGGCGCGAGCTCGAGGACGTAGTCGATCGACTCCGCGATCTTCATCCAGGGCGCACCGGAGGGGGCCGCCAGCACCTCGACGTCGACGCCGGCGGGGACGGTGAACGAGTCGCCCGCGTAGTAGAGCCGGCCGTTCACGAGCACCCCGACGTTGTCGATCACCGGGATGGAGGAGTGGATCACCGCGTGCCGCGAGCCGAAGAAGCGCAGCTCGAAGGGTCCGACCTCGATCACGTCGCCCTCGGCGACCGTCTCGACGTCGAAGCCCTCGGCCGCCGCGGCGACTCCGGCGGGGCCGAGGATCCGCAGCGCCGGGTTCGCGGCGCGCAGCCGCTCCAGCTGCTCCGCGGTCCAGTGGTCGGCGTGCTCGTGGGTGATCACGACCGCGACGGTGTCGGCCGTGCCCTCAAGGGGCCGCGTGAAGGAGCCGGGGTCGAGGACGAGCCGCGAGCCCGCCTCCTCGACGAGGACGGTGGCGTGCTCGAGCTTGGTCAGTCGCATGCTCCGAGCCTCTCGCGGGGGCGACCGCGGTGCAAGACGGTCCCGGGGGCCGTGCCGTCCGCCCGCTCGATTTGCACCGGCGCGGATCCGTGTGCAACACTCTTCGAGTTGCAAAAACGCGGCCCCATCGTTTAGCGGCCTAGGACGTCGCCCTCTCACGGCGGTAACGCGGGTTCAAATCCCGCTGGGGTCACCACGGCAACACGAGAAGAACCCCCGGTCATGGCCGGGGGTTCTTCTCGTTTAACGGCCCGCTCCCCGGGGAGAGACCGTCGGAATCCACTGACCCCCGGAAGGTCCCCATGCAAGAGCTGCCCGTCTGGTTCGTGACCGGCTCGTTCGTCGTCCTCAGCCTGATCCTGGCCGCGGACCTGCTGCTGGTCTACAAGCGCCCGCACGTGCCGAGCCTGAAGGAGTCCGGCCTCTGGGTCGGCTTCTACGTCACGCTCGCGCTGATCTTCGCCCTGGTGATGCTGCTGCTGGGCGGGGGAGAGGTCGCCGGCCAGTTCGTCGCGGGCTGGCTGACCGAGTACAGCCTGTCGATCGACAACCTGTTCGTCTTCGTGATCATCATGGGCCGCTTCGCGGTGCCGCCGAAGTACCAGCAGGAAGTGCTGATGGTGGGCATCATCATCGCGCTGATCTTCCGCGGGGTGTTCATCCTGCTCGGCGCGCAGCTGATCGAGAGCTTCAGCTGGATCTTCTACCTCTTCGGCGCCTTCCTCGTCTACACCGCCTGGAACCAGGCGTTCGGCAAGGAGGACGAGAACGAGGGCACCGACAACCTCCTCATCCGCCTGCTGCGCAAGCGCGTGAAGATCTCGGACGAGTTCGACGGCTCGAAGATCCGCACGGTGAAGGACGGGAAGACGTACTTCACGCCGATGCTGATCGTGTTCCTCGCGATCGGCTCGACCGACCTGCTCTTCGCGCTCGACTCGATCCCGGCGATCTTCGGCATCACCGAGAGCCCGTTCATCGTCTTCACCGCGAACATCTTCGCTTTGATGGGCCTCCGCCAGCTCTACTTCCTGCTCGGCGGTCTGATCGACAAGCTCGAGTACCTCAAGTACGGCATCGCGTTCATCCTCGCCTTCATCGGCGTGAAGCTGGTGCTGCACGCCCTGCACGAGAACGACCTCCCGTTCCTCAACGGCGGCGAGCCGCTGCCGGTCTGGGACATCGACACGATCACCTCGCTCGCCGTCATCGTCGTCAGCATGACCGTCGCCACGGTCGCGAGCCTGATCAAGATGCGCCGCGAGCACTCCCACATCGAGCTGCACGACGGCCACCCGGAGGTCGTCGCCGACGCCGACGGGCAGGACCGCGCCGAGAAGAAGTGAGCCCGGTCCTGTGACTGCGACGACGAGCACGACCAGCATCGACCTGCCCCAGGGCGTCCTGCACCTGACGGTGTCGAGCAGCACCGACGTCGGCGCCGTCCGCCGGGTGAACGAGGACGCCCTCCTGGTCGCGCCGACGCTGGTCGCCGTCGCCGACGGCATGGGCGGGCACGCCCGCGGCGACCTGGCCAGCTCGACCGCCGTCGAGAGCCTGCGGGCGAGCGCGGCCGAGGCGATCGGCCCGGTCTCGGACGTCTTCGCCGTCGTCGAGACCGCCAACGCCGCGGTCCGCGACCTCGACGTCGGCGGCGCCCTCTGCGGGACGACGCTCACCGGCCTCACGCTCGTCCGGCCGGAGGACGGCGGACCCGCCTCCTGGGCCCTGTTCAACGTCGGCGACTCCCGGGTCTACCGCTGGGACGGAGCGGGAATCCAGCAGCTGACCGTCGACCACTCGGCGGTGCAGGAGCTGGTCTCGGCCGGCCTGCTCAGCCGGGAGGCGGCGGAGTCGCACCCCGACCGCAACATCGTCACCCGGGCGCTCGGCGCCGACGACGAGGTCGAGACGGACGTCTGGACCCTGCCGATCGTGCCCCGGGCGACCTACCTGCTCTGCTCCGACGGCCTCACCAAGGAGCTCTCCGACGCCCGCATCGCCGAGCTCTTCGCCCGCCGCGACGCGGGGGACCTGCACGGTGCCGATCTCGCCGAGGAGCTCGTGCGCGCCGCGGTCGACGCGGGCGGACGGGACAACGTGACGGTCGTCGTCGTGGAGGCCGTGCTCGTGCCCCGGGCCTAGACCGTCGACCCGACTCCACTGGTCGTGCCCCTCGAACAGGTGGCAGCGTCTCCGGCTCCGGACTGCAGAGCCGGGCTGTCGATGGGCATACTGGAGGGATGGACACCGTCGAGGCTCTCGATCGCGCGAAGATGCGCTTCGCAGAGGGGGACGTCCGAGGAGCCGTGTCGCTGCTCGAGCGCTGCGTCGAGGCCGACCCCACCTGGATCGACCCCCGCGTCCTCCTGTCCGAGCTCTACCGGAGGTCCGGCGACCTCATCGAGGCGGGCCGGTGGGGCTACCTGATCGAGAACTGCGCCGCTCCCGAGGAGCGGCGGGCCTTCGAGCGTGCGCTCGTGCGCACCGACGAGGACCCCTTCGAATTCGCCGAGCGTGCCCTGGTCCGCCCGCTCGAGCTCGCGGCCGAGTCGCAGCACGCGGCGATGATGCTCGCGGCACTCCCGGCCCGCATCGACGAGGCCGAGCGCTTCGAGCGCGAGTCGCCCGACCCGCTCGACGGCGACTGGTTCGAGCACGAGGCGCTGCCGGTGAAGCGGCGCTCGGGCTTCGTCGGGATGGTCGGCGCGGCGGTCGCCGCGGTCTTCGTCGTCGGCGGCGTGGTGGTCGGCGCGGCCGCACTGCTGGTGGTCCCCGCGGTGCTCATCGCGATGCTCGTCGCGCCCTGACGGCCGCTCCGGCCCGCCCCGATCCGCTCGGGTCCCGCCTCCCTGCCGCTCGTCGACGCGGTGCTATCCTCGGTCAATGCTGTTCGGCCGGCTCCTCCTTCTCCGCCGCGACGAGACCTCGATCTGACAGGCCTCCCTCGTCGCGGTGTCTCTCGCGGGCTGACCACCATTCCTGAGGAAGAGAAACCCGTCATGAACGACAGTTCCCCCGACACCGCCGCGCCCTCGGCCGCCGACACCCCGGCCGCCGAGCGCCCGCGCACCCTGGCCGAGAAGGTCTGGGACGACCACCTCGTCGCCAAGGGCGAGGACGGCACGCCCGACCTGATCTACATCGACCTGCACCTGGTGCACGAGGTGACCAGCCCCCAGGCCTTCGACGGCCTCCGCCAGGCCGGCCGACCCGTCCGCCGCCCCGATCTGACGATCGCGACCGAGGACCACAACACCCCGACCGTCGGCATCGACAAGCCGATCGCCGACCTCACCAGCCGCACCCAGATCGAGACCCTGCGGCGCAACGCCGCCGAGTTCGGCGTCCGCCTGCACTCCCTCGGCGACATCGAGCAGGGCATCGTGCACGTCGTCGGCCCGCAGCTCGGCCTGACCATGCCCGGCATCACCGTGGTCTGCGGCGACTCGCACACCTCGACCCACGGCGCGTTCGGCGCGATGGCGTTCGGCATCGGCACCAGCGAGGTCGAGCACGTGATGGCCACGCAGACCCTGCCGCTCAAGCCCTTCAAGACCATGGCGATCACCGTCGAGGGCGAGCTGCGCGAGGGCGTCACGGCGAAGGACATCATCCTCGCCGTGATCGCGAAGATCGGCACCGGCGGCGGTCAGGGCTACGTGCTCGAGTACCGCGGCTCGGCGATCCGCGCGCTCTCGATGGAGGGCCGGATGACGATCTGCAACATGTCGATCGAGGCGGGCGCCCGCGCCGGCATGGTCGCGCCCGACGAGACGACCTTCGCCTATCTCCGGGGCCGCCCGCACGCCCCCGAGGGCCAGGACTGGGACGACGCCGTCGCCTACTGGCGGACGCTGCCGAGCGACGAGGGCGCTGTCTTCGACGCCGAGGTCGTCCTCGACGCGGACGCGCTCGAGCCGTTCGTCACCTGGGGCACCAACCCCGGCCAGGGCGTCTCGCTCTCCCAGGCCGTGCCCGACCCCGACGCGATCGCCGACCCGAACGAGCGCTCCAACGCCCGCCGCGCGCTGGAGTACATGGACCTCGAGGCCGGCACCCCGATGAAGGAGATACCGGTCGACGCGGTCTTCATGGGCTCCTGCACCAACTCCCGCATCGAGGACCTCCGCGCCTTCGCGTCGATCATCGCCGGCCGCACCAAGGCGCCCGGCGTCCGGGTGATGGTCGTCCCCGGCTCCGCCCGCGTGCGCATCGAGGCCGAGGCCGAGGGCCTGGACAAGGTGATCACCGCGTTCGGCGCCGAGTGGCGCTTCGCCGGCTGCTCGATGTGCCTCGGGATGAACCCGGACCAGCTGGCCCCGGGGGAGCGCTGCGCCTCCACCTCGAACCGCAACTTCGAGGGCCGGCAGGGCAAGGGCGGCCGCACACACCTCGTCTCGCCGCTCGTCGCCGCTGCAACCGCCGTGCGCGGCACTCTCTCCAGTCCGTCGGATCTGGAGCCCGTCCGCGAGCTGGTGGAGGCCTGATCATGGAGAAGTTCGAGACCGTCACCGGCATCGCCGCGCCGCTGAAGCGCAGCAACGTCGACACCGACCAGATCATCCCCGCCGTCTTCCTCAAGCGGGTCACCAAGACCGGCTTCGAGGACGCGCTCTTCCACGGCTGGCGCCAGGACCCGGAGTTCGTGCTCAACCAGCCGGCCTTCCAGGGTGCGCAGATCCTCGTCGCGGGCCCCGACTTCGGCACCGGCTCCAGCCGCGAGCACGCCGTCTGGGCGCTGCGCGACTTCGGCTTCCGCGTCGTGCTGTCCTCCCGCTTCGGCGACATCTTCCGCGGCAACTCCGGCAAGCAGGGGCTGCTCGCGGCGGCCCTGGCGGAGAGCGACATCGACCGGCTCTGGGAGCTGATCGACGCGACGCCGGGAATAGAAATGACCGTCGATCTGGTTGGTCGTACGGTCACCGCCGGTGGTGAGACCTTCCCTTTCGAGGTCGACGACTACACTCGTTGGCGCCTGATCGAAGGGCTGGACGACATCGGCCTGACCCTGCGCGACGAAGCGCTCATTTCCGAATTCGAGACCCGTCGCGCGAGCTGGCGGCCCAAGACATTGCCGGTGAAATAGCGTGAACACACTTCTTCAGGACGCCAAGGCGGCGGGAGCACAGGATGCGAAGGCGGCGGGAGCCCGTGTGGGGATGACCACCGAGCGGATCACCATCCACGGCGGGCGACCGCTGAAGGGCCGGATCGAGCTCAAGGGCGCGAAGAACCTCGTCACCAAGGCGATGGTCGCCGCGCTCCTCGGCGAGACCGCGTCCACCCTGCGCGACGTCCCGGACATCAGCGACGTCCGCGTCGTGAAGGGCCTCCTCGAGGTGCACGGCGTCAAGGTGAAGCAGGGCCCCGAGGTGGGCGAGCTGATCCTCGACCCCTCCAACGTCGAGTCCGCGCACTTCGCCGACATCGACGCGCACGCCGGGTCCAGCCGCATCCCGATCCTCTTCTGCGGACCGCTGCTGCACCGGCTCGGCGAGGCGTTCATCCCCGACCTCGGCGGATGCCGCATCGGCGACCGCCCGATCGACTACCACCTCGAGGTCCTCCGCAACTTCGGCGCCATCGTCGAGAAGCTGCCCTCCGGCATCCGGATGTCGGCGCCCGAGGGCCTGCACGGCGCCAAGGTGTCGCTGCCCTACCCGAGCGTCGGCGCGACCGAGCAGGTGCTGCTCACCGCGGTCCGCGCCTCGGGCATCACCGAGCTGTCGGGTGCGGCGATCGAGCCGGAGATCATGGATCTCATCAACATCCTGCAGAAGATGGGCGCGATCATCTCGGTCGACACCGACCGCGTGATCCGCATCGAGGGCGTCGACCGCCTCGAGGGCTACACCCACCGCGCGCTCTTCGACCGCAACGAGGCCGCCTCCTGGGCCGCCGCGGCGCTCGCGACCGACGGCGACATCTTCGTCGGCGGCGCCCGCCAGCAGGAGATGACGACCTTCCTCAACGTCTTCCGCAAGGTCGGCGGCGCGTTCGAGATCGCCGAGGACGGCATCCGCTTCTACCACCCCGGTGGCGAGCTCAAGCCGGTCATCATCGAGACCGACGTGCACCCCGGCTTCATGACCGACTGGCAGCAGCCGCTCGTCGTGGCGCTGACCAAGGCCAAGGGGGTGTCGATCGTGCACGAGACCGTCTACGAGCAGCGCTTCGGCTTCGTCGACGCGCTGGTCGAGATGGGCGCCACCATCCAGATCCACCGCGAGTGCCTCGGCGGCCAGGCCTGCCGCTTCGGTCAGCGCAACTTCATGCACTCCGCGGTCATCTCCGGCCCGTCGAAGCTGCACGGCGCCGACATCGTCGTGCCCGACCTGCGCGGCGGATTCTCGCACCTGATCGCGGCGCTCTCGGCCGAGGGCACCTCCTCGGTCTCGAACGTCGGCATCATCAGCCGCGGCTACGAGAACTTCCTCACCAAGCTCGAGCTGCTCGGCGCCGACTTCTCGCTCGACGCGTAGCCCGCGGCGCCGGAGCACCTCCGGCACGTGACACCGGCTCCGGCTCGCAGAATCCCCCCGATCCTGCGAGCCGGAGCCGTTTCCCCGTGCCGGACGTCTCGTCGCCGCTCGTCGGCTCGACCTCCGGCTCGCGGAACCGTCTCCGGCTCGTCGGATCGGCGGGATCCCGCGTGCCCGAGTCGTGTCCGCGTGCCGGAGTTCCGGCCGCACGGTCGCTCCGCGGGTCCGGCCGGCGTCCCGCGGGCCCACCCCTCGCGATCGGTCCCTGCAGGCCGTGGGCAGTCACGAGGCCCGTTGCGGCGCCGTGCTCAGCGGCTGTCGGGGGTCGCGGACCCGGCCGCCTCCACCCGTGCGCGGAGCCGCCCGAGAAAGCGGTCGACGCTCTCAGCCGATGCCGGCCGCAGTCCGAGAAGCCCCGGCTCCTCGACGAGACGCAGGTCCGCGGACCGGGGCCTGAACCCACGAGACACCGTGATGCCGATCGCTGTCCGGCTCCCGAAGCCGACGGTACGTCGCTCGAGGGTGCGGATCTCGTCCCAGAGGATCTCGACGCGCCGATCGCCGGCGAGCACCACGAGGGCCTCCTCCGCCGGATCGAGGACGAGGTACGGGTGCAGATCGGGCGTCGGGAGGGTCGGGTCGCCGAACCGCAGCAGGCGCGAGACCGCCGGTCCGCCGACGACCACGACACCGCCGATCGCGCTCGCCTGGACGAGGGCGCGCGGAGCGGTGACGAGGCGCGCGGCGACGAGGACCACCAGGAGCACGATCGTGACCGCGGCGGTCGCCGCAGCGACCAGGAGCGCGGGGCTCTCCGATGCGGCGGCGAGCACCGCTTCGAGGAGGCGAGGGGCGCGGATCACGTCGACACGGTACCGAGGCGATCCGCCGCACGGTGACGGTGACGCACGGGACGTGTCCGGAGGGGCGTCGCTGCATCCCGCCGGCGCGACGCCCCGAAGCGGATCGGTCCTCCCGGCCGGCGCAGCTCGTCGAGGGCGGCGTCACTCGTCGGGAGTGCCCCAGGCCGGCGCAGGCTCGCCCGGCGGGAGCGCCGCGGCGATGCGGCGGTGGAGGAGGACCAGTGTCTGCTCGGAGGCGGGGCGCTGACCGAGCAGCCCCGGCTGCACGACCGGGACGAGCGTGAGCGACCGCGCTCGGCCGCCCCCGGCTCGGGAGAGGTCGACGACGACGGCGTCGTGCCGGCGCAGCCCTCGGCGGACCCGGCGTCGCCGGACGGCGCGGACGCGCGACCAGGGGACGATCACGACCTGCGAGCGGAGGGAGACGGAGAGTCCCCTCGCTCCGGGGACGACGACGGCGTAGGGGCGGGAGATCCGCCTCGGGAGGCGGGGCTCCACCCAGCGGAGGACGTCGACCAGGTCTCCGCGGCCCAGCACGACCTCGCCGTCGCTCGCCTCGGCCTCGACGTGCGCGAGCGGGCCGCCGACCGCGCGCGCGATGGAGCGCACGACGACCAGGACGATCCCCGTGGCGACGGCGACTCCGACCGCGACGAGACCCGCCCACGCGAGCAGCTGGGCGAGCAGCTCCGGGCTGCGGGTGCCGATCGAGTAGACGGCGACGAAGCCGAGCAGGAGGACGAACGCGAGCGTCGGGAGCGCCGTCACCGAATCGGTGAGCCCGCGGAGTCCGGCGGACACCGGGTTCTCGCGTCGCTCGCTCACTCCGCCACGCTAACGCTGCGGCGCCGCCCTCCCGTGATCGGCCGGAACCGCGTGCCGAAGTCGCGTCGGCCTGCCGGAGCCCGCGAGCGGAGAGCGCACAGCGACGGGAGAGGGGCCTCGATACGCCCCTGCGGGGCTGCCTGACCAGCGTCGGCGCGTGCACCGCGCCGCGCGTTGGCGTGGGCGGTGGGGGCGGCGGAGCCGGGATGCGAGGATGGGCGGGTGTCTGAACGAAGCCGCCCGTCCATCTTCTGGCTCCTCGCGGCGTTGGTGATCCCGACGCTCACCGCCTCCGTGGACCTCCGGGTCCGCGACATCGACAAGATCCCGCGCAAGGGCGCGTTCGTGTTCGCGCCGAACCACTACAGCGAGATCGACCCGTTCATCACGGGCTGGGTGCTGTGGCGGGCCGGTCGCGCGCCGCGCTTCCTGGCGAAGGCGTCGCTGTTCAAGATCCCCGTCGCCGGAGCGATCCTGCGCGCCTCGGGGCAGATCCCGGTCGAGCGGGCCGGCTCCGTGCGCGGCAGCGAGCCGCTGAAGGCGGCGAAGGAGCTGGTCGACCGGGGCGGCTCCGTCCTGATCTACCCGGAGGGCACCCTCACCCGCGACCCCGAGCTCTGGCCGATGCGCGGCAAGACCGGCGCGGTGCGGATGGCGCTGCAGTACGGACTGCCCGTCGTGCCCGTCGCGCACTGGGGCACCCAGCAGGTCATGGGCCGCTACTCGAAGAAGGTCACCCTCTTCCGCCGCAAGCGCGTCGACGTCCTGGTCGGCGATCCGGTCGACCTGTCGGCGTTCCGCGGGCGCAGCCTCGACTCCGCGACCCTCAACGAGGCGTCGACCGTCGTGATGGCCGCGATCACCCGCCTGCTCGAGGAGCTGCGCGGCGAGACGGCACCGGAGAAGCGCTGGAACCCGGCCGAGCACAATCAGAAGGGCACGGGACGCTTTGAGCAGGGGCAGTAGGGCCGAGAAGGCGCCGATCCCCGTGCCGCGCCGTGTCGCCGTCCTCGGCGCCGGCAGCTGGGGGACCACCTTCGCCAAGATCCTCGCCGACGGCGGCTCCGACGTCGTGATGTGGGCGCGGCGGGCCGAGCTCGCCCGCGAGATCACCGAGGCCAAGCGCAACAGCGACTACCTCCCCGGGATCAACCTGCCGCGCAACATCCGGGCGACGCCGCGGATCGAGGAGGCGCTCGAGGGCGCCGACCACGTCTACCTCTCCATCCCGTCGCAGACCCTCCGCGGGAACCTCGAGGCGATCACGCCGTTCCTCACCGAGCGGACCGTCCTCGTCAGCCTGATGAAGGGCGTCGAGAAGGGCACCGGCCAGCGGATGAGCGAGGTGATCTCGCAGGTGCTGCCGATCGATCCGAGCCGGATCGCGGTCGCCTCCGGGCCGAACCTCGCGCTCGAGATCGCCAAGGAGCAGCCGACCGCGGCGGTCATCGCCTCGGAGAGCCTCGTCACCGCGCAGGAGGTCGCGCTCGCCGCGACCAACCGCTACTTCCGCTCCTACGTCAACACCGACGTGATCGGGACCGAGTTCGGCGGCGTGCTGAAGAACCTGATCGCCGTCGCGATCGGCATCGTCGACGGCGTCGGCTACGGCGAGAACACCAAGGCGTCGATCATCACCCGCGGCCTCGCCGAGATGACCGACTTCGCCGTCGCGTACGGCGGGCGGCCCGAGACGATGTCCGGGCTGGCCGGCCTCGGCGACCTGATCGCGACGTCGAGCTCGTCGCTCTCCCGCAACAACACGGCCGGGCGCCTGCTCGGCCAGGGCTACAGCTTCGGCGACGTCGTGAAGTCGATGCAGCAGACGGCGGAGGGACTCTCCTCTGTCGCGCCGATCCTCGAGCTCGCCCGGGCCCGCGGAGTCGACATGCCCATCGTCGAGCAGGTGTCGCAGGTGCTCGCCGGTACGCTCGATCCGAAGGACATCGCGCCGCACCTGACCACGGATTCGGACGAGCCCCAGGGTGAGAGGAACCTCGATGACCAGCAAGCTCGCAGTGGCCGTTCTGTTCGGGGGGCGTTCAAGCGAGCACTCGATCAGCTGCGCAACGGCGGCGGGGGTGCTGCGGGCGATCGATCGTGACCGCTTCGACGTGATCCCCGTCGGGATCACCGCTGACGGCGCGTTCGTGCTCGAGGAGGACCGGCCGGAGAAGTTCGCGCTCGACGCGAGCGCCCTGCCGCGCGTCGAGGACAACGGGACGCGCGTGCGCTGGCCGGAGTCGGCGCTCTCCCGCGAGCTGACCGTCACCGCGGCCAACGGCTCCGTCCGCTCGCTGGGCGACGTCGACGTGGTGCTGCCGATCCTGCACGGCCCGTGGGGCGAGGACGGCACCGTCCAGGGGATGCTCGAGCTGGTCGGGCTGCCCTACGTCGGCTCGGGCGTGCTCGCGTCCGCGCTCGGGATGGACAAGCACTTCACCAAGACCGTCTTCCGCGCCGCGGGCATCGCGGTCGCCCCCTGGTACACCGTGACCGAGGCGGAGTGGCGCGACGACCCGAGCGACGCCGCGTCGGCCCTCGACGAGCTCGGCCTGCCCGCCTTCGTCAAGCCGGCCCGTGCCGGGTCGAGCGTCGGCGTGAGCCGGGTCGACGAGCGCTCGCAGCTCGACGCCGCCCTCGAGGAGGCGTTCTCGCACGACTCCCGGGTGCTGATCGAGTCCGCGATCGTCGGCCGGGAGGTCGAGATCGGCGTGCTCGGCGCGCGCCGGGGGGAGTCCCCGCGGGCGTCCGTGGCCGGCGAGGTCGTCGTCAGCGGCGGCGGCTTCTACGACTTCGAAGCGAAGTACCTCGGCATGAAGGGCGTGGAGCTGGTCTGCCCGGCCGAGCTCACCGAGGACGAGCTCGCCGAGATGCGGGCCCTCGCGGTCAGCGCCTTCACCGCGATCGGGGCCGAGGGCCTCGCGCGGGTCGACTTCTTCCTCACGGCCGACGGCTTCGTCATCAACGAGATCAACACCATGCCCGGCTTCACGCCGATCTCGATGTTCCCGCGGATGTGGGGCGCGAGCGGCGTCGACTACCCCGACCTGATCAGCGAGCTGCTCGACCTGGCGCTCGAGCGCGTGCCGGCCGCGGTCCGATGACCGCGGCGGGCCTCGGCCTCCGGCTCGAGCCGGGCCCGCGGGCGCCGTTCGAGCAGATCCGCGAGGGCATCACCGCGCAAATCGCCGCGGGGTCGCTCCTGGTCGGCACGCGGCTGCCCGCGGTGCGGACCCTCGCCGAGGAGCTGGGCGTCGCTCCGGGGACCGTCGCGCGGGCGTACAAGGAGCTCGAGGCCGCGGGGATCGTCGAGACGCGGGGCCGCGCGGGCACCGTCGTCTCCGGTGGCGTCGACTCGGTCGAGCACGAGCTGCAGCTGGCGGCCGGTGCGTACGCGGCGCGGGTCCGGGCGCTCGGAGCGACGCCGGAGCGGGCGCTCGAGGTCGCGGCCGCGGCGCTCGGCACGTCGGGCTGACGACGGCTCAGCCCGCGGGCGTGCTCGGCGGGTCGAGGGTGTCCGTGTCGGACACGTTCGTGCAGGCGCGCTCCTGCGGCAGGTAGGAGACGGCGTTCGCGAGGTCGACGACGGCCGAGGTGCCGGAGGCGCGGCTCTGATCGACGGTGATCTCGACCGCCGGGTCGCGGCCGTAGGTGGTCAGCGTGTAGACGTCGTCGGCGGCCTGCGACTCGTCGATGATCCAGTCGACGCCGCTGACCGAGACGCAGAGCTCGGTGGTGGGGCCGGGCGGCGTGACGCCGCAGTGCAGGATGACGGCGGCGGGGGTGCCCCAGGCCGCCGTGCCCTGCGCGTTCGTCTCGCGCTCGGGCAGTTCGGCGACGACGTCGGGCAGGCGCACTGAGACCTCGGCGCAGCCCTCGTTCGTCGCGTCGTCGGCCGGCTGCAGCGCCACGGCGGCCGAGCAGCCGCTCAGGAGCAGGACGGCGGCGGCGGCGACGAGGGGGGTGCGGAGGAGGCGGGAGGACATCGACGGCAACGCTAGCGTGTGAACCATGGCACCGGATCCGAGCCCCACCCTGGCCGAGCTCAGCGAGGGCGAGGTCCTCGCACGGATCCTGCCGAGGCTCGGCGGCGGTGCCGAGACGCTCGTCGGGCCGGGCGACGACTCCGCGGTGCTGCGGGCGCCGGACGGCCGCTTCGTCGTCACGACCGACATGATGGTGCACGGCCCGGACTTCCGGCTCGCCTGGTCCTCGCCGTTCGATCTCGGCTGGAAGGCCGCCGCCTCCAACCTCTCCGACGTCGCCGCGATGGGCGCGCGCCCGACCGCGCTGGTGGTCGCCATCGCGGCGCCGCAGCGTCTCGGGGTCGACGTGCTCGAGGGGATCGCGGACGGTCTCGCCGCGGGCTGCGCGGCGATGGCCCCCGGCTGCGGCGTGGTCGGCGGCGACCTGTCCGCCTCCGCGACGCTGACCCTGGCGATCACGGCCTTCGGCTCGCTCGACGGCCGGCCGCCGGTGCTGCGGAGCGGCGCGCGCCCGGGCGACGTGATCGCGACCGCCGGGCCGCTCGGCGTCTCCGGGCTCGGCCTCCGGCTGCTCTTCGAGCGTGCCCGGACGGCCGGCGAGCCCGACGCGGCCCTCGCCCAGGCGCTCCGGTCCGAGCATCCCGAGGTGCTCGACGCGCAGCTGCGGCCGACGCCGCCGATCGCGGCCGGCATCGCGGCGGGCGGCGTCGCCACGGCGATGATGGACGTCTCCGACGGCGTCGTCCTCGACGCGCGGCGGATGGCCCGGGCGAGCGGAGTCGTGCTCGATCTCGATCCTGCTGCCGTCGACGCCCACGCCGCGCCCCTGACGGCCGTGGACGGGATCGACGCCGCGCTCGCCCGCGCGCTCGTTCTCGGCGGCGGCGAGGACCACGCGATGCTCGCCTGCTTCCCGCCCGGCACGGCGCTGCCACCCGGCTTCACTCCCCTGGGCACCGTGCGCGAGGGCGCCCCGGAGGTGCGGCTCGGCGGAGTCGCGCTGGACGAGCGCGGCGGATGGGACCCCTACCTGGGCTGGGACGGCGCCGCGGGCTGATCCGCGGCGGCGGCTCGGCTACTCGCCCGCCGCCGGCGACGCCCACCAGATCGTCGTCTCGCCGTAGTCCTTCCGCCGGTCGCGCTCGAGCCCGGCGGGCCAGCGCGGCTCCGGGCTGCGCGAGCTCCGCTCGACGACGACGACGGAGTGCTCGGCGAGCAGCGGGAGGACACCGGCGAGATCCGCGGCCAGCTCGTCCTCGGGGAGGTCGTAGGGCGGGTCGAGGAAGACCGTGTCGGCGTTGACCGCGGGGGAGCCGTCGAGGAACGAGCGCACGGAGGCGATCACGACCTCGATCCGGGGCTTCGGGCGCTTGTTCGAGGCCGCGGCCGTCGCGATCGCGCGGGCGTTCTCGCCGGCGGTCTTCGCGGCCTTCGGGTCGCGCTCCACCAGCAGCACGGAGGCGGCGCCGCGGCTGGCCGATTCGAGGCCGAGCGCTCCGGAGCCCGCGTAGAGGTCGATGACCGTCGCGCCGTCGAGGGCGTCGCGCGCCTCGAGCGCCGAGAAGATCGCCTCGCGCACCCGGTCGCTCGTGGGCCGCGTGCCGGCGCGGGGGACCCGCAGGGTGAGCGATCCGGCGAAGCCGGCGATGATCCTGGTCACCGTTCCGAGCATAGGACTCGCGCCGAGGGCTGGGAGCCCCCCGGAAGCCTGAGCCGTTTTCCGGTTCGCACTGCGAGAATCACCAGTTATGACGTCCCTCGATGAGACCCGCTCCGCAGTCGGCACGGCATCGGACCGCGGTGCGGCTCCCGGGTCGGCGATGACCCGCGAGGAGTTCAGCGCCCACTGCGCCGCGATCCTGAAGAACCTGTGCAGCGTGATCGACGGCAAGGACGCCGAGGTCTCGATGGCCCTGACCGTGTTCCTGGCGGGCGGCCACCTGCTGATGGAGGACGTCCCCGGCACCGGCAAGACCGTGCTGGCGAAGTCGCTGGCGGCGTCCGTCGGCGGCACCGTCTCGCGGATCCAGTTCACCCCGGACCTCCTGCCCTCCGACGTCACCGGCGTCTCGGTCTTCAACCAGGCCACCCGCGACTTCGAGTTCAAGCCCGGCCCGGTGTTCGCGAACGTGGTGATCGGCGACGAGATCAACCGCGCCTCGCCCAAGACCCAGTCGGCGCTGCTGGAGTGCATGGAGGAGCGCCAGGTCTCGGTCGACGGAGTGACCCACATCCTGCCGCGGCCGTTCGCCGTGGTGGCGACGCAGAACCCGGTCGAGATGGAGGGCACCTACAGCCTCCCCGAGGCGCAGCGCGACCGCTTCATGGCGCGGCTCTCGCTCGGCTACCCCGACGAGCGCGCCGAGCTCGAGATGATCCGCACCCGCGACGCCGCGAGCCCGCTGGAGGAGCTGCGCCAGGTCGTCGGCCACGACCAGCTCGCCCGGATGATGGACTACGTCCAGTCGATCTACGTCGCCCCGCCGGTGCAGGAGTACGTGGTGGCGATCATGCAGGCGACCCGCATCGACCCCGAGCTGCGCCTCGGCGGCAGCCCGCGCGCGACCCTGCAGCTGATCGCCGCGGCGAAGGCGCTCGCCGCGATCAACGACCGCGACTTCGTCGTCCCGGACGACATCGACGTGCTCGCGGTGCCGGTGCTCGGCCACCGCCTGCTGCCGGCGACCCGGCTCCCCGGCCGCTCCGGCACCGGCGCCTCGCACTCCGTCACCGAGATCGTCCAGCGCATCGTCGCCGCCACCCCCGTCCCGTTCAGCGGCCGTGCCGACTGAGCCGCGCGGTCCCCGCGCCGGCGCACCCCGGTCCCGTGAGCCCCAGCGGCGCGGTGCGGAGCGCCCGGCTCGGCGCATCGGCGCGCTCCCGGCGGTCCGCGGGGTCGCGCTCACCCTGCGCGGCTGGGCACTGGTCGTGCTCGGCGCGCTCGGGATCGTCGTCGCGCCGATCATCGAGTTCCGCGAGCTGCTCTTCGTGGGGATCGTCCTCCTCGGCCTGCCCGTCGCCGCCGTCCTCGCGCTGCTCGCCGTGACGCCCGTGCTGCAGGTGCAGCGGCGCTTCGCCCCGCAGGTCGTCGCGGTCGGCGACGTGGTCGACGTCGACGTCGTCCTCGACAACCGCGGCGCGGCGCTGCGGGCCGGTGCCCGGGCGGAGGATCGGCTCGACCGCGTCGAGCGCGGTCTCGTCTCCGGGCGCACCGTCGCCCGCGGCGCCTTCACCCTGCCGGCGGTCGCGCAGCGGGGGAGCGGCTCGAGCCGGGTCCGCGCGCGCTACCGCCTCCCTGCGGGGCGGCGCGGCATCCACCGCATCGGCCCGCTGCGGCTCCTCCGCGGCGACCTCTTCGGCCTGGCCGTGCGCGAGACGATCGCGGGCGCGGCGCAGCCCTTCGTGGTCACTCCGCGGGCCGTCCCGCTGCAGAGCGACGTGCTCGACGCCCACGGCGCCGGCGGCTCCAGCCCGGTCGCCCACGCGACTGCCGGGGCCGGGACCGATGACGTGATCCCGCGCGACTACCGGCCCGGCGACGCCATGCGCCGCGTGCACTGGCGGGCCAGCGCCCGCTCGGGCGAGCTCAAGGTCCGCCAGGACGAGCAGAACACCGACCCGCACGCCTGGATCCTGCTGGAGACGCGGGCCGCCCGCATCCTCGACGAGCGCGGCGGTGACGACCGCCTGGAGTGGGCGGTCTCGATGACCGCCTCGCTCGCGGTGCACCTGCTCGAGCGCGGCTTCGAGACGCACCTGATCGAGACCGGCGCGCCCGACCAGCCCGTCCGCTCCGAGGACGAGCGCGAGGCCGCGCACGACGTGCTGCTGCGCCTGGCCGAGCTCGCCCCCGCCGCCGAGTCGGTCGAGGCGGTCGGCCGCATCGCCGCCGAGATGCGCGACGCCGGCGGCAGCCGCCCGGTCTTCGCCGTCCTCTCCCGGCTGCACGAGGAGGACCTCGCCGCACTCGCCTCCCTCGCCGCCCATGCCCGCCCGGCCGTCGCCTTCCTGGTCGGCGGCACCCCCGAGGAGGAGGCCGCGCTCGGCTCCCTCGGCTGGTACCCCGTCCCGGTCACCCCGCGCACCGCCGTCGAGGAGGCGTGGGCCCAGGCCCTCGCGCTCCGGGTGGTCGCGTGAGCCGCCGCGGGCGCGACGCCCGCTCGGGCTCGGTCCTGCTCTCGGTCCTGCTCTGGCTCTCGCTCGTCACCGCGTCCTCCGGCATCGGCCGTCTTCTCGAGGGGATCGGCTGGCTCGTCCAGCTGGCCGTCGCGGTCGGCGTCGTCCTCGCCGTCCCGGCCGCCGCGCGCGCCGTCCGCGCTCACCCGGTCGTCCCGCCGATCCTCGGCACCCTGGCCGCCGTCGGTGTGCTCACCGCGATGTTCGTGCCCGGGCGGGCGCTGCTCTTCCTCGTCCCGACGCCGGGAGCGATCGCCGACGCGCAGACACTCGCCCAGGCCGGCTTCACCTCGATCGCCGAGCAGGGCCTGCCGGCGGTCGCCGACAACGGCATCGCCTTCCTCCTCGTCGGCGGTGTCGTCGTGCTGGCCTGGGCCGCCGACCTCTTCGCCTTCTCGGTGCGGCTGCCCGCGCTCGCCGGTCTCTTCCCCGCCACCCTGCTGGCGGTGCCGGCGATCATCGACCCGGCCGACGTCTCCTGGCCGAGCCTGCTGCTCACGGCGCTGGTCTACCTCGGGATCCTCGCGGTCAGCGCGCGTCCCGAGCGCCGTGCGCCGCGCGGGGGCTCGCTCGGCGCCGCCGTGCCGTCGATCGCGATGGCCGGGGTCGTCGTGATCGCCGCGGGGCTCGTCGCCGGCTCCGCGGGCGGCTTCACCCGCGTCTCCACGCCGTCAGGGGTCTCGGGCACGCTCTTCAACGGCTCGATCGACCCGGTCGTCGCCCTCGGCGCCGACCTCCGCCGGCCCAACCCGGTGACGGTGCTGCGCTACGCGACCGACTCCGACCTGCCGGTCTATCTCCGCGTGCTCACCGTCTCGGACTTCGAGGGCGAGGACTGGGCGCCGAGCGACACCGAGGAGACCGCGGACATCGCCGCTCCCATCGCTCCCGCCGGTCTCGGCGAGGCCGTTCCGCGCGAGACCGAGGAGGTCGACGTCTCGGTCGAGACCCTCCGCAGCCGCTGGCTGCCGGTGCCCTACCCGGTCTCCGAGCTCAGCGGGGTCGGCGACGGCTGGCTGCAGGACGTGCAGGACGGCTCGATCCGCGGCGACGCCACCACCCGCGCCGGCGACGAGTACCAGGTGCAGGCGCTGCGCCTCGAGCCCGACCCGCAGCAGCTCCTCGACGCGCCCGTGCCCACCGGCTTCGAGCGCTACCTCTCGCTCCCGGAGGACGTGCCGGAGATCGTCCGCAGCACGGCGACGGAGGTCACCGCGGACGAGGTCACCGCCTACGACCGGGCCCGCGCGCTGCAGACCTTCTTCCGCTCGTCCGAGTTCCGCTACTCCGAGGACACCCCCGCCGAGGAGGGCTACGACGGCGACGGCGTCGGCGTGCTCGCCTCCTTCCTCGAGGTCCGCGAGGGCTACTGCGTGCACTTCGCCTCGGCGATGGCCGTGATGGCGCGGGAGCTGGGGATCCCCTCCCGGCTCGCCATCGGCTACCAGCCGGGCTCGGTCGTGCCCTCGCCGGGCACCGAGCTGACCAGCTACCGCGTGCAGTCGTCCGACCTGCACGCCTGGCCGGAGCTGTACTTCGAGGGCGTCGGCTGGCTCCCGTTCGAGCCGACGCCGAGCCGCGGCGCCCCGGCCTCGTACACGCTGCCGAGCGCGACGACCTCCGCCCCGTCGACGACCCCCGGAGCCGCCGCGAGTGCCGCGCCCGGCGCGGAGCCCGGCGAGACGGCGACGCCGACGCCCACGGCATCGACCGCGACGGCGACGCCCGGGGCCCTCGGCGGCTCCACGGCGTCCACCGCCCCGGTCGTCACGCTCTGGTCGCTGCTGGTCCTGCTGCTGCTCGTGCCGTGGCTGCTGCGCGTCGTCCAGCGCGCCGTGCGCCGGCGCCGGGCGGCCGACGGCTCGCTCGAGCCGGCCTGGGCCGAGCTGGTGGCGAGCGCGCGCGACCTCGGTGTCCCGGTCGAGGACGGCGAGTCGCCGCGAGCCCAGGAGGCTCTGATCGCCGATGCCCTCGGTGAGGACGAGGGCGCACGGTCGGCCCTGCGGGAGCTCCGGCAGGGGGTCGAGCGCGTCCGCTACGCGCCGGTGGTCGCGGAGCAGTCCGCGGGCTGGCGCGCGGCGACGACGGTGGTCGCCGGACTGCGCTCCTCCGTCGGCACCGGCCGCCGCCTGAGCGCCGCTGTCGCGCCGCGATCGGTCCTCCCGGGCCTCGCGCGGGCCCGGCGTCCGAGGTCCGACCTATGATCGTCGGGTGATCCCGGACCCCCTCGACGCCTCGCTCGCGCCGCTGATCGGCCCGCGCACGGCCAAGCCGATCGAGAAGGCGTTCGGCTACCGCACGGTCGGCGAGCTCCTCGGCCACTACCCGCGCCGCTACGCCAAGCGCGGCGAGCTGACCGACGTGTCGCGGCTGCCGGTGGGCGAGAACGTGACGATCGTCGCCGAGGTCCGCGAGGTGCGCTCGCGCGAGATGAAGAACCGCCGCGGGGGACTGCTCGAGGTGATCATCTCGGACGGCACCGGCACCCTCTCGCTGACGTTCTTCGGCCAGCCCTGGCGCGCCGCGCAGCTGCGCCGGGGCGTGCGCGGCATCTTCGCCGGAACCGTGTCGATGTTCCGCGAGACGAAGCAGCTCACCCACCCCGACTACCGGCTCTTCGACGACGAGGAGGTCACGGCGCACGGCCCGATCGCGAAGTCGGCGCTCACGAAGGACTGGACCGAGCGGCCGATCCCGATCTACCCCGCGACCAGCACGATCGCGAGCTGGCAGCTGCAGGCGGCGATCGACGTGGTGCTCGACGACCTGAAGTACGTGCAGGACCCGATCCCCGCCGAGGTGCGCGCGAACCGCAAGCTGCTCGACCTCGGCGCCGCGCTCGAGCTGATCCACCGGCCGCAGCGCGAGGGCGAGGAGATCCCGGCGCGCGACACCCTGCGCTTCCACGAGGCGTTCCTGCTGCAGCTGGCCCTGCTCGAGCGGCGGGCTGCGGCGCGCTCGACCCCGGGCACTCGGCGGGTCGCCGAGCCCGGCGGTCTGCTCGAGCGCTTCGACGCCGCGCTGCCGTTCACGCTGACCGACGACCAGAGGACGGTCGGCCGGGAGATCGCCGGCGACCTCGCGGCCGAGTCGCCGATGTCGCGGCTCGTGCAGGGCGAGGTCGGCTCGGGCAAGACCCTGGTCGCGCTGCGGGCCATGCTCGCGACGGCCGAGAGCGGCGGGCAGTCCGCGCTGCTCGCGCCCACCGAGGTGCTCGCCGGCCAGCACCTGCGCTCGATCGTGCGCACCCTCGGGCCGGAGCTGGCGGCGGAGCTCTCGCCGACCCTCCTGACCGGCGGCCTCGGCGCCGCGGCCCGGCGCGCGGCCCTGCTGCGGATCGTCTCGGGCACCGCGAAGATCGTGGTCGGCACGCACGCCCTGCTCGGCGACAAGGTCTCGTTCTACGACCTCGGTCTGGTGGTGATCGACGAGCAGCACCGGTTCGGCGTCGACCAGCGCGACGCGCTGCGGCGCAAGGGGGCGCAGCCGCCGCACGTGCTCGTGCTGACCGCGACGCCCATCCCGCGGACGGTCGCGATGACCGTCTTCGGCGACCTGGACGTCTCGACGATCCGCGAGCTGCCGGCCGGTCGCCCGGGCATCACCAGCCACGTGGTGCCGCTGGCCGATCACCCCGCCTGGATCGCCCGGGCGTGGGAGCGGGCCGAGGAGGAGATCCGCAAGGGCCACCAGGTCTACCTCGTCTGCCCGGCGATCGAGCCGGGGGAGGCGGCGGAGGGTCCGCTCGCCGGCGAGGACGAGCCCGCGGCCACCCCGCTGTCGACGGTGTCGGAGACGATCGAGGGCGTCCGCGGGCACGCCCTGCTCGGGAAGCGGCGCTCGGCCGCCCTGCACGGCCGGATGACGGCGGAGGAGAAGGACGCCGTCATGCGGGCCTTCGCGGCCGGGGAGATCGACGTCCTCGTCTCGACGACGGTGATCGAGGTCGGCGTCGACGTGCCGAACGCGTCGATGATGATCGTCCTGGACGCGGAGCGGTTCGGCGTCTCGCAGCTCCACCAGCTCCGCGGCCGGATCGGGCGCGGCGGGGTGCCCGGCGTCTGCCTCTTCGTCACCGCGGCCGAGGCCGGCACGACCGCGCGCGAGCGGGTCGAGACCGTCGCGGCGACCCTCGACGGCTTCGAGCTGGCCGAGGCCGACCTCGAGCTGCGCCGCGAGGGCGACGTGCTGGGCGATTCGCAGTCGGGTGGGCGCTCCTCCCTCCGCCTGCTGCGCGTGGTGCAGGACTCCTGGATGATACTCGAGGCGCGGGTGCTGGCCGAGCGGCTGCTCGAGACCGACCCGGTGCTCGCCACGCACGACCGCCTGCGCGCCGCCCTCGAGCGGCGCGTGCAGGAGCGCGACCGCGAGTTCCTCGGCAAGAGCTGACCCCCGACGGGGTGGTCGGGTCCGGGTAGGCCCGCCGGGGCGCCCGATACGCTGGAGGCATGGCCCGCATCGCCGTCGTCCCCGGCTCGTTCGACCCCGTCACCCTCGGGCATCTCGACGTCATCGAGCGCGCCGCGCGCCTCGTCGACGAGCTGCACGTCGTCGTCGTGCACAACCCGTCCAAGACCGCGCTGCTGCCGATCGCGCAGCGCGTCGCGCTGATCGAGCAGTCGATCGCCGAGGCCGGCATCGAGGGGTCGATCGTCGTCGCCTCCTGGAGCATGGGACTGCTCGTCGACTACTGCACCGACGTCGGCGCGAGCATCCTGGTGAAGGGCATCCGCTCGCAGGTCGACGTGGCCTACGAGACGCCGATGGCGATCGTGAACCGCAACCTCGCGCACGTCGAGACCGTCTTCCTGCTGCCGGACCCCGCGCACGCCCACGTCTCCTCCTCGCTGGTGCGCCAGGTGTCGGGGCTGGGCGGCGACGTCTCGCCCTACGTGCCGCCGGCCGTCGCGGCGTACCTCGCTTCCTGACCGTCCGCTCGCACGTTCCGGGCCCGGGCCGCAAGCGCCCCGGGGGCGTGCGCTCCGCGTCTCCGGCGCCTGGGACAATGGCGGGATGAGTGCGATGCGCGTGGCGGCCTGGGTCCTCGAGGGGATCCCCGAGGTGGTCCCGGGGGACGACCTGCTCGAGCTGATCCTCGCGGCGGTCGCGGCCGCTCCCGAACCCGACCGTCCGGTCGACGGCGACGTCCTCGTGGTGACCAGCAAGGTGGTCTCGAAGGCCGAGGGCAGGGTCGTCGCGGCCGACGACCGCGAGGACGCCATCACCGCCGAGACGGTCCGCGTCGTCGCCACCCGCGCGCACGCGCACGGGGTCACCCGGATCGTGGAGAACCGTCTCGGCATCGTCCAGGCGGCGGCGGGGGTCGACTCCAGCAACGTCGCCGAGGGCACCGTCCTGCTGCTGCCCGAGGATCCGGACGCCTCGGCCCGCGCGCTCTGCGCCGGTCTGCGCGAGCGGCTCGGCGCCCGGGTCGGCGTCGTCGTGAGCGACACGCTCGGCCGTGCGTGGCGGGTCGGGCAGACCGACGCGGCGATCGGCGCGGCCGGTCTGCTGGTGATCGACGACCTGCGCGGCGCCGTGGACGCGCTCGGCCGGACGCTCGCGGTGACCATGCCCGCGGTCGCCGACGAGATCGCCGCGCTCGGCGACCTGGTGAAGGGCAAGGCGACCGGGCATCCCGTCGCCGTTGTCCGCGGCCTCGACCGCTTCGTCAGCGGCCTCGATGCACCGGGCGCCCGCACGCTGACCCGCACCGGTCCGGACGACATGTTCCGGGTCGGCGCCGACGAGGCGCACGCGGAGGGCTACGCCGAGGGCCACGCGGCCGGGCTCGAAGAAGCGGCCGGGCGGGTCGCGTCGTGAGCGGCGCCTGGACCGCCGTCGTCGTGTACCGGGGCCGCGGCACCTCCAAGACCCGCCTCGAGCTCGTCGCGCGCTCCGCCCTGGCCGAGGCGTTCCTCCTCGACACCCTGGCCGCGGTCGGCGCGGCGGAGTCCGTGGGCGCCGTCGTCCTCGTCACCTCCGACATGTCCGCGGTGGAGCGGGCCGCGCTCGAGCACCCCGGCCTGCACGTCGTCGGCGATCCAGGGCAGCTCAATCCCGCCGTCGCCGCGGGCATCGCGGCGGCGCAGGACCACCGCCCCGGCTCGCCCGTGATCGCGCTGACCGCCGACCTGCCAGCGCTCACCGCCGCGGATCTCGACGCCGCGCTCGCCGCCGCCGGCGACACCCCGGCGATGGTCGGCGACCGCGCCGGCAGCGGCACGACCGCGCTGCTCCTGCCCGGCGGGACCGGCCCGGAGCCGGCCTTCGGTCTCGACTCGCGCGAGAAGCACGTCGCTGCCGGCTACCGCGTGCTCGATCTGACCGAGTCCTCGACGCTGCGGCTGGACGTCGACACCGTCGACGACCTGCGCCATGCGGAGTCGGTCGGGGTCGGCGCCTGGACGGCGCGCGAGCTCGCCGACGCGGCCTGAGCGCCCGGGACACGTCAGTCGGCGAGCAGCCCCTGCTCGAACGCCGCCGTCAGCGCGCGGTCCACGGCGAGCGGCTGTCCGTCCACGGAGCGGATCGGCACGGCGCGCCGGGTGCTCGACACCAGCCAGGCCGCGTCGGCGCCGGCCAGCGCCGCGACAGGCAGGTCCCGCCGCGCGGAGGAGAGGCCGCGCCCCTCGCCGATCGGCAGCACTCTCGCCACCGTCGTCCCATCGAGGATCCCTGCGCCGGCGGCGGGCGTCACGAGCACCCCGTCCGCGAGCAGGACGAGACTCGAGGTCGCGCCCTCGAGCAGGAGGCCGTCGCTCGTGCGCCAGACCACGTCGTCGGCGCCCCGCCGCTTCGCCTCGCGCAGTGCGGCGCGGGTGACGGCACCGGAGGTCGTCTTGACGCCGCTGAGCAGCCAGGGGGCCTCCTCCTGCACCCCGTGCGGGTAGCCGCGGTCGAGCACGGCGACGGCGGCGCCCCGGTCACGCAGCTCCGAGGAGTCGGCGGTCGGCTCCGCGCGGACCGTCGCCCGCGCCGTCGTGGCGTCCCGGTAGCCCGCGACCAGCCGGATGCTGAGGTCCTCGACCGCGTCGTGCTCGGCGACCGCGAGGGCGATCGCCGCGGACCACACCTCGGCGGACGGGATCTCGAGCCCGACGGCCGCGGCGGAGGCCGCGAGGCGTGTCAGGTGCTCCTCCTGCCCGCGAGCACGGCCGCGGATCACGGCCAGCGTCTCGAAGACGCCGTCGCCGCGCAGATACCCCGGCTCGTCGACGCGGACGAGCCCGGCCCCTGGATCGCGGAGCAGGGGAGTGCCGGAGTCGTCGATCTCGACGAGGACGGGGGAGGTCATGCCCCCATCCTGGACCGCCGGGCGGCTCGGCGGGCGGCTCGGCGTGCGGCTCAGCGGGCGGTCAGACCGCGCGCCACGTCCTCGGCCGTGAGCAGCTCGCGCGGCGGCTCCGCCCGCGCTCCGGCCGCGCCGAGGACGTCGACGGCGGCGAGGGCGTCGAGGTCCAGACCCGTCGGCCCGGCCAGGCTCGACACCGCGACCTGGAAGGTCCGGTAGGCGCCGAGCGGGGCGAGGCCCTCGCGGTCCTCGCCGTCGACGATCCGCCGCACCAGCGCGGTCTGGTCGAGCAGGTACGCGCTCGCCGCGAGGGTCGTGCCGTCAGGGCTCCAGGCCGCGATCTTCCAGAAGCGCAGCGGGATGCCGATGCCGCGGTAGACCGGGTCGCCCTCCGCCAGCACCGGGCCGGTGAAGACGTCGATCCGGGCGCGGTTCGCCTGCGCGTACTCGAGGACGAGGTCCTCGAGGCCGAGCCAGAGCTCCTTGGACTGGTTGAAGCCGCTCGCCTGCGGCGCCGCGTTCGTGTAGCAGAAGCTGTCCACGTTGCCGGCGCGCGCCTCGGCCGGCTCGCCCCAGACGGGATCGCGGCGGCGGACGAGGTGGCCGCGGTCGAAGTCGTTCCGCGCGTACACCTCCGGCCCGGTCTGCTCGCTCGCGGGCACGCGCTCGTCGAGGTGCCAGTCGTCGCCGCGGCCGAGGTCGAGCAGCCGCGCGCCGTCGATGTTCACCGCGGTCGAGAGCGCGAGCCGGCGCTCCGGGTCGAGGAGCACCTCGAAGTGCGTGTACGGCAGCTGCCGCACCACGCGGTCACCTGAGGGACGGGGCGCCGCGAGCGGGGCGCCCAGGAAGCCGGGATCGAAGCCGCTCACTGGTCGACCTCCGCCGTCGGGGTGGTGGTGGGCGTCGCGGTCGGCAGCGGCGTCGGAGTCGCGGTCGGCTCCGCGGTGGGCTCGGCCGTGGCGGTCGGCGCCGTGGTCGCCGTGGGAGCGGGCGCCTGCGTCTCGGGCGCGGGCACCAGGGCGCCGTTGCTCACGAGCAGCGTGATGCTGGAGTAGCGGGCGATCGTCGTCCCGGCGCCCGGGTCGGTGCCGGCGACGGTCCCGGCGGGCGTCGCGGAGTCGACGGTGGCGCCCTCCTCGACGTCGAAGCCGAGGTCCTCGAGCACCTCGGTCGCGTCGTCGACGGACTGCCCGGCGACGTTCGGCACGGCGATCTGCCGGCCGTTCAGCAGCGCGCTGCTCGGCTCGGCGAAGTCGTCTCCGCCGTACTTCTCGTCGGCGGCCGTCATCACCCTGTTCCAGATGTAGTGGCGGATGTTCGACGCGTAGGGCCGCGACTCCAGGTCCGAGTTCGGGAAGCGGACCTCGCGCATCGAGACGTGGCCGTCGATGTTGCCGACCCAGACGACCGTGGCGACGCGCGAGCTGGCGCCGTCCATCCAGGTCGACTCCGCGTTGTCCGTGGTGCCGGTCTTACCGATGTGCTCGATTCCGTCGTCGGGATCGGACTGGGCGGCGGTTCCCGAGGTGACGACGCGCTGCAGAGCGTAGTTCGCGACGGCCGTCAGCTCGGGCGAGAGCGCCTGGTTGCAGGTCGACGTCGGCGGCTGGACCGCGGTTCCGCTCGCGTCGGTGATCGAATCGATGGCGATGGCCGAGCACGCCGATCCGTTGTTTGCGAAACCGGCGAAGGCGGTGACCATCGAGAGGGGCGAGATGTTCGAGTCCGAGCCGAGGACCGAGGACGGCTTCACTCCGAGCTGGCCGCCGTCGGCCGCCTTGACGCCGAAGGCGGCGGCCTGGTCGCGGATCGCGCAGAGGTCGAGCTGTTGCGCCATGGCGAGGTACGCCGTGTTGATCGACTGCATGGTTCCGGCCAGGACGCTGAAGGTCCCGTTCTCATCCTCGTCGTTGCCGACCTTGTAGGGCGTGTCGTCTTCACCGCCTGGAACACAGCTGGCGGGGAAGCCTTCGAAGGTGCGGATCCGCCCGTTGACGGTCTCGAAGAGGGTGTGGCCGTTGGCGAGCCACTGCGCGAGGGTGAAGACCTTGTACGTCGACCCCACCTGGAAGCCGGCGGAACCGCCGTAGGCCGTGTCGGTGTTGAAGTTGATCGCCGAGAAGTTCGCTCCGTTCACGGAGCCGGCGGCGTCGTAGTCCTTGTTCTGCACCATCGCCAGGACGCGGCCCGTGCCCACCTCCATCGAGACGGTCGAGCTGCCGATGTTGACGTCGTTCGTGGGCACCTTCGGCACCGCGGCGTTCGTGGCCGCCGTCGCGACGTCCTGGAGCTCGCGGTCGAGCGTCGTGTAGATCTTGTAGCCGCCGCGCTGGAAGTTGGCGAAGCGGGTGTTCTCGTCGTCGCCGAAGGCGGGGTCGTTCTGGATGACGCGGGTGACGTAGTCGCAGAAGAAGGCGGCGTTGCCGGCCTGCTGGCAGCCCGTGGGCGTCTCCTTGATCGCGGGGACGACCTCCTCGGCCACCGCCGCGTCGTGGTCGGCCTGCGAGATCTTCCCCTCCTCGAGCATCCGGCCCAGGACGTAGTCGCGCCGGACCTTGTTCTCGGGGATGTTCTCCGGCTGGTCGATCCGGAGGCCGTTGGGGTTGTTCACCGTCGCGATCAGGCTCGCGGCCTGGGCGAGCGAGAGCGTCGCCGCTGTGCTGGAGAAGTAGTACTCGGCCGCGGCCTGGATCCCGTAGACCTGCCCGCCGAAGCCGGCGATGTTGAGGTAGCCGAGCAGGATGTCGTCCTTGCTGTACTTCTTCTCGAGGTCGACGGCGAGCTTCATCTCCTTGAGCTTGCGCGCCGGCGTCGTGGCGGTCGCCTCGTCGTAGGCGGCCTGCGAGGCGGCGGCGTCGGTGTCGCTGAGCGCCTCGGCCTTCTGCACGAGGACGTTCTTGACGTACTGCTGGGTGATCGAGGACCCGCCCTGCAGATCGCCGCCGACCACGTTGCTCAGCACCGCGCGGATCGTGCCCTGCAGGTCGACGCCGCCGTGCTCGTAGAAGCGCGGGTCCTCGGTCGAGACAGCCGCGTCCTTCACGAACTGGCTGACCTGGTCGAAGGCCACCTCCTCGCGGTTCTGCGCGTAGAAGGAGGCGAGGAGACCGTCGGTCCCGTCGGCGTTCTTCGCGTAGATCTCGGTCTTCTGCGCCAGCTGGCCCAGCTCGAGGTACTCGGGCACGGTCTCGAAGAGGCCGATCGGGTTGTTGGCGGCGAGCCCGGTGACGGCGAGGGCGGGAGTGACGCCGACGGTGATCAGCAGCCCTCCGGCCAGGCTCGCTCCGACGACACCGAGGACGCGGGCGAGCACGCCGCTGCGGGCGGTTCCTTGCGCAGACATGGCTACGAGAGTAGGCGACGAGTCTGTACCGGCGGTGCCGCGCTGCGCCGCGTCGGCTCGGAGTACGGTGAGCGGATGAGCCGGCAGCAGCGATGAGCACCTCCGAAGGCACCGCGACGAGCCGCCCGCGCGCGGTCCTCGTGGTCGCGATCCTCGCCTCCTTCGTGGCGTTCCTCGACGGCACCGTCGTCAACGTGGCACTGCCCGCGATCACCCGCGAGCTCGGCGGCGGGCTCGCCGTGCAGCAGTGGGTGGTGGACGGCTACCTGATCACCCTCGGCGCGCTGATCCTGGTCGCCGGCTCGCTGGCCGACCGGATCGGGCGTGCCCGCAGCATGACGATCGGTCTGATCGGCTTCGGCGTCACCTCGCTGCTCTGCGCGCTCGCGCCGACGGCGGAGGTGCTGATCGTCGCCCGGATGCTCCAGGGCGCCGCCGGGGCGATCCTCGTGCCCAGCTCGCTCGCGCTGATCATCGCGACGGTCCACGGCGCCGCGCAGGCGAAGACCATCGGCGCGTGGACCGCGTGGACGGGCACGGCGACGATCGCGGGCCCGGTGATCGGCGGGCTGCTCGTGGACGCCGGCTCCTGGCGCTACGTCTTCGCGCTCAACCTCCTCCCGATCGCGGTGACGCTGCTGCTGCTGCGCCGGCTCGGCCACGTCGACTCCGGCACCCGGGTGCCGATCGACGGCGTCGGCGCGGTGCTCGGCGTGATCGGCCTCGGCGGCCCGGTCTTCGCGCTGATCGAGCAGGAGCGGCTCGGCTTCGGGAACCCGCTGGTGCTCGTCGCCCTGATCGGCGGTCTGGCCGCCCTGGTCGCCTTCGTGCTCTGGGAGCGGCGGACGCCGAACCCGATGCTGCCGCTCTCGCTGTTCGCCTCGCGCAACTTCACGGTCGGCAACGTGTCGACGGCCTTCATCTACGGGGCGCTCTCGTTCGGCTTCTTCGCCCTGGGTCTCTACCTGCAGCAGGGGCTCGGCTTCTCGGCCACGCTCGCCGGCCTCGCCACGCTCCCGCCGACGATCCTGCTCCTGCTGCTCTCGCAGGTCGCCGGCGCGCTGACAGCGCGGTTCGGGCCGCGGCTCTTCATGGGCGTCGGCCCGCTGGTCGCCGGCGTCGGCTTCCTGCTGCTGGCCGGTGTGCGGCCGCCCGCCGACTACGTGACGCAGCTGCTGCCCGGCATCCTGCTCTTCGGCCTCGGCCTCGCGATCACCGTCGCCCCGCTGACCTCCACCATCCTCGGCGCGGTCGACAGCCGGCACAGCGGAGTCGGCTCCGCGATCAACAACGCGGTCTCGCGGATCGCCGGGCTGGTCGCGATCGCCGCCACCTCCCTGATCGTCGGCGACACGCTCGACGCCGAGGGCTTCCGCCGCGCGGCGATCGCGACCGCCGTGCTGCTCTTCCTCGGCGGGCTGGTCTCGCTGCTCGGCATTCGCAACCCGGTGCGCGACGCGGAGCCGACGGCCGCGCGCTGACAGGTCGGCCGCCCCGGACGGCTCAGCCGTCCAGCTCGGCGACGTCGTAGCCGAAGATCGCGCCGTCGGCGTCCTCCTCCGCGATGCCGGCGTAGGCGAAGCCGAACGGGTTCTCGCCGTCGACGATCGCGTTGTAGATGCCGTCGAAGGAGAAGCGGCCGGTCACCGGATCGACCGGGGTGAACCGGCCCGCGTCGCGGCGGAGGTCGACGCGCTCGTTCGGCTCCGAGAAGTTCACGAAGGCCTTCGAGGGCATCGGACCGCGCGAGATGGTGACGGTGCCGGTCAGCGGCGGGAACTCGACCCGGTCGCCGACGCGGGTCCCGCGGTACTGGCGGGGGTTGAAGACGATCGTCCCGGTGATCTCGGTGGTCGAGGCCGCGGCGCCGGGGGAGGCGAGGGCGGCTCCGACCACGGGAGCGGCCCAGGCGCCGGCCAGCACGGTGCGGCGGCGGAGGGCGTCGGCGGGGGTGGGGGCGTCGGTCATCGGTGTCTCCTGTCGAAGGGCGCCTCCCAAGGGGCGCCGGCTCTGGCCGGGGATCGCGCGGATGCTGCGGGGCCGTCCTCAGTCTTCGTCGTGCTCCGCGCGGACTCACCCGGGCCGTGGCGACCGCCTGTGCCCCTTTCGAGGGTCGAAGGCGGCGTGGAAGTGTCCGTCAGTCGTCGGACAGGGGTCCCGTGTCGAAAAAGGTTGTCGCTACATGGAATACTCGATCCGTCGATGCGCTTGCATACATCGGACGGGGACGAGCTTCCCGCGCGATTCACACTCTCGAGGAGAAACCATGAGCGACACCACCACCATCCCCGGATACCGCGCCGGCACCTGGGTCATCGACCCCACGCACAGCGAGGTCGGCTTCAGCGTCCGCCACCTGATGATCAGCAAGGTCAAGGGCAAGTTCGAGCGCTTCACCGCCACCTTCACCACCGGTGAGAACCCGCTCGACTCCAAGGTCGAGGCCACCGCCGAGGTCGCCTCCATCAACACCAACGAGCCCAACCGCGACGGACACCTCCGCACCGGCGACTTCTTCGAGGCCGAGAAGTACCCCTCGATCCACTTCGTGTCGACCGCGGTCCGCGCGAACGGCGACGACTTCCTCGTCGACGGCGAGCTCACCATCAAGGACGTCACCAAGCCCGTGACCTTCGAGGTCGAGTTCGGCGGCTTCGGCTCCGACCCCTACGGCAACTACAAGGCCGGTCTGACCGCCAAGGCGACCATCGACCGCACCGACTTCGGTCTCACCTACAACGCCGCCCTCGAGACCGGTGGCGTGCTCATCGGCGAGAAGGTCACCATCACGCTCGACCTCCAGGCCGCGCACCAGGCGTAGTCCGTCCCCCCACGACCGAGGCCGCCCCTCCCCACCCGGGGAGCGGGCGGCCTCCGTCGTTCCAGGCCACCCCTCCGCCACTCCACCCCTCCGCCACCCCGGCACCTCCGGCTCGCGAAACCACCTCATGCTCGCGATTCCTGCCGGTTCCCGCGTGCCGAGGCGGTCTCCGCGAGCCGAACCTCCGGCGGGAGGATCTCCGGCTCGTGATTCGCCCTCCGGCTCGCGATTCCGCCCCGTTTCCGCGTGCCGCGACGGTTTCCGCGAGCCGAACCTCTGGCGGGAGAACCTCCGGCTCGTGATTCCGCCCCGTTCCCCGTGCCGAGGCGGTTTCCGCGAGCCGAACCTCCGGCGGGAGGACCTTCGGCACGCGAAATCATCTCCGGCTCGTCGTTCTGCGCGGTTTCCGCGTGCTGAGGACGTTTCCGCGAGCCGAACACGTCAGGCGCGATGAGCTTCGGCTCGTGATTCGAGCTCCGGCTCGTGGTTCTGCGGGGTTTCCGCGTGCCGGGGCGGTTTTCGCGAGCCGAACCTCGGGTGGGAAGCCCTCCGGTTTGCGATTCGACGGTCGGCTCGCGAAATGCTCTTCGGCTTGTCGTTCTACGCAGTTTCCGCGTGCCTGGGCGGTTCTCGCGAGCCGGAGCTTGGGCGGCGAGGCCTTCGGCTCGCGATTACGCGTACGGCTCGTGGTCTGGCGGGGTTTCCGGGTGCCGAGGAATGTTCGGCGAGCCGGAGGTCCGGCGGGAGGATCTTCGGCTCGTGATTCGACCTCTGGCTCGCGGTTCCTCACGGTTCCCGCGTGCCGAGGTGGATTCTGCGAGCCGGACTTCGCCGTCGAGCAGCTTCGGCTCGCGGAATCAGCTCCGGCTCGTCGTTCTGCGCGGTTTTCGCGTGCCCAGGCAAGTTTCGCGAGCCGAAGCTCGGGCTGCGGGAGTCGCGGCTCGCGATTCCACGTCCGGCTCGTCGTTCCGCACGGTCTCCGCGTGCCGAGGCCGGCTCTGCATGCCCGAGACCCGCGCGTCGGCACGGCCGTGCCGCACCGGGCTAGAGGATGCCGAGCTCGGTCAGCTGCTCGGAGATGCCGGCGCCGTCCGGGGCGTAGACCCACGGGGTGCCGCTCGTCTCCGAGAGGTCGGCCGCCTTCGAGCGACCGCCCGCGAGCACCGCCTCGCCGTTGGAGAGCTGGCGGATCGCGATCGCCGCGACCTTCTCGGGGTGCTCGTGCGCGAAGTCGGAGTAGATCTCCTCGTCGTGCTGCCCGTCGTCGCCGACCAGCAGCCAGCGGACGTCCGGGAACTCCGCGGCGAGGCGGCGGAGGTTCTCCTCCTTGTGCTGCTTGCCGCTGCGGAACCAGCGGTCGTGCGTCGGCCCCCAGTCGGTCAGGAGCAGCGCCCCCGCCGGGTAGAGGTGCCGCGACAGGAACCGCGTCAGCGCCGGCGCCACGTTCCAGGCGCCGGTGGAGAGGTAGATGACGGGCGAGCCCTGGTTCTGGCGGGAGAAGCGGTCGAGGAAGACGGCCATCCCCGGCGTGGGCATCCGCGCGTGCTCGTCGAGCACGAACGTGTTCCAGGCGGCGACGAAGGGCCGGGGGAGCGCCGTGACCATGACCGTGTCGTCGACGTCGGACACGACGCCGATCCTCGCCTCCGGCCGCACGATGAAGACGGGGGCCTCGACCGGCGCGCCGCCCTCGACAGTGAGGGTGATGCGGTGCCAGCCCGGCTCGAGCGTGATCGGGATGTCGGTGTCGATGACACCGCCGCGATCCGCGACCATCCGGTGGCTCTGCCCGTCGACCGAGACCGAGACGACCGCGCCGCTGATGTAGAGGCTCGTGAAGCTGCGCCAGCCGCGGACGCTCTCCACGGGCTGGACCTCCTCCGCCCCGGGCGGGGTCGGCCGGGTGTAGAGGACGCGCGCGAGCACGCGGAGCTGCTCGGTGGTGCCGTAGCCGGTGTAGGGGATGATCCGCGGCACGTAGCCCTTGCGCGTCACCCGGCGCATGCGCAGCGCGTGGATCCGGTCCTCGATGCGTGCGGCGCGGTGCAGGACCTCGGCCGCCCCGGCGCTCATCGGTTTGCTCTCAGGCGTCAGCGGCATCCGCCCAGTGTGCCAGACGGCCCCGGGAGCCGGTCGCCCCCGTCCGGCGGGCGCCGCGCTGCACCGGTGGAGGGACGCCGGTCCGGCTCAGTCCTCGACGGGCTCGATCAGATCCGGCCCGTTGCTGCCCACCGTGCCGACCGCGGCGCCGACGCGGTGCACGTCGAGCTCCTCGGCCAGCTCGGCCGCGCCGTCCGACGCCGCGCGCAGCAGCGAGCCCTCGCCCGCGGTGAGCGGGTCGAGCCAGTCCTCGATCAACTCCGGCTGCAGCAGCACGGGCATCCGCTCGTGCACCTCGGCCACCGCTCCCGCGGAGGGGCGCGTCAGGATCGTCGCCGACAGCAGCCACGGCGCCCCGGGCTCCGCCGAGCGCCACCACTCGTACAGCCCGGCGAACAGCACGAGCGCGCCACCGCCCGGCGACACGAAGACAGGTGCCTTCACGCCGTCGGCGCCGACCCGCCACTCGTACCAGCCGGAGGCCGGCACGATCGCCCGTCGCGCCGCGAAGGACTCCCGGAAGGAGGGCTTCTCGGCGACCGACTCGATCCGCGCGTTGAAGAGCGGCGCACCGGACGGATCCGCGGCGGAGCGCGGCACCAGGCCCCAGCGCGCGCCGGCCAGGCGGCGGCGCGGCGGCTCGCCCTCCTCCACGCCCTTCATCGACTCCGCGACGACGGCGATCCGCTGCGTCGGCGCGATGTTCCAGGACGGGCCCGGAAGATCCGCGCCGGGCTCGTCGATGTCGAAGAGCGCGACCAGGTCGGCGCTGGTCTGCGAGAGGACGAAGCGTCCGCACATGGGTCCTCCTGGGGTGCCGCTGCGCGCCCACCCTACGCGGGGCGAAGAAAGCGAGAGACATTCGGTGATTCGACGCGAACGGCACGTCCGCGTGCGTACGATTGTAGAAACCGATACCGAAGGAGCTTCGCCGTGCCGCTTGGAAACCTCGTCGATCGACCTTTCGGAGAGTCGCCTCAGGTCCGCAACGAGCCGGTCCAGGTCCGCAGCGCGGCCCGGCTGGCCTCCCTCCTCGACGCCGCCGCGGCCGTGGTCGACGAGGTCGGCTTCGACCGCCTGACCACCGCGATGGTGGCCGAGCGCGCGGGCGCCGCGATCGGCACCGTCTACCGCTACTTCCCCGACCGCATCGCCGTGCTCCAGGCCCTGCGCGAGCGCGCGCTCGAGCGCTTCCGCAAGAAGGTCATCACCGACATCCGCGAGAAGCACCCGGCGGACTGGTGGGGCGCCGTCGACTGCGCGGTCGACGCGTTCTGCGAGATGCACCGCACCGAGGCCGGCTTCCGCTCGATCCGCTTCGTCGACACGATCCACGCGCCCGAGGTCGCGGGGGAGGCGTTCGAGGCGGGCTTCTTCGCCCGCCGCTTCGCCGAGATCCTCGCCTCCGAGTACGGCCTGCCCGGCGGTGCCCAGCTGTCGTTCCGCCTCGAGGTCGTGATCGAGGTCGCGGACGCGATGCTCACCCGCGCCTTCCTCATCGACCCGGCCGGCGACCAGCGCTTCATCGACGAGGCCCGGGTGCTGCTGCGCAACTACCTCTCGATGCACTACGGGCCGATCGAGGCCTGACCGCGACGGCCGCCGGCGGCCTAGCTCTTTCCACGCTCGGGTGCAACACTGCGCCATCCGGGTTGGCACGCGTCTCCGAATGATGTTTTGCTGATCGCCAGGTTCTGACCGGGACCACGGGACAGGGAAGAGCAGGACCGTGATCGAATTCCGCGGAGTGAGCAAGCAGTATCCGGACGGCACGCGGGCGGTGGACGACTTCTCGCTCGTGCTGCCCTCCCGGCAGACCACCGTCTTCGTCGGCTCGTCCGGCTGCGGCAAGACGACGATCCTGCGGATGATCAACCGCATGATCGAGCCGACCGGCGGCACGATCGAGATCGACGGCGAGGACATCTCCAGGCTCCCGGCCGTCTCGCTCCGCCGCCGCATCGGCTACGTGATGCAGAACTCCGGTCTCCTGCCGCACCGCCGGGTGATCGACAACATCGCCACGGTGCCTCGGCTGAACGGCGTCGCGAAGAAGCCCGCCCACGACCGCGCGCTCGAGCTGATGGACACCGTCGGCCTCGACCGCTCCCTCGCCACCCGGTACCCGAGCCAGCTCTCCGGCGGTCAGCAGCAGCGCGTCGGCGTCGCGCGCGGCCTCGCCGTCGACCCCAACATCCTGCTGATGGACGAGCCGTTCGGCGCCGTCGACCCGCTCGTGCGCGCCGACCTCCAGCGCGAGACGCTCCGCCTGCAGCGCGAGCTCGACAAGACGGTCGTCTTCGTCACGCACGACATCGACGAGGCGTTCCTGCTCGGCGACCAGGTCGTCATCCTCGAGAAGGGCGGCCGGATCGCGCAGAAGGGCTCGCCCGCCGAGATCCTCGCGAACCCCGCCAGCGAGTTCGTCGCCGGCTTCGTCGGCGCCGACCGCGGCAAGCGATCGCTGTCGATCGAGGAGCGCGACGGCGCCCGGATCGTCGTCGACGGCGACGGGCGGCCGACCGGCGTCCTGCGCGCGCAGGACGGCGTCGGCGCGTGAACTGGGTCGTCAACAACACCGATCAGATCGTCGCGAACCTGCTGGCGCACCTCGCGCTCTCGGTCCCGCCGATCCTGCTCAGCTTCGTGATCTCGCTGCCGTTCGGCTGGGTCGCCAACCGCTACCGCTGGAGCCGCGGCACGCTGCTCACCGGACTCGGCGTGCTCTACGCCATCCCGTCGCTGGCGATGTTCATCCTGCTGCCCGCGCTGCTCGGCATCCCGTTGCGCTCCACCGCGAACGTCATCATCGGCCTCACCCTCTACGGCATCGCGCTGATGGTGCGGACCACCTCCGACGCGCTCTCGGCGGTGTCGGAGGACGTCACCCAGTCGGCGACGGCGATGGGCTACTCGGCCTGGGCGCGGTTCTGGAAGGTCGAGTTCCCGCTCGCCGGTCCCGTCCTGCTCTCGGGCCTGCGCGTGGTCACGGTGAGCACGGTCAGCCTCGTGACGGTCGGCGCGGTGCTGGGCATCCAGAGCCTCGGCCTGCTCTTCACGGACGGCTTCCAGCGCGGCATCCAGGGCGAGATCATCACCGGCATCGTGCTGACCATCGTGCTGGCCCTCGTCCTCGACGGGCTCCTCGTGCTGCTCGGGCGCCTGCTCATGCCGTGGACCACCCTCGACCGGAGCCGCTCCCGCCGCAGGAGCGCCGCGAGCGCGAAGGCGGTGACCGCATGAACCTCATCGCCCAGGCCTTCGCCTGGATCGGCGACCCGGCGCACTGGGAGGGCATCTACGGCATCCCGACCCGCGTCGCGCAGCACCTCGGCATCAGCCTCGTCGTGCTGGTGATCGCCGCGGCCATCGCCATCCCGCTCGGCTACCTCATCGGCCACACCGGCAAGGGCAAGGGCATCGCCGTGCCCGTCGCCGGCGGCCTCCGCGCGCTGCCCACCCTGGGCGTGCTGGTGCTCGCGGCGATGAGTCTCGGCCTCGGCCTGGGCGCACCGCTGATCGCACTCGTGATCCTGGCGATCCCGTCGATCCTCGCGGGCGCCTACTCCGGGCTCGAGGCGGTCGACCGCCGCACCGTCGACGCCGCGCGCTCCGTCGGCATGACGGAGTGGCAGATCCTGGCGAAGGTCGAGATCCCGCTCGGCCTGCCGCTGCTGATCGGCGGTCTGCGCGTCGCGGCCCTGCAGATCATCGCCACGGCGACGCTCGCCGACTACATCGGCGCCGGCGGTCTCGGCCGCTACATCTTCCAGGGCGTGAAGGCGGGCGACTACCCGCAGATGCTCGCGGGCTCGATCATCGTGATCGTGCTCACGCTGCTCAGCGAGGTGCTGTTCGCGGTCCTCCAGCGGATCGCCGTGCCCCGCGGCGTCGTGCTCGGCCTCGGCCGCGCCTCGACCGAGCGCACAGGTTTCCGCGCGTCGTCATTCCGACGCCGCGCGGTGGTGGGAATCCCCATCGACGAAGGGAAATAAGAGATGTTCACAGCAACCAAGAAGGGCCGTGTCGTTCTCAGCGCACTCGCGGTCGGCGCCGTGGTGGCGCTGGCAGGGTGCTCGTCCAGCGATCCGCTCGACGAAGGATCGGGAGCGACCGCCGGCGGCGACACCATCGTCATCGGCTCGCAGGACTACTACTCGAACGAGATCATCGCCGAGATCTACGCGCAGGCCCTCGAGGACGGGGGGATGACCGTGCAGCGCGACTTCCGCATCGGTCAGCGCGAGATCTACCTGCCCGAGATCGAGAGCGGCTCGATCGACGTCTTCCCCGAGTACGGCGGCAGCCTCCTGCAGGCGCTGGAGCCGGACACGACCGCGACCACGGCCGACGACGTCTACTCGGCGCTCACCGACGCCCTGCCCGACGGACTGCGCGCGCTCGACGCCGCGGACGCGAGCGACCAGAACTCCTACACGGTCACCCAGGCCTTCGCCGACAAGTGGAACCTGACCGACATCGCCTCGCTGAAGAACGTCACCGACCCGATCGTGCTCGGCGGCAACTCGGAGCTGCAGACCCGTCCCTACGGACCCGACGCGCTGCAGTCGAAGTACGGCATCACCACGACGTTCCAGGCGATCGAGGACAGCGGCGGATCGACGACCGTCGACGCGCTGGCCAGCAACCAGATCCAGATGGCGAACATCTACACCGCCGACCCGAACATCGAGTCGAACGATCTGCTGCCCCTCGCCGACCCCGACGGCCTGTTCGTCGCGGACAACGTGGTGCCCATCGTCTCCGACAAGGTCGACGACGACGCCGCCGAGATCATCAACGGCGTCAGCGCGAAGCTGACCGCCGACGACCTCGTCGCGCTGAACTCCGAGAGCGTCAACGAGCAGAAGTCGGCCGCGGCCATCGCGACCGAGTGGCTCACCTCGGCCGGCCTGCTCGGCTGACCCGACCCGCTCACGCCCCGAGGCGCGTCACTCGTCGAGGTGACGCGCCTCTGCGCGTGAGAGGAGCTTCTTCACGCCGATGACGACCAGCACGAAGACCACGATCGCGCCGACGAAGAGGTAGCCCGCGTAGTGCAGGCTGTCCGACAGCTCGCGGTAGCCGCCCGCCGCCGCGGCTCCGACGCCGACGTAGGCGAACGACCAGAGGATGCACGCGGGCGTCGTCCAGGCCATGAAGGTCCGGTAGCTCATGCCGCTCATCCCGACGGTGAGCGGGATGAGGGAGTGCAGCACCGGGAGGAAGCGCGAGAGGAAGACGGCGATGCCGCCGCGGCGCGCGAGGTAGCGCTCGGCCCGCAGCCAGTTCTTCTCGCCGAGGCGGCGGCCGAGGCGCGACCCGCGGATGCGCGGTCCGAACCAGCGGCCGAGGTAGAAGCCGACCGACTCGCCGCAGAGCGCGCCGATGATCACGGCGACGGCGAGGGCGACGAACTGCAGGGGAGACGTCACGCCGGTCGCGCTGACGATCACGATGGTGTCGCCCGGCACGATCAGCCCGGCGAGGATCGTCGTCTCGAAGAAGACGGCGAGGCCGGCCAGCAGCGTCCGCCAGACGGGCGGCACGCTCACGACGAAGGCGAGGATGCCGGTCAGAGCGTCGTTCACGGCTGCGTGCGCTCCGGCATGTCAGCGGACCCGCTTGAGCAGCGACCAGAACGTCTCGACGATCGAGCCCATGTCGACCCGGTCGTCGAGCAGCCACTGCACCTGCAGGCCGTCGGAGAGCGCGGTGATCATCTTGGCCGCGAGCTCGGGGTCGATGTCGGCGGCGATGAGCCCCTCGCTCTGGTCCTCGCGGACCCGGGCGGCGAAGACCTCGTTGACGGTCCGGTAGCGCTCGATGAAGAACTCGTGCGCGGGATGCGACTCGTCGGTCGCGTCGGCGGAGAGCGTCGCGTAGAGGTGGACGAGACCGGGCACCTCGCTGTTGTGACGGATCAGCCTGACGACCTCCTCGATCGCCTGGTCGCCCTTCTTCTCGAGGTCGTAGACGGCGCGGTCCGTGTCGTCGCGCTTGCGGAGGACCTCGGCGAAGAGCTCCTCCTTCGAGTCGAAGTAGTGCAGCAGCCCCGCCTGCGTCAGGCCGACCTCCTCCGAGATCTCGCGCAGCGAGGCCTTGCGGTACCCCTGCCGCGAGAACACCTCGAGAGCGGTCTGCAGAATCTCCTCGCGCTTCGCGACGCCCTTGGCGTAGCTCCCCTTGCTCGGCATCCCTCGATCGTAGGGGGCGCGGCCGGGCGGGAGCCGCGAGCGTCGCGCGGTGACGGCGCACGATCTCTCACAGCGGACGCGGGACGCCGGGGCGACTGGGAAAGACCTGTGAAGATGCGAGCTCGACAGCGGGAAGCGTCGGCGCACGTGGTCGCTCGCCGTCGAGAGGTCCGTCGCCGACCCTCCGACGACCGGGGGCGCTGCTCGACCGGACCCACGGGCGAAGATCTCTCGATGTGGAGACGCTCTGTCTCGACGTCGAGACGTCGCTGACGCGCGGGCCGTCGGCGGGCGGCTCGGACCGCCCCGGAAGGGTGTCGCCGGGGGCCCCGCGGGAGGCGCACATCCGCCCCAGTACTGGGATCCGAGGGCATCGCGCCCCTCCGGCCGACCTAGGCTCGGAGCCGTGAACGAACTCCTGGACCCGCTCCTCCTGTCGCGCTGGCAGTTCGGCCTGACGACGATCTACCACTTCCTCTTCGTGCCGCTCACCATCGGCATGGCGCTCACGGTGGCGATCTTCCAGACCTGCTGGGTGCGCACCGGCCGCGTGCACTACCTGCAGCTGACGAAGTTCTTCGGGAAGATCTTCCTGATCAACTTCGCGATGGGCGTGGTCACCGGCATCGTCCAGGAGTTCCAGTTCGGGATGAACTGGAGCGACTACTCCCGCTTCGTCGGCGACGTCTTCGGGGCCCCGCTCGCGTTCGAGGGCCTGCTCGCGTTCTTCCTCGAGGCGACGTTCATCGGCCTCTGGATCTTCGGCTGGGACAAGCTCCCGGCGAAGCTGCACCTCGCGACGATCTGGCTCACCACACTCGGCACGACGCTCTCGGCCTACTTCATCATCGCCGCGAACGCCTTCATGCAGAACCCGGTCGGCTTCCGGATCAACGAGGCCAAGGGCCGCGCCGAGCTCACCGACATCTGGGCCCTGCTCACCAACAAGGTCGCGCTCGCCGCGTTCCCGCACACGATCTTCGCCTGCTTCATGGTCTCGGCCGCGGTGATCGTCAGCGTCGCCGCCTACCACCTCTCGCGGAACCAGCACCTCGAGACGATGCGCCCGGCGCTGAAGTTCGGCGCCTGGATGATGCTGATCAGCGGCGGTCTCACCCTCTTCACCGGCGACTCGCTCGGCCTCGCGATGGTCGACACGCAGCCGATGAAGATGGCGGCCGCGGAGGCGCTCTACACGACGTCCACCGGCGCCGACGCCTCGTTCTCGGTCTTCACCTGGGGCACCCCCGACGGCTCGAGCGAGCTCTTCTCGATCCGCATCCCCTACCTGCTCTCCTTCCTCTCGACGCACACCTTCACCGGCACCGTCGAGGGCATCAACGACCTGCAGGCGCAGTACAGCGCGGTCTACGGACCGGGCGACTACACGCCGATCATCTGGGTCACCTACTGGTCGTTCCGCTGGATGATGGCGCTCGGCATCCTCGCCATCTGCGTCGCCGCCGCCGGCCTCTGGTTCACCCGCAAGGGCCGACAGCCGAAGCAGTGGATGTGGAAGATCGCGATCTGGGCGGCACCGCTGCCGCTGATGGCGATGATCGTCGGCTGGGTCTTCACCGAGATGGGCCGCCAGCCCTGGCTCGTCTTCGGCCTGCTGAAGACCGCGGACGGCGTCTCGCCCGGAGTCAGCGGCCTCGAGGTGCTGATCTCGCTGATCGCCTTCACCGCGATCTACGGCACCCTCGCGGTCGTCGAGTTCCGGCTGATCAAGCGGGCGGCCCAGGCCGGCCCCGACGACGCCCCCGAGATCGACGAGGAGAGCGGTCGCCCGCAGCTCGTCGGCACCGTCTACTGAGAAGGGCACTGCGCACATGGACCTCGGATCGCTCGATCTCGCCACGCTCTGGTTCTGGATCGTCGCCGTCTTCTTCATCGGCTACTTCGTCCTCGACGGCTTCGACTTCGGCGTCGGGATGTCGCTGCCGTTCCTCGGCCGCGACGACACCGACCGCCGCGTCCTGATCAACACGATCGGGCCGGTCTGGGACCTCAACGAGACCTGGGTCATCGTCGCGGGAGCGGCGATGTTCGCCGCGTTCCCCGAGTGGTACGCGACGCTCTTCAGCGGCTTCTACCTGCCGCTGCTGCTGATCCTGCTGGCGCTGATCGCCCGCGGCGTCTCCTTCGAGTACCGGCACCAGCGCCCGGAGGCCGCCTGGAAGAAGCGCTTCGACACGATGATCGTGGTCGGCTCGGCCGTGCCCGCGTTCCTCTGGGGCGTCGCGTTCGCGAACATCGTGCAGGGCGTCCCGCTGGACGCCGACCACAACTACATCGGGACGGTCTTCGATCTGCTGAACCCGTACGCGCTGCTCGGCGGCGCGACGACGCTCCTGCTCTTCTTCACCCACGGCGTCGTCTTCGTCTCGCTGAAGACCGACGGCGAGATCCGCGAGCGGGCGCGGCGGCTGGCGACGCGGGCGGGACTGGTGACCATCGCGGTCGCCGCGGTGTTCCTCGGCTGGACGAACCTGGCGCAGGGGAGCGGCCCGTCCTGGCTGCTGTCGATCGCCGCGGCGACCGCCCTGGTGCTCGCCTGGGTCGCCAACGTGCGCGGGCGGGAGGGCCGCGCCTTCGCCCTGCTGGCCGGCACGATCGGCCTCGCGGTGCTCGCGCTGTTCACCACGCTCTTCCCGGCGGTGATGCCCGCCTCGAACGACGTCGCGAACAGCCTGACCATCGAGAACGCCTCGAGCACGCCCTATACCCTGACGGTGATGAGCTGGACGGCGCTGGTCTTCGTCCCGCTCATCGTGGGCTACCAGGCCTGGACCTACTGGATCTTCCGCAAGCGCATCACCCGGAGCCACATCCCGGTCGACGCGCACTGACCGATCGCGACCGTGAAGCCCCTCGACCCCCGACTGCTCCGCTACGCCCGCTCCGCACGCCTGTTCCTCGTGCTCGGCGGGGCGCTCGCGCTGGCGCGCACGGCGACCGCGGTCGCGTTCGCGTGGCTGGTGGCGCAGCTCGCCGCCGGGGCGGTCGACGGGCGCTCCGCCGCCGACCTGGCGCCGTCACTCGCGGCGCTGCTGGGGATCGTGGCGGTGCGCGCGCTGCTGGCCTGGGCCGTCGAGGTGAACGCCGCGCGGGGCGGCACCGACGCGAAGGCGCAGCTGCGGTCGGCGGTCCTCGCCTCGCTCGTCGCGCTCGGCCCGGCCGGCCGCACGGGTGGTTCGGGCGGCGTGGTCGCCCTGCTCGGCGGCGGGCTCGACGCGCTCGACGGCTACTTCGCCCGCTATCTGCCGCAGCTGATCGCGACCGCGATCACCACGCCGATCCTGACACTCGTGGTCTTCCTCGCGGATCCGCTCAGCGCGCTCTTCCTCGTGGTGACGCTGCCGCTGATCCCGGTGTTCATGATCCTGATCGGCTGGGCGACGCAGGCGGTGCAGAAGCGGCAGTGGAGCCGCCTGCAGGCGCTGGCCTCCGGCTTCGTCGACACGGTCGGCGGACTGGCCACGCTGAAGATCTTCGGACGGGCGGAGCGGCAGAGCACACGCATCCGCGCGCTGACCGAGGACTACCGCGTGCACACGATGAAGGTGCTGCGGGTGACCTTCGTCAGCAGCTTCGTCCTCGAGCTGGCCGGCTCGCTCTCGGTCGCGCTCGTCGCGGTGTCGATCGGGCTGCGCCTGGTCGACGGCTCGCTCGGGCTCGCGATCGGGCTCTTCGTGCTCGTGCTGGCGCCGGACGTGTTCCTGCCGGTGCGGCAGGTCGGTGCCGAGTTCCATGCGGCGGCGGACGGCGTGCAGGCGGCGGACGAGGCCTTCGCGATCATCGAGGCCGCCTCCGCCGTGCCCGCCCGCTCCGCGGCCCCGGGACGCTCCGGAGCGCTCGAGCTCCGCGCCCTGGGGGTCGACGACGGCGCGGGCCGGGTCCTCGCGCCGGTCGACGCCGTTCTGCCTCCCGGGTCGATCACCGCGCTGACCGGTCCGAGCGGCTCGGGCAAGTCGACGCTGCTCGCCGCTCTCGCCGGCTTCGCCCCGGCGACCGGCGCGAGCGTCCTGGGCGGGGCTGCGGTCGACGACGCCACCGGCCGCGACTGGCTCGCCTGGTCGGGGCAGCGGCCCGATCTGCTCCCCGGGACCGTCGGCTCGAACGTGGCGCTCGGCTCGCGCTCGCCCGACCCGGTGCGCATCGACCGGGCGCTCGCGATCGCGGGTGCCGACCTCGACCCTGGCCGGCGGATCGATGCGGACGGCACCGGACTGTCCGGCGGGCAGGCGGCGCGGGTCGCCGTGGCCCGGGCCGTGCACCGCGTCCTCGAGCGCGGCTGCGCCGTACTGGCTCTCGACGAGCCGACCGCCGCGCTCGACGAGGAGTCGGAGCGCGCGCTGCTCGCCGGGCTCCGCTCTCTCGCCGACGAGGGCGTGATCGTGCTCGTCGCCACGCACCGCCCGGCGACCATCGCCGCCGCCGACGCGGTGCTCGCACTCGCCCCCGCCGAGGCGGTGCTCCGGTGAACCGCGCCGAGGTGCTGCGCGCGGCGATGCCGGCGCCGCGACGCTTCCTCCCCGGACTCTCCTTCGGGCTGCTGTCGTCCGCGTCGGTCGTCGCCCTGCTCGCCTGCTCGGCCTGGCTGATCGTGCGGGCGGCCGAGCAGCCGCCGATCCTGTTCCTCTCGATGGCCGTCGTCGGCGTGCGTGCCTTCGCGCTCTCGCGGGCGTTCTTCCGCTACCTCGAGCGCCTCTCCGGGCACGACGCGGCGTTCCGCGCGCTGGCCGAGCTGCGCGCGGGCGTCTACGACCGGCTGGTCCCCGTGGCGCCCGACGGGCTCGGGCGGGTCCGCCGCGGCGATCTCGTCTCGCGCGTGGTCGCCGACGTCGACGCCCAGCAGGACGTGCCGCTGCGGATCGTGCAGCCGCTGGTCGTCACCGCCGTCGTCTCCGCCGCCGCGGTGGTGGGCGTCTGGCTCCTGCTGCCCGCGATGGGCGCCGTGCTGCTCGGTCTGCTCGTGCTCGCCTTCCTCGGTGGAGCCCTCGGCTCGGGGCTGGTCTCGGCGCGCGCCGACCGCGAGCTGGCGCCGCTGCGCGGCGAGCTGGCCGAGCGCCTGAACCTGCTGGTCACCCGGCTCGACGTGCTGATCGCCTTCGACGCGGCCGAGGCCGCGATCGCCGACGTCGCGCAGGCGGAGGCGGCGCTGACTCGGGCGGCTCGTCGCCGCGCGGCGTCGACCGGGCTCGCCGCCGCCGTTCTCGCGCTGTGCTCCGGCGGCGCGGTCTGGGCCGGTCTGGCCCTCGGGATCCCGGCGGTCGGCGAGCTGGGCGGCCCCGCGCTCGGGGTGCTCGCCCTGGTGCCGCTGGCCGTCTTCGAGGTCGCGGCCGCCGCTCCGCTGGCGGTGCAGAGCGCGCGCTCCGCGCTCTCGAGCGCGCAGCGGCTCGCGGACCTCGACGCGCAGGCCGCGTCGCCGGCGCTGGCGACCGACGCCGACGTCGATCCGTCGGCCGCCGTCCCGCTCGGCCGCGACATCGTCCTCCGCGACCTCTCGATCTCCTGGCCCGGAGCCGCGACGCCGGCGCTCCGCGACGTCTCGCTCGAGCTGCGCGCGGGCGAGCGGGTCCTCGTCACCGGTGGCAGCGGCTCGGGCAAGACGACCCTCGCGCACGCGCTCGTCCGGTTCCTCGACCACACCGGCTCCTACCGGATCGGCGGGGTGGAGGCGCGCACGCTGCCCCAGAACGAGCTGCGCCGGCTGGTCGGCCTCGTCGAGCAGCAGCCCTACCTCTTCGACGACACTATTCGGCAGAACCTGCTCTTCGCCCGGCCCGAGGCCGACGACGCGGTGCTGACCACCGTTCTCGAGCGGGTGGGCCTCGCCTCCTGGACCGCGGTGCGCGGCGGTCTCGACGCGCGGGTCGGCGAGCGCGGCTCGCTCGTCTCGGGCGGTCAGGCGCAGCGGCTGGCGCTCGCCCGCGCCCTGCTCGCCGACTTCGACGTGCTGGTGCTCGACGAGCCCACCGCCTCGGTGGACGCGCCGGTGGCCGACGCCCTGCTCGCCGACCTGCTGCACGCCGCCTCGGGCCGCACGGTCGTGCTGATCGCGCACCGCGTCCCCGCGTCCCTCGCCTTCGACCGGCGGATCACGGTCGCGGAGGGCACCGCCCGCTGACCCCCGACGCGGCAGATCCCCGGACCGGAGGACGGCCCGGGGATCCGCTCAGCCCGGGAGCGCGGCGATCAGCGGCTGGACCAGCTCGCGCGGCCGCGCCCGTCGTACTGCACCAGGTTGCCGTCGTCCTGCATCACCAGGCGGAACGGCGGAACAGCGGGGCCGGCATTGACGAAGTAGCGCGGTAGAACGCTCCAGCTCGCTCGGCCCTGGCCGGCGACCGCCATGTATCCGTTCTCGTCGATCGAGAGGAAGTCGCCGGACGTGGACGTCCCGGTGGTCCAGATCGGACCGGTGCGGCCGGAGACGACGAAGTTGCCGTCGGCCTGCATCGTCGCTCGGTAGGCGCCGTTGCCCGACCGGAGGCCCTCGCCCGCGTACAGTGCGGCCGGAGCGAACAGGGTGCTGCTCGGGAAGGCGATCCGGCTGCTCCAGATCACGGTGTCCTCGATGCTGTACAGGACGAGCCTGCCCGTGTTGTCGAGGTTCATCCGCACTCCGGAGCCGCTGGTGCCGGTGGCCCACTTCGCCGAGCCGTCCGCACCGTAGATCACGGCGTTGCCGTCCTCCTGCAGCACGAGCCGGTTCCCGGCGCCCGAGGTGCCGGTGCTCCAGGTCACTCCGTTCGGACCGTAGCCGACGAAGTTGCCGTCGCCCTGCATCACCGCGGTGAAGCGGCCGTCGCCCGACGTGAGGCGTTGGTTCGGCCGGAGGGATTCGGTGGGGTAGAGGAAGTCGGTGGGCGGCGCTGCGATCGTCGTGCCGATGCTGCTCGCCCACGCGGGGCTGCCGTTCGCGCGGCTGACGACCAGGTTGCCGTCGCTCTGGATCCGCACGGCGGCACCCGCTTCGCCGTCGGTGCCGGTGAACCAGACGGGTCGGCCGTCCGCGGCGTAGATCACGAGGTTGCCGTCGGCCTGCATGACGAGGCGGTCGCCGCGGCCCTCGGTGCCGGTGCTGAAGGTGGCCCGGCCGCTCGCGTCGTAGGTGACGGCGTTGCCGTCGGTCTGCAGCACGAAGCGGTAGCCGCCGCCGACCGAGGCGATGCTCTCGCCGGGCGCGAGCTGCTCTCCGCTGACCAGCGCGTCGGTGAAGACGTTCGCGGCGGTGGCGACCGTGGTCGGGACCTGCCCGGGGCCGGCGGCGAGGGCAGGAGTCGCGCCGAGCAGCAGGGCGCCCGCGGTCACGAGCACCACCGCCCCGGAGACGAGGGTGCGGGCGGGGTGGAGAGGCGTCATCGCGGGTCCTTCGAGCGGAGTCGGTGGGCAGTTCTCCCGAATGCTTCCACGCCGCTCGCCGCGCCACGCCGCCGAGGCGCGGTCGTGATCGAGTGGTGATCCGGCCGGATCAGTGCGCCGGCCGGACCCGTCTCTCGGCCTCGGCGAGCGTCCCGCCCTCGGCGGCCCATCGGTTGAGCACGCCGTCGACCCGAGCCCGTGCGGATCCGCTGCTGCTCTCGAGCAGAGGACGGATCACGTCGCGGGCCAGCGGCGCCGTCAACTCCTCGACCCGTGCATCTCGGACGAATCCCTCGAGCCGGGTCAGGTCGGAGGCGCGCAGGAGCGCCGCCCGCGACTGCAGCAGGACGATCGCGGCGAGCCGCGTCTCGAAGACGTGCGCCTCCCACAGCTCCGACGACAGCGCGGTGACGTCGTCGTGCCCGAGCCCGCGGAACTTCTTCAGCGCGTCCCGCACGGTCCCGCGCACGGCGCCGACGGAGGCGCCGGTGGAATCGAGGCCCGCGCCGAGTCGCTCGCGCACGTCCTGCGCGCGCCAGACGTCGCCCTCGTACTCCAGCGCCGTGCGGATGAAGTCGCCGGCGTCGCTCACCCCTCCATCATGCGACGCGCGGGGGAGCAGCGACGAACCGTGCTCCGCCGGCGACCGCGCGCCGAAGGTCGCGGTCCGCCCTCGGCCGCGGGTCACGCCGCCCGGGGACGCCGACGGCCCGGCCCGTGCAGGGGAGGCGCGAGCCGGGCCGTCGGGAGGGGCCCGCCGCAGGGCGGGACCCCATCAGAGCTGCGTCGAGTCGACCGCGGTCAGCGGCTCGCCCACACCGCCTGGTTGCGGCCGTCGTACTCGACCAGATTGCCGTCGTCCTGCATGACGAGGCGGAACGGAGCGACCGCGCCGGCGCGGGGGGTCACCGTCGAGGTCCCGGCGCCGTCGCCGCGGACGACGGCCATGAAGCCGTCCTCGTAGAGGTTGAACGAGCTGCCGGCGCCCGATGTGACCGTCGACCAGATCGGGCCGGAGCGGCCGGAGACGACGAAGTTGCCGTCGCCCTGCATGACGGCGCGGTAGACGCCGTTCGCCGAGCGGAGGAGACTGCCGGCCGCGAGCCCGTTCTCGGCGTAGAGGCTCGAGCCCGGCAGTTGCGCCTGGCTGGTCCAGAGCACGGTGTCGACCTGGTCGACGATGATCAGCGATCCGGCGTTGTTGATGCCGAGGCGCAGATCCGAGCCGCGGGTGCCGGAGGACCACTGGACCGAGCCGTCCGGCCCGTAGATCACGGCGTTGCCGTCGGTCTGCAGCACGAGCCGATTGCCGGCGCCGCGCGTGCCGGTGGTCCAGACGACGCCCTGCGGGCCGTAGCCGACGAAGTTGCCGTCGGTCTGCATCTCGGCGCGGAAGCGGCCGTCGGCCGAGGTGAGCCGGTGCCCGCCGCGGAGGGTCTCGCCGGTGAAGAGGGTGTCGGTCGCGGGCTCGGCGATCCTCCCGTTGACGCTGCTCGCCCAGGCGGGGGAGCCGTTCTCGCGGGACACGACGAGGTTGCCGTCCTGCTGGATGATCAGGTACGCACCGGGCTCGTCGTTCGTGCCGGTGCTCCAGACGGGCCGGTCGTCGGCGGAGTAGATCACGACGTTGCCGTCGGTCTGCATCGCGAGGTGGTCGCCGCGCCCGGCGGTGCCGGTCGCGTAGACGACGCGGCCGTCGGGCCCGTAGGTGACGGCGTTGCCGTCGGCCTGCATCACGAACTCGTAGGCGGGTCCGGGGTTGTCGGAGACGATGCTCTCGCCGCGGGCGAGCTCCTCGCCGCCCTCCAGCGCGTTGTAGTACGCGCCGGCGGCGCGGGCCTGCGAGTCGGCGTTCGTCTGGAGTGCGGGCGCCGAGTCGGCGGAGGACGAGGAGAGCGGCTGCTGCACCGCCTCCTCGGCGAACGCCGGCGTCGCCGTGAAGAGCAGAGCCCCGGTCGCGACCAGCGCGACGAGCCCGGAGCCGGCGAATCGGGAGGGCTTGGTGGAGCGCGAGGCTCCGGTGGAGCGGGAGGAAGAGGGAGGCGTCATCGCAGTTCTTTCTCGAGAGGTCGGCGTCGCCGAGCGGATCCTCGAATGCTCGCACGCGGGGGCGGGATCGGGCGTGCGGTCGGGACGCCGTGTCCCGGTCCAGCGCTCGTCGGCATGACGGAGGCACTCGCTCGCCCGTCGCCCCGATCTCGTGCCCTCACGACGGCGGCCCGGTCCGTGCGGGATGCGCACGACCGGGCCGTCGGAGCAGGGCCGACCGCCTCGGCGGAGCCCGCTGTCCGCTGCCGTCAGCGGCTGGACCAGACGACGTGGCCCTGGCCGTCGTACTCGACGAGGGCGCCGTCGTTCTGCATCACGAACCGGAACGGTCCGACCGCACCGGAGGCGGGACCGTTCGTCCAGACCACGGTGTCCTTCCAGTCGTCGATCGACGCGACGCCGTTCTCGGCGACGTGCAGCGCGTTGTCGATGCCGGAGGTCCCGCTCTGCCAGACAGTGCCCGTCGGACCGTGGACGACGAGGTCCCCGTTCGACTGCATCACCGCGAGGTACCGACCGTCGTCCGAGCGCAGCACGTCACCGGCCGAGAGGTAGTTCGGTGCGTACAGGACCGACCCCGGCAGCTGGGACTGGCTGTCCCACGCCAGGTCGCCCTCGTCGTCGACGAGCATCAGCACTCCGCTGTCGTCGAGCTGGACGGTGAGAGTGTCGTCGCTGGTGCCGGACGTCCACTTCACCGAGCCGTCGGCGCCGAGGACGACGGCGTCACCGTCGTTCTGCAGGACGAAGCGGTTGCCCGCGCCGTGGGTGCCGGTGTGCCAGATCACGCCGGAGGGCCCGGAGCCGACGAGGTCCCCGTCGGTCTGCATGACCGCGCGGAACAGCCCGTTCTTCGAGGTCAGCTGGTCGCCCGGCGCGAGGCTGCCGCCGGTGCCGAGGGTGTCGTGCGGCGGTTCGGCGGTCGTCCCGGCGCCGGCGGACCAGGCGGGAGCGCGGCTCGCTGAGGATGCTGCTCCGACGGCGCTCTCGGCGAGGGCGGGTGTCGCGCCGAGGAGCAGGGTTCCCGCCGCGACGAGCGCGACGAGTCCGGAGGCGAGGGAGCGTGGATGTGAGGTGGACGTCATGGCAGTTCCTTACTCGAGAGATCGGCACCGCCGTCGACGAGGCGGCATCGCCGAACGGTCTTCCCTCTCACCGAAGCACTGCTGCTGGACTTCGATGCGTTCCGGCGCGGGGCGCAGGGTCGTTGTCGCGTCGTCCTGCTTCTGCGCTCTGAGGGGGAGTCGCGCAGGGCCGGACCGTGCGCGTGAGAACGCCGAGGGCCCGGCGCGTGCAGGGTGTGCACGAGCCGGGCCATCGGAGGGGGACGTCAGCGCGTCCGCCGACGCGTCGATCCCGGCGGGGTCAGCGGATGGACCAGATCGCGTGGCCCTGTCCGTCGTACTCGACGAGGTTGCCGTCGCTCTGCATGACCAGGCGGAACGGGCCGTCACCGCCGGCGGCGGGCCTCGCCGTCCAGGTGACGGCGCCGTTGTCGGCCACGACCTGTGCTCTCCCGTTCCGGAAGAACTGGAACGAGCTCTCGACACCGGAGGTGGCGGTCTGCCAGATCGCTCCCGTCGGGCCGTAGACGACGAAGTTGCCGTCACCCTGCATCACGGCACGATAGGCGCCGTCGTCCGAGCGCAGCCGGTTGCCGGTCTGGAGGTCGTTCGGGGCGTACATGACCGATCCGGGCAGCGCCGACTGGCTGTCCCATACCAGGTCGTCGTCGGCATCGCGGACATCCAGCACGCCGCTGTCCTCGAGCTGGACGGTGAGACCGTCCCCGCTGGTACCGGACGCCCACTTCACCGCGCCGTCGGCCCCGTAGACCACGGCGTTGCCGTCGTCCTGGATGACGAGGCGATTGCCGATGCCGCGAGTGCCGGTGCTCCAGATCGCTCCGGAGGGGCCGTAGCCGACGAGGTTGCCGTCGCGCTGCATGACCGCGCGGAAGAGCCCGTTCTCGGAGGTGAGCTGGTGGCCGTAGGTGAGGGTGCCGCCGGTGGCGAGGGTGTCGGTCGGCGGTTCGGCGATCTTGCCGGCGCTGGCGGACCAGGCCGGAGTGCCGTTCCGGCGGTAGAGGACGAGGTCGCCGTCCTCCCCGAGTACGAGATTCGCGCCCGGTTCGCCGTCCGTTCCGGAGCTCCAGATCGGACGTTCATCGCCCGAGAGGACCACGATGTTCCCGTCCTTCTGCAGCACCAGACGGTTCACCTGAGTCGGGGAGGGGTTGAGAGTTCCTGTACGGAACAGGATCCTGCCGTCGTTGGAGCGGAGGACGACGTCACCGTCCTCCTGCATGGCGAAGACGTAGCTTCCGGACGGGTCGGAGAGGACGCTCTGGTCCAGGTCCGGGCTTCCGTCCGGGTTCGTGCCCGACCAGTAGACCGTTTGACCGGCGAGAAGAGCGTTGTAGTAATCGCGGTCGGGGCCACCGGACGGGGCGGGCCACCGTTTGAAGGCCGGGGTGGTCGGACTCCAGGGAGTCGATGCAGACGCGTCTGGGGCGGCCTCCTGGGCCACAGCAGGTGTCGCGCCCAGGAGCAGGGCTCCGGCTGCGACGAGTGCGACGATCCCGGAGGATCGGCGTCGTGGGTGGGTGGTGGATGTCATGGCAGTTCTTTCTCGAGAGATCGGCACCGCCGTTGACGAGGCGGCGTCGCCGAGCGGTCTTCCCTCTCACCGAAGCACTCGCGCTCGGACCCGTCACCCGTTGGCGTTCGGTACGTGCTCTCTGTCGCGCGGTCCGGTTCCCGGCTCTCCGGACGGCGCCGGCGGTCGGCACGCGATCTCCTCGCATGCTGCTCCGAGGGCACGACGACGGCCCGGCTCGTGCTGAGGGGCACGGGCCGGGCCGTCGAGTGGAAGCGTCAGCGCGACTGCGGTCGCCGGACCGCAGGAGCCGTCAGCGGCTGGACCAGACCGCGTGGTGGTGGGCGTCGTACTCGACGAGGTTGCCGTCGCCCTGCATGACGAAGTGGAACGGGGCGGCACCGGCGGCGGGTGTCGCCGTCCAGGTGACGGCGCCGTTGCCGGCCACGACCTGTGCCGTGCCGTCCTCCGAGAACTCGAACGAGCTCTCGACTCCGGAGGTGGCGGTCTGCCAGATCGCTCCGGTCGGGCCGTAGACGACGAAGTTGCCGTCGGCCTGCATGACGGCACGGTAGGCGCCGTCGTCGGAGCGGAGGTGGTCGTCGACCTCGAGGGTGTTGGGGGCGTACAGCTGAGCGCCGGGCAGTCCGGACTGGCTCGTCCACAGGACGGCGTCGTCCTCGTCGAGGACGTTCAGGACGCCGCTGTCGTCGAGGGCGATGGAGGTGGCCGGACCCTCGGTGTCGGCCGCCCACACGATCCCCCCGTCCGCGCCGATGATCACGGCGTAGCCGTCGTCGGAGACGAGGAGCTGGTTGTCGGTGCCGAAGGTGCCGGTGCTCCAGACGACGCCGTCCGGGCCGTAGCCGACGAGGTTGCCGTCGCGCTGCATGACGGCGCGGAACAGTCCGTTCGGTGACGTGAGCTGGTGGCCGCGGTACAGCACCTCGTCGTCGTAGAGAGTGCTGAACGGCGGCTCGGGGATCCTGCTGTTGTTGTCACTCGCCCAGGCCGGGGAGTCGTCCTCGCGGTAAAGGACGAGATTGCCGTCCGATTGCATCACGAGGTGGGCGTCCGGCTCGTTGTCCGTCCCGGTGCTCCAGAGCGCACGGCCGTCCGCGGAGTAGATGACGACGTTGCCGTCCTCCTGCATCACGAGGCGGTTGCTCCGCCCCGAGGTGGCCGTGCTGAAGAGGGCGTGGCCGACCTCGTCGTAGACGACGGCGTTCCCGTCGTCCTGCATCCGGAAGGTGTACCCGCCTCCCGACTGGCTCGAGGCGATGGACTGACCGGCGAGGAGCTGCTGGCCGGGGTTCAGTGCGTCGGGGGCCGACGCGCGGGCGGCGGCGGAGATGCTCGAGGACGCGGTGCTGAGACCGCCCTGAGCGAGGGCGGGTGTCGCGCTGAAGAGCAGGGCGCCGGTCGCGACCAGCGCGACGAGACCTGAGGCGAGCGGGCGGGGGGTGGTGTGTGCTGTCATCGCAGTTCCTTCTCGAGAGATGGGCGCCGTCGGGGTGAGGGCGGCATCACGAGCGGACTGCTTCGATCCTGGCGCGCGCGGGTGCGTACGACGAGGGATCGGCGCGCGGTGACCGGTCCTTGGCACGCCGTCCGTTCCGGCGCCTCGCGCGCGTCAGGGGAGGGGGCGGCGGAGGGCGTCCAGGCGCCGGCGCCAGGCATCGAGCCGGCCCGGCACCGCGGCGAGCGCCGGTCCGTCGACCCAGCCCGTGGCCAGGCGCAGGCCGTGCAGGGCGTTCGCCGTCCACACCTCGCGGCCGTCGAGGTCGACCGGCTCAGCCGGCGCCTCGATGACGTCGACGCCCAGTGCCCCCGCGAGCACGGAGACCGTGCGGGCCGTCACGCTCCGCACCCGGCGGCTGTTCGCGGGCGGGACGACCAGCGCGTCGCCGAGCCACCAGAGCACGGCGCTCGAGGCGCCGTCGATCACGGCGCCGTCGGCACCGAGGATCACGGCCTCGTCCGCACCAGCGGCGAGAGCACGGGAGCGCAGGAGCGCCAGCCGTGCGATGTCGGGTCCCTTGCGCTCCGGGGTGCGGCGCGGATCCACGGGGCTGGTCCAGAGGACGACGGTGCGGTCCCGCGGCGGGGCGGGGCGCAGCCGGAGGCGCAGACCCTCGGCGGTGAGTTCGACGCGCGGGAAGGAGTCGCCGGTGCGGGGGAGCGCCGCGATCGCGGCGTCGAAGAACGCCGCGGTGTCGTCGTGGTCTCCGCCGACGGGCCGCCCGGCGTCGGTGAGCGCGCCCAGGAACCGCTCCCGGTGCAGCTCGAGACCGCGCACGCGGCCCTCCGACACCAGCCAGGAGTCGGCCGCGAGGAGGGCGCCGGCCGGTTCGTCCACTGCGGGACCGAGCTCCCGCCCGTCCCACTTCCGCACCAGCTCGCCGTCCACGACGGCCTACGCTAGCCCAGTGGCCGCGTTCCCCGAGGTTTCCGCCGCCCGGCGGCAGCTGACCTGGGTCGATCCCGAGCGAGCATACCTCGGCTTGTTCGCCTCGGCGAACGCCTCCTTCTGGCTCGACTCCGGTCGCGACGCCGCCGAGGGCCTCTCCTTCCTCGGCTCCTCGGACGACGTGCTCACCGTCGGGCCCGGCGCGGACGTGTCGGCGGCGCTCGCCGCCGTCGCGACGAAGCGCACCGGCGACCGGGCGCTCGGCCGGTACGGCTGGATCGCCTACGAGGCGGGTGCGCCGTTCGTCGCCCTTCCGCCCGCCCCCGTCGACGCCGACGCTCCGCCCGCGCTCGCGCTGATCCGCGGCGACCCGGTGCTCGAGTTCGACCACGCCCGGCAGACCCTGCACCTCGTCTCCTCCCCGGAGAGGGAGCAGGAGGCGCGGCGGCTGGAGCGAGCGCTGACGGCGCTCGTCGAGACCGCTGCCGACGTCGGCGCGCCGCGTGACGCGGAGCCGTCCGGACCCGCCGAGTGGCGGCACGGTCCCGAGCGGTACCGAGCCCTGATCGCCCACTGCCAGGCCGCGATCCGCGCGGGTGACGCCTATCAGCTCTGCCTCACCAACGAGGTGGTGGTCGAGGGTGCGTTCGATCCGGTCGAGGCGTACCGGCGCCTGCGCCGCTCGAGCCCCAGTCACCACGGCGGACTGATCCGGGTCGGCGGGCTCGCCCTCGTCAGCGCCTCGCCCGAGCGCTTCCTCGACGTCACGACCGACGGCCGCGTCGCCACGCATCCGATCAAGGGCACCCGGACCCGCAGCGCCGACCCCGTCGTCGACGCGGAGCTGCGGGCCGAGCTGCTCGCGAGCGTCAAGGAGCGCGCCGAGAACGTGATGATCGTCGATCTCGTGCGGAACGACCTGGCCCGCATCGCCGCCCCCGCCTCGGTGCAGGTGGACCGCCTCCTCGAGATCGAGACCTACCCGCACGTGCACCAGCTGGTGAGCGAGGTGTCGGCGCAGCTCGCGCCCGGTGTCGGACCGGCGGAGCTGCTCGCCGCGACCTTCCCCGCCGGATCGATGACAGGAGCGCCGAAGCGACGCGCGATCGAGCTCCTGCGCGAGTGGGAGGCCGGGCCGCGCGGTCTCTACGCCGGCGCGTTCGGCCGCCTCGGCGGCGACGGCTCGCTCGATCTCGCGATGACCATCCGCACCCTCGTGCTCGACGGCGTCCGCGCCAGGATCGGCACCGGCGGAGGCATCACCGCTCTCTCCGTCCCGGACGAGGAGGTGGAGGAGACCCGCCTCAAGGCCCGCGCACTGCTGGCCGCGCTCGGAGTCGACCTGCACGTCACGGCGGAGTCGTCGCCCGGCCACTAGAGGCCAGTAGGGTTGTTGGTCGGACGCAGGCGCCCTCCGAGCGCGCGCCCACCCCCACCCTCACAGAAGTAGGACACACCTGTGGCAGAAGAGACCTCCCAGCAGACCGGCCCGACCGACGAGGAGCGCTACGACTTCCGCGCGCTCCAGGAGAAGTGGCTCCCGATCTGGGAGGAGACCCGGCCGTTCGCGACCGGCGACTCCACCGACAAGCGCCCGCGCAAGTACGTGCTGGACATGTTCCCGTACCCCTCCGGCGACCTGCACATGGGCCACGCGGAGGCGTACGCGCTGGGCGACGTCATCGCGCGCTACTGGCGCCAGCAGGGCTTCAATGTGCTGCACCCGATCGGCTGGGACAGCTTCGGCCTGCCCGCCGAGAACGCGGCGATCAAGCGCGGCCTCAACCCGGTCACCTGGACCTACGACAACATCGAGCAGCAGAAGCGCTCGATGAAGCGCTACGCCGCGTCCTTCGACTGGGACCGCGTGCTGCACACCTCCGATCCCGAGTACTACAAGTGGAACCAGTGGCTGTTCCTCAAGATGTACGAGAAGGGCCTCGCCTACCGCAAGGACAGCTGGGTCAACTGGGACCCGGTGGACCAGACCGTCCTCGCGAACGAGCAGGTCCTCGCCGACGGCACCTCGGAGCGCTCCGGCGCCGTCGTCGTGAAGAAGAAGCTCACGCAGTGGTACTTCAAGATCACCGACTACGCGGACCGCCTGCTCGACGACCTCAACCAGCTCGAGGGCTCCTGGCCGTCGAAGGTCATCGCCATGCAGCGCAACTGGATCGGCCGCTCGATCGGCGCCGATGTCGAGTTCGAGATCGAGGGCCGCGAGGAGCGGATCACGGTCTTCACGACGCGCCCCGACACCCTCTTCGGCGCGACCTTCATGGTCGTCGCGCCCGACTCCGACCTGGCCGCCGAGCTGGTCGAGGGCGCCGAGCCCGAGCTGCGGACCGCGTTCAAGAGCTACCTGGAGAAGGTGCAGAAGTCGAGCGAGATCGAGCGCCTCACCGTCGACCGCCCGAAGACCGGCGTCTTCCTCGGCCGCTACGCGATCAACCCCGTCAACGGCGAGCGCCTGCCGATCTGGTCGGCCGACTACGTGCTGTCCGACTACGGTCACGGCGCGGTCATGGCCGTGCCCGCGCACGACCAGCGCGACCTCGACTTCGCCCGCGCCTTCGACCTGCCGGTGCGGGTCGTCGTCGACACGACCGCCTCGGTCACCGGCGCGATCCCGGTCATCCCGAAGGACCCGGAGGAGCTGGCCGCGCTCGAGAAGGAGTACTCGCTCGACCCGGCGACCACCGGCGAGGCGCTGACCGGCGACGGCCGCCTGATCAACTCCGGCCCCCTCGACGGCCTGTCGAAGCGCACCGCCATCGAGCGCGTGATCAAGCTGCTCGAGGAGCGCGGCCGCGGCCGCTCGGCGAAGAACTACCGCCTGCGCGACTGGCTGATCTCGCGCCAGCGCTACTGGGGCACGCCGATCCCGATCATCCACGGCGAGAACGGCGAGCTGATCCCGGTCCCCGAGGACCAGCTGCCCGTGCGCCTGCCCTCGACCGACGGCCTGGACCTGCAGCCGAAGGGCTCCTCGCCGCTCGGTGCCGCGGAGGACTGGGTGAACGTCGCCAACCCGAACGACGGCAGCCCCGCGCGCCGCGACCCGGACACGATGGACACCTTCGTCGACTCCTCGTGGTACTTCCTCCGCTTCCTCTCGCCGAAGGACGACACCCAGGCGTTCGACCCGAAGCTCGCCGAGAAGTGGGCGCCCGTCGACCAGTACGTCGGCGGCGTGACGCACGCGATCCTGCACCTGCTCTACGCGCGCTTCATCACCAAGGTGCTCTTCGACCTGGGGTACGTCTCCTTCACCGAGCCGTTCACGGCGCTGCTCAACCAGGGCATGGTGCAGATGGACGGCGCCGCCATGTCGAAGTCGAAGGGCAACATCGTTCGCCTGTCGGACCAGCTCGACGAGTTCGGCGTCGACGCCGTGCGCCTGACGATGGCGTTCGCCGGCCCGCCCGAGGACGACATCGACTGGGCCGACGTCTCGCCGTCGGGCAGCGCGAAGTTCCTCGCCCGCGCCTGGCGCCTGGCGAAGGACGTCACGACGAAGCCCGATGTGGAGTGGAAGAACGGCGACGCGGCGCTGCGCCGGCAGACGCACCGCTTCCTCGCCGAGTCGCCCTCGCTGATCGAGGCGTTCAAGTTCAACGTCGTCGTCGCGCGCCTGATGGAGCTGGTCAACGCCACCCGCAAGGTCATCGACTCCGGCGCCGGCGCGGGCGACCCCGCCGTCCGCGAGGCGACCGAGGTCGTCGCGATGGCACTGAACCTGTTCGCGCCGTACACGGCCGAGGACATGTGGAACCGTCTCGGCTACGAGGGCTCGGTCGCTCACGCGCTCTGGCGCAAGGCCGACCCGACGCTCCTGGTCGAGGAGAAGGTCACGGCGATCCTGCAGGTCGACGGCAAGGTCCGCGACCGCATCGAGGTCTCGCCGAAGATCTCCTCGGACGAGCTCGAGCAGAAGGCGCGGGCGGCCACCGGTGTCGCGCGGGCGCTGCAGGGCCGCGAGGTCGTCACTGCCGTGGTGCGGGCGCCGCGCCTGGTGAACCTGGTGACGAAGCCGGCCTAGGCCGTCTCGAGCGCCGGCTCACGTCGAAGGGGGCTCCTCCACTGCGGAGGGGCCCCTTCGGCGTTCCCGGGTCAGACGCGTCGAGTCAGGCGGGCGGCACCGAGCCGTTGCGGATGTGCTGGTAGACGACCGAGGTGCGGACGTCCGCGACCTCGCGGCGCTCGGTGAGGCGGTCGATGACGAAGGCGTAGAGGTCGTCGTTGTCGCGGACGGCGACGTGGATGATGAAGTCCTCGTTGCCGGCGGTGACGAAGACGCCGAGGGTCTGCTCGAGGCCGCTGACCCAGTCGCGGAACGACTCGATCACCTCGCGGGACGGCGGGCGGATCCGGACGGCGATCAGCGCCTGGACGCCGCGGCCGATCGCGGCGAGGTCGACGTCGAGGGTGGCGCCTCGGATGACGCCGCGGGTGCGCAGGCGCCGCATGCGGTCGAGGGAGGTGGTGGGGGAGACCCCGACCGCGGTGGCGACGTCGCGATTCGACATCCGCGCATCCGATTGCAGGAGGCGGAGGATGGCGATGTCGATCGCGTCGAGGACCACCGGATCATGGTACTGCTGGTCGTTCATACGGATATCCTGCGGCACGCTCGCGCATCCGCCTATCGTGAGCGCGGTCGGTCGGGAGGATCGACCAGAGAGGGACGACGATGAGCACTGCACCTGTCGGCTACGCCGAGGACGAGATCGACACCGCGGCGCCGACCCGATCGGCGCGGCTGAAGTGGGTGGTCGTGGTCGACGAGGCGCTGCCGATCGGGCGCGCGGTGAACGCCGCCGTCTGCGTCGCCGCGGCGACCGGTGTGCAGGTACCCGGACTGCTCGGTCCTGCTGCGCAGGACGCCTCGGGCTCCGAGCACCCGGGGCTGCCGTGGGCGGGCTGCACCGTGCTCGCCGCCGACGCGGCCACGCTGCGGATGATCCGGGCGAAGGCGGAGGCGCACGAGGGGACGTTCGTCGCCGACATGCCGGCCGCCGCGCAGGACACCCGCGTGTACGACGAGTACCGCGAGGTGCTCGGGGCGACCGGGCCGGAGCTCGTCGAGTACCTGGCGGTCGGTCTGATCGGGCCGAGGAACCGGATCGACAAGATCGTCGGGCGGCTGCGACTGCTCTGAGCGGTCGGGGGGTGTGTCCTCCACAGGACGGGATCTCGGGCTTCGTCCACTGATCCGCAGGAGTCGCTGATCGCCCGAACCGGGCCGCCCTAGCGTCGTCGGATGCAGCAGACGAGCCAGGCCGACGACCCCGCGGGGCTGCTGCGCCGTCCGCGGCGAGCGCGCTCGCGCTGGCGGATCGGGGTCGGCGCGGCGATGGTGCTGGTGATCGCGGCGGCGGTCGTCGCGGTGCTTCTCGCCGGGACGCGGGCGAGCGGCCGGACGGAGGTGCTCGCGCCGGCCGGTGATGTCACTGCTGCGGCGGGTCCGTCCGGAGCGCCCTCGTCCGCCGGAGGGAACGCGACGCCTGAGCCGAGCAGCAGCGCCGGTGAGGTGCTCTACGTGCACGTCGCCGGGGCGGTCGCCGCGCCCGGCCTGTATCTGCTCGATCCCGGTGCGCGGGTGGCCGATGCGCTCGCGGCGGCGGGCGGCTTCACGGAGCCGGCCGAGCGGGCCGCCGTGAACCTCGCGCGCAGACTCGTGGACGGTGAGCAGATCCTCGTCCCCGAGCGGGGCGCGGCAGTCGTGCCGGGCGGCACGGGTCCGGCCGCAGCTGCGGGCACCACCGGCGGCATCGTCCGCCTGAGCACGGCCACGGCCGCGCAACTGGAGGAGCTGCCCGAGATCGGCCCTGCGACGGCGGCGAAGATCGTCGCCTACCGCGAGGAGCACGGGCCGTTCACCTCCGTGGACCAGCTGCTGGAGGTGCCCGGCGTCGGCGAGAAGACGCTCGAGGCGTTCCGCGAGCAGGTGGCGCCGTGATCCGCGCGCAGGACCTGCGGCTGCTGCCGCTCGCACTCTCTGCCTGGGCGGCGGCCGCGGCGACCGGGCTGCTGCCGGTCACGGCCGTTCTCGGGGGCGGGGTGCTGCTCTGCACGGTCGCGTGGTCAGCGTGCCTCGTCGCCGCTCTGGCTCTCGGACTGCTTCGTCGGCGGCGCGGTGCCGTCGTCCTGGCCGGGATCGCGGTGGCTCTCGGGGGCGCGGCGCTGGCCGTCACCTCCGTCGTGGTCACGACTCCGGAGCGGCATCCTCCTGAGCTGCGGGCAGCCGCGGAGTCCCGAGCGGCTCAGGCCGTGCTCGTCCGCGTCGAGACGTCCGCGCGGTCGCTCGTCACCGGCGGGGTGTGGTTCGACGGCACCGTGCTGCAGCTGGAGGATCAGCCGATGTCCGCGCCGGTCCGGGTGTTCCTCGCCGAGCCCGGAGGGCGGCTGCCGGTCGGCTCCGAGGTGGTGCTGCGTGCCCGGGCCGAGGAGCCGGGCGTCGTCGGCGAGAGCACGCTCCTGACGGCGAGCGCCGTGCTCGAGCGGCGCCCGCCCGTGGGGGTGGCGGCGGTCGCGGAGGTCCTGCGCTCGGGCTTCCTCGCCCGGACCGCGGTGCTCGGGGGAGACGTGTCCGGCCTGCTGCCGGGCCTCGCGACCGGGGACACCTCCGCCCTCCCGTCCGATCTGGAGGACGACATGCGGACCGCCTCGCTCACCCACCTCACCGCGGTGTCCGGAGCGAACTGCGCGGTCGTGGTCGCGGCCGGCTGGCTCGTCGCCGCGCTGCTCGGCGCGGGCCGTCGCCTGCGGACCGCGTCGGCTCTGACGGTCCTCGGCGCCTTCGTCGTGCTCGTCACTCCCGAGCCCAGCGTCGTCCGTGCGGCGGTGATGGCGAGCGTCGTGCTGCTCGCGCGACTGGGGCGGCGCTCGGGCGCGGCGGTCCCGGCGCTGCTGGCGAGTGTCGTCCTGCTGATGCTCATCGATCCCGCGATCGCGGGACGGCTCGGCTTCGTGCTGTCCGTGCTGGCGACGGGCGGGCTGCTGCTCGCGGCGGAGCCGATCGCGGACCGGCTCGGCGACGTGCTGCCGCGTCCGCTCGCGCTGGTGGTCGTGGTCCCGCTGGCGGCCCAGCTGGCCTGTCAGCCCGCGGTCCTGCTGATCGACCCGTCGATCCCGGTCTACGGGGTGCTGGCGAACCTGCTCGCCGAGCCGGCGGCCCCGGTGGCCACCGGACTCGGGCTGATCGGCTGCCTCCTGGCGCCGTGGTGGCCGGGCGGCGCCGACGTCGCGATCCGTCTCGCGGCCGTGCCTGCCTGGTGGATCGCCTCGATCGCGCGCGCCGTTGCCACCTGGCCGTCTCCGCGGATCGCCTGGCTGCCCGGGCTCGGCGGGATGCTGGCGCTCACGGTACTGACCGTGCTCGCCCTGCTGCTCGTCACCCGTTCGCGTCGCCTCACGCGGGCGCGACAGGTCGCGGCGATCGTGCTCGCCGGGGCGCTGGTCGTCGGGGGAGCGTCGAGCGTGGCGACGCCGCTGCTGCGCTCCGGAGCCGTCCCCTCCGACTGGCGGGTGGCGATGTGCGACATCGGGCAGGGCGACGCGGTGCTGGTCCGCGGCGACGCCGGCGTCGTCCTCGTCGACACCGGCCCGTTGCCGGAGCGGCTCGACGCGTGCCTCGACCTGCTCGGCATCGACCGCCTCGCGCTGCTGCTGCTCACCCACTACGACCTCGATCACGTCGGCGGCCTGGCGGCCGTGGTCGGCCGCGTCGACGAGGCGCTCGTCGGCCCGGTGGCGGACGAGGGCGACACCCGCGATCGCGCCGACCTCGTGTCCGGCGGGGCCGCGGTGCGCGAGGCGGCGCGCGGCGACAGCGGCTCGGTCGGCTCGCTGCACTGGCGGGTCGTCTGGCCGGAGCGGGGGACCACCCTCCGCGGCAACGAGGCGAGCGTGACCCTGCGGATCGACATCGCCGCGGACGAGACCGGCGGTCCGCTCTCGCTGGCGATGCTCGGCGACCTCGGCGCCGAGGAGCAGGGGCGGCTCGCTCGCCTGGACCCGGGCCGCGTCGACGTCGTGAAAGTGGCGCACCACGGCTCCGCCGACCAGTCGCCGGCCCTCTACGACGCGCTCGGCGCCCGCATCGGCCTCGTCTCGGTCGGCGCCGACAATACCTACGGCCATCCGACGCCGTCGCTGCTCGCCCTGCTGGCCGAGCGCGGCACCCGCGCCCTTCGGACGGACCTGGAGGGGACGGTGCTGCTCTCCTCGCGACCCGAGGGGGTCGTCGTCTGGACGAGCGGCGCCGCCGCCCCGGTGGCCGCTCTGGACGAGCAGGGAGGTGGGGTCACGTCTGTGCTCGGCCGAGGGTCGCCGGTCGCCGGGGAGGACGGTGCTGCCGGAACCCGATCCGCAGGTGTCTTGCGACGGAGTGGACAGCCTGGCGCCGCGGATCGGTCGCGGACGTCGCCGACTGCTTGGATACGGGATCGACGTGGCGTGACGAGGAGAAGGAGTCGGCGTGACTCGGAAGGAACGACCCGAACTCCGGAAGGATCAACCCGGCGTCTCGATCTCTCTGGTCATGTTCGCCCACGTGGCACTCCTCCTGTTCCTGGCCGCGGTGCCCCACCAGCCGCCGTGGTGGATCGTCGTCTCCGCGGTCGCGCTGGTCGGAACGGGGATCGGCGCCTTCTCCGATTCCCGCAGGTACCGACGGAAGTACCTGGAGAGGCAGCGACGGCGCGGTCCGTCCTGACGGCGCGACCTCTCCTCGCTCCTCCAGCGGGTGTCTCCGGACTCGTAGAATCGAGGGTCACGGAAGGACGACGGCATGGCAGGCAGAGCCCCGGCGCGCGGCAAGGCGGCCCCCTCGAAGGCGGCGATCCCGCAGCTCGCGTGGAACCAGACGCGACCCGCTCCGATCGTGCTGATAACCGGTCCCGAGCAGTTCCTCGCCGACCGGGCACTGCGGTTCCTCCGCGAGTTCCTGCGCGCCGAGGACCCGAGTCTCGAGGTCAACGACATCGACGCCGGCGGCTACGCGCCGGGGGAGCTGCTGACGCTGGCGAGCCCGTCGCTGTTCGACGAACCGCGGCTGCTGCGCGTCTCCAACGTCGAGAAGTGCTCCGACGCGTTCCTCGTCGAGATGATCGAGTACCTCGCCCAGCCGGCGGACGGCGCGACCGTCGTGCTCCGTCACGGCGGCGGCAACCGCGGCAAGAAGCTCCTCGACGCGATCCGCTCGGGCACCGGCGGCGGCATCGAGATCGTCTGCGCCGAGCTCAAGCGGGAGAGCGACAAGGTCGACTTCGCGATCGCGGAGTTCCGCACGGCCGGGCGCACGGCGACCACCGGTGCGGTGCGGGCGCTGGTGTCGGCGTTCTCGGACGACCTTAACGAGCTCGCCTCGGCCTGCCAGCAGCTCGTCTCCGACGTCACCGGTGACATCACCGAGGCGACGGTCGCGAAGTACTACGGCGGTCGCGTCGAGACCACCGCGTTCACGGTCGCCGATGCCGCGATCGCCGGCCGGCACGGGGAGGCTCTCCTGGGGCTCCGGCACGCGCTGGCATCGGGTGCGGACCCGGTGCCGATCGTCGCGGCGTTCGCGAGCAAGCTGCGCACGATGGCGAAGGTCGCCGGGTCCCGCGAGGGGTCCGGTCAAATCGCCTCGCGGCTGGGCCTCGCGCCGTGGCAGGTGGACCGCGCTCGCCGCGATCTGGCGGGCTGGACCGGTGACGGCCTGGGGACCGCGATCCTGACCGTCGCGGAGGCCGACGCGAACGTGAAGGGTGCGACGCGCGATCCGGTCTTCGCGCTGGAGCGCATGGTGTCCGTCATCTCGGCGCGCGGGGTCTGACGACCGGCACTTCTCCTGCCGGGGGCGGTGGGTCTCGATACGCCCCTGCGGGGCTACTCGACCAGCATGCACGTGCCGGGCCCGCCAGTCCGAGTTCCTCGAAGAACGTACGGGTGTGGAGTGGCATGCCGGGCAAAGCTCCTCGACCAGCATGCAAGTGCCCGACCCGCCACCCGGGGGCTCCTCCGATCAGCCCGCATGTGCCGGGCCCGCCGTGCAGAATCATGCTGATCGAGTAGCCCGCGGAGCGGGCGTATCGAGATCCGACCCGTCAGCACCGCCGGATTCTCAGGGGATGTAGGTCTGCCGGTTCTCCGGGTCGAAGTGGAAGACGGCTCCGCCGAAGAGCAGCTGCGCGCCGCCGAGCCCGATGACCGACGCGACGATCACCGCCGTGCCGGCGATGACCAGCGCCGATCCCGGATAGGCCCTGTGTGCGAGAACGAGGAGCACGATCAGCCCGACGACGTGCGCGACGGCGACCGGTATTCCTCCGACGGTCTCCCCGAAGCCCGCCATCGTCGTCCCCGCGGCGAGGGCCTTGCCCTGCTCCGACTGCGCCTCGGCCATCGCGAAGCCGAACCAGCACCAGGAGAAGAGCGCGGCGGGGACGCCGAGGCAGGCCACGGTCCAGAAGCCGATCCGCGCCCGGCTCTCGGAGGTCCGCGGTCGGGCGGGAGCGGTCGTGGCGTCGAGCGGTGCGGCCACCGTCAGCCCGCCTCGATCAACCGGGTGAGTCGATCCGCGGCGGAGGAGATCGTCGAGACGGCGACGAGCGTGACGACGCAGGCGACGCCCCAGAACCAGGTGCGGCCGGGAGCATGCGCGCGACGGCGGTCGAAGGCGAGCCACCAGGCCGCGACGACGGAGACGAGCGCGGCGATCACCGAGCCGAGGGCCATCCTGACCCAGTCCGCAGCCTCGGGCTCCGTCCAGGAGTTCGTCCCACCCACGATCGCGGTCGGCACGACGATCATCCCGAGCAGTCCGAGGAGGATCGCCCTGTCCTGGCTCAGCGGCTTCACCGTCTCCGTGCTGGTCATGATCCCCCGATCGCGCGCGGGCAGCTCTTCGCGGGAGCCGTCCGTCACGGTGACGCTACCGGACGTCCTTGCGGTGGTGGGTCTCGATACGCCCCTGCGGGGCTACTCGACCAGCATGAGGTGTGCGGGCTCGTGTTGCGCGATGTTCTGGCGAGCTTGCGCCGTTGGTGCTGACGACGGTCGGTCTCGATACGCCCCGTCGGGGGCTACTCGACCAGCATGTTGTCGTCCGGGCTCGTGTTGCGCGATGTCCTGGCGAGCCGGCGCCGATGGGCTCAAGCCGCGGCCTCGCAGGCGAACAGGCGATTCGCGTGCCAGCGAATCGTCGTAGCCGGAACGCGACCCGCTCCACTCAGCGCGACCCTCTCGGGAAGCCGACCGCGCGACGGACGACGAGGAACGAGGAGTCCGTCGACGGCGAGCGGAAACGACGAAGGGCCCGGCCAGAGGCCGGACCCTTCGTCGTTGCAGTGAGACGCAGCCTTACAGCGCGGCGACCTGCTTCGCGATGGCCGACTTGCGGTTCGCGGCCTGGTTCTTGTGGATGACGCCCTTGCTCGAGGCCTTGTCGAGCTTCTTGGCGGCGAAGGCGAGCGCGGTGGCGGCCTTCTCGGTGTCGCCGGCGGCGATGGCGGAGTGCACCGCGCGGACGGCGGTCTTCAGCTCGCTCTTGACGGCCTTGTTGCGCTCGTTCGCCTTCTTGTTGGTGAGGTTGCGCTTGATCTGCGACTTGATGTTTGCCACGTCTATTACCTTCTTCTCGGATGTGTGTGCAGCCGGCTACTCGACGGAGTGCCCCTTCCGGTGGCGTGGAAACGCCATCCCGGTGCGACTGGAGGTCGCCGGCTTCTGAATCACTCCACACACGCCAATGGTGGAGCGCAAGCCAACAAGGAACTTTAGCGCACCCGCCGCCACCCTTCAACCGCGCCGCGCCCGCCGCCCACGCCCCGTCCCCTCCCGCGAGATGCCACTTGTGCACGCGACACGCCGCGCGAGGCGTACGCAAGTGGCATCTCGCGGGAGGAGCCCGCCAGTAGCCTGACCAGCGATGCCCCGACTCGCCGATCACATCCCCGCCGTTCCGCCCTCGGGCATCCGCCGGCTGTTCGAGATCGCCCTCCGCCTGGACGGCGTGACGCTGCTCGCCGTGGGGGAGCCCGACGTCGCCGTCGCGCCGCACATCATCGAGGCGGCCCGCGCCGCCTGGGCCGCGGACGACACCGGCTACGGCCCGAACGGCGGCCTGATGGAGCTGCGGCGCGCGATCGTCGCCAAGCTCGCCCGCGACAACGGGTTCCGCGCCGACGTCGAGCAGGTCTGGGTGACGGTCGGCGCCACGCAGGCGCTCTACCAGGCCATGACGCTGACGCTCGGCCCGGATGACGAGGTGCTCCTGCCCGACCCCGGCTACACCACCTTCACGATGAACGCGCGGATGATCGGCGCCGTCCCGGTGCCGTACACGCTGCGCGCCGAGAACGGCTTCCTCCCCGATCTCGACGAGCTCGAGCGGATCATCACCGACCGCACCCGCGCGATCATCGTGAACAGCCCCTCGAACCCGCTCGGCATCGTCCTGCCGCGGCCGATGCTCGAGCGGCTGCTCGATTTCGCCCGCCGCCACGACCTCTGGATCATCAGCGACGAGGTTTACGAGTGCTTCACCTACGGCCGCCCGCACGTGAGCCTCGCCGCGCTCGCGCAGGAGGCCGGTCACGACGACGACCGCGTCTTCAGCGTCTTCTCGCTCTCGAAGACCTACGCGATGACCGGCGTCCGCGTCGGCTACCTGGTCACCCCTCCCGGCCTGACCTCGACGATGGTCACCGTCCAGGAGGCGTCGATCAGCTGCGTCGCGACGCCCGACCAGCGCGCGGCCCTCGCGGCACTGACCGGGCCGCAGGACGCGGTGGTCGACGCCGCCGCGCACTACCTCTCGAACCTGCGGCTCGCGACGGCGCTGCTCGACGAGCGCGGCCTCCGCTTCCGCGAGCCCGAGGGCGCCTTCTACCTGTGGATCGACGTCTCGCACGCGAGCGACGGCGACGTCGCCTCGTGGGCCGAGTCCTTCCTGCTCGAAACGCTCGTCGCCGTCGCGCCGGGCAGCGCCTTCGGGCGCACCGGCGAGGGCTGGATCCGCGTCTGCCTCGCGGCCGACCCCGCCGACCTCGAGCACGGGCTCCGCGCACTGCCGGCCCCGATCGCGGCGGCGAGCGCATGAGCGCCGAGAACGTCCTGGTCCGCCGGGTCCGTCCCGACGAGTACGCCGAGGTCTCCCGCCTGCGCCTGGCCGCCTACGCGCACGACTACGAGCTGGGGGAGGAGTACGCGGCGGACGTCGCCGACGTCGCCCGGCACGACCGCGAGGGCGAGGTCTGGGTCGCGGAGGAGCACGGCGCGATCCTCGCGACCGTCACCACCGCGGCTCCCGGCGCCGCCCTGTACTCCCTCGGCCGCCCGGGCGAGCTCGACTGGCGGCTGCTCGCGGTCGCTCCGGAGGCGCGCGGTCGCGGGCTGGGCCGTCTGCTCACCGAGTTCGTGGTGATGCTCGCCGTCGAGCGGGGACTCCAGCGCGTGGTCATGAACAGCGGCACCGACATGCTCGCCGCGCACGCCCTCTACGAGAGCATGGGCTTCGTGCGGCTCCCCGAGCGCGAGAACCCGCCCGGGATCGAGCCCACGCGCACCTACGGACTCGACCTCTAGCGGGGAATGCCGCAGAACATCGGCGGAGAGCCGCGCTCGTCGCCGATCGGCGACGAGTCCCCTCCACAGCTGATGTTCTGCCCCGCATCCGACCGGTCCCGGCCCCTCGCCCGCCGCCGCACCCCGGCCGTGGGACACTGGACGCACGATGTCTCCACGTGCACACCTCGGGCTCGAGCCCGCCGCGACCGATCCGGCGTCCATCCGCAACTTCTGCATCATCGCCCACATCGATCACGGCAAGTCGACGCTCGCCGATCGCATGCTCGGGATCACGGGCGTGGTCGAGGACCGCGCGATGCGCGCGCAGTACCTCGATCGGATGGACATCGAGCGCGAGCGCGGCATCACGATCAAGTCGCAGGCCGTGCGCATGCCGTGGGAGCGCGACGGACAGACGTTCGCGCTGAACATGATCGACACCCCCGGCCACGTCGACTTCTCCTACGAGGTCAGCCGCTCGCTCGCCGCCTGCGAGGGCGCGATCCTGCTGGTCGACGCCGCGCAGGGCATCGAGGCGCAGACCCTCGCGAACCTCTACCTCGCGCTCGAGAACGACCTGGCGATCATCCCGGTCCTCAACAAGATCGATCTCCCCGCGGCCGACCCGGAGAAGTACGCGGCCGAGCTCGCGAGCCTCATCGGCGGCGACCCGGCCGACGTCCTCCGCGTCTCCGGCAAGACCGGGGTCGGCGTCGAGGCGCTGCTCGACCGCGTCACCGAGCTGGTGCCCGCGCCGGTCGGCGACAAGAACGCTCCCGCTCGCGCGATGATCTTCGACTCCGTCTACGACTCCTACCGCGGCGTCGTCACCTACGTCCGGATGATCGACGGCCAGCTCTCGCCGCGCGAGAAGATCCAGATGATGTCGACGCGCGCGACGCACGAGATCCTCGAGATCGGCGTCTCCAGCCCCGAGCCCGTCTCCACCAAGGGCCTCGGCGTGGGTGAGGTCGGCTACCTGATCACCGGCGTGAAGGACGTCCGCCAGTCGAAGGTCGGCGACACCGTCACCACCGCGTCCAAGCCCGCCACCGAGGCGCTGCCCGGCTACACCGAGCCGCTGCCGATGGTGTTCTCCGGTCTCTACCCGATCGACGGCAGTGACTACCCGGATCTCCGCGAGGCACTGGACAAGCTCAAGCTCTCCGACGCGGCACTCGTCTACGAGCCCGAGACCTCGGTCGCGCTCGGCTTCGGCTTCCGCTGCGGCTTCCTGGGCCTGCTGCACCTCGAGATCGTCACCGAGCGGCTCGACCGCGAGTTCGGCCTCGACCTGATCACCACGGCGCCGTCCGTCATCTACGAGGTGACCACCGACGACAAGAGCACCGTCACGGTCACCAACCCGAGCGAGTTCCCGGTCGGCAAGATCGCCAGCGTCACCGAGCCGATCGTCCGGGCGGCGATCCTCGCGCCGAAGGACTACGTCGGCACGATCATGGAGCTCTGCCAGAGCCGCCGCGGCACGCTGATCGGCATGGAGTACCTCGGCGAGGACCGCGTCGAGATCCGCTACCACATGCCCCTCGGCGAGATCGTCTTCGACTTCTTCGACAACCTCAAGTCGAAGACGGCCGGCTACGCCTCGCTCGACTACGAGCCCGCCGGCGACCAGGAGGCCGACCTGGTGAAGGTCGACATCCTGCTGCAGGGCGAGCAGGTCGACGCGTTCAGCGCGATCGTCCACCGCGACAAGGCCTACGCCTACGGCGTGCTGATGACGGGGCGGCTGCGCAAGCTGATCCCGCGCCAGCAGTTCGAGGTGCCCATCCAGGCCGCGATCGGCGCCCGCATCATCGCGCGCGAGTCGATCAGCGCGATGCGGAAGGACGTCCTCGCCAAGTGCTATGGCGGTGACATCACCCGCAAGCGCAAACTGCTCGAGAAGCAGAAGGAGGGCAAGAAGCGCATGAAGATGGTCGGCCGCGTCGAGGTCCCGCAGGAGGCGTTCATCGCCGCCCTGAGTGGTGACGTCGAGACGAAGGACAAGAAGTGAGCGTCCGGCGCTCGAGCTTCGAGGGGCAGCCGCAGGTCACCTACGCGGCGGTCGGCGGCACGCTCGCGCCGGACCTGCTCGAGTACCCGCCGGACGGCTTCACCGCCGAGCGGTTCGAGGCGCGCCTGGGCTCGGGGGCCGAGCGCTTCGCGATCACGACCGCGTCGCTGATGACGTGGGGCGTGCAGCGCGGCAGCGGCATCGCCGTCACCGACATCACCGCCGGCAGCGGCGTGCAGTACACCGGCGTCAACTTCGACTCCGCCGGCACCCCGATCGACCTCGCCAGCCGCCCGACCGAGGAGCAGTTCTCGGCGGACGGGACGCCCTACATCACCGCCGGCGTGACGGCCGTGCTCAAGATCACGCTGCTCGGCCGGACGGTGAACGCTCCCGTGCGGGTCGTCTACGTCGTGGACGAGCCCGATCAGGTCGGCTTCGCCTACGGCACCCTCGAGGGCCACCCGGAGAGCGGCGAGGAGTCCTTCGTGGTCGAGAAGCGCGCCGACGACTCCGTCTGGCTCGTCATCCGCGTGTTCTCGCGGCCCTCCACCGCTCTCTACCGCCTCGGCACCCCCGTCCTCCGGGTCGTGCAGAAGCGGCAGGTCAAGAAGTACCTGCGCGCGCTGCTGCCGGCGCGCGTCAGCTGACGTGGGCAGCGCCCTCCCGCTCGCCGACCCGGCGCCGCTCGACGGACTCCTGCCGGCCTCCGTCGCCGACGGCGTGGAGACCCGCGACCTCGGGCTCTACGTGCACGTCCCGTTCTGCCGGGTGCGCTGCGGCTACTGCGACTTCAACACCTACACCGCGACCGAGCTGCGCGGTGCGAAGCAGCAGGACTACGCCGACGAGGCGATCGTCGAGATGGCGCTCGGCGAGGGCGTGCTGGCCGCCGCGGGTCTGCCGCGGCGTCCCGCGGCGACCGTGTTCTTCGGCGGCGGGACTCCGACGCTCCTGCCGGCCCGCGATCTGGTGCGCATGCTCGACGGGCTCCGCCGGCACTTCGGCGTGGCCGACGGTGCCGAGATGACGACGGAGGCGAACCCCGACTCGGTGGACGCCGCCTACCTCCGTGAGCTGGCCGACGCCGGGTTCACGCGGGTCAGCTTCGGGATGCAGTCGGCCGTGCCGCACGTGCTCGCGACGCTCGAGCGCACCCACGATCCCGAGCGCGTGCCGCTCGTCGTCGAGTGGGCGCGCGAGGCGGGGCTGCAGGTCAGCCTCGATCTGATCTACGGGACGCCGGGGGAGTCGCTGGCCGACTGGGAGCGCTCGCTCGACTCGGCGCTGGCCAACCGGCCCGATCACCTCTCGGCGTACGCGCTGATCGTCGAGGACGGCACGAAGCTCGCGCGGCAGATCCGCCGGGGCGACGTGGAGACTCCGGACGACGACCTGACCGCGGACATGTACGAGCTGGCCGACGCGCGGCTCGCCGCGGCCGGCTACTCCTGGTACGAGGTCAGCAACTGGGCGCGCGACGACGCGCACCGGTCGCGGCACAACCTGTCCTACTGGCTCGGCCACGACTGGTGGGGCGTCGGGCCCGGTGCCCACAGTCACGTCGGCGGGGTGCGCTGGTGGAACGTGAAGCACCCGGCGGCCTACGCGGAGCGGCTGCACTCCGGCTCGTCGCCCGCCGCCGGCCGCGAGACGCTGGACGCGGCGACGCGCCGGGTGGAGGACGTGCTGCTGCGCTCGCGCCTGGCGGACGGGCTGCCGATCGACGCGATCGACCCGGAACGGCGCCGCGAGGTCGCGGGGCTGATCGCCGATGGACTCGTCGACGGCCCGGCGGCCCTCGGCGGGCGCCTCGTGCTGACCCTGCACGGCCGGCTGCTGGCCGACGCGGTCGTCCGCCGCCTGACGGACGGCTGAGCCGGACCGCTCCATGCTGATCGAGCAGCCCGCAGGGCGGACGTGTCGAGATCCACCCTCCGAGGGACGTGGGTCTCGATACGCCGCCTGCGGCGGCTGCTCGACCAGCATGTGGCTGCGCCTGCGGCGGCTGCTTCCCTTCATGCTGATCGAGTAGCCCGCGGAGCGGGCGTATCGAGATCCCGCTCGGTCTCTACTTGAAGAAGGGGATGCTCAGCGGGTACGTGTAGTACTCGCCGGCGCTGGCGCGCACCGAGGCGATGATCGCGAAGACGATCACGAGGATCGGCACCACGATGAACACGATGAAGCCGACGAGCACGAAGCTCAGGATCGTCCCGGCGACGTAGGCGATCAGGGTCGTGAGGTGGAAGTTCAGCGCCGTCTTCGCGTGCGCCTCGAGGAAGGGCCCGCGGCCCTTGAAGACGAGGTAGACGATCAGCGACGGGATGAAGCTGAAGAAGATGCCCGTGATGTGGGTGACGATCGCCCAGGTCTTCTCGTCGGCCGGGTTCAGCGGCGGCGCGGGCGTCGAGTAGGCGGGCGGCGGTGGCGGGGTGGCCGACATGGTGATCTCCGTCTCAGGAATCGGCGCGTCGGGCGACCCCGGGCGCTCGGCGTCCATCGTGGCAGAGACGCAGCCGCACCGGGAGGCGATCCGGGGCAAGCCCCGCCCTCCTTCCTCCTGCGCGGTTATGATTGGCACTCAATCTCGCGGAGTGCCAAGCTCCGCGCGGCGCCACGGCGCCGAGGTGGTCGTGCCGCGAGGCACCCGGAGTCCGGCGGGAGGTCGGTCGTATGGTGACGGAGCGCGGTCTCCAGGTCCTGCGCGTGATCGTGCAGGACTACGTCGCGAACCGCGAGCCGGTGGGCTCCAAGTCGATCGTCGAGCGCCACGCGTTCGGCGTGTCCGCGGCGACCATCCGCAACGAGATGGCGCAGCTCGAGGAGGAGGAGCTGATCGCGGCCCCGCACACCTCCTCCGGCCGCGTCCCCACCGACAAGGGCTACCGCCTCTTCGTCGACCAGCTGACCGACCTGCGCCCGCTGACCGCGGCGCAGCGGCAGGCGATCGAGACCTTCCTCGGCCAGAGCCCCGACCTCGACGAGGTGCTCGTCCGCACGGTCCGCCTGCTCTCGCAGCTCACCAACAGCGTCGCGCTCGTGCAGTACCCGTCCTTCGGGGCCGCGCGCATCCGGCACGTCGAGCTGGTCGCCCTCGCCCCGCGCCGGCTGCTGTCGGTGCTGATCACCGACACCGGCCGCGTCGACCAGCGCGTGCTCGAGACGCCCGAGGACGTCGACGAGCTGCTGCTCGGCGAGATCCGGGCGAAGCTCAACACCGCCGTCCTCGGGCTCGGCCTCGCCGCCGCGGCGGAGACGCTGCAGAGCGCGACCGAGCAGTTCAGCCCCGAGCGCCGCGCCGTCGTCGACCCGGTCGTGCAGACGCTGCTCGAGCAGGTCGGCGCGAACCGGCAGGACCGCCTGGTGATGGCGGGCGCCGCGAACCTGGTGCGCACCGAGGAGGACTTCTCGGGCAGCATCTACCCCGTTCTCGAGGCGATCGAGGAGCAGGTCGAGCTGCTGCGCCTCTTCGCCGAGATGACGCCGGACCCGCGCGGCATCTCGGTCCGCATCGGCCGCGAGAACGCGCCGTTCGGCCTGCAGGAGACCTCCGTGCTGACCAGTGGCTACAACACGGCCGGCGGCCAGGTCTCGCGCCTGGGGGTCCTCGGACCGATCAGGATGGACTACTCCGGCAACATCGCGGCGGTCCGCGCCGTCGCCCGCTACCTCTCCCGCCTCCTCGGCGAGGAATGACCCGCTCCCAGACCCTCGCCGGACACCCCCGGCTCCCGACAGGTCCGCCGTGCCCGGCGCACCGACCCACGAACGAAGGACGAAGCCCCCTGTGGCCGATCACTACGAAGTCCTCGGCGTCGACCGAGACGCCTCCGCCGACGAGATCAAGAAGGCGTACCGCCGGCTCGCACGCGAGCTGCACCCCGACGTCAACCCGAGTGCGGACGCGTCGGAGCGGTTCAAGCTCGTCACGCACGCCTACGACGTCCTGAGCGACGCCCAGCAGCGCCAGCAGTACGACCGCGGCCCGCAGGACGGCTTCCCCGGCGGCGGCGGGCAGGGCTTCGGCGGGTTCGGCGACATCTTCGAGACGTTCTTCGGCCAGGGCGCGCAGGGCTCCTCGCGCGGCCCGCGGTCGCGCCGGGAGCGCGGCCAGGACGCGCTGCTGCGCGTCGAGGTCTCGCTCGACGAGGTCATCTTCGGCACCCACCGCGACCTCGAGGTCGACACGGCCGTGCTCTGCGAGACCTGCCAGGGCTCGTGCTGCCAGCCGGGCACCTCGCCGGTCACCTGCGACATCTGCCACGGCTCCGGCCAGATCCAGCGCACCGTCCGCTCGCTGCTCGGCAACGTGATGACCGCCAGCCCCTGCGGCACCTGCCGCGGCTACGGCACCGTCATCGCCACTCCGTGCTCCACCTGCCAGGGCCAGGGCCGCGTGCGCGCGCGCCGGACCATCCCCGTCGACGTCCCCGCGGGCGTCGACACGGGCCTGCGCCTGCAGATGCCCGGCAGCGGCGAGGTCGGCCCGGCCGGCGGCCCGAGCGGCGACCTCTACCTCGAGATCAAGGTCAAGCACCACGACATCTTCAGCCGCAACGGCGACGACCTGCTCTGCACCCTCGAGGTGCAGATGACGGACGCGATCCTCGGCTCGACGACGACCCTCGCGGCGCTCGACGGCGACATCGAGATCGAGGTCAAGCCGGGCACGCAGAGCACCGAGATCGTCACGATCAAGGGCCGCGGCGTCACCAAGCTGCGCGGCAACGGCCGCGGCGACCTCCGCGTGGGCATCCAGGTCGTCACTCCCACCAAGCTGGGGCACCGCGAGCGCGAGCTGGTGCAGGAGTTCGCCAAGCACTACAAGCCGCAGAAGCCGGCCCTCACGCACTTCCAGCAGGGGCTCTTCTCCAAGCTCCGCGACCGCTTCCTGGGCTGACCGGATCCGGCGTGGCGCACCACTACATCGACGAGTCGCTCGACTCCGGGGACTTCGTCGCCGGCGGCCGGCTGGAGCTCTCGGGCGCGGAGGCGCGCCACCTCGCGACCGTCAGCCGGATCCGTGCGGGCGAGAGCGTCCGCGTCGGCGACGGTCGCGGCAGGGTGGCGATCGCCGTCGTCGGGAGCGCGGAGCCGTCGCGTGTCGTCCTCGCGGTCGAGTCGGTCGAGGAGGTGCCCGCGCCGAGTCCGCGCCTCGTGCTCGTGCAGGCGCTCGCGAAGGGCGACCGCGACGAGCTGGCGATCCAGGCCGCGACCGAGCTCGGCGTGGACGAGGTCGTGCCGTGGCAGGCCGCCCGCAGCGTCTCGCGCTGGTCGGGCGTCAAGGAGGAGAAGGGCCGCGAGCGCTGGCGCAGCATCGTCCGCGAGGCGAGCAAGCAGTCGCTCCGCGCCCGCGTGCCGGAGGTGTCGGCGGTGGTCGGCCTCCGCGCGCTCGTGGAGCGGGCCGCGACGGCGCGCGTCCTCGTGCTCGAGCCCTCGGCCGAGGAGCGGCTCACCGCGATCGAGCCGGACGGGCGCGACCTCGTGCTCGTCGTCGGACCCGAGGGCGGCATCGCGGCGGAGGAGCTGCGCGCGCTCGCCGACGCGGGGGCCGAGGCCGTCGCGCTCGGCGACTCCGTCCTGCGCACCTCGACCGCCGGCCCGGCCGCGATCGCCGTGCTCTCGGCCCGTCTCGGCCGCTGGTGATCCCTGCCGATCCGCGCGCCCTGGGCGAACGCGCCCCCGCCCGGGTCGCCTCGCCGTTTAAGATGGATGCATGACCGAGCCCACTGTCTTCACGCGCATCGTCCGCGGCGAGATCCCCGCCGACGTGGTGTTCGAGAACGAGCGGATCCTCGCGATCCAGGACATCGCGCCGAAGGCGCCCGTCCACCTGCTGATCTTCCCGAAGACCCCCGAGTACGCGAACGTCGCCGAGCTCGCCGCGGGCGATCCGGAGCTCCTCGCCGAGATGGCCGTCGTCGCGCAGACCCTGGCCGACGCGCACAGCAACGGCCAGTTCCGCCTCGTCTTCAACTCCGGCGAAGAGGCCGGTCAGACCGTGTTCCACGTCCACGCCCACGTCCTGGGCGCCCACCTGACGGAAGGCTCCCTTGCCACCGGTTGATCACGCGGGCGATCGCTCCGCGGACCAGAACCTCACTCGAACCGAATCGACGGAGCCGACGGTCCCGCAGAGCGACGCGGACCGGGCCACCGGCGGGACGCATCGCGTCATCGCCGTCGACGGAATCGCCATGGTGCGCCTCCTCGGACCTCAGGACCGCCTCATCCGGGCGGTCGAATCGCGATTCCCCGACGTCCGGGTGCACGTGCGCGGCAACGAGGTGACCCTCGACGGCGAGGGCACCCCTGTCGCCGCCGCGGCGCGGCTGGTGGAAGAACTGGTGCTCATGACGGCAGGCGGCCACGACCTCGACCCGGAGGGCGTGCGCGAGTCCGCGCGCATCCTCGAGAACGGCGGGCCGGTGCGTCCCGCGGACGCGTTCGGCCAGGCGATCCTCACGGCGCGCGGGAAGAGCATCCGCCCCAAGACCCTCGGGCAGCGCGAGTACGTCGACGCCGTCGACCAGAACACGATCGTCTTCGGGATCGGGCCTGCCGGCACCGGCAAGACCTACCTCGCGATGGCCAAGGCGGTGCAGGCCCTGCAGCGCAAGGAGGTCGAGCGGATCATCCTCACGCGCCCCGCGGTCGAGGCGGGGGAGCGGCTGGGCTACCTGCCCGGCTCGCTCACCGACAAGATCGACCCGTACCTGCGCCCGCTTTACGACGCGCTGAACGAGATGATGGACCCGGAGATCGTGCCGAAGCTGCTCGCGGCGGGCACGATCGAGGTCGCTCCGCTGGCCTACATGCGCGGTCGCACGCTGAACTCCTCGTTCGTCGTGCTCGACGAGGCGCAGAACACGACGCCGGAGCAGATGAAGATGTTCCTCACCCGGCTCGGCTTCGGCTCGAAGATGGTGATCACGGGCGACATCACCCAGGTCGACCTCCCCGCCGGCTCCAGCGGACTCCGCCTGGTGACCCGGGTGCTGGACGACATCGACGACATCCACTTCGCGCGGCTGACCAGCGAGGACGTGGTCCGCCACAGCCTCGTCGGCCGGATCGTCGACGCGTACACCGAGTACGACCAGCAGAAGCAGGCGCAGAGCTTCGAGCGCGAGCAGGCCCGCGAGTTCGCGGCCCGCGCCGAGCGCCGGGCGGCCACCCGCTCGACCGGCGACGCTCAGCCCAAGCGCCCGCGCGCCTGAACGCCGTACCACCGCCTCCCGCCGAGCCCCTCCCTATCGAAGGAACACCGCACCCCGTGAGCATCGAGATCAACAACGAGTCGAGCATCCCCGTGGACGAGGCGACTCTGCTGCGCCTCGCGGGCTACGCGCTCGACTCGATGCACGTGCACCCCGACGCCGAGCTCGCGATCGTGCTGGTCGACGAGGGCGCGATGGAGCAGCTGCACGTGCAGTGGATGGACGAGCCCGGCCCGACCGACGTGCTGAGCTTCCCGATGGACGAGCTGCGGCCCGGCACCGAGGACGAGCCGACCCCGGCCGGCCTGCTCGGCGACATCGTGCTCTGCCCGCAGGTGGCGCAGAGCCAGGCCGAGGCCGCCGGCCACTCCGTGCTCGACGAGCTGCTGCTGCTCACGGCCCACGGGCTGCTGCACCTGCTCGGCTTCGACCACGCGGAGCCCGAGGAGGAGCGCGAGATGTTCGGCATCCAGCGCGACATCCTCGTCGGGTTCCACATCAGCGAGCGACGCCGCTAGGCCCGGCGTGCTCACCGTCCAGCTCCTCATCGCGGCTCTCGCCCTCGTCGCCGTCGGCGGCTGGCTCGCAGCGACCGACGCCGCGCTCGGCGTCCTCTCGCGCAGCGACCTCCTCGACATGGCGAACCACTCCCGCAGCTCCCGCGCCCTGCGGGCCATCGCCGGCGACATGAGCGCGCACGTCAACGTCGTCAACTTCACCCGGATCGCGGCAGAGACGACCGCCGCGGTCTTCGTGACCACCGTTCTCGTCGTGGTGGTCGACGCCCTGTGGCTGGCGCTCCTGCTCGCCATCCTGATCATGGCGGCCGTGTCCTTCGTGCTCGTCGGCTCCAGCCCGCGCAGCGTCGGGCGCGCCCACGCCCGCGCCGTGCTCGGCTCCAGCGCCTCGCTCGTGCACGTGCTGCGGGTCGCGCTCGGCCCGGTCGCGCACGGTCTCGTCGCGCTGGGCAACCGGGTCACCCCGGGCACCGGCCGCTCGGCCGGCTTCTCCTCCGAGGAGCAGCTGCTGAGCATGGTCGACGAGGCGACCGAGCAGTCGGTCCTGGAGCAGGACGACCGCGAGCTGATCCACTCGATCTTCGAGTTCAACGACACGCTGGTGCGCGAGGTGATGGTGCCGCGGACCGACATGGTGACGATCGAGGCAGGTGCGTCGGTCGGCGCCGGCATGGGCCTGCTGCTCAGTCGCGGCATCTCGCGGCTGCCCGTCATCGGCGACGGCGTCGACGACGTGCTCGGCGTGCTCTACCTCCGCGACGTCGCCCGGCACACCTACGAGCGCCCGGACGACGACGACTCCGCGGCCGATCTCGCCCGCCCGGCGCTGTTCGTGCCGGAGTCGAAGAAGGCCGACGAGCTGCTGCGCCAGATGCAGCTCGAGTCCAACCACCTCGCGATGGTGGTGGACGAGTACGGCGGCATCGCCGGGCTCGTGACACTCGAGGACCTGATCGAGGAGCTCGTCGGGGACATCTCGGACGAGTACGACCGCGAGGTCGACCTCTTCGAGGAGATCGAGCCCGGCGTCTACCGCGTCTCGGCGCGGCTGCCCGTCGACGAGCTGGGCGAGCTGTTCGACCTCGAACTCGAGGACGACGACGTCGACTCGGTCGGCGGACTGCTCACCAAGGCCTACGGCCGCCTGCCCGAGCGGGGCGCGACCGCCCGGATCGACGGGGTGATCCTCGAGGCCGAGCAGGCGGATCCCCGTCGCGGCACCATCTCGACCGTCATCGTGCGGCGCGATCCCGACTACGATCCCTCAGGCGAGACCGGCACCGGACCGGTCGCGATCGTCGCCGAGACAGACCACCAGGACGAGGACGCACGATGACCGACCCCAGCACTCCCACGACCCCCTACCGGGCGGGCTTCGTGTCGTTCGTGGGCCGCCCGAACGTCGGCAAGTCCACGCTCACCAACGCGCTGGTCGGCGAGAAGATCGCCATCACCAGCTCGAAGCCGCAGACCACTCGCCGCGCCATCCGCGGCATCGTGCACCGCCCCGACGGCCAGCTCATCGTGGTGGACACCCCGGGCATCCACCGCCCGCGCACGCTGCTCGGCGAGCGGCTCAACTCCCTCGTCACCTCGACCCTCGGCGACGTCGACGTGATCGGGATGCTCTTCCCGGCCGACGAGCCGATCGGCCCCGGCGACCGCTTCATCAACGAGCAGCTCGAGGCCTTCCCGCGCGCCCGCAAGGTCGCGATCGTCTCCAAGGTCGACCTCTCCTCGAAGAAGTCGGTCGCCAAGCAGCTGCTCGCCGTCTCCGAGCTGCGCGAGTGGGACACCATCGTGCCGATCTCGGCGGTCACCGAGGAGCAGCTCGAGGTGCTCGCGGTCGAGCTGCTGCGCCTCATGCCGGTCTCGCCCGCGCTCTACCCGGAGGAGGCCGTGACCGACGAGGACACCGGCTCGCGCATCGCGGAGTTCATCCGCGAGGCCGCGCTCGAGGGCGTCTCGGACGAGCTGCCGCACTCGCTCGCCGTGACCCTCGACGACATGGTCGAGCGCGAGGACGGCTCCTTCATCGACATCTACGCGAACGTCTTCGTCGAGCGCGACAGCCAGAAGGGCATCATCATCGGCAAGGGCGGTCAGCGCCTGCGCGAGGTGGGCGCGGTGTCCCGTGAGCAGATCGAGCGGCTGCTCGGCCGGCGCGTGTTCCTCTCGATCCGGGTGAAGGTCGCCAAGGAGTGGCAGCGCGACCCGAAGCTGCTCGGCCGCCTCGGCTTCTGAGCCGGTGAGCGCGGCGCCGGATCGGGAGGGGGACGGCAGTCACTCTGCCGGACGACGCCCGGCGGCGACGTCGCCGCGTAGCGTGGGGCTCATGCGTGCGCTCCTGGATCGTCCGGCGACGCTCCCGATCGCGGGAGCGCTGCTCGGTTTCCTCCACCTCGGACTGAGCGCGGCGGGCCTGATCGCGCCGGAGCACCTCAGCGGCGGCCTGCTGATCGCGCTCGGCCTCGGCCTCGCGGCCTTCCTGCCGGCCCTCGCGCCGTCCCTGGTCGCCGTCGGGGCGGTCACCGGCGGCGGGATCCCGCTCCTCGGCGTGCCGGTGGACGGTGTCCTGGTGGGCCTGCTCGTCCTCTGGTCCACCGCGCGTCGGCTCGGTCCCTGGACGCGGACGCTGACCCTCGTCGGCGCCCTCCTGCTCGCGGGCGTCGCCGGGCTGGTCGCCGCACTGAGCGGGACCGAGCTGCTGCTGCCGCAGGAGGAGAGCGCCGACCAGGTCCTGCTCTTCCGCGCCGTCGCCGCACTGGTCGTCGCCGCCCTCCTCGCCGGCGCGGAGGTCCTGGTCTGGCGCGCCGGGGTGCGGCGGCCGGTCGGTCCCGACGACAGGATCGATGCACTCGTGGTGCGCGTCGCCGGTCCGCAGGACGGCTTCGCCGTCGGAGCGGCCGGCTGGCAGGCGCTCCTCCTGCTGCTGATCTCGACCGTGCCGTTCGCGGCGCCCGACGGCTCGCTCCAGCCGGTCGTCGGCGGAGTGCTGGCGGTCGCGCTGGTCCTGCACCGCCGGGCGCCGGCGCTCTCCCTCACGATCGCCTGGGGCGGGGCACTCCTGCAGATGGGTCTGCAGCTGGCACCGGGACCGGCCGACCTCGCGATCCTCGCGGTGCTCTTCGGCACCGGTGCGTCCGAGCGGCGCCGGGTGCGCGCGGCGGGAGCCGTCTCCGCGGTGCTCGGCGCCATCGTGGCCGTCGTCTACCTGGTCCTGATCTTCGGGCTGATCGCGAGCACCACGTCGCCGATCCTGACCGGGGGAGCGGTGTTCGGCGGGATCCTCGCCACGCTCGGCCTCTCCTGGACGGTCGGCCTGCTCTCCCGCTCGGTGCGGCGAGCGCGCGAGGGGCAGGCCCTCCGCGCCGAGGCCGAGCGCGAGCGCGCGGCGGCGCAACGCGAGCTGGACACGGTCGAGGAGCGCAACCGCATCGCCCGCGACATGCACGACGTCGTCGCGCACTCGCTCGCCGTCGTGATCGCGCAGGCGGACGGCGCCCGCTACCTCGGCGCGTCGAGCCCGGAGCAGACCGACGCCGCCCTGCTCACCATCTCCTCGGTCGCCCGCGACGCGCTCGGCGACGTCCGCGTCCTCCTGGCTCAGCTGCGGCACAGCCAGAGCGACGGACCGCAACCCGAGGCGCGCGACCTGCCGGCGCTGCTCGAGAGCGTCTCCGGAGCCGGGACGCAGCTGCGGTCCGAGCTCGAGGTCGACCTCGAGACCGTGCCGCGCGGCATCGGCCTCGCGCTCTACCGCATCGTGCAGGAGGCGACGACGAACGCGCTCCGGCACGGCCGGCCCGGCTCCCCGCTCGACGTCGCGCTGCGCCGCGAGTCCGGCGAGATCGTCCTCACCGTCCGCAACGCGCGCTGCGCCGATGCCGAGGCCGCCGCTCGTGTGCCCGGGGAGGGGCACGGCCTGGTCGGCATGCGCGAGCGTGCCGCACTCGTCGGCGGCGTCCTCCGCGCCGGCCCCGAGGGCGACGACTTCGTGGTCGACGCGCGCCTGCCCGCCCCCTCTTCCACCGCCCTGCCCGTCGCCTCTGGAGGCCACCCCGCATGACCGACACCATCCGCCTCGTCCTCGTCGACGACCAGGCGCTCTTCCGCGCCGGCATCCGCATGCTGCTCAGCTCCCAGCCGGACCTCGAGGTGATCGGCGAGGCGTCCGACGGCGCGGAGGGCGCGGAGCTCGTCGGCCGGCTGGCCCCGGACGTGGTGCTGATGGACATCCGGATGCCGGGGGTCGACGGCATCGAGTCGACGCGCCGGATCCTCGCCGACGCCGCGGAGAAGGGCGTGGAGCCGCCGCGAATCCTGGTGCTCACCACCTTCGACCTGGACGAGGCGGCCGCCCGCGCGATCCGCGCCGGAGCGAGCGGCTTCCTGCTCAAGGACACCGAGCCGGGCTTCCTGCTCGCCTCCGTCCGCACCGTGCACGCCGGCACCGCGGTCGTCGCCGCCTCCGCGACGCGCGAGCTCTTCGAGCACTTCGGCGCGCCGGGGAGCGGCCGCGAGACTCCCGCCGCGTTCGGCACGCTGACCGACCGGGAGCGCGAGATCTTCCACCTCGCCGCGCGCGGCCTCAGCAACACTGAGATCGCCCGAGCGGAGTTCCTCAGCGAGGCGACGGTCAAGACGCACATCAGCCGCACGCTCGGCAAGCTCGGGCTGCGCGACCGGGTGCAGCTCGTCGTCTACGCCTACGAGAACGGGCTCGTCGCCTGAGGACGACGTCCGCGCCGCAGTGGTGCCTCGTGGGTGCCGACGCGCGGGCGCAGTGCTACCGTGGTCGCGTGCGCATCGGTCTGCTCCTTCTTAGCCGCCGCGACGAGATCTGATCCTCAGGCCCTCCTCGTCGCGGAGTCCGTCGTCGGCTGAATCAGACCCATCGTCACCACAGACCACCCGCGTGGTTCGATCCGCATCCGGATCCCCGCGAGACGAGAGACAGGCGCGTCCGCGCGCCGGGAGAGCACCCTCATGAAGAACACCCAGAAGCCGTCGTCGCTGCCGATCGGCAAGTACAAGCCGTTCCACGAGCAGATCGTCGTCGAGCTGCCCGACCGCACCTGGCCAGCCAAGCGCATCACGACGGCGCCGCGCTGGTGCGCCGTCGACCTCCGCGACGGCAATCAGGCGCTGATCGATCCGATGAGCCCGGAGCGCAAGCGGATCATGTTCGACCTGCTGGTCCGGATGGGCTACAAGGAGATCGAGGTCGGCTTCCCGAGCGCCAGCCAGACCGACTTCGACTTCGTCCGCAGCCTCATCGAGGAGGACGCGATCCCGGAGGACGTCACCATCCAGGTGCTGACCCAGGCCCGCGACCACCTGATCGAGCGCACCTACGAGTCGATCCGCGGCGCCCGCCAGGCGATCGTGCACCTCTACAACTCCACCAGCGTGCTGCAGCGCGAGGTCGTCTTCCGCAAGGACCGCCAGGGCATCATCGACATCGCCCTCGCCGGCGCGCGCAAGTGCCGCGAGATGGAGGCGTCGGTGCCCGGCACCGCCGTCTACTACGAGTACTCGCCCGAGAGCTACACCGGCACCGAGCTCGACTTCGCCCGCGAGATCTGCGATCGCGTGGTCGAGGTCTTCGAGCCGACTCCGGAGCGCAAGGTCATCCTCAACCTGCCCGCCACGGTCGAGATGGCGACGCCGAACGTCTACGCCGACTCGATCGAGTGGATGTGCCGCAACCTGGCCCAGCGCGAGAACATCATCGTCTCCCTGCACCCGCACAACGACCGCGGCACCGCGGTCGCGGCGGCCGAGCTGGGCTACCTGGCCGGCGCCGACCGCATCGAGGGCTGCCTCTTCGGCAATGGCGAGCGCACCGGCAACGTCGACCTGGTCGCGCTGGGCGTGAACCTGTTCACCCAGGGCATCGACCCGCAGATCGAATTCAGCGACATGGACGGCATCAAGCGGACGGCCGAGTACTGCAACCAGCTGGCCGTGCCCGAGCGCAGCCCCTGGGCCGGCGACCTGGTCTTCACCGCGTTCAGCGGCTCGCACCAGGACGCCATCAAGAAGGGGTTCGAGGCGATGGAGGCCGAGGCCGAGCGCACCGGCGTCAGCCGCGACGAGCTGACCTGGGCCGTGCCGTACCTGCCGGTGGACCCGAAGGACCTCGGCCGCTCGTACGAGGCGGTCATCCGCGTCAACTCGCAGTCGGGCAAGGGCGGTGTCGCGTACCTGCTGAAGACCGACCACGCGCTGGACCTGCCGCGCCGCCTGCAGATCGAGTTCTCCGCGGTCGTGCAGGCCAAGACCGACGCCGAGGGCGGCGAGGTCACCAGCGAGCAGATCTGGACGATCTTCCAGGACGAGTACCTGCCCGCGCCCGCGCACCGCGCCGAGGACAAGTGGGGTCGCTTCGAGCTGGCCCGCACGAGCACCTCGAGCGACCTGGGCGGCTCGATCGCCCTCGACGCCGTGCTGCGCGTCGGCGACGAGACGGTCACCGCGAGCGCGACCGGCAACGGCCCGATCAACGCCTTCGAGGCGGTGCTGGCGCAGCACGGCGTCGAGGTCCGCGTCTTCGACTACGTCGAGCACGCTCTCAGCGCCGGTGGCGACGCGCTGGCCGCCTCCTACGTCGAGTGCTCGGTCAACGGCCGCACCCTCTGGGGCGTGGGCGTCGACGCTGACATCTCGACCGCCTCGCTGAAGGCGATCGTCTCGGCCGTCAACCGCGCCCTCCGCGAGGAGGCCCCGGACCGCGAGCTGGCGACGGCCTCGGCCTGACGCTCGCGCTGGGCGGCCGCCGAGGCGGCGCGGCCCGTTCCCTGCCTGCGAGTCGCCCGAGGAGCGGGCACGCCATGCTGGTCGAGTAGCCCGCGGAGCGGGCGTATCGAGACCCCCCGTCCATGCGGTGGTGGGTCTCGATACGCCGCGTGCCGCGGCTACTCGACCAGCATGGGGATGCCGCGTTCCGCGGCTTCCCGATCAGCATGCTGCGCGCCGCTGTGGTCGCCGCCGAGGCGGACCTCCGTCAGGCGCGGCCCTGGAGGATGAGGTTCCAGTAGACCCAGGGGAGCAGGTAGCGGTCGGCGAGGAACGTGAGGCGGCGCTCCTTCGCGAGGCCCTTCCAGAAGGGGATGGTCGGCTTCGGGCGGTAGCGGTCGTCGAACTCGGCGAAGACGACGGTCGAGCGCGAGACGACGAACGGGCAGACCGAGTAGCCGTTGTAGACCTGGGGAAGCGGCTTCCCCTTGCGAGCCGCGACGAGGTTCTTCGCCAGGGTCTTCGTCTGCTGCCGGAGCGCGCCGCCCGACTTCGAGTTGGTGGTGGCCGCGGCGTCGCCGAGCGCCCAGACCTCGGGGTTTCGGGGGTGGCGCAGCGTCAGCGGGTCGACCTCGACGAAGCCGCCCTCTACCACGAGTCCGGTGTCCGCGAGCCAGTCCGGCGCGGACTGCGGCGGTACGGCGTGCAGCACGTCGTAGGAGAGCGTCTCCCGCTGCTCGGTGACGACGTGCCCGCCGTCGTGGTCGACACCCAGCTGCGCGCTCCGGCCGTCCTCGCCGGCGATGACGACCGTCCGCTTCTCGGCGTCCACCTCGACCAGCTCGCGGCTGTAGCGCACGTCGATCCCGTACTCCGCCACCTTCCGCTCGAGCTCCGCGTCGATCAGCGGCATCCCGAACATCGTCGGCGTCGGCACGACGAGCACGACGTGGACGTCCGCGAGCACCCCGATCTCGCGCCAGTAGTCGCAGGCGAGGTACATCGGCTTCTGCGAGGCGCCGGAGCAGGTGCCCGGGCCGCTCGGCTGGGTGAAGACGACCGTGCCGGAGCGGACCCCGCGGAGCACGCTCGACGCCTTCCGCGCGTACTCGAACTCGTAGTTCGAGACACCGACCGGCGACGCCATCGCCTTCGACAGCCCGGGCACCGCCTCCCAGTCCTTCTGTATGCCGGGGCAGACGACGAGGTCGCCGTAGCCGACGTGCCGACCGGAGGCGAGCACGACCGTCTTCGCAGCGGGATCGATCGCCTCGACGCGGTCCTGGATCCAGGTGACTCCCTTCGGCGTCACCGAGCCCTGGGGCCGGGTCGCCTTCGAGGCGGGAGCGGTGCCGCCGGCCACGTGGGAGAACATCGGCTGGTAGAGGTGCGTCTCGCGCGGCTCGATCACCGCGACGTCCTCCACGCCGTAGCGGCGGAGGCGCCCCGCGACCGAGAGTCCCGCGTTCCCCCCGCCGATGATCAGCACGTCGTGTCGGTCGGTCGTGGTGCCCGCAGCGGTCATGCCGCCACCCTAGGTCGGACCTCCGACACGGGCGCGGGCTTCCGCGGGCCGTCCGGACGTGCATCCTCGCCGTCAGCCGCGCTTCCGCCAGCCGAGCCGCGGCACCCTGCTCAGCGCCCGCTGCTCCGGCAGGCTCCAGCCGTAGCGCACCGCCAGCAGCCGGATGACGGCCGTGACCGCCACCGCGATCGGCGCCGCGTAGTCGATCACCATCCCGAACCGCAGCGCGACCACCAGCACGACGGTGCCGGCGGTCGCCGCGATCGCGTAGAGCGAGCCCACGTGCATCAGCGCGATCGGGCGGTTGAGCAGGATGTCGCGGATCACCGAGCCGCCGACGGCCGAGACGGTCCCGACGAACACCGCGGGCACCTCCGGCACGCCGAGCGAGAGCGCCTTCGTCGTGCCGATGGCGCCGAAGAGCCCGATCGTCAGGGCGTCGAGCGCCGTGATCGTGCCGTCGACCCGGTTGAGGACGTGCTGCAGCAGCATGCCGAAGAGAGAGGCCGTCACCGCGACGAGCAGGTAGGCGTTGGTGTGCAGCGCCACCAGCGGGGTCTGCAGCAGCAGATCGCGCAGAACACCGCCGCCGAGTCCCGTCGCCGTGCCGATGATCGTGACGCCGAGCAGGTCGATCCGGCGGTCGCGGAACTCGCCCGCGAACATCGCACCTTGCAGGCAGCCGATCGCGATGGCGAGGAGGTCGGCCCAGGCGGGGATCTCGAAGAGGGAGGCGGCCACCGAGCCATCGTTCCACGGGCGGGAGCGGGCGGGTGCCGGTCCACCGCGGGGTTGTCAGGGGTGGGGAGGATAATCGAGCACATGCCCACCTACCGTGACGAAGCCGTCGTGCTGCGCACCCATAAGCTGGGCGAGGCCGACCGCATCGTGACGCTGCTCTCGCGCAGCCACGGCAAGATCCGCGCGGTCGCGAAGGGCGTGCGCAAGACCGGCTCCAAGTTCGGCTCGCGACTCGAGCCGTTCATGGTCGCCGACCTGCAGCTCTACGAGGGCCGGAGCCTCGACATCGTCACGCAGGCCGAGTCGCTCGGCCCGTACGGCGCGATCATCGCGGCCGACTACGACAGCTACACCGCGGCGAGCGCGATGGTCGAGACGGCCGACCGCCTCACCGACGCCGACGCGTCGCTGCAGCAGTACCTCCTGCTCGTCGGCGCCCTGCGCTCGCTCTCGAAGCACGAGCACGAGCCGGTGCTCACGCTCGATTCCTACCTGCTGCGCGCGCTCTCGATCGCCGGCTGGGCGCCGAGCTTCGAGGACTGCGCCCGCTGCGGCGCCCCCGGCCCGCACGGCGCGGTGGTCGTCCAGCTCGGCGGAGTGGTCTGCGAGGACTGCACGCCCCCCGGCGCCCCGCGCGTCGCCCCCGAGGTGGTCGTCCTCCTCGGCGCCCTGCTCACGGGAGACTGGGAGCACGCCGAGACGACGGAGCCCTCGACCCGCTCCCGAGCGAGCGGCGTGGTCGCCGCCTACACCCAGTGGCACCTCGAGCGCGGACTGAGATCTCTGGAGCACGTCACCCGATGAAGCCGTTCACCCACAGGGACGCCGTCCCGTTCCGCCCCCTCGACTGGACCGGCGTGCATCCGCCGGAGCTGCCGCGCAAGGCGGTGCCCGAGCACGTCGCGATCGTGATGGACGGGAACGGCCGCTGGGCCAACTCCCGCGGGCTGACCCGGGTGGAGGGGCACAAGCGCGGCGAGGCGTCGCTGCTCGACGTGGTCGCGGGAGCGATCCAGATCGGCGTCAAGCACCTCAGCGTCTACGCCTTCTCGACCGAGAACTGGAAGCGCTCGCCCGACGAGGTGCGCTTCCTGATGGGCTTCAACCGCGACGTGCTGCACCGCCGCCGCGACCAGCTGAACGAGTGGGGCGTGCGCGTGCGCTGGGCCGGCCGGAAGCCGCGGCTCTGGGCGTCGGTCATCAACGAGCTGCAGTACGCCGAGAAGCTGACCGAGGGCAACGACGTCCTCACGCTCACCATGTGCGTCAACTACGGCGGCCGCACCGAGATCGCCGACGCGGTGCAGCGGATCGCCGCCGAGGTCGCCGCGGGCCGGCTGAAGCCGTCCGGCATCACCGAGAAGACGATCGGCAAGGCGCTCTACCTGCCCGACATGCCGGACGTCGACCTCTTCGTGCGCTCCTCCGGCGAGCAGCGCACCAGCAACTTCCTGCTCTGGCAGAGCGCCTACGCCGAGATGGTCTTCCTCGACCGGCTCTGGCCGGACTTCACCCGCGAGGACCTCTGGGGCGCGATCGAGCACTACGCCGGCCGCACCCGCCGCTTCGGCGGCGCCGTGGACGTGCCGGGCGCATCCTCCTGACGCACCCGGCACGATCGGCGGCTCAGCCGTCGGTCCCGCACCGGGTCGGGTCGGCCGGAAGGGTGCCCTCGACGAGGAAGGCGTTCGCGATGGCCGTCGCGCACGACGAGTCCCGGTACAGGGCGCCGTGACCGTCCGCGTCCACCTCGACGAGCGTGCTGTTCGTCACCTCGGTCTCGTGCAGCCGCACGGCGTCCGCGTGCGGCGTCGCCGGATCGTGCAGGTTGGAGGCGATGAGGATCCTGTTCCCGCTCGTGTAGGAGAGCGCCGGATCCAGGCGCTCGTACTCGCCCCACCGGTCGCAGTCCCGGACCGGGTCGTCCGCCTGCTCGAGGACGCCGAGCGGTCCCGTGCTCGTCGGACCCTCACCCGCGACCGGAGCGGCACTCGCTCCGGGGACCGCGGGGACGGCGCAGTAGACGGCGTACTCGAGTGCTCGGTCGACAGCCGAGTCGTCGGTGCTCGCGACGACGTCCAGCGCGTCCGCGTCGCCCGCCACCACCCCGCGGAGGACGGCGACCGTCTCTCCCCACGAGGACCGCGGCTCGTACAGGCTGGTCAGCAGGAAGGACGCGAGTTCGCGGCCGCCCACCTCGGCGGGCGCGCCGTCGGGGCCGGTCGCCGTCCGGGGCTCCGCCGTCAGCGACTGCAGGAGGGCTGTGAGCTGCTCGGCCGCCGTCGTCGCATCGCCGGTGAAGGGGCAGGCGCCGATGCCGCCCGATGTGCAGGCGGCGAGGAGGCGCGTGAGGCTCGCCTCGAAGCCCTCGAGATCGCTCGCCCTGTTCAGCGAGGCGGTGTCCGCGACGCCGTCGAGGATCATCCGGCCGACGGTGTCCGGGAAGAGGGTCGCGTAGACGCTGCCGATGTAGGTGCCGTAGGAGGCGCCGTAGTAGTCGAGCTCCGGCTGCTGCAGCGCCTGCCGCAGCAGCTCGTGGTCCATCGCCACGTCCGTGCTGGACGCGTGGACGGCGAAGCGGCTGGTGCTCGAGCACGCCTCCACCGCACCCGCGTCGTCGGCGGTCATCGCCTGGACGTCGCAGGCGAGAGCCGTCTCGGGGCTGACGCCTCGCGGCTCGATGCCGACCACGTCGTACTTCTCGAAGACGGGAGCGGTCTCCGGCACGGTCGCCAGGCCGAGGGCCATGTTCCGCGCCGAGACGCCCGGTCCGCCCGGGTTGACCATGAGCACCTCGTCGTGCGGTCCGCCCACCGAGACCCTGATCAGGTCGAGGTCCACCGACTCGGAGGTGTCGGGGCGGCTCCAGTCGACGGGCGCTGCGATGCTGCCGCAGGTCGCATCCACTCCGTCGAGCCCCGTCACGGCCTCGCTCGGGCAGTCGAACCAGGAGGGCTCCCCGTGCTGGGTGAACCACGAGGTCACCTGCGCCCGGGGCCCGCTCGTCGAGTCGACCACCGTGCCGGCGGTGCCGGCGGTGCAGCCGGACAGCATCAGCGCCAGGAGGCACCCCGCGCCGATCATCGGATTCTTCTTCATCGTGTCCATCCCTCGTGAATCGCTCGTCACCGCTCATGTCGCCGCGATGCGGTCGCCGGCTCGTGACCCGCACTGCGTCGACCCGTCTCGCGATCGGCGGCGGATCCGGACGTCTCCGCGGCCTCGACGAGGCGGCGTCGCGTGCGAGTGGTCAGCGTAGGGAGCGGGGGCCGCAGAGACCGGGCCGGCGTGCAGTGGACGCTGTTCGGAGATGATCGCGGCGCGGTGGGCCTACTCTTCTCCGTCCGCCTGCCCGCGAGACCCCTCGGCTGGTGGGGGGAGTCGGCGTGACGGAGGGGCGGGCCCGATGGCGCCGCTGGCTACCATCGGAGCATGACGATCGGGACCAGCACACTCCGCGTCGGGCTCGTCGGCTACGGACTCGCCGGCCGGATCTTCCACGCACCGTTCCTCGAGGCGCACCCGGACGTCGCGCTGGTCGCGATCTCGACCAGCGATCCGGAGCGGGCGGCGGCGGCCGCCGCCGCGCATCCCGGCGCACGGATCGTCGCCGGCCTCGACGCGGTGCTCGCCGAGGGGCCCGACCTGGTCGTCCTCGCGACGCCGCCCTCCGTGCACCGCGAGCAGGCCGAGCAGGTGCTCACCGCCGGTGTCGCAGTGGTCATCGACAAGCCGTTCGCGCCGAGCACGGCCGACGTCGACGCGATCCTCGCCGCCTCCGAGGCGGGCGGGGCGCCGGTGTTCGTCTTCCAGAATCGCCGCTGGGACGCCGACTTCCTGACGCTGCGCCGGCTCCTGGCGGAGGGAGCGCTCGGCGACGTGATCCGCTTCGAGTCGACCTTCGAGCGCTGGAGCGCCCCGAAGACCGGGCGCTGGCAGACGTCGATCGGCCCGGCGCAGGGCGGCGGCATCCTCTTCGACCTCGGCAGCCACCTCGTCGACCAGGCCCTGGTGCTCTTCGGCCCGGCCGTCGTCACCGCGGCGGAGACCCGCGTCGTGCACGCGGGCGGCGCGAGCGAGGACGACGCCTTCGTCTCGCTGCTCCACGAGTCCGGCGTGCGCTCGCACCTGACGATGAGCCGGGTCGCGCGCGCCTCGGCGCCCCGCTTCCGGGTGCTCGGCACGCGGGCGGCGTTCTCGGTCGACGGCCTGGACCCGCAGGAGGGCGCGCTGCGCGGCGGGGGCGCCACTCCGCTGGACGAGGACTTCGGCGTCGTTCCGCCGGGCGCGGAGGGGATGCTGACCGACGAGCACGGCACGACGGAAGTGCCGAGCGAGCGCGGGAACTACGCCGCCTTCCTCGCGGGAGTCGTCCGCGCCCTGCTCGACGGCGCTCCGTCACCCGTCGACGTGCAGGACGCTCGAGCCGTGGTCGCGCTGATCGAGCAGGCCCACGCCCTCGCCGCACGATGACGCACGACGCGCCCGGTCCTGCCGCGAGGTTGGCGATCCGGGCGTCGAGGGGGATCCTCGGAGGGTGAGCACCGCACCCCCGGCCCCCGCCGACCTCCGAGCGCTCTTCCCCGGCGCCCGCGGGTACCACAACGCCTGCACGCTCGGCCTGCCGCCCCGCGCGACCGCCGAGGCCCTGCGCGCGGACCTCGACGAGTGGTCGGCCGGCGGCGGTACCGCCGCGGGCTACGGAGCGGTCGCCGAGCGCGCCCGAGCCTCCTTCGCGCAGATCGCCGGAGTGCCGGTCGACCGGGTCGCGATCGGATCGCAGACGTCGGCGATGGCCGCCGTGCTCGCCGCGTCGCTGCCGGACGGAGCGCACGTGCTCTGCGTCGACGGCGACTTCTCCTCCATCGTCTTCCCCTTCCTCGCCCAGGCCCACCGCGGCGTCGTGGTGCGCTCGGTGCCTCTGGAGGCGCTCGCCGAGTCGGTCGAGGACGCCGACGACCTCGTCGTCTTCTCGGCCGTGCAGTCCAGCAGCGGAGCGCTCGCCGACCTCGACGCGGTCGTCGAGGCCGCCGCCCGCCACGGCGTGCGCACGGCCTGCGATCTGACCCAGGCCGCGGGCGTGCTGCCGGTGGACGCCTCCCGCTTCGACGCGACCCTCACCCACGCCTACAAGTGGCTCTGCTCGCCGCGCGGCGTGGCCTTCCTCACCGTCTCGCCCGAGTACGCAGCCGAGCTGCTGCCGGTGCAGGCCGGCTGGTACTCGGGAGAGGACGTCTGGTCCTCCTGCTACGGCCCGGCGATGCACCTCGCCGAGAACGCCCGCCGCTTCGACGTCTCGCCCGCCTGGCAGGCGTTCGTCGGGGCGGAGGCGTCGCTCGAGCTGTTCCGCTCGCTCGACCTCGCCGCGGTCTGGGAGCGCGCCTCCGGGCTGGGCGATCAGCTCTGCGAGCGCCTCGACCGCGCGCCGCAGCACCGGGCGATCGTCTCCTGGCCGGACGAGGACGGCGCCGATCTGGCGCGCCTGCAGGCCGCGGGGCTGCGCGTCTCGGGACGCGGCGGGCGCCTCCGGGTCGCCTTCCACCTCTGGAACGACGAGTCCGACGTCGACGAGCTCGTCCGGGTGCTGCGGGAATAGCTCCCCGTCGCCGCGGTTGTCCTCGGAGTGAGCGAAGCGCAGACCCCCATCACCGTCGACATCTGGTCCGACATCGCCTGCCCGTGGTGCTACATCGGCAAGCGCAAGTTCGAGCGCGGGCTGGCGGCGTTCCGCGCCGCGCACCCCGACGCGCCGGAGGTCGCAGTCGAGTACCGCAGCTTCGAGCTGTCGCCGGAGACGCCGGAGGACTACCGCGGCGGCACGGCCGAGTTCCTCGCCCAGCACAAGGGCGTCCCGCTGGAGCAGGCGCAGCAGATGCTCGACTCCGTCACCGCGATCGCGGCGGGGGTCGATCTCGACTACCACTTCGAGTCCGTCGTGCACGTCAAGACCGTCCGGGCGCACCAGGCGCTGCACCACGCGAAGGCGAACGGGCTCCAGCTCGAGCTGAAGGAGCGGCTGCTCCGCGCCTACTTCGTCGAGGGGCGCGATCTCGCGGACTCCGGCGTCCTGGCCGCCCTCTCCGCTGAGGTCGGGCTCGACGCCGACGAGGCACGCCGGGCACTCGACGAGCAGCGCCACCTCGCCGACGTGCAGTCCGACATCGCGCAGGCGCGCGAGTACGGGATCAACGGGGTGCCGTTCTTCGTGCTCGACGGCCGCTTCGGGGTCTCCGGCGCGCAGGAGCCGACGGCGTTCACCGAGGTGCTCGAGCACGTGCTGTCGCAGCGGGCGGTCGTCGCATGAGCGACCGAGTGCCGAGCGGGCCGTTCGAGATGCTCGGCGCCGCGGACGTGCCCGTCTGCGAGGACGGTGTCTGCGCGGTGCCGGCTCCTGGCGCTCCCGCTGTCAGCGAGCAGGCTCCTCGATCGTGATGTCGGCGACCGTCGCGCCGTAGGCGGTGATCAGCGCGTCGGCCTCCACGAAAGCGCTCCGGCCGCTCGTGCCGGCGCCCATCGCGATCCTGCGGCCGACGATCCGCTCGTCCGCGACGACCGGCCAGGCGGTGGTCGAGCCGATCGGCGTGATCGTGCCGCGGCGGTATCCCGTCGCCTCCAGCGCCACCGACTCGTCGGGCAGGCGGAGCTTGTTCACGCCGACCACCGCGCGCAGCAGCGGCCAGGAGATCTGCCGTCCGCCGGGTACCAGCGCGAAGAGGAAGCCGCCGTCGTGGCGTTTCACCACCAGCGACTTGACGATCGAGCCCGGCTCGATGCCCAGCAGCTCGGCCGCCTCGGCCAGGCTGCCGGCCTCCGGGCGGTCGACGATCTCGACGTCGAGTCCGCGCTCGCGCGCATCCGCCTCGAACCGCGCTGGACCGTCCTCCACGGTGCCGTCCTCCACAGTGCCGTTCCCGTCCATCCGTCCCCACCTCTGCGCTCGTTCGCCTTCCCCAACACAGGATCTGGGAGAATCGATACCGATGTCCTCCACTCTCATGGCCGCACCGCCCGCGCGCACCGCGCCGGCGCTCCGGATCGGCCCCCTCGAACTCGACGCCCCCGTCGTCCTCGCGCCCATGGCCGGGATCACCAACACCGCGTTCCGCCGGCTCTGCCGCGAGTTCGGCAACGGTCTCTACGTCAGCGAGATGATCACCTCCCGAGCGCTCGTCGAGCGCACCCCGGAGTCGATGCGCCTCATCCGTCACCACCCGAGCGAGAAGGTCCGCTCGATCCAGCTCTACGGCGTCGACCCGAAGACGGTCGCCGAGGCCGTCACCATGCTCGTGGCGGAGGACCGCGCCGACCACATCGACCTCAACTTCGGCTGTCCCGTCGCCAAGGTCACCCGCAAGGGCGGGGGAGCGGCCCTGCCGTGGAAGCTCCCGCTGTTCCGTCAGATCGTCGAGGGCGCGGTGCGGGCCGCGGGCGACGTCCCGCTGACGGTCAAGATGCGCAAGGGCATCGACTCCGACCACCTCACCTACCTCGAGGCCGGCCGGGCCGCGGAGGGCGCGGGAGTCGCGTCGATCGCGCTGCACGCCCGCACCGCCTCCGAGTTCTACAGCGGCCAGGCCGACTGGTCGGCGATCACGACCCTCAAGCAGGCGATCTCGAGCGTCCCGGTGCTCGGCAACGGCGACATCTGGTCGGCCGAGGACGCGCTGCGGATGATGAGCGAGACCGGCTGCGACGGCGTCGTCGTCGGGCGCGGCTGCCTCGGCCGCCCCTGGCTCTTCGGCGACCTCGCCGCCGCCTTCGCGGGCTCGGACGAGCGCTTCACACCGACCCTCGGCCAGGTCGCCACGGCCTTCCGCCGGCACGCCCAGCTGATCTGCGAGTTCTTCGAGAGCGAGGAGCGCGGCTGCCGCGACATCCGCAAGCACGTCGCCTGGTACTTCAAGGGCTACCCCGTCGGCGGCGACCTGCGCGCCAAGATGGCCTCCGTGGTCACCCTCGCCGAGCTCGACGAGCTGCTCGCCACCCTCGACCCCGACGTGCCCTACCCGGGCGAGGCGGCCGAGGGCCAGCGCGGCCGCGCCGGCTCGCCGAAGACCCCCTCGCTGCCCGACCGCTGGCTCGAGTCCCGCGAGCTGAACGCCGACCAGCGCGACGCCGTCTCGGCCGCCGAGATCCACCACAGCGGTGGATGACCGCGCGCTCTGGGGGTACTCGCTCGTCGACGTCGAGCGGTTCCTGCCGGAGGACCACAGCACCCGCCGCTCCGACTTCGCCCGCGATCGCGCCCGGCTCTTCCACTCCAGCTCGCTCCGCCGCCTCGCCGCGAAGACGCAGGTGCTCAGCCCGACCGCCGGTGTCGACTTCGCCCGCAACCGGCTGACGCACTCGCTCGAGGTCGCCCAGATCGGCCGCGAGCTCGCCACGAGCCTCGATCTCGACCCCGACGTCGTCGACACCGCCTGCCTCGCCCACGACATCGGCCACCCGCCCTTCGGTCACAACGGCGAGCGCGCCCTCAACAGCTGGGCCGAGTCGATCGGCGGCTTCGAGGGCAACGCCCAGACCTTCCGGCTGCTGACCCGGCTCGAGGCGAAGGTGTTCGGCGAGGACGACCGCCCGTACGGCCTGAACCTCACCCGCTCGAGCCTCGACGCCAGCTGCAAGTACCCGTGGCCCGACACCCGCTCCGTCGCCGACCCGTCCGGCCGCGCCAAGTACGGCTTCTACGCCGACGACGAGCCCGCCTTCACCTGGATGCGCGAGGGCGCCCCCGAGGGCGTCCGCTGCATCGAGGCCGAGGTGATGGACCTCTCCGACGACATCGCCTACTCGGTGCACGACTTCGAGGACGCCGTGTTCTCCGGCTACATCGACGTCGCCGCGCTCGGGTCCCGCGTGGACCACGACGACCTCGTCGAGTCGATGCACTCCTGGGTCGGCGGCGAGATCGGGCACGACGAGCTCGTCGCCGCGTTCGACCGCCTCGACTCGCTCGACGTCTGGGTCGACTCCTGGGACGGCTCCCGCCGCGACCAGGCCCGGCTGAAGAACCTCACCAGCCAGCTCATCGGCCGCTTCGCCGCGTCCGCCACCGAGGCCACCCGCGACGCCTACTCCCACCCCGACCTCGTCCGCTTCGGCGGCCACGTCGTCGTCCCTCGCGAGCAGCAGGCCGAGATCGCCGTGCTCAAGGGCATCGTCGCCACCTTCGTGATGTCGCGGAACACCCGCCAGCCGATCTACGCCCAGCAGCGCGAGGTCCTCACCCGCCTCGCCGACACCCTCCTCGAACGCGGTGCCGGCGCCCTCGACGCCGGCTTCGCCGAGGACTGGAACGCCGCCGGCACCGACGACGCCCGCCGCAGGGTCGTCGTCGACCAGGTCGCCAACCTCACCGACCAGAGCGCCCTGAGCTGGTTCGAGAGGCTGTGCCACTGAGCTCGCCGGGCGCAGCCCGGCTCGCTCGGACGCCGGTCCCCGCCCGGCGTCCGCGCAGTCGGCTTCTCGGGGTGGTGCGTATCGCAGAGCGGGCCGCGGACGCCTAGCGCGATTCGCTGGCACGCGAATCGCGCCTCCGGCTGCACCCTGCGGCGTGCCCGCCGGAAGGCTGAGCTCTCCGGCATCCATGCTGGTCGAGTAGGGCACGCAGCTGGCGTATCGAGATCCACCAGCGTCAGCAGGACGAGTCTGCAGACCCGCTCTGCTGATGACGGTGGGTCTCGATACGCCGCGTTCCGCGGCTACTCGACCAGCATGTGCGCGGGAGGCGGGTGCGCCGTTCGGCGCTCCTTCTTGCTGGTCGAGTAGGGCGCGCAGCGGCCGTATCGAGACCGACGTGTCCGGTTCGGTGGGAAGCCCATGCTGATCGAGTAGGCCGCGCAGCTGGCGTATCGAGATCGACCAGCGTCAGCAGGACGAGTCTGCAGGCCCGTCCTGCTGGGGACGGTGGGTCTCGATACGCCCCTGCAAGGCTGCTCGACCAGCATGTGCGCGGGCGGAAAAGGCGCACTCGGCCGGGGGGCGGGTGGCGGCGGATACGATGGGGGGCATGCCTCGGATTCGACAGACGGATGTCGAGGAGGTCAAGGCCAGGGTCAACATCGCGGACGTGGTCGGCGAGTACGTCACCCTGAAGTCGGCGGGCGTCGGCTCGCTGAAGGGGCTCTGCCCGTTCCACGACGAGCGCAGCCCGAGCTTCCACGTGCGCCCCCAGGCCGGCTTCTACCACTGCTTCGGCTGCCAGGAGTCGGGCGACGTCTACAGCTTCGTCATGAAGATGGACCACACCTCGTTCAGCGAGACGGTCGAGCGGCTCGCCGGCCGCATCGGCTTCCCGCTGCAGTACGAGGAGGGCGGCGGCCAGGCTCCCGAGACCGGCGGACGCGCCCGGCTCATCGCCGCGAACAACGCCGCCGAGGAGTTCTTCCGCGAGCAGCTCGCGACCCCCGGCGCCGACGTCGGCCGCCGCTTCCTCGGTGAGCGCGGCTTCGACCGCGCCGCCGCCGACCGCTTCGGCGTCGGCTTCGCCCCCGACGGCTGGGACGGCCTGACCACCGCACTCAAGCGCCGCGGCTTCTCCGAGGAGGAGCTCACCACGGCGGGCCTCGTCAGCAGCAGCAACCGCGGCGGCGTCTACGACCGCTTCCGCGGCCGCCTCGTCTGGCCCATCCGCGACGTCACCGGGCAGACCGTCGGCTTCGGCGCGCGCCGCCTCCTCGAGGAGGACAAGGGCCCGAAGTACCTGAACACCCCCGAGTCGCCCGTCTACCACAAGTCGCAGGTCCTCTACGGGCTCGACCTGGCCAAGCGCGACATCTCCCGCGGCCACCGGGTCGTCGTCGTCGAGGGCTACACCGATGTGATGGCCTGCCACCTCGCCGGCGTCACGACCGCGGTCGCCACCTGCGGCACCTCCTTCGGCGTCGACCACATCAAGGTCCTGCGCCGCGTGCTCGGCGACGACAGCGGCGTCGGCGAGGTCGTCTTCACCTTCGACCCGGACGCCGCCGGCCAGAAGGCGGCGATGCGCGCCTTCCAGGAGGAGCACCGCTTCGCCGCGCAGACCTTCGTCGCCGTCGCGCCCGAGGGCCTCGACCCGTGCGACCTCCGCCTCAACCGCGGCGACGACGCCGTGCGCCGCCTCATCGACGACAAGAAGCCGATGTTCGAGTTCGTCATCCGGCAGCTGCTGGCCCGATACGACCTCGACACGGTCGAGGGCCGGATCGCCGCCCTGCGCGCCGCTGCGCCCGTCGTCGCCGAGATCCGCGACCCGGCGCTGCGCCCGGGCTACTCGCGCGAACTCGCCCGGATGCTCGGCCTGGACATGTCCGAGGTCAACTCCGCCGTCCGCTCCGCCGGCTCCCGCGCGCGCAACGCCCCGGGCGGCCGGGACGAGCGCCCGCAGGAGGACGCCCCGGAGGCTCCCGCCGGTGCCCGGATCGCCGACCTCCCCGTCGACGTCGTCACGCGGATCGAGCGCGAGGCGCTGATGGCCATGCTCCAGCTGCCCCAGGTGATGGGGGAGTCGCTGCTCGCCCGCGCCGCGCACGCCGCCGTCACGAACGAGACCCTCCGCGTCGTCCGCGACGCCGTCGTCGCCAACCTCGAGCGCGCGCAGGACCGCGACTGGGTCGAGCACGTCGCGGCCGACGTGCCCGGGCCGTTCGCCTCGCTCGTGCACCAGCTCGCCGTGGCGCCCATCCCGGCCGCCGACGAGGCCGGCCTCGCCCGCTACTCGAAGGACGTCGCGATCTCGCTGATCGAGCGCGACCTCCTGCGCGAGATCGCCGAGCTGCGCGGCGCCCTGCAGCGCGCCTCGACCGACCCGGTGCTCTCCCGCGCCGTGCAGGTCCGCCTGGTCGAGCTGGAGCGCGAGAAGCGCGCCCTGCGCACCGAATGAGGGCGCCGCGAGTGCCGCGTGCCCTCGATGAGGGACGTGTTGCAGTCGTGTGAAGAAAGCGCCGGACGGCCCGCGCCGGTTCGGAGAGCGCTTCCGCATGTGTTACCACTGAGGAACAGCAATGCGGGCGCTCAGCGTCGTGGCCCCCGTGCGCCCAGAGAACACCGTGCGCCTGAAGGACAGTGCGCCGGATCGACACCGCTCCGCACGGACCCCGTGCGCGACGGACTCTGCGCCGCGGGACCGCGTTCCACGCCGAGGTCCGCATCCGATTTCTGACAGGAAGAGGCAGACGGAGATGACATCCGGATTCACTCGCGGTTCGCGGGCACTCGGCACGGCAGCAGGCTTCGCCGCGGTCGCGCTCGTGCTTGCGGGCTGCTCCGCCGGCGGCGGGGACTCGACCGGCGGCGCGGCCGGCGGCACGCTCACCATCGGCACCACCGACAAGATCACCACGCTCGACCCCGCCGGTTCGTACGACAACGGCTCCTTCGCCGTGATGAACCAGGTGTTCCCGTTCCTGATGAACACCCCCTACGGCAGCCCGGACGTCGAGCCCGACATCGCAGAGTCGGCCGAGTTCACCGCGCCGACCGAGTACACGGTCACGCTCAAGGACGGCCTGAAGTGGGCCAACGGCCACGACCTGACCTCCTCGGACGTCAAGTTCTCCTTCGACCGCCAGGTCGCCATCGCGGCCGAGAACGGCCCGTCGTCGCTCCTCGCGAACCTCGACAGCGTCGCGGCGCCGGACGACACCACCGTCGTCTTCACGCTGAAGTCGGAGAACGACCAGACCTTCCCGCAGATCCTCTCGAGCCCCGCGGGCCCGATCGTGGACGAGGAGGTCTTCTCGGCCGACGAGCTGACCGCCGACGCGGACATCGTCTCGGGCGACGCCTTCGCCGGGCAGTACACGATCGCCAACTACGACGTGAACAACCTCATCCAGTACAAGGCCTACGACGACTACCAGGGCGTGCTCGGCGCGGCGAAGACGGGCACGATCAACGTCAAGTACTACGCGGACAGCTCGAACCTCAAGCTGGACATCCAGGAGGGCAACATCGACGTCGCGTACCGGAGCCTCTCCGCGACCGACGTCGAGGACCTCCGCGGGAACGACGCCGTCAAGGTCGTCGACGGTCCCGGCGGCGAGATCCGCTACATCGTCTTCAACTTCGACACGCAGCCGTTCGGCGCGACGACCGCCGAGGCCGACGCGGCCAAGGCGCTCGCCGTCCGCCAGGCCGCGGCCGATCTGATCGACCGCCAGGAGATCGCCGACCAGGTCTACAAGGGCACCTACACCCCGCTGTACTCCTACGTCCCCCAGGGCCTCACCGGCGCGACCGAGTCCCTCAAGGGCCTCTACGGCGACGGCCAGGGCGGTGTCGACGCCGACAAGGCGGCCGCCACGCTCCAGGCCGCGGGCGTCACCACCCCGGTCACCCTCAACCTGCAGTACTCGAACGACCACTACGGTCCGTCCTCGGGCGACGAGTACGCGCTGATCAAGGACCAGCTCGAGTCGACCGGCCTGTTCACCGTGAACCTGCAGACGACCGAGTGGGTCCAGTACTCCAAGGACCGCTCGAGCGACGTCTACCCGGCGTACCAGCTCGGCTGGTTCCCGGACTACTCCGACGCCGACAACTACCTGTCGCCGTTCTTCATCAAGGAGAACTTCCTCGCGAACCACTTCGACGACGCCGACGTGCAGAGCCTGATCGCCGAGCAGGTCTCCACCACCGACGCCGATGCGCGCACCGCGCTGATCGAGGAGATCCAGGACAAGGTCGCGGCGCAGCTGTCGACCCTGCCCTACCTCCAGGGCTCGCAGGTCGCGATCGTCGGCAGCACCGTGAGCGGAGCCGAGGACACCCTCGACGCCTCCTTCAAGTTCCGCTACGCGGCGCTCAGCAAGGGCTGATCCACCCCTCCGGCCGGCGCCTCCCCACCCGGGAGGCGCCGGCCGTTCTCCACGAAAGGCATCACGTGACGACAGCCACGACGGCTGCGGCGACGGCGCCCACCCGGCGACCGCGCGGCTCCGGAGGAGGACTCGGGCGCTATCTGCTCGTCCGCTTCCTGCTCATCATCCCGACCGTCTTCATCCTCGTGACGATGGTGTTCCTGCTCATGCGCTCGACGGGCGACCCGATCACCGCGGCGCTGGGCGGTCGGCTCACCGCCGACCAGCTGGCCGAGCGCGTGGCCGCCGCCGGCTACGACCGCCCGCTGATCGTGCAGTACCTCGAGTACCTCGGCAACCTGCTGCGCGGCGACTTCGGCACCACCCTGAGCGACAACCGCCCGGTCACCGAGGTGCTGGTCACCTACGGCGCCGCGACCGTCGAGCTCGCCTTCTACGCCCTGATCGTGGCGTTCCTGGTCGGCATCCCGCTCGGGATGCTCGCCGCCTACCACCGCGACCGCACGCCCGACGCGGTCCTGCGCATCTTCGCGATCCTCTGCTACGCGACCCCCGTCTTCTTCGCGGGGCTGCTGCTCAAGCTCGTCTTCTCGGTCTGGCTCAAGTGGTTCCCGGTCGCCGGCCGGGCGACGACGAACACCGAGCTCTCGCTGCAGTTCCTCGAGAACAAGACCGGCATCTACCTCATCGACGCGATCCAGACCGGCGACCCCGCCGCCGTGGGCGACGTGCTCTCGCACGCGGTCCTCCCGGCGATCGCGCTCGGCCTGCTGACCGCCGGCATCTTCCTCCGCCTCGTGCGCACCAACGTGATCGGCACCCTCGGCACCGACTACGTCGACGCCGCCCGCTCGCGCGGAGTGAGCGAGTTCCGCCTGGTCCGCACGCACGCCTACCGTCCGGCGCTCATCCCGATCATCACCGTCATCGGCCTGCAGATCGCCCTGCTGCTGGGCGGCGCGGTGCTCACCGAGACGACCTTCGAGTGGAAGGGCCTCGGCTTCCAGCTGGCCGAGTACCTCCAGGCGCGCGACTTCGTCGCCGTGCAGGGCATCGTCGCCCTGCTGGCCGTGATCGTGGCGCTGACCAACTTCATCGTCGACGTCATCGCGGCGCTCATCGACCCGCGAGTGAGGTACTGACCCATGAGCACCACCACTCCGGCGCGCCCGCGCCGCCGCCTCGTCGATCGGCTGCCGGTCGTCCACCAGCTCCGGCAGAGCGTGGGCCTGCAGCGCGGGATGCTCGTCACCGGTCTCGTGATCACCGGTGCGTTCCTCCTCGTCGCGGCCCTCGCCCCGCTGATCGCCCCCTACGGCTACTCGCAGCTGCGCACCGGCACCGAGTCGTTCGGCGCGCAGCAGCCGCCGAGTGCCGAGCACCTGCTCGGCACCACCGTCGGCGGCTACGACGTCCTCTCGCGCGTGATCTGGGGCGCGCAGACGGCGTTCCTCGTCATCGTCGTCGCCGTCGTGCTGTCGATCTTCCTCGGCGTCTTCCTCGGTCTCGTCTCCGGCTACCTCGGCGGCTGGCTCGACCGCGTGCTCGTCGTGATCTGCGACGCGATCTACGCCTTCCCGACCCTGCTGCTCGCGATCGTGATGTCGATCGTGATCTCCGGCGGGCAGTCGAACCTCTGGTCGGGCATCTTCGCCGCTGCGGTCTCGATCACGGTCGTCTACATCCCGCAGTACTTCCGGGTGATCCGGGCCGAGACGGTGCGGATCAAGGGCGACGCCTTCGTCGAGTCGGCGAAGGTCATCGGCGCCTCGACCCCGCGGATCATGTTCAAGCACGTGCTGCGGAACGCCACGCGCACGCTGCCGCTGATCTTCACGCTGAACTCGTCCGAGGCGATCCTCACCCTCGCGGGTCTGGGCTTCCTCGGCTTCGGCATCGAGCCGACCTCGGCCGCCGAGTGGGGCTACGACCTCAACAAGGCGCTGTCCGACGTGACCAGCGGCATCTGGTGGACCTCGGTCTTCCCGGGCCTGGCCATCGTCCTCGTCGTGCTCGGCATCACGCTGGTCGGCGAGAGCCTCAACGACCTCGCCGACCCGCGCCTGCGCGGCCGGCGCGCGGTGGCCGCCGGTTCCGGCGACGTCGCCGCGACGTCCGTCGTCCCGGGCGGTGCGCTCCCCGTGGACGGCCTGGAGACGCCGGGACACGATCCCGTCGCCGGAGTGGAGAAGACCCGATGAGCGTCCAGCGTCCCGCCGACAGCCGTCCCGCCGACGCGGGCTCCCGCCCGATCGTCGACATCCAGGACCTCGAGGTCGCCTTCGCGAGCGATCGCGGCGCCGTCCGCGCGGTGGCCGGCGTCAGCCTCCGGGTGGAGCGCGGCGAGGTGCTCGCCATCGTCGGCGAGTCCGGCAGCGGCAAGACCGTGACCGCCAAGACCATCCTCGGCCTGCTGCCCGAGACGGCGACGGCGTCCGGCGTCATCCTGCTCTCGAAGAAGGACGGCAGCTCGTCGACCGACGTCGTCTCGGTGCCGAAGTCGCGCCTGCGCGAGCTCCGCGGCACCGATGTCGCGATGGTCTTCCAGGAGCCCGGCACCGCCCTCAACCCGGTCTTCACCGTCGGCTGGCAGATCGCGGAGGGTCTGCGCGCGCACGCCTCGGTCTCGCGCAAGGACGCGCGCAAGCGCGCCATCGACGTCCTGCGCACGGTCGGCATCCCCGAGCCGGAGAAGCGGGTCGACTACTACCCGCACCAGTTCTCCGGCGGGCAGAAGCAGCGCGTCGTCATCGCGATGGCGCTCGTGCTCGACCCCGGCCTGATCGTCGCCGACGAGCCGACGACGGCCCTCGACGTGACGGTGCAGGCCGAGATCCTCGACCTGCTCCGCCGCTTCCGCGACGACTTCGGCACCTCGATCGTCCTGATCACCCACAACATGGGCGTCGTCGCCGATCTGGCCGATCGCGTCGCGGTGATGTACCAGGGCGAGCTGGTCGAGGAGGCGCCGGTCGCCGAGCTGTTCGCCGCTCCGAAGGCCGAGTACACCCGCAAGCTGCTCGCCGCCGTGCCGCACGTGGGCCAGGGCGTCGCCCGGGCGAAGGAGCGCGCCATCGAGCGCGCCGGCGCCCCGGAGGCGGAGACGCTCGTCCTCGCCGAGGACCTGCGGATCCAGTACCCCGGCCGCCTCGGCCGCCCCGGCTTCGTGGCCGTCGACGGTGTCTCCTTCCGCATCCGCGCGGGAGAGGTGCTCGGCCTGGTCGGCGAGAGCGGCTCGGGCAAGACGACCATCGGCCGGGCGATCGCGGGACTGACCACCGTCACCGGCGGCTCGCTGCGCGTGCTCGGCAAGGAGATGCGCGGCATCCGCGAGCGCGCCTTCCGTCCCGTCCGCGGCGACATCGGCTTCGTCTTCCAGGACCCGGCGTCGAGCTTCAACCCGCTGCTGACGATCGCCGAGTGCGTCGCCGAGCCGCTGATCGTGCACGGCCGCGCCCGCGACGCCGGTGCCGCCCGGAAGCGGGTCGACGAGCTGCTCGAGGCGGTGCAGCTGCCGCGCTCCTACGGCGACCGCTACCCGCACGAGCTCTCCGGCGGTCAGCGGCAGCGCGCGAGCCTCGCGCGCTCGCTCGCGCTCGAGCCGAAGCTGCTGATCGCCGACGAGCCGACCTCGGCGCTCGACGTCTCGGTGCAGGCGCGCGTGCTCGAGCTGTTCGCGGAGCTGCAGCGCGAGTTCGGCTTCGCCTCGCTCTTCATCAGCCACGACCTCGCCGTCGTCGACCTGCTCGCCGACCGGATCGCCGTGCTCTACCGCGGCGAGCTGGTCGAGGAGGGCACGGGCGAGGAGGTGCTGTCCGCGCCGAAGCACCCGTACACGCAGCGGCTGCTGGCCTCGCTGCCGGTGCCGAACCCGGGGGAGCAGGCCGAGCGCCGCGAGCTCCTGCGCAGCATCGTCGAGGCGGAGCGGAAGGCGTGAGCCGAGCCGCCGCCGCCTCGGCGCCCATCGTCGTCGACGACCTCAGCGTCGAGTACCCGCCGCGCGGCATCAGCGGGCGCTGGACCGCGCTGCGCGGGGTCAGCCTGCGCGTCGAGCCGGGCGAGGTGCTCGGCATCCTCGGCGGCAGCGGCTCCGGCAAGTCGACGCTGGCGCGCGTCCTCGGCGGCGAGGGTCTCGACGGCCCGGCCGGCGCCGGGGCGCGGACGCGGCCGGTGATCATCGGCGGCGAGGCCACCGTCTCCGGTCACCGCCTCCGCGGGATGCCCGCCCGCGAGATCAAGCGCTTCACCTTCGACGTCGCGCACCTGGCGCAGGACGCCGGCGCGGTGCTGCGCCCGGAGCTGACCGTCTCCGAGCTGATCGCCGAGCCGATCTTCCTCCGCGACCGGCACTACGACCCGAAGAGCGCGGCGGTGCGGGTGGCGACGCTGCTCGACTCCGTGCACCTGCCGCTGTTCCTGCTCGACCGCTTCCCCTACGAGCTCTCCAGCGGTCAACGGCAGCGCGTCGCGATCGCGCGCGCCCTCGTCCTCGGCCCGAAGGTGCTGATCGCCGACGAGCCGACCTCCGGCATCGACGCGACCGTCCGCGAGTCGATCGTGGACCTGCTCACCGACCTGCGGCGGCAGGAGGGCTTCGCCGCGGTCGTCGTGAGCCACGACATCGACGTCCTCAGCCGGGCCACCGACCGAATCGCCGTGCTGGTCGAGGGCGAGGTGGTCGCCTACGGCCCGCTGCTCGAGGTGCTGAACGACTCCCGGCACCCGTACGTCCGCGAGCTCGGCGCCGCCTTCGCGGAGTTCGAGCGCTTCGACGCCTCCCGCGCCGCGCGCACGGCGCCCGCGGAGGAGGCCGGATGAGCGCGCCGCGCGTCGCGGTCCTGCCCCGGCCGAAGCAGATCTTCACCGACGCGATCGAGGCCGGCGGCGGCTCCGTCGTCGGTGTCGAGGACGCGGAGGCGCTGCTCTGGCTCTCCTACGGCCGCACCGACGAGCTCGCCGGGGTCCTCGCCGAGCACCCGGGCCTCCGCTGGGTGCAGCTGCCCTGGGCGGGGGTCGACGTGTTCGCGCCCGTGCTGCGGAGCACCGGGCATCGAGGGCTGCGCTGGACGAGCGCGAAGGGCGCCTACGCCGAGCCGGTCGCCGAGCACGCCCTCGCGCTGACCCTCGCACTGCTGCGCTCGCTGCCCGAGCGCGCCCGCGCCGACTCCTGGGGAGCGAAGCGCGCCAGGACCCTGCACCGCGCGCGAGTCGTCGTCGTGGGCGCGGGCGGCATCTCCGTGGAGCTCCTGCGGCTGCTGAGCGTCTTCGACGCGCACGTCACCGTGGTGCGCCGGAGCGCCGCGGAGGTGTCCGGAGCCGACCGCACGGTCACCGCGGACCAGCTGCCCGACGTGGTCGCCGACGCCGACGTCCTCGTGCTCGCGGCCGCCGCGACCGACGGCACCGCCCGGCTGGTCGACGCCGCGCTGCTGCGGCGGCTGCCGGCCGAGGCCGTGCTGGTCAACGTCGCCCGGGGGAGCCTCGTCGACACCGACGCCCTCGTGACCGCCCTCGCGGAGGGACGGCTCGCCGGGGCCGCCCTCGACGTCACCGACCCGGAGCCGCTGCCCGACGGGCACCCGCTCTGGAGCGAGCCGCGCTGCCTGATCACCCCGCACTCCGCGGACACCCCGGAGATGACGACGCCGCTGCTCGCCGAGCGGGTCCGCGCGAACGTCGCCGCCTTCGCCGCGGGCCGCGAACTGCTCGGCGTCGTCGACCCGGCGCTCGGCTACTGATCCAGGATTTGGAGTTCGCGCAGACTTTGCTAAAGTAGTCACGCGCTGTTCGCCTCCGGGTGAGCGGATGATCCTCGATAGCTCAATTGGCAGAGCAATCGGCTGTTAACCGGTAGGTTCTTGGTTCGAGTCCAAGTCGGGGAGCGAAGGGCCTGGGACTCCACTCCTGGGCCCTTTTTCGTGCCCTCGAGGCGGTCCTCCGGGCCCGGTCTCCGCGCCTCGTTCCCTGCGTGCTCACCGGCCGGCCGTGCTCTCTGCCACGACCCCGACCGGAGCCACCATGCGCGACGACGTCCTCGACCTCCTCCGCCGCCGGCCCGACGTCGAGGCCCCCGACCTCGTCGCGGTCGACGCGAGCGACCGCCTCCTCCTCGACCTCGCCGCGGGGCACTCCCGGGTCGCCGTCGTCGGCGACGCCTTCGGCGCGCTGACGCTGGCCCTCGCCGCCGACGGCGTGGCGGTCTCCTCCGCCCAGGACTCGATCGTCGCCGAGCGGGCCCTCGCCGCCAACGCCGAGGCGGTCCGCGCCGCCGGCATCGAGCTCGCGCCCTTCACGATCGCCGACTCGATCGCCGACGCGGTCGAGGGCGCCGAGATCGTGCTGCTGCGCCTCCCGCGCTCGCTCGACGCGCTGGCCGCCGTCGCGGCCGAGGTCGCGCTCGCGAACCCCGCCGCGCAGCTCATCGGCGCCGGCCGGATCAAGCACATGTCGCTCGGCATGAACGAGGTCCTGGCCCGCCGCTACGACCGGATCGACGTCAGCCTCGCCCGGCAGAAGTCGCGGGCGCTCCTCGCGAGCGAGGCGAAGGCGGAGCAGCCCGCTGCTGCCGGTGCGGAGCGCCGCCGTCTCGAGGCGCACGGGCTCGAGATCGTCGCACTGCCCGGCGTCTTCGCCGGGGCCAAGCTCGACCTCGGCACGCGGGCGCTGCTCGCCGCGCTCGACCTGGCCGCGCTGCCCGGGGGAGTCGCGGTCGACCTCGGCTGCGGCTCCGGAGTGCTCGCCGCGTCGCTCGCGCTCGCCCGCCCGGACCTCGACGTGATCGCCACCGACAGCTCCCGCGCCGCCGTGGAGTCCGCCGGCGCCACCGCCGAGGCGAACGGCCTGGGCGACCGCATCCGGCTGCTCCGCGACGACAACGCCTCCACGATCGCCGACGGCTCGGTCGACGTGGTGCTCTGCAACCCGCCGTTCCACTCCGACGGCGCGGTGACCGACCTCGTCGCGCGCCGGATGATCGCGGCCGCCGGCCGCATCCTCCGCCCCGGCGGCGAGCTGTGGACGGTGTTCAACTCGCACCTCGCGCACCCGGCCGAGCTGCGCCGCTCCGTCGGGCCGACCAAGATCATCGAGCGCAGCGCGAAGTTCACCGTCGCGCGCAGCCGCCGCGAGGGCTGAGCACTCACCCGAGTCGGGAGGGACGACCGCAAGCCCCCGCCGCGCCTCCGGCTCCGGCGCCCGCTCCCGGGTACGATCGCTCTCCGGCGTCCCCCGCGCCGTTCCCTGATGCCCCGGAGGCCGTCGTGCTCGAAGTCGTCCTCGTCCTCGCCCTGATCGTCGCGGCGGGGGCGATCGTCCTGTGGCGCCGCTCCGCCGCCGCTGAGCGCCGCGCGCTCGACAGCCGGGCCGAGGAGACGTCGCGCGCCGTCGCCCTCGAGCTGTCGGTCCGCGAGCAGGAGGCGCGGCTGCGCATCGTCGGCGAGCTCGAGCAGCTCGCCGTCCGCGCCGCCTCGAAGGTGGTCGAGGAGGCCGAGAGCGTGCGCCTCACCATCGACCGCGATCCCGCCGCCGCCTCGCGCTCCGCGGGCCGAGCCGTCAGCGCCGCGGAGGCGTCGCTCGCTCAGCTGCGCCGCATCGCGACGGTCGCCGCGGTCGATCCCCGCGAGCTCCCCGCGACCGGCGGGACGGACGCCCTCATCGAGAGCGCCCGCGAGCGCGGCCTGGTCGTCCGGGAGGAGACCTTCGGCGAGCCGTTCCCGCTGCAGGACGGCGCGGACGTCGCCGTGATGCGCGTGCTCGAGTACGCCTTCGACGAGGCCCTCGAGTCCGGCGGCACCGGCACCGAGCTGCGGATCACCTCCCGCTGGACCGCCACCGGCCTGCGCGTCGAGGTCGACGACGACCGCGAGCGCCACGCCGGCGCGGAGTCCGACGCGAGCGCCGTCGACGCCGACCTGCATGCGCTGACCGACCGGATCGACAGCCCCGCGCTCTCGGAGCTGCGTGAGCGGGCCGGCCTCTTCGGCGGCGACGTCGTCGAGAAGCGCACGCCCGGCGTCGGCCGCAGCGTCACCGCGTCGTTCCCGACCGTGCGCCACCACAACGGCGTGCACGGCGTCGACCTGGCCTAGGTCCGGGACCGCCGGCCGGGAAGCGGAGCGGAGTCGGGGTGCCTGGGAGGCTCAGTCCTCGAGGTGCTCGACGCCCGGGGTCCAGGAGACGCCGGGGACACCCCAGCCGCGCTTGCGGGTGATCTTCGCGACGGGCTTGGCGTACTCGTGCTCGAGGCGGTCCGTGTAGAGGACGCCGTCGAGGTGGTCGAACTCGTGCTGGAAGACGCGGGCGAACCAGCCGTCCGCTTCGATCTCGAACGGCGTGCCGTCGAGGTCGACCGCGCGCAGGATCGCGCGCTCGGAGCGCCGCAGCGGGAAGCGCTCGCCGGGGAACGACAGGCAGCCCTCGGACTCGGTGTCCTCGTCGGCCTCGCCGAGCGGCGTCGGCGTGACGAAGAGCTCGGGGTTGATCGCGACACCGCGGCGGGGAGTGCCGTCGTCGGCCTCGTAGTCGTAGACGAAGAGCCGCAGCGGCACGCCGACCTGCGGTCCGGCCAGTCCGACGCCGGGCGCCGTGTCCATCGTCTGGAACATGTCCGCGACGAGCGTGCGGAGCGTGTCGTCGAACTCGGTGACGGGGGCGGCGGGGGAGTGCAGGACGGGGTCGCCGGCGATGCGGATGGGGAGGACGGCCATGAGGATCAGGGTATCGCGGGCCCTGCAGGCGGCCGTCCTGACCGTCATCCGCTGGTTAGCCGAGGTCCCCCGTGCGTCGGAGGATGCGCGGATCGAATCTGGGTAGGGTCGTCCCCATGCCCACTGATCTCACTGAATTGGCGGATCAGTTCACCCTCGATCCCGCGCAGTTCATCGGCATCCCGATCGCGCTGATCGGTGCGGTCTTCCTCTCGCTCGGAGCGCAGTTCCAGCACCGCGGAGTCGTCAAGGTCGAGCGCTTCTCGAAGCGCTCCGGGTCGAGCGGACTCAGCGGCGGGCAGCTCTTCGCGCTGCTGTCGCGGCCGTCCTGGGTGATCGGCACGCTGATGCTCGCGCTCGCGATCGTCTTCCAGCTCACCAGCCTCGGCTTCTCACCGCTCATCGTCGTCCAGCCGCTGGGCGCGGTCGCGCTCGTCATCACGGCGATCGTCAACGCCCGGGTGAGCAAGGTGCGGCTGAACCCGTCCTCGATCCGGGCGATCGTCCTCTGCGTCGGCGGTGTCGGCCTGTTCGTCCTCGTCGCGGCGTTCAATGCAGTGGACAAGTCCATCCAGACCTCGCAGCTGATCACCATCCTGGTGATCCTCGCGGTCGTGCTGACGATCTTCGTGATCGCCTTCCGCGTCTTCCGCAAGAAGGCCCGCGCGATCTTCTACATCCTCGGCGCCGGCGTCGTCTACGGCTTCGTCGCCACCCTCGCGAAGGTCGTCCTCAACCGGATCAAGTTCGGCGAGTTCGACCCGCTGACCGTCGTCTGCATCGTGGCGCTCCTGGCCGCCACCGCGCTCGGCGGCTACTTCGTGCAGAACGCCTACGCCTCCGGCCCGCCGGACCTCGTCGTCGCCGGCCTGACCGTCGTCGACCCGCTGGTCGCCGTGGCGATCGGCATCATCGTCCTCGGCGAGGCGCAGTACGCGGCGCCGTGGGCGATCCCGCTCTTCATCGCGGCGGGAGTGGTCGCCATCTGGGGCGTCTTCCTCCTCGCGAAGCACCACCCGCAGGCCCGCTGAGCCGCCCGACGCGAGGCGCCGCAATCCCGGGTTCCGGCGCTCTCCGCGCCTACACTGGGACCGCTTCGAGACGCCGTGCACCCGCCCGAACCCACGCCGATCGCTCCACTCCCTCGAGCGACACGACATCGTTAGGACCCACTCCGTGTCAGATCCCCGCGACGCGTCACGCCCCGAGTCGTCGACCGGCGACTCCGCTCCGGCGGACGCCGCCCGCCGCCCGCTGACCGTCGTGATCGGCTGCGACACCTTCGCGCCGGACGTCAACGGAGCCGCCAAGTTCGCCGAGCGCCTCGCCGCCGGCCTGCAGGCGCGCGGCCACGAGGTGCACGTCGTCGCCCCGTCCGCCGACGGCTGGAGCGGCACCCGCGTCGAGGACCACGAGGGCCAGCGGATCATCGTGCACCGCCTTTTCAGCCTCCGGTGGCCCCCGCACGACTGGCTGCGCTTCGCGATGCCGTGGCGCATCCGCCAGAACAGCGCGCGGATCCTCGACGAGGTGAAGCCCGACGTCGTGCACTTCCAGTCCCACGTCATCGTCGGCCGCGGCCTCGGCCAGGAGGCCGCCAAGCGCGGCATCCGCATCATCGGCACCAACCACTTCATGCCCGAGAACATGCTCGAGTTCACGCTCCTGCCCAAGGCCGCCCAGGCGAAGGCCGTGGCGATGGCCTGGCGGGCCGCCCGCCGCACCTTCGGCCGCGCGGAGGCCGTCACGACGCCGACCCGCAAGGCCGCGCAGTTCCTCGAGAAGTACACCGGGCTGCAGGGCGTGCGTGCGATCTCCTGCGGCATCGACGCCGACAACTACACGCCCGACTTCACCCCGCGCACCGCCAACCGCATCCTCTTCGTGGGGCGCGTCACCGGCGAGAAGCACATCGACGTCCTGCTCCGCGCGGTCTCGCTGCTGGACCCGTCGCTGGATGCGCAGCTCGAGATCGTCGGCGGCGGCGACCAGATGCGCAACCTCCAGCAGCTCGCCACCACCCTCGGCATCGCCGACCGCGTCCACTTCACCGGCTACGTCTCCGACGCCGAGCTGAAGCAGGCGTACAGCCGGGCGACCGTCTTCGCGATGCCCTCCATCGCCGAGCTGCAGAGCATCGCCACCATGGAGGCGATGGCCTCGGCCCTTCCCGTGGTCGCCGCCGACGCGATGGCCCTCCCGCACCTCGTCCACGAGGGCGAGAACGGCCACCTCTTCGAGCCCGGCAACGCGCAGGCCCTCGCCGACGGTCTCACCGACGTCCTGACGGCCGACCCCGAGCGCCTCGAGGCCCTCAAGCGCAGCTCGCTCCGCATCGTCGCCGCGCACGACATCAACCGCACGATCAGCACTTTCGAGAGCCTGTATCGTGGGGAGCCGGTGGCCGATCCGGCCGCCGACGCAGCGTCCGCTCCGGCAGGCCGAGCCGCCTCCTGACGGCCCGCCCCGCCCGCTCCGGGCGCCGCGGGGCGTTAGCTCAGCCGGTCAGAGCAGCGGACTCATAATCCGTCGGTCACGGGTTCAAGTCCCGTACGCCCTACTTCCGTCCCGTCGCGGTCACCCCGCCGGTCCGTGCCCCGACTCCGCAGAAGTCGTCGTACTCGCGCGCTGCCTACGACAACTTCTGCGCACTCGACGCGACCTCGCCGTCGGTCCCCGCCGCGCATACGCAGAAGTCGTCGTACTCGGGCGGCGAGTACGACGACTTCTGCGGAGTGAGCGGAGATGGGGGTGTCGCGGCGCTCCGTTACTGTCGTGATGTGGACACGCCTACTGCGCTCGTCGTTCTCTATGCCGCCGCCGGTCTTCTGAGCACGCTGCTTTTTGCGCTCTTCTGGTACTGGATCGTTCGCTTGGCAGTGACCCACGGATTGCGTTCGCACTCGTACTGGCTTCGGCGACAACGCGCCGCTTCGGCCCGGGTCGATGCCATTAACGCGACGAGTACTGCAGAGATCGACCTTCCTTCGGAACTCCGATAGCGGAAAGCTCTACTGCAGCTCAAGGCGAAGTCCGAGCGGCAGCGGCCTTCCGGACTCGGAGTGCACTTCAGCGACGGTGCCCTCCGATTCGCCTCTCCGTGTGAAGCGGATCTCTCTCCTCGAATGCCGCTCTGCCGCGCACTGCACTGCGGCAGGAAGGAAGACACTCTCTGGCAAACTGCTTGGACATCGTGTCGCAAGGAGATCCTCATGCCGCTCACTTTCACTGCCATCGACTTCGAGACCGCGAACGAGCAGCGGGCCTCGGCCTGTGCTGTCGGCGTGGCACAGGTGACGAACGGGGTCGTCACCTATCGGGCCTCGACGAGGATCCGCCCGCTGACGGGCGACACCTTCTCGATGCGGAACACGTCGATCCACGGACTGACGTGGGAGGACTGCGCAGGAGCCCCGGAGTGGCCGGCCGTCTCGGAATGGATCGGGCAGGTCGTCCGCGATGCGCCGATCGTCGCTCATAACGCGTCCTTCGAGAAGGGAGTCTTCACAGCTACCAATTCTCTCGCGGGGATGGACCGCCCGACGCCGGACCTGCTGTGCTCTGTGGCGCTCTCGAAAGCCCACCTCGTTCTCGACTCCTACCGGCTCCCTGCCGTCGCGCGGCACCTGGGGGTGCGGCTCGACGACCATCACGATGCCGAGGCGGATGCCGTCGCGAGTGCGGAGGTCGTGTTGGCGATAGCTCGGAGGACGATGCGCGATGATGTCGCTCATCTCTGGGAGGAGACGCGAGCGGCGAAGAGAGCTGTACCGGCCGCGCGTCACTACGTCCGGCTGGCGGATCTTCCTCAGGCCAGCTCGAGCGCTGACCCGGACAGTCCTCTGCTCGGAGAGGTCGTCGTCTTCTCCGGCGAGATCGAAGGAATCCCGCGAAAGGAGGCGCAATCGCTGGTCGCGCGCTTCGGTGCGACCGTGGGGTCGAACGTGACGAAGAAGACGACTCTCGTCGTGCAAGGGGTCTTCGGCCCGGGTGAGTTGAAGCCGGGCGAGACGGTGAGCGCGAAGATCCTGAAGGCGCGCGAGCTGGCGTCGAAGGGTCAGCGCGTCGAGGTCATCGACCAGGCGGCCTTCCTCGATCTCCTGCGCTCGGTGGGAGCGGTGCTCTGACCTGGAGCAGCGCGGCGAACCGTCCGCGATCAGTGCGCGTGCCGGTACACCTGTGCTCGCTCACTTGCGCGAGTACGCAGAAGTCGGCGTACTCGGGCGCCGAGTACGCCAACTTCTGCGGAGTGGACGGAGTGGACGGAGTGGCGGGCGTCAGGCGTCCGGGCGGGACTTCTTCAGGCGGGACTTCGCGGCGCGCTCGGTGAGAACGGAGAGGTAGTCCTGGACCGGGCGGTCGGCGAGGGAGTCGAGCTCCGTCTGGACGGCCGACTCCACCTCGGCGGCGGGGCGGTCGGGGAAGCGGGTGCGCAGGCGCGCGGACACTTCGGAGACGATCTGGTCGAGGTTCACTTCAGCGGTCACGGGCGGATCTTCCTCCCCGTTGGTTAACGGATGGTGTTCCTTCTGCGTCGACCGCGTCGGCGCTAGCACGTCCGCCGCCCGGAAGCCCGTAGTGGCCGGTCTCCGCACGACGTGGTTCGCTGTTCTCGTGCCTGACCTCCCGATGTTCCCGCTCGGCTCCGTGCTGCTGCCGCACATGCCGCTCCCGCTCCGGCTGTTCGAGCCGCGGTATCTGCGGATGCTCGGCGACGTGCTCGAGGACGACACGCTCTCGTTCGGCGTCGTCCTCATCGAGCGCGGGCAGGAGGTCGGCGGCGGCGATCAGCGCTTCCCGATCGGCACGGTCGCGCGCATCCTGAACATCGACGGCGCCGAGTCGTTCGTCACCATCGACAGCGTCGGCGAGAACCGCTTCGAGGTCGTCCGCTGGTACGACGACGACCCGTATCCGAAGGCCGAGGTGCGCCCCGTCGCGCCGCTCGAGTGGGCGCCCGAGCACGAGGAGCTGCTGCGCTCCGCCGAATCGGCGGTGCGGACGGCGCTGGCGGTCGCGAGCGAGTTCGTCGAGCAGCGCTACGGCGCCGTCGTCGAGCTGGCCGAGGACCCGGCCGCGCACGCCTGGCAGCTCGCGGGAGTCGCTCCCGTGACCGAGCTCGACCGACTGGCGTTCCTGCGCAGCACCTCGATGGTGGAGCTGCTCGAGGCCGTGCGCGAGCGCTCGTCCGAGGCGACCGAGTCGTTCCGGGCCGGCTGGGCCTGATCGTCGCCTCGCGCTGATCGACGTCAGCCGCTGATCCGGTGACTCGCGCCGACCGCGAGAGCCCGCCTCATTCCTCGAGCGCGACTCCGCGCTCGGCTGCGAGCTTCGCCAGATCGTCGACGACGACGAGCGCCATCCGCACCGAGCGGTCTCGCTGATATTCCTCGTCGTCCGCGTCGATCAGCGGCGCGCGGTCGAGGGTCTCCTCGATCGACTGCGACAGCTCGCGCCAGGCGTCCTGCCGGGCGTCGTCGACGAGCGAGGCCAGGTACTGCTCATCCCGTGCGCGGTGGCGCAGGGAGTCGGCGACCGCGAGCGAGAGCCGCTCGCGGTGGTCGAGATTGTCGAGGTCGGCGGAGCGGTAGTCGTGCACGTGGTCGGAGCGGCCGCCGACCAGGGTCGCGTCCGCGGCGATGGCGCGCAGGCGCTCGGCCGCCGCCTCCGACTCGTCGGCGAGCTTCTCCAGCTCGGCGGCGGCGATGACGGAGTAGTGCCGGACGTCGAAGGGGACGCCCTCGGCCAGGCCGTCCATCAGCACGCGGTTCTTCACGGCCATCCGGCTCGCGTACTGGGCGAGCAGCAGGCCCTCCTCCGCGGCCTCCTCGACCGAGACGGGCTCGCGCGACGGGTTCTCGTCCGGGTCGTACGGCTCCATCTTGAACCTGCGTCGACGGCGGAACCACACGCGCGTCACCTGCACCCTCGGTCCGAGCGCCCCGCCCGCCGGAGCACCTCTTCGAGAGTACCGGTCGGGCGGCTCGGGCGATCGGCTCCGGCTCACGGATCCGGCTGTTCCGGCGAGCCGAGGGTGTTTCTGCGAGCCGGAGATCGGTAGGGGTCCGTGGTCGTGAGCTTCGGCTCGTCATCTCGACGCCGGCTCGTGGATTCCGGCCGTTCCGGCGAGCCGGAGCTGATTCCGCGAGCCGGAGGTCGGTGGTCGTCAGCTTCGGCTCGTGATCTCGACCCCGGCTTGCGGATTCGAGCAGTTCCAGCAAGCCGGGGTTGTTTCTGCGAGCCGGAGGTGGGTGGTCGTGGGCTTCGGCTCGTGGTGTCGGCTCCGGCTCGTGGATTCCGGCTGTTCAGGCGAGCCGGGGTTGTTTCTGCGAGCCGGAGTTCGGTGGTCGTGAGCTTCGGCTCGTGGAGTCGGCTCCGGTTCGTGGAATCCGGCTATTGCGGCGAGCCCGAGCTGTTTCTGCGAGCCGAAGGTCGGTGGTCGTGAGCTTCGGCTCGTGGAGTCGGCTTCGGCTCGTGGAATCCGGCTGTTCCGGCGAGCCGGGGCTGTTTCTGCGAGCCGAAGGTCGGTGGTCTTGAGCTTCGGATCGTGGAGTCGGCTCCGGCTCGTGGAATCCGGCTGTTCCGGCGAGCCGGAGCTGTTTCTGCGAGCCGGACTTGAGTCGGAGAGGCCGGGAGTGCCGTCAGCTGTTCGGAGCGGTCGGCCGGTCAGGCGTCCCGCCAGTCGTCCTGTAGCAGGTGCGAGCCGGCCTGCGGCGCCATCTGCAACATTCCGCCGTCGACTGCGTAGGACGCTCCAGTGATGTAGGCGCCCGCGGGCGAGGCGAGGAGGGCGATCACGGCCGCGATCTCGCGCGCGTCGCCGGGACGGCCGAGCGGGATGCCCGGGCGGTCGATGCCATGCGGATCCACGTCCTCCGCGTCGTTCATCGGGGTCGCGATCTCACCCGGTGCCACCGCGTTGGCGGTGATCCCGTAGCGGCCGAGCTCGAGGGCGGCGACCTTCAGCAGCCCGCCGAGTCCGTGCTTGGCGGCGACGTAGGCGCTCGCGCCGACGCGGGGCTGGTGCTCGTGCACGCTGGTGACGCCGATCAGCCGGCCGCCGGTGCCCTGCGCGACCATGATGCGGCCGGCGCGCTGGAGGCCGACGAACGCTCCGTCGAGGTTCAGCGCGACGACCTCGCGCCAGCTGTTCAGGCTCTGCTCGAGGAAGGGCTCGCCCCCGCCCCCGCCCGCGTTGTTGACGAAGACGTCGAGTCCGCCGAGGCGCTGCGACAGGTCGTCGATCACGTCGCCGACCCGGTCGAGCTCGGTCGCGTCGAGGTGTGCGACCTCGGCGCGACGGCCGTGCGAGCGCACCTCCTCCGCGGTCTCAAGGGCGCCCTGCTCGTCGCTGTGCCAGGTGATGCCGACGTCCATGCCGGCCTCGGCGAGGGCGACGGCGGCGGCCCGGCCGATGCCGGAGTCCGAGGCGGTGACGACGGCGAGGGTGGGGCGGAAGTCGCGGGGTCCCTGGGTCATGACGTCTCCTGTTCCGAGGAGGCGGCGCGCCTCCTCGATCTCGATCCCAGCACCGGCGTCGCCCGGCCGGCAGACGCTTGACACGCCGGTCACCGCGGTCGCGGGCGTGGCGGATGTCCGGGCGGGGGCTCGGATCGAGTTGACTGTCCTGATGGACTCCCGACGCATCTCCGTCGTCGTCCCCGTCAAGGACGACGCCCGGCACCTCGAGCGGCTGCTCGCCCTCCTGGCCGAGCAGACCCTCGCCCCCTTCGAGATCGTCGTCGTCGACGACGGCAGCACCGACGACAGCGCGGACATCGCCCGTGCGGCGGGGGCCCGGGTGATCGTGCACGGCGGGACCGGCATCCCGGCCAGCACGGCGCACGGCTTCGACGAGGCGGAGGGCGACGTGCTCGCCCGGCTGGACGCCGACTCGCAGCCCGACCGGCACTGGCTCGCACGGATCGCCGCGCACTTCGCCGACCCGGGCGTCGGAGCGGTGACCGGCCCCGGCCGGTTCGTCGAGCTCGGCCCGGTCGCGCGGACCCTCGCCCGGATCGTCTACATGGACGCGTACTTCGTGCTGATGGGCTCCGCGCTGGCCAACTGGCCGCTCTTCGGCTCGAACTGCGCCGTCCGCCGCTCGGCCTGGCAGGAGATCGCGGGGGAGATGCACCGCGACGATCCCTACGTGCACGACGACGTCGAGATCAGCGTGCACCTGGGACTCCGCCACCGGATCGTCTACGACCGCCACCTGGAGGTCGGCATCTCGGCGCGACCGTTCGGCGCCGCGGCCGACATGGTGCGGCGCCTCGACCGCGCCCTGCACACGCTGCGCCGGCACCCCGGGCTCGGCGACCCGGTGCAGCGCTGGATCCACCGCACCCGGCGCCGGCACGTCGAGCGGCTGAGGGCCCTCTCCGCCGCCCGCCGCGCTCCGCGCTAGGACTCCGCGGAGGTCGCGGCCGGAGCCTCGGCCGGTCGCGGGTCGTCCTTGGGCATCGCGCGGACCGCGAAGAGCATGCCGACGGCGAGCACCGTCAACGCGATGCAGACGAAGCGGGTGCCGTTCGCGAGGCCCTCGGGCGTCGGATCGCCGCCACCGGCCTGGGCGTTGACGATCGCGCCGAACACCGCGACGGCGATCGCGCTGCCGATGTTCCGGGCGAAGAAGTTCGTCGAGGACACGACGCCGCGCTCGTTCCACTCGACACTCGCCTGCGCGCGGATGAGGGTCGGCGTCGCGACCAGGCCCATCCCGGCGCCGATCAGCACGCAGAAGCCCGCGATCTCCCACAGGCTCGACGAGGCGCCGAGGAGGATCGTCAGCCCGGCGCCGACGGTGACCAGCGCCGCGCCGAGGAAGGCCGTGCGGCGGAAGCCGATCCGCAGGTAGAGCCTGCCGGAGAGGCTCGCCGCGACCGGCCAGCCGATCGTCATCGCGGCGACCGCGAAGCCGGCGCCGAGGGCGGAGCTGCCGAGGACGCCCTGCGCGAAGGTCGGGAAGTAGGAGGTGACGCCGAGCGTGATCGCGCCGACCGTCACCGAGACGAGACTCGTCGAGAGCAGCACCCGCCGCGTGAGCACCCAGAGCGGCAGCACCGGGGCGACCGCCCGGCGCTCGATGGCCACGAAACCGGCGAAGGCGAGCGCCGCGACGACGAAGACGCCGACGCCCGCGGGCGAGAGCCAGGGCCAGGCGTTGCCGCCCTCGAGCAGGCCGAGGATCAGCAGCGCGGTGCCGACGGCGAGCACCGAGGCGCCGGCGAGGTCGAGCGGGGTGCGCTCGCCGCGGGTGGTCTCGCGGAAGCTGCGGATCAGGAGGAAGGCCGCGAGCAGGCAGAGCGGGATGTTGACCAGGAAGATCCAGCGCCAGGCGCCCAGGTCCGAGAGCACGCCGCCGAGAGTGGGGCCGACGACCGAGGAGATGCCCCAGACGCTGGCGAGGTAGCCCTGGGTCTTCGCCCGCTCGGCGACCGTGTAGATGTCGCCGGCGATGGTGATGCCCATCGGCTGGATGGCCCCGGCGCCGAGGCCCTGCAGGGCGCGGAAGGCGATCAGCGCGGGCATGCTCCAGGCCAGGCCGCAGAGCAGCGAGCCGACGAGGAAGAGGCCGATCCCGATCAGCATGATGGGCTTCCGTCCGATCACGTCGGAGAGCTTGCCGTAGAGAGGGACGGAGACCGCCTGGGCGAGGAGGTAGATCGAGAACAGCCAGGGGAACTGCTCGAAGCCGCCGAGGTCCGCGACGATCGAGGGCACCGCGGTGGAGAGGATGGTCGCGTCGAGGGCGACCAGCGCGGTCGAGATCATCAGCGCCAGGAGGATCGGACCGCGCTCGGAGCGCAGTCCGACGCTCGCGCGCGTGGGGGAGTCGGTCATTCCGCTCACGCTATTGCAGAGCCGGGCGATGGAACGGGGGCTCGACGCACTCGGTAGACTAGCCCTATGGAACTCGTGCTCTGGCTCGTCGTAGCCGCCATCGCCGGTGTCGGCCTCGTCTCCGGAGTCGCGGCTCTGGTCGCCATGACGAAGGCGCCCTGGTCCGACAGCAAGTAGCGGTCCGACAGCAAGGAGAGGGGTCCGGGGTCGCACCCGCCCGCCCTCACTCGTAGCACCGCACCACGCTCCAGCACGGATCCGTCGAGGCGACGACGTCGAGCACGAACGCTCCGCCCGTCTCGAGATCGGTCGCCTGGAAGCGCCAGCCGCCGATGCTGACCGGCACGCCGCCGAACGTCGGCGGGAAGCCGTCGAGCGGCGCCCACCAGCCGCTGGTGCGCGTCCAGACCGTCGGCCGGTCGCTCACCCGGTAGCTGGCGCCGCGCCATTCGAGCGCGACGGGCACTCCGTCGCCGTCGGTCGCGACCATCGCCGTCTCGTCGATCACCGCCATCGTGGGTGCTCCCGCCTGCTCCTCTCGACCCGCCGGACTCGACTGGCCGTTCGAACATGTGTTCGATAGTCTGCGAGTGTACGCCGCGGCGCCCGTGCTCGCCACGGCAGCGGATCGATCGGGCAGGAGGCGAGATGATCGAGTGGAGTCCCCTCCAGATGCTGCGGAGCAGCGGGCCCGACGAGTGGGTGATGGTGGACGCGATGCGGACCGGGCGGATCGGGCTGATCCGGCGGATCGAGACGGGGCCCTACCGCGAGAGCTGGTTCCGGGCCGTCACCTGGGCCGCGGAGCCGGGCAAGCGGACGCTGGTGGGCTACTCGCGGTCGATGGAGACCATCGCGGCGACGCTGTGGGCGCATCAGCCGCTGACCGCGCAGGAGAAGCCGTTCCCGGGCTACCCGGCGTCGAGGCCGGCCGGGGCGCCCGCGCCGTGAGTCCGGCGGCCGAGGCCGTCGTCCGAGCGCGCGCCGCCGCGGAGGAGAATGGCCGGATGCTCCTCGCGCTCACCGGTGGCCCCACGGGGGAGTGGCGGGCGGTCGTCGCGGACGGCTCGGGGGCCGAGGTCGGCGGCGGGCGCGGTCCGGTCGAGCTGGCCGCCTTCGTCCGCGAGCGGGAGGCGGAGCGGCCGCGCTGGGTCTGGGACGACACCGCCCGCTGGTACCCGGCTCTCCTGGCCGAGGGCGTGCGCATCGCGCGCTGCCACGATCTCCGCCTCGCCCGGGCGATCCTCCGCCGTTCGGAGCAGACGGCGCGCTCGCCGCTCGCCCGCTCGGCTCCCGACGCCTGGGACGCCGGGGCCGCCGCCCCGGTCGCCGGCGACACGCTGCTCGGCTTCGAGGAGGCGCCCGCGGAGACGGACGAGCTGGACCCGCTGGTCGAGCTCGCCCGGCAGGAGGAGGCGCTGGCAGCGGCCGCGCAGGGCGGGCGCCTGCGGCTCCTGCTCGCCGCGGAGTCGGTCGGCGCGCTGATCGCCCGCGAGATCGCCGCGGCCGGGCTGCCGTGGCGCGCCGACATCCACGACCGCGTCCTCACCGACCTGCTCGGCCCGCGTCCGCGCTTCGGCGGCCGGCCGGCCCGCCTCGAGGCCCTGGCCGACGACATCCGCCGCGAGCTGGACGCGCCCGAGCTGAACCCCGACTCGCCGGCGGACCTCCTGCGCGCGCTCCGCCGCGCCGGACTCGCGGTCGAGTCGACCCGCTCCTGGGAGCTGACCTCGATCGAGCATCCGGTGATCCCGCCGCTGCTGGAGTACAAGAAGCTCTCGCGCCTGCTCACCGCCAACGGCTGGGCCTGGCTCGACGCCTGGGTGCACGACGGGCGCTTCCGGCCGGAGTACGTCGTCGGCGGCGTCGTCACCGGCCGCTGGGCGACGTCGGGCGGGGGAGCGCTGCAGCTGCCGCGGCAGATCCGCGCCGCAGTGACCGCCGACGCGGGCTGGAAGCTGGTGGTCGCCGATGCGGCGCAGCTGGAGCCGCGCATCCTCGCCGCGCTGGCGGGCGACTCCGTGATGGCCGCCGCGGGTCGGGGCAAGGACCTCTACCAGGGCATCGTCGACGCGGGAGTCGTCCCGGACCGACCGCGGGCCAAGGTGGCGATGCTCGGCGCGATGTACGGGGCGACCAGCGGCGAGGCCGGGCGGCTGCTCCCGCGCCTCACGCGCGCGTACCCGCTCTCCGTCGCTCACGTCGAGGCGGCCGCCCGCGCCGGCGAGCGGGGCGAGCGGGTGTCGACGCGGCTCGGACGCAGCTCACCGCCGGGCGACGTCGACGCCGGTGGTCAGCGCGCCCGCGACTGGGGGCGCTTCACCCGCAACTTCGTCGTGCAGGGCACGGCCGCCGAGTGGGCGCTCTGCTGGATGGGGGAGCTGCGGGCCCGGCTGCGCGCGGAGGGCGCTCTCGCGCACCTCGTCTACTTCCTGCACGACGAGGTGATCGTGCACGCGCCCGCGGAGGAGGCGGAGCGGGTCGCCGCGGTCGTGCGCGAGGCCGCGGTGCGCGCGGGGCGGGCGCTGTTCGGCGATCAGGACATCGACTTCCCGGTCACCGTCGCGATCGTCGACGCCTACGACGAGGCGAAGTGACCCGACTGCCCGACCGAGGCTGCGGTGCGGTGGTTCAGTACCAGTGCGGCGAGCGGTTGTTCCAGGCCGACCAGGCCGCGCACGGCGAGCCGTAGCGGTCGGAGATGTAGGCCAGACCCCAGTCGATCTGGGTCGCGGCGTTGGTCTGGTAGTCCGCGCCGTAGGTCGCCATCTTGCTCGCCGGCAGCGCCTGCGGGATGCCGTAGGCGCCCGAGGAGCGGTTCAGCGCGTTCCAGCGCCAGCCCGACTCGCCGTTCCAGAGCGGGATGAGGCAGCTGTCGGCCTGGTCCTGGCCCCAGCCGTGGACACCCATGACGGAGCGCGCGTAGTTCTGCGCCTGCGCCGGCGACATGCCGTCGGTCCGGCCGGCGTAGGTGCCGAGCGCGGCGATGGTCTTCGCGCTGCTGTCCTTGCCGGACGCGTCGTCGTTGCCGAGCTCGACCGGGCCGCCGCCTCCGCCCGTCGACGGGGCCGCGGGCGCAGCCGGTGCGGGGGCGGAGGGTGCGGACGGCGCCTTCGCGGCCTGCTGACGCCGGGCCTCCGCCTCGGCGGCGAGGCGGGAGAGGCGCTCCTGCTCCTCGAACGCGGCCTTCGCCTCCTGACCGGTGGCGAACTCCTCCTCGAGCGCAGCCGTGGTGTTCTTGAGCGAGGCGAGCTGCTCGTAGAGCCCGGCGCTGTACTGCTCCTGGTCGGCGACCTTCGCGTCGGCCTCGGACTGCGCGGCCTGCGCCGTCGCGAGCGCGTCCTGCGCGGCGCTGACGAGGGAGAGCCGCTCCGTGCGCGCCTGCTCCGCCTGGTCGGCGAGGGAGGCGGCGGCGTTCTCGGTCGACTCGGCGTCGCTCTGGAGGCGGCTGGTCTGCAGGGTGAGCTGGCTCATGGTGCCGAGGCGGTAGAGCAGCTTGTCGGACTGATCGCCGCCGACCAGGAGGTTCAGCGTGGCGTCGGTTCCGCCGTTGCGGTACAGCTGGGCGGCGAGCCGGCCGGCCTGCTCCTTCGCGGCGTCCGCGTCGGCACGGGCGGCGGCGGCGCGCTCCTCGAGGGCGGTCACCCGCTGGGTGGCCTCGTCGAGCGCGCTCTGAGCGGCGTCGGCCTCGGACGCGCGGGAGATGGCGGCGTCGGTGAGGGCGGCGGCCTGATCGCGCAGATCGGCGAGGATCGCGGTGATGCGGTCGACCTCGGCGGCGGTCGCGCTCTCGCTCGACTTCGCGGCCTCGACGTCCGACCAGGACGGGTAGTCGGCCGGGTCGTAGGCGGAGGCCGCCATCGGTGCGGCGAGGGCGGCGCAGAGGACGAGGACCGTGCCCGCTCCGGCTGCGACGAGCCGTCGGCGCGCGGAGGTGGACACGCGGAGGCCGAGAGGCGAACGGATCATAGCCCCCACCCTAGGCGACGGCGCCCGCGCCTGTCTCGTGCCGGTCGTTCTGTGCGCCGATCGGCCCCTCGGTCGCGGCGTCGTCCCGCGCCGCCGCCTTGCGCCCCCGCCTGGGCCGCTCGAGGGCGTAGCCGCGGACGGCCGCTCCGTCGCCGGCCCCGACGAGCTCCTCCCGGGCGGCGTCGAGGAGCCGGCGCAGTGCGTCGTCGCGCACCAGCACCGCCCGTGCTGCGAGGCGCCGCTGCGGGTGCTCGTCCAGCGCCTCCTGCTCCTCCGGGAGCGTGCTCGCGTAGGCGTCGAGGACCGCGTCGAGGTCGGCGTCGGAGAGGCTCGAGGCGAGGAGGATGCGATCGAGCACGTCGTCCCAGTCCTCCTCGGCGGAGGCGCCCTCGCCGCTCAGCCAGGCGAGCGCCTCGGCCCGGCCCTCGTCGGTGAGCGCGTGCAGGGGGAGTCCGTCCTCCGTCGATCCCGCCGCCGCGACGAGGCCGCGCTCGCGCAGCCGGTCGAGTGTGGAGTAGATCTGCCCGACGTTGACCCGGCGGCGGTGGGCCGCCCGATCGAGCAGCTCGGCGTGCAGCTGCAGACCGTAGGCGGGACCGAGGGTGAGAAGAGCGAGCAGACCGTCGCGGACCGACACGGGGCTCCTCTCGAGCGGGTCGCGGGCCCGGAGCCGGGCGACGCCGCGGTTCGGGCGGACTTTCCCGAGTATAGGCAGGGGATCTGCGCGACCCGGCGGCGGGAGCGGCGAGGCGCCTTGTCGTGGCGCGGAGGGTCCTGCATAATCTCGACTGGTGGCTCGTCCACCGCACAAGAAGGCACTGCACGTCGCTCGTGGTCCAGGTCGTTGGGGAAGACGCACCAGGACGGACGGAGGACAGCGTGGTGACGCAACAGACTCGGGGTGTGCTCTTCGTGCACTCCGCCCCCCGCGCGCTCTGCCCCCATCTGGAATGGGGAGCAGGTCGCGCTCTCGGCCGTGCCGTGAACTTCGACTGGATCGAGCAGCCGGTGCAGCGCGGCGCCCAGCGCACCGAGTACGCCTGGGAGGGACCGGTCGGCACCGGCGCGGCGATCGCCTCCGCGCTCCGCGGCTGGGCCGACGTCCGCTACGAGGTGACCGAGGATCCGTCGCCCGGCGTCGACGGCGGCCGCTGGATGCACACTCCTGAGCTGGGTGTGTTCTACGCCCAGACCGACAGCGCCGGCAACACCGTCGTCCCCGAGGACCGCATCCGCTCCGCCATGGAGAGCGCCGGAGCCGACCCCATCGAGCTGCACCGTGAGCTGCGCCTCGCCCTCGGCCAGGCCTGGGAGGACGAGCTCGAGCCGTTCCGCGCCGCGAGCGACTTCGCGCGGGTCATCTGGATGCACAGCGTCGGCTGAGCGGGCGGTGCTCGATTCTGCGCCGCTCTCTGCGCGGCGCAGCGCGGTCGGCTCGGGGAGGTGGTCGCGTTCTGCAGAGCGGGGTGCGAACGGCGACGGCGATTCGCTGGCACGCGAATCGCCGGATGCGCCTCGTGGCGCGCGGCGATACGGCGGGCGCGACTCTCTGACGGAGTGGCCGCATCTTCGGCTCGTGAGACGCGCTTCTGCTCGTCGGAACGTCGGGATCCGGCTGCTTTTCCGCCGTGCTGGGGACGGTGGGTCTCGATACGCCCCTGCGGGGCTACTCGACCAGCAAGCGCGTCATGGTGATCGAGTAGCCCGCGCAGCGGGCGTATCGAGATCCATCACCGCCTGAAGGAGGACTCTGCAGACCGCCCTCTTGAGGACGGTGGGCCTCGATACGCCCCTGCGGGGCTACTCGACCAGCATGGTCTGGTGCTGGCGGAGGTGCCCGACGCAGCGAGCCGCAGGCGACGCGGTCACCTCACCCGGAGTGTGGCAGCGAGTGTCGGGCGGAGCGAGCCGCAGGCGATGCGGTCCTGTTCCCGGAACTGTGGGCGGGGGCTCGCGGTGAACGACCACCCTCGCGCCACGAGGCGCATCCGGTGATCCGCGTTCCAGCGGATCGCCGTCGCCGCACCGCACCGGCCCTGCGATCCGCGACCCCGCAGGGAGCGGACGCGCCTGCGCCGCGCGATGCGCGGCGCAGCCCGCGTTCCGCTCGGTGTGACGGGGCTACGCCCCGTTACACCGACCGGAACGCGGCAACAGCATTGTGCCCCCCGAACCCGAAGGAGTTGGAGAGGGCGACGAGGGGCCCGGCTCCGAGGTCGCGCGGGCTGGTGACCACGTCGAGGGGGATCTGCGGGTCCTGCTCGAAGAGGTTGATGGTGGGCGGGGCGGTGCGCTCGTGCAGGGCGAGGACGGTGAAGATCGCCTCGAGGGCGCCGGTGCCGCCGAGGAGGTGGCCGGTGGCGGCCTTGGTGGCGGAGACGGCGATGTTGGGGAGGTGGTCGCCGAAGACCCGGGCGAGGGCCCGGTACTCGGCGATGTCACCGACGGGGGTGCTGGTCGCGTGGGCGTTGACGTGGGTGACGTCGGTGCGGGCGGCGCCGGCCTGCTCGAGGGCCTCGATCATGGCGCGGGCGGCGGCGGAGCCCTCGGGGTCGGGGGCGGTGATGTGGTAGGAGTCGCTGGTGACGGCGCCGCCGGCGAGCTCGGCGTAGATGCGGGCGCCTCGGGCGAGGGCGTGCTCCTCGGTCTCGAGGACGAGGGTGGCGGCGCCCTCGCCGAGGACGAAGCCGTCGCGGGAGACGTCGTAGGGGCGGGAGGCGGTGGCCGGGTCGTCGTTGCGGCGCGAGAGGGCCTGCATCGACGCGAAGGCGGCGAGGGGGAGCGGGTGGACGACCGACTCGGTGCCACCGGCGATGACGACGTCGGCGAGGCCGCGCTGGAGGTGCTCGTAGGCGTTGGCGATCGCCTCGGTGCTCGACGCGCAGGCCGACACGTCGGTGCGGGCGTAGGCGCGGGAGGGGATCGACATGCTGATCGCGGCCGCGGCGGCGTTGGGCATGAGCATGGGGATGGTCATCGGGAGGACGCGGCGGGGACCGCGCTCGCGGAGGGTGTCCCACGCGTCGATGAGGGTCCAGAGTCCGCCGATGCCGGTGGAGTAGTCGACGCCGACGCGCAGCGGGTCGACGTCGGTGATGCCGGAGTCGGCCCAGGCCTCGCGGGCGGAGATCAGGGCGAACTGGCTGGAGGGGTCGAGGCGCTTGGCCTCGGGCCGGGGGAGGACCTCCTCCGGGCGCACCTTGGCCTGGGCGGCGAAGGTGACGGGGAGCTCGAGCTCGGTCACCCAGTCGGCCTGGATCGTGCTGACGCCGGACTCGCCCGCGAGAAGGGCGTTCCAGGACTCGCGAGCGGTGCCGCCGAGGGGCGTGCTGGCTCCGATGCCGGTGACGACGATTTTCTTGGGACTCATGACGACGATCTCTGTTCCGTGACGGGTGGGTGCCGGGCGCACCCCGGCCGGGCTCGGAGCCCTGGCCGGGGTGTCCGCCGCGTGGACGGGGTGCGCGGGGCGCTGGTTACGCGGAGGCCTTGACGATGAAGGTGACCGCGTCGCCGACCGTCTTGAGGTTCTTGACCTCGTCGTCCGGGATCTTCACGTCGAACTTCTCCTCGGCGTTGACCACGATGGTCATCATCGAGATGGAGTCGATGTCGAGGTCGTCGGTGAACGACTTCTCCATCTCGACGGAATCGGTCGCGATGCCCGTCTCGTCGTTGACCAGTTCGGCCAGGCCGGCGAGGACTTCTTCGTTGGACAGTGCCATGGTTCTCTCCTTGAGGGGTGTTCGATCAGAGTGTTCTCGAACTCGTGTTCGTCGAGATCGGGGTGTTCGTCGTGTGACCGTAGGTCAGTTTAGGGGTGGGCCTGCGCCCCCTACGGGAGCACCACGACCTGCGCGCCGAAGACGAGTCCGGCGCCGAAGCCGATCTGCAGGGCGAGTCCGCCGCTGAGCTCAGGGTGCTCCTCGAGCAGGCGGTGGGTGGCGAGCGGGATGGAGGCGGCCGAGGTGTTGCCGGTCGTCTCGATGTCGCGGCCGATGGTCACGGTCTCGGGCAGCTTCAGCTGCTTCGCGAGCTCGTCGATGATGCGCATGTTCGCCTGGTGCGGGATGAAGGCGGCGAGGTCCTCGGGCGCGACGCCCGCCTCGGCCAGCGCCTGCTTGGCGACCTTGGCCATCTCCCAGACCGCCCAGCGGAAGACGGAGGGGCCGTCCTGGCGCAGCGTCGGCCACTCGGCGACGCCGTCGCGGTAGGCGGCGAGCGGGTTGTCCATCCCGACGGTGTCCCACTTGGAGCCGTCGGAGCCCCAGACGGTCTTCGAGATGCCGGCGGTGTCGCTCGGGCCGACGATCGCGGCGCCGGCGCCGTCGCCGAGGAGGAAGGAGATGCTGCGGTCGGTCGACTTCACGATGTCGGAGAGCTTCTCGGCGCCGACGACGAGGACGTACTCGGCGAGGCCGGAGCGGACGAACGAGTCGGCCTGGGCGATGCCGTAGGTGTAGCCGGCGCAGGCGGCGGAGATGTCGTAGGCGGGTGCCGGGTTCGCGCCGATCCGGTCGGCGAGGAGCGCCGCCAGCGACGGGGTCTGCACGGTGTTGCTGATGGTGGAGACCAGCACGAGGCCGATCTGGTCGGCGCGGATCCCGGCCTTCTCGATCGCCTCGAGCGAGGCGGTCGTCGCGAGGTCGACGGCCTGGATCTCGGACGAGGCGCGGCGGCGCTCGACGATGCCGGTGCGCTGGCGGATCCACTCGTCGGAGGAGTTGATCGGGCCGACGAGGTCGTCGTTGGGGACGACGAGGTCGCCGCGGGCCGCGCCGATGCCGAGGATGCGGGTGTACTGGCTGCCGCTGGACTGGGTGAGGGAAGGGGTCGTCATGGGTCTCTCCTGCTAGGCGGCGTGCTCGTCGATGAAGGCGCGGGCGGCGTCGAGGTCGTCGGGGGTCTTGATCGCGAGGGTCGGGAGTCCCTTGAGGCCGCGCTTGGCGAGGCCGACGAGGGCGCCGGCGGGGGCCAGCTCGATCAGGCCGGTGACGTCCGCCTCGGCGAAGGCGGCCATGCAGAGGTCCCAGCGGACGGGCGAGGCGACCTGGCCGACGAGCAGCTCGAGGAAGCGGGCGCCGGAGTCGACGACCGTGCCGTCGTTGTTCGTCCAGAGGCGCAGCGTCGGGTCGGCCGGCGTGATCGAGGCGGCGACGTCGGCGAGGGAGTCGCGGGCGGGCGCCATGTAGCGGGTGTGGAAGGCGCCGGCGACCTGGAGCGGGACGACGCGGGTGCCGCGGAGCGGCTCGTCCTTCAGCGCCTGCAGGGCGTCGACCGCGCCGGCGACGACGATCTGGCCGCCGCCGTTGTAGTTGGCCGGCTCGAGGCCGAGCTCGTCGAGGCGGGCGAGGAGCGCCTCCTCGTCGCCGCCGAGGACGGCGCTCATCGCGGTGGGGGTCGCGGCGGCCGCGGCGGCCATGGCGCGGGCGCGCTCGCGGACGAAGACGAGGGCGTCGGGCTCGGAGAGGACTCCCGCCCCGGCCGCGGCGGTGATCTCGCCGACCGAGTGGCCGGCGATGCCCGCGATGCGCTCGCGGCGGCCACCCTCGAGCAACGCGGCCAGGCTGACGAGCCCGGCGGAGACGATCAGCGGCTGGGCGACCGCGGTGTCGCGGATCGTGTCCGCGTCCGAGACGGTGCCATGGGCGGCCAGGTCGATGCCGACCGCCTCCGAGTGGGCGGCGACCTGCTCGGCCACCGAGGGGACGGCGAGCCACGGCTCGAGGAATCCGGGGGTCTGGGAGCCCTGACCCGGGGCGACGACGACGATCACGCTTTCAGTCTTCCGATCCGCGCCGGTTCGTGCGGCGCTCTGACGTACTGACAAACCACAAAGAGCTTGTGGCGGTTCTACAACGGGTGCGAGGAGGGGGGCGGCTCACTTGCGCGTCGGACGGCGGCGGACCGCCCCGTCCGGGTCGCTCATCGAGCCGAGGATGAGGGCCGACTGGAGGATGAGCGCCTCGCGGGCGCCCGTCGCGTCCCAGCCGATCACCTCCGCCACCCGCTTCAGGCGGTAGCGGACGGTGTTGGGGTGCACGAAGAGCTCGCGGGCCGTCGCCTCGAGCGAGCGGCCGTTGTCGAGGTACGCCCACAGCGTGGTGAGCAGCTCGGTCGAGTGCTTCTGCAGCGGCTTGTAGATCTGGGTGATCAGGCTCTGCCGGGCCAGGGGATCGCCGGCGAGGGCGCGCTCGGGCAGCAGGTCGTCGGCGTTCACCGGCCGCGGGGCGTTGCGCCAGGAGCGCGCGACCGCGAAGCCGGCCAGCGCGGCGCGGGCGCTGCGCGAGGCCTCGACCAGCGTCGGCACCTCGTGGCCGAGGACCAGGTGCCCGGAGCCGAAGCCCGGCTCGAGCGCGTTCGCGATCTCGAGGAAGGCGACCGGCGGGCCGGTCTCCTCCGTCGCGTTCTCGCTCGGCTCGGCGCGGCCGATCACCAGCACGAGCCGGCTGCCCTGCACGCCGATCAGCACGTCGGCGCTCATGTGCCGGGCGGTGCGGCGGAGCTGATCGACGTCGAGCATTTTGGGCGCGGTGCCCACGAGCACCGCGACCTCGCCGTGGCCGTGCCAGCCGAGCGCCGCGATCCGGCTCGGCAGCTCGTCGTCGGCCTCGCCCGTGAGGATCGAGTCGACGACGAGGGCCTCGAGACGGGCGTCCCAGAGGCCGCGCGCCTCCGCCGCACGGGCGTAGACGTCGGCGGCGGCGAAGGCGATCTCGCGCGAGTAGAGCAGGATCGCCTCGCGCAGGTCCTCGCCGCGGTTGGTGATCCGCTCCTCGACGACCTCGACGGTGACCTTGATCAGCTGGAGGGTCTGGGTCAGCGAGACGGAGCGGAGCAGCTCGCGGGGAGCCGCTCCGAAGACGTCGGCGGCGATCCACGGCGTCGCCGAGGGGTCGTCGAACCAGGAGATGAACGAGGTGATGCCGGCCTGCGCGACCATGCCCACCGCGGAGCGGCGGCCCGGGGGCATGCTGCCGTACCAGGGCAGCGTGTCCTCGAGCTTCTTGATGGTCTGCGTGGACAGCTCGCCCGAGAGGGTCCGCAGCCACGCGAGGGTCTGCTCCTTCGTGCGCGGAGCGCCCGGCCGGGTGGCCGGACGCTCCGCGGAAGAGGCGGTTCCCCGCGTCGTCGACTGCGCGTCGTCGGAGGAGAGCACCGAGCCGTCCGTCAGTTATCGCCGCCGGCGTTGCCGGTGGTGCCGGCGTTCACGTCGTGGAGGCTGTACTTCTGGATCGCCTGGGCGGAGAGCGAGGGGTCGACCTCGCCGCGCTTGGCGAGCAGCTGCAGCGTGCGCACCACGACCGACGGTCCGTCGATCTTGAAGTGGCGACGTGCGGCGGCGCGGGTGTCCGAGAAGCCGAAGTCGTCCGCTCCGAGCGTCGCGAAGTCGCCCGGGATGAACTGCCGCAGCTGGTCCGGGACCTGGTGCGAGAAGTCCGACACGGCGACGAAGGGGCCCTTCGCGTCGGCGAGCTTCTGCGTGACGTAGGGCACCTGCGCCTCGTCCTCGGGGTAGAGGAAGTTGTGGTGCTCAGCGTTGATGCCGTCGCGCCGCAGCTCGTTCCAGGAGGTGACCGACCAGACGTCGGCCGACACTCCCCAGTCCTCGGCGAGGAGCTTCTGCGCCTCGATCGCCCACGGCACGGCGACGCCGGACGCGAGCAGCTGGGCCTTCGGGCCGTCCCACTGACCCCAGGAGACGCGGTGGATGCCGCGGACGATGCCGTCCACGTCCACGTCCTCGGGCTCCTTGGGGTGCACGATCGGCTCGTTGTAGACCGTCACGTAGTACATGACGTTCGGGTCCGGGTGCTTCCCGCCGTACATCCGCTCGAGACCGGACTGCACGATGTGCGCGATCTCGTAGCTGTACGCCGGGTCGTAGCTCACGACGGCCGGGTTGGTGGCGGCGAGGATCGGCGAGTGGCCGTCCGCGTGCTGGAGGCCCTCACCGGTCAGCGTGGTGCGACCGGCGGTCGCCGCGATCATGAAGCCGCGGGCCATCATGTCGCCCGCCGCCCAGATCGCGTCGGCCGTGCGCTGGAAGCCGAACATCGAGTAGAAGACGTAGACCGGGATGAGCGGCTCGCCCTGCGTCGAGTACGAGGTGCCGACCGCGGTGAACGCCGCGAGGGCGCCCGCCTCGTTGATGCCGACGTGCAGGATCTGGCCCTGCGGGCTCTCCTTGTAGGCCAGGAGCAGCTCGCGGTCGACCGACGTGTAGTGCTGGCCGCGCGGGTTGTAGATCTTCGCGTTCGGGAAGAACGCGTCCATGCCGAAGGTGCGGGCCTCGTCGGGGATGATCGGGACGACGCGGTTGCCGAAGTCCTTCGAGCGCAGGATGTCCTTCAGGATGCGGACGAACGCCATGGTGGTGGCGATCTCCTGCGTCCCGGAGCCCTTCTTGCCGATCTTGTAGGCCGAGTCGTCCGGCAGCGAGAGCTGCGTGTACTTCGACCGGCGCTCGGGCAGGTAGCCGCCGAGCGCGCGGCGGCGCTCCTGCATGTACTCGATCGCCTCGTCGCCCTGACCGGGGTGGTAGTACGGCGGGAGGTAGGGGTTCTCCTCGAGCTGCGCGTCCGTGATCGGGATCCGCATGGTGTCGCGGAAGCCCTTCAGGTTGTCCAGCGTCATCTTCTTCATCTGGTGGGTTGCGTTGCGGCCCTCGAAGCTGCGGCCGAGACCGTAGCCCTTGATGGTGTGCGCGAGGATGACGGTCGGCTGGCCCTTGTGCTCCGTCGCGGCCTTCATGGCGGCGTAGATCTTGCGGTAGTCGTGACCACCGCGGCGCAGGCCCCAGATTTGCTCGTCGCTGTAGTCCTCGACGAGCTTCTTCGCGCGCTCGTCGCGGCCGAAGAAGTTCTCGCGGACGTAGGCGCCGTCCTCGGTCTTGAAGGTCTGGAAGTCGCCGTCGGGCGTCTTGTTCATCAGGTCGAGCAGCGCGCCCTCGGTGTCGCGGGCGAGCAGGTCGTCCCACTCGCGGCCCCAGATGAGCTTGATGACGTTCCAGCCGGCGCCGCGGAAGAACGACTCCAGCTCCTGGACGATCTTGCCGTTGCCACGGACCGGGCCGTCGAGGCGCTGCAGGTTGCAGTTGACGATGAAGTTGAGGTTGTCGAGGCCGTCGTTCGCGGCGACCTGGAGCTGACCGCGCGACTCGACCTCGTCCATCTCGCCGTCGCCGAGGAACGCCCAGACCTGCTGGTCGGAGGCGTCCTTGATGCCGCGGTTGGTGAGGTACTTGTTCGCCTGCGCCTGGTAGATCGCGTTGATCGGGCCGAGGCCCATCGACACGGTCGGGAACTGCCAGAACTCCGGCATGAGGCGCGGGTGCGGGTAGCTGGAGAGCCCGCCGCCCTGGTGCGACTTCTCCTGGCGGAACCCGTCGAGCTGGTGCTCGCTGAGGCGTCCCTCGAGGAAGGCGCGGGCGTAGGGGCCGGGGGAGGCGTGGCCCTGGATGAAGATCTGGTCGCCGCCGCCCGGGTGGTCCTGGCCGCGGAAGAAGTGGTTGAAGCCGACCTCGTAGAGCGAGGCGCTCGACGCGTAGGTCGAGATGTGGCCGCCGACGCCGATGCCGGGGCGCTGCGCGCGGTGCACGAGGATGGCCGCGTTCCAGCGGATCCACGCGCGGTAGCGGCGCTCGACGTCCTCGTCGCCGGGGAAGTCGGGCTCGTTCTCGGCCGCGATGGTGTTGATGTAGTCCGTCGTCGGCACCATCGGAACGCCGAGGTGCAGCTCCTTGGAGCGCTTGAGGAGGCTGAGCATGACGTCGCGTCCGCGACCGGCACCCCGCTCCTCGACGAGCGCGTCCAGCGACTCGTTCCACTCCGACGTTTCCTCGGGATCCGAGTCGACGTGTCCGACGGAATACGGGTCCTGATCGTTAACAGTCACCCTCGACCTCTCTCTGGGGGCAGATCGTGCCCGAGACATCACTCTCATGAAGCGGTGCGGATCCGCGCGCAGGACCCTCGGATGACGAGGAGCGCGCGGGCACCCGTGCAAGCCTAGCGATTCCGGTCATGTGTGGCGATCCACGACGGAACCGCACAGGGCACTGTGGGATTTCTCCAGCGGCAGCGCGTCCAGCGGCCCGGTCGGCGGCCTCGTTCCCGACCGCTGGTCGGCTCCTCCTTGGTGGACGGCCGGAGCGGGTCTAGCATTGCCCCTCGTGCTCGCGCGACATTCGTGCGCATGGAAGGACATCGTCCGATGGCTCTCGAGAAGCTCACGCTGGCTCCCGACTTCGAACTCGCGAATCAGTACGGCGAGCGCATCCAGCTCGGCGACTTCCACGGGCGGCGCAACGTCGCCCTCGTCTTCTTCCCCCTCGCCTTCTCCGGCACCTGCACCGGCGAGTTCTGCGCACTGCGCGAGAACCTCTCGCTGTTCGAGCACGCGGAGGTCGAGCTGATCGGCATCTCCGTCGACTCCAAGCACACCCTGCGCGCCTGGGGCGAGAAGCAGGGCTACGACTTCACGCTGCTCTCCGACTTCTGGCCGCACGGCGACATCGCCAAGCAGTACGGCGTCTTCCTCGAGGGCAAGGGCTACGCGACGCGCGCGACCTTCCTCATCGACAAGGAGGGCGTCATCCGCGACACCTTCATCACCGCCCCCGGCGAGGCCCGCTCGATGGACGACTACCGCGCCGCGATCGACGCGCTCACTCCGGCCCACGCCTGACGCTCTCCGCGAGATGCCACTTGTGACCGCTTTTCAGGGCGTGTCGCGTGCGCAAGTGGCATCTCGCGGGAGGGGTGCAGGGGTGCACTCGCCAGGGCGTCAGTTGAGGATGTTCACGGCTCGGGAGATGACCAGGGCCAGCAGGACGAAGCCGGTGAAGCCCTCGAGGGCCATCAGGAGCTTGACCCGGCTGGAGAGCGGCATGGTGTCGGTGGGGCTGAACGCCATGGTGTTCGTCGTCGAGACGTAGAGGTAGTCGACGAAGCCCGGGCGCCAGTCGGCCTTCTCGGAGGAGCCGACCGCCACCTCGCTGACGGTGTCGCGGTAGGTGTCCTGTGGGAAGGCGAAGTCGGCGGGCGGCAGCTGCGAGCGCTCGAGCGTGCCGCGGGAGACGGGGCCGCCGCGGTCGAGCTCCCAGAAGATCAGCGCGTAGGCGACGACGTTGGTGACCCAGACCTGCAGCGCGGTGAGCAGCAGCAGCGGGCCGTCGGCCGAACCGTCGACGAGGTCGATCACGACCCGGACGACGTTGATCTGGTTCGCCGCGGCGAGCACGACCGCGAGGGCGATCGACACTCCGCGGGACCAGCGGGTCTCGGTGTCCAGGCGCCGCGGGTTGACCACGAACAGCGGGATCAGCAGGGCGAGCGTCAGGACCGCCGCGGCGATCCGGACGACCGAGGTGCCGGGATCGTGCCCGACTAGATTGAGCACCACGGCCACGAGGATCGCGGCGGAGGCCGGCCAGCGGCTCTCGGCCCGGCGCCTCGCGCGGGTGTCGTCCGTGTCCGCCATGCGCCGAGAGTAGCGGTGCGAGCCGTGTCGTAGGATCGATCCCGATCGTCCGCGGCCCGGCCGCGACGGGGGCCTTTAGCTCAGTTGGTAGAGCGCCACGTTTACACCGTGGATGTCATCGGTTCGAGCCCGGTAGGGCCCACAGGAGAACCTCGCGAGACCTCGGGTCAGCGGGACTGGCGGCGCTTGTAGGGCTTGGGCTGGCCCTTGACGACCGGGGCGCGGCCGGTGCCCTTCGAGGCCTTGGCCTTGCCGCCGGACTTGGGGGCCTCCTCCGGCTCGTCGCCGAGGGCGGCGAGCTCCTCGCGGGCCGAGGCGAGGCGCTGGCGGCCGGCGGCGGTGAGGGTCGTGGCGGCGGCGCCCGGCTCGAAGAGCGGGCGGCCGAGGTCGAGCTCGACGGCGGCGACAGAGGAGTCGAGCTTCGCGCGGGAGATGCCGAGCTTCTCGGCGGCGCGCACGAAGTGGAGCTCCTCGGCGACGGCCACGAAGTGACGCAGCTGGCTGATCTTCATGAGGAACCCTTCGCGGCCGCTCGCTGCGACCGCCTCCACCCTAGGCGGACGTCGGCACGCGGCGGACACGCGCCCCGGCGCCGACGGACGCTCGCGGACACCCGCCCCCGTCGATACCGGCCCTACGCCGACGGCGTCAGCCGCTGGTCGCCGACGACGCCGAGCAGCCGGAGGGCCTCGGCGGAGGCGGGCGATCCGGCGCGCGGCGTGAGCACCAGCAGCACCTGCGCCTGGTTCTCAGTGAAGAGGGCCTGGCAGTCGACGTCGATCTCGCCGACCTCGGGGTGGCGCAGGGTCTTGTGGTCCTCGAAGCGGGCCGTGACCTCCTGCAGCTCCCAGTAGCGGCGGAACTCCTCGCTCCGACCGAGCAGCGACGCGATGATCCGCCCGGCCAGCGGATCGGCGTCGGGTGCCGCGGCGGCGAAGCGCAGCTGGGCGGTCTGCATCCGCCCCTGGTGCTCGTGCTCGCGCTCGGGGTAGCTGCGGCGGGCCTCGTCGGGGTGCGCGAACCAGCGGTGGATACCGCTGCGGTCCAGGCCGGTCCAGGCGGCGCCGTCGCCGAAGAGGGCACGGGCCAGGCGGTTCTGCACGAGGGTCTCGCCGAGCTCGGTGATCACCAGCGCGGGAGTGTCGTCCAGCCGGTCCAGCACGCGGAGCAGCCCGGGGGAGACGTGCTCGTCGCGCCGGTGCCGGGCGGGCGGGGTCTGCCCGGCGAGCCGGAAGAGGTGGTCGCGCTCGTCGAGGTCCAGGCGCAGCCCGCGGGCGATCGCGGTGAGCATCTGCTCGGACGGCTGCGGTCCGCGCTGCTGCTCCAGCCGCGACCAGTAGTCGGCGGACATGCCGACGGCGGCGGCGATCTCCTCTCGGCGCAGGCCCGCGGTGCGACGGCGCGCTCCGGGCGGCATGCCGACGTCGGACGGCTGCAGCCGCTCGCGTCGGCCGCGGAGGAACTCGGCGAGCGCAGGTCGGTCCATGCGCTCATCCTGCCGGTCCGCGCGCATCGCGGACCAGGGAGCGCCGATCCCTGGATCGTCCAGCCCTTCCGGCCCGCGTGGCGCGGGATGACGCTGGGGTCAGCCGGGCGGGACAGCCCGGGACACGGAGGAGACCACATGAATACCACGGGCAGCACCATCCTGATCACCGGCGCGACCTCGGGCATCGGCCGGGGCCTCGCCGAGCGCTTCCTCGACGCGGGGAACACGGTGATCCTCGGCGGACGCCGCAGCGAGCTGCTGGACGAGTTCACCGCGGCGCACCCCGGCTCGCACTCGGTCGTGATCGACGTCACCGACCCGGAGTCGATCGCCGCCGCGGTCGAGACGGTCACTCGGGAGCACCCCGACCTCGACGTCGTCGTCACGATGGCCGGCATCATGCTGCCGGAGGACCTGCAGGACTCGGGGCACCTCGAGACCGCCGCCGCCATCGTCGAGACGAACCTGCTCGGCACGATCCGCACGCTCACCGCCTTCACGCCGTGGATCGCCGCGAAGCCGGACGGCGTGCTGATGACCGTGTCCTCGGGGCTCGCGTTCGTGCCGCTGCCGGCGACCCCGACCTACAGCGCGACCAAGGCCGCGGTGCACTCCTACACGCAGAGCCTGCGGGCGCAGCTCGCGGAGACTCCGGTCCAGGTGATCGAGCTGGTGCCGCCGGCCGTCCAGACGACGCTGATGGGGCAGCAGGACGACCCGAGCGCGATGCCGCTGGACGAGTTCCTCGACGAGACGGTGCGGATCCTCGCCGCCCGGCCGGAGGTGGAGGAGGTGCTCGTCGACCGGGTGCGCTTCCTCCGCGACGCCGAGGCCGAGGGACGGCACGCCGACGTGCTGGCGCTGCTCAGCAGTCGCCACTGAGCCCGTCGCGGGGCGCAGCCGCCGCTCGGCCGTCGTTCGGCGACGGTTCTCCGGCAGGCGTTGCGCTGGAGCGCTCTCACGCCTACCCTCGCGGGCGTGGCCGGAACCCGAAACCGGCTGCAGAGGAGGCCGATGTGGGCGCGCTCGTCTACAGCGGTGTCGCCTCGATCGACGGCTACACCGTCGACGAGACCGGGGATTTCAGCTGGGCCACGCCCCGCCCCGAGGTGCACCGCTACATCAACGAGATCGAGGCCGGAGTGGGCACGTACCACTACGGGCGCGGGATCTACGAGACCATGCGCGGCTGGGACGCGGGCTACGAGCTCGCCGCGCAGTTCGCGTTCATCCACGACTTCCAGGAGATGTGGCGGAAGGCGGACAAGGTCGTCTACTCGACGACCCTGCCCGCCGTGCGCACCCGCCGCACCCGGCTCGAGCGGACGTTCGATCCGGTGAGCGTGGCGCAGGAGGTCCGCTCGAAGCCGCACGACGTCTCCGTCGGCGGCGCGACCCTCGGGGCGCAGGCGCTGCTCGCCGGCGTGGTCGACGAGATCCGCTGGTACGTCGCACCGCTCGCGGTCGGCGGCGGGACGCCGTTCCTCCCGCACGGCTTCCGCAGCCGTCTCGAGCTCCGGCAGCAGCGCAGCTTCGCGGACGGAACGGTGTTCCTCCGCTACGGCGTGAAGCGCTGACGCAGCCGGGTCGCGGTCGTTCAGTCGCCCGCGGGCTCGTCCGCGCCGACGAGTGCCGCGATCCGGGCGGCGATCCGCGTGCCCTGCGCCCGGCCGGCCTGCGCGGCGGCGGGGCGGACCTCGGGGTCGAGCGAGTTCGGGCCGAAGGCGGCGATCGACGCCTCGTCCGCGTAGACGACCTCGACGCGCGAGCCCGACAGTGCCTCGAGCTCGGCGGTGGGCAGCGTGCCGACACCGGGCGAGCCGATGCCGGGCATCGGCGTGATGACGACCACCCAGTCGGCACCCGCGGCGAGGTCGGCGTTGCTCCCGGAGCGCACCCCGCCGTCCATGTAGCGGACGCCGTCGATGCTCACCGGCGGCCAGACGCCGGGCACCGCGCAGCTGGCGGCGATGGCGTCGACCAGGCCGACGCCGCTCGTGCGGTCGAAGACGGTGAGCGCTCCGGTGGCGGTGTCGATCGCGGTGATCAGGAGGCGCTGCTCGGGCCAGTCGGCGTCGGCGATCCGTGCGGCTATGACGTCGCGGCGGGACTCCTCGGACAGGGTCGCGGTCTCGAGGGCGAGCACGCCGATGCGGCGCCGGGCGTCCTCGGGCGAGGTCGCGCCCTCGATCGCGGCGGCGTAGCTCGCCTGCAGGCGCTCGACGTCGACGACGGCGCCGATCTCGGCGGACTCCTCGCGCAGCTGGGACTCGTAGGCCTCGTCGAGGCCGACGGAGGTGCTCAGCTGCGAGGCGACGGCGGAGCCGGCCGAGGTGCCGATCAGGGTCGTGGCGGGGTCGAGGAGGAGGCGGGCCGCCTCGGGCGAGGCGTCGCTGAGGCCGCGGACGATGCCGAGCTCCCAGGCGATTCCGGCGAGGCCGCCTCCGGCGAGGACGAGGGCTCCGGGCATGGGTGGTCCTTTCGATGGTGCGTTGAGGGGTGCTGCCAGCCTGGCCCCCGAGGCTGGGAGGCGCCGGCCGGTGGCGCGTGTCCGGCGGTGGTCAGGCGCGGGCTGCGGCGATGGCGTCGGCCGCGAGCCGCGTCGAGCTGTCGCGGTCGCGGAGCCAGAGCGGGACCGAGTGGACGCGCAGTCCCGTGCCGTCGAGGGCGCCGACGGCCGCCGCGTCCTCCTCGCCGACCAGCCACGCGTCGACCAGGCCGCCGGCCGAGCGCGCGCCGTAGTGCCGGCCCACCGCCTCCGCCGAGGTCTCGACGCCGATGGCGGGCAGGCAGTGGTCGGCCATGCCGCGCACCACGGCGCCGCCGATGATCGGCGAGACGCCGACGACCGGAGCCGAGGTGGTCCGCACGGCCTCCGCGATGCCGGGCACGCCGAGGATCGTCCCGATCGACACCACCGGGTTCGACGGCGCGATCAGGACCGCGTCGGTGTCGGCGATCGCGTCGAGCACGCCCGGGGCGGGCCGCGCCTCCTCGACGCCCTGCTGCACGAAGCGGCGGGCGGGCACCGACGCGCGCAGCCGCACCCACCACTCCTCGAAGTGCAGCAGCCGGACGCCCTCGCCGGGCAGGTCGACCTCGACGTGGGTCTCGACGTCGGAGTCGGACATCGGCAGCAGGCGGACGCCGAGCGGCCAGCGCGCGGTGATCCGCTCGGTGGCCTCGGAGAGGGTCAGCCCGTCCCGCAGCATCGAGGTGCGGGCGAGGTGCGTGCCGATGTCGAGGTCGCCGAGGGTGAACCACGGCCAGCCGACGCCGAACGCGGTCAGCTCGGCCGAGACGCGCTCGCTCTCGCCGGCCCGGCCCCAGCCGCGCTCGGTGTCGTTGACACCGGCGAGCGCGTAGGTGAGCGAGTCGAGGTCGGGGCAGACCTTGAGGCCCGTCAGCCACATGTCGTCGCCGGTGTTGGCGACGACCGTGATCTCGGAGGGACCGCCGCCGGCCGCCTCGAGGTCGCGGAGGTGCTCGCGCACCGCGGAGGTGAAACGGGCGCCGCCGACGCCGCCGGCCAGGATCGTGATGCGCATCCGTCGACGCTACCGCGGACCGCGGACACCGCGGATTCCGAAGGACCGGCGCCTTAATGCTGCGGATCCGCGCCGGAAACACCCGGGAAACGTCGGAGGACGACGATGAACCCCTGTCCGGCGCACGGAGCGAAGGCGGTCATTGCCTTCGACCCTCGCGCGGACCACAGTGAGACCACGGCCCCTCGGCCCCGCCTCCCGCGTCTCGCGGGACCTCGGCGGAGCCTCGACCGGGCCGACCGAAGCATGGAGGTACCGATGACCATCGTCCGCGCAGCGATCACCCAGACCACGTGGACCGGCGACAAGGAGTCGATGCTCGACAAGCACGAGCAGTTCGCCCGCGACGCCGCCGCCCAGGGAGCGCAGATCGTCTGCTTCCAGGAGCTGTTCTACGGCCCGTACTTCGGCATCACCGAGGACACGAAGTACTACCGCTACGCCGAGCCCGCCGACGGCCCGATCGTGCAGCGCTTCGCCGCGCTGGCCAAGGAGCTCGGCACGGTGATGATCCTGCCGATCTACGAGGAGGACATCACCGGCGTCTACTACAACACCGCCGTGGTCGTCGACGCCGACGGCACGATCCTCGGGAAGTACCGCAAGCACCACATCCCGCACCTCGACCGCTTCTGGGAGAAGTTCTACTTCCGTCCCGGCAACCTCGGCTACCCGGTCTTCGACACCGCGGTCGGCAAGGTCGGCGTCTACATCTGCTACGACCGGCACTTCCCCGAGGGCTGGCGCGAGCTGGGCCTGAACGGCGCGCACATGGTGTTCAACCCGAACGCGACCAAGCCCGGTCTCTCGAACCGCCTGTGGGAGGTGGAGGGCCCGTGCGCCGCCGTGGCGAACGGCTACTTCGTGCTCCAGCCCAACCGGGTCGGCCGCGAGGACAACGAGTACGGCGAGCTGGCCGTCGACTTCTACGGCACGAGCCAGGTCATCGACCCGCGCGGGAACTTCGTCGGCGAGCGCGGCTCGGGCGACAGCGAGGAGATCCTGATCCGCGATCTCGACCTCGACATGGTGCAGCAGATGCGCGACGACTGGCAGTTCTACCGCGACCGCCGTCCGGACTCGTACACGAGCATCCCGAAGCCCTGACCGCTGACGACCCGACCGCGCGACCGCCGCAGCACCGGAACCACCGAGGAGCATCGATGAAGACCCTCATCACGAACGGCACGGTCGTCAACGCGACCGGCACCGCCATCGCCGACGTCCTGATCGACGGCGAGACCATCGCCGCGGTGCTCGCGCCCGGCTCGACGCTGCTGGGCTTCGACCTGGCGGCGAACGTCGACCGCGTCATCGACGCGGCCGGCAAGTACGTCATCCCGGGCGGGATCGACGCGCACACGCACATGGAGATGCCGTTCGGCGGCACCTTCGCCTCGGACACCTTCGAGACCGGCACCCGGGCCGCGGCCTGGGGCGGGACCACGTCGATCGTCGACTTCGTGGTGCAGTACCCCGGCGAGAGCGTCGTCGACCGCTACCAGGCCTGGCAGGAGAAGGCGGCCGGCAACTGCGCGATCGACTACGGCTTCCACCAGATCCTCTCCGACGTGCAGGACTCGTCCCTGGTGGCGATGGACGAGCTGATGAACGAGGGCGTGACCAGCTTCAAGCTCTTCATGGCCTACAAGGGCGTGTTCCTCTCGGACGACGGGCAGATCCTGCGGGCGTTCCAGAAGGGCGCGTCCAAGGGCGCGATGATGATGATGCACGCCGAGAACGGCGCGATCATCGACGAGCTGGTGAAGCAGTCGCTCGCCGCCGGCAACACCTCGCCCTACTTCCACGGGACCTCGCGGCCGTGGCAGGCGGAGGAGGAGGCGACGCACCGGGCGATCATGATCGCCGACCTCACCGGCGCGCCGCTCTACGTGGTGCACGTGTCGGCGAAGCAGGCGGTGGAGCAGATCGCGCAGGCCCGCGACCGCGGGATGAACGTCTTCGGCGAGACCTGCCCGCAGTACCTCTACCTCTCGCTCGAGGAGCAGCTGGGTGCGCCCGGCTTCGAGGGCGCGAAGTGGGTGTGCTCGACGCCGCTGCGCTCGAAGGCGGAGGGGCACCAGCACCACATGTGGCAGTCGCTGCGGACCAACGACATCCAGATGGTCTCCACCGACCACTGCCCCTTCTGCATGAAGGGCCAGAAGGACATGGGCGTCGGCGACTTCTCGAAGATCCCGAACGGCATCGGCTCGGTCGAGCACCGGATGGACCTGATGTACCAGGGCGTCGTGTCCGGGCAGATCTCGCTGCCGCGCTGGGTGGAGCTCACCTCGACGACTCCGGCGCGGATGTTCGGGATGTACGGGAAGAAGGGCGTGATCCAGCCCGGCGCCGACGGCGACGTCGTCGTCTACGACCCGAACGGGCACACCTCGATCGGCATCGGCGAGGGCCGCAGCCACCACATGAACATGGACTACTCCGCCTGGGAGGGCTTCGAGATCGACGGCCACGTCGACACGGTGATCTCCCGCGGCAAGGTCGTCGTCGACGACGGCGACTACATCGGCGCCAAGGGCGACGGGAAGTACATCAAGCGGGGTCTCTCGCAGTACTTGATCTGACCTGAAGTCCTCTTTTCCCACCGCAACGAAGGAAGCCCCATGGACTTCGGAGTCGTCCTCCAGACCAACCCGCCCGCCTCGCGCACCGTCGCGCTCGCCGTCCTCGCCGAGACCCACGGCTTCGACTACGCGTGGACGTTCGACTCGCACCTGCTCTGGCAGGAGCCGTACGTCATCTACTCGCAGATCCTCGAGAAGACCCACCGGATCACCGTCGGCCCGATGGTGACCAACCCGGCGACCCGCGACTGGACCGTCATCGCCTCGCTGCACGCGACCCTCAACGAGATGTACGGCAACCGCACCGTCTGCGGCATCGGCCGCGGCGACTCCGCCGTCCGCGTCACCGGCGGTGCTCCCACCACGCTGAAGACGCTGCGGGAGTCGATCCACGTCATCCGCGAGCTCGCCAACAGCCGCTCGGTCGAGTACAACGGCTCGACCCTGCAGTTCCCGTGGAGCCGCGGCTCCTCGCTCGAGATGTGGGTGGCCGCCTACGGGCCGCTCGCGCTGAAGCTGGCGGGGGAGACGGGCGACGGCTTCATCCTGCAGCTCGCCGACCTCGACATCGCGCGCTGGATGATCCAGACGGTGAAGGATGCCGCGGCGAACGTCGGCCGCGACCCGGAGTCGCTGCAGTTCTGCGTCGCGGCGCCGATGTACATCGGGACCGACCGCGCGCACATGTACGACCAGTGCCGCTGGTTCGGCGGGATGGTCGGCAACCACGTCGCCGATATCGTCGGCCGCTACGGCACGAGCGGCGCCGTCCCGCAGGCGCTGACCGACTACATCGCCGGGCGCGAGGGCTACGACTACAACGAGCACGGGCGGGCCGGCAACTCGCACACCGCGTTCGTGCCCGACGAGATCGTCGAGCGCTTCTGCGTCCTCGGCACCGCCGACGAGCACATCGCGAAGCTGACGGCGCTCGCCGAGATCGGCGTCACGCAGTTCGCCGGCTACCTCCAGCACGACAACAAGGAGGAGACGCTGCGCGTGTACGGCGAGCGCGTCATCCCGGCCCTCGGCCCGCACATCGTGGCCAAGGCATGAGGTCGCCGGCCGCGACGCGCGGGGTCCTGCTCGGCGCGGCCGGGCTGCTCCTGCTCGCGGTGCTCTGGGAGGTCTACAAGGCCCTCGGGCCGGAGACCGGCGTCGTCGTCGGCGACGTCACCGTGCTCCCGCGCACCAGCGCCATCGCGATGCCGCACCTCTGGGAGATCGCCGGCCGGCTCGGGGAGCCGATCACCGGCGCCCGCGACGCGCCGGTGCTCTGGCTCGCGGTGCTGCAGGCCAGCGCCTTCTCGCTCGGGGTCGCGGCCGTGGGCTGGGTCGTCGGCGTGGTCGTCGGGCTGCTGCTCGCGGTGCTGATGCAGCGCTTCCGCACGGCCGAGTCGGCGGTGCTGCCGTGGATCGTGCTGAGCCAGACGGTGCCGCTGATCGCGATCGCGCCGCTGGTGCGCCGCTGGGGCTCGCAGCTCGAGCTCGGCGCGTTCACCTGGGAGAACTGGATGTCGGTGGCGCTGATCGCCTCCTACCTCGCCTTCTTCCCGGTCTCGATCGGGGCGCTGCGCGGACTGAACGCGCCGTCGGCGCACCAGGTCGAGCTGATGCGCGTCTACGGCGTCGGCTGGTGGAAGACGCTGCTGCGGCTGCGCCTCCCCGCGAGCGTGCCGTTCCTGCTTCCGGCGCTGCGGCTCGGCGCCGTCAGCGCCGTGATCGGCACCGTCGTCGCCGAGGTCTCGATCGGCCTGCGCGGCGGCATCGGCCGCATGATCATCGAGTTCGCCTCCTCCGCCGGGGGAGACCCCGCCAAGCCCTGGGCGCCGATCCTGGGCGCGGTGCTGGTGGGCCTCGCGGCCGCCGGCGTCGTCGGCCTGATCGGCACCGCCCTCCGTCCGTTCCGCAGAGGGGAGCAGCCCGCATGAGCGCTGCCGAACCGGCCGTCGTCGTCGACTCCGTCACGAAGACGTTCACCACGAAGAAGAGCACGAGCGTCACCGCGCTCGACACCGTCTCGCTCGAGATCGCCGCGGGGGAGTTCGTGTCGCTGATCGGGCCCTCCGGCTGCGGCAAGTCGACACTGCTGCGCCTGATCGCCGACCTCGACGAGCCGACCTCGGGCACGATCTCGGTGTTCGGCACGACGGCGCGGCAGGCGCGGCTCGACCAGGAGTACGGGATCGCGTTCCAGCAGGCGGGGCTGCTGCCCTGGCGGAGCATCCGCGCGAACATCGCGCTGCCGCTCGAGCTGCACGGCGTCGGCACCGCGGCCCGCCGGTCGCGGGTCGACGAGATGCTGGCGCTCGTGGGGCTCGTCGACTTCGCCGACTCCTACCCCGACCAGCTCTCCGGCGGGATGCAGCAGCGGGTCGCCATCGCGCGCGCCCTCGCCGAGAGCCCCCGGCTGCTGCTGATGGACGAGCCCTTCGGCGCCCTCGACGAGATGACCCGCGAGCGGATGCAGACCGAGCTGCTGCGCATCCGGAGCGAGACGGGGGCCGCCGTGGTCTTCGTGACGCACTCGATCCCGGAGGCGGTGTTCCTCTCCGACCGCGTGGTGGTGATGTCGCCGCGGCCCGGGCGGATCCGCGACGTGCTGCGGATCGCGCTGCCGGACTCCTCCGAGCGCGAGGCGGGGGTGCGCGAGGACGCGGCGTTCTTCTCGGACGTCGGGGCCGTGCGCGAGCTGCTGCACGGCGACGCCGCGGCGGTGCCGCGCGGGGTGGAGAACCGGTGAGCAGCCCCGCGCTCGCCCGGGCGGTGGTCGCGCCGCTCGTGCTCGGCATCGCGGCGCTGCTGCTCTGGCAGGTCGGCGTCACGGCGCTCGACGTGCAGCCGTTCGTGCTGCCCTCGCCGCTCGCGATCGGGGCGGAGTTCGCGCAGAACGCGGGCTCGGTCCTGGCCGGGAGCCGGGTGACCGGCGGCAACGCGCTGATCGGGCTGGTCGCCGGGGCGGTGCTCGCGGTGCTCGTCGCCGGGGTGTCCGCGCTGGTGCGGGTCTTCGACGGGCTGGTGGCGGCGATCGTCGCCGCGGCGGCCGTCGTGCCGATCGTGGCGCTCGCCCCCGTGCTCTACACGATGTTCGGCGCCAACGTCGAGACGGCCCGGCAGCTCGTGGCGGCGCTCGCGGTCTTCGTGCCGGTGTACGTCAACACCCTGCGCGGGCTCCGACAGGCGGCACCCGTGCACCGCGACCTGATGCGCGCCTACGCCGCCTCGCCGTGGCAGACGGCGCGGACGATCACCCTGCCCGGGGCGGTGCCGTTCTTCTTCACGGGGCTGCGGATCGCCTCCTCGCTCGCCGTGATCTCGGCGCTCGTCGCCGAGTACTTCGGCGGACCGATCGGGGGCCTGGGCAAGTCGATCACCTCGGCGGCGTCGGGCAGCGACTACGCGCTCGCCTACGCCTACGTGCTCGGGGCCGTGCTCGTCGGCCTCGTCTTCTACTGCGTCACCGCGGGCCTCGAGGCGCTCGCGCTGCGGCGCAGCCACGCGCGCTGAGGCGCGTCCCTCAACTCCCGCCGGCTCGCGCCGGACGGGCACTTCGGCTCCACCCGAACGCACCACCCGCACCACTGCACGCGCACCATCCGCACCACGGCACTCGCTCCATCCGCTCCACCGCTCCATCCGCACCACGGCACTGACGGCCCGTCCGGGCCGCATCCCGCACCGCACCGCACCAGGAGGAACAGTGAACAGACGCACGCGCATCGCGATGACGACCACGGCGGGGCTCGCCGCCGTCGGCCTCGCGCTCACCGGTTGCAGCGCATCCAGTGACACCGGCTCGGGAGCCTCGGGGGACTCGGGTGATCTCACGCCCGTCACCCTGCAGCTCCAGTGGGTCGCCCAGGCCCAGTTCGCCGGCTACTACGCCGCTGTCGACCAGGGCTACTACGAGGACGAGGGCCTCGACGTGACCATCGCCGAGGGCGGCGGCGACATCGTCCCGCAGGACGTCCTCGCCTCCGGAGACGCCGACTACGCGATCTCCTGGGTCCCGAAGGTCCTCGGCTCGATCGAGAACGGCGCGAACATCACCGATGTCGCGCAGATCTTCGAGCGCAGCGCCACCACGCAGATCTCGTTCAAGGACAAGGGCATCACCTCGCCCGCCGACCTCGCGGGCAAGCAGGTCGGCAGCTGGGGCTACGGCAACGAGTGGGAGCTCTTCGCCGGCATGCAGAAGGACGGGGTCTCGCTCGACGACATCTCGCTCGTGCAGCAGCAGTTCGACATGAACGGCTTCCTCGCGGGCGACATCGACGCGGCGCAGGCGATGACCTACAACGAGTACGCGCAGGTCCTCGAGTCGACGAACCCGGCCACGGGCGAGCTGTACACGCCCGACGACCTCAACGTGATCAGCTGGAACGACGTCGGCACGGCGATGCTGCAGGACGCGATCTGGGCCGACGCGGACAAGCTCTCGAGCGACGACGCATACGCCGAGCAGACCGTCGCCTTCATCAAGGCGTCGATCAAGGGCTGGATCTACGCGAAGGACAACCCGCAGGAGGCGGCGGACATCGTCACCGCGGCCGGCTCCACGCTCGGCACGAGCCACCAGCTCTGGATGACCAACGAGGTCAACAAGCTGATCTGGCCTTCCACGAACGGCGTCGGCATGATCGACCAGGCGGCCTGGGACCAGACGGTCGACATCGCCAAGACGACGGAGAACGAGACCGGCGCGACCATCATCAGCGACGACCCGCCGGAGACCGCCTACTCGAACGAGTACGTCGAGAAGGCGCTCGCCGAGCTCGCGGACGAGGGCGTCGACACCAGCGGCGCCGACTACGAGCCGATCGAGGTGACCCTGGAGGCCGGCGGCGCCTGACGCGCCCCCCTCCCACTGACCACCCTCTCCACTCCGCAGAAGTTGCGGTAGTCGATCCCGGCTACCGCAACTTTTGCGTGTTGACTCTCTGCTTCGCCGCGGCGGCGGAAGCGGGACTCTGCGACTCCGCGGAAGTTGCGGTAGTCGATCGCGACTACCGCAACTTTTGAGGAGTGGGGGTGCGGGGCGTCGGCGGGATCCGCCGGACCTCCGCCCGGGCGTGGCGCGGGGGACTAGGCTCGATCCTCGTGACTACTTTCAAGAAGACGCCGTTCACCGTGAACGTGCGCGACATCGTGAACCGCCCGGGGGAGATGCGCGAGCACCGTCTCGACCTCGAGGCGCCCGAGGCCTTCGGCGAGGGCATCGTCGCCGTCCGCCAGGGCGCGCCGCTCGATCTCGACGTCCGGATCGAGTCGGTGCACGAGGGCATCCTGGCCAGCGTTCAGGTGTCCGCGGAGGCCGTCGGCGAGTGCAGCCGCTGCCTCACCGACATCTCCCTGCCTGTCGATGTCGAGTTCCAGGAACTTTTCGCGTACTCTTCTGACGAAGCTTTCGACTATGAGGTTCACGACGACCACGTGGATCTTGAACCTCTGGTCAGGGATGCGGTGGTGCTGTCGCTGCCGTTCCAGCCGGTCTGCCGGCCGGATTGTCCGGGCCTCGACCCTGTCACGGGGGAGCGGCTGGCCGAGTCCTCCGTGTCCGAGCCCGAGGCTCCGCGCGACTCCAGGTGGGCCGCGCTCGCCGGGTTGGGCGAGTCGGGGACCGGTGGGGCCGCAGCGCCCGGAGCTTCCGCAGACAGTGGTGCCGGCGCCGAGCCGCGCACCGAAGACGACCGAACCTGATCAGCCCCGCCTGATCCGACCGAGCTAGAGAAGAGAGAATCATGGCTGTTCCCAAGAGGAAGAAGTCCCGCGCGAACACCCACGCTCGTCGTTCGCAGTGGAAGGCGGAGGTCCCGCCCCTGGTGAAGACCGTCGAGAACGGCAAGACCGTCTACAGCCTCCCGCACCGCGCCAAGGTCGTCGAGGACTCCGCGGGCACCGCGCTGTTCCTCGAGTACAAGGGCCGCAAGGTCGCGAACGTCTGATCCAGTCCCTTCGGCTCCGCGTCGCCCCGCGACACGAGCCGTGCGGTCCATGGTGAACCAGACCTCTGCCACACCCTCCAGCGACGACCGGTCGCGTCTGGAGGCCACGCTCGGCGTGAGCCTCGACGGTGAGCTCTTCGAGCTCGCCCTGACGCACCGGTCGTTCGCTTTCGAGCACGGCGGCCTCCCGCACAACGAGCGCCTCGAGTTCCTCGGCGACTCGATCCTCGGGCAGGCCGTGACCGTCATGCTCTACACCGAGTACCCCGCGCTGAGCGAGGGCGACCTGGCCAAGCGCCGGGCGAGCCTCGTCTCGACGGTCGCGCTGGCCGAGATCGCCCGCGGCATCGGCCTGGGCGAGCACCTCCGCCTCGGCCGGGGCGAGGAGATGACCGGTGGCCGCGACAAGTCGTCGATCCTCGCGGACACCGTCGAGGCGATCATCGGCGCGGTCTACCTCGGCACCGGTCCGGACGCCGCGCGCGACCTCGTGCTGCGGCTGATCGCCCCGCTGACCGCGGATCCGCTGCGCTTCGGCGTCTCGATGGACCCGAAGACCAGCCTTCAGGAGGCGGCCGCTGAGCGCGGTGCGCCCGCCCCCCGCTACGAGATCGCGGCGACCGGACCGGACCACAGCAAGGTCTTCGTCGCCACCGTCATCGTCGGCGGTCTCGTCACCGCCCGCGGCGAGGGGACGAGCAAGAAGGCGGCCGAGATGGCCGCTGCCCTCGACGCGTGGACGCGCCTCTCGGCGACCGCTCCCGGCGAGCCGGTCGCGCCCGCGGCGCCCGCCGCTCCGATCGAGGGCTGACCGTGCCCGAGCTGCCCGAGGTCGAGGTGGTGCGGGCCGGGCTGGCTCCCGCCGTCACCGGCTCGCTGGTGACGAGTGTCGAGATCGTCGACGAGCGCTCGCTCAAGCGCCACGTGCACCCGCTCGGCTCGTTCGAGGGGCTGCTCGTCGGGCGGCGGCTGCGCGGCGCGGTGCGACGCGGCAAGTTCCTCTGGCTGCCGGCCGGTCGCGACGAGGCGCTGCTCGTGCACCTCGGGATGAGCGGGCAGGTGCTGCTGCGGACGGCCGACGCCGCGCTCGCGAAGCTGACCCGCATCCGGATCGGCATCGAGCATCCGGAGCACGGCGAGCTGGCCCTGCACTTCGTGGACCAGCGGATCTTCGGCTCGATGGCGATCGACTCGCTGGCTCCCACCGCGGACGGCGCTCCTGGCGGCTACGCCGGCGACGACGCGGTCGACGGCGACTGGCTGCGGGCCGTGCCCTCGCAGGTCGCGCACATCGCCCGCGATCCGCTCGACCCGTTCTTCGATCTCTCGGCCGTCCTCGCCGTGCTGGCCCGCCGGAACAGCGGCATCAAGCGCTCCCTGCTCGATCAGACGCTGGTCAGCGGCATCGGCAACATCTACGCGGACGAGTCGCTGTGGGCGGCCGAGCTGCATCCCGAGACGCCCAGTTCGTCGCTGACCGAGGCGCGGATCCGCCGCCTGTTCGCCGAGGTCCGCTCGGTGCTCGAGCGCGCGCTGGCCGAGGGCGGCACCAGCTTCGACGCCCAGTACGTCAACGTGAACGGCGCCTCCGGCTACTTCTCGCACAGCCTCAACGCCTACGGCCAGACCGGCAAGCCCTGCCCGCGCTGCGGCGAGCCGATCGTCCGCGTGCCGTTCATGAACCGCTCGTCGCACCTCTGCCCGCACTGCCAGCGGGCGCCGCGCTGAGCGGCGCGAATCTGTAAACGTTTACGGCTGAACCAGTCGGCGATAACATTTACAGCATGCGCACACCGCTCGACTCTCCTTTCAGTCCGGGCTCGGACACGGTTCCGAGGGTGTGGGCTGGCAGGACTGTCCAACTCAGCGACTGGCGGGACATCGTCCGGCCGCGTCGCCTCGCGGGCATACACGAGCGTGGCAGGACCATTCTCGGCGAGGCGGGTCTCGGTAAATCGACGCTTGTGAGGCGGATCGCCGCTGAGGCGCAGGATGCCGGCGATTGGGTGACGCAGCAGTTACGGATCCCCTCGGGAGCCGATCCGCTCAAGCGCGTGGCATCGGCACTGCTCGAGCTGGCGGTGGCGGCGGGTCTCTCGCACAAGCGGGATGCGCGACTGGGCGTGCTGCTCGCGCGCGTTCAGCAGGTCTCGATGGCCGGTGTCTCGCTTTCGCTCAGCGCGAATCAGGATGCGCCCGATCCGTACACGTCGCTCTCCGAGCTCCTCGTCGAGGTAGGGCGTGCAGCTCGACGGCGTGGGGACACGATGGTCCTCGTCCACATCGACGAGATCCAGAACATCGCAGACGCGAATGTTCTCTCGCAGCTCCTGATCGCACTCGGAGACGCGCTCGTTCACGAGGAGCTGGAGGTGCGGCCGGGTGCTGGCGCTGATCGAGTGGCCGTTGCGCTGCCGATCGCGGTCTACCTCTCGGGCCTGCCGGAGTTCGATGATGTCGCCGGTGCTCGGCAGGGCGCAACGTTCGTCCGGCGTTTCAAGAAGACGACTCTCGCTCCCATTGAGGACGGTGATCTGTCTGCAGCCCTTCAGCCTTTCGTCACGGGTGGTTGGGAGATTCTCGGAAACGATGGAAGGCCGACTCGGATCTTCATGGAATCGGACGCTCAGAAGGCGATCGTCGATCTCTGCCAGGGTGAGCCGTTCCTGTTCCAGCTCGCGGGGGAGCGGGCTTGGTACGCCGACTCCGGCGATCTGATCACGCGCGAGCACGTCCTGCGGGGCTGGCGACACGCGCGGGATGAGGCTGAAGCCCATGTGGAACGGATCATCGAGCGGCTGCCGCAGCGGGAGCGGGACTTCCTCGTCGCCATGGCCGAACTCGAGCCGGAAGATCGCACGATCACCAAGATCTCGAGATCGCTCGGACATGAGCGGGCCACGGAGGACGGCCCCATCGCGCAGCGTCTGGACACGAAAAGAGGGATTCTCGCGCGAGGAAAGCCGTACTCATTCCGTCATCGTGCTGTTGGGGCTTACCTCACAACGGAGTGGCCGGACGTCTCCTGAGGGCACTGCGCTCGCACCCTGTCAGGGTTCCGTCGCCTTCCGCTTCAGAAGCGCTGAGGACGAAAAGCGTCATCTCACGCGAGCTTGAGCGCGAGTAGCGACGCAGAGTGGTTCCGAGATCACGCCGTTCTCGTGGAATCCGATCGGGGGAGCCCGACCGATCGGGTCCACGGAGACGAGCCGGCACAAAGCGATCGGCGGCTGCGACGATCAGCGCGCGCGTTTCTTCGAGAGGCGACCAGCACGCAGGCGGCCCAGGTCGCTGGCGAGCGGGTCGACGGCCTCGACGACTCGATCGAGATTTCCCAGCGCGCGGAGCACCTGCGCGACGCTGCCGAAGCGGACCCCGGGGTCGCCCACCTCGATCTTGTGCACCGTCGCGCGAGTGATGTCGGCGCGCTCCGCCACTTGCTGAGCCGTCAGGCCGAGCACCATGCGCCAGCCGCGGAGGTGCTCACCGAGGTCGGTGAGCTGGGTCTCGATCCGGTAACCACGCATGGTCTTCGTCGTCACTCTGCTCGTCGGTGGAGGCATACCAGGATGGTATGCGCATGGCTGCGAGCAGAGCATCCTGGCGACGCCAGGTGCAGCGTCGTGCGAGACGTCGGCAACGCTCTGTCATGGGCGCGCGGCGGCGGCTGCTCCTCCGACGATCGGTGCGCGACAACAGCGCACTGCGCCGAGAGGCATCTCGCGGGCACATGCTCGGGGGCGGGGGTCGACGAAGGACGGATGCCCATCACGACATCAGCGGAGACGGTGCACCACCGCTGAGAGGCGATGAGCGGCGCTCCTGGCTGATGTTCTGCGTCGGCCCGCTCGGCTGAACGGGCGGGGCCGGGTCAGGCGGCGGCCTTCTCCTCCGCCGGGGTCGCGTGCTTGACGTGGGCGATGAGGTGGCCGAGGAGTGAGGCGATCAGGGTGATCGCGGCGGCGATGGCGAGGCCGAGCCAGAGGCCGACGTTCAGGGCCAGGGCGCCGACTCCGGCGCCGGCGGCGATCAGGACGACGGCGGTGGCGCGGCGGAACCAGGGCTGGCCCTTGCCGCCGCCGAGGCGGGAGTCGGCGGCGAGGCCGGTGATGGTCGAGGTGACGACGACCGTGGTGACGTCCTTGACCGCGATGTGGCGGGCGGTCGCGGCCTGGAGGCCCATCGCGAGGCCCAGCACGCCGGTGACGGTCAGGGCCAGGGGCTCGGGGTGCTCGGGCACGACGCCGAGAACGACGGCGAGCACGGCCATCAGCAGACCGACGACGGTGAAGAGCCAGGAGGAGCGGGTGGTCCAGCCGGCCTTCACCGGGCGCAGGACGCGGCCGCCGATCGCGGCGCCGAGCATGAAGCCGGCGAGGGCGATGATCGGGCCGACGATGGGGAGGTCGTCGGCGCCGGCGAGCGCCATGCCGAGGATGACCACGTTGCCGGTCATGTTGCCGGTGAAGACCCGGTCGAGGCCGAGGTAGCCGACGGCGTCGATGATGCCGGTCGAGAAGGTCAGGGCGAGCATGAGGCCGAGGTGGACGTTGTCGGTGCGCGTGCGCAGGCGTCGGAACACGGGGGTCCTGTCGTCGGAGGGGAGGGGCGGGTACCGCGAGATGCCACTTGTGCGCACCTCCATCGGCGTGTCGCGTGCACAAGTGGCATCTCGCGGGAGGGAGCGAGGGTGGTGCGGGGCCGATACTGCCATGGATGCGGCGGGCGGCCGGGACACGAGGGCGCAACACGGCGCCGCTACTGTCGGACGGAGTGCGGGGCGGGCCCGCGCGGAGAGGCGGCCATCGTGCAGGACGTGCAGAGGCGGGACGCGCAGGGGCGGCCTGCGCAGGAGCAGTCGGCGGTGTGGGCGGTGCAGCCCGGGGAGGGACTTCCGGAGGGGGTCGAGTACCTGCCGGCCGGTCCGGGATCGGTGCTGTGGGGGCGGCTGCCCTGCGCGAGCGACCGGGCGGTGCTCACCGTGGACTCCGGTGCGGAGGTCGTCATTGACACGCTGAGCCACGAGGGGGTCCTGGAGGATCAGGGGCGGGATCCCGTCGCGTTCTTCGGGGCGCACGGTGTGGCTCCCGAGGGGGTGCTGCGCGACGCGATCGAGCTCGCCGCAGCCGGGCCCTTCCGCGACACCGCCGTCGACGGGCCGCACGTGGTGACCGGTCCGATCGCAGTGCGCGGCGCGCAGCCCGGCGATCTGCTCCGGATGACGCTGCTCGAGGCCGAGCCGCGCGTCCCCTACGGCGTGATCTCGAACCGGCACGGTCGCGGCGCGCTGCCGGGGGAGTACCCGCTGGCCGTGGGGTCGTTCAGCGCGTTCGCCCGCGTCGAGGAGGGCGCCGACGGGATCCGCCGGGGCGTGCTGCCGCTGACTCCGGGCGGTGAGCGCTCGGCGCGGTTCGAGCTGCACCCGTTCCTCGGGATCATGGGGGTCGCGGTGGCGGGCGACGAGCGGCCGCACTCGGTGCCCCCGGGTGCGCACGGCGGCAACATCGACATCTCGCTGCTCACGGCGGGCACGAGCGTGTACCTGCCGGTGCAGGTGCCGGAGGCCCTCGCCTACGTCGGGGACCCGCACTTCGCGCAGGGCGACGGCGAGGTCGCGCTGACCGCGATGGAGGCGAGCCTGCGGGTGCGGGTGTGCTTCGACGTGATCCCGCGGGCGGAGGCGCTCGCCGCGTTCGGCGAGATCGCCGGGCCGCTCGGCGAGACGGCCGAGTTCCTGGTGCCGACCGGGATGGACGAGGACCTCGACGTCGCGGTGCAGAACTGCGTGCGCGCGGCGATCGCGCTGCTCCAGGCCCGCTACGGGATGGACGCGAGTCTCGCCTACGCGTACCTCAGTGCCGCGACGGACTTCAACATCTCGCAGGTCGTCGACCTGGTGAAGGGCGTGCACGCCCGCGTGCGGACGGCGGACTTCGATGAGTGAGCAGCACGGCGCCGATCCGCGCGTCACGACGCTGGAGGGCGAGCTGCCCGACGGGCTCGTCGACGCGGTGCTCGCCTACGAGTCCGCGCTGGCGGCCGACGACGTGCCGGCGCTCGCCGACGCCTTCGTCAGCGAGCCGACGACGCTGCGCGGCGACGCCTCCGGGCTGCTCGTGGGGCACGAGGCGATCACCGGTTTCCGCGGACGGCGGGGCGGGACGCCGCCGCGGGCTCTCGCGGAGCTGCACGTCCGGGCCCTCGGGGCGGACGACGCGCTGGTCGTGACGGTGAACCTGCCGGCCCGTGGTGGGCGCGGGCTGGTGACGCAGCTGTGGACACGTGACTCCGGAACCTGGCGGGTGCGCGCCGCGCAGGTCCAGGCGCCCGCGCCGGCACTCGATGCACGGGTGTGGCGGGCGGTCGGGGCGCCGCTGGTGCCCGCCTCCGGATCGGGGTCGCTCGTCGGGCTGGATGTGGCGGTGAAGGACCTGTTCGCGATCGAGGGGCAGCGCATCGGCGCGGGGATCCCCGCGCGGCTGGCGGAGGCGGTGGTCGAGCGATCCACGGCGCCCGCGGTCGCGATGCTGCTGGACGCGGGAGCGTCGGTGCGCGGGATCGCGCAGACCGACGAGTTCGCGTACAGCATCGCGGGGCGCAACTCCGGCTACGGGACGCCGCCGAACCCGGCGGTGCCGGGGGCGATCCCGGGTGGCTCTTCGAGTGGGCCTGCCACCGCGGTGTCGCTCGGGCAGGCGGCGGTCGGACTCGCGACGGACACGGCTGGGTCGATCCGCGTGCCCGCGTCGTACCAGGGGCTCTGGGGGCTGCGGACGACGCACGGAGCGGTGCCGGTCGAGGGGCTGCTGCCGCTCGCGCCGAGCTTCGACACGGTGGGGTGGCTGACGCGGGATCTGGAGGTGCTGCGGCGGGTGGCGCGAGTCGCGCTGACCGGGCCTGCGGAGGCGCCTGCGGACGGGTTCGTCGTCTGCGACGCCCTGCTCGAGAGGGTCGACGCGCCGGTCGCGGCCGCGTTCTCGGCGGTGGTCGACGGGCTCGGGGCCGAGCGGATCGAGCTGCCGCCGGTGGCGGAGATGTTCGAGGCGTTCCGTCTCGTGCAGGCCGCGGAGGCGTGGGCGTCGGACGGTGCCTGGGTCGCCGCGCACCCGGGCGTGCTGGCGCCGGACGTGCAGGCCCGGTTCGATGCGGCGGCGCGGATCGACGCGGAGTCCGAGGCGGCGGCGCGGGAGCGGGTCGCGGGGTTCCGCGAGCGGCTCGACGCGGCGCTCGGCGGACGGGTGCTGCTGCTGCCGTCGGCGTCGTCGGTGGCGCCGGCGCTCGACGCGTCGGCCGAGGTCATCGATGCGGCTCGGACGGCCACGCTCGGGTTGACCTGCCTCGCGGGGATCGGCGGATATCCGGCGCTGTCGGTGCCGCGGCTGAGCGTCGACGGGCGGCCGGTTGGATTGTGCCTGGTCGGGCCGCGCGGGGCGGATCCGGCACTGCTGGAGCTGGCGGCGGAAGTGCTGGGGTAGGAGGGCCCCGGAGCAGAGCATTTCGACGATGGTGGAGGACCCCACCCATGCTGATCGAGTAGCCCGCGGAGCGGGCGTATCGAGATCCGCCTGCGGCAGGACAGGAGTCTGCAGACCTGCCCTGCTGATGACGGCGGGTCTCGATACGCCCCTGCGGGGCTACTCGACCAGCAAAGGCTGCGGGCGTCTCTTCCCGGTGGACCCTCCCACGCCGAAACATGGGCGAAACGTCTGTTGCAGTAGGCTCGTGACCTGAAACAGGTTTTTCTCTGCACGTCCGACTGCGAAGAAGGTGGCTCCCATTCCGACCGCGCCCGCGATCTCGACGTTCCTCCCCATCGATCCGCCGCCCCGGCTGCTGATGGGCCCCGGCCCGATCAACGCCGACCCGCGGGTGCTCCGCGCGATGTCGGCGCAGCTGGTGGGCCAGTACGACCCGTTCATGACCTCGATGATGAACGAGACGCAGGAGCTCTACCGCCGCGTCTTCGCCACCTCGAACGAGAAGACGATGCTCGTCGACGGCACCAGCCGCGCCGGCATCGAGGCGGCGCTCGTCTCGATGCTCGAGCCGGGCGACAGGGTGCTCGTGCCCGTCTTCGGCCGCTTCGGCCACCTGCTCCGCGAGATCGCCGAGCGCTGCGGCGCGGAGGTGCACGTGATCGAGGCGGAGTGGGGCCAGGTGTTCCCGGTCTCGGTCATCACCGAGGCGATCGAGCGCGTGCGCCCGAAGGTCCTCGCGGTCGTGCACGGCGACACGTCGACGACGATGGCGCAGCCGCTCGAGGAGCTCGGCGCGGTCTGCGAGAAGCACGGCGTGCTGTTCTACACCGACGTCACCGCGTCGCTCGCGGGCAACGCGTTCGGCGCCGACGAGCTCGGCCTCGACGCCGTCTCGGCCGGCCTGCAGAAGTGCCTCGGTGGGCCCTCCGGCTCCGCTCCCGTCACCTTCTCCGAGCGCGCCGTCGCCGTGATCGAGGCGCGCAAGAGCATCGAGGCCGGGATCCGCGACGAGGGCGACGCGGTCAGCGCGCACCCGGTCCGCTCCAACTACTTCGACCTCGGCATGGTCTTCGACTACTGGGGCCCGCGCCGGCTCAACCACCACACCGAGGCCACGACGATGCTCTACGGCGCGCGCGAGTGCGCCCGGCTGATCGTCGAGGAGGGCCTCGACGCCACCATCGCGCGGCACGAGCTGCACGGCTCGGCGATGCTCGCCGGCGTGCAGGGGCTCGGCCTCCGCGTCTTCGGCGACCTCGCGCACAAGATGAACAACGTCGTCGCGGTGCACATCCCGGACGGCGTGAACGGCGACGCGGTTCGGGGCGCGATGCTGGAGGACTTCGGCATCGAGATCGGCACCTCCTTCGGGCCGCTGCACGGCAAGGTCTGGCGGATCGGCACCATGGGCTACAACGCCCGCCAGGACACGGTGCTGACGACCCTCGCCGCGCTCGAGGCGGTTCTGCGCCGCGCGGGCGCGACCGTCGCTCCGGGCGGCGGCGTCGCGGGCGCCTACGGCGTCTACGACTCCGCACGGGGAGGCGCGGCGTGAGCGTCGTCGACGCCGCCGCGATCATGGCGCGCTGCGACGAGCTCGCCGCGGTCTCCAGCACCCGCGGCGCGATCGAGCGCGTCTACCTCTCTCCCGAGCACGCCCGCGTCAACGCGATGGCGGCGCGCTGGATGGAGGACGCCGGCATGCGCACGTGGCAGGACGCGGCCGGCAATCAGTGCGGCCGCTACGAGGGCGCGACGCCGGGGCTGCCCGCGCTGCTGCTCGGCTCGCACCTGGACACCGTGCCCGATGCGGGGCGCTACGACGGGATCCTCGGCGTGATGCTCGCGATCGCCGTCGTCTCCCGGCTGAACGCCGCCGGCACGCGGCTGCCGTTCGCCGTCGAGGTCGTCGCGTTCGGCGACGAGGAGGGCACCCGCTTCGGCACGGCCCTGCTCGGCTCCCGCGCGGTCGCCGGCACCTGGGACGAGCACTGGTGGGAGCTGGAGGACGCGCACGGCACGACCCTCGTCGAGGCGTTCCACGAGTTCGGCCTCGACCCCTCGCGCATCTCGACCGCGGCGCGCGACGCCGCCGACGTCCTCGCCTACCTCGAGACGCACATCGAGCAGGGCCCGTACCTGGAGGAGGCGGACCGCGCCCTCGGCGTCGTGTCCTCGATCGCCGGCGCCCGCCGCTTCGCCCTGACCCTCACCGGCAAGGCCGGCCACGCGGGCGGCGTGCCGTTCGACCGCCGCCGCGACGCCCTGACCGGGGCCGCCGAGGCCGTGCTCGCCGTCGAGCGGATCGCCCGCGAGCACGGCGCGATCGCCACCGTCGGCCGCCTGGAGGCGTTCCCGGGCGCGGTCAACGTGATCCCGGGCCGGGTGGAGTTCTCGCTCGACCTGCGCGCCGAGTTCGACGACGTCCGCGACACCGTCTGGGACGGGATCGAGCACGCGATGTCGGAGACGGCCCGCCGCCGCCGGCTCGCGCTGACCGTCGAGGAGACGCACGGGGCGCCCGCCGTCGTCGCGGCCGACTGGCTGCAGGACGTCGTCCGCACCGGCATCCGGGCGACCGGCGATGCGGAGCCGATGGTGCTGTTCTCCAAGGCCGGGCACGACGCGATGGCGATCGCCGACCTCACCGAGTACGCGATGCTCTTCGTCCGCTGCGAGGGCGGCGTCAGCCACCACCCCGAGGAGAACGTGACCGAGGCCGATGTCGCGACCGCGCTGGACGCCTTCGAGGCGGCGGTGCACGCGTTCGCCGAGGCGCGGGCAGGACGGGTGTGACCGCCTCGGCGCCGATCGCCGAGCACCGCACCGACGCCTCCGCACCGAGCATCGGCCGCCGGATCGACGCGGGGTACGCCTCGCTGTCGCGCCAGGAGCAGCGCGCGGCCGACTTCATCCTCGACCACCTCGGCGACCTCGCCAGCTACACCGCCACCGAGCTCGCGCAGCACAGCGGTGTCTCGAAGGCCACGGTCTCGCGGCTCTTCCGCCGGCTGGGCTTCTCCAACTCGCAGGAGGTGCGCGAGCACGCCCGTGCGCTGCGCAGCTCCGGGGTGCCGGTCGGCCCGGCGTCGGCCGGAGCCCCCGCCGACGCGCTGGCCGCGCACCTCGAGAGCGAGCACGCGAACCTCCGCCGGCTCGCGACGACCTTCGCCGACGGGCGGCTCGAGGAGTCGGTGCGACTGCTCTCCGGCGCCCGCGAGGTCGTCGTGATCGGCCTGCGCAACAGCTACCCGGTCGCGCTGCACCTGCGCCAGCAGCTCGCTCAGGCGCGCGCCCGGGTGCGGATCGCGCCGCAGCCCGGGCAGTCGCTCGGCGAGGAGATCGCGGGGCTCGGCGCGGAGGACGCGGTGGTGCTGGTCGGCTTCCGGCGGCGGCCCGCCTCCTTCGCGGCCGTCGTCGAGGTGCTGGCCGCGCACGGGGTACCCGTCGTGCTGCTCGCCGACGCGCACGCGCGGCGCTTCGCGGATCGCTGCGCCGTCTGGCTGGAGTGCCCCGTCGACAGCGAGGCGGCCTTCGACAGCTACGCGGCGGCGATGAGCGCGGTCGCCGTGCTGGCCGCCGGGGTGCTCGGCGCCGTGCCGCGGGAGTCGCGCGAGCGCATCGCGGGCATCAGCACGCTCTACGCCGAGCTGGCGGAGCTGGAGGAGCGGCCGTGAGCGCCGAGGCGGCCGAGCTGATCCGGGCGCACGCCAGGCACCCTGTCGGGCGGGACGAGACGCTGCCGGCGGAGGTGCTCGGCCGCGCCGAGCTGCTCACGCCGACCTGCGGTGACCGGATCGAGGTCCGGGTCGCGGGGCACGCCGCTGCGCTGTCGATCAGCTGGAGCGGGCGCGGCTGCGAGGTGTCGCAGGGCTCCGCGTCGCTGCTCGCGGACGAGCTCGACGGGCTCGACGCGGTGACGGTCCGCGGGCGCGTCACCGCCTTCCTCGACGCGATGGCGGCGCACGACGCGGTGTCCGGACGCGCAGCGGAATCGGTCGCGGACGGGCCGCTCGGCGACGAGGCGGCACTGCTGCTGGTCGCCGCGAACCCCGTGCGCTCGGTCTGCGCGACGCTCGCCTGGCGCGCGCTGCGCGACGCGCTCGACGAGAGCGGGCTCGGATGACCGCGTCAGTCCGGACCGTCGTGGTCGGATCCGGAGAAGAGGTCGCCGCATTCCACCGCGAGCGCTCCGTGCTGCGCGAGGTAGTCCCGGGCGCCGGAGTCGCCGCTGAGCGTTTCCGCGAGCGGCCGCCAGTGCGCGCTGCCCAGCAGCACCGGATGACCGGGGCGACCGCGGTAGGTCGCCCGCGCGAGCACCGCCGGACCGACGGGGGAGTCGCGGAGGACGCGCTCGCCGACCGCGGCGGGTTCGTCCGGCAGATCGACGAGCGTCACCAGGGCGGCGTCGCCGTGCGCGGCCCGCAGCCCGGTGCGCAGGGAAGCGGACAGTCCCTCGGCCCAGTCCTCCGCGACGACGACGTCGGCGCGCTCCGGCACCAGGCGTCGCGCCACCTCGGCCTCGGCGCCGAGCACTACGAGCACGCTCCCGCAGCCGGCGGCTTCGAGTCGCGCCACCGCGCGCTCGACCCAGCTCACGCCCGCCGCATCGCGTCGCAGCGCCTTCGGCCCGCCCGCTCGTCGGCCGGCACCCGCGGCGAGCACCACCCCCACCACGTCCATCCGACCATCGTGCCGCACACCCGGGCCGACGAGGAGACCGCATGACCGACTCCACCACCCTCCGCGACGCGCTGCTGGCGTGCCTCGCCGTCCCGCGCTGGGCCGACGAGGTCGCCGCGGGCGCGCGCTACGCCTCGACCGAGGCCCTCGCCGCCGCGGCCGACGCGAGCGCGCGCACGCTGACCGCCGAGGAGGTGGAGGAGGCGCTGGCCGACCACCCGCGGATCGGCGAGCGTCACTCGGGCGCGGGACGCTCCTCCGACTTCTCCGCCGCCGAGCAGGCGTCGAGCCTCTCGCCGGACGAGGCGCTGGCCGAGCGGCTGCTGGCCGGCAACCGGGCCTACGAGGAGCGGTTTGGGCGGGTGTTCCTCATCCGCGCGGCCGGGCGCGACCGCGCCGAGATCGTCGCCGAGCTGGAGCGCCGGCTCGGCCTCGACGAGGACACCGAGCGCGGGATCGTCGCCGACCAGCTGCGCGAGATCACGGTGCTGCGGGTGCGCGGTCTCGGACCGGAGACCGGCGCCGTCGCGGAGGCGGGTCGATGAGCGCGCACCGCAGCCACGTCACGACGCACGTGCTCGACGCCGTGCTCGGCCGGCCGGCGCGGGACGTGCCGGTCGCGCTCGAGGCGCGACGAGGATCCGGCTGGGAGCCGATCGCGACCGCTCGGACGGACGCCGACGGCCGCGTCGCCGAGTTCGGTCCGGCGGAGCTGCCCGCGGGGATCTACCGCGTCGTCTTCGACACCGCCGCGTACTTCGAGCGCTCGGGCACCGAGTCGTTCTACCCCGAGGTCGTCGTCGCGTTCCGGCTCGAGGACACGGCCGCGCACTTCCACATCCCGCTGCTGCTGAGCCCGTTCGCCTACTCGACCTACCGGGGGAGCTGAGCGTGCAGCTCCGGGAGCTCCTCGACGCGCCGACGCTGCGGATCCGCGCCGTGCACACCACCGAGGAGGCGCTCGCCCGCGAGGTGAACTGGACGTTCACCACCGATCTGCTCGACCCGCGCCGCTACCTGGCGCGCGATCAGCTCGTGCTCACCGGCATGATGTGGCGGCGCACGGCCGAGGACAGCGAGGCCTTCGTGTCCGCGGTCGCGTCCTCCGGCGCCGTCGCGCTGCTGGCCGGCGAGGGGCTCCTGGGCTTCGTGCCCGACGACCTGGTCGCCGCCTGCCGCGCACACGGCGTCGCGCTGTTCGCCGTGCCGGCCGACGTGTCCTTCGCCTCGATCACTGCGCACCTCTCCAATGCGCTGGCGGGAGATCGTGTCGCGCGGCTGACCGCCGGGCTCGCGCGCCAGCGGCAGCTGCTGACCGAGGTCTACCGCGGACAGCTGCTCGACGAGCTGATCGCGCGCACCTCGACCGAGCTGGGGCGGCCGGTGCGCGTGCTGACCGCGACCGGGCGCTCCGCCGCCGCGTCCGCGGACCCGCTGAGCGCCGACGAGGTCGACCGCGTCGTGCACGCCGCCCTCACGTCGCGCCGCACCCCGGTGACGGTGCCGGACGCGCACGGAGGAGTGCTGTCGATCCTCGTCGTCGCGGGGGCGGAGGAGCACCGCGCCGTCTCGTGGTTCGTCGTCGTCGCCGGCGACTGGAACGAGTGGCACCCCTCTCTGCTCGACGCGATCACCGAGCTGACCGGTGTCATCGGGCTCTATCGGCTGCAGCGCGAGGCGGCCGTGCTCGCAGACGCGGCGCTCGCCGACCGGCTGCTCGAGCTGATCGAGGAGGACAGCGAGCAGCCCGAGACGGCGGTCTACCTCCGCCAGCTGGGCCTCGGCGGCGTCGAGCGGTTCGCGGTGCTGGCGGCGGCGGTGGACGGCGACGGCGACCTCGCGCGCTCGGTGCTGACGGACGCGGTGGCGCACCTGGGCCGGGCCGTCGTGGGCCGCGACGTCGACGGCGCGGTGGCGCTGGTCCCGGTGGCGGACGACGAGGCCCTGGCCGTGGTGACCGCGGCGCTGCGCCGTGCCGGAGCGGCGCTGGACGAAGCGGTGCTGCGGGTCGGAGTGAGCGCGCCGAGTCCGCTGGCCGCGCTCGGTGGGGCGCTGCGGTCGGCGCGGTACGCGCTGCGGCTGCCGTCCGCGCCGGGCGACGCATCGCCGGTGCGGATCGGGACGGCCGGCGAGGTGACCTCGGCGGTGCAGCTGCTGAGTGCGGTGCCCGACCACCTGCGCGCGGTGTTCGTCGAGCTGGTGCTCGGCCGGCTGATCGAGCACGACGCGCGCTACAACTCGCAGCTGGTGGCGACGCTCTCGGCGTTCCTCGACTGCGGCGGCTCCTGGGTGCGCGCGGCCGAGCAGACGCACCTGCACCTCAACACGGTGCGCTACCGCATCGCCCGGGTCGAGGAGCTGACCCAGCGCGACCTCTCGAACACCTCCGACCGCGCGGACCTCTTCCTGGCGCTGCGGCTGCGCTGATCAACCATGTCGATCGAGTAGCGCGCGCAGCGCGCGTACCGAGATCCGCCGTCGTCTGCGCACGTGGGTCTCGATACGCCCCTTGCGGGGCTACTCGACCAGCATGAAAGGCGGGCCCTGCGGGGTTACTCCACCAGCACGCCTGCCGGGGGTCCTCGACGTAAGGGCGCTGCGGCTGAGCCGGCCTGCTCAGGAGGCGTCGCGGTCGACGACGGGTTCGAACCAGGCCTGCAGCTCGACGAGTCCGTCCGGGTACTCGGCCGCGCGTTCGATCGCCTCGTCGGTGAGGACGGTCATCCGGACCGTGAAGACCGGGTCGGGATCGTCGCCGCTCGTCTCGCTCGGCTGCCAGAGGCTCGAGGACAGGACGGTCTCGGCTGCGACGAGGACCGGGTCGACCTGGACGCGGTCCAGGTCGTCGGCGGTGATGTCCGTCTGCAGGACGCAGAGTGCGCCCGGGTAGGCCGTGGCGAGATCCGCCGCGACGATCGCGGGGTCGGCGTCGGCCGCGACGGACAGCAGCGCGATCTGCGTGCTGTGGTCGACGAACGTCTGCGCGTTGCCGAGCACGGTGCGCGGGTGCGCCTGCTGGTAGGCGGCGGCCTCGTGCAGCCCGAGCGCCGCCATCGACCGCCAGCCGCCCGCCGGAGCGCTGCAGCCCTCGGGCTGCGGGACGGGCTGGGCGTCGGAGTAGGCGATCTTCTCCTCGTCCGTCGCGAAGCTCGGAGCAGGCGTCGGCGCGGCCGTCGGCGTGCTGCTGCCCACGGGGACGTACCGCTCGCCGTCGGCGCTGACGAAGTCGAAGGAGCGTCCCGTGAGGCGTCCGACCACGTAGGCGGGGATCGTCTCGACGCCGTCCTCGGTCCGCGGCCGGAACCCCTGCGCCGCGCTCTGCGCGCGGAGGTCGTCGGGTGCGATCCCGGTGAGGGAGAGCCCGTCCTCGCACGGGGACGGTCCCATGGTGAAGCCGGGATCGCCGTCGAACGGGCAGAGGCGCATCGCTTCGCCGAAGAATCGGATGTCGACCGCCGCCGCGACCAGGTCACCGGCGGTGGGCGCGGCAATCGCATCGGGCGTCGGCGCCGGTGTCGGAGACGACGCGCAGCCGACGAGCACGAGGCCCAGCAGCGCGGAGGCGAGAACCGGGGCGAGTCGACGGGTCATGGCCCGACGCTAGCGCGCTGCTCCGCCCGGGGACAGGATCATCGGGATCACGACTCGAGCGGAGGCCGCGTGGACGGCGACGACGGCCCGTCACTCCGCCGGAGCGAGCACGCGGCGGCCCTGCACGTGGACCGCCGCGATGGCGGGCTCGCGCAGGCTCAGGAGCAGCGCGAACAGCAGCTGGGCCGTCGCCTCCTCCGGGTCGTCGGCGCGGATGCCGAGGGCGAGCACCTGCGCGAGCGGCTCCCAGCGGTCGGGCTCGATGCGGAGGAAGTCGGCGTCCTTGCCGAGGTCGAAGTTGCCGAAGCGCTCCTCCATGTCGAGCGCGCGGGCACCGGCCAGCGTCGCGGTGAAGAGCAGCTGGGCCGGGTGCAGCGCGATCGACGCGTCGCCCTCCTCCGACAGGTGCACCTTGAAGGCGTCGTTCGCCACCCGCGCGAGCAGCCACTCGTCGCCGGCGCCGATGTCGCTGCCGAGCGCGATCGTCACGCCCGCGGCTGCGGTGCGCCGCCACGGCATCGTCCCCGAGCCGAGGAACTGCTGCGAGGTCGGGCAGTGCGCGATCGAGGTGCCGGTCGCGGCCATCCGGTGCAGCTCCGCGTCCTGGCAGTGCACGGCGTGCGCGAGGATCGTCCGCCGGCCGAGCAGCGAGGAACCGCCGCGCCGCGAGCCGGGCAGGAACAGCCCGTCGTAGGTGTCCAGGTAGCTGCGGGTGCCGAAGCTCGCGAGGACCGCGGCGATCTCGCCGTCGCCCGGCCGGTCGTTCTCGTTGAGGTGGCTGTGCACGTACACGCCGCGGTCGCGCACGCCGTCGTAGAGCTCGCCGAGCCCGGCGAGCGTCGACGGCGTCACCGACAGCGAGAAGCGGGGGACGATCGCGACCTGCTGCAGCGCGGTCGAGGGGTCGCCGGTGTCGACCGCGTGCCAGCGGTCGATCTCCTCGGCGACGAGCGCGAGCGCCTCGTCCTCGCCGGTCAGCAGCGCCGCGGCCGACGGCGGCCCGACCGTCTGCAGTCCGCGACCGGACACCGTGCGCAGCCCCGCCTCGACACTCCGCTCGAACAGGGCGTCCTGCGCGTGCGGGAACGCCGAGCCGAAGACCATCGCCGCGGTCGTCCCGGCGCTCACCCGCCGGCGGGTGAACGCCCGCGCGATGCGGCCGGCGAACTCCTCGTCGGCGAGCCGCGACTCCGCCGGGAAGATCGCGGCGTCGAGCCACTCCAGCAGCTGCCCGCCGCCGAACGCGTCGGTCGAGTACGTCTGCGGGAAGTGCAGGTGCGTGTCGACGAAGCCGGGCAGGAGGAACGCGCCCGCGTCGCCGGTGACCGGCCAGTCCGCGTAGTCGCGGGGGAGGGCGGCGTGCGGTCCGACCCAGAGGATCGTCCCGCTGTCGCCGACGACGAGCGCGCCGTCCGGGATCGAGACCAGCGCCTCGGCGGCCGTCTCGACCGTGGGTCGGCCGGCCACGTGCAGGACGTGGCCGCGGTGCACGCCGCGCGGGCCGGCGCCCGGACCGGACCCTCCGCTCACACCAGTCCCGAGTACGCGTACCAGGCGGGCCCGGCGTCCGGCGCGTCGTCGCGGGTGACGGCGGCCTGGATCAGGCCGTAGGGCCGGTCGGCGGCGTGGTAGACCTCGTTGTCGTTCTCCACGCCGAAGGGAGAGAGGTCGTAGAGGAAGTGGTGCTTGTTCGGGGCCGAGAGGCGCACCTCGACGATCTGAGGGAACTCCTCCAGCACCGCCTTGCCCATCTCGAAGAGCGTCTGCTGCAGGGCGAGCGAGTGCACGGTGGCGAAGCGGCTGATCATCAATGCCTTCACTCCGGCGTAGACGGCCTCCCAGTCGCTCGCGGCGATCTCCTCGTCGCTGAGGGCGAAGCGCCACTTCGCGACCAGCGAGGTCGCCATCACGCGGTCCCGGGTGGGTGGGAGCACCGTGTACGGGTCGGTGAGGAAGCCGTGGAACTCCGAGCCGGTGGACTTGAGGATCGTCAGGTCCTTGAAGCCGCCGGTGATCCAGACCTGCTGCGCGTCGCCGGTGCCCTCGACGGTGACGGAGGCGATGCGCACCTCCTGGCCCTTGCGGACCCAGGTGTGGTCGTGCTCGGCGCCGTCGACCAGGACGCGCTCCCAGGCGAACTCCTCGATCTCGATCCGCGCGCCGTGCACGGTCGCGGTGCCGTCGACGAAGTGCCGGGCCAGCTCGAGGCCGTAAGCCTCGATCGAGCGCAGCCCCTTCTCCTTCGCGAAGGAGTAGGCGGTCTGCTTCTGGGTGTCGGTGGGGAGGACCGCGGACTGGTCGCCGGTCAGGTGCGCGGCCGCGAAGTCGCCTCGCAGGGCGGTCGAGACGTTCACGTCGTGGATCTCGTGCCGGGGGCTGTCGCGGTAGATCCGGACGACGCGGTTCTCGGCCTTCCCGTACTGGTGGTCTCCGAGGATGATCGACATGTCCGCTCCTGTTCGCGTTCGGTGGTTCGTGGGGCTCCGCGGGGGACCGCGGTCGCGCGGCCCGGGCTGTGCCCGTCTGCCAGGATGCCGCGCGCGGCGACCCCGTCGCACCGGCGGAGCACTCAGCGTCCGGCGCCCGCGTCACCCGAGTCTTGTGCGATCCGCCCGGAACCGCGCCCGGAACCGCGGGAGTTCACACGGCGGAAACGTGACCGGAACACGCGGCCCGGCCCCGTCGCTCCGACTCCGCTGCCGGTGACGGCTCAGGGCCGCTCGAGCAGCCGGCCGACCGGCGCCGAGGTCTCGCCCGTGACCCGGATTCCGCCGACCCAGGTCGCCGCGACGGCACCGCGCAGCACGCGGCCGTCGTAGGCGGAGACCTTGTTCTTGTGCGAGAGCGCGTCGACGTCGACCGGCGACGCCGCCTCCGGCTCGAAGGCGACCAGGTCGGCGTCCGCTCCGGCGCGCAGCAGCCCCTTCTGGCCGAGCCCGGCGAAGGCGGCCGTCGCCGTCGACATCCAGGCGACGACCTGCTCCAGCGGGATCCCGCGCTCGCGGGCGCCCGTCCACACCGCGCGGAAGCTCAGCTCGAGCCCCGAGATGCCGCCCCAGGCGAGGCCGAAGTCGCCGTCGTGCGCGAACTTGAGCGCGGCGGTGGCGGGGGAGTGGTCGGACGCGATCAGGTCGATCGTGCCGTCGAGCAGCCCCTTCCAGAGCAGCTCGCGGTTGCGCTCGTCCCGGATCGGCGGGCAGCACTTGAACTGCGTGCCGCCGTCGGGGATCGTCTCGGCGTCGAAGGTGAGGTAGTGCGGGCAGGTCTCCGCGGTGATCCGCAGCCCCTCGGCCTTCGCCTCGCGCAGCAGCGGCAGCGCCTCGGCGGAGGACAGGTGCAGGATGTGCGCCCGCCCGCCCGTCTCGCGGACGGCCTGGATCACGCTGGCGATCGCCGAGTTCTCCGAGGCGGGCGGCCGGGAGTCGACGAAGGCGTCGTAGGAGGTGCCGCCGCTGTTCGCGCTCGCCTCGAGCTCGTCCGGATCCTCGGCGTGCACGATCAGCAGGCCGTCGAACGCGGCGATCTCGCGCATCGCCGCGAACAGCTGCTCGGTGCTGAGGTGCGGGAACTCGTCCACACCGCTGGGCGAGAGGAAGCACTTGAAGCCGAAGACGCCGGCGTCGTGCAGTTCGCGCAGCGTGCCGAGGTTCTCCGGGATCGCCCCGCCCCAGAAGCCGACGTCGACGAGCGCCTGCGGCCCGGCCGCGGCCTTCTTGGCGTCCAGCCCCGCGACGGTGGTGGTCGGCGGGATCGAGTTGAGCGGCATGTCGATGATCGTGGTGACCCCGCCCGCGGCGGCAGCGCGGGTGGCGGAGGCGAAGCCCTCCCACTCGGTGCGGCCGGGCTCGTTGACGTGCACATGGGTGTCGACGATCCCCGGCAGCAGCACCTGGCCGGCGGGGAGGACGACCTCCTCGAGGGTCTTCCAGGGGGCGTCGATGTCGCCGACGGCGACGATGAGCCCGCCCGCGACGGCGACGCTGGCGGGCCGCGTCCCGTTCTCGGTCAGGACGGCGGAGGAGCGGATCACGAGGTCGAGCGAGGGGGAGTCGTCGGGCATGGGTTCGACCATATACTCGGCATGTTTCCCGCGTGTGAGCGCCCGCCGGCCGCACGACCCGGCTCCGCGCCCTCCCGCCCGTCGACGTCGGAGGCCGCCGTGCTCGAACTCGCCGTACCGCTCCTCGCGCGCGTCGAGGCGGGCGAGCGCGTCGCCGTGGTCACCGTCACCCACGTCTTCGGCTCGGCGCCGCGCGCCCTCGGCTCCTCGATGGCGGTCGACGCGGCCGGCAGCGCCATCGGCTCGATCTCGGGCGGCTGCGTCGAGGCCCAGGCCTACGCGCTCGCGCAGGAGGTGCTCGGCTCCGGCGGCTCCGGCTCGGAGCACTTCGGCTTCGACGACGAGGCGGCCTTCGCGGCCGGTCTCTCCTGCGGTGGGCAGCTGCGGGTCTTCGGCCACGTCGTCGACGCGAGCTCGGGGGCCGTGCTGGCCGAGCTGCGCGCCGCGCGGGCCGGGCGGCCGGCGGGGCTCGCGATGATCGTCGGCGGGCCGGACGAGCTCGTCGGCCTGGTGCTGACCGGCGCGACCCGCGCGCAGGACGTGGTGGGGCCGTCGCTGGACGAGGACACGGTGCGCCGGATCCTTGCCGAGCGGGCCGCGCGCCTGGCCTCGGGCCGCTCGGCGACGGTCGAGATCGCCTGCCAGGGCGTCGAGCTCGAGGTGACCTACGTCGTCAGCGCCGAGAAGCCGCGCCTGCTGATCTTCGGCGCTGTCGACTTCTCCGCGGCGCTCTGCGCGGCCGGGGCGCTGCTCGGCTACCGGGTGACGGTCTGCGACGCGCGGCCGGTGTTCGCGACGGCGGAGCGGTTCCCGGGCGCCGACGAGGTCGTGGTCGACTGGCCGTCCGACTACCTGGCGGCGACGGAGGTGGACGAGCGCACGGTGATCGCGGTGCTCACCCACGACGAGAAGTTCGACGTGCCGCTGCTCGAGACGGCGCTGACCCTGCCGGCCGCCTACATCGGCGCGATGGGCTCCCGGCGAACGCACGAGCGGCGGCTGCGGCTGCTGCGCGAGGCCGGAGTGGCGGAGGAGTCGCTCGCCCGGCTGCACTCGCCGATCGGCCTGGACATCGGCGCGTCGACGCCGGAGGAGACGGCGGTCTCGATCCTCGCGGAGGTGCTGGCGGTGCGCGCCGGGGCGTCCGGGGCGCCGCTCGCGGGGCGGTCGGGCCCGATCCACGCCTCGCGCTGAGACGGAAAGCGCCAGCGGGTCACGCGAGCTGCCGGGCTCCTCAGTCCGTGCCACAGAGAGGACAGCGCGACGGGCGCGATGCCAGCATGGCGTCGCTCCGCCGCTCACCCTCAGCACGATGAACCAGGAGTCACCATGACCGAACCCATCCGTTCCCTCACCGCCGCCCGTCCCGCGCGCGGAAGCCGCTCGACCGTCGCGACCTTCGCGCTCGTCGCTGGTCTCGCAGGCGGCCTCGCCCCGGCCGCACTCGCCGACCCGACCCCGGACGTCGCTGCCCCGACGAGCCCGGCGAAGAGCATCGTCACGGGCGGCGGGAGTGCGTCGGCGCCGTCGGCCGTCGCGGCGTCCGACGGCGGTTTCACCTTCTCCTCCTTGGCGGGGAGTGGAGCAGCCGTGCACCCCGGGCTGAAGGTCAAGACCTACGCCTGGTTCGACGTCGCGCCGGGGACCGCCGTCGGAGCGGGCACGCCGGTCACCGTCGTCTACTCGTTCTTCAACACCGGCGACATGCCGCTGCGCGATGTCGGTCCGACGAAGGTGAACCTGGACGTCGACACGGTCTCCACGGTCGTCATCAAGGGCCGCGTCGTCACCGTGGAGGATGTCCAGCGCGGCTCTGTGGCACTGTCGAGCACCTGGACGGCGAGGACGCCGGTGGGGTCGGTCTCCGCGCCGACCAGCACGTTCGACCTCCGCATCCCCGGCTCCGCCTTCTAGAGCACGCCCGGCTCGGCGGCGGTCCGACCGGCTGCCCTGACGTTCGTCGGGCGCCGGCGGACCGCCTCGAGGGGACGGACGCGAAGTGATGTCCCGTCGCTCCGCGTCCGTCCCCCTCCGTCGGCCTTCCTCCGCCTCGAGTGCGTGCCGTGCCGACGACGCGCGGTCCTCGACGGACCGTCTCCGGGAGGTTCACCGTCCGCACGACGACGCGCTCGTGGACGGCTGCTCCCTTCGCGATCTTGTTCTTCGCGCGCTGAGCAGCGGTCCGGAACGGCCCTGACGGGGACGGGCCGGGGCGGAGGAAACCACCGCGAAACACCGCGCTGCCATGCTCGGAGGATGCAGCGTCACGTCATCACCGGAGCCCACGTCGCCACCGTCGATGCCGCGGGAGCCGAGCACCCCGGCGGCCACGTGGTCGTCGACGACCGCCGGATCGTCGCCGTCGGCGCGGGGGAGCCGCCCGCCTGGGCGCTCGACGGCCGGGCGCCGACCGGTCTCCCGTCCGCGGAGCCGGTCGTGCTGACCCGGGTCGACGGTCGTGGGCACCTGCTGACCCCCGGACTCGTCAACACTCACCACCACCTGTACCAGTGGCTGACCCGCGGCTGGGCGCAGGACTCGATCCTCTTCGACTGGCTCGTCGCGCTGTACCCCGCCTGGTCGCGGATCGACGCCGACCTCACCCGATCGGCGTCGCTCGGTGCGATGGGGGTGCTCGCCCGCTCGGGCTGCAGCACCGTGGGCGACCACCACTACGTCTTCCCGCGCGGCTCCGGCGACATCGTGGGCGGGATCGTCGACGCCGCCACGACCCTGGGGCTGCGGCTGCACGCGACGCGCGGCTCGATGGACCTCGGCGAGTCGCAGGGCGGGCTCCCGCCGGACTTCGCGGTCGAGACGACCGCCGCGGCGCTGCAGGCGAGCGGCGAGGCCGTCGAGCGGTACCACGACACCTCGTTCGACGCGATGGTGCGCGTCGCGATCGCGCCGTGCTCGCCGTTCTCGGTGACACCGGACCTGCTGCGCGAGTCGGCGGTCCTCGCCCGGCAGCTCGGCGTGCGCCTGCACACGCACGGCTCCGAGACGGTCGAGGAGGACGCCTTCACCCGGGAGACCTTCGGGATGTCGCCCACGGACTACCTGGAGTCGCTCGGCTGGCTCGGCGACGACGTCTGGATGGCGCACGGCGTGCACCTCGACGACGACGCGATCGCGAAGTTCGCGGCCACGGGCACCGGAGTCGCGCACTGCCCGTCGTCGAACGCGCGGCTCGCGGCGGGCATCGCGCCGATCCCGCAGCTGCTGGCGGCCGGGGCTCCGGTCGGGCTCGGCGTGGACGGCGCGGCTTCGAACGAGTCCGGGCAGCTCGGCTCCGAGATCCGCGCGGCCGTGCTGATGAACCGGCTCCGCGCGGGCGCCGACCGGATGAGCGCCCGGCAGGCGCTCTCGATCGCGACGATCGGCGGGGCGCGCGTGCTCGGGCGCCAGGACGAGATCGGCTCGATCGAGGTGGGCAAGCTCGCCGACCTGGCGCTGTGGCGGATCGACGGGATCGAGCACGCCGGCATCGCCGACCCGGTCGCGGCCCTCGCGCTCGGTGCGCAGCCGCCGCTGACGCTGCTGCTCGTGAACGGGCGGCCCACGGTCGCGGACGGCCACCTCGTCACCGCGGACGAGGACGCGATCGCCCGCGAGGTCGCCCGCGCGAGCGCGGAGCTGGCGTCGCGCGTCTGACGCCTCGGCGCGGTGTGCTGAGGACGGCGGGTCTCGATACGCCGCTCCGCGGCTACTCGACCAGCATGGTTGTGCATGCTGATCGAGTAGCCCGCGGAGCGGGCGTATCGAGATCCATTGTCGTCAGCAGGCTGGTCTGCAGACACCGCGTGCTGGCGGTGATGGGTCTCGATACGCCCCTGCGGGGCTACTCGACCAGCATGGGTGCGCATGCTGATCGAGTAGGCCGCGGAGCGGGCGTATCGAGAGCCACGCCCGTTCGTGGGGCGGTCTGCAGACACCGCGTTCTGGCGATGGTGGGTCTCGATACACCCTGCGGGGCTACTCGACCAGCATGGTGAGCCGCGTCCGCGGTCGGCGCGAAGCGCGTCCGAGGTCAGCCGGGGGGTGCGCCCGCGTCGACCGTCGGCACGGGAGCCGTGTCGGGGTGGAGCAGGCGCCAGACGCGGTCGCGGGAGACGGGCAGGGCGTGCGGCCGGACGCCGACGGCGTCGCGAACGGCGCTGGCGAGGGCGGGGGCCACCGGGTTGTAGGGCGCCTCGCTCATCGACTTCGCGCCGAACGGGCCCAGGTCGTCGGCCGTGTCGGCGAAGTGCACCTCGGTCGGCGGCACGTCGGCCATCTGCGGGATGTGGTAGTTCCGCAGGATCGCCGTGGTCACGGTGCCCTCGCCGTCGAGGATCACCTCCTCGTACAGCGCCGAACCGATCGCCTGGGCGACGCCGCCCTCGACCTGCCCGCGGAGCTGCGCCGGATTGATCACGAAGCCGGCGTCCACCGCCTGGACCGACTGCAGGATCCGCACCTCACCGGTCGGCGCGTGCACCGCGACGCGGAAGCCCTGCACGTTGAAGGCGAGCGAGCGCTGCGCGCCGTCCTCACTGCCGGTCGCCGACACCGGTCCGCCGGCCGCGAGCACCAGGTCGGCGTAGCTCACCCGGGTGCCGTCGGCGGCGAGCAGCCCCTCGTCGTCCGGCTCGAACTCGCTGCCGTCGTGGCCGGTCAGCCGCTTCGCCAGCGAGCGCAGGTCGGCGAGGAGCCGCAGCGCCGCGCTGTACACGGCCTTGCCGGCGACGACCGTCCCTGCGGAGCCGAACGCGCCCGTGTCGTACCGGGCCGCGGCGGTGTCCGACTGGCGGATCCGCACCCGGTCGGCCGAGGCCCCGAACGCACTCGCGACGAGCTGGGTGTGCACGGTCGTCGTCCCGTTGCCGAACTCCGCGGTGCCGACTCCGATCGTGAGCACGCCCTCGGCGTCGACCGACACGGTGGCCTCCGAGAAGTGGCCGCGCGGGGGCAGAGTCGCGATCATCGCGACCGCCATGCCGCGCCCCGTGCTCCAGCCCGGTCCCTCGGGAGCCTCAGCCCCCGTCGCGCGGTCGAGCGCCGCCTCCGCGAGATCGAGGCACTGGTCCAGCCCGTAGGAGGCGAAGCCGATGTCGTCGCCCTCCACGTGGGTCACCACGAGCGGCTCGCCGGGCTTCACCGCGTTGATCCGCCTCAGCTCGAACGGGTCGATGCCGAGCTCGAGGGCGAGCTCGTCCATCGCCGATTCGATGCCGAAGATCACCTGGCCGAGGCCGTAGCCGCGGAACGCGCCCGAGGGCAGGTTGTTCGTGTAGACCGCCTGCGCGTCGACGCGCTTGTTCGGCGCCGTGTAGGTCGCGACCGACTCGGAGGTGCCGTGGAACATCACGCCGGGGCCGTGGTTGCCGTAGGCGCCGGTGTCGGAGAGCACGTCGACGCTCAGCGCGGTCAGCGTCCCGTCGCGGCGCGCGCCGAGCGTGACGTCGACCCGCATCGGGTGCCGGCAGGGCGCCATCGTGAACTCGTCGGAGCGGGTGAACTCGAACTGCACCGGCCGCCCGGTCGCCAGCACGGCCAGCGCGACGACGTCCTCGGTGAGGATCTCCTGCTTTCCGCCGAAACCGCCGCCGACCCGCGCGGTGAACACCCGCATGCTCGAGGGGTCACGATCGAAGATGCGCGCGATCTCGTCCCGGACCAGGAACGGCACCTGGGTGGAGGTGCGCAGCACCAGCTCGTCGCCCTCGAGCCAGCCGATGGTGCCGTGGGTCTCCAGCGCGGTGTGCGCGACGCGGGACGTCGTCCACCGGCCCTCGACCACGACCTCCGCCTCGGCGAGGCCGGCCGCGACGTCGCCGTACTCGCCGTGCAGCTCGGCGACCACGTTCGCGCCGGGGTCGGCGATGCGCGAGGCGATCGGGTCTTTGTCCGCGTGCAGGAGCGGGGCGCCGGGCGTGCGCGCCTCCTCGGGGTCGAAGACCGCGGGCAGCAGCTCGTACTCGACCTCGATCGCCCGGCAGGCGGCCTCGGCCACTCCGACCGACTCGGCGACGACGACCGCGACGCGCTGGCCGCGGAAGCGCACGACGGTGTCGAGCATCCGGGTGTCGTCCGGATCGTCCAGCCGCGACTCGTGCCGTGCGGTGGAGTAGAGGATGTCCGGCACGTCCGCGGCGGTCAGCACGGCGACGACGCCGGGCATCGTCGCGGCGACCGCGGTGTCCATCGAGAGGATCCGGGCGTGCGCGTGCGGGCTCTGCAGCACCTTGAGATGCAGCAGCCCGGGCACGGCGACGTCGAGCGTGTACGGCTCCTGCCCGGAGACGATGCGGCGGCCGGCCGGGGCGCCGAGCGAGCGGCCCACCCGCGACTCGTCGGCGGAGACGCGCCCGGTGCGACGCACGGGGGTCAGCCCGGTGGGCGGCTCGCAGACGTGCTCGGACACCGCCTCGCGGATCGGCCGGTAGCCGGTGCAGCGGCAGAGGTTCCCCTTCATCAGGCGGGGCAGGTCCTCCTCGCGCGCCCCCTCGAGGGCGCTCGCGGTGACGACCATGCCCGCCGTGCAGAAGCCGCACTGGAAGGCGGCGTGGTCGACGAACGACTGCTGCACCGCGCCGGGCTCCTCCGGCATGCCGAGTCCGGCGGCGGTGGTGACCTCGTGCCCCTCGATGCGGTGCGCGGGGTAGAGGCAGGAGTGGAAGGGCGTGCCGTCGACGAGCACCGAGCAGGCGCCGCAGTCGCCCGCGTCGCAGCCCTTCTTGACCTCGAAGTGCTCGTGGTCGCGCAGCAGCGTCCGCAGCACCTGGCCGGGGCGGGGAGTCGCGTCGACCGGCTCGCCGTTGACGGTGAATCTCATGCGGTGCCTCCCGCGGTCGGGGCCGGCTCGGCGGCCGGCTCCGGCCCGCCCAGCTCGCCGCGGATCTCCTCGGCCAGCACGCCGACTACCGCGCGCCGCCAGTCGGCCGCCCCGTGCGGGTCGGTGAACCAGCTCGTGATCGCGCCAATCGCGCTGTCGAGCTCTGCGGAGGAGGGGAGCGCCGGCCAGCGGAGCACCTCGGGACGGATCGTCGCGGCCGTCACCGTGAGCACGAACGCCCCGTCAGCGTCCACCCGGCCGATGACGAGCGCTCCGGAGCGCCCGAGCGGCGACAGCGCGATCTTCCGGTACGCCGTCCGCGCCGCCAGCGCCCGGCGCGGGAACTCGATCGAGCGGATCACGTCGCCGTGCCCGAGCGAGGTCGTCATGTTGCCGGTCACCAGCTCGGCCACCGGCACGAGCGCGTCGGAGCCGTCCGCCCGCCAGACCAGCGCCTCGGCGTCGAGCGCCGCGGCGAGGCTGATCATCGGCCCGGCCGGGAGTGCGTTGGCGATGTTGCCGCCGACCGTCGCGACGTTCCAGATCTTGAACGAGCCCAGCAGTGCCGTGCAGCACTGGAAGAAGAGCGGGTGCGACGGCCGGCCGTCGTCCGGCATCGCCGAGAGCTCGGCCAGGGTGCAGGTCGCCGCGATCGACAGGCCCTCGGCCGTCTCGCGGTACGGCTCCCAGCCGAAGCCCTGCAGGTCGAGCAGCTCGTCGAGGTGGTCGTGCGGGAGCGAGAACACCCAGGACCCGCCGCCGATCACCGCGGTGCGCGGACCCATCGAGGCCAGCTCGGCGCGCTCGCGGACGACGCGCACGCGCTGGATCGTGTTCAGGTCCATGCCGCGCCCTCCGCTCCGTGCGCCGACGGCGCGCTCCTCCCAGTGAACCCCAGACGTGTGACGCTCGTGTTTCCGAGCCCGCCGCGGAGGCTCAGCCGAGCGACGCGACCCACTCCGAGCTGCCGTCGACGAACGACTGCTCCTTCCAGATCGGCACGGTCGCCTTGATGTCGTCGACCAGGGCCGCGCAGGCCTCGAAGGCCGCGGCGCGGTGGGCGGAGGCGACGGCGCAGGCGAGCGCGAGGTCGCCGACCACGAGGTCGCCGACGCGGTGCACCGCGGCGACGCGCACCTCCGGGAACCGCTCGGCGATCCGCCGGGCCGAGGCGAGCAGGGCGGCAGGCGCCTCGGGGTGCGCCTCGTAGGAGAGGCGCAGCACCCCGCGGCCCTCGTCGTGGTCGCGGACGATCCCGGCGAAGGTGACGACGGCGCCGTGTGTCGGCGACTCGACGGCGTGCTCGCACTCGTCGACGGTGACGGGGTCGCGGGCGATCCGGGCCAGGGCGACGGGATCAGCGGACATGATCGCCCCCGCCCAACTGGTCGAGCACGTGGCCGATGATCGGCTCGAGCACCTCGATGCCGTCTCGGACGCCGCCGGGGGAGCCGGGCAGGTTCACGATGACGCTCCGGCCGCTGACTCCCGCGCGCCCGCGGCTGAGCACCGCGGTGGGCACATGGCCTGCCCCGCGCGCGCGGATCGCCTCGGCGAGTCCGGGCAGCTCGCGCTCGAGCAGCGGCGCGGTCTGCTCCGGAGTGACGTCGCTCGGTGCGACACCCGTGCCGCCGGTGGTGATCACGACGTCGATGCCGGCCGAGAGGGCGTCGGAGATCGCCTCGCCCACCGCGTCGCCGTCGGCGACGACGACCACGCGGCCGCTCCAGCCGCGGCTCTCGAACCAGGTCAGCAGCGCCGGACCGGTGCGGTCCTCGTAGACGCCCGAGGCGGCGCGGGTGGAGGCGACCACCGCGACCGCGGTGCGGCTCACGACCGGCTCCACGAGCCGCTCCTGCCGCCCTCTTTCGCCAGGACGCGGATCCCGGTGATGACGGCGCCGCGGTCGACGGCCTTGATCATGTCGTAGACGGTGAGCGCAGCGACGCTGACGGCGGTGAGCGCCTCCATCTCGACGCCGGTGCGGCCGCTCGTGCGCACGCGCGCCTCGATCCGGACCCGGTCGTCGCCGGGCTCGAGGTCGATGTCGACGCCGTCGAGCACCAGCGGGTGGCAGAGCGGGATCAGCGTGGAGGTGGCCTTGGCGCCCATGATCCCGGCGATGCGCGCGACGCCGAGCGCCTCGCCCTTGGGCAGCTCGCCCTGCGCGAGGAGGCGGACGACGTCGGGGGTCGTCTCGACGAACCCCTCCGCGACCGCGACCCGCGAGGTGACCTGCTTGCCGCCGACGTCGACCATGTGCACGGCGCCGTCGCCGCGGACGTGGGTCAGCTCGGTGCCGTCGGCCGTCCCGCCGCTTCCGGTCCTGTCCGTCGTGTCAGTCATCGATCCTCCAGATCTCGACCGTGTCTCCGGTCGCGGCGTGCTCGGTCCCGATCGGGACGTGGATCAGCACGTTCGATCGAGCGTAGGACGCGAGCAGGTGCGAGCTCGGCCCGCCGACGGCGTGCACGAGCCCTTCGTCGTCGAGGGTGCCGCGCCGGATCTGGTGCAGGTGCCCGGGGGAGTCGAGCGGCGTGGCGAGCCTTGCGCGCAGCCGCGGGCGCTCGGCCGGCAGCCGGCCGGCGAGCGAGCGGAGCACGGGCCGCAGGAACAGCTCGAACGAGACCAGGGCGCTGACCGGGTTGCCCGGCAGCGAGACGATCGGCAGGTGCAGGTCGTCGCGGACCCGGACCAGGCCCAGACCCTGCGGTCCGCCCGGCTGCACGGCGACGTGGCCGAACTCCGAGCCGGCCGCCCCGAGCGCGTCGCGGACGACCTCGTAGGCGCCCGCGCTGACACCGCCGACGGTGATCGCGAGGTCGGCCTCGGCCGCGTGCGCGTCGAGGAGCGCGAGGAGGTCCTCCGCCCGGTCGCTGCCGCAGGGCACCACGCTGGGCAGGCCGCCGGCCTCGCGGACCGCCTCGGCCAGCAGCGAGCCGTTGGCGTCGTAGATCTGCGCGTCCTCGAGCTCGGAGCCGGCCGCGCGGATCTCGTGCCCGGTCGGCACGACCATCACGCGGACGCGGGGCAGCACCTCGACCTCGGTCAGGCCGAGCGAGGCGAGCAGCCCGTAGTGCGCGGCGCGGAGGACGGTGCCGGCGGGCAGCGCGAGCTCGCCCTGCCTCGCGTCGCTGCCCCGGGCGCGGACGAAGGCCGCCGCGACGACGGGGCGCGAGAACGCCACCTGGACATCGGTGCTGCCCGGGGCGGGGAAGCGCGGCGGGTCGACCGTCTCGATCGCGACGACCGCGTCGGCCCCGGCCGGCAGCGGCGAGCCCGTCATGATCGGCACCGCGGTGCCCGCCTCGTGCCGGGGAGCGCGGTCGCCGGCCGGGATCGGCGCGGCCACGGGCAGCGAGACCGGACTGCCGGCGCTCGCCGCGGCGAGGTCCGCCGCCCGCACCGCGAAGCCGTCCATCTGCGAGTTGTCGAAGCGCGGCAGATCCAGCGGAGCGTCGACCGAGCGCGCGAGCACCCGGCGGTCGTACGCGCCCGGGTCGGCCGCGACGGCGGCGGGAGCGAGCGCCAGCGTCTCGCGGGCGCCGCGGGTGGCCAGCGGCGAGAGCAGTGCGCGAACGCGGGCGGCGTGCAGATCGATCGAGGTCATCGGGTCCTCTCGGAGGTCCTGGCCGGCGAAAGCGCTCCTGACGGCGCGGGGCGTTCCTGACGGGGCGGAGGCGTTCCTGACCGGCGGCAGGGACGTCTCCATCTTGCCCGCTCCGGCCCGGATCCGGCGCGTAGTCTGTCCGGATGAGCACAGCACTCGGGATCCCCGGCATCCGGCCCCGCCCGCGCGGTGCGGTCCTCCCGGCCGAGCGGCCCGAGACACCGCTGCTGCTCGACACCTACGGACGCGTCGCCGACGACCTGCGGATCTCGCTCACCGATCGCTGCAACCTCCGCTGCACCTACTGCATGCCGGCCGAGGGCCTGCCGTTCCAGCCGCCCGCCTCGCTGCTGAACCGCGAGGAGATCGTCCGCCTCGCCCGCATCGCCGTCGAGCAGTTCGGCGTCCGCCAGATCCGCTTCACCGGCGGCGAGCCGCTGCTGCGCAAGGACCTCGTCGACATCATCCGCGACGTCGCGGCGATCGAGCCGCGCCCCGAGATCTCGCTGACCACCAACGCGATCGGCCTCTCCGGTCGCGCGCAGTCGCTCGCCGACGCGGGCCTGGACCGGGTGAACGTCTCGCTCGACTCCATCTGCGCCGAGACCTTCGCGAAGGTCACCCGCCGCCCCTTCCTCGACCGGGTCCTCGCCGGCATCGACGCGCTCGGCCCCGCGGGACTCCAGCAGACCAAGATCAACGCGGTGCTCCTGCCCGGGATCAACGACCACGAGGCGCCCGAGCTGCTCGCCTGGGCGCTCGCCGGAGGGCACCAGCTCCGCTTCATCGAGCAGATGGCGCTCGACGCCGACCACGGCTGGGACCGCTCGACGATGATCACGGCGGCGATGATCCGCGAGCTGCTCTCGGAGCGCTTCGTCCTCACGCCGAACGCCGCTCCCCGCGACGGTGCGCCCGCCGAGCTCTTCGACGTCCGCGCGATCGGCTCCGACGAGCTGCTCGGCACGGTCGGCATCATCGCCTCCGTCACCGAGGCGTTCTGCGGCGACTGCCGCCGCACCCGGCTCACTGCCGAGGGCGGTGTCCGCAGCTGCCTCTTCTCCAACGAGGAGACCGACCTGCTCGGCGCGATGCGCTCCGGCGCCGACGACCACCACGTCGCCCAGCTCTGGCGCGGCGCGATGTGGGCCAAGCCGGCCGGCCACGAGATGAACCGGGCCGGATTCGTGCAGCCCGAGCGCACCATGAGTGCGATCGGCGGCTGAGCGTGCGTGTCCGCTACTTCGCCGCGGCGAAGGCCGCCCTCGGGCGCGCCTCCGACGAGCTCGAGGGCGTCGCCGACCTGGCCGCCCTGGAGGCGTCGCTCGTCGCCTCCGCGCCGTCCGCCGCCGACGTCCTCGCCCGCTGCAGCTACCTGGTCGACGGCGTCTCGACCACCGACCGCGCCACCCCGCTGCCCGCGGGCGCCGCGGTGGACGTCCTGCCGCCCTTCGCCGGCGGCTGAAACCCGCGCCTCTCGCCGCTCTGCAGGCTCCTGTCCGCTCTGCAGGCTCCTGTCTGTTGTGCAGGCTCCTGTCCGTTGTGCAGGAGATCTCGGCTCCGGTCGGCCGCCCCACGCGGCGAGACAGCACGGCGAACGCGGAAGACCTGCGAATCGAACCTCAGACCGGCGATCGGATCAGCGCCAGCCCACCATGCCGCCGAGCAGAGAGTCGGAGGCGATCCCCGCCGCCGCCGCGCGGTCGGCCGCGATCCGAGAGCGCACGCCCGAGGCGCAGTGCAGCACCAGCGGCCCCGCGGGCAGCAGCGCCGGATCGAAGCGCGACATCGGCAGCCGCACGGCCCCGGGGATCGCGACGGAGCGGTCCTCGTCGTCCTCCCGCAGATCGACGACCGTCGGCGGCGTCGGCCCCGCGAGCCGCGCCCGCAGCTCATCGGCGGTCACCGCTCCCGCGACGGCGAGCACCGCAGCCACCGGCGGCACCGCGCGGGCCAGCGGCAGCTCGCTCCACGAACCGTCCAGCGCGTCGTGCACCACGACCCGACCGAACAGCGGCTCGCCGACGCCCGTCACGAGCTTGACCACCTCGCTCGCCATCGCCGAGCCGATCGCCGCGCAGAGCGAGCCGAGAACGCCGACCGTCGCGCAGCTGTCCGCCGCGTCCTCGGCCCCGGGGTGCAGGGCGCGCAGGGTGACCCCGCCGCCCGGCGCGGCCGCCCAGAAGGTGGACAGCTGCCCGTCGAAGCCGAGCGCCGAGCCCCAGACGTGCGGGACCCCGGCCCGGGTCGTCGCGTCCGAGGCGAGGTAGCGCGAGCCGAAGGTGTCGAAGCCGTCGACCACCACGTCCCAGCCGGCGACGAGCGCGTCGGCGTTCGCACCGGTGAAGGAGACGGGGAAGGCCTGCACGTCGATCCCGGGGGAGAGCCGCCGCGCGGTCGCCGCCGCGGACTCCGCCTTCGACGAGCCGATCGACGACTCGTCGTGCGCCGTCTGCCGCGCGAGGTTCGACGCCTCGACGACGTCGCCGTCGACGATCCCGAGGTGCCCGACTCCGGCCGCGGCGAGCGCCGTGATCACCGGAGAGCCGATGCCGCCCGCGCCGAGCACGAGCACCCGCGCGTTCCGCAGGCGCCGCTGTCCTAGCTCGCCGAGTGGCGACAGCCGGATCTGCCGGGCGAAGCGCTCGCGCTCGGCGGCGCTCAACGCCCGCCCCGGCTCCACCAGCGGGATCACGGCGCCACCTCGTCGAGCCGCCACTGGCCCTCCACCGCGATCGCGCGGAACCCCACGGCCTCGTTGACGGCGAGCATCGGCCGGTTCTCCTCCGCGTTCCAGGTGTAGACGGCACGGCAGTCGGGGTCGGCCGCGGCCAGGTGCTCGAGCGCGTCGAGCTTGAGCAGCATGCCGAGCCGGTGCCCACGATGCGCCGGCTGCACGAGCGTCGCGCCCCAGAGCGCGGCGCGGCCGGGCAGCACGTCGACGGTGCAGTAGCCGACCGGCCGGCCCTCGTGCAGGGCCACCGAGGTCAGCTCCACCCGCCCGCCGGCGGTCGACTCGCGGTCGTGCGCCTCGAGGCGCTCGCGGGTCCAGGTCTCCTCCGGCACCGACAGCCCGGCCGTGGGCGCCTGCGCGGACATGCTGGCGCGCAGGGCGAGCATCCCGTCGACGAGCTCCGCGGGCGTCGCTCCGCTCCAGTGCCGCAGCTCGTAGCCCTCGGCGTGCGCCAGGGCACCGCGGCGCCGGGACGCGGCGAGCACGGGATCCAGCGGCAGCCGCACCGCGCTGACCCGCTCCACCTGCTCCAGCACCCAGCCGCGGGAGGCGAGCCAGCGCGCGCCGGGGTCGTCGGCGGGCACGGAGCCGGCCCCCGAGCGGGCGGCCAGGCGCGGCGCCGAACGGTCGGCCCGGTGAGCCGTCCAGGTCTGCAGCACGGTGCGCCCGAGCGCCTGCGCCTCCGCCGTCAGCCGCTCCAGCAGGGCGGAGCCGACCCCGTGGCCGCGCTCCCCGGCGAGGACGGAGAACGCCAGCCAGGCCGCGTCGTCGCCCTCCTCGGTGCTCCAGTGCAGCTCGCCGCTGCCGACCGCGCGGACGCCGTCGTCCGTCATGACCTCGGCGAGGAACGCGCGGCGAGGGTCGAACTCCTGCTGCCGCCACTCGCCGAGGTTCGTCTCGGCGGGGAAGCCCAGCTCGTCCGTGCCGGTGCCCTCGGCCTCGACGGCGTTCCCGATCGCGGTGAGGGTGACGAAGTCGTCCCAGCCCTCGGCGCCCGGGTGCTCGGGGATCGGCAGCTCGCGGATCCGGAGCGCGGGGTCGATGGGGCTCGTCACCTCCCCAGTGTGCACGCCGCCGGGCCGCACCGCGCGGTTCCGCGGCACGACGGAGCCCGTCGAGTACCGTAGGGAGCGTTTTCGAGCGGAGCGAGGCGGCCGGGTGTACCTGAAGAGCCTGACCCTCAAGGGGTTCAAGTCCTTCGCGCAGCCGACCACGTTCGCCTTCGAGCCCGGGGTCACCTGCGTCGTCGGGCCCAACGGCTCGGGCAAGAGCAATGTCGTCGACGCTCTCGCCTGGGTGATGGGGGAGCAGGGCGCGAAGACCCTCCGCGGCGGGAAGATGGAGGACGTCATCTTCGCCGGCACCTCCACCCGCGGCCCGCTCGGCCGCGCGGAGGTCGCGCTCACCATCGACAACACCGACGGCGCGCTGCCGATCGAGTACACCGAGGTGACGATCAAGCGCACCCTGTTCCGCAACGGCGGCAGCGAGTACGCGATCAACGGCCGCGCCTGCCGGCTGCTCGACGTCCAGGAGCTGCTGAGCGACTCCGGTCTCGGCCGCGAGATGCACGTGATCGTCGGCCAGGGCCAGCTCGACGCCGTCCTGCACGCGACCCCGGAGGAGCGCCGCGGCTTCATCGAGGAGGCGGCCGGCATCCTCAAGCACCGCCGCCGCAAGGAGAAGACCCTCCGCAAGCTCGACGGCATGCAGGCGAACCTGACCCGGCTCTCCGACCTCGCCGGCGAGATCCGCCGCCAGCTCAAGCCGCTCGGCCGCCAGGCGGAGGTCGCCCGGCAGGCGCAGACCATCGCCGCCGTCGTCCGCGACGCCCGCGCGCGCCTGCTCGCCGACGACGTCGTCACCCTCCGCACCGCGCTCGACGGCTTCGCCCGCACCGAGAGCGAGCGGCACAGCGAGCGCCTCGTGCTGCAGGAGCGGCTGGAGCAGAGCACGCTGCGGACCGCGCGAATCGAGTCCGAGATGGTCGGCGACGCGGTCGACGACGCCCGGCGCACCACCTTCGAGCTCGAGTCGGTGCAGGAGCGGCTGCGCAATCTGGCGGCGCTCGCCGGCCAGCGCCTCGCCCTGCTCGAGGCGGAGTCGGAGCAGCCCGCCGTGCAGCCCCGCGTCACGGCGCCGATGGTCGAGGAGGCGCGCGCCGAGCTGGAGCGACTCCGCATCGCCGTCCTCGACGCGGAGACCGCGTGGACCGACTCGCAGAAGGCGACGGTGCGCGCCCGCGGCGCCCTGGACGCGACCGACGAGGAGATCGCGGCGCAGTCGGCGCTGGTCTCCCGGCACGACCTCGAGCTGTCCAAGCTCACCGGCCAGGCCGACACCGCCGCCTCACGCCTTGCCGCCGTCCGCGGCGAGGTCCTCCGCGCGCAGAACACCCTCGACTCCGCCGTCCAGCGCCGCGAGGCGGCCCAGCGCCAGCTCGACGCGCTGGAGGACGAGATCGGCGAGGCCGGCGGCGGCACCGACGGCACGCTCGACGAGGGCTACGAGCTCGCCCAGTCCTCGGTCTTCGAGGCCGAGGGCGAGATCGAGCGGCTCCGCGAGGAGCTGCACGCGCTGGAGCGCGAGCGCGACGGACTCGCCGCCCGCCGAAGCGCTCTGTCGCTCGCCCTCGACGTCTCCGACGGCTCGGCCGAGCTGATCGCCACCCGCCTGGACGGCATCCGCGGCCGCGTCGCCGAGCGGATCCAGGTCCACGCCGGCTACGAGGCGGCCATTGCGGCGGCCCTCGGCGCGGCCGCCGACTCCGTGCTCGCCGACTCGCAGCCCCACGCCGAAGCCGCGCTCGACGAGGCGATCCGCCGCGAGCTCGGCCGGGTCGAGCTGCTGATCGGCGACGCCGCCCGCCCCTCCCTCGCGATCGAGGTGCCGGAGGGTGCGACCCGCGCCCGCGACCTCGTCACCGGCCCCGACGGTGTCCTCGCCCTGCTCGAGCAGGTCGTCGTCGTCGACGACCTCGACACCGCCCGCCGGCTCTGGCCCGCGCTGGCCGGCGGCGAGCACCCGGTCACCGTCGTCACCCGCGACGGCGCCTCGATCTCCGACGCCGTCCTCAGCGGGGGAGCGGGCGGGCAGCGCAGCCGCCTCGAGCTGGTCTCCGAGCGCGACGCGGCCGCGAGCCGGCTGGAGGAGATCGAGGGCCGGATCGACCGCCTCCGCTTCGACCTCGCCGAGCAGACCGGCGCCCTGCGCGCCGCCAAGGAGCAGTCGCGCCTCGCCCTCGCCGCCCTGCGCGAGCACGACGCCGCCCGCGCCGCGCACACCGAGCGCCTCGGCCGGGTGCGGGCGCAGCTCGAGGGCGCCACCGCCGAGCTCGGCCGCGGCGAGAAGGCCCTGACCATCGCGACCGAGCGGGTCGGCGACGCCGAGGCCGCCGCGCAGAGGGCGAAGGGCGAGCTGGACGTCGCCCGGTCGCGCCCGCGCCCGGTCCTCGACGTCAGCGCCCGCGACGGCCTCCAGCGCGAGGTCGACGCGGCGCGCGAGCGCGAGATCGAGGCGCGCCTCGGCGTCGAGACCGCCAAGGAGCGGGTCCGGGCCGAGCAGTCCCGCGGCGAGTCGCTCGAGCGCCAGCTCGCCGCCGACCGCGCCGCCGCCGACGAAGCCGCCCGCCGCGCCGTGATCCGCCGCCGCCAGCACGACGCCGCGGCCGACGTGACCGGCGCGATCCCCGCGGTGCTCGCCTCCGTCGACCGCTCGGTGCAGCAGTCGCGCGCCGAGCTGCTGCGCGCCGAGACCGCGCGCTCGCAGCAGAACGAGGAGCTCCAGGCGCTGCGCCGCGAGGAGGGCGTGCTCCGCGACCGCCTCCAGAGCGTCACCGAGAGCGTGCACGGCCTCGAGCTGCAGATCTACGAGAAGCGCCTGCAGCTCACCGGGCTGCTGGAGCGCGCCGGCTCCGAGCTCGGACTGGTCGAGGACGTGCTGGTCGCCGAGTACGGCCCCGAGGTCCCGGTCCCCGACGAGACCGACGCCGAGGCGCCCGCGCGCCCCTTCGTCCGCGACGAGCAGCGCCGCCGGCTGGACAAGGCCGAGAAGCAGCTCGGCCAGCTCGGCCGGGTCAATCCGCTCGCCCTCGAGGAGTTCGCGGCTCTCGAGCAGCGCCACGTCTTCCTCACCGAGCAGCTGACCGACCTCACCAACACGCGGCGCGACCTGCTGACGATCATCGAGGAGCTCGACGAGACCATGCAGACGGTCTTCGCCTCGGCCTTCGACGACACCCAGGCCGCCTTCGCGGACGTCTTCCCGGTGCTCTTCCCCGGCGGCACCGGCAGCATCCGGCTCACCGACCCGGAGAACCTGCTCACCACCGGCATCGAGGTGGCGGTGCGCCCGGCCGGCAAGAAGATCGAGCGGCTGTCGCTGCTCTCCGGCGGGGAGCGCTCGCTCGCGGCGGTGGCCTTCATGGTCGCGATCTTCAAGTCGCGGCCGAGCCCGTTCTACATCATGGACGAAGTGGAGGCGGCGCTCGACGACGCGAACCTCGGCCGCCTGCTCAGCATCTTCCAGGACCTCCGCACCTCGAGTCAGCTGATCGTCATCACGCACCAGAAGCGCACGATGGAGATCGCCGACGCCCTCTACGGCGTCTCGATGCGCCAGGACGGCGTCTCCGCCGTGGTCGGTCAGCGCGTGGAGGCCCCGGCCGTCTGATCCACGGGTTCGATTCGCAGGCGCTGCCGGCCGGAAGGCCCGTCCCGCCGCAGGTCCAGGCTCCGCGAAGGGCGGATCGCCTGCAGATCGGACGTCCGCCCGCCGGTAGCCTGGGCGCATGGCAGAACGCAGCTCCTGGTCGCTCGGTCGCGCACTCCGCGGCCTGTTCGAGAAGCGCACGATCGACGAGCAGACGTGGGACGACCTCGAGACGGCCCTGATCACCGCCGACTTCGGGCCGGACATCACCGAGGAGATGGTCGAGGACCTCCGTGCCAAGGTCGACCGCTACAACACGACCGACCCGCGCGACCTCCAGCGGATGCTCCGCGAGTCGCTGGAGGAGCGCCTCGCCAAGTACGACACGACGCTGAAGCTCAGCGAGCGGCCCGCCGTCATCCTGGTCGTCGGCGTCAACGGCGTCGGCAAGACCACGACCATCGGCAAGTTCGCGAAGTTCCTCCGCAACTTCGACCGCAGCGTCGTGGTCGGCGCCGCCGACACCTTCCGCGCCGCCGCGGTCGACCAGCTCGCCACCTGGGCGCAGCGCGCCGACGCGCAGATCGTCCGGCCGCAGCAGGAGCGCCAGGACCCGGCCTCGGTCGCCTACCAGACCGTCGAGTACGCGAAGACCCACGGCATCGAGATGGTCATCATCGACACTGCGGGCCGCCTGCACACCAAGGGCGGGCTGATGGACGAGCTCGGCAAGATCAAGCGCGTCGTCGAGAAGCAGGCGCCGATCTCCGAGATCCTGCTCGTCCTCGACGCGACCACCGGCCAGAACGGCCTGATGCAGGCCCAGGCCTTCATCGAGCACGCCGGCGTCACCGGCCTCGTCATCACCAAGCTCGACGGCTCGGCCAAGGGCGGCTTCGTCCTCGCCGTCCAGGAGAAGACCGGCATCCCCATCAAGCTCGTCGGCCAGGGCGAGGGCATCAACGACCTCACCGGCTTCACCCCCCACGTCTTCGCCGCCCAGCTCGTCGCCTGACCCGGGAGCCCTCCCTCCCCCTCCGCGAGATGCCACTTGCGCACGCGACACGCGGTGAAAGGCGTGCACAAGTGGCATCTCGCGAAGGAGTCAGAGGTGTCGCGTCCGAAGTGCCTCGGCCAGGGGCAGCAGCTCCTCGTCGAGGATCTCGATGATGAGCTCCGGCTGGATGCGGAAATACTCGTGGATGATCACGTTGCGGAGCCCCGCGATAGCCGCCCACGGAACGCCTTCGAAGGTCACGAGCGCGGACTCCGGGAGCGCGCGCACCGCCTCTCCGATCACGGCGAGGTTGCGCAGCACTGCGTCCATGGCCATGCCGGCCATCGCGTCGTCGTCGCCGCTCAGGTAGGGCCGGTACTCGATGCAGCGGTCGATCGCGGCGCGGATGTCGCAGAAGCGGTCCTCGGGCGACCTGCTCACAGGGGAACCATGTCGCGGTGCGCGGTCTCCGAGACAGGTCGGCGGAGCAGCGACTCCGTCACAACGTCCACCCGCACCCCGAGGATGCGGCTGATCTCCTCGCCGATGCCCGCCACTCGCAGCAGGGCGTTGCCCGATCCGCTCTCGAGGTCGACGAACAGATCGATGTCGCTGTCCGCGCGGGCGTCACCCCGGGCGACGGAGCCGAAGAGTCGGGGATCGCGCGCTCCGTATCGGGCGAGGACCTCGTCCACGGCGGCACGGTGCGTCTCCAGCGCTCGACGCAGAAGGACTGCTCGCGCCGTGGCCGTGGACATGCGTCAAGGATACGAGGCCCGGTCGCCCGCCGTCTCGCCCGCTCCCGCGAGATGCCACTTGTGCACGCGACACGCCGTTCAAGGCGTGCACAAGTGGCATCTCGCGGGGGAGAGCGGGTCAGACCGCCTGGGAGAAGCCGAGGGCCGCGTCCGCCAGGTGGCGCAGGTGCTCCGGGACCGGCCGGCCCTTCGACTCCATCGAGCGGGCCCAGAGGCGACCGGCGCGGTACGAGGAGCGGACGAGGGGGCCGGAGAGCACGCCGAGGAAGCCGATGTCCTCCGCCTCCTCCTTGATCGCGACGAACTCCTCCGGGTGCACCCAGCGGTCCACCGGCAGGTGCCGCGGCGTCGGGCGGAGGTACTGCGTGATCGTCACGATGTCGGTGCCCGCGTCGTGCAGGTCCTGCAGCGCCTGCGAGATCTCCTCGCGCTCCTCGCCCATGCCGAGGATGAGGTTCGACTTCGTGATCAGCCCCGCGTCGCGCCCCTGGGTCAGCACGTCGAGCGAGCGCTCGTAGCGGAAGGCCGGTCGGATCCGCTTGAAGATCCGCGGCACCGTCTCGACGTTGTGCGCGAACACCTCCGGCCGGGCGTCGAACACGCGCTGCAGGTGCTCCGCGCGCCCGGTGAAGTCGGGCACCAGGATCTCCACGCCCGTCCCCGGCGCCTGCTCATGGATCTGCCGGATGGTCTCGGCGTACAGCCAGGAGCCCTCGTCCGGCAGATCGTCGCGGGCCACCCCGGTCACCGTCGCGTAGCGCAGGTTCATCCGCGCCACCGACTCGCCCACCCGGCGCGGCTCGTCGGCGTCGTAGTCGGCCGGCTTGCCGGTGTCGATCTGGCAGAAGTCGCAGCGGCGCGTGCACTGCGAGCCGCCGATCAGGAAGGTCGCCTCGCGGTCCTCCCAGCACTCGAAGATGTTCGGGCAGCCGGCCTCCTGGCAGACCGTGTGCAGCTCCTCGTCCTTCACCAGCGACTGCAGTTGCCGGTACTCCGGCCCCATCACGGCCTTGGTCTTGATCCACTCCGGCTTGCGCTCGATCGGCGTCTCGGCGTTGCGCACCTCGAGGCGCAGCAGCTTCCGGCCGCCGGTCTCGGCGCTCACGCCGCGACCCCCGCGACGACGTCCACGGCCGCGAAGGCTGGTGCCGCCTCCCGGAACCGCGCCTCGACCCGGGCGCGCACCGACTCCATGGACGGCGCCTCGCCGCGCTCGCGCTCGACGGTGGTCACTCCGGCGTCGGCGATGCCGCACGCGACGATCCGGGAGTAGGGCTCGAGGCTGTTCGAGACGTTGAGGGCGAAGCCGTGCATCGTGACCCCGTGCGCCACCCGGATGCCGATGGCCGCGATCTTGTCGGCGCCCTCGCCCCGGCGGATCCAGACCCCCGAGCGACCGTCGACCCGCACCCCGGCGACACCGAGGTCGTCGAGCACGTCGATCAGCACGCCCTCGAGCGAGCGGACGTAGGCGACCACGTCGACCGGCTCGCGCAGCTGCACGATGGGATAGCCGACCAGCTGCCCTGGCCCGTGCCAGGTCAGCCGTCCGCCGCGGTCGACGTCGACCACGGGGGAGCCGTCGGCCGGCCGCTCGTGCGCCTGGGTCCGCTTGCCCGCCGTGTAGACGGCGGCGTGCTCGCAGAGCACGAGCGTGCCCGGCCGGGAACCGGCGACCACCTCGCCGTGCAGCCGGCGCTGCAGCTCCCAGCCGTCGCGGTAGTCCAGGGGATCCGCGGCGTCGCCCGCGAGCAGTGTCTCGATCACCCGGCCACCCTAGACGAGTTCCTGCACCCGGTACAGTTAATCGACGCGGGCCGCCGTCGTCCGACCTCCGGGAAGGCTCCGGTAGAATTCCCGGCATCATGGCTACTTTCGGCACCCTCTCCGATCGACTCGTCGAGACCTTCAAGAACCTGCGCACGAAGGGCAAGCTCTCGGCCTCGGACGTCGACGGCACCGTCCGCGAGATCCGGCGCGCGCTGCTCGACGCCGACGTCGCGCTCGACGTCGTCAAGGCGTTCACCGGCAAGGTCCGGGAGCGCGCCCTCGGCGACGAGGTCAACAAGGCGCTGAACCCCGCGCAGCAGGTCGTGCAGATCGTCAACGAGGAGCTCGTCGCGATCCTCGGCGGCCAGTCGCGCCGCCTCGAGTTCGCCAAGCGCCCGCCGACGGTCATCATGCTCGCCGGCCTCCAGGGCGCGGGCAAGACGACCCTCGCCGGCAAGCTCGGCAAGTACCTCGGCAAGGACGGCCACACGCCGCTCCTCGTCGCGGCCGACCTCCAGCGCCCCAACGCGGTGCAGCAGCTGCAGGTCGTCGGCGAGCAGGCCGGTGTCGCGGTGTACGCCCCGGAGCCCGGCAACGGAGTCGGCAACCCGGTGAAGGTCGCGCAGAACGCGATCAAGTTCGCCACCGACAAGCAGTACGACACCGTCATCATCGACACCGCCGGCCGCCTCGGCGTCGACGCCGACATGATGAAGCAGGCCTCCGACATCCGCCGGGTGACGAACCCGGACGAGGTCCTCTTCGTCATCGACGCGATGATCGGCCAGGACGCGGTCGCCACCGCGAAGGCCTTCCAGGAGGGCGTCGACTTCACCGGCGTCGTCCTCTCCAAGCTCGACGGCGACGCCCGCGGCGGCGCGGCCCTGTCGGTCGCCTCGCTCACCGGCCGCCCGATCCTCTTCGCGTCCACCGGCGAGGGCCTCGACGACTTCGAGCAGTTCCACCCGGACCGCATGGCGAGCCGCATCCTCGACCTCGGTGACGTCCTCACCCTCATCGAGCAGGCGCAGAGCGCCTTCGACGAGGACGAGGCGCGCAAGATCGCCGAGAAGATCATGGGGGACACGTTCACCCTCGACGACTTCCTCGGCCAGATGCAGCAGCTGCGCAACATGGGCTCGATCAAGAAGATGATCGGCATGCTGCCCGGCGCGAAGGGCATGCGCGAGCAGCTCGACCAGTTCGACGAGCGCGAGATCGTCCGCACCGAGGCGATCATCCAGTCGATGACCAAGGCCGAGCGGGTGAATCCGAAGCTGCTGAACGGCTCGCGGCGCCTGCGCATCGCCCGCGGCTCCGGCATGACCGTGACCGACGTCAACCAACTCGTCCTGCGCTTCGACCAGGCCGCGAAGATGATGAAGACCGTCGCCAAGGGCGGCGTGCCGAACGTCCCCGGCATGGGCCCCTTGCCCGGTGCCGGCTACCAGGGCCGCCCGAAGCCGCAGAAGAAGAAGAGCAGCAAGTCGGGCAACCCGGCCAAGCGCGCCGCGGAGAACGCGGCGATCAGCTCCGGCCCGCAGTCCACCAACGCGGGCGGCTCGGGCTTCGGCCTCGGCGGCGGCTCCGGCGCGGGTGCGCAGCCCACTCCGGAGGAGCTGGAGCAGCTGCAGAAGCTCCTCGGCCGATGAGGGGCGTGCGCGCCGGTCTCGCGGTCGCCGCGGCGGCCGCCGTCGCCCTCGGCCTCGCCGGCTGCTCCGAGGGCTCCGGAGTGGACGCCGCGTCGGCCCCGGCGCCGGACGAGCTCGTCGGCCGCTGGGTCACGGGAGTGTCCTACGAGTCGCCGGAGGTCCCGTTCCTGCTCCTCGCCGAGGACGGCACCTGGACCGGCTCCGACGGCTGCAACGGCGTGCAGGGCGAGTGGTCGATCGACGGCGAGGGCGCGCTGACCGTCGACGCCGGCCCGAGCACGATGATCGCCTGCGACGGCGTCGCCCTGCCGATGATCTTCGCCGACGCGATGATGGCCTCGATCGACGGCGGTCGCCTCCGCCTCTTCGACGCCGACGGCGCCACCACCGTCAAGCTCGCCCGCTCCACCAGCGACGACGCCCCCACCGCGTCCCCCGACCCGGCCGGCGAGTAGCCGCCCGGTCGGATCTCGATACGCCCGCTGCGCGGCCTACTCGATCAGCATGGGTCCGCCTCATGCTGGTCGAGTAGCCCCGCAGGGGCGTATCGAGACCCACCACCGTCAGCACGATGGCTGCGCGATCCCCTCGTCCCGATCACGGTGGATCTTGATACGCCCGCTGCGCGGGCTACTCGATCAGCATGGGTCCGCCTCATGCTGGTCGAGTAGCCCCGCAGGGGCGTATCGAGACCCACCACCGTCAGTGCGATGGCTGCGCGATCCCCTCGTCCCGATCCCGGTGGATCTCGATACGCCCGCTGCGCGGCCTACTCGATCAGCATGCTCCCGCGACTCCCGGCCCGCCCGCCGCGAGGTCTAGCGTGAAGGCATGACAACCGCTTCTCCGCGCCCCGTCCGCATCGGCGTCCAGATCGCTCCGCAGCACGTCTCCTACGAGGTCATCCGCGACACGCTCGCCGAGCTCGAGGACATCGGCGTCGACATCGCCTTCAACTGGGACCACTTCTACCCGCTCTCCGGCGAGCCCGACGGCCTGCACTTCGAGGGCTGGAGCATGCTCGCCGCCTGGGCCGAGCAGACCAGCCGCATCGAGTTCGGCCCGCTCGTCACCTGCAACAGCTACCGCAACCCCGACCTGCTCGCCGACATGGCCCGCACCGTCGACCACATCAGCGCGAAGGGCGCCGAGGGCCGCCTGATCTTCGGCATCGGCTCCGGCTGGTTCGAGCGCGACTACCAGGAGTACGGCTACGACTTCGGCACCGCCGGCTCGCGCCTCGACGAGCTCTCCGAGGCCATGCCCCGCATCCGCGCCCGCTGGGACAAGCTGAACCCCGCTCCCACCCGCGACATCCCCGTGATGATCGGCGGCGGCGGCGAGAAGAAGACCCTCCGCATCGTCGCGGAGCACGCCGACATCTGGCACAGCTTCTCCGACGTCCCCACCCTCGAGCGCAAGCTCGGCGTCCTCGCCGATTGGTGCGGACGCGTCGATCGCGACATGGACGCCATCGAGATCTCGACCGGCGCGAGCGTCCGCGGGGGAGTCGGCGACGCCTCCTTCGGCGTCCTCGACCAGCAGTTCGACCTCGGCGCCCGCCTCTTCACGCTCGGCGTCACCGGCCCGGACATCGACCTCCAGCCGGTGCGCGACCTGCTCTCCTGGCGCGACGGCAAGAACAGCACCACCCGCTGAGCGGCTCCCCGGGGGTCAGCCGGGCGCGTCCGTCGCCCGCTGGTCCCCGGGGATCGCCTGCGCGAGCCCGGCCTTCTCCGCGGCGAGCACGAAGGCGTCCGCGAGCGCGACCTGGCCCTCGGCCGTCGGATGCACCCCGTCCTCGGCGAGCAGCCCGTCGGCGCGCAGCGGGTCCGGGTACTCGAGGGCGATCCCGCCCGCCGCGTCCACGGCCTCCACGAGCGCCGCGTCGTACGCGTCGAGATCCTCCGGGCGCGGATCCGGTCCCCACACCGAGTCGAGCGCGATCAGCTTCGCGGAGGGGGAGGCCTCGGCGATCGCCTGCACCGCCGGGCCCATCGCGTCGGCGACCTCCTCGGGGGTCCAGCCGAGGTCGTTGCTGCTGGCGATCAGCACGATCGCGTCGGGCCGGGTGTCGGCGATCTCCTCGGACCGGTCGCCCACGGCCACGCCGCAGTCGCCCGGCTCGATGAAGCCGCCGCCGTCGCAGCCCAGGTTGACGACGCTCCAGCCCAGGTCGTCCCCGATGAGGGCCGGCCAGGCCTGTCCGGGATCGAGCCCCAGACCGCGGACGATGCTGTCGCCCACGATCGTCACCCGCGCGCCGGCGGGCAGCGCTCCGCCGAGCGCGAGGGGAGCGGAGTCGGACAGCGGATCCGAGGTCGGCGACGGCAGGGCAGTGGCCGTCGCGGCGGACGCCGTCGGTGTCGCACCCGCTCCGGCGGGAGCGCCGCTGGCACTCGAGCACCCGGCGAGAGCCAGCGCGCTCGCGCCGAGCAGCAGCGCGCCCGCGAGGAGCCGTCGGGTCATGCCCGCGGGTCCTTCAAACCATCGCGCAGCTCGCCCGCCAGCGCCCGGACCACGGCCTTCAGATCGCCGTCGTTCTCGGCCGCGGTGCGCAGCTGGCGCTGGTAGCTGGCTCCCGCGACGAGGATCAGCTCGACGTCGGCCAGCTCCGCCGCGCAGTCGAGCCGCTCCGCCACCGGCGCGAGCCTCGTGAGCAGATCGCGGATGTCGTCGGTCACGAGCCGCTCGTTCCCGGCGGCGTCGAGGATGATCTCGGCGTCGAGTCCGTAGCGCGCCGCGCGCCACTTGTTCTCCCTGACGTACCAGGGCTGCATCGTCGCGAGCGTCCCGCCCTCGTCGAGCTGCGTCGAGAGGTGCTCGACCAGGCACTGGATCAGCGCCGCGACCGCCCCGATCTCCTCCGGCGAGGACAGCCCATCGCAGGCGCGCATCTCGATCGTGCCCCACTGCGGCGAGGGGCGGATGTCCCAGCGGACCTCGGTGTGGTCGTCGATGACGCCGGTGCGCATCATGTCGTCGACGTACTCCTCGTAGTTCGCCCAGGCGCCGAACTGCGGCGGCAGCCCGGCGGTGGGCAGCTGCTGGAACATCAGCGCGCGGTTCGAGGCGTAGCCGGTGTCGACGCCGCCCCAGAACGGGCTGGACGCCGAGAGCGCCTGGAGGTGCGGGTAGTAGTCGAGGAGCGCGTTGAGGATCGTCAGGACCTTGTCGCGGTCCTCGATCCCCACGTGCACGTGGATGCCCCAGATCATCATGTTGCGGCCCCACCACTGGGTGCGGTCGATGAGCCGGTGGTACCGCTCCTTGTCGGTGATGGTCTGGTCGTACCACTGCGCGAAGGGGTGCGAGCCGGAGCAGACGAGGTCCAGGCCCATCGGGTCGGTGATCTCGCGCACCTGGCGCAGCTGGTCCTGCAGGTCGGCGACGGCGTCGCGGACGGTGCGGTGCACCCCGGAGACCAGCTCGACCGTGTTCTTCAGCAGCTCGCCGGTGATCCGCGGATGCGGCGATCCGTCCTCGCCGCGGAGCGCCTCGAGCACGACGTCGGCGACGTTGGCGAGATCGCCCGTCTGCCGGTCGACGATGGCGACCTCCCACTCGATCCCGAGGGTGGAGCGGTCGGATTCGGCGAAGGTGATCTCCATGACGGCGTCCTCGTCAGTCCGGCGTCCACCGGGGCGGGACGCGCCCCCACATCCTCGCACCAGAGACCGGAGCGGACGCCGAGTGACGGGTGTCCGTGTCGGGGCCGCAGGCCGGGGGTTTTTCTGGCAGAATGATCCGTCGGGTCCGAGGCGGTCGACCCTCTACTCACCGCCGAAGAAACCCCCTCGAGCTTCCGGCCGGGTGTGCACCCCACGCTCACGGCTCAGTTCATCCATCATCGACCTCACGGTCAACGACCACACAGGAGAATTGTGGCTGTCAAGATTCGTCTGAAGCGCCTCGGCAAGATCCGAGCGCCCTACTACCGCATCGTCGTCGCCGACTCGCGCACCAAGCGCGACGGCCGCGTGATCGAGGAGATCGGCCAGTACCACCCGACCGAGCAGCCCTCGTTCATCAAGGTCGACTCGGAGCGCGCGCAGTACTGGCTCGGAGTCGGCGCGCAGCCGACCGAGCAGGTCGCCGCGATCCTCAAGCTGACCGGCGACTGGGGCCGCTTCAAGGGCGACGCCGACGCCGTCAGCACCGTCCAGGTGAAGGAGCCCAAGGCTCCGTTCGTCGTCGACGCCAAGAAGAAGCCGGTCCTCAAGCCGAAGTCCGAGGCTCCCGCCAAGGCCACCGCGCCCGAGGCGCCCGCCGCCGACGAAGCCTCCACCGAGGCGTAGTCAATGCTCGCTCCCGCCGTCGAACACCTCGTCAAGGGGATCGTCGAGAACCCCGATGAGGTCAAGGTCGTGGCTACGAGCTCCCCGCGCGGAGAGGTCCTCGAGGTGCGCGTGCACCCCGAGGACCTCGGCCGCGTGATCGGACGTTCCGGTCGCACCGCCAAGGCCGTCCGCACTCTCGTCGCTGCCCTCGCCGACGGGCGACGCGTGCGCGTCGACGTCGTCGACACCGACAAGTAGGGTGGCGGCCCCCGCAGCGGGCACGACGCAGCTCCGCGTCGCCCGACTCACCAAGGCCCACGGGCTCAAGGGCGCGATCAAGCTCGAGCTCTACACCGACGAGCCCGACAAGCGCTTCACCCCCGGCGCCTCCTTCACGCTCCAGGTGCCCCGCACCTCCGAGTGGCACGGCAAGAAGCTCGAGCTCGTCGAGCTGCGCTGGTACAACAGCCACCCCGTCGCGTTCTTCAAGGGCATCGCCGACCGTGACGCCGCCGAGACCCTCCTCAAGGCGATCCTCTGGATCGACGAGGAGGTGCAGACCGAGCCCGGCGACGACGACTCCTGGTACGACTACCAGCTGGTCGGCATGTCCGTCGTCCGCGACGGCCGCGAGGTGGGCACGGTCCGCCGCGTCGACCACTTCCCCGCGCAGGACCTCCTGATCGTCGGCACGCCGTCCGGCGAGGTGATGGTCCCGTTCGTGAACGCGATCGTCCCGTCCGTCGACCCGGTCGCCGGCGTCGTCACCGTCACGCCGCCGATCGGCCTCTTCGAGGAGGCTCCCGAGGAGGAGCCCGCCGAGGTGGACCTCAGCGGCATCGACCTCTCCGACCCCGAGCTGGCCGCGGCCGCTCCGGTCGAGGAGGAGGACGATGCCGAGTCCGGGTCTAGTTCCGCCGACGTGACCGCGGACTCCGCTCCGGCCGACTCGGCGGACGCCGACTCCGCGGACGCCGCGACCCCGGACTCCCAGGAGGAGCCGCGGTCGTGAGGATCGACATCGTCACGATCTTCCCGGAGTTCTTCGGCGTCCTCGACATCAGCCTGCTCGGGCGCGCGCGCCAGAGCGGGCTGATCGAGCTCGGCGTGCACGATCTCCGCTCCTTCACCCACGACCGGCATCGCACCGTCGACGACACGCCCTACGGTGGCGGCGCCGGCATGGTGATGCGGCCGGAGCCGTGGGGCGAGGCGTTCGACACGATCCTCGACCCCGCCGCGGACCCGCTGGTGATCTTCCCCTCGCCCGCCGGCGAGGTCTTCACGCAGGCGACCGCGCGCGAGCTCGCGCAGGAGTCGTCGCTCGTCTTCGGCTGCGGCCGCTACGAGGGCATCGACCAGCGCGTCGTCGACCACACCGCCGAGCGCGCCCGCGTGCGGATGATCAGCCTCGGCGACTACGTCCTCAACGGGGGAGAGGTCGCCGTGATGGCGATGATCGAGGCCGTCGGCCGCCTCGTCCCCGGCGTCGTCGGCAACCCGGCGAGCCTCGTCGAGGAGAGCCACTCCGACGGCCTGCTCGAGTACCCGAGCTACACCAAGCCCGCCTCCTGGCGCGGCCTCGACGTCCCCCCGGTGCTCCTCAGCGGCAACCACGGAGCGATCGCCGCCTGGCGTCACGAGCAGAGCGTCGAGCGAACCCGCCGCGTTCGCCCGGAGCTCCTGCCCTGACCCGATCCCGCGAGATGCCACTTGTGCACACCTTCTGCGGCGTGTCGCGTACCGAAGTGGCATCTCGCCACTCCGTGCCACGGCCCGTTCCCGCGAGATGCCACTTGTGATCGCCTTTTGCGGCGTGTCGCGCTCATAAGTGGCATCTCGCGGCGGGGGTCAGGGCGCGCGCGTCAGGGTGAGGTGGCGTTCGCGGAGGGCGAGGAAGAGGGGGAAGGCGAAGGCCAGGGCGACCAGGGGCGCGAGCAGGACGAGGATCCAGACCCGCTTCATGCCGATGCGGCGCCCCTCCGCCAGCATGAAGGCGACGGCGGCGATCGCCACCACCAGCAGGTCCGTCGTGATCGACGAGACCGCCGGTCCACCGCCCGCGAGGTCACCGAGGAAGTCGACGCTCTCCAGCACGGCGCGGACGTTGTACGTCCAGGTGCCGACGAGGCCGGCGACGGCGAGCAGAAGGTAGATCACGGCGGGCGGTGTCCAGCCGCGGCGGAGCCGGCTCATCGGGCGACCTCGACGGAGGAGCGGCGGACCGCGACGACTCCCGCGGTCACGAGGGCGAGCACGACAGCGCCGCCGACGGCGAGGGTGAGCGCATCCGGAGCCACGATCGACTGCCCGCGCAGCGCCTGCCAGCAGGTCAGCGCGACGAGGACGGACCAGGCGAGCGCCGCGAGCGCGACCAGCCGGAGGCGGAGGGTCGCGTCGCCGAGCAGCCGCACCCGCGTCGCGAGTCGTGCGAGCGCGAAGGCCAGCAGCGGCAGCCCCTGCAGCGCGTGCATCCCGACGAAGTGCGGGATCCGCAGATCGCCGCCCGTGGTGCTCCAGCCGAGCAGCGGCAGCCCCGCGCCGCCGTCGTCCACGCCGACCGCGTGCGCACCGACGACTCCCTGGTAGTCCGAGAGCTGCGACGCGGTCGGCCCGGTCATCAGGAAGGCGAGTGCCATCCCGACGAGCCCGATCACGAGGCCGGCCCGGACCGCGAGGGTGAGGGAGGGGTCGCCGAGCGGCACCCGCGCCAGGAGAGCCGCGAGCACCAGCGTGACCAGCCAGACGACGACGATCGACACCGCCATCGCCGCCCAGAGCGCCGAGTGCAGCGGGGTGGTGACGTTGAAGTGGCTGGTGACTCCCACCGCGGCGGCGCCGCCGATGACGACCATCTCGATCGCGAGTCCTGCGACCGCGACGCTGCCGAGGATCCGCGCGAGTCGCCGGCGGCGCTCGGGGACCAGGCCGATCAGCCAGGCGAGCGTCAGTGCGTAGACGGCGATGGAGAGGCAGAACTTCAGCGGCTTGGCCCAGAGCGGCTGCCCGCCGAGCTCGCGCGGGTCGGCGAGCAGCAGGACGAGGCAGGCCAGGACGCCGACGGCCATCGCCGCGGCGAGGACGAGGAGCGGGCGGTGCGGGCGGGCGGGAGCCGCTGCGGCACGCTCCGGACGCTGGATCGTGGCGGTCATCGCGCCACCTCGGCGTTCTCTCGCACCGCGCTGTGCTCGGAGGCGGGTGCCGAGTCCTGCCGCTCCCCGAACCTCCGCTGCGTCTCCCGGGCCTGGGCGACCCGGCGCATCGACTGCAGCACGACGTCGCCGAGGGCCGTGCCCACCGCCGCGATCGACGTCTGCTCGCTCACGCTGCTGCGCGCCTCGAGCTCGTCCAGGTCGGCACTCGCGACGATCGCCGCCGCCCGGGCGTAGGCGTCGAGCCAGGACGGCGTCATCCCGCCCCCGGAGAGCTCCAGGGCGTCGAGAGCCCGGGCCGCCGTCCGCACGGCCGGGTGCTCGCAGTAGTCGTCGCCGACGATCGCCCGCACCCGCTCGAGTGCGTCGTCCGAGGCGACGGCCTCGGAGTCGACGTTCGCGGAGACGACGTCCTGCGCCACCTCGAACGCGACCGCCGGGGGAGCGCCCTCGTCCAGCACGGCCGTGATCCGCTTCGCGCCGGCGATGCCGACCCCGCCGCTCTCGATCAGCGCGCGGAGCAGGCGGAGGCGGGCGAGGTGCTCGTCGCCGTAGTCGGACCGCTGCGGCCCCGAGGCCGTGCCCGGCGGCAGCAGCCCCTCCCGGATGTAGTACTTGATCGTGGGCAGGCTGACGCCGCTGAGGCGGCTGAGCTCCGAGACTCGCATGCGGATAGTATTGCTATCGGATATTGCTGCTGTCCAGTACTCGACGGGAGAACTTTTCGGGACTGGGCTCAGTCGCGCGCGGAGAGGACGATGTTGCCGGTCTCCGTGATCGCGATCGTGTGCTCCATGTGCGCGCCGCGCGAGCCGTCGCGGCTGCGGAGGGTCCAGCCGTCCTTGTCGGTGTAGATCTCGTCGGTGCTCTGCAGGAACCACGGCTCGATCGCGACGACCAGGCCCGGGCGCAGCGGATAGCCGCGGCCGGCGCGGCCGTCGTTGGCGATGTGCGGGTCGCCGTGCATGGTGCGGCCGACGCCGTGGCCGCCGAAGTCGGTGTTGATGCTGAGCCCCTCGGCGCGGGCGACCGCGGCGATGGCGGCGGAGATGTCGCCGATCTTCTTGCCCGGCTGCGCGGCGGCGATGCCGGCCTCGAGCGCGCGGGTCGTGGTGTCGACCAGCTTCAGGTCCTCCGGGCGGGGCGTGCCGACGGCGACGGTGATCGCGGAGTCGGCGACCCAGCCGTCGACGGAGGCGGCGAAGTCGAGGGTCAGCAGGTCGCCGTCGCGCAGGCGGTAGTCGAAGGGGAGGCCGTGCAGCACGGCGTCGTTGACCGACGTGCAGATCACCTTCCCGAAGGGGCTGGCGCCGAACGACGGGTGGTAGTCGATGTAGCAGGACTCCGCGCCGGCCGAGCGGATCATGTCGTGGGCGAGGCGGTCGAGCTCGAGCAGGTTGACGCCCACGGCGGCCGCGGCGGACGTCGCCTTCAGCACCTCGGCGACGAAGCGGCCGGCCGGGCGCATCTCCTCGATCTCGGCGGGTGTGCGCAGCTCGATCATGCTGATCCTCTCGGGGGTCGCTGAGGCGTTCTTCAGCGGTCGTGGGTACCGTCGGTGCATGCGCACGAGACGGGCTTTCGGTTCCTGGCTGTACCCTGCGGCGGTCGTCCTGCCGCTCTGGATCCTCCTGGGGTACGGACTCTTCGGAGGATCGAGCGGCTGGACCGTGCTCGGCCTGGTCATCGCCCTCCCCATTCTGGCGGTCGGTCTGGCCGTCGTCGCGAGCGTCGTGGCGTTTCGGGTGACCGTGCGGCCCTCCCGGACCCCCGCCTGGGGCGACGTGGCCGCGCTCGGCGCCTGGCACGTGTCGCTGATCGCCTTCGGCTTCTTCCCTCCTGGAGCGTGGGCGCTCGGCCTGCTCTCGATCCTCCTGGGCGTCGTCGCGTTCACGCACTCCGTCTGGCGCTTCTTCACGGATGCACGGGCGACGCTCCTCGCCTTCGCCGCGGCCGCCGAGGTGCAGGCCCAGGGCGGCCCGCAGCCCCAGCCGGTGACGGACGACCGCTTCGACCCGGACCGCCCCCAGGACGGCCAGACGATCGTCCTCTGAGGCTGCGCGCCGGGCCCGCCGCGCCTCCGACTCCGCCGTCGAGTCCTCGAAAGTTGCGGTAGTCGCGCTCGACTACCGCAACTTCTGCGTAGCGGCGAGATCCCACCCGGCCCGCCGCTTTGACGCCGGCTCCGGCGCCATGGCAGAATGAGCGCTTGTGCCTCGCGCAGGCTCTGCCACAGGGGAGCCGCGACGACGTGGGCACGACCGACTTCCATCAACGAAACGGTGTTCGACCTGTGGCGGGCACGGAGAGCGATACAGCATGCACATCCTCGACTCACTCGATGCGGCGTCACTCCGCACCGACATCCCCGAGTTCCGCGCCGGCGACACCGTCAAGGTGCACGTCAACATCGTCGAGGGCACCCGCTCGCGCATCCAGATCTTCCAGGGCGTCGTCATCGGCCGCTCGAACGAGGGCGTCCGCGAGACCTTCACGGTCCGCAAGGTCAGCTTCCAGGTCGGCGTCGAGCGCACCTTCCCGGTCCACTCCCCGGTGATCGACCACATCGAGGTCGTCACCCGCGGTGACGTGCGTCGCGCGAAGCTCTACTACCTCCGCAACCTCCGCGGCAAGAAGGCGAAGATCAAGGAGAAGCGCGACTCCTGAGCGGCGTCCGCACAGCGATTCCCGGACCCCGGCCCATCTATGATGGACCGGGGTCCGACCCTTTTCCGGGGCGGTACGACCCGGTGATCCACAGACCGGCGCGGCACCGCGCGGGTCGACCACAGTAGGGGCCACGGCACGCGATGACAGACAGCACGGCCCCCGTGACCCTCCCGCACGACGGCGGCCGCCACTCCGCGGATCCTGACGGAGAGCATCGACCGCGCCGTCGCCGACGGGGAGTGCTCCTCTTCCTCCGCGACGTGCTGATCATCGTCGTCGTCGCCGTGCTGGTCTCGTTCCTCGTCAAGACGTTCCTGATCCGCTCGTTCTACATCCCGTCCTCCTCGATGGAGCAGACGCTGGTCGAGAACGACCGCATCCTCGTCAACGAGCTGGTCCCCGGCGTCGTCCCGATCTCGCGCGGCGACGTGGTCGTCTTCCGCGATCCGGGCGGCTGGCTCTCGCCGACCACCGAGCCCGAGGTCCCCGCGTTCCAGGCCGCGATCGACTCCGCCCTCGCGCTCGTCGGCCTCACCGCGCCCGACAGCAACGACCACCTGATCAAGCGGGTCATCGGGCTGCCCGGCGATCACGTGACCTGCTGCACGCCGCTCGGCCAGGTCGAGATCAACGGCAACCCGATCTCGGAGCCGTACGTGAAGCTCCCCGACGGCGTCCAGGCGGTCTCGGCGACCCCGTTCGACGTGGTCGTGCCCGAGGGCTCGCTCTGGGTGATGGGCGACAACCGCTACAACTCCGCCGACTCCCGCTACAACACGGACAAGCCCGGCAACGGCTTCGTGCCGATCGACAACGTCGTCGGCCGCGCGATCCTGGTCACCTGGCCGGTGCAGCAGTGGGCCTGGCTGGACGACTACCCCTCGGTGTTCCGCGGAGTCGACACCGAGGCGTCCGACGAGCAGTCGGAGGACGACCGGACCGCCGCGGGCGGGCGCTAGGTGGTCGTCGCCGACCCGGACCTCCGCGAGGAGCGCCGGCTCTTCCGCCAGGGCTACGAGAGCGTCATCGGCTGCGACGAGGTCGGCCGCGGCGCGATCGCCGGACCGGTCTCGGTCGGCGTCGTCGCGATCGGCTCGCGCTGCGGCCGCTTCCCGGAGGGCCTGCGCGACTCGAAGATGCTCGCGCCCGCGCGTCGCGAGGCACTGCTGCCCGGCGTGGTGAAGTGGGTGTCCGGCTGGGCGATCGGCGAGTCCTCCGCCGACGAGATCGACGACACCGGGATCATCGCGGGACTCGGCCGCGCCGCCTCGCGCGGCATCGAGCGCCTCGTCGACCAGGGCGTGGAGCTGTCGCGCGCCGTCGTCCTGCTGGACGGCAAGCACGACTGGCTGACGCCGGCGCTCGGCCCGTGGGCGGCGGAGCTGACGATCGTCACCCGCGTCAAGGCCGACCGCGACTGCGCCTCCGTCTCGGCCGCCTCCGTGCTGGCGAAGGTCGGCCGCGACGGCCAGATGGTGCGCCACCACGACGACTTCGCCGACTACGCCTGGGACAGCAACAAGGGCTACGGCAGTGCCGCGCACTGGGCCGGCCTCGACCGCGTGGGGCCGTCGCCGCTGCACCGGGTCACCTGGCTGTCGCGCTCGCGTGAGGCCGAAGCGGATGCCGTCTCCGCCTAGGGCGGTCCCGGTGCCGGGCGGTGTCGCGTAGAATCGACGGACGATGGATGAGGACGAGTTCGAGGACTACGACCGCGAGGTCGAGCTGGCACTGTACCGGGAGTACCGCGACGTCGTCTCGCAGTTCTCGTACGTCGTCGAGACCGAGCGGCGCTTCTACCTCGCCAACGAGGTCGAGCTGGTCCGCCGCGACACCGAGCACGACTTCTACTTCGAGCTGACCATGCGCGACGTGTGGGTCTGGGACGTCTACCGCTCCGACCGCTTCGTGAAGTCCGTCCGGGTCCTCACCTTCAAGGACGTCAACGTCGAGGAGCTGTCCCGCAAGGAGTTCGAGCTCCCGAAGGAGCTCGCCCTCGACGAGTAGGGCCTCCGGCCCGCGCTCGGTCCCCTGAAGTGCGACTGCAACGCGCGCTTTGCTGCTGAGGAGCGGATTTAGCACGCGTTTCCGTCTGCTGATCGTGGAGCTTCCAGGCGCATCGAGACACCGCTGTCGGCACCGCTCGTGCTGGTTGAGTAGCCGCCGCAGGCGGCGTCTCAAGACCCACCGCCGAGCGGACCTCCGGTCATGAAGCCCTCGTCCTCAAGAGCTAATCCTGGGCTCGGGCCTCTTCATGATGGCGCAGGCCGTCCTCGTTGGTGCGCGTCCGTCCAGTGAGGACGATCGAGCCGCAGAGGAACGGGCTGGTGCTCACGTTCGTCAAGTGGGATCCGAGCCGCCACATCGCGTGCTGGTTGAGCGCCTGTTGTTGAGCGCGGCTTCGTCGTTGATCCAGAGCGTCGCTTCGGGTTCGATGAGGTGGAGGATCTCGAACCAGATGTCGACGAGTGAGTGGAGTTGCTCTGCGCTGGTGAGGTCGCAGAAATACGGGTCTTCGGTTGCGGGTAGTACGAGCGCGGTCGTCATGGCGCGTCCCTGATCGTGGGTGTTCAGCGCGACCGGTCGGTCACACAGTCGCACCAGCGATCCGACGGTCTTCGACTATCTCAGTTGATCCGTCTCCTCGATGTGATGAGTCCGACACAGGTAACGGAGGTTGCTCGCCACGAACTTCAGCTCAGGATGGAAGCCGCGCTTCTGAATGTCGTCGACGTCGAGGTTCGTCGTGACGCTGCATCCTTCGCGGCTGCACACGTACCCGAAGTTCTTGCCGAGGAACGCGCGCGCCACCTCGTCCCGGAACGTCGTCCAGAGTCGAGCCTGCTTACCCTGCTGAGGTATCTGCATCGCTCGTGCGATCTTGGAGCTTCGACAGCGGCTCCGGATCGAGTTGTAAACGGTGATCGCTGTACCGCAGCCCTTGCACTTCCGCACTACAGGTCCAGCTGACTCAAGCATGGAGCGCTTCGTCACCCTGCCTACGACTGCGCAGAACCAGTGTTCGCTCTGTCAGACCAGCGAGGGCGAGCTGAATCAGCGCAGCGTATGCCAAAAATCCGAGCGACCGCACCATCTCGTCGAGCGCTTGATCGGTCGTATCTCCGTTCTACTCGGCCCAGGCCCAGAACTTTGGACTGGCCTCGGCTTCGTCTAAACCGATGCTCCGGTCCTCGCGCAGGAGGTTCACCCAGCCCGCGCGCTCGCCCAGCTCGAAGTGAGGCTCCTGGACGCGGGCAACGTGCTGACTGCGCCGCTAGCCGTAACCCCGGGTTCCAAGGTGGAGTGCAAGAACAAGCCAAGGCAGCAAGAGCGAGCACCCTCAGGTGTAGTGTGCCGCGACTGACCATTGATTCACTTCTCTTACAGAGTGCTCGAACTACCAAGAAGTCACTGTTGTATCAGAACCCCAACTGTCAGGCCGAGGGAAGCCTCGTGAGCATCGGCCGTGACGTACGAGTAGGTTGTGAGCGGTTAAGCGGCTGCTCTCCTCAGTAGTAGGGGAGAAGGGGTCATTGGAGGTGCTCAGGTACCTCGTAATCATCAGGTTGGCGTGGCATCGCCATCATCAATATTTCAATTTCTTCTAAAGTTTGAAACACGCCGATGTCTTTGAATCGACAACGCTTGAAGCGCACGTTTTCGATGCCGATAGCACCAACTATTGGGCGATCAGGTATTCGGGGAACGAAGGTAAACTCGTCGTTGAATGTCATGTCCTCTAGCGTCACGCGGTCGTGAAGGTAAAGAATAGCTGGCCCTTGAATGACGCAATCGTGGAAACTTACATTTGTAATCGTGAGAGTCTCGCTCATTGGCACGTCGAGGATGCTGAGGGTCTGATTGCGGTAAATGAGGCGCTGCCCGGCCTTTTCGACTCCCTTGCCCTTGATCTTTCGGGCGAGGACTCCAGCTACTGCAGTCACGTCCTGCGTCGTGACTGCTTTGATGTCGCTAGAGAGTGCGTCATAGGCTCTCACCTCGTCGATGGTGATCTCATAGAGGACGGGTAGAAGGCGTCCCTCTTCAAGAAGGATATCGAGCGAAGCGAGCTCCTTCTTCGGCCACTTCTTCTTAAAGAAGTTGTGGGAGAACACAACAACGCCGTAGTCGCTCTGGGTGAGGCCTTCGTTTATCTTTGTGCGGATGCTGTCGCCTACGTCGATCTCGTAGTCGTCGTACCAGACCTTGATCTGATACCGCAGCAGCGTGTCAACGAGGTTCTTCACGTACTTCTTGTCTTCCGACGCATGTGACACGAACGTTGTGTTCGCGTTCATCTGGCCAGCGTCAGCGGCCGTCTCAGTGTTCTGCACTTCCTCAGTCATGTTGCGACCATATTGGAGCCGGCACCTGGCGAGGGAGCGTGATGTCTGGCGTGTCTTTCGAACATACGTTCTACGTTGACGCCATGGGCAGTAACCGACGCTACGTGGACCACTACGACCGCCTGACGCAGCAGCGCGTGGCGGATGCAGCCGTACGGCCGGTACCGGTGACGCTTGCACCTGAGGAGCTCGACGAGGCGCATCACCCGATTCGCCGGGGGCCGGCGGTGCCCGTGCTTGCCTGGGTGCGCTTCCAGGAGTAGCCCGTCATCACGGAGGCCTTCGCTGTCGAGTGGAACGATCGAGATGTGCACGTGGAGTGGAGCATGTCGCACGGCACGAAGCTCGACGCGTGGGTGTGGGCGAACGCAGTGCGGCGGGTATGAGCGCTAGATTCAAGCCGTGAAGCTCAAGGCGCGCGCATGCAAGGTGTTGATCTTGTCTCTCGTCGGCGCAGCGTTGACCGGGTGCGCCGCGGACGATCAGGGGTCCACGGAGACCACCTACACAGGGCCGAGTCAGTTGGACGAGCCATACACGCCGCCAACAGCGTCATCGAAGCTAAGTGTGGATCCCTATGCATTTCAGCCGTCACAGTCGACCCCGGAGTGTGATCTCGCCTTCTACAACGTGACCAACGAGGTCTACGGGTCGGCTTCGGCGGACACGGCCTTGGTCGGAACGGCCTTCTCGTGCGAGTCTCTCGACGACTGGGCTACGTCGGCCCGGTCGCGCCCTGAGGCCTACGGAGTGAACAAAGAGGCGATGGATGACGAGTTCCTTACCTGGGCACTCATTTCTCTCTGTGAGCCCTCTCAAGATTCACCAGCAGTCCGAACTTTGAAAATCTGTGTTGAAGCCCTGGATAAAGGAATGATTCGTGCGTAGCCACCATCTGCTCGCCGTCTTCACGATGGTGATCGCTCTGGCGGGGTGTTCGACGAGCAACCCTGAAACAACGTCTTCCCGGAGTACCGCGCCAGTCGAGGAGGACTCTGCAATCACCTTTGGCGAGGCCCCTGTCGACAATCTGTGCGGTGACACTATGCGAGCCGCCGCCGTCACCGGGAGGGCAGGTGGAAATACGGACCAGCTAGTTACTGCGACGGCTGCGTGTGCTGCGCCGATCTATTGGGTGAACGCCGCTCGCGAGTACCCCGAGGCCCTCGATCTGACCGACCCGACCGATGAGGCAATCGCGCGGTCCTACTATGCGATCTGTGTTGCAGCAAAGAAATCAAATGTGATTGGAAGTTGCGACTCGGATGAGGCTGAAAAGCTGTTCACTGCCCTAAGCGAGCGTCTGTAGTAGAGAATAGTATTGACTATTCATGACGTTCATGCTTAACTAAAGGCAGTCAAATAAACAGGAACATAAACATGACTGACCTAATAGCAATAACTGACTATCGAACACTGACCAAGATCACGTTCGTTACAGTCAAGTAATCACAACTAAACAGGAACCACCCACATGAGCAACACGCAACACGAAGACAAGTTCATCCCATCAAAGCAACCTAACTGGTTCCAGCGCATGCTGGCCTCACGAGTCCTCCCATGGTTCCTCGTCACGATCTTCGCCACCGGCGTCGCTGGCATCATCACCGGCTGGATGCTCCGCAGTGAGAACATGGCGCAGGTCAACCAGGCCGTGGCCTCCGCGTCTTTAGAGCAACGCCAGTAGAAGCCGTCTCTACCGCGCCAGACACCAAGACGGCACTCGAACCGCCTGTAGCGCTCATCGAGCCACAGGCGACGCCTCCGCAGTTCGTAGAGGCACCAGCAGCACCGAGCGGCTGCGAGCCGTACCGACCGCTCGTCGCGCAGTACGCGTGGGACGTCGATGTGGCCCTGGCGGTCATGCGAGCCGAGAGCGGATGTAACCCGAGCGCGATCGGCGACCTCAGTCTCACGTACCAGGGGAGTGGCCGGCGCGAGGGGATGAGCTGCGGGTTGATGCAGGTCCGCGTGCTGGCCGGGCGACCGGACTGCGACGCGCTGCTGGACCCGGCGACCAACATGGCGAACGCGTGGCGCATCTACGAGGCGCGCGGATCGTTCACGCCGTGGTCGGTCTATACGAGCGGCAAGTATCAGCAGTTCCTATAACGCAAGAATAGTATTGACTATTTGAAGCGATAGGCGCATCTTGAAAGCATAACTAAACAAGGAACACCCTAATGGTCACACTACAGAGCTACATCGTCGTCGGAGTAATCTTCGCCCTCATCTTCATCGTCACTGGCATCGCCATCTGGTTCGACCAGAGGAACGAGCGATGAGCCGCGAGATCAAGTTCAGGGCATGGGACCCGAAGACTGAAGCTCAGATCGACGACAAGTATCTCGCGATGCGGTTGGCGACTGGCGCCTTGGTTTACGCCTCCGACGCTGCTGAGTTTGGCTGGTACGACGACACCGACTACGTCCTAGAGCAGTTCACCGGACTCCATGACAAGAACGGCGTCGAGATCTACGAGGGCGACATTGTCATAGAACGTGGTCGAGATGGTCGGGGAATCCCGCGTACGGTTGTGTATGAAGACGGGATGTACTGGCTACGAGGCCCGAATCACACCGGCCGCGTCCACAGCATCGCGTTGGGCGGCTCGCTTGCTGACGAGCGACAGGCACGGAGCGAGGTCATTGGCAACATCCACGAGAATCCGGACCTCCTCGCGTGACCGACCACCTCGACACCCTCCGCTCCGCCCTCCACGCGCGCATCAAGCTCGCGGCTGAGGCCCGTCGCACCGCTCGCACCAAGCCGACGACCTGCGCACACACGTGGGAGACGTTCAAGCAGACCGTGACGGTCGAGAACGTCGGCTTCACGGGCACGGCGTGGTTCGTCGTGCGCGGATGCAGGCGCTGTAAGGCGAAGGTGCTGGTGGACTACTTGGTGGAGAACTGACGAGTACGATCGGCGCATGGCAGACCCCACCGCAGGCATCGGGTCCATCGCCGATTGGGTGAGCGGCATCGGAACGCTCGGAGCCCTCATAGTGGCACTCGGCGTTTGGATCAACGACATCCGAACGAAGCGTCGTCATCGGGCTGATCAATTCGTGCTTACCGTGCGACCGACAAACACCAAAGATGCTAAAGAAAGTGATATCCGGTTCAGGTTCAAGAACAACGGTGACGCTGAGATTTACGAGGGTCTCGCAATTTATTTCAATGGCACTAGGGCACCGTCCATGGTTAAGCTAGGCGTAGAAAGGGCGGGCGGCGGATTAGTTCTGAGTGCTAACCAGAGCGAGTCAGACACCATGAAGAATGTGGGCGCTATCGCTGGAGGTGAAATTTTCGCCGTTTTTCAAGATGCGGAGGGTCGCTGGTGGATGAGGCACCTCGTTTTCAAGGGTGAATCTATTCGGTACCGGTTCAAGTACACCTCGTTTAGACATTATCATCGCCGCATGACCAGATACTTTATGCAGCGGAGCAAATACTCGCGTCTCGAAATATTCCGCATTCGCTACCGCCGGTGGTCGCGCATACCTTGGGGTAAGCAAGATTCTTCACAAATCAATCCGGATTTGTCATAGATAGAGACACGTGGCAGAAGGCTCAACGGGCAACGTTCCAAGCACACCTCCTCGCATGGCTCGACATGTCTGGGGACACGGTGTCCTGACAGTTGTGCCCACGGCCCTCCATCCGCTACCTTCCGAGCAAACCCGAGAGGACGCCGCGATGCGACGCACGTACGGAGCCGTAGCTGCGGCTGCTCTGAGCCTTGTTCTGCTCACCGCTTGCGCCGGAGGCGCTGCCGACAGCGCGGAAGAGCCGGCCACGACTCCATGCGCGACATACTCGGAGATGCCGCGAAACGTGTACACGGGCGAGACTTCTATAGAGCTAGAAAAGAAGTGCATCACCTTCGCTCCCATGGCCGAAGAGGCACCGACCCCTAGCCTGACCCCTACGCCGGAAACGGCTGACGATCTGGTGGTGAACTACACTACGAGCGACGGGTACACGGGAAGGCTTACGGTTCCGGTAGTGGAGTACCTCTATGAGAGCAGCATCACTAACGCGGCGCCTGGTTTTACGGATATCGTGATGCTTGGGCTCCTGCCTGCGACTTTCGAGAACACAACAGAAGGTCGAGCTGCTTATGTCGGTGCTGTTGTCGACGTCGCGACTGTCTACGACGCAGCTTCACCAGTTTGTGCTCTTGACAGCAACACTCTTCGGGAATCTCGAGTGGTCCTGCAAAAGTCGCCGTCATTCTGCTACCTCTTCTTGGGAGTGTTGCCCCCGGCAGACATGGGACCTGGTGACGTGCTCTCTGTTCCGGTTCAAGATGGACAGCGATCGACGACGATTACAGATATTCCCGAGGATCAGGAGCCGGCTCTGGTCGCCGCTTTGAATGCTCCTGTTTCGTTCGTGGTGATGGCAGAAAGTAGCGTGTCGACAGCTCCGGTGATTTGTCAGACGCCAGAGTTAGAACAGGGCAAGGTGACGATGCTGTTTTCGTATTCCATCCTCGCGGCAACTGATCCGGGAGCCTGCTAAGTGGTCTCATCAGGCTCGCTATCTTCTGAGTAAGACTGAAGGGACGTTGCGATGCGACGAACGTATGGAGTTGGAGCGGCGGTCGGCTTGGCGCTTTTGTTGACCGCCTGCGCGGCAACGGGTACGTCATCTGGCGGAGCTGTTGGGCAGGCGCCTCTTAGTTCGTGTGAACCGGGGACACCTGCGGCGTCGGATGTCGGGTGCGCACCAACATCAACAGCTGCGACTTCAATCGTCGACGAGGCTCCGGCCACCACCGAACCAGAGCTTCTCATCGATCCGTCGGCTGACGCTTGCGCGAGCCTCATCGATTTGTTTGAGTCGCGCGAGTTCGGGATCTACCAGGATCATGCGCAGGTCGACATCAATGCCTTCGAAATTGGCGGGAACCCGGGACTACCTGCCCCCGATTGCGCAATTCAGGCTACACCATCTGACAATTCACATGACGATCTGGTGTTGTCAGCCTTTTACTTCTCGGAAGATGCCGATCGTCAGGGTCAGATCATGGACGCTCTGCTGTCAGTCGGATATGAGAATTACACCTACCCCGACTCCTTTTCTCAAAAGATCGACGAGACGTACTGGAGCGTTGCAATGGGAAACACGACGTTTATGCTTGGCGAAGCACCTCAAGAGCTCATCGATGAGATTGGGGGTGGCGACATGCTCCTTTTCGTTGGTCAGCAGCAACGTCTTGGCTAATTGAGCGTTGTGTGCGATAAATAGAACACTATGACCGACCCTGCACCAAATGGCAGCCAAAAGGCAGAGAAGCTACTGAAGAGTGGTGTTCCTGCCAGTGCGGGCAAGGCGACGCAAATCAAGAAGGGCCAAGTCCTCAATCCAGCCGGTCGTCCGAAGGGGTCCCTGAATCTGTCGACGCTCATCCAGCGCATGCTCATGGACGAGGAGTTCACGACGCTGCTTCCCGACAAGATCGAGGGCTGGAAGGAGCACACCGGCGCGCCAGCCAAGGCCATCGTCAAGGTGCTGATGCTGAAGGCGATGCAGGGCGATATCAAAGCGTTCGACACCCTGGCGAAGTACGGCTACGGCACAAAGATCGAGTTGACCGGCGAGGACGGCGGTCCGGTCAAGGCGCTCGTCGAGTTCATCGACCCGTCTGGTGAGATACCGAAGGCCTCCGAGTGACGAGGAGGTGCGCGAAAACACGGCGTTTCATCCACGACGCAGGAATTCAGACGTCACGAGACGCATAAGTGGACGGCGACCAGGCCGTGCGCATCAAGTTCCTCGCTGAGTTCCGCGAGCTGTTCAACCCGTCCTGGCGCAACATCGTCTTCTACGGCGGCCGTGGTTCGGGCAAGTCCCAGCACGTCGCCCTGGCGCTCATCCTGCGGGGCCGGCAGCCGAAGCTGCGCATCCTCTGCACCCGTGAGATCCAGAACACGGTGAAGGACTCCGTGCACAAGCTCCTCAGGGACATCATCAATCGCTACGGCTTCACCGACTACGAGGTGACCGACAAGACGATCCGCAACATCCTCACGGGTACGGAGTTCATCTTCAGCGGGCTGCGGCACAACGTGAACGAGATCAAGTCGATGGAGGGGATCGACATCGCCTGGGTCGAGGAGGCCCAGAGCATCAGCGAGGCCAGCCTGAAGGTGCTCGCTCCTACCATCCGTAAGCCGGGCAGCCAGCTCATCTTCACGTTCAACCGACTGAACGAGCTCGATGCCGTCTACGTCCGCTACGTGATGAACCAGCCCGCCAAGACGTACAGCCGGCAGGTCAACTACGACGTACTCGAGCGGGCCGGTTTACTACCTGACTCCCTGAAGCTGGAGCTGGAGGCCGACAGGGCGAACCCGTCCACCTTCGCGCACGTCTGGCTCGGGCAGCCGATGGACCAGGCGGACAATGCGATCATCGGGCGAACGGCCATCATGGCCGCCATGGAACGCACTGTCTCAGACGAGGGAGCCGCGGAGGTAGGTGCTGACATCGCGCGCATGGGCAACGACCGGACCGTCTTCACGAAGCGGAAGGGTTTCAGGCTCGTCGAGTCGAACGAGTACACGAAGCTCCGGACCACGGAGGTCTGCGACAAGCTCGAAGCCTTCGTCGACCACGACAAGACCATCCTCATCAAGATCGACGACACAGGCGTGGGCGGGGGAGTCACCGACGAGATGATGCTGCGCGGCTACCTGGTGCTGCCGATCAACTTCGGCGCGAGCGCGCGAGACGTCGATCGGTACCCGAACCTCATCTCGGAAGCGTGGTTTTACCTAGCGTCGATCATCGAGACGGTCTCCCTCGACATGGATGCGGACCTCCTCATGGAGCTGTCGTCACGCCAGTGGAAGATGGACAGCAAGGGCAGGCGTGGTGTCGAGAGCAAGGCCGACTACAAGAAGCGTGGCTACCGATCGCCGGACAAGGCCGACGCACTGATCCTTGCGTACTATTCACGCATCGTCGATCCAGTCGACGATCTCGATGACGACGACGAGGATGGCGAATTTGCAGGATTGATGGACGAGAGCTTTTAGCGTACATTCAAAAGCAGATGGGAATACTGAAGCGCAAAGAACCACTGAAGGAAGTCGGAGAATCCGGCACTTCTATTGCTTCAGGCCAGATGATTGGCGAGGACTACAACTGGAAGGTCCAGGGCGAGCGCGCCCTCGCGATCTACGACGAGATGCGCCGCAGCGACGCCACCGTCTCTGCTGCACTCGACGTCGTGAAGTACCCGGTCATCAGCACTGAGTGGGACATCGACCCAGCCAGCGACGACCAGGCGGACATCGACGTCCGCGACTTCGTCAAGGAGTGCCTCTTCAACATCGTCGACTGGAGCAAGTTCCTCGACGAGGCGCTGACCTACCTCGACTTCGGCTTCGTCGTGTTCGAGATGGTCTTCGAGCCGCGCGTCGTCGACGGCGCGACCCGCATCGCCTTGACCAAGCTCGCCTACCGCAAGCAGACCACGATCCAGCGCTGGCTGACGGAGGACGAGCAGCCCGGTGTGACCTAGGTGACCAACAACGGCCGCTTCTCGATCCGCGCGGAAAAGCTCATGCGGATCACGCACAAGCAGGAGGGCGACAACTACGTCGGCCGCTCTCTACTGCGTGCCGCCTACAAGCACTGGTACATCAAGGACAAGCTCTACAAGATCGACGCGATCGGCCACGAGCGCCAGAGCCTCGGCGTCGTCGAGATCACCACACCAACCGGCGCGACCAAGGCCGACAAGGAAAAGCTGCGCCGCGCAGCCCGCAACCTCCGCGCCAACGAGTCCTCCTACATCGAGCACCCGGACGGCTACATCGTCCAGTTCATGGACATGAAGGCCGCGACCCTCAAGGACGTCGAGCCGAGCATCAACCACCACGACCGCCAGATCATGAAGAACGTCCTGGCTCAGTTCCTGGAGATCGGTGCCGCTGGATCGAGCGGGACCAAGGGTGCGTCCGAGGACCACAGCCGGCTGTTCGACATGGGCACGCAGAACGTCGCCTACAGCGTGCGAGACGCGCTCCAAGCCGTCATGCAAACGCTGGTCGACCTGAACTTCACCGGACGGGACTACCCGACGATGCGCGCAGGCAAGACCGGAGACGAGAACTTATCCCTCATCAGCGAGGCCGTCACCAAGTACGTGACCGCTGGTGCGCTTCACCCACGGGCTGAGGACGAGAACAGCGTGCGCAAGTCGCTCGGTTGGGCCGAGGTCGAGCAGGAAGAGCTCGAGGAGCTGTACGAGAAGAAGGAACCGGTCGCCGTTGTACCGGCCGTCCCAACTGAGGACGTCGAGGTGAAGGCCACTGCCAAGGAACTGAAGGCGCTCCGAGCGAGCGTTGAGGCCGCGCTCTATGAGCCGACAAGCAAGGCTGCTTAGCGCCCACGCCCACCTCACTGCCGCGATCCGCGAAGGGGAGCAGTGGGAGGCCAGCTACAAGGCGTCGCCGGCCACATTCAAGCGGCTCATCCGCGAGGAGGCCGCGCTGCAGGCCGACGTGAACGGCTACCTGCTCGGACTGTCCGAGCGCGTCCCTCAGATCGTGAACCTGTTCGAGGTGGAGCCGCGTTCGGTCCAGGCCGACGCCGTGCCGCCTGAGAGCGACGACGTCTGGAAGATCGAGATCGCGCTCCTGACGGCTGCCGTCCGTGACCACCTCGTCGAGCTGGCTGTGATCGGCGCCAACGCGGGGGAGGAGATCTACCTCAGGCCACTTGGCTTCAGCACGCTCAGCGAGTCGATCCAGAAGGCCGCGGACAAGTACACCGCCGGCCTCGTGTCGGGCGTCACCAAGACGACCCGTCGCTACATCCAGCAATCAATCCGTACGAGCATCGCGCAGGGTGAAGACCTCGACGCCATGGTGGCGCGCATCCGCCTCAGGGTGAGCAACCCGATCCGGGCCGAGATGATTGCGCAGACCGAGAGCGTCAGCGCGTACCAGCGCGGCATGGAGAACTTCGCCGTCTCGTCCGGTGCTGAGAGCAGTACGTGGGACGCGCTCTTCGGAGCGTGCCAGCTCTGCCGACCTCTGAACGGCGTCACGAAGCCACTGGGGGAGCTGTTCACGCTCGGCAACGGTGCCGAGGTCTCAATGCCTCCAGGACGCACCCGATGCCGCTGCGGCCGCATCATCAACTACCCGAATTAGCGTTGACAGAAATGATAGGTGTCTTCATATTGAGGGCATATGGCAAAAGCGGTACAACGACTAATCAAAATCTCGGCAGACACCGATGGCAATGGACCGTCCAGCATTCACCTCATGAGCGCCGGCCACTGGCACACGCCGTGGCACGGAGCGTTCGAGATGACGAGCGACGATCTTGCTGACATGGTCACGAACTTCGAGGCCGGCGTAGGCCTCGTCGCGGAGAACAAGAACCGCGCACCGCTGAACTACGGCCACGACATGGGCGGCAAGGCCGCAGCGTGGATCACTGGCCTGTTCCTCGAGAACGACGGCACCGAGCTGTGGGGGAGCGTCAAGTGGACACGAGAGGGCGCTCGCTCTCTCAAGGAGGAGGAGTACGCCTACATCTCGCCTGAGTGGAACCCGCGGGACTTTCCGTGGGAGAACCCTGAGGTCGAGGGTGAGTTCGTCGACAACGTCTTCACCGGCGCGGCACTCACCAACATCCCATTATTCAAGAAGCTGAAACCCGTCATGGCGTCTCGCGATGCTGGCGGCAGCGATAAACACAACGAAGGAGCATCTATGGATTTAGCCACACTACGTGCCAAGAAGGCAGACGAGTTGACCGACGAGGAGAAAGCATTCCTCGCAGAGCACAAGACGGAACTCACCGACGACGAGCGCACAGCGTTCGGCCTCGTCGAAGAGACAGCCGACGAAAAAGAAGCACGTGAAGCTGCTGAGAAGGCTGACGCTGACGCGAAAGCGGAAGCTGACCGCAAGGCCGCTGAAGACGCGAAGGGCGTCCAGGCGAGCGCTCACGGGCTCACTGCGTCACAGATCGCTCAGCTACAGGCTGACGCGAAGGCTGGCCGCGAGGCACAGCAAGAGCTGCTGAAGACACTCCTCACAGCGTCCGTCACGGCGCACATCGAGCGCGGCGCCATCAAGAGCGATCAGCTCGACAGCGCGGTGTCTCTGCTCATGGCGTCCAGCGACGCACAGCGAACAGCGCTGAGCACGTTCCTCGACGCGCTCCCTGCCAACAAGCTCATCGCCTCGGCACCGAGCGGTGACGGCGGCGAAGCGGAAGAGGTCGAGTTGACCGACGAGGACAAGAGCCTCGGTAGCGACTTCGGCAACACGCCGGAAGAGATCGCTGAGTACAAGAAAAAAGAAGCAGCCGCAGCGGCTGGTAAATAGGAAGGATCAAGTACATGGCTAACTTAACAGCATCACGTCCAGACCAACGACAAGAAGGCGTCCTCGTTGATGTTCCTCTCGCTGCGTCTACCAAGGTGTTCGCCGGAAGCAACGTAAACTATAACGCGGCAGGCTTCGCCAAGAAAGCATTTGACACGGCCGGCGAAGTGTTCGCTGGCGTCGCGATGGAGACCAAGGACAGCGCAGGCACCCAGGACGTCGACAAATACGTCCGCGTCTGGAAAGAGGGCGTGTTCTCGATGAACTGTGCTGGCGCGACTCAAGCATGGGTCGGCCAACTGGTGCACAGCGTCGACGACAACCTCGTCGCCCTGGCTGCAACCACTACCAACGACGTTGTCGTGGGTCGAGTCGTTCAGTTCGTATCAGCAACTGAAGTGCGCGTAAAAATCTAAGGCCTAGGAAAGGAATCCACTAGATGACAGTTATCACCCAAGAGTTTCTGAAATCGTTGAACACGAACATCAACGTGACATGGCAGAAACGCTACGAGACCGCACCGAACGCGGACTTGTGGAAGAAGATCGCAATGCCGGTGCACAGCAAGAACACCAGCGAGAAGTACGCGTGGCTCGGCAATGTGCCTGGACTGCGTGAGTTCAAGTCAGAGCGCATCCCTGGCACACTCAGCAAGTTCGAATATGAGATCACGAACAAGAAGTACGAATCGACACTCGACGTCGACCGTGACGCACTTGAGGACGACCAGACCGGTCAGATCATGATCGCGCTCAGCACGATGGCGACCAAGGCTGGAAAGCACTACACCCGCCTCGTCTCAAGCGCCTTCGACCTCGCGTTCAGCACGCTGATCTTTGACGGCCAGAACTTCTTCGACGCGAACCACGCTGGGGGAGGCAACTACCTCGGCGCCGGGAAGGACTTGAACGTCGCCAACCTCGACGCTGCTGAGCTCCTGCTTGCTGCGATGAAGGACGACCAGGACGAAGTGCTCGGCTACCAGGGCACAGCTCTCATCGTTGGTCCCGCTCTCGTGGCTGCGGCAAACAAGCTCGTGAAGAGCAAGACGATCGTCGAAGGCGGTGCTGCTGTCGACAACCCGTACTACGGCCGCTACGAAGTGATCGTGCTGCCACACCTCGGTGCGACGAGCAAGAAGTGGGCAGTCGCCAACCTCGGCGAAGGGCTCATGCCGTTCATCCTGCAGATCCGCGTGGCGATCAGCTTGCTCGCGAAGACCGACATAAACAGCGACCGCGCGTTCGACAAGGACATCTTCACTTGGGGAACACGCGCACGTCACAACGCCGGCTACGGCAACCACCGGCTCATCGTTGGCGCGGTAGCGAGCTAGGAGGCTGACCATGGCTGACACTAACTACAAGGTCACGCTCCCGTGGAACTTCCCGTACGAACAGCGCATCCGTGCTGGTGTCACGGTGACGAAAGCGTACGGCTACGAAGGTCCGCTGACCGACGAGCAGGTCACCGAGATCACCGAAGACGGCCAGTTCGTCATCGAGGCAATCGAGGAGCAGGTCACGAAGCCGCTCACGAAGGCTGAGCTGCTCGCGCAGGCGGAGGCCGATGGGCTGACGCTCGACGTCACGATCGACAACAAGCGCGACGAGATCGTTGCGGCGATCGAGGCAGCGACGCAGGACTAGGACTTGTCCGGATCGGAATTGGGAGCATCCTCATCGAGGGTGCTCTCTTTTGTTTCCGCTTGAGAGGAAGCCGCTTTCAGTCGTTCTTGCATCTTTCTAATGCTTTCACGAATGGGTGAGTTCTCCTCTGGCTTCTCCACAGCATCCCCGATGAGTTGCATTACGGTCGTGATGGATTTCTCCACTTGGTCACTGATCACGTCAGTCTTGACGCCATATTTGACGGGTTTCGCGCCGCGATCGATGCGAACTTGGTTGCGGAAATCGTTGGTGCTGTCCGTGAGCCTGCCGAGAAGGTCCTTAATTTCTTGATTGGTGAAGATGGGCAGTGCGAGAGCAGTTGTAGCAGTTAGAAAAGTCTGAGTTGTCTTTGACTCGATAGTTCTCCGGGGGGCTTCGATTTGAAATGATTCAACCGCCGCTTTGAAGGCGTCGAGACGAGGGGGCATCTGTTTTCCGTAGACTAAGAGATACTCGGCGTCATTTCGACTTAGCCGCTTGATGGCAATCTCGCGAATCCCACTCGATGCCACAAGGAGTTTTGTGCTCGCGTTGAGTAAGTCGTCCCTCTCGCGCGACTTCAGCGCCCGCGTCTCCTTCGCCTTTTCATTGATTCTCGAACCGACGAGTGTAAGTAGGGTTCCGAGAACAGCGAAGCCGCCCGCTAAGCCTGCTACGAAAAACCATGGCGCAGTTGTCGTCGTGAACTCGAGCATTTGCATTCCTTCCTGACTCATCTGACCTTGAGAGCGGATCGAATCTCACTGCGAAATGCTGAGAGGAGAATTGCACGGCGTTCAATGAAGTCCGATGGTAATTCACTATGGTCCTGTCGGACGCTGTCGACATACTGAAGGAAACGTAGCGCCTCGGAGTGAACCGATGTTGGAGCAATCAGGGCAAGGTCGTCCGCTGCGGCATGGGCCGCACGAAGGCTTTGAGCGATCTCAATTTGCTTTTTTGGTTGGTTGGCGGTGTATTCGTCCGCGCCCATGCTTAGCCAATCTTCGCGCATTGAGTCGACGGAAAGCAATCCATCGGTCGCCGCCACGATCGATCGCCTGAAGTCAGTAGCCGTAAGCAGTATGTTGTTGGTCCACCGTATCGAGTCCTCCCGCCGTGCTTTTGCACTTTCGTTAACGCGATTGAATACGAATCCTAGAATTGCGCCCAGAATGAGAAACGAGCCAGCTACGACTGGAACACCCCACCATGGAGCAAGCCCGGCTGTCGCTACCATGTCCGCGAGGTCGGCTTCGGGCGAACGAACCGACGTATTGACCACGGCGCTACCTAATACGATGCTGACCCCATACATTACCGCGTTCCTTAACCGTGACCATCTCACGAACAGGGTCGATGATCTTTACCCTGCGAGTCTGCCATTCGTCCACACTGGCCTGCACGGAAGCGGTGCCGTTACTAATATATTTCTGGACCTCCAGATAGCAGTCTTGTGCATTTTTGCGTATGCTTATGTTGGCAACGAGCGATAGTTGCGTTCCTGCTGCCTTCAGGTCCTTCATGGCGTTATCCACGAGAACCTTCGATGCAGCTTCGTTTGCCAGATCACCACCGTGGGGCGGCGTGTTGGAGAGTAATCGGACAGATTCAAAATCTCTCTGTGCGAGAATAGTTTTTTCAGCTGAATCTATGAATTTTCCGGCACGGATGATGGTTTCGCTGTGCCAGCGCTGCTTATCTTCCCGCTTTTCTTTGCGGCGTTCCGAGTAGTGTGTCGGAAGAAAACCGATCGCCGCTCCGATTGCGAGGGTTACAATTGTCGTGAGTACATCGCTGTACCACGGATCTCCCGCCGCTTCGACCATTTTGATCAAGATTGGATCGGTCCCGTCGGATGGTACGTCTAGTTGAATTCGGAATAGATCGAGTTGCAATGTCTATCCTTACGTGTCTCATTATGGTTCATTAAAACTAAGAATGTTTGATAGTCACAAGAACCTCGCTCAGTCTCTCCTGGCCGCTGTGCCAGTCGATCGCACGACGGGCACGGGCTTCAAGGTGTCGCCAGGCGACGCTCAGCTCTTCGCTCCCAACATGCCTGTGACCCTAGCGCCGTACGGCAAGGACCCGAGCTACGACAACGCGGAAATCGCATACGTCACCTCAGTCGACGGCGACTCCCTCGTCATCGCCCGTGGGACAGAGGGATCAATCCCGAAGAGGGTCGAGGTGGGATGGGTGATCGCGGGCACCGTCACGGCGGGCACGCTCGAGGCGATCGAGGACGCCGTGCTGACGAAGGCGGACCAGACCTACGTCGACGAGCTCGTTGACGGGCTCGATCTACGCGGCGACGTGCGCACCGTGGCCGGCCGCACAGGCAACGTCGTCCTCTCCAAGGCGGACGTCGGCCTCAACCTGGTCGACAACACGTCTGATGCAGCGAAGCCCGTCTCGGCGGCCACACAGACGGCTCTGGACGCGAAGTACAACGCCAGCAACCCGGCTGGCTTCGTTGACGCGTCCCAGGCTGCTGCGTCCGCACCCGTTCAGTCGGTCGCGGGCAGGCAGGGCGCCGTCACCCTCGCGAAGGGTGACGTGGGGCTCGGCAACGTGGACAACACAAGCGATGCGAGCAAGCCGGTATCAACGGCGACGAGCATCGCGCTCGCGACGAAGGTCGACAAGGTGGACGGGCTCGCACTGAGTAGTAACGACTACACCGGGACCGAGAAGACGAAGCTCGCAGGGATCGCCTCGGGAGCGACGGCCAACGCCGCGGACGCGAGCCTCCGGGATCGCGCGACGCACACTGGGACCCAGGCCGTTTCGACGGTGCTCGGGCTTCAGACGGCGCTGGACGCGAAGTTACAGGTAGGTGGTGACATCGGGGGCACGCCGTCTCTACCGAAGGCGAAAGTGAGGATGTACCTCACGGTTTCGCGAGTTTCGGGATCTGTCGCTGACTATATCTGTGATGGGGTTGCCGACGATATACAGATTCAGCAGGCCATCGACGCAGTTGCTTCTGCTGGTGGAGGCACAATATTTCTGCGCTCTGGTCTTTATCGCATTGCCGCCCCTTTGGTCTTTCCATTCGATGCTAAGGTGCGAATCGTTGGGGAGAAGTTTGTTAAGGGTGCAACTGGTGGAGTGACACTCAAAACATCTGCCAGTGTCGCGTTGACCGATATGATTGTGGTCTCCGCGCCAGCGAACCCGACCACTAATGCCGGCCTCACTCATGATAACGGGATTGAACAGCTGACGCTCGATGGTAATAGCACCACCACTAACCTGATATCCTTGATCAACGCCGACTACTTCACGATCGGTCATGTGCGTCTAATCTTGTCCACAAATGCAATCAGGGCAGTATGGGATTCGACCACAGACCCGAACTCGCCTACCATTGCTGGTGGGATCCGCGTCAACGATTGTCTTATTTCGGCTAATTCCGGCGTCGGTATCGATCTTCAGTATCAGACGCAGTGCTGGATTACCAATACCTGGTTCACGGGATCAGGTGTCGCAACCTGGATCAACTTCAAGTCGTCCAACAAAATTCACGTTTCAAACTGCGAGTTCAACACCGCGACCACGGCGCTGAGGTTCCAGGACACGGCGACGTTCCCGACCAATGACATCACAATCAACGATTCGGTTTTCGCGGGCGGTAAAGCCTGGACGGAGGAACGGACGAACTCGCTCAGCAACCGCGTTGCCCTAGTCGGAAACTCTGTTACCGGCGGTGTCGCCGACACCCTCATCGGCTCGGACAACGTGATCCTCAACTCCAACGGAGGCAAGATCAAGACGCTGGAGGTGACAGGTGCCCTCGCTACCGCCGTCACCGCTCGCTCCTCCGCCACCACCCTCGACGCCACACACTGCTCCGTCGAGCTGAACACGACCGCAACCCAAACGCTGCCCGCCCTCGCGACCTGCCAGGGCCGCATGTACGAGTTCGTGAACATCAACGCCGGCGCTGCGACCATCAAGGGCAACGGCGCCGAGCTGATCGGCAACGTGACGACGGCCAACACCTACACGTTGCCGTCCGGTGCCGCCGTGACGCTGAAGGCGTTCCCGAGCGCTTGGAGGGTCGTCTAGCCCGCTACGGTGAGCGCATGGATGAGTGGTGGGGCGGTCTAGTCAACTGGCAGGACTGGCAGTGGGGGAGTGCGGCTGAGTGGGTCACAGGCTTACTGACTTTCGTTACCGTTCTTGTCGCCGCGCTCACATTCTTTCACCAGCGCTCCTCGGAGCACCGGAGCCATGCAAAGTTTATGAAGATCGGCTGGGATGTCGGTATTGGCGACCCCGAACTATTCGGGCTGTTGGCGCCTGAAGTCATCCGATTGAAGAACGTGTCGGGTCTGCCGTTCGTCGACGTAGCGCTGTTCTTCGTTCCAGAGAAAACAGTGCTCGAAATGTCAACGCTCGACTGGAAAGAATAGGTTGAGCACATACAGAAGCTATATCGATCGAAGGGCAATCATGGTCTGTCCCTACGCGGTCGCTATCGAGTAACTCGAGCATTTAAGTCGGCGAAGCCAGAATTTGCTCGTTTTAAAGTAGGTGAACTTGGTCCGATGGCTGAGCGAGAAGTCACGGTCACGTTTCCTGTCGGCCAGTCGCAACGCATCTACGTTTCTTTTGAGGATGGGGCCGGGGCGAAGTGGCTCTACGATAGTTTGAGTGGCAAACGGCTCTCGGAGCGGCGTCGAAAGCATGTCCTACTACACTCAAGAGATGACATTGCTTTCCAAGCCATGATGACTCCGCTTAAGCGGACGCGGCGTGGTTTGACAAGTGTTATTCTTGGATTTCTACTCACGGGTAGTTTGAAAAGACGACCAGGGGTAATAGTGCAGGACGCGAAGGAGGTGTCGGCCTAACCGCCATGAACACTTCGAGCTCAGTCACCTTCGCTATCAAACGCCGTGCGCGCTCTCGCGGCGACTCTCTTCTCCCGCATCGCCTCCCAGTACGGACCATCGTGCGCGAACACGTCGTTCAGCGGCGGCATCAGGTCGCGCACGATTAGCCGCTCATGCGTCCCGGGCTCCGGCGTCTCGTGCCACGTCACGTTGAGGTTGTTCGCCATCCAGAAGCTGAGCAACGAGTCGCCCTCCGCCGTGAGCCCGAACTTCTGACCTGGCCCAGGCACGATCTGATCGCGTAGCTCCAGCTCCTCGACGAGCAGCGCGACGAGCGACCGCCGCAGCGTGGACATGCGCGTCGTCTTGAGGTGCATCTCCGAGCCGCGAACAGCAAGCGTCGTCCTGGCGATGCCGACGTAGAGCGGCCGGCTCGTCACGACGGCGGGGAAGCCCGGGGGCCAGAAGGGCGTCAGCGCTCCGTGGAGGTCCCACCAGGCGTAGAGGCCGGGGGAGTGCACATCACGTAGCGCCTCAGGAAGCGTCGGGGTCGCGCTCAGGAGAGCGTCACGCTCGTCGGTCCAGTCCATGCGCTGAGCGTAGGGCGGTCGCCGCTACGGTAGGCGGATGGACGAGCTTCTGGCGGGTTTCGGCAAGCTGCTTGGCACGTTGCAGTTGGGTTCAATCGCCGAATGGGTGGCAGGCGTCATCGCCGCGGTTGCGTTGCTGGTTGCGATTGTGACCCAACGGCGACAGCAGGATGAGGCGGCACGAGCGGAGTCGATGCTTCTTCGAGTCGGTTACACGACCAAAATGAGTTCAGAGACAACAACCCAGCAGCATTACATCAAGCTGACGAGCAACTCCGAAAAGTTCATGAGAGAGGTTTCGATTGTCGGCTGGAGTCCAATGCCGCAGATTGGTCTGTTCAAGCGAACCGACACTCGACCGGTGGAGATGCTTCCCTACGCGGAGAACAAGCTCTATGGATTCCGCAATGATCGATACTTTAGGATCTATGTCGGTGACGTCGCGCCTGGCGAGATCGTGCAACTCGGCTTCGACGCTCCTCGCGAGAGCGCACCGATCTTCGTCGTTTATTACGACGACTATCGCGGTACGTCGTGGGAATACGACACGTCGGTGTCCCGTCGTCGCAAAGCGCGCTGGCTATATCGCAAGCGTTAGATGGTCAGTCGGTATGAGGTTGCAAAACAGATGGAACTTCCCTATAAGTAGTGTGAGATATGACTATTCACTGGGCTGCACTGCTTCCAAGCGAGAAAACGACATGATGGGTTCTTTCGCCTTCGGCTCGTTCAGCTTCGCGTTCTATCGTCGCATCACCGCCGCGCGTGCTCTCGCAGAGCGCACGCTCAGCATCACCCTGCTCCGAGACACGCCCGCGCTAACCGTAATCAGGTCCTCGTGACCGAAGGCACCACATGGCAACAACCCTCAAGATCCAGTCATTCGTCGAAAGCAACATCCGGGAACGTGGAGAGCTAGCCGCTGCAGCTCCAGCCGGAGCAACGTCGCTCACGGTCCGCAGCACCGAAGGCTTTTTGCCCGGGCACATCATCTACGTCGGAGCGCTCAGTCGTGAGGGCTGCGAGCGCGTGGTCATCGCCAGCGCTACTGATCCGACCGTGCTCACCCTGCTCACCCCGCTCACGCTGAACCACTCGCAGTTCGAGCCGGTGACGTCCGTCGTGGGCGACCTGATCCACATCTACCGTGCGGCGAACATCGACGGCTCCGTGCCGGCCGACGACTTCTTCACTGTCCTCGCCACGCGAAACATCGATCCTGACCAGCTCTCGAGCTATTACACGGACGCGGGCGGCTCCAGTGCGTTCTGGTAACGATCGACCTACTACAACGCCACTACGAACGACGAGACGGCCTTGTCCAACTCGGAACCCGTGCGCGGTGATGACTTTGGCCACTACGCGACCATCGCGGCGATCCGCAGCGAGGCAGGGTTTGGCCAGGCTCACAACCTCAGTGACCTCGACGTCGACCAGCAGCGGCGCGCTTCGAGCCTGGGATCGCTTCCCCGATAGGAATGTGAGGGCGTCCCGGCAGGTTCGCTGTGTCGAGTCGCGGGCACGGCGCTGCGGAGCACGATCGCGATTGAGGCCGGGTCCTCTCCACAGGTCACCCATTTCTCTTCTGTCCCCAGATCTACGATCGGCGCCTCATCGTCGCGCCTGTCTCGTGGACCCTTCCCCCGGGAGGTTCTGCATGGACAAGGACGAGTTGGGCCGTCGCGGCGAGGAGATCGCTGCGGCGCACCTGAGGGAGCGCGGTTTCGAGATTCTCGACCGCAATTGGCGGGTGCGGGAGGGGGAGTTGGACATCGTGGCGCGGGAGGGTGCGGCGCTGGTGGTGGTGGAGGTGAAGACGCGGTCCTCGACGCGGTTCGGGTTGCCGATCGAGGCGATCACGCGGGTGAAGGCGCAGCGGCTGCGGCGGTTGGCGTACGCGTGGGCGCGGGAGCACGACGAGCGGTCGCGGCATCTGCGGATCGATGCGGTCGGGATCGTGGCGCCAGAGGGTGTGCCGTCGCAGGTGCGGCACGTGCGGGCGGTGGCGTGATGGGGCTGGGGCGGACGTCCGCGGTCGGTCTGGTCGGCTTCACGGGTGCCGTGGTGGGTGTGGAGGCGCATTCGGCGGACGGCACTCCGGGGATGGTGATCATCGGGCTGCCGGATGCGGCGCTGTCGCAGGCGAAGGAGCGGGTGCGGTCGGCGGCGATCAACTCGGGCAGCGGGATCGCGGAGTACAAGATGACGGTGAACCTGTCGCCGGCGGCGATGCCCAAGCACGGGTCCGCGTTCGATCTCGCGATCGGGCTCGCGGCGCTGGCGGCGCTGGGGGAGGTGAACCGGGAGTCGGTCGCGGCGGTCGTGCACATCGGCGAGCTCGGGCTCGACGGGCGACTGCAATCGGTGCCGGGCGTGCTGCCCGCGGTGCTCGCCGCAGCCCGAGCCGGCCGATACAGGGTGATGGTGCCCGAGGACGACCGGCTCGAAGCGGAGCTCGTCGAGGGAGTGGACGTGATCGCGGTCTCCTCGCTCGCGGCGGCCGCAGTCTGGCACGGGGCCGAGTGGGACGTGCCGGTCCTGCCGGAGCGCTCCGCCCCGCCTCCTCCTGCCGTTCGTGAACCGGAGTCGCGGCTCGACTTCGCGGACGTGATCGGCAACGAGGAGGCGGCGTCCGCGATGGTCGCCGCGGCGGCGGGCGGTCACCACGTGTTCCTCCTCGGTCCGCCCGGAGCCGGGAAGACGATGCTCGCCTCGCGGTTGCCCGGGATCCTGCCGGATCTCGACGACGAGGCGGCACTCGAGGCGACCTGCATGCGCTCGCTCGTCGGCGAGCACACCGGCGGGACCCTCGTCCGCCGTCCGCCGTTCGAGAGCCCGCACCACTCCGCCTCCGCAGCAGCGATCGTGGGCGGAGGCAGCGGGAGGATCCGCCCGGGAGCCGTCGCCCGCGCGACTCGCGGGGTCCTCTTCCTGGACGAGGCTCCGGAGTTCTCGGCCGTCGCCCTCGACGCGCTGCGGCAGCCGCTCGAGTCGGGCGTGATCCGCATCCACCGCGCGAACGTGATGGCGGAGTTCCCGGCCCGCGTGCAGCTGGTGCTCGCGGCGAACCCGTGCCCTTGCGGGCGCCACGGCATCCGGGGCGAGATCTGCTCGTGCTCCCCGCCGGTGCGGCGCCGCTACCTGGCACGGTTGAGCGGTCCGCTGCTCGACCGCGTCGACATCCGGCTGACGGTCCGGCGCATCGGCGCGGCACAGCTCGCCGTCCGTCGAGACGAGCCGGGGCTCTCGACGGCGCAGGCTCGCGCGCGAGTGGTCGCCGCGCGGGCCCGCGCTCGGGCGCGCTTGGCCGGCACACCGTGGTCGGTGAACGCCGAGGTCGACGGCACGTGGCTCCGCGCGAGCCCACAGCGCCCGACCGCCCGGGAGTCGGGCACCCTCGACCTGGCCCTGGAGCGCGGTCTTGTGACGATGCGCGGCTACGACCGCGTGCTGCGACTCGCGTGGACGCTCGCCGACCTCGACGAGGTCGACCGCCCCGCTGCGAGCCACCTGGCCCGCGCTCTGATTCTGCGGGGAGCGGGCTCGTGACGGCCGTCGCCGAGCTCTTCGATCGGACCGAGACGCGGCTCGCACGGCGGCTCCTTCCCGAGGACAGCGAGTCGGATCCGGCGGAGGCGCTCGCGCGCGCGGCGTGGTCCTCTCTCGCCGAGCCGGGCGACGCGGTGGCCGGCACACTGATCGAGCGATTCGGCGCCGGCGGCGCGCTCGCGAAGGTGGTGGGGACGGCGTCCGCCGGGGAGATCCTCGCGGAAGTGGCGGCGACCGACCTGCGCCGGAGGGGGGCCGGATCCACGGATGACGCTGCCGCGGAGACCGGCCGCTCCGAGAACTCGTTCGACTCGTCAGGCGACGGAGAGAGCGACGGGGACGATTCCCGCAGCGGAACGAGAGTCCTCGCCGCAGGCTTGGCGCGCTGGCGTCCCCGGGTCGACAGGGCCCTGCTCCTCCGCCGCCTGGAGATCGCGCACCGTCTCGACGCGCGCCTGCTGCTGCCGGGATGCGACGGCTGGCCGCAGCCGCTCGCCGATCTGGGGGACCACGCGCCGTTCGCGCTGTGGAGCCGCGGCGACCCGATCGCCCTCGCCGCTCCGTATCGCCTGGCCGTCGTCGGGGCCCGCGCGGCGACCGGCTACGGCGAGCACGTCGCCGCGGACCTCGCCGCCGGAACCGCCGAGCGCGGCGTCCTCGTCGTCTCCGGAGCCGCCTTCGGGATCGACGCGGTCGCGCACAAGGCCGCCCTCGGTGCGGGTGGCAGCACGGTCGCCTTCCTCGCCGGCGGCTCCGACCGGCTCTACCCGACGGCGCACACCGACCTCCTGCATCGCGTGATCGCGACGCCCGGCTGCTCGGTGGTGACGGAGGTGCCGCCGGGTACGACGCCGACGCGCTGGCGCTTTCTGCAGCGCAACAGGCTGATCGCCGCAACGACCGCGGCCACGGTCGTCGTGGAGGCGGGAGCCCGCTCCGGGTCGTTGAACACCGCCGGCCACGCGGCGGCGCTCGGGCGACCGCTCGGTGCAGTGCCGGGCCCGGTGACGAGCGCCTCCTCGGCGGGCTGCCATCGGCTTCTCCGGGAGTACGCCGCGACCTGCGTGACGTCGGCTCCGGAGGTCGTCGAGCTGCTCGGCATGTCCGCGGTACTCGCTGCTGCACCGGAAGTCTCACGGGCGGCGTCGCGCGTCCTGGACGTCCTCCGCTCGGACGGTGCGCACGAGACCGAGGCGCTCGCGCAGCGCTCCGGCCTGTCCGTCCCCGAGACGCTCGACCTGCTCGGGACCTGCCTCGCGACAGGGCTCGTCCAGCGCGACGCGGAGGGGAGGTGGAGGGCAGCCGCATGAGAAGCGGGTGAGGGGAGGCGACGGTCCGACGCAGGAGAACCGGGTGATGTTCCGCCCCGTTCCTCGCCGCCCGGCGGGGCATCCGGTCCTCAACGGCCCCGGAAGGCGACCGATTCGCGGCAGGAGGTTCTTCCGGTCGCGCGAGGCACGGGGGAGTGGCCCCGCTTGATCCACGGCGAAGCAACCCGTCCGGAGCATCCCGAGCGCACGGGCTGCCGCCGAGCCGACGAGGCGCTGTCGGCGGTGCGCCCTACGCTGTCGAACAAGCAGCGAGGGGAGCCGCATGGGCGACGAGACGACGACGAGGACGCAGCCGGAGCATCCGCAGCTCGGGCACTTCCGGGCCGCCGACCGGGTGGTCGCCCATCTCAGCGACACGCACTTCCTCGCGGAGGGCGCCCCGCTCTACGGGCGCGTCGACACCGTCTCCCGGCTCGAGCAGGCCGTCGCGCGGCTCGTGGAGCGCGGCGGTCGGCTCGACGCGATCCTCATCACCGGGGACGTCGCCGACCGCGGCGAGGAGGACGCCTACCGGCGGGTGAAGGACGTCCTCGATCCCGTCGGCGAGCGCTTCGACTGCCCGATCGTCTGGGTGATGGGCAACCACGACGAGCGCGGCGCGTTCCGCCGGGTGCTCCTCGACCAGGAGCCGGGCGACGTGTCCAGCGATGCCCCGATCGACCAGGTCGTCGACCTCGGCGGGCTGCGGCTCATCGCGCTCGACAGTGCGGTGCCCGGCTACCACCACGGCGCGCTCACCGGCGAGCAGCTCGAGGCGCTCCGAGCCGAGCTCGCGACGCCGGCCCCGTTCGGCACGATCCTCGCGCTGCACCACCCGCCGCTGCCGACGCCGCTCGGAGCGATGACCGTGCTCGAGCTCCGCGGGATGGACCGGCTCGAGGAGGTGGTGCGCGGGACGGACGTGCGCGCGATCCTCGGCGGGCACCTGCACTACCCGACGGCCGCGACCTTCGCCGGCGCCCCCGTCTTCGTCGCCGGAGCGACCAGCTACACGATGGACCTCGGCGCCCCGGAGCGCGAGCTCGCCGGCATCGACGGAGCGCAGAGCTTCTCGCTCGTCCACGTCCACCCGGAGACCGTGGTCACCTCGCTTGTCCCGAGCGCGACCGCGCCGATCGCCACTCGCTTCGGCACCGACCTGATCGAGAAGCTCGAGAGCCTCGACGAGCGGGGCCGCATCGACCTGTGGTCGCGGATGCCGGGCACCGATGGCTGACCTCCCGTCCGCAGGCCTGCCCTCGCGCGGTGAGCCGCTGGCCGGTGCCGTCGAGGACTTCCTCCGCTACGTCCTCGACGAGCGCTCCCTCTCACCCGCCACGGCCCGCGGTTACCGCGCGGACCTCTCGACGCTGATCGACTTCGCCGCAGGCAGGAAGCAGCCGATGCTCGCCCAGTTCGACCTCGAGCTGCTGCGCGACTGGCTCTGGCACGAGTCGCAGACCGGCGTCGCCCGGGCGACGCTCGCCCGGCGGACCGCGGCCGTCCGCTCCTTCTCGTCCTGGGCGCAGCGCTCCGAGCGCCTGCCGATCGACGTCGCCGCGCGCCTGCGCACCCCGAAGGGCGGGCGGGCGCTGCCGCGCGTGCTCACCGAGCCGCAGACCGAGCACCTGATCGACGTGGTCGCGGCGCGCGGGGCGACCGAGGACCCGGTGGCCCTGCGCGACCTCGCGATCGTCGAACTGCTCTACGCCTCCGGCATCCGCGTCTCCGAGCTCGTCGCGATCGACGTCGGCGACCTCGACCTGAGCCGGCTCACTGTGCTCGTCACCGGCAAGGGGAGCAAGCAGCGCGTCGTGCCGTTCGGCGTGCCCGCGAAGGAGGCGCTCATCGCCTACCTGGAGAAGGCCCGTCCGCAGCTGCTCCCGGACGCGGAGCCCAGCGCGACCGGGACGAGCACCCCGGCCCTCCTCCTCGGCCGTCGCGGCGCCCGCCTCACCCCGCGCACCGTCTACGGCGTCGTCGCCCGGCTCCTCGACGGCGGCCAAGGCTCCGGCCCGTCCGGCCCGCACACCCTCCGGCACACCGCGGCGACGCACCTGCTCGACGGGGGAGCGGACCTCCGCGCCGTCCAGGAGCTGCTCGGCCACGCGAGCCTCGGCACCACGCAGATCTACACCCACGTCTCGACCGAGCGGATCCGCGAGGCCTACCGCCTCGCCCACCCGCGCGCCTGAGCGCGCCGCACTCACCACCGCCTGCTCCGTATCGGTGACCGCTCCTGCGTCCACTCCATCCATCGGGAGCAGCACCGCGCGCGGGATCCCGCCGAAGAACCGCATCGGGTTCACGTACTCCCCGTCCTCGCGCACCCCGAGGTGCACGCACGAGCCGTCGCAGTGCCCGCCCGCGCCCACGGTGCCGATGACGTCCCCGGCGCGGACCTCCTGACCCTCCGCGACGGACGGCTCCACCGGCTCCACGCTCGACACCAGCCCACCGGCGTGCGCGATGCTGACCACGCTCCGGTCGACCACCCGCCCCGCGAAGGACACCCGCCCGTCCGCGACGGCCCGGACCGGAGACCCCGCCGTGGCGGCGAGGTCGATCCCGCGATGCCCCGCGGCGTAGCGATGCGCGGGCGCCCGCCACGGCTCGACGACGGAGAACCCGTCCACCGGCGGGGTCCAGAGCATCGGCGCGAGCAGGGCGAGCACCAGGAACACGCCCGGGCGGAGGAGGAGAGGTGCAACCATGCGGACACCTTCCTCCTCGCTCGCGTCGCGCGGGCGGCCGGCCGCGCGACCGGGGGAGAAGACGCTCGCAGGGTGGGCTGTGGAGGAGAACGACGTCGACCCCGCTGCGCAACCCGGCCCGGGACATTGGCAGGCGGGAGTAACGTGCCTGTGATCCGGAGCGGGCGCGGAGACACCGCACCCACCGGCGGCGAGAATCGGAGACGACCATGACCAGCGGACGATCTGACACCATCCCGAACCCCTCGGCGGCGAAACTGAAGAGGAAGGTGATCGGTCTCGCCATCGCGGCGGCGGTCGGCGGCTTCCTCTTCGGCTTCGACTCGTCCGTGGTCAACGGAGCGGTCGAGGCGGTGCAGGGCGAGTTCGAGCTGTCGGCCGCGCTGATCGGCTTCGCCGTCGCGTCGGCCCTCCTCGGCTGCGCGGTCGGCGCCTACCTCGCCGGTCGCCTCGCGGACCGCTGGGGCCGCATCAAGGTCATGCTGCTCGGCGCAGGCCTCTTCTTCATCTCCTCGATCGGCGCGGGCGCGGCCTTCGCCGTCTGGGACCTCGTCCTCTGGCGCGTCGTCGGCGGCCTGGGCATCGGCATCGCCTCGGTGATCGCCCCCACCTACATCTCCGAGATCGCGCCCAAGGCGATCCGCGGTGCGCTCGCGTCGCTGCAGCAGCTCGCGATCACGCTCGGCATCTTCGCCGCACTGCTCTCGGACACCGTCATCGCCGAGGGCGCGGGCGGCGCGTCCGAGCCGTACTGGTTCGGCGTCGCGGCCTGGCGCTGGATGTTCATCGCCTGCGCCGTCCCCGCCGTGATCTACGGCCTGCTCGCCCTGACGCTGCCGGAGTCACCGCGCTACCTGGCCACGCGGGGTCGCTCGCAGGACGCGCGCAAGGTCCTCGCGACGGTCACCCCGCGCGACGAGGTGGACGAGGCGCTGGCCGACATCCAGAAGAAGATCGACGAGGACGCCGAGAACGCCCAGCGATCGAGCCTGCGCGGTCCGGCGCTCGGTCTGTTGCCGGTGGTCTGGGTCGGCATCCTGCTCTCGGTGTTCCAGCAGTTCGTCGGCATCAACGTGATCTTCTACTACTCGACCTCGCTCTGGAGCGCGGTCGGCTTCGACGAGTCGAACTCGTTCGCCATCTCGGTCTTCACCTCGGTGGTGAACGTCGTGGTCACCTTCGTCGCGATCTTCCTGGTCGACAAGGTCGGCCGGAAGCCGCTGCTGCTCGTCGGCTCCGCCGGCATGGCGATCTCGCTCGGACTGATGGCGCTCGCGTTCAGCCAGTCGACGATCAGCGGCGAGGACGTCTCGCTGCCCGGCGCCTGGGGCCCGATCGCCCTCGTCTCGGCCAACGCCTTCGTCGTCTTCTTCGGTGCGACCTGGGGCCCGCTGGTCTGGGTGCTGCTCGGCGAGATCTTCCCGAACCGGATCCGCGCCGCCGCCCTGGGCCTCGCTGCCTCGGCGCAGTGGATCGCCAACTTCGCCATCACGGTGACGTTCCCGATCCTGTCGCAGGACGTCTCGCTGACCCTCGCCTACGGCCTCTACGCGGCGTTCGCGCTGATCTCGTTCTTCTTCGTCTTCCTGTTCGTGCCCGAGACCAAGGGCCGCTCGCTGGAGGAGATGGACACCCTGCACATCCGCACCGTGATGAAGTCCGCGCGCAAGTAGCGCCGGGCCTCGCCTCGCTCCGAGCTTCGGCGCGCGATCACGCCTCCGGCTCGTGGAATCCCAGCTGTTCTGCGAGCCGGAGGCGTTTCCGCGTGCCGGAGCCGCGTGGCTGAGCTGCGCGGCGGACTTCGGGCTCGTGATTTCGGCTCGGGCTCGTCGAATCGGAGATTCTCCGCGTGCCGGAGGTGGTTCTGCGTGCCGGAGGTGGGCAGCGGGACCCCGGGCTCGTGATCTCGGCTCTGGCTCGTGGGATCGGGCGGTTTCCGCGTGCCGGAGGCGTTTCCACGTGCCGGAGGTGGTCGGCAGCCGGGCGGCGGACGCGCGGGCAGCGCCCCGCGGGGGAGGCGGCCGTCCTGGTGCTAGTCTTCTCGGAGCACCTCGCTCGTCGGGGTGACTACGCGCGCCCATTCGGCCAACGCTCCCCACGGTCCCCTTCGCCCAGTGCGAGGAGGGCGGGAGTGCGCCGGGCGCCAGGGCGACGTGCCGACCGGCCGTCGCGGACAACCGAACGGGAGTTCGGCGCCGTCGTGCGCCCGAGCCCCAGAGAAGGAGAACGACTCATGGCAGTCGTCACCATGCGCCAGCTGCTCGACAGCGGCGTCCACTTCGGGCACCAGACCCGTCGCTGGAACCCGAAGATGAAGCGCTTCATCCTGACCGAGCGCTCGGGCAGCTACATCATCGACCTCCAGCAGTCGCTGGCCTACATCGACAAGACCTACGACTTCGTCAAGGAGACGGTCGCCCACGGCGGCACCATCCTCTTCGTCGGCACGAAGAAGCAGGCGCAGAACGCGATCTCCGAGCAGGCGACCCGCGTCGGCCAGCCCTACGTCAACCAGCGCTGGCTCGGTGGCCTCCTCACCAACTTCCAGACGGTCTCCAAGCGCCTCGCGCGCATGAAGGAGCTCGAGGAGCTCGACTTCGACGACACGTCGAAGAGCGGCTTCACGAAGAAGGAGCTCCTCATCAAGAAGCGGGAGCTCGACAAGTTGCACAAGTCGCTCGGCGGCATCCGCAACCTCTCGAAGACGCCGTCGGCCCTGTGGGTCGTCGACACCAAGAAGGAGCACCTCGCGATCGACGAGGCCAAGAAGCTGGGCATCCCGGTCATCGGCATCCTCGACACGAACTGCGACCCGGACGAGGTCCAGTACCCGATCCCGGGCAACGACGACGCGATCCGCTCGGTGAGCCTGCTCACCCGCATCGTCGCCGACGCCGCCGCCGAGGGCCTCATCCAGCGTCACCAGAAGCCCGAGGCCGAGGGCAACGTCTCCGCCGTCGAGCCGCTGGCCGAGTGGGAGAAGGAGCTGCTCACCACGAGTGACGACTCCGCCGCCGCGACCGACGCCCCGGCGTCCGACGTCCAGGAGCCCGCCGAGCAGGCCGGTGCCGAGACCGAGAAGGTCGCCGACGCCGAGCTCGCGACCGCTGACGAGGCCGTCGCCGAGGCCGAGGCGCCCGCCGAGGCCGACTCGACCACCGAGTCCGCGACCGACGAGACCCCCGCGTCCGTCTGACACCCGCACTGAGCCGGGGGTCGGACGGGACGCGAGAGCGCCCGGCCGACCCCCGCTCATTCGGTGCACGTTCACCACGAAGCAGAACCGCCGACACCCCGGCGTGATGGAGTCCTCGACACCGAGGCCCGTCGCCGCGGGACCGGCAGACCACGACGTCCTGGCGGGCGCAGGTGCTCGAAGAAGCACCGCGCCGACCGGACACAACAGAGGAGTTCGCAGAACTATGGCTAATTTCAGCCTCGCTGACGTCAAGACGCTGCGCGAGCAGCTCGGAACCGGCATGGTCGACACCAAGAACGCGCTCGTCGAGGCCGACGGCGACCTGGACAAGGCGGTCGAGATCCTCCGCCTCAAGGGCGCCAAGGGCAACGCGAAGCGCGCCGACCGCTCCACGAGCGAGGGCCTCGTCGCCGCCGCCGAGAAGGACGGCGTCGCCACCCTGATCGAGCTCGCCTGCGAGACCGACTTCGTCGCCAAGGGCACCAAGTTCATCGCCCTGTCCGAGGGCGTGCTGGACGCGGTCGTCGGCGCCGGCGCCACCACCGTCGAGGAGGCCCTCGCGGCCCCCGCCGGCGACAAGACCGTCGCCGACCTCATCAACGACGAGGCCGCGATCCTCGGCGAGAAGGTCGAGCTCCGTCGCGTCGCCACCGTCTCCGGCGAGCACTTCGCCGTCTACCTGCACAAGACCAACAAGGACCTGCCCCCGCAGGTCGGCGTGGTCCTGGGCTACTCGGGAGACGACGCGGAGACCGCCCGCTCGATCGCGCAGCACATCTCGTTCGCCAACCCCTCCTACCTGTCGCGCGAGGACGTGCCGCAGTCGGAGGTCGACAACGAGCGCCGCATCGTCGAGGAGATCTCGCGCGGCGAGGGCAAGCCCGAGGCCGCCCTGCCGAAGATCATCGAGGGTCGCGTCAACGCGTACTTCAAGCAGGTCGCGCTGCTCGACCAGGACTACGCCAAGGACAACAAGCTGTCCATCAGCAAGGTCGTGGCGGACGCCGGTCTGACCGTGTCGGGCTTCGCCCGCTTCAAGGTCGGCGCGTAGCACGCACAGCGAGGGGAGTCCGGGTCGTTCAGTCGACCCGGACTCCCTTCGCTCTGCCCGGGGGAGGCGCCCGGGCGTGGTCGCGGGGCGTCCCCCGCGCGGGATAGGTTTGTACGGGTCTACGGGAGGAAACGTCCATGACGGAGACGGATGCGAAGACGACGGGCAAGCGCCGCAGGGTGCTGCTGAAGCTGTCGGGGGAGGCGTTCGGAGCCGGCACTCTCGGGGTGAACCCGGACGTGATCAGCGCACTGGCGCGCGAGATCGCCGACGCCGCGACCGAGGTCGAGATCTCGGTGGTCGTCGGCGGCGGCAACTTCTTCCGCGGGGCCGAGCTCTCGCAGCGCGGCATGGACCGCGGCCGCGCGGACTACATGGGCATGCTCGGCACGGTGATGAACGCCCTCGCCCTGCAGGACTTCCTCGAGCAGGCCGGCGCGGAGACGCGCGTGCAGTCCGCGATCGCGATGACGCAGGTCGCCGAGCCCTACATCCCCCGCCGGGCGATCCGGCACATGGAGAAGGGCCGCGTCGTGATCTTCGGCGCGGGCGCCGGCCTGCCCTACTTCTCCACCGACACCGTCGCCGCGCAGCGCGCGCTCGAGACGCACGCCGACGTCGTGCTCGTCGCGAAGAACGGCGTCGACGGGGTCTACGACGCCGACCCGCGGACCAACCCGGACGCGAAGAAGCTCGATACCCTCACCTACCAGGAGGCGCTGCAGCGCGGTCTCAAGGTCGTCGACTCGACCGCCTTCAGCCTCTGCATGGACAACGGCATGCCGATGCAGGTCTTCGGGATGGAGCCGGCCGGCAACGTCGCGCGGGCCATCCGGGGCACCCGGCTCGGCACCCTCGTCTCCAACTAGGGCGCCCCCGCCCCGAACTAGACTGACCACTTCCCTCTCTTAAGGAGCCCCCTGTGATCTCGGATGTACTCGCCGACGCGACCGTCAAGATGGACAAGGCCGTCGGAGTCGCCAAGGAGGACTTCTCCACGGTGCGCACCGGTCGGGCCAACCCCGGCCTGTTCCAGAAGGTGCTGGTGAGCTACTACGGCACGCCCACCCCGCTCTCGCAGCTCGCATCGCTGCAGAACATCGAGGCGCGCACGCTGCTGGTCACCCCCTACGACAAGGGCGCCCTGCGCGACATCGAGCAGGCCATCCGGGACATGCCGAACCTCGGCGCCAACCCGACGAACGACGGCTCGGTCATCCGGATCAACCTCCCCGAGCTCACCGCCGAGCGCCGCAAGGAGTTCGTGAAGATCGTGCGCACCAAGGCGGAGGACGCGAAGATCGCCGTCCGCAACATCCGCCGCAGCGCGAAGAGCGACCTCGACGCGCTCAAGGGCGACATCGGCGACGACGAGCTCTCGCGCGGCGAGAAGGAGCTCGAGGCCCTGACCAAGCAGCACGTGGACGCCATCGACGAGGCGCTCAAGCGCAAGGAATCCGAACTGCTCGAGGTGTAGTGCCGTGCCCGTGAACCCCGAGGATCCCGAGCGCAGCGACGACGCTCCGGCGCCGCACGTTCCGGGCGCCCGGGGTTCGCGCATGGTCACGCGCGACGCCCTGCGCGCGCGGGCCCAGCAGGGCCGGGCCGACGTCGAGCGACAGCTCGAGGCGACCCGTGCCCAGCTCGAGGCGACGAACGAGCGCCTGACCGCGCGCTCGGGCCGGAACCTCGTCTCCGCGACCGTCATCGGTCTCATCGGCGGCGGCGCGATGGTGGTCAGCCTGCTGGTTGTCAAAGAGCTCTTCATGGTGCTGGCCGGCGCCCTCGTGCTGCTGGCGGCACTCGAGCTGTCGAACGCACTGCGTCACGCCGGGCGCGACATCCCGCGCATCCCCACCGGCGTCGTCGCCGTCGTCGCCGTCCCCGCGGCGTACTACGGCGGGATGCAGGCCGCCTGGTTCGCCGTGCTGGGCGGCTCGGCGCTGGTCGCGCTCTGGCGGCTGGGGGAGCAGCTCCTCCGCCGGACGAGGTCGACCGGTCGCGAGCTCCTGCTCGACGTCGGGCTCGGCGCGTTCGTGCAGATCTACGTCACGTTCCTCGGCGCCTTCGCCATCCGCCTCGTCGCGGAGGAGGGCGGTCAGCTCTGGGCGCTGTCCTTCCTGATCCTCGTGATCGTCGTCGACACCGGCGCCTACGTCAGCGGTCTCACCTGGGGCAAGCACCCGATGGCACCGCGGATCAGCCCGAAGAAGACCTGGGAGGGCTTCGCGGGAGCGGCGGTCGCGGGCGTCGTCGTCGGCGTGCTCCTCGCGCTCCTGCTGCTCGGCCAGCCCTGGTGGGTCGGCGCCGTGTTCGGCGCGGTCGTCCTGCTGACGGCGACGCTGGGCGATCTCGCCGAGTCGCTGATCAAGCGCGACATCGGCATCAAGGACATGAGCTCGTGGCTTCCGGGCCACGGCGGCTTCCTCGACCGGCTCGACTCGATCCTCCCGTCGGCCGCCGCGGCCTACGTGCTCTACTTCGTCTTCGCGCACTGACCTCGGGCGCGGGACCGCGCATCGGCTGAGCGCGCGGACTCCGTCCCCTCGCAACGCGGTCGACGCGCCGATTCCCGTGCCGGGCCGCCGTCTTGGCAGAATGACGGGATGAACGCTCCCTTCCCCCGCGCCCGCGAGTCCCGGCCCGGCTACGACACGGACGAGGTCGACTCCTTCCTCGCCTCGGCCAGGGACGCCTACGCCCAGCTCTCGGGTGGTCCGGCCGACCTGCGCGCGGTGGATCTGCGGCACACCGCCTTCTCGCTGAAGAAGGGCGGCTACTCGGCGCCGCACGTCGACGCCGCGCTGGAGCGCCTCGAGGACGCCTTCGCGGTGCGCGAGCGCCAGTACGCGATCGCGGCGCAGGGCGAGGAGGCCTGGCTCCGGAACGCCCGCGAGACCGCGCAGGAGATCGTGAACCGCCTGGCGCGGCCCGCGCGTGAGCGCTTCACCCGCGCCGGCGTGCTGACCACCGGCTACAACATCCGCCAGGTCGACGCCTTCTCGGACCGCGTCTCCGGCTACTTCCGGGACGGCTCCGTGCTGACCGTGGACGACGTGCGGACGGTGTCGTTCGCCCCGCAGCGCGGCGGCTACTCCGAGCCGCAGGTGGACCTCGTGCTCGACGCCGTGGTCGACGTGATGCTGGCGGTGCGCTGAGCGGTCGGCCCCGCACTGGCGGATCGAGAGGTCCTCCGTTATGCTTTCGTGATCGTGGGTATGCATCAGAGAACGTCCGTCGCGCAGCCACCCGTCTCCCGATCCTCGGTCGAGACCTCGAAGCGCCCGGCGGCCCGTCGGTCCCGGACCCGTCTCCCGCTGGCGTTCCTCGCCTTCGCCGCCTCCATCGGCTTCGTCGCCGTCAGCGCGGTCGACCCGTCCAGCGGCGCCGTCGCGTCGCCCTTCTACCAGGCCCCGGAGCGCTTCAACGGCGACCCGGCCCAGCGCCTCGTCGTCGCCGAGGCCGCCGTCGAGCGAACCGTCCAGCGCGACACCTTCGACGCGCAGGCCAAGCCGACCCCCACGCCGACTCCGACGCCGACCCCCACTCCGACGAGGTCGAAGCAGGCCGTCGTCGAGGAGGACGAGGAGGAGGAGTCGGCCGCCGCGGCGCCCGTCGCCCGCTCTGCCGCCCCGGACCCCGGCTCGGCGAAGGCCCTCGCCTACGACCAGATCGTGCAGCGCGGCTGGGCCGACAGCGAGTACGACTGCCTCGTGCTGCTGTGGAACCGCGAGTCCGGCTGGAACGTCTACGCCGAGAACAAGTCGAGCGGTGCCTACGGCATCCCGCAGGCGCTCCCCGGCAGCAAGATGGCGACGGTCGGCGGCGACTGGCAGACCAACGCCAACACCCAGATCACCTGGGGCCTCGGCTACATCTCCGGGCGCTACGGCTCGCCGTGCGGTGCCTGGGCGCACTCGGAGAGCGTCGGCTGGTACTGATCCCCGCCGCCGTCCGTCCTCGGGGCGGTCGGCCCGCCCGATAGCCTGAGAGCGTGGATTACGCGCTGCTCGGGGTCGTCGGGATCATCACCGTCGTCACCGTCGCGCGCTTCTCGAGCCGGCTCGGAGTCGCGGCGCCGCTGCTGCTCGTCGTCATCGGCATCGGCGCGTCATACCTCCCCGGCGTCCCCGAGATCGAGGTCGAGCCGGAGCTGATCCTCGCCGGGGTCCTGCCTCCGCTGCTGTACTCCGCGGCGATCCAGGTTCCGCTCGCCGACTTCCGGCGGAATCTGCGCTCGATCTTCGGGCTGTCGGTGCTGCTCGTCGTCGTCACGGCGCTCGTCGTCGGCTTCTTCCTCTACATGCTGCTGCCGGACCTCAGCCTCCCGGCCGCCATCGCGCTCGGCGCCGTGGTCAGTCCGACCGATGCGGTCGCGGCCACCTCGATCGGCAAGAAGCTCGGCCTGCCGCCCCGGCTCGTGACCGTGCTCGAGGGCGAGAGCCTCGTCAACGACGCGTCGGCGCTCGTGCTGCTGCGCGCCGCCACGGCCGCGACCGCGGTGGTGGGCGCCTCCGTCTCGAGCGACGCCATCGACATCGGCGAGGTCGGCGTGCTCTTCGTGTACTCGGTCGTGATGGCCGTCGTCCTCGGGCTGGTGATGGGCGTGCTGACCGTCTTCGTGCGCTCGAAGCTGCGCGACCCGGTGCTGGACACCGCGGTCTCGTTCGCGGTGCCCTTCCTCGCCTACATCCCGGCGGAGGAGCTCGGCGCCTCGGGTGTCCTCGCGGTGGTCGTCACCGGCATCTACACCGGGCACAACAGCGCGCGGTTCCTCAGCCCGCAGTCGCGGATCAGCGAGCGCGTCAACTGGCGGACGGCGCAGTTCCTGCTGGAGAACGGCGTGTTCCTCCTGATGGGCGCCGAGATCAAGGCGATCGTCGGGGACATCGAGCCGGGCGGCGTCGGCGTCGACACCGCGGTCCTCCTCGGGCTCGCGACGGTCGTGATCCTGATCGTGCTGCGCACCCTCTTCGTCTGGCCGCTGCTGCTCTGGCTGCGCGGCTCGGGCCGGCGGGCGGAGCGGATCAACCGCCGGCTCGCGGTCGGGGTGATGCGCCTGCGCAACAGCGCCAGCAGCGACGAGCGTTTCGTCCGCCGCCGGCAGCGGGCGGAGCGGCTGTACCAGCGGCGGGAGACGGACCTCGCGGCGACGACCAGCGAGGCGTTCGGCTGGCGCGGCGGGGTCATCCTCTCCTGGTCCGGGATGCGCGGCGTGGTCACGCTCGCGGCCGCGCAGTCCCTGCCGCAGGAGACTCCGTACCGCTCGCAGCTGATCCTGATCGCCTTCACCGTGGCCGTGGTCACCCTGCTGCTGCAGGGCGCGACGCTGCCGGCGCTCATCCGGGTCACGGGCATCCAGGGGAGCGACGGCGACGCCGACCGCCGCGAGCTGGCCACGCTGCTCGACGAGGTCGCCTCGACCGGCATCCAGGCGCTGCCGGAGGCGGTCGAGGACCTGCCGGCCGGCAGTGTCGGCGAACGGGTTCTGGAGCGGGTCCGCCGGGACACGCTGACGCGCTCGCAGGTCGCGTGGGAGCAGGTGGAGCGCGAGGCCGACGGCCCGCTGGGCCCCCAGGGGCAGTATCTGCACCTGCGTCGGGCGGTGCTGAGCGCCGAGCGCGAGGCACTGCTGGAGGCGCGCGGTCGCGGGGTCTACTCCTCGCGGATCCTGCGGCGGGCGCAGCTGATGCTCGACGCCGAGGAGACGCGGCTCGAGATGGACGACTCCTCGCACTGACCCGCCCGGACGGGACAGCTGCGAGCGAGTGCTCGCGCGGCGGCTCCTAGACTGGAGCAATGCCGCGCAGCAATCGACCCCGCGGACGCGGGCGCGAGGACGACGACGAGCAGCGCGACCTCTCGCAGATGCTCGCCGGCTGGCGTCGCACCGAGACGCGCCGCGGCCGGGAGTGGAACGTCCAGCCCGTCTCGTCGTCGCGCGCGGTCAAGAACTACCTCTGCCCGGGCTGCGGCCAGACGATCGACATCGGCCTCGCGCACGTCGTCGTCTGGCGCGGCGACGGAGCACTCGGCGACGCCGCGGACCTCGCCGGCCGTCGCCACTGGCACACCCACTGCTGGCGGATCGAAGGAGCACGATGACGCACGAGATCCGCGGAGGCGTCGTCCTCCCCGCCCGCCGCGAGGACGTGGAGCTGCACACCGCCGACGGGCTGACCCTGGTCGGCGAGCTGGCGCTGCCGCTCGAGGGCGAGCCGGTCGTTACGCTGGTCACCCTGCACCCGCTGCCGACGCACGGCGGCTTCATGGACTCGCACATCCTGCGGAAGGCCGCCGCGCGGCTGCCCGCCCTGGCCGGGGTGGCCGTGCTCCGCTTCAACACCCGCGGCACGAGCTCGCCGCGCGGGACGAGCGAGGGCGCCTTCGACGGCGGCACCGCCGAGCGGGCCGACGTCGCCGCGGCGATGGCGCTCGTGGCCGAGCGCGGGCTGCCGCACCCCTGGCTGGTCGGCTGGTCCTTCGGCACCGAGCTGGCGCTGAAGTGGGGGAGGGAGCACCCCGTCGAGGGCGCGATCCTGCTGTCGCCGCCGCTGCACCGGGCGACGGCCGAGGAGGTCGCGGCCTGGGGCGAGGACGGGCGGCCGCTGGTCGCGCTGATCCCCGAGCTCGACGACTACCTGCGGCCGGCGGCGGCCGCCGAGCGGTTCGCCTCGGTCCCGCAGCTCGAGCTGGTCGCCGTCGAGGGCGGCAAGCACCTCTGGGTCGGCGAGGCGCAGACGCGCCGCGTGCTCGACGAGATCGTGCGGGTGGTGGCGCCGGCGTCGTCGCCGCTGCCGACGGAGTGGGCGGGCGAGCTCGGCTGAGCCCGCCCGCGCCGGTCAGCGCTTCGTCGAGCCGCCGTCGTCCTTCGACCCGCCGTCGTCGTCCGACAGGCCGTCGATGTGCCCGATCAGGCCGCGGAGGCCCGTGACGTAGCCGGCGATCGCGTCGCGCTCGGTGCGGATCTCGTCGAGGCGGGACTCGGCCGTGTTCTGCAGCTCGCGGGTGCGGCGCTCGGCGTCGGCGATCATCTCGCGGGCGCGGTCGCGGGCGGAGTCGAGCAGCGCGTCCGACTCGTCCTGCGCCTCGCGGCGCAGGCGCGTGACGTCGTCGAGGGCGTCGCTGCGGAGCGCGTCGGCCTCCAGGCGCTTGTCGTTCGCGCGGCGGATGGCGTCGGCGAGCTGCAGGTTCGACTCGTCCAGGTAGCGCTGCGTCTGGGCGACCGCCTCCTGGTGGCGGAGCAGGTAGTCGCGGTCCGCCTCCTCGCGGCGAGCGGCGAGCTCGACGACGAGGTCGATCCGGGCCTGCTCGACCTCGCGCGAGAGCGCGGCGGCCTCGTCGGACGCGGCGGAGCGCAGCGCGGCGAGCTCGGCGTCCAGGAGGGCGACGGCGTCGGCCCGGTCGCGGGCGAGCTGGGTGCGCAGATCGGCGAGCTCGCGGGCGCCCTCCGCGCGGCCGGTGGCCAGCTCCGCGGCGAGGTCGGCGCGGCCGGACAGGACCTCGGCCTCGAGGTCGGCGCGGGCGGCCAGGACCTCGGCTTCGATCGCGGCGCGGGCCTCGGCGACCTCGGCGGTGACGGCGGCGCGCAGGCGGTCGACCTCGGAGGCGACCTCCGCCCGCAGCAGCTCGTTGCTCTGCGCCAGGCGGGCGGCCTCGGCGCGGGCCACCTCGACCTCGCGGGCGGCGACGGCGCGCATCTCGGCGGCCTCGCGGCCGGCCTCGGAACGGATCGCCGCGGCCTCGCGCTTGGCGGTCGCGCGGGTCTCGGCGGCCTCGGTGGCGACGGTGCCGCGGATGGCGGCGGCCTCGCGGACGGCGTCCTGGGTCATCACGTCGCGGTCGTCGGCGGCCTTGCCGAGCGTCGCGGCGGCCTGCGCCTCGGACTCCTCGCGGGTGCGGTCGGCGCGGCGGCGCGCCTCCGTCACGAGGCGCTCGGCCTCGTCGCGCGCGTCCTTCAGCAGACCGTCGCGGTCGTCGCGGGTCGAGCGGCGCAGCGCCGAGGCGTCGTTCTCCGCCTGCGCGATGATGCGCTCCGACTGCTCTTCGGCCACCCGGAGGGTGTGCTCGAGCTTGGCGCCGAGTCCCGCGTAGGTGGGCGCACCGACCTGCTGCAGCTCCTTCTCGAGCCCGTCGATGCGGGAGGAGAGGCGCTTGGCCTCGCGACCGCTCTCGGCGGCCTGGGTGTTGGCGTGGATGAGCTCGCGGCGCAGACCCTGGATGGCCTTGTCGACCTCGTCCCGGTCGTAGCCCCGGAACACCTGGGTGAATTCGGCCTCGTCGCTTGCCACGTCGTCTCCTCCGGAACACGGCCGCGGTGGGGTCGCGGCACTCCAGGGAGTTTAGTCAGCGGGTGCCTCGCGGCCCGGGCCGACACCCGCACCGCGCGCCCCTGGATCGGGGCTCTCGGCCGATCCCTGGGTTCGGCTCAGCCCATCCGCTAACCTGGACTGTCTTTGTCTGTTGCCGTCGCGCCCCGGTCCGGCCGTCACCGGAGCCGTCCCGGGCCGCCACCCCCCGATCCGGCAACGCAGGAGGAGTTCTTTCGTGCGGTTCGTCTTCGCCATCATCGCCACCGTCATCGCCGCGGCGCTCATCGCGCTCGGCATCGGCCAGCGGACGGTGTGGGCTCCACCGGAGTCGCTCACCGCGCAGACCGCGCTCGAGTCCGGCGCCCCCTACGCCGTCATCGACGGCAGCACGCTCGGCGCCAATCCCGGCCGGCAGACGATCACGGTCGAGGGCGAGGGCGACCTCGTGATGGCGTACGCGCCGACGACCGACGTGCTGGGCTGGGTCGGCGGCTCCGACTACGACCGCATCGACTACGCGAGCAGCGAGGACGGCGCGGACAGCCTGTCCGCCGAGCAGGAGACCGGGACGGCGCTGACGCTGGCCTCCGACGTGGCGGACGCGAACGCCGCCGTCGTCGATCCCCGTGACTCCGACCTCTGGCTCGAGCAGTTCGAGGGCACCGGCAGCATCACCGTCGCGCTCGACCTGCCGGAGGACGTCTCGCTGATCGTCGCCACCGACGGCACCGCCCCGGCCGCGAGCGACATCCGGGTGAGCTGGCCGGTCGACACCGCGACGCCGCTGGCCGGTCCGCTGCTGCTGGGGGGAGCCGTGTTCCTGCTGATCGGCCTCGTCCTCTACATCTGGGCGTTCCTGCACCTGCGCCGCCAGCACGGACCGCGCCGCAAGGGCCCGCAGGGCAAGGTGCCGCGCGGCGTCCGGCTGCCGCGCGCCCGCGCCGGCATCCAGTCCTCCATCGCGGCGGCTCAGCCCTCGCGGCGCCGCCGGCTGCTGGTGCTCCCGATCGCGCTCGGCGCGACCGTGCTGCTCGCCGGCTGCAGCTCCGACTACTGGCCCGACCTCGCCGCGAGCGCCTCCGGGACGCCGACGGCGTCCGCCACCGCGACCCCGGGCGCGGAGCCCGTCGCGGAGGAGCCGACCCCGGTCGTCACCACCCAGCAGGCGGAGGCGATCGTCGCCTCGGTCTCCGAGGTCGCGGCCGCCGCCGACGCCGCTCGCGACGCGAGCATCCTCGCGGAGCGCTTCCAGGGCGAGGCACTCACCGAGCGCACCACGAACTACGAGGTCCTGACGAAGGGCGGCACGATCGACGCGCCGCAGGCGATCCCGGCGTCGCCGGTGAGCCTCGTCCTCCCGCAGGACACCGACAGCTGGCCGCGGCTGGTCACAGCGGTCGTGCAGAATACCGCCGACGCCACGCAGGCGCCGATCGCCCTGATGATGAGCCAGGCGAGCCCCCGCGTCGACTACAAGGTGGACTACGCGATCTCGCTCGAGGCCAACGCGCGGATCCCCGACGTCGCACCGGTCACGGTCGGCACCTCGATCGTCGCCCCCGACTCGAAGCTGATGAAGCTCGCTCCGGAGAACGTCGGAGCGGCCTACGCGGACATCCTCGCGAACGGCGACTCCAGCCAGTACGCCGAGACCTTCTCGAGCGACGGCGACACCCTCCGCGGTCAGGTCGGCGTCGACAAGAAGAACGCCGATCGGGCGGCACTGCCGGACACCGCCTCGATCGAGTTCACCAACGCGGCGGGGACCTCGGACACCATCGCCCTCGCCACCAACGACTCCGGCGCGCTCGTCGCTGCGAGCATCGCCGAGACCGCGACGGTCCGCCCGACCGCCGAGGGCTCGACCGTGTCGACGTCCGGCGCCTCGCAGACCCTGCTCGGCATCGACAAGTCGACCACGGGCATCGCGACCACCTACGGTTATCAGTTGCTGTTCTACGTACCGCCCGTCGGATCGGAGGAGAAGATCGTCATGCTCGGATGGAGCCAAGGACTCGTCTCGGTGGTGCAGCTGCCGTGAGCACCCCCCTGCCCCCGCTGCCCGGCAACCTGCGCGGTGCCGTCGACCTGTCCACCCTCGTGAACCGGCGCACCCCGCCGGCCGCGCCCTCCGCACCCGCGGGCGGCGGTGAGGCGCCCCAGGGCGCCCCCGTCGCGAACCCGCTGCTGCTCTCGGCCGGTGACGCCGAGTTCGACCAGGTCGTCCAGCTGTCCTCGCGGGTCCCCGTCATCATCGACCTGCGCGGCTCGTGGTCCGACCAGAGCCTGAGCATGACTGCACTGCTCGAGAAGGTCGTGATCTCCTACGCCGGTGCCCTCGTGCTGGTCGGCGTCGACGTCGAGTCGAGCCCCCAGCTCGCGCAGGCGTTCCAGGTGCAGTCGGTCCCGACGATCGCCGCGGTGATCGCCGGCCGCCCGGTGCCGATGTTCAACGGCCTCATCACCGAGGAGCAGCTCCGCGACCTGCTCGAGCAGGTCCTCCAGCTCGCCGCGCAGCAGGGCGTCACGGGCACCGTTCCCGTCGACCCGGCCGCCGCCGGTGCCGAGCCGGGCGCCGAGCCCGAGGCCGCGCCGCTGCCCCCGCACCACCAGGAGGCGTACGACGCGATCGACCGCGGCGACTACTCCGCCGCGATCACCGAGTACGAGACCGCCATCGCGCAGAACCCCCGCGACGACCTCGCCGTCGCCGGCCTCGCCCAGGTCAGGCTGCTCCAGCGCCTGCAGGGACGCACCCTCGACGACATCCGCTCCACCGCGGCCGCCGAGCCCGCGAACCTCGACGCGCAGCTCGCCGTCGCCGACCTCGACGTCTCCGGCGGCCACGTGGAGGACGCGTTCGACCGTCTCCTCTCGGTGTACCCGCGCCTCGACGCCGACGGCAAGGCGAGCGTCCGCGCGCGCCTGCTCGAGCTGTTCGAGATCGTCGGCACGACCGACCCGCGCGTGAACAAGGCGCGAGCGCGGCTCACGGGGCTGCTGTATTGAATTGCGGGAGGAGCGCGAGCGCTCCTCCCGCCGCGGTCGGCTGGGTCTGTGGTTGCGATTCGCAGAGCGGGTCGCCCACGGCTCGCGAGAAACGCTGGCACGCGTTTCTCGCTCATCGCCTCGAGGGCGGTCGGCTGGTTCGGGGGGCGGTCGGCTCGGTAGTCGGTGCCTTCGGCGCTCGTGCTCCGCAGACGCCGATCTCGGGCCGCTGCATCCGCATCCGACCGTGCTGGTCGAGCAGTCCCGCAGGGGCGTCTCGAGCGGCGAAGCCGCTTCGCGTCTCAGTGTTGAGGGAAAGGGACGCGGCTGCGCCGCGTCATGCTGGTCGAGTAGCCCCACCAGGGGCGTATCGAGACCCGCCGTCACGAGCAGGGCGGGTCAGCAGACTCAAAAGCTGACGCTGGTGGATCTCGATACGCCCGCTTCGCGGGCTACTCGATCAGCATGCGGGGGGCCGCGCTCTGGGCGGCGTCGGCAGCGGTCGGGCGGGGGCGTCGCGCTCAGCCGCAGGGGCAGTTCTCGGAGCGGGGGGCGGTGATGCTGCGCTGGTGGCCGAGCACCTCGCGGGCCACGAGCGGCAGGTCGAGACCGCTCGACGCCGCCTCGTTGCGCAGAGCGACGAAGGCGAGGTCGGCGGAGATGCGCAGGCTCGCGCTCAGGAAGCCGACGGCCTGGAGGACGCTCGCCTCCTCGTCCGTGACATCGGGCAGCGACGCCACCCAGGCGACGAACACTCCCTCCTCCGGGTCCTCAGGCATCGGACGCACCTCCCGAGCGGGAGTCGGCGTCGGGCGCACGAGGGCGGCTCAGGGGGGTGCGGGTCGGCGGTGGCATCCTCTCCAGTGTCACCGGAACAGTGACAGAACCGGAGGAGGCGTGCCTCTGAGGGACGAACCGCGGGTCCGCGAGCGCGCAATACGGTGGGTCGGGGTGCTCCGCTGAGCGTCGGTCGAGAAGGAGGCCCATGGTGGTCGTCCTGTCTGCCGGGGTCCGGGGCGGGGAGGAGTGCGGGGTCGTCGCAGACACGGTAACTTTTTTGACGGTGTCCCCTTCGGGACAGAGTGTCCGCTCAGCGCACTCCTCGCGCCGGCGGGGTGGCGGCAGGCGGAGACCGCCACGGGCGCGGACGCCCGGACCAGGACGAGCGGAAGGGGCCGCGGTGGTGGAGCATCTGGAGTTCGAGCCGAGCGGAGACCGTGCGGCACGCCTCGTGGACGCGGTCGTGCGGGCGCAGGACGCCCAGCGCCGCCTGACCGCCCGGGGACGGGTGCAGCTGGGCCTCGGCGCCACCGACGTCGCGGCACTGCTGTACGTGGCTCGGGCGGGCCGCTCCTCGGCGACCCTCGGAGAGCTGGCCGACTGGCTGGACGTCACGCGCGCCGCGGCCTCGATGGTCGCCAAGCGGCTGGCCGCGACCGGCCACCTCCACCGCGTCGACGACGAGTCGGACGGCCGTCGACGCCGGCTCGCACTCACTCCCCGCGGGCGCGAGGCCGTCGACGAGGCGTTCGGCGCTGCCGACCGGGAGGCGTCGGCCCTCGTCGCGACGCTCGACGACGCCGTCGTCGCGTCCGTCCTCTCCACTCTGGAGCAGCTCACGACCGTGTTCGACGGCCACGGCTCTCCGGAGTCCCCGAGAGCACGGCGCGGTGCCTGACCGCGGGCCCGGATCCGCCCTCGAGGATCGCGGGAGCATCCGCATCGAGGCGGTCGGCACCGATCTGGAGCGCGCCTCCGAGGTCCTCGGCGGCTTCTACTCGGGGACGGGGTGGTCGGTGGAGGCCACCGAGCAGCCGTTCTCGTTCCGCTACGCGGCGCTCGGCGATCCGGTGATGACCCTGCGGACCTCGCAGATGCGCGGCGCGACCAGCGGTGAGGACCCGGCCGGCGGCGACTACGTCGTGCAGTGGCTGGTCGAGGGGACGGCGACGGTCGACGTCCACCGCGACGCGATGCCGGTGACGCGCGGCGTGCCGCTCCTGAATCCGGCCCACCGGCCGTTCGTCTTCTCCTACGCCGACTACGACCAGAAGCTCGTGCACCTGAGCCGTGAGCACGTCGACCGCAGCGCTCGCGAGCACGGCTACCGCCGCACGGGCGCGCTCCGCTTCGACCACCTGCACCGCCACGGCGTGGAGGCCGTGGCGCAGTGGCACGCGGTGATCGGCGAGATCTCCACGGCCGTCCGCACCGGCCGGGTGACGCCGCTGCTCTGGGACCGGCTGACCCGCCGGGCGGCGGCTGCGTTCCTGGAGCTGTACCCGCCCGAGGGCGCGGCGCTCCCGGAGGTCCTGCTCGCCCCGAGCAACGCCGGGATGCGCTCCGCCGTCGAGTTCGTGCACGAGAACGCTCATCTGCCGATCGGGCCGATCGAGATCGCCGCCGCCGCGCACCTCAGCGTCCGCGGGCTGCAGGTCGCGTTCCAGCGCCTGCTCGGCACGACACCGCTGCAGTACGTCCGCGACGTGCGCCTCGACCGGGTGCACACGGATCTGCGGCTGGGCGACCCGGCGCGCGCGAGCGTGGCCGGCACGGCGCGCAGCTGGGGCTTCGGACACCTCGGCCGGTTCTCCGCCGCCTACGCCTCCCGCTTCGGCGAGTATCCGAGCCGCACCCTCGGCCGCTGACGCGGGGCTCGGGGCGGCGACGGCGTCGACCGCCGCGTCACTCGTCGCCGCCGGTCTCCGCGTGCGGAGCGCCCACCGCCTTCGACTCCGGCGAGCCGCGCTCGCGCAGGTAGACCGAGAGCACCGCCATGCTGCCCACGGCGAGGAACTCGGACTGCCAGTTCTGCAGCGTGCGGCTCCAGAAGTCGGCGGAGGCGAGGTACTCGCCCCAGGAGACCGGTGCCGACAGGTCCAGCAGCTGCTGCTCGTCGTAGGCGACGTGCCCGGCGACGGACTGCGCGAGCCAGGAGCCGGCGAAGACCGCCCCCATCACGATCAGCAGGGAGTGCGCGTAGAGCCGGCGCCGGAGGCCGCCCGGGAGCTTCGCGAGACCGGGGGAGGACTCCTCGGCCCACCGCCCCATCCGCTGCTCCCGCTCGGTGGCGCGGCCGGCCTCGCCGGGGTCCTTCGACTCCGAGGAGCCGCGCTGCACGAACCAGACCGTCGCGGCGATGTAGAGGAAGAACTGCAGGTACTCCGACTGCCAGTTCTCGGCGACGTCGGCGGAGAAGGTCGACGAGGTCAGGTAGCGCGCGTAGGTCACCGGCTCGAGACCGGCGATCCGCAGGTCGTCGAGGTAGACGAGGAAGCCGGCGATCGACTGACCGGCCAGCGACAGCACGAAGAGTGCGCCGAAGACGAGGGTCAGCGAGTTCTCGCGCAGGAAGCCGCGGTCGGCGCCGGTGCGCCGCTCGGAACCGAGTGCCCGGGTCACGGCGCTCATCGGTGCAGCAGCCCCGTCGCGAGAAAGAAGACGAGCCCGGCTCCGATCACGGTCAGGCAGCCGGTGAAGACCCCGCGCATCACGAGCCGTCGATCGCGCAGTCGAAGGGGAGGTCCTCGGTGGTCGCCGTGCACCCCGCGGCGCGCACGCGCCAGCCGTCGCCGCTCGCCGCGAGGAAGACGGTGTCTCCGCGCAGCTCGACCACGGCGGCCTGGCCGAAGGCCTCGGCGCGCGGGGAGCCGGCAGCGGCGGGGTCGAGGCCGAGCGCGAGGATCGCGTCGGGGCACGTCGCGGATCCCGCCCCGGTCTCGACGACCGCCTCGGCCGCCCGGGGGGTCAGCACCGCGCACGCGGCGGCGCCGTCGCCGGCGGCCAGCGCCTCCTCGAACGCCGCGGCGGTGGCACCGGCCGCCGTGGCGTCCGGCGCGAGGCCGGCGCACCCGGCGAGGGAGAGGACGAGGCCGACCGCGAGCGCTCCGGCGGGCGCACCGCCGAGTGCGCGGGCGAGTGCGCGGGTGCGTCTACTCGACGCGGCGGGGGAGCGGGACATCGGACGACCTCCTCGACTGGCACGAGTCCGGCGTCGCCGACGCTAGTCCGAGGGCGCCGCCGCGATCGAGGATCTTGACAGCGGCGCCGCACCCGCCCTCAGGGGCGGTAGAGCGCCCACTCCTCCCGGGGCAGCTCGCGCAGCTCGTCGACGACGCGCAGCTGCCACATCGCCGGAGTGTGCCCCTCGAGGCGCCCGTGGACCGTCTCGCTGGTCCAGCCGTCGCGGGTGCGGGTGTAGCGGATGAATCGGACGTGCCGGCCCTCGAGGGGTGCTCCGCTGGTCGCCATCCCTCGATCGTCGCCCATCGGGGCGGCCGGTGTCGGCTCTTGACAATCAGGCGGGGCGGCCGGAGGGATGAGCGGGTGCTGCGCCGCCCTCGACCCTCAGGCGGCGCCCTGTGGCGCGGTACCACTGGGCGCAGAAGACGACGAGGACCGCCGCCTCCAGCCAGCCGCCCGCCGTGGACATCAGCTCGGCTCCCGCGCGCACGTCGGCGGAGTCGAGGAACGCGGGCGGGCGCGCGTACAGCTGCTTGGCGAGGATCGCGTGCGAGGACATCGCGACGACCAGCGCGATCACCTGCGTCGTCCGGGCCGGCGGATGGGGGCGGGGGTCCACGCCGATGACCGCCGCGGTGAAGAGGCAGCCGGCCAGGAGGAGGTGGGCGTGCACGAGGACGTGCAGCAGCGGCGCCGCATGCATGGCCTCGAGGAGCGGGGTGCGGTAGAGCAGCCACAGTCCGCCCGCGCTGATCGCGGTCGCCGTGACGGGATGGGAGAGGAGCCGCGCGGGCCCGCTGCGCAGCACCCGGGACAGGCGCCGGGCGGGGGTCGTGCTCAGCGTCCGCAGGGCGAGGGTGACGGGGGCGGCGTGGAACCGCGGCCCGGACTTCCCGTTCCGGATCGGCTACCGGATCGGCGAGCCGGCGCCCGGCGTCGGCGTCTCGCGCGGCGTGCTCTGGCTGGCCGCCGACGGCACGGACCCGTCGGCTGCGGTGCGCGCCGTCGATCGACCGGGCGGCTGGGCGGGGAGCGCGCGGCACGGCGCCCGCCGACCCCTAGGGTGAGCGGATGAGCACCGCCGCCCTCTCCCCGAGCGCCCGATTCCACCAGCGCTTCCTCGTGGAGCAGCGCGAGATGTCGGCGCCCGCCCGCCGCCGCCTGATGCGCGCGGGAGGCGGTTCGGTGGCGGTCGGGCTCGTGCTCTTCGCCGCGCTGATCGTGCAGGTCGCGACGGGCACCGGCCTCGCGGCGCTCGATCCCGCGGTCTCGGAGTGGTTCCGCGCGAAGCGCTTCGCGGAGGGGACGGTGGTGATGGACACGCTGGCCACGGTCTTCGGCCCGGTCTTCCTGCCGATCATCATCCTCGGCGTGCTCGTGCTGTGGATCGCGCTCGCCCGGCACCTCTGGCGGCCGCTCCTGCTCGCGGGCGGGATGGTCACCGGCATGCTCAGCGTCCAGCTCGCCGCGCACCTGGTGCAGCGCATGCGGCCGCCCGTGGAGTACATGCTGCTCGGGGCCGACGGGACGTTCTCCTTCCCGTCCGGCCACGTGACCGGCGTCTGCGACTTCTTCCTGATCACGACCTTCCTGCTCGCCTCGCGCCGCTCCTCGCCGGTCTGGGCGATCGGCGGCTTCGCGCTCTCGCTCGGGATGATCGCCGGCCAGGTCGTCGCCCGCCTGTACCTCGGCTACCACTGGCTCACCGACACCCTCGCCTCGGTGGCGCTCGCGCTGGTGATGCTCGGGTCGGTCGTGCTCATCGACACCTGGCGCACCGCGGTGGTGCGCCGGGACGAGGTCTGATCGGAGGCCTCCGAACCGCGCCGCTCAACGTCGACGCCCCCGGGCCGGAGGGCTCGGGGGCGTCGTCGTTCAGCGGGGCTGCGTCAGCCGCCGACGGCCTGGCGTGCGCTGTCGAGTCCGGAGGAGAAGGCGTCCGCCGACGAGACGTTGCCGAACTCCAGCTCCACCAGGGCGCCGGAGAGCGCCGCGCCGATCACGCCGGTGTCGGGTCCGTTGACGAAGGACGGGAACTGCTCTTCTGACGCCGGTGGATCTCGATGCGCCCGCTCCGCGGGCTGCTCGATCAGCATGCGGTGGCCCGCTCCGCGGGCTGCTCGATCAGCATGGTTCGGTCCGCTGAGTGGGCCGGGCGCACGACGGAGGCGGGCGGAGGGACGCGTGTGCGTCCGCTCCGCCCGCCTCCGGGTGGGGTGGTGCCGGTCAGCCCAGGTGGCGCAGGAAGAGCGCTCCGAGCGGGGGCAGGATCAGCTCGGCCGAGGCGGGGCGGCCCGCCCAGGGCTCGTCGCGGGACTCGACCGCGCCGAAGTTGCCGACTCCGGAGCCGCCGTAGATCTCGGCGTCCGTGTTGAGCAGCTCCTCCCAGCGGCCGGCCTCGGGGAGGCCGACGCGGTAGCCGTGCACCGGCGAGCCGGAGAAGTTCACGATGACCGCGACCGCGCGGCCGGCCTTGTCCTTGCGCAGGAAGGAGATCACGTTCGGGGCCGCGGCACCGCCGTCGATCCACTCGAAGCCGGCCTGGTCGTTGTCGAGCTCGTTCAGCGACGGGACCTCGCGGTAGAGGCGGTTCAGCTCGCCGACGAGGCTCCACAGCCCGCGGTGACTGGGCTGGTCGAGGATCCACCAGTCCAGCCCGCGCTCCTCGGACCACTCCGAGTACTGCCCGAACTCCTGGCCCATGAAGAGCAGCTGCTTGCCCGGGTGCGCCCACATGAACGCCAGGTAGGCGCGCACGTTCGCCAGCTGCTGCCAGTGGTCGCCCGGCATCTTCTGGATCAGCGAGCCCTTGCCGTGCACGACCTCGTCGTGGCTGATCGGCAGCACGAACTGCTCGCTGAACGCGTAGACGAAGGAGAAGGTGATCTCGCCCAGGTGGTACTGGCGCCACAGCGGGTCGTTCGCCATGTAGCGCAGCGAGTCGTTCATCCAGCCCATGTTCCACTTGAGCCCGAAGCCGAGCCCGCCGGAGACGGTGGGCTGGGTGACGCCGGGCCAGCTGGTGGACTCCTCGGCGATCATCATGATGCCGGGGTAGAGCTTGTACGCGGTGGCGTTCACCTCCTGCAGGAAGCTGATCGCCTCGAGGTTCTCGCGGCCGCCGTGCTCGTTGGGCAGCCACTCGCCCTCCTTGCGGGAGTAGTCGAGGTAGAGCATCGACGCCACGGCGTCGACCCGCAGGCCGTCGACGTGGAACTCCTCGAGCCAGAACAGGGCGTTGGCCACGAGGAAGTTGCGGACCTGGGTGTGCCCGAAGTCGAAGACGTAGGTGCCCCAGTCCATCTGCTCGCCGCGGCGCCAGTCCGGGTGCTCGTAGAGGGGCTCGCCGTCGAAGCGGGCGAGCGCGAAGTCGTCCTTCGGGAAGTGCCCGGGCACCCAGTCGACGAGCACGCCGATGCCGGCCTGGTGCAGCCGGTCGATCAGGTACTTGAGGTCGTCGGCGGTGCCGAAGCGGCTCGACGCGGCGTAGTAGCCGGTGACCTGGTAGCCCCAGGAGCCGCCGAAGGGGTGCTCGGCGAGCGGCATGAACTCGACGTGGGTGAAGCCCAGCGTGGTGACGTACTCGATCAGCGGATCGGCGAGCTCGCGGTAGCCGAGACCGGGCTTCCAGGAGCCGAGGTGCATCTCGTAGACGCTGATCGGCTGGGTGTGCGGGTCGACGCTCGCGCGCTGCTCCATCCAGCCGGAGTCGCTCCACTGGTGGTGGGAGACGGGGACGCGCGAGGCGGTCGCCGGCGGCACCTCCGTGGCGCGGGCCATCGGGTCGGCCTTGCGGACCCAGCGGCCGTCGCGCGAGAGCAGGTCGAACTTGTACGAGGCGCCGGGCTCGATGCCGGGGACGAAGATCTCCCAGACGCCGTTGACGCCGAGGTTCCGCAGCGCGTGGCCCTCGCCGCTCCAGTCGTTGAAGTCGCCGACGACGCGGACGGCTTGGGCGTGCGGCGCCCAGACGGCGAAGGAGGTGCCCCAGACGCCCTCGTGCTCGCGGTGCCGCGCGCCGAGCGCCTCCCAGAGCCGCTCGTGCCGGCCCTCGCCGATCAGGTAGAGGTCGAAGTCGCCGACGGTCTTCGAGAACCGGTAGGGGTCCTCGGCGGTCCAGGAGGAGCCGTCGCCGTAGTGCGCCTCGACGGTGTACGCCTGCAGGTCCTCGTCGTGGACGCCCTGCCAGAGGCCGTCGTGCAGGTGCTCGAGCTCGACGCGGGCGCCGCCGGCCAGGACAGCCGTCACGGCGTCGGCGAGCGGCCGGCGGACGCGGACGACAGCGCCGCCGCCGGGGAGCGGGTGCTGCCCGAGGACGTCGTGGGGGAGCGCGTTGCTGCCGGTCGCCAGCTGCTGGAGGACCCACTCGGGGAACTCGGGGAGGGCGTCGACGTCGGAGTCCGGCGCCGGGGCGGGGTCGGAGTCGCTCGTCTCGGCGATCGGTGCGTCGGCCGCGGCGGTCGGCTCGGGCGGCGTCAGCGGCTGGAGGGTCGCGGACGGTGCGGTCGGCTCCGGCGGCGTGAGCGGCTCGGGGGTCGCGGACGCCGTGGTCGGCTCGGGCGGCAGGAGCGGCTCGGGCGGCGCGACGGGCTCGGGCGGCGTGAGCCGCTCAGGCGCTGCGGCCGACTCCTCGGCCGCGGGCTCCGCGACGTGCGCGCCCGTGGTCGTCGCCGAGCTCGTGCCGGTCGTGACGACCGTCTCCGTGCGCGGCTCGACGCCCGCCGCGTCGGCGGGGCTGCCGGCCTCGGCCGGGACGGCGTTCTGCGCCGGCTCCGTCCCGCGCCCGATCTCGTCCGTGCTCTCGCCCGTGCTCTCGGCCGGGCTCGTGCCCTTGTCCTCGGGAACCGTCATCGTCCGTCCACCTTCACGCTCAGGATGTGCACGGGCTCGACGAACGAGTCGAGCCGCACGTAGTTGTCGCTGCCCCAGGTCCAGACGGCACCGGTGATCAGGTCCTCGACCTCGTAGGTCGAGCTCCAGTCCAGTCCGAGGGACGGCAGGTCGATGTGCACCGTGGTCTCACGCGCCGAGTGCGGGTCGGTGTTGACGACGACCAGGAGGGTGTCGTCGCTGCCGGTGCCGGTGAACGCGCGGTCCAGGTGCTTGGAGTAGACGAGGATCGCGTCGTCGTCGCTGCCGTGCACCTGCAGGTTGCGGCGCTGGGCGAGCGCGGGGTGCGCCCGGCGGATCTCGTTGAGCCGGGTGATGTACGGGGCGATCGTCGAGCCGGCGGCGTCGGCCGCGGCCCAGTCGCGCGTCTTGTACTCGAACTTCTCGTTGTCGATGTTCTCCTCGGCGCCGGGGCGTGCGACGTTCTCGATCAGCTCGTAGCCTGCGTACACGCCCCAGAGCGGCGACGCCGTCGCGGCGAGCGCGGCGCGGACCTTGTAGGCCGAGCGGCCGCCGTACTGGAGGTACTCGGTGAGGATGTCCGGCGTGTTCACGAAGAGGTTCGGCCGCATGTAGTCGGCCGTCTCGTGCGAGATGCTCGTGAAGAACTCCTCGAGCTCCTCCTTGGTGTTGCGCCAGGTGAAGTACGAGTACGACTGCTGGAAGCCCACCTTGCCGAGCGCCCGCATGATCGCCGGCCGGGTGAACGCCTCCGCGAGGAAGACGACTTCGGGGTTCTCGGCGTTGACCTCGTGGATGATCCACTCCCAGAAGTCGAGCGGCTTGGTGTGCGGGTTGTCGACGCGGAAGATCTTCACGCCGAGTGAGATCCAGTAGCGCAGGACGCGCAGCGCCTCCTGGCGGATGCCCTGGGGGTCGTTGTCGAAGTTGATCGGATAGATGTCCTGGTACTTCTTCGGCGGGTTCTCGGCGTAGGCGATCGAGCCGTCCGGCAGCGTCGTGAACCACTCGGGGTGGCTGGTCACCCAGGGGTGGTCCGGCGAGGCCTGCAGCGCGAAGTCGAGCGCGAGCTCGAGGCCGGCGGCGGTGACGGCGTCGTGGAAGGCGGTGAAGTCCTCCACGGTGCCGAGGTCGGGGTGGATCGCGTCGTGCCCGCCCTCGGGGGCGCCGATCGCCCACGGCGAGCCGGGGTCGTTCGGGCCGGCGTTCAGCGTGTTGTTCGGGCCCTTGCGGAAGTTGCGGCCGATCGGGTGGATCGGCGGCAGGTAGAGCACGTCGAAGCCCATCGCCACGACGGCGGGGAGGCGGTCGATCGCGGTGCGGAAGGAGCCGGAGCTGACGCTGCCGTCCTCGTTCCGGACGGCGCCCTCGGAGCGGGGGAAGAACTCGTACCAGGCGCCGACGCCCGCGCGGGTGCGCTCGACGTGCACGGTGCGCGGCTCCGAGACGCTCGCGAGGCTCATCACGGGACGCGCGGTGAAGGCGCCGTGCACGGCGGGGTCCTCGGCGGCGGCGAGGCGCGCCTCGGGGGAGAGCGACTCGTCCGCCACGGTGGCGGCGGCGTCGGAGAGCAGGGAGCGCTCGGCCTCGGAGCGGGAGTCGTCGCCGGCCGCGGTGCGGAGGAGGCCCTCGCCGATCGCGAAGGTGACGGCGATGTCCAGGCCGGCCGGGATCTTGACCTCGGCGGTGTGCAGCCAGGTCGCCCAGTCGTCGGCGAAGGCGCGGATGCGGTACGTCCAGTCGCCCTCGTCGTCGAGGAGGACGAGGCGGCCGTAGCGGTCGGTGCCGGTGGCGATCAGCGCCATCCGGTGCTCCGACTCGGTGCCGGCGGGGGAGGTGAGCAGCAGGTCGACGCCGATCAGGTCGTGCCCCTCGCGGAACGCGGTCGCCGCGAACGGGACGACCTCGCCGACGAAGGCCTTCGCCGGCCAGCGGTCGTCCTCGAGCCGCGGCTGCGGGTCGATGATCGGGATGCGCTCGGCGCGGACCCGGTAGCCGGAGCCGGTCGGAGCGGATTGCCCCGCGGTCTCCGCCGCAGCCCCGGGAGCCGGCGCCGCGGCGGCCGTCCCCGGTGCCACGGGAGCCGGCGCCTGCGCGGCCGGAGCCGGTGCCGTGCGATCCTGCGCATCCTGTGCCGCCGCCTCGGGCGACGGGGGTGTCTGCGCGGCGGGAGTCTCCTCCCGGGCCGCACCTCCCCGAGCCGCTCGTCGTGCGTCCTTGCCGTGCGAAGCCTTGCCGAAAGGTGTCTGAGCCACGTCACGACAGTAGCGACCGGCGATCCCTTTGGCACGCCGGTTGCGAACGCGCGCGCCGCTGTGCAAAAGGGCCGGCGCCACGGCCGACGGCGCCCGCGGGCACTCCGCTACAGTGTGCGAGCGCGACCGCCCCGGCCGTCCGCAGGGGGTGCTCGCCGGGGTCCGCAGTCGCCGGGATCAGCCGGTCGCCGTACCGGCAGAGAGTCGAGGAGTGCCGTGAAGGCCATCCGCCGCTTCACCGTCCGATCGGTCCTGCCGCCCGAGCTGTCCGCGCTCGGCGAGCTGGCGGGCAACCTGCGCTGGGCCTGGCACGAGCCGACCCGCCGCCTGTTCGAGCGGGCGGATCCCGAGCTGTGGCAGCGCGGCACCGGCGACCCGACCGCGCTCCTCGGCGCGATCGCGCCCGAGCGCCTCGCCGAGCTGGCCCGCGAGCAGGGCTTCGTCGACGACGCCTGGCGCCTCCGCGACGACCTCGAGCGCTACCGCACCGAGCCGCGCTGGTACCAGTCGCTGCCGGAGTCGGCGCCGCGCTCGATCGCCTACTTCTCGCCCGAGTTCGGCATCGCCGCCGCGCTCCCGCAGTACTCCGGCGGCCTGGGCATCCTCGCGGGCGACCACCTCAAGGCCTCCTCGGACCTCGGCGTCCCGCTGACCGGTGTCGGCCTCTTCTACCGCTCGGGCTACTTCTCCCAGGGGCTCTCCGCCGACGGCTGGCAGCTCGAGTCCTACCCCTCGCTCGACCCCGACGGCCTGCCGCTGCGGATCGTGCGGCTGGCCGACGGCTCGGCGGCGCGGATCGTGCTGGCCCTGCCGGACGGGCGCGCGCTCTACGCCCGGGTCTGGCGGGCCGAGGTGGGCCGGGTGACGCTGCTGCTGCTCGACACCGACGTCCGCGAGAACGAGGACGCCCTGAGGACGGTCACCGACCGGCTCTACGGCGGCGGCGGCGAGCACCGCCTCCTGCAGGAGCTGCTGCTGGGCATCGGCGGCGTGCGCGCCCTCGAGCTGTGGGCCGAGGTCTCGGGCACGCCGCTGCCGGAGGTGTTCCACACCAACGAGGGGCACGCGGGCTTCCAGGGTCTCGAGCGCATCTCCGGCCTGATCGGCTCGGGCCTCGACTTCGACCAGGCGCTGCAGGTCGTCCGCGCGAGCACGGTCTTCACCACGCACACGCCGGTGCCGGCGGGCATCGACCGCTTCGACCGCGGGATGATCGAGCAGTACTTCACCACCGAGCTGCTGCCGGGCGTGCAGATCGAGGACGTGCTGGCGCTGGGCTCCGAGTCGCCCACGGGCGGTGCGAGCGACGTCTTCAACATGGCGTTCATGGGGCTCCGCCTGGCGCAGCGCAGCAACGGCGTCTCCCAGCTGCACGGCGAGGTGAGCCGCTCGATGTTCTCCGGTCTCTGGCCGGGGTTCGACACGGCGGAGGTGCCGATCGGCTCGGTCACCAACGGCGTGCACGCGGCGACCTGGACCGATCCGATCCTCCGGGGTCTCGCCCGCGACCGGCTCGGCACCGACGACACCACCCGCGCCGACTGGGCGTCCGGCGCGCTGAGCGACGGCGAGCTCTGGCAGGCGCGGCGCTCGATGCGGGAGCAGCTGGTGCGCGACGCCCGAGCGCGCGCCGCCCGCTCCTGGCGCGAGCAGAACCCCGGCGGCCTCACTCCGGCCTGGCTGGACGAGCTGCTCGACCCGGACGTGCTCACCATCGGCTTCGCCCGGCGCGTGCCCACGTACAAGCGGCTGACGCTGATGCTGCACGACCCGGAGCGGCTGCGCGCGCTGCTGACCCACCCGGAGCACCCGATCCAGATCGTGATCGCCGGCAAGTCGCACCCCGCCGACGAGGAGGGCAAGCGGCTGATCCAGAAGCTGGTCCGCTTCGCTCAGGAGCCCGACGTGCGCCGGCGGATCGTCTTCCTGCCCGACTACGACATCGCGATGGCGCAGCTGCTCTACCCGGGAACCGACGTCTGGCTGAACAACCCGCTGCGTCCGCTCGAGGCGTGCGGCACCTCCGGGATGAAGGCCGCGCTGAACGGCTCGCTGAACCTGTCGATCCTCGACGGCTGGTGGAACGAGTACTTCGACGGCGAGAACGGCTGGGCGATCCCGTCCTCCGACCGCGACCTCGACCCGGAGTCGCGCGACACGCTCGAGGCCGACGCGCTCTACGAGCTGCTCGAGAGCGAGGTCGTGCCGCGCTACTACGAGCGCGACCACGACGGAGTGCCGCGCCGCTGGGTGCGCTCGATCCGGCACACGCTGGCGACGCTCTCGCCGGAGCTGTCGGCCGAGCGGATGGTGCGCCAGTACGTCGAGGCGCTCTACCAGCCCGCCGCCGGGGCCGGGCGCGAGATCGCGGCCGACCACTTCGAGCCGGCCAAGGAGCTCTCCGCCTGGAAGCAGCGGGTCCGCGCGGGCTGGCCGGGCGTGGCGGTCGCGTCGGTCGAGTCGGGCGGCATCGACGCGGTGCCCCAGCGCGGCGACCGGCTCGCGCTGCGCGCGGGGGTCCGCCTGGGCGAGCTCTCGCCTGAGGACGTCGTGGTGCAGGTCGTCTCCGGCACCACGGCGGCGGACGGCTCGCTCGTCGACGTGCGCCTGCACGAGCTCGAGGTGGCGGAGGAGTCGGGCGCGGTCGTGCCCGCCGACGCGGTCGGCCGCGTGCCCTACGCCGGCGAGATCGTCCTCGACCGCAGCGGCTCTTTCGGCTACACCGTCCGCGTCGTGCCGCGGCACCCGCTGCTCGCCCGCTCGGCCGAGCTCGGCCTGGTCGCGGCGGCCGGCTGACGCGCCCCCATGCCGGTCGAGTAGCCGCGCAGCGGCCGGTCAGATCCATGCTGGTCGAGTAGCCGCGCAGCGGCGTATCGAGACCCGGCCTCCGGATGACGGAGGATCTCGATACGCCCGCTCCGCGGGCTACTCGATCAGCATGGGAGCCCTCTGCGGGCGCTGCACGATCAACAGGGAAGCCCTCTGCGAGGGCTGCGCGATCAGCATGGAGGCGGCCTCCGTGCATGCTGGTGGAGCTGCCGCGAAGCGTCCTCTCAGATGCATGCTGGTCGAGTAGCCGCGCAGCGGCGTATCGAGACCCGCCCGCCCTCAGCGCGCGATGTCCGCGACGATCGCGCCCGTCGCGGCGACGAGGTCCGCCGGCGCGAGCTCGATGTCGAAGCCGCGGCGCCCGCCCGAGACGAGCACGGTGTCGTACAGCTCCGCCGTCTCGTCGAGCACGGTGCGGTGCCGCGTCTTCTGCCCGATCGGCGAGATGCCGCCGAGCACGTAGCCGGTGCGCCGCTGCGCGAGCGCCGGGTCGGCCATCGCCGCCCGCTTGCCCCCGACCGCCGCCGCCAGCTCCTTGAGCCCCAGCGACCCGGTCACCGGCACGATGCCGACGACCAGCTCGCCGTCGACGTCGACCAGCAGCGTCTTGAACACCCGCTCCGGCTCGACCCCGAGCGCCTCGGCCGCCTCGCCGCCGTAGCTCGCCGCCCCGGGATCGTGCCGGTACTCCCGCGGGACGAAGGCGATCCCCGCCGCGGTGAGCGCGAGCGTCGCCGGCGTCCCCGGTCCGCCCTTCATCAGCTCGCGGCGGCCGGACGCGGGCCGTGCGCGGCGAAGAGCTGCATCGAGGTGCCGGCGACACGGACGACCTGCCCCGGCTCGAACGACTCGCCGTGCTCGAGCGGCACCGACTCCTCGCTGCTCCAGAGCCGGGTGTAGCCGGTGACGCCCTCGCTCTCGGCCAGGACGACCGAGGTGTCCGACTCGACGCCGTGCACGATCAGCAGGACGCGGTCGAACTCCTCCGTCTCGGGAGTGGACGCGGCCAGGTACTGCAGCGTGCGGTTCTCCGCCGAGGTCCAGTCGTGCTCGGACATCGTCCGCCCGTGCGCGTCGAACCAGCGCATGCTCGTGGCGCTCGGCGTGACCTCTCCGCCGCGCCCGTAGCGCGAGGGCCGCAGCGCCGGGTGCTCGCGGCGCAGGCGGATCAGCGTCCGGGCGTGCTCCCGCAGCTCGAGCTGCCAGTCGCTGCGTCCGTCCCAGCGCAGCCAGGTGAGGTCCGAGTCCTGGCAGTAGGCGTTGTTGTTGCCGCGCTGGCTGCGGCCGAACTCGTCGCCGGCCGTGATCATCGGGACGCCGGCCGAGAGCAGGAGCGTCCCGAGCAGGTTCCGCATCGCCTTCCGCCGGCCCTGGTTAACGCCGTCGTCGGCGGTCGGGCCCTCGAAGCCGTGGTTGAAGGAGCGGTTGGTGTCGGCGCCGTCGCGGTTCGACTCGCCGTTGCCGATGTTGTGCTTGACGTTGTAGGAGACGAGATCCGCGAGCGTGAAGCCGTCGTGCGCCGTGACGAAGTTGACGGAGGCGAGCGGCCCGCGCTCGAGCGAGAACGTGTTCGACGAGCCGGAGAGCCGGGTCGCGAAGCCGCCGATGCCGACCGGCGCCGTTCCCGCTCGCCGGGCGTAGTCGATGTCCGAGAGCCAGAAGTTGCGGGCGCGGTCGCGGTAGCGGTCGTTCCACTCCGACCAGCCGTCCGGGAAGTTGCCGGTCTGCCAGCCGCCCATGCCGACGTCCCACGGCTCGGCGATCATCTTCACGTCGGCGAGCGCCGGGTCCTCGACGGCCGCGCGCAGCAGCGGGTGGTCGCGCTGGAAGTGCGCGATCTCGTCCCGCCCGAGGGTCGCGGCCAGATCGAGCCGGAAGCCGTCGACCCCGACCTCGTCGGACCAGTAGCGGAGCGAGTCGAGCACCAGGCGCTGGGCGACGGGCCGGCCGAAGTCGATCGTGTTGCCGCAGCCGGTGACGTCGATGTAGTGGCCCTCGTCGGTCTGGCGGTAGTACGCCTGGTCGTCGATCCCGCGCAGACTCGAGCGCGGACCCTGCGGCCCCTCCTCCGCGGTGTGGTTGTAGACCACGTCGAGGATCACCTCGAGCCCGGCCTCGTGCAGCAGCTTGATCATGCCCTTGAACTCGCGCAGCACCGCGGTCGGGCCGCCGCGCTGGGCGGCGGGGGAGGCGTAGGCGGCGTGCGGGCTGAAGAAGTTGAGGGTGTTGTATCCCCAGTAGTTGGTGAGCCCCTGGCGCAGCAGCCGCTGCTCCGAGACGAACGCGTGCACGGGGAGGAGCTCGACGGCGGTGACCCCGAGGTCGAGGAGCGACGAGACGGTGGACTCGTGCGCGAGGCCCGCGTAGCTGCCGCGCAGCTCGACGGGCAGCGCCGGGTTGAGCTTGGTCAGGCCCTTCACGTGCGCCTCGTAGAGCACGGTGCGGTCCAGCGGCGTGCGCGGCTTCTCGGAGGAGCCCCAGTCGAAGGAGTCGTCCACGACGACGGAGCGCCACTCGTTCTCGGCGACCCGGTGCAGCCCGCGGGAGTAGGGCTCGAGCAGGGGGACCCGCGGGTCGAAGCGGCCGGGGACGCCCGAGGGCCCGTCCACCTTGATCGCGTAGCGGCGGCCGACGGTCAGCTGCGCGGCCCGGGCCGACCAGACGTCGTCCTCCCCGCGCACCAGCGGGACGGTGCGGGTGACCCAGCTCGGGTCCTTCTCGTCGTAGAGCAGCAGATCGATGGCGGTCGCGTGCTCCGACCAGACCCGCAGCTCACCGCCCTCCGCGTCCACGACGACTCCGAGGCGGGCCAGGGAGTCGCGTGTCTGCATGCGACCTACAGTAGTGAGGGGCCGGAGACCTGCTCCGCACCCCGGACGCGGGACGGAGGGCGCCATGATCTATCTCGACCACGCGGCGACCACCCCGCTCCGGGCCTCGGCGCTCGCCGCCTTCGCCGAGGCGTCCGCGCAGCCCGGCAACCCCTCGTCGGTGCACGGCTCGGGCCAGGAGGCGCGCCGCCGGCTCGAGGACGCCCGCTCGGCGATCGCCGTCGCGCTCGGCTGCGAGCCGATCGAGGTGATCCTCACCGCGGGCGGCACCGAGGCGATCAACCTGGCGCTCAAGGGCCTCCACTGGCAGCGGGTCGCGGAGTCCCCGGCGCGCACGCGCATCCTCGTGCCCGGCGGCGAGCACCACGCCACGATCGACACGGTCGAGTGGCTGGCGGCCCACGAGGGCGCCCGCGTCGAGTGGCTCGAGCTCGACGCGGAGGGGACGCTGCGGCCCGAGACGCTCGAGGCGGCGCTCGCCGCGGATCCCGGCTCCGTCGCGCTGGTCTCCGCGCTCTGGGTGAACAACGAGATCGGCACGATCGCGCCGGTCGCCGGGCTGGCCGCGGTCTGCGCGCGGGCCGGCGTGCCGCTGCACCTGGACGCGGTCGCGGCGCTCGGACACGTGCCGCTCGAGATCGCGGCGGTGCGGCGCGCCTCCGGCTCCCGCGACGGCGCGGGTCTCGTCGCGGTCAGCGTCTCGGGGCACAAGGTCGGCGGGCCGATCGCGACCGGCGCCCTCGTCCTGGCGCGCGACGCCCGGGTCGTGCCGGTCCTGCACGGCGGTGGCCAGCAGCGCGGGGTCCGCTCGGGCACCCAGGACGTCCCCGGGGCGGCGGCGTTCGCGGCGGCCGTGACGGAGGCGGTCGCGGAGCTGCCCTGGGAGGCACTCCGGCTGGCGGCCCTGCGCGACCGGCTCGTCGCGGGCATCCTCGCGGCCGTCCCCGGCGCGACGCTGACCGGGCCCGCCGTCGACTCCGGCCGGCGGGTCGCGAGCAACGCGCACGTCGCCTTCCCCGGCGCGCAGGGCGACTCGCTCCTCTTCCTCCTGGACATGGCGGGCGTCTCGGTGTCGACCGGCTCGGCCTGCACGGCGGGCATCCCCGAGCCCTCGCACGTGGTGCTGGCGCTCGGCCGCAGCGAGGACGAGGCGCGCGGCGTGCTCCGGATGACGCTGGGCTGGACCACGACGGACGCCGACGTCGACGCGCTGCTCGCGGCGCTGCCGGGCGCGTACGCGCGGGCGGCCCGCGCCGGCCTGTCCCGCCGCGCCGTGCTCCCCGCCTGACGCCGCCTCCGCGCGGTGCCCACCCGTTGTGCAGGCGCTCGTCCGTTGTGCAGGCGTCCGGCGCGAGTCGCCCGATCCTCCGTGCAGGTCTGCGCCGAACGCGCGCGATCGCCTGCAGATCGGACGCGACGGGGGACGGACCGCCGCGAATCGCGCACACCGCACGCCCGCCGCCCGCTCGTAGACTCGGACGGTGAAGGTTCTTGCGGCGATGAGCGGTGGAGTGGACTCGGCGGTGGCCGCGGCCCGCGCGGTGGAGGCGGGGCACGAGGTGGTCGGCGTGCACCTCGCGCTGAGCAGGATGCCCGGCACGCTGCGCACCGGCAGCCGCGGCTGCTGCACGATCGAGGACTCGATGGACGCCCAGCGCGCCGCGAACGTCCTCGGCATCCCCTACTACGTGTGGGACTTCTCCGAGCGGTTCAAGCTCGACGTGGTGGACGACTTCGTGGCCGAGTACGCCGCCGGCCGCACCCCCAACCCGTGCATGCGCTGCAACGAGCGGATCAAGTTCGCGGCCCTGCTCGAGAAGGCGCTCGACCTCGGTTTCGACGCCGTCTGCACCGGCCACTACGCCTCCCTCGAGACCGCCGCAGACGGCAGCCCCGAGCTGCACCGCGCGAGCGACGAGGCGAAGGACCAGTCCTACGTCCTCGGCGTGCTCACCACCGCGCAGCTCGAGCACTCGATGTTCCCGCTCGGCTCGACGCCGTCAAAGGCGGTCGTCCGGGCGGAGGCGGCCCGCCGCGGCCTGAGCGTCGCGAACAAGCCGGACAGCTACGACATCTGCTTCATCCCCGACGGCGACACCCGCGGCTGGCTCTCGGAGCGCGTCGCCCCCGAGACCGGCGCGATCGTCGACCGCGACGGCGCGGTGGTGGGGGCCCACGAGGGTGCCCACGGCTACACCGTCGGCCAGCGCCGGGGCCTGCACCTCGGCGTGCCCGCGCCGGACGGACGACCGCGCTTCGTGCTCGAGGTGCGGCCGAGGACCAACGAGGTCGTCGTCGGTCCGCGGGAGGCGCTGCGCATCGGCGAGATCGCCGGCTCGCGCTTCACCTGGGCCGGCGCGGCGCCGGAGGACGCGTCGACGCCGTTCCGCTGCGACGTGCAGATCCGCGCGCACGCCGACCCGGTCCCGGCGACCGCGGTCGTGTCGGAGGTGGATGGGAAGGTGGAGCTCGTGATCACTCCCGACTCGCCGCTCGACGGCGTCGCCCCCGGCCAGACGGCCGTCGTCTACCTCGGCACCCGCGTGCTCGGCCAGTGCACGATCGACCGCACGGTCGCGGCCGACCTCGTCGGTGCCTCCGCGAGCGGGGCGGTGCTCTGATGGCCGCGAAGTCCGAGGCGGGCGCGACGCCGGCGGCGGACCTCGATCCGGCCCAGCGCGTCGACGAGCTGCGCGCCCGGATCCGCGCCGCGAGCGAGGACTACTACGCGGCCGACGCCTCGCCGCTCGCCGACGCCGAGTACGACGCGCTGGTCCGCGAGCTCGCCGAGCTCGAGACGGCGCACCCCGAGCTGGCCAGCGAGGACTCGCCGACGCAGACCGTCGGGGGAGTGGTCGCCGCCGGTCTCGACCCGATCGATCACGCCGAGCGGATGCTCTCGCTCGACAACGTCTTCTCGGCCGAGGAGCTGCGCGAGTGGTGCGACAAGACCGTCGCCTCCGCCGCCCGCCCGGTGGCCTGGCTGACCGAGCTCAAGATCGACGGCCTCGCCATCTCGCTCCACTACGAGAACGGCCGCCTCGTCACCGCGGCCACCCGCGGCGACGGGCGCACCGGCGAGGACGTCACCGTCAACGCTCTGCGCGTGGCCGGCATCCCGCAGCAGCTGGCGGGCGAGGGGCACCCCGCGCTGGTCGAGGTCCGCGGCGAGGTCTTCATCCCCGTCGCCGAGTTCGCGGCGCTGAACGCCCTGCAGGAGACCCTGCGGGACGAGGCCGTCGAGGAGGCGCGCGAGCGCTGGTCGACCCGGCCGAGCGCCACCCGCAAGCCCTTCGACGAGGAGCGGGTCCGCGACAGCGCCCTGCGCCGCTTCCCCACCTTCGCCAACCCGCGGAACGCCGCGAGCGGCGGGCTCCGCCAGCAGCTCGACAAGAAGTCGGGCCTCGATCTCCGCGCCGGCGAGGCCCGGGTCGGCTCGCTCGCGCTCTACGTGCACGGCATCGGCGCCTGGCCGGATCCGCCGGTGCAGAGCCAGTCCGAGGTCTACGGCCTGCTCGCCTCCTGGGGGCTGCCGGTCAGCGCGCACAACCGGGTGTCGGAGTCGGTCGACGAGGTCCTCGCCTTCGTGGAGCGCTACGGCCGCGAGCGCCACTCGGTCGAGCACGAGATCGACGGCGTCGTCGTCAAGGTCGACGAGCTGGAGCTGCACGACGAGCTCGGCGCCACCAGCCGCGCCCCGCGCTGGGCCATCGCCTACAAGTACCCGCCCGAGGAGGTGCACACCAAGCTGCTCGACATCGTCGTCAGCGTCGGCCGCACCGGCCGGGCCACCCCGTTCGCGCAGATGGAGAAGGTCAAGGTCGCCGGCTCCGAGGTGCGCCAGGCCACGCTGCACAACGCCGACGTGGTGAAGGCCAAGGGTGTGCTGATCGGCGACACCGTCGTGCTGCGCAAGGCCGGCGACGTCATCCCCGAGGTGCTCGGCCCGGTCATCGAGCTGCGCGACGGCAGCGAGCGCGAGTTCGTGATGCCGACGCAGTGCCCCGAGTGCGGGACGACCCTCGCTCCCGCCAAGGAGGGCGACGTCGATCTGCGCTGCCCGAACGCCCGCTCCTGCCCCGCGCAGGTGCGCGGCCGCGTCGAGCACATCGGCAGCCGCGGCGCGCTCGACATCGAGGTGCTCGGCGAGGTCACCGCCGCAGCGCTGACTCAGCCGTTCGTGCCCGCGGAGCCTCCGCTCGACACCGAGGCCGGCCTCTTCGAGCTGCGGATCGAGGACGTCTTCCCGATCGAGGTCGTCGTGCGCGACAGCGAGACCGGCCTGCAGAAGCTCGACGACCGGGGCGAGGCGAAGGTCGTCGGCCCGTTCAAGCGCAAGCGGCAGAAGCGCGACGGCGCCTATGACCCGGCGGCGGAGGTGTTCGGCGGCGACGCCGAGTACGTGCCGTCGACGACCGGTCTCGCGCTGATCGCCAACATCGAGAAGGCGAAGACCTCGCCGCTCTGGCGCTTCCTGGTGTCGCTCAGCATCCGGCACGTCGGCCCGGTCGCCGCGCGCGCCCTGGCCGGGCACTTCGGCTCGCTCGACGCGATCCGCGCGGCCAGCCGCGAGGAGCTCGCCGCGGTCGACGGCGTCGGCGGCATCATCGGCGACGCGGTGCTCGCCTGGTTCGAGGTCGACTGGCATGCCGAGATCGTCGACCGCTGGGCGAAGGCGGGCGTGCAGTTCGCCACTCCCGGCCACCCCGGCCCCGGTGCGGCCGACGCCGCGGGCGGCGTGCTCGCCGGCCTCACCGTCGTTGCGACCGGCTCGCTCGAGGGCTACAGCCGCGAGGGGGCGCAGGAGGCGATCCTCGCCGCCGGCGGCAAGGCCGGCTCGAGCGTCTCCAAGAAGACGCACTACGTCGCCGCCGGCCCCGGCGCCGGCAGCAAGCTCGGCAAGGCCGAGGCGCTCGGCGTCCGGATCATCACCGCCGCGGAGTTCCACCTGCTCGTGACCGAGGGGCCGGCCGCGATCGCGCTGCCCGAGGAAGCGGCCTCGGAGGACGCGGCCTCGGACGCGCCCGTGGCAGACGCACCCGCCGCCGACGGCACCGACCCGGTCGCCGCCGAGGTGCCGGCCGACGAGACCGCCGATGCGCCCGCCGCCGAGGAGACTCCCGACGCGGATGCCTGACCGGCCCGGCGAGGAGCGGCGGGCCTTCCTCCGCCGCTCCTTCGCCGAGGCCGCCTCGACCGCGCTGGACGCCGCCGCCCGCGCCGTGCCGCTGACGCCGCGCGAGCGCGACGCCGCCGCCTTGCTGGCCCGGATCGATCACCTCGTCGTCCTGTCCTTCGCCGGCCGGCCGCGCGCCCAGGTTTTCGGTGCCCTCGACGGCGAGCCGGGCTCCGACTTCGCCGGCGGCACCGACGAGGTGCTGACCGCCCCCGGCCCCGGAACCGCGGGCGACCGGTTCGCCCCCGCGATGCTCCCCGTGCACACGCTGCTCGCCCGCTCGTTCGCGCGCGCCGACCACTGGCGCGCGGACGGCCGTGACCCGCTGGGCCTGCTGCTGCGCTCGGCGCAGGACGAAGGCACCCCTTGGACCCTCGTCGTCGATGACCGGCAAGGGGTCTCGACGACGTTGCTCGCCGATCCCGATCGGTGGCACCGCGGCCCCGGGGCCGTCGCAGCTGCCGGGGGAGCACTGCTCCCGCTCTCCGGTCTCGCGGAGGCCGCCGCCGCGGGCGCCCTGCCGCCGGTCGTCCTGGTCGAGCCCCGCTCGCTCGTCGACCCGGCCGACTTCGCCGCCGCCGCCGACCCGAGTGCCTCGCGCTCCGCGGACGCGCGCGTCGCCGAGCGGCTCCTGCACGAGACCGTCGATGCGGCCAGGGCGGCGGAGTCGGCCGGGCGCCGGGTGCTGCTGCTCGTCACCGCGCGGGGGCAGGCCGATCGCCCCGGCGACGTCCCGGCTCTCCTGATCGCCTCGAGCGCGCGGCCGGGCGAGCGCCTGAGCGCCGCACTCGCTCCGACCACCCCCGCCCTCCTGCACCGCGCCCGCTTCGCCGCCGACCGCCGGGCGCTGGGCGACGCCGGCGTGCTCGCCGTCGCCGAGGCGCTGTCCGGACCCGCCCGGCCGCTGTCGCGCTACCCGCGCACGGCACCCGCCTTCGCGCCGGAGGGCCGGGAGCACTCGATCGGGCCGGCCCTGGCCGCAGCCCTCGCCGCGGCGGGCGTCACCGCCGAGCCCGGCGACGTCGAACAGGCCCTCATGATGCTCCGAGCCGCCGCCCCGGGCGCGTCGCTACACTCCCCGGAGGCACGGATCCGCGGCACGCGGGAAGGGCGGGACGCATGAGCGGCACCGACGGCGGCGGCGATCGCACCCCGCGAGACGACGCCCCCCGCTCCCGCTCCCGCCGCCGCTTCCTGGCCGGCAGCGCCGTGGCCGGCACCGCCGCCGCCGCGGGCCTCACCGGCGGAGCGATCGGCGCGGCCGTCGCCTCCGGCCGCGACCGCGAGGCCGAGTCGCCCCTGCCCGAGCGCAGCGAGCCCGGCTTCGACCACGTCGTCGTCGTGATGTTCGAGAACCGCTCCTTCGACAACATCCTCGGGCAGCTCTACGCGGCCGACGGCCCGCCCGCGGGCGAGACCTTCGAGGGCCTGCAGAGCGGCGAGCACTCCAACACGACCGCCGCGGGCGACGCCGTCACCGCGCACGTCTACCAGGGCGCGACCGACACCGTCATGCGCCAGCCCGATCCCGACCCGGGCGAGGAGTACCCGCACGTCAACACCCAGCTCTTCGGCACGATCGACCCGCCGTCCAACGCCGGGGCGTCCGTCGGCGCCATGACGGCCCCCTTCAACGCGCCCGCCGACGCCTCCGCCCCGACGATGAGCGGGTTCCTCGAGGACTACGTGCAGAACCTCCGCCACCTGAAGAAGGGCGAGGAGCCCACCCGCGAGGAGTACAGCACGATCATGGGCGGCTTCTCGCCCGACATGCTCCCCGTCTTCTCGACCCTGGCCCGCGAGTTCGCCGTCTTCGACCACTGGTTCTGCGCCGTCCCCTCGCAGACCTTCTGCAACCGCTCCTTCTTCCACGCCTCGACCTCGCACGGCTTCGTCACCAACAAGCACGGCGGCGGCTACGAGAAGTGGCTCGCCGACGACCTCGGAGATGCGCCGACGGTCTTCAACCGCCTCGAGGAGGCCGGGAAGAGCTGGCGGGTCTACTTCGACGCGCTCCAGGTCGTCTCCTACACCGGGTTCCTGCACGCGCCGGTGCTCGAGAAGTACTGGAAGACCAACTTCGCCCCGATGGAGCAGTTCTACGCGGACGTCGCGAGCGGCGAGCTGCCCGACTACGCCTTCGTGGAGCCGCGGCTCGTCTTCGACCACAACGACATGCACCCGCCGACCGGCGTCCTGCACGAGGACGAGGTCGACGGGCAGCCGCTCTACGACAGCGCGCTGTCCGACGTGCGCGCGGGGGAGCTGCTGCTGCACGAGATCTACTCGGCGATCCGCGAGAGCGCGTCGACGACGGGCTCGAACGCGATCAACACCCTGCTGCTGGCCACCTTCGACGAGCACGGCGGGCTCTACGACCACGTGCCACCGCCTGCCGCGACCCCGCCCGGCGACGGCCGCGAGGGCGAGATGGGCTTCGGCTTCGACCGCCTCGGCTGCCGCGTGCCCGCCATCGCGATCTCCGCCTACACCCGGGCGGGCACGGTCCTGCACGACGAGATGCACCACGGCGCCCTGATCCGCACCCTCAGCCGCCTGCACGGGCTCGAGCCGCTCACCGCGCGCGACGCGGACGCGCCCGACCTCTTCGGCGTCGTCACGCTCGACACCCCGCGGCAGATCGACGACTGGCCGACCACCGTGCCGCAGTACCTGCCGCCGAACCCGGAGGCGACCCCGCCGCACCCGGCCAACGCGAACAGGGACAAGCCGCTCAGCCCACCGGCCCTCGGGCTGATGGGCCTGCTGCTCGCCCGCTACGGCGAGCCGGGCGACGACCTGCCGACCACGTACCAGGGCGCCTACGAGGCGCTGCTGAAGCACGGCACGAGCCTCTTCGGCACCGGCACGGTCACCGCGTCGCCCACCCCATCGCCCACCCCGTCGCCCGGGGCCTGAGCGGAGGGAGCGTCGGTGCCCCTGGCTAGACTGGACGCCGATTCCCACGAACCACCCGACGGAGACGCATGTCCGAGATCACGGCCGACACGGTCGCCCATCTGGCCTCGCTGGCCAGGATCGACCTCACCACCGAGGAGATCGAGAACCTCACCCGGGAGCTCGGTCAGATCGTCGACTCGGTGACGGCGATCCAGGCCGTCGCCACCCCCGACGTCCCGGCCACCAGCCACCCCATCCCGCTCGAGAACGTGTTCCGCCCCGACGTCGTGGGCGAGACGCTGACCCTCGAGCAGGCGCTCTCCGGTGCTCCCGAGCACGACGGCAGCCGCTTCCAGGTCTCCGCGATCCTGGGGGAGGAGCAGTGAGCGCCCACGGCGACGAGCTCGTCCGCCTCAGCGCCTCCGCCCTCGCCTCGCGCCTCGCCGACGGCTCCGTCTCCTCGCGCGAGGCGACGCAGGCGCACCTCGACCGCATCGCCGCCGTCGACGGCGCGGTGCACGCCTTCCTGCACGTCGCGGGCGACGCCGCGACCGCGACGGCCGACGCGATCGACCGCCGCCGCGCCCAGGGCGAGTCGCTGCACCCGCTCGCCGGCGTCCCGCTCGCGGTCAAGGACGTCATCGTCACGAACGACATGCCGACCACCGCGGGCTCGCGCATCCTCGAGGGCTGGCGCCCGCCGTACGACGCGACCGTGATGCAGAAGGTCCGCGCGGCCGGCCTCGTGCCGATCGGCAAGACCAACATGGACGAGTTCGCGATGGGCTCGACCACCGAGCGCTCCGCTTACGGCCCCACCCACAACCCCTGGGACCTCGACCGCATCCCCGGCGGCTCCGGCGGCGGCTCGGCCGCGGCCGTCGCGAGCTACGAGGCGCCGCTGGCACTCGGCTCCGACACCGGCGGCTCGATCCGCCAGCCCGCGCACGTCACCGGCACCGTCGGCGTCAAGCCGACCTACGGCGGGGTGTCCCGCTACGGCGCCGTCGCGCTGGCCTCGAGCCTCGACCAGATCGGCCCGGTCTCGCGCACGGTCCTGGACTCGGCGCTGCTGCACGACGTGATCGCCGGGCACGACCCGCGCGACTCGACCTCGCTCCGCGACGAGTGGCCCTCCTTCGCCGATGCGGTCCGCCGCGCCGACGTGAAGGGCCTGCGGATCGGCGTGCTCAAGGAGCTCGACGGGGGAGAGGGCTTCCAGCCCGGTGTCCTGGCCCGCTTCCACGAGGCCCTCGCGGTCCTGGAGAAGGCCGGCGCCGAGATCGTCGAGGTCAGCGCGCCGAGCATCGAGCACGCCGTCGCGGCGTACTACCTGATCCTCCCCGCGGAGGCGTCGAGCAACCTCGCGAAGTTCGACTCCGTCCGCTTCGGCCTGCGGGTCACCCCGCAGGGCGGCGGCACCGTCGAGCAGGTCATGGCCGCCACCCGCGAGCAGGGCTTCGGCCCCGAGGTGAAGCGGCGGATCATCCTCGGCACCTACGCGCTCTCGGCCGGCTACTACGACGCCTACTACGGCAGCGCGCAGAAGGTGCGGACCCTCGTCCAGCGCGACTTCGACGCCGCCTTCGCCTCGGTCGACGTGATCGCCTCGCCGACCGCGCCGACCACCGCCTACCGGCTCGGCGAGAAGCTCGACGACCCGCTGGCGATGTACCGCGGCGACATCGCGACCATCCCGGCGAACCTGGCCGGGATCCCCGGCATCTCGGTCCCCGCCGGTCTCGCCGACGAGGACGGCCTCCCGGTCGGCGTCCAGTTCCTGGCCCCCGCCCGACAGGACGTCCGGCTCTACACCGTCGGCGGCGCGCTCGAGGCGCTCCTGGAGGAGCAGTGGGGCCACCCGCTGCTCTCGCAGGCGCCCGATCTCGCCGCCGCCCAGCTCTCCGCCCCCCAGGAAGGTGCCGTCTGATGGCCTCCGCGCACGCGTCCGCCCCCGAGCTGATGGACTACGACGAGGTCTTCGAGCGCTTCGAGCCGGTCCTCGGCTTCGAGGTGCACATCGAGCTCAACACGAAGACGAAGATGTTCTCGGACGCCCCGAACATCGCTGGCTCCGAGCCGAACACCAACACGACGCCCGTGTGCCTGGGCCTGCCCGGCTCGCTGCCGGTCGTCAACGAGCAGGCCGTCCGCTACTCGATCAGCCTCGGCCTCGCGCTCGGCTGCTCGATCGCGCCGTCCAGCCGTTTCGCCCGGAAGAACTACTTCTACCCGGACATGGCGAAGAACTACCAGATCTCGCAGTTCGACGAGCCGATCGCGTTCGAGGGCTCGGTCGAGGTCGAGCTCGCCGACGGCAGCGTCGTGCACATCCCGATCGAGCGCGCGCACATGGAGGAGGACGCGGGCAAGCTGACCCACGTCGGCGGCTCCACCGGCCGCATCCAGGGCGCGGAGTACTCGCTGGTCGACTACAACCGCGCCGGCGTCCCGCTGGTCGAGATCGTCACGAAGCCGATCCACGGCGCGGGCAAGAGCGCTCCGGAGTACGCCAAGGCCTACGTCGCCACCATCCGGGACATCGTCCTCGCGCTCGGCATCTCCGACGCGAAGATGGAGCGCGGCAACCTCCGCTGCGACGCGAACGTCTCGCTCAAGCCGATCGGCCAGGAGAAGCTCGGCACCCGCACCGAGACCAAGAACGTCAACTCGCTCCGCTCGGTCGAGCGCGCCGTGCGCTACGAGATCCAGCGCCAGGGCGCGATCCTCGCCGCCGGCGGTACGATCACGCAGGAGACGCGGCACTGGCACGAGGACACCGGCCGCACCTCGGCCGGCCGGCCGAAGAGCGACGCCGACGACTACCGCTACTTCCCCGAGCCCGACCTGCTGCCCGTGGTGCCGAGCCCCGAGCTGATCGAGGAGCTGCGCGCCGCGCTGCCCGAGAAGCCCGCCGCCCGCCGCCGCCGGCTGAAGGCCGACTGGGGCTTCACCGACCTCGAGTTCCAGGACGTCGCGAACAGCGGTCTCCTGGTCGAGATCAGCGAGACCGTCGCCGCCGGCGCCTCGCCGCAGGCCGCCCGCAAGTGGTGGACCGGTGAGATCGCCCGGCTCGCCAACGCGGCGGGGCAGGATCCGGCCGAGCTGGTGTCTCCCGAGCAGGTCGCCGAGCTCGCCAAGCTGATCGACGCCGGCACCCTCACCGACCGGCTCGCCCGCGAGGTGCTCCAGGGCGTCATCGCCGGCGAGGGCACCCCGCAGGAGGTCGTCGACGCCCGCGGGCTCGCGGTCGTCTCGGACGACGGCGCCCTGATCGAGGCGATCGACGCCGCCCTGGCCTCGCAGCCCGACGTGCTCGCGAAGATCCGCGACGGCAAGGTCCAGGCCGCCGGCGCGGTCATCGGCGCGGTGATGAAGGCGATGAAGGGCCAGGCCGACGCGGCCCGCGTCCGCGAGCTCGTCCTCGAGCGCGCGGCCGGCTGAGTCGATGCGCGGGGGACGGACGGCGGCGTGAGCACCCTGCCCGGCGACGCGTCCGCCCCCGCTCGGCTCGATCTGCCGGGCGGGGCGTTCCTCCGCCCGCTCGTGACGAGCGACGCGGATCTGCTGCACCCGGCGATCGGGCAGCGCCGCGGCTGGCTCGCCGCGCTGCTGCCCGAGGGCGACCCGAGCGGCCTGCCCTCCGCCTCCCCGGGTGACGACCTGCGCGCGCTCCGGCTGCTCGAGACCGCCGCGCGCGAGCGGCGCCTCTTCGCCTACCTCCTGGTCGGCGCGGACTGGACCGAGGTCCTCGGTGCCCTGAGCGTCCGGCCCGTCGGCGACGACCACGCCGAAGCGTCCTGGTGGGTGGTGCCGAGCCTCGTCGGGTCCCGCCTCGAGGAGGAGCTCGATGCCTACGCGCGACGCTGGCTGCTGCTGCGCTGGCCGTTCGAGCGCGTCGAGACCCCCGACAACCACCCCGAGGAGCCGGCCGCCCTCGCCGGGGCCAACCTGCTCCCACTGCTCCCCGACACTCCGGCGCGCACCCCGCTGCCCGAGCCGGACCCCGCGGCGGCGGAAGCGCTCTGGGCCGCCTACCGGGCGCACGAGCCGACCGCGCCCGAGGAACTGCCCCTCGTCGAGTCGTTCGGCGACTCGGTCGAGCTCGCCGACGAGCTGCTCGCCCTGGTGCGGCGCGGCGTCAAGACCGCGACGGCCTCGCTCGTCGACGACGAGCCCGTGCCCCGCGTCGGCGACCACTGGATCGTCTGCGACGGCGCCGGTGTCGCCCGCGTCGTGCTGCGGACCGTCGAGATCCGTCTCGGTCCGCTCGACAGCGTGGACGACGCCTTCGCCTGGGACGAGGGCGAGAACGACCGCTCGCGGGAGTCCTGGCTCGCCGGGCACCGTCGCTACTTCGAGCGCGAGTCGCCGGGGGGCATCGGCACCGTCGTCTTCGAGCGCTTCCGCCTCGTCTGGCCGGAGGAGGACGCGCGGGCCGCAGCCGGCTTCTCCCGGCGGATCGCCTCCGAGCGGCCGGGCGGCACCCCCTAGCCCGGTTCGGGGGGTTCCCCTGATGCTCCACTCAGCGGCCCTGCGCCAGAGTGGAGGCATGGCTACTCTCGTGCGCCCCCGTCGGGGCAAGATCATCGCCGGTGTCTGCGCCGGCCTCGCTAACCGCTTCGGCTGGAGCCCCTTCCTGGTCCGGCTGCTCTTCGTGCTCTCCTGCCTGCTCCCCGGGCCGCAGATCATCGCGTACCTCGTGATGTGGGTGGTCGTCCCGAAGCAGAAGTGATCCCGGCGCTCCTCCGCCCGTCCGCCTCCCTCGGGAGCGGCGGCGGGGGAGCGTCTCTCTTCGCGTGGTGAACGTTCACGGCGACGTTCCGCGCCACGCTTGACCCGGCCCCTCGTGCCGCTCTAGCGTGGTGCGTGAACGTTCACGTCGACGACGCCGCGAAAGGGCCACGCATGACCGACTCCACCCCGACCACCACCACCGCACCGGGCTGGGCGGTGCTCGGCCCCGGCAGCATCGCTCGCCGGTTCCTCTCCCAGCTCCCCGCGAGTAGCCGCGGCGCCCGACTCGTCGCGGCGGGCAGCTCCGACCAGGGGCGCGCCGCCGCCTTCGCTTCCGAGGCCGTCGAGCACGGCTTCCCGGACGCGACCGCGGGCGACTACGCCGCGGTCCTCGCCGATCCCCGGGTCACCGCCGTCTACATCTCCACGGTGCACACCGGCCACGCGGCCCTCGTCCTCCAGGCGCTCGAGGCCGGCAAGGCCGTCCTCTGCGAGAAGCCGCTCGCCGTCAACCACGGCACCGCGATGGCCCTGGTCGACGCCGCCCGCAGCGCCGGTCTCCCGCTCGTCGAGGCGTACATGTACCGCTTCCACCCGCAGACCGCCGCGCTGCTCGACCTCGTCCGCGACGGCGTGATCGGCGACGTCGTGCACATCGACGCCTCCTTCTCCTTCCGCACCGGCTCCCGCGAGGGCCGGCTCTACGACGTCGCGACGGCCGGTGGCGGCATCCTCGACGTCGGCGGCTACACCGTCACCGCCGCGGCGGCCGTGGTCCAGGCTGCGACCGGCGTCGCCGTCGCCGAGCCCGTCGAGTTCGACGCGCAGGGCACGCTCGGCCCGACCGGCGTCGACGAGTGGAGCGTCGCCCGCGCGACCTACCGCGGCGGCATCACTGCGACCCTCCGCACCGGAGTGGCGCTGGACGACGTGAACGCCCTGACGGTCCACGGCACTCGCGGCCGTCTGCACGTGGCCGACCCGTGGTTCGGCGCCGCGGAGACGGGCATCGAGATCAGCGTCGTGGGCGAGGAGCCCCGCCTCGTGGCCTTCGAGGGGGAGAGCCCCTACGCGCTCGAGGCGGACGCGACGACCGACGCCCTGGCCGCCGGCGCTGTCGAGGTGCCGCAGATGACCCTCGATGAGACGCTCGCGACCGCCCGCACGCTCGACCGCTGGCGCTCCGCGGTCGGCCTGCGCTTCCCGTTCGAGGCCGAGACCGCGGACATCCCGACCGTCTCCGGCCGTCCGCTGCGCGTCGCCGCGGACGCCCCGATGCTCTCCGGCGAGATCCCCGGCGTCGGCAAGCGGATGTCGCGGCTCGTGATGGGCGTCGACAACCAGCCCGACCTCGCGCACGCCTCGGCGATCTTCGACGCCTTCGTCGAGCAGGGCGGCACCGCCTTCGACACCGGCTACATCTACGGCGGCGGCGTGCTCGAGGGCCGTCTCGGCCAGTGGATCCGTAACCGCGGCATCCGCGAGGACGTCGTCGTGATCACCAAGGGCGCGCACACCCCGTACTGCGACCCGGAGTCGCTCACTCGACAGCTGCTCGAGAGCCTCGAGCGCCAGGGCACCGACTACGCCGACATCTACCTGATGCACCGCGACAATCTCGAGGTGCCGGTGGGCGAGTTCGTCGACGTGATGGACGAGCACCAGCGCGCCGGGCGGATCCGCGCCTACGGCGTCTCGAACTGGACGCCCGCGCGCTTCGACGAGGCGCAGGAGTACGCCCGGGCCAACGGCCGGGCCGGCTTCCAGGCGCTGAGCAACCACTTCGGCCTGGCCGAGGCGTACGACGTGCCGTGGGAGGGCTGCGTGCACGTCACCGACCGGGCCTCGAAGGAGTGGCTGGTCGAGCGGCAGGTCCCGCTGCTGCCGTGGTCCTCGCAGGCCCGCGGCTTCTTCACCGGCCGAGCCCGCCCGGACGACACCAGCGACGCCGAGCTGGTGCGCTGCTACTACGGGCCGGACAACTTCGAGCGGCTCCGCCGGGCCGAGCAGCTCGCGGCCGAGCACGGCGTCGGAGCGACGGCGATCGCCCTGGCCTATGTGCTCGCGCAGCCGTTCCCGACCTTCCCGCTCTTCGGACCGCGCACGATCACCGAGCTGCGCTCGTCGATGCGCGGCCTGTCGATCGAGCTGACTCCGGAGCAGACGGCGTGGCTCGACCTCCGCGCCTGAGCGGTGCCGAGGCCGGTGGCCGCGCGACGATCCTCGACGTCGCCGCGGCCGCCGGGGTCTCCCGCCAGACCGTCACCCGGGCGATGAACGGCATGCCGGGCATCAGCGAGGCGACGAAGCAGCGGGTCCTCGAGGCGGCGGAGCAGCTGTCCTACCGGCCGTCGCGCTTCGGCCGCGGCCTGGTCACCGGCGGTGAGCACCAGCTCGGGCTCGTCGTCGACGACCTGCGGAACCCGTGGTCGCCGGAGCTCGCCTCCGCCGTCGTCCGGGTCGCCGCGGCGCGGGGCTGGAACGTGTCGCTCGCGGACGTCGGCCTCGCCGCCGACTCCGACCGGATGATCCAGGCGCTCGGCGCGCAGACCGACGCGGTGATCGGCACCTTCGGAGACCGGGCTGCCGAGTGGATCGAGCGGCTCGGCTCCGTGCCCGTGGTGGAGCTCGATCCCACCGGTGATCCGCTGCGGGCCGCGGTCGTGCTCGACCACTCCGACGCGGTCGAGGCGCTGGCCGAGCACCTGGCCGGAGCGGGCGTGCGGCATCCCGTGATCGTCGACGTCTCGGGGGACGCGCGGCCGAGCAGGCGTGCGGAGCTGCTGCTGCGCGCGTTCACCGCGCACGGCCTCGAGCCCTCCCTCGTCCGCGCCGACGGCCCGACCGCCCAAGCCGCGGCGGAGGCGACCGAGCGGATCGTTGCCCGGCCGCGGGTCGCGGACGCGATCGTCGCCTTCAACGACCTCTGCGCGCTGGGCGTGCTCTCCGCCTGCCGCCGCGCGGGCGTGGACGTGCCGGGCGACGTCCGGGTGGTCGGCATCGACGGCCTCTCGATCGGACGCCTGCTCGCGCCCACGCTGACGACCCTCGCCGTCGACCTCGACGAGCTCGCCCGGCACGCCCTCGACCTCGCCGTCGCCATGATCGCCGGCGAGCTCCCCAAGGGCGGCCCGTCGGTGCACCGCACCGTCCGCCACCAGCTCGTCCTCCGCGAGTCCGCCTGACCCGACGTGGAGGTCTCGCGTGCCGCGAGCCGCTCCTCCCGAGGAGGACTCGCGTGCCGCGAGCCGCTCCTCCCGAGAGGACTCGCGTGCCGCGAGCTGCGCCCTCATGCTGGTCGAGTAGCCCCGCAGGGGCGTATCGAGACCCGCCGTCCTCAGCAGGGCGGGTCTGCAGACTCGCCTTCTGACGCTGGTGGATCTCGATACGCCCGCTGCGCGCGCTACTCGATCAGCAGGGAGACGGAGTGGCGCTTCGCGCCACCTCTCCTGTCTCCGTCGACGGCTGACGACCGACGCTGGGCTCGCTCTGAGTGAACCCTCAGCGATCACCGCGGAGGGAGGCATAGCGTTGCGCTGTGCGTGCGCATCCTGCCGCGCCGAGGAGGAGATCATGGGATTCCTGGACCGACTGCTGGGCCGCGAAGAGCGACCCGAGGAGCGCCGCCCCGCCGCCGGCTACCCGGCCCCTGCGGCCGCGGAGCGCCGCGCCGACGCCCCGTCCTACGGCACCCCGCCCGCGCAGTCCGCGCGCAGCAAGGACGAGATCGCGATCGAGCGCTACCGCTACCTCCTCCGCACCGCGCCGCCCGAGGCGATCGAGCAGGTGCACCGCGAGGCGTTCGAGCAGCTCACGCCCGAGCAGCGCCAGCAGGTCTTCCGCGAGCTGAGCGAGGGCGCACCCGCGGGGGACGCCCCGCGCGCCGACGACGCGCAGTCGCTCGCGCAGTCGGCGACCCGCAGCGAGCTGCGCCAGCCCGGCTTCATGGAGCGGCGCTTCTCCGGCGGCGGCGCCGGCGGCATGGGCTTCGGCGGCGTGCTCGCCTCGTCGATGCTCGGCACCATCGCCGGCTTCGTGATCGGCTCCGCCATCGCCGACGCGTTCATCCCCGATGGGGTCGGCGAGTCGGTCCAGGCCGAGGGCGCCGATGGCGGCGACGCGGGAGCAGACGGCGGCGACGCCGGTTCCGGCGACTCGGGAGGCGACTACGGCGGGGGCGACTTCGGTGGTGGCGGCGACATCGGCGGCGGCGACTTCGGGGGCGGCGACTTCGGCGGAGGCTTCGACTTCTGACCCCCGCGAGTCCTGAGGCCGGCGGAGGACCGCCCGGCCTCAGGACTCGTCGAGCAGCAGCGCCTTCACCTCGCGGCGCAGCACCTTCCCGATCATGCTCCGCGGCAGCTCGTCGACGACGACGATCCGCTTGGGCACCTTGTAGGGCGTGAGCGCCTCGCGCACGGTGCGGCGCGCCTCCTCCTGATCGAGGTGGGCACCCGGCTCGAGGACGACCGCGGCGGCGACCTGCTCGCCGCTGCGGGCGTCCGGCAGGCCGACGACGGCCACGTCGCGGACGGCGGGCAGCCGGCGGAGCACCTCCTCGACCTCCGACGGTGACACGTTGAAGCCGCCGGTGATGATCAGCTCCTTGATGCGGTCGACGATGGTGACGAAGCCGTCCTCGTCGATCGTCGCGATGTCGCCGGTGCGGAACCAGCCCTCGGCGGTGAACACCGCCGCCGTCTCGTCGGGCTTGCGGTGGTAGCCGCGGAACACCTGCGGCCCGCGCACGACCAGCTCGCCCTGCCCGCCGGCCTCGACCTCGGTCTCCGGGTCCTCCGGATCGACGATTCGCACGTCCGTCCCCGGCAGCGGCAGCCCGACTGTCCCGGCCCGGCGCGCGGTGCTGACCGGGTTCGCCATCAGCACCGGCGAGGTCTCCGACAGCCCGTAGCCCTCGACGAGCGTGCCGCCGGTCAGCGCCTCGAACGACTCGACCAGGTCGGGATCGAGCGGCATCGCGCCCGAGATCGCGATCTCGATGCCCTGCAGCGACACGCCCTTCTCCTCGGCGCGCAGCGCGAGCCGCTCGGCGATCGGTGGAACCGCGGGCAGGAACGTCGCCGGGTGCTTCCGGACCACCTTGAGGACCAGGTCCGGGTCGAACTTGGGGAACAGCACGAGCCGCGCGCCCATGCTCATCGCGAAGGTGAGGCAGAGGGTCAGCCCGTAGGCGTGGAACATCGGCAGGACCGCGTAGACGACGCAGTCGCCGCGACGGACCGTCGGCACCCACGCGCGGGACTGCGCGGCGTTGGCCGTGAGGTTCAGGTGCGTCAGCTCCGCGCCCTTCGGTGCGCCGGTCGTGCCGCTGGTGTACTGGATGACGGCGAGGTCCTCCGCCGTCGGCCGCGGGTGCGCCGGATCGAGCCGGCGGCGCAGCAGCGAGTCCCACTCGATCGCGCCGCGGACCTTCCCGGTCAGGGCGGCGCGCGACTCGCGGGCCTTGCGGATCGGCAGCCGGAGCGCCGCGCGCATCGGCGCGGGCATCGCCCGGGTCAGATCGACGGAGACGACCGTCTCGACGCCGAGGTCCTCGGGGAGGTCCTGGACGAGCGGCACCACGCGGTCCCAGGCGATCGCGACCCGCGCGCCGTGGTCCTCGAACTGGTGCCGCAGCTCGCGCGGCGTGTAGAGCGGGTTGTGCTCGACGACGACCGCGCCGAGACGCAGGACCGCGTAGAAGGCGACCACGTGCTGCGGGCAGTTCGGCAGGATCAGAGCGACCGAGTCGCCGGACCGGACGCCGAGCCGGCGCAGGCCCTCCGCGGCCTTCTCGACGTCGTCCGCGAGCTGGGCGTAGCTGGTGGAGCGGCCGAAGAACTCGAGCGCGACCTGGTGCGGATAGAGCCGTGCGCACTCGGTGACGATGTCGACGAGCGAGCCGGTCGGGAGCTCCAGCTCCTCCGGCACTCCCTCGGCGTAGCTGCGGATCCAGGGGCGGGGCGGGTGAGTGCTCACCCGCCCCACTCTAGGTGCAGGGCTCCCGGCGCCCGACGGGCCGGTGAGCGCTCAGGCGCCCTTCGCGACCGCGTCCTCGACGGCGACGTCGCCCGAGACGATCTCCCAGGTCTTCCCGATCGAGGAGGGATCGGCGAGCACCGCGATCACGGTGGCGGCGACGTCCTCGCGCGGGATGCTGCCCCTCTCGACGCTCTCGCCGAGCTCGATCCGGCCGGTGCCCTCGTCGTTGGTCAGACCACCCGGGCGGAGGATCGTCCAGTCGAGATCGGTGCCGCGGAGCGCCGTGTCGGCGTCGCGCTTGGCCTCGACGTAGGCGCGCCAGCCCTCCTCGGTGTCGCCGTCGAGCGGGGCGTCCACGCCGATCGCGCTGATCTGCACGAAGCGGCGGACACCGGCGATCGCGGCGGCCTCCTGGCTGAGGACGGAGGCGCCGAGGTCGACCGTGCGCTTGCGCTCGGGACCCGAGTCCGGGCCGGCGCCGGCGGTGAAGACGAGGGCGTCCACGCCCTCCAGCCGCCCGGCGAAGTCCTCGGCGGTCGAGTGCTCGAGGTCGTGGACGAGCGGCTCGCCGCCGAGGCGGACGATGTCCTCCGAGTGGTCGGGGTTGCGGACGACTCCGACCGCTTCGTGTCCGGCGTCGTAGAGCAGATGGAGGATCTGCTGGCCGACCTTGCCGTGTGCTCCGATGACGGCGACGCGTGTCATGGGTGTCCCTTCCTCGTCGGGGCGCTGGGCCCCTGGTGCCGTCCGCGCGGTGGGCGCGGACCTCCCCATCCTGCCGTCGGCAGCCTGGGGTCGTTCTCAGGTGGTGCGGCTCGTGCGGCGCCGCTCAGGTGCCGCGGCTCAGGCGGCGAGGCGGTCGTCGCGTCCGGTGACCGCCAGCAGCCGGCTCTGCAGCGGCGCGGTGGCGTCGATCGGCACGGGCGCCGCGAACAGCCCGCTCGCGCGCAGCGTCTCCTCCTGCGGGGCGAAGAGCTCCCACACGGCGGCGACGAGGCCCTCCTCCATCGCCTCCTCGCTGCCGGTGGCCCGCGCGAGGTCCCAGGTGTGCACGGTGATGTCGGCGACCTGCTCCTGCAGCAGCTCCAGGGCGGTGACGGTGTCGCGGCCGAGGCGGAGCTCCGCGGCGGGGTCGACCTCGCGGGACACCGCGCGCAGCAGGGTCGTGACCCGGGTCCACTCGCTCCGCAGGTCGGCGGCGACGGGCTCGAGCCGGATCGGCGACTCGTCGCCGCCGGAGAGCAGCGTGTGTGCCCGCTGCTGCTCGCGGACGACGTGCAGAACGAGCGCGCGGGTGTCCCACTCGGTGTCGGGGGTCGGCGCCGTCCAGTCGACGACAGCGTCGAGGCGGACCTCGAACGCGGCGTGCGCGCGGGCCTGCAGGTCGAGCCAGAGGCTCAGGTCGGAGTCGGGGGAGGCGGGCTCGTGCTCGTGCGTCATGTCTTCTCCGATGGAGTGATCGTGGGTGCTCGGGTCAACCGCCTGAGCGGCGCCGCCATTCCCACCGGGGCGGGTCCGCGCGAGGGCGGCCCGGTGTCGGTGGTGCGTGCGACCATGATCCTCGGAAGCACCGCCGTCAGGGGAGCGGTGCGCCACTCGAGCAGGGCGGAACGTGAGCAAGCAGGACGGCAGCGGGCGGCAGGTCACCACCGAGCCCCTCGACGACCCGCGCGCGAGCATCCTGCACGTCGACATGGATGCGTTCTTCGCCTCCGTCGAGCTGCTCGAGCACCCGGAGCTGCGCGGCAAGCCGGTCGTCGTCGGGCACATCGGCTCGCGCTCGGTGGTCACCGCCGCCACCTACGAGGCGCGCAAGTACGGCATCAACTCGGCCATGCCGATGGCCGTCGCCCTGCGCCGCTGCCCGCACGCGATCGTCCTCGAGCCGCACATGGACCGCTACCGCGAGGCCTCGCGCCGGGTGATGGCGATCTTCGACTCCTTCACCCCGCTCGTCGAGCGGCTCAGCATCGACGAGGCGTTCCTCGACGTCGCCGGCGCGCGGCGCATCTCCGGCTCGCCCTGGGCCATCGGCACCGAGATCCGCCGGAGGGTGCACGACGAGCTCGGGCTCACCTGCTCCGTCGGCATCGCCAGCACCAAGTTCGTCGCCAAGCTCGCCTCCGGCCGCTCCAAGCCCGACGGCCTGCTCGTCGTGCCGTCCGACGGGGTGCAGGCCTTCCTCGATCCGCTGCCGGTGAGCGCGCTCTGGGGCGTCGGGGCCAGCACGGAGGAGGCGCTGGTGCGCCGGGGCCTGCGGACCGTCGCCGACGTGGCGACCACGCCGCTCGCCTCCCTGGTCTCGGCGCTCGGCGACGCCACCGGCCGCCGCCTGCACGCGCTGTCCAACGGCGTCGATCCCCGCCCAGTCGACACCCGGCAGATCGAGAAGAGCGCCGGCCACGAGATCACCTTCGCGGACGACGTTGCCGACCCCGAGCTGGTCCGCCGCGAGCTGCTGCGCCTCTGCGACAAGGTCGCCGTGCGGATGCGCCGCTCCGGAGTGCGCTGCCGCACCGTCGCCGTCAAGGTCCGATTCGGCGACTTCAGCACCCTGACCCGCTCGCGCACGCTGCCCGAGGCGACGGACGTGGCGCGCGTGCTCTACGACGCGTCGTCCGCGCTCCTCGAGGCGGCCAATCCGCTGCGCCGGCCCGTGCGCCTGATCGGCGTCCGCGGCGAGCAGCTCGTCGAGGGCGACGACGTCGCCTTCTCGCTCTGGAGCGACTCCGACGACTGGCGCGACGCCGAGCTGGCGGTCGACGGCGTCTCGGCGCGCTTCGGCACCGGTGCCGTCCGGCCGGCGTCGCTGCTCTCGCGCTCCGCTCCGGAGTCGGCCAAGGGCATCGACATCAGCGACACCCTCGCTACGCGGAACCGATCGTCAGACTGATCGGCCGGTGGTCCGAGCCGTTCGGCGGCAGGACCTCGAGGGTCGCGGCGGGCACCCCGTCCGCCAGAGCGTGATCGAGCGAGACCAGCGGCAGCAGAGCCGGCCAGGTCGCCGGGAAGCCGATGCCGGAGGTGCGGACCAGCGCCGCCTGGTCGAGGACCGGCGCGAGCAGGTGGTCGTCGGTCGCGGTGTTGAAGTCGCCGACCACGAGCGTGCGGTCCGACGCGTCGTCCGCGAGCGCCGAGGCGAGGCCGCCCAGCATCGTGTCGCGCTCGGCGTGATCGCCGAGGCGGAACGAGGCGAGGTGCACCACGAAGAGCCGCGTCGCCCCGAGCGGGGTGTCGACGTCGACCGCGAGGGCGCGGTTCCAGTCCAGCCCGAGATCGAGCGGCTCGCCGTTCGAGAGCTCGGTGCGGCTCCACAGTCCGACCGTGCCGACCACGTAGGAGTGCGGGTACTCGTCCGAGAGCTCCGCGTCGACCGCCTCGCGGTCCTCGCCCGCGAGCTCCTGGAAGGCGAGCACGTCCGGCTCCCTCGTCGCCAGCTCCGCTGCCAGCGCTCCGGCGTCGTCGCCGGTGCCGAGGTTCTGACTGATCACGGTGAACGATCCGGAGCGGACCGCCGGTGCGGGCAGCGCCACCGGGAGCACGAGCACGCCGTAGACCGTCACGAGCACGGTCACCGCCGCCCCGGCGCCGCGCGAGCGCAGAGCGACCGCGGCGGCCACGAGGAGGAGCACCGCGAGTCCGGACCACGGGATCGCGGTCTCGACCACCGACAGCCAGCCGGCCGCGTCCCACAGCACGCGGTGGAAGGCGAGGAACGCCGCCAGCAGCAGGCTCGCGACCGCGACGGTCGCGGCGCGACCTGGTCGGCGGCGGCGCGGGCGGGACGGCATCCGACGATCATCGCAGCAGACCTCGGGGAGGAGGTGGGGGAGTCCTGTGCGCGCCGGTGCGCCGCTTGTCGCCCGTTCGGCCCGCGGAGTAGCGTCGGGCCATGCCCAACATCGCTGTCTCCCTGGCCGACAAAGTGACCTCCGCGGGTGCCGCGACGAGCTACGGAGACCCGATCGAGGTCGACGGCGTCTCGCTCGTCCCCGTCTCGCTGCGCTGGTTCGGCTTCGGCGGCGGCAGCGGCTCCGAGGACGGCCAGGAGGGCGGCGGAGGCGGCGGCGGCGGTGCCGTGGTCCCGATCGGCGCCTACATCAAGGACGACCTGGGACTGCGCTTCCAGCCGAACATCGTCTCGGTCCTCGCCGTCGGCGTCCCGCTGGTCTGGGTCTCCGGCAAGGCGCTCGCGCGGATCATCCGCGCGCTCAAGAAGTAGCAGCCCGGGCGCGGTCTCAGCGCTGGGGCCGCGCCGTGAACCAGGTCTTCTTCGTCCGGCCGAAGCCGACGATCAGCCGCTCGGCGTCGTTCGGCCGCCGCGGGTCGTAGATGACGGCGACGGGCTCGCCCGCCATCCAGGCGTCGCCCCGCCGCTGCGGGGTCTTCACCAGGTGCCGCTCCTCGCCGTCGACGAGGCGGTAGGCGACGAGCAGACGCCCGAGATCGCGAGCCGCCGAGGCGTCTCCGCGGGACGGATCCTGCGCGACCACCCGACCGGACACCCGCGTGCCGTAGCTGAGCAGCTCGCGGCGGATCCGGAAGCGGCGCCGCCAGAGCAGCACCTGCAGGAGCACCACGAGGACCGCGGCGAGGACGAGCACCACCGACCACGACATGCTGTCTATGATTGCTGACGAACACGGGAGTCCGGTGCACCGGGCTGAGAGGAAGGCAGCAGCCTTCGACCGTCGAACCTGATCTGGGTCATGCCAGCGAAGGAACGTTTCGATCTCCTCTTCTTCGACCCGTGCCCCGTTTCGCTTCCACGAAAGGGCACGTCAGTGCAGAACACACCAGCGCAGAACACACCAGCGCAGAACACCGCCGCGCAGAGCACCGCCGCGCAGAAGTCCCCGCCCTCCTCCGCCGGCCGTCCCCGGGACCTCCGCTGGCGTGTCGTCGACATCGTCGTGGCCAGCGTCGTGGCCGTCGCCGCCGGCATCGTCTTCTGGGCGTGGGGCATCGCGACCAACGTCCTCGGCGTCGCCTTCGAGTTCCTCCCCGGCCTCGGCGGCCTCCTCGGCGGCGGCTGGCTCTTCGCCGGTGTGCTCGGCGGCCTCATCATCCGCAAGCCCGGCGCGGCGCTCTACACGGAGCTGCTCGCGGCGGTCGTCTCGGCGCTGATCGGCACGCAGTGGGGCTTCGCCGTCCTGCTCTCCGGCCTCGTTCAGGGCCTCGGCGCCGAGATCGTGCTCGCCCTCTTCCTCTACCGCAGCGGACGCCCGCTCGTGGCGATGCTCGCCGGAGCGGGTGCGGGCCTCGCCCTCGCCGTCAACGACCTGCTGGTCTACTACCCCGCCGTCGACGACCTGTTCCGCACGGTCTACGTCGTGTCGTCGCTCGTGTCCGGCGCCGTCCTCGCCGGGCTCCTGCCCTGGTTCGCGGTGCGCGGCCTCGCCGCCTCCGGGGCGCTGGACCGCTTCGCCTCCGGCCGGGAGGGCCGCGTGGTCGAGGGGGCGGGCGCGGGCGCTCGATGAGCGGCGCGTCGATCCGGGCCCGCGGCTGGAGCTGGCGCCACGCGGGCCGGTCGACCGCGGCCGTGACCGGGCTCGACCTCGAGGTACGGCCGGGCGAGCGCGTCCTGCTCCTCGGCCCGTCCGGCGCGGGCAAGAGCACCCTCCTGCACGCGCTGGCCGGGGTGCTCGGCGGCGAGGAGGACGGCGCCGGCGAGGGCGAGCTGAGCATCGACGGCGCCTCGCCTGCGGAGCGCCGCGGAGTGGCCGGACTCGTCCTCCAGGACCCGGACACCCAGGCCGTGCTGGCCCGCGTCGGCGACGACGTCGGCTTCGCCTGCGAGAACCTCGGGGTGCCGCGCGCGGAGATCCCGGCGCGGGTGCGGCGCGCGCTCGACGACGTCGGTCTCGACGTCGCCCTCGACCGCTCGACGTCCGCGCTCTCGGGCGGGCAGAAGCAGCGGCTCGCCCTCGCCGGCGTCCTCGCGATGCAGCCCCGCCTCCTGCTGCTCGACGAGCCGACCGCGAACCTCGATCCGCGCGGGGTCGAGGAGGTGCGCTCCGCGGTCGAGCGGACCACGGCGCGCTCCGGCGCCACCCTGATCGTCGTCGAGCACCGCGTCGACGTCTGGATCGACCTCGTCGACCGGATCGTCGTGCTCGGCGCCGACGGCACGGTCGTCGTGGACGGCGAGCCGCGTCCCGTGATCGAGCGCGCCCGCGGTGTCCTCGTGGCAGCGGGTGTCTGGCTCCCCGGCGAGCACCCGGAGCGGCGCGTCGAGTCACCGGCACCCGCATCGACCGCCCTCACCGCCGCCGCGCTCGATCTCGCCCGTCCCGTGTTCGGCCGGCGCACGCCGCCCCTGATCGCGACGGGCCTCGACCTGACGATCGACGCCGGCCGGGTGACCGCCGTGCTGGGCCCGAACGGCGCGGGCAAGTCCACGCTCGCCCTGACGCTCGCCGGTCTCCTCCCGCCGGCCGGGGGCGAGATCGTCGCCTCTCCCGAGGTGCGCGACGGAGCGTCTCTGCACCCGCACCGCTGGAGCTCGCGGCAGCTCGCCGATCGGGTCGCGATGGTGTTCCAGGAGCCGGAGCACCAGTTCCTCACGGCGCGGGTCCGCCAGGAGCTGCACCTCGGCGCACGCGACGAGGCGGAGCGGAGCCGCGCCGACGAACTGCTCGAGCGCCTCGGCCTCGCGCACCTCGCCGAGGCGAACCCGTTCACCCTCTCCGGCGGTGAGAAGCGGCGGCTCACCGTCGCGTCGGCGCTGGTCCGGCGTCCCGCCGTCGTCGTGCTCGACGAGCCGACCTTCGGGCAGGACCGGCGGACCTGGGACGTGGTCGTCGACCTCCTGGCCGAGCTGCGCGCGGACGGCCGCGCCGTGCTCGCCGTCACCCACGACGAGCACCTGGTGTCGGCCCTCGCCGACGCGGTGGTCCGCCTCGGTGAGCCGACGGTGGTGACCGGATGACGCTCCTGGACGCGATCCCGGCCCGCGGCCGCATCGCCCGTGCCAACCCCGTCGCGAAGCTCGTCGCGAGCCTCGTCATCGCCGTCGTCCTGATCCTGACGGTCGACGTCGTGTCCGCGGCGACCGCGCTCGCGCTCGAGCTGCTCGTGCTGCCCTTCGTCGGGCTGCGTCCCGGCGACCTGGTGCGCCGTACTGCTCCGGTCTGGATCGCGGCGCCGCTCGCGGGTGTCACGACGGTGCTCTACGGGCGCGACAGCGGCGCGGTGCTCGGGCAGTTCCTCTTCGTCTCCGTCACGGAGGGCTCCGTCGCCCTCGGCGCCGCGATCGCCCTGCGCGTGCTCGCCATCGGCCTGCCGAGCGTCGTGCTGATCGCGACGACGGATCCGACCGATCTCGCGGACGGGCTCGCGCAGATCCTCCGACTCCCGGCGCGCTTCGTCCTGGGCGGCCTCGCCGGGATGCGGCTCGTCGGCCTGCTCACCGACGACTGGCGCACCCTCGCGATGGCGCGCCGGGCGCGGGGCGTGGCCGATGGTCGCGGGCCGATCGCGGCGCTCAAGAGCCTCGGCGCCCGCAGCTTCTCGCTGCTGGTGCTGGCGATCCGGCGCGGCAGCCGCCTGGCCACGGCGATGGAGGCGAAGGGCTTCGGCTCGGACACGCCGCGGACCTGGGCGCGGGAGTCGCGTCTGGGCGCGTTCGACGGGCTGCTGATGCTGGGCGGCGCGGCGATCGCGGCGGTCGCGGTGACCGCGGCCGTGCTGACCGGCGCCTGGAGCTTCGTGCTGAATGGCTGACGCGCGGCACCTCACCGGGGCGACCGCGCGGATGCTCGCCGCCGCCGTGATCGCCCGCCGGGCGCGCACGGTGGTGCTCGACGGCCCGAGCGGCTCGGGGAAGTCGACGTTCGCGCTGGCGCTGCTGGCGGAGCTGCGGCGGTCCGCCTGCGCTCCCGCAGTCGCGCTCGTGCGGATGGACGACGTCTACCCCGGCTGGTCGGGGCTCGACCGCTCGGTCGCGATCGCGGCGGACCGGATCGTCCGGCCGCACGCGCTCGGGCTCGGCGCGCGCTGGCAGGCCTGGAACTGGGCGGCCGCCACGACCGCCGGCCCGCGCAGCACCGAGGCACCGCTCCTCCTGCTCGAGGGCTGCGGGGCCGCGGGGGAGCGGAGCCGGCGCTTCGCCGACCTCACCGTCTGGGTCGAGGCGGACGAGGCGCAGCGGAAGCAGCGCGCCCTCGCCCGCGACGGCGCGCTCTTCGAGCCGCACTGGGACTCCTGGGACGAGCAGTTCCGGCGCTACTGCGCGCGGGAGCGTCCCCGCGAGGGCGCCGACCTGGTGCTGGACTCGAGCGATCCGGAGGCCGTCGCCCCAGGCTGAGGGGTCAGGCCCAGCCGAGCTCGTGCAGGCGGTCGTCGTCGATGCCGTAGAAGTGCGCGATCTCGTGCACGAGGGTGACGTGGATCTCGTCGCGGAGCTCGTCGATGCTCTCGCAGGCGGCGAGGTGCGGCTCGCGGTAGAGGATGATCCGGTCGGGCATCTCGCCGAAGCCGTAGCGCTCGCGCTCGGTCAGCGCGACACCGTCGTAGAGGCCGAGCAGATCGAGCGAGCCGTCCTCGGGGCGGTCCTCGACCACGAAGACGACGTTCTCGAGCCCGTCGACCATGTCGTCCGGGAGGGCGTCGAGCTCGGCGACGACCAGCGTCTCGAACTCGGCCTCGTCGAGGGTGAGCATCGCCTGGCCTCTCGTCGTCGATCGGGTAGGGGAGCGGATCTCCGGCGGCGGAAAGACGGAAGGCCCGGAGCCATCGACTCCGGGCCTTCCGAGCTGGTTTCTTTACAACTGGGGTGAGTAACGGGGCTCGAACCCGCGACCTCCTAGACCACAACCAGGCGCTCTGCCAACTGAGCTATACCCACCAGGACGGTGTTCCGCGGGGCGAACCCGCGAAGCAACTGTACGAGAGTACTACATCCGCGAGGCGAACTCGTCCACGACGGCGGCCGAGACGGCCTGCACCTCGGCGGAGGTGGGGCCCGGGTCGGGGACGAAGACGGCCCGGCGGTAGAAGCGGAGCTCGCGGATGCTCTCGAGGATGTCGGCGAGGGCGCGGTGGCCGCCGTGCTTGGCCGGGGCGTTGAAGTAGATGCGCGGGAACCAGCGGCGGGCCAGTTCCTTCACGGTCGAGACGTCGACGTTGCGGTAGTGCAGGTGCGCGTCGAGACGCGGCATGTACTTGACCAGGAACGCCCGGTCGGTCCCGATGGAGTTGCCGGCGAGCGGAGCCTGCTGCTCGGCGGGGACGTGCTTGAGCACGTACTCGAGGACCTCGTACTCGGCCTCGGCGACGCTCACGCCGTCCGGGATCTCCTTCAGGAGGCCCGACGTCTCGTGCATGTTCCGGACGAAGTCGCCCATGTTCTCCAGCGCCGACGCGTCGGGGCGGATGACGATCGACAGCCCCTCGTCGAGGGGTTCGAGATCGAAGTCGGTGACGATCACGGCGATCTCGACGAGCTCGTCGACGGCGAGGTCGAGTCCCGTCATCTCGCAGTCGATCCAGACAAGACGGTCGGGGGCGCTACTCATGCGCCGAAGTCTATCCGCGGCCACCGACACGACCGCGGCGGCGGGGGAGCGCCTCCTAGACTCGTTCTCCGTGATGATCCTCGTCTGCGTGCTGCTGATCGCCAACGCCGTCTGGAACGCCGTCGTCTGGCCGCCGTTCCTCCGCCGGGTGCGTAAGGACCCGCGGGCCCGCGACGCCTCCGGCCGCGCCACGACCTTCCTCCGCGTCCACACGATCCTGATCGGGATCTCGCTGCTGCTCGCCGTCGTCTCCCTGGTCGTCGGCGTGCTGGGTCTCGTGCAGGGCGCCTGACCCGGCCCTGCTGCCGGCGCCGTGGCGAGACCGCCCCGTGGAGGCGCCGTAGTAGCCTGGCGAGACGCCCCCGTAGCTCAGCGGATAGAGCAGCAGCCTTCTAATCTGACGGTCGCAGGTTCGAGTCCTGCCGGGGGCACTTCCTCTTCACGACGACCGCGGCGATCGCTCCGCCCGCCCGTCGGATCCCCTCCGTCGAGCCCCTTCCGCTCGTGCCACCCGGACGCGGGTCGGCAGGTCCCCCGGACGCGGGCTCGCGGCCCGGGCGGCGCTAGCACAGTGCAGATATCTGAGCAACACCGGCGTGTTTCGCCGCATCAGCCGTTCCGCCCCTCCACCCGCCCCTAGGCTGGTCGTGCACCGGAATTACAACGACGTAAGAAACGGAGGTACGACCATGTTGCTCCTCGCCATTCTCGGCGGAATCGCCGTCGCGTGGACGATCATCGCGGCGCCCCTCGCTGTGCTGGTCGGTCGAGTCGCTCGTGCTCGAGATGCGCACGTCTGAGGCGTACGAACTGCACCACGGAGAAGGCCCCGATCGCATTCGCGATCGGGGCCTTCTCTTCTTCCCTGGGACGGCTACTCGGCCGTCCGGGTGGTCGCGGCGCTCTGGTCGCGCTCGGCCGAGGACTCGTCCGGCTCCTCCGCGGAGTCCGCCTCCGTGCTCGGGGCGCGCTGCTCGACGGGCGGCAGCTCCTCGACGGGCCGCTCGCGCGACGGGACGTCGAGGCGGTCGACGTCGGCGAGAAGTCGGCGCGTTTCGTCGTTGTGCGGGCCGTCGGAGGCGGGCGGCAGGACGATGGTCGGCGTCGACGGCCGCTCGAAGGCGGCGGTCGGCTCGGTGCTCGACCCGGCACCGACGACCACTGGGGTCGCAGCAGCGGCAGCAGGGGTCGTGCGGACGGGCTCCGGGGCGCGGTCGGAGGAGCCCTCCGTCGAGCCGGTGGTCTTCGTGGCCTCGGGGCGCGAGGTCTCCGAGAAGCGCCAGCGCTCCAGGTCGGCGAGGAACGCCTTCCGGGCTCGGTTCGGCTTGTCGCGCCAGAGCACGAGGCGGTCGCGGAACTCGCCGACACTCGCCTGCGTCTGGTACCCGCCGGTCGACGAGGTGTGCTTGAGATCGGCGAGCTCGTGCGCGGCCCAGTTCGCGGCGACTCCCGAGCCCTTGACGGGGAGCAGGCGGAGGTGCGTCTCGGCCTGCGCGGCGGCGCGGTCGCTCAGGATGCGCTCGGACTGGCTGAGCACGTTCCAGGCGGAGGCGTCGACCGCGGCATCGATCAGCGTCGCGATGACCGCGTTCTTGCGCTCGTGCTCCTGCTGCCGGATCAGGCGCGCGATCGCCGAGCGGAGGACGAGGGCGGCCACGATCACCCCGACGATCACGGCGAGGAGGACGAGTGCGCCGACGAACACCGACTGGCGCCCTTCGGCCGTCTGGACCCAGGTCACGAATTCGTTCCACCACTGCATGAGCCGAACGTTAGCCCGGGGCCCGGCGGCACACCGGTCAGGCGCGCCGACCCCCGGGGGATCGGCGCGCCGAGCCGGGGCTCAGGCCACCCGGAAGACCTCGACGGCGTCCTCGACGCTCCAGAACTCGCCGATCTCGGCGCCGGCCGGCATGCCCGCGCGCAGGAGCCGGGCGCGGTACCTCTCGCCCTGCGGGCCCTCGACGAGCTCGACGTGCCCGACGATCGAGCCGGCTCCCGTGCTCACGCGCCAGAGGCGGGCGTTCACGCGGGTGAGGGTGGGCGGGACGCGGGTGGCGTGAAGGGTGGTGAGGGACACTGCTTCCTCCTGCTGGTCGTCGAATGCGGGGGCACCCACCGGCCGAGTGCTCTCGCAGACTACGAGCGACCACCGACATCGCCGCCGGCCCGCGGCGCTCAGGTCAGGACCGTCAGTTCAGCGACGTCCCGTGCACCGCGAACTCCTCGATCGCGGCGGTCTCCGACTCGGTCAGCGGTCCGGCCTCGAGGGCCGCGACGTTCTGCTCCAGCTGGGCGACGCTCGAGGCGCCGATGATGGCGCTCGTGACCGTCGGCACGCGCAGGACCCAGCTCAGGGCGAGCTGCGCGAGGGTCTGGCCGCGGCCCTCGGCGATCGCGTTCAGACCGCGGGCGCGCTCGAGGTACTTCTCGTCGATCCGGTCGGAGGAGAGGAAGCGCGAGGTCGCCGCGCGGGATCCCGCCGGGACCGTGCCGTCGAGGTAGCGGTCGGTCAGCAACCCCTGCGCGAGCGGCGAGAAGACGATGCAGCCCGTGCCGATCTCGTCGAGGACCGGGAAGAGGCCGTCCTCGATGTGGCGGTCGAAGAGGGAGTAGCGCGGCTGGTGCAGCAGCAGGTGCACGCCGCTGCCGGCCAGGGCGGCCTCGGCGGCGCGGGTCTGCTCCGGGCTGTAGTTCGAGATGCCGACGTAGAGCGCCTTGCCCTGCTCGACGGCCGAGACCAGCGCGCCCATCGTCTCCTCGATCGGCGTCTCGGCGTCGGGGCGGTGCGAGTAGAACACGTCGACGTAGTCGAGTCCGAGCCGGGTCAGGCTCTGATCGAGCGAGGAGAGCAGGTACTTCCGCGAGCCGCCGTCGCCGTACGGGCCGGGCCACATGTCGTAGCCGGCCTTGGAGGAGATGATCATCTCGTCGCGGTACGGGCGGAAGTCTTCGGCGAACAGGCGGCCGAACGCCGTCTCGGCGGCGCCGTACGGCGGACCGTAGTTGTTCGCGAGGTCGAAGTGGGTGATCCCCAGGTCGAACGCGCGGCGCAGGATCGCGCGCTGGGTGTCGAGGGGGCGGTCGGATCCGAAGTTGTGCCAGAGGCCGAGCGAGAGGGCGGGCAGCCTCAGCCCGCTCCGTCCTGCGCGTCGGTAGTCCATGGCGTCGTAGCGGGCGGGGGCGGCGTCGTAGCTCACGGGCCGACTCTATTCCAGCGCCCGAGCCGTGCGGAATGCGCACAGTGCCGGAGGTGTTGGATCGAGAGACGTGCCCGGCACCCCGGACGCGTCGATGCGACAGGAAGTGAGTCACACGCAATGCGCACATTCGTACTCGCCGGAGGATGCTTCTGGTGTCTGGACGCCGTCTACCGCGTCCTCGACGGCGTGACCGACGTCGTCTCCGGCTACACCGGCGGAGCGACCTCGAACCCCGACTACGAGTCCGTCTGCACGGGCCGCACCGGGCACGCGGAGGCCGTCGCCGTCACCTTCGACCCCGAGGTCATCCCGGAGCAGGTGATCCTCGACGTGTTCTTCACGCTGCACGACCCGCGGCAGCTCAACCGCCAGGGCAACGACGTCGGGACGCAGTACCGCTCGGCCATGTACTACTCCTCCGACGAGGAGAAGGAGCTGTTCGAGACCGCCCGCGACCGCGCCTCCGAGTGGTGGGACGGCCCGATCGTCACCGAGATCGCGCCGCTGGGCGTCTATCACGAGGCCGAGGACTACCACCAGGACTTCTTCGCCAAGAACCCCGGCCAGGGCTACTGCCTCGCGGTGGCGCTGCCGAAGGTGAACAAGATCCGCAAGTCGTACTCCAAGTACATCCTCGCGTCCTAGCGCTCCTCCCCAGGCGACGATCTCGCCGGCTCTCCACCGAAGGGCCCGCCTCCAGCACAGAGGCGGGCCCTTCGTCGCGACACTGTCCCTGCGTCGCCCGGGTGGTTCCGGCCCCCTCCGCCCGGGCGGCGTCCCCGTCGCAGTCGCGTCGGGAGCAGAGGAGCGCCGCCCGTGGCGGCGACCGAGGAGAGGACAGCAGCATGACCGACACCCTGACCGTCATCGGAGTCATCGGCACCGAGCCGCGCAGCGTCGATACGGCGAGCGGCACCGCGATGACGACCTTCCGCCTGGCGTCCGCCCAGCGACGCTACGACCGCTCCACTCAGCGCTGGGTGGACGGCTCGACCAACTGGTACACCGTGAACGCCTTCAACGGGCTGGCCGGCAACGCCCTGGCCTCGCTCGCGCGCGGCGATCGCGTCCTCGTCACCGGGCGCCTCTCCGTCCGCTCGTGGGAGTCCGGCGGCAAGACGGGGACGGACGTCAGCGTGATCGCCGAGGGCCTCGGCCACGACCTGGCCTGGGGCACGACCCGCTGCACCCGGACGGTCGGGCGGGCGAAGGCGGCCGCCCCCGAGGCGGCCGCGCCTGAGGCGGCCACGAGCAGCGCGAGCGGCTGGAGCCCGGAGGCGCCGGCCGCCGTCGCGGGCGCGACCTCCGCGTCCTCCGGCGGCGACTGGGGCGCAGCGCGCGCCTCCGCGTCGGAGCCGTCCGAGGCCTCGTTAGACTCGGCCGACGCCCCGTTCTGACGCGGCGTTCGGCGCGCGTCCGGCCGCCGCGGGAGGGATTCGAGTGAGCACACGGACCGTCGTCCGCGCCGGCCTGCGAGCGGGAGCGGTCCTCGCGCTGCTGATCGGCATCGCCGGCTGCACGGCGCCCACCGCGCCGCCGGCCGCCGAGAGCCCGTCGGCGTCGGCCGCCCCGTCCACCGAGGAGCCCGCCGCCCCTGTCGCGCTGGTGCCCGGCGGCACCGCCGAGGAGAACCTCCCCTTCTTCCGCGAGATCGTCACCGCCGCCGCCGGCTCCGATCCGGAGACGCCCGGCCGGAGCGTCGTCGACGCTCTCGTGGCCGCCGGCTTCGCGAAGGAGTCGATGCAGCTCACCGCCGACGAGACCTCGGTCGGCCTCGAGGCCGACTCCGTCCAGGTCTCGGTGAAGGCGAGCGACGCCTGCCTCATCGGGCAGTACGGGCCCAAGGTGGACGGCGTCCGTACTGCGGTCGCGGCTCCGATCGCGACCGGCGCCTGCCTCATCGGCAGCACCGTCCCCCTCGACGGCTGAGCCGGCGGCCGGAGCCGGAGCAGCGAGCCGAACGCTCCGCGCGTCCAGCCGGTATCCTCGGTACCGGCCCGGCCTCCGACCTTCCCGCCCGCGCTCCCGCGTGCGGTGGTCGATCACCGGCGACATTCCGGCCGAGGGGCACCCGACGAACGGGACGCCCGCGGCGGAGAGCGGGGCTCCGAGAACGTACGAGCGGTTGAGGGACTGAAGTGGCTGAATACATTTACTCGATGGTGCGCGCCCGCAAGGCGGTCGGCGACAAGCTGATCCTGGACGACGTCACGATGTCGTTCCTGCCCGGGGCGAAGATCGGCGTGGTCGGCCCGAACGGCGCCGGCAAGTCGACGATCCTGAAGATCATGGCTGGGCTCGACACCCCGAGCAACGGCGAGGCGCGGCTGAGCCCGGGCTACACCGTCGGCATCCTCATGCAGGAGCCGGAGCTCGACGAGACGAAGACGGTGCTCGAGAACGTCCAGGAGGGCGTCGGCGAGATCAAGGGCAAGATCGACCGCTTCAATGAGATCTCGCTGGCGATGGCCGACCCGGACGCCGACTTCGACACCCTCCTCGCCGAGATGGGCACCCTGCAGGAGGCCATCGACGCCGCCGACGCCTGGGACCTCGACTCCCAGCTCGAGCAGGCGATGGACGCGCTGCGCACCCCGCCGGGGGACTCGCCCGTCACCAGCCTCTCCGGTGGCGAGAAGCGCCGCGTCGCGCTGACGAAGCTCCTGCTGCAGAAGCCCGACCTGCTGCTGCTGGACGAGCCCACCAACCACCTGGACGCCGAGAGCGTGCTCTGGCTCGAGCAGTTCCTCTCCAAGTATCCCGGCGCCGTCCTCGCCGTGACCCACGACCGGTACTTCCTCGACAACGTCGCGGAGTGGATCGCCGAGGTCGACCGCGGTCACCTCTACCCCTACGAGGGCAACTACTCGACCTACCTCGAGAAGAAGAGCGCCCGCCTCGAGGTGCAGGGCAAGAAGGACGCGAAGCTCGCCAAGCGCCTGACCACCGAGCTCGAGTGGGTCCGCAGCAACGCCAAGGGCCGCCAGACCAAGTCGAAGTCGCGCCTCGCGCGCTACGAGGAGATGGCGGCGGAGGCGGAGAAGACGCGCGTCCTCGACTTCGAGGAGATCGTCATTCCGGTCGGCCCGCGCCTGGGCTCGCAGGTCATCGACGCGAAGAAGCTGCACAAGTCGTTCGGCGACCGCGTCCTGATCGACGACCTCAGCTTCACCCTGCCGCGCAACGGCATCGTCGGCGTCATCGGCCCGAACGGCGTCGGCAAGACCACGCTCTTCAAGACGATCGTCGGCTTCGAGCCGCTCGACTCGGGCGACCTGAAGATCGGCGACACCGTCGACATCTCCTACGTCGACCAGACCCGCGGCGGCATCGACCCGAACAAGAACCTGTGGGAGGTCGTCTCCGACGGACACGACTACATCCAGGTCGGCAAGACCGAGATCCCCTCGCGGGCCTACGTCTCGCAGTTCGGCTTCAAGGGCCCGGACCAGCAGAAGCGCGCCGGCATCCTCTCCGGTGGTGAGCGCAACCGCCTCAACCTGGCGCTGACGCTCAAGCAGGGCGGCAACCTGCTCCTGCTCGACGAGCCCACCAACGACCTGGACATCGAGACGCTCGGCAGCCTCGAGAACGCGCTGCTCGAGTTCCCCGGCTGCGCCGTGGTGATCACCCACGATCGCTGGTTCCTCGACCGGATCGCGACGCACATCCTCTCCTACGAGGGCACCGAGGAGGACCCGGCCAACTGGTACTGGTTCGAGGGCAACTTCGAGTCGTACGAGCAGAACAAGATCGAGCGCCTCGGTCCGGACGCGGCGAAGCCGCACCGCTCCGCGTACCGCAAGCTCACCCGCGACTGATGCGCCTGCACGTCGCCATCCCGCTGCGCTGGTCGGACTTCGACGCCTACGCGCACGTCAACAACGCCGAGATGCTGCGCCTGCTCGAGGAGGCGCGCATCCAGGCGTTCTGGCGCCCCGACTCCCCGGAGCCGGGCGGGAGGGCGACGGCGGTGCTCGACGCCCGGCCGGGTGCGCGCACCATCAGCCTGATCGCGCGGCAGGAGATCGAGTACCTCGCGCCGATCCCGTACATGCGCGCTCCGCTCGACATCGAGCTGTGGATCGGGCGGATCGGCGGCGCGAGCCTCGAGGTCTGCTACGAGCTGTACTCGCCGACGGGCGTCGAGCCGCGCGTGCTCTACACGAAGGCCGCGACGACGCTCGTCATGGTGACCGCTGCCACGGGTCGCCCCGAGCGCATCCCGGAGGAGCTCCGCGAGGTCTGGGCGCCGTACGTCGAGGAGCCCGTCGCCTTCTCCAAGCGGAGCTGACGCCGTCCCCTCCGGCGGGCGGTCCCGGCGCGAGCCGGACCGCTCAGCCGAGCGGGACGCGGACCATGCCCTCCTGGGCGACGCTCGCCACCAGGCGGCCGTCCCGGGAGTAGATCCGGCCGAGCGAGAGCCCGCGGCCGCCGGAGGCGCTCGGCGACTCCTGCACGTAGAGCAGCCACTCGTCGACGCGCGCGGGGCGGTGCCACCACATCGCGTGGTCGAGGCTCGCGATGCGCAGTCCCGGGGTGATCCAGGCCGCACCGTGCCGCCGCAGCGTCGACTCGAGGATCGTGTAGTCGCTCGCGTAGGCGAGGGCGGCGCGGTGCAGCAGCGCGTCGTCCGGCAGCGGGCCGAGCGCGCGCATCCAGACGCACTGGTGCGCCGTGCGGCTCGGATCGGCGCGGAGGTACACCGGCTGCTCGACGTGGCGGACGTCGAACGGCCGCTGCGTCGCCCAGAAGCTGCCGACCGGGTGGTCGACGCCCTTCAGCACCTCGGCGGTGCTCGGCAGCGACTCCGGATCGGGCACGCCCTCCGGCATCGGCGTCTGGTGGTCCAGGCCCTCGTCCTCGGTCTGGAACGACGCGATCATCGAGAGGATCGGCGCCCCGTTCTGATAGGCCTGCGTCCGCCGGGTGGCGAACGAGCGGCCGTCGTGGATGCGGTCGACCGAGAAGGTGATCGGCTGCGAGACGTCGCCCGGGCGGAGGAAGTAGCCGTGCATCGAGTGCACGCTGCGCTCCTCGACGGTGCGGCCGGCCGCGATCAGCGACTGCGCCAGCACCTGGCCGCCGAAGACGCGGCCCTCCGGCATCCACTGCGAGGGACCGGTGGAGATGTCCTCGCTGGTGCGCGCGCCCGTGTCGACGAGATCGAGGGCGGTGAGGAACGAGGAGAGCGGATCGGACACGGGACCTCCGGGGTGTCTGCCGATCAGGAGAGCGGCCTCGGGTAAGTTTATCGACGCGATGATGTCGTCCTTCTCCCTGGCGGATCCGCCCAGCCTCTCCGATCTGCGCGTGTTCCTCGGCCGGTCCGCGCGTGTCGAGGACGGCGCCGTGCGCCTGCTCGCGCAGGATCGCATCCTGGCCGCGTACACCGCCATCCTCCAGCCGCGCGGCCTGCTCGACCGCTCCTCGACGGTGCTCGGCCTGCGCGTCTTCGCGCTCGACGAGCCGACCGCCTTCGACCGGGTGGTGCAGATCCGCGCCCTCTCCGACCGGCTCGCCCGCCTGCAGTGGGAGCCCGGGGGAGCGGACGGCAAGCCGGTCGTGCTGCCCGACGGAGACGACGCCACGGCGGGCGCCTGGGCCGGCATCTCGCCGCCGCGCGGCGGCTGGCAGCGGCGCGAGCCGGTCGACCCGTCGTTCCTCGAGAAGGTCGCCCGCGACGGCATCGACGAGATCGCCGCGGCGGTCGGCTCCGAGACCGGCGAGCAGATCGTCGGCCGCGTGCGCTCGACCGTCTGGGGCCGTCCGCTCGACGGTCTCGAGGACGTGCCCGCCGGCGCCGCCTTCGCGCTGTTCGCCCTCGGCTTCCTCGGCGCGGACGACCCCGTCGCACTGCTCGAGAGCGGCCAGTGGCGGCGGCTCACCTCGCGGCGCGGGCACGTGCTCGTCCGCACCCCCGCCTGACGCACCGTCGGCCGGAAGCGCCGAGCGCTACTCCTCGAAGGTGTTGACCATCGCGTGCGCAGCGCGCTCCAGGTAGTCCCAGAGCATCGCGTCGTCGGCCGGAGCCAGCTCCAGCTCGTCGACCGCGACCCGCATGTGCGCGAGCCAGTGGTCGCGGGCCTCGGGGTTCACCTTGAAGGGCTGGTGCCGCATCCGCAGCCGTGGGTGCCCGCGCTCCTCGCTGTAGGTGCCCGGTCCGCCCCAGTACTGCTCGAGGAAGCCGGTGAGCCGCTGGATCGCACCCTCGAGGTCGTGCTCGGGGTACATCGGCCAGAGCACCTCGTCCTCGCGGACGCCCTCGTAGAAGCGGCGGACGAGGCGCTCGAAGGTCGGTCGCCCGCCGAGGTGCTCCCAGAAGGAGCGCATCGGGGGAGTGCCGCCGATCTGCAGCCCGCTCACGAGCGCGGCCCCGTCTGCGGCGGCACGGGGCCGCCGTCCTGCGGTCGTTGAGCGGGCGGCGTCTGCTCGGGCGCAGGCGGTGCCTTCGGCTTGCGCAGAGCACGCGGCAGGCGCACCGGCTTCCCGTGCTCGGTCGTGACCGTGGCGGTCGGCGTCGTGCGCGGTCCCTTCACGCCGCCGACGCTCGTGGCGCCCTCGAAGCCGCTGAGCACCACCGCGCTGAGCGAGGGCAGCTTGACGTCGAGCGTGTCGAGGGCGCGCTTGAGACGGATGCGGAGCTCGCGCGCCACGTCGTCCTTCGCGGTGGTGCGGGTCTTCAGGACCACGCGGATGACCAGCGCGTCGTCGGCGATCGACTCGAGGCCCCAGAGCTCGGGCTTGTCGATGATCCGCGCCCGCCAACGGCTGCTCGAGGCGAGCTCGTTCGCGGTGCTGAGGATCGTGCTCTGCACGGATTCGAGGTCCGTCTCGTAGGGCACGGCCAGGTCGATGATCACTCGCGACCAGCCCTGCGACATGTTGCCGACGCGGACGATCTCGCCGTTGCGGACGAACCAGAGCGTGCCGTTGACGTCGCGGATCTGGGTGATCCGCACGCCGACGTTCTCGACCACTCCCGTGGCCTGGCCGGTGTCGACGACGTCGCCGACGCCGAGCTGGTCCTCCGCGACCATGAACAGGCCGTTGAGGACGTCCTTGACGATGTTCTGCGCGCCGAAACCGAGGCCGGCGCCGAGCGCGGCGGTCAGCAGCGCGAAGGAGCCGATCAGGGTGTTGTCGATGGTGTTCACGATCATCACGACGGCGATGACCACGATGAGGATCGAGCTGATGTTGTTGAGGATCGAGCCGAGGGTCCTCGTGCGCTGCACGACCCTGACCGCGGCGAGGGGCGAGGCGGCGATGGCCTGGGTGTCCTCGACGCGCTGGCGCTTCTTCACCCCCGAGACGATCTGATCGACGACGCGCCCGACGACGAAGTGCGCGATGACGCGGGCCAGCAGGGCGCCGAGCACGATCGCGAGGACGGCGACGCTCTTCCAGAAGAGCTCGGAGTCGAAGAAGGAGATGGTCGCGGCGACGGGGTCTGGGGTGGAGGTCTCGAGTAGCAGCATCCCGTCCAGGTTAAGGGACGCGCGCTGGCCGGCTCCGGTGACGCCGGAACGCCGCCGGGCGGCGTCCGGGGGATAGATTCGACGAGGGCCGGCCCGGCCCCCGCACTCCGCTCCCGAACTCCGCCACAGGGGAAGGACGCCCGATGCTCCACTCCACCCGGACTCCCGCCGAGAAGCGCCGCCTCTTCCGCGAGCGGCTCGCGACCGGCGAGCTGCTGCAGCTGCCGGGGGCGTTCACCCCGCTGTCGGCGCGGCTGATCGAGGAGAAGGGCTTCGACGGCGTCTACGTGTCGGGCGCCGTGCTCTCGGCCGAGCTCGGCCTGCCGGACATCGGCCTGACCACGCTGAGCGAGGTCGCGGGCCGCGGCCAGCAGATCGCGCGGATGACCGACCTGCCCGTCCTGATCGACGCCGACACCGGCTTCGGCGAGCCCCTCAACGTCGCGCGCACCGTGCAGATGCTCGAGGACGCCGGAGTGACGGCCCTGCACATCGAGGACCAGGTCAATCCGAAGCGCTGCGGGCACCTCGACGGGAAAGCCGTCGTCGACGAGAGCACCTCCGTGCGGCGCATCGCCGCCGCGGTCGACGCCCGCCGCGATCCGGGTCTCGTGATCATGGCCCGCACCGACATCCGCGCGCTCGACGGGCTGCAGGCCGCGATCGACCGGGCAAAGCGCCTCGTCGACGCCGGGGCCGACGCGATCTTCCCCGAGGCGATGCGCGACCTCAGCGAGTTCGAGGCCGTCCGCGCCGCGATCGACGTCCCGGTCCTGGCGAACATGACCGAGTTCGGCAAGAGCGAGCTCTTCACGACGCAGCAGCTCGCCGACGTCGGGGTGAACATCGTGATCTACCCGGTGTCGCTGCTCCGCATCGCGATGGGCGCGGCGATGCGCGCGCTCGACGCGCTGAAGGCCGAGGGCTCGCTGCAGTCCGAGGTCGCCGGGATGCAGACGCGGGCCGAGCTCTACGAGCTGCTCGACTACTCGTCCTACAGCCGCTTCGACGAGGGCGTCTTCGACTTCAGCCTCGCCGGCCACCACGGCGCCTGAGCCACGACCCACCCCGGCGGCTCCGGTCGCCGATCCGATCGCGAAGGAGCGAGCGATGAGCACCACCGAGCAGGACATCCGCAAGGGACTCGTGGGGGTCGTCGTCGACACCACGGCGGTCTCGAAGGTCGATCCGGAGTCGAACTCGCTGCTGTACCGCGGCTATCCGGTGCAGGAGCTGGCGGCGTCCTGCTCCTTCGAGGAGGTGTCCTGGCTGCTGTGGAAGGGCGAGCTGCCGACTCCCGCCGAGACCGAGGAGCTCCGCGCCTTCGAGCGCGCGCACCGGGAGCCGGCGCCGGAGGTGCGTGCGGTGGTCGAGCTGCTGCCGGTGACGGCGCATCCGATGGACGTCGTGCGCACGGCGGTGAGCGTGCTGGGCGCGCTGGAGGCGGACCCCGAGGACGAGTCGCCGGAGGCGGTCCTGGAGCGCTCGATGCGACTCTGGGCGGTGCTGCCCGCGGTCGTCGCCGCGATCCAGCGCCGCAGGCACGGTCAGGAGCCGATCGCCGCGCGCGACGATCTGGACTACTCGGAGAACTTCCTCTGGATGACCTTCGGCGAGCTGCCCGACCCGGTGGTCGTCGACGCCTTCCGGGTGTCCCTGGTGCTCTACGCCGAGCACTCGTTCAACGCCTCGACGTTCACGGCTCGCGTGGTCACATCGACGCTCTCGGACGTCCACTCGGCCGTGACGGCGGCGGTCGGCGCGCTGAAGGGGCCGCTGCACGGCGGCGCGAACGAGGCCGTCCTGCACGTCTTCGACGAGATCGGCCTCGGGCCGGAGGCGGGTCCCCGCGCGCGGGCCTGGCTGGCGGACGCGCTCGGGGCGAAGCGCAAGGTCATGGGCTTCGGCCACCGCGTCTACAAGTCGGGCGACTCGCGCGTGCCGACGATGGAAGCTGCGCTCCGGCGGGTGGCGGAGCAGGCCGGGGCGGACGACATGCTCGAGCTCTACGACGCGCTGGCCGCCGAGATGGCCGAGCGCACGGGCATCCTGCCGAACCTCGACTACCCGTCCGGTCCGGCCTACCGCCTGATGGGCTTCGACACGGAGCTCTTCACGCCGCTCTTCGTCGCGGCCCGCGTCGTCGGCTGGACCGCGCACGTCCTGGAGCAGCGCGCCTCGAACGCGCTCATCCGCCCGCTGTCGGCGTACGCCGGCCCGGCCCGCCGCGCTGTCCCGGAGCGCTAGCCCCCCCCGCATGCTGGTCGAGTAGCCGCGCAGCGGCGTATCGAGACCCGCTCCTCCTGGTGACGGGGGATCTCGATACGCGCGCTGCGTGCGCTACTCGATCAGCAGGGCTGTCGCGCTCAGAGCGCTGCGTCGCGCTCCTGCGCGCGCAGGGCGCGCTCGACGCCGGCCAGGTTCTCGATGACGAGGCGGCGCAGCGCCGGCACGTCGGGGTTCGCGTCGAGCCACGCGCGGGTGGCGTCCACGATCGCGGGCGTCGGCGTCGCCGCCGGGTAGAAGCCGACGACGAGGTACTCGGCGATCTTGTAGCTCTTCGCGTCCCACAGTGAGCGGAGGGCGTCGAAGTACACCGGCACCATCGCCTCGAGGACGGCGGGGTCGCTGGTGTGCTGGAAGCCGAGCCCCGTCGCACGCACGATGGTGTTCGGCGCCGAGTCGTCGAGCGTCACCGAGTCCCAGGCCGCGCGCTTGGCCTCTGCCGTCGGGATCGCTGCGCGGGCGTTCGCCGCGGACTGCGCTCCCGTCGCGGTGTTGTCGGCAGCGAGGGCCGCGTCGATGTCCGAGGCGTCCGCCCGCCCGCCGGCCACGAGAGCGATGAGGAGCTCCCAGGAGAGATCGGTGTCGATCTCGAGCCCCGGCAGCGTCGTGGTCCCGTCGCGCAGCGCCTGCACGGCGTCCAGGTGGGCGGGCGTCGTGGCGACGGCGGCGAGCACCTTCACGAACTGGAACTGCGCGTCGCTGCCGGCCTCGGCGCCCTGCGCGAGCGCCCACAGCCGGTCGCCCACCTCCGCGAGGACCTTGTCGCGGTGCTCCGGCGCGACGTACTGCGAGGCGGTGCTGACCAACTGGCCGAGGACCGTGCGCAGCGTCGTCGACTCCGTCTCGGTCGCGATGTTGCCGAGCACGAGGCGGACGAAGTCGCGCGGCGCCGACTCGGCGTCGCGGGTCGCGTCCCAGACCGAGCCCCAGACCAGCGAGCGCGCGAGCGGGCTGCTGATGCTCGCGAGGTGCTCGATCGCGACGGCGAGCGAGGCGTCGTCCAGCCGGATCTTCGCGTAGGCGAGGTCGTCGTCGTTGAGCAGCACCAGCGCGGGGCGGGTGCGGCCGATCAGCTCGGGCACCTCGGTGCGCTCGCCGTCCACGTCGAGCTCGAGGCGGTCGATGCGCACGAGGCGGTCGCCCTCGAAGTCGTAGAGGCCGATCGCGAGGCGGTGCGGGCGGATCGTCGGGTAGTCGGCGACCGCGCTCTGCAGGATCGCGAAGGAGGCGATGGCGCCCTCCTCGTCGACCTCGATCTCGGGGCGGAGCGTGTTCACGCCGGCCGTCTCGAGCCACTGCGCCGACCACTCGGTCAGGTCGCGGCCGCTGGTCGCCTCGAGCTCGACCAGCAGGTCGCGCAGCTCGGTGTTCGAGAACGCGTGCTTCACGAAGTACTCGTGCACGCCGGCGAGGAACTCCTTCTCGCCGACCCAGGCCACCAGCTGCTTGAGCACCGAGGCGCCCTTGGCGTAGGTGATGCCGTCGAAGTTGACCTGGACGTCCTCGAGGTCGTTGATCGTCGCGACGATCGGGTGCGTCGAGGGCAGCTGGTCCTGGCGGTAGGCCCAGCTCTTCTCCATCGCGGCGAAGGTGGTCCAGGCCTCGGTCCACTCGGTCGCCTCGGCGGTCGCGAGGGTGGAGGCGTACTCGGCGAACGACTCGTTCAGCCAGAGGTCGTTCCACCACTTCATGGTCACCAGGTCGCCGAACCACATGTGCGCGAGCTCGTGCAGGATCGTGACGACCCGGCGCTCCTTGACCGCGTCGGTCACCTTGGAGCGGAAGACGTAGGTCTCGGTGAAGGTGACCGCTCCCGCGTTCTCCATCGCGCCGGCGTTGAACTCGGGGACGAAGAGCTGGTCGTACTTCGCGAACGGGTACGGCACCCCGAACTTCTCCTCGTAGAAGGCGAAGCCCTGCTTGGTCTTCTCGAAGACGTAGTCCGCGTCGAGGAACGGCGCGAGCGAGGCACGGGCGAAGACGCCGAGCGGCACGGTGCGGCCGTCGGAGGAGACCAGCGAGTCGGTCTCGACGACGTAGGGGCCGGCGATGAGCGCGGTGATGTACGAGGAGATCCGCGGGGTCGGCTCGAAGCTCCAGGTCGCGACGCCGTCGCCGGCCGGGACCGGCTCGGGGGTCGGCTGGTTGGAGACGACCTGCCAGGCGGCGGGCGCGGTCACCGTGAAGGAGAAGGCGGCTTTGAGGTCGGGCTGCTCGAACACCGCGAAGACGCGGCGCGAGTCGGGAACCTCGAACTGCGAGTACAGGTAGACCTCGCCGTCGACCGGGTCGACGAAGCGGTGCAGGCCCTCGCCCGTGTTCGTGTACAGCGCGTCGGCGTCGACGCGCAGCACGTTCTCGGCCGCCAGCGAGTCGAGGCGGATGCGCACGCCGTCGGCGACGTCGGCCGGGTCGAGCTCGACGCCGTTCAGCGTGACCGAGTGCACGGTCTTCGTGATCGCGTCGATGAAGGAGGACGCCCCCTCCGTCGCCGTGAAGCGCACGGTCGTGGTGCTGCGGAAGGTCTCGGCCCCCCGCGTGAGGTCGAGGGCGACGTCGTAGGCGTCGACCTGGATCAGCGAGGCGCGCTCCTGCGCTTCGCTCCGGGTGAGGTTGTCTCCAGGCACAGGGTGCTCCATCCGTTCGTCTCGGCGCTGCGGCTTCGGCGCCGGGGTGCGGGCGCCACCGATCCACCCTAGGGCCGCTCCGCACCCGCGCACCCGAGAGGCGCTGAGAGGCGTAGCGTTGCCTCATGACCGCCGTTGACTTCTGGTTCGATCCCTCCTGCCCGTGGGCCTGGATGACCTCCCGCTTCGTGGACGAGGTGACGGAGGGGCGCGACCTCGACGTCACCTGGCACATCATGAGCCTCGCCGTGCTCAACGAGGACCAGGACGTGAGCGACGACTACCGCGCGTTCTTCCCGCGCGCCCTGCGCTACACGCGCCTCGTCGCCGCCGTGGGCGAGCGTGAGGGGCAGGACAAGGTCAAGCCGCTCTACGACGCGCTCGGCACGCGGATCCACCCCGGCGGCCGCACGGACGTCGACGCGATCATCGCCGAGTCGCTCGCCGAGGTCGGCCTCGACGCGAACCTCGCCGCCTTCGCCGACACGGACGAGTACGACGAGCCGATGCGCGCCTCGCACTTCGACGGCATCGGCCGGGTCGGCCAGGACGTCGGCACGCCGGTCATCGCGATCGGCGACATCGCCTTCTTCGGGCCGGTCATCTCGCCCATCCCGCGCGGCGAGCAGGCGCTCTCGCTCTGGGACGGCCTCGTCGCCGTGGCCTCGTACGACGGCTTCTTCGAGCTCAAGCGCTCGCGCACCCGCGACCCGATCTTCGACTGAGCCGCGGTCCGCGCGGGCGACCCGGTCCTCTCCTGAGGACCGGGCCGCCGCGCGAGCGGTACCCTGACTCCCGGCCCGGATCCACGGGCCACGACGGCTTTCCGGAGGACGAGCGCGTGCGCATCCACATCGCAACGGACCATGCCGGGCTGGACTTCAGCCGGCACCTGATCGAGCACCTCGGTGCCGCCGGCCACGACGTGGTCGACCACGGCCCCACCTCGTACGACCCGCTCGACGACTACCCCTCGTTCTGCATCAACGCGGCCGCCGCGGTCGTGCGCGACCAGGAGGCCGGCGTCGAGGCGCTCGGCATCGTCTTCGGCGGCTCCGGCAACGGCGAGCAGATCGCGGCCAACAAGGTCGCGGGCGTCCGCGCCGCGCTGGTCTGGAGCCTCAGCACCGCGGTGCTCGCCCGTCAGCACAACGACGCCAACGTGATCTCGATCGGAGCGCGCCAGCACTCGGTCGAGGAGGCGACGGACTTCATCGACGCCTTCGTCGCCGAGCCGTTCTCCTTCGAGGAGCGCCACGTGCGCCGCATCGCGCAGCTCGCGGAGTACGAGACCACGGGCGACATCGCCGGCCGCACGGTCGACTCCGCCTCGAGCGGCCGCTAGGTGCCCGAGGGCCACTCCGTCCACCGCATCGCGCTGCAGTTCGAGCGCGACATCGTCGGCCACGCCGTCGCGACGAGCAGCCCGCAGGGCCGCTTCACCGAGGGTGCCGCGCTGCTGGACGGCCGCACCGTGCTCGAGTCGACCGCGGTCGGCAAGCACCTGCTGCTGCGCTTCGAGGGCGATGCGACGCTGCACGTGCACCTCGGCCTCTACGGTGCCTGGGACTTCCTCGGTCACGTCTCGCCGCTGTTCGATGACGGCAAGGCCGGCAGCAGCATCGGCGCCCCGCGCCGCCGCCGGGCCGTCCGGCTCTCCGAGACCGAGCACGAGACCGACAGCGACCTCGAGGAGTTCCCGCCGCCGCCGATCGGCGCCGTGCGCGTGCGCATCCAGACGGAGGAGACGGTCGCCGACCTGCGCGGCCCGACGGCCTGCGAGGTGATGGACGACTCGCAGGTGGAGGCGCTGCTCGCTCGGCTCGGTCCCGACCCCGCGGCGGACGACTCCGACGAGGCGCGCGACCGCTTCGTGAACCGGCTGCGCAAGACGGCCACGCCGGTGGGGCTCGTGCTGATGGACCAGTCGGTCGTCAGCGGCATCGGCAACATCTACCGCGCCGAGCTGCTCTACCGCGCCGGCCTCGACCCGCACACGCCCGGCAAGCTGGTGCCGCTCGAGCTCGCGCGCGAGCTCTGGGCCGACTGGGCGCTCCTGCTCGAGGACGGCATCCGGACCGGGATGATGATCACGCGCCGGGGACTGACGAAGACGCAGCGCTCCGCCGCCGTGCGCAGCCGGGCCGAGCGCAACTACGTCTACAAGCGCGAGGGACTGCCCTGCCGGGTCTGCGGCACGAACGTCCTGCTCGAGGAGATCGGTGCGCGCAAGCTCTACTGGTGCCCGGTGTGCCAGTCGTGACCGCCTGAACCGCTCGTGATGAGCGACGACCGAGAGGACCCCGTGACCCCGAGCCTGCTCCTGCGCACCGCGCGGCTCCTCGGCCGCGACGAGCCGGTGTCGGTGCTGCTGCGCGACGGCCGCATCGAGGAGATCGCTCCGGACGGCGCTCTCGACGCCACCCGTTCGGGCGACGCCGAGGTGCGCGACCTCGACGGCCGCTGGCTGCTGCCCGGGCTCTGGGACGAGCACGTGCACTTCTCCCAGTGGTCGATGACCGCTCCCCGCCTGGACGTCTCGACGGCGCGGTCGGCGGCGGAGACGGTGACGGCGGTCCGCGCGCGGCTCGCTCTCGCACCGGACTCGCCCGCGACCCTCGTCGGCTTCGGCTTCCGCGACGGGCTCTGGCCCGACCTGCCGACGACCGCGCTGCTCGACGCGGTGGCGCCGGAGCGACCGGTGGTGCTCGTCAGCGGCGACCTGCACTGCGCCTGGGTCAACTCCGCCGCGCTGCGCCGCTACGGCTTCGCGCCGCAGGACGACATCCTCCGCGAGGAGCCCTGCTTCCGCCTGGTCACGGCGCTCGGTGCGCTGAGCGACGACGAGCTCGACGAGCTGGCCGACGAGGCGGCGCGCCGTGCGGCCGCCCGCGGCGTCGTCGGCGTCGTCGACCTCGAGATGCGCTGGAACGCGGGGGACTGGACGCGGCGGATCGCCCGCGGCACCCGCTCGCTGCGCGTCGACATCGGCGTCTACCGCGACCACCTCGACCGGGCGATCGCGGAGGGCCTGCGCACCGGGGACGAGATCGCGGGCGGTGCAGGGCTGCTGCGGATGGGACCACTCAAGGTGCTCGTCGACGGCTCGCTGAACACCCGGACCGCGTACTGCGTGCATCCGTACGCCGGGCACGAGGGCCGCGGCGTCCTCACCGTGGACCCCGTCGAGCTCGACGAGCTGCTCGCCCGGGCGGCCACGGCGGGCATCCGGCCGACGGTGCACGCGATCGGCGACGCGGCCGCGACGGTCGCGCTCGACGCGCTGGCCAAGGTCGGCGGCGGCCGGATCGAGCACGCGCAGCTGCTCTCCGACGCCGACCTGCCCCGCTTCGCCCGGCTCGGCGTCGTCGCGGGAGTGCAGCCGGCGCACGCGCTGGACGACCGGGAGGTCGCCGACCGCTACTGGGCCGGACGCACCGGCCGGGCCTTCGCGCTGCGCTCGCTGATCGACTCCGGAGCGACGGTCGTGCTCGGCTCGGACGCGCCGGTCGCACCGCTCGACCCCTGGGTGGCGATCGCCGCCGCCGTCTCCCGCGCCCGGGACGGCGACGAGCCGTGGCACCCGGAGCAGCGGGTCACGACCGCGGAGGCGCTCGTCGCGTCCACGCGGACCCGGCGGCTCGCTCCGCAGGGGGGAGACGCCGCCGACCTGGTCGTCGTCGAGCGCGACCCGCTCGCCTCCGACGGCGAGCAGCTGCGCTCGATGCCCGTCGCCGCGACGCTGCTCGCCGGACGCGTGACGCACGAGGACTGACCGGGTCCGGAACGACGGACGGCCCGCCGGATCCGAGGATCCGACGGGCCGTCGCGGCGTGGGAGGCGCGTGCTCAGCTCTCGCTGACGTGCGCGAAGAGGAACCAGCGGTCCTTCTCGAGGCCGCGGCCGATCTCGATCGCGACGTCCTGGCTGCTCGCGTCGATGTCGGCGAGCTCGGCGATCGCGGTGTTGACCGTGGTGATCGCGACGTCCATCAGGCCGATGACCTCGACGATGGCGTTCTCGGAGCGCTGGAAGCCCGGGGTGAGCGGGGCGGTCTGCGTGGCCGACGCGACGGTCTGGATGCGGGCGTCGACGGGGAGGCCGAGGGCGACGACGCGCTCGGCAGCCAGGTCGGCCCACTCGATCGCGTGGCCGACGACGACGTCGAGCAGCTCGTGCACGCCGATGAAGTTGGCGCCGCGCACGTGCCAGTGCGCCTGCTTGCTGTTGACGGCCAGGGCGGTCATCTCGATGACGACCGGGCTGAGGAACTGGGCGACTCCGGATGCGACATCCGGGTTCGACGAGGTGAGCGACGTGACGGATGCAGTGGACATCGTCTGTTCCTTTCGAGAGGGGGTGACTGATCGTCAACACTACGCCGCAGCCCAGTGTTCGCAAGGAAGTGCAGGCTCGGCTAAGGCGGGAGAAGGGGAGCCTGGCCTGTGCCGGCCCGGCACGTGCGGTGCGCTTCCGAGGCGGAACCGGGGGTCAGCCCCCGCGCTGCCGCGAAGGGCCGCCGGTACCCTCGAGAGGATGTCCGCGCGCCCGCGAGGACCGGGGGAGGAGGCTCGCGTGCCTGCAGCGCCGACCGCCCTCGGTGAGGCCTCCGCCGCCTACCTCCGGCTCTGGCGCGAGCTGCCCCGCGAGGCCCTGTCGCTCCTGCTCGCCGTGCCGCTGGCACTGGCGGGTGCGTTCGCGACCGGAGTCGCCCTCGCCCTGGGCCTCGGCCTGATCGGCGTGCTGATCGGCGCGGTCTTCCTCCCGCTGGCGCTGCACACCGCCCGGGGCTTCGGTCGGGCGACCCGAGCGCTCGACCGGCTCGCCGGCCGCCCTCGGATCGACGAGCCGCAGTGGCGCCGCCCGCCCGCCTCGGTCGCGCCCGCCACCTTCGCCCTCTACGGCCCGGTCGTCGACGGGCACTACTGGCTCGCGCTGCTGCACACGCTCGTCGTGGCGCCACTGCTCGCGCTCGTCTTCGCCGCGGTCCTCGGGCTCTGGAGCTGGGCCGGCCTCGGCTCGCTGACGGCGCTGCTCGCCGGCGACTCCTCGGCGATCGTCCGGCTCGTCGCCGGGCAGTCGAGCGCCGTCCTCGGCGTTCCCGGGCCGCCCACGGCCTTCCTGGTGCTGGCCGATGTCGCGCTCGTCGTCCTGTTCCTCGCGACGCTGCCCTTCGTCACCCGCGGGCTCACCCTCGCGCGATTCCTCGTCGATCGCCTGCTGCTCGGCCCCTGGGGATCGGAGGCGCTGCAGCGCGAGGTCGCGGAGCTCAGCGTCTCCCGCGGTGCGGCGGTCGCCGCCGAGGACCGGGCGCTGCGCCGGCTGGAGCGCGACATCCACGACGGTCCGCAGCAGCGGCTGATCCGGGTGCAGATGGACCTCGGATCCGCTCTCAACCGGGTGCGCTCCGATCCCGACTCCGCGGCGGCGCTGATCGACGAGGCGCGCGAGCACGTCCGCTCGGCGCTGGATGAGCTGCGCGCACTCTCCCGGGGAGTCGCGCCGCCGATCCTGCAGGACCGGGGTTTCACCGCTGCGGTGCACTCGCTGGCGGTCCTGAGCCCGGTACCCGTCGAGGTGCTGGTCGAGCATCCGGTGGCGGAGGTGCCGCCCGAGGTCGAGCGCAGCGTCTACTTCGTCGTCGCGGAGCTGCTCGCGAACGCGTCGAAGCACGCGTCGGCCCGCTCGATCCGCGTGCACCTCGACGTGCGCGGGACGGGCGGACCGGAGCGCTGGCTGGACGTCTGGGTCGTCGACGACGGCGTCGGCGGCGCCTCGCCCCTGCCCGGTCACGGTCTCGAGGGGGTCGCCGGGCGCGTCAGCGGGCTGCGCGGGCTGTTCACCGTCGATTCGCCCCCGGGCGGCCCGACCACGGTGGGTGTGCACGTGCCGTTCCTGCCCGCACCGCCGCCCGCCCTATCCTGAGGGCGTGCCGCCCGCCTCTCCGATCCGCGTCGCCCTCGCCGAGGACTCCGTCCTCCTGCGCGAGGGCCTGGTCCGACTGTTCGAGGACGCCGGCTTCTCCGTCGTCGGAGCCCACGGCGACGCCGAGGGGCTGCTCGCGGCCGTCGCTGCGGAGCCGTCCTCGGTGGACGTGGCCGTGCTCGACGTCCGCATGCCGCCGACCTTCCGCGACGAGGGCGTCCGCGCGGCACTCGACCTCCGGCGCCTGCATCCCCGTATCGCCGTGCTCCTGCTCAGCCAGTACGTCGAGGTGACCTACGCGCACGAGCTGCTCGGCTCGGGCGAGGGTGGTATGGGCTACCTGCTCAAGGACCGCGTCGCCTCGGTGGAGGAGCTGCGCGACGCCGTCGAGCGCGTCGCTGCGGGCGGGACGGTGCTCGATCCGCAGGTCGTCGCGTCGCTGCTCCAGCGCAACCGCGACCCGCTGGCGCTCCTGACCCCGCGCGAGCGCGAGGTGCTCGAGGCGATGGCCGAGGGGCGCACGAACGCCGGCATCGCCGCCGCGCTCTTCATCGGCGTCGGCGCGGTCGAGAAGAACGTCACCTCGATCTTCCAGAAGCTCGGACTCGAGGACTCCGGCTCGGACCACCGCCGCGTGCTCGCGGTCCTCGCCTGGCTGCGCGCCGCCCGCTGAGCCGGCCCAGCAGTCGCGTCGCGTCTCGCTGCTGAGGGAAGATGCGGCGGCGGCTTTTCCATGCTGGTCGAGTAGCCCCGAAGGGGCGTATCGAGACCCCTCGTCCTCAGCAAGCCGGATCTGCAGCCTCAGGTTCTGACGCCGGTGGATCTCGATACGCCCGCTGGGCGGGCTGCTCGATCAGCATGGGCCTCCGACGCGGAAGAGACAGCCCCCGCGCCTACTTCAGCGCTGTGCGCTCCGTGTCGTAGAGCGCCTTGACCTGGTCGGCGGTGAGGGCCGTGTCCCAGACCCGGATCTTCGCGAAGGTGCCCTTCGCGTAGTTGCCGGGTCCGGAGGTGAGCTCGACCGCGCCGACCGTGAAGTCGCCGGCGTTCGGGTTCAGGCCCTCGGTGAAGAGGTACGGGTTCTTCGCGTAGGTCGCGCCCTTGTTGTCGACGAAGCGCGGGTAGGCGACGGAGGTGCCGTCCAGGTAGGAGACCGCGTAGGTCCCGTCGTAGGTGCCGACGTGCAACTGCCAGGTGTTCCGAGTGAACGTGTTGCCCGAGGCCGAGTAGTCGCGGGAGTACGGGTAGCCGGGAGTCGGCCCGCCGGTGCGCGAGACGTGGAAGGCCGATCGCTCGTCTCCGCCGTAGAGGCCGAGGTCGTAGAAGAGGCCGTAGGAGCGGCCCGCGCGCTCGCCGTGCTCGTTCCAGGCGCCCGCGACGTAGCCGGTGCTGTCGTCGGTCATGTAGACCCAGCTCGCGACGGTGACCGCGTTGCCCGTGGCGCCGATCGTCAGGCGGCCCGCCGACTCCAGCGGCACCCGGAGGAAGCTCGTCCCGGTCATCGAGATCCCGGAGCCCCAGGGCGTCGAGGTGGTCGTGGCCTTGGTCTTGCCCGCCTGGAGCAGGGGCAGGTCGTTCGCGGTGGAGTAGTACGGCGCGGCCGGCTGGGTGAAGTCCCACTGCGCGAGCGGCGCCGGGACGCCGGGAACGTTCGGGGGAGTGGTGGGCGTCGCCGTGGGGGTCGGCGTCGCGGTCGGAGTGGCCGTGGGGGTCGCCGTCGGTGTCGCGGTCGGCGTCGCGGTGGCGGTCGGCGTCGCCGTGGGCGTCGGTGTCCTCGTCGGGGTCGCGGTGGGCGTCGGAGTCGCCGTCGGCGGCGTCGTCGGGGCCGTGGCCGAGACGGTCAGCGCGATCGAGCCGCTGCTGCCGATGTTGCCCGCGGCGTCGCGGGCCTTCGCGATGATCACGTGCGAGGTCACGGCGAGGCTCGAGGTGGTGAGCGACCAGTCACCGGACGCCTGCTGCACGGCGTTCCCGACCCGGGTGGTGCCCGACCAGAACGACAGGGCCGTGACTCCGACGGCGTCCGACGCGGTGGCGACGAGCGTCACGGTCCGCGGGACGGTGCTCCCGGTGGCGGGCGAGGTGATCCGCGCGGTCGGCTTCGTCGTGTCGGGCTTCGGCGAGCCCGTGGCGGTCGGGGTGGCGCTGGGGCTCGGTGCGGTCGTCGGGCTCGCGGTCGGCGAGGGAGTGGTCGTCGCAGTGGGCGTCGCCGACGGGATCGGGGTCTGCGTGGGGGAGGGGCTCGCCGTCGGGACGGGGGTCGAGCCGGTGTTCTGCACGGTGACGCGCGTGGCGGCACTGTTGCCGATGTTCCCCGCCGCGTCCTTGCCCTTGGCCACGAAGACGTGCGAGCCCTCGGTCAGCGTCCGGGTGTCGAGCGGCAGAGACCAGACGCCCGCCTGCACGGTGGCGTAGCCCAGACGGTGAGTGCCCTCCCAGAACGAGAGCTGAGTGGTCCCGACCGCGTCCGTCGCGGTCGCCTTCAGGGAGATCGTCCCCGCGACCGTCGATCCGCTCGTCGGCGCGGTGATGCTCACGACCGGCTTCACCGTGTCGGCGGCGGCGCTCGCCGAGCTGCCTGGCGCGGTGGCCACCATCGGCACCAGGAGGAGGGCTGCGAGCGCTCCCATGATCGTCGCCCGTGCGGTACGTCGTCGCATTGCCGTCCCCTTGTTCCGTCGGCCACGGAAATCCCCCCGGACCGGGGACAGCCTAGGTCGTGCCGCCTCCTCCGCGCGTGCCCCGGACGGGGACAGATCGTGGTCGGGGTCCGACCACCGGCCAGGATCGCCGCCCGGGCGATGCCCGACGCCCCTGCGACACTGGGATCCGGCGACCGCGGAGTCCGCCGAGGAGGAGGACCGATCGCATGGCACCAGGAGCGCACCCGGACGCCCGATTGATCGCTCTGCCGAGCGGATCTCCGGTCGTCGCCGACTCGGCCTGGGTCGCCCCGGGCGCGACCCTCGTCGGAGCGGTGGTGCTGGAGGAGGAGTCGAGCGTCTGGTACGGCGCCGTCCTCCGCGCGGAGAAGGCGCACATCCGGATCGGCCGCGGCAGCAACCTGCAGGACGGGGTGATCGTGCACGTGGACGAGGGGTTCGACGCGAGCCTCGGCTCGGGTGTCTCGGTCGGGCACAACGCCGTGCTGCACGGCTGCACCCTCGAGTCCGACGTGCTCGTCGGGATGAACGCGACCGTCCTGAACGGGGCGGTGATCGGCTCCGGCTCGCTCGTGGCCGCCGGCGCCGTGGTGCTCGAGGGCACCGTCGTGCCGCCGGGCTCCCTCGTCGCGGGCGTACCGGCGAAGGTGCGCCGCGAGCTGTCCGAGCAGGAGCGGGACGGGATCCGCCGCAACGCCGCGTCCTACCTCGTCCTGGCCGATCTGCATCGGGGAGCGGCCGGCGGCGGGACCGACTGAGGCGGTCAGGGAGCGCCAGGGGACCGATCGGCGCCAGAAGTTTCCGCCTCTGCGGCGAGCGTCTCTACCGTTCGGGAACAGGTTCCGCCGCGGCACTCCCGGTGCGCGGTCGCCGCCCTCGGATCGACGGCTCGCCGATCGATCGGACACCTCTGTCTCCGTCCCACTCTTCCCGAGGAGAATCGTGTCCCCGCACCGACCCCGCCGTTCCCCCCTGATCGTCCTCGGCCTCGCCGCCGCCGTGCTCGCGGGAGGGGCGATCGCCCCCGCCGCCGCCGCCGCGACGCCGTCCGAGCTGTCCGTCGTCGCCTTCGGCGATTCGATCACCCGAGCCGCCGCGACCTGCGGCACGGAGGAGGACTGCCCGGTCAACTCCTGGTCGACCGGATCCGCGCCCGAGGTCCGCTCCATCGCGACCCGCCTCCAGGAGGTGGCTCCGCAGCGCACGGTCACGACCGAGAACCGCGCGAAGTCCGGCAGCCGCATCGCCGAGGTCTCCGCGGCGGTCACGGCGGCACAGGCGGCCGGGGCCGCTCCGGATGTGGTCACGCTCCTCATCGGCGGCAACGACCTCTGCAGCCCCGACGTCCCGGCCGGGCCGGACGGCTACGCGATGACGCCCGCCGCGGACTTCTCCGCGTCGGCGTCGAGTCTGCTCCGGCAGATCAGCTCGGCCTGGCCCCGGGCGACCGTGCTGCTCGGGTCGGTGCCGGACATCGGGTCCGAGTGGGAGGTCGTCCAGGGCACACCGGGCAAGCTGATCTGGGGACTGTTCAGCATCTGCCGGACCACGCGCGGGGCCAAGGCCGACAACCACGTCCAGAGGGGGGCCGCCTTCGAGGCGGCGGTCGCCGCAGCCGAGGAGCGCACGGATCGGTACAACGAGGCTCTGGCCGCGGCCTGCTCCGCAGCGGGCCCCCAGTGCGTCTGGGACGGCGGTGCTCTCACCAGGACGCCCATCACGAAGGACGTCCTCTCGACGGTCGACTACTTCCACCCGAACGTCGCCGGTCAGGCGCTGGTCGCGAGCGTCCTGTGGGGCCCGGAGGCGGTTCCCGCGTGGGCGGTCCCGCACTCCGCGGGCGCTCCGGCTCCGGCTCCGGCGGACCTCCCGACGCTCGACGAGATCGGCATCGCCGATTCGACCAGTGGCGCCCCTGACGACTCGAGGACCCGGGTCGGCATGCGCGAGAACGTGACCGAGCGCGTGACGCTCGGCCGTCCGGCCGGAGCGCAGCCGTCCGAGGGGAGCCCGTCTCCGGCGGACCTCCAGCAGACCCCCGTCGTTGTCCGCTAGCTCAGGGGAGGCGCACTGATTGTCAGAGTGCGCCAGGTGATCAAACGCCGACAACTGCTCAATGAATGCCAGTCGAGTCGATCCGTGCCACAAGTTGGCGGTCTGCGGAGGAGCGGAAATACCTTTCACCACGAGGTTCCGCCGGCGTCGTCCGCGGACCTCCCCGCGGTCGGTCGACCGCTGGAGCCGACGGTCGAACGACCGTGCTCCGCCCTCCTTCATCACCGTCCTTGAGAAGAGCCATGTCCCTCCGTTCCCGCCTGTCCACCGTCGCTCTCGCGGCACTGCTCCTCGCCGGAGGAGCAGCCGCCCCGTCCGCCACCGCCGCCGAGGCCCCCGCGCTCTCGGTCGCCTCGTTCGGCGACTCGATCACCCGCGCCGCCACCACCTGCGGAGGCCGGGGCGACTGCCCCGTCAACTCTTGGGCCACCGGCTCCGCACCCGCGGTGCACTCGGTCGCCACCCGCCTCCAGGAGCTGAACCCGGGGCGTACCGTCACGTCGACGAACTACGCCAAGTCGGGCAGCCGGATCGCGGGAGTCGCCTCGGCGGTGTCCGCCGCGGCGACCGCCGGGGCCCGGCCCGACGTCGTGACGCTGCTCATCGGCGGCAACGACCTCTGCCACCCCGATCTCCGGGCCGCCGCCGACGGCTACGCGATGACGCCCGCCGACGCGTTCGCCGCGTCCGCGACGAGTGCGCTGCAGCGGATCAGGTCCGCCTGGCCGGAGGCGACAGTCCTCGTCGGGTCGGTCCCGGACGTGGCGTCCGAGTGGGCCGCGGTGCAGACCGGCGCGGGCGCGAGGACCTGGCCGTCGGCCAAGCTGTGCCGGACGACGCGCGGGGCCCTCGCCGACAACGTCGTCCAGACCGGTGACGCCTTCAGCTCCACCGTGGCGGCCGCGGCCGAGCGCACGCGGCAGTACGACGACGCCCTCGCCTCGGCGTGCGCGGCCGAGGGCCCGCACTGCGTCTGGGACGGAGGCGCCCTCAGTCGCACGGAGATCAGCCCCGAGATCGTCTCGAGCGTCGACTCCTTCCACCCGAACGTCCAGGGCCAGGCCCTGATCGCGAGGGTGCTCTGGGGTCCCGAGGCCGTCCCCGCCTGGGCCGCGCGGCTCACCCAGGGCGCTCCGGTCCCCCTGCCGGCGCCGGCGGTCACCGACGCTCCGGTGACGACTCCCGCCCCGGTGACGACTCCCGTCCCGTCGTCGAAGACCACCCCCGCGCCGAAGGCTGCTCCGGCCCCGGCGCGCCGAGCGACGAAGGCCGTGACTCCTGCGCGGCCGGCGACCCCGGCACCCGCAGCGACCCGCGCTCCGTCGCCCGTCAACACTCCGAGCACGACCCCGAGCCGAGGCCTCGCCGGTACGAAGGACACGACCGCGCCGACAGTGCGCATCACCGGCCCGCTCGCCGGCGATTCGGTCTCGGGGAACGTCGCCCTGGCCGCCGTCTCCGACGACGACACCGCCTCGCTCGTCTTCTCGAGCGAGGGTCGCCGCCTCGGTTCGGCGAAGCACGCGGCGAACGGCGGCTGGACGCTGACCGTGTCGACCAGGGGCTTCCCGAAGGGCGAGCACGATCTCGTCGCCACCGCGACCGACCGCTCGGGCAACACGGGGACGAGTGCCCCCGTCGCCGTCACGGTCCGCTGATCCGACCTCGAGCCGCTCCGGCTCGTGACACCACCTCCGGCTCGCCGAAGCACCGCGCTTCCGCGAGCCGGAGGTGTCTCCGCGAACGGGAGCCGCTCGCTCTCGGGCTGGTGCGTGGTCTTGCCAGTCGACCGCCGCCGCGCCATGCTCGTCCCGGGTCGAGTCCCTCGTCCTGCTCCGCTCCGCAGCGGACCACGTCCGGCGCAGCCCGGCCCCGTGCCTGCGCACCGACGCTCCATGAAGGCACCGTCATGCGCGTGCGACCGAACCGCCGCCCCCTCCGCGGCGTCGTCGCCGTCGCGGCCGCCCTGCTGCTCCTCGCGACCGCCGCCGTCCCGGTCGCCGCGGCGGAGCCCGCGACGATCACCGTCCTCGCGCTCGGCGACTCCCTCAGCCAAGGGAGAGCGAGCTGCACGACGAAGGCCGACTGCCCGATCAACTCCTGGTCGACCGGCTCGGCGACCGCCGTCCGCTCGATCGGCACCCGTCTCCACGAGACCGCTCCGAGCAGCACGGTCCGCACGGCCAACTACTCGAAGTCCGGCAGCAGGATCCGGGGCGTCGCGGCGATGGTCACGACGGCGGCGGCGGAGGGCGCGTCCCCCGACGTGGTGACCCTCATGATCGGCGGCAACGACCTCTGCCACGGCGACCTCTACCCGGCGGCCGACGGCTACACCATGACGACCGCCGCGGCGTTCTCGACCTCCGCCTCGAGCCTGCTGCAGCAGATCGGCCGCACCTGGCCGACCGCGACGATCCTGCTCGGCTCGGTTCCGGACGTCGCGTCGGAGTGGGCGGGACTGCGCGGGGGACCGGCCGAGCCCGTGTGGGTGGCGAGCAAGCTGTGCCGGACGACCCGCGGAGTCACGGACACCGGAGGCGTTCTCACCGGCGCGGCCCAGACCGCCTCGGTCGCGGCGGCGGCGCAGCGCACCGTGCAGTACGACGACGCGCTGGCGTCGGCGTGCGCGGCGGTCGGACCGCGGTGCGTCTGGGACGGCAGCGCCTTCACCGCGACGCCGCTCACCCCCGACATCGTGTCGACCCTGGACTGGTTCCACCCGAACGTGCGCGGTCAAGCTCTGATCGCGGACGTGCTCTGGGGTCCCGAGCGGGTCCCGGCGTGGGCCGCGCGCTTCGCCGCTCCGGCGCCCACGCCGCTCCCGACGACGACTCCGGAGCCGACCGCAACGTCGACTCCTGAGCCGACCGTGATCCCGACTCCCGAGCCGACGGCGACGCCGACTCCCGAGCCGACCGGCGGCCCTGCTCCGACGGGCACGCCGGTTCCGGAGACCACTCCCACGGCCACAGCGCCCGCGGACCCCGGCACCACCTCCGCGCCGACTCCGCAGCCGACTCCCTCCGCGTCGTCGCCTGCCACGCCCGCGCCGACTCCCTCCGCGACGCCGACGCCGACGCCGGTGCCGACTCCGACTCCCTCGTCCACTCCGGCTCCGTCGCCGGCGGCGACAACGACTCCTCCGGCGACGACCGCACCCACGGCGACTCCGCCACCGAGCAGCACGCCGACGCCGACCCGGACGCCGGCCGCGACCGCCACGCCCACTCGCACGCCGACGCCGACGCCGACACGCACGCCGTCCGCGACGCCGACGCCGACCAGCACGCCGTCGGCGACGCCGACTCGCACACCCTCCCCCTCTCCGACGCCGACTCCGGTCCGCGACACGACCGCCCCCGTCGCGCGCATCACCAGCCCGGCCGCGGGCAGCACCGTCGTGGGAACCGTCACTCTGGTCGCCGTGTCCGACCCGGACACCGCGTCCCTCGTCTTCTGGACCGGCAGGACCCGCATCGGCGCCGCCAAGCAGGCCGCGGACGGCAGCTGGACGCTCACGGTCTCGACGGCCGGATTCACGAAGGGGTCGCATCCGGTCACCGCCAAGCCGGTCGATCGCGCGGGCAACACATCGACGAGCGCCGCGGTCACCGTCACCGTCCGCTGACCAGCGGGGGCCGCCGTCAGGCGCCCGGAGGACCACGGCGGTCCTCGTGAGAGCGGTGCAGGGCGCACCGAAGGATTCGACCCGTGCCGCGCCTCACCTATGGGGGGAGCAGGCCGGTCGTGAGGCGGTATCGCGGTGCTGCACCGTCGGCCAGGCTCTGAGCAGCCGGCACCGCCGGAGTGGCCGGGCTCCCTGAGCGGCACTTCTCCGGGCGGATCCGGCGGTTCCCCTCCCCGTCCCCCGGTCGCCCGATCGACGGAGCCCGTGGCCCCCGCCTCGCTCCCCGATCGCGGCACCACGTCGCCCCACGAGAGCAGAGTCATGCCCCCGCGCCCGGCCCGCCGTTCCCCCCTGTCCGTCCTCCTCCTGATCGTGCTCCTCCTCGTCGGCGCGGCCGCGGTACCCGCCGCGGCCGCCGAGCCGGCCCCCACCCTGTCGGTCGTCTCCTTCGGCGACTCGATCACCCGCGGCGCGTCGAGCTGCGGCACCCGCGCCGACTGCCCGGTCAACTCCTGGTCGACCGGGACCGCGAGCGCGGTCCGCTCGATCGCCACCCGCCTCCAGGAGGTGAACCCGGGCAGCGTCGTCACCACGGCGAACTACGCCAAGTCGGGGAGCCGGATCAATGCCGTCGCCTCGACCGTGACCGCCGCCGCCTCGGCCGGCGCGGACCCCGACGTCGTGACCCTCCTCGTGGGCGGCAACGACCTCTGCCACCCCGACCTCACCGGCGCCGCCGACGGGTACGCGATGACTCCGGCCGCGTCCTTCAGTGCGTCGGCGTCGAGCCTGCTGCGCCAGATCGGCTCGACCTGGCCCGAGGCGACCGTCCTCGTCGGCTCGATGCCGGACATCGCCTCCGAGTGGGCGGGCCTGCGCGGGGGACCGGCCGAGGCGGGCTGGCCGGCGAACCGGCTCTGCCGCACGACCCGCGGGGCGACGGCGGACAACGTCGTCCAGACCGGTGACGCCTACGCCGCGGCGGTCACCGCAGCCGCGCAGCGCACCGGGCAGTTCAACGACGCCCTCGCCGCGGCCTGCTCCGCCGTCGGCTCCCGCTGCGTCTGGGACGACGGCGCCTTCACCGCCGCCACCGTCTCGCCCGACATCGTGTCCACCGTCGACTACTTCCACCCCAACGCCCGCGGCCAGGCCCTGATCGCCGACCTCCTCTGGGGACCCGAGGCCGTGCCCGACTGGGCGGCGCCCGAGCCGATGTCGACGCCCGTGCCGTCCGCGCCGCCGACCGCTGCGCCGTCGAGCGTTCCGACGCCCAGCGCCTCCCCGGCACCGACAGCCGTCCCCGAGCCGTCCGATCCCGCCGCGACCCCGACCGCGACCCCGACCGCGACCCCCACCCCGACGGCCTCTCCGACCACCCCTCCGACTCCGTCGCCGACCACCACTCCGACTCCGTCGCCGTCCGCGACTGCTGCGCCGACCGTGACGCCGACGCCGACGCCGACGCCGACGCCGACTGCGACTCCGACCGCGACCGCGACGCCGATCGCCACCCCGAGTCCGACTGCAACCGCGACTCCGACCGCTGCTGCGTCCCCGACTCCGACTCCGACTCCGACCGCGACTCCGACCGCGACTCCGACTGCGTCTTCGAGCCCGACTCCGACTGCGTCTTCGAGCCCGACGCGCACGCCGACGCCGACTCCGGCCCGAGACACGGCTGCACCGTCCTCGCGCATCACCAGCCCGACAGCGGGCAGCACCGTCGTCGGAACGGTCACCCTCGTCGCGGTCGCGGACGCCGACACCACGTCCCTGGTCTTCTGGACGGGCAGCACCCGGATCGGGACGGCGAAGAAGGCGGCCGACGGCACCTGGAAGCTGACCGTCTCCACCAAGGGCTTCCCCAAGGGCGAGCACCAGGTCGTGGCGAAGGCGTCCGACGCCGCGGGCAACACCGCATCGAGCGCCCCGGTCGCCGTCACCGTCCGCTGATCGAGTAGCCCTCGCAGAGGGCGTATCGAGATCCATCCCTGCTGAGGACGGTGGGTCTCGATACGCCGCTAAGCGGCTACTCGACCAGCAAGGGGAAGCCGCCCGATCGAGGTTCGCCAGCGCATGCTGATCGAGTAGCCCTCGCAGAGGGCGTATCGAGATCCACCGCGCTGAGGACGGTGGGTCTCGATACGCCGCTGCGCGGCTACTCGACCAGCAAAGGGGAGGAAGTAATCGGAGGGGCTGACGAGAATCGAACTCGCATCATCTGTTTGGAAGACAGAGGCTTTACCACTAAGCTACAGCCCCGAAATCGGCAGTCCGGAGAACCCGCCGCGGGCCGCCCTCTCGGGCGGGGCCCGTCGTCTCGACCGGGCACCAGGACACTGTAGTACACGAGGCGAAGCGGCGGCGACGCCGACCCGCGAAGCCGCCCCCGCGCGCCTGTTCCGGCCGCAGGAGTGCGGTGCAGTACACTTGCGAAGGCCATTTCGGCGTGTCGCGCCAGTGACCGTGCAGGAAGGGCTCGACGAGAGTCCTCATCGGCACGGTGCACCGGCCCGCGCAACCGGGGCGTAGCTCAGCTTGGCTAGAGCGCCCGCTTTGGGAGCGGGAGGTCGCAGGTTCGAATCCTGTCGCCCCGACCACGAGTACTCATCGTGACGACATCGACCCGTGACGACCGGTCACACGGCGCCGACACCAACCAGCACAGGAGATCCCCTCACGTGAAGACCACGGTAGAAAAGCTGAGCCCGACCCGCGTCAAGCTCGCGATTTCGGTCACCCCGGACGAGCTCGGCCCCAGCATCACCCACGCCTACGGCCACATCGCCGAGCAGATCAACGTCCCCGGCTTCCGCAAGGGCAAGGTCCCGCCGGCGATCGTCGACCAGCGGGTCGGCAAGGCCGCCGTCCTCGAGCACGCCGTCAACGAGGGGCTCGACGGCTTCTACCGCGAGGCCGTCCGCGAGACCGAGGTGCGCCCCCTGGGCCGCCCGCAGGCCGACATCGTCGCCTGGCCGAGCGACAAGGACTTCACCGGCGACCTCGAGCTCGCCATCGAGGTCGACGTCCGCCCCGAGATCACCGTCCCGGCCTACGACGGCCTCGAGCTGACGGTCGACGCGGCCGAGGTGACCGACGCCGACGTCGACGCCGAGCTCGACAAGCTCCGCAGCCGCTTCGGCACGCTCGTCACCGTCGATCGCCCCGCGACGACCGGCGACTTCGCGCAGATCGACCTCATCGCGACCATCGACGGCGTCGAGGTCGACACGGCCAACGCCATCTCCTACGAGCTCGGCTCGGGTGAGCTGATCGAGGGCATCGACGAGGCGCTCGACTCGCTCACCGCGGGGGAGAGCACCACGTTCACCGCTCCGCTGCTCGGTGGCGACCACGCCGGCCAGCAGGCCGAGATCGCCGTGACGCTCACCGCCGTCAAGGAGCGCGAGCTCCCCGACGCCGACGACGACTTCGCGCAGATCGCCAGCGAGTTCGACACCATCGCCGAGCTGCGCGACTCGCTCAAGGAGCAGGCCGCCCAGCAGAAGACCTTCGGTCAGGGCGGCCAGGCGCGCGAGAAGGTCGTCGAGGCCCTCCTCGGCCTCGTCGAGGTCCCCGTCCCCGCCGCGCTCGTCGAGGACGAGGTGCACCGCCACCTCGAGGGCGAGAACCGCCTCGAGGACGCCGAGCACCGCGCCGAGGTCACCGAGGCGAGCGAGAAGACCTTCAAGACCCAGATCCTTCTCGACCACGTCGTCGAGCAGGAGAAGGTCCAGGTCAGCCAGGACGAGCTCACGCAGTACCTGATCCAGGGTGCGGCGCAGTACGGCATGGAGCCGAACGAGTTCATCAAGATCCTCTCCGAGAACAACCAGATCGGCCAGATGGTCGGCGAGGTCGCCCGCAACAAGGCGCTCGCCATCGTCCTGGGCAAGGCGAAGGTCACCGACACCGAGGGCAACGCCGTCGACCTGACCGCGTTCACCGCCGTGCCCGGCGACGACGCGGACGAGACCGCCGACGACACCGACGCCGCGACCGACGAGGTCGACGCGCCCGCTGCCGAGGCCGTCGAGGAGGCCGTCGTCGAGGAGGCCCCCGCCGCCGCCGAGGCGCCCGCCGAGGAGGAGGCCGCTCCGGCCCCCAAGAAGAAGCGCGCCCCCGCGAAGAAGAAGGCTCCGGCCGCCGAGGAGACCCCGGCCGCCGAGTAGTCCTCGACGCGAGAACGACAGGAGCCGCTCCCGGATCACCGGGGGCGGCTCTCGTCGTCCCGGCCCGCGTCCCGCCGCGGTCCGGCCCGCCGCTCGCATGCGTCACGCCCACCGCCCGCCCGCCGCCCCGCCGCAGTCCGCCCCGGGCGAACACCGGCCGCTCCGGCTCCGCCCCCGGCGAACACGGCCGGGTCGCCCGGGTGCCGTCCGATAGATTCGCCTCCGAAGCGACAACTGAAACGGAGCGACACATGGCCGATATGGCGATGCCCAACAGTGTTTTCGACCGCCTTCTCAAGGACCGGATCATCTGGCTCGGTTCTGAGGTGCGCGACGAGAATGCGAACGAGATCGCAGCGAAGCTCCTGCTCCTCGCGGCCGAGGACGCCGAGAAGGACATCTTCCTGTACATCAACTCGCCCGGCGGCTCGATCACCGCGGGAATGGCGATCTACGACACGATGCAGTTCGTCCCGAACGACATCGTGACGGTCGGCATCGGAATGGCGGCGTCCATGGGTCAGCTCCTGCTCACCGCGGGGACCCAGGGCAAGCGCTACATCACGCCGAACGCCCGCGTCCTGCTGCACCAGCCGCACGGCGGGTTCGGCGGCACCGCGTCCGACATCCAGACCCAGGCGCAGCTGATCCTCGACATGAAGAAGCGCCTCGCCGAGATCACCGCGAAGGCGACCGGCAAGACCGTCGAGCAGGTCAACGAGGACGGCGACCGCGACCGCTGGTTCAGCGCCGAGGAGGCCCTGGCCTACGGCTTCGTCGACCACATCCGCTCGTCGGCGACCGACGTCGCCGGCGGCGGCGGAACCGCCACCGACAGCTGAGTACCCCGACGCGCCGAGAGATCAGGAAGAGACAATGAACACACCCACCTTCGGCGGGACGGCCTTCGGCTCCGGAGCCGCGCCCTCCTCCCGCTACATCCTCCCCACGTTCGAGGAGCGCACGGCCTACGGCTACAAGCGCCAGGACCCCTACGCGAAGCTCTTCGAGGACCGCATCATCTTCCTCGGCGTGCAGGTCGACGACGCGTCCGCGGACGACATCATGGCCCAGCTCCTCGTGCTCGAGAGCCAGGACCCGGACCGCGACATCGTGATGTACATCAACTCGCCCGGTGGCTCCTTCACCGCGATGACGGCGATCTACGACACCATGCAGTACATCCGCCCGCACATCCAGACCGTCGTCCTCGGTCAGGCCGCATCGGCCGCAGCGGTGCTCACCGCGGCGGGCACGCCCGGCAAGCGCCTGGCGCTGCCGAACGCGCGCATCCTGATCCACCAGCCGGCGGTGCAGCAGGGCGGTGGCCAGGCCTCGGACATCGAGATCCAGGCCGCCGAGATCATGCGCATGCGCGAGTGGCTCGAGAAGACGCTGTCCTTCCACTCCAACCGCTCCCCGGAGCAGGTCAAGAAGGACATCGACCGCGACAAGATCCTCGGCGCCGACGACGCGCTCGAGTACGGACTGATCGACCAGATCCTGACCAGCCGCAAGGGCGTTCCCGCCCTCACGGTCTGATCTCGGGAGACCGACCGATCGTCGAAGGGCCGGGAGGCGGAGCGATCCGCCGCCCGGCCCTTCCGCGTGCCGGCGGGCGGATCCGCGCCGCCGGACCGTAGCAAACCGACACGGACGGGGCAATGGTCCGCCGATCCGGCTCGCCTGCCGAGCCCCCTCGGCTCAGCGGCTAGGCTCGGTCCTGAGTTCGGCGGTTCCGCATGACCGCCCTCTGCGAGACGCTCGACGGCACCGCCGCCCGAGAGCACCGACGCACGACAAGGAAGTGGGGCATCCCCGTGGCACGTATTGGCGAAAGCGCCGACCTGCTGAAGTGCTCGTTCTGCGGCAAGAGCCAGAAGCAGGTGCAGCAGCTCATCGCCGGTCCCGGCGTCTACATCTGCGACGAGTGCGTCGAGCTGTGCAACGAGATCATCGAGGAGCGCCTCTCCGAGTCGAGCGAGGAGACGAGCCACGAATTCGACCTCCCGAAGCCGAAGGAGATCTACGGCTTCCTCGAGGAGTACGTGATCGGCCAGGAGCAGGCCAAGCGAGCCCTCGCCGTCGCGGTCTACAACCACTACAAGCGCGTGCGGGTGCGCAACACCATCACCGCCGCGGACGCGATCCACGACGAGATCGAGATCGCCAAGAGCAACATCCTGCTGATCGGCCCGACCGGCTGCGGCAAGACCTACCTCGCGCAGACGCTGGCCAAGCGGTTGAACGTGCCCTTCGCCGTGGCCGACGCGACGGCGCTGACCGAGGCGGGCTACGTCGGCGAGGACGTCGAGAACATCCTGCTCAAGCTGATCCAGGCCGCGGACTACGACGTCAAGCGTGCCGAGACCGGCATCATCTACATCGACGAGGTCGACAAGATCGCCCGCAAGGCCGAGAACCCGTCGATCACCCGCGACGTCTCGGGCGAGGGCGTGCAGCAGGCACTGCTGAAGATCCTCGAGGGCACCGTCGCCTCCGTGCCCCCGCAGGGCGGCCGGAAGCACCCGCACCAGGAGTTCATTCAGATCGACACGACGAACGTGCTGTTCATCGTGGCCGGCGCCTTCGCCGGGCTGGAGGACATCATCTCCTCGCGTGCCGGCAAGCGCGGCATCGGCTTCGGCGCCCCGCTGCACAACAAGCAGGACGAGATCAACATCTTCAGCGAGGTGCTCCCGGAGGACCTGCACAAGTTCGGGCTCATCCCCGAGTTCATCGGCCGCCTCCCGGTGGTCACCACGGTCACGCAGCTCGACCAGGTCGCGCTGATGCAGATCCTGACCGAGCCGCGCAACGCGCTGGTCAAGCAGTACCAGCGGATGTTCGAGATCGACGGGGTCGAGCTCGAGTTCGACCGCGGCGCCCTCGAGGCGATCGCCGATCTCGCCGTGCTGCGCCAGACCGGCGCCCGCGGCCTCCGCGCCATCCTCGAGGAGGTGCTCGGCCCGATCATGTTCGAGGTGCCGTCCTCCGACGAGGTCGCCCGCGTGGTCGTCACCCGCGCCGCGGTGCTGGACAACGCCGCGCCGACCATCGTGCCGCACGCTCCGCGCCGCCAGGAGAAGAGCGCCTGAGTCGCCTCCGCCGGGCCGTCGCGTGACCAGTTCGCGCTGATTGGCCCGGCGTTCGCGCGCCCGGGCGTGACGCGGTTCCCTACTCTGGCGGAGCGCGTCGCCGATGCGTCCGCCGGCCCAGCGCTCGGCCGGGTCAGCGACCGGAGGCACCCTCATCGTCCAGCCGCTCCTCGCCGGGATCGTCGCCGCGCTCACCGGCTTCTCCAGCTCCTTCGCGATCGTCCTCGCGGGCGTCGTCGCCGTCGGCGCCACCGATGCTCAGGCCGCGTCGGGCCTGCTCGCGGTCTGCGTGCTGCAGGGCGCGCTCTGCATCGCGCTGAGTGTGCGCTACCGGGTGCCGATGACCTTCGCCTGGAGCACTCCGGGCGCCGCGCTGCTCGCCGCCACCGCGACCCTGCCCGGGGGCTTCGACCGCGCGGTCGGCGCGTTCCTCGTCGCCTCAGCGCTGATCGTAGTGACGGGTCTCTGGCCGGCGCTCGGGAGGCTCGTGGCGCGCATCCCGCGGCCGCTCGCCAACGCGATGCTCGCCGGCATCCTGTTCCCGCTCGTGCTGGCGCCCGTGCGGGCGGCGGTCGAGATCCCGCAGCTCGCGCTGCCGGTGATCGCGCTCTGGCTGATCCTGCTCCGCCTCCTGCCGCGCTGGGCGGTGCCGGCGGCGATCGCGCTCGCGATCGTGCTGCTGCTCGTCACGGACGGCGCCGCCCTCGCGGGGGCGCCGCTGCTGCCGGTCCCCGAGTTCGTCGCGCCGGTCTTCGAGATCGGCGCGATGGTCGGCATCGGCCTGCCGCTCTACGTCGTCACGATGGCGGGGCAGAACATCCCCGGCATCGCGGTGCTCTCGAGCTTCGGCTTCGAGGCGCACTCCCGTCCGGCGATCGTCTCGAGCGGCCTCGCCTCCGGCGTCTCGGCGGTGTTCGGGGGAGTGCCGGTCAACTACGCGGCACTGAGCGCAGCTCTCACCGCCGGTCCGGAGGCCTCGCCGCAGCCGGAGCGTCGGTGGATCGCCTCGGTCTCGGCGGGAGCGTCCTATCTGGTGCTCGGCGCGGTCGCAGGAGCGGCCGCGGCACTCGTCTCCTCCGCCAGTCCGCTGCTGATCGAGGCGGTCGCCGGGCTGGCGCTGCTCGGCGTGTTCGTCTCGTCGGTGCAGGCCGCGGTCGAGGACGCGCGACTGCGCCTCCCGGCCGCAGCGACCCTGCTCGTCACCGCGTCCGGCATCGCGGTCGCGGGGATCGGCTCCGCGTTCTGGGGCCTCGTGGTGGGGCTGGTCGTGCTCGCCTGGCTGCACCCGCGTCGGGTGGCCCGCCACTCCTGACCCCTGGGACGCGCCCTCGGATCAGGCGAGTCCGCGACGCCGCAGCAGGGGCTCCGTGCGCGCGTCGCGCCCGCGGAACTCCCGGTAGGCGACGAGCGGGTCGCGCGAGCCGCCGATCTCGAGGATCCGCCGCCGGAACCGCTCGCCCGCCGCGCGGTCGAGTGCGCCGTTCTCCTCGAACCACTCGACGGTGTCGGCATCGAGGATCTCGCTCCATATGTAGGAGTAGTAGCCCGCGGAGTAGCCGCCCGAGAAGACGTGCTTGAAGTAGGTGCTGCGGTAGCGCGGCGGGATCGCGGAGTCCAGCAGGCCGGCGGCCTCCAGCGCGCGCGTCTCGAACTCCACGACGTCGGCACGGTCGGCTGAGTCCGGCGTCTCGTGCCAGGCGAGGTCGAGCAGAGCGGCGGCGAGGTACTCCGTCGTCGCGAAGCCCTCGCCCCAGAGCGCCGCCGCCTCGAGCTGCTCGACGACGGCGGCCGGCAGCGGCTCGCCGGTCTCGACGTGCCGGGCGTAGACGGGCAGCAGCTCCGGGTGCCGGATCCACATCTCGTTGACCTGGCTCGGGAACTCGACGAAGTCGCGGAAGACGCTCGTCCCGCCGAAGCGCGGGTAGCGCGTGGTCGCGAAGAGGCCGTGCAGAGCGTGCCCGAACTCGTGGAAGAGGGTCTCGACCTCGTCGAGGCTGAGCAGCGCCGGCTCCCCGTCCCCGGGCGCCGAGATGTTCAGCGTGTTCACGACGACGGCGGAGTCGCCGAGCAGCGTCGTCCGGGTCCTGAGCGAGTTCATCCAGGCGCCGCCGCGCTTCGAGTCGCGCGTGAACGGGTCGAAGAGGAACAGACCGAGCGGGGTGCCGTCCTCCTCCGCGACCTCGAAGACGCGCACGTGCGCGCTGTGCCCGACCAGGTCGGGCCGCTCCGCGAACCGGACGCCGTAGAGCCCGGTGGCGGCGGCGAAGACGCCCTCGCGCAGGACGCGCTCGAGCTCGAAGTAGGGGCGGAGCGCGCTGGAGTCGACGGCGTAGCGGGCGGTGCGGACGCGCTCCTCGTAGAAGGCGCGGTCCCAGGCCTCGAGCGTGAAGCGCGGCCGTCCTGCGGCGTCCTCTTCCCTGTCGGCCTGCTGCTGCATCTGCGCGAGCTCGGCGCGGGCGTTGCGGGCGGCGGGGATCGCGAGCTCCTCGAGGAGGGCGCGGACGCGCTCGGGTGTGCCGGCCGTCTGGCCCGAGATCACGAACGCGGCGTGCGAGGAGTGGCCCAGGAGTGCGGCGCGCTCGGCGCGCAGGGCGACGATGTCGAGCAGGACCTCCCGGTTGTCGTGCGGTCCGCTCTGCCCGGCGCGGCCGAGGGAGGCGCGCAGGATCCGCTCGCGGACGGAGCGATCGCGCAGGCGGGCGAGCCACGGGTGCCCGGAGTAGAGCGGCAGCGTCACGAGGTAGCCGTCGGCACCACGGTCCGCGGCGGCGCGGGCGGCGGCGGAGATCTCGGAGGCGTCGAGTCCGTCGAGCTCCTCGGCGCGCTCCAGCAGCACGGCCCGCTCGTTGGTATCGGCGAGCAGGTTCTTGTCGAACCGGGTGGTCAGGCTCGACAGCCGCTCGTTCAGGGCGCTGAGCCGGGTCTTGCCGGCGTCGTCGAGGAGGGCGCCGGCGCGCTCGAAGCGCAGGAGGACGCGCTCGAGCAGATAAGCGGTCTCGTCGTCCAGGTCGAGTGCCGCCTCTTGGTCGGCGAGCGAGCGCACCCGAGCGTAGAGGCGCGGGTCGAGGGTGATCGCGTCGTCGTGCGCGGAGAGCAGGGGAGCGAGCTCCTCCTCCACAGCGTCGGTGAGCGGCGTGCGATCGGAGGCGCCGACGGTGAAGAAGACCGCACTGACCCGGCGCAGCTCCCGCCCGGAGCGCTCGAGCGCCACCAGCGTGTTCTCGACCGTTGGCTCGTCGGGGGAGGAGGCGATCGCCTCGATCTCGGCCCGGTGGCGGCGCAGCGCCTCGTCGAAGGCCGGGCGGTACGCCTCCGGCTCGACCGCCGCGAAGTCGGGCAGCCCGTGCGGCAGCCCGCTCGGCTCGATCAGGACGGCGACGGCGGCGGAAGTGCTCATCCAGCGAGCCTAGGGGCGCCGCCGCTGCGCGCTGCATCCGCAGTCCCACCCTGCTGGAGACGGTGGGTCTCGATACGCCGCTGCGCGGCTACTCGACCAGCATGGAACGTCATGCTGATCGAGTAGCCCGCGCAGCGGGCCACCCATGCTGATCGAGTAGCGCGCGCAGCGCGCGTATCGAGATCGACGCCGTCAGCGGCTCAGCCCCAGTCGTCGTCCTCGCCCTCGACGCGGCCCTGCGGCTGGGTGATGTAGGCGGCGTCCTCGTCCGGGCGGTAGGTGATGGTGGTGCCGTCGTCGAGCTCGAGCACGGGCTTGCCCTCGAGCCAGGTCAGCGTCCAGCGCCAGGCGGAGCTGTCCGTGCCGGCGGAGGCGAGCTCGCCCTCCACATCCCGGACGGCGGTGACGACGATCTCGGGCAGGGTGGACGGCGTGTCTCCGCCGACCGGCCAGCGCGTTCCGAGCTGCATGGGTGTTCCTCTCGAGAGAAGGGAAGGGGAGCGGACCGTGGCCCGCTCCCCGGGGGATCAGGCGGTCGGCTCGGTCTCGAGCTCGATCTGCACGGCCAGCGCGTCGCCCTCGGCGAAGTCGAGCGCCGCGATCCGGCCGACGGCCGCGAGGTCGCCCGCGGCGAGCCGCAGCGACGCCACCAGCTCGGCCGGTGCGGTGACGACGGCGGAGCGGGCCGGCGTCTTCTGCGAGGCCTTCGCGTCGGTCTTCGCCCGGCGGATCGCGGTCAGCACGGTGCTGGCCGCGCTGAGAACGGCCGGGTCGCCGCCGAGAGCGGCCTGCTCCGGCCAGGGCTGCACGTGCACCGAGCCGTCGTGCGACCAGGACCAGGTCTCCTCGACCGCGAACGGGATGAACGGCGCGAACAGCCGCTGCAGCACGTCGAGCGCGCGGTGCAGGGCGGCGGCCGCGGAGGCCCCGTCCTCGCCGTAGGCGCGCTCCTTCACCAGCTCCAGGTAGTCGTCGCAGAACGTCCAGAAGAACGCCTCTGTGGTCTCGAGCGCCCGGGCGTGGTCGTAGTTCTCCAGCGCGGTCGTGGCGTCCGCCACCACACCGTCGAGCGCGGCGAGCATGCTCAGGTCGAGCGGGTCGCTGACCGTCGCGCCCTCCGGCAGCGGGAAGCCGTGGATGAACTTCGCCGCGTTCAGCACCTTGATCGCCAGGCGGCGGCCGATCTTGATCTGCGTCGGGTTCTGCGGGTCGAACGCCGCGTCCGTGCCCAGGCGCGAGGAGGCCGCCCAGTAGCGCACCGCGTCCGAGCCGTGCTGCTCGAGCATTCCGGCCGGCGTGACGACGTTGCCCTTCGACTTCGACATCTTCTTGCGGTCGGGGTCGACGATGAAGCCGGAGACCGTCGCGGTGCTCCACGGCGCGCGGCCGTCCTCGAGCTGCGAGCGCAGCAGCGTCGAGAAGAGCCAGGTGCGGATGATGTCCTGGCCCTGGGGGCGGAGGTCGTAGGGCGCCACGAGCTGCCAGAGCTCGTCGTCGCGCTCCCAGCCGCCGGCGAGCTGCGGGGTGAGCGAGGAGGTCGCCCAGGTGTCCATCACGTCGAGCTCGCCCTGGAAGCCGCCGGCCATGCCGCGCTGGTCCTCCGAGTAGCCGGGGGCGGCGTCCGAGGACGGGTCGACGGGCAGCGCCGACTCATCGGGCACGATCGGCGCGTCGAAGACCGGGTTGCCGTCGCCGTCGAGCGGGTACCAGACCGGGATCGGCACGCCGAAGAAGCGCTGGCGCGAGATCAGCCAGTCGCCGGCGAGGCCGTTCACCCAGTTCTCGTAGCGGACGCGCATGAACTCGGGCACGAACCGCACGTCGCGGCCGAGCTCGAGCAGGCGCTCCTTGAGCGCCGCGTCGCGGGCGCCGTTGACGATGTACCACTGCCGGGTCGAGACGATCTCGAGCGGCTTGTCGCCCTTCTCGAAGAACTTCACCGGGTGCACGATCGGGCGGGGCTCGCCGACCATCTCGCCCGACTCGGTGAGCAGCGCGACCACGGTCTGCTTCGCGGAGAACACGGTCTTGCCGGCGAGCTGCGCGTACGCGGCCCGGCCGGCCTCGCTCTCGATGGCGGCGGGCGCCTCGGAGATCAGGCGGCCGTCGAAGCCGATGACCGCGCGGTTGGGCAGGTCGAGCTCGCGCCACCAGACGACGTCGGTCAGGTCGCCGAAGGTGCAGATCATCGCGATGCCCGAGCCCTTGTCCTTCTGCGCGAGGTGGTGCGCGAGCACCGGCACCTCGACGTCGAAGAGCGGGGTGCGCACGGTCGTGCCGAAGAGCGCCTGGTAGCGCTCGTCGTCCGGGTGCGCCACGAGCGCGACGCAGGCGGGCAGCAGCTCGGGGCGGGTCGTCTCGATGAAGACGTCCTCCGCGCCGTCGCGGTGGAAGCCGATGCGGTGGTAGGCGCCGGGCTGGTCCTTGTCCTCCAGCTCGGCCTGCGCGACCGCGGTCCGGAAGGTGATGTCCCAGAGGGTCGGCGCCTGCGCCTGGTAGGCCTCGCCGCGCGCCAGGTTGCGGAGGAAGGCGCGCTGGGAGGCGGCCTGCGACTCTTCGCCGATGGTGCGATAGGTCTGCGTCCAGTCGACCGAGAGGCCGAGGGTGCGCCAGAGGTCCTCGAACTGCTTCTCGTCCTCGACGGTGAGGCGCTCGCACAGCTCGATGAAGTTGCGGCGCGAGATCGGCTTCTGGTCGGTCGCCTTGCTGCTCTTGTTGTCGCCGCCCTCGAACGGCGGCACGAAGTCCGGCGTGTAGGGCAGGGTCGGGTCGCAGCGGACGCCGTAGTAGTTCTGCACCCGGCGCTCGGTCGGCAGGCCGTTGTCGTCCCAGCCCATCGGGTAGAAGACGCTCTTGCCGCGCATGCGCTGGAAGCGCGCGACGACGTCGGTGTGCGTGTAGGAGAAGACGTGCCCGATGTGCAGCGAGCCGGAGGCGGTCGGCGGCGGGGTGTCGATCGAGTAGACGTCCGCGCGGGAGAGGCCGGTGCGATCGAACCGGTAGGTGCCGTCCGTCTGCCAGACGAGGCCCCACTTGCTCTCGAGACCCTCGAGGGCGGGCTTGGCGGGGAGGCGGTCGGCGACGGTCATGGTTCTCCGGTTCGATATGGGCGGCACCGCGTCGGTGGTGATGATGCCTGGGTGGGGGCTCTCGGAGCGTGTCGCTCACCGGCCGCGACGATCCTACCGCGGGGCCGGGAAGCCGGGACGGGCGGGCGCGGTCAGCCGACGACGGGCGCGAAACCGCGGCAGACCGGCGTCAGCGCCTCGTCGAGGTAGGGCACCAGCTCGCCGCGGGTCGGCCCCGCGGCCGCCCAGGCCTGCACGGCGGCGACCGCCGCCCCGACGCTCGCGTAGGCGACGGCGTGCGCCACGTGGGCCGGCAGCGGACGCCCGGCGCGGGCGCGCACGAATGCCGCGACGATCGCCGCCTGCCGAGCGAGCCGCGAGAGAGCCGACGCCTGAAGCTCGTGCACGCTGCCGATCAGCTCGGTCTGGGTCAGCGCCCACGGCACGCTCGACGGACCGAAGCCCGCGCCGACCGCGAGCAGCGCGCCGCGCAGAGCGTCCATCGTCGACGCGTCCGGGGAGGCCGCGTCGAGCGCCGCCGGCAGCTCGGCCAGCCGGTCGTCGACCAGCACCCAGAAGACGTCGCTCTTCGAGGCGAAGTAGTTGAAGAAGGTGTTGCGCGAGACGCCGGCGCGCTGGGCGATCTGCTCGACCGTCGTGCCCGCGTAGCTCTGCTCGACGAAGAGATCGAGAGCCGCGTCCTCGAGCATGGAGCGCGACGACGCCCGCGGCCGTCCGCGACCCGCTCCCGCTGTCCGCGCCATGACCGCCTCCGCCCCTGTCCGGCGACCGCCGACGCGCTAGGATAACGGCTGGACGACTTCGACCCGGCCATCACCGGTGAGTCTCCGGAAGAACAGCCCGGCCCCGGCCGCGGCCCAGTAGACCCGGACGGGTACGGCCCGTGACAGCCGATCGAGTGGGAGCGACCAGGGAGAGCCCGTGAGGGCCGGTCCTGGGCGGTTCAAGCGAGGTGGTACCGCGACCCAGCCCGGGGTCTGAGATCCGGGCGGGCCGTCCTCGTGCAGACCAGCAGCACTGCCAGGAGACCGCACGTGACCTACCCCCTGACCCCGCCCACCCCCCTTGATGCCTCGAGCGCCGGAGACGACGCGAGCACCGGCGTCCCCACGAGCACCGGCTCCGCCTTCGGCCGCGGCGTCCCCGCGTCGCCGCGGTTCCCGCAGATCGAGGAGAAGGTCCTCGCCTACTGGAAGGCCGACGACACCTTCCAGGAGTCGATCCGCTCCCGCGAGGGCGCCCAGGAGTGGGTCTTCTACGACGGCCCGCCCTTCGCCAACGGCCTGCCGCACTACGGGCACCTGCTGACCGGCTACGCCAAGGACGTCTTCCCCCGCTTCCAGACGATGCGCGGCAAGCAGGTGCACCGCCGCTTCGGCTGGGACACCCACGGCCTCCCCGCCGAGCTCGAGGCGGAGCGGCAGCTCGGCATCACCGACAAGTCGCAGATCGAGGAGATGGGCGTCGCCGCGTTCAACGCCGCCGCCAAGGAGTCGGTGCTGCGCTACACGGGGGAGTGGCAGGACTACGTCACCCGCCAGGCGCGCTGGGTCGACTTCGACAACGACTACAAGACCCTCGACCCCACCTTCATGGAGTCCGTGATCTGGGCCTTCAAGCGGCTCTACGACAAGGGCCTCGCCTACGAGGGCCACCGCGTGCTGCCCTACTGCTGGCGCGACCAGACGCCGCTCTCGAACCACGAGCTGCGGATGGACGACGACGTCTACAAGATGCGCCAGGACCAGACGGTCACGGTCACCTTCCCGCTCGTCGGCGAGACGGCCGAGGCGCTGAACCTCACCGCCGTCCGCGCCCTCGCCTGGACGACGACCCCGTGGACCCTGCCCACCAACGCCGCGCTCGCCGTCGGCCCCGACATCGAGTACGCCGTGCTGGCGGCCGGCCCGAACGGCGCCGCCGACGGCAAGGGCGAGCCGGAGGAGCGCGAGCTCTCGGCCGAGTACCTCCTCGCCATCGACCAGGTCGGCGCCTACGCCAAGGACCTCGGCTACGAGGACGCGGAGTCGGCGCTGGCCGCGGTCTCGCGCACGCACCGCGGCAGCGAGCTCGAGGGCATCAGCTACGACCGCCTCTGGGACCACTACGCCGACACCGAGCAGTGGGGCACGCAGAACGCGTGGCGCATCCTCGTCGCCGACTACGTGACCACCAGCGAGGGCACCGGCATCGTGCACCAGGCGCCGGCCTACGGCGAGGACGACCAGAAGGTCTGCGAGGCGGCGGGGATCCCCGTCATCATCTCCGTCGACGACGGCGGTCGCTTCCTGCCGCAGATCAGCGAGGTCGCCGGCCTGCAGGTCTTCGAGGCCAACAAGCCGCTGACGCAGCTGCTCAAGGCGCAGCACCGCCTGCTCCGCCAGGCCAGCTACGAGCACAGCTACCCGCACTGCTGGCGCTGCCGCAACCCGCTGATCTACAAGGCCGTCTCGAGCTGGTTCGTCCGCGTCACCGCGATCCGCGACCGGATGGAGGAGCTGAACCAGGAGATCACCTGGGTGCCCGAGAACGTCAAGGACGGCCAGTTCGGCAAGTGGCTCTCCGGAGCGCGCGACTGGTCGATCAGCCGCAACCGCTACTTCGGCTCGCCGATCCCGGTCTGGAAGAGCGACGACCCCGACCACCCGCGCATCGACGTCTACGGCTCGCTCGACGAGCTCGAGCGCGACTTCGGCGTGCGTCCGGAGGACCTGCACCGTCCGTACATCGACGAGCTCACCCGCCCGAACCCCGACGACCCGACCGGCCGCTCGACGATGCGCCGCATCAGCGACGTGCTCGACGTCTGGTTCGACTCCGGCTCGATGCCGTTCGCGCAGGTGCACTACCCGTTCGAGAACTCCGACTGGTTCGACTCGCACAACCCGGCCGACTTCATCGTCGAGTACATCGGGCAGACCCGAGGCTGGTTCTACACGCTGCACGTGCTCTCGACCGCGCTCTTCGACCGCCCGGCCTTCCGCAACGTCGTCAGCCACGGCATCGTCCTCGGCAACGACGGGCAGAAGATGTCCAAGTCGCTGCGCAACTACCCGGACGTCGCCGAGGTCTTCGACCGCGACGGCTCCGACGCCATGCGCTGGTTCCTGATGTCGAGCCCGGTGCTGCGCGGCGGCAACCTCGTCGTCACCGAGGAGGGGATCCGCGAGGGCGTGCGCCAGGTGCTGCTGCCGCTCTGGAACACCTGGTACTTCTTCTCGCTCTACGCGAACGCCTCCGTCGACGCCGCGGGCGAGGGCTACAGCGCGACCCGCCGCACCGACTCCGAGGATGTGCTCGACCGCTATCTGCTGGCCAAGACGCACGACCTGATCGAGACCGTCACCGGCCACCTCGAGGCGCTCGACTCGACCCTCGCGGCGGCGGCGCTCCGCGACTTCGCCGACGTGCTGACCAACTGGTACGTCCGCCGCTCGCGCGACCGCTTCTGGCAGGGCGTCGACACCGAGGGCCGCGGCACGGAGGCGTTCGACACGCTCTTCACCGTGCTCGAGACCGTCTGCCGGGTCGCCGCGCCGCTGCTCCCGCTGATGACCGAGGAGATCTGGCAGGGCCTGACCGGCGGCCGGAGCGTGCACCTGGCCGACTGGCCGGACGCCGCCGAGTTCCCGGTCGACGAGTCGCTCGTGCACGCGATGGACGCCGTCCGCGGCATCTCGTCCACGGCACTGTCGCTGCGCAAGCAGGCCGGCCTCCGGGTCCGCCTGCCGCTCGCGCGGCTCACGGTCGTCGTCGACGACGCCGCCGAGCTGGCGCCGTTCGAGGCGATCCTGCGCGACGAGCTGAACGTCAAGGAGGTGTCGCTGGTCCCGCTGGTCGAGTCGAGCGCCGCCGACTACGGCGTCACCTCGCGCCTCTCCGTCAACGCGCGCGCCGCGGGCCCCCGCCTCGGCAAGGGCGTGCAGACCGTCATCAAGGCCGCGAAGGCCGGCGACTGGAGCGAGACCGACGGCGTCGTCACCGCCGGCGGCGTCGAGCTGGTCGAGGGCGAGTACGAGCTGACCCTGGAGGTCGGCGGTTCGGGAGCCGACGACCGCGCGATCGCGCTGCTGCCGCGCGGCGGCTTCGTGCTGCTCGACACGGCGACCACGCCGGAGCTGGAGGCCGAGGGCCTGGCCCGCGACCTGATCCGCGCCGTTCAGGACGCCCGCAAGGCCGCCGGCTTCGAGGTCAGCGACCGCATCGAGCTCGAGATCGTCCTCGACGAGATGAGCATGGCGGCCCTCGAGCCGCACGCGCTCTGGATCGCCGAGGAGACCCTCGCGACCGGCTTCGGGTTCGCCGCGCTCACCACTGCGCTGGAGGGCGGCGAGGGTGCGATCACCTTCGGGCCCGCCGGCACCGCCATCATCCGCGTCGAGAAGGTGGAGGCCTCCGATGTCTGACAAGGACCGCTACTCCGAGGAGGACGCCCGGCTCGCGCGTGAGGCGGCCGACGCCGTCTACGCGAAACTGCTGAAGCGGCTCGGCGAGGCGAGCCCCCGCCCGCGGCTCGCGCCGACGCGGCGGGCCGTCGACTACATGGGCGACCCGCAGCAGGCCTACCCCGTCATCCAGGTCGCCGGCACCAACGGCAAGACCTCGATCAGCCGGATGATCGAGAGCCTGCTCCGCGCCCACGGGCTGCGGGTCGGCCTCTTCACCAGCCCCCACCTCGAGCGCTTCAACGAGCGGATCGTCATCGACGGCGCGCCGATCTCCGACCTCAGCCTCGCCACGAACTGGCTCGACGTCGAGCCCTACCTCACCATGACCGACGCCGAGCTCGTCGGCCGGGGCGAGAGCACGCTCTCGTTCTTCGAGGCTCTCACCGTGCTGGCCTACGCGGCCTTCGCGGACGCTCCGGTCGACGTCGCGGTCATCGAGGTCGGCATGGGCGGCGAGTGGGACTCTACGAACGTCGCGGACGCGCAGGTCGCGGTCTTCACGCCGATCGCGCTCGACCACACCCGGCAGCTCGGAGCGACGATCGAGGAGATCGCCCGCACCAAGTCCGGCATCGTGAAGCCCGCGGCCGCCGTGGTGTCGGCGAAGCAGACCCCGGAGGCGGAGGCGGTGCTGCGACAGGCGGCCGAGCTGACCGAGTCGACGATCGTGTTCGAGGGCGCCGACTTCGACGTCGAGTCGACCACGGTCGCCGTAGGCGGCCAGCTCGTCTCCGTCCGCGGTCTCGTCACCGGCTACGAGCAGCTTCTGCTGCCGTTCTTCGGCGACCACCAGGCCGAGAACGCGGCGGTCGCGATCGCCGCGGTCGAGACGTTCCTCGGCGGCGGCACGCAGGAGCTGACCGGGAACGTCCTCGACGAGGGCTTCGCCGCGGCGACCTCGCCCGGCCGCCTCCAGATCGTCGGCCAGTCGCCGCGCACGGTCGTCGATGCGGCGCACAACCCGCACGGCGCGGCCTCCCTCGCCGCCGCGATCGAGCGCTACTTCGACTTCGACCGCGTCACCGCGGTCCTCGGCGTCCTCGCCGAGAAGGACGCGGAGGGCATCCTGCGCGCGCTCCGGCCGGTCGTCGACGAGCTCATCGTCACGACCGCCCCGAGCGAGCGCGGAGTCCCGGCCGAGGAGCTCGCCGAGCTGGCCCGCACCGTGTTCCCCGCGGAGTCGGTCCGCGTCGCCGAGGATCCGGACGGCGCGCTCACCGCCGGCCGCCTCCTCGCCGCCCGCACGGACAAGGGCGCCCTGCTCGTGACCGGATCGATCACCCTCGTCGGACGGACGATGACGGTCGCGCGCGACGAGAACTGGCTCGGCGCGTGAGGGCCGGCCGCTCGCGCCGGAATCGGACGGTCCGCGAGAGCCTCGGCTCGATCGTCCTCGGCTTCGAGGCCGTCATCGTCTTCCTCGCCACGCTCGTCGCCTTCGGGCTGAAGGCCGCCGACCCGGTGATCGTCCTCGTCGGGGGAGCGGTCGTCTGCCTCGCCCTCGTCGCGACGCTCGGCCTGCTCAACCGGCCGGCCGGCTTCCGGATCGGCTGGGTCCTCCAGTTCGTTATCGTGGCCACCGGTGTCCTGGTGCCGATCATGTTCGTCATCGGCGCGGCGTTCGTCGCCCTGTGGACCTACTGCATGGTCACCGGCACCAAGCTCGACACCCAGGACCGCCGCGCGGCGGACGGGCCCACCGACCCCACCCCCACCTAAGGAGACCGCTGAACCATGGCCATCCAGGAGACCCTCGTCCTCGTCAAGCCCGACGGCGTCGCCCGCAACCTCACCGGCGAGATCCTCCGCCGCATCGAGGCGAAGGGCTATTCGCTCGTCGACATCAAGCTCGTCGAGGCCGACCGCGAGCTGCTCGCCGCCCACTACGCCGAGCACGAGGGCAAGCCGTTCTACGAGCCCCTCGTCGAGTTCATGGAGAGCGGCCCCATCGTCGCCCTCCGCATCGCCGGCGACCGCGTCATCGAGGGCTTCCGCTCCCTCGCCGGCACGACCGACCCCACCACCGCCGCTCCCGGCACCATCCGCGGCGACCTCGGCCGCGACTGGGGCCTCAAGGTCCAGCAGAACCTCGTGCACGGCAGCGACGGTGTCGAATCCGCGGAACGCGAGCTCTCGCTCTGGTTCGCCTGAGAGGCCAACCTCCGCGAGAGCTCGCGCTCCGCGGTGTTTCGCGGTAATCCGCGAAACCGCGGTCGGCTCTAGGAGGCGGGCGCGTTCCGCAGAGCGTCCTGCGCTCGGCGACGGGAAAGCGCTGACACGCGCTTTCCCGGATGCGCCTCCGAGGCGGTCGCCCGCGTGCTCAGGTCCTTCGGCGAGAGCTGCCCGGGCGGGCTGGTCCTCTTAGGTGGGGACGGGGGCGCACATGCTGATCGAGTAGCCCGCGCAGCGGGCGTATCGAGATCCACCGGGGTCAGCAGGCGGGTCTGCAAGCTCCCGTCCTGACGACGGTGGGTCTCGATACGCCGCTGCGCGGCTACTCGACCAGCAATGAAGGGCGCGCCCCGCGGCCCGGGATCCCGTGCATGCGCTCGGCAGTGGGCTGGCCCCCACGCATGCTGATCGAGTAGCCCGCGGAGCGGGCGTATCGAGATCCTCCACCTCCCGGGGCGGCGCCGGCCGTCAGCCCGTCAGCGTCAGAGGTAGGACAGCACGTCCAGGCGCACCTGGGCGATCACGGCGATCACCAGGTAGCAGACGATCGTGATGAACGGCACCCAGCCGTACGCGGCGCCGGCGAAGCGGCGGACCGCGGCGGGAACCGGGAAGACGCCCTCGCGGAGGTTGCGGAGGGTCACCAGCCAGAAGCCGGGGATGACGACGGCCCAGGTGAGCATGCACCAGGGGCAGAGCGTTCCGAGGGCGAAGATGCTCGTCGCGATCAGCCAGCCGACGAAGGCGAGGGCGAGGACGAAGCCGAGGTTGAACAGCGCCCAGAACCAGCGGTCGAAGCGCGCCCCCGCGAGCAGCCCGGCACCGACGACGATCGGCGCGATCCACGCCGCGACGCCGATCAGCGGGTTCGGGAAGCCGAAGATCGCGCCCTGCGCCGACTTCAGGTTGGCGCTGCACTGCACGAGCAGGCTGAAGTCGCAGCCGAGGGCCTCCGACGATCCGCTGAGCGACGTGAACTTGTCGAGCGTCAGCGTGAACGCGGCGATCCAGCCGACCACGCCGAGAACGATCAGGAGCACCGCGAAGAGGACCGGACGCTGCTGGGTGGGGGCGCTCGGCACCTCGGGATCGCTGGACACCGGGGGATTATGGCACGCGGCGAATCGGCGGCTCTGGGAATGCGTGCGATAATCGGAGCCGTCGGCCCGGAAGATCCCGCACCGACGCGAAGAAGGTTTACCGGGCGAGCACCGGGCCACAGGAGATCGACAGCGTTCCGCGAATGAGCGCGACGCATCTCCACGTGTCGGATAGTCAGTTCCGAGGAGAAGCTGCAACCGGAGTCCTGCGCCACGTGAGCGACGGGACCGGGGGAGCGGAAGGATTCGCGGCGGGCCGAGGCCCGTCGCTCGAGAACAGCATCCGGGTCGACGGCGCGGCGCACGACCCGGCCGAGGAGTGCACCAGGAATGGTGGAAGACAACAGCACGGGCGGATCCGAACCGGACCGCGACGAGCCCCGCAGCGGGGCCAGGAAGATCAGTCGCCTCTTCGGTGGCCGTCGGACGAACCGACGGGCCGGATCGAGCGCATCAGCGACAGGGGAAACGATCATCGACACGAACGACGCCGAGCAGAACGGGCCGGACACCGCCGCCCCGGACACGGCAGCCCAGGACACCGAGCAGACCACCGCGCCGGACGCGAGCGCCGAGCCCGGCGAGACGGAAGGGCCGGCCTCGACCGGTGCCGCCTTCTTCACCGCCGGCCCGGAGTCGCCGGCCGCCGCCGAGCAGTCCGCGACGGAGGAGTCCGCTCCCCGCCGCCCGCCGCTGCCGAGCACGTCGCTGCTCTTCCAGGCGCCGATCCTGCCCGACTACGTCCAGCTGACCCCGCTGCCGCCCCGAGGCGCCCCGCTCGGCGTCCGCGAGGAGCGCGACGAGCCGGAGGAGGAGCAGGGCTCCGTCCGCCGCCGCTCGCGTCGCCGCAGCGGCGAGAGCGACCGCGGCGGCTCCGACGACCCCGAGAACACCGTCGTCCGGGTCCGTCAGCCGCGCGAGCAGCGCGAGCCCCGCGAGCCCCGCGAGCCGGAGCTCATCACCGAGCCGCAGCGCATCAAGGGCTCGACCCGCCTGGAGGCCAAGAAGCAGCGCCGCCGCGACGGCCGCGACGCCGGCCGCCGCCGCACGGTCGTCACCGAGTCCGAGTTCCTCGCCCGCCGCGAGGCCGTCGACCGCGTCATGGTCGTCCGCTCCAAGGAGGACAGCATCCGCATCGGCGTGCTCGAGGACGGCGTCCTCGCCGAGCACTACGTCGCCCGCTCGCAGGAGGCGTCGCTGATCGGCAACGTCTACCTCGGTCGCGTGCAGAACGTCCTGCCCAGCATGGAGGCGGCCTTCGTCGACATCGGGCGCGGCCGCAACGCCGTGCTCTACTCCGGCGAGGTCGACTGGGACGCCGCGAACAACGCCGGCGGCCCCCGCCGCATCGAGCTCGCGCTCAAGCCCGGCGACCGCGTGCTCGTCCAGGTCACCAAGGACCCGGTCGGCCACAAGGGTGCCCGCCTCACCAGCCAGATCTCGCTCCCCGGCCGCTACCTCGTCTACGTGCCCAACGGCTCGATGAACGGCATCTCGCGCAAGCTCCCGGACACGGAGCGCGCGCGCCTCAAGAAGATCCTCAAGGAGGTCCTCCCCGAGAACGTGGGCGTCATCGTCCGCACCGCCGCCGAGGGCGCCACGGAGGAGCAGCTGACGGTCGACGTCGAGCGCCTCACCGCGCAGTGGACCGCGCTCAGCACCAAGGCCGCGACCGGCCAGGCGCCGGCGCTGCTGCACAGCGAGCCCGACCTGCTGATCAAGATCGTCCGCGACGTCTTCAACGAGGACTTCGAGAAGATGGTGATCGCCGGCGACGACGCCCGCGAGACCATCGAGCTCTACCTCAGCCAGGTCGCCCCCGACCTGCTCGAGCGGGTCCAGGTCTACTCCGGCGAGCAGGACGCGTTCGACGAGTTCCGCATCACCGAGCAGATCGAGAAGGCCCTCGAGCGCAAGGTCTGGCTGCCCAGCGGCGGCTCGCTCGTGATCGACCGCACCGAGGCCATGACCGTCGTCGACGTGAACACCGGCAAGTTCGTCGGCTCCGGCGGCAACCTCGAGGAGACGGTCACCAAGAACAACCTCGAGGCCGCGGAGGAGATCGTCCGCCAGCTCCGGCTGCGCGACATCGGCGGCATCATCGTCGTCGACTTCATCGACATGGTGCTCGAGTCCAACCGCGACCTCGTGCTCCGGCGCCTGGTCGAGTGCCTGAGCCGCGACCGGACCAAGCACCAGGTCGCCGAGGTCACCTCGCTCGGCCTCGTGCAGATGACCCGCAAGAAGCTCGGCCTCGGCCTCCTCGAGACCTTCAGCGAGAACTGCGAGGTCTGCGCGGGCCGCGGCGTCATCGTCCAGCACGACCCGGTGGTCAAGCACCGATCGACCGCCGCTCCGCAGCAGGAGCGTCGCCGCGGCGGCAAGCCCGCCGGCGAGCAGCCCTCGAACGGCCGCAGCGGCTCGGCCGGTCAGAACGGCTACAGCGCCCAGAACGGCGCCGGCGCGCAGAACGGCTCCAAGCCGGTCAGCACCCACGCCATCACCGACGACGCCAAGAACGCGCTCGCGCAGATCGCCGCGAGCACGATCCACCCGGCCGCCGTCCGCCACGCCGCGGAGGAGGCCGTCGCGCTCGTCGACGAGGCCACGACCACCGCGGAGACGCAGCAGGCCGAGCAGCCGGCCGATCCGTCCGCCGAGCAGTCGGGCGAGCAGTCCGCGGAGCGTCAGGGCGAGTCGTCCGGCCGCCGCGAGCGTCCCGCCCGGGGCGAGCGCCGTCGCCGGGGCCGCGACCGCGAGCCGCGCCAGGAGACGCCGGAGTCCGGCGAGCAGCAGGAGTCCGCTCCCGCCGCCCGCGAGGCGGCCCAGGAGCCCGCGGCGCAGGAGCCCGCGGCGCAGCCCGTCGCGGCCGAGGCTCCTGCGGCCCAGGCCCCGGTGGTCCCGATCCTCGACATCCCGATCCCGCCCGCGCCGGTCGTGACCGAGCGCCGGGTGCCGAGCGCGGTCGCCGAGCACCTGCTCGACTCCGTCCTCGATGCGCTGCCCGCACCCAAGCAGCCCGGCCAGGGCCGCGCCAAGAGCCGTCGCGTCACCACGGCGGCGCTCACCGGGATCGCGGTCGTGCCCGAGCAGACGCCGCGCCGCGCGCAGTAGCGCGACCGGCGAGGATCAGTGGGGCCCGGTGCCCGGCGAGAGCCGGCGCCGGGCCCTCTCCGCGTTCCGGTCCCGGCCCTTCACGCGCAGTCCGCTGTCGCGGAGCCGCTCGACCAGCTCCCGGCTGCTCACGGGCACGGCACCCGCCGCCAGCAGTTCCTCGCGACGCGCGGCGGGCACGTCGTAGTGATCGAGGTCGAAGCCGCGCTCCGGCAGCCCGACGCGGCGTGCGAAGGCGTGCAGCTCCTCCAGGGAGGAGTCGCTGACGAGGTGGGCCCATAGCGTGTCGTGGGCGGGCCAGCGCGCCGCGTCGAGGAGGATCGCCATCCGTCGATCGTAGGCGGCGCGCCTGCCCGATCCGCGGCGCGGCCTGCACTATCGTGGCGGGGTCGTCGGTTGAGCGGCACCCCCTCCGGGGCGGTGCGCGTTTGACCGGGGAGCACGGATCCCGTACTCTTGACCGTTGGTGTGGCGCGATCCATGTGCTCACGCAGATTTCCGTTGCCGCTCGGCCCCTCACGGGGTGCGAGCCGCGGTGCCGGTCCCCTCGTCCCGTACGAGAGACGGGTACGACCGGGAAGACCGGGGTCCGACCCCGTCCTTACAAGCCCCGGACAGCGCTCACGCGCCGTCCAGATGAGAAAACAGGTACGAGAAGTGGTTTACGCAGTTGTGCGCGCCGGTGGCCGGCAGGAGAAGGTCGAGGTCGGCACCATCGTGACGATGGACCGCATCAAGGCCGACGAGAACGGCACCGTGCAGCTGGCTGCCGTGCTCCTCGTCGACGGGGACTCCATCACCTCGGACGCCGCGGCGCTCGAGAAGGTGTCGGTCACGGCCGAGGTGCTCGAGGAGCTCCGCGGTCCGAAGATCATCATCCAGAAGTTCAAGAACAAGACCGGGTACAAGAAGCGCCAGGGGCACCGTCAGGACCTCACGCGCGTCAAGGTCACGGGCATCAAGTAACACCCACACTTCGCTGATCTGCGGCGGGAGCCATCGCTCCGCAGAGCATCAGCACGGGGCTGCGGCCCCCCGGTCTCGAGGAGATGAGAAATGGCACACAAGAAGGGCGCAAGCTCCACCCGCAACGGTCGCGACTCGAACGCGCAGCGTCTCGGCGTGAAGCGCTTCGGCGGTCAGGTCGTCAGCGCGGGCGAGATCATCGTCCGCCAGCGCGGCACCCACTTCCACCCCGGTGTCAACGTCGGTCGTGGCGGCGACGACACCCTGTTCGCCCTCTCGGCCGGTGCGGTCGAGTTCGGCCAGAAGGGCGGCCGCAAGGTCGTCAACATCGTGGTGGCCGCCGCTTAGGCAGCTCTCCTCGGCCGAGCAGGCACAGGACGCAAGGGGCGGGCTTCGGCTCGCCCCTTGCGCGTTGCTGCGGCACCCTCACCGCGAGCCACGTGCTCGTGAGCGCCGCGCACCTCGGCACCCGGCGTCGGACACTCCGACGCCGCCACCTCCCCATCGGACGGAACACACCATGGTCACCTTCGTCGACAACGTCACGCTGCACCTGCGCGCCGGGCACGGCGGCAACGGCTGCGTCTCCGTCCGCCGCGAGAAGTTCAAGCCGCTGGCCGGCCCCGACGGCGGCAACGGCGGTCACGGCGGCGACATCGTCCTCGTCGCCGACGCGCAGACCACCACGCTGCTCGCCTTCCACCGGCACCCGCACCGCTCCTCGGCCAACGGCGGCCCCGGGATGGGCGACCACCGCGCCGGTGGCAACGGCGACCTCCTCGAGCTGATGGTCCCGGTCGGGACCGTCGTCAAGTCGCCCACGGGCGAGGAGCTGCTCGACATGGACGAGCCGGGGCTCCGCTTCGTCATCGCCCCCGGCGGCCAGGGCGGCCTCGGCAACGCCTCGCTCGCCACCACCAAGCGCAAGGCCCCCGGCTTCGCGCTGCTCGGCACTCCCGGCTGGGAGGGCGACGTCGTCCTCGAGCTGAAGACCGTCGCCGACGTCGCGCTCGTGGGCTTCCCCTCGGCCGGCAAGTCCAGCCTCGTCGCCGCCATTTCGGCAGCGAAGCCGAAGATCGCCGACTACCCGTTCACCACCCTCGCCCCCAACCTCGGCGTCGTCCAGGCGGGGGAGTCGCGCTACACCGTCGCCGACGTCCCGGGACTGATCGAGGGCGCGAGCGAGGGCAAGGGCCTCGGCCTCGAGTTCCTCCGCCACGTCGAGCGGTGCACCGCGCTCGTGCACGTGCTCGACTGCGCCACGCTCGAGCCCGGCCGCGACCCGCTGACCGACCTCGACATCATCCTCGGCGAGCTGGCCGCGTACCCGGTCGGCGACGGCCAGGTGCCGCTCCTCGAGCGCCCGCAGCTGATCGCCCTGAACAAGGTCGACGTGCCGGAGGCCCAGGAGCTCGCCGACTTCGTCCGCGCCGACCTCGAGGCGCGCGGCTACCGCGTCTTCGAGATCTCGACCGTCTCGCACTCCGGACTGCGCCAGCTGACCTTCGCCCTCGGCGAGATCGTCGAGCAGCACCGCCTGGCCCTCGCGGCCGAGCCCAAGGTCGAGCGGATCACCATCCGCCCGCGCGCCGTCGACGAGAAGGACTACGAGATCCGCGTCGAGGGCGGCTCCTACGGCAACGTCTACCGCGTGCTCGGCACCAAGCCGCAGCGCTGGGTGGCCCAGACCGACTTCACCAACGACGAGGCCGTCGGCTTCCTCGCCGACCGCCTCGCGAAGCTCGGCGTCGAGAACGGCCTCTTCTCGGCCGGGGCCGTCGCCGGTTCGACCGTGGTCATCGGCCCGGGCGACGGCGTCGTCTTCGACTGGGAGCCCACCCTGACCTCGACGGCGGAGCTGATCACCGCACCGCGCGGCACCGACCTCCGGCTCGAGGAGAACAACCGCAAGACCCGCGCCGAGCGCCGCGACAACTACCTCGAGCGGATGGACGCCAAGGCGGCCGCCCGTGCCGAGCTCGACCGCGAGCGCCAGGGCGGCGTCTGGCGCGTCTCGGACGAGGACGACCTGGTGGGCGACGCCGAGGAGGTCTGACTCCTCGGCACTGCCCCCGGCGAGGGGCGGTCGGCGAATACACTGGCCGGATGCCGCAGACGACCCTCGACAGCTCCGTCCTGACCGAGCGGTTCGCCGCGTCCCGCACGGCCTCCCGGTCGCTGCGCAGCGCGACGACCGACCTGAAGAACCGCGCCCTCCTCGCGATCGCCGACGCCGTCCGCGGATCCGTCGAGCGGATCGTCCCGGCCAACGAGCTCGACCTCGCGAACGGCCGGGAGAACGGCATGAGCGCCGGCCTGCAGGACCGCCTCCGCCTCGACGAGGTGCGCCTCGGCTCCCTCGCGGACGCCGTGGTCGCGGTCGCCGGTCTCGTCGACCCGGTCGGCCAGACGGTCCGCGGCTCGAACCTGCCCAACGGCGCCTCGCTCACCCAGGTGCGCGTCCCCTTCGGCGTCGTCGGCGCCATCTACGAGGCACGCCCCAACGTCACGATCGACATCGCCGCCCTCGCGCTCAAGAGCGGCAACGCCGTGATCCTCCGCGGCGGCAGCGCGGCCGAGAACACCAACCGCGTCCTCGTCGAGCTGCTGCAGGAGGCGGTCGCCTCCGTCGGCCTGCCCGCCGAGCTGATCCAGACGGTCGACGACTTCGGCCGCGAGGGCGCCAAGGCTCTGATGCGCGCCCGCGGCTACGTCGACGTGCTCGTGCCCCGCGGCAGCGCCGGCCTCATCGAGTCGGTCGTGACCGAGTCGACCGTGCCGGTGATCGAGACGGGCGCTGGAGTGGTGCACGTCTTCCTCGACGCCAGCGCCGACGAGCAGTGGGCCGTCGACATCGTGCACAACGCCAAGACCCAGCGCCCGAGCACCTGCAACGCGCTCGAGACGCTGCTCGTGCACCGCGACGCCGCCGAGCGGCTCCTGCCGCCGGTCCTCGGCCGCCTCGCCGCCGCCGGCGTGACCGTGCACGGCGACGAGCGGGTCCGCGCGATCGTCGCCGATGCGGTGCCCGCGACCGAGGAGGACTGGACGGCCGAGTACTACTCGCTCGACATCGCGGTCGCCGTCGTCGACGACCTCGACGCGGCGATGGACCACATCGCCCGCTACTCCACCCACCACACCGAGTCGATCGTCACGAACGACCTGCGCAGCGCCGAGCGCTTCCTCGCCGAGGTCGACTCCGCGGTGGTGATGGTGAACGCGTCCACCCGCTTCACCGACGGCGGCGAGTTCGGCTTCGGCGCCGAGGTCGGCATCTCGACGCAGAAGCTGCACGCCCGCGGCCCGATGGGACTTCCCGAGCTGACGAGCACGAAGTGGCTGCTGCGCGGGTCCGGTCAGGTCCGCTCCTAGCACCGCACCCGGCTCGCGGCGGTGTCCGGGTAGACTCGACGACGCCCTGAGTGGGCGATCCCGATTCCAAGGAGCACCGCATGTCCCTCGTGACGACCGTCCTCGCTGAAGCAGCGCACACCGAGCTGCCGATGCCGACCATCGTCTACGGGCTGATCGCCGTCGTCGCCTTCACCGCGCTCGGCTTCGTCACGTGGAGCTACCGCGACGTCGCCAACCGCCACTCGCACAAGACCGGTGCCGGCTCGCACGACTCCCACGGCCACGGCCACTAGTCCGGCGGCCCTGCGATCGTGACGTCCGCCGCGAGCGGAGACCCGCGGCGTCCGCGCATCGGTGTGATGGGTGGCACCTTCGACCCGATCCACCACGGGCACCTCGTCGCCGCCTCCGAGGTGGCGCAGTCCTTCGACCTCGACGAGGTCGTCTTCGTGCCGACCGGCCGGCCGTGGCACAAGAAGACGGTCACGCCGCCGGAGCACCGCTATCTGATGACGGTCATCGCGACCGCGTCCAACCCGCGCTTCACCGTCAGCCGCGTCGACATCGATCGCGTCGGCACGACGTACACGATCGACACGCTCCGGGACATCCACCTCGCGCACCCCGACGCCGAGCTGTTCTTCATCACGGGAGCCGACGCCGTCGAGCAGATCCTGAGCTGGAAGGACTACGACGAGCTCTGGGAGCTGGCGCACTTCGTCGCCGTCAGCCGGCCGGGTCACGCCCTGTCCGTTTCGGGATTGCCGGCTCAGGACGTATCCTTGTTGGAAATTCCGGCGCTAGCGATTTCCTCGACGGACTGTCGGAGCCGCGTGAACCGGGGTGATCCGGTCTGGTATCTGGTTCCCGACGGTGTCGTCCAGTACATCTCGAAGCACCACCTGTATCGGAGCACGCCATGACAGTTCAGCACGAGGGCGCGCCGCTCACCCGGCGCGAGATCCGCGAGCGCGAGCGAGCCGCGGCCGGCGCCGCGCCCGCCGCCGCACCGACGACCTCCCGCCGCGCCGCGACCGCGTCCGTCACCGCCGCGGGCGAGATGCCCGTCCTCACCGCGACCCAGGCCCTGCGCGTCCCCGTCGTCGCGCCGACCCCCGCCGCCGAGCCCGAGCTGAGCACCTCCGCGATCGAGGTCGTGCTGCCCGAGGGCGTCGACCGCAGCACGCTCACCCGCCGCGAGCTCCGCGCGCTGCTCGCCCAGCAGCAGGCGGAGCAGGTCGCCGCGACCCCCGAGGCCGCGCCCGCCGACGCCGCGGAGGATCCCGCGAAGGCCGTGCCCGAAGCCCCCGTCGAGGAGTCCGCTCCCGAGGAGTCCGCTCCCGAGGAGCCCGCTGCCGAGACGTCCGCTGCCGAGCACCCGGTCGACGAGTCCGAGCAGCAGGTCGACGAGCCCGAGCAGCCCAAGCTCAACACCGCCCTCTTCGCCACCGTCGGCACGCTCGACATCGCGGACGAGAAGGCGACCGAGATCACCGGCAGCTTCCACCCGCCGATCGAGCACCTGGCCATCACCGACGAGCTCGACAGCAAGTCCAAGGAGGAGGTCGACGCCTCCTTCGACTCCCTCATCGCGAGCGGAGTCGCCGCGACGGGCGCCGTCACCACGACGAACGCCCTGATCCTGCCGACCGCGGGCGACGCGTCGCCCGTCCGCACGGACACGGGGGAGGTGCTCGTTACGGGCTCCTTCGACCTGCCGCGCAGCCTCGGCTCCACCGGTCAGCACCCCAACCTCTACGACTCGCCCGATGTCGACCGCTACGTCGACCGCATCGACCGCGAGCAGCCCGCCTCCGACTCGGAGCCCGTCCGGGCGTCGAGCGCCGTCTCCACGCACGCCGCGGGCACCGCGATGATCGCCCCGCAGAAGCGCCGCGCCGTCAGCGTCCCCGTCGTGCTGGCCATCACCGCCGCCGTGCTGCTGGTCGCCTCGATCGCGCTGTTCATCGGCGGCTTCGTCCTCAACATCTTCTGATCCACCACCGACACTGAAGGCTTCATGACTGCGACCGCTTCCGCCCGCGCCCTGCTCGACCTCGCGGCCACCGCCGCCGACTCCAAGGGCGGGGAGGACCTCGTCGCGCTCGACGTCTCGGGACCGCTGCCGCTCGTCGACATCTTCTTCCTGGTGACGGGGCGCTCCGAGCGCAACGTCGTCGCCATCGCCAACGAGGTGGAGGACCGCCTCAACGAGTTCGGCGCCAAGCTCCTGCGCCGCGAGGGCCGCGCTGAGGGCCGCTGGATCCTGCTCGACTTCGGCGACCTCGTCGTCCACGTCTTCCACGAGGAGGACCGGATGTACTACTCGCTGGAGCGCCTCTGGAAGGACTGCCCGGTCGTCCCGATCACGGTGGCGAACGCCGTCCCCGCCGACTCCGCAGCCTCCTCGAACTGAGGAACACGCCCGGCGTCGCCGCTCGATTTCACTCCAGGCATTTCGTGTTGTAGTTTATTCGAGTTGCTTCCGCCGGGCGGAGGAGCGGGCCGCAAGGCCGGTGCCTCGAGTCCGAGAAGCGCACCAAGGGTCCGTGGCGCAGCTGGTAGCGCACCTGCATGGCATGCAGGGGGTCAGGGGTTCGAATCCCCTCGGATCCACCGCAAGGCAGAGAGCCCCGCACTTCTCCGGAAGCGCGGGGCTTCTCTCGTTTCCTGAGGCGCAGCTTCGGGCGAGCGATCATCCTGCGCCAGCGCACGAGACCTCCGAGTCGGTGCCTACCATCCCTGGGATGTCTCACCACTCGATCAGGCGCCACGGTGCGTCGAGCGTCGTCCGCGTGCCCGCCGATCTCCTCGACGCTCTGGCCGACGACCCGATGCGCCGGTCCCCGACGCTCGCGTTCCTCCGCGACTCGCTCGCCGGCGACGTGCACCTCCGCTCCTGGTGGTCCGAGGACGAGAGCGTCGCCGTGGTCGGGTTCGAGTACTCGGGCGAGCGGATCCCGCTGAGCTTCGATCTCCCGCGCCTGCTCGGTGTCCCACGCGCGGCGACCGGGGAGCGCTGGCTGATCGTGGGTACGCCGGTGCGCCTCCGGCACACCCTCTACGGCTGCCCGACGGCTCTCGCCCCCCTCCTCGAGCGGGTCGGCCGGGAGTGCCGGACGTGGGGGCTCGACGGGGTCGTCGTGCCCTGGGTGGACTTCGACGACGGGGACAGAGGAAGCCTGCTGGCCGACCTCGGATTCCGAGCGGTGTTCTCCGACGCCGACTGGCGCCTCGACACCGGCGGGCACGCCGACCTCGACGGCCTCCTCGCCGCCCTGCCCCGCACGGCCCGCAAGCAGTTCGCAAGTGACCGGAACCACTTCGCCCGGACGCGCTGCACGATCCGGGACTGGCAGCCGGGCGACGAGGCGTTCGCCCCGCGGCTGCACCGCGAGTTCATGGCCGACCACAGGCACCACGGAGCCGAGTTCACCGACGACGCGTTCGGCTCCTTCTCGGTGCTCCCGGGCGCGCGGATGCGGGTCGCGGTCGATGACGGGGAGCGGCCGGTCGGATTCGCGATGGCGATCCACGACGACACGACGATGCACGTCCTGCGCTGGGCGCGTCCGTCCCGGGGAGTCCCGGACCGTCTCTATGCGACGCTCGGCTACCTCGATCCCGCCGAGTTCGCGATCGGGGCCGGGGTGGAGCACGTGTGGCTCGGCAAGAGCGCGCACCGCTTCAAGCGGCTGCGCGGGCTGACCCCGGTGCCCGCGGCCTTCCACTTCCTCGCGTTCGATCCGGACCGGCAGGCGCGGCTCGGGCGTGCGGCGGAGACGGCGGACCGCATGGCGCGGGAGCGGTACCGGCTGGCGCTGGAGAGCTGAGTGCTCCGCCAGAATGGCGGGATGCCGACTCCGACCGCGCCGCGCGGCCTCATCACCCAGTTCTCCATCGTCGACGCGCTGCTGGCCGGTCTGTTCGACGGCGTCGTCACGCGCGCCGAGGCCGACGAGGCCGGCGACTTCGGGCTGGGCTGCGGCGACCACATGGAGGGCGAGCTGGTCGTGCTCGACGGCGTGCACCACCTCTTCCGCGGCGACGGCTCGGTCGTCGTCCTCGAGCCGGAGGACACGATCGCCTTCGCCGAGCTGGCGCGGTTCGCTCCGGACAGCACGGAGACGGTCGAGGCGGTGCCGTCGCTCGACGCCCTGCTGACGGCCGTGCGCCGCACCGTGCCGAGCCCGAACGTGTTCGTCGGCGTCCGGCTCCGCGGCGGCATAAGGCACCTGACGCTGCGGCAGCCGATCGCCCAGGTGAAGCCGTACCTCCGCCTCGCCGATGCGATGCGCGACCAGCGCGAGGTGCACCTGAGCGACGTCGAGGGCACGATCGTCGGCTTCTACGGCCCGAAGCCGTTCCAGGGCATCAGCGTCGCCGGGCTGCACACCCACTTCGTCGACGCGAGCGGCACCGCCGGCGGCCACGTCCTCGCGGCGTCCGGGCTGCGCGGCGAGCTGGCGGTCGAGCAGTACGCCGGCCTCACCGTGCGTCTCCCCGAGTCGGAGGACTTCCTCGCCGCGGACCTGGACGACGAGGTCGGCTCGTCCGACGCCGCCATCCGCGCCGTCGAGACCGACCACGCGCACTGAGACGGGCACTGAGGCGCACTCCGGCGGGGGAGCGGCGGCCCTACCCTGGACGCATGCCCACGCTGCGCGACGTCCACGCCGTCATCGACCGTCTCTGGCCCGAGGGGGCCGCGGAGGACTGGGACGCTCCCGGTCTCGTCACCGGTGATCCGGCCGCGCAGGTCGAGCGGATCCTCCTCACGGTCGACGTCGTCGCCGACACTGTCTCCGAGGCCGTGGGCGGCGGCTACCAGCTCCTCCTGGCCCACCACCCGCTCCTGCTCCGCGGGGTCACCTCGATCGCGGAGGACGGCTACAAGGGCCGCCTGCTCGCTGAGCTCATCCGGCACGGCTGCGCGCTCGTCTCCGCGCACACCAACGCGGACATCGTGGCGGACGGCGTCTCCGACGTGATCGCGACGCGACTCGGGCTCACCGGCACGACGCCGCTGGTCCCCGGCGAGGACCCGTCGGTCGGCCTCGGCCGCGTCGGCGACCTCGCCGAGGAGGTCACGCTCGGCCGCCTGGCCCGCGCCGTCGCCGAGCTGCTGCCCGCGACCGCCGGGGGAGTCCGTGCCGCCGGCGACTACGAGGCGCCCATCCGTCGGGTCTCGCTCTGCGGCGGAGCCGGGGACTCCCTCCTCGACAGCCCTGCGGTCCGCACGAGCGACGTCTACATCACGGCCGACCTCCGGCACCACCCGGCGTCGGAGGCGCGCGAGAAGGCCCGCCACGGCACCGGACCGGCGCTCCTCGACGTCTCGCACTGGGCGAGCGAGTGGCTCTGGCTCGACGTCGCCGCGGAGGCCCTGCGCACCGCGCTGCCGGGGGTCGTCGTCGACGTCAGCGAGACCCGCACCGACCCCTGGGATTTCGCCATCGTCCACTGATGCTCCGCGAGCGCGCGAGAATGGAGCCGGCACGCCCACCCTCCGTGCCGGGAACGAGGACCGCGACGTGATTGCCAGCCCCGCCGACCAGCGAGAGCTCCTGACTCTGCAGAGTCTCGACACGAGGGGCAACCAGCTCCGTCACGCCGTCGCCACCCTGCCGCAGATCGCGGCGATCAAGGCGATGCAGACCCGCGACAACGAGACCCGCCGCACCCTCGCGGAGCGCAACGGCCGCCTCGAGGACGCCCGCACCGAGCTCGGCCGCATCGAGTCCGACGTCGAGGTCGTCGACAAGCGCCTCGCCCGCGACCGCGACCGGCTGCAGACCGCCTCGTCCGCGAAGGACATCGCCGCGCTCGAGGGCGAGATCACCTCGCTGGTCAAGCGCCGCGGCGACCTCGAGGACATCGAGCTGACGCTGATGGAGCGGATCGAGGGCATCGAGGCCGAGGTCGCCGCCGCCCAGGGCGAGCGCGACGAGGTCGTCGCCGGCATCGCGACCCTCGCCGAGGAGCGCGACGCCCAGGCCGAGAAGCTCGCCGGCAAGCAGGAGGCGCTCGCCCGCGACCGCGCCTCGCTCGTCGAGAAGATCCCGGCCGACCTGGTGGAGCTCTACGAGAAGCAGCGCGCCCGCTACGGCGTCGGCGCTGCGCTCCTGCGCGGCAAGGTGTCGGAGGGGAGCGGTGTCGCTCTCACCGAGTCCGACCTCGCCTGGATCCGCACCACCGCGCCCGACCAGGTCGTGCTCTGCCCCGACAGCGGCTGCATCCTGGTCCGCGGCGACGAGTCGACGCTCGCCTGACCCGGCCCGTACACTGGATCCGCGAACGGGCCGGCAAGACGGTCGCGTCGCCGAGGTGAGAGCCCCGGCGCCGAGGAACGTCCGGGCTCCGCAGAGCAGGGCGGTGGGTAACACCCACCCGGGGCGACCCGCGAGACAGTGCCACAGAGAACAGACCGCCGTGGGCCCCGGCCCGCGGTAAGGGTGAAACGGTGGTGTAAGAGACCACCAGGGGCCGGAGTGATCCGGTCCGCTCGGTAAACCTCGCCCGGAGCAAGGTCAGACAGAGGACGATGCGGCTGCTCGTCGGGTCCTCGGGTAGACCGCTGGAGGGTCACGGCGACGTGCCCCCGAGAGAGATGGCCGTCCAGCGCCCGCCGAGAGGCGCGGCGTGAACAGAACCCGGCGTAATAGCCGACCCCTTCGCCACGAAAGGCCCCGCACAGCGGGGCCTTTCGCGTCTCGTGGCCGGCTGCGCCCCTTTGCGCGGCGGTCCCTGCCCGCCGCGCCGCGGTCGGTCTGGGTGCGTGGTCGCGTTTCGCGGAGCGTCTCGCATTCGGCTCCGGAGAAACGCTGGCACGCGTTTCTCCGGCTCGCCTCGGCCCTGCTTCCGCATGCTCCTGAAGAGTGTCGTCCTGGCGCGCATGCTGATCGAGTAGCTCTCGCTGAGGGCGTATCAAGATCCGCCCCTGCTGGACGCGGGCTCGGGGCCGCCGTTCGGTGCCGTGGGTCTCGATACGCCGCTGCGCGGCTACTCGACCAGCATGGAGGGAGCGGGCGTCAGAGGCGCCGACCCTGCAGACCGCTCTCGCGCAGCGAGGCGAACCGGCGAAACGCGTGCCAGCGTTTCGTCGTAGCCGAAGGCGAGACGCCCTGCGGAACGCGGCCACCTGTCGGGGCCGATGGCGCCGCGGCGGGCGGGGACCGCCGCGGAAGAGCGCGCCGCCTCAGCGGCGGACGCCGCCGCCTGCCAGGGCCGCGGCGCCGAGGATGCCCGCGTTGTTGCGCAGGGCGGCCGGGACGATCGGGGTGCGCAGGTCGAGCAGGGGCAGGAACTCCTCGTGGTGCTTCGAGATGCCGCCGCCGACGATGATCAGGTCCGGCCAGAGGAGGGCCTCGAGATGGGAGTAGTAGCGCTGCAGGCGCTTGGCCCAGTGCTTGTAGTCGAGGTCGTCCCGCTCCTTCGCGGCGAAGGACGCCTTCTTCTCGTAGTCGCCGCCGTGGATCTCGAGGTGGCCGAGCTCGGCGTTGGGGATGAGGACGCCGTCGTAGATCTGCGCGGTGCCGATGCCGGTGCCGAGCGTGGTCATCAGGACCAGGCCCTTCTTGTCCTTCGCCGCGCCGAAGCGCGACTCGGCGTACCCGGCGGCGTCGGCGTCGTTCACGAAGAAGATGTCGCGGCCGATGGCGTCCTCGAACATCTTCTCGGCCTCGAGGCCGATCCACTCGTCCGAGACGTTCGCGGCGGACATGGTGCGCCCGTGCACCACGGCGGCCGGGAAGCAGATCCCCACCGGGGTGTCGGCCGGTGCGTCCGGGAGCATGCCCAGGATCTGCTGCACCGTGGCGACGATGTCCTTCGGGCGTCCGCCCTCGGGGGTGGCGACCTTCATCCGGTCGCTGAGGAGGGCACCCTCGCCGAGGTCGACGTACGCCCCCTTGATGCCGGTCCCTCCGATGTCGATTCCGATCGCGGTCGCAGCAGCAGTCATACCGGCCATGCTAGCGAGGCGCGAGGGGGAGCGACCGGCGACCGGCCCCGGCGTAGGATCGCGGCATGTCTGACGGTGATGCGAACTCCTGGTGGTACAACCTCAAGTCCGGCGCGGTGGAGCAGGGCTTCCAGTCCCCGTCCGTCGATCGCGCGGGCCCCTACTCGTCCCGCGAGGAGGCGTCCCACGCTCTCGAGAAGATGCGCGAGAACACCCGCCGCTGGGACGAGGAGGACGCGGAGGACCGCTGATCCCGCGCTGATCCGGGTCCCGCCCCGCTACTCGTAGCTGTGCTCGGCTCCGGGGTACGCACCGGCCTCGACGTCCTCGCGGAACGCGGTCACCGCGCCGGTGAGGACACCGCGCAGGTCGGCGTACTGCTTGACGAAGCGAGGTACTCGGCCGGTGGTCAGCCCGGCGAAGTCGGTCCACACGAGCAGCTGACCGTCCACGTGCGGGCCGGCACCGACGCCGATCGTCGGGATGCTGAGCTCCTCGGTGACTCGGCGGGCGGCCTCGCTCGGCACCATCTCGAGGACGACGGCGAACGCTCCCGCCTCCTGCACCGCGCGGGCGTCGGCGAGCAGCTGCTCGATCCCCTCGCCGCGGCCCTGGATCATGTGCCCGCCGAGGCCGTGCTCGCTCTGCGGGGTGAAGCCGATGTGCGCCATCACCGGGATGCCGGCCTCGACGATCCGCCGGATCTGCTCCGCGGAGCGGACGCCGCCCTCGAGCTTCACCGCGTGGGCGTGCGTCTCCTTCATGAAGCGGAAGGCGGTGTGCAGTGCGTCGTCCGCGCCCGACTCGTAGGACCCGAAGGGCAGGTCGGCGACGACGAACGCGCGCTCGACGGCGCCCGCGACGGCCCGGGCCAGCGGGATCAGCTCGTCCACGGTGACCGGCAGGGTCGTGTCGTAGCCCAGCACCGTGTTGCCGGCGGAGTCGCCCACGAGCAGGAAGTCGATGCCCGCCTGGTCGAAGATGCGGGCCGTGAGCACGTCGTAGCTGGTGAGCCCGGTGATCCGCACCCCCGAGTCCTTCGCGGTCTGGAAGTGGCGGGTTCTCACGCGTTTCACGGGCTGCGCTGACATGCGGTCGAGTCTATCCGCGCCCCGTCGGGGCACCGCGGGGAACGGCCGGGCGCCCAGCAGGGGAGGGGCGGAGCCACTAGCCTGGGAGCGAAACAGGAAGGGCCTTGATGGACAAGCAACGGGACTTCGTTCTTCGCACCATTGAAGAGCGAGGGATCAAATTCGTTCGCCTCTGGTTCACGGACGTCGTCGGCACGCTCAAGTCGGTCGCGATCGCTCCGGCCGAGGTCGAGGGGGCGTTCGCCGAGGGTCTCGGCTTCGACGGCTCGGCCATCGAGGGACTCACCCGCTCGTTCGAGGCCGACGTCCTCGCGCACCCGGATCCGTCGACCTTCCAGATCCTGCCGTGGCGCGGCGAGATCGACCCGACGGCGCGGATGTTCTGCGACATCACCACGCCCGACGGCCAGCCCGCCGTCGCCGACCCGCGGAACGTGCTCAAGCGCACGCTCGCAAAGGCGGCCGAGCGCGGCTTCACGTTCTACACGCACCCCGAGATCGAGTTCTACCTGCTGAAGTCGTCGACGTTCGGCGCCGAGGGCCCCGAGCCCGTCGACTCTGCCGGCTACTTCGACAACGTCCCCGGCGGCACGGCGCACGACTTCCGCCGCCGCTCGGTCAGGATGCTCGAGGACCTCGGCATCTCGGTCGAGTTCAGCCACCACGAGGCGGGCCCCGGCCAGAACGAGATCGACCTCCGCTACGCGGACGCGCTGACCACGGCCGACAACATCATGACCTTCCGCACGGTCATCAAGGAGGTGGCGATCGAGCAGGGCGTCTACGCGACCTTCATGCCCAAGCCGCTCTCCGGCCACCCCGGCTCGGGCATGCACACGCACCTCTCGCTCTTCGAGGGCGACATGAACGTGTTCTACGAGCAGGGCGCGCAGTACCAGCTGTCCAAGCTCGGCCGCCAGTTCATCGCCGGTCTGCTCAAGCACGCCCCGGAGATCACCGCGGTGACGAACCAGTTCGTCAACTCCTACAAGCGGCTCTGGGGCGGCGACGAGGCGCCGAGCTACGTGTCGTGGGGCCACAACAACCGCTCCGCGCTCGTTCGCGTGCCGCTGTACAAGCCCAACAAGGGTCAGTCGTCGCGCATCGAGTACCGTGCGCTCGACTCGGCCGCGAACCCCTACCTCGCCTACTCGCTGCTGCTGGCCGCGGGACTCAAGGGCATCGAGGAGGGCTACGAGCTCCCTGCCGAGGCCGAGGACAACGTCTGGACGCTGTCGGACGCCGAGCGCCGCGCCCTGGGCTACAGCCCGCTGCCGGCGAGCCTCGACCGCGCGATCTCGCTGATGGAGGAGTCGGAGCTCGTCGCCGAGACCCTCGGCGAGCAGGTGTTCAACTTCGTGCTGCTCAACAAGCGGAAGGACTGGGCCGAGTACCGCGCCCAGGTCACCCCGTACGAGCTGCGCAGCAACCTCGAGATGCTCTGACCCCTCCCGCCATGCCCCGCGAACGCACGCTGAGCGAGGTCGCCCGCCTCGGTTTCGCCGCCCTCGGCGAGACCGGGGCTCGGCTCGCGGAGGCGGAGGAGCTCGCGGGCCGGTCGCTCGAGTCGGTCGTCCCGGCGTTCGCGTCGGTGGCCGATCCCGATGCGGCGCTCGGCGCGCTGCTCGATCTGTTGCGCAGCCATCGCGACCGGATGGACGCCGTCCTCGCGGACGACGCGGCGATCACGCGCCTGCTGCTCGTCCTGGGGGCGTCCTCCGGTCTCGCGGACTTCCTGCAGCGCCGGCCCGACGAGCTGGCCGGCTTCCTCGAGCCGGTCCGTATTCTTCCGGGTCGCGGTGAGCTCAAGCAGGAGCTGCTCGACTCGGTCGGCGGCGTCGACGGTGTCGCGGCGCTGCACGAGGAGGACGGCTGGACGGCCCTGCGGGTCCGCTACCGCCGACTGCTCACCCGCGTCGTCGTGCACGATCTCGGCCAGGCGGATCCCGTCGCGGCGATCGATCGCGTCGCCCGGACCCTCGCCGATCTGGCGGGGGCGGCACTGGAGGCGTCGCTCGCGGTGGCGCGCGCCGACCTGATCGCGGGGTCCGGTCCCGGTCGCTTCTCCCGCGAGGAGGTCGTGGCGACCCGTTTCGCGGTCATCGGGATGGGCAAGGCCGGCGCTTCCGAGCTGAACTACGTCAGCGACGTCGACGTGATCTTCGTGGCCGAGGGCGACCCTGAGCGCGATCTCTCGAACGCCCGGGCGATCGACATCGCGACGCGGCTCGCGGTCCTGCTGATGCGCGGCACGTCCGCGCTCGCGCTCGAGCCGGAGCTGTGGGAGGTCGATCCGAACCTCCGCCCGGAGGGCAAGCAGGGGGCTCTGGTGCGCACCCTGGAGTCGCACATCACCTACTACGAACGCTGGGCCAAGAGCTGGGAGTTCCAGGCCCTGCTGAAGGCGCGCCCGCTCGCGGGAGACCTCGAGCTCGGCCGCGCCTATGTGGAGGCCGTCGCGCCGAAGGTCTGGTCGAGCGCGTCGCGGGAGAACTTCGTCGAGTCGGTGCAGCGGATGCGCGAGCGCGTCACCGAGAACATCCCGCAGAACGACGTCCACTACCAGATCAAGCTCGGGCCGGGCGGGCTGCGCGACATCGAGTTCACGGTCCAGCTGCTCCAGCTCGTGCACGGCCAGACCGACGACGAGATCCACATGCCGGGCACGCTGCTGGCCCTCGGTGCTCTCGCCGACCGCGGCTACATCGGCCGCGCGGCGGCGGAGGAGTTCGCGCAGGACTACCGCGCACTGCGCCTGCTCGAGCACCGGCTCCAGCTGCGGCGGCTCCGGCGCACCCACCTGATGCCGCGGGACGAGCACGAGCTGCGGACCCTGGCCCGGGCGAGCGGTCTCGCCCGCAGCGCCGAGGAGCTCCTGGTCGTCTGGAACTCCATCAAGCACCGGGTGCGCGGACTGCACGAGCGGCTGTTCTACCGCCCGCTGCTCTCCGCGGTGGCGGCGCTGCCCGACGGCGGGATCGAGTTGTCGACCGGTCAGGCCGAGGCCCGCCTCGCCGCCATCGGATTCGCGGACGCCCGTGGCGCCCTCGGCCACATCGCCGCGATGACCTCGGGCGTCTCGCGCCGCGCGAGCATCCAGCGCCACCTCGTCCCCGTCATGCTGCAGTGGTTCGCCGACGGGGCGGACCCCGACTACGGACTCCTCGCCTTCCGGCGCCTCAGCGACACCCTCGGCGGCACGCCCTGGTTCCTCCGGATGCTGCGCGACTCCTCCGGGGCCGCGAAGCGCCTGACGACGGTCCTCTCCGGCTCGCGCTTCGTCGGCGAGCTGCTCGACCGCATCCCCGAGTCCGCGGCCTGGTTGGAGGACGACGACGCCCTCCGTCCCCGCCGTGCCGACCGGCTGGCGGAGGAGGTGCGTGCGGTCCTCGCCCGCCACGACACCCCCGAGGCCGTCGCCACGGCGCTGCGGGGCATGCGCCGCCGGGAGGTGCTCCGCACCGCGATGGGCGGCGTCCTCGGCCTCAGCACCATCGAGGAGATCGCGACCAGCCTCTCCGACATCATCTCCGCGCTCCTGGGCGGCGTGCTCGCTGCCGTCCGCCGCTCGAGCACCGGTCGCCGCGGATCCGCCGCGGAGTTCGCCGTGATCGGCATGGGGCGCTACGGGGGAGCGGAGCTGGGCTTCGGCTCCGACGCGGATGTGATGTACGTGCAGCGACCGGGCGAGGCGGACCCGCACGAAGCGCAGCTCTACGCGCAGTTCCTGGTCGCCGAGCTCGTGCGCCTCACGGAGGACTCGCGCCTGCCGCTCGACCTCGACGCCGATCTGCGGCCCGAGGGCAAGAACGGCCCGCTGGTGCGCTCCCTCGACTCCTACCGCGCCTACTACGCCCGCTGGTCGCTGACGTGGGAGGCGCAGGCACTGCTGCGGGCTCGCGGGGTGGCCGGCGACGCGGCGCTGATCGCCGACTTCGAGGAGCTGGCCGACGGCGTCCGCTACCCGGCCGCGATCTCGGACCGCGACATCCGCGAGGTGAAGCGGATCAAGGCCCGCGTCGAGAGCGAGCGGCTGCCGCAGGGCGCCGACCCGAAGCGCCACCTCAAGCTCGGCCGTGGCTCGCTGAGCGACGTCGAGTGGCTGGTGCAGCTGCTGCAGCTGCAGCACGCGCGCACGATCCCCGCGCTGCGGACCACCTCGACGCTGACCGCGCTGAGCGTGGCGGAGGCGGCGGAGCTGATCTCGCCGCCCGACGCCGAGCGCCTGCGCGCAGCCTGGCTCCTCGCCTCGCGGGTGCGCTCGGCGATGACCCTGTTCACCGACCGCACGGCCGACGTGCTGCCCGCCGACCGTCGCCAGCTGGACGGCGTCGCACGGCTCCTGGAGTATCCCGCCGACTCGGCGACGCAGCTCGAGGACGACTACCTCGGCGTCACCCGCCGGGCCCGCGCCGTCTTCGAGCGCCGCTTCTACGGCCCCGTCGAGGTCGACGCTCCGACCTACCGCTGACGCCCGCGGGTCCGTCCGGGAACGCGGAAGGGCCGCTCCTCCGGGGAGGAACGGCCCTTCGTGCAGTGCGCGAGCCCTGCGGTGCGTCGGATCAGACGCCGTAGTACAGCTCGAACTCGAAGGGGTGCGGGCGCTGCGCGAGGGGCTTGATCTCCTTCTCGCGCTTGTAGTCGATCCAGGTCTCGATGAGCTCCTGGGTGAACACGCCGCCCTGGAGCAGGAAGTCGTGGTCGGCCTCGAGGGCGGCCAGGGCCTCCTCGAGCGAGGCGGGGACCTGCGGGATGAGCTTGGCCTCCTCCGGGGGCAGCTCGTACAGGTCCTTGTCGACCGGCTCGTGCGGCTCGATGCGGTTCTTGATGCCGTCGAGGCCCGCCATCAGCTGCGCGGCGAACGCGAGGTACGGGTTGCCCGAGGCGTCGGGCGCGCGGAACTCGATGCGCTTGGCCTTCGGGTTCGTGCCGGTGATCGGGATGCGGATCGACGCGGAGCGGTTGCCGGCCGAGTAGACCAGGTTGACCGGCGCCTCGAAGCCCGGGATCAGGCGGTGGTACGAGTTGACCGTCGGGTTCGTGAACGCGAGGACCGCGGGGGCGTGCTTGAGCAGGCCGCCGATGTACCAGCGCGCGACGTCCGAGAGTCCGCCGTAGCCGTTCTCGTCGTAGAACAGGGGCTTGCCGTCGTTCCAGAGCGACTGGTGGGTGTGCATGCCCGAGCCGTTGTCGCCGAAGAGGGGCTTCGGCATGAACGTGGCGGTCTTGCCCCACTGCTCGGCCGTGTTCTTGACGATGTACTTGAACTTCAGGATGTCGTCCGCGGAGTGGACCATCGTGTCGAAGCGGTAGTTGATCTCCGCCTGGCCGCCGGTGCCCACCTCGTGGTGCGAGCGCTCGAGGATGAGGCCGGCGTCGATCAGCTTGAGGCAGATGTCGTCGCGGAGGTCGGCCTGCTTGTCGACCGGGCTGACCGGGAAGTAGCCGCCCTTGTAGGGGGTCTTGTTGCCGAGGTTGCCGCCCTCTTCGACGCGGCCCGAGTTCCAGGCGCCCTCGACGGAGTCGACGGAGTGGAACGCGGAGTTCTGGGTGACCTCGTAGCGCACGTCGTCGAAGATGTAGAACTCGGCCTCGGGGGCGAAGAACGCTGTGTCGGCGATGCCGGTCGACGCGAGGTACTTCTCGGCCTTCTTGGCGACCTGGCGGGGGTCTTTCGAGTAGATCTCGCCGTTGCGCGGGTTGTAGATGTCGAAGACGATGATCAGCGTGCGCTCGACGCGGAACGGGTCCACGTAGGCGGTGGTCACGTCAGGGATCAGCTGCATGTCCGATTCGTGGATGTTCGCGAATCCGCGGATCGAGGACCCGTCGAAGAGCTGGCCGACGGAGAAGAACTCCTCGTCGACCGTCGAGGCGGGGATGTTGAAGTGCTGCTGGACACCGGGGAGATCGGTGAACCGGATGTCGAGGAACTTGACGTCCGTGTCCTTGATGAACTTGAGCACCTCGGAAGAATCTTTAAACATGCAAAGGTCTCCAATGGCGTAACGGGTGGCTGCAGACGCAGCCGTTCCACAGTAGTCACCGGCGGTTACCTCGCCGTGTCCCTCGTGTTTCGGGCGTGTTACACGGGGTCCCGCCGAGCGGGTCGCAGCCGGCCTCCGCTCCCGGCGGGCGCGCGGGCGGCGCGGGTAGCATCGGAGGATGCCAGCACCCGAGCGCAGGACCTTCGCCGATGTCGCCCCGAGCACGCGGCCGGGGGAGCGGCTCGGGCTCCCCGAGACCGGCCGGATGTCGATCGCCCGGCCCGGACGCCGCTTCGCCGCCCTCGCCGTCGACTTCGCGATCGTCGCGCTGCTGTCCTTCGTCTTCTTCGGCTACGACCGCTGGGCGAGCATCGTCCTCTTCGTGGTGCTGCAGGCGGTCTTCATCCCGACCATCGGCGGGAGCATCGGCCACCGGCTGCTGGGCTTGCGCGTCGTCCGCCTCGGCGGCGGCTGGGTCGGCGTCTGGCGTCCGCTGGTGCGCTCGGTGCTCCTCGCCGTGCTCGTCCCGGCCCTCGTCTGGGACTCGGACCAGCGCGGCTTCCACGACAAGGTCGCGGGCACGGTGCTCGTCCGCTACTGATCGGGCAGTCGTCCGGGAACGACGAACGGGCCGGCGGGAGTGATCCCGACCGGCCCGTTCGCGTGCTCGTCCCGTGCGTCAGCGGGAGCGCTGCGGCCGCACCTTGAAGGGGTCGACGCCCTTGGGGATCGGCAGCGAGGTGTTCAGCGAGGCGAGACGGTTCTTGACGGCCAGCACCTCCGCCTTGGTCAGCACCTTCTTCGTCTTCGCGAGGGCACGGGGCACCTTGTGCAGCGGAACGGCGCCCTCGTCGGGGCCGACGTTCACGAAGGTGACGGGGACGTTGGGGAGGATGCGGGTCACCTTGCGGCGCTCGTCCTCGAGCATGCGCTTGGTGCGGCCGGTCGGGCCCTCCGCGATCAGCACGACACCGCCGCGGCCGACGGCGCGGTAGACCGCGTCCTGCGTCTTGCCGTTGACGGCGACCGGCATCTCGCCGCCGGTCCAGGTGCCGCGGAGACCGCTGCGCAGGACGGCGCCCACGGCGCCCGGCTGCCCGGCGATCTGCCCGTAGGCGGCACGCTCGGCGCGGCGGGAGAGGACAGCGAGGCCGGCGACGAGTCCGGCCATCACGCCGACGACGATCCAGAGCGCGATGACGAAGCCGTTGCCGTCGCCGAGGAGGACGCCGAGGAGGATCCCGATCAGGATCGGGACCAGCAGCGCCAGCAGGATGATCCAGACCGCGCTGCTGTCGTAGCGGCGGGTCATCTGGAACACCTGCCACATCTGCTTGAGACGTCCTGGTTCCTTGACCGCCTTCGTCGACGGTTCCGTGCTGCGTGCCATTCCTCCAGGATACCGAGCGGACCCGGTGGGGGAGACCGATCCGAGCGGATCCGCCGGACCTCCCCTCCTCCCCAGCGACAGGACGGCCGATCCGTCCACCGATCGGGCTTTCGCCGTCCCGGTGCGCCGGCTCGAGCGGCACCCTCGGAGCATGGCAGCGAGCGGTGAGAGCGAACGGGGCGGCGAGCGGCCGCTCGAGTGGATCGCCGGTCACGCCGTGGTGGGCTCCGGGGCGCTCGGGCCGGTCGTCCGCGACGGCGACGGCCGGCTCCTGAACGCTCTCCTGCTTCCGCAGGAGCAGGTGGAGGGCGCGCTGCGGTCGGGGATCGAGCGGCTCCTGCCGCACGAGCATCGGCAGCACCTCGTCGATGTCGGGCTGCACGCCGGCGGAGCCGTCCTCCTCACCACCCCGGCCGTCGTCTCGACACTCGAGCAGGTGCTCGAGTCCGGAGCGGTGCTGCCGCCGGGGGTCGTCGTCACTCTCCTCGCGCCGGTCGTCGGCGCCCTGCGGGATGCGACGGCGGCGGGAGTCCACCCGCTCCCCGGTGCGGAGGCGATCGGGCTGACGGAGGAGGGGCGTCCGGTGCTGCTGCTCACCGAGGCGTCGACGGGATCGGCCGAGGCCGACGTCGTGGCCGCGGTGATCGGACTCCTCGGCCGCTGCCGCAGGAGCTGCCCCGCCTGGCGGGGGAGCCCGCGGGACGACGACGACCTCGCGGCGCTCGAGGCGCTCCTCTACCGCTCCGCGGCGCCGTTGCCCCTCCGTGCGGCGCAGCAGCACGAGACGGCGGCGGGCCGGGAGAGGCCGAGCGGGGTCGTCGAGAGCCCGCCTGCACGACACCGCCGCACTCATCCGCTGGACGGCTGGCGCGATCGGGTGCGCACGTCGGCGGTCCGCCGCCGCGGCCCCCTCGTGACCGCGGCCGTCGTCCTCGTCGGCGCGCTGGTGATGACCGGTCTCGGTCCCGATCGGAGCACGGGAGCGGAGACGGCCGCATCGACGCGGACGCCGACGCCGGTGCCGTCGACGTGGAACCCGGCACCGAGTCCTGTCGCTCCGACGAGGCCGGTACCGGCGACGGCGACCTCGACCGCGCCAGCGACCGCGAGAGGGACACCGACACCGCCGGTGAGAGCCGTGGCGACGCCGACACGGGCACCGGCACCGGCGCCTCCGAGCGCCGCGCCACCGACGGCCCGGGCGCCGGGCGCGGAGCTCGCGGCGGAGGAGGCGGCGACGGCCCTGCTCGCGGCGGCCCGGCACTGCTCCGGCTCGGACAGCGCCTGCGCGGAGGCGCTGACCACCCCCGACTCGCCGATCCGCGTCGACGGGGGCTCCGCGCTCGCGGCGCTCCGCACGCCGGCCTCCGCCGTCACCGCGGTACGCGTGGACGTGAACGGCGCCTCCGCCGTGGTCGCCGTCGGTCCGGATCCGGGAACGACGACGGCCTCCGTCCTGATGATCAGGACGGAGGCCGCATGGCTTCTCCGCGACGTCTTCACCGACGGCGGCCGCTAGTGCGGCGCGTCAGCGTGGCGGCGTCAGATGCCGAGGTCGTTCTCGAAGGAGCCCTCCTCGAGGCGCTCCTTGATGGCCACCAGGAAGCGGGCCGCGTCGGCGCCGTCGACCGTGCGGTGGTCGTAGGAGAGGGCGAGGAACACGGTCGAGCGGATCGCGATCGCGTCGCTGCCGTCGACCTGCACGACGGCCGGCTTCTTCGTGACGATGCCGGTGCCGAGGATCGCGGTCTGCGGCAGGAACACGACGGGCGTGTCGAACAGCGCACCGCGCGAGCCGGTGTTCGTCAGGGTGAAGGTGCCGCCGGCCAGCTCATCGGGCTTGAGCTTGTTGTTGCGGGTGCGCTCCGCGAGGTCGCCGATGGTGCTGGCGATCTGGGCGAGGGTGAGCTCCGACGCGTTCTTCAGGACCGGCGTGAGCAGTCCGCGCTCGGTGTCGACCGCGATGCTGATGTTCTCGTGGTCCGGGTAGACGATCGAGTCGCCGTCGAGAGTCGAGTTGATCACCGGGTAGGCCTTGAGGGCCTCGGCGGCCGCGAGGGCGAAGAACGGCAGGAAGGACAGCTTGGCGCCGGTCTTCTCGTTGAAGGTCTTCTTGACCGAGTCGCGGAAGCGGGCGACGGCGGTGACGTCGACCTCGACGACCGAGGTGAGCTGGGCGGTCGACTGCATCGACTCGACGGCGCGCTGCGCGAGCACCTTGCGCAGGCGGGTCATCGGCTGCGTCGTGCCGCGCAGAGGCGAGGTCTCGAGCGGCGTGCGAGCGGCCTTCGCGGCGGCGGCGGCCGGAGCCGAGACCGGCGCGGGAGCCGACTTGGCGGCCTCGACGGCGTCGAGCACGTCCTGCTTGCGGATGCGCCCGCCGACACCGGTGCCGGTGAGGGTGGAGAGGTCGATGCCGTTCTCGCCGGCGAGCTTGCGCACCAGCGGGGTGACGTAGCCGGGGTTCGAGTCGGTGGGCTCGGGGGTCGCGGCCGGCGTGGGCGCGGCGGCAGCGGGGGCCGGGGAGGCGGGAGCCGGGACCGACGGAGCGGGGGCGGACGCCTCCGGAGCGGCGGGCTTCTCGGCGGCGGGGGCCGGCTCGGGCTCGGCGGGGGCCGGAGCCTCCTCCTCGGTCTCCGCGTCGACGGACGGGGTGACCTCGTCGGTCGGCTCGGTCTCGGCGGCCTCGGCCTCGGGCGACTCCTCGGCGGCCGGCTCCTCGGCGGGGGCCTCGGGCGCGGACGCGGCTCCGGAGCCGTCGCCGATGCGCACCAGCTCGGCGCCGACCTCGACGGTCTCGTCCTCCTGGACGAGGATCTCCTCGATGACACCGGCGACGGGCGAAGGGATCTCGGTGTCGACCTTGTCGGTCGAGACCTCGAGCAGCGGCTCGTCGACCTCGACGCGGTCGCCGACGTTCTTCAGCCAGCGGGTGACCGTTCCTTCCGTGACACTCTCTCCGAGTGCCGGGAGGCTGACGGATTCGCTCATGAGCCTGTCTCCTTAAGACGCTTGTGTACGTGGTTTCAGTTTAGTGAGGCGGGAACGGCCGGTCGCCGTCCCGCGATGGTCCTAGAGGGCGTGCAGCGGCTTCCCCGCCAGCGCGAGGTGCGCCTCGCCGAGCGCCTCGTTCTGGGTCGGGTGCGCGTGCACGAAGGGGGCGACGTCCTCGGGGTGCGCCTCCCAGTTCACGATGAGCTGGGCCTCGCCGATCAGCTCGCCGACGCGGGCGCCGATCATGTGCACGCCGACGACGGGCCCGTCGACGACGCGGACGACCTTGACGGAGCCGGCGGTGCCGATGATCGTGCTCTTCGCGTTGCCGCCCAGACCGTAGTCGTAGCTCGCGACACGCTCGGCGCCGTACTCGGCGACGGCCCGCGCCTCGGTCAGACCGACGGACGCCACCTCGGGGTCGCTGTAGGTGACCTTCGGGATGTTGAGGTCGGCCACCGTCTGCGGCTTCAGGCCCGCGATCTCCTCGGCGACGAAGATCCCCTGCTGGAAGCTGCGGTGCGCGAGCTGCAGGCCGGGGACGATGTCGCCGACGGCGTAGACGCCGGGAACCGAGGTCTGCAGGCGCTCGTCGGTGATCACGTAGCCGCGGTCGAGCGTGACGCCGATCTCCTCGAGGCCGAGCCCCGCGGTGACCGGGCCGCGGCCGACCGCGACGAGGAGCAGGTCGCCCTCGACGCTCGCCCCGCTCTCGAGCGAGACCGAGACGCCGTCGTCGGTCTGCACGACGCCGGTGACGCGCGAGCCGAGGGTGAAGGAGATGCCGCGCTTTCGGAAGGCGCGCTCGAACTGCTTGCTGACGCTCTCGTCCTCGTTCGGCACGAGGTGGGGGAGCGCCTCGACGATCGACACCTCGGCGCCGAAGGAGCGCCAGACGCTGGCGAACTCGACGCCGATGACACCGCCGCCGAGCACGACGACCCGTTCCGGCACGTGATCCAGCTCGAGGGCCTGGTCGCTGGTGATCACCCGGCCGCCGATCTCGATGCCCGGGAGCGTGCGCGAGGCGGAGCCGGTCGCGACGACGATCGAGCCGCCGTGCAGCACGTGCTCGCCGACCGTGACCGTCGTCGGCCCGGTCAGCCGGCCCTCGCCGGAGACGACGGTGATGCCGCGGGCGGAGACGAGGCTCTGCAGTCCCTTGTACTTGCCGGCGACGACGCCCTCGCGGTAGCGCGTGACCCCGGGGACGTCGATGCCCTGGAAGCCGGCGAGGACGCCGTACTTCTGCGCGTCCCGGGCGCCGTCGGCGAGCTCGGCGGCGTGCAGGAGGGCCTTGGTCGGGACGCAGCCGCGGTGCAGGCAGGTGCCGCCGAGCTTGTCGCGCTCGACGATCGCCACGCTCATCCCGAGCTGGGTCGCGCGCAGAGCCGCCGCGTACCCGCCGCTGCCACCTCCGAGCACGACCAGGTCGTAGCGCTCTTCCGACACCCAGTGACTCCCTTGCGACGTGCGGTTCCCCTCGCCTCCGCGGATCTCCACGCCTGTGCGCGGGCCGGTCGGAGGGGGGACGAGGCGGGAGATCCCGCCCCGTCGACCCTACTACGCGCTCGCCAGGCCCTCGGCCAGGGCGAGCAGGGCGCGGACCGAGACCCCGGTGGGGCCGGTGCCGGTGAAGCCGTACCCGCCGCCGCCGTTGTTCGCCGGGCCGGCGATGTCGAGGTGCACCCAGGGGATGCGCGCCGCGTCCGGGCCCTCGCCACGGGTGCCGACGAACTCCTGGAGGAAGTGCGCGGCGATCAGCATGCCGCCGGCGGTGTTGCCCGGCTTGATGTTGGCGATGTCGGCGATCTCGGAGTTGAGCAGCGGGCGGAGCTCCGCGGGGAGCGGCATGTGCCAGAAGAGCTCGCCCGTGCTGCGCGCCGACTCCAGCACGGAGGCGACCAGCTCGTCGTCGCCGAACACGCCCGTGTAGCGGTTGCCGAGCGCGACGACGGCGGCGCCGGTCAGCGTCGCGACGTCGACGATCGCGTCGGGCTGCTCCTCGCTCGCGGCGACGAGGCCGTCGGCGAGCACGAGGCGGCCCTCGGCGTCCGTGTTGAGGACCTCGACGGTCTTCCCGCCGCGGATCGTGAGCACGTCGTTCGGGCGGATGGCCGTGCCGGAGGGCATGTTCTCGGCGATGCAGAGCCAGGCGGTGACCCGCACCGGCAGGCGGAGCTCGGCGACCGCGCGCACGACCGCGTAGACCGTCGCCGCGCCGGTCATGTCGTCCTTCATGCCGATCATCGAGGCCGGCGGCTTGAGGGAGAGTCCACCGCTGTCGAAGGTGATGCCCTTGCCGACCAGCGCGAGGTGCTTCGCCGTCGCCGACTCCGGCGTCCTCTCGGGCGTGTAGGCGATCTTGACGAGGCGCGGCGGGCGGGACGAGCCGCTGCCGACGCCGAGGATGCCGCCGAAGCCGTCGCGCTCGAGCGCCGACTCGTCCCAGACCGTGACCTCGAGGGGGAGCCCTTCGACGCCCTCCTGCACGGCCTCGGCCAGGGTCTGCGGGTAGAGGTGCGACGGCGGGGCGTTGACCAGGTCCTTCACGGCGGACACGGCGCGACCGACGACCAGGGCGCGCTCGAGGACGGCCGCGTCGGCGGACTCGTCGGAGGTCACGAGGAGCACGCGCTCGACGGGAGCCTTCGAGGCGTCGAGGGTGCTGTGCCGGAAGGCGGTGTAGCTGTAGGAGCCGAGCGCGGCTCCCTCGGCGACGGCCGCGAGCGCGTCCTCGTCTCCGGTGGGCAGGGCGAGGGCGACCGAGGCGGTGCCGGCGAGGCTGCGGACCGCGAGTCCGGCGGCGGTGCGCAGCACGGTGGCGCTCGGCTCCGCGGAGCCCAGGCCGACGAGGACGACCACGCCGGCGCGGACGGAGGAGGGGACCCGCGTCAGCGACTCCGCGGAGCCGGTGACCCCGAGCGCGGGGAGCGCGGCGACCAGGTCGTCGAAGCCGTCGACCCCGACGAAACGGGGGCCGTCCGGTCCGGGCGCGACGCCGAGGACGAGAGCGCCGGTGTCGAGATCGGAGGCGGGGACGGTCGTGTACTCGAGAGAGGAGAGGGGCATGAGCGCAATGCTAGGCGCGGCCGGGACGGCGCTCGGCCGCCCCGTCGCGGCTGTTCGCTCAGGGCTCAGCGCCGCCGGGGAGCCGCCCGGGTGGGCCGTCTAGGCTGGATCGCATGCCGGATCCTGCAGACCTCTTCGCGATCGAGGGCGACCTCTCCGACGTCCCGCGGGGCCTCCACCTCGTGGCCGGCCTCACCGGGTTCGCCGATGCCGGAGGTGCGGTCGGCCAGCTCGCCGAGCACCTGCACGGGACGCTCGAGCACCGGACCGTCGTCGAGTTCGATCCCGACCAGCTGCTCGACTACCGCGCACGCCGGCCGATCATCACCTTCGATCAGGACCACCTCACCGACTACACCCCGGCGAGCCTCCGCCTCTCGCTCGCGCACGACGAGCTGCACCAGCCGTTCCTCCTGCTCACCGGCTTCGAGCCGGACTACCAGTGGGAGCGTTTCACCCGGGCCGTGCTCGAGCTCATCGACCGGCTCGAGGTCGCGAGCACCACCTGGGTGCACGCGATCCCGATGCCCGTCCCGCACACCCGACCGGTCGGCGTGACCGTCAGCGGCAACCGCGAGGACCTGATCGAGGCCATGTCGGTCTGGAAGCCGGTCACCCAGGTGCCCGCGAACGTCCTGCACCTGCTCGAGCTCCGCCTCTACGACCGGGCGCTCCCGGCCGTCGGCTTCGCCCTGCTGATCCCGCACTACCTCTCCGACACCGCCTACCCCCAGGCGGCGGTCGCCGCGCTCGAGAGCATCTCGGCGTCGACCGGGCTGATCTTCCCGACCGACAGCCTCCGCGAGAGCGGCCGCGAGTTCCTCTCGAAGGTCGACGAGCAGGTCGGCTCGAACGAGGAGCTGCAGAAGCTGGTCGCGGCGCTCGAGTCGCGCCACGACACATACATGGAGGGGACGAGCCTGCGCTCGCCGCTCACCGACGAGGACGGCTTCGTCCCGACCGCCGACGCGCTCGCGGCCGAGCTGGAGAAGTTCCTCGCGATCAAGCGCCCGGGCGAGGAGCCCACCGCTCCGTAGCAGGCGGGCGGTGCTTGGTAGTCTCTGCCGAGTGCGATCTCGTCGAGCCTGGTTCGTCTTCGGTGCCGGTGCCTTCGCGTACCTGGTGGCCGTCCTCGACCGCACGACGCTCGGAGTAGCGGGGGTCGACGCGGCGGAGCGGTTCGGCATCTCGGCCGCGATGCTCTCCTCGCTCGCCGTCGTCCAGCTCATCGTCTACGCCGGCATGCAGATCCCGGTCGGCATCCTGATCGACCGCTTCGGCCCGAAGACGCTGATCCTCAGCGGCACCGCGCTGATGATGGTCGGCCAGATCGTCCTGGCCTTCGCGCCGTCCCTCGGCGTCGCGATCGTCGGCCGGATCCTGGTGGGTGCGGGCGACGCGGCGATCTTCACCTCGGTGATCCGGCTGACCGTGACCTGGTTCAGCGGACCGATCGTCCCGCAGCTCGCGCAGTGGATCGGCAACATCGGCCAGGTCGGGCAGATCCTCTCCGCCCTGCCGTTCGCCGCGATCCTGCACGCGGCGGGCTGGACGCCGGCCTTCCTCTCCGTCGCCGGGATCGGCGCCGTCGCGTTCCTCGGCGTGCTCCTGCTGATCACCGACGTCCCGCCGCGGACCGAGCCGATCGTCCTGGTGCCGCCGACGCTCCGCGCGACGATCACGCAACTGGGCGTGAGCCTGCGCCGGCCGGGCACGCAGCTCGGCTTCTGGTCGCACTTCGTGACGCAGTCCTCCGGCACCGTGTTCACACTGCTCTGGGGCTACCCGTTCCTCGTGTACGCCATCGGCCTCGAGCCGGGCGTCGCCGCTCCGACGCTGACGATCGTCGTGGTCGCCGGCATCGTCGTCGGCCCGATCCTCGGCGTCCTCACCGCCCGGCACCCGATGCGGCGGAGCAACCTCGTGCTCGGCATCGTCTCGGCGATGGCGGTGGCCTGGACCGTCGTCCTGCTCTGGCCCGGCGTGCCGCCGTACTGGCTGATCGTCCTGCTGCTGATCGTCATCGGCGCCGGCGGGCCGGGCTCGATGATCGGCTTCGACTTCGCGCGCACCTTCAACCCGTCCCGGAGCCTCGGCGCCGCGAACGGCGTGGTGAACGTCGGCGGCTTCCTCGCGAGCTTCACGATGATGTTCCTGATGGGGCTGCTGCTCGACTCGCTGGCAGGGCCGGGCGCGGACTCCGCCCGGCTCTACTCGATGGACCACTTCCGGCTCGCCTGGTGCATCCAGTACGTCGTCGTCGGCGCGGGCGTGATCGGGCTGATCACGGCGCGCCGCAGGACCCGGCGCCGGCTCGCCGAGGACGAGGGAATAACGGTGGCCCCTCTGTGGGTTGCATTGAACGACCGTCTCCGTCGTGGCCGCGCAGGACGCTGACCGTCGGACCCGCCCTTCCCCGTCCTCCCGCGAGGCCCCGCATGGTCTCGCGTCGGACTCCTCCCGGAGTGCCGAAGCCCTGAGCGCACGGCCGCACTACTCAGGCGTGCAATAATTGTCAATAGGACCCGTTCGGGTCGAGGAGCACGGCGCCCACGTCGGGCGTGCGATCCCCTCGACTTGACATGGGTCCTCGTAATGCCCACCGACGGACGACGCCTCCCGGCCTCGCCCGCAGCCGGGACGCAACGGATGGAGAGGTGCCGCCATGGCCACCAGAGCTACCAAGACCGCAACGCTCGACGCCGTCGACGACGACGTGACGACGACCAAGAAGCCCGCCGCGCGCAAGCCGGCGGCGAAGACCACCCGCGCCCGCGCGACCACCAAGGCCGCGGCTCCCGCCGCGACGGAGGAGGAGCCCACCGAGCCCGAGGACGTCGACGGCGACGCCGACGCCGAGGAGGAGACCGCGGTCGTGGTCGAGGAGACCGAGACCGAGGCCAAGGACGACACCGAGACGCCGGTCGTCGCGGCCGCCGCTCCGGCCGAGCCGCTGCCCAGCGGCGCGCTCGTCCTCTCCTTCGGCGGCGACGACGACGAGGTCCCCGTCTACTCGACGGCGATCACCGGCGCCACGGCCGACCCGGTCAAGGACTACCTGAAGCAGATCGGCAAGGTCGCGCTCCTGAACGCGGCCGAGGAGGTCGAGCTCGCGATGCGCATCGAGGCGGGCCTCTTCGCCGAGGACAAGCTCGCGAACTCGAGCGACCTCAGCCCCGAGCTCGTCCGCGAGCTGCGCTGGGTCGCGAAGGACGGGCAGCGGGCCAAGAGCCACCTGCTCGGCGCGAACCTCCGCCTCGTGGTCAGCCTCGCCAAGCGCTACACCGGCCGCGGCATGCAGTTCCTGGACCTGATCCAGGAGGGCAACCTCGGTCTGATCCGCGCGGTCGAGAAGTTCGACTACACCAAGGGCTTCAAGTTCTCGACCTACGCGACGTGGTGGATCCGCCAGGCGATCACCCGCGCGATGGCCGACCAGGCCCGCACCATCCGCATCCCGGTGCACATGGTCGAGGTCATCAACAAGCTCGCCCGCGTCCAGCGCCAGATGCTGCAGGACCTGGGCCGCGAGCCCACGCCCGAGGAGCTCTCCCGCGAGCTCGACATGACCCCCGAGAAGGTCATCGAGGTGCAGAAGTACGGCCGCGAGCCGATCTCGCTGCACACCCCCCTCGGTGAGGACGGCGACAGCGAGTTCGGCGACCTCATCGAGGACACCGAGGCGGTCGTGCCGGCCGACGCGGTGGGCTTCACGATGCTGCAGAAGCAGCTCGAGTCGCTGCTCGACTCCCTCTCCGAGCGCGAGGCCGGCGTGATCCGCATGCGCTTCGGCCTGGGCGACGGCATGCCCAAGACGCTCGACCAGATCGGCGATACCTTCGGCGTGACGCGCGAGCGCATCCGCCAGATCGAGTCCAAGACGATGGCCAAGCTCCGCCACCCGTCCCGCTCGCAGTCGCTCCGCGACTACCTCGAGTAAGCCGGTGATCCGCTACGCACCGGCGGTCCTCCTCGGGAGGGCCGCCCGGTTCGCAGCGCGCGTCCGCAAGCCCGGCGGAGGCTCCGCCGTGCCCGGACTCGTCGTGAACCGCCTCGCGCCGGGCTTCCTCCCGGCCGTGCTCGACGGCTTCACCGACGGCCTCGTCGTCGTCACCGGCTCGGCCGGGAAGTCCACGACGACGAAGATGCTCGTCGCTGTCCTGCGTGCCCACGGGCTGCGCGTCTTCACCAACCCCTCGACCGCGAACATCGCGCAGGGGCTGACCTCGGCGCTGCTCGAGCGCACCGACCTCCGCGGGCGGATCGACGCCGACATCGCCATCCTCGAGATGGACGAGGGCCACGGCGCCCGGCTCGCGCCGCGGATGAGCCCGCGCGTCGTGCTGCTCACCAACGTGGTCGTCGACCAGATCGACCGCTTCTTCGACCCGGCCATGGTAGCCCGGATGCTGGCGACCATCGCGACCCGGGCCACGGGCCCCGTCGTCCTCAACGCGGACGACCGCCACGTCGCCGACATCGCGACGAGCCTGCCGAGCGATCGCCTCCGCTGGTACGGCACCTCTTCCGCCGTCCGCGGCGCGGCTGTCGGCGGGCTCGGCTACGCGGCCGATGCCGAGGGCCAGGAGGGTCGAGCGACGACCGTCGTCGAGACCACGGCCGGTGCCGCCGCGACGATCCGAAGCGACGCCGACGTCCTCGATGTCCGCCTCCCCGCCCGCGGTGTGCACTACGCGGTCGACGCCGCCTCGGCGGTCTCCGCGGCGCGCGCGATCCTCGGCACCCGCTTCCGCGCCGCGACCACCGCGGAGGCGCTCTCCTCGATCGACCCCGTCTTCGGGCGCGGCGAGATCGTGACGGTGCGCGGCCAGGAGGTCGAGTTCGTCCTGGTGCAGAACCCGGCGAGCTACCGCCTGAACATCGCGGAGATCCCCGAGGGCACCGAGCAGATCATGCTCGCCATCGGCTCCGACGTCCGCGACCCGTCCTACTTCTGGCCGGTCGACACCGCCCGCCTCGGGCGGGTCCGGGTCGTCTCCGGCTCGAAGGCGCACGAGGCCGCGCTGCAGCTGCGCTACGACGGGGTCGCGATCGACGCGGTCGACGACGACCTCGGTCGTGCGCTCGACGCCTTCCTCGCGCTGCCCGCTCCGAGCCACGGGCGGAAGACGATCGTCTTCTCCGCCGACTCGATGCGGCGCACCCGCGCCCACCTCCAGCTCGCCTCCAACCGCGAGGAGACCGCGTGACCACCCTGCTGATCGGCGTGCTCGCCCCCGACGTCCTGGACAGCAACGGCGACGCGGCGAACGCCCGCGTCCTCGCGGCACGCGCCGGCTGGGCCGGTCTCGACGCCCGGGTCCTGGCGCTGCGCGAGGAGGCCGACTTCGCCGAGCGGCCCGACGTGCTCGTGGCCGGCACGGGAGCGGACGAGGACCTGCCCGCCGTGCTCGACCTCCTCCGCGCCGTCGGCGACACGGTCCACGGCTGGGTGCGCGACGAGACCGAGGTCGTCGCCGTCGGCGCGGGCTGGGAGCTGCTCGCCGAGTCGTTCGCGACCCCTCAGGCCGTCATCGCGGGCATCGGGGTGCTGCCGGGTCGTGCGGTGACCGCCGAGCGGTCGACGGACGACCTCGTCGTCGAGTCGAGCGCGGGGATCCTCGTCGGCTTCGAGAACCACGCCCGGCGATTCGACGGCATCGACCCCGCTCACGTCCTCGGCCGGGTGCTGCACGGCACCGGCGACGGCGGGGGAGTGGAAGGCTACGCCGCGGGGTCGTTGCTCGGCACGCACCTGCACGGTCCCGTGCTGGCGAAGAACCCCGTCCTCGCCGACGCGATCCTGCACCGGGTGGTCGAGCGGCGCGGGCTGCTCTACTCGACCCGGGACGAGCGGATCCGCGCGGCGGACGAGACAGCTCGAGCCGCCCGCGAAGTGATCGCGAAGCGGCTCGGAGTCGGCCGGTAGGGAGTCCCGCTCCCCACCGGCGAGGTGAGCGGACTGACTAGGGGCGCTGCTCCTCGAAGAGGCGCGCCGACTCGTCGTGCCAGCTCTGGGCGATGCTGGAGAGCTTCTCCTGGTACTTCTTGCCGTGGTGCGCGCAGAACAGCAGTTCTCCGCTGTTCACCACGACACGGATGTAGGCCTGGGCTCCGCAGCTGTCGCAGCGGTCTGCCGCGGAGAGCTGCTGCGATCCAGCGAGCTCGTCCACGCCGTTCTGGGTTGCTGTGGTCGACATGACGTGGCCTCCTGCGCTCGGGTCTTCGACTTCGGTGGACTCGGCCTCTCGGCTCCGTCCTTCCCTTGGTCCAACCATCAAAGCACGCGGATGTTTCCCGGCAGAGTCGATCCCGTGGCATTTCGCTCTGCGCGTAGGTCCCCCGGCGCACTTCCCAGGCCCTGAGCACCGTGATCGCGCTCCGCCGCGCCGCGGCCGGGGTGTCGGCCCTCGAACCTAGACTGAGCGGATGGCCTCCACCGACTACTCCGCACGGCACCTCTCCGTCCTCGAGGGCCTCGAGGCGGTGCGCAAGCGCCCCGGCATGTACATCGGCTCGACGGACTCCCGCGGGCTGATGCACTGCCTCTGGGAGGTCATCGACAACTCTGTCGACGAGGCCCTCGCGGGGCACGGCACCGAGATCAGCGTGGTGCTGCACAAGGACGACAGCGTCGAGGTCCGCGACCGCGCCCGCGGCATTCCGGTCGACATCGAGCCCAAGACCGGTCTCACCGGCGTCGAGGTCGTCTTCACCAAGCTGCACGCGGGCGGCAAGTTCGGCTCCGGCTCGTACGCCGCCTCGGGCGGCCTGCACGGCGTGGGCGCCTCGGTCGTGAACGCGCTGTCGGAGCGGCTGGACGTCGAGGTCGACCGCGACGGCCGCACCTACCGGATGTCCTTCCACCGCGGCGAGCCCGGCCGCTTCGCGGACTCGGGCGAGCCGACCCCGGACGCCCCGTTCTCGCCGTTCGAGAACGGCTCGGAGCTGGAGATCGTCGGCAAGGTGAAGAAGGGCGTCACCGGGACGCGGGTCCGCTACTGGGCCGACCGGCAGATCTTCACGAAGGGCGCCGCCTTCCAGACCGACGACCTCGTCACCCGCGCCCGGCAGACCGCCTTCCTGGTGCCGGGACTCACGATCGACATCGTCGACGACCGCGAGGAGGAGCGCCGCGCCGAGATGTTCCGCTACGACGGCGGCATCTCGGAGTTCGTCGAGTTCCTCGCTCCGGACGCGGCCGTCACCGACGTGCTGCGGCTCACCGGCAGCGGCACCTTCACCGAGACCGTGCCGGTGCTCACCCCCGGCGGCGCGATGGTGCCGACCGAGGTCGAGCGCACCTGCGAGGTCGACATCGCACTGCGCTGGGGCACCGGCTACGAGACCGTGCTGCGCAGCTTCGTCAACATCATCTCGACGCCCAAGGGCGGGACGCACCAGACCGGCTTCGAGCAGGGGCTGCTGAAGCTGCTCCGTGCGCAGGTCGAGGCGAACGCCCGGAAGCTCAAGGCCGGCTCGGACAAGCTGGAGAAGGACGACGCGCTCGCGGGTCTCACCGCGGTGCTGACCGTCCGCCTCCCCGAGCCGCAGTTCGAGGGGCAGACGAAGGAGATCCTCGGCACGCCGGCCGTGCGCGCGATCGTCGCGCAGACGATCACCTCGACGCTCGGCGCCGTCTTCGCCTCGACGAAGCGCGAGGACAAGGCGCAGATGTCGCAGCTGCTCGAGAAGCTCGTCGCCGAGATGAAGTCGCGGATCTCGGCGCGGGCGCACAAGGAGACCCAGCGCCGTAAGAACGCGCTCGAGTCCTCCTCGCTGCCGGCCAAGCTGGTGGACTGCCGCAGCAACGACGTCGAGAACAGCGAGCTGTTCATCGTCGAGGGCGACTCGGCGCTGGGCACCGCGAAGCTCGCCCGCAACAGCGAGTACCAGGCGCTACTGCCGATCCGCGGCAAGATCCTCAACGTGCAGAAGGCGAGCATCGCCGACATGCTCTCGAACACCGAGTGCGCCTCGATGATCCAGGTGATCGGGGCGGGGTCGGGCCGCTCGTTCGAGCTGCCGGCCGCGCGCTACGGGAAGATCATCCTGATGAGCGACGCCGACGTCGACGGCGCGCACATCCGCACGCTGCTGCTCACCCTGTTCTTCCGCTACATGCGGCCGCTGGTCGAGGCCGGCCGGGTGTTCGCCGCCGTGCCGCCGCTGCACCGGGTCGTGGTGATGAACTCGGGGAAGAAGCCGAACGAGACGATCTACACCTACTCCGAGAAGGAGCTGCAGGGCGTCCTCGCCGGTCTGTCGAAGGCGAACCGGCGCTACCAGGACCCGATCCAGCGCTACAAGGGACTCGGCGAGATGGACGCCGACCAGCTCGCGCTGACGACGATGGACCGGTCGCGGCGGACGCTGCGGCGCGTGAAGGTCTCGGACGCCGAGAACGCGGGCCGGGTCTTCGAGCTGCTGATGGGCAACGAGGTGGCGCCGCGCAAGGAGTTCATCGTCCGCGGCTCCGAGACGCTCTCGCGCGACCGCATCGACGTCTGAGGCCCGTCCCGCGCCGGGGCGGCGCGGGACGACGGTCTAGAACTGCTCGGGAGCCGCGCCGATGCTGGCGACCGGGGCCGCGAGGGCGACGCCGGAGCCGTCGCGCTTCATCCCGGAGTCGGGCAGCGCGGCGACGCTGCCGTCGGCCTCGAGCGCGTGCGCCGGGCCGGGGCCGACCCAGGCGACGCCGAGAGCGGTCTCGCCCTTGAGGAAGCGCTGGGCGCGGACGCCGCCGGTCGCGCGGCCCTTCGGCGGGAACTCCGAGAACGCCGACACCTTGGCGCTGCCGGTGTCGGTGCCGGTCAGTGCCCAGCTGTCGACGGCGACGGTCGCGACGACCGTCTCGTCGCGCTCGGATTCCGGAACCACCGCGAAGGAGACGACCTCGTCGGTCTCGCTGATCTTGACGCCGGCCATGCCCGCCGCGGTCCGGCCCTGCGGACGCACCGCCGAGGCGGAGAAGCGCAGCAGCTGGGCCTCGCCGGTGACGAAGACGAGCTCGTCCTCGTCGGCCGACGGCGCGGCGCCGACGACCGCGTCCTTCGGCCGCAGGGCGATCAGCTCGATGTCCGGGCGGTTGGGCAGGTCGCCCGGGGCGACGCGCTTCACCGTGCCCTGCAGGGTGCCCAGCGCGATCGGGCGCGGGTCGTCGAGGGCGACCAGGGCGAGGACGCGCTCGTCCTTCGCGAGGTGGCTGAGGTAGTCGCTCATCCGGACGCCCGCGCCGAGCTGCACCGAGGAGGACGGGACGGACGGGACGTCGACGGGGGAGAAGCGCAGCAGGCGGCCCGCGGTCGTCACCGCGCCGATCTCGGCGCGCGTGGTGGTGTCGATCGTGCTGAGCACCGCGTCGTGCTTGCTGCGGCGGGTCGCGCGCTCGGGGTGCGGCGCGGCCTCCGGGTCGCGGTCGATGCGCACCATCCGCCCGGTGGTGCTCAGCAGCACGCGGCACGGCAGGTCGGCGATCTCGAGCACGGCGGCGGTCTTCCGGCCGGTCGTGGCGACGGAGGGGCGCGCCTCGGTGAGCAGCGTCCGACGCGGCGTGCCGAGGCGCTGCGCGACGTCGTCGAGCTCGTCGGACACGAGTGCCTCGAGGCGGCTGCGGCTGGCCAGCAGCGCCTCGAGCTCGGCGATCTCGGCGAGCAGGGTGTCGCGCTCGGTCTCGAGCTCGATCCGGGAGAACCTCGTCAGGCGGCGCAGCTGCAGCTCGAGGATGTAGTCGGCCTGGATCGTGCTGAGGTCGAAGACCTCGATCAGCCGGGCCCGGGCGGCGGCGGTGTCGTCGCTCGCGCGGATCAGCTGGATGACCTCGTCGATGTCGAGGATCGCGATCAGCAGTCCCTCGACCAGGTGCAGCCGCTCCTGGCGCTTGCGGAGACGGTAGCGGGAGCGGCGGGTCACCACGGTCAGGCGGTGCCCGACGTAGACCTGCAGCAGCTCCTTGAGGCCGAGCGTGCGGGGCTGGCCGTCGACGAGGGCGACGTTGTTGATCGAGAAGGCGTCCTCGAGCGGGGTGTAGCGGTAGAGCTGCTCGAGCACCGCCTCCGGGCTGAAGCCGGTCTTGATCCCGATCACGAGGCGCAGGCCGTTGTCGCGGTCGGTGAGATCGGTGACGTCGGCGATGCCGCTGAGCTTCTTGTTCTGGACGCCGTCCTTGATCTTGTCGATGACCTTCTCGGCGCCGACGAGGTAGGGCAGCTCGGTGACGACGAGGCCGGACTTGCGGGCGGTGATGCTCTCGACCGAGACGCGCGCGCGGGTCTTGAAGCTGCCGCGGCCGGTCGCGTAGGCGTCGCGGACGCCGGCGAGCCCGACGATCGTGCCGCCGCTGGGGAAGTCGGGGCCGGGGACGAACGACATCAGGTCGTCCAGCGAGGCGTCGGGGTGCGCGATCAGGTGCCGCGCCGCTCCGATCACCTCGATCAGGTTGTGCGGGGCCATGTTGGTGGCCATGCCGACCGCGATGCCGCTCGCACCGTTGACCAGGAGGTTCGGGAACGCGGCGGGGAGCACCTCGGGCTGGTCGTGCGAGTTGTCGTAGTTGGGGACGAAGTCGACGACGTCCTCGTCGAGGTGCTCGGTCATCGCCGTCGCCGCGGCGGCGAGGCGGGCCTCGGTGTAGCGGGCGGCGGCGGGGCCGTCGTCGAGCGAGCCGAAGTTGCCGTGGCCGTCGACGAGCGGGACCCGGAGCGTGAACGGCTGCGCGAGGCGCACGAGCGAGTCGTAGATCGAGGCGTCGCCGTGCGGGTGCAGCTTGCCCATCACCTCGCCGACGACGCGGGCCGACTTCACGTGGCCGCGATCGGGGCGCAGGCCCATCTCGCTCATCATGTAGAGGATGCGGCGCTGCACGGGCTTCAGACCGTCACGGGCGTCGGGCAGGGCGCGGGAGTAGATCACCGAGTAGGCGTACTCGAGGAACGACCCCTCCATCTCGGCCGAGACGTCGACGTCCTCGATGCGCTCGGTCAGGGAGGATCCGGAGGGAGGGGGTGCAGCGTTCATGTCTCACTTCGGTAGCGGGCGCGGGCACGGCGGGGCACGCTCCGCGGAGGGGCGCAGCGTGCGAAACTGAGCGCGATGACCCCCATGCTACCGGCCGTCCCCGCCGGTCGGCGGAGCCTCGCCGACGTCCTCCCCGGCGCTCTCGACGCCCTCCTCGGCCGCCCGGGGACCTTCGGCTCGCCGCGCGTGGAGCGGATCGTCGTCGTCCTGGTCGACGGGCTCGGAGCGGCCAACCTGCGGCAGCGCGCCGGCCACGCCCGGACGCTCGCGCCCGCGCTCACGAAGGCCACGACCCTCGCCTCCGGCTTCCCGACGACGACCGCGGCGGCCCTCGCGAGCCTCACCACGGGCCGGCGCCCGGGGGAGCACGGGATGGTCGGCTACCGCGTGCTCGACCGGGCGCACGACCGCCTGGTGAACCAGCTCTCCGGCTGGGACGACCGGATGGTCCCCGAGCAGTGGCAGCCGCACCCCACCGTCTTCGAGCGCGCCGTCGAGGCGGGTGTCGCGGCCAGCGTCATCGGCGCCGCCCGCTACGCGCACTCGGGGCTCACCCGGGCGATCCTGCGCGGCGCCGAGTACCGGATCGCCGGGGGAGTCGCCGAGCGCTTCGCCGCGGCGCGCGACCTCCTCGACCGCGGCGGCCGCCAGCTGGTCTACCTCTACGTCCCCGAGCTCGACATGACCGCGCACGCCCGCGGCTGGGAGTCGCCGGAGTGGACGACGGCCCTGGAGCAGCTCGACGGCGAGGTCGCGGAGTTCGTCCGCGGACTCTCCGGTCGCGAGGGCGTGCTCGTCACCGCCGACCACGGCGTGCTCGACGTGCCCGCCTCGTCGCATGTCCTCGTGCGGGATCCCGCGCTCCTCGAGGGCGTCCGCCACCTGGCCGGGGAACCGCGCTGCCTGCAGCTGCACCTCGAGGCCGGGGTCGATCCCGCGGCGGTCGCGGCGCGCTGGAGCGAGGCGGAGGGCTCCCGGGCCTGGATCGCGACGCGCGACGAGGTCGCGGCGAGCGGCTGGTTCGGCGAGATCGGTGCGCCGGCGGCCGAGCGGATGGGCGACGTCTTCGTCGCCGCTCGGAAGGCGATCGCCTACTACTCCGCGGAGGACGCCTCCGGCCGGTCGATGATCGGCCAGCACGGCTCGCTCACCCCCGAGGAGACCCAGGTGCCGCTGCTCGGCTTCGGCGCGCTCTCCGGGATCTGAGTCCCGGGAGCGCGCTCGCCCGATCGGCCGCAGCTCGGTCAGTCGTCGCTGCGGGCTCCGAAGACGATCTCGTCCCAGCTGGGGATGGCGGCCCGGCCGCGGCGCATTGAGGTGCGTCCGCTCGCGGCGGGGTGATCGGCAGCGGGTGCCGCGGGGCGCTCGGGCTCGGGCGCCTTCGGGGCGACGACCGCGGGCGCCTCCGGCTGCGGCTCCTCGCGCACCCGCGCCGAGGAGGCGTGGTCGCGCTCGCCGCGCCGGCGCCGGAGCGCGTCGAGGAGATCGGCCGTGTCGTTGAGGTTGCGCTCGCGCTGCTCGGTCGTGCTGGTCACCGGGCGGGGGAGCGTCGAGACCGGACGCTGGGTGTCCGAGAGGGCCGGCTGCGGCTCGGTGTCCGAGGGCCGGGAGGCGGCGGGACGGGAGTGCGGGAGGCGCGAGGGCCCCTGGCGCTCGGAGCCCGCTCGCTCGGAGCCCGGGCGCTCGGGGCGCGACGGCTCCGCGGGCTTCGCGAAGGCGTCGGTGTCGAAGCGGGTCGCCAGCTCGTCGACCGCGGCGGGGATGACGGCGCGCAGGCGCGGGATGAGCGTCGGCCGGATCTCGCCCTGCTGCGAGAGCGTGGTCGCCTCGGCGGTGAGGGGGGAGAGGAGCGCCTTCTTGGGGTCGAACCGCCAGCGGGCGTCGTGGTCGATCTCGTCGGAGCGGAAGAGCAGCTTGACGACCCAGCCCTCCTCCTCCTTCCAGCTCGACCACTGCTCGCCGTCGGCGCCGAGGGCGCCCAGGCGCTCGCGGATGACGTCGCCGAAGGGCGTGCCCTCCTCGAGCGGGTCGGGGTCGGCGCTGGTGTAGACGCGGACCGCCAGGGCGGAGGCGACGATGTGCTCGCGCTCGGCCGTGACCGGGCCCTCGAAGCGCGCGACGTAGTCGAGGTCGGCGCCGGTGAGCTCGGCGACCTCCTCGGCGGAGAGGCCCGAGCGGATGTGCGACTGGATCTCGCGGGGGGACACGCGCTTCTCTCGCGGGGGCAGCGAGTGCACGCGCGGGCGCAGCTGGCTCTGCAGCGTCTCGTCGATGCGGACGGAGAACCGCTCACCGCCGTCCGAGACGAGGACGAGCGATCCGCTCTCGACGCCGATCACCTTCAGTTCCATCATCGTGCTGGACCTCCTTCTGGCCGCGGACGAGCCCGTGCCTGCCGCGAACCGGCTCAGGATCGCACGCCGACGGGCCGTTCCCCGGGAATACCGCGGGCGGGTCGAAAGTTGGTGCGGAGGAGGGCGCGGCAGCGGCTGTCAAGACGCGTTCGAAGCGGTTTGCGCATCGATACTTCTTGATGCACACTGTCCCCGCCGATTTGTTGAACGACTGAATTTAAGAAGTGGATGGGAATGGCTACGGACTACGACGCCCCCCGCAAGACCGATGACGACTCCGAGTCGATCGAGGCCCTGAAGGAGCGAGTCCCCGACAAGATGTCCGGTGTCGTCGACGTCGATGACGCCGACAACCCGGGCGGATTCGAACTGCCCGGTGCCGATCTGTCCGACCTCGATCTGGACGTCGTGGTCCTTCCGCCGCAGGCGGACGAGTTCACGTGCGTCAGCTGCTTCCTGGTGAAGCACCGCTCGCAGATCGACCACGAGGAGAAGCTCGGCCCGATCTGCCTGGAGTGCGCCGCCTAGGCCTCTCCCGGCTCCGAAAGACCAGCGCCCCGTCGCCGTGATCCCTGCCGGATCGCGGCGACGACGTCGTTGGGGCGCCTGCTCGACAGCAGCCAGTACGGCGTGGGGTCGGCGGGGTCCTCGATCGGGACCCGGACGACGTCGCGCACCCAGCCGCGGATGACGAGGAACGCCCTGGCGTCCAATCGCGGTCCGCGCTGAGCGAACGCCCGCTCGCCGGTGAAGGCGACCGCGTCGCCCACCAGCTCGAGCGGGATGTGCGCGCGGCCGGCCCGCAGCTCGCCGTCGACGACCTCGATGGTCGGCGACGTGGCCAGCAGCGTGCCGACGGTGCCGCCGTAGAGCACCAGCGCGACGAGGAAGCCGACGGACAGGTTGATCGGCGCGAAGACCAGGATGCTGGCGGGGATCACGAGGGCGGTGGAGACGAAGAGCCAGGGCGCGGGCCACAGCCTCTCTCGGTAGGACGGCATGTCCCTATTGCATCAGACGATTGGTCTACCCTCGTCACGTGAACGAAACCGTCGACGTCCCGATCCGCGCGGACGAGGTCCCGTTCTACGCCCACCCCGGTGACGCCGGAGCCGATCTGCGCTCCACGGAGGAGCTCGTGCTCGCTCCCGGCGAGCGGGCGAGCGTCGGCACCGGGGTCTCGATCGCCCTGCCCGACGGGCATGTCGGCTTCGTCGTGCCGCGCAGCGGGCTGGCCTTCAAGCACGGCCTCACGATCGTGAACGCGCCGGGCACCATCGACGCCGGCTACCGCGGCGAGATCCGCGTGGCGCTCCTGAACACCGACGCGCGCGAGCCGTACCGGATCGCCGCGGGCGACCGGATCGCGCAGCTCGTGATCCTGCCCGTCGTCCGGGCCCGCTTCACCGCCGTCGAGGAGCTGCCGGACTCCGTCCGCGGCACCGGCGGCTTCGGCTCGACCGGCTACGCCGCCGCAGCACCAGCAGACGTCCGCACCAACGAGGAGAACGCATGAGCGACATCCAGCCCGCCGGTCCCGAGGACGTGGCCGTCGAGACCGCCGCGCAGGACTTCGAGAAGTCCGCGCCCGCCGACCGCGCCGAGGCCGGCCCGCTCGACGAGCGCGAGGCCAACCCGGTCCGCCCCTACATCGACCTCGGCGGGGTGAAGGTGCTGCCCCGCGAGGGCATGCACATCCGCCTCGAGGTCGAGGAGGCGACCAAGCGCGTCATCGCCGTCGGCCTCGACTACGCCGGGTCCACCCTCCAGGTGCAGCCGTTCGCGGCGCCGCGCTCCTCGGGCCTCTGGCACGAGATCCGCGGGCAGATCGCGGAGCAGATCGGCCGCCAGGGCGGCAGCACCGAGGAGCGCGAGGGCGTCTTCGGCCCGGAGATCGTCGCGCAGCTCCCGCTGGCCGGCGGCGGCGTGCGCGTCGCGCGCTTCGTCGGCGTCGACGGTCCGCGCTGGTTCCTCCGCGGCGTGATCGCCGGCGCGGGGGCCACCGACGAGCAGGCCGCGGCCGCCGTCGAGGACCTCTTCCGCAGCGTCGTCGTGGTGCGCGGCTCCGGTCCGATGCCCCCGCGCGACCTCATCCCGCTCAAGATGCCGGACAGCGGCCAGACCCAGCAGAGCGCGAGCTGAGCGGGATGGGCGCCGAGGGCGACCCGCAGCCGGAGCGCGATGATCAGCGCGAGCAGCCGGAGCGCGCTGGTCAGCCGGAGGTCGGCGAGGCCATCGCGAAGGCCGCCCGCCGTTCCGGACTCGGCGTCGTCGCCGACGGCGAGCCGTTCGACGGCCGCGCACTGCTCGGCTCGATGGGCGGCGTCCGCGGCATCCTCGAGGCCGTCGTGCCCGGAGTCGCCTTCGTCCTCCTCTTCACGATCACGGGCGAGCTCGTGCTCTCGCTGGTCGCCTCGGTCGGGATGGCCGTGCTGTTCACCGTCGCGCGGATCCTCGGGCGCACCCCGGTCATCCAGGCGGTCGGCGGTCTGCTCGGCGTCGTGATCTCGGCCGCCCTCGCGCTGATCACCGGCCGCGCGGTCGACAACTTCGTGCCCGGCCTGATCACCAACCTCGTCTACGGCCTCGTCTTCCTGGTGTCGGTGCTCGCGCGCTGGCCCCTGATCGGCGTCGCGGCCGGCTACCTGATGGGCGACGGCACGGCCTGGCGGGACGACCGCCGGAAGCGTCGGCTGTTCTCGCTGCTGACGCTCGCCTGGGCGGCGCTGTTCTTCGTCCGGCTCGCGGTGCAGTACCCGCTCTTCCTCGCCGGCGACGCGACGGCGCTGGGCACCTGGAAGCTCGTGCTCGGCCTGCCCCTCTACGCGCCGCTGCTGGTGCTCACCGTCCTGGCCGTGCGCGCGGAGTACCGCGGCGCGGCGGAGCGGGACGAGGCGGCTCCGCCCGCCGAACGCGCGTAGAGTTGTCTCGACGTCAAGATAAATAGTTAGGTCCTCCTTGGTGGCGGGGCGCTGTGCGCGGTCGCCAAGATGGAGACGGATATGTGGGTGCGCCCGTCGGCGGAGCCCACGTCAGCGAAGGAGAGGGCGACGTGTCCGCGGTAGACAGCTTTGGATCGAAAGACAACCTGAAGGTCGGCTCGACCGACTACGAGGTGTTCCGCATCGACCGGGTCCCCGGTCACGAGAAGCTCCCGTTCAGCCTGAAGGTGCTGCTCGAGAACCTGCTCCGCACGGAGGACGGCGCCAACATCACGGCCGATCACATCCGCGCCCTCGGTGAGTGGGTCCCGGAGTCGGAGCCCGACACCGAGATCCAGTTCACGCCCGCGCGCGTCGTGATGCAGGACTTCACCGGCGTGCCCTGCATCGTCGACCTCGCCACCATGCGCGAGGCCGTCGCGGCCCTCGGTGGCGACGCGAACAGGATCAACCCGCTCGCGCCCGCCGAGATGGTCATCGACCACTCGGTCATCGCGGACCTCTTCGGCACCCCCGACGCCCTCGAGCGCAACGTCGAGCTCGAGTACGAGCGGAACGGCGAGCGCTACCAGTTCCTCCGCTGGGGCCAGACCGCGTTCGACGACTTCAAGGTCGTCCCGCCCGGAACCGGCATCGTCCACCAGGTCAACATCGAGTACCTGGCGCGCGTCACCATGACCCGCGAGGTCGGCGGCGTCCTCCGCGCCTACCCCGACACCTGCGTCGGCACCGACTCGCACACCACCATGGTGAACGGCCTCGGCGTGCTCGGCTGGGGCGTCGGCGGCATCGAGGCCGAGGCGGCCATGCTCGGCCAGCCCGTCTCGATGCTCATCCCCAAGGTCGTCGGCTTCAAGCTCTCCGGAGCGATCCCGGCCGGCGTGACCGCCACCGACGTCGTCCTGACGATCACCGAGATGCTGCGCAAGCACGGCGTCGTCGGCAAGTTCGTCGAGTTCTACGGCGCCGGCGTCGCCCAGGTGCCGCTCGCCAACCGCGCGACCATCGGCAACATGAGCCCCGAGTTCGGCTCGACCGCCGCGATGTTCCCCATCGACGACGTGACCCTCGACTACCTGCGCCTCACCGGCCGCAGCGACGAGCAGATCGCCCTGGTCGAGCAGTACTCCAAGCTGCAGAAGCTCTGGCACGACCCCGCGGTCGAGCCGGTCTTCAGCGAGTACCTCGAGCTGGACCTCAGCACGGTCGTCCCCTCGATCGCCGGGCCGAAGCGCCCGCAGGACCGCATCGAGCTCACCTCGGCGAAGACGCAGTTCGAGTCGGACCTCAACAATTACACCGACGTCACCCACGACATCGTCGACCTCACCCTCGCCGAGTCGTTCCCCGCGTCGGACCCGGGCGAGCTCCAGCCGCAGGACGAGTACAGCTCGCACTCGCACACCCACCGCTCGCACGCGCCGACCACCGCGTCGAAGCCGACCACCGTCGAGCTGGGCGAGGGCCACGAGAGCTTCACCATCGACCACGGCGCCGTCGCGATCGCGGCGATCACCTCCTGCACCAACACGTCGAACCCCTCGGTGATGCTCGCGGCCGGCCTGCTGGCCCGCAACGCCGCTCAGAAGGGCCTCAAGGCCAAGCCGTGGGTCAAGACCACGCTCGCGCCGGGCTCGAAGGTCGTCACCGACTACTACGAGAAGGCCGGGCTCACCGAGTCGCTCGAGGCCCTCGGCTTCTTCACCGTCGGCTACGGCTGCACCACCTGCATCGGCAACTCCGGCCCGCTGCTCGAGGAGATCTCGACCGCCGTGCAGGAGAACGACCTCGCCGTCACGGCCGTCCTCTCGGGCAACCGCAACTTCGAGGGCCGCATCAACCCCGACGTGAAGATGAACTACCTGGCGAGCCCGCCGCTCGTCATCGCCTACGCGCTCGCCGGCTCGATGAACTTCGACTTCGAGGTCGACGCGCTCGGCACCGACACCGAGGGCAACGACGTCTTCCTCAAGGACATCTGGCCCGACGCGGCCGAGGTCCAGGCGACGATCGACTCCTCGATCGACAAGTCGATGTTCGACACGCAGTACGCCGGCGTGTTCGACGGCGACGAGCGCTGGCGCTCGCTGCAGACCCCCGAGGGCTCGATCTTCGAGTGGGACGAGAACTCCACCTACGTGCGGAAGCCCCCGTACTTCGACGGCATGACGATGGAGACGACCCCGGTCACCGACATCGCCGACGCCCGGGTGCTCGCCAAGCTGGGCGACTCGGTCACCACCGACCACATCAGCCCCGCCGGCTCGATCAAGGCGGACAGCCCGGCCGGCCAGTACCTCGCCGAGCACAGCGTGGACCGCAAGGACTACAACTCCTACGGCTCGCGCCGCGGCAACCACGAGGTGATGATCCGCGGCACGTTCGCGAACATCCGCCTGCGCAACCAGCTCCTGGACAACGTCGAGGGCGGCTACACCCGTGACTTCACGCAGGAGGGCGGCCCGCAGTCGTTCATCTACGACGCGTCGCAGAACTACCAGGCGCAGGGCACCCCGCTGGTGATCCTCGGCGGCAAGGAGTACGGCTCCGGGTCGTCGCGCGACTGGGCGGCCAAGGGCACCAGCCTCCTGGGCGTCAAGGCGGTCATCGTCGAGAGCTTCGAGCGGATCCACCGCTCGAACCTGATCGGCATGGGCGTCGTCCCGCTGCAGTTCCCGCAGGGCGAGACCTGGGCCTCGCTCGGGCTCGACGGCACCGAGTCGATCAGCATCTCGGGCATCGAGGCGCTGAACGAGGGCGTGACCCCGAAGACGGTGCACGTCGTCGCCACGCCGACGTCCGACTCGCCCGAGGGCAAGCAGCCGATCGAGTTCGACGCGGTCGTCCGCATCGACACCCCCGGTGAGGCGGACTACTACCGCAACGGCGGGATCCTGCAGTACGTGCTGCGCTCTCTGGTCTGATTCCGAACAGATCTGCGCGCCTCCCTGCAAGCCGGGGAGGCGCGCACCTGTTCCACCGGACCCCGTGCGTAGACTCGGGAGACGTCCACACTCCTCAGACATCCCCCGGAAAGGCGGCGCGAATGGCTGTTCTCGAGACCATCTCCGGACCGCGCGACCTCGACCGCCTGACCCGGACCGAGCTCGAGACGCTGGCGCTGGAGATCCGCGACTTCCTCGTGCGCGAGGTGTCCAAGACCGGCGGCCACCTCGGTCCGAACCTCGGCGTCGTCGAGACGACCATCGCGATCCACCGCGTCTTCGACTCGCCGCACGACGCGATCATCTTCGACACGGGGCACCAGTCCTACGTGCACAAGCTGCTGACCGGTCGCCAGGACTTCTCCGGCCTCCGCCAGCGCGGCGGCCTCGCCGGCTACCCGCAGCGCTCCGAGTCGCCGCACGACATCGTCGAGAGCTCGCACGCGTCGAGCTCGCTCTCCTGGGCGGACGGCATCTCCCGCGCCTTCACGATGACCGGCCAGACGGACCGCCACGTGGTCGCCGTCGTCGGCGACGGCGCGCTCACCGGCGGGATGACCTGGGAGGCGCTGAACAACATCAGCGACGACAACTCCCGCGGGCTCGTCATCGTCGTCAACGACAACGGCCGCTCCTACGCCCCGACCATCGGCGGCATGGCGCGCTTCCTCAACGGCGTCCGCACCCGGCGCACCTATCGGACGCTGCACCGCGGCTCCCGCGCCGTCTCCGAACGCCTGGGCGGCCCCGCCGCCGCGGTCTACCGCGGGGTGCGCGGCGGCCTGCACGGCTTCCTCAGCCGCTTCATCAACAACGAGGCGCTGTACTCCAACCTCGACATCAAGTACCTCGGCCCGATCGACGGACACGACCTCACCGCGATGGAGGAGGCGCTCCAGCAGGCCAAGGACTACGGCACGCCGGTGATCGTGCACGCGATCACGCAGAAGGGCAAGGGCTTCGAGCCCGCCGTCCAGGACCTCGCCGACCAGTTCCACGCGGTCGGCCAGATCGATCCCGAGACCGGCGAGCCGCTGAGCGCGAGCGGCGCCCGCTCCTGGACCTCGGTCTTCGCGGAGGAGATCGTCACCCTCGCGGACGAGGACCCGACGATCGTCGGCATCACCGCCGCGATGCTCCGCCCGGTCGGCCTCGACCGCCTGGCCGAGAAGTACCCGGACCGCGTGTTCGACGTCGGCATCGCCGAGCAGCACGCCGTGACCTCGGCCGCCGGACTCGCCTTCGGCGGTCTGCACCCGGTCGTCGCGCTCTACGCGACCTTCGTGAACCGCGCCTTCGACCAGGTGCTGATGGACGTGGCGCTGCACCGCGCCGGCGTCACCTTCGTGCTCGACCGCGCCGGGGTCACCGGCCCCGACGGCCCGAGCCACCACGGCATGTGGGACCTCGCGATCCTCCAGGTCGTCCCGAACATCCGCCTCGCCGCGCCCCGCGACTCCGTCCGGCTGCGCGAGGAACTGCGCGAGGCCGTCGGCGTGAAGGACGCTCCCACGGTCGTGCGCTTCTCCAAGGGCAACGTCGGCGACGAGATCGACGCGCTCGAGCGCCTCGACGACGGCGTGGACGTGCTGCTGCGCTCGGAGCGCCAGGACGTGCTGATCGTCACCGTCGGCCCGATGGCCGCGATGGGCCTCGACGTCGCGCAGCGGCTCGCCGCGCAGGGCATCGGCGCCACCGTCGTCGACCCGCGCTGGGTCGTGCCGGTCCCGCGCAGCGTCATCGACCTGGCGGCCGAGCACCGCCTCGTGATCTCGATCGAGGACGGCGTCCGCGTCGGCGGCATCGGCACCCGGATCCGCCAGGACCTCCGCGAGGCCGGCGTCGACACGGCCGTCACCGAGCTGGGGCTGCCGGACCAGTTCCTCGACCACGCGAAGCGCGAGGAGATCCTCGAGGACGTCGGACTGACTCCGCAGCACATCGCCCGCGACGTCGTCGCCCAGGTGCTCGGCAGCAAGATCCCGGTCGCGCGCCCGCTGCCCGAAGAGGTCGCGGCGCACGACGACGCGCGCAAGGACTGACCGCGCACCACGCACGGGAGAGGGCGCCCACCGGACCGGTGGGCGCCCTCCTGCGTTCTCGCCGTCCCTGCGGCTACTGGACCCCGCGGATGGCCGGCTGGTGGAACGTGCCGCCGAAGGCGCGCTCGCTCGCGCCGACGCGGTCGAGGTAGGGCGTCAGGCCGCCCATCTGGAACGGGTAGCCGGCGCCGAGGATGAGGCAGAGGTCGATGTCCTCCGCGGCGTGCACGACGTCGTCGTCCAGCATCCGCTTCACCTCGTCGGCGAGGCCGGTCTCGACGCGCAGCCGCAGCTCCTCGGCCGTCATCGGGTCGGAGCCGCCCTTGACGATGGCGACGGCGCGCTTGTCCACGCCCTTCACCCGGCCCTTGGCGTCGCGCTCGAAGACGTGGCCGAGCTCCGCCAGGCGGTGCAGGTTGGCGCTGTCGTAGAAGCGGTCCGGGAAGGCGGCGTGGTGGGTGTCGAGCACGTGCGCGCCGACCTTGAGGCCGACGAGCTCGAGCAGCTCGAACGGCGTCATCGGCAGGCCGAACGGCTCGAGCGAGGCCTCGACGACCTCGAAGGGAGTGCCGGTGTCGACGGCGTGCATCGCCTCGCCGAGGACCTTGGCCAGCACGCGGTTCGCCACGAAGCCGGGGGTGTCGCGGGTGATGACCGCGTTCTTCTTCAGCTTCGCGGCCGTGACCATCGCCGTCGACAGCGTCTCGTCGTCGGTCTGCGGCGTGTTCACGACCTCGATCAGCGGCATCACGGCCACCGGGTTGAAGAAGTGGAAGCCGACCAGGCGCTCCGGGTGCTGCAGCCGCTCGCCGATCCGCTCGACCGAGAGCGAGGAGGTGTTGGTCGCGAGGACAGCGGTGGGGGAGACGTAGCGCTCGATGTCGGCGAAGACCTCCTGCTTGACGGAGAGCTCCTCGAAGACGGCCTCGATCACCCAGTCGGCGTCGGCGAAGTCGGCGCGGTCAGTGGTGCCGGTTACGAGACCGCGGAGGCGGTTCGCGTCGTCCGGCGAGAGGCGGCCCTTCGCGAGCAGGGTGTCGATCTCGCCGACGATGCTCGCGACGCCGCGGTCGACGCGCTCCTGGTCGAGGTCGGTGATGACGACCGGGACCTGGAGGCGGCGGACGAAGAGCAGCGCGAACTGCGTGGCCATGAGGCCCGCGCCGATGACGCCGACCTTGGTGACCGGCTTGGCGAGGCTCTTGTCCGGGGCGCCGGCGGGGCGCTTCGCCCGCTTCTGCACCAGGTCGAAGGCGTAGATGCTCGCGCGGAACTGATCCCCGGAGACGAGGTCGGCCAGCGCCTCGTCCTCGGCGGCGAAGCCCTCCTCGCGGGTGCTGCTCTTGGCTGCCTTCAGCAGGTCGAGCGCGCGGTAGGGCGACGCGGCGACGGTGCCGATCTTGGACTCGAGCTGCTTGCGGGCGATCGCGATCGCGGCGTCCCACTTGACCAGGCGCTCGATCTTCCCGGGGACGTTCGGCCGCTTCACCTCGACGGTCCCGCCGAGGACGCCGTCGGCCCAGACCAGCGAGTTCTCGAGGAAGCTCGCGGAGGGGAAGATCGCGTCGGCGATGCCGAGATCGAAGACGTCCTGGCCCTTGAGGGTCCGGTTGTTCTTCAGCGGGTTCTCGACGATCACCTTGAGGGCGTTCTCGATGCCGATCAGGTTCGGCAGCAGCCAGGCGCCGCCCCAGCCGGGGATGATGCCGAGGAAGACCTCGGGCAGCCCGAGCGCGGGGATCGAGGCGTCGACGGTGCGGTAGTCGGCGTTCAGCGCGATCTCGGTGCCGCCGCCGAGCGCGAGCCCGTTGATGAAGACGAACGAGGGGACGCCGAGCTCGGAGAGCAGGCCGAGGGTCGTGTGCCCTAGGCGAGCGAGCTGGCGGCCGGTCTCGTGACTCGGGATGCTGCCGACCTTGCTGAGGTCGGCGCCGGCGGCGAGGATGAACGGCTTGCCCGTCACTCCCACCGCCTGGATCTCGCCGGCCTTCGCGCGCGCCTGCTGGGCGAGCAGCACGTCGGCCAGCTCGAACAGGCCGGCCGGGCCGAACGTGCTCGGCCGGGTGTGGTCGCGGTCGTTGTCGAGCGTGATCAGCGCGAGCACACGGCCGCTGGGCAGCGGGACGTCGCGGACGTAGGAGTGGGTGACGATCTCGCCCTCGGCGAGATCGAGCAAGTCCTCGAATCCTTCGAGCATGGGTCAGCGTCCCTTCCGTCGTGCGCGCTTGCCGTCGAAGTGCGGGTTCTCCCAGATGACCGAGCCGCCCTGGCCGAGACCGACGCACATCGCGGTCAGGCCGTAGCGGACCTCGGGGTGGGCCTCGAACTGGCGGGCCAGCTGGATCATGAGGCGGACGCCGGACGAGGCGAGCGGGTGGCCGATCGCGATCGCTCCGCCGTACTCGTTGACCCGGGGGTCGTCGTCGTCGATGCCGAAGTGGTCGAGGAAGGAGAGCACCTGCACGGCGAACGCCTCGTTGAGCTCGAAGAGGCCGATGTCCTCGATGCCGAGCCCGGCCTTCTTCAGCGCCTTCTCGGTCGAGGGGACCGGGCCGATGCCCATGATCTCCGGCTCGACTCCGGCGAAGGCGAAGCTGACGAGCCGCATCTTCTCGGGGAGGCCGAGCTCCTTCGCGGCGTCCGCGCTGGCGAGCAGCGAGACGGCGGCGCCGTCGTTCAGACCCGAGGAGTTGCCGGCGGTGACGCGGCCGTGCGGGCGGAACGGGGTGCGCAGAGTGGCCAGCCCCTCGAGCGTGGTCTCGGGGCGCGGCGCCTCGTCGGCGGTGGCGAGGCCCCAGCCGGCGGCGCTACGGGTGGCGGCCGGGACGAGATCGGGCTGGATGTCGCCGTTGCGGTAGGCCTCGGCCAGCTTCTGCTGGCTGCGCAGGGCGTAGTGGTCTGAGCGGCTCTTGGTGAGCTGCGGGAAGCGGTCGTGGATCTTCTCCGCGGTCTTGCCCATGTTGAGTGCCTCCTCGCCGACCAGGCGCTCGGAGAGGAAGCGCGGGTTGGGGTCGGCGTTGAAGCCCATCGGGTGGCGGCCCATATGCTCGACGCCGCCGGCGATGACGACGTCGTAGGCGCCGAAGGCGATGCCGCCGGCGGTCGTGGTGACCGAGGTCATCGCGCCCGCGCACATGCGGTCGATCGCGTAGCCGGGGACCGACTTCGGCAGGCCCGCGAGCAGCGCCGCGGTGCGGCCGAGGGTCAGGCCCTGGTCGCCCTGCTGGGTGGTCGCGGCGATGGCGACCTCGTCCACGCGCTCCTTGGGCAGGGCGGTGTTGCGCTCCAGCAGCCCGATCATGGCCTTGACGACGAGGTCGTCGGCCCGGGTCTGCCAGTACATGCCCTTCTCACCGGCTCGCCCGAACGGAGTACGGACTCCGTCGACGAACACGACTTCGGATCTCTCGGCCACAGTGCCTCCTGAAAACGGGACGCCCTCTCGGAAACCGGACGTCCTTCCGATCGTAGGAAGGCGGCGACGGGCGCCGGAATCCTTTGCTTCTTCCTACGAAGCGGGTTCCGTGCCCTCGACGGGTGCTTGCCCGGCTTCCACAAACGCGGTGGCGAGCGAGCCGGCGGTCGCGTCGATCTGCCAGGAGCGGGCACCGGCGCGCTCCAGCTCGGCGGCGACGGAGTCCCGGTCGAGCGGCTCCGGCGGGTTCCAGGCGAGGCGCCGGACCAGCTCGGGCGTGAGGAGGTTCTCGACCGGGAGCGAGAGCAGCTCGGCGATCTCGCCGACGACGGCGCGGGCGGCCTTCAGCCTGGCGTCGGCGGCCGGGTTGCGGTCGCCCCAGGCGCGCGGCGGCGGCAGGGTGTCGGCGGCGGGACGGACGGGGCCGGGCAGGTCCTCGGTGCTCTGGCCGCGCTCGATCGCGGCCCACCAGCGCTCGACCTCGCCGCGGCTGGCGCGGCCGGTGAAGTCGCGGCGGCCGGAGAGCTGGCCGAGGCTCGTGGGGACGTTGCGAGCGACGGCGATGATCGAGGAGTCGGGGATCAGCCGGCCGGGCGCGATGTCGCGCTCGCGCGCGAAGGCGTCGCGGGCCAGCCAGAGCTCGCGGGCGATGGCGAGGGCGCGCGGACCGCGCAGGGCGTGCATCCCCGAGAGGCGGCGCCAGGGCTCGGCCGGGACCGGCTTGGGCTGCCGCGCCAGGGTCGCCTCGAACTCCTCGCGGGCGATCCGGGTCTTCCGGGCCTCGACCAGCATCTCGGCCATCCGGTCGCGCAGGTCGGGCAGCAGCTCGACGTCCTTCGCGGCGTAGACGAGCCAGCTCTGCGGGAGCGGGCGGGTCGACCAGTCGGCGGCCGAGTGCTCCTTCGCGAGGTGGATGCCGAGCAGGTCCTCGACGACGGCGCCGAGACCGACCTTGGGCAGGCCGAGCAGGCGGGCGGCGAGCTCGGTGTCGAAGATGCGCACCGGGTCGAGGCCGACCTCGCGCAGGCAGGCGAGGTCCTGGCTGGCGGCGTGCAGGATCCACTCCTCCTCGCCGATCACGGCCTGGAGGGCGTCCATCCGGCCGATCGCGGGCGGGTCGAAGAGGAACGCCCCGGCGCCGCGGCGGTAGACCTGGATCAGGTACGCGCGCTGCGAGTAGGTGAAGCCGGAGGCGCGCTCGGCGTCGACGGCGACGGGACCCTCGCCGGCGGCGAGGGCGTCGACCGCGGCGAGGAACTCGTCGGGGGTGGAGAGGACACGGTAATCAGTCACGGTTGTTCCGTCGGAAGGCGAGCGAGGTCACACCGTCGCCCGATACGGGCGGGAGGCCCGCGAGCATGCACAACAGCTCCCCCCAGCCTTCCACGTGGGGAGCGAGCTGCGCATCCTCGGGGCTCCAGGAGGCCCGGATCTCGATCTGCGCGCCGTCTCCCTGGGCGGCGAGCTCGCCGAATCCGGTGGAGAGGACCTTGGTCGCGGTGCCGGAGGCGGCGGTGTAGAAGGCGCCGCGGACCTCGAGGGCGTCCATCAGCCAGGACCAGGCGACCTCGGCGAGGAAGGGATCGGTGCCGATCTCGATCTCGAGCGGGGCCTGGGCGAAGCAGACGACGCGGAACGGGCCGCCCCACTGCTCCGGCTCCTCGGGGTCGTAGAGCAGGATGAACCGCCCGGTGCCCAGCTCGGAGTCGCGGCCGTGGGCGCGCGGCGAGACGTCGCCGGAGAGGGCGACGGCGTACGGCGCGAGTCCGGCGGGCGACGCGATCTCGGAGACGGTGAGCTCGGAGCGGGTCGTCGCGCGGCGCAGGGAGTCGACCGCGGCGCGGAACTCCTCCGGGAGCTGGGACGGCGCTGGGAATTCGGGCACGGTCGCAGACTAGAGTTCCCGCATGCTCGAAGCCCGCAGGCACGCCGCGGAGAGCGCGCACACCGGTGTCGTCCTCGCCGCGGTCCTCGCGGCCCCCGCCCTCGCCGCTCTGACGGCCCTCGGCGGCGCCGCGCTCGGGACGGCCTTCCTCCGCGGGGTGGTCACTCCGCCCTCCCGGCGCGCGGAGGACGTCCGGGTCCTCGCCGTGCGGCCGGACGTGCACGAGATCGAGCTGTCGGCGTCGGTCGACACGGCGGTCCGCGGCGGCTTCAGCCTCTGGTTCGACCACGGGCGCGGGCACGCGCGGATCGGGCGGCTGCTCGCGACCGGGCGCGGCCGGGTCGTGCGGGAGCTCGGCGCCGTCGATCGCGGGACGCTGCGGCCCGGCGCCCGCGGCCGGCTGAACGGCTGGCTGCTGCTCTCGCCGCGCGAGACCGGGCTGCCCTTCACGGCGGAGGAGGTGCCGACGCAGTTCGGCGCGGCTCCGGCCTGGCTCTTCCCGGCCGAGGAGGACGGCGGCGTCTGGGCGATCCACGTGCACGGCCGCGCGACGACCCGCGAGGAGACGCTGCGCGGGATCGCGGCGTTCCACCGGGCGGGGGTCACCTCGCTGGTCCTTTCGTACCGCAACGACGGCGACGCTCCGGAGAGCCCGGACCGGCGCTACGCGCTGGGGGAGACGGAGTGGCGCGACGTCGACGCCGCGATCCGGTTCGCCGAGCGGCGCGGCGCGCGCCGGGTCGTGCTCGTCGGCTGGTCGATGGGCGGTGCGATCGTGCTGCAGACCGCGCTGCGCTCGAGCCGCCGCGAGCTGATCGCGGGGCTGGTGCTCGACTCGCCGGTGATCGACTGGCGGGTGACCCTGCGGAAGCAGGCGCGGCTGAACCGGATCCCGGCGCCGATCGCGGCGCTCGCGCTCACGGCGATGCAGCGGCCGTGGTCGGCCGCGCTGACCGGCCAGAGCAGTCACGTCCCGCTCGCGGCGATGGACCTGGTCGAGCGGGCCGCCGAGCTGACCGTGCCGGTCCTGCTGCTGCACAGCGTCGACGACGACTTCGTGCCGAGCGGCCCCTCCGAGGCCCTGGCGGCGGCGCGGCCCGATCTGGTCGAGCTCGTGCTCTTCCACGGGGCCGGGCACACCCGGCTCTGGAACGACGACCCGGAGCTCTGGGAGGCGTCGGTCGAGCGCTGGCTGGCGGAGCGGGCGCTCAGCCGGTCCGGGTCCAGCGCGCGTAGGTGAAGCCGGCGTCGTCCGCGGCGAGCGACGTCAGGGAGTAGGCGTCGTCGATCCGCCGGCCGGTCGACGCGACGGGGAGGCCCGGCAGCACGACGCGGGGCGCGGTCGTCAGGCAGAGCTCGTCGACGCGGCCGGAGGCGAGGAACTGGCCCGACAGCGAGGCGCCGCCCTCGCAGACGACCCGCTCGAGACCGAGGGCGCGCAGGGCCGCGAGGATCGCGTCGACGCTCATCCGCCCGCCGGTCGCGGGCACCGGGACGACCTCGACGCCGCGGGGGAGATCGCCCGGAGCCTCCAGCCCCTCCGGCAGCAGCAGGAGCACGCGGGCGCCCTCCTGCACCTCGAGGCGGTGGCCGGCCAGGTCGCCGGAGGAGGAGACGATGGCGAGCGGCGCGCGCTGGGGCACGCGGTAGCCCTCCGCGCGCACACTCGCGGCGCCGACGAGGACGACGTCGGCCTGAGCGCGGATGACGCCGAGGATCGTGCGGTCGACGCGGTTGGTCAGCGTCTCGCTCGTGCCGTCGGAGCCGATGCTCGAGCCGTTGACGCTCGCGATCATGTTCAGCCGCACGCGGACGGCGGCGCCGGGGAGGTAGGCCGCCTCGATCGCCGCTCGCGCGCCGTCCTCGCCGAGGCGGATCGGCTCGCCGGCGGGGACGAGCGGCTGCAGGATCACGGTGCCGGGCTCTCGCGCGGGACTCAGGCGGCCAGGTGGGCGCGGATCTGGCGCTTGGTGCGGCCGAGCAGCGCGCTCATCCCGCGGAGCCGCAGCGGCGAGACGGCCTCGGACAGGCCGATGGTCTGCGGGAAGTCGTCGGGAACGGCGAGCACCTGCTCGGGCGTCAGGCCGTCGAGGCCCTGGGCGAGGATCGAGGCGAAGCCGCGGGTGGTCGGCGCCTCGCGCGGCGCGGTCGCGTGCAGGTGGATCACGTCGCCGTCGAACTCGACGACGATGAAGACCGGCGACTGGCACTCCTCGACCCGCTCGAACAGGTCGGGGTGATCGCGGTAGCGCTCGGGCAGTTCGGGGAGGTCGTTCGAGAACTCGAGGAGGAGCTGGAGGCGCTCCGGCTTCTCGAGGGCGAGGAACTCGTCGCGGATCTCGCGGAGCGCGGGGCCGAGCAGGTCGGTGGCGGGGGTGTCGGTGGTCATCGCTTCCATTCTTCCCTACGCGGGGACGACGGGGCAGGACGCCGAGGGCCCCGGCACAGGTGTGCACGGGGCCCTCGGGTCACAGTCGGAGCGGGCCGGTCAGCGGGGCGCGGGGGCCTCGCCGGGCTCGGCGCCCTGGACGATCGGGACGCGGACGGCGCTGCCCCACTCGGTCCAGGAGCCGTCGTAGTTCTTGACGCCCTCGAAGCCGAGGAGGTGGGTGAGCACGAACCAGGTGTGCGAGGAGCGCTCGCCGATCCGGCAGTAGGCGATGACGGTGTCGCCGTCGGCGAGGCCGGCGCCGTCGCGGTAGATGCCGTTCAGCTCGTCGAGGGAGCGGAAGGTGCCGTCCTCCGCCGCGGCCTTGCCCCACGGCACGTTCTGCGCGCTGGGGATGTGGCCGGCGCGCAGGGCGCCCTCCTCCGGGTAGGCCGGCGCGGTGGTGCGGGCGCCGGAGAACTCCTCGGGGGAGCGGACGTCGATCAGCGGGTTGCCGAAGTGGGCGAGCACGTCCTCCTTGAAGGCGCGGATGTCGCCGTCGTGGCGCTCGACCGCCGGGTACTCGGCCGTGGCCGGGCTCGAGGCGTCGGTGGTGGTCGGCCGGCCGTCGGCGATCCACTTGTCGCGGCCGCCGTCGAGCAGGCGGACGTCCTCGTGGCCGAAGAGGGTGAAGACCCAGAGGGCGTAGGCGGCCCACCAGTTGTTCTTGTCGCCGTAGATGACGACGGTGCTGTCGCGGGCGATGCCCTTGGCGCCGACGAGCGCGGCGAAGGCGGCGCCGTCGATGTAGTCGCGCTGCACCGGGTCGTTGAGGTCGGTGTGCCAGTCGATCTTGACCGAGCCGGGGATGTGGCCGGTCTCGTAGAGCAGGACGTCCTCGTCGGACTCCACGACCACGAGGCCGGGGGTGCCGAGGCGCTGCTCGAGCCACTCGCCGCTGACGAGCCGTTCGGGGTGCGCGTAGGCGGCGAACTTCGGCGACGGATCGAGTTCAACGGGCAAGGGGGACCTCCAGGATGGTGCGCGGGGCGCAGACGTGGTTCTCGGATGGGCGGCGGTGCGGGCGGGCTACGCTGGAGACCGCCCTCAGCGACAGTACGCGCCCTCGTGCGCGGGTGCACGGACGGCCCCGTAAGAGTTCGACACAGTGCCGCCGGCGTCCGCCGCCGTGCGGCTCGACACAGTACTGCGACCCTGGATGCGAGACCGCGTGACCCCCGACGACGTCCGTTCGACGAGCAGCCTGACCGCGCGCTCGCCGCAGATCAGCGGCCACGAGATCGCCTCGACCCTGGTGCCGCCGCGGCAGTTCGAGGGCGCGACCTTCGAGAGCTACCGGCCGGACCCGGAGTACCCCTCGCAGGCGGAGGCCGTCGAGGCGCTGCGGGCGTTCGCGGCCGGCGGCGGCTCGAAGGGCGGCGGCGGCGGGTTCCTCGGCTTCGGCCGGAGGAAGGCGCCCGCGGTGAAGCCCGGCGTCTACCTCGACGGCGGCTTCGGCGTCGGCAAGACCCACCTGCTCGCGGCGATCTGGCACGCGGTGCCCGGCCGCACCTACTTCGGCACCTTCATCGAGTACACCGCCCTGGTCGGCGCCCTCGGCTACGCGGCGACCGTGTCCCTGCTCAAGGGCTCGGCGCTGCTCTGCATCGACGAGTTCGAGCTGGACGACCCGGGCGACACGATGCTGATGACCCGGCTGCTGGGCGAGCTGGTCGCCTCCGGCACCCGCATCGCGGCGACCTCCAACACGCCGCCGAACGCGCTGGGCGAGGGGCGCTTCGCCGCCGCGGACTTCCTCCGCGAGATCCACGCGATGGCGGAGCACTTCCAGACCATGCGGATCGACGGCACGGACTACCGCCGCCGCGACATCGAGGGCCACGCGGTCACCCGCTCGGACAGCGAGATCGACGAGCTCGTCGCCACGGCTCCCTCCGGCGCCGTCGTCACCGACGACTCCTTCCGGGCGGCGGTCGACCACCTCGGCTCCGTGCACCCCTCGCGCTACATCAAGGTGATCGACGGGGTCGACGCCATCGTGCTCCGCGACGTCGCCACTCTCACCGACCAGACGGACGCGCTGCGCCTCGTCGCCTTCATCGACCGCGTCTACGACGCGCAGATCCCGGTGCTCGCCTCCGGTGTCGCGCTCGACGAGGTCTTCGGCGGCGACATGCTCAGCGGCGGCTACCGCAAGAAGTACCTCCGCTCGATGTCGCGCCTGATCGCGCTGACCTCGATGCGGCCGTTCGCCTGACGACGGACCGGCTGCTGACGACGGACCGGCGCCCGACGACGCGACGGCGCGCGGCGTCGGTCCTCCGCGGCATCTCCCCGGCTCGTGCGCGGGGGATCCGCGGCGCGCTGTAACGCACTGTTCACACGGGAGCCGTGCTCGTAACATCCGCGAAACCTCGTGCCGCACGGGTCGTAACGTCGCGCGGCCAGACTGTCGGCTACCCGAGGTGACCCGACACCCCGCGTCCTCCGAGACGCCGTGTCTTCGGGGTCGTGCAGCGACTGCCGGCCCGCATCGGGCTCTGCACTGCCCTCACTCACGACTCCTGCACGACTCTGCTTACTCACGAGAGGTTCAACAATGGATCAAGGCAATACCGCGTTCCTGCTCCTGGCGGCGGCGCTGGTCCTGCTCATGACCCCCGGGCTCGCCTTCTTCTACGGCGGTCTGGTCCGAGCGAAGAGCGTCATCAGCATGATGATGCTGAGCTTCGGCGCGATGGGCCTGATCGGCGTGCTGTGGGTGCTCTACGGCTACGCGATCACCTTCTCCAACGCCGGTGTGGGCGACTTCGTCGGCATCGACGGCGTCCTCGGCATCGACCTCAGCCAGCTCGGCCTCGCCGGTGCCTACGCCGAGGCCCGCGGTGACATCGAGTCCGCGTACCCGACGCTCGCCTTCGCGGCCTTCCAGGCCACCTTCGCGATCATCACCGTCGCGCTCATCTCGGGTGCGATCGCCGACCGCGCCAAGTTCGGCGCGTGGATGGTCTTCGCCGGCGTCTGGGCGACCATCGTCTACTTCCCGGTCGCCTCGTGGGTCTTCAACTTCGCCCTCGACCCCGAGACCGGCGCCACCTCGGACGGCGGCTGGATCGCCTACAACGTCGGTGCGATCGACTTCGCCGGCGGCACCGCGGTGCACATCAACGCCGGTGCGGCGGCCCTCGCCCTCGCTCTGGTCCTCGGCAAGCGCGTGAACTTCACCAAGGGCGCGCACCAGCCGCACAACCCGCCGTTCGTGCTCCTCGGTGCCGGCCTCCTCTGGTTCGGCTGGTTCGGCTTCAACGCCGGCTCCGAGCTCGCCGCCGACGGCATCGCCGCGATCGCCTTCCTCAACACCATCGCTGCACCGGCCGCCGCCATCATCGGCTGGCTGATCATCGAGAAGATCAAGGACGGCAAGCCCACCTCGATCGGCGCCGCCTCCGGTGCCGTCGCGGGTCTCGTCGCGATCACCCCGGCCTGCGCCGTGCTCTCGCCCTTCTGGGCGATCGTGCTCGGCCTGATCACCGGTGCCGTCTGCGCCCTGGCGATCGACCTCAAGTACAAGCTCGGCTACGACGACTCGCTCGACGTGGTCGGCGTGCACCTCGTCGGCGGTCTGATCGGAACGCTCTACATCGGCTTCTTCGGCACCGATGTCGGCCTCTTCCTCACCGGTGACGCCAGCCAGCTCGGCAAGCAGGCCCTCGCGGCCTTCACCGTCCTGATCTACTCCTTCGTCCTCACCTACGCGATCGGCTGGGTCATCCAGAAGACGATCGGCTTCCGCGTGAAGAACGAGGACGAGATCGCCGGCATCGACACCGCCATCCACGGCGAGGCGGGCTACGTCCTCGCGGACTAGTCCTCGCTGACGGGTTCCGCGCTCGACGCGCCACCCCGGGGGAGCCGGCTCTTCGGAGCCGGCTCTTCTCGTTTCCGGGCTAGGGTTTTCAGGTGCCCTCCTCACGCTCGGTCGTGTCCCTGCTCCTCCGACTGCTCGGCCGCGCGAGCGCTCCGCGCGCCGACGCCGGCGCCCCCGCGCAGCGGCCGTACCTGAGCACCACGGCGCCCACCCCGGGCGCGAACGGGATCGGCAGGACCTCCGAGGTCGACCCGACCCGGCTGCGCGGCGTGCACCTCGGCTACGCGCCGACGCCGGACGGCGATCCCGATCCGGGCGAGGTCGTCTGGACCTGGGTGCCCTACGAGGAGGACGACGGCCGCGGCAAGGACCGCCCCGTCCTCGTCCTCGCGGTCGAGAAGGCCGGCACGGCGCTGGCGATCCGGTTGAGCTCGAAGGAGCACGACGGCTACCTCGCGGTCGGTGCGGGGCCCTGGGATCCGGAGGGGCGGCCGAGCTTCGCGGACCCGGAGCGGGTCTTCCGCGTGCACCCCGCGGGGATGCGGCGCGAGGGCGCGGCGCTGGAGCGGGCGCGGTTCGACGCGGTCGCGCGGGTCGTCTCGGCGCGGTACGGCTGGCGCTGAGCCGGCGCCGACCTCCGGCGGTCCCGCCTAGGCGCTCGGGGCGATGCGCACGAGCTCCGGGTGCTTGGCCGTGCGGCCGTCGCCGGAGGACGTGCCGGTGAGCCGGCGGCGCAGCCACGGCGCGACGTGGGTGCGGTAGTACTGCGCGGAGCCTCCGCTCGCTGCGGCGGTCCGCTCGGGCGCCTCCTCGGTGGCCGGCGGAACGGGCAGGCCGAGGGAGCCGAGCACGCGGGCGCTGACGCGGTGGTGACCGCGCGGGCCGAGGTGCAGGCGATCCTCGGACCAGAGCGACGGGTCGGCGAAGGCCGGGTCGGTCCAGTTGTCGGCGACGACGATGTCCGGGCGCTGCCGCGTGCGGCGCAGGACGGCCGAGGTGAGGGCGTCGCCGCGACGCTTGATCAGGCGGCCTAGCGGCAGCCGCGCGGACGGGTCCGGGGCGGAGAGGGCGATCAGAACGACGCCCTCGGCGTCGCAGCGGGCGAGCACCTCGAGGTAGCGGTCCGCGATGCGCTCGATGTCGGCGCGCGGTCTGAGCATGTCGTTGCCGCCCCCGTTGAAGGAGAGGTGGGTCGGCCGCAGGGCGAGCGCGGGCTCGAGCTGCTCGTCGACGATCGGGTCGATGAGGCGGCCGCGGATGGCGAGATTGGCGTACTCGATCGGCTCGCCGAGCGCATCCGCCCAGCCCTGCGCGGTGAGGTCGGCCCAGCCGCGGGCGGTGCCGTCGGGGAGCTCGTCGCCGACGCCCTCCGAGAAGGAGTCGCCGATCGAGACGAAGCGGACGGCGGTCATCGGCGCGGCGATCGGGGCGGGGTTCCGGTGCGGGGCATCGTCGCACTGTAGCCCGGGAAAGCGTGTACCGTCGGCCGCATGGATCAGGACTCGCCGACCTCCGTCGAACTGCCGGACGGGGTCGGGCGCCTCGTCCTCGTCGATCCGGACACGCCGCCGAAGGACTCGCCGCGGCCGTATCTGCATCCGCTGCGGACGCCCGCCGGGCGCGTCGTCAGCGATCTGCGGCCCGCGGACCACGACTGGCATCTCGGGCTGTCGCTCGCCGTGTCGAACATCACGATCGGCGAGGACGAGCTCGACACGAACCTGTGGGGCGGGCCGACCTGGCTGACCGGGACGGGCTACCGGCAGGTGGACAACAACGGCTCGCAGCGGCCGGAGGGCGCGGATCCGGGCGATCTCGCGCTGGGGTGGTTCGATGCACGCGGGCGGCGGTTCCTCGACGAGCGGCGGCGGCTGAGCGTGCGGCGGCTCGGGGACGTGACGGTGCTGCGGATCGAGAGCCGCTGGCGCGCGCTCGGGGAGCGGCTCGTCTTCGGCTCGCCGACCACGGCCGGGCGGCCGGACGCGGGGTACGGCGGGCTGTTCCTGCGGCTGGATCCGTCGTTCGAGGGGAGTGTCGTGCGCGGGCCGGACGGGGCTGTCGCGGAGCCGATGGGGATGGTGTCGCGCTGGCTCGCGGTGGCGGACGGGAGCGCGACGGTGGCGCTGCGGGCGGACGAGGGGAGTCCCGTCGATCCGTCGACGTGGTTCGTGCGGACGAGCGGGACGCCGATGCTGTGCGCGGCGCCGTTCTTCGGCGCGACGTGGACGCTGGACGCGGGGGCGGAGGCGAGCTGGAGCTGGCAGGTGCTGCTCGCGGACCGGGTACTGGGTGCGGAGGAGATCGAGGCGAGCTGGGGGCGGGGCGGCTGAGTGCTGGCGGGGCGGGTCTCGATACGCCGCTGCGCGGCTACTCGACCAGCATGCAGGGCGTGCTGCGCGGCTACTCGACCAGCATGAGACGGGCCGCTGCGGCGGTGGTCGGCGGGCAGGAGTTGCGCGGGTGGGCGGACAGCAGGAGCCGAGGGGGCGGTGGCCCCGGGACGAGGAGGAGCGGACATGGAGCGGACCGGGAGGCGGGTGCTGCACGGCGCGCGGAAGGTCGACGCGGGCGGGACGGTCGAGGACTTCTGGCTGGTCGCGGACGACGGGGTGATCGTCGAGGTCGGGGCCGGGGGCGGCTGGGAGCGGGCGGCGGAGGGTGCGCGGGTGCACGACGCGGCCGGGCTGACCGCGACGCCCGGGTTCGTCGATCTGCACGTGCACGGTGGGGCGGGCCGCAGCTTCGACGAGGGCGCGGACGGGATGCGGGCGGGACTCGCGCTGCACCGCGCGCACGGGACGACGCGCTCGCTGGTGAGCCTGGTGTCGGCGCCGCTCGCGCAGCTGGAGGCGTCGCTCGACGTGGTCGCCGCGCTGGCGGCGGAGGATCCGCTCGTCCTCGGGGCGCACCTGGAGGGGCCGTTCCTCGCGCCGTCGCGCTGCGGGGCGCACGATCCGGCCGCCCTGATCGCGCCGACGCCCGAGGCGGTCGAGCGGCTGCTCGACGCAGCGTGCGGGAGCCTCCGGCAGATCACGATCGCTCCCGAGCTGCCGGGAGCCCTCGCGGCGATCGAGCGGCTGACCGGCGCGGGGGTCGTCGTCGCGGTCGGGCACACCGAGGCGGACGCGACGACGACGCGGGCGGCGATCGAGCGCGGGGCGCGGCTGGTCACCCACGCCTTCAACGCGATGCCGGGCATCGGGCACCGCGCGCCGGGGCCGATCCCGGTGGCGCTGGCCGACGAGCGGGTGGTGCTCGAGCTGATCCTGGACGGCGAGCACGTGGACGCGGACGTGGCGCGCATCGCATTCGCGTCGGCGCCCGGACGGATCGCGCTGGTCACCGACGCGATGGCGGCGGCGGGAGCGGGCGACGGCGCGCACCGGATCGGCCGGCTGCGCGTCGACGTGCAGGGCGGCGTCGCCCGGCTGGAGGGCACGGAGACACTCGCCGGCTCCACGCTGACGCTCGACGCGGCACTCCGCCGCGCGGTCGCGTCGGTCGGTCTGGGGCTCGAGGCCGCGGTCGGCGCGGTCAGCGCGACGCCGGCGCGCGTGCTGGGCGCCGAGGGCGCGCTCGGCGCGCTCGCGGTCGGCCGGGCGGCCGACGTGGTCCTGCTGGACGACGCCCTGCAGGTGCGGGCGGTGTGGGCCGCGGGTGAGCCGGTGGTGACGGCCTAGAGCCTCCGCAGGGCGAGGTGCAGGGGCGCGCCGTCCCGCAGGTCCACCGACAGCGTGCGCGGGTCGATCTGGAGCGCTCCGGGCGTGCCCTCCTCGAGTTCGACGTCGAACGGCAGCCGCACGAGCACGCGCTCGCCCAGTCGCGCCGCCGCCGCGTCGAGGGGGCTGCGGAGCAGGCACTCGACGGACTCCGGGCTCCAGGAGAGCGACTCGACCCGCAGGGCGCCGCGCAGGTGCAGGCCGGTGATCCGTCCCGCCGCCCAGCGGTCGGGCAGTGCGGGCAGCAGGTGCAGTGTCGTGCCGTCCGAGCGGGCGAGCATCTGCGCGACCAGGGCGGGCAGTCCGCCCGCGGCGTCGACGTTGACGATCGCGTCGGCGTCGTGGGTGGGCATCATGTTCGGGCGCCAGTGCAGGCGGGCGAGCCAGTCGACGCACTGCAGCGCGGCGTCCGCGTCGCCGAGGGTCGCGGCGGCGACGCCGGCCTGCACGAGTCCGAACGCCATCTCCATCCGGCCGGGCGGGGCGGTCGGCTCCTCGGCGCGCCAGCGCAGCCGGGCGCGAACCGCCTCGAGCGCCGCAGCACCGAGCAGGGGATCGGCGGCGGCAGGGTCGCCCTCGTACCACCAGGGGTACAGGTGCGAGGCGTGCCGGTGCTCCGGGCGGTCGGAGAGCGCGGGGTCCTGCCACTCGGCGAGCTGCCTGTCGGGACTGACGCGGTAGCCGGGGAGCCGGGAGGCGAGTGCCTCCCACTCGGCGGCGTCCTCGTCCGTGCCGAGCAGCCGCTCGATGCGCGCGGCGATCAGCTGCGCGTCCCGGACCATCGCGACCTCGGAGGTGGCGTCCCGGGTGATCGGCGTCTCCTGGTCGCCCGGGTGGTTCTCGGGGGAGTAGCCGGGCGAGACGTGCGCCGTCCCGTCCGCGTCGATCACCAGGGCGTGCCGGTAGCAGGCGACGACCTCGCGGGCGAAGGGCCGGGCCCAGCCGCGCAGGAACTCCTCGTCGCCGGTGCTCGACCAGTGGTCCCAGGCGAGGCGGAGGATCCAGCCGCCGCCGCCGAGCCAGTACTGCAGCGGGTACTCGGCGGTGAAGTGGTTGGCGCGGCCGTGCCCGGAGATGCGGGTGGGCAGCAGGAAGCCGGGCGCGCCGAGGATCCGCTCGGCGTTGAGGCGGTAGTCGTCCTCGAACTCGGCGACGGCGGTGAAGAACGAGCGCAGCAGCTCGGGCGTGCCGGTCGTGCCGAGCGAGGCGACGCCGCCGTTCTGCACGTTCCCGTTGAGCGTGTAATCGGAGGACCAGGCCGGCGCCCAGGAGCCGGCCCAGACGCCCTGCAGGCTGGCGGGCAGCTCGCCCGTCGCCGCGATGATCGCGTGCCGGCCGGCGGCGAAGGCGCGCTCGACGAGCTCGTCGCTCGCCGCGGGGTCGGCGCGCACCTCCTCGATGCTGCGCGGGGTCGCGGCGCCGAGGGAGAAGGAGCAGGCGCCGACGAGCCGCTCGTGCGGGGTGGTCGCGGCGGGGTAGCGGGCGAGGACCGGCGGAGTGACGGGTGCGGGCGCGGTCGAGGTCACCGAGACGCGCAGCTCCAGCTCCAGCTCGCGGGCGCCGGAGACGCGCCAGGCGGGCCAGGTCGCGTCGCGCTCCCTCACGGCGGACTCCTGGCCCCGCAGCAGGCGCGCGACGACGAGGGCGGAGCGGAAACCGGTGGGGCGCGGGTGGCGGGGCACGGTCTCCAGGGCGAGGGTCTCGCCGCCGTCGACCGCGCGGACGAGGGCGTGCTCGCGGTGGTCGCGCGGGGCGTCGGGGCCGAGATCGGGCTCGGTCGGCTCGGTCGGCTCGTCGGCCGGGGCGAGCCGGAGCAGGCCGGAGAAGGGCGAGTCGGCGCGCACCGTGACGAGGAGCCGGTCGGCGCCGCGGTCGGCGCGGACGCTGACCGTGAGTCCCGTCGGAAGGGTCAGGGCAGCGGTGCCCGTCGGGTAGTCGACCGAGCGCTCACGGGTGCCGCCGGACGACCCGGTGGCCAGCTCGAGCCGGAGGACTCCCGCGGGCACCAGCGGGTCGGCGTTGAGGAGCGAGCCGTCGTGCCCCTCCTCGGCCCAGGCGCGGGTCTGCCACTCCTCGATCCGCTCCGCGTCCGCGTCGCTCACGGGCGCCCGGTCGAGCAGCGCGCGGATCGCCGGCAGCAGGGGAGCGAGCAGCGGCGGCCCGACCAGCGGGTCGACCGGCAGGCGGAGCCGCTCGTGTGAGAGCGAAACGACCGCGCCGCCGCCGACGTCTCCCTCGCCGCCGTCTCCCTCGCTGTCGGGGCCCTCGTACAGCGCCGCGCCCGTCGTCCCGGTGCCGACCATCACCCCGGTCTCCCAGGTCCTGGCCTCGGTGCTGCCGTGGAAGCCTCCGGAGCCGTCGTCGGTGTCCACCGGGGTGCTCATCGGGGCGCGATCGCGAGCCGCAGGCGGCGCGGCTCGGCCGTGGAGCCGCCGAGCAGGATCCGGGTGCCGGCGACGCGATCGGCGCCGCCGACGTACGTGAACATCTCGCCGTCGTCGAAGACCGGCGGAACGCCGTCGCCGGGATCGGTGTCGATCGAGAGCACGGCGGCGTCGGTGGCGACGGTCGCGACGGCTCCGTCGAGCCACCAGCCGTCCTCGAGCGCCACGGCGCCCGACACGAGTGCGTCGCCGTCGACGACGAGCTCCAGCGCGTAGCGCGTCTCGAGTCCGGTGAAGGAGACCGTGACGTCGATGCCCGTCTCGTCGACCTCGACCGCCACCTCCGTCCGCAGCTCGACGTCGAAGCGCTCGCGCCGGGCGAAGTCCATCACCGAGAAGAAGCGGCCCTCGCTGTCCGGGACGGCGGTGACCGCGGGCGCGTCGGCGCCGAGCGTGTCGTAGTAGCCCGAGACCCGCCGCTCGACGAGCACCGCGCCGCGCTCGGTCGGCTCGAGGGTCTGCGGTCGGGCGCAGCCGAGCGAGAAGAACGCGGGGGAGACGCGCAGCGAGCGGAGGACGAGCCCGTGCGCGCGCGCCCGGAGCAGGGTCGCGGAGTTGGCGAGGCCCGAGCCGATCCGGCCGGTGCTCGCGAAGTCGCTGCCGGCCGAGACGGACACGGAGAGCGCGCCCTCGCGGCGGCGGAGCAACCGGCTGACCGGATAGCTGCGCGTGACCGAGCCGGGCGTCGCGGCCGGCTCGGGCAGGAGTCCGCCGATCTCCGGGCGGCGCAGCAGCTCGGCGAGGTGCCGCTCCGGCTCGCGCAGTGTGCGACCGAGGATCTGCCCGACGATCCGGGCGGCGTCGCGGTCGCCGTCCTCGAGTGCGAGCAGGCGGTAGGGCGAGAGCAGGTTCTCGACGTCGTAGGGGATGGTCTGGTCCTGCCGGCGGGAGTGCACGCACTCGATCTCGCCGTCGTCTTCGACCAGGCCGGCGATCGCGCGGAGGTTCCGCCGCACCGGCTCGAGCAGGGACGGCCGGTCGAGGTCGTGCGCCAGCGTCAGCAGGCTCGCGTTCGTGACCTCGGTGGCGTAGACGGCGCTGCGCTCGCTGTACTGCCCGTCGGCGTCGATGTCGATGCCCTCGGCCAGCCAGACGTCGGCGCGGTCGAGCAGCGCGGCGGCGAGGGCCCCGGACGCGCCGGCCGCCGAGCGCCCGCCGTGCACGTGCACCGCGAGGGCGGCGAGTGCGCTCGCCAGCTCCCAGCGGTGGTTCGGCGTGTGCACGCCGCCGGCCAGCATCGCGGGCGAGGCGGCGACGGCGATCGCGGCGAGACCCTCCCGGACCGCGTCGAAACCGGCGGGCAGGTGGCGGTCGAGCAGCTCGACGCAGCCGCAGAGGTCGTTGATCGTGAACGCCGTGTCGGGCGGGGAGGCGAGATTGCCGCTGCTCGAGAACAGGCCGCTGTCGAGCTGCTGGGCGGCGAGGTGCCGCAGGTACGTCTCGGCGGCGTCCCGCGATTCCGGACCCTCGTCGCCCTCGGCGATCGCCAGGGCGACCAGGGAGGTGATGGCGCGCATGGTGGGTCGCGGGCCGAGCCCGGTCAGCGGCCGCCGGGCGCGCGCGACGAACTCGTCGCCGCGCACGCGGGCGTCCGCGATCAGCCGGGCGGCGTAGGGGGCGTCGTCGACGGTGATCACGGGGTCTCCACGGGGCAAGGATCGGAAGCGGGGGAAGGAACGGAAGCGGGGGAGAGGCGCAGGCTCACGACCTCGAACGGCCGCAGCTCGAGCGCGATCCGGCCGTGGTCGACGCCCAGCAGCGCCGTCCCCTCGGCGTCGCGGTCGAGCAGGTCGACCTCGCGGACGCCGCTGAGCGGATGCGCGACGACCAGCGCCGTGCGGACGCGGCCGCCGAGCGCCTCGTGCAGCCGCACGATCACGTCGCCGCTGTGGTCGGCGGCGAGGGTGACGGTGTCGACGACCACGGTCGGGTCCTCGACGGTGACGAGCGCCTCCGGGATCGAGCCGCCGAGGACGACGCGCGGCGCGGTGCTCGCGGCGAAGCCGGCCCGGACGGCGTCGGCGATGCCGGGCGCGACCGTGAGCGTGCTGAGGAACTCGTGCTCGCCCTGGTCCGCCTCCGGATCGGGGAAGGTCGGCGCGCGCAGCAGCGACTGGCGGACCACGGTGCTCACGCGGCCGTCGTCGATCGTGCGCTGCACGTCGTAGCCGTAGACCGCGTCGGAGGCCACGGCGACGCCGAAGCCCGGCTCGCCGACGTGCAGCCAGCGGTGCGCGCAGATCTCGTACTTCGCCGCCTCCCAGCTGGTGTTGGTGTGCACCGGGCGGCGGACGTGGCCGAACTGCGTCTCGGCCGAGGAGTGCTCGGCGTGCACGTCGAGCGGGAAGGCGAGCTTCAGCAGCTTCCGCCGCTCGTGCCAGTCGACGACCGTGCGGATCCGGACCGCGGGCTCGCGCGGATCGAGGGCGATGGTCTGGGTCGCCGTGCTGCCGCCGCGCCCGAAGCTCCGGCGGACGACGACGCCGGCGCCGTCCTCGTCGAGCTCGACCGTGCCGTCGACGAGGTCGACGACGGTGTCGCGGTAGGCGGCGTCGAGGTCCCAGGCGTCCCACTGGTTGGGCTCGTCACGGTGCAGCTGCAGCAGGTTCCCGACGCGACCGGCGGGCAGCAGCTCGCGCCCGGAGTCGCGGTCGAGGATGCTCGACAGCTGCCCGGTGGCGGTGACCACGACGACGAGGCGCGGCGACTCGAGGACGAAGCCCTCGCCCTCGGCGCGCACGGAGAGACCCTCGGCGGCCGCCACCACAGCCTCCACCGCGGCCCCGCCCCGCGCCGGTACCCCGCCGACGACGACGGGCGCCGCGTTCAGCGCGATCCGCCGCTCGCCCGGCCCGACGAGCACCGCGAGCCGCTCGTCGATCATCCGCTCCAGGGCCGCCGTTACCTCGGCGTGCGTGCGCTCGGCCTCGCGGTGCACCCAGGCGATCGCGGTGCCGGGGAGGATGTCGTGGAACTGCAGCAGCAGCACCCGCCGCCAGAGCGCGTCGAGCTCGTCGAACGGGAACGGCACGCCGTGCCGCAGGAACGCGACGCTCGCCCAGTGCTCCGCCTCGGCCAGCAGCCGCTCGTTGCGCCGGTTGCCCTGCTTGGTGCGGGCCTGCGAGGTGAGGATGCCGCGGTGGAACTCGAGGTACATCTCGCCGGACCAGACCGGCGGGTCGGCGTACTCGGCCTCGGCGGCCGCGAAGAAGTCGTGCGCGGAGGAGAACTCGAGGCGCGGCGAGCCCTCGAGATCGGACTGCAGCCGGGCGAGCGCCATCATCTCGCGGGTCGGCCCGCCGCCGCCGTCGCCGTAGCCGAACGGCATCAGCGAGCGAGTCGCCCGCCCGTGCTCCTGGAAGTTGCGGACGATGCGCGCCAGCTCGGTCGGCCGCAGGTCGCCGCTGTAGGTGTTCGAGGGCGGGAAGTGGGTGAAGATCCGCGAGCCGTCGAGCCCCTCCCAGACGAAGGAGTGGTGCGGCATCGCATTGGTCTCGTTCCAGCACATCTTCTGCGTGAAGAACCAGCGCAGGCCCGCCTTCCGCAGCAGCTGCGGCAGCGCGGCCGGGTAGCCGAAGGAGTCCGGCAGCCAGCCGACCTCGCTGATCGCGCCGAACTCCTCCTGGAAGAACCGCGCGCCCTGCTGCAGCTGGCGCACCAGCGACTCGCCGGAGGGCATGGTGACGTCGGACTCGACCCACATGTTGCCGACCGGGACGAAGCGGCCCTCGCGGACCCGCTCGACGATGCGGGCGAAGATCCCGGGGTGGTGCTCCTTCATCCAGGCGAACTGCTGGGCGGAGGAGCAGGTGAAGACGGCGTCCGGGTCGCGGTCCATCAGATCGAGCACGTTGGAGAAGGTGCGCGCGCACTTGCGGACGGTCTCGCGGGTGGGCCAGAGCCAGGCGGAGTCGATGTGCGCGTGGCCGGTCGCCGAGATCCGGTGCGCGGAGTGCGCGGCCGGTGCGGCGAGCAGCGGCGCGATCACCGCGCGCGCGTCGGCGACGGTGCCGGCGAGGTCGTCGGGGTCCAGGGCGTTCAGGGCCCGGGTCAGCCCGGCGAGGATCTCGTGCCTCCGCGGTTCGGTGACCGGCAGCTCGTCGTGCAGCCCGCGGAGGACGCCGAGCTCGAGGCCGAGCCGCTCGGCGACGGTGTCGACCAGCACGACGCAGAAGCGGCCGAGCCGGTAGAGCGGCTCGACGGGCGCAGTGGCGCGGTCGCCGAACGGGGTGGGCGAGAAGCCGCCAGGGCCGGCGAAGTCGTTCCCGCCGGTGAGGTCCGGGTTCGAGGCGCCCTCCACCCAGACGAGGAACTCCTCGCCGGGAGCCGCGTCGAGCGGCACGTGATGGTTGCGCGGCTCGAGGCCCTTGAGCACCCGGCCGTCGGCGGCGCGGGCGAGGCCCTCGCACTGGAAGCCGGGCTTGGCCCGGTCGAAGCCGAGGTCGAGGGAGAGCTCGATCCGGAACCGATCGCCCGCCTCGACCCGGCCCGTGTGGCCCCACCTCTCCGGCACCGTCCCGGTCACCCGGAACCAGGTGGTGTCCCAGGCGGCGCCCCACGGCGCTCCCGGCTCGATCGTCTCGTACGTGTTCCGCGGGTCGGTCGCGGTCTCGACGCCGACCGGCTCGCCGACCGCCGTCCACGCGGCGACGGCGAGCGGGAGGTGCTCGGCCGTCACCGCGAGGGGGAGGCGCTCGGCGAGGAAGCGGTCGACGCGGGCGGCGGCCTTCAGGTCTTCGGGGCGCATCTCGTCGTGGTGCATCTCTAGTCGCGCAGCCCCGCATTGATGTCGGACCCGGTGATGTACTTCTGGAACACCAGGTAGATCGCCACCAGCGGCAGCATCGAGAGCACCGAGGCCGAGAGCAGGATCGCCCAGTCGATGTTCTGCGCGCCGATCAGCTGGCGCAGCGCGATCTGCAGGGTGAAGTTCTTCGGGTCGCTGAGGATGATCAGCGGGAAGATGTAGTCGTTCCAGCGCCACTGGAACGAGATGATCGACAGCGTCAGGATGATCGGCTTCGACAGCGGCAGCATGATCCGGAAGAAGATCGAGAGTTCGCGCGCCCCGTCGATCCGGGCGGCGTCGAGCAGCTCGTCCGGCACCGTGATGAAGAACTGCCGGAACATGAAGACGCCGGTCGGCGTGAGGATCGACGGCATGATGATGCCCATCAGCGTGTTGTACATGCCGAGGTCGCGGACCACGGTGAAGACCGGGTTGAGGATGACCTCGCCGGGCAGCATCGTGGTGGCGAGGATGCAGAGCGCCAGCACGCTCAGCCACGGCGACTTGTACTTCGCCAGGGCGTAGCCGGTCGTCGCGCTGAAGAAGACGGTGAGCAGCGTGGTCAGCGTCGCGACCACGAACGTGTTCGAGAAGTAGCGGACGAAGTCGACCCGCTCCAGCGCGCGCTGGTAGCCGTCGAGGGTCCACTCGCGCGGCAGCAGCGAGAGCGGGTAGGTGAAGAGGTCGCCGCCGCCCTTGAACGAGCTGAGCAGGAACCAGAGCAGCGGGAAGAGCGTGAGGATCGCGATCGCCCAGAGCATCGCGGTCGGGCCGATCGAGCGGCGGAACTCGCCGGTCTTCTTCCGGGTCATCGGCGCGGGCGCGGCCGGCGTGCGCTTCGGGCGGGTGGTGCGGGCGGGGGCGGGGGTCGTGGTCACCATGCCTGGCTCCTCTTGCTGATGGCGAGCTGAATTCCGGCGACGATCAGCAGGATCACCAGCAGCACCATCGAGGCGGCGCTGGCGTAGCCGACGTTCGACTGCGCGAATCCGGTCTGGAAGATGTACTGGACGATGAGCTGGTTCTCGGTGCCCGGGCCGCCGTTGTTGAGGGCCTGGATCATCGCGAACTCCTTCATGTGCCCGAGCGTCGAGAGCAGGACCACGAGCAGCGTGGTCGGCGCGATGCCGGGGAGGGTGATCGAGACGAAGCGCTGCCAGGGGTTCGCGCCGTCGAGCTCGGCCGCCTCGTACTGCGAGACCGGCACGTTGTTCAGCGCCGCGATGAACAGCAGCATGTTGAAGGCCGCTCCGCCCCAGGCGGAGGCGAGGATCACGACGAAGAGCGAGAGGTCGGCGTTCGAGGACCACGGCACGGCACCGCCGCCGAGCGAGGTGATCGCGAAGTTGACGAAGCCGAAGCTCTCGCCGAACATCCAGCGCCAGATGACGCCCGCGACGATGGGGGAGACCAGCCAGGGCAGGAAGAAGATGATGCGGGCGCCGATCTTGCCCTTGGCCCGCGCGTTGTTCAGCGCGACGGCCATCAGCAGCGAGAGGCCGCAGGCGAACGGCACGGAGAACAGCGCGTAGACGAGCGTGCGGCCGACCGCGGCGTAGAACACCGGGTCCTGCGCGAGCGCCGTGTAGTTGTCGAGGCCGACGAACTCGATGTCGCCGAAGCCCCGGTACGAGGTGAAGGAGTACATCACGCCGAGGGCGCCGGGCCAGACGAAGAAGAGGGCGAAGAGGATCGCGACGCCGACCGTCAGCAGCACGGTGCTGACGACGTAGCGGGGGCGGCGCACGGGGCGCTTGCGCGAGCCCTTCGATCCGCGACCTGCGCCGGGGACCGTGAGGACCGTCTCCGGTGGTGAGGACGGAGTGACGAGCGGCTGGACGGTCATGATGCTCTCCTGATCGGGTGATCCTGCGAGGGGGAGGGCGGTGCGGGGAGAGGACCCCGCACCGCCGGGGGGACCTACTCGCCGAGAGCGGCCTGGGTCGTCGACAGGATGTTGTCGATGGTCTCGTCGACGCTCTGCTGGTCGTTGAGGTACTTGATCGTCTCGTCCTTGAGCGGCTCCGACTGGAGGAACTTGCCCTCGTAGCCGCCGATCAGCTGGTCGACGGTCTGCAGCGAGGAGACGGCGGGCGAGGCCGCGATCTCGGCGTTGTAGAGCGCGAACGCGTCCTGGTTGGCCGGGTAGTTCATCTCGAGGCCGGTGACGGCGGGCAGGCAGCCGGCGATCTCGCAGTACGCGGAGTACTGCTCGGGCTGGTAGAGCCAGTCGATGAACTTCTGGGCCTCCTCCTCCTGGCCGGTGCCGTCGAAGGCGACGATCCACGAGGCGGCGCCGTAGTTGGTCGCCTTGACGGGCTGCTGCGGGGTCGGCACCGAGGCCCACTCGAACTCGGTGATGTTGGACTGGAAGTCCGCGATCTGCCAGACGCCGGAGTAGTAGGAGACGACCTGGCCGCTCTTGAAGGTCGCGCTGGCGTCCTCGCCCGCGGTCCAGACCGACTTGGGCATGAAGCCGTCGTCGTTGAGCTTCTTGAAGTACTCCAGCGCCGTCTTCGTCTCGGCGTTGGCGGTGAAGGTGCCGCCGTCGTCGACGATGCCCTCGCTGCCGAACTCGTAGAGGAAGGAGCGGAGGCGGTGCGCGGAGTTGTCCATCACCATGCCGTACTGCGCGCCGGTGGCCGCCTGGACCTCCTCGGACTTGGCGACGAACTCGTCCCAGGTCCAGCTCTGCGTCGCGTCGGTGGGGTACGAGACGCCCGCCTCGTCGAAGAGCGACTTGTTGATGAACATGCCGACCGAGGTGAGGCTGGTGGGCAGCGCCTTGACCTTGCCGTCCTCGGGGTCCGGCACGGCGAGCAGCGGCAGGATGTCCTGGTCGGTCGCGATCTGCGAGAGGTCGAGGATCTGGTCCTTCCACAGCGGGTCGACGTTCGCGGCGGCGGCGAGGGCCGGCAGGTCGTTCGCCTGGGCGCTGTTGCGCAGGCGGGTCGTCAGGTCGTCGCCCGGGACGTCGACGATCTCGACCTCGACACCGGTCTGCTCCTGGTAGAGATCGGCCATCTTCTGGTAGCCGCCGCCCTGGGTCCCGTCGCCGGAGAGGACGAACTGGAGCGGGTCGGAGGCGCCGGCTCCGGAGGAGCCGTTCGCGCACCCGGCGAGAGAAGCGATCAGCACTCCCGTGCCGAGGAGCGCCAGGGTGGCGCGTGCTGTCTTCTTCAACGGAACACCTTTCATGTGTCTGTCAGTCGACGAGGCGCGGGCGCTTCGTCGTCGAGGCGGTAGTGCTTTCTTATCAATACGACCCATATAGGTCAACAAGAATCTTCCGGGGGCCGGAAGTCGTGATCGGGCCGTAACTCGCGGAAACAGCGCCGTAACGCGGAGGTGTGCGAGGGGCTGCATCCCGCGCCAGCCGCCTTGTCCCGCGGGGCCGGAGATGCTTTCATGCCACTGTGACGCAAAATCCTCCGCAGGCCGCAGCCCATCTCGTCGGTGTCGACGTGGGCGGCACCAAGACCCACGTCCGCCTCCTCGACACGGTCGGGGCGGAGGAGGACCTGGTCCTCCCCTCGAGCGCCTGGCGCACGGGCGAGCTCTTCGCCGACCCCAAGAACCTGCCCCGGCTCGCCGACGTGCTGCTGCGCCTGCGCCCGCTCGCCGAGGACGCCGTGGTGGTCCTCGGCGTGCACGGCTGCGACACCCCGGGGCAGATGCGCGAGGCGACGGCGACGCTGTCGCTCCGCCTCGGCCGGCCCGTGACGGTCGTCAACGACGCCGAGCTGCTCGGCTTCGCGGAGCAGGAGGAGCCGAGCATCCAGATGATCGTCGGCACCGGCGCCGTGATCTGCGGGACGACCGCGGACGGCGTCCGGATCACCGTCGACGGCCACGGCTGGCCGCTCGGCGACCGCGGCAGCGCGCACGACCTCGTGTCGACGGCGCTGCGCGAGACCCTCGTGGCCTGCGACCGCGGCATCGCCCCCGGCGGTGGGGCGTCGGACCCGCTGATCGGCGCCGTCCTCACCGCGTTCGGCGCGAGCGACGCCGCGACGCTCGCTGCCGAGGCGACGCGCATCGCCGGCGGCGCGGCCTGGGGCGCGTTCGCCCCGCTGGTCTTCGAGCAGGCGGCCGCCGGCTCGGCTCTCGCCGGTCGGATCGTCGAGGACGCCGCGCGGGCGCTCGCCGCGGGCGTCGCCTCGCTGGTGCGCCGCGGGGCGATCGGCTCGCTCGTCGTCGCGGGCGGCGGCGTGATCGTGAACCAGCCCGCCTACGAGCGGCGGATCCGCGAGCGGCTGGCCGAGGAAGCGCCGCAGCTGGCCTTCGTCGTGGTGCGGCGGCCACCGGTGGTGGGCGCGATGGCCCACGCCAGGGCCCTCGCCGCCGCCGAGCGCACCCTCTCGGAGGTGGCCTCGTGAGCCTCACCGGAACGCGCGGGAGCACCGCCTTCGCGCCCGGCACCACCGTCCGCGTCTTCGACTCCTTCGCCGCGGCCTCGCGCGCCGCGGCCGACCTGGTCGCCGAGCGCGTCCTCGCCGACCCGCGGGCGGTGCTCGGCGTCGCGACCGGCTCGACGCCCTCGCTGCTGTACCGCGAGCTCGCCGGCCGGGTCGCGGCGGGCCGGATCGACGTCTCCGGGGTGAGCGCCTTCGCGCTCGACGAGTACGTCGGCATCGATCCCGGGCACCCCGAGAGCTACCGCGCGGTCCTCGACCGCGAGGTGCGCGTCCCCTTGCGGATGGGCGCCGTGCACGTCCCCGACGGCACCCGCGCGGACGGCGAGCAGGCGGGCCGGGACTACGACGCCGCGATCCGCGCGGCCGGCGGCGTCGAGCTGCAGATCCTCGGCATCGGCGGCAACGGCCACATCGGCTTCAACGAGCCCGGCACCCCGCACGACGTCGGCACGCACGTCGTCAGGCTCGAGCGGAGCACCCGCGAGGCGAACGCCCGCTTCTTCGACGGTCGTCTCGAGCTGGTGCCGGAGTCGGCGATCACGCAGGGGATCGCGACGATCCTCGCCGCGCGCTCGCTGGTGCTCCTCGCCTCGGGCGCGGCCAAGGCGGACGCCGTCGCCCGCGCGCTGCTCGGCCCGGTCGACGTCGACTGCCCGGCCTCGGCGCTGCAGGGCCATCCGGACGTCACGGTGCTGCTCGACCGCGAGGCGGCCTCGGCGTTCGAGCGGCCCCTCAGCTGAGGTAGGTCGCCGTCCGCGAGCGGGCGATGATCAGCTGCGCGACGCCGACGAGCGCCGCGTCGGTGCCCAGCTCGGCGGTGGCGATGCGCGGCGGGATGGTGATCCGGCCGACGAGGCGACGGGTCACCTCCTGGATCGCGTACTCGGGCTGGCGTGAGAGGTGGCCGGCCAGGACGATCAGCTCGGGGTCCAGCACGGTGCAGAGCGCGATGCAGGACAGGCCGATGTAGTCGAAGACCTCGGCGGCGGGCGCCCGAGCGGACTCCTCGCCGGCCGCGGCCGCGTCGAGCAGGGCGCCGAGCGGGTTCGCCGCATCGGCCGCGTGCTCCCGCGCGTAGCTCCGGGAGATCCCGGCGATCCGCGACTCCAGGTCACCCTGGGTCGTGTACGGCCGCTCCAGGTGCGAGCGCTCGGTGACCAGGTAGCCGATCTCGCCCGCGGCCGAGCGCGACCCGCGCAGCAGCACTCCGTCGTGCACGATGCCGGCGCCGACTCCGACGCCGAGGACGTAGGTGGCCAGGCTCTGCGCGCCGCGGCCGGCGCCGCGGGACCACTCGCCGAAGCCGATGGCGTTCGCATCGTTCTCGACCAGCACCGGCACGCCGACGCGGGCCTGGAGGATGCTGCCGAGCATGACGTCGCTCCAGCCGAGCTCGATCGTGTTGGTGACCCGGCCCTCCGGACCGTGCACGATGCCCGGGATGGTGACGCCGACGCCGGCGCAGGGCTTGCGGATCCGCTTCGACGCGGCCATCAGCAGGTCGACCATCTCGATGGTGCCGGCGAGGCGGCGGTCGGCGTCGGAGCCGTCGCCGGAGAGGTCGAAGGCGAGGACCTCGTCGCGCACGGTCTTGCCGTCGAAGTCGACGAGGCGGCCGTGCGCCTGCGTCTCGGAGACCTCGATCGCGGCGACCACGCGGGCGTCGCCGGCGTAGCGGTAGAGCGAGGACGGCCGGCCGCCGGAGGAGCGCTCGCGGCCGTCGAGCACGATGACGCCCTCGCCGAGCAGGGCCGAGCAGAGCCGCTCGACCGTGGCGGGGCTGAGGCCGGTGTGCCGGGCGATGGCGCTGCGGGAGGAGGGGCCGTGCAGGCGGAGGGCGTCGACGATCGCCGTCCGGTTGATCTCGGTGACGACGCGGGTCGTCGCGGTGCGCGGAACCTTCATCCGACCCTCCCTCGCGGAGTTTCCCAGCATAGTGATGCGGATCGGCGCGCTCGTGCGCGGAGCGGTCAGCGCCGGCGCCACCACCGGCGGCGGGGCCGCGCGGGCTCCTGCGGCTCGGGCGCTGCGAACCGCGCGTTCCGGCGCTCGGTCCAGGCGGAGACCTCCGCGTCGATGTCGCGGAGCGGCGTGACCACCGGCGGGCCGCCGAGCAGCTGGCGGCGCGCCTCGACGACGCGCTTGTTGAAGTCGGCGAGCACCGCGCGCACCTCGGACTCGCGGATCAGGCGGTCGAGCTGCTCGTCCAGCCGCCGGTCCTCGGCGCGGAGGAGGAACGCGGCGGGACCGATGCCGGTGAGGTTCTCGCGCTCGATCTTGCGGCGGATCCACCAGTCCGGGTCGTGGTGCTCGCCGAGCCCCTCGAGCGGCTTGCCAGCGCCCGGCAGACCGTCGAACTCGCCCCGGCGGATCGCCTGCTGGATCGACGTCTCGATGAACGCGGCACGGTCCTCGGGGTTCTCGGGGAGGGAGCCGATGCGCTCGTCGCCGGTCTCCGAACGGCCGCCGGTCGCGCGCTCCGCGGCGTACCGGGCGGCGCGATCCCTGGCTTCGGACATGGGGCCTCCTCTCCCTCCAGGCTAGAAGACCCCCGCCGACGAGGGGTACCGTGCGGTGGCATGCGCGACCTCGTCTACTACATCGCCACCTCGCTCGACGGCTTCCTCGCGGATCCCGAGGGGGACGTCTCCGCGTTCCCGACCGCGCCGGAGACCCTCGCCGACCTCTTCGAGCGCTATCCGGAGACCTGCCCGGCGCACCTGCGCGCGGCGCTCGGCGTCGCCGCGTCGCCGCGCCGGTTCGACACCGTGCTGCTCGGCCGCCGCACGCACGCTCCCGCGGTGGACGCCGGGCTCGTCGACGGCGCCTACCCGCACCTGCGCCAGATCGTGGTGACGCACGGCGAACTGCCTGCCTCCGACCGGGTGGAGACGATGGCGGGCGACGTCCGGGCGCAGGTCGCGGCGCTCAAGCGGGAGCCGGGGCGCGACATCTGGCTCTGCGGCGGCGGCGACCTCGCGGCGCAGCTGATCGAGGAGATCGACGAGATCCAGGTGAAGATCTCGCCGCTGCTGCTGGGCGCGGGGGTCCCCCTCTTCGGAGGGCTCCCGCAGCCGGTGGCGCTCGAGGCCGTCGACCTGCGCGCGCTGCCCGGCGGAGTGGCGCTGGCGACCTACCGAAGGCGGCGCAGCGATCAGTCGTAGGACCGCACCGACACGTTCTGGCCGAGGGCCGTCCAGTCGAGACCGGGGGAGTCCTCCGGCTCGACGCCGTCGGGATGCACCTGCACCACCACCGAGGTGCGCTGCGACACCTCCAGGTCGCCGCCTCCGCCGCAGCCGCTCACGGGCCCGTCGTCGCCGTCGATGATCACGCAGTGGTCGTCGCCGCGGATCGACGAGCCGAGATAGACGTCCACGCCCTCGGCACTGCCGACGAAGCGCACGGAATCCGGTTCGATCTGCTCGCTCACGTCGCCGAGATCCGGCAGCACGTCCCGCTCGTCCCGTGTCCGGTCGAAGTCGGAGTAGGGCGTCGGTCCCGCGCAGCCCGCGAGCAGCGGCAGGGCGAGCAGCGCGATCGCGGCGGCGGTGGCTCTTCTGTGCGGGTGGTTCCGTGGCATCGCGTCCCCCTCGTGCTGCGGTGTGCTCACCCTAGGCGCGCCGCACCGTGATCAGCCAGCCGGACAGCTCCTCGTCGCCCTCGCTCCGCCGCGCGAAGCCCATCGCGTAGGCGTGCCCCTCGGCGTCGGGCTCCGAGTGCGGCCCCCAGTCGATCTCGGGGACCGGCCTGCGCGTGTCCGCGGTGGAGCGCAGCGGCTCGAGCACCGCGGAGCCGGGCCGGACCGTCCAGACGCCGTCGTCGCGCCGGGTCATGCGGGTCCGGATCGCCGCGACGGATGTCACGACGCCCTCGATCCACACCGTGTCGGCGGCTCCTGTCGCGTCGCCGTAGCGGTCGAGCATCCACGGCGTCTCGTCGAGGTCGCCGCCGAAGAAGCCGCCGCGATGCGGGACGGCGAGCCGCCGGATCCGGTCGCCGACGGCGACGACCTCGCCGTCCTCGTCCAGCTCGGAGGTCGTGCAGAGCGCCTGCAGCAGCGCCTCGCCCTGGTCGGGCCGCTGGGTCACGGGCCGCCGAGCCAGTGGTCGATGCGGTGGTGGTCGGGGGTGAAGCCGTGCTCGACGCCCCAGAGGACGGCCTGGGTGCGGCTGGAGGCGCCGATCTTGCCGTAGACGCTGCGGATGTAGGACTTCACGGTGTTGGGGCTGAGGTAGGTGAGGGCGGCGACGTCGGCGTTGCTCTTGCCCTGGGTGATCAGGGCGAGGATCTCGGACTCGCGGTCGGTGATGCCCTCGTGGCGGCCGGGCCAGTCGAGGCCGGGGGCGGTGCCCGCGCGGCGGGGCGGCTCGCTGACGACGAGCTCGCCGGAGCGGACGGCCTCGAGGGCGGCGACGAGCTCGCGGGCGGGCAGGGTCTTGGAGAGGTAGCCGCGCACGCCCTGGTCGAGGGCGTCGGCGACGAGGTCGGGGTGGAAGTTCCAGGTGTAGACGACGACGTGCTCGGCGCGCGGGTTGCGGACGAGGTCGGCGAGCTCCTGCAGGTCCGACTCCGGTTGGGCGAACGAGTCGTACAGCACGATGTCGATGCGGTCGGAGAGCGCGGCGTTCGCGTCGATCTCGGCGACGACGACGCGGTTGCGGTAGTGGTCGAACATGTGCGCGAGGCCCTTGAGGACGACGTCGTAGTCGTCGACCAGGGCGACGGTCAGGGGCGCCGGCATGCTCTGTCCATCCACGGACCGTACCGCGCCGCCGGGCACCGTGACTACACCCCCAGGGGTGTACCGGCCACCCCTCCGCCCCTGCTTGGGTGGGCCATCGGCTCAGCGACCGCAGAGCCCCACCGCACGGTCCGCCGTGCTCGACAGGAAGGTGACTCCCGTGCTCGGACTCATCATCAGCCTCATCGTCGTCGGCCTCATCGCCGGCGCTCTCGCCCGCCTCATCGTGCCCGGGCGGCAGAACATCAGCATCCTGATGACCATCGTGCTGGGGATCGTCGGATCCTTCGTCGGCGGCTTCCTCGGCTTCCTGATCTTCCAGCACGACCCGATGGAGGGCTTCCTCCAGCCGGCCGGGATCATCGGCTCCATCATCGGCGCGATCATCGTGCTGTTCCTCTACACCCGCTTCGGCGGACGCGCCCGTAGCCGCGCCTGATCGGATGCGGAACGACACGACGCCGGCCCGGGAACGCTCCCGGGCCGGCGTCGTCGTGCGCGCGGAGTGCGAGAAGTCCCGCTACTCGAGCAGCTTGCCCGCGGTCGCGACCTCGCGGATCAGCGCCTGGATCTCCTCCGGGACCGCGGGGATCTCCTCGCGGGTGATGCCGGTGGACGGCGACCAGACCAGGTTCACCTGCAGCGCCGGGTCGATGTCCGGGTAGTCGCTGCGGTTGTGGCAGCCGCGGCTCTCGCGGCGCTCCAGCGCGGCCTCGAGGGTCGCCCGCGCGGCCATCGCGGCGGACTTCAGGTCGAAGGCGTGCGCCAGGTCCTGGAAGCCCGCGATGTCCGGGTGGATGCCGATGTCGGCGATGCGCGCCTCGATGGCGTCCAGCTCGGCGAGTCCGGCCAGCAGGCCCGCCTCGTCGCGGACGACGCCGGCGTGCTCGGTCATGGTGTTGCGGATCGCGCGCTGCAGGGCCCGCACGTTCTCCTCGCCGTCGGCGGCGAGCAGGTCGGCGATCTCGTCGCGGGCGACCTGCACCGACGCGGCGGAGCGGGTCTGCGCGGTCAGCGACGCGGAGTACTCCGCCGCCGCCTGGCCGACGATGCGGCCGAAGACGAGCAACTCGATCAGCGAGTTGCCGCCGAGGCGGTTCGCGCCGTGCAGTCCGCTGGACGCCTCGCCGATGGCGTAGAGGCCGGGGACGTCGGTGCTGTGGTCGTCCGAGCGGACCCAGACGCCGCCCATCGAGTAGTGCGCGGTGGGCGCGATCTCGATCGGGTCCTTCGTGATGTCGAGCATCTGCAGCTCGAGCATCGTCTGGTAGACGCGGGGGAGGCGGGTCATGATCGTCTCGCGCGGGAGGTGCGAGACGTCGAGCCAGACGCCGCCGTTCGGCGTGCCGCGGCCCTCCTTGATCTCGGTGTAGCAGGCGAGCGCGACGCGGTCGCGGGTCGAGAGCTCCATCCGCTCGGGGTCGTACTTCCCCATGAAGCGCTCGCCGAGGCCGTTGCGGAGGATGCCGCCCTCGCCGCGGGCCGCCTCGGAGATCAGCGTGCCGGCCGCGTTCTCGGGCTCGATGATGCCCGACGGGTGGAACTGCACCAGCTCGGGGTCGCGCAGGCGACCGCCGGCCTCGACGGCCAGGCGGAACGAGTCGCCCGTGTTCTCATCGCGGCGCGAGGAGGTGCGGCGCCAGATGCGGTTGTGGCCGCCGGCGGCGAGGACGACCGCGTCGGCGTGGATGAGGTAGCGGGTGCCGTCGACGAGGTCGAAGCCGTAGGCGCCGAAGACGGCGCCGTCCTCGTTGACGAGGATGCGGGTGACGTAGACGGTGTCCAGGATCGGGATGTCGAGCTGCGCTGCCCGGTTGACCAGCGTGCGCTGGATCTCGAGGCCGGTGTAGTCGCCGGCGAAGGCGGTGCGGCGGTAGGTGTGCGCGCCGAAGAAGCGCTGCGAGATGCGGCCGTCGTCCTCGCGGGCGAACGGCATGCCGTAGCGCTCGAGGTCCTGGATGCCGCGGGCGGCGTTGGAGGTGACGATCTCGACCGTGTGGGGGTTGGCGAGCTGGTAGGACTCGGTGATGGTGTCGGCCGCGTGCTGCTGCCAGCTGTCGTCGGGGTCCATCGTGGCGAGGGCGGCGTTGATGCCGCCGGCGGCGAGCGAGGTGTGCGCGTCCGACTTCGAGCGCTTGCCCAGCGCGAGGACGTCGACGCCGGCCTCGGCCAGCTCGATCGCGGCGCGGAGGCCCGAGCCGCCGGTGCCGATGACGAGGACGGAGGTGGAGATCCGGCGCTCCGGGGTCGTGGTGGTCGCTGAAGGGGTCATGACTCCACGCTAGGCAGGGCGCTTCGATTACTCCAATGCATAATGCTGGGGCCGGGTATGCACTTACGCTATGGACATGAACTTCGAGCAGCTGGCCGGATTCATCGAGGTCGCGCGCCTGGGCAGCTTCACCCGCGCTGCCGAGGAGCTGCACCTCGCGCAGCCCTCGCTGAGCCGGCAGATCTCCTCGCTCGAGCAGGACCTCGGCTCCGAGCTGTTCCAGCGGGCGCGCTCCGGCAGCACGCTCACCCCGGCCGGTGAGCTGCTGCTGCCGCTCGCGCGGCGCATGCTCGCCGACGCCGAATCGGTGCGCCGGGAGCTGGCCGAGCTCGCCGGGCTCGAGCGCGGGCGGGTCCGCTTCGGCGCGACGCCCACGCTCTGCATCAGCCTCGTGGCGGAGGTGCTGCACGCCTTCCACGCGGCGCACCCGGCGATCGAGCTGCACCTGGCGGAGGACGGCTCGCGCAGCCTGCTCGACCGGCTCGCGCGCGGTGAGCTGGACCTCGCGCTGGTGACGACGTCGACGGCGGCGGCCGTCGGCGCCTTCACGGTGACGCCGCTGCTCGTCGAGGAGCTGGTGGTGGTCTCCTCGGCGGCCGAGCCCGCGCTCGCCGGCGGCGACGCCCTCGGACTGGCGGCCGTGGCGGGGCTCCCGCAGATCGTCTTCAACTCCAGCTACGACCTGCGCCGGACGACCGATGCGGCCTTCGCGGCAGCGGGCCTGGTGCCCGACGTGGTGCTCGAGGGCGCCGAGATGGACGCGGTGCTTCGCTTCGCCGAGCGCGGCCTCGGCGTCGCGATCGTGCCGGCGATGGTGCTGCAGGGTCGCCCGGGCCTGCGATCGATCCGGCTCGAGGAGCCGACGCTCAGCCGCACGATCAGCCTCGCGCGCCCGGCGGACCTCGCGCCGACGGCGGCGGTCCGGGTCATGCAGCGCACGATCGCGGCGACGGCGCGCGCGTTCGCCGCCCGGGCGGGCGGCACGATGCGGCTGGCCGAGGGTCAGTCCGAGACGACTCCGGTCCGCGCGTAGGCGCGGCTGCGGATCGAGAGGACCGTCGCGCCCAGCACCGCCGCGATCACCGAGCCGGCCAGCACGCCGACCTTCACGTGCTCGTCGGCCTCGCTCCCGACGCCGAAGGACAGCTCGCCGACGAGCAGCGAGACGGTGAAGCCGATGCCGGCGAGCATCGACATGCCGACCAGGTCCGGCCAGCGCAGCGCGGGGTCCAGGCGGAGACCGGGCAGGCGGGTGATCAGGAAGGTGGTCGCGAGGATGCCGAGCGGCTTGCCGACCACCAGGCCGACGACGATGCCGAGCGCGATGGAGTCCTGGAACGACTCGACGAGGCCGGTGAGCCCGCCGATCGTGACTCCGGCCGAGAAGAAGGCGAAGACCGGGACGGCGACGCCGGCCGAGACGCCGCTCCAGCGGTCGGCGAAGTGCGCGGCGAGTCCGTCGTACTCGGGCTCGCCGTCGCTCCCGGTTCCGGTGCGGACGCGGGCGCGGGCGGTCGCGACGACCGGGACCGCGAAGCCGAGCAGTACGCCGGCGACGGTCGCGTGGATGCCGGAGGCGTGCACGAGCGCCCAGGTCGCGACGCCGAGCGGGATCAGGATCCACCAGGTGCGGACGCCCCGCTGGACGAGGACGGCGAAGATCCCCAGCGGGACGAGTGCGAGCAGCAGCGGCAGGAAGGCGATGGCCGAGGTGTAGAAGACGGCGATGATCGTGATGGCGAGCAGGTCGTCGACGACGGCGAGGGTGAGCAGGAAGGTGCGCAGGGCGACCGGGAGGCTCTTGCCGACGACCGCGATCACGGCGACGGCGAAGGCGATGTCGGTGGCGACCGGGATCGCCCAGCCCTGCAGGGCATCGGGGCCGGCGGTCGCGTTGATCGCGACGTAGATCAGGGCGGGGACGGCGACGCCGCCGAACGCGGCGGCCACCGGGAGTGCGGCGGTGCGCGGGTCGCGGAGCTTGCCGACGACGAACTCCTCCTTGAGCTCGAGGCCCACGACGAAGAAGAAGATCGCGAGCAGTCCGTCGGCCGCCCAGGCGCCGACGCTGAGGTTCAGGTGGAGCGCCTCGGGGCCGAACTCGTAGTCGCGGACGGTCTCGTAGAAGCCGGCCGCGGGCGAGTTGGCGAGCACCAGTGCGAGGACGGTCGCGCCGAGCAGCAGGGCGCCGCCGACGGCGTCGGAGCGCAGCGTCTGGCGCAGGCCCCGCCAGATCGCGTGGGGCGCCTGGTGGACGGGCTCGGAGGCAGGAGTGTGGGGCACGGAGGGGCTTCCTTCGGGAGGTCGTCGGATCGCGTGAGAACGCGGCAGAGGGCCGCGTCCGCCGACCAGACTTCCCGGCACACCGCCGACCATCGTACCGGGCCGTCCTGACAGGCCGTCCGTGCAGGGTCCTTCCTCCCTACACTCGGACGATGCGACACGGCATCGTCATCCTCCCGCAGGAGCCCTGGTCCACCGCCCGGCGCAAGTGGCAGTCCGCGGAGGGGCTCGGCTTCGACCACGCCTGGACCTACGACCACCTCTCCTGGCGCTCGCTCGCCGACCAGGTCTGGCACGCGACGATCCCCACGCTGACGGCCGCGGCGGTGGTGACCGAGACGCTGCGGCTGGGCACCTTCGTCGCCTCGCCGAACTTCCGGCACCCGGTGCCGTTCGCGAAGGAGATCGCGACGGTCGACGAGATCTCGGGCGGCCGCTTCGTCCTCGGGGTCGGCTCGGGCGGGACGGGCTTCGACGCGACGGTGCTGGGCCAGGAGCTGCACTCGCCGCGGGAGCGGCACGAGCGCTACGTCGAGTTCGTCACAGCGCTCGACGTGCTGCTGCGGCACGAGGAGCCGGGCTCGGGCGGGATCGACCTCGACGGCGCCTGGTTCACGGCGCGGGGCGCCCGGATGGTGGGAGAGCCGGTGCAGTCGCCGCGCGTGCCGTTCGTGCTCGCGGCGAACGGGCCGAAGGGCCTCGCGCTCGTGGCCGAGCGGGCGCAGGGCTGGGTGACGACGGGTCCGGAGGGGCGCAGCACCGAGGAGTGGTGGGCCGCGGTCGCCGATCTCTCGAAGCGCCTCGACGACGCGCTCGAGGCCGCCGGGCGCGACCCGCGCTCGATCGAGCGGCACCTCTCGCTCGATTCCGGGCCGGACTACTCGCTCGAGAACGTCGACCGCTTCGCCGACTCGGCGGGCCGCGCCGAGGAGCTGGGCTTCACCGACGTGATCGCGCACTGGCCGCGGACGGAGGGCCTGTACGCCGGCGACGAGGACGTGCTCTACGAGGTCGCGGCGCGGTTCTAGCGCTCCCGGCGCTCGAAGACGAGGTGCACGACCCCGGACGGCGAGGGTGTCGCCTCGATGCGGAAGCGCTGCTCCAGGCCCTCGAGCCCGTCCCACAGCCGCTCGCCGCGGCCGAGGACGATCGGGACGAGCACGACGTGCATCCGGTCGACGAGATCGGCGGCGAGGAACTGCCGCACTGTCGCCGCGCCGCCGCCGATGCGCACGTCGCCGCCGCCGGCCAGCTCGCGGGCCCGCTCGAGGGCGGTCGCCGGGTCGGCGTCGACGAAGTGGAAGCTGGTGCCGCCGGCCATCGTGACGGTCGGGCGCGGGTGGTGCGTGAGGACCACGACCGGCGTGTGGAAGACCGGGTCCTCGCCCCACCAGCCGGTCCACTCCTCGTCCTCCCAGGGACCGCGCTGCGGCCCGAACTTGTTGCGGCCCATGATCTCGGCGCCGATGCCGTCCGCCCAGGCGCTCGCGAACGCCTCGTCGACGCCCTGCGAGCCCTCGCCCGGACCGGGCAGGCCCATCCTGCGGAAGGTGCGGGTGCCCATCGCCCACTCGACCAGCCGCGAGCCGGCGTGGCCGAACGGGGTCTCGAGCGACTGGCCCTCCCCGGCGGCGTAGCCGTCGAGCGAGACGGAGAAGTTGTGGACGCGGACCTTCGACACGGGGTCTCCTTCGGGCGGGCGGCGGTTCAGCCGAGCGTAGCCGCGGACCGGCGGCGCAGTCCACGGGCCGCGAGCGCGACGCAGGCGAGGATCGCGAGCGCGGTCGCCGCGAGCAGCAGCGGCATCGGCAGGGCGACGGCCAGCGCCGCGAGGATCGCCGGCACCAGGAAGCCGGCGTAGGTGACGGAGTAGTAGACGGCGGTGACGCTCGCCAGGTCGCGCGTCTCGACGAGGGCCTGCGAGGCGGTGAGCCCGGAGACCATGGCGAGGCCGTAGCCGCAGCCGAAGACCGGTGCGGCGACGAGGACCGGCCAGAGCTGCTGTCCGACGGCGGCGGGGATCAGCAGCAGAGCGCCGAGGGCGGTGAGCGCGCCGCCGACGAGGGCGCCGCGGCCGCGCAGCAGGATCAGCAGCGGGCCGGAGAAGAGCTGGGTGACCCAGCCGCAGCCGAGCGTGATCACGGTGACGAGGGTCGCGAAGCCGACGGTGACGCCGGGCAGGCGGTCGGCGACCAGGCTCGGCCCGACCGCGAAGGACAGGGCGGGTGCGGCGAACACCCAGGGGGCGAGCGGCAGGACGACGGCGGCGAAGCGGGCGCGGGCGAGGCGCGGGATGCTCAGCTCGCCGGTCAGGCGGCCGGCGGACGGGTCGTAGGCCCGGGTCTCGGGTGCGCGGAGGAGCACGAGGACGGCCGCGACGCAGGCGGCGGACTGGACGATGTAGGGGAGCACGGTCGGCCAGGGGCCGAACTGCGCGAGCGCGCCGCCGACTCCCGCGCCGCCGCCGAAGCCGATGGTGAGCATCGCGGAGGCGCGGCGGGCGCCGGCCGAGGACGCTCCGGTCGCGATCGAGAGCTCCTTGATCCAGGCCGTGCCGACGACCATCCCCGCCGCGACGCTCAGCCCGCTGATGAAGCGGCCGACGCCGAGCCCGAGCACCGAGGCGGGGGAGCAGGCGAGCACGATGCTGCCGAGGATCCCCAGGACGAGGCCGGCCAGCAGCACCGGGCGGCGGCCGAAGCGGTCGGACCAGCCGCCGGCCAGGGCGAAGCCGGGCACGATGCCGAGGACGTAGGCGGCGAGCAGGATCGTGACCTGCGTCTGCGTGTAGCCCTCGAGCTGGCGGTAGAGCTGCATCAGCGGCAGGAACTGGTTGCCGCCCCAGCCGAGGACGACGAGCGACGGCGCGACGAGGAGCCAGGAGCGCGCGGAGGGAGCGGACGGTCCGGCGGGGGAGGGGAGCGGCACGGTCCATAGTGGCGCACCCGAGCGGCTCGCGGTCAGAGCAGCACGACGAGCTTCCGCGCGGACACGCCCGCGTGCAGCCGGTCGAGCGCGCCCTGCACCGCGCCCAGACCGGTGCCGACGACCTCGGGCTCGGGCGCGCAGCGGTGACGGCCGTCGGCGAGCGCGCTCGGCAGGTGGTCGCGCCAGAGCATCGGCCCGACCTCGTTGCTCATCAGCGTGGCGCCCCAGACGTAGCGGGCGCGGATGCCGCGACGCCGGGCGGCGAGCTGGAGGCGGAGGTTCGCGCCGACCAGGCGCGACATCGTCCGCACGAAGGGGAGCGAGAGCCCCGCCCTGCGCGGCAGCGAGCCGAAGGAGACCGAGGGGCTGGCGAGGGCGACCCGGCGGGCTCCGGTGGCGGCCGCGACGGCCACGCAGGGCTCGGCGGAGCCGGTGCCGACCGCGAGGACGCCCGCCACCTCCGCGCCGCCGATCGCGGCGACGACGTCGGCGACCGCGCTCGGGCTGCGGTAGTCGACGACGACGTCGGCGCCGAGCTCTCGGAGGCGGGCGTGGTTGCCGGGCGAGGCGGTGGCGACCACGCGGTGACCGGAGGCGACGGCGAGCTGGATCGCGTTGCTGCCGACGCTGGTGGCGCCGCCCCAGACCACGACCGTCCGGCCCGTGGCGACCGGCTCGGCCGAGGGGTGGGGCAGCGCCAGGTGGTCCTTCTGGAAGAGCGCGGTCGCGGCGGTGGAGACGGCGAGCGGCAGCACCACGGCCTGCTCGTCCGTCAGCCGCGGCGGAATCGGCGCGGCGAGGTCCGCGCGGACGACGGTGTACCCCTGGAAGCCGCCCTCCGCATCGTGCCGGCGACCGCGCTCCATGCCGACCGCGTAGGCGACGACGCGGTCGCCGACGGCGAAGCGGTCGACGCCGGGCCCGACCGCCGCGACTTCGCCGGCGACGTCCTCGCCGAGGACCGAGGGGTAGGGGAGCCAGCGGTACATCAGGTCGCCGGTCCACTGCTTGACCTCGTCGAGCGGATTCACGGCGACGGCGCGGTTGCGCACCAGCAGCTCGCCGGGCCCGGGCGCGTGCAGCGCGGCGGGGCCGACGACGAGGTCGGCGCGGGCGGAGGGGAGGCGTGCGGCGGAGTTGGTGAGAGCGGCGGGGCTCGAGGGCGCAGCGGGGTTCGAGGGCAAGGGTCTCCAGTGCTCGATGACAGGACGTGTCGTCACTGTACACCTGATGACACGTCGTGTCATCAGCTAGCCTGGCTGCATGTCACGCTGGGCACCCGACGCCGCACTGCGCCTCGAGCGCGCCGCGATGGAGCTGTTCACCGAGCACGGCTACTCCGCGACGACGGTGCCGTCGATCGCCGAGCGGGCCGGGCTCACGACCCGCACCTTCTTCAGGCACTTCGCCGACAAGCGCGACGTGCTGTTCCTCCGCGAGCGGGAGTTCCCGCAGGTGGTGGCCCGGCTGATCGCGGGCGCTCCCGAGGGCCTCGCTCCGCTGGGCCTGCTGATGCACGGGCTCGAGACGGTCGCGGCCGGCGACCTGGAGGGCTGGCGCAGCGAGATCGCGGCGCGGCGGGCGGTCGTGCTGTCCGAGCCGGCGCTGCGCGAGCGCGAGCTGCTGAAGGCGGCGCTGCTCGCGGACGCGATGCGCGACGCGCTGCTGGACGCGGCGGTGCCGGCCGCCGAGGCGGCGCTCGCCGCGCGCACGGCGTCCGCGCTGTTCGACGCCGCGCTCGACGAGTGGCTCCGCGGCTCGGACGGGGTCGCGCTGGTCGTGGTGCTCCGCGAGCAGCGCGCGCTCCTGCGGAGCCTGGTGGCTGCCGCGGAGCAGGCGGGCTCGCCGAAGTAGGCGAGCCCGCCGCGACTCATGCCTTCGAGGTGGCCGTCGCGTTGCCGACGACGCCCTGGGGGGTGGACGTGGTGTCGGTCAGCACGAAGCGGATCTCCTGCGGGACGGCGGTGGGCTTGACGCGCACCCAGGTCGTCTCCGCCGCGCGGGTCAGGGTCCAGGAGTAGGTGTAGAGGCCGTCGGTCAGGACGCCCTGCACGCCCGGGGCGAGGCTGGTGGTGTCGTAGGTGATCGTGGACACCGGCTTCGCGGAGGTGATGACGTACGTCCAGCCGGTCTTGTACGAGGCGTACTCGCCGTCGTCGGGGACGGCGGTGAAGTCGGTGCGCGCGTAGCCGGTGTTGTTGGTCGCCTTGAGACTCGGGTCGCCGACCGACTGGCGGGTCGCGGAGAAGGTCGGGTTCGGGTAGGTGTCCGGCTGACCGGGGACGACCTCCACGGTGGAGGCGCTCGCGAGCGGCGCCGCGGCGGCGACGGCGATCACGGGCAGCGACCAGGCCGCTGCGACGGCAACGGAGCGACGGGAGGGGGAGAGGGGGGAGGTGGGAGACACGGGGTCCTTTCGAGGGGGAGTTTTCCGTGCAGAAATTAGCGACAGCCGCCCCGTCCTTCCGCGCCAGCGCCCGCCCCGCCACGGCCCCTCTCAGGGGGAGGAGGCACGCCGTTCCTGGGCTCCGGCTGACACGACCACGTAGAACCACCTAGTCCGGAAGAGGTCCTCGTTAGCCTGGTCCGCATGGCCAGAACCGTCTCCACCACCACCGCCGTCGACCGCGACGGCATGCTCGACTTCGTGCGACCGCGGCACCGGATGCTCGTCGCGACGACCCGGGCGGACGGCCGACCCCAGATGTCGCCGGTGTCCGGCGGGGTCGACGCGGAGGGCCGCCTCGTGATCTCGACCTACCCCGGACGGGCGAAGACCCGGAACGCCGAGCGCCGCTCCGCGACGTCGGTCCTCGTGCTCTCCGACGACTGGAACGACGCGTGGATCCAGGTCGACGGCGAGGCCGAGGTCCTGCACATGCCCGAGGCGGAGGACGCGCTCGTCGACTACTACCGCAGCATCTCGGGCGAGCATCCGGACTGGGACGAGTACCGCGCGGCGATGCGGCTGCAGGACAAGTCGCTGCTGCGCATCACGCCGACGCGCTGGAGCCCGATCGCGACCGGCGGCTTCCCGGCCGACGTCGCGGCGCGGCTCGACGCACCTCGCCCCGACGTCCTGAACCCCGACAGCCGGGCGTGATCCGCCCTCGCCTCGCCCGGGCCGGCCGGGCCTGGCGCGACGCGGTGGCCGGCCCGCGGCTGCTGCTCGCGCTGAAGACGGCGGTGGCGGTGGGCATCGCCTGGGCCGTCGCCCCGTACGTGCCCGGCGTCGCCGAGCAGTACCCGTACTACGCGCCGCTCGGCGCGCTGGTCAGCATGTACCCGACGCTGATGGGCTCGGCGAAGACCGGGCTGCAGACGCTCCTCGGGCTCGCGGCCGGCATCGGGCTGGCGGTGCTGGTCGTGGTGACGGTCGGCCCGACCTGGTGGACGATCCCGCTGATCGTGGGCGTCGGCGTGGTGCTCTCGGGCACCGGCTGGTTCGGTGCGGGGCGGGAGTACGTGCCGATGGCGGCGCTCTTCGTGCTGATCATCGGCGGCGCGAAGGCGGAGGACTACTCGCTCGGCTACCTCGTGCAGATGGCCGTCGGCGTCGTGGTCGGGCTGCTGGTCAACCTTCTGGTCGCGCCGGGGCTGACCTCCGAGGCGGCGTCCGCGCGGGTGGACGAGTTCGAGCGCCAGCTCGGGCGCCACCTGCACGACATGGGCGCGGCCCTCGAGGAGACCTGGCCGCCCGAGCACGAGGCCTGGTCGACCAACGGCGAGCAGTTGGCGGCGACCGCGACCGAGGTGCGGCGGGCGCTCGTCGACGGCGACGAGAGCCGCAAGGGCAATCCGCGCGCTCTGCTGCACCGGCACAGCTCGCAGACCGACCACCTCCGGCTGGCGACCCTGGACGGGACGCTCTTCCACGTCCGCGACATGACGGCGGCGCTCGCCGACACGATCTGGAACCGACCGGGTGCACTGCCGTTCGACGCGGAGCTCGCGGCGCCGCTGAGCGCGGCCTGCCACGCGGTCGGCGACGCGGTGGTGACGGGCGGCTCGCCCGAGGACCGCTCCCTGGAGCCGGCGGAGAGGGCGGTCGACGAGCTCGCGCGCGCCGTCGACACGCGCGCCGCCGCGACCGGGACGAGCATGGGCCCGGGTGTCCTGGTCGCGATCCACCTGCGCCGCATCCTCGTGGAGCTGCGCAGGGACGACCCGCTGCGTGCTCCAGAGGCGAGTGCGCAGGGATCGCGTGCGGAAGGATGAGGGGATGACTCCGGAGCTCCTCGACAGGTTCGCGCACTGGTTCGACGAGGGGGCGCCGGTCGCGCCGTCGCTGAGCTGGGCGCTGTTCGACCGCGACGGGCTGATCGCCCGGCACGGTCGCGGGGAGCATCGGCTCGACGGCGCCGCGCCGGACGCCGGCACCGTGCACCGCATCGCGTCGATGTCGAAGAGCTTCGAGGCGGCGGCGGTGCTGATCCTCCGCGACCGCGGGCTGCTCGACCTCGACGACCGCGTCAGCGCCCACGTGCCGGAGTTCGCGGACCCGGTCGACGCCGCGGGGCGGGTGCTGCCGGTGACGCTCCGGATGCTGCTCAGCAACTGCTCGGGGCTGCCCGAGGACAACGGCTGGGCCGACCACGTGATGGCGATGCCGCGGGCCGAGTTCCTCGCGCTGATCGCGCGCGGGCTGACCTTCACCGAGCGGCCGGGCGAGGTCTACCAGTACTCGAACATCGGCTTCTGGCTGCTCGGGGTGATCGTCGAGAACGTCTCCGGCGAGGACTTCGTCGACTTCGCGACCCGGACGATCCTCGAGCCGCTCGGCCTCGCGAGCACGCGCTACGACGTGAACGCCTACCCCGAGGGCACCGACCTCGCGCAGGGCTTCAGCAGCTTCGACGAGGGCGCCACCTGGACCGCCCGCCCGTACACCGGCACCGGCGTGGGCGCCTGCGCTGCCAGCATGTTCAGCACCGTCGGCGACATCGCGCGCTGGAGCGGCTGGCTGTCGTCGGCGTTCGAGGGCGCCGACGGCGGCATCGACGACGGGGACGCCGACGACGCCGTCCTCAGCCGCGCCTCGCGCCGCGAGATGCAGCGCGGCTGGACCCCGGTGCCCGCGCTCAGCCCGCGGGCCGGGGAGAGCACGCTCGACGGCTCCGCCTACGGGCTCGGCCTGGTGATCGAGCAGGACGTCCGCTTCGGCGCGATCGCGCACCACTCCGGCGGGCTGCCCGGCTGGTCCTCGAACATGCGCTGGCACCTCGAGTCGGGCCTGGGAGTCGTGGTCTTCGCGACGACGAACGGCGCCAAGCTCGCGGCCGCGGCCACGGGCCTGCTGCGCGCGGCGCTCGAGGACGCGGAGCCGCCGGCGCGCACCGTCGCGGTGCACCCGTCGACGCTGGCGGCCGCGGCGGCCGTCGAGGCGGCGATCGTCGGTCCCGGCGACCCCGCGCGGGCCGAGGAGCTCTCCGGCGGCGTGCTGTTCAGCCCGAACCTCCTGAGCGACGTGCCCGCCGAGGTGCGCGCCCGCCGCCTCGCCGCGGTGCTCGCGGAGGTCGGCGGCCTCGCGGAGGAGCCGACCTCCCGGCCCCTGCGCGAGCGGCTGCTCTGGAGCGCTTCCTCGGCCCACGTCGCCTTCACGCTGCCCGGCCGGGACGGCGAGCTGGAGGTCCGGCTCGAGATGACGCCGACGATCCCCGCGCTGCTGCAGCGCCTCGACGTCGTGAAGCGGGAGGCGCTCGAGTCGCCGCCGGTCGTCCGCGCGTACCGCCCCACCCTGGACTGAGCGCACATCGGAACAGGGCAGGCTGGTCGGATGACTGCGCGCACTCCCGACGACCACCGCCTCGACCGGGTCCGCGTCCGCGGCGCCCGAGAGAACAACCTCCGCGACGTGGACGTGGACATCCCGCGCGACGCGCTCGTCGCCTTCACCGGCGTCTCCGGCTCGGGCAAGAGCTCGCTCGCGTTCGGCACGCTCTACGCGGAGGCGCAGCGCCGCTACTTCGAGTCGGTCGCGCCGTACGCGCGGCGGCTGATCGATCAGGTCGGGGTGCCGGACGTCGACGCGATCGACGGACTGCCGCCGGCCGTCGCGCTGCCGCAGCGGCGCTCCGGCGGCTCGGCGCGCTCGACCCTGGGGAGCGCGACCACGCTCTCGTCCGTGGTGCGGATGGTGTTCTCGCGGGTCGGGACCTACCCCGAGGGTGCGCCGATGCTCCTCGCGGAGGACTTCTCCGCGAACACCGTCCAGGGCGCCTGCCCCGCCTGCCACGGGATCGGCCGCGTCTACGACGTGCCCGAGGAGCTGATGGTGCCGGACGACTCGCTCTCGATCCGCGACGGCGCGCTCGCGGCCTGGCCGACCGCCTGGCACGGCAAGCAGCTGCGCGACAGCCTGATCTCGCTGGGCTACGACATCGACGTGCCGTGGGCGACGCTGCCGGCCGAGGAGCGCGAGTGGATCCTGTACACGCAGGAGTCGCCGCAGGTGCCGGTCTGGACGGATCGCGGGCCGGCCGAGGTGCGGGCGGCGGTGGCGGCGGGGGCCGAGCCGCGGTACATGAGCACGTTCCTCGGCGTGAAGCGCTACGTGATGGACACCTTCGCGGGCTCCAAGAGCGCCCGGATGCGCGAGCGCGCGGCGACGTTCCTGGTCAGCGTCGCCTGCCCGGACTGCCACGGCAAGCGGGTGAAGCCCGAGGCGCTGGCGGTGAGCTTCGAGGGGTTCGACATCACCGAGCTCTCGGCGCTGCCGCTCGAGGAGCTCACGGCGCTGCTGGCCCGCGTGCTCGAGCCGGACTGGGTGCCCGTGGGCGGTGGCCCGCTCGCCCCGGAGACCCGGCTGGCCGCCCAGCGCCTGGTCTCGGATCTGCTCGGCCGGATGGCGCCGATCGTCGACCTCGGCCTCGGCTACCTGTCGCTGGACCGCTCGACGCCGACGCTGTCCTCGGGCGAGCTGCAGCGGATGCGCCTCGCGACCCAGGTGCTCTCGCGCCTGTTCGGGGTGGTGTTCGTCCTGGACGAGCCGTCGACGGGGCTGCACCCGGCCGACACGGAGGCGCTGCTCGGCATCCTGCGCTCGCTGAAGGACAGCGGCAACACGGTCTTCTTCGTCGAGCACTCGCTCGACGTGATCCGCGAGGCCGACTGGATCGTCGACATCGGCCCGGCGGCCGGCTCGGGCGGCGGCACCGTCGTCTACTCGGGCGAGCTCGACGGGCTGCGGGGGGCCTCCGACTCGATCACCCGCCGCTACCTCTTCCCCGAGACGGCGGAGCCGACGCCGCCGCTGCCCGAGCGGCGGACGCCCGACGCGCAGGTCCGGCTGGTCGACGTGGCGCGCAACAACCTCCGCGGGCTCGACGTCGCGTTCCCGCTCGGCGCGCTGACCGCGGTGACGGGGGTCTCCGGATCGGGCAAGTCCACGCTGGTCAATCAGGCGCTGCCGGATCTGCTCCGCGCGAGTCTGCAGGCGGATCTCGCGGGGGAGAGCCCGGAGCGGGACGAGTCGTCCTCCGACGACCCGCTGCTCGACGCCGACACCGCCGTCACCACCGGCAGCGCGACCGGTCCGGCGGAGCGGCTGCGCCGGGTGGTGCAGGTCGGCCAGACGCCGATCGGGCGCACCTCCCGCTCCAACGTCGCGACATACACCGGGCTCTTCGACCGCGTCCGCGCGCTGTTCGCGGCGACTCCCGAGGCGAAGCGGCGCCGGTACGGTGCCGGCCGCTTCTCCTTCAACATGCCCAGCGGCCGCTGCCCGGTCTGCAAGGGCGAGGGGACCATGGAGGTCGAGCTGCTCTTCCTGCCGACGGTGCAGGCGCCGTGCACGGAGTGCGGCGGCACGCGCTACAACGCCGAGACGCTCGAGGTGACCTGGGGCGGGCGCTCGATCGCCGAGGTGCTCGCGCTGAGCGTGACCGAGGCGCGCGAGGTCTTCGCCGAGGAGACGGAGATCGGCCGGCACCTCGACGCGCTGCTCGACGTGGGCCTCGGCTACGTGGCGCTCGGGCAGCCCGCTCCGGAGCTGTCCGGCGGCGAGGCGCAGCGGGTGAAGCTGGCCTCGGAGCTGCGGCGGGCGCAGCGCGGCGACACGCTCTACCTGCTCGACGAGCCGACCTCGGGCCTGCACCCGGCCGACGCGGACCGGCTGCTCGGCCACCTGCAGCACCTCGTCGACGCGGGCAACACGGTGATCGTCGTGGAGCACGACATGCGGATCGTCGCCGACGCGGACTGGGTGATCGACCTCGGCCCGGGTGCGGGCGACGCAGGCGGCTCGATCGTCGCGACCGGCACGCCGGAGCAGGTCGCGCGGGTGGAGGGCAGCCGGACGGCGCCGTACCTGCTGGCCGCGCTGGAGCGGCGCTCGTAGGGCATCGGCGTCGCGCGGAGGGGGAGTGTCCGGCGGGTGGCCGAGGGGCTAGCGTGTGCCGCATGCCCGCCTCCTCCCGCCGTGTCGTCCCGGCGCTCCTCGCCTCCGCCCTCGTTGCCGGGGCTCTCGCCCTCCCGACGCCCGCCCTCGCCGACACCGCTGTGAAAGCGGGGACGAGCGGAGGCACCAGCTCCGGCGACCCGTACTTCCCCGGCCTCGGCAGCTCGGGCTTCGACGCGCTCAGCTACAGCCTGTTCCTCACCTACGACCCGGCGCCGCGGGCGCTCACCGGCCGGGCCGTCGTGACCCTCTCGCCGACGCAGGAGCTGAGCTCGTTCTCCTTCGACCTGCGCGGGCTGACGGTCTCGAAGGTGTCGGTGAACACCCGGGGCGCCGCCTTCACGCAGGTCGGCGACGAGCTCACGATCACACCGTCCCGCTCGCTGAAGAAGGGCGCGCCGACCCTGGTCGACATCCGCTACGCCGGCACGACCGGCAATCCGGTCGACGGCACGGGCGCCCCGTACGGCTGGTGGTCGACCGACGACGGCGCCCTGGTCGCGAGCGAGCCCGACGGCGCCTCGACCTGGTACCCGGTGAACGATTCGCCGGCCGACAAGGCCCGCTACTCCTTCACCCTCACGGTCCCGGAGGGGCGCACCGCCGTCGCGAACGGGGTGCCGGTGGGCTCGCCCGTGACCCGCAACGGGTGGACCACCTCCAGCTGGGTCGAGACGAGCCCGATGGCGAGCTACCTCGCGATGGTGAACATCGGCGACTACGACCTCGTCCGCTCCCGGGCGGCCGGCGTGGTCAGCATCGACGCCGTCGACCGCGACATCACCGGCGAGGCGCGGGCCAGCACCGAGGCCGCGCTCGCGCGCCAGGGCGAGATCATCGACTACTTCACGGGCGTCTTCGGCGCCTACCCGTTCCGCTCGGGCGGAGCCGTCGTCGACGACGACGAGATCGGCTACGCGCTCGAGACGCAGGGACGCTCGTTCTACTCGGGCGGCGCCGACACCTCGACCGTCGCGCACGAGATCTCGCACCAGTGGTTCGGCGACAGCGTCACCCCGCGGCTCTGGTCGGACATCTGGCTGAACGAGGGCTTCGCGACCTACGCCGAGTGGCTGTGGGCGGAGCACGACGGCGGCCCGACCGTCGAGGAGTCGGCCGCCGAGGTCGCGGCGATCCCCGCGGACGACCCGTTCTGGGCGACGAAGGTCGCGGATCCCGGCGCTCTCGGCCTCTTCGACAGCCCGATCTACGCGCGCGGCGGCCTCACGCTGGTCGAGCTGCGCTCCACCATCGGCGACGAGGCCTTCGGCACGCTGCTCCAGCGCTGGGCCGCCGAGAACCGCTACGGCAACGTCACGACGGCCGACCTCCAGGACCTCGCCGAGTCGGTCTCGGGCCAGGACCTGACCGCCTTCTTCGACACCTGGCTCCGCACCCCGTCGAAGCCCGCGGGCCTGTAGCCGCGGGGCACCGCCTCGCGGAGCGGTGGATCTCGATGCACCCTCTCCGAGGGCTACTCGATCAGCATGGGCGGCCCATGTTGGTCGAGTAGTGCGAAGCGCGTCTCGAGGCCCACCCATCGGGTGCGGTGGATCTCGATACGCCCTCTGCGAGGGCTACTCGATCAGCATGATTTGGCGCGGGTCCGCAGTATTTCGCAGGCAAGCGCGCGCATTTCATGCTGGTCGAGTAGCGCGCAGCGCGTATCGAGACCCACCCTCCGGATGACGGCGGATCTCGATACGCCCTCTGCGAGGGCTACTCGATCAGCATGGGGCGGCGCGGGTGCAGACCCGCGTTCGTCGGAACGGGGGCGGTGCATCCCTGAAGCGCGGACCCGGCGGGGCGCCGGCGAGCGCGGGTGGGCGGAGGGTGACGAGGCGGCCGGTGGGGGTGGTCCAGACGATGCTGCCATCCGGGCGGGGGACGTAGGTCCAGCGGTCGCCGTGGCGGACGTGGTGGTGCGAGGTGCAGAGGCAGACGAGGTTCTCCAGGGACGTCTCGCCGCCGTTGCGCCATTCGAGAGTGTGGTCCGCCTCTGCTCGGGAGGCGGTGCGGGTGCAGCCGGGGAAGCGGCAGGTCTGGTCGCGGAGCTGCAGGTGCAGGCGCATCTGCGGCGGCGGGACCCGGTGGGTGCGGCCGACGGAGACGACGGCGCGGGTGTCCGGATCGGTGAGCACTCGGGTGAAGGACGCGCCGGTCGCGACCAGGGCGCGGGCGAGATCGGCGGGGATGAGGCCGTAGCCGTCGAGGTCGGCGGGGGCGTCGTCGAGCCCGACGGCGGTGGATGCGGCGAGGGTGAGGCGCACCTCCGCGCGGATCCCGGGCACGTACGACGCCGACAGCTGCGGGCCATCTCCTGCGGGTGTGGTCCCGGCGATGTCGCCGTCGCGCAGCAGATCCGTGAGCACGTCGGCCTTCAGCTGCGCCAGGGTGCGCTCGTCGCCAACCTCGCCACCGTCGCGGAGACTGCGGGCGATGCGGTCGACGCGCTCGGCGATGCCCATCGCGTCCGGCGCGGGCAGCAGGGCGCAGAGCGTCGCCATCCCGTCGACCTCGGGCGTGATCCAGACGGCGCGGTCCTGCCGGGCGCGGACGTGCCGTTGGGCGAGGGGTTCCTCGTGGAGCTCGTCGCGCAGGCGGGCGACGATCCGCTTCAGCTGCGTGGGGGTCACGTCCGGGGCGACCTCCGCGGCGCGCTCGTCGAACCGGGCGCGGGAGGCGGGAGTCAGGGTGGCGGCGGTCGCGCAGACGATCTCGCTCGAGTCCCAGAGCAGCCGGCCCTCGGCCAGCAGGGCGCGGATGCAGGGGAGGTCCTCGACGAGCAGGCGGGCGTGCTCGAGCAGTGTGGTCATGGCCCGCTCGGACAGGTGGAGCTTGACCGCGAACTCGGCGCGGATGGACCGCTCGACGAGGGCGCGCGCCTCGCTCTTCGCAAGCGAGCTCCCGCGGGCGAACGCGTCGGGGACGGTGACCGCCGCGCGGTAGGCGAGGTGCAGGGTCTGCGCACGCGTGAGGAGCAGCTGAGCGGAGGTGCGTCCGATCTCCGCGGCGATGTCGGTCAGCGCGTCGACGGCCGCGAGCGCGCTCGGCCGTCGTGCCGCTCCCGGGTCGCTGTGCTCATCCATACGCGTATTGAACCAGGGACCACCGACACCCGAGCCCCCCTCGGGCGGAACCCGAGGAGAACCCGCGAATGTCCGACCTGTGGAGGAGCTATGCCCCCACGTCGGCCGTCGCACCGGCGGCCCGCCCGCGCAGGGTGACGATCGGTGCCACCTCCGTCCAGCCGAGGCTCGTGTAGAGCGCGCGCCCGCCGACGCTCGCCATCAGGAGTCCGATGGTCGCGCCGTTCTCCGCCGCCCAGGCGCTCAGGCCGGTCATCACCAGGCCACCGAGGCCGCGGCGGCGGAACCGCGGAGTCGTCTCGATCCGGTCGAAGACGGCGTCACCGCCGCTCAGGGCCGCCTGCCCGCGCGCCGCGACCTCGCCCTCCACCTCGATGCGGGCGTGCGCGACGCGTCCGCTCGCCTCGATCCGCACCTGCGCCGGCCTCGCCGACCTTCGGAGCCGGGTGGTCATCATCTGCTCGTCGCAGGTCACGGCGTCGAGGCCGGCCACCGCGTCGCGACCGCGCTCGTCGAGCTCGCCGACGATCGTCAGCCAGACGTCGGGCGCGGTGACGGCGGCGGCCAGGCGGTGCAGCTCGGGCAGCGACGGCTCGGCGATCACGTACTCGCGGGAGCGGGTCTCCGCCGCGACCTCGACGAGCCGGCCGTCCCCGTCGCGCCGCGCGAGCATCCCGCGCGACTCGCACCACCCCGCCACCCAGCGGTCCACCAGCTCTCGCGACACGACCATCACGGCACCGTACCCGGACACGCGGCCCGGTCGCTCCTGCCGATCACGGCACGAGGTGCTGGGTGATCGATCCGCTCGCGCCGTCCAGCCGGACGTCCGCGAGCGCGCCGTTCACCAGCGGAAGCTGCGGCGGCTGATGTCCCGTGTCGAAGTCCAGGACCACGGGGAGACCGAGATCACCGAGTGCGCGGCGCACCGCCTCGTCCTGGCTGAGCTCGGGAACGGCACCGCCGCCGGTCCGGCCGATCAGGACGCCGTTCGCGTCCTCGAACCAGCCCGCGAGGCGCAGCGAGATGAGCATCCGGAGGACGGAGACGGCGTCGGACTCGGCCGCCTCGAGGTGGACGATCGTTCCCTCCGGTGCGTGCCGGCGCGCGAATCCGGGGACGTCGCCGTAGGGCGTGCCCGCCAGCAGCGAGACCGTCTCGAGGCAGCCGCCGATCAGACGGCCGCGCATCGCGACGTCCGCACTCCCGTCGAGCGAGCGCCAGCGGGTGGGTGCCTCGTAGGCGCGATCGCGGTCGAGGGGTTCGTCCGCCCAGGCTTCCCAGGGCCGGACCCGGCGGCGCGGCGCGGCGCGCTGGGTGAAGGAGCTCCCGGGTGGGAGGGCCGCGACGTCCGTCCACCGCTCGAACTCGAGCGGGAGCTCCCACGGCTCGTCCATCAGGTTCGCGCCGTTCAACGTCGCCAGCCCGGTGATCGTCGTCAGCGGGAGGAGCAGGGTCGACACGTCCGACCAGCCCACGAACCACCCACGAGCGTCGGCCAGAGCCTGCCAGTCGAGCGCGCCGAGCAGCTCGATCGCGAGCTCGCCGCCCCACGGCGGCAGGACCGCGTCGCCCGTCCGGAAGGCGTCGTGCAGATCGGCGACCCGCGCCGCAGCGGACGCCGGCACGAGTCCGGGCGTGAGGGCGTGTGGACGGACCCGAACGTCGAAGCCGCGCGCCGAGAGGCTCGCGACCGCGGCGTCGAGCCGCTCGTGCAGGTGCTCCGGCACGCCCATCGACGGCGCGGGGACCTCGACGATGGCTCCCGGGCGCAGCGGAGCGGGGTAGATGATGCTCGCCATCAGGCGACGGTAGCAATCCCGTCCGGCGAGGATTCGCGACGAGAGCGCTCGGCGCAGGACGACCCCGGCACGAAGCGCGGGCGGAGCCTCCTCGGGGCCGACGTCGTCCGGTGGTGGATCTCGATACGCCCTCTGCGAGGGCTACTCGATCAGCATGCTTGTGCGCAGGCGTGAGCACGGGCCGCAGCGTGGGCCGACGCGGGTGCGGTGGGCGGATCGTGCGTCCCATGGTGGTCGAGTAGCGCGCAGCGCGTATCGAGACCCGCCTTCCCCGTGACGGTGGATCTCGACACGCCCTCTGCGAGGGCTACTCGATCAGCAGGGCGCCCGGGTCACTTCTCCGGGGTGACGACGAGGCCGACGCCGCCGCCGCGGCGGACGGGCTCGGCGACGGCGGTCATCAGGCCGGAGGGGTCGACCTCGATGGCGGCCACCGCGCCGATCTGCGCGGCCGAGGTGAAGGTGTCGCCGGAGGGCGTCAGTTGCTGGCCGAAGGGCGCGAGGTCGTCGGCGTAGGCCTCGATGAAGCCGGGCTCCGCGGAGGTCGACGCGGTGTTCCGCTGCGACGCCCGGGGCGCGGCCACCGCCTCCGGCAGGGTCATGCCGAGGTCGATGCGGTTGACCAGCGTCTGCAGCACCGTCGTGATGATCGTCGCTCCGCCCGGCGAGCCGACGACGAACTTCACCGCGCCGTCCTCGAGCACGATCGTCGGCGACATCGAGGAGCGCGGGCGCTTGCCGGGCTCGATCCGGTTCGGGTCGCCCTCGACGGGGGTCGCGGAGAAGTCGGTCAGCTCGTTGTTGAGCAGGAAGCCGCGGCCGGGGACGGTCATCGCCGAGCCGCCGGTCTGCTCGATCGTCAGCGTGTAGGACGCCGCGTTGCCCCACTTGTCGACGACGGAGAGGTGCGTGGTCGAGACGTTCTCGGTGTCCGGCTGCTCCGCGGTGAGGGCGGTCGCGCAGCCGACTCCGTCGAGCGCGCCCGGGGCGACCGGCCGCGTGGAGGCGGCCGCCGGGTCGATGGTGCAGTCGCGGGAGTCCGCGAACTCCTGGCTGAGCAGCGTCTCGGTCGGCACGTCGACGAAGGCCGGGTCGCCGACGTACGCGCCGCGGTCGGCGAAGGCGCGGGCCGACGCCTCGAGGTAGAGGTGCAGGGCGCTGCCGATGTCCTCGGCGGAGAGGTCGTGGTTCTCGAGGATGTTCAGCGCCTCGCCGATCGCGATCCCGCCCGAGGAGGAGGGCGCCATGCCGTAGACGTCGAGCCCGCGGTAGGACGTGTGGGTGGGCGCCTGCTCGGACACCGAGTAGCCGGCGAGGTCGTCCTCGGTCATCGAGCCGGCCGGGGCGGGGAGGGTCGAGCCCTCCGCGAGTCGCGGGTTCTGCACCGTGTCGGCGATCTCGGCCGCGAGCGGTCCGTCGTAGAACGCGCTCGGTCCGCGGGCGGCGATCCGGGCGAGGGTCTTCGCGAGATCCGGGTTGCGGAAGGTGCTGCCGACCGCCGGGGCGTCGCCGCCGGGGAGGAACAGCTCCGCGGTGTCGGGGAACTGCTGGAAGCGCTCGAGGTTGTCGAGGGTCTGGCTGCGGAAGGTCTCATCCACCGGGAAGCCCTTGGCCGCGAGCACGATCGACGGGGCCAGCACGACGGGGAGCGGGAGGGTGCCGAAGCGGTCGACCGCGGCGTCCCAGGTCGCGACGGTGCCGGGGACGCCGACCGCGACTCCGGACGAGACGAGCTGCGGGGTGAAGGGGTACGGGGCACCCGTCGCCGGGTCGAGGAAGGCGTCCGGAGTGATGCCGGCCGGCGCCGTCTCGCGGCCGTCGATGGTGCTCACCTCGCCGGTCTTCGCATCGAAGTAGACGAAGTAGCCGCCGCCCCCGATCCCGGCGCTGTACGGCTCGGTCACGCCGAGGGCCGACGCCGTCGCGACGGCCGCGTCGGCGGCGTTGCCGCCGCGCTTGAGCACCTCGAGGCCGACCCGGCTGGCGAGAGCGTCGACCGAGGAGACCGCGCCGCCGTAGCCGACCGACGTCGACGGCGAGACGACCGGACCGCCGAGGGCGTCGCGGAGCTCCTGCGCCGTGGGGAGACCGCGGCTCGGGACGCCGGGGAACGGCCAGTCGAGCGCGGCGGCGGGAGCGGCGCCCGCCACTCCGAGGGAGGCGACGGCGACCAGCGCGAGCGCTGCCCGTCGGAGACTGCGGATCGTGGCCATGGGGTTCCTCCATCGGAACTCGGTGCGGGCGGAGCAGGTGCGTCCAACCTAGGCCGGAGGCGGGCCGAGGGGCCAGGGCTCCGCGCCTCCGAGACGGGGGAGGGCGGGTTGGGGACGGCGGAAGGGCCGCCCCGGCGGGGACGGCCCTTCTGCGATCAGCGCCCGAGGATCAGTGCCCGAGGATCAGCGCTTGACGGTGAAGGCGAGGGTGATCGCCTTCCCCGACTGCGCGCCGGTGACCGTCACGCTGTAGTCCCCGGGGGTGGTGGGGGCCTTCGCGGTGGCGGTCAGCGCGCCGTCGTTGAGGTCGCGCGTCGCCGTGCGCTCGGTGAAGAGCGGCGCGGAGCCGATGAGCTGCGTGTCGCCCTGGAAGCCCTCCGCCGTCAGGGTGATCCGGGCTCCGGGGGCGAAGGTGCTGCCCGAGAGCTCGGCGGTGGCGCCGAAGCTCAGGTTCCGGATGTCGCGGTCGAGGCCGAGCGCGTTCGAGATGGTGAAGAACGTGTCGGTCTGGTCGGTGAGGCCGGCTACGTTGGCCGCGCCGGGTCCGTAGGCCGCGATGCGCAGCTGCGTGCCGGTGTGCTGCTGCGAGCCGCCCTCGGCGGCCGTGCCGTAGGACACCTTCATCGTGCTGCCGTCGACCGTCTTCAGCGCGGTGCTGAGCGAGGTCGGCGGGGTGGAGTCGACGATCTGGCTGGAGTGCGCGTGGTCGGCGGTGACGATGACGAGGGTGTCCCCGTCCGCCTCGGCGAACGCGAGCGCGGCCTGGACGGCCTCGTCGAGGTCGACGGTCTCGCCGATCTGGCCGCAGGCGTTCGCGGCGTGGTCCTGCTTGTCGATGCTCGCGCCCTCGACCTGGAGGAAGAAGCCCTCGTCGCCGGTGTCGAGCAGGTCGATCGCCTTCTCGGTCATCGCGCGCAGGGTGGGCTGCTCGGCGGGACGCGAGGGGTTCGCGACGCAGGTCTGCGGCGCGGCGTCGGCGCCGCCGACGGTCGCGGGGGTCGGCGCGTAGCGCACGGGCAGGTTGCCGGAGTTGAACAGGCCGAGCACCGGCGCGTCCTGGTCGGCGACGGTCAGCGCGTCGAGCTGGTCCGCGGTGGCGGCCGTCGTCGCGTCGCCGAGCACCTGGTAGCCGCGCTCGTCGGCCTGCTGGAACAAGGTCTGGCCGGCCCAGTCGCCCGCCTTCGCGGTCTGCGCGAACGTGGCGGAGCCGCCGCCGAGGGTGAGGTCGGCGCGGGTGTCGAGGATCTGCTCGCTGATCGAGCCGAGTCCGCCGTTCTCGAGCGCGTCGTTGCCGCAGCTGGCGCTGTCGGGTCCGTAGCAGCTGCGCGCGTCGACGTGCGCGGCCTGCACGGCCGGGGTCGCGTCCTGGATCTCGGCGGTGGTGACGTTGCCGGTCTTCAGGCCGTTCGCCTTCGCGATCTCGAGGAGGGTGTCCTTGCGCTCCTGGTCGATGTCGACCGAGATCGCGTTGTCGTAGGTCTTGGTGCCGGTGGCCCAGGCGCTGCCGGTCGCGGCGGAGTCCGGCACGTAGTCCGGGGCGCCCTTGACCGCGCCGGTCGCGGGGTCGTCTGCGCGGTAGAGCGAGTAGGTCGTGTACTGGCCGGTGATCGGCAGGGCGTCGATGCCGGGGAAGCGGCCGGCGGCGCCGTACGCGTAGTTGCGGGCGACCGTGATCTCGGAGTCGCCCATGCCGTCGCCGATGAGGAGGATGACGTTCTTCGCGTCCTGCTCCTTCACCGCCGTGCGCAGCGAGTCGGAGAGGTCGGCGTCGACGGGGGAGATGCGGGCGGCGCCACCGGTGGCGGCGAGGTCGGCGGCGCCGATGGCGGTGGCCGCGCCGGGGGCGGCCAGGGCGGCGGCGCCGACCAGGGCGACGGCCGTGAGGGCCAGTGCGGTGCGTCCGCGGTGCGCGGAGCGGGGCAGTCGTGTCACGTCGGAGACTCCTTGGGGTGAGAGCCCCTGAGAAGGGGCTCACCCAGCACACTCCTGATTCCCGCTCCCGTGGGTGAACGGAGATGCATAGCCGGGTGAACTTTCCGCGCGCCGGTCCCCGTGGCGACCGCGTGCGGTGACCCCGTGCGGGGGGCAACTCGGGCGGATCGGGCACCGGCCTGACCGGCGGGCGCTAGCGTGACGCCCGGTGTCCCCCGCACCGCCGATCCCGCCGAGAGGACCCCATGACCACGCCCCGCCCCGTCTCGCGCCGCACCGCGACGACCGCCGCCCTGTGGAGCGCCCCGGTCCTCCTCGCCGCCTCCGCCGCCCCGCTCGCCGCCGCCTCCGGAGAGGTCGGCGCCGCGCTCGGCGTCTCCGGCGGCCTCTCGAACGGCGGCGGCGACCTCTACGCCGGCCAGTTCACCCCGGTGGTCTCGGCCTCGCAGGGCAGCGAGCCCGTGCGCGACATCGTCGCCCGGGTGACGTTCGACACGGGCGACAGCGATGTCGTGCTGTCCGACTTCGTCCTCGAGGAGGGCCCCTGGGTCGTCGTGGAGCCGCTCGGCTCCCGCACGCCGGGCGTCGTCGTCCTCGCCTGGTCGGACGCGACCGGCCTCCGCGACGGCGAGTCTCCGGTCCCGCCGCAGTTCAGCGTCCACGCGTCGGGCTACATCGTCAGCTGCCTCGTGGCGCTGTCGAGCACCTCGGCCGCTCCGGCCAGCGACTACCTGATCATCGCGGTCGTCTGACCGGCGGCCCTCAGAGCGTGACCGCCGGCCCTCAGAGCGCCCGCGGCCGGTAGATCTCGATCAGCGCGTCGAAGAGCCGGTTGATCCGCTCGTCCACCGTTCGACGGGCCGGGTCCGCGTCGTACCACTCGACGATCTCGCGCGCGCCGTCACTGAAGCGGGTCGAGGGCGCGAACGCCGGCACCAGGCTCCGGATCTTGGCGTTGTCGAAGACCATCGAGTGGGCCTTGTCGCCGACGATGCCCGCGCCCAGCTCCGGGTCGGCGGCGGCGATCGCGTCGGAGGTGACGTGCACGATCCGCGCCGCGGTGCCGGCGGCGGCCGCGAGGTCGTGGTGGATGCGGTCCCAGGTGGGCGTCTCGTCTCCGGTGATGTGGAACGCCTCGCCGATCGCCGCCGGCGCGCCGAGCAGCCCGACCAGGCCGACCGCGACGTCGCGGCTGTGGGTGATCGTCCAGAGCGAGGTGCCGTCGCCGGGCACGACCACCTCGAGGCCGCGCCGCATCCGGTCGATGACGGTCCAGCCGCCGTCCACCGGGAGCGCGGTGCGGTCGTAGGTGTGCGAGGGGCGGACGATCGTCACCGGGAAGCCGGTGCGCCGGTACTCGCCGACCAGCAGGTCCTCGCAGGCGATCTTGTCCTGCGAGTAGCTCCAGTACGGGTTCCGCAGCGGCGTCGACTCCGTCACCGGCACGCGCGCCGGCGGCTTCTGGTACGCCGACGCGGAGCTGATGAAGACGTACTGGCCGGTGCGGCCGGCGAACAAGTCGATGTCCTGCTGCACGTGCTCGGGGGTGAACGCGGCGAACTCGATCACCGCGTCGAAGCGCTCGTCGCCGAGAGCCTCGCGCACGGAGGCCGGATCGCGGACGTCGGCGGTCAGCGTCCGGACGCCCTCGGGCAGCGGGCGGCTCGAGGTGCGGCCGCGGTTCAGCACGGTCACCTCGTGCCCGACGGCGAGAGCGCGGCGGACGCCCTCGGAGCTGATGATGCCCGTTCCTCCGATGAACAGCACGCTGAGGGACACGGCGGACCCGACCTTTCCGGATGAGGGCTGCGCGCTCCGCTCCGGAAGCGGAGGGACGTCGTCGAGCACCGCCTCCATCAGCGCACACATCGGCGCTCCCGTCGAGGGGGTGGCGGGACCCTCCCTCGGGCGGCGATCGCGTCCTAGCGTGGAGGCATGACCCTGCAGCTCACCCTCAACAACGGCGTCACCCTTCCCGCTCTCGGGCTCGGCGTCTTCCAGAGCGCGCCCGAGGAGACGACCGCCGCCGTGCAGTCCGCCCTCGAGGCCGGCTACCGCCACATCGACACGGCCGCCGCGTACGGCAACGAGCGCGAGGTCGGCGAGGGGATCCGCCGCTCGGGCCTGGACCGTTCGGAGGTCTTCGTCGAGACGAAGATCTGGGTCACCGACTACGGCTACGACGAGACCCTGCACGCGTTCGAGAAGGCGACCGGCAAGCTCGGCGTCGAGCAGCTCGACCTGCTGATCCTGCACCAGCCCGTCCCGTCGCGCTTCGACACCACCGTCGCCGCCTACCGGGCGCTGGAGAAGCTCCTCGCCGACGGCGGCGTGCGCGCGATCGGCGTCAGCAACTTCACGCCCGCGCACCTGGCACGCCTCCTCGCCGAGGTCGACGTCATCCCCGCCGTCAACCAGGTCGAGCTGCACCCGTACTTCGCGCAGCCCGACCTCCGCCGCGAGCACGCCGAGCGCGGGATCCTCACCCAGGCCTGGTCGCCGATCGGCGGCATCACCTTCTACCCCGGCTGGGGCGACGAGCGCCGCAGCGTGATGGACGACTCGACGATCGGCGCGATCGCAGCCGAGCACGGCAAGAGCCCGGCGCAGGTGATGCTCCGCTGGCACCTGCAGCAGGGCCGCTCCGCGATCCCCAAGTCGACGAACCCCGAGCGGATCGCGGCGAACATCGACGTCTTCGACTTCGAGCTCTCCGACGACGAGCTCGCCCGGATCGACGCCCTCGACACCGGCGTCCGTAGCGGCCCCGACCCCGACGTGGAGCGGCCGGCGCTCTTCGAGCGCACGATCCCCGAGGCGTGAGCCGTGACGACGCCTCCCGACGCCCAGCACCCCGACCTGCACCACGCCCCGCACCCCGCACAGGAGGAGACACCATGACCGACCCGATCGGCATCCCCGAGGCCACCGCTCTCGAGAGCACCCGCCGCACCATCGCGATCCTCGGTGCGGGCGGCGACCTCACCGAGCGGCTGCTCCTGCCGGGGCTCGGCCGCGTCGCCGAGCTCGCCCGCGACTCCGAGCTGACCCTGATCGGCGCCGCCCGCACCCCGCAGTCCGACGACGAGTGGCAGGGGCTCGTCCGCCGCAGTCTCCAGGCCGCCGGGATCGCGGCGCACACCGTCGACGACCTCGCCTCGCGCGCGCGCTTCGTCGCGACCGACGCCTCCGACCCGGAGCAGCTGAAGGCCCTGCTCGACGCCTGCCCGACGACGCCCGTGCTCTACGTCGCGCTGCCGCCGGCGATGGGCCACAAGGTCGCGGACTCCCTCTCGAAGCTGGACCTCCCGGAGGACCTCGTCGTCGCGATCGAGAAGCCGTTCGGCGAGGACCTCGACGACGCGATCGCGCTGAACGCCGCCTTCGCGCCCGTGATCTCCGAGGACCGGCTCTGGCGCATCGACCACTTCCTCGGCAACGCCACTGTGATGGGCATGCTCGGACTGCGCTTCGGCAACCGCCTGCTCGAGGCGAGCTGGAGCGCCGAGCAGATCGAGAAGATCGAGATCGTCTACGACGAGACGCTCGGGATCGAGGGGCGCGCCGCCTTCTACGACGGCACCGGCGCCCTGCGGGACATGCTGCAGAGCCACCTGCTGATGGTGCTCGCGCTCACGACGATGGAGCGCCCCGAGGAGGTCTCGCCCGACGACGTCCACGAGCGGATGGCCGAGGCGCTCGGCGCCGTCCGCCTCTGGCGCGACGACCCCGCCACCGCGCGCCGCGCCCGCTACACCGAGGGCCGGGTCGACGGCCGGTTCTTCCCCTCCTACGTCGACGAGCCCGACGTCGATCCGGAGGCCGGCACCGAGACGCTCGCACAGCTGCTGCTGCAGGTCGACACGCCCCGCTGGGCAGGGGTGCCGTTCGTGCTCCGCTCCGGCAAGGCGATCGGCGACCCGCGCCACGAGGTCGCGGTGCACTTCCGCGCCGCGACGCCGCCGCGCGGCCTGGCCGGCGCCGACGACGGCGCGGGCACCGTCCTGCGGATGTCGCTCAAGGGCGGCGACGTCAGCCTCGACCTGCTGGTGAACAGCGCCGACGACCTGACCGACCTCGAGCGCACGACGCTCCAGGCGCAGCCCGGCGCCGCCACGCTCGACCCCTACGCGCAGGTGCTCGCCGGCATCCTCCAGGGCGACACCCTGCTGTCGGTGCCGGGCGCCGTCGCCGAGCAGTGCTGGCGCATCATCACCCCGGTGCTCTCGCACTGGGCCGAGGGCGGCACCCCGCTCGACGAGTACGAGGCCGGAAGCGCGGGCCCCGAGGGCTGGTGAGCGCGATCGCTCTCCGGCGCCAGCGCAGAGAAGTCCAGCCGCTGGGCTAGACTCGCACAGCGGACCCGCCCCACACACGTGGACAGGCGGGTCTTGCTGTGTCGCCAGAATCTCTGTCTTCGGCGCTTCCGGCGCCGGGCGATCAGATCTCGATCGGTCCGCCATTGACGTCGTTCGAGAAGAGATATCGCTCTCGCCACTCGGATGCGTACGAGTTGCCCGGATGTCGATTGAGGTCGAGGAACGTGATGTAGGCGACGAGGTCCGCCATCTGCACGAACTGGGACCTGCGCGAGTCGTGGAACATCGGGTCCTCGATGATGTGCCGCGTGTCGAGATCGAGCGCCCTGTGCGCTTCGAAGTAGGTCGGGTCGGACCCGTTGCCATCCATGTTGACGAAGGCGTGGCTGCCGTCGCCGCGATGCCGGTCGTTCCAGTGCCCGAGCAGCTCGCGGTAGACCTGGCCGCGTTCGTCGTAGTAGCCGCGACCACGGAGATCGGTGCGTCGATACGCCGCGCCGACGCGCAGGTCCTGACTCTCCGCGAGCGTCTCCAGGCAGCGGACAGCGACCGCGCGGCCGAGCGTCTTCCACTCCTGAGCATTGTCATCACCGCCTTCGAGCGAGATGCGCGACCGGCCGTTGAGGAACTTGGTCGCATGGAGTTCTGCTGCCGGGGGGATCCTGTGATCGCGATACAGCGCCTTCCTCAGCTCGAGGAGGGAGCGGAGGGCGTGGCGCCACCGGGCAGGATCGCACTCGACCCAGCCGTAGACGATGACACCGCTCGGCTCCGATCCGGAGTCGTCGAGGTACAGCAGCCGGGAGATCGTCATGCGGACTCGTCACGTTCCGTGTGCGGGAGGACAGCGGGGCAGTGGCGAGGTCTGCGCCCCTTCGAGTTCCGGTACGGTCGCGGCGTCCTCCGGCAAATGATCATTCGCCGATGCAAGCAGGCGGGGCCGATCATGCGACGAGCGGCGCCAGGCGGGGATCTCCTCGCTTCTCGGCTCTCGCCAGTGGACGCGAATCGTGCCCTTCGGCACCGCTGTGCGCACTCGTCCTCGGCGATGACGCGGACCCACCTCGCCTCATGCTGGTCGAGCAGCCCCGCAGAAGCGTGTCGAAACCCGCCGGCACCGCTCTCAGACGTCGACGAGGATCGTCCGGGACGGGAGGCCGAGGAACGCGGGAGCCTCGCCCTTCGTCTCGGGGGAGACCGGGCCTCGCGTCACGGTGGCCGTGACGCGGAAGCCGCCCGGGGGAACCGGCGTCAGCGCGCAGTACATCCGTCCCGGGCCGAGGGGCGCCACCTGCATCACCCGCCCGTCGCGGTCCGTGTAGGTGCCGCGGCTCCGGTAGCTCCCGGCCGGGACCACGAGGTGGGCGGAGCGCGGGCGGTCGACGACCAGCCATTCCGACCAGTGCTCGACGTCGTGCTCGGCGGTCACGTCCATCCGGGCGTCGCTGAGGAGCTCGACCGGCGCTCCGGACTCCCCGCTGCACGCTGCCCGGAGCTCGACGATGAAGTTCCCCGAGGACAGGGAGTCCAGGAAGAGACCGACGTACGGTCCGGCCTCGAGTGGTCGCGGAGCGGTGGCGGCGGGCCCGGGGGCGCCGACCGCCGCGGCGAGGACGGGCGCCGTGCAGACCATCGCGATCGCGGCGCGGCGGGTGACTCCCGGACCGTCCGAACGACTGCCGGACATGAGATCTCCCTCCGGTCGCACGGCTCCTCGCGACCCGTCGTGCCGCGAGACCTCGGCTCGCCGACATCGGACGGATGCCGCAATGCTCGCTCACCTGTCCGGATCCGCTACATCGCTGGCGCGATGCGGTGAACCTGTCGCCGGGATGTCGATCGGCAGGCAGGGGCGCCCGCCGTCGTCCGCAGCGCAGGCCGCGGGTCAGCTCGCGGTCAGGGCGTCGCGGAGGCGGACGCGGGAGCCCATCCGCAGCAGGGAGTTGGTGTAGATGCGGCTGGCGACGGCCATCACGGCCGCGGTGGCGACGACGAGGAGGCCGAGCGAGACCAGCGGCTCCCACCACTCCGCCTCGCCGAAGAAGAGCCGGACCGGCATCGCGACCGGGGCGCTGAAGGGCACGTAGGACAGGATCGTCATCACCAGCGGGTTGTCGCCGAAGACGACGACGCCGAAGTAGGGCACCATCACGAGCATCATCGCGGGGGTCATCACCGAGCCGGTGTCCTCCTGGCGGGAGACGAGCGCGGCGCCGGCCGCGAAGACGCTCGCGACCAGGACGAAGCCGAAGACGAAGAACACGACGAACCAGATCAGCGGCGCCGAGAGCAGGTCGAGCAGCTCGGTCTGCCCTGTGATCGCCAGCCCGAGGGCCGACGCGGCGGCGATCGCGGCGGCCGTGCCGACGCCGATCACCGAGTTGCCGAGGATCTTGCCGGCGAGCAGCGCCCGGGCGGGCACCGCGGCGAGCAGGATCTCGACGATGCGCGACTGCTTCTCCTGCACCGTGTTCTGCATGATGGTCGCGCCCGAGCCCAGCACGGCGAGCATGAACACCAGCCCGAACGCCAGTCCGATCAGCGTGCGCAGGCCCGACGGCGTCTGCGAGGGCTCGAGCAGCTCGACGGCGGGGCTGACGGACAGCGCCGAGACCAGGCCCTCCGGCGCCTCGTCGAGGGCGAGCACCGAGAAGCCGATGGCGTCGTCGCTCGGGACGAGCGCGGCATCGACGTCGCCCGAGCGCACCAGCTCCTCCGCCTCCGCGACACTGCCGACCTCGGTGACGTCGAGGGCGTCGGCGGCGGCCAGCGAGGACGCCGCGGAGCCGACCACCGCCACGGGGGTCGCGTCGGCGGTGCGGTTGCTCAGCACGTTCCCGAGGACGATGCCGCCGATGACCAGCACGAGCGTGATGACCGTCGAGACCAGGAACGCCTTCGACCGGATCTGGGAGAGGATCTCGCGCTCGGCGACCAGGAGCGTCGCGCCCCAGGTGCTCAGCCGGCCGTCCTGGGCACCGGTGCCGCTCGCGCTCCTCGTGCTGCTCGTCGTCATCGGACCGCCTCCGTCTTCTTCTCGGCGCCCGCGGGCGCGCTCACCACGATGTCCCGGAAGATCTCCCCGAGGGTCGGCCGCACGGGCCGGAACGACGCCACGGTGCCGCGCTCGACGGCGGCCCGCAGCACGGCGTCGGCCGCCGCCCGGTCCGCGTGGAAGAGCACCGACGTGCCGGCCAGCTCCGCCACCTCGACACCGGGGACGCCGCGGACCCAGCCCGCGTCGCCGTCCGTCTCGAGCGACCAGCGGTCGCCGGAGTACTGCTCGCGCAGCGCCTCGCGCTCGCCCGCGGCCTTCACCTGGCCGCCGGCGATGATCACGAGGTCGTCGCAGAGCCGCTCGACCACGTCCAGCTGGTGCGAGGAGAACAGCACCGGGATGCCCCGGGCCGCGTGCTCGGCGATCACCGTGACGACGTCGTCGACGGCGAGCGGATCGAGGCCGGAGAACGGCTCGTCCATGATCAGGACGTCCGGGTCGTGCACGAGGGCGGCCGCCACCTGCACGCGCTGCTGGTTGCCGAGTGAGAGCGCCTCGAGCTTGTCGCGCCGGCGCTCGATCAGGCCGAGGCGCTCGAGCAGGTCGTCCGCCCGCTGGACGGCGGTGGCCTTCTCGATGCCGTGCAGCCGAGCGAGGTAGGCGAGCTGCTCGCCGATCTCCATCTTCGGGTAGAGGCCGCGCTCCTCGGGCATGTAGCCGAAGCCGTGCAGCGCGGCCTGGCCGACCGGCGTGCCGTCCAGGGTCACCTCGCCGGAGTCCGGCCGGAGGACGCCCAGGATCATCCGCATGGTCGTGGTCTTCCCGGCGCCGTTCCCGCCGACGAAGCCGGTGAGCCGGCCCCGACCGACATCGAAGCTGACGTCGTCGACGGCGCGGTGCGTCCCGAAACTGCGACTGATGTTCTGCACGCTGAGCATGCGACCTCCTCGGATCCGACTGACCCCTCCACGCTACGGAGGGCGCGTCTCCGACACCTCCGGCGCGGGGGTGAACGGCGGTCTCCACCTCAGGACGGAGGAGCGTCCGACGGCCGCCGCGGGTCGACCAGGCCGGAGCGGTAGGCGAAGGCGACGGCCTGCACCCGGTCGCGGAGGGAGAGCTTGGCGAGCACGTTCGAGACGTGCGTCTTGACCGTGGCGCGGCCGACGACCAGCAGCTCGGCGATCTCGTCGTTGGAGAGGCCCTGCGCGAGCAGGCGGAGCACCTCGGTCTCGCGGGCGGTCAGGTTCTCGGGCGCCGCGCCGAGCTGCGCGCTGTGCCCCACCGGCGGCTCGGCGAGCGGCGTGCGCTCCCGTTCGCGGGCGACGGCGCGCTCGATCACCGTGCGGGTCAGCTCGGGCGCGAGCAGGGCGTCGCCGTCGGCGATCGCGCGGACGCCCGCGACGAGGCGCTCCGGCGGCGAGTTCTTGAGCAGGAAGCCGCTGGCGCCGGCTTCGAGCGCCGCCAGCAGGTAGTCCTCGCGCTCGAAGGTGGTCAGCACGAGCACCTGGGCCGTCGCTCCGGGCTCCGCGAGGATCCGCCGGGTCGCCTCGAGCCCGCCGATGCCGGGCATCTCCACGTCCATGCAGACGACGTCGGGCCGGGTGCGCGCGACCACCTCGACGGCCTCCTCGCCGCTGGACGCCTCGCCCACGACCTCGATGCCGGCCTGCAGCGAGAGGATCGTGCGGATGCCCTGCCGCATCAGCGCGTGGTCGTCGACGAGGACGACGCGCACGCCGCCCGCAGCGCCGCTCGTGCCCGGACCGCCGCTCATGCCCGGACCGCCAGGGGCACGGTGACGCGGACGACCCAGCCGAAGCCGGCCCGCGGCCCCGCCTCCACCGTGCCGTCGAGGGTCGCCGCGCGCTCGCGCATCCCGAGCAGGCCGAGCCCGCCGCCGCGCGGGCGCGGACCCGGCCGCCCGAGTCCGTCGTCCGCGATCTCGAGCTCCACCGAGTCGCCCTGGTAGCGCAGGTGGACGCGCGCCCGGGTGCCGGGACCGGCGTGCTTGAGGACGTTGGTGAGCGACTCCTGGGCGATCCGGTAGAGGTTCAGCCCCACCAGCGCGGGGAGCTCGACGGGCTCGCCGACCACCTCGAGCGTCACGCGCAGGCCGGAGGACTCGGCGTCGCGGACCAGCACCGGCAACCCGCTCAGATCGAGCGAGGCCGTGACCGGGTCGAGCGCGGACTCCTCGTCGCGCAGCGTGCCGAGCAGCTGGTAGAGCTCGCCGACCGCCGCGCGGGAGGTGCCCTCCAGCGCCTGGAGCTGCTCGTGCGCCTTCGCGGGGTCGGCGTCGACGAGCATCCGCGCCGCTCCGGCCTGGACCCCCATCAGCGAGACGTGGTGGGCGACCGCGTCGTGCAGCTCGCGCGCGATCCGCAGGCGCTCGATCGTGATCGCCTGGCGGGCGACGGTCGACTGCTCCTCCTCGAGCTGGCGGGTGCGCAGGTCGGTGAGAGCGCGCTGGCGGGCGGAGGCCCAGGCGTGGTCGCCGAACCACCAGGCGCCGGCGAAGTAGAGGACGTTGATCAGGATCTGCTGGAGCATGTAGGCCGCGATCGGCGTGAGCGCGCCGATCCCGGCTCCCTCGAAGTCGAGGTCCTGGGTGCTCGCGCGGAAGAAGGTGATCAGCAGCCAGACCGCCATCACGGCGACCAGCACGCCGCGCGCCCAGCCCGCCCGCGTCCGGTTCTGCTCCCAGGCGCCGACGCTGTAGAGCGCCATGAACAGCGCGATGTTGCTGATCGTCAGCTCCGGCACCTTCAGCTCGCCGACCAGCAGGAACGCGGCCCCGATGACGGCGAGGACCGCGACGGGCGCCGTCCGCCGGAACGCGAGCGGGAGGATGACGACGGCGAGCACTGCGGCGCTCAGCGCGGGCGACGCGGGATCGGTGAACAGCCCGATCGCGCGGCCGAGCACCAGCGAGAGCACGGCGGCGCCGAAGAGCGCGGCGGCGGTCGCGACGTCGGCCCGGCGCTGGTCGGGCGTGGCCGGCGACCGGCGCCAGGCGCGGGAGTCCGGGGCGGCAGTCACCCCGCCAATCTAGCCGCGGGGCTCAGCTGTGCGGGTGCGGGTGCGTCCGCTCGAGCGCGGCGCCCTCCAGGTCGACGTCCGGGAGGAGCCGGTCGAGCCAGCGGGGGAGCCACCAGGCCGAGCGGCCGAGCAGGTGCATCAGCGCCGGCATCAGCAGCATCCGGACGACGAACGCGTCGAGCAGGACGCCGAAGGCCAGGCCGAAGCCCATCGAGCGGATGATGGTCGACTCGGAGAAGATGAAGCCGCCGAAGACCGCCACCATGATCAGCGCCGCCGCGATCACGACCGCCTTGCCGGCCTGGAAGCCCTGCGCGACGGCGAGCCGCGCGTTCGCCCCGTGCACGTAGGCCTCGCGCATCCCCGAGGCGAGGAACAGCTGGTAGTCCATCGCCAGCCCGAACAGGATGCCGACCAGGATCACCGGCAGGAAGCTCAGGATCGGCCCGGTCGAGTGCAACCCGATCAGGTCGGCGCCCCAGCCGAACTGGAAGACCGCGACGATCAGCCCGTAGGTCGCGAACAGCGACAGGATGAAGCCGCCGGTCGCGATCAGCGGCACGAGCAGCGAGCGGAACACCAGGATCATGATCAGCAGCGAGAGTCCGACGACGACCGCGAGGTAGGTCGGCAGGACGTCGTTCAGCCCCTCGGAGATGTCGATGTTGGTGGCCGCCTGGCCGGCGACACCGAGGACGATGTCGTCGTCCACCGGCGGCAGGGCGCGGAGGTCCTGCACGAGGGCCTCGGTCGAGGCGCTGTTCGGGCCCTCGGTCGGCAGCACCTGGAAGGCGAGCAGCGTGCCGTCGTCGGAGGTGGCGACGGGCGCCACGGCGACGACGTCGTCCTGCTCGGCGATGGTGCGGGCGACGTCGACCTGGGTGGCGAGCAGCGCGTCGTCGGCGACCCCGCCGGGGACCGTCGCGGTCACCAGCAGCGGGCCGTTCGCGCCGGCGCCGAACTCGTCGCCGACGATCTCGAAGGTGCGGGCGCTGGTCGAGCCCTCGGGCTCGCTCGCGCCGTCCGGCAGGCCGAGGCGCATCGAGAGCGCGGGGATCGCGATGACCAGCAGCACGGCGACGGTGCCGACGACGGTGAGGACCGCGCGCAGGGTCGACATCGGCGCGACCGTCTTGATCGCCGCGTGGTGCACGACGGCCGAGCGGGCCTTCCGGCGCAGGAGCCGGCTGCCGAGCAGGCCGAGGATCGCCGGGGCGAGCGTGACCGCGATCAGCACGGCGACCGCGACGCAGACCGCGCCGACCGTCCCCATCAGGCCGAGGAACGGGATGCCGGTGACGTTCAGGGCGAGCAGCGCGACGACGACCGTCGAGCCGGCGAAGACGACCGCGGTGCCGGAGGTGCCGTTGGCGAGGCCGATCGATTCGCGCACCTCGACGCCCGAGAGCAGCTGCTTGCGGTGCCGGTTGACGATGAAGAGGGAGTAGTCGATGCCGACCGCGAGGCCGAGCATCACGCCGAGGACCGGGGTGACCGAGGCCATGTCGATGACGCCCGAGAAGGAGAGCGAGGCGGTGACGCCGACGCCCACGCCGACCAGGGCGGTGACGATCGGGAGCGCGGCGGCGACGAGCGAGCCCAGCATCACGATCAGGACGACACCGGCGAAGACCAGGCCGACCGCCTCGCCGACACCGAAGATCTGCGGGACGCCCTGGGCGAGATCGGTCGCGAACGTGACGTCGGCGCCGGCGACCGGTGCGGACTCGAAGTGGTCGATGACGCCCTGCTTGACCTCCTCCGGGAGCTCCAGGCGCGGCTCGGTGAAGGACACGTTGACGATGGCGGTCGAGCCGTCCGCCGAGACGACGCCGATGCCGTCCGCGAGGGCGAGCAGCTCCTCGCCCTGGTCGAGCGGTGCCGCGCCGACCTCGAGCTCGGTGCGGGAGGCGTCGAGTGCCGCCTGCTGCGCGGTGAGCTCGGCCTGCTGGGTGTCGAGCTGCGCCTGCTGGGCGTCGAGGGCGGCGAGCTGCTGCTCCGGAGCGCCGGCGGCGACCGCCTGCTCGCGGGCCGCGGTCAGCTGCTGCTGGCCCGCCGTGAGCTGGGCCTGACCCGCGTCGAGCTGCGCCTGCCCGGCATCGATCTGCTCCTTCCCGGCCTGGAGCTGGGCCCGGCCGTCGGCGAGCTGCTGTGCTCCGTCGAGCTGCGACTGGCGCGCGGCGAACGGATCGACGACGGCGGCGACGCCCTCGAGGTCCTCGGCGGAGGCGGCCAGCGCCGAGATCGCGGACTCCTGCTCCGCGGTCAGCGCGGAGCCGTCCGCCGTGCGGTAGACGACGGTGCCGGTGCCGCCGGCGGTGTCCGGCAGCTTCTCGGCCAGCTGGTCGGTGACGGCGCCGGACGCGGTGCCCGGGATGTCGAAGCTGTTGGTGAGCGTGCCGCCGACCGCGAGGAAGGTGCCGACCGCGACGCCGAGGATCACGACCCAGGCGACGATCACCGCCCAGGCGCGGCGAGCGGCGAAGGTGCCCAGACGGAACAGCAGGGAGGCCAAGGGGATGTCCGATCGAGAGGAGGTCAGGCGTGGGCGGTGGCGGCGGTCGCTAGATCATACGGTACGTCTCGTCTAGAGCCGCTGTACGCTCGTCGCATGACGGAGCACCGGAGCGGACCGGTCCGCAGCGCCGCGGCACGCGAGTCGGTCCTCGAGGCGACCGCCCGGCTGTTCCTGCAGCGGGGTTGGGACCATCTCACGATGGAGGGCATCGCGAAGGACGCCGGGGTCTCCAAGCAGACCGTCTACCGGTGGTGGCCCTCCCGCGGTGCGCTGATCGCCGACTGCATGATCGAGGGCCGGCTCGTCGCGATCGAGGTGCAGCTCCCGGACACCGGCGATCTCCGCCGCGACCTCGGGGTGTGGCTCGCGCCGATCCTGGAGCTCGCGGGCAGTGAGCCCGGCGCGTCGCTGGTCCGCTCGCTGATCGCGGCCGGCGCGGAGGACGCCGCCGTGGGGGAGCGCCTGGGCCGCGCGTTCGGCGTGGACCAGACGCTCTCGGACCGCTTCGCGAAGGCGATCGAGGCGGGGCAGCTCCCGGCCGACGCCCCGGTCGACGAGCTCGGGCTCTCGATCCTCGGGGCGATCATCCTGCCCGTCGTCGGACGCCGGCCGCTCGTCGCGGCGTCCGTGCTCGGGCACGTCGACTTCCTGCTCCGGCCGCGCGGCTGAGGCGGCGGCCGGAGCAGGCTCACGTCAAGCTCACGTCAGGATCAGGCCCAGGTCCACGAGGCGAGGACCGACTCGGCGACGGCCTCGCGCTGGTCGTCGTCCACGGTGGGGCTGAACGAGAAGGTGACGACGTAGGTCTGGCCCTCGTCGGTGACGTAGTACTGCTCGACGGCGTAGCTGGTGCCGGACGCGCTGAGGTTCGCGCTGAGGTGCGCGGACTCGGCTCCCGCGACGACGACGCGGTCGTTGGCCTCGACGTCGGTGGCCCCGGCGTTCTCGAGCTCGGTGACGCCGGCGCCCTCGACCTGCTCGGCGGAGACCTCGCCGGCGGGGCTGAGCACGACGTTCACGTTGTCGGCGAAGCCGTCGGTGTCGGTGAGGTCGGCCGCGAGGGTGTCCGCGCCCATGCTCGCGGGGTCGGCGTCGGGGGTGCCCCAGCCCTCGGGCACGGAGTAGGAGTAGCCGTCGCCGGTGATCGTGTCGCCGGTCGCGGCGGCCGTGTCGATGGAGTCGGCGTCGCTGCCGGAGTCGGTGCCGGCGGAGGAGGAGCAGCCGGCGAGGAGGACGAGGAGGGCGGCGGCGGTGGCAGTGGCAGTGGCAGTGGCGGCGCCGAGACGCGCGGGAGCGCCGTGGCGCGTGATTCGTGACATCCCTGCACGCTAGCGACGGAGGCCGGGCCGCCGCATCCCCCTCGCCGGGGACGACGGCGCCGCGACTACGCTGGTGGCCCTATGGCATCCGACAGCGAACCCTCCGTCACCCTCACCGATCCGCTCGAGGAGCGCCTGCGCGCCCAAGTCGCCCGCGAGGGCGAGCGCGCGGTCGCCCTGCGCTCGGCCGCGCTGCTGACCGGCGGCTACGAGGGCGAGGCCTTCCTGCTCACCGTCGGCGGCGAGCACGCGGCGGGCGTCCTGCAGGGTGCTCCGTCGCTGTACTGGCCGGAGCTGTGGGGCGCGCGCGCCCTGCTCTACGTCTGGGACGACACGGCGGCCGACGCGGTCCTCGCCGGGCTGGCCAACCCGGCCTGGCGCGTGCGCGAGATGTGCGCCCGGGTCTGCGCCGAGCGGGTCCTCGGCGGGCAGAAGAAGCTGGCGCGGCTCACCACCGACGAGCACGCACGGGTCCGCGCGGCCGGTGCGCGGGCGCTCGTCGCCGCCGCGGTCGCGGGGATCGGCTCGGGGCGCGACGCGAAGGGCGAGTTCGCGGCGAGCGTCGAGCAGACGCTGACCTCGATGGTCCGCGACCCGGACAAGGACGTGCGCCGCGACGTGCGGGCCGCGCTGGACCAGCTCCGCGACGCCCGCCGCTGAGAAGCCCCTCGGGGGCGCCGCTCAGCCGCCGACGTGCGAGCCGAAGCCGGACTTGCCCGTGCCGCCGAAGCCGCCCGCGAGGGTGGCCTTCGAGCCGGGAGCCGCTCCGGCCGGCGCCTTCTGCACCACGTCGGGCTGGGTCGCCCCGCGCGCCGCGAAGCCGCCGGTGGTGACCGGCGCCCAGCTGGTGGCGCGGGTCGAGTTCCAGCGCGACGACGCGAAGATCAGCGGGCCGACCCAGAAGCCGCCGGCGTAGTGCCCGCGGTACTCGTCGGTCGCCTCGCAGAGCTGCTCGGGATCGTCGCCGACCTCCTCGCCCTGGGCCTGCAGCTGCGCGATCTGCTCCCGGACGTCCGCCAGGCAGTCCTCGCGGCTGGCGTAGACCGGGCGCTCGGCGTTCTCGGGGATGACGTAGTCCTGGCCGTCGGCGCCGGTGGTGACCACGCCGTCGGTCGAGGGGTTCGCGGAGTTCAGCGCGACCGCGAGGCCGAGCACGCCGACCGCGACGACGCCGCCGATGACGAGGCCGCGCCGCTTCGAGGCGATGCCGCTGATGCCGACGTCGCCGGACCGGCGGCGGGTGCGGGTGGTGCCCGGGTCGCCGGCGGGGGAGTCCTGCGGAGCGTCCTGGGGGCGGTGGTCGGGCCGGTCGTCGGGGGTGGTCATCGGGTCTCCTCGTCCTGCGGGCGGTTCTCCCGCGCGTCCTGGGGTCGCGTGTCCTGGGCTCGCGTGTCCTGGGGTCGGCCGTGCCCGGGGCCGCCCTGGTCGGGGCGGCCGAAGACGGGCTCGTCGCGGGCGGTCCGGCCCTCCTCGATGAAGTGCGGCACGAACTCCGCGAGGTCCCCGGTGATCGGTCCGCCGGTCTCGCGGACGTCGATGCCGGCCGGCGTCTCGCCGACGATCCAGCTGCCGATCACGACCGTCCGGCCGTCGATCCGGGCGAGATCGGCCCGGGCCTGGTGCACGAAGCCCTCCTCGCCGTAGGCGCCGCCGTTCTCCGCGACGACCGCGTCGAGGATCGTCACGTTCGCGCCCTCCCGGCCGAGCCGGGGCTTGCGCACCTGCGCCGTGCCGACGAGCGGCTCGACGGAGGCGGGGAGCAGGTTCGGGTGGCCCGGGAACAGCTCCCAGAGCACCACGAGCAGCTGCTTGTTGCTGAGCAGCAGCTTCCAGGCCGGCTCGACCCAGCGGGTGCGCTCGCGCCGGTCGAGCAGGAGCCCGCCGAACTGCTCGCCGAGCATCCACTCCCAGGGGTAGAGCTTGAAGATCCGCCGGATCGGCTCGCCGTCGGCGTCGAGGAAGCCGGCGCCGTCGAGCTCGTAGCGGATGTCCTCCACGAAGATCAGCTTCGGGTCGAAACCCGCCTGCGCCGCGGTCTCGGCCATGTACGCGACGGTGTCCGCGTCCTCGACGATCAGCTCGCCGTCGCCGGAGTCGTGCAGCGAGGCGAGGTGCAGCCGTGCGCCCTCGTCCAGCTGCCAGCGGTCGACGCGGAGGTGCCGCCACTGCTCGACGAGCTGCTCGTGCAGGCCGTTGAACTGGTCGGCCTCGGGGCCGCGCGTCTCCTCCAGCCACTGCCACTGCGCGGCGGCCGTCTCGACCAGCGAGGTCGGGGTGTCGGCGTTGAACTCGAGGAGCTTCACCGCGCCCTCGCCGTCGTAGGCGAGGTCGAACCGCCCGTAGACCGTGGGGTCGTCCTCGTCCCAGGAGGTGCGGACCAGCTCGTGGAAGCGCTCCGGGATGCCGAACTCCGCGAGGCGGCCGGTGCGGACGACGTGCTCGCAGGCGTCCATGCAGCGGTCGAAGAGCTCCCGGGTCGCCGTTTCGAGCAGCTCGATCTCGGCGAGCGCGAAGCCGTAGGCCGCCGACTCGTTCCAGTAGGGCCGGCCGCCCTCGGAGGGGAGGTCGTAGAAGCTGAAGCCGACCTCGTCGCAGCGGTCTCGCCAGTCGGGACGCGGGGTCAGGCTGTGTCTGCGCATGGGGGATCCAGTCTACGACCGGCCTCCGACACGGCACCGGGGCCGGTCGCACCGGGCCGCGCACCGCGGAGGGTCAGAGGTAGTCGACGCCGTAGAGGTCGTCGTAGTCCGGCGCCGCATCGCCGTGCGGGGCCGTCGGGAGCGGAGCCTCGTCGTGCAGCTCGAGCACGACCGAGCTGGCCGCCGTCAGCAGCACCTCGACCCGCCCGCCGAGCACCGTCGTGAGGGACAGGAAGGCCGGGGCGGTGCGCATCGCCTCGAGCACGTCCTGCTTCGTCCGCTCCATCGTCGCGTCCGCGGCGAGGAGGTACGTCCGCTCGGACACCGTCACCTGCAGCATGGTTCCCCCGTCTCCTGGGGCCTCTCGGCCCGGGTCCTCAGCGTACGGAGCGGAGCGGATCGGGATGACCGCGTTGACCGGCCGACGGCCGTCGGCTAGGGCGCGCTCCCGCGGCCGGTGCCGGCGGGGGGACGGAGCGGTGATCCTCATGCGCTGTCCCGCCACTCCGGCCACGGCGTGACGACCGTCATCGGACCCGCGGCACCCGCACCGCCCGCGCCGCCGGGGGACAGCAGCTCCGCCAGCCGGAGCGCCGCCGCCCGGGCGATCAGCGCGCGGTCGATGGTGAGCGAGGTCAGGCTCGGGAGCATCGCCGCGCCCAGGCTCAGGCCGTCGATCCCCGCGATGCGGACGTCGCGCGGGACCTCGAGCCCGAGGCGGCTCGCCCGCTGCAGGGCGCCGAGCGCCATCATGTCGTTGAACGCGATGACGGCGTCGACCTCGGGGTGCGCGGCCAGCAGCTCGCCGAAGGCGTCGGCTCCACCCGCGATGGTCTCGCCGCCGGTCGCGACGAGCGCGGCCTCGCCGGGCGCGAGGCACTCCTCGAACCGCAGCCGGCGCGCGCTCGGGGCGTACTCGTCCGGCTCGGCGTGGTCGAGCATCCCGATGGTGCGCGCCCCGCGCTCGCGCAGCCCGGCGACCAGCGCGCGCATCCCGGGTGCGAAGTCCACGGCGATGGCGTGCACGCCCGGCAGCTCGTCGTCGCGCTCGATCAGCAGGACCGGCACTCCGCGCGCCGCCCGGCGGATCGACTCCAGGCTCTCCCGGGCGAGATAGCCGACGATGACGTCGACCTGGGTGGCCAGGTCCGCGACGATCTGCTCCTCGGACTCGTTCGTCTCGGCGACGACGACGACCTGCCAGCCGCGCGCGGCGAACTCCTCCAGCAGGTCGGCGGCGAGATCGGTGTAGTACGGGTTCCGCAGCGAGGTGATCACCAGGCCGACCGCGATGCTCTTCTGCCGGGCCATGTTGGCGGCGAACCGGCTGGGGACGTAGCCGAGGGCCTCGCTCACGGCGAGCACGCGCTCGCGGGTGGCGGCGCTGATCTCGGACATGCCGTTCATCGCGCGCGTCACGGTCTGCCGCGAGACGCCGGCCTCCCGGGCGACGTCGCGGATGGTGGCGCGCCGACCCGGCTGGTCTCTCGGCGGATGAGGGGGCATCGGCGGTTCGCCGGAGCGGTCCACGGCGGCCCTCCCTTTCTCGGTCTCGTCTGGCAACACGCATATGGCGTCAGCGGGTCGCGTCTTCGGCGACAGCTGCCTTGACAGGTCGACGGCCGCCAGCTTAGCGTGTGGGCACTCGTGGTCCGTGACCGTTCACGTGAACGGTCACGGGCCGCCGCGAACCCTGCCGCTCACCCTTCGATGGAGAAGAACACCATGCCCCTCGTCACGAACACCCTGGTCCGGCGATCGCTCGCCGGCGCGACCGCGCTCGCGCTGACGGCGGGCCTGGCGGCCTGCACGGACAGCGGTCCGGCCGCGGACGACGGCGCCGTCGACGTCCTCGTCGCGCAGAGCACGGCGCAGGTGCCGGTCGGCGAGACCCCCTGGGCCGCGGCGCTCGCGGCGGAGACCGGCTGCACGGTGAACTGGAACACGATCGACGACACCGCGTGGAACCAGCAGAAGAACCCCTCGCTCGCCGCGGGGGACGTGCCGGACATCGCGCTCCGGGCCGTCGGCGCGAACGACGCGGTGCAGTACCCGGGCCTCTTCGAGGACATCGCGCCGCACCTGGACGATCTGCCGAACGTGCGCCGGTTCTTCGAGGAGAAGCCCGACGCGCGCCGGCTGGTCGAGAACGAGAAGGGCGAGATCCACTCGCTCTCCTCGTCCCGCGGCAGCGGCTACCGCGGCTCCGGTCAGCACATGATGATCAACCGGGCCTGGCTCGACGCCCTCGGCCTCGAGGTCCCGCGGACCTGGGACGAGCTGACGACGGTGCTGCAGGCGTTCAAGACACAGGACCCGAACGGCAATGGGCAGGCGGACGAGGTCCCGTTCAACGTCCGCCGCCTTGAGACCGCCGGCTTCGGCTGGTACAGCCCGTTCCTGCTGCTGAACTCCACCGGCATCGCGACCTCGTTCAACAAGGGCCCGTCGGCGCAGGGGATCCATGTCTCCGACGGACGGGTCGCCAACTTCCTCGTCTCGGACGAGTACCGCCGGGTGGTCGCGTACCTGCACGAGCTGCTCGCGGCCGGCCTCATCCCGGCCGACGCGCTCACCAAGGACGATTCGGCGTACTACGCCGCTCAGGCGGGGGACGGGGAGACCGCGCAGATCGGCCTGATCTTCGGCTGGTCGCTCGCCGACTTCGGGGATCTCCGCGACCAGTACGTGGCGATGCCCGCTCCCGCCGCCTCCGCGAGCATGTCCGCGGAGGACGTGGTCTGGGACGGCTCGGACAACGAGTACGAGGGCGGGAAGCTCGCCGTCTCGGCGGCCGCGGCGGGCGACGAGTGCGTGTGGAAGGTGGTCGACGCCCTCTACAGCGAGAAGTACTCGATCCAGCAGTTCACCGGATCGATCCCCGAGTTCGTCACCGACGACGGCGACGGCACGTACTCGGTCACCGAGGCGTACCGGGCCGCCGTCGCGGACGGTCGCGACCCCGCGCTCGCCGACCGCCTGGCCGGCTGGATCCCCGACTCCGTCACCTTGAACGGCGACTGGAACCGGGACGATCTCCGCGAGGTGGACGACGTCTACACCGAGCAGTACTCGCACTACGACCACGTGCGCGATCTGATGCCCGACTACGTCCGGCTGTCCGCCGAGGACGCGATCACCGCCGCCAACAACGACACCGCCGTGCTCAACTTCGCGCTGCAGAAGACGTCGCAGTGGATCGCGGAGGGCGGGGTCGACGACGAGTGGGACGAGTACGTCGCCCAGCTCGAGTCGATCGGCCTCGTGCAGAACGTCGAGCTCTGGCAGAAGGCCTACGACCTCGCCACCGCGACGTCATGACACGGACGGCTCTCGACGCGTCCGCGGCCGGGGCACCCGTCGCCCCGGCCGCGGGGACGACGCTCCCGCTCCCGGTCCCGCCCCGGCCGCTGCGCGCCCTCCGGAGCGTGCGGAACCAGTGGCAGCTCTGGCTGATGGTGCTGCCGGCGCTGGTCTTCACCGCCGTCTTCGCCTACGTGCCGCTCTACGGACTCCAGCTCGCCTTCCGGACCTACGTCCCGGCGCGCGGGCTCAGCGGCGGGGAGTGGGTCGGCCTCGACTACTTCGTGCAGTTCTTCGAGTCGCCGCTGTTCTCGACGATCGTGCTGAACACCGTGCAGATCAGCCTCTGGACGCTCGCGATGGGATTCGTCGCGCCGATCGTGCTGGCGCTCCTGATCAACCAGATCAGCGCCGGCCGGCTCAAGAGCTTCGTGCAGACGATCACCTACATGCCGCACTTCATCTCGGTCGTGGTGATCGTCGCGATGATCAACATCTTCCTGCGGCCCGAGAACGGGCTTTTCGGCCGGTTCCTGCCGGGTCAGAACCTCCTCGCCGAGCCGGACGCCTTCTCGACGATCTACTGGGTGAGCGAGGTCTGGCAGCACTGCGGCTGGAACGCGATCATCTACCTCGCCGCGCTCTCGACCGTCGACACGTCGCTCTACGAGGCCGCGAAGATCGACGGCGCCGGGCGGCTCCGTCTCATCCGCTACGTCGACATCCCCACGATCCTGCCGACCGCGGCCATCCTGCTCATCCTCAACATGGGGTCGGTGCTGAGCGTCGGCTTCGAGAAGGTCTACCTGATGCAGAACTCGCTCAACCTGTCCTCCGCGGAGGTCATCGCGACCTACACCTACAAGATCGGCATCCTCAGCAATCAGTTCTCCTACTCCACCGCCATCGGCCTCTTCAACACGGTGATCAACTTCACCCTGCTGATCGTGGCCAACCAGCTCGCCAAGCGCGCCACGGGTTCCAGTGTCTTCTGAGCGCGGAGGGTCTTCTGAGCGCGGAGGGTCGAGCCGCCGCTGGGACCCCTGGACCCCGAGGGAGAGGACGTCCATGACCCCCGCACCGGACACCCGCGGCATCGCCGTCGCCGACGCCCGAGCCGGCGGCGGCGCACCCCTCCCGCCGCGCCGACGGCGCCGGACGGTGCCGAAGCGGCCGCTCGACCGGGTGATCGACGCCGTCGCCGGCCTCCTGATCGCGATCGTCGTGCTCGCCGTGCTCTACCCGCTCTGGTTCATCGTGGTGGCGTCGTTCTCCGATCCGGGTGCGGTCTCCTCGGGGCGGCTCACGCTGATCCCGGAGGGGTTCCGGCTCTCGGGCTACGAGCGGCTGCTGCAGGACGAGCGGATCTGGAACGGCTACCGGAACTCCGTCGTCTACGCCGTTCTCGGGACGGCGCTGAACCTCCTCGTCACGATCCCGGCGGCGTTCGCGCTCTCCCGGCCCGAGTTCCGTCCGCGGCGGGTGCTGCTGCTGGTGTTCGCGGTCACGCTGTTCTTCTCCGGCGGGCTGATCCCGAACTACCTGCTCTACCGCGATCTCGGGCTGCTGAACTCGATGTGGGTGTTCGTGCTCCCGGGCGCCCTCAGCGTGTTCAACCTGATCATCGCCCGGTCGTTCTTCGAGACCTCGATCCCCGAGGAGCTGCACGACGCGGCCCGCATCGACGGGGTGACCTACCTCGGCTTCTTCCTGCGGATCGTGCTCCCGCTCTCCGCCGCGATCATCGCCGTGATCGGGCTGTACTACTTCGTCGGGCACTGGAACGACTACTTCACGGGTCTGGTCTTCGTCCGCGACGCCTCGCTCCTGCCGCTGCAGAACGTGCTGCAGAGCATCCTGCTCGCGAACCAGTCGGTCGCGGGCCAGGGCGGCAGCGGCGGTCAGTCCGCGCAGCAGCTGCAGGAGACCGCCGATCAGATCAAGTACGGCGTGATCATTGTCTCGACGCTGCCGCTGCTCGTGCTCTACCCGTTCCTGCAGCGCTACTTCGACAAGGGCGTCCTGGTCGGGGCGGTGAAGGGCTGATGGCGTCGCTCGCCGAGCGCTACGAGGCGGCCTGCCGGGTCGTGCTGCTGATCGTGGTCGTCTCGGCGGCGACGGTCGTCTTCACGCTGCGCGGCGCGGTGGTCGCGGGGTTCTTCCCCGCGGTGGCCGCCGCGCACGCGGTGCACCGCGCCCGGCTGCTCGACGCCGACGGTCCCTGGTCGCTCCGGCAGACCGTCTCGCTGTTCGCGCGGTCCTGGCGGGACGAGTTCCCGCGGGCGAACCTGCCGGGGTACGTCCTTCTCGGCGTCGGCGCGGTCCTCTGGGTCGACCGCCGGATCCTCGGCGGCGTCGAGGTCGACGGACTCGGTGTGGCGGTGACCGGCGTCCTCCTCGTGGTCTCGGCCCTCTTCGCGCTGTTCGCCGTGGAGTTCTGGGTGGTCCGCGCGCACTTCGCGGAGCGGACGCGCTGGCAGCTGCGCACCACGGCCCAGCTGCTGCTCGCGCGGCCGCTCTGCACCGTGATGCTGGGCGCGGTGCTGCTCCTGCTGCTGGCGCTCGCGACGAGCCTCCCCGGGCTCGGCCTCGTCGCGGCCGGGGCCGTCCTCCCGTTCGCCGCGACCGTCGTCGTCGCCGCCTTCGGCCGGCTGCCGGGCCTCAGCCGATCCGCGGCTCGGTGCTGAGCGAACGGACGCGGCGTCGCCTCACCATGCTGGTCGAGCAGCTCCGCGGGGGCGACATCATGCTGTTCGAGCAGCCTCGCAGGGGCGTATCGAGACCCGCCGTCGGCAGCAGGGCGGTCAGAAGCGGGGCGGGAGGGCGGCGAGCAGCGTGTCGGGCTGCACGGGGAGGTCGCGGACGCGGACGCCGGTGGCGTGGAAGACGGCGTTGGCGACGGCCGCGGCGGTGCCCACGTTGCCGATCTCGCCGATGCCCTTGCCGCCCATCGGCGCGAGGTGCGGGTCCTCCTCGTCCAGCCACTCCGCGCGCAGGTCGAGCACGTCGGCGTTCGCCGCCACGTGGTACGTCGCGAAGTCGTGGTTGGCGTAGTCGCCGAGCACCGGGTCCAATGCTCCGTGCTCGTGCAGCGCCATCGAGAGGCCCATGGTCATGCCGCCGAGGAACTGCGAGCGGGCGGTCCTCGGATTGAGGATGCGGCCCGCGGCGAAGACGCCGAGCATCCGCGGCACCTGGATCTCGCCCGAGTCGAGGTCCACTCGCGCCTCGACGAAGTGGGCGCCGTAGGCGTAGCGGGCGAAGTCGCCCATCCCGGCGACGTCCTCCGTGGTGTCGACGACGACGTCGAGGCCCTCCGGGGGCAGCGGCTGCCCGTCGGCCAGCAGGGCGAGCAGGCGGTGGCAGGCCTTGGTGACGGCCCAGCCCCAGGAGCCGGTCCCCGAGGAACCGCCGGCGACCGGGCCCTGCGGCAGCGCGCTGTCGGCGATGACGATCCCGATCCGGTCGACCGGCACATCCAGCGCGTCGGCGGCGACCTGGGTGAGCACCGTGCGGGCGCCCTGGCCGATGTCGGTCGCGTTGACCGCGATCACGAAGCGGCCGCCGGGCAGCGCGGTGGCCCGCGCTCCGCTCGGCGAGGTGAGCACGGGGTAGGTGGCGCCGGCGACTCCGGTGCCGACGAGCCAGCGACCGCGGCGGTCCCTGCCGGCCCGCGGATCGCGGCTCTCCCAGCCGAACAGCTCCGCTCCGCGTCGGAAGCACTCGAGGTAGTGCCGGCTGGAGAACGGCGAGCCCGAATCGGGGTCGACGTCCGGCTCGTTGCGCACCCGCAGCTCGATGGGGTCGATCCCCGCGGCGACCGCGAGCTCGTCCATCGCCGACTCGAGCGCGTACATGCCGGGGCACTCGCCGGGGGCGCGCATCCAGCGCGGCGTCGGCACGTCGAGCGCCGCGACCCGGTGGGTGACCAGTCGGTTCGGCGCCGCGTAGAGGTGGCGGGTGGCCTCGCCGGTCTGCTCGGCGAACTCCTGGATCGTGGAGGTGTGCGAGAACGCCTCGTGGGCGATCGCGGTGAGCCGCCCCTCCGCATCGGCCGCGAGCCGGACGTGCGAGATCGTCGGCGTGCGGTAGCCGGCCAGCGCGAACATCATCTGCCGGGTGTAGGCGATCTTGATCGGTCGGCCGGTGAGGAGGGCCGCCATCGTCGCGAGCACCACGTTCGGTCGCGGCGAGCCCTTCGAGCCGAAGCCGCCGCCGACGTGCTCGCTGCGCACCCGGATCACGGAGGGATCGAGTGAGAAGAGCGTCGCCAGGGTCGACTGCACCGAGCTCGTGCCCTGCGAGGAGTCGAGGACGTCGAGGCGGCCGTCGGACCAGGTGACGACCGAGGCGTGCGGCTCCATCGGCGAGTTGAACAGCGCCGGCGTGGAGTAGCGCGCGTCGATCGAGAAAGCCGCTGCCGCGATCGCCGCGTCGACGTCGCCGTCGGAGCTGTCGGTCGCGAAGCCGGCGTTGACCTGCTCCGGCGCGTAGAGCTTCGGCTGGTCCTCGGTGAGCACGACGTCGGTCCCGGAGTCGACGTACTCGACGCGCAGCGCGGCCGCGGCCTCGCGGGCGGTCTCGAGCGTCTCGGCGAGGACGAGTGCGATGACCTGGCCGCGGTAGGCGACCGCGTGCGACTGCAGCACCTGCAGCTCGCCGTCGTCCGCGTCCTCGAGCGGCAGCGCGGAGTCGGGGGTGATCACCGAGTGCACGCCGGGCAGCGCGAGCACGGCGTCGACGTCGATCCGCCGCACCATGCCCGTCGCGACGGTCGACTGCACCGGCCAGGCGTGCAGCAGTCCCTCCGGCGAGTGCTCGAAGGCGTAGCGGGCCGCGCCGGTGACCTTCTCGCGGCCCTCCAGCCGGGCCAGCGGTGTGCCCAGTGGTGCGCCCAGCGGTGTGCCCAATGCCGTGCCGAGCGCGGTCATGCCGCCACCTCCTCGTCGAGTCCGGCGAGCTCGGCGAGGATGCCGACGATCAGCCTGGTGAGCAGCGGGACCTTGAAGGCGTTCTGCTCGGTCGGCGTCGCGGCGGCGAGCTCCGCCTCCGCCGCGCGCGTGAACGCCTCGACGGTCGCGGGGCCGCCGCGGAGCAGGTCCTCCGCGACCCGCGCGCGCCACGGGAGGTGGGCGGCGGCACCGAGCGCCAGACGGAGGTCGGTCACGGTCCCGTCGGTCACCTCGAGGGCCGCGGCGACCGAGCCGAGCGCGAAGGCGTAGGAGCGGCGATCGCGGGCCTTGCGGTAGGTCGAGGTCACGGCGAACGGCAGCGGCGGCAGCTCCACGGCGGTGATCAGCGCACGGGCCGGCAGGTTCGTGTCCCGCTCGGGGTGCTCGCCGGGGAGTCGGAAGAAGTCGGTGATCGGCAGGCTCGCCGGCCCGTCGACGGTCTCGAAGCGGACGGCGGCGTCGAGCGCGGTGAGCGCGACGGCCATGTCGCCGGGATGGGTCGCGATGCAGACGTGCCCGGGGTCGGCGTCGGTGGCGATGCCGAGGATCGCCAGCTCGCGGGAGACGCCCTTCAGTGCGGAGCAGCCGGTGCCGGGCTCCCGCTTGTTGCACGGCTTCGAGACGTCGGTGAAGGAGGTGCAGCGGGTGCGCTGCAGCAGGTTGCCGCCGGTCGAGGCCTGGTTGCGCAGCTGACCGGAGGCGCCGGCGAGCAGCGCGCGGCTGAGCGCCGGGTAGCGGCGCCGGACGAGCGGGTGCGCGGCGAGGTCGCTGTTGGCGACTCCCGCGCCGATCAGGAGTCCGCCCTCGGCCGTCTCCTCGACGCCGCCGAAGTCGACGCGGCTGACGTCGACGAGACCCGCCGGGCGCTCGACGCCGAGCTTCATCAGGTCGACGAGGTTGGTGCCGCCGGCGAGCGGCCTCGCCTCGGGCGACGCGGCGAGCAGGCGCACGGCGTCGGCGACGTCCGCGGCCCGCTGGTACTCGAAGGTCCTCATCGCGCGGTCTCCGTCTCGCTCGGGTGCGCCGCCGTGTCGTGGACGGCGGGCACGATGTTCGCGTAGGCGCCACAGCGGCAGAGGTTGCCGCTCATCCGCTCGCGCACCTCCTCGTCGTCGAGCACGACGTCGTCGGGCACGTCGTCGGCGCCCAGGTCGGCGGTGACGTGGCTGGGCATGCCCGCGCGCGCCTCGGCGAGCATCCCGACCACTGAGCAGATCTGCCCCGGGGTGCAGTAGCCGCACTGGTAGGCGTCGCGCTCGAGGAACGCCCGCTGCACCGGATGCAGGTCGTCGCCGTCGGCCAGGCCCTCGATCGTGGTCACCTCGCGGCCGTCGACCGATACCGCCAGCACGAGGCAGCTGTTGGTCCGGCGTCCGTCGAGCAGCACGGTGCAGGCGCCGCACTGGCCGTGATCGCAGCCCTTCTTCGAGCCGGTGAGGTCGAGCCGCTCCCGGAGCAGATCGAGGAGCGTGGTGCGGTTGTCGACCTCGACCGCTCTCGACTCGCCGTTCACGGTGACGTCGATCGCGGTCGACGGCACGGACCCGGTCTCGCTGCGCTGCGCCATGGCTGAAAGCTACCCGCGGGAGAGGCCGCACGAGGGGGCCCTTCTCGGGCGGGCCGCGGAGGGCTACCCTCCGCCCGCGACGCCGCGCGCCGGGTAGAGCGCGACCGCCTCCGGATCGATCACGAAGTCGACCTCGTCGTCGATCCCCGCGCCGAGGGCGGCGAGCTGCGCGGGGGAGAGGTCGGCCGCGATACCGGCGGCGCGCACCCGCACGAGGTCGCCGCGCCGCTCGAGGTCGCGGATGCGGGCGCGGACGCGGCCAGCGGCGGGCGATCCCGGCAGGGCCGGCGCGACCGTCACGGAGGCGGGCCGGAACGCGGCCGCTGCCCGCGCGCCCGCGGCGACGGAGCCCGCCGCCCGCAGCTCCACGCCGTCGTCGGTCCGCAGCCCGGTGCCGGTCGCCGTGCCCGTCAGCAGATTGAGCGCGGCGAGCTCCGCGGTGAAGGGGCTCTGCGGGCGCTCCAGCACCTCGTGGGTGGGGCCGTCCTCGATCACCCGACCGCCGTGCAGCACCACGACGCGGTCGGCCAGCGTGTAGGCGTCGAGCACGTCGTGGGTGATCAGGATCGTGGTCCGCCCGGGCAGGACGCGGCGGAGCATCCGCCGCAGCAGCGGGGCGACCGCGACATCCAGGGCCGCCATCGGCTCGTCGAGCAGCAGCAGCTCCGGACTCGGGGCGAGCGCCCGGGCCAGGGCCACCCGCTGCGCCTGCCCGCCCGAGAGCTGTGCCGGGCGGCGGTCGGCGAGGTCGACGGCGTCGACGGCCTCGAGCCAGGTGCGCGCGGTCTCGGCCGCGGCGGAGCGGCCGGCGCCGGTGCTCCGTGGCCCGAAGGCGACGTTGTCGAGCACGCTGAGGTGCGGGAAGAGCAGCGGGTCCTGGGCGAGCAGCGCGACACTGCGGCGGTGCGGCGGCAGGTGCAGGCGGCGGGCGGCGTCGAAAAGGGTCGCTCCGGCCAGGACCGCGCGTCCGTCGTCGGCGCGGAGGAGGCCGGCGAGCAGCCCGACGAGCGTGGACTTGCCGGCGCCGTTCGGGCCGAGGACGGCCGTGGTCGTCCCGGTCTCGACCCGCAGCGCGACCTCGACGCCGCGGGCGTGCAGCCGCGCGTCGATCTCGAGGGTCACGGACGCACCACCGCCCGGGCGGCGCGCGGCCGCCGATGCGCGAGCCCGATCACGAGGACGGCGACGACGACCAGCACCAGCGAGAGGGCGACGGCGGCGTCCGGGTCGGTCTCGCGCTGCAGGTAGATCTCGAGCGGGAGGGTGCGGGTCACGCCCTGCAGACTGCCGGCGAAGGTCAGCGTCGCGCCGAACTCGCCGAGCGCGCGGGCGAAGGAGAGGATCGCGCCGGAGAGCAGCCCGGGCAGGATCAGCGGGAGGGTGACCCGGCGCAGCACGGTCGAGGGCCGGGCGCCGAGGGTCGCGGCGACGCTCTCGTAGCGGTCGCCGGCCGAGCGGAGCGCCCCCTCGAGGCTGAGCACGAGGAACGGGAGGGCGACGAAGGTCTGCGCGAGGATCACCGCGGTGGTGGAGAACGCGATCCGGATCCCGAGCGCCTCGAGGGCGCCGCCGAGCAGGCCGAGCCGGCCGAAGGTGTAGAGCAGGGCGATGCCGCCGACCACCGGGGGCAGCACGAGCGGGAGCAGCACGAGGGCGCGCACCAGGCCCTGGCCGGGGAAGGAGGTGCGCGCGAGCGTCAGCGCCATCGGCACGCCGATCACGAGGCAGAGTGCGGTGGCGGCGGTGGCGGTGCGCAGGCTCAGCAGGAGCGCCGCGATCGAGGAGTCCGAGGTGATCAGCGGCACGAACCCGGCCCAGTCGACACGGGTGAGGACGCCGACCAGCGGCAGCAGGACGAAGGCACCGCCGACGACCGCGACGGCGACGACCCAGCGGGGGACTCCGGCGGAGAGCGTCACCGGCCGGCGGGTCGCGGGCGAGCGGGTCACGGGCGAGCGCGTCACGCCTTGCCGCTCGGGGTCTCCACCACGACCATCGTCGCCTTGACGATCGCGATCGCGGGCGAGCCCGGCTCGAGGCCGAGCTCGCGGACGGCCTCGGCGGACATCAGCGAGACGACGCGGTGCGGGCCGCACTGCAGCTCGACCTGCGCCATCACGGTGTCGGAGACGACCTCGGTGACGATGCCGACGAAGCGGTTGCGCGCCGAGCGGCCCACCTCGCTCGGGTCGACGGGGAGGATCGCGTTCTGCCGGGCGAGCCGGGCGAGGTCGAGCCCCTCGACGACGCTGCGGCCGGCGGCGTCCTTGCTGCTCGCGAGGGTGCCGTTCTCGATCCAGCGGCGGACGGTGTCGTCGCTGACGCCGAGGTAGTCGGCGGCGTTCCTGATGCGGATCTGCGGCATGGTCAGGGTGCTCCTGTCTCGGGGGCCCCGAATCCTGCAGCCGCGAGGACACGGCGGCCCTCGTCACCGGCGACGTACGCGGTGAAGGCGGCCGCGAGGTCCGGGTCCGCGGAGCCGGCGACCGGGGCGATCGGGTAGATGTTCACGGCCTGCGCCGATTCGGTGAACTCGATGCCGGTCACCGCGTCGCCGGCGGCGGCGACGTCGGTGACGTAGACCAGGCCGGCGTCGGCCTCCCCCGAGGTGACCTTGCCGAGGACGTCGGTGACCGACGACTCCTCGCTGACAGGCTGGAGGTCGACGCCGGTCGCGGTCTCCACGGTGACCGTCGCGGCGCCGCACGGGACCTGCGCCGCGCAGACGACCGTCTTCACGCCCTCGCGGGCGAGGTCGGCGAAAGAGGCGATGCCCGCGGGGTTGGCCGGCGGGACGGCGATCTCGAGGGTGTTGGTCGCGAAGTCGACGGGCTCGCCCTCGATGAGGTCGGCGTCGGTGAGCTTCGCCATGTTCTTCTCGTCGGCCGAGGCGAACACGTCGGCGGGCGCGCCGTTGGTGATCTGGGTCACCAGGTCGGAGGAGCCGGCGAAGGTCAGCTCGACGGCGGTACCCGGATGCTCGGCCTCGAAGGCCGTCGCGATCTCGGTGAAGGTGCCCTTCAGCGACGCGGCGGCGTAGACGGTGATCGAGCCGGAGAGCTCGCTGGTCGCGGTCGACCCGCTCGAGGCCTCGGGCGTCGCGGACTCGGCGGGTGCCGAGGCGGAGCAGCCGGCCAGGGCCGCGAGGAGGGCCGCGGAGGAGAGCAGTGCGGCGGCGGCGCGGGGGAGCGTCATGGAGGAGCCTTCCGGTGTTCGACGGAGCGGGAAGGAGTTCCGCTTCTGCGTCTTAGAGGCCACTCTATTCCCGCGAAGGCGGAGCGGTGGCCGCACCGCGTCGGAGATCGCGGATCGGCCTCCACCCGGCGTCGGCAGGGCGAGTGTGCAGACCTGACGTGCTGGTGACGGCGGGTCTCGATACGCCCCTGCGGGGCTACTCGACCAGCATGATGGCGGGCGGCGGACACGCCCTTCCGACTCCTGGGAGGGAGCGTCCTCTTCGTGTCGGCCTTCCCATGCTGATCGAGTGGCCCGCGCAGCGCCGCGTCCCGCGGCTACTCGACCGGCATGAGGCGTCAGCGGGTGGTGGCGAGCACGTCCGCGTAGCGCTCGATCGGGTCGAGGGCGAGCCCCGGCTTCACCGCTCGGGCGACATCGTCCGCGAGGACCTCGGCGGCGCCGCGCTCGAGGCCGTCGAGGGCGGCCGTCACGATCGCCTCGGGGCTCGACTTCGGAGCGTCCGACCACGAGGCCATGTCGGTGTCGACGAGGCCCATGTGCAGGCCGAGCACCTGCGTGCCCTGCGGGGCGAGGGCCAGGCGCAGGCCGTCGGTGACGCTCCAGGCCGCGGCCTTGGACATCGAGTACGACTCCGAGCCCGGGAACGAGACGAAGGCCGACACGGAGAGCACGTTGAGCACGGCGCCGCCACCCGCGCGGCCGAGGCTCCCGGCGAAGGCGCGCGCGAGCATCAGCGGCGCGAAGGCGTTGGTCTCGACGGTGCGGCGGATCTCGTCGAGGTCGCCGGTGACGAAGTCGACGGTGGGGGCGATGCCGGCGTTGTTGACGACGATCGACACGTCGCCGAGGGTCGCCGCGAGCTCGGCGATGCGGTCCTGATCGGTCACGTCGAGCGCGATCGGCACGACGCCCGGCGCGGCGGCGATCGTCGAGGCGTCCCGCGCTGCGGCGTAGACGGTGCGGGCGCCGCGGGCCGTCAGCTGCCGGACGAACTCGGCGCCGATGCCGCGGTTGGCGCCGGTCACGAGCACGACGGAGTCCTGGATCTGCATGGGAGGGCCTTTCTGTAATGGTCGATAAAGAACTGGTGCGACGCACGCTATCACGTTCCGTAGCGACTGTTATAGAATCGGAGCATGGCAGGACGACCGAGGGGCTTCGACCGCGACGAGGCGCTCGATACGGCGATGCGCCGCTTCTGGAGCGACGGCTACGACGAGACGACGGTCGCCGTGCTCACTCGCGAGATCGGCATCTCGGCGCCGAGCCTCTACGCGGCCTTCGGCGACAAGGACGAGCTCTTCCGGGCCGCGGCGAGCTGCTACGCCGACACCGCCGACGCCGCCCTCGCCCGGCTCCTCGACGCGCCGACGGCCTGGGATGCGCTGGCCGCCGTCGTCCGCTCGAGCGCCGCGGGCTACTCCGACCCGGGCACGCCCTCCGGCTGCTTCGTGCTGAGCGAACCGCGCCTCACTGAGCGCCGCCGTTCGATGGAGGACGTCATCGCCGCCCGCATCGAGCGGGGAATCGCGGAGCGGGATGTGCCGGCCGGCACCGACGCGGCGCGGACGGCGGCCTTCGTCGTCGCGGTGCTGACGGGGATGTCGACTCAGGCTCGCGACGGCGGCAGCGCCGAGCGCGTCGCCGAGATCGGCGAGCTCGCCCTCGCGGCGCTGCCCCGCTCGTGACCGCCGCGCCAGGGAGCACCCGGCAGCACCTCGCCGCCGCCGCCGATCTCGCCCGCCGGCACCTGGAGCATCCGGAGCGCGCCGCCGCGCTGGACCTGCGGCTGCACCGGGTCACGGCGCCGACCTCGCTGGTCTACACGCGCTTCCCGCCGACACTGAGCCTCGTCCTCTCCGGCCGCAAGCGCTCGATCGTCGGCGACTCGGACGAGCAGTGGGGCGCCGGCCGCTTCCTGATCACGCCGGTCGACCTGCCGGTGATCGCGGCCGTCGTCGAGACCGGCGAGCAGGGCGACTTCGTCTCGGCCAATTGGCACCTCGATCCGGTGCTCGTCGCCGAGGTCGCCGGGCTCGTCGCGCACCGCCCCGCTGCGGCGATCCCGGAGCGGATCGGCACGATCACCCCGGAGCTCGCCGACGCGCTGCACCGCCTGTTCCGGCTCCTGGACGCACCGGAGGAGATCCCGGTGCTCGGGCCGGCGGTGTCGCGCGAGCTGGTGCTCCGCCTGCTGCAGAGCGACCAGGCGCCGCGCCTGCTGTCGGCGTCGTCCGCCGTCCGCTCGGCCGCGGTGACCCGGGCGGTCGACGCGATGACCGCCGCTCTCGCGCACGGCTGGACGCTCGACGCGCTGGCCGCCGAGGCGAGCACGAGCGTGCCGACGCTCACCCGGCGGTTCCGCGAGCTGACCGGGATGTCGCCGCTCGGCTACCTGCGCCGACTGCGGCTGGGCGAGGCGCGGCGCCTCCTGCTGGTGCGCGGCGAGACGGCCGCGGGCGCGGCGGCAGCGGTGGGCTACGCCAGCGCGTCGCACTTCGGCCGCGACTACCGCCGCGCCTACGAGACGACCCCCGCCGCCGACGCCGCCCTGCACCCGGGCCGGCTGGTGCAGGTCGACTGACCTGCTCCCCGACACCGGCTCGGGTCAGCGCCGCGCGCCGACGATGCCGCCGTCGACCAGCAGGGTCGTGCCGTGCACGTAGGACGCCTCGTCGGTCGCGAGCCAGCGCACGGCCTGGGCGATCTCGTCCGGGCGGCCGGGCCGGCCGGCGGGAGTCGGGGCGGTCATCGCGTCGAGGATCGCCGAGGCGTGCTCGTTGCCGGGGGTGAGCGTCGCGCCGGGGGCGACCGCGACGACGCGCACGCCGTCCGCGCCGTACTCGGCCGCCCAGGCGCGGGTCAGGTGGTCGAGCGCCGCCTTGGTCGCCGGGTAGAGGGCGGTGCCGAGGGTGCCGACGCGCCCCATCCACGACGTGATGTTGATGATCACGCCGGAGCCGCGCTCGGCCATCGTCGGCGCGATCGCTCCGACGAGCTGGTGCGGGACCCGGATGTTGGTGACGAGCAGCGCGTCGACGTCGGCGTCGCTCAGCTCGGCGGTCGGGCCGACAGGGAAGACGCCGGCGTTGTTGACGAGCACGTCGATCCGGCCGCCGAGCAGGCGCAGCGCCTCGGCGGCGACGGCGCGGGTGGCGTCGGGCGTGCCGCCGAGGTCGGCGACGAGCACGGAGGCGGTGCCGCCGGCCGCGGTGATCGCCTCCGCGACCGCCTCGGTGCGCGCGCGGTCGCGGCCGTGCACGAGGACGTGCGCGCCGGACGAGGCGAGCCGGTGGGCGATGGCCTCGCCGAGCCCGCTGGAGGAGCCGGTGACGAGGGCGGTGCGTCCGGCGAGCCGGTCGTCGACGGGGAGGGGGACTGTGGTGGTGTCGGTCATGGATCCAGCCTCGCGGCGCGGGTCACCGGCCGGTGTCCTGATCGGATCGAGGCCTGTCGCGATCCGATCACGGCGCAGCCCCCGCCCCGGACGCGTGCCGATCGAGCATCCCCTGCATGCTGATCGAGTAGCCCGTGGAGCGGGCGCACCGAGATCCACCGTGCTGGCCTGAACGGGTCTCGATACGCCCCTGCGGGGCTGCTCGACCAGCATCTCTGCGGGCGTCTCTTCCAAGTAGATCCACCGTGCTGGCCTGAGCGGGTCTCGATACGCCCCTCCGGGGCTGCTCGACCAGCATGTGCGCGGTCGTCTCTTCCTCATGGATCCACCGTCGTCAGAACGGTGCGGGTACGTCGGCGAAGCGGGGCCCCGGTGGCGGGTCGGGTGGTCGGCCGGGGAGTGGCGGTGGGCGGTTGCTGATCCGCCGGCCGGTCGGGCTCGTCCAGACGATCGTTCCGTCGTCGTGTCTGACGTACGTCCACTGGTCCCCGTGCCGGATGTGGTGGTGGGACGTGCAGAGGGAGACGAGGTTCTCCAGGGAGGTCTCGCCGCCGTTGCGCCACTCGAGGGTGTGGTCGGCCTCGCTTGTGCTGGCGGGGCGGGTGCAGCCGGCGAAGCGGCAGGTCTGGTCCCGCAGCTGCAGGTGCAGGCGCATCTGCGGCGGCGGGACACGGTAGGTGCGGCCCACGGAGACGACGGCGCCGGTCTCCGGATCGGTCAGAACGCGGGTGAAGGAGGCGGCCGTGCGGATCAGCTCGCGGGCGACGGCGGCGGGCACGGGGCCGTAGCCGTCGAGGTCCGCGGGAGCGTCGTCCAGGCCGACGGCCGTCGACGCGGCGAGGGTCAGCCGGACCTCGGCTCGCACTCCGGGGACGAAGGTCGGGTCCGGCCGATGATGAGGGTCCGGTGTCGTGCCGGCGATGTCGCCGTCGCAGAGGAGATCGACGGCCGCGTCGGCGCTGAGCTGCTGGAGGGTGCGGGGGTCGCCGTCGTCGCGGAGGGTGCGGGCGATGCGGCGCAGCCGGTCGTAGGCGCCCGTCACCGCCGGTGCGGGAGCGTGGACGCAGAGGGTCGCCATCCCGTCGACGTCCGGGGTGACCCAGACGGCGCGGTCCTGGCGAGCGCGGGCGTGGCGCTCGGTGAGGGGCTGCTCGTGCAGCTCCTCGCGCCAGCGGGGCAGGGCGCGGCGCAGCTGCGCGGTCGTCATCGTGATCGCGGCGTCTGCCGCGCGCTCGTCGAGTGCCGCGCGGGAGGCCTCGGGGAGGCTGCTCGCGGTTCTGCAGATAGCCTCGCCGGCCTGCCAGAGGATCCGCGCGTCCCTCAGCAGGGCGCGGGTGAGGCAAAGGTGCTCCATCAGCAGCTGTGCGGTTTCGAGGCGTCGGGAGACGTCCCGCTCGGAGACGCCGAGCGTCACCGCGAGCTCGGCGCGGATGGAGCGCTCGACGAGGTCGCGGGTCTCGCTCCGGGAGGAGCCCCGGGCGAACGCCTCCGGGACGGTGAGCGCGACGCGGTAGCCGCGGTGCATGCGTTCTGCGGCCCTGAGGCGCGTCGGGGAGGCGGCGCGCTCGGTGGCCGCGGCGTCGGTGAAGCAGTCGCGCACCTCCGCGAGTGCTGCCGCATTCTCATCTTCTGACATACGCGTATTGAAGCAGGAGCCACCGACACCGGAGGCGGAACCATCGGCTGATCGGGGACAACGCCGTCGGATCGCGAGTGTGGAGGAGACTCGCTCCCGGGTCTCTCGGTGATGGTGAGTCTCGATACGCCGCCGGAGGCGGCTACTCGACCAGCATGCAGGGGTCGCCAGAGGCGGCTAGTCGACCGGCATGAAGCCCACGACCCGCATCGCGGCGGCGGACGGCGACCCCCTGCTGATCGAGTAGCCCGCGGAGCGCGCGTACCGAGATCCACCGTGCTGAGCTGGGCAGGTCTCGATACGCCCCTCCGGGGCTACTCGACCAGCATGAATGGCGCCGGAGGCGGCTGCTCGACCAGCATGAATGACGCCGGAGGCGCCTGCTCGACCAGCATGACCGGCGCCGGAGGCGGCTGCTCGACCAGCATGAATGGCGCCGGAGGCGGCTGCTCTACCAGCAGGAAGGGCGGCGAGGGCGAGAAGGAGGGCGCCCGAGGCGGCTACTCCGCCGGCGCGGGGGCCTGCCCGCGAACGCCGGCGACGACGGCTGCGACCGCGCGGTCGACGCTCGCCGCGCGGGCGGCGGCGTCCTCCTGCTCGGAGTCGTGGACGAAGGCCGTCGTGCCGCGGACCGCGCCGCAGTAGTCGACGACGCCGTGCTCGATCTGGGTGCGCAGGGACTGCTCGTAGCCGTGCCGCTCGTACACCCCGGCGCTGTCGCCGGCGATCGGCACGAGGTGGACGGTGAGCCCGCCGAGCTTCCGGCGCATCCCGTCAGCCGGGTCGATCTCGAAGGCCCAGCCGTTGACGAAGACGCGGTCGATCCAGCCCTTCAGCAGCGCCGGCATCGACCACCAGTAGACGGGGAAGACCAGCACGAGGTGCTCGGCGGCGTCGAGCCGGCGCTGCTCGCTCGCGACGTCGGCCGGGTACTCGCCCGCGACGCGGTAGCTGTGCCGGTCGGCCGCACGGAAGCGCGGGTCGAAGCCCTCCGCAGCGAGATCCGCGAGCTCGGCCGGCGGCAGCTCCTCCGCGAGCCGCCGGGCCAGAGCGAGGGTGAGCGACTCCGGATCGGGGTGGGCGGCGACGATGAGCGCGGTCATCCGTTCATCCAAGCGCAGCCGGCCGAGAGCACCGTCCGACCCGCCACCGCCGCGGTGTGCGGCGGCTCGGCGTCCGACGGCTCGGCGTCCGACGGCTCGGCGTCCGACGGCCCGGCGTGCGACGATGCGGCATGCGACAGCACGAACGCGGACGAGACCGATGACCGAGCCGGACCCGCAGGAGGTGCTGCACCGCGACGGCAGCCTCCGCGCTCGCGGCGCCACGCTCGAGGGCGAGCTGCACGGGTACTGGGAGTGGTTCCGCCTGGACGGCACCCGGTTGCGCAGCGGGTCGTTCGACCTCGGGCGCCAGGTCGGAGTCTGGACCACCTACGACCGCACCGGCGCTCCGCACAGGGAGACCCGCTTCGGCGACTGAGGGGGCCGCGCCTCGGCTCGCGCGCCTCAGGACCCGCCGCGCGCCAGGACACCGGTGACGAGCAGCTGCACGAGGGCGTCCGTGTCGTAGCGCGGGTCGCCCGCGCCGCCGATGCAGAGATTGCCGATGCCGCGCAGCAGGCCGTACGCCTCGACGGGCGGGGCGTCCGGCGCGATCGCCGCCTCGAGCAGCGTCGCGCAGACCGGCACCAGCCGATCGACGAAGAACACGTGCAGGGCGTCCGAGCCGGCGCCGTCGCCCTGCAGCGCATCCGGCAGCCCGTGCTTGGTGACCAGGAAGTCGACGAACAGCGCCAGCCACGCGCGCAGCGCCGCCTCGGGGGAGCCGCTCTCGGCGAGGAGTCGCGGCCCGGCCTCGGCGCAGGCCTCGACCTGGTGCCGGTAGACGGCGACCACGAGGTCGGCGCGGGTGGGGAAGTGGCGGTAGATCGTGCCCGTGCCCACGCCGGCGCGCGTCGCGATCTCGCGGACCGGGGCGTCGACGCCGGACTCGACGAAGACCGCGGCGGCTGCGTCGAGAAGGGCCTGCGAGTCGCGCCGGGGGCGGCCGACGCGAGGGACCGCCGGGCCGGTGCCGCGCTGATCCGTCACTGCTGCTCCTTCTCCGAACGCTCTCTCCGAACGCTCCGCTTGCTTAACGGAACAGCGCTCCGTATTGTTGCGGAACGTCGCTCCGATAAGCAGTATCGCAGAGCGCGGACCGGAAGGCATCAGCATGACCAGCACCACCCCGACTAGCACCACCCCGACCAGCACCACCTCGACCTCTCTCCCCGAAGCACTCCCCGTCGTCTCGGTCGCCCCCGTCGAGCTCGACGCTCCCGGCCGTCCCGTCCCGCTCACCGTGCGGATCTCCGCCCCGGTGACCGGCACGGACCTCCCCGTCGTGCTCTTCTCGCACGGCAACGGCTGGAACCACGACGGCTACGCACCGCTCACCGCGTTCTGGGCCTCGCAGGGCTTCGCCGTGATCCAGCCGACGCACCTCGACTCGAGGCGCCACGGCTTCGGCTTCGACCACCCCGTCTTCCCGACGATCTGGGAGCAGCGGATCGCCGATCTCACCCGCGTGCTCGACCGGCTCGACGTCCTCGAGGCGGCTGTGCCCGGTCTGGCCGGCCGGGTCGACTCGAGCCGAGTCGCCGTCGCCGGGCACTCCTGGGGTGCGCAGACGGCGCAGACGCTGCTCGGCGCCCGCATCGTCGGAGAGGACGGCTCGCTCAGCCCGGACCGCTCCGACCGCCGGGTGCGCGCCGGCGTCCTCCTCGCCGCGACGGGCGTCGCCGGCGACGACCTCGAGCCGTTCGCGCAGGCGGCCTTCCCCTTCCTCCGCCCCTCCTTCGCGCAGCTGGGCACGCCGACCCTCGTCGTCGCGGGCGACCGCGATCAGTCGCGGCTCTCCCGGCGCGGGCCGGACTGGTTCACCGACGCCTTCACGCAGAGCCCGGGCGCGACCGACCTGCTCACCCTGCACGGCGGCGAGCACTCGCTCGGCGGCATCGTCGGCGAGGAGGTCGCCGAGACGACGGATGCGGATCCCGCGCGCCTGACCGCGATCCAGCAGCTGACCACGGCCTACCTCCGCACCGCGCTCGGCATCGACGCGAGCAGCTGGACCGCCGCGCGCGCGGCGTTCCGCGAGGACGGGCGCGAGATCGGCCGCATCGACAGCAGGTGACGACGCGCACTGCCGCCGGGCGTCAGTCCTTCGCCGCCGCGGCCCCTCCGGCGAGGTCGTCCTCCGTCGGCTCGGTCACCCCGATCGTGCTGATGATCGGCATCGTGCCCGTCCGCGCGAGCGGCTCCTCGGCGGTCGGCGCCGGCTCCGGTTGCGGGGAGCGGCGCGCCCGGACCGGCGCCACCGCGCGGACGACCGGAGTGCGCAGCCGCCGGTACGCGATGCGGCCGAGGGTGACGCCACCCGCGAGTCCGATCGCGATCATGCCCGCCTGGAGCAGCAGCTCGATCCCGCCCTCAGGGCCGCGGCCGGAGGTGAGGTCGAGCACGCCGCGGTAGAGGGTGAGGCCGGGGAGCAGCGGCACGATGCCGCAGGCCGTGGTCACCACGGCGGGCACCCGCCAGCGCTCGGCCAGGGTCTCGCCGAGCAGGCCGATCACGATCGCGGGCACGGCGCTGGCGAGCAGCGGCGCGGCGCCCAGCCCGCTCAGCGCGTCGGAGGCGACCCAGGCTCCAGCACCGGTGAGCGCGGCGACGAGCGCCGGCCGCGGGGGAGTGTGCGACGAGAGCGCCCAGGCTCCCGCGGCGATGCCCGCGCCGATCACCTGCACGCTGGCCGGCCACGGGCGGGCGTAGGAGTCGACCAGCACCAGCTCGACCCCGAGGGTGCGTGCGCCGTCGAGCACGGCGGCGATGCCGACGACGATGCCGAGGGTCAGCAGCCCGACCTCGAGCAGCCGGCCGCCGGCCGTGATCGGGAAGCCGTTGATGGCGTCGTCCGCCGCTCCCACGAAGGAGAGGCCGGCGAGCAGCACGACGACTCCGGAGGCGACCACCAGTGCCGGGGGCAGCACGGCGAACTCGACCGGCAGCTGCGGCACGACCGCGAGCAGCAGCACCGCGACGCCGGTCGCGAGCGCGGCTCCGGCGATCTGCTGGAAGAAGGCGGGCAGCCTCCAGCGGCCGAGCAGCTGGTTGACGCCGTCGATCGCGGCGGTCGTGAGCGCGGCGAGGAGGACGATGAGCGGCCCGCCGCCGAGCAGGATCGCGACGCCCGCGGCCATCACCGCGAGGGTGAGCGTCACGACGCTCCGCCGGTAGCGGTGAGGCTGGACGAGGATCGCGTCGAGCCGCTCGTGCGCGTCCTCGAACTGCTGCCGGGCCTCCTCGCGCGCGGTCGAGGAGTCGACGGTGTCGGCGACCCGGACCTCGGGGGAGCCGTCGGTGATCGCGGTGACCAGCGTCGTCACGCGGGCGAGCCGCTCGTAGTCGGCGCTGCGGGAGGCGACGACGCGCAGCACGCTGACGCTGGGCGAGTCCTCGCTGCCGTCGTGCACGACCAGGATCGAGGTGAAGGTGAGGTCGACCTGCACCACGATGCCGTAAGCACGGCAGACCCGCTCGATGGTCTCGGTGACCTCCGCCGCCGCGGACCCCAGCGAGAGCAGGGTCTCGCCGAGCCGCACCGCCAGCTCGAGCACGCCGCGCACGGTCTGCTCGGCGAGGACCGCGCGCTGCGAGCGCCGGCTCACCGGCGCGGCGGGGCGCTGGCCGCTCAGCGTGCCGACGAGCTGCCGGAGGAGTCGCTGCTGGAAGGGTCGAGGAGAGGGCACCCCCCGAGCGTACGGAAGACCACCGTCACCGGAGGACCGGCTCCGGAGGAGCGCCATCGCAGGACCGGCGCCGCAGGACCGGCGCCGCAGGACCTGAGTCGCAGGACCGGCGCTGCACCGCCGTCACCAGGGCACCACCTCGCCGCGGAAGTCGCGGTAGGCGATCCCGGGCGTGCCGAGGCGGCCGACCAGCACGTCGACCACCTTCGGCACGTTCTCCTCGATCGTGAACGGCGCGTCGTCGCCGCCGAGCGCCGTCCGGATCCAGCCCGGCGCGATCAGCACGATCGCCCGGCCCGTCCCGGACTGCCGCACCGCGAAGCTCTTCAGGAACTGGTTGAGCGCCGCCTTGCTGCCGCGGTAGACCTCCCGCCCGCCGCCGGTGTTGTTCGCGATGCTGCCCTGCCCCGACGACATCGCGCCGATCAGACCGTCGCCAGCGACGAGGTCCTGCAGCGTCTCGATCACGCGCAACGGACTGAGCGCGTTGGTGACGAAGACCTCGACGAAGTCCTCCGTCGACACCTGGCCGATGGGGGTGTCCTCGCTCGTCGTGGTGCCGGCGTTCACGAAGAGCAGGTCGAGCACGCGCCCCGCCAGGCGCTCCCGGAGCGCCCGCGTCTCCTCCTCGTCGGTGATGTCGAGCCGCTCGATCGCCAGGCGGTCCGCGCCGACCTCGTCCTGGAGCTGGTGCAGAGGGGTACGCCGGCCGGGATCGCGGACGGTGCCGATCACGTCCCAGCCCAGGTCGAGGAACTCCGCGGCGAGCGCGTGACCCAGCCCGCGGGAGGCTCCGACGACGAGGGCGGTGCGGGCGGTGCCGGACGGGGGAGTCGGTGTGGTCGATGTCGTGGTCATCACGTCACTCTCACCCTGCCGCAGGTCGATCCGCGCGGTCTGTCAGCGAACCGTGCGCTGCGCGGCGCCGGTTCTCAGAGTCGGGCAGGCGGACCCGTGGTCACCGGGAGTCCCGCCACCGCTCCCAGCATCGGAAGAGCTGGAACAGTCCAGCGAGAGCCGTGACGACCCCCGCCAGCACCAGGATCAGCGTGAGCGGCTCAAGGGACCCGCCGATCTGCTCCCGATCCGCAGAAACTCCGGCCTCCAGTAAGTGCTGAACGGCGAGAGCGGCGAGCAAGGTCCCTACGACGACGAGCGCGATGCCCGCTAGCACTCTCATAAGTCGACCGGTGTCATGTCGGGTTGCACAGTGCTGCAGCGGTCGCAGCGTAACCGACGTCCGGCCGCCATGAATCGAGGTTCCACGGGGTCTTGAAGTACACGGCGTTAGCCCAGTGGCAGACGAGCTGGTCGTGGAACTTCGCGCCCTCATAGCTCGAAGGCACGAGAGCGTCGTATGCAGGCAGCCCTGTGCTTCGCGGCATTCTCCCCCAGTTGATATTCGGAGCCGGGGTCACGGACACGACATTCTTCGCAGTTGCCATATCGATGTTCAGTATGACATTCGAGTAGAGGGAGTTGCCACCGAAGTCTTGCGTCGGGTCTGCGACGATCGGGTACTCGAACGAGTCGGTCGTGTGATCCACAACCTGCGTCAACGTGCTGCCGGAGACCTCGTAATGAGTGGGCACCGAGGTTCCTGCGGCATCGATCGCCCAGGGTTCTAGAAAGTACCCCACCATGTCCTGGCCCCGCCATATCGTCACTCCGCCGTCGTCGGCCTGCTTCAGGGTACCGACGTCGCTGTAGCCGTAGCTGTAGCGCGATGGCGCCCGTGGACTGTCAAGGATTGAAACGAAGGTGACTGAATCGTCGGAATTCGCGAGGACGACCGTGGTGGACTCGTCTCCATTCCGATAGGTGATACCCGCGCCGGACGTCCCGGACTGGACGGCCGAATCGGCTGCGGGCAGTGCGACACTCGCAGTGATGTCACCCACGGTGATGGTCACTCCGTCCTTCGCGTCCTGGGGTGTTCTGACCGAACCCGACGGCAGGGACAACACGGCGCCATCAGGCATGGCTGTCACGCGCGAAGGCTCGGCCAGCTCGATGACGTCCGGCGCAACAGCCGCGATGATAGCGGTGGATGTGCTCGGCGCCTCTTTCGCTTCGACGGTGGAGGCGTCGAGAAGTGCACTGCCGCTGGCTGATACCAGAATTGCAACGGCTACTGCAGTCCCTAGCTTCTTTACATGGGGCACAGATATTCCTTTCGATTTCAACTCTGAGGAGAGTCCTCGAGAACCACCTCGGTGTGGTTCTTGCAAGGGAATAGTGCACCTGCGTCTCGTGGGAATCAAACGCGTTCGCTGTACGTCGGGTATCTCGCGCCAGGACGCCATGGTCAGCCGGCGTGTGAACGGCACTGTCGGGGCGCGGGCATGCAGGCGGGGAGGCCTCGGGTCTGGTCCCGCACGAGGAGGCCTAGGTGCCTCCGAGGAGGCGGATGTGCGCCAGACCGGACGGACGGCTTCGGGTCACGGCCCGACGGTGATCGGCCCCGAGACGCCCGGTGGGCTACTCGACCAGCACAGAGGGCGGTGCGCGTCGATCGAGGTTCGCGGGCTGCTCCACCGGGGTCAGAAGGCGAGGCTGCCGCCCGGCCTCCTGACGGCGGTGGGTCTCGATACGCCCCTGCGGGGCTGCTCGACCAGCAAGAACGGGTGACCGACCGGCAGCGGCTGCGCAGGTGCTCAGAATCGTTGCTGGGGCGACGTTCGGGCCGTCGTGTCGCGCCAGAGCGGCCCCTCGGGCCATCCTCTCCCAGGTCTGCTCCGAATCATGCGTACACATCAACCTCACGACCGGAGCCCGCATGCTCGCCACCGCCACCGCCACCACTACCGCCGCCCGCCGCTCGCGGACCGTCCTCTCGCCCGCCCTGCCGCTGCTCCCGCCCGACTCCGACCGGATGCTCGTCATCCGATCGGCGTCGGGCGACGACCGCGCGTTCGCCGAGATCGTCCGACGGCACACCTCTCTGCTGCGCGCGACGGCGCTGCGCCTCCTGCGTGCCTCGAGCGAGGCGGACGACGTGGTGCAGGAGACGTTCCTCGCCGCCTGGACGCACATGGACAGCGTGATCGACGGCGAGACGATCGTCGGCTGGCTGCTGACCACGGTGCGCCGGCGCTGCTACGACCGGCTGCGCTCGAGCGACCACCAGAACCGCGCCGAGCTGGAGCAGGACCTGCCCGAGTCGCTCGACCGCTGCCCGACCGCGGTGTCGGAGCGCGCGGCGCTCGTCGCTGAGGCGCGCGCCGTGCTCGGCCGGATGCCCGAGCTGCAGCGCCGCTGCTGGGAGCTCCGCCAGCTGCAGCAGCGCAGCTACGACGACATCGGCGCCGAGCTCGGCGTCAGCGCGACCGTCGTCCGCGGGCAGCTCTCCCGAGCCCGCCTGCTGATGGAGGCCACGCTCTCGCACTGGCGCTGAGGCTTCGAAGCGCGCCCCGCGGGCGGTCGATTCGTCGCGGACGGCTCTCGCCGACGCGCTGAGGGAGCCGTTCGTGACGGGTCGATCGGCGGATCGCCGCGGCTTCGGGGAGGGGCGGACTCGGCTCAGGACGGACTCGGCGGTTAGCGTGGAGGGCATGGAACCCAGCTTCGGAGCCCTGCTCACCGGTCTCGTGATCAACCTCTTCTGGTTCGCGCTCGTCCTCGTCGCGGTCTACTTCGTCGTCCGGGCGGCGGTGACGAGCGCGCTGCGGCGGGCCGGAGTCATCACTCCGGCGAGCGCCGCCGCCCTCGATCGCGAGGACGAGGCGCACCGCCGCGCGATCGAGGACGAGCGGCGTCCGGAGGCCTGAGCCCGGCGCACCCGAGCCCGGCGCACCCGAGCCCGGCGCACCGCCGCGGCCTCAGCTCCCGAGGATCGCGAGCACCGTCGACAGGATCCCGCAGACGGCGCCGGTGCCGACCAGGATCAGGCCGGTCAGCCGCAGCGCCCGCACCTGATCCGCGCGCCGGTGCAGCCGGATCCGCTCCGGGTCCTCCTCGCGGTAGTAGACCTCCCGCTGGTCCGAGCCGACCGGCGTCAGCGGGTCGTCGGCGGCGAGCGGCCGCGAGCGCACCTCGCCCGCGCGGGTGACCCAGTGCAGAGCGCGCGGCGGACCGTCCTCGAGATAGGCGGTCGTCGTCGACCACCGCCCGTCGATCAGCAGCCCCACGAACGCCGCGAACAGGAACAGCAGCCCCAGCGGGAGCGTGATGAGGGAGAGAGCCTCCAGGATCGTCTCCAGCACCGGTCGCCTCCCTCTCGAATCCGCTGACGAGCGTACCGGGCCGAACCGGCGCCGGCTGTGCCGTGCGGCCACCGTTCCCCGCCGATGCCGGGCGGCGTGGCAACGCTTCCGTACACTGGCGGGCGACCGCGGCTGCTTCGCTGCGGGGCGGATCGACGAGCTGCGGGGGTGGCGGGGACCGATGGCGACGACGGGTGGCGCACGGCACGGACGGCTCAGGCCGCGCTCGGGCGTTCGGACCCTGCTCCGCGGCGCTGCCGCCGCCGTCGCGGTCCTCGCGGTGAGCGGCGCCTGCCTGGTCGGGATCGCGACGGCGAGCATCACGAGCAACGTCGCCGGCAACGCGGTCGAACTCGGGATCGCGCCGTCCGCGGAGCCGCGGGCCGTGCAGCTCGGTGCGATCGAGGGCGGCTTCAACGTGCTCATCGTGGGCACCGACAACGACGCGGTGCAGGGCGACGCCTTCGGGGTCCGCGACGGCACGCTCAACGACGTCACGATCCTGCTGCACGTCTCCGCCGATCACCGCAGCGCCACGGTGATCAGCTTCCCGCGCGACCTCGTCCTGGACCGACCGGTCTGCACCGATCCGGAGACCGGCGAGGTCACGGAGGCGACCGCCGACGTCCCGCTGAACTCCGCGTTCGAGGCCGGCGGGCTCTCCTGCGTCAACGACACGGTGCAGCAGTTCACCGGCCTGACCGTGCCGTATGCGGGCTGGGTCTCCTTCAACGGCGTGATCGAGATGAGCAACGCCGTCGGGGGAGTGCCGATCTGCCTCACCGGGCCGATCCGCGACACCGACTCCGGGCTCGACCTCCCCGCCGGCACGAGCACCGTCTCGGGAGCGACCGCGCTCGCGTTCCTGCGCACCCGGCACGGCGTCGGCGACGAGAGCGACCTCAGCCGGATCTCCTCGCAGCAGCAGTACCTCGCCTCGCTGATGCGCACGGTCCGCTCGGCGGACACGCTGTCGAACGTCCCCGCCCTCTACGGACTCGCGCAGGCGGTGTCCTCGAACGTGCACCTCTCCACCACGCTGACGAACCCGTCGACGATGATCTCGCTCGCGCTGGCCCTGAAGGACGTCGACCTCGCGCAGATGGTGTTCGTGCAGTACCCGGCGCTGGACGACCCGGACCGGCCGGGCAAGGTCGTGCCGGACACCGTGCTCGGGCGCGAGCTGATGGCGCGGGTGCTGAACGACGAGCCGGTCGTGCTCGCGTCGACGCCCGCGGAGGAGCAGCCCGCTCCGCCGGTCGAGGCGGGCACCTCCGCTCCTGCGCCGAGCGAGCCCGCCGCCGCCCAGCCCGCTCCGGAGCCGCTGGACGCCCCCGGGCAGACCGCCGCCGAGGAGACCTGCGCCGTCCCGTCGGAGTGACGCGCGGAACCGGCCGCGAGCGGGCCGTCAGGCCGTCGCGTCCGCGCCGGCCTCCCGCACGGTCCTGACGACGCGGGCGGGGGCGCCGACGACGACCGCTCCCGCCGGGACGTCCTTCGTGACGACCGCGGCGGCGGCGATCACCGCGTCGTCGCCGACCGTGACGCCGGCGAGCAGGACGGCCTTCGCGCCGATCCAGACGTTCGAGCCGACGACGATCGGAGCGGGGTGCAGGTCGCCGCGGCGCGCCGGATCCAGGTCGTGGTTCAGGGTCGCGAAGACGACGTCGTGCCCGATGAGGCAGTCGTCGCCGATCGTGATGCCGCCCTGGTCCTGGAAGGCGCAGCCGGAGTTGATGAAGACCCGGGCGCCGATCCGGAGGTTGCGGCCGAAGTCGGCGCGCAGCGGCGGGAAGAGGGTCACCGACTCGTCGATCGGCCGGCCGGTCAGCTCCGCGAGCAGCTCGCGCACGCGCTCCGGCGGGTGGTAGCCGCTGTTCAGCTCGCCGGTGATGCGGAGCGCCTCCTGGCTCGCCGCGTGCAGAACGGCGTGCAGCGGGGAGCCGCCCTCGATGGTCTGCTGCGCGTCGAACGCGGCGAGCAGATCGTCCAGGTCCAGGTCCATGTCCGGGTCCGTGTCCATGTCGTCGTCCTCTCCTCGGGTCCGCCCAGGCTAGAAGCGCCGGGCGCCCGCTGGGACTCCCTGCCGGGGCACCCCTGCCGCGGCTCGGCCGGCCGTCCGCGTCACGCCTCCACGAGGCGTCCCTGCACGGTCGAGACGTCCCGCTGGAACGGGCTGCCTCGACCGCTCGGGGACGCCTCGCGCGTCACGCCCCGACGCCGCGGGGGAGACTCCGCTCCAGGAGGGTGGCCCGGCGATCGGCCAGGGCGAGTGCGAGCAGCACGGCGGCGATGACGGCGAGCGGCAGGACCACCCGGGCGGCCGGGACGTCCGCGAGCACCGTCGCGCCGAGGGCGTCGACGGCGGTCAGCAGCGCCGACAGACCGACCAGCAGGAGGACCGACATCGCGGCCGCCGCCCGACCGCGCCAGGGCACGACGGCGAGCACGCCGAGCGCCGCGACCGGACCCGCCGTCGACAGATCGGGACCGAGCCAGCCGGCCGCCGCGGCGACGAGCGCGATGCTCAGCTCCGTGCCGGAGGCGAGCAGGGCCGTGACCCGGGCGGCACCGGTCCGGGCGGCGAGGGCGAGGCCGAGGGCGGTCGCGAAGAGCGCCCCGGCGAGGAAGGAGGGGTTGGTGAACGGTCCGATCGCACCGGGGTAGCGGACACCGGGGGACCAGTTGACGACGGCGTAGAAGACGAAGAACGCCGTGGCGATGGCGAGGGGCACGATCGTCGACGGGGAGCGCCCGGGAGCGGATCGGAGGCGGTGGCGCAGACCGCCGACCGCGAGGGTGATCCGCTGCCCGATGCCCGGGCCGCGGTGCCCGCGGTCGTCGGCCTCGTCGAGCAGGATGCCCAGCAGGACCTCGCCGTGCTCGTCGCGCCAGGCGGCCGGGTACCAGCGCAGCGCGCGGCGGAAACGGTCGGTGCGCCGCGCGTCCTCGTTCGTCGTCATGCCGTTCTCCTTCATCGAGTGGTCGGGTCAGAGCGCGGCGGACGGCGAGAGCCCGAGGTTGATCCGCGCCCGCACGGCGCTCGCCTCCATCCGGGCGACCTCTGCGCCCAGCGCGGATCGGCCGCTGTCCGTCAGCCGGAAGTAGCGGCGCACACGGCCGGTGATCCGCTCGTCGCCGTCGGGTGCGATCAGGCCCGCCGACCCCAGTCGCTCGAGCGCCGCGTAGAGCGTGGTCACCCGCAGCCGCACGCGGCCCTCCGACTGCTCCTCGATCTCCTGCAGCAGCGCGTAGCCGTGGCGGCGCCCGAGAGCGAGGGCGGTCAGGATCCAGAAGGTCGTCTCTCGCATCTCCTCGGGCACGGGCGACACGATACTCCAACGGCAGGAGTATCGGGCGGCCGTCACTCCCGCCGGTCGTCTCCCGCAGCCGGCGAGGCCGCGAGGAACGCGCCGCGCTCCTCGAGCAGCCGGCGCAGGTGGGGCATGAGGACGAGCCGCTCGGCCACCCGGCCGAGGACGCCGAAGGGGGCGCGGAAGGTGAGCCGGTCGGTCATCACCGAGCCGCTGCCGTCCGGCTCGAAGCGGTGCTCGTGCCGGAAGGAGCGGAACGGGCCGCGGGTCTGCTCGTCCGTGAAGGAGTGCGGCGCGTCGAGGGCGGTGATCCGGCTGGTCAGCCGCAGGCGGACGCCGAAGTGACGGGCCCGCCAGGTCACCTCCTCGCCGAGGCCGATCCGGCCGCTGACCACCCCGGCGACCGCGCGCTCACCGGCCGCGGCCTGCGACTCCGTGTGCAGGTCGATGCTCCGCGCACGGTCGAAGAGGTCGTCGACCGACCGCTGGGAGCGGGTGACGACCTCGACCGACGCGACCATGACTCGATCATGGCGCAGTGCCGTCATGGTGCAGGGCCGTGATGGCGCGCGGCTCGAGGTCGCCGCGCGCGGTCGGTCCGGACGGTCAGCCCTTCGGGACCACCGGGACGAGGAAGCCGCCGGGGACGTCGGCGTCCGGCTCCCGGTACTCGTCGGGGAGGGTGAAGTCCGCGGTCCCGATCGAGGAGACGGTGAAGACGTCGGAGTCCCTCGTGCCGACGAGGAAGAGCGAGTACACCCGAGTGCCGTCCTCGAGGGTGCGCACGAGGCCGCCGGGGGAGGTCGACCGCTCACCTGGGGGGGGGGAGACGACGACCGTCTCGCCGGGCGTGCCCGCGAGAGACGCCCGGTCGATCCCCGCCGTCGGGACGCCGTCGCGGCAGTCCGTGCCGAAGCCGGTGTCGAGGACCGATTCGCAGAACAGCATGCCGCCGTCGGAGCTCACGTGCAGGTCGCCCGTGGCTCAGACGAGCAGCGGCTCCGGCTCCGAGGAGCACCCGGTGAGCAGCAGCGCGACCGCGGAGGCGACAGCCAGTGCGCCGCACGTCCCTCGCACGATCGAGCTCCGACAGTCAGTGGAAGTTGAGCGTGGACGGCGACGGCGCCTTCCACGCCTCCGACCGGTAGGCGTGCGGATCGTGCGGCGCCCGCGGCGGCTCGCCGAACGGGTCGACCGGCAGCTCGGCCGGAGTCCTCGAGAGGGCGCTCCGCAGCGCTGCGGCGAGGGATCGGAGGCGATGGATCACGGCTTTCACGGCGTTCACGGTGTTCACGGTGTTCTCCCGTTCTCCGGTCAGGACTGACCATCACGGTCGACGCTACCGGGATCCTGCGACATCGCGCTCGTCGACTCTCCGCGCCTCGGCGGCTCTCCGCGGCGCGTCCGCCGGGCCGGCCGGGTCTGCCGCCCGTGGCGAGCACAGGCGAGCGCCGTGCTGCCGTCCAGGTGGTGCTCCCCGGGGGTGCGCCGGGCGCTCACGCCGGCGAGCTCGCCGGTCTCCTCGTCCGGGAGACCGCCGAGGACAGCGCGGCGTCGCCGGTTTCGTCGATGTCGCGGCCGCCGAGTGCGTCACCCGTGCGGTCAGCCGGTGCGCTCCCAGTGGTCGCGGCCGCTTCGGCGCCACTGCTGGCGGGGGCCGTCCGACTCCCGCGTGGTGTCCGTGAGCCACAGGGTGCTGTCCGGAGCCCAGCCGGCGATCACGGAGGCGTAGCCGTCGTCGACCGGGATGAGCCGGGTCGCGCTCGAGAGGTAGCCGAGCACGGTGAGGTGCACGGCGTCCCACTCGGCGGCGACGCGCTGCCAGTCCGGGATCAGCCAGCGGCCCTCCCCGCCGGTCACCCGGTACCAGTCGTGCCGGCGGGAGGCGGTGACCTCGGCCGGGAAGGCGCGGCAGAGCGCGGCCCAGCTCTCGGCGCTGCCGATCTCGAGCGTGCGGCCGGCGCCGGTCACCGGGATCACGGTCGCGGTGTCGAGACCGGCGGCGTCCTCGACCAGCCCCAGCAGGTCCTCGATCCGAGACTGCGTGCGCAGCAGCCGGAGGGGGAGCGACCACCACGAGCCGGAGAAGCTCGCGCGCGGGTCGGCCGGGCGATCCCGGGCGGACCGCTCCTCGTCGGCGCGGCGGGCGGCGGCCCACTCGTCGAGGAGCGCGGCGGCGGCGGTGGGGAGCGCGCGGGCGGTGTCGGCGCGCCAGTCGACGGCCCACTGCTCCCGGGGGGCGGGGCTCGTCCACGTCGCCGCGGCCGGGGAGGCGAGCACGCGCTCAGCGACCGGGAGCAGCGCTGCGCGGAGCTCGGGCAGCGCGGCGAGGACGTCCCCGGCATCGGGCTCCTGCCAGGAGTACGCGACGTCGACGCTCCTGCGGAACGCGGCGCGGATGGCGTCGTCCTCCGCGGGGCCCGGGGGGAGTGCCGCGATCATCGCGGCGAGGCTCTCGGGAGTGGGGACCGGCAGATCACGAGCGTCCGCGCCGTCCTCGGAGGCGTAGAGCAGGACCGACTCCCCGCCGCCGCCCGAGGCCTGCGCGAGCAGGAACGCCGCAGTGTGCAGCGCGGGATCCGCCGCCGTCGCGTACTCCCAGCAGAGGCGGCGCCCCCGGGGCCCGCGGAGGAGGACGTCGGCTGCGGCAGTCATGTGCCCACTATGCCCGGCCGCGGCGTCGAGGCGTCCCCGAACGGTCGAGGCGTCCCGGTGCAGGTGGACGTCTCGACGGTTCGAGGACGCCTCGGCCGGCGGTGCTGTCGGGGCGTCAGGCGTCGGGGTTCATCCAGAACGGGGAGTAGTGGTAGCCGTCGGGGTCGTCGAACTGGCGCTGGTACATGAAGGGGTACTCGTCGGTGTCGCCGATGCGGCCGCCCGCGGCGCCGGCGCGCTCGGTCAGCTCGTCGACGGCCTCACGGCTGCCGAGGTCGAAGGAGACCGTCATCTTGGACGGGGTGTCCGGACCGCCGATCAGCTCCTCGGTGCCGCCGACGCTCGCGTACATCTCGCGGCTGCTGAGCATCAGGTACTGATCCGGCGCGATCGCGAAGCAGGCGACGTTCTCGTTCGACATCGCCTCGTTGCGGCTCCAGCCGAGGGCCGTGTAGAAAGCGGTGGCGCGCTCGACACTCGCGACGGGGCAGGAGAGGTAGAGGCTCATGCGGGCAACACTGCCCAGAAGTGCGCGGCGCGACAAGAGGCCGGGGAGCATCCGCGCCCGGAGCGACCGCCGGGCGTCTGCCAGAGTGCTGGCATGCCCTCTCCGCAGACCCTGACCGAGGAGGACCGCCGGCTCGTCGCCGCCTGGGCCGCTGACTGCGCCGAGCGGGTCCTGCCGCTCTTCGAGGCGGAGGCCCCCGACGACGACCGGGTCCGGGACGGGATCGCCCGGGCACGTGCCTTCGCCCGCGGCGAGCTGAGCGCGGCCGGGGAGATCCGGCGCCGCTTCGAGGCGGGCCGGGCGTCGCAGTCGGCGACGTCGCCCGCGGCGAAGGCGGCGGCCTGGTCGGCGGGGCAGGCCTCCGGAGTCGCGCACCTGGGCGCGCACGCCCTCGGCGCCGCGGCGTTCGCGGCGAAGGCGGCCGAGCTGGCCGACCCGGGGCACGGCGGCGCGGCCGAGATCGACCGGCAGCTGGCGGGGATGAGCGCCCCGGTGCGGACGGCCCTGGCGCGCCTGCCGCTGCTCGGCGAGGACCCGTCCGGTCCGCTCGGGCCGGGACTGCTGGCCTCCGGCGCGCTCGGCGCGTTCATCCGCACGCTGCAGGCGGCGCTCGCCGCGGGGGACGATCGGTAGCAAGGGACTCGGCGGCGGTGTCTCCGCCCGGGCAGCCGCACCGGAGCCTCAGTCCCTCGGGAGCAGTCGACACCGACGCAGTCGGCACCGACAAGGGTGGATCTCGATCCGCCCGCTGCGCGGGCTACTCGATCAGCAAGTGCATGGTGGTCGAGTAGCCCCGCGGGGGCGTATCGAGACCCGCGCACCGCAGAGGCGTCGGGGGTGCAGGCTCTCGTGCCGGCACTGGCGGATCTCGATACGCCCGCTGCGCGGGCTACTCGATCAGCATGAAGTCCCGCTCCGGTCGGAGCAGTCGCCGGAGGCGCCTCAGCGGCGGCGACTCCGCAGGACGGCCGAGAGGAGGACCAGGGCGGCGGCGGCCAGCGCCCACGGACCGGTGAAGACGAGTGCGCGCTCGATCGGACGCCAGAACGGCGCGACGAGTCCGCCGAGCAGCAGCCCGGCTCCGCCGCCGACGAGGGCGTTCGCCACGACCTGCGCGGCCAGGCGCCCTCCGCTGCTGGTCCAGGCGCGCTCGATCAAGCGGTCCAGCAGGTACGTCACCGCGCCGACCGGCAGACTCGCCACCGCCGCGCAGACGGCGAGCCCGCCGAGGGCGAGGATGACGAAGGACGGGTCGGCCGACAGGGGAGTGGCCGCCGTCCCGTTCGCGCTGTCGACGAGCGCCCCGATCGCGAGCGGCACGAGCGCCAGCATCGCGCCCAGCACGGCGCGGACGGCGTGCTCGCGCCCGCGGGCTCCGGGTGCGCGGTCGGCCGAGCCTCCGGGTCGTGCGCCGCTCACGAGCACCTCCGTGTCGCCGGCACCGAGGAGACCGCCGGGGCGAGGGCGGCGAGGATCTCGCGACCACCGGACAGGCCGGCGCCGAGCATGACCTCGACCACGGGGTTCCGGCCGTAGCTCGTCGCGACGACGACGGCCGCGTCGCTGTCGTCGATCGTCCAGTCGACGTCGCGCTCCGTGATGCACGCGGCCGAGGGGCCGGGGTCCGGGACTCCGCAGCGCAGCAGGACCAGGGCCGGCTCGCCCCAGGCCCCCGTACCCTGCGCGTCCGTCTCACGCTGCGTGAGCCCGACGACGTCGGAGGGGAGCCGCGCCGCGATCTCCGCGCAGCCGACGGCCGCCGCGGTCGGCGCGGCCTCCATCGGAACGGTGCCCGTGCAGCCGGACGTCGCGAGAGCGAGCAGCGCGACCACCGGCAGCACGCGGCGGGATCGGTCGGCGGAGGAGGACACCCGGCGATCCTGTCAGTCCTCCGCGGTCCGCCGCCGCACGCCGCCGTCGAGCACGCGGTCGAGCCAGTCGCGCAGCAGCTCCCGCTCGGCGGGCCGGAGATCGGCGAGCCGCGGGGCGAGGGCGCGGACGGCGACGACGGCGGCGAGTGGCGCGTCGTCCGCGGCGGGCGGCTGCTCGGTGAGGATCCCGGCGAGCACCGCCTCGAACGCGGCGTCGGCGAGACCCGCGTCGCGCTCGGCCGCGGGGGAGGAGAGCAGGGTCGTCACGACGCCGGTCCCCGCGGTCTGGATCAGCCCGACGGCGCGCTCCTCGGGGACGCGGAGGCGGCCGGCGGCCGCGACCCGGTGGACCCGCGCCGCGAGAACCCGCCTCCCCGACGTCGCCGCCGGCGAGGCCGCCGCGCGGGCCGGGTCGCTGAGCAGGCGGAAGAGCGCGGGATTCGCGAGGCCGAACTCGATCTGCGCCGTCCAGCCGGCGCGGAGATCCTCGATCGGGTCGACGTCGCCGGCCGCGGCCTCCTCGACGACGGCCGACTTCTCGGCGACCCAGCTGCTCAGCACGTGCTCGGCGACCGCCTCGAGCAGGCCGTCCTTGTCGCCGAAGAGGCGGTAGATCGCCGGAGCCTGCAGGCCGGCCGCCTCCGCGACGCCGCGGGTGGTGACGGCCGCTGGGCCGGCCTCGCGCAGGAGGCGGGCCGCCGCGTCGACGATGCGTGCTCTTGTGTCCGTGGGGGGCGCGGTCATGGATCGACGATATCGCACTCTTGCTATCGCCGGTATTCCAGGGTTATCGTTCGAGCAGTATCACCGATACCCCGGTGGTCCCCCATCGAAAGGCCCTCCATGATCATCGTCACCGGCGCCACCGGGGCGCTCAACGGCGCCACCGTCGACCACCTTCTCGACGCCCTGCCCGCCACCGAGATCGTCGTCGTCGCGCGCGACGCCGCGAAGGCGGCGCGCTTCGCCGACCGGGGTGTCGTGGTGCGGCGCGGTGACTACGCCGATCCCGCGTCCCTGCCCGGCGCGTTCGCGGGCGCCGACCAGCTGCTGCTCGTCTCCTCGAACGACCCGGGGGCCGACGCGCCGGCCCTGCACCGCGCCGCGGTCGAGGCCGCCGTCCAGGCCGGGGTCGGCCGCATCCTCTACACCTGCCACCAGGGCGCCTCGCCCGACACCCCGTTCGGCCCCGGCCGCGATCACGCCGCGACCGAGCAGCTGCTGGCGGAGTCGGGAGTCGCCTGGACCTCGCTGCGGAACGGCTTCTACGCCCACAGCCTCGCGTTCTTCCTCGGCGACTGGCGCTCGACCGGCGTCATCGAGGTGCCGTCCGACGGCCCCGTCTCGTGGACGGCGCGGGAGGACGCGGCGGAGGCCGCCGCTCTCCTCCTGCTCGCGGACGAGGCGCACGACGGACCGGTCACCCTCACCGCCCTCGAGGCGCCGACCTTCGCGGAGGTCGCGGAGCTCGCCGCGGACGTCGCGGGGCGGCCGATCGAGTTCCGGATCCTCGGCGACGACGAGTGGCTCGCGCGCCGCGTCGCCGCCGGGCAGCCGGAGCCGCAGGCGCGGTTCCTGCTCGGGATGCATCAGGCGGCGGCGGCCGGCTTCTTCGCGGGGACGGACCCGACGCTCGCGAGCCTGCTGGGACGCGAGCCGCGCACGGTCCGGGAGCTGCTCGCCGCGGGCGACGGGCGCTGACCGGCCGGGGACTTCCGGCTCGTCGGAACCGCCTCGGCTCGTGGAACGGGCGTGCTCCGGAGAGCCGGAGCAGATTCGGCGAGCCGGAGCTCGGCGGTCACCGCTCCTCGGCACGCTTCCGAGGAGGCCCACGCACAGGAGGCAGGTGGATCCCTCCCGGGCCGTGCACCGCTCGTTCTCCCTCCGTTGGCCGGGCGGCGCTAGCCTGCCGCCCATGGCGGAGCGAGAGACGGTGCGCACGTCCGCGGCGGACGCGCGGAGTGGACAGGGATCGCCGCGCGGGGTGCTGCTCGCCGCCGCACTTCTGCTCGGGGCGGCGCTGCTGCAGCTGCAGGCCTCGCTGCAGCGCTGGGTCACCGCGAGCGAGGGCTGGACGCGGACGGACCGGTCGGTCGAGGACCATCTCTTCGACTACATGATCCCCGCGGATCCGTGGGAGCCCCTCGGCACGGCGGCGCAGGTGCACGGCGTCGGCCTGCTGCTCGTCGCGATCGCCCTGCCGGTGTCGGCGCGGGCGATCGGCGGGGGCGGTCTCCTCCGCCTGACGGCGCTCCTGGTCGCCGGCGTCCTCGGGCTGAACGGGCTGCACGGAGTGCTGTCGGGGCTGATCGGCGCGCCCACTCCGCTCCAGCTCCCCTTCCTGCAGATGATGCTGGGGCTGGTGCCCGTCGTCGGCCTCGGAGCCCTCGCCGCGAAGGCGCACCGGAGGTCGGTAGGGGCAGCGCTGGCGTACGCCTGCCTGCTCGGCAGCACCCTGCCGGGACTGCTGATCGCGACCTTCGTCGTCGCGCCCGCGATCACCGGCTACCAGTCCTTCGACACGACCCCGTGGACGGAGACCGTCGTCGCGGCGACCGTCGCCGCGGCGGGCTGCGCGATGCTCAGCGCCGCCGCCGTGCTGGCGCTGCGAGGTCGCACGCGGCGGGGAGGCGCCTGACTCCGAGTCACCCTCCGTCCGGAACGGCGAGGCGTCCCGGTGCGGTCGAGGCGTCCAGGTGGGATAGGACGCCTCGACGCCGGCGGGACGTCTCGCCGGGTGAGCGCCGCTGGCCGGCGGCGTCGCGCCTACCTCGACGCCGCCGCCTGCTGCGATGATCACCGAACGAGCGACCCGCTCGGACGCGGAGTTCACCGTCGCCTCCCGCTCGATCGCGGTGGCCGGCGCGTCGGCGACGACGACGACAGCGTCTCCTCGCCGACGCCCGTGCATCCGGGTCGCCTGGTCCGGCGAGCTCGACCCCGCCGCCCGCCTCGTCCGCTCGGCCCTGCACGCCGTCGCCGCCGACATCGCCGCCGCCCAGTCCGCCCCCCGCGAGATGCCACTTGTGAGCGCGACACGCCGGTAGAAGCGGGCACAAGTGGCATCTCGCGGAGGGGGAGAGGGGACGGGCGTCAGGGGCGGAGGAGGGTCCAGGCGTAGGGGGCGAGGTGGAGCGTGTCGACGGGGTGGCCGGTGACGAGGTCGGTGCCGGAGACGGCGACGTCGACGGGGTCCTGGCCGTGGTTGATCACCGTGAGAACGTCGCCGCGGCGGGCCGCCTCGACCCAGGGGCTCCCGGTCTGCAGCACGGGGGCGATGCCGGACTGCTCGGCGAGCCAGGCGGTCAGCGCGAGCATGCCCGCGTCGTCCGGGATCGTCGCGAGGTAGTGCGCCGTGCCCGTGCCGGTGCGCCGCGCGGTCAGTGCCGGGGTGCCCGCCGCGGGTCCGGAGGAGTAGCGGCCGAGGACCTCGACCGGCCGCTCGCCGGACGGGTCGACGAGCACGCCGAGCTCCTCCGCCAGCAGCTCGCCGCGCAGGACGCCGAAGGGAGCACCGGCGACCTCCGCGCCGGCCGCCCCGAGCCCGGCGAACTCGAGGACCGACACACCGAGCACCTCGCGGAGCCCGACCTGGAAGCCGCCCTCGCGGAAGGCGTCGTCCTCGTCGACCACGTCGCTGAACGCGGTGACCAGCAGCCGGCCGCCCCGCTCGACGAACGCCGTGAGGTTCTCCGCGGCCGCGTCGGTGAGCAGGTAGGAGTGGGCGAGCAGCACGAGGTCGTACGCGGCCAGGTCCGCCGTGGGCAGCACCAGGTCGACCGCGAGGTTCTGCCGGTGCAGCGCGGAGTACCAGCGCTGCACGAGCTCCAGGAGGTCGAGCACGACCGGGTGGTCCGGGTTGCCGATCGCCCACCAGTTCTCCCAGTCGAGGACGAGCGCGATGCGGGCACCGGAGCCGGTCGGGCCGGCGGCCGATCCGCCGACCGATCCGCCGGTCGGAACGCTCGACGACTCCGCCGTCAGCTCCGGCAGCGCGCCGAGCACCCGGCCGAGCTCGACGACCTCGCGCCAGGTGCGCGTCTCGACGCCCGCCTGCGGCAGCATCGCGGAGTGGAACTTCTCGCTGCCCCGGCGCGACTGCCGCCACTGGAAGAAGAGCACGCCGTCCGCGCCGCGCCCGACCGCCTGCATCGACAGCGCGGCCATCTGCCCGGGCGCCTTCACGGCGTTGGAGGGCCGCCAGCTGACGGCGCCGGTCGCCTGCTCCATCAGCAGCCACGGCACGCCCGGCTTGAGCGAGCGCATCAGGTCGCGGGTGAAGGCGGCGGTGCGGAACGACTCCGGGTCGGCCGGATCGACGTAGTTGTCGTCGCTGACGACGTCGACCTCGGCCGCCCACTTCCAGTAGTCGAGCGGCGGGAAGGCGCCCATGAAGTTGGTCGTGATCGGCTGCGTCGCGCCCGAGGCGCGGAGGATGTCGCGCTCCATCCTGTAGAGCTCGAGGAGTGCGTCCGAGGTGAAGCGGCGGAAGTCGAGGAGCCCGGCCGGGTTGTGGCTGTAGGGCGCCTTCCGCGGCGGGACGATCTCGGCGAAGGACGCGTAGCGCTGGGACCAGAAGAAGGTGCCCCAGCGCCGGTTGAGCTCGTCGATCGAGCCGTACTTGCGCTCCAGCCAGACCCGGAAGGCGGAGGCCGCGTCGTCGGAGTAGTCGTGGTGCAGGTGGCAGGCGTACTCGTTGTTGACGTGCCAGAGCACGACCGCGGGGTGGTCGTGGTACCGCTCGGCGATCGCTGTCACCAGCCGGGCCGCGAGCCGGCGGTAGTCGGGGGAGGTGGGGCGGTAGGCCTGGCGGCTGCCCGGCCAGTAGGTCGCGCCGTTCTCGTCCTGCGGCAGGATTCCCGGGTAGCTGGTCGTGGCCCACGGCGGCGGCGAGGCCGTCGCGGTCGCCAGATCGACGGCGATGCCGTGCTCGTGCAGCAGGTCGAGGATCCGGTCGAGCCAGCCGAAGTTGAAGGTGTCCTCGTCGGGCTGGATCCGCGCCCAGGCGAAGATGCCCAGGCTGACGGTCGTGACGCCGGCCTCGCGCATCCGCTGCGCGTCCTCCGGCCAGACGCTCTCGTCCCATTGCTCCGGGTTGTAGTCGCCGCCGTAGTGGATCATCCGAGCCGTGGGCCTTCCGTGGTCGTGGTCGTCGAGTCGTGGTCGTCGAGTCGTGGTCGTCGAATCGTGGTGGTGATCGTCACGGAGACGATCGTCGTGGGGTCGTGCTCAGCGGGCCGCGGGCGCCGTCCGCGACAGCCGCACCGCGAGCGCGGCGAACACCGTGCAGCCGAGCGCCGGCACCACCAAGGGTGCCAGCTGCCAGGTGACCACGGTGGCGAGCACCAGCGCCACCAGCAGCGCCCCGGAGCCGCGCAGGTCGCGGACCGCCAGCGTCGCGGCCTCGCCCAGGAGCGGGACCCAGCGCGAGTCGGGCATCCAGAGCGCCGACGCCGTCAGCACGACGACGAGCGCCGCCGCGAGGAGTGCCGCGCAGACCACCGCGACCGCGGTCGCTCCGGGCAGCGCGCCCGACGAGGCGACCAGCAGATCGAGGCCGAGCACCGCGGACAGCGCCAGCAGCGCGAGACCGACGGGCAGCGAGCGCAGGACCCCGGCGCGCGCCTCCGCCAGCGCCGTGCGCAGCGAGGACGGCTCGTCGAGGACGAAGCGGCGCAGGTGCCGCGCCCCGACCGCGAGGGCGAGCGGCAGCGTCACGAGCGGCAGGGCGAGGATCGTGACGAGGAGCCCCGTGAAGAGGACCTCGGCGAACAGCGCGAAGCGGTTCGCCGCCCCCGGCCAGCGCAGCGCCGTGCCGTCGGCGGCGGCCGCACGGGCCTCGCGCTGCGCCCGTGACGCGCGGCTCATCCCTTGAGGCCCTGGGTGGCGACGCCGTCGACCAGGAAGCGCTGGAAGACGATGAAGAAGATCAGCACCGGCAGCAGCGCGAGCACCGAGACCGCGATCGTCGCGCCGTAGTCCGACGCCGAGGTCTGGTCGTTGTAGACGCGGAGCGCGAGCGGCAGCGGCTGCTGATCGGGCGTGTTCAGGTAGAGCAGCGGGCCGAGGAAGTCGTTCCAGCTCCAGATGAAGGCGAAGATCGACGAGGTGATCAGCGCGGGGCGGATCAGCGGGATCGTGATCGAGCCGAAGATGCGCAGGTGACCGGCACCGTCGATCCGCGCCGCCTCGTCGAGCTCGCGGGGCAGGTTTCGGATGAACTGCACCATCAGGAAGACGAAGAACGCCTCGGTCGCGAGGAACTTGCCGATCAGCAGCGGCCAGTAGGTGTCCATCATCCCGAGGGTGCGGAAGATCGTGTACTGCGGGATGAGCAGGACGTGCATCGGCAGCAGGAGCGTGCCGATCATCAGCGCGAAGTAGAGCGGGCGGCCGCGGAAGTCGAGCCGGGCGAAGGCGTAGGCCGCCATCGAGGAGGAGATCACCACTCCGATGACCGAGCCGACCGCGAGGATCGTCGAGTTGAGGAAGAACCGCCAGAGCGGGACTCCGCCGACGCCGGCGAGCACCTTGACGAAGTTGTCGAGCGTCGGGTTCTGCGGCAGCAGCGAGGTCTGGCCGCCGAACTCGCTGTTCGGCTTGAACGCCGCGGCGCCCATCCAGACCAGCGGGTAGAGGACGATCGCGGTGAGCACGATCATCGCCGCGATCCAGACCAGCGTCGCGGTCTTCGGGCGCTTGCGGCGCGGGCGCCGGCGGGGTGCGGGCTCGGTCAGCACCTGCGTGTCGGCCGAGGGGAGCGTGGTGTCGAAGGTCGTCATCGTGTGTCTCCCGAGTAGTGCACCCAGCTCTTCTGGGTCTTGAAGAGGACGAAGGCGAGGACGCCGACGAAGAGGAGGAGGACCCAGGCCATCGCCGAGGCGTAGCCCATCTGGTTGTTCGTGAAGGCGCGGGTGTAGAGGTACACCGTGTAGAAGTTCGTGGCGCCGGCCGGGCCGCCGGTGCCGTTGCCGATGATGTACGCCGAGGCGAAGACCTGGAAGGCGTTGATCATCTCGAGCAGCAGGTTGAAGAAGATCACCGGCGAGAGCATCGGCAGCGTGACGCTGCGGAACTTCCGCCACGGGCCCGCTCCGTCGACCATCGCGGCCTCGTAGAGCTCGGCCGGGACCTGCTTGAGGCCGGCCAGGAAGATCACCATCGGGGCGCCGAACTGCCAGACGGCCAGGATGATCATCATCGGCAGGATCAGGGCGGGCACGCCGACCCAGCCGCCGATCTGGATGCCGAAGATCTGCAGTCCCGAGTCGACGGGTCCGTCGGTCGAGAACATCGCGCGCCAGACGATCGCGATGCTGACGCTCGCGCCGATCAGCGACGGCGCGTAGAAGGCGGAGCGGAAGAAGCCGGTGCCCTTCGCGCTGTAGTTGAGGAGCATCGCCACGACGAGAGCGGCGGCCAGCTTCACCGGCGTGCCGATGAAGACGTAGGCGAGGGTGAGCTGCACCGACTGGAGGAACTTCGGGTCGCCGAACAGGCGCTCGAAGTTCCCGGTGCCGATCCACTCCGGCGCCCGGAAGAGGTTGTAGTCGGTGAAGGAGAAGTAGAGGGACATCAGCATCGGGCCGAGCGTGAGCCCGACGAAGCCGATCAGCCACGGCGAGAGGAACACGTAGCCGGCCAGGGTGTCCCGCTTGGGGCGTCGCCGCGCCTGAGGGCCGACCGGACGAGGAGTGCTCGTCCGGTCGGCGATCGGCGCGACGCGACCGTCCGCGGCGGTGCCGCTGGGGGTCGACGTCGTCGTCATGTGATGCCTTTCCTGGCCTGGATGAAGGGGATCAGTGGGGATCAGTGGGGAGCGGTGCGGGGCGGCCGGGTCAGTTCTGGAGCGTGACGTCGGTCTCGTCGAAGAACTGCTGGACCGCCTCGTCGACGCTCACCGCGCCGAGGCCGAGGCTGGTGCCGAGGTCGAGGAAGTTCGCCTCGATGGCGCCGTAGCCGGCGACCGGGGCGGCCGGGGCCTCGCCGAGGCGGTCCTCGACGGAGTCGAGGTAGTCGGCGACCTGCTTGTCCGGGCCCTCGAGGTTCGCGCCGGCGAGCTGCTCGGAGGAGGCGGGGATGCCGAGGGTGGCGCCGAAGATCTCGCCGACCTCGGGGCTGTTGATCAGGAAGTCGAGGAAGGTCGCGGCGGCCTCGGGGTGCTCGGTCGCCGAGGAGATCGCCTGCATCAGGCCGACCTTCTGGTAGAGGTCCTTGCTGCCCTCGTCCGCGGTCGGGGGAGCGGTCATCACGATCTCGGAGGCGCCGCTGTCGCCGATGTAGCCGCCGAGGAAGTTGCTCCAGCTCATCTCGCTGGTCGCGATGCCGGCGCCGAAGCCGGACTTGGGCAGCAGCTCCTGGAGGCGCGCGGCCGGCACGCCGGTGCTGGTGCGCATCTCGTCGCCCTGCTCCCAGAACGCGGCGAGGTCGTCCTCGGTGAAGCCGAGCTCGCCGTCCTCGGTGAACAGCTCCTTGCCCTCGGCGCGCAGCTGCAGCTCGAAGTTCTGGATGCGGCCGGTGTAGTCGGTGCCGCCGTAGACGGCGCCGCCGGTCTTCGCGGTGACGTCGGCGACGTAGGCCGCGTAGTCCTCCCAGCTGCCGCCGCCGGCGTAGGGCTCGACGCCGTTCGCGGCGAGGAGGTCCTGATTCTGGAAGACGGCCCAGGCGCTGTAGCCGGTGGGGATCGCGTAGGTCGCGCCGTCGAGCTCGCCGGTGGCGAGCAGCTCCGGGGAGATGGTGGTCTCGTCGACCACGCCGCCGAAGTACTCGGACAGGTCGCCGAGCAGGCCGTTGTCGCCGTACTGGCGGAGGTAGGTGTAGTCGAACTGCATCACGTCGGGGAGTCCGCCGCCGGCCGCCTCGGTCTGGCGCTTCTCCCAGTAGCCGGGGTAGTCCGTGAAGGTCGAGTTGATGGTGATGTTCGGGTGCTCGTCCTCGAACAGGGCGATCGCCTTGTCGTAGCGGGCGGCGCGGTCGTCGTTGCCCCAGAACGTGTAGTCGAGGGTGATCTCCTCGTCCGGGTCGAGGGTGGCGGAGGCCCCGGAGCCTCCACCGGAGCAGCCGGTCAGAGCGAGGGCGGCCACGGCCACGGCGGCCACCGCCGAGTAGCGCATGCTGTGTGAGCGGAACATCGTCGTCCTTTCGAGAACATCATCGTTTCGAGCCCCGAACTGCAATGAAACGTTTCGGGAAAGCGTTTGCCCCAAAATACGTGCCGGGGTCTCGCCCGTCAAGCCGGGCTCGCGGCCGGGTCTCGATCCGCCGCCTGCGGCGCCTGCTCGACCGGCAATCACCTGCTGATCGAGCAGTCCGCGCAGCGGGCGTATCGAGGGTCCGGCCCTGCCGGACGCGAGGGTCCGGCAGCCGGCGTGCTGAGGACGCGGGGTCTCGATACGCCGCCTGCGGCGGCTACTCGACCAGCATGGGGTGGCCGCCTGCGGCGGCTACTCGACCAGCATGGGGTGGCGGCCTGCGGCGGGTGCTCGACCGGCTTGGGGTGGCCGCCCGGGGCGGCTAGTCGACCGGCAGGTCGTCGACGGAGCAGAGCAGCGCGCCGTCGACGACGGTGAGCACGGCCGCGCGGACGTGCGAGCGGCGCATCGCGGCGCCCGGCGGCATCGACGCGAGGTCGCTGCCGTCCCAGCCGGGGTGGGTGAAGTACACGATCAGGGCGCGGTCCTCGTCGAGCGGGACGACGTCCGCGTGGCGGGCGACGATCGGCGCACCGTCCAGCCGCTCCGGAGCGGTGAGGATCAGGCCCTCCCGCTCGGACTGCCGCCGCCAGTCGCCGACGCCGTCGGCGGAGTGGTGCACGGCCAGCCCGCGCCACTCGTCCGTGATCAGCCAGTACCGGCCGGCGAGCGGGAACACCTTCGGCCCCTCGTGCGGGCGCCCGCCGACGGCGACGCCCTCGAGCCGCCAGGACGCCGGGTCGCCGGGATCGTCGCTGACGGCGACGATTGTGCTGGAGTCGCGCCGCTCGTCCTTCGCCCAGAGCCGGTGCCGCCCGTCGCCGGTGCGCGCGACGGCGGCGTCGATCACCCGCTCGGAGCCGAGGTCGATGTCGCCGAGGAGCCGCCAGGTCTCGAGGTCGTCGCTCTCGAACTGCGCGATCGTCGCCCGCCCGCTCCAGTCGTCGGGGGTGCCGTCGATCCGGGTGACGAACATCTGCCAGCGATCCCCGATCCGCACGACATCGGGCGCCCAGAGCGTCGGCAGCTCGGCCGACAGCCCGTCGTCGAGGCCGCGGACGGTGCCGCGGTACCGCCAGGTCGCCCCGCCGTCGCCGGACACGGCGACGCCGATCGCGCTGCCGTGCACCCACGCGAGCCCGGGCAGATCGAGGGTCGCGCGCCGCTGGGTGTAGAACAGCCGCCACTCGCCGCGGAGGGTGTCGGCGACCAGCACCGGGTCGGTCGGGCCGTCGAAGACGGGATCGCAGTAGGGCGCGGCGAAGGCGTCCTCGCGCAGGGGCGTCGGCTCGGTCATCGGGATCCTCACGGGGTCTGGCGCACCGGCTCGCCCGCACGCAACGGTCGGCAGAACCCTAGTCAGGAAAACGCTTGCCCACGACCGCGCCGCCCGGGTAGCGTCGAGGGCGTCCCCGTCGGAGCGGTCGCTCCCGAAGGCGCTGCGGACACCCCGATCGGAGTCGACTGTCTCGTGAGAGAAGCCCGTCCCTCGCAGGCACCGCTGCTGCTCGACCGCCGGCATCCCGGCCGCTCCGCCCTCCGCCTGCTCGGCCGCTACCGCCCGCGCGTCACGGTCGCCGTGCTCTTCTTCGCGGTCAAGGACACCCCGCTCTGGCTGCTCCCGGTGGTCACCGGGGCGATCGTCGACGTCGTGGTCGCCGGCGGTCCGGAGTCGACGCTGTGGCTGTGGGCGGGCATCGCCCTGCTCGCGCTGCTGCAGAACTACCCGAACCACGTGATGTACACCCGGCTGTACATGAGCGCCGTGCGCCAGACCGGCACGGACCTCCGCAACGCGCTCGCCGCCCGGCTGCAGAACCTCTCCATCGGCTTCCACTCCCGCGCCAGCTCGTCGATCGTGCAGACCAAGGTCGTCCGCGACGTCGAGAACATCGAGACGATGTACCAGCAGGTCGGCCACCCGCTGCTCTCCGCGACGATGGTGGCGATCGGCGCGGTCGTGATGACCGCGATCGAGGTGCCCGCGTTCCTCCCGGTCTACGCCTGCGCCATCCCGCTCGCGGTTCTGCTGCGCGCCTTCCTGGGCCGCCGCTCCCGCCGGAGCAACGAGCAGTTCCGCCGCGAGGTGGAGCACTTCTCGGCCCGGGTCGGCGAGATGGCGACGCTCATTCCGATCACTCGCGCGCACGGTCTCGAGCAGACCGCGGTCGCGCGGGTCGCGGCGGGCGCCGAGGGCGTCCGCTCGGCCGGCTACAGCCTCGACCTGCTGAACGGCCGCTTCGCCTCGCTCTCCTGGGTGAGCCTGCAGCTGCTCGGCATCGGCTGCCTGGTGCTCGCCGCGTGGGTCTCGATCAGCGGCTGGCTGCCGATCACCCCCGGGCAGGTCGTGCTGCTGAGCTCCTACTTCGCGCTGCTCACCGGCGCGATGACCAACCTGCTGATGCTGCTGCCCGTCATCGCCCGCGGCACCGAGTCGATCCGCTCGATCGGCGAGCTGCTGGAGGACCCCGACCTGGAGCAGAACGAGGGCAAGGCGTGCGCGGCCGAGGTGCGCGGGCGCATCCGGCTCGAGGACGTGACCTACCGGTACGGCGCGGACAGCACTGAGGCCGAGAGCGGGGCCGGCGCCGCGAGCACCGTCGGCGTCCGGAGCATCGATCTGGACATCGAGCCCGGCCGGACCGTCGCCTTCGTCGGCTCCTCCGGCTCCGGCAAGTCGACGATGCTCAACCTGGTGCTCGGCTTCCTCCGCCCCACCGGCGGCCGCATCCTGCTGGACGGCGTCGACGCCGAGACCCTCGACCTGCGCACCTGGCGCCGCTCCGTCTCCGTCGTGCCGCAGGACTCGGTGCTCTTCGAGGGCTCGATCCGCGACAACGTGGCCTACGGGCTGACCGGCGTCCGGGAGGAGCGGATCCTCGCCGCCCTCCGCGACGCGAACGCGCTCGAGTTCGTCCGCGAGCTGCCGGACGGCCTCGACGCGGTCGTCGGCGAGCGCGGCGCCCGTCTCTCCGGCGGGCAGCGCCAGCGCATCGCCATCGCCCGCGCCCTGGTCCGCGACCCGCGGGTGCTCCTGCTCGACGAGGCGACCAGCGCGCTCGATCCGGAGTCGGAGGCGGCCGTCAAGGAGGCGCTGCTGCGGCTGATGTGCGGCCGCACCACCCTGGTCGTCGCGCACCGGCTGTCGACGATCCGCTCGGCCGACACGATCGTCGTGCTCGAGCGCGGGCGGATCGTCGAGACCGGCAGCCACGAGGAGCTGCTCGCGGCGGGCGGGCGCTACGCGACGCTGCACGCGGTGCAGGCGGGGCGCTGAGCCTGCACGCCCGAGCCGCGGCTCAGCCCTGCGGCCGCCCGACGCCGATCGACCAGGCGAGCGGCGGCGGCGTGCCGTTCAGCGCCCACTCGCCGACGATCCGCTGCTTGTAGATCATCGGGTTGTGCGCGCCGACCGTGCGGGCGTTGCGCCAGTGCCGGTCGAGCGCGGCGCCCGTCGCGACCCCGGACGAGCCGAGTGCGTCGAAGAGCAGGGTCGCCGCGCGCGGCACCGACTCGGTGAGCAGCACCTGCGCCCGGTACACCTCGGCGCCGGCCGCGGGCACCAGCGACGGGTCCGCCGCCGCCTCGCCGACTGCCTCCGCCGCGACGAGCACCGCGGCGCGGGCGCCGAAGGCGATCGCCGAGATCGCGCCGACGACCTCCTGGATCTGCGCGTCGTCCCTCCCGTGATCCGCCAGGCCGTGGCTGTAGACCCGCGAGCGGGTGCGAACGGCCGCCACGGCGTCCCGCTCGACGGCGGCGGCGATGCCGGCCAGCACCGCGAGCAGCTCGAGCTGGAAGAACGGCGTCTGGTGCGGCGCCCGCAGGACCGACGCGAAGACGTGCTCCGGCTCGACGAGCGCATCGGTGAAGACGGTGGTGCCGCTGCCCGAGAGCCGCTGGCCGAAGCCCGACCAGTCGTCGGTCGCGACCACGCCCGGCTGGTCGACGCGCACCACCACGGCGGTGTCCGTGCCGTCCTCGCGGCGCACGACGACGTCGGTCCAGTCGGCGAAGATCGTGCCGGTGGAGTAGTACTTGGTGCCGTTCACGACCAGCTCGTCGCCGCGGCGGGTGAGCGTGGTCTGCGTGACGCCGACCGCGGCCGTGCCGATCTCGCTCCAGGCGTTGCCGACCAGCTCGCCCGCCGCGAGCCGGCGCAGCCAGCCGTCGCGCTCCGGCGACGGCGGGAAGGACAGCTGGTCCTCGACGAAGGCGAAGTGGCCGCGCAGCGCCTGCGCGACGTTGGAGTCCGCCGTCGCCAGCTCGATCAGCAGCGACGCCGTCTCGCGCAGCGTGAGCCCGCGGCCGCCGTGCTCGACCGGGACCCGCAGACCGCCGAAGCGGGCCGCGCGCAGTCGCGCGATCGGCTCGAAGGGCAGCTCGCGGTCGAGCTCGCGCGGGACGGCACCCGCCGCGATCTCGTCGAAGACCGGGCGGAACGCGGCTCGCGCCTCCGCCAGGCGCTCGGATCCCGTGCCGCTCATGTGTAGAGGGAGAGCGGCTGGACGTCGCCGGTCAGGTAGTTCGCGCCGACCTCGAGCTTCTTGTAGTCGACGGGGTCGTGCAGCGAGTGGGTGCGGACGTTCCGCCAGTAGAGGTCGAGCCCGATCGAGCTCTTCGCGGAGGAGGAGCCGGTCGCCTCGTAGATCCGGGTCGTCACGTCCAGCGCGAGCGCGTCCGTCACGATCTTCACCTTCGCGATCTCGATCGCCTGGGCGGCGCGCGACTCGGCCGTCACCGCCGCGCCGCGGGCGACCTCGGCGTCGTGCAGCGCGCCGACGCGGTCGGCCAGCGCCTCCGCGGCGGCCGTGTGCGCGACCAGCTCGCCGTAGAGCCGACGCACGAACGGATCCTGCGCGTACGTCTCCACGCCGGAGAGGAACCAGGAGTTCTTCCGGCCGAGGGTCAGCCCCCGCCCCTTCGCCAGCGCACCCTGCGCGATGCCGAGGTAGAGGTTGCCGAAGCCGAGCTGGATCGACGGCGTGATCAGCGTCGCGAACGGCTCGTCGACGAGCGCGCCGAGGATCTCGGACGCGTCCACCCGCACGCCGGTGAAGCGGACGGACCCGGAGGCGCTCTGCCGCTGGCCGAGGTAGTCCCAGTCGCCGAGCGGCTCGATGCCCGCGCGGTCGCGGGGCAGCACGAAGGTCAGCGTCTGGCCGGCGCGGTCGCCCGCGGCGATCACCGCGTTCACCAGCACCGCGTCGCCCGAGGAGACCCCGGTCGAGAAGCGCTTGAGCCCGTTCAGCTCGAAGCCGTCACCGCGGGGCGTCAGCTCGAGATCGGGATCGACCGGGTTCACCGAGTCGCCCCAGAGCCACCGGCCCTCGATCGTCGCGCGGTAGAACCGCTCGCGCTCGGACTCCGGCGCCGAGAAGGCGATGTTGGCCGAGTTGACGTAGTGGTACAGCAGGATCTGCGCGAGCGAGGCGTCCGCGGCGGCGAGGATCCGGATCACCCGGAACGCCGTGCTCCAGACCGCGCCGCCGCCGCCGAACTCGGCCGGGTCGAGCAGGTTCACGAGGCCGGACGAGCGCAGCGGCTCGAGCTCGGTGGTCGGGTCGAGGTTGCCGCGGTCGCGCTCGAGGACGTCGGCCGCGAGGATCTCGGCGACGCCGGACGCGACGGCGTCCCAGTGCTGGTGCTCGGCGGCGGTCGCGACGCGGTCCCAGTGCGAGCGCGGACGCTCGGCTCGGGACTCGGGGCTGATCGGGGCAGTGGCGGTCTGGGTCATCGGACGGGCTCCGGGTCGAGGGCGGGCAGGACGGAGAGGACGCTGTCGGGCAGTCCGTCGGCGGCGCTGGGCGAGCCGGTGTACGCGCCGCGGTAGGCGGCCGCCGGGTGCGAGTCCTTCACGCGGGCACTGCCGGGGCCCTGGAGGTACTCGCGCAGGGTCGCGCCCTCGTACTCCTCCCAGACCCGGCCGCGCCGGCGCAGCTCGGGCACGGCGAGGTCGACGAAGTCCTCGAAGGTGCCGGGGGTGACCACGTAGGCGAGGTTGAAACCGTCGATCCCGGCGACGTCGACCCAGCGCTCCAGCTCGTCCGCGACGGTACTCGGCGAGCCGACGATCACCGGGCCGATGCCGCCGATGCCGAGGTACTCCGCGACGTCGTCCGGGGTCCAGGCGCGATCCGGGTCGGCCTTCGTGAAGATCGAGAGGGCGCTGCGCACCGCGTCGGTGTCGACGTAGTCCAGCGGCACGTCCGCCGGGAACTGCGAGAGGTCGAGTCCCGACCAGCCGCCGTAGAACGCGAGCGCGCCCTCCCGGGACGAGTAGGTCTTGAAGTCGGCGTACTTGGCCTGCGCCTCGGCGTCCGTCTCGTCGACGATCACGGTCGCGAGGATGAGGATCCTGGGGTCGGTGCGCGCGCGGCCGTGCTTCTCCGCGGCGTCCCGGATGGCGTCGGTGGTCCGCCGGGTCAGCTCCGGCCGGATCGCGTTGATGAAGACGGCCTCGCCGTGCTTCGCCGAGAAGTCGATGCCGCGCGGCGACGCTCCCGCCTGGAAGATCACCGGCGTCCGCTGCGGCGACGGCTCGGAGAGGTGGATGCCCGGCACGCGGTAGTGGGTGCCGGAGTGGCCGATCGGGTGCACCTTGCGCGGGTCGGTGAAGACGCCGCGCTCGCGGTCGCGCAGCACTGCGCCCTCCTCCCAGGAGCCCTCCCAGAGCTTGTAGCTCACGTCGAGGAACTCCTCGGCGATGTCGTAGCGCTCGTCGTGCGGGATCTGCCGCTCGAGGCCGAGGTTCTGCGCGGCACTGTCGAGGTAGGAGGTGACGACGTTCCAGCCGATCCGCCCCTTGGTCAGGTGGTCGAGCGTGGAGAGCCGGCGCGCGAGGGCGTACGGCTGCTCGTAGGTCGGCGAGATGGTGACGCCGAAGCCGAGGTGCTTCGTGGCGGCGGCCATCGCGGGGATCTGCAGCAGCGGGTCGTTGACCGGGACCTGCGCCGAGTCGATCAGCGCCGGCCCGACCGAGCCGCGGTAGACGTCGTACACGCCGAGCACGTCGGCGAGGAAGAGCGCGTCGAAGGTGCCGCGCTCGAGCGTCCTCGCGAGGTCGATCCAGTACTCGAGATCGTTGTAGCGGTCGGCCTGCGAGTCGGGGTGCCGCCAGAGGCCGGGCGCCTGGTGTCCGACACAGGTCATGTCGAAGGCGTTGAGGACGATGCGGGACGCCATGGGACTCCGTTCGGTTCGGGGCTGGTGCGCTTCGGACCCTAGGAGGGACGGCCGACACCGCGTCGCCGTCGGCGCAATCCGGCGTAACGAACGGGTGCCGTGTTGCGCCGTGTGACGCCGCGTTGCGGTGCGTGACCCGCGGGCGTGACGCGCCGCCGCGCCGCCGCCACGATGGCCAGCAGCGCCGCCCGGTCCACCTCGGATCCGGCAGCATCCCTCTCCCGCACCGACGTCCCACACCGAAGCAGGCCCTCCCATGCGATTCCGCTCCCTCACCTCCGCGGTGGCGCTCCTCGCCGCCGCGACGCTGGTCCTCACCGGCTGCTCGCTCAAGGAGGAGTCCTCCGGCGCGAACGCCGCGAACGCCGCCGCCGGGGCGACCACCGCCGCGGCCTCGACCGCCGACGTCCCGAGCCTCGAGGGCAAGACGGTCGGCGTCGCGGCGAAGGACATCGTCCACGACTTCTCGCGCATCGTGTACCAGTCGGTGCAGGACCGCGTGGAGGCGCTCGGCGGCACCGTCGTCGCCACCCAGGCCGAGGCGAAGGACGACAAGCACGTCTCGGACATCGAGAACCTCGTCGCGCAGAAGCCCGACGCGATCATCGTGATCCTCGGCGACGCGACGACCCTCGCGCCGGCGCTGAAGGAGGTGCACGACGCGGGCATCCCGCTGTTCACCATCGACAACGTGTCCGAGTACTCCGAGAACAACGTCACCAGCGACAACTGGCAGATCGGCTCGACCCTCGCCCGCACCATCGCCGAGGACATCGGCGGCTCCGGGCAGATCCTGGTCTTCAACGGCTTCCCGGGTGTCGCGCCCTGCCGCATCCGCTACAACGAGCTGAAGCTCGTCCTCGAGGACTACCCGGGCATCTCGATCCTCCAGCCCGAGCTCCAGGACAAGTACGAGGGCACGATCGAGGACGCGAAGCAGCAGATCGGCGACGCGCTCTCGCGCTACCCGAAGGGTGAGATCTCGGCGATCTGGTCCTGCTGGGACACCCCGCAGATCGGCGCCGCGCAGGCCGTCGACGCGGCGGGCCGCGACGAGATCAAGATCTACGGCGTCGACGCCGACCAGGGCGCGCTCGACCTGATCGCCGACCCCGACTCCTCCTACACCGCGACCGTCGCGCAGCAGAACCTCGCCATCGGCGCCGGCTCGGCCGACAACGTGGCCCGCTTCCTCGGCGGCGAGGCGGACTCGGTCACGCCGACCACCTACTTCGCCCCGGTGCTCATCGACAAGGCGAACATCGCCGAGAAGACCGCGGAGCTCGGTCTCGGTGGCTAGTCCGTCTGCGGACCCGGCCACCCGGCCCTCGGCCTCTCCGGCGCCCGCCCTCGAGATGGCGGGGATCTCCAAGTCCTTCGCCGGCGTCCCGGTGCTGCGCGACGTCGCTCTCACGGTCGGCCGCGGCGAGGTCGTCGCCCTGGTGGGCGAGAACGGCGCGGGCAAGTCCACGCTGATCAAGATCCTCACCGGCCTGTACTCGGCCGACGCGGGCTCGATCGCGATCGACGGAGCGCCGGTGGCGATCACCGCCCCGCGCGACGCCGAGCGGGCGGGCATCCGGGTCGTGCACCAGGACCGGCACCTCGCCGGCCGCCTGACCGTGGCCGAGCAGCTCTACCTCGGCCACGAGCGGCTGCGCCGCCGGGGCACCTCGGCCGAGGCCGTGCTCGCCGAGCTCGTCGGCCTCGTCGTCCGCGGCGGCACCCTGGTCGATGAGCTCACCGTCGCCGAGCAGCAGCAGCTGCAGATCGCCCGGGCGCTGCTGGTCGAGCCGCGGATCCTGGTGCTCGACGAGCCGACCGCGCCGCTGGCCGCCGAGGAGGTGGCGGCGCTCTTCGCCTCGATCCGCCGGCTGCAGGCGCGCGGCGTCGCCGTGATCTACATCTCGCACTACCTCCAGGAGGTGCAGCGCGTCGCGAGCCGCGTGGTGGTGCTGCGGAACGGCGCGAACGTCGGCGGGCTCGACCTGGTCGACGGCGACGCCGAGCAGGGCGCCCGGATCGTCGAGCTGATGCTCGGCCGCGACGTGGAGGAGTTCGCGCTCCGCTCCGACCGGGTGGTCGCCGCCGACGCCGCGCCGCTGCTCGAGCTCGAGGCGCTCACCGTGCCCGGCGCGCTCGACGCCCTCGACCTGACGGTCCGGCCGGGCGAGGTCGTCGGCGTCACCGGCCTCGTCGGCTCCGGGGTCGACGTGCTCGCGGACGCCGTGGTCGGCCTCGTCCGGCGCAGCGGCCGCGTGCGCGTGGCCGGCACCGCCACCTCCTCCGCCCGGGCCTTCGTCGCCGCGGGCGGCGGCTACGTGCCGAGCGATCGGCGCCGCGACGGCGTCCTGCTCGCGCACACCGTCCGGGAGAACCTCTCGATCGCCTCGCTCGGGCGGATCAGCCTCGGTGGCCTGCTGCCCAGCCGCCGCCGCGACCGGGCGCTCGCGCTCGAGCAGATCGCCGCGCTCGACGTGCGGCCCGCCGATCCGGAGGCCGTGGTCGGCACGCTCTCCGGCGGCAACCAGCAGAAGGTCGCCGTGGGGAAGTGGCTGGCCGCCGGCTCGCGGGTGCTCGTCCTCGATCAGCCCACCGCGGGCGTCGACATCGGCAGCCGTGCGGCGGTCTACGCGCTGGTCGACCGGCTCGTCGACGAGGGCGCCGGCATCCTCCTCGTCTCGCTCGATCTCGAGGAGCTCGTCGGCCTCGCCGACCGCGTCCTCGTGCTGCACCGCGGCGCCGTGCGCGCCGAGCTGCCCCGGAGCGAGCTCAGCGTCGACCGGGTGCTCGCGATCGCCTCCGGCGCCGTCGCCCCCGAAGCACTGGAGAGTGCCCGATGACCCTCACCACCGCGCCCCCCGAGAAGGCGTCCCGGGCGGAGACGCCCGCCGCCCCGCGCGCCCGCCGCCGCGGCATCGGCGCACTCGCCCTGATCGGCTACCTCGTCGTCCTCCTCGAGATCGCGGTGTTCAGCGCCGCCTCGCCCGTCTTCGCCACCGGCGGCAACGTCTCGACGATCCTGATCCAGGCCGTGGTCCCCGCGATCGCCGGCTTCGGCCTCGCGATCGTGGTGATCACCGGGGGCGACGACGTCGTCCGCGGCGGGATCGACCTCGCCTCCGGACCGATCGTCGGCCTCTCCGGCGTCGTCGCGGCCGTCGCCCTGACCGCGGGGTTCGGGGCGCTGCCCGCCGTGCTGCTCGCCCTGCTCGTCTCGGTCGGCTTCGGCGCGATCAGCGGCACCGCTGTCGTGCTCGGCCTCCGCCCGCTGCTCGCCACGCTCGCCGTCTCCGGGATCGTCGGCTCCGTCGTCTTCCTGGCCACCGACAACGTGAAGGTGCCGGTCGCGGATCCGCTCTTCGACTGGCTGCGCGGCGGCAGCGTCCTCGGCGTCCCGGCGCCGGTCGCGGTGCTCGCCGTCGTCACGGTGGCGACCGCCCTCGCCGTCGGCCGGACCTCCTGGGGCACCCGCAGCTACGCCGTCGGCCAGAACCCGACCGCGGCGAGCGTCGCGGGTGTCTCGGTCTGGCGCCACGTGCTCACCAGCTACCTGCTCTCCGGGCTCCTCGCCGGCATCGCCGGGCTGCTGCTCGCCGCGCGCCTCGCCGCCGCCGTGCCCGGGATCGGCAACCAGATCCTGCTCGACATCATCGTCACCGCCTACCTCTCGGTCGTGTTCTCGCGCCGCTTCGTCGTCACCATCGGCGGCACGCTGCTCGCCGCCGTCTTCGTGGCGGCGCTCGGCAACGGCTTCACCCTGATCGGCGTCGACAGCCAGTGGGTCGGCGCGATCAAGGGGCTGCTCATCCTGCTCGTCCTCGGCCTCGCGGCCCTCCGCGAGAGAGGGGTCCGCTCGTGACCGCCGTCGCCCTGCCCGTGTCCGAGTCCCGCCGGGCCCTCGCCGTCCGCCTGCTCGCCCCCGCCGCGGTCGTGCTCCTGCTCGCCGTCTTCGGCGCGAGCGTGCCCGGCTACTTCGCGCCGACCAACCTGCTCAACGTCGCGAGCGCCGGGGCGCTGCTGCTGATCGCGGCCTGCGCGATGACGCTCGTCGTCCGGGCCGGCGGCATCGACCTCTCGATCGGCATCGCGATCGACCTCGCGGCCCTCGGCGCCACCGCGCTGATCGCCGACGGCTACGTGACCTGGTTCGCGGTGCTGATCGGCCTGGGCTTCGGGACGCTGGCGGGCGTGGTCAACGCGGTGCTGGTGATCGTGCTGAGGATCCGCGCCTTCCTCGCGACCCTCTCGGTCTGGTTCATCGGCACCAGCGCGCAGCAGCTGCTCACCGGTGGCGGCGCGCCGATCTACCTGCGCCGCCAGGCGACGCCCGACGCCTTCGCCGCCTGGGGCAACGCCACCGTGCTCGGCGTCGGCGTCCCGGTGCTGCTGGCGATCGCGGTCGCCGTCGCGGTCTGGCTGCTGCTGGACCGCACCCGCTGGGGCCGCGTGCTCACCGCGGCGGGGGAGCAGCCCGGTGCCACCCGCATCGCCGGCCGCCGGGTCGGGATCTCACTCGCCTCCGCGTTCGTCGTCGCGGCGCTGATCGGAGCGCTGGCCGGCATCGCGCTCGCCTCGCGCAGCTACGGCTACTCGCCGGCGAGCGGCCAGCTCTACGTGCTCGACGCGATCGGCGCGGTCTTCATCGGCGCGACGCTCTCCGCGCACGGCCGGCCGAACGTGCTCGGCACCGTGCTCGGCGTCCTGATCTTCGGCCTGATCAACAACGGGCTGGTGCTGCTCGGCGTCTCCTTCTACTGGCAGGGCCTCGTCCGCGGCTCGGTGCTGCTGCTCCTCCTGCTCGCGACCGCGCTGCTCCGTCGGGAGTCGATCGCGCCGCCGCTGCGAACGCTGCTGACGTCGCGGCGGTGACGGGCGGGCATCGCGCGCCACCGACCTCCGCCGGACGTCCCCACCTCTCCGCGCATGCTGCTTCCGAACTAGGATCAGCAGTGCGCAGAGAGCAGGAGGAGACGACCATGACAGACCTCGCCACGAGTCCGCCGCCGGTCACGAGTGCGACGGCGCCCGGCAGTGAGTCCGCCCTCGAGGCTCGGCTGAGGATCATCGTCGGGCTCGCCCAGGGCGCCTCGGAGTCTCAGCTCGCCGACCAGCTCGAGCTCGCGCCGGACGTCGTGCACGAGCATCTCCGCGGCGTTCTCGTCCAGCTCTCTCCCGAGCTGCTCGCCATGGTCGCCCACCCCGAGCTGACCGACGGGCTGGACGGGCTGTATCGAGCCGTCCGCGACAGGGGAGGCGATGAGCAGACGCTCGCCGCGCTCCTCGCGGAGCAGACCGCACTCCTCTCGCGACACCGGTCGCCGGGCGGCGGGCTGGCCCAGGGCGCGGCGGACGTCCTCGTCGAGTCCGGGTCGATGACCGCCGAGGAGCTCGCCGAGGCCGAGGCGGAGGTCGCGCGCGGAGAGCTCGCCGACCTCGAGCGGCGCACCCGGCTGCAGGCGATCGTCGACTCGTTCGGCACCGCCGAGGTGGCCTCGCGACTCAGGATCGACGAGACCCGCGTGCGCCACCGGAAGGCGAAGGACGGGCTGTACGCCTTCAAGGTCGGCTCGAAGCTGCGGTTCCCGGCCTGGCAGTTCACCGACGACCGGGAGCGGCCGATGCTGCCGGGCGTCCCCGCGCTCGTGAAGGCTTTCCCGGAGGACATGCATCCCGCGAGCGTGCTCGGTTTCATGACCACGCCGCAGGAGGAGCTCCTCATCGGCGAGACGCCGGTCACCCCGGTGCGCTGGCTCTCCGGGGGAGGCGATCCGCGGGAGGTCCTCGTCGCCCTGGCCGAGTTCGACGAGTCGTGAAGGTCCCGCTCACCCCGCCGAGGACCTTCGTCACCGACCCGTCGCACCTGCGCGAGTACTCCGGACCGCTCTGGCGCCTGTATCGCAGCGCCGGCGCGCACGTGGGCACGTGGGACGCCCTGCGCCACCACGGACCGGTGCCGGGGATGCGCTTCGACCCGCACCCGCCTCCTCCGGGGCACCACCCGACCGTCGGCGTCCTCTACGCCGCGGCGGACGCCGTCACGGCGATCGGCGAGACGTACCAGCGTCGACGGGTGGTCGACCGCGTGCAGAACGCTCCGCGGCTCGTGGGCTGGCGTCCGTCCCGTCCGCTGACGCTCCTCGATCTCACCGGTGAGTGGCCCGTCCGCAACGGTGCGGCTGCCTCCATCCAGATGGGGCCGAAGCGGGCCACACAGGCCTGGGCCCGGGCGATCGAGGAGCGCCTCGGCAGCATCGACGGGCTGTGGCACCTGTCGGCGATCACCGGCAACCCGATCGCCACGCTGTTCAGCCGCGTCGAGCGGGAGCCGGCCTTCCCGCCGCGGCCGAGCTTCCACACGGCGCTGAGCGACGTGACCGCCGATGCGGTGGTGCTCGTCGCCGCCCGGCGACTGGGCTTCGCGGTGCTCGGGGATCCGTAGCCGCTGCCCGCCGGGTCGCGGCCGGGCCGGCGCCCCTCACCTCCCGCCGAGCACTGCCCGACCGTCGCCGCCCGCCGGTCACAGCCCGCGGTAGGCCGCCGCGGTGGTCGTGCGCAGGCCGTCCGTCTGCGCGGTGACCTGTGCGCTGCCCGCCGGGACGGTGGATCGCCGGGTGGCGAACGCCCGCGAGACCGTCGCGCCCGGAGCGACGCCGGCGATCGTCGAGGTGCCGTACGCGGTGACGATGGTGATCTCCGTCGCGGTCCTGCCGGTGTTCTTCGCCGTCACCGTGAGCACGACCGTCCCGAGGGTCTTGCGCGTGGCCGCGGTCGCCGTCACCGCGGGCGGTGCGGCGACCGTGGTGCGGGGCAGGGGCACCGCCGGCAGCCCGGGGACGCGGGCGTCGATCGAGACGGTGCCGGTCGTCGCTCCCGTCCGGAGAGGGGGGAGCGCGGCCGTTCCCGTCGCCGCGGAGAGGACCGTCGCCGCCTTCGTGCCGTCGGTGAAGGTCGCCGGGCCGGTGAGGGTGAAGGAGACCGCGCGGCCCCCGAGCGCCCGGCCGCGCGCGTCGAGGACGTCCACACCGGCGGCGACGTCGCGCGTCGACGAGGTGGCGACGGTCGTCGCGGCGCCACGGGTGACGAGCGAGGCGATCGGGGCCACGCCGGTGGCGCTGAGCTCGGCGACGCCGGTCGAACCGCCGTACTCGGCGCTTCCCCAGGCCTGGAACACCGTGCGGAGGGCCGTCGTGGCCACCGGGGTGAAGGCGACCGTGTTCACCGCGTCCCGAGCGCGGCCGGCCGGGCTCGCTCCCGCGACCGGCACCCAGGCGCCCGCGGCGTCGAGGTAGTCGACGCGCCAGGACCGAGGCGGGATCACGCCCTGCTGCGCGCTGTCGGCCGCGTCGGCGGCGAAGCGCACCGACGCGCTGTCCACGGTCACCGTCGCCGGCCAGGTGAGCCCGAGCCACTGCTCGCCCACGCGGGGCCAGCTGCTCCACGCGGTTCCGGTCCTGCCGTCGACGGCGTCGCCGACAGACGACCAGCCCGAGGTGTAGGACGCGGAGGCCGCGGCGCGGCGGGTGATGTCGCCGACGTCCTCGGTGCAGGGCACGGTGACGGTGACGGTCGCCGTCCGCGCCGTCGCATCGAGGGCCTCCACGCGGAGCGACATGCCGGTGTTCAGGGCGACGGTCTCGCCGGCGAGGGCGAACTCGTTCCCGACGCTCGCGTCACCGGGCCGCTGCAGCAGCTCGGCGCTGCCGCCGGTGCTGCGCAGGATCTGCACGCCCGAGACCGTCCGCGGCGTCTGCCAGGGACTGCTGTAGGCGCCGCCGTCCGCTCGCGGATCGGCCTTGTCGTTGTACTGCGCCCAGTACCGCACCGCCGAGTCCTGCGGGTCGGTCCAGGTGAGGGCTCGAGGAGTGCCCGGACCGGCCCCCAGGGTGTCGATGACGGTCGTCCGCGGCGCGCCGCAGACGGGCTGCCGGGTGTCCGAGAGGATGCCGAGCTGCGCGAGGGTCGGTGCCGAGAGGGGAGTGAAGAGCCAGGAGTCGCCCATGACGTCGGTCAGGTTCCCGTACTCCTCCCGGGCGCACGAGGCACCGGGCGCGACGTCCCACGACGAGGCGCACTGGACACTCGCGGCGTGGAAGAGCGAGAGGTTGTGACCCAGCTCGTGGGCGAGCAGGATCGCGTCGGGACCGCCCTGGAACGTCCGCCCGCCGTCGTCCGGGTCGCCCGGCTGCTCTCCGTTGGCCCAGTTCGGGCAGGGGTCGCCCGGGGGCACCATGGCGACGAGGTGCCGCGCCGGTCCGGGCTGCCAGCCCGTCGTGCGGGCGATCCAGTCGTGCAGGCCGCCCGTGTCGCTGCAGCCGATCGGCTCGTCGATGCTCCGCCAGTCGATCAGCTGCTCGAGCTCGAAGCGCACGGCTCCGCCGGTCTCGCGGTTGTAGAAGTCGTCCACGAGCTCGAGGGAGCGGCGCGCGTCCTCGGCGCTGAACGACGGAGTCGTGCCCTGCGGCGCCACGAGGGCGATGGTCACCTCGTGCACGACGATGTCGGCACGGGAGGGGATCGCCACGTCGGTGAAGTCCGCCGGCGCGGCCGCCGCCCGGAGGAGCGACGGCGAGCCGGGTTCTGCGACGGCGTCGCTCGCCGCGGGTGCGGAGTCGACTCCGCCGCCGTCGCGGGCCGGAGGCGTCGAGGTGCTCGCCGTCCCGGCCGGCGCGGCGACGGCCGAGTGCGGCGCGGCGACGAGCCCCGCTGCCAGGAGGAGCCCGCAGAGGGCTCCGGTGAACTGAGTAGCGCGGCGCATGGTGTCCCCTCGATGGAGTGCCCGGACGACGCCGGGCGGAGCGGGCCGGATCGGCAGGGCCGGGCAGCAGCCCGCCGGCTCGTCCACACTGGTTGTTACCGTGAACACTGCCGTGGATCCGCGGCGAGCGGGACCCCCCGTCGGGGTCGAGACCGGGGAGCCGCGGCCGTCCGGAAGCGTCGACGCGCCTCCGGACGGCCGTGTCGCTCAGCGCGTCAGCGTGATGCTGTCGAGCTCCGCGAAGCCGGAGCCGCCGGCGAAGAAGGGGGACCCCTTCGCGAGCCGGATCACGTTGAAGCCCGCCTTCAGATCGACCTGCCGCGAGACGGAGGAGCCGAAGGCGCCCCATGATCCCGTCGACGGGTAGGAGACGGTGCTGAAGGCGCTGCCGTTGACGGCGAGGCCCTGGGTCGAGGTGCTCGCTCCACCGTTGGCGTAGCGGATCCCGAGCCCGTAGCTGCCGGCGGTCGGCACCTCGACGACGAAGTCGACGAAGCTGTCGCTGCGGGCGTTCGACGAGCCGTCGATCCGGCCGACGTAGCCGCCGTTCGACGCCGTTCCGGCGGAGAGGAGCGAGGCGTTCACGACGGTCGCGTTCTCCGCCTCGTAGACCTGCTGGTAGCTCGTCGTCGGACCCGCCGCCGGGGTGACGACGAGCTGGTAGGCGCCGAGGTAGTCCTGGCTCGTCACCGGGACGGTGACGGTCCCGTTCGTGATCGGCAGGGTCTGCGTCGACACCGTCGTGGGCGCGTCGACGTTGGTCATGCGCCCGGACCGGGGCGTGTAGTTCAGGACGACCTTGGCCGAGGTCCCGAATCCGGTGAGGCCCTTCACCTGCACCTGGTTGTCGCCGAAGGTGCCGCCGAAGGCCGCGTTCACGATCTTCCGACTGGAGTCGTAGGACGCGAAGCCGTCGAGGTCGCCTGACGGCGTGACGGCGAGCATGTTCCCGGCCATCTCGCCATACCACTTGTAGAGCCAGTAGGAGCCGGTCGGCCGGTTGTTCCAGACCAGGCCGCCGACGGTGCCTGACTCGTACCAGTAGGCGCGCTCGGCGTCGTGGATGCCGGTGCGCTCGAACTGCGCGATGAAGTGCGCGGCCACGCTCGGCGTGTCGATCTGGCTCGGCGAGCCGTACTCGTTGATGGAGATCGGCCGCGGCGAGATGCCGAGATCGCGCTCGATCGAGCGGTAGTCGGCGACGTGCTCGTCGATATCGTTGTAGACGCCGTCCTCGAGCTCGTGCCAGACGACGACGTCGGGCAGAGTGCCGTCGGCCTTCGCGCGGGCCATGAACGAGCGCATCAGGTCGGGGTAGTAGCGGCTGTAGCTGGGGCCCACGATCGGAGTGATCGTGTCCTGGAGCTTCACCTGCCGGTAGGTGCGGGTCCAGCCGTCGAGGTAGGGGCCGGCCTTCGCCGTGTCCCAGGTCCCGTCGGGCTCGTTCCACAGCTCCCAGCCGTTGATGTTCGTGGTGGCGGTGGCGTCGAGACGGGCCTTCACCATCGTGTCGATCTTCTGCGTCCAGTCCGCCCAGCTGATCCAGCGGTACGGGAAGTCGGGGTACACGTCGGGCATCCGCGCGTAGGACTGCGCTCCGTCCCGGGTGAAGGTGCCGGCCACCTTCAGCACGTCGCCGGTCGGCGTCGTCGCTCCGTTGCCGAGCTGGCCGACTCCGGGGGCCGGCTGCGTGTGCTGCTTGAGGCGCAGCGGCGTCAGCAGGCCGGGTGCCGGGTCGTTCGGCGTGGCCAGCGCGTACAGGCCGCCCGCGCCGACGCGCGTGACGGGTCCGATCGACGTGCTCGCATCGACGACGAGCGTGTTGCCCGCGGCGGACGCGGGCAACGTCGGGGCGACGAGCGTCGCGGCGAGCGCAGCCGCCGCGGCCAGACCGAAAAGTTTACGAAATCTACTCACAGAGAGCTCCTTTGCAGTGTGAATCGCACCCAATGAAGCCGTCTTCGCTGGCCTCCGGGTGGTGAGATCGACCGTAGCCAGCCCGGGGAGTTAAAGAAAGTAGTTTCGGTGTTTCTGTCGCCGCGAGGCCGCGATACCTGCTCGCGGAGCGCGCGCGGGCGAGCCGGTGCCCTCCGACCCGAACGGAGGGCACCGGTGCTCGAGCGGGCGCCGGGCCCTGCGTCGAGCCGTCGCCGGCGGATCACCCCGGCCCCTGCGGGAGCGATGCCGTCCGGCCCCCGGACGCGCTCCTCGCATTGGGCGACGAGGCCGGTCCGGAGCTCCGGTCACCGGCGCGGAGCGCGGTGGACCCCTTCTTCGCCGGGCCCGCACGCGCGCACGTCGTCGGCGAGGGATGCAGATGTTCTCGGTAACACTTTTCTGCACTCGGGACACTAATGAGGTCTGCCGCCGGTGTCAATGAAGTGACAGGGGTACGAGGACCTCCTGGCTTCCCGGCCATCCGTCGTCGAGAGCACGGTCCTCCACGAGATCGCGCACAGCCCGCACGCGGGCGGTCAGTCGGCGGCGTCGCGCGGGACGCGCAGCTCCCGGCTGATCGCGCGCAGTCCGGTCTCGAGGGCTTCGAGCTCCTCGAGCGAGAGGCGAGAGAGCACGTCCTCGCCGAGCTCCGGGCGCGCGGCCATCAGCTCGCGGACGACGGCCCGGCCGAGATCGGTGGCGTGGATGCGGCGGACGCGCTGATCGGCCCGGTCGGTCTCGCGGACGACCAGGCCGCTCGCGGCGAGGCGGTCGATGAGCTTCGACATCGAGGGCATCGAGACGCCGAAGCTCTGCGCGAGGCCCGCGCCGGTCGCGCCCTCCTCGGTCGTGACGATCACCGAGAGCGCCTTGAGCTGCTGGATGGTGAGGTCGGTGGTCAGCAGCGGCGCGAGCACGCGGGGGATCGACCGGATCGTGATCGCGATCGAGAGGCGCTCGATGTCCGAGAGGGCGCGGGCGCGGGGATCCATGGGACCACCGTAGGACTGGGCGGATCCCCAGGTCTATCACTTAGTTCGAAGCTAACCTTCTGGGAGAGCAAGAAACCGATCCGGAGTCGTGTCGGCGCCCGCGGGGGAGTCCCGCCGTCGCCCCGTCACGGGGTCCGCCGTCGCGCCGATGCGCGTGACGAGAGCGAGCCGCCATGACCGACCGAACGCCGACCGACAGCATCCTCACCCCCGACGACGAGCGCCGCCTCGAGGCCGCCCGCGAGAGGTACCGCGCCGAGCGGGACCGCCGGGCCCGCCCGGACGCCGCGAGCCAGTACCGCCGTGCCGCGGGGAAGTTCGGCTACTACGCGAAGGACCCCTACACGGAGCGCGTCGAGCGCGAGCCGGTGACCGACCGGGTCGAGGCGCTCGTGATCGGCGCCGGCTTCGGCGGTCTGCTGACCGCGTCGCGGCTGCGCGAGGCGGGCGTCGACTCGCTGCGCCTGATGGACGAGGCGGGCGACGTCGGCGGCACCTGGTACTGGAACCGCTACCCGGGCGTGCGCTGCGACGTGGAGTCCTCCGTCTACCTCCCGCTGCTCGAGGAGGTCGGCACGATCCCGTCCGAGCGCTACGCGCCGGGCGAGGAGATCCGCCGGCACGCGGTCGCGATCGCCGAGCACTACGGCCTCTACCGCGACACCCTCTTCCAGACCCGCGCCACCGCACCGACCTGGGACCAGGACGCGGAGGAGTGGCTCGTCGAGACCGACCGCGGCGACGCCTTCCGCGCCCGCTTCGTCGTGACCTCCTCCGGCACCCTGACCCAGCCGAAGCTGCCGGGCATCCCGGGCATCGAGACCTTCCGCGGGCACACCTTCCACACCTCGCGCTGGGACTACGGCTACACCGGCGGCACCCCGGACGGCGGGCTGACCGGCCTCGCCGACAAGCGCGTCGCCGTCGTCGGCACCGGCGCGACCGGCCTCCAGGTGATCCCGCACATCGGCGCGGACGCCCAGGAGCTGATCGTCTTCCAGCGCACACCCTCCACCGTCGACGTCCGCGACAACCGGCCGACGGACCCGGCGTGGGTCGCGTCGCTGCGTCCGGGCTGGCAGCGCGAGCGGATGGAGAACTTCCTCGCCGTGCTCGCGGGCGAACCGGTCGACGAATCGCTCGTGCAGGACGGCTGGACGAAGACCGTCGAGCTGCAGCGCCAGATCCTCTCCGGCGCCGTCGACACCTCGCTCCCGGCCGAGGAGCGCGAGCGGCGCGACGAGCTCGCCGACCTCGACACCATGGACCGCCTCCGCACCCGCGTCGACGCGACGGTCGAGGACCCGGCGACGGCCGCGGCACTCAAGCCCTGGTACCGCTACATGTGCAAGCGCCCCGGCTTCAGCGACACCTACCTGCCCACCTTCAATCGCCCGAACGTCCGCCTCGTCGACACCGCCGACACCGGAGGCATCACCCGGATGACCGAGACCGAGGTCGTCGTCGGCGACACCGCCTACGAGGTCGACTGCGTCGTCTTCGCCACCGGCTTCGAGGTCGGCATCTCCGGCGTCCTGTCCGGCACCCTGCCCGTCGTCGGCCGTGACGGCCGGACGCTCCTGGAGGCGTGGGCCCGCGGCCCGCGCACCCTGCACGGCTTCTCGACGCACGGCTTCCCGAACCTCTTCCACCTCAGCGGCATCCAGAACGCCAACTCCGTCAACTTCGCGCACATCCTGCTCGAGCAGGCCGAGCACATCGCCGCCGTCATCGCCCGCGGCCGCGAGGTCGGCGCCAGGTACCTCGAGCCCACGGCCGAGGCGGAGGAGGCGTGGGTCCGCACGATCCAGGAGACCGCGGCCGACACCCGCGCGTTCCAGGCCGAGTGCACGCCCGGCTACTACAACGGCGAGGGCACCCGCTCGATCGGCGGCGCGAGCTACAGCCCCGGACCGATCGCGTTCCACCGCTTGCTGCGCGCCTGGCGGGAGGACGGGATGGGCGACGTGCTCGTCGGCGCCGGCGTCGGAGCCTCGCGATGAGGCGGCCGGCGATCGCCGTCCCGGTGCTGCTCGCCGGAGCCCTGGCGGGCTGCACCGACGCGGGTGATCCCGCGGCCGCACCCGCGTCGGCGACCCCGTCGGTCGTCACCGCCGAGCGGGTGCTGCAGGTGACGGAGGTGCACGAGACGACCGGCATGACCCTGCTCGAGGGCCCGACCTTCGGCCCCGACGGCAGCCTCTCCGTCGTCGACGTCACCGCCCCGCCCGGCGCCGGCAAGGTGCTCCGGATCGACCTCGAGGAGGAGAGCGTCGAGCCCGTCTGGACCGACGACGCCTCCGCGCTCACCTCCGCGCAGTTCCACCCCGGGGACGGGCGGCTCTACGTCACCGACTTCCTCAGCGGTTCCGTGCGGAGCATGACCGCCGAGGGCGAGGACGTCCGGGACGTCGTCACCGGCCCGATCGACGGCGTCCCGATGCAGCCGGACGACATCGCGTTCGGCGAGGACGGCGCCCTCTACGTCACCGACGCCGCCGGCGCGCAGGACCCGTACTGGGAGGCGTCCGGCCGCGTCGTCCGCGTCGACCCGGCTACCGGTGCGGCGACCGTGCTGGCGAGCGAGCTGCCGTCCCCGAACGGCATCGCCTTCTCGCCCGGCCACGACGAGCTGTGGGTGAGCCTCAACACGGGCAACCGGATCGACCGGATCACTCTGACGGAGGACGGCACCGAGGTCGCCACCGCGTTCCCGGCGATCCACGCCTCACCCGGCATCGGCCAGGTCGACTCGATCGCGGTCGACGCCGACGGCAACCTCTACGTCGGCCTGCACAGCCGCCCGGAGATCCTCGTCTACGACACCTCCGGCGCGCTCCTGCAGACCGTCTCGGTGCCGGCGGACGAGTCGACCGGGCTGAGCTCTGCGACGAACATCGCGATCGAGCACGGCACGACGCGGGCCTACGCGACGATCAGCGGCACCGACGGCGGCTTCGTCTACGAGTTCCAGGCCCTCGCGGAGGGCGTACTGCAGTGAGCACGCGACCGCCGCGATCGTCGTTTCGCGTCTCGGTGGTGAGGGAGAGGACGCGGCCTCGCCCCGTCATGCTGGTCGAGTAGCCCCGCAGGGGCGTATCGAGCGGCGAAGCCGCTTCGCGTCTCGGTGGTGAGGGAAAGGGACGCGGCTGCGCCGCGTCATGCTGGTCGAGTAGCCCCGCCAGGGGCGTATCGAGACCCGCCGTCACCAGCAGGGCGGGTCTGCAGACTCGCGTTCCGACGGCGGTGGATCTCGATACGCCCGCTCCGCGGGCTACTCGATCAGCATGATGCGCGCGCCCGGAGGCTACTTCAGGGTGACGGTGACCGGTGCGCTGACGGTGCTGTTGCCGGCGGCGTCGGTCGCGCGGGCGGTGAGCGGGAAGGTTCCGTGCTTGCCCGCGGTGCGGGTGGTCAGCGACCAGGTGCCGTCGGCGTTCTGCGCGGCGTCGCCGACCTCGGTGCCGCCGAGGAGGAAGGTGACGCGGCTGACGACGGTGTCGTCCGTCGCGGTGACGGTGGCGGTCGTCGAGCCGCCCAGCACCGTGCCGGTGCGCGGCGAGGTGATCGCGACGGTCGGCGCGGTCCGGTCGACGGCGGCCTTCTTCGGAGCGGGCTTCGCAGCGGCCGACGCAGGGGTGGCAGCGGGCGCGGGCGTCGCGGGAGCCTTCGGGGCGGTCGCGGCCTGCGGAGCGCTGGTCTTCGGAGTGGAGGTCGACTTCGGAGCCGGCGTTGCCGACTTCGGCGCGGCCGAGGCTGCGGGCGCCGGAGCCGCCGTCCGCGTGGCGACCTTTGCGGACGCGGCGGTCGTGCCGCCCGAGACGGTCACCCGATCCCACGCGCCGGTGAGGAGGGCGGTGGTCGGCCGCGGAGCCAGCGCGTCGAGGCCGGCGGCGGTCAGCGCGCTGAGCGCCGTGTCGACGGAGAAGCCGCCGCTGCGGGCGACCTTGCCGGTCAGGGTGGTCCGGGAACCGGAGACGGCGTTCCAGGTGGGCTGCAGCGAGCCGGTGAAGATCGAGTCGGTCGCATCGACGTTGCCGCCGCCCTTGCCCTGGACCGCGCTGACGCTGCCCTTGCCGTTGACGGCCCCGGGGTAGCCGGCGCCGCCCTGGAGGAACGGGTAGCGCTGCGCCGCGACGTCGCCGCCGAGGATGAGCGCGTGGTCGAAGAGGACGTTCTTCACGCCGCCGACGATGACGGCGCTGTTGTTCGAGCTGAACACGGCGGTGTCGCGGACGGTGACCTGGCCGACGATGCCGGCGCCCTCGATCTGGAGGCTGTCCGTGTGCGGGCGCGCGGGGTTCGAGCCGCCGCCGTACTGCTTGTCGAGGTAGTAGGAGGGGGCGATGTAGTCGCCCGCGACCAGCACGTCGCTCACCGTGTTCGGGGAGTAGGCCTTGATCTGCGCCGAGTCGCCGCTCTTGAGCTTCGACTCCGGCTCGACGATCTCGAGCAGCTCGACGTCGCGCACCGGGATCCCCGACGAGGCGGCGAGGCCGATCCAGTTGTTCGCGACCCGCAGCCAGGCGAACGAGGAGTGCGTCGCGCCCTTCACATCGATCGAGCCGATGTCGAAGCGCATCAGCGTGATGCCGGTGACGCCCTTCAGCATCCAGCTGCCGCCGGTCACCGACTGGAAGCCGTCGCGCGCCGTGATCAGCACCTTGAGCGGGCCGTCGTTCGTGTAGCCGTCGAGCGCGGAGAGGTCGTCGATGCGTCCCGGGGCGACGCGGACCACGGCGCCGGCGGCGATCTGGCCGGGCGTGAGGGCGTCGAGCGCGGCGCGGATCGCGGGGCCTGAGGCCGCGACGTCGACGACGGTCGTGCCGGCGGGGAGTGCGGAGCGGATGTCGGGGGTGTCGGAGGGGTAATGCGTGCCGTCCGGGCCGAAGGTCGAGGCGCTCGCGGCGGCCGCGGCCGGAGCGGCGGAGGCGGCCGGCGCGATCTGGAACGAGGCACCGGTGGCGGCGATCCCGACGGCGGCGGTGACCGCGAGGGAGCGGAGGAGTGCGCGGGTGCGGCGGGTGGACGGGGTGGCGGAGGTGATGCGTGACATGGCGGTGTCTTTCGATCGGAGGGCGGAGTGACGGATCGCCGACGCAGGGGGTCGAGGACTCCGAGGCGCGACGGACCGGGGACCTCGCACGGGGGAGGAGCCCCGGAGACACGCAGCGGTGCGTTCCGGGCGGCTCAGCAGCGGCCGGGCCGCTCCCGTCCGAACTCGATGAGCATCGGCGGGGCGGCGGCACTCGGTCGAACCGAGCGGTGCGCTGAGCAACAGGGGGAAACGTATGGCGCCGGCTCTGAGGGCCGGAAGAAAATGGCACGGAATGTGCTGTTTGGCCGAGAAGGCTGTGTTCCCAAGTCCTCGCTGCCCCCGCTCCGCGGGGTGGGTCCGGGGGAGGACCACCCCGATCCGGGTGGTACGTGAGGAGCCGGCGGGTGACCGCCATCACCCGCCGGCTCGTCGTGGTGACTACTCGGTGGCGGTGCCGTTGCGCCGGCGGCGGCGGCCGAGGAGCACGCCGATCGCGCCGAGGAGTCCGAGGACTCCGGCGGCGGGGAGCACGGCGGCGGCGTCGGATCCGGTCGAGGCGAGGCGACCCGCGGTCGACTGTCTCGACGACGACGATGCTGCGGCGGGGGCGGTCGGGACCGCGATCTCCTTGCCCGCCCTGCTCGCCGCTTCGGCGGCAGGCGCGACGGCGCCGCCGCTCGGCGGGACGTCGGGGCCGACCGGAGTGGGGCCCGCCGTGGGGGTCGCGGTCGGGCTGGGCGTCGGGGTGGGCGTCGGGGTGGGCGTCGGCGTCGGCGTCACCGTGGGGATGGCGAGGGTGCCGAGGGTCTGCTTGCTGAACGCGGTCCCGTCGGGCGTCGTGGCGGTGGCGAGTGATGCGACCCAGATCGAGTGGTTGAAGACGTCGCGCTCGGTGACGGTGGTCTCGAAGGAGACCACGCCGGTCTCACCCACGGGCAGCTCGGCGAGCTTGTCGCTGTCCGAGACCTGCACGTCGCGCAGTGCGACGTTGCCGGTGTTGGTGAGCTGGGCGACCCACTTCACCTTCGTGCCGGCGACGACGGGCTCGCCCTCCTTCACCTGGAACGTTCCGGCGATCGTCACGTCCAGATCCGGCGCCGGCACCGGGATCGGCGGCTTCTCCGGAATGGGCAGCTTGTACTCGAACGGCGCCGAGACCGTCACGCGCGAACCGTCCGGGAGCGTTCCCCGGACCAGCTTCGACTGCGCCGAGACGAAGCCGTCCTTGAGGTTCTGCGCACTGACCACGGCCTCCGTCGTGTTCAGCAGGAACGACTCCCCGACCTTGAACGTCTTGTGCCCGAGGACGTCCTTCAGATCCACTCCGCCGGTGTTCTTCACGTCGTACGTGAACTCGACACGCGTGCCCTCCTTCACCAGCTCACCCGGCTCCGTCAAGAACTTCCCCGTGATCGTCACCGTCACCGCAGGATCGGCGCTGGCCGGCGCCATCGAAGGACCCGGCGTCGGCGTGCTCGGCACAGCGGGCTGCGTCGGTGCAGGAGTCGGCGTGGCGGGCTGCGTCGGCGTGGGCGTCGGTACGGGCAAAATCCCTTGTGGAACAGGAATCGAGGTGTCGATGCCTGCATCGATGCGAGCTCCCTTCGGGGTGTAAGCCGTCCCCCCGGTAGTGAAGCGCCATGAACCACTCGCCAGCTTGCTCACCCCAACGAAGTCGTTGTCATGGTCGAGGTCCTTGGATTCGCCCACCGCAAGTGGGATTGGACCAACGCCCGGCCGGCTGTAGCGGTCGAGGAACACGTTCAGTGGGACGTCGCCGGTGTTCTTGAGGTGGATCGTGAACCCGATCTCGACGGCAGGCTCGCTTCCATCGGTGGTGGGTTGAAGGATGAAAGTGGCGGTGACCGTCCGCTCCAGGGCGGGGTGCTCGACCGCCGGCGCCGAGGTGGGTGCAGGAGTGGCGGGCTGCGTCGGAGACGGCGTGGCGGGCTGCGTGGGTGCGGGGGTCGGCGTGGCCGGCTGCGCACCGGGGACGGGGATCGTGGCGCTCACGCTCGCGTCGATGCGGAATCCGTCGGGGGCGTAGGCGTCTCCGGCTGTGGAGAAGGACCAGACGCCGCTGCGCAGCTCGTCATCGGTGAGCATGGAGGGCCGGGTGACGTCCTTGGTCTCCCCGACGGCGACCTTGATCGGTGCGTTCCCGGGCTGCGGGATCTCCTTGAGGAAGACGTTCAGCGGGACGTCGCCGGTGTTCTTGAGGCGCACCGTGTACTTCACCCGGACGCCCTTCTGACCGGGGTTCCCGGTGTCGAACGGCTCGAACACGGCGGTGACCGACCGCTCGAGGGCGGGCTTCACGGCGACCGTCGCCGGCGAGGACGGTGCGGCCTGAGGCTGGGCGGCCGGCGCCGCGTCGGCCGCGAAGGCAGCGGGCGCGGCGGAGCCGAGCAGACCGACGGTGAGGACGAGGGAGGCCGCGACGTCGAGCGGTCTGCTGCTCGATCGGCGCGGGCCGTGCGGGCGAGGTGAGGGTGTGAGCATCTTCGATTCCTGTCGGGGCTCGGCGGAGCAACGTGGACGCGAGAAAGTCTCACACCGCTCTCGTGGTCACGTCTGTTCTCCGCATCGACTGGCGCGGCGCGTCGGGTCGCCGGGCGCGCAGAAGGGCCGCCGCGCAGGGTGCACGGCGGCCCTTCCCTGAGTGTGGGAGCCGAGTCGGTGGAGGAGGGTGTCGTCGCCGGCCCGGCACGATCGTCACTCGGTGACGGTGCGACTCCTGCGCCGGCGGCCCAGGAAGACGCCGACGGCGCCGAGCAGGGCGAGGACCCCCGCTGCGGGCAGCACGGCGGCGGCATCGGAACCGGTGGAGGCGAGGTGACCGGCCGTCGACCGAGTCGCCCCCGCGGCGGCCGAGGTGGCGACCTCACCGCGGTTCGACGAGGTGGCGATCTCGGTGGCCGACCGGGCTGCCGTGGCGCTGGACGGCGTCGCGGCGGGCTGACCGTCGGCGCCGACTGCAGCGGGGGATGCGGGTCCCGCCGGCGCGGGGGCGTCGGGACCGGCCGGGGCAGGAGTCGTCGCGGGGATGGCGAGGGTACCGAGGGTCTGCTTCGAGTAGTCGTAGCCGTCCCTCGTGATCGCCGTGGCCGCAGCGGCGACGGAGATCGAGTGATCGAGCACGTCGCGCTCGCTGACGGTGCTCTCGAAGGAGACCACGCCGGTCTTGCCGACGGGCAGCTCGGCGAGCTTCTCGCTGTCGGCGACCTGGACGTCGCGGAGAGCGGTGTCCCCGGTGTTCATGAGCGCGGCGACCCACTCCACCTTCGTGCCGGCGACGACGGGCTCGCCCTCCTTCACCTGGAACGTGCCGGAGACCTTCACCTCGAGATCCGGCTTCTCCGTGGACACCGGAGCCTTGGCGGGGATGGGCAGCTTCGGCGCCGACACGATGACCCGGGTGCCGCCTGGAAGGATCTCGTTCGAGGACTCCGCCTCCGGCGTCACGAACCCGTCCTTCAGGTTCTGCGCGGTGACGACGGCCTCGGTCGTGGTCAGGTGGAACGACTCGCCGACCGCGAGCTTCTCGCGACCGAGGACCTTCGTGATGTCGACCGGTCCCGTGTTCTTCACGTCCTGCGAGAACTCGACGCGAGTGCCCTCCTTCACGAGCTCACCCGGCTCCGTCAGGAACTTCCCCGTGACGGTCACCGTGATCTCCTGGGTGGCGACGGTCGGCACCGGGAGGGGTGCCGGGTCCGGCGTGCTGGCCGTCGGCGTGGGCGTGGGCGTCGGGGTCGGCTCCGGCACGATCGGATCCCAGAACGACGGGACGCGCTTCTCCAGCTGGGCGCTCGGGAGGGGGATGTCGGGAACGACCGTCACCGGAGTCCTCTCCCCGAACGGGGTGTTCCACGTCTCGAGCTTGATCGGGTCCGACCACGTGCCCTTGCGCAGCGAGTCACCGCCGAGGAACACGCTCTCGGAGAAGACCTTCGACTCGCCGGGAAGGAGGTCGAGCGTGTTTCCGAAGCCGGGCCACTCGACGAGGTTCACGCCGAGCACTCCGTCGGTGATGTTCGTCACGGTGAGAACGAAGTGGACCCTCGAGTAGATGTTGAGGATGTCGTCGGGTGCGCTGCCGAAGGTCGCCGTGATCGACGTCTTCAGCCCCCCGTTCTGCTGCGGAGCGGGTGTCGGGGTGGCGGCGGGTGTCGGGGTGGCGGCGGGCGTCGGGGCTGCCGCGGCCGTCGGCATCGTCTCCGCTTGAGCGACGGGGGCGGCCGCACCGAGCAGACCGACGGTGAGGACGAGGGACGCCGCGACGTCGAGCGGCCTGCTGCTCGGTCGGCGCTGTCCGTGGGATTGCGGTGGGCGTGTGTGCATCTGCGACTCCTGTGTGGGCTCGGCGGAGCAAAGCGGTGACCTGAGGAAGTGTCACACCCTTCTCCCAGCCGCGCAGTGCCGCCGGCGCGACTGGCGCGGGCCGTCGCGTCGCTCGGGCGCAGGACGAAGGGCCGCCGTGCGCTCAGCACAGCGGCCCTTCGTCGGTCTGCGGACGCTACTGGAGCGTCACGGAGACCGGGGCGCTCTCGGTCGTGTTGCCCGCCGCGTCCGTCGCTTGGGCGGTGAGCGCGAACGTGCCCTGCAGCCCCGCGGTGTCGGAGGCCAGCGACCAGGTGTCCTCGTCGGTCTGGACGCCGTCGCCGATCTCGACACCCTCGACGAGGAACACGACCCCGGTCACGGCGACGTCGTCGGTCGCGGAGACAGTCGCGATCGCCGGGCCGCCGAGCACGTCACCCGGCTCCGGCGCGGTGATCTCGACCTCGGGGGCGGAGGTGTCCTCGGCGGGCATCTCCGGCTCCGCGGGCGAATCGGGCCCATCGGGCGCGGACGGGGTCGCCGTCGGTGCCGGAGCGGGGGGCGCCGGAGCGGTCGTGGGCGTCGACGTCGGCGCGGCGCTCGGAGTCGCGGTCGCCGCCGGGGTGCTGCCGCTGGCGCGGAGGTCGACGTCGTCCCAGATGCCGCTGAGGTAGGCCGTGGTCGGCTGGGGGCTGCGCGCGTCGAGGTCGGCGGCGGTCAGCGAGCCGAGGCTCTGGTCGACCGTGAAGCCGCCCGATCGCGCCGTCTTGCCGGGCAGGTTCGTCCGCGTGTTCGTCACCGAGTCCCAGGAGGGCTGCAGCGAGCCGATGAAGGTCGAGCCGGACGCGTCGACGTTGCCGCCGCCCGAGCCCTGGATCGCGCTCAGGCTGCCGGGGCCGTTCTGCGCTCCCGCGGAGCCGGCACCGCCCCGGAGGAACGGGTAGCGCTGCGCGGCCGTGCTGCCGCCGACGACGAGGGTCTCGTCGAAGGCGACGTTGCGGACCCCGCCGATGATCACGGCGCTGTTGTTCGAGGCGAACACCACGGTGTCGCGGAGCGTGACCTGGCCGGTGATCCCGGAGCCCTCGATCTGCAGGGTGTCGGTGTGCGGGCGCGGCTCGCGGTTGCCGCCGTACCTCGCGTCGACGTAGTAGGAGGGCGCGAAGTAGCCGCCCTCGACCAGGACGTCGCTCAGCTGGTCGGGAGCGTAGGCCTTGATCTGGGCCGAGTCGGCGTTCTTGACCGTCGAGTCGGGTTCGACGACCTCGATCAGCTCGACGTCCCGCACGGGCAGGCCCGCCGACGCCGCGAGACCGAGCCAGTTGTCGGCGATGCGGAGCCAGGCGAAGGAGGCGTGCTTCGCGCCCTTGACGTCGAGCGAGTCGATGTCGAAGCGCATCAGCGTGATGCCTGTGACCCCGCGCAGCGCCCAGTCGCCGCCGGTCACCGAGCGGAAGCCGTCGCGCGCGGTGATCAGGACCTTGGATGCACCGCTGTTGGTGTAGCCGTTCAGGGCCGAGAGGTCGGCGACGCGGCCGGGGGCGACGCGGACGACGGCGCCGTTCGCGATCTGGTTCGCGGTGAGCCGGTCGAGTGCGGTGCGGATCGCCGGGCCCGAGGCCGCGACATCCACGACGGTGGCGCCGCGGGGGAGCCCGGAGCGGATGTCGGGGGTGTCCGAGGGGTAGTGCGTGCCGTCGGGCCCGGAGGTGATGACGGAGACGGCGGCGGAGGCGGCCGGTGCGTCCTGGAGCACTGTCGCGCCGATGACGATCCCGACGGCGGCGGTGATCGCGAGGAGGCGGGCGAGGGCGGTCCTCGCTCGGGGGCGTGCGTGGCGCGCGGCGGGGCGGAGCGGACGGGAGGGGGACGACCTGGGGGGAGTGGCTGGTGCCATGGGGTGTCTTCCGATCGGGTCGGGCAGCGGGGGAAGGGGTGCCCGGAGCACGGCGCGGCAGAAGCCTCGAGGCGCTGAACGGTCCGGGGTCCTCAAGGGGCCTCGGAGTCCCGCGGCGGTGCGGTCCGGGCGGTCGGTGCGGGGAGAGCAGGGCGGGTGGTGCGCGGAGGAGGGTCGGGGACGGCGGTGCGTCGGAGTCGACGGGGGAGGTGGAGGCAGCGCGGCAGGGAAAGGGGAGGGGTGGCGTGCTTCCACGGCCAATGTACGGGACGTGCCCCGTCAGTGGGGCACTGGCGCTGACGCCGATTCGGGCTCTACTATGCCGCGGCCGGCGAGGGTCTGGGGACGGTGGGTCTCGATACGCCGCTGCGCGGCTACTCGACCAGCATGGTGGGCCGCTGCGCGACTACTCGACCAGCATGAATCGCGGGGGCGCTGCTCGGTTGCTCGACCGGCGGGGGGTGGGGCGCTGCGCGGTTGCGCGATCAGCGGGGACGGCGAAGGGCCGGCGCCTCGTTGCCGAGGGGCCGGCCCTTCGGGGCTGAGCGCGGGGAGCTAGCGCAGCGTCACCGTCACGGGAGCGCTCGCGGCGACGTTGCCCGCCGCGTCCGTCGCCCGGGCGGTGAGCGGGAAGGTGCCGCGCATGCCGGCGGTGCTGGTGGTCAGCGACCAGGTGCTGCCCCCGGTCTTCGTGCCGTCGCCGACCTTGAGGTTGCCGAGGTAGAACGCCACGCCGGTGACGGCGGTGTCGTCGGTCGCGGTGACGGTGGCGGTGGTCGAGCCGCTGATCACGGCGCCGGCCGACGGCGAGGTGATCGCGACCTTCGGGGCGGTGGTGTCGGCGACGGGGCCGCTTCCGCCGTCCTCACCGTCGGGCGTCTCCGCGGGGAGCTCCGGGGTCTTGGTCGGCGTCGGGGTCGACGTCGGCTCGGGGGTCGCGGTCGGCTCGGGCGTCGCGGTCGGCGTCGCCGTGGGGGTCGCCGTGGGGGTCACGGTCGGCTCCGGCGTCGCGGTCGGCGTCGGAGTGGCCGTCGGCGTCGCGGTCGGGGTCGGCGTGGGGGTCGGCATGTCGACGTCGTCCCAGATGTCGACCAGGCGAGCCGTGGTCGGGCGGGGGCTCCGCTCGTCGAGCTCGTCGACGCTCATCGAGCTCAGCGTGCTGTCGAGCGTGAAGCCGCCGCGGGTCGCGGTCTTGCCCGCGATGTTCGTGACGGTGTTCGTGACGGTGTCCCACTTCGGCTGGAGCGAGCCGGCGAGCATCGAGTCGGAGGCGTCGATGTTGCCGCCTCCGGTGCCCTGGATCGCGCTGACGCTGCCCGCGCCGTTGATCGCACCGGCGTAGCCGGCACCGCCGCGCAGGAAGGGGTAGCGCTTCATCGCGAGCGGGCCGCCGACGATGAACGAGTCCTCGAACGCCACGTTCCGGACGCCGCCGACGATGACGGCGCTGTTGTTGGAGGTGAACACGACCGTGTCGCGGAGGGTGATCTGGCCGGTGACGCCGCTGCCCTCGATCTGGAGGGTGTCGGTGTGCGGTCGTGCCGGGTTCGACCCGCCGTAGACGGCGTCGACGTAGTAGGACGGCGCCAGGTAGCTGCCCTCGACCAGGACGTCGCCCATCACGTCCGGCGAGAACGCCTTGATCTGCGCCGAGTCGGCGCTCTTGACCGTCGAGTCCGGCACCACGACCTCGATCAGCTCGACGTCGCGCACCGGCACGCCCGCCGACGCGGCGAGTCCGAGCCAGTTCTTGTTGATCCGCAGCCAGGCGAACGAGGCGTTCGTGGCGCCCTTCACGTCGAGCGAGTCGATGTCGAAGCGCATCAGCGTGATGCCGGTGACCGAGCGCAGCGCCCAATTGCCGCCGGTGACCGACTGGAAGCCGTCTCGGGCGGTGACCAGGACCTTCTCGCTGCCGGTGTTGCGGTAGCCGTTGAGCGCGGACAGGTCGGAGATGTGACCGGGGGCGACCCGGACGACGGCTCCCTCCGCGATCTGGGTGCGGGTGAGCGAGTCGAGGGCCTTGCGGATCGCCGAGCCGGACGCGGCGGCGTCGACGACGGTGTAGTCCGCGACACCGGAGCGGATGTCGGGGGTGTCGGAGGGGTAGTGCGTGCCGTCCGGCCCGTGGGAGGCGCTGCCCTCCGCGGCCGACGCGGCCGGGATCGACACTCCGGTGACGCCGATCGCCACGGCGGCGGCGATCGCAAGGACGCGCAGGGCGTCCTTGGGGCGGCGGAGGAGGGGGAGGGCGGTTCTGGAGCGGGTGGTCGGGGGCATGTGGTGTCGTCCGATCGACTCGTGCTGTGCGGGGAGGGGACTGGTGCGGTGCGGAGGTCGCCCGGAGCGCGTCGACGAGGGAGCCTCGAAGCGGGCGGCGGATCGGTGCCGCGCCGGGGAGCGGTGCCGAAGGACGCGTCGCTGCGGTCCGGGCTGATGGAGTGCGGCACTGCCGCGGTGACGCCGCCGCGGCGCGGACGCCGGAGCGGCCGTGCATCGGGTTGTCGGGTAGGCGCTTCTCGACCCTCCCGAGGGAGGACGAACCGCGTGCTCGCGGACCTCCGAGGGCGAACCTCCGGAGCGGGTGCCGAGCCTGTGGAAGGATTCAGGGAGCCTCCCAGCTTCGTCAGGATAGGGACTCCCCGACGAGCGACACACCACCCCGAGGGGGGTCGGAGCGGCAGACAGACGCTCACCTTCGTCCGGCTACTGCAGAGCCCCCAGCACGACAGCGGCCGCCCGCGCGACGAGGGCGTCGTCGTAGTCCGCCTCCGGGTCGTCGCGGGAGGTCAGGACGGACAGCACGATCGGGTCTCGGCCGGGAGGCGTGACGACGGCGACGTCGTTGCGGAGGCCGCCCGCGCCGCCCGACTTGTCCGCGACGGTCCAGCCCTCGGGAGCGCCCGCGCGGATCAGCGCGTCGCCGGTCGCGTTGCCGCTCATCCAGTCCAGGAGCAGCGCGCGATCCGCGGCGGGAAGGGCCTCGCCGAGTGCGACGGCGGTGAGATCGGCGGTGAACGCCGCCGGAGTCGTGGTGTTCGCGGTGCTGCCCGGGGCGATCGTGTTGAGGGCGGGCTCCTCGTCGACGACGTCGGTCGTCGTGTCGCCGAGCTGCTCGAGGGCCCGGTCGAGGGCGACAGGCCCGCCGAGGCGGTCGAGCACCAGGTTCAGCGCCGTGTTGTCGCTGCGGCGGACCGCGGCCTCGGCCAGCTGCGCCAGCGGCAGCCCGCCGTCGATGCTCTCGCCCGTGACGGGGGAGTAGCCGGCGGCCTCGACGTCCGCCGCGGTCCAGGTGACGACCTCGTCGCGCTCGTCCGCGGGGACGCTGCGCAGGAACTCCGCGGCGGCCAGGGCCTTGATGCTCGACGCGTAGCCGAAGCGCTCGTCCTGCCGGTGCAGGACCTGCCGGCCGCTGCCGGTGTCGACGGCGCTGACGCCGATCCGCGCGTCGAACTCTGCCTCGAGGGCGGCGAGCTCGGCGGAGACGTCGACGGGGGCGGGTTCCGGAGACGATGCGGCGGAGATCGACGGGAGCGGCGTCGGCGGACGCGAGGCGGCGGGCGCGCTCGGGGACGAGCAGCCGGAGAGCACGAGCGCGAGGCCGGCGGCGAGGACGGGGAGGGATCGTGCGGGCGATCCGGGACGGCGGGGGCTCACAGGACGGAGTAGACGACGACGAAGGCGAGCGCGGCCGCCGCCGTGACCGCGACGGCGGCGAGGGCGATCGGCCACCGCGGTCGCCTCCTAATTACCGCGAGAGCGAGGAACGCCGCGCCGAGGACGATCTCGAGCCACCAGTAGACCGGGCTGGTGGTGTCGGCGACGTTCGCCAGGGCCCAGGCGCCCTCGCCGATCAGGACGCCGGACAGCGGGGCGACCGCGAGCACGCGCCAGGGCGTCGTGCCGTGCAGCGTCAGTGCGGCGGCGGCGCCGAGGATCGGCCCGGCCGGCACGGCCAGCAGCCAGAACACGTCGGAGAAGGGCGGGGAGTAGCCGAAGCCGCGGGCGGCGGTCACCAGGTCGTAGCCCTCGAGGAGGGCCCAGAAGGTCAGGAGGCCGAGCGCCGCTGCCGCCACGGGCCGCGCGCCGCCGAGTCGCACCAGCGCGAAGACCAGCATCGACCAGCCACCCGAGGAGTTGGCGAAGGAGTTCACCGGCCCGGGCAGCGAGCCCTGCAGGAGGCTGGTGAGCCCGCCCAGGAGCAGGCCGCCGACCAGGGCGACGAGGAGGGCGCGCGCGAGGCGCGGGCGGGACGGGGCTGGAGGCATGAGTCGATTCTCGGAGGTCGTGAGCGGCGCGGCATCGGGGATGACCCTGATCGGGATGCTGGGGGACTGAGTGCTGCGGCGGGCGGGGCTCGATACGCGCCTTCGGCGCTACTCGACCAGCGAGGAGGCGCGGGTCCGGACGGGCTGGGCGAACTGCCGGCGCAGCGCCCCCATGCTGATCGAGTAGCCCGCGGAGCGGGCGTATCGAGATCCACCGTCGTGTCACACCCTTCGAGCAGAACTCCTCTCGAGTGCGCCGCGGGTCAGTCGAGGACGGCGTAGGCCTCGAGCTCGACCAGCACGTCGGGCTCGAAGAGGAAGTCGACGCCGATGGCGGAGAGCGGCGGCAGCGGGTCCGGCAGGCCGAGCTCCTCCCGCACCTGCTCGATCCCCGCGACCCACTCGGCGAACATCTCCGGGGTGGAGCGGGTGAGGAAGAAGCGGAGCCGGACGACGTCGTCGAAGGTGGCGCCGGCTCCGGCGAGCCCCCGGGCGGTGCTGCGGAGGACCTGGGCGACCTGGCCGGCGAGGTCGTCGGGGGCGAGGCGGTTCCCTGCGCCGTCGCGCGCGATCTGACCGGCGACGTGCACGTGACGGCTGCCGGTGGCGACCGAGACGTGGTCGTAGTTCACGGGCTGGAGCATCCCCTCGGGGGAGCTGGTGCTGACGGTCATCGTGTCCTTCTCTCGGGTAGGCGGTTCCCTCTGTCTACCTGGTGCACGAAGGGCACTTCAACGAGACTAGGTGGCATGGACGACACCGAGCCCGCCGCCCCGACCGGCGCCCCCACCGCCGCCCCCACCGCGACCGAGCTGCTGCAGGTCGACGCTCCGCACCGCGAGCTGCTGGACGAGCTGCTCGACAAGTGGTCGCTGCAGGTGCTCGATCAGCTCTGCGAGCGGCCGCTGCGCTTCAACGAGCTGCGGCGGGCCGTCCCGGCGGTGGGGCAGAAGTCGCTGACCGCGACACTGCGCCGGCTCGAGCGCAACGGGATGATCAGCCGCGTCGTCCTCGAGAGCCGGCCGATCGCGGTCGAGTACCGCATCTCGCCGATCGGGGACACGCTCAACGAGCTGGTCGACGCGCTGCTGCGCTGGACCGACCGGCAGCTGCCGGCGGTGCAGGCGGCGCGGGCGCGGTACGACGGGGCGGAGCCGGCGGCGCGTGGGGGTGCGGTGGATCTCGATACGCGCCCTGCGGGCGCTACTCGATCAGCATGAGGGGGCGCACTTCGGGCGCTGGTCGATCAGCATGAGGGGGCCGCTCTGCGGAGACGGCGGAAGCAGGCTGACGCCGAGCCGCGGGGCGGGCCGTCCTCATGCTGGTCGAGCAGCCGCGGAGCGGCGTCTCGAGACCTGACGGTCTCGGCGAGGGCGAGCTCGCGGACGGTCATCACCCCGAAGCCGCTCGAGGCGCCCGAGACGATCACGACTCTCGACACGGTGGTCCTTTCCTGGGGGAGAACGGGTCGGTTCCACTCTCGGTCGGACGCGGCTGCCGCGGTGTCGTGATCCTGCGCAGGAGGAGCGCGATCCTGCGGAGTCGGTCGTCTTGTTACCGTGAACAATCTGCATTAGGTTCAGCGTGTCGACGAGGATTCCCCGTCCTCCCACTAGCTCGACAGGTGTTGCGCAACTCGCGCTCTCCGCCTTCCCCACATCGGATTCAGAGGCGAATCCGGAGAGGAACCGTCAATGTCGACGTCCCCCCACCTGAAGAGTCCGGATGCGAGAAGACCGGATTCGAGAAGACCGGATTCCAGACGATCCGACCCGAGGGCGATGCGCGCACTCGTCACCGCCGCGGCGGCGTCGGTCGCGCTGCTCGCGTCCTGCGCGGTCCCGGTGACAGCCGCTGCGGCAGCCGATGCGGTCCCGTCTCCCGAGCAGAGCCTGCTCGCGGACTTCACCTTCGATGCCGCCCCGAGCAACGGCGCGTTCGTCGATCGCAGCACCCGCGCTGCCGTCCAGGGAGCGGCGAACCTGGTCCCCGGGAACACGGGCCAGGGCACAGCCGCGCGCCTCTCGTCGGCCTCGTGGCTCGACCTGACCGCCACGGACGGCAAGGCGCTCCTGGCCGGCCGGCAGAACGTGACCATCTCCTACGACAGCAAGCCCGATGCAGCGGCGAACACCGGCTGGGCCGTCTTCGCCGCCCGCTCCACCACGCGTCAGGAGTACGCCCAGGAGCACTACCTCGGCGTCCTCGATCGGACCTCGGGGATCACGGTCGAGCGGTACGACAACACGAACGGCCGGAACACGGCCGGGAACCTGGCCACGACGGCGACGAACGCCGAGTGGAAGCACGTCGATCTGGTCGTCACGGAGACGACGACGCGTCTCTTCGTCGACAGGAAGCCGGTCGCCGTCAACGGCTCCGGGGTCCCGCTGAGCCAGATCCTCGGCTCGTCCGGCGGAGTCCTCCAGGTGGGCAAGGCGAACTGGGGCGGGGGAGAGTACTTCTCCGGCCTGATCGACAACCTGCGCATCTACAACCGGGCGCTCTCCGGCGCGGAGCTGGGCGCGGAGAACCCGGCGGTCACCTCCGACGCGGGCGCCGCACTGGCCGTGCCGGCCACCGTGCTCGGCGACCTCCCGTCCCGCGTCCTCGGCAAGCAGGTCACCTGGAGCGCCACCGGCGCCGGAGCGGGCCGCGTGCAGTCGAACGGAGCGATCGACACGTCGGGCCTCGGCACCGGGACCGCCGCCGTGACGCTCACCGCCACCGTCGAGGGCAGCAGCCAGACCTTCCGCTGGGACAGCCGCATCGCCGCTCCCGGCGGACGGATCGCGACCTACGTCAAGACGGTGACCACCACCGCCGGGACGAAGGACGACCCGCTGGCCTACAACGACGACCGCCGCGCCGACGCGCTGTACGCCGCGGCACTGCCCGCCGGCGGCAGCAGCTGGGAGCCGCTGAACCGCTCCCAGGCGATCCTGTACGTCGCCAACGACGGCGATCAGGGCGCGAAGCCGAACGCCCAGGTCGGGTCGCCGAGCCTCTTCCGGTCCGCGAACGGGGCGCTCGGCGCGGTGTCCGCGCAGAACAACGCGACCGATTCCGTCTACGTGTGGACCTCGCCCGAGGGCAGCACGTTCTCGCAGCAGCGCGCCGTGCGGATCGCTCCCGGCTCGGTCGTGACCGACCCGCGGATCGTGTTCGACGCCACGGCGCAGAAGTACAAGGTGTTCTGGACGGACCTGCTCACCGGTGAGGGACGGGTGACGGTCCTCGCCGACCTGACCGCGAGCACTCCTCTCGGCGTCACGTCGAAGGCGGACACCCGGGTCCTCGGCGTCCAGGGCGCAGGACTCCCGTCCTGGGCCGCGCAGAGCCAGGCGAGCGACCTCGCGCTGACGGCCGCCGAGTTCGACGTCTTCTACAAGAACTACGTCGACCTGCAGAACACGGGCGTCGAGAGGATCGACGCCACGGTCGCCCAGGGAGCCGGAGCCGCCGGAGTCGCGGCCGCGCTTCCGAAGCAGGCCACGCTGGACTACAACGACGGATCGAAGAAGAGCCTCAACGTCGACTGGCAGGACGACCTCTCCGCAGTGGACACCACGAAGCCGGGCAGCTACCAGGTCTCGGGCACCGTCCAGCAGGACCCCGAGGAGATGGTGAGCGACGCCCGCGCCGATCCGCACGTCTTCTTCAACCCGGACGACGGCTACTACTACCTCACCGGATCGCACTACGGCCAGTCCTCCCTCGGACCGATCGAGGAGAGCTCGAGCTACCGCAAGATCGGCCTCAAGCGGGCCACGACGCTCGCGGGGCTGCAGGACGCGCCGGAGCAGATCGTCATCGACCCGGACAAGGGCACGCCCGGCAAGGAGGGGCAGTATCCGAACACGTTCTACGGCTGGGGCGGCTTCATCTGGGCGCAGGAGTTCCACAAGATCAACGGCACCTGGTGGATCGTCGCCGGGATGAACAAGGGCTACGCACCCGTCGGCGGCTTCTGCGACAACACCGTCCTCATTCCGTACACGGGCACCGACGTATCGATCGCCGCGGGCGGCTTCTTCGACCAGACCAAGTGGGGCGAGCCCGTCGTCCTCGACGGAGCCGCGTTCGACGTCAGCTACTTCGAGCGCACCGAGGCCGGCAAGCAGCAGGGCTACTGGATCATGCCCTCCGGCGGCCAGATCCTGATCGGAAAGGCCGTCTCCGGCCCGAAGGGGACAGTGCCCCTAGTCGACGGCGAGCTCACGCGCGTGTACGGCGAGAGCCAGCCGTGGGAGATCGGCAAGCTCGCGCCCACTCCCAGCGACACGACCGAAGGACGCGACCAGGGAGTCGTCGAGGCGCCCTTCATGGTGCAGCAGGGCGACACCATCTCGATCACCTACTCAGGCGGCACGGTGGACAAGTACTACAGCCTCGGACTCCTGAGCACGACCGCGACGGCGAACCTGCAGGATCCCGCGAGCTGGAAGCAGACCGCGTTCCCGGTCCTCGACACCAACGACACCTTCACCGGTCGTCTGGGAGCGGACGAGACGAGCTACTACACGAAGCAGCAGGCCGGAACGGGTCACAACTCGTTCGCGAAGGACGAGTCCGGCAATCTCGTCCTCGCCTACCACGCCCGCCCGTACCAGGACCCTCACCTGGCGACGGACCCGGTGAACGCCGGTGGCCTCTTCGACTCCGACCGCAACACCTGGTTCAAGGGCGTCAACGTCCGGGCAAACGGCAGCCTCGATCTGTCGCTGACGAAGAACCAGGAGGTGGCGCCGGGGAACCGGACCGTCACCGCCACCGTCGTCGTCCGGGGAACGACCCCGACGGTGACCGCCACCGCCACGTCGCGGTGCGTCGCAGGGAAGGCCGTCGTCACGGTCGTCACGAAGAACACCGGTACCGCCGCCGCGGTGGTCACCTGGACGACGCCCTGGGGTGAGCGCTCGCAGAGCGTCGGTGCGCAGAAGACCGCCTCTCTCGCGATCACGACCCGGGCAGCCGCCATCACGGCGGGGACCCTCACCGGGACGTCCGTCGCAGCAGGCACGAGCACGCCCGTCACGGCGACCTACCCCGCAGCTCGCTGCGGATAGGGCGCCGGGGGAGTGGGGCCGGCCCGCGGGCCCGCCCCACTCCCCGCGACCCATCCACCCTCTGATTTCGATCCTTTCCGGATCAGGGCAGGCAGCGCTGCCTCGCCCGAACGACAAGGAGTTCCCATGAAACCCACCACACGGTGGCGCGCCGCCCTGGTCGGTGCGCTCGCCTCGGTGGTCGTCGCAGCCGGCGTCGCGCTGCCGGCCGTCCCGGCGACCGCCGCCGACGATCTCCTCGTCCGCTACGACTTCTCCCAGCTCTCCGGCACGACGGTCCCCGATTCCTCCGGCGGCGGGCGCACCGCGATCCTCCGCGGCTCCGGAGCACAGGTCTCGGGGAGCGAGCTCGTCCTTCCGGGAGGCGCGAGCGGCAGCGCCGCGGCCTACCTCGAACTGCCGCGCGGCCTCATCGACGGTCGCGACACCCTCACCATCCAGACCTGGCTGCGCAACGACACCGGAGCGGGCAACTACGCCGCCGTGTTCTTCGGGACGGCCGAGAGCCCGCCGTCCCAGTACTGGCTGCTCAACCCCCGCGACCCCGGCGGGCGCTTCAAATCGGTCATCACCGCGAGCCGCAACGCGCAGGCGCCCTGGACGACCGAAGCGGGCATCCCCGCGAGCGGACCGACCGGACCCGGCACCGACGCCTCCTGGGGCCTCTACACCACCGTCCTGCAGCCCGGGAAGCTGACCGGCTACTACAACGGCCGCCTCATCGCCGAGACCGTGACGAACCGATCGGTCAGCGATCTGGGCACCGACCTCGTCGGCTACATCGGCCGCTCGTCCTACCCCGACCCCTACTACAAGGGAGGCGTGCGGGACTTCCAGATCCGCACCAGCGCTCTCTCCGCCCAGCAAGTGGCGGACAGCTACTGGACGGGCGTCGACGCCGGTGTCCGCACCGCGGCCCTCGCCTCCGACGCGGCGGCCATCGACCTCGGACCCTCCCGCGTGAGCTCCGACCTCGCACTCCCCACCACCGGCGCGCAGGGCTCGAGCATCCGGTGGACGAGCTCCGACCCGGCGCGTATCAGCAGCACGGGAGCGGTCACCCGGCCCTCCGGCAGCGCCGACGCCGCCGTCACGCTGACCGCGACCATCACCCTCGGCGGCGCCTCGACCACTCGCGACTTCCCGCTCACCGTCGCCGCGCAGAACGCCCAAGCCGACCTCGACGCTCTCGCCGAGAGCATCGTCCTCCGCCCGACGCTCGCCGACGGCGAGCTGCTCCCCACCGCTCCCGCCGGCGCGACGCTCACCTGGCGCACCACCACCTCGGGCGTGAGCATCGCAGCGGGCGCGGTGCGCACGAGCGGCACGACGGCCGTCTCGGCAACCATCGCGGGGGAGCTCCGCGCCGGAACGGCCACCACGACGAGGACCTTCTCCGTCCGCGTCCTTCCGACGGGCCGGGCCCGCTACCTCCTCGCCTACGAGCGCACGGCGCTGGGATCGCAGGAGTACGGCAGCAACGTCGCGTACAGCATGCACCTCGGCCTCGGTACGACCCGCACCAGCACCGAGGCGCTCAACGACAACACCGGAGTCCTGTTCGCCGACGCTCAGCCCACCGGCGTGCTCGATGTCGTGCAGACCCGGACGCTCCGCGACCCCTACGTCTTCCAGCTCGCGACCGGCGGCTACGGCGTCCTCGCCACCCGCACGCTCACCAACGGCGACGTCGACTCCGAACGCCGCGGAACGCCGCTCTTCTTCACCACCCAGGACCTCGTCTCCTACGAACCGCGTGGCTTCGTCGACCTCGGGGTGACCGTGGCCTCCGAGCCGCGCGCCGTCTGGGACTCGGCGGCCAAGCAGTACCGAGTGACCTGGAAGGACGCGGCGGGAGCGGACTTCTCGCGGTCCTTCACCGACCTCGCCGACGCGGGAACCCGCGGCGACCTGCGCCGAGGCGCGATCTCGCTGCCCGATGCCGCCGTCTCCACCTCGATCACCGGAGCCGTGCCGTCCAACCTGCTGGTCGTCCCCACCGACACCGCCTCTTCTCTCGAGAAGCGACTGGGCCGTATTCGGAACACCACCGTGGCCGTCGACGCCGCGACCGTCCCGCAGGGGGCGGCGGTGCCCGCGCTCGGTGCAGCGACGCTCGGCTACTCGGACGGCTCCACGAAGAAGCTCCCGGTCGACTGGTCTGCCGCCGATCTCGCCGCCGTCGACACGTCCACGCCGGGGACCTACCAGGTCAGTGGAACCGTGCGACAGCGCGACTACGCGGCACCCTTCATCCGTGCCGAGGCCGACCCGAACATCCTCCGCTGGAAGGACCGGTACCTCTTCATCTCCACGGACGACCGCGGCGACGACCAGCCCGGCATGTTCCTGCGGAGCTCACCGACCATCGACGGCCTTCGCACCGCGGCCGACAGCATGGTCGTGGCACAAGGCACAGCCGGCATCGCCGGCTGCTACTGGGCGCCCGAGCTGCACGATCTCAATGGAGAGCTCTACATCTTCTACTCGCCCTGCATCGGCGCCATCGACTGGCAGCGAGTGACGTCCTACGTGCAGAAGCTCAAGACCGGCGGCGACCCGACACGTCTCGCTGACTGGGAGACGCCTCGCCCCGTCCTCAAGCAGGACGGCACGGCGCTCCAGCGCGATGCTCAGCACCCCGGCATCAGCCTCGACATGACGGTCTTCCAGGACGGCGGCCGCACCTACGTGTCCTGGTCGCAGCGCTACGTCACCGGCGGTGTCATCGGCGACGCCGAGCTCTGGATCGCCACCATCGATCCCGCGAACCCGTGGCGCCTCACCAGCGAACCGCGCAAGCTCGTCACCGCCTCCTACGGCTGGGAGACCAACCTCACGAACGTCGCGGAAGGAGCGACGGCCATCACTCACGACGGGAAGGTCTACCTGACCTACTCGGGATCGGGAACCGACCGCACGTACGCCGTCGGCCTCCTGACCGCCCCGTCCGGCGCCGATCTCACCGACCAGACGGTCTGGGCCAAGTCCGACGCTCCGCTCCTGAAGAGCGACCCGGCCGCGAACCTGTGGGGCCCCGGACACAACAGCTTCACGGTCGACGAGGACGGCAACGAGGTCCTGGTGTTCCACGCCCGCTCGAACGGAAGCAGCAACCGCGACACCTACCTCCGCCGGATCCACTGGGCCGCCGACGGGGGACCGGTCCTCGACATGAGCGCCGCGGAAGAGGTGCTCACCGCGAATCGCACGGTCCGCACCACCATCACCGTCCAGGCGTCGGCCGTCACCGTGACCGCGACCGCCACGACGCGCTGCATCTCCGGCAGGGCCGTCGTCACGATCACCACCCGCAACGCCGGCGCCGGCACCGCGGACGTCGCCTGGGTCACCCCCTGGGGCGCGCGCAGCCAGCAGATCGGTGCACAGAGGACGGGCACGCTGGCGATCACCACCCGGGCCGCCTCCCTGTCGGCCGGGACGCTCGGGGGAACCGCCACGGTGAACGGGGCCGCCACTCCGGTCACGGCGACCTACCCCGCAGCACGCTGCAGCTGAGCCGACCGAGAGGGGGTCCGTCCACGTCGAGTGGGCGGGCCCCCTCTCGGCGTTCCCGGACACCGCGCGCGCCGGTGGCACCGCGCAGCGAATGACGACTCGGACCGGAGCTGCAGGGACACGCGTGATGCTTCTCCGCTCTCCTGTCCGAGTCGGTCGGCGAGGCCCTCTCGAGAGGCGGCAGGAGAGACACCGAGAATCGGAGGACGAGCGTGATCTCGCGTCGATTCTCGGACGGGACGCAATGACGATGGCAATAGCAAGGCAAATGGCAATGGCGGTGAAGGATGTCGAGCATCCGAGTGATTCCGGAATGCGCCGCGGGCGCGGCCTCGACTCTTCCGGAATCGTGACGTGGCAGGAGAAGACGGAAGGCCCCGGCCCGGCGAGGCGACCTCGTGCTGAGGTCGCTCGCCGGGCCGGGGCCCGCAGGTGGATCTCTCGGACTACATTCCGTCGGACAGCATCGACTGCACGAGTTTCACGTGGCGCTCGAAGCCGAGCTCGGTGTACTCGGGGTTGTAGTTCAGGCCGTAGGGCCACATGTGGCCGCCGCCGCAGTTGATGGTCGCGGTGGGGCCGTCCCAGGTGCGCAGCAGCGGAAGGGCAGAGGTCCAGCCGTTGTTCTGGCAGCGGTCGACGAAGGCGTCGTAGCCGACTCCGACGGTGTGCGAGAGCTCGTGCAGCGCCGTCCCCTCCTGCATGTAGCCGCGGTCGGCGCCGAAGCGAATGGTGCCGTTCGGGTTCGCGTCGGCGGTGGGCACACCGGGCACGTAGTAGACGGTGTAGAACCGGTCGATGTTCGAGAGGCGGTTGTAGCGCGCGACCGCCCGATCCATCGCATCGGTGATCCGGGCGTAGGCGTCGAGCTCGTCGGCGGAGGGGTTCGCTGAGCGGACGAGGGCGTAGGTCATCTTCTGCACGGTCGGGTCGGTGATGCTCCACCGCTGCACCTTCGAACCGGTGCAGGTCCACTGCTGGATCGCGGCGCCGTCGGTCTGAGCGAAGTCCCTGTCGTCGAGGCAGAGATTGCTGTGGCGGTTGAGGATCTGGCTGGATCCGCCGCCGACGTCCGTGATCTGCCACTGCTGATTGGGGGCTCCGGTGCAGGTCCACTGCCGCACCTCGGCGCCGGGAGTGGTTCCGAAGTTGTAGTCGTCCAAGCAGAGGTTGCTGAAGACGTTCTTGATCTCGGCATACCCGGTTCCCAGATCACGGATCTGCCAGCGCTGATTGCTCGCTTCCGAGCAGCTCCACTGGCGGACTTCGGCACCCGGCTGAGTGACGAAGTCGAAATCGTCCAGACACATGCTGCTGTGCTGATTGCGGATCTCCTGGGCAGCGCCGACCCCGACGGGCGCAGTCGCGGCCTCGGCAGGAGCGGCGAAGCCGAGGGTGGTCAGGCTCGCGATCAGCGCGGCCGTCATCGTTCCGAGTAGGCGTGCCTTGATGGTGGACTTCACTGTCCTGGACATGCAATGCCTTTCAGGTTCTTCGGCCGCCCTATCGGGTGGTCGACGTACTGATCCGGTCCACCGCGGATACGGTGAGAAGATCATTGATCCGGCTTTCCGGCGCATTCTTCAGAAGGTCGAAAGACGCGACTCGACGCGATGGAGAGGCCGGCCTCCGGGTCTTTCGAGGACGAGCGGATTGTTATCGTGAACACTCCTCCTGGTCCGATCTTGTGCGTGTCGGACGACTGCTGTCAAGCCGGAATGACGCCCCGACTGGGGGACAAAGCTTCATTCCGAGCGCCATTCGGCTTTGTGGCCGATGAGCGTCCGATACGAGTTCCGAATGCCGACAAGTGTCCGTTATTGGCGGGACGGATATTTAACTTGTTACCGTGAACATTTTGTTGCTACGGTGAAGCCGCCGCCACCGGGACGACACTCCTCCGTCCGCGGCCGGCCGATGGTTCGAAGCAGAGCCCGAGAGGATGCGTCACTGATGACGTCACGACTTCCGCGTCCCGGACGCCCCTCCGCCGAGTCGACCCGCGGCCGACGACGCAGGGCCGGCTGGCCGACCCTGGCGATCGCCGCACTGCTGCTGACCGGGGCGATGGCCCCGCTCGGAGCGGCCGGCGCGGCGACCACCGTGCCGGAGCCGCTCCTGCGCTACAGCTTCGACGAGAGCGGGACCTCGTCTGCCGTCGGGTCGGCGATCCCTGATGGGGCGATCGTCGCGGACGGAGCCTCGAGTCCGCACCCCGGAACCGTCGTCGGGTCCGGAGCCCGCTCGGTCGCCGGGCCCTCCGGTTCCGCCTCCGATCGCGCGCTCTCCCTCCCCGGAGGCGCGAGCGGATCGACCGCCGCCTCCGTCCGGATCGCCCCGGGGCTGATCCCGGCCGGCACGGTGGACGTCACGATGTCCGCGTGGCTGCTCTGGAGCGGCTCGCCGGAGTGCACCTGGCCCTTCACCCTCGGGTCGGGCGTCTCCGCGCACCTGCTCGCGACCACGCAGTGCGGCGCGTCCGCGTACGGGGCCCTCACGAACGGCACCGAGGTGCGCGCGTCCGCTCCGGCTCCGGTCCCCGCCGCCCGCTGGGTCCACATGGCCGTCGTCGTCGACGGCGGCGACTCCGTCTCGACCTACCTCGACGGCAGCCTCGTCGGGCGTGGGGTGACGACCTCCACCGCGGTGGCCGCGATCGGCTCCAGCACCTTCTCGGGCTACCTCGGCAAGTCGTTCTACGGCGCCGACGCCTTCTGGGCCGGTGCACTCGACGACGTCCGAGTGTGGTCCTCCGCATTGTCCGCCGAGCAGATCCAGCAGAGCGCCGCGGGTGTCCACTCCGCGCTCGCGACGAAGGACGCGGCGGTGTCGCTCGGCGGCACGTCCGCTGTCACCGCGGATCTCTCCCTCCCCGCCGGCGGCGCGAACGGCTCGACTCTCACCTGGTCCTCCAGCGCTCCCCGCACGGTCTCCAGCACCGGAGCGGTCACCCGGCCGGCCGCCGGCAGCTCCGATGCCGTCGTGCAGCTGACCCCGACCGCCACCCACGGGGCGGCGACCGTCATCGGCTCACCGATCACCGTCACCGTGAAGGCGTTCGCCGCCGGTGACAGCGTGCAGGCCGAGCTCGCTCGCGCCGTCGCCGACGCCGTGCGCAGCGACCCGGCACTGCAGGGGCCGGTCCGCGGCAGTCTCTCGCTGCCCGACTCGGGAGCCGACCTCGACGCGGTCGCCTCCCGAGCGGGAGCCGCGGACGCGGTGATCGAGTGGTCCTCCTCCGCACCCGCCGTCGTCAGCGCCGTCGATGAGGGCGCGGAGCCGGACGTCGTCCGGAAGGGCTCGGTCACCCGCGGGAGCACCGACACCGCCGTCACCCTGACCGCCACCGTGCGCGTCGCCGGGACGACCCCGGTGACGGTGTCGCTGCCGGTCACGGTGCTCGCCGCATCGCCTCTCGACCCCGCCGACCTGGACGCCTACCTGTTCGTCTACTTCACCGGCGACAGCGTCGAGGGCGAGAAGCTGCGCTTCGCGACGTCCGACGGCGACAACGCCCTGCAGTGGAAGACCCTCAACGACGCCCAGCCGGTCCTCACCTCGACCAAGGGGACCCAGGGGCTCCGAGACCCGTACATCCTGCGCTCGGCCGAGGGCGATCGCTTCTTCCTCATCGCGACCGACCTCTCCGTCGGCCGCTCGGGCTGGGGAGAGGCGACCAGCAACGGCAGCCGCCACCTGGAGGTCTGGGAGTCCACCGATCTCGTGAACTGGGGCGAGCAGCGCCACATCGAGGTCAACGTCCCGAACGCCGGGATGACCTGGGCGCCCGAGGCGACCTACGACCCGGCCATCGACGCCTACGTCGTCTACTGGACCTCCTCGATGTACCTCGACGACGCGCGCACCCGGCCCGACGGCAACGGGCCGCAGATCGTCACCTCCATCACCCGCGACTTCCGCACCTTCACCGAACCCGAGCCGTGGTTCGCCTCCGCCGACGTCGCCGGGCTGAACAAGGGCAACGGCCTGATCGACGCGACCGTGCTCAGGGAGGGCGATCAGTACTACCGCTTCACCAAGGCCACCCAGAGCTCCGGGTGCCCGTCGCCGGACATCATCGGCCAGCGCTCCAGCGACCTCCGCGCCACCACCGCCTCCGGCGCCTGGAGCCTCATCGACACCTGCATCGGCCGCACCGCCGGCACCCCCGAGGTGGAGGGTCCCGAGATCTTCCGCGCCAACCCCGGCGACACCAGCGGCTACCGGTACTTCCTCTGGGTCGACAACTACGGGGGAGTGGGGTACATCCCGCTCGGGACGAACTCGCTCGAGGGCGACATCCAGTGGACGTACCCCGCCGCGTTCTCGCTGCCGAGCTCGCCCCGGCACGGCTCCGTGGTGTCGATCACGGCGAAGGAGCGCGACGCGCTCGCGGCGAAGTGGAACCCGGCCCTCCTGGTCACCTCGGTGAAGCCCGTCGCCGCCACCGCCCCGGTCGGCGCCACGACGGTGGCACTGCCCGCCACCGTCTCGGCCGGCTTCCGGGACGGTCACAGCGAGACCGTCGGCGTGACCTGGCGCACGGCCGACCTCTCAGGGCTGAAGAAGGCCGGCGACAGCGTCCAGGTGACGGGACGGCTGCAGAACTCGTCGGCGACCCTCGCCGTGGCGACGATCACGGCCACGGCGCCCCCGGCGGCCCCCGCGATCGCGGCGACGGCCACGGCGTCGACCCGCTGCGTGCAGGGCAAGGTCGTCCTCTCGGTCGTCGCGACGAACCCGAACGCCTTCCCGGTGAAGATGGTCGTCACCTCGACCTCGGGCTCGAAGACGTTCGCGGAGGTGGCCGCCGGCAAGAGCGTCACCCACTCGTTCACGACCCGCACCGCTGCGCTGCCCGCCGGCTCCGCGACCGCCACGGCCACCGCGTTCGTCGCGGGCAAGCCGGCCACCGCGACGGCCACGGCGCCGTACGCGGCGGCGAGCTGCGGCTGAACCCTGTTCCTTCCACGACCCGACCGACCACCCGACACCACTGAACCGGACGGCGAAGCTGCCGTCTCGAGAACGGAGAACACCCGCATGCAGAACCACACCTCCACGGCTCGCTCCTTCCTCCTCCGCGGCGCCGCCGGTCTCGCCGGAGGCCTGCTCCTACTCGGCGTCGCCGGCACCGCCTTCGCCGACGAGCAGCAGGGCGCGGACGACGTCGACGTGAACGTGCAGATCGCGCCGCTGACCGGCGGCGGCGCCCTCTCGATGACCGTCGCGAGCGACTCCACCGCCCTGACCGAGAACGGCTCGAACAGCGTCGTCCGCCAGTTCACCGGCACCCTGCCGACCGTGACGGTGACCGACACCCGCGACCCGGCCGACATCCCGGCGGAGGCCGGCTGGTACGTCCTCGGAACCGCGAGCGACTTCACCTCGTCGACCGGCGACATCATCGGCGCGGAGAACCTCGGCTGGGCGCCGAACCTGATCGACGGCGGCGACTCCGGCCTCGTCGCCGAGGGCGACGTCGTCGACACCGCCATCGACGGCGGCCCCGACGGCGTCGGCCTCGTCGACCAGGAGCTGCTCGCCATCACCAACGACAGCGCCGGCGTCGCGGAGGAGGGCTCCTGGACCGCGAACGCGGCCCTGACCCTGAAGACCCCGACCACCGTCGACGCGGGCGACTACAGCTCGACGCTCACCCTCTCCCTCTTCGAGTGACCCGGCGCACGCCGACCGAGCGGCCGCCGTCGTGCCCCTTCGATGCTGGTCGAGTAGCCACCCCCCGGCGGCGCGTGCGCGTCATGCTGGTCGAGTAGCCGCCGCAGGCGGCGTATCGAGACCCACCCTGCCGAGCACGGTCGATCTCGACCCACCCACTCCGCGGCCCACTCGATCAGCACGCCGACGTCCCCGCCCGCCACCGCCCGCCCCTTTCCCCCAGGGATGACCTTGCGCTCACCGCACCCCCGATCACTCGGCCTCCGCTCCTGATGGCAGCCTTCCGCCCTGACGCGGTTCCCATCACCTGCCGCTCCTGCGCCGCCGGCCGGTCCCTCGACGCCCTGATCCTCATCGAGCTCGCGCGAGGCGTGAACTGCGATGAATCGCGCCTGCTGTCGGCTCTGGCGGTTCGAGTGGATCACCGGATCGGCCTCGTGCAGTTGCGGTCACGACTCCGCGAGCTCACGAACCGAGGCATGGTGCTCCTGGAAGGACACCGTCGAACGATGCTGCTGCGCATCGCGCAGTTCTCGATCACGCGTGCCGGGCGGGACTCCCTCGCCGCTCACGCGCGAGCGCTGGACCTCCTCGCGGAGGAGATCCATGTCGCGCTCCTCACCCGGCGCTGACGGCGACGCCGCCGAACCCACGCGCGCACCGAGGTCGGGACGGGGCCCGTGGTCGCCACGGTGCGGTGACAGGGCCCCGCGCGGTCGCCGGTCAGCCCGCAGGGCGGCCGCTCGTGCCCGTCCAGCAGCCACCGATGCGGCCACTCCTGCTGCCACGAAGAGCCACCGAGGCAGCCCATCGTGCTGGTCGAGTAGCCGCCTCCAGCGGCAGATCGAGCGGAGGGAGCGCCTTCGGTGCCGGCGCAGGGCGGGGAAGAGACAGCCGTCCTCACGCTGGGCGGGTCTCGATACGCCTCTTCGGGGCTACTCGACCAGCATGTCTGCGGACGTCTCTTCCCAGTAGACCCACCCGTTGGTCGAGTAGCCGCCTTCGGAGGCGTATCGAGACCCCACATCGCCGAGACATCCGGGAGCGAGTCTCCTCCACACTCGTCGATCCGACGGCGTTGTCCCCGATCAGCCCATGGTTCCGGTCCCGGTGTCGGTGGCTCCTGCTTCAATACGCGTATGTCAGAAGATGAGAATGCGGCAGCACTCGCGGAGGTGCGCGACTGCTTCACCGACGCCGCCGCCACCGAGCGCGCCGCATCCCCGACGCGCCTGAGAACCGCGGAACGCATCCACCGCGGCTACCGCGTCGCGCTCACCGTCCCGGAATCGTTCGCTCGCGGCACGTCCCGCAGTGAGACCCGGGTCCTCGTCGAGCGCTCCATCCGCGCCGAGCTCGCGGTAACGCTCGGCGTCTCCGAGCGAGACGTCTCGCGCCGCCTCGAGACCGCGCAGATGCTGATGGAGCACCTGCCGCTCACTCGCGCCCTGCTCAGGGACGCGCGGATCCTCTGGGAGGCGGGCGAGGCGATCTGCAGAACCGCGATCAGCCTTCCCGAGGCCTCCCGCGCGGCCCTCGACGAGCGCGCGGCCGACGCCGCGCTCACGATGACGACGACCCAGCTGCGCCGCGCCCTGAGTCGCTGGCGCGAGGAACTGCACGAGCAGCCCCTTGCCGAGCGCCACTCCCGCGCCACGCTGGACCGCGCGGTCTGGGTCACACCGGATGTCGACGGCATGGCCACGCTCTGCGTCCACGCTCCCGCGCCGGCGGTGACGGGCGCGTACGACCGGCTGCGCCGCATCGCGCGCACCCTCCGCGATGACGGCGACCCCCACACCCTGCAGCAGCTCAGCGCGGACGCCGCGGTCGATCTGCTCTGCGACGGCGACATCGCCGGCACCACCCCGGACCCCGAGCACCGACCCGACCCGACCTTCGTCCCCGGAGTGCGGGCCGAGGTGCGCCTCACCCTCGCCGCCTCGACCGCGGTCGGTCTCGACGATGCGCACGCGGACCTCGACGGCTACGGACCGGTCCCCGCACCGATCGAGCGCGAGCTGATCCGCACCGCAGCCTCCTTCACCCGCGTCCTCACCGACTCCGATACCGGCGCGGTCGTCTCCGTGGGCCGCACCTACCGCGTCCCACCGCCGCAGATGCGCCTGCACCTGCAGCTGCGGGACCAGACCTGCCGCTTCGCCGGCTGCACCCGCCCCGCCAGCACCAGCGAGGCCGACCACACCCTCGAGTGGCGCAACGGCGGAGAGACCTCCCTCGAGAACCTCGTCTCGCTCTGCACTTCGCACCACCACGTCCGGCACGGGGACCAATGGACCTACGTCACAAGCGGTGACGGGACAATCGTCTGGACGAGCCCGACGGGCCGGCGGATCAGCAGCCAGCCACCGGCACTACCCGGGCGTCCGCCCGACCCGCCACCGAAGCCCCGCTTCGACGACGTACCCGCACCGTTCTGACGACCGTGGATCTCGATACGCCCGCTGCGCGGGCTACTCGATCAGCATGCACCGCGCGGGACGTCGGTGTGAGCCCGTACGTGCTGCACGAACCGCACTCAGGGTGCGCTGGCGCACGTCCGCACAGGCTGGTCGAGCAGCGCGCAGCGCGTGTCGAGACCCGCCGTGGTCAGGCAGGCAGCCGCTGGGGCTGCGACACGGGGGACTCGGTCGGCACGGCGGCGGCGGCCACCGACGCCGGGTCCTCGCCGCTGCGCAGGGGGAGGAGGCGGAAGTGCTGGCGGTAGGGGCCCTTCTCCGGGGTGTTGCTGTACTTCTCCGGGCGCGTCTGCACGTCCCAGTTGCCGCCCTGGAGGCCCTCCTGGGCGGCGTCGACCCGGACGACCGTCCTCGTCGACGAGGGGACCTCGTGCCAGTGCCGGCGGTCGGCCAGCTCGTCCGGGCTGTTCGGCTGAGCGTTGAAGAACATGCTCCCGGCCGACGTGCTGCCGCCGGACGTGCTGCCGCCGGACGCACTGCCGCCGGAGGTGCCGTCGCCGGCCAGGACGAGCACGCCCGCGCCGCCGCCGTCGACGAGGGCGGCCCAGCGGGTGTCGGCCTTGTTCGCGCTGTCCTGCGGGCGGCTGTATCGGGTCGGCTGGTCGGCGACGGCACCGCTCCAGCGGCCGAAGAACGCCGACGCCCGGCGGTCGGCGGACGACTCGTGCGGGCCGCGGCCGTACCAGTGCAGGGTCGAGAGCTCCGGCGCGAGCCCGAACGTGGTGCCGACGACCTGCGGGTTCGGCGTGCCCTCGACCGGCGAGAAGGTGGAGAGCACGTCGACCTGACCCGTGCCGTGGATCGTGTAGACGATCGACTGCGGAGAGGTCGTCACCCGGCCGCTCGGCCGGAACGGCACCGCCGTCGTCACCGACCCGTCGACCGTGATGCGGACGGCGCCCGGCGTCTCCTCGACGTCCACCCGATCGATCGCCCACTCCTCGCCGACGCCGCGCCAGGGCAGCGACGGCTCCGGGCGCTCGAGCCGGATGTCCGGGATGGAGAGCTCGGGGTCGTTCGGGGCGCGCCAGAAGTTCGGCAGCAGCGGCGCGGCGAGCCGCTCGCGACCGCCGTAGCGGAGCGAGGTCAGGCGGCCGGTGGAGCGGTCGACGGTCGCGGAGAACGCGGGCCCGCGCACGACGATCGCCGTGCCCTCCTCGGTCGCGGTCACCGGCGGCAGCTCCCGCGGCGCCCGGCGGCGGGCCGCAGAGGCGTCGACGGGCAGCTCGAACTGGGCGCGCGCGACGACGTGTCCCTCCTCCGCCCAGGCGGTGGGAGCGGCGAGTGCCAGCTGCACGCCGAGGCGGTACTCGCGCGCCGCGTCCTGCGCAGCGGGCTCCGGCAGCGGGTAGGGCAGCGTGACCCGCCCCTCCTCCTGCGGGCCGATGGCCCACTCCGCGCCGGGCAGCGAGCCCCGCTGCACCGGCTCGCCGTCCGCCGACACGGTCCAGTGCACGACGTAGCCGTCGAGCCCGGTGAACAGGTGCTCGTTCGCGACGAGGAGCTCGCCGGCGCGCAGATCGACCGCGGTGACGGAGACCGGCTGGTAGGCGAGCGCCGCCTCGGCCAGCTTCGGGGTCGGGGTGCGGTCGGCGAGGACGAGGCCGCTCATGTGGGCGCTCTCCTGGTTCGGCTCGTCGCCCCAGTCGCCGCCGTAGGCGAGGAACTCCTCCTCGGGCCGATCGGGGCGCGGCCAGTACAGGCCCTTGTCGGCCCAGTCCCAGAGGAAGCCGCCGGGCATCGCGCGCGGGTCCTCGCGGGCGGCCGCCCAGTACTCCTCGAGGTAGCCGGAGGTGTTGCCCTGGCTGAAGGCGTACTCGACCAGCAGGTAGGGGCGCGGATCCCGGCGCGAGCGCTCGGCGAACTGCGCGACCGGCGGGTAGAAGTCGCCGTCGAAGTCCGAGAGGCCGGCCGGGACGACCCAGGTGCCGGAGCCGACGGGGTCCTGGTAGCTGACGGGGCGGGTCGGGTCGTGCTCCTTCGCCCACTCGTACATCGCCTGCAGGTTCGCGCCGACTCCGGACTCATTGCCGATCGACCAGGCGATCACGCTGGGATGGTTCTTGTCGCGCTCGACCATGCTCCGCATCCGCTGGAGCAGGGGCGCGCGCAGCTCGGGGCGGTCGCCCGGCAGGAAGGGCGCCCCGTCGTCGTCGATGCGGTTGATGTGCGTCTCGTTGTTCGCCTCGTCGACGAGGTAGAGCCCGTACTCGTCGGCCAGGTCGTACCAGCGCGGGTCGTTCGGGTAGTGCGAGGTGCGGACGGCGGTGATGTTGCTCTGCTTCATCAGCCGGATGTCCGCGATCATGTCGTCGCGGCTCAGCGTGCGGCCGGTGCGCGGGCTCCACTCGTGCCGGTTGACGCCGCGGAGCGAGACCGCCCGGCCGTTCACGAGCAGCACGCCGTCCACGATCTCGACGCGGCGGAAGCCGACCCGGACGGCGACGCGCTCGAGGACGGCGCCGGTCGCGTCGCTCAGCTCGACGACGAGCGTGGAGAGCTCGGGGGTCTCCGCTGACCAGAGTGGCGGGGACGAGACGGGAATGCTCGCCAGGCTCGCCGCGCGGCCGTCGGCGTCGAGGTCGACCGTCCGGCTCTGCTCGCCCACCTCCGCCGCACCCGGCGCGGTGCCGTCGAACAGCCGCGTGCGGAGCTCGAGACCGGCCGCGGACGCCCCGGCGCGCGCGTCGATCGCCACCGACACCTCGACGGACCCGGCGGTGAACGCGTCGTCGAGCGGCGTGCGCACCGTGACGTCGCGGATCATCGCCGCCGCGCGCGAGAGCAGCCGCACGCTCCGGAAGATCCCGGAGAGGCGGACGTTGTCCTGGTTCTCGAGGTAGGAGCCCGTGCACCAGCGGTGCACCTCGACGGCGAGGACGTTCGAGCCGGCCCGCACGTGCTCCGTGACCTCGAACTCGCCGGTCGTGCAGCTGTCCTCCCGATAGCCGAGGCGCTGCCCGTTGAGCCAGACCGAGCAGGCGGACTCCACGCCGTCGAACTGGAGGAACGTGCGGCGCTCGGCCCAGCCGTCCGGCAGCTCGAAGGCGGTGCGGTACTGGCCGACCGGGTTGTAGAGGGTCGGCGCGTTCGGGTAGTCGCCGCGCGGGTCCGGCTGCTCGTGCCGCCCGTTCGCGCCGGTCCACGGCAGCACGAGATTGGTGCCGATCGGGAAGTCGTAGCCGTGCAGCTGCCAGCTGGCGGGGACGGGGACGGTCGGCCAGGCCGAGTCGTCCCAGTCCTCGGCCGCGAAGCCGTCCAGGCGGGCGGCCGGGTTCGGCGCCCAGTGGAAGCGCCAGTCGCCGTCGAGGCTGTGCACGAGCGGCGTGCTCGCGCGGTCGCCCTCCAGTGCGGCGTCGAGCGTCGTGAAGGGGGTGAGCACGGCGTGCGCCGGCTCCGTGCCCCACTCGAACACGTCGGGATCGTTCCACTCCTGGGCGAGGGTCATGCGGTGCTCCTTGGGGTGCGTCGTGTGGAAGGCGTGAGGTGCCGCGCGCCGGGCGCTGGGCGCGACGTGCAGCGTGCGACGTGCTGCGCGGTGACAGCGGAGTCCCCTCCCGCCGCCCGGGTCGCGGGCGAGGGGAGGGGACGGGTGAGCCGCTACTGGTCGTAGGCGCTCTGCCAGATCTCGGCGTAGCGGTCCGCGCCGAGGCTGGTCAGGGCGTCGAGGTAGGACTGCCAGTCGGCGTCGCTCTCGGGGTCGCGGACGCCGGTGACGAACTCGGCGGTCGCCGTGGCGACGCTGCTCTCGACGTTGGCGGTGAGGGTGGAGAGCTCGCTCGCGTCCTCCGAGGGGACCCAGATGTTCCAGTAGGGGAACATCGCGTCCGACTCCTTGCCGGCGTACTGGTCGGTCGCCTCGAACAGGCGGCGCTCAAAGCCCGCCTCGGTGTAGATGTCGAGCGGCTGGACCTGGCTGGCGCGGAACTCGGCCGTGTCGAACACCTGGGCCATCGGGCCCCAGTTGCCGTTGTAGTCGGCCTCGTTCGCCTCGTCCATCTTCGTGTCGACGAGGGACGGCTCGAGGCTCTGGTCGAGCGCGATCTCGCCCTCCTCGGGGGCGCGCCAGCCGATGCCCTCCTGGCCGAACTCACCGCGGACGTGGCCCTCCGGCGAGAACAGGTAGTCCATCATCTCGACGATGACCTTCTGCTCCACCTCGTCGGCCGCCTTGGTCACGACGAAGGTCGCACCGGGGACGCTCGGGAGCAGGAAGGTGGCGTTCTGGCCGCCGGGGCCCGTCAGCGGCGGGAGCAGGTCGTACTGCGTGTCGCGCCCGTCCTCCTGGCCGATGGTCACGGCGAAGCCGGGGTGGATGGCGGTGAAGCCGCCGATGAGCACGCCCTGCGCCGCGTTGCCGGTCGCGGTCATCTGGTCGCCGCCCTGCGAGAAGGTGGCGGGGTCGATCAGGCCGGCGTCCCACAGCTTGCGGAGGAACTTCAGGCCGTCGCGCCAGCCGTCCTGCATGGTCTGCAGCTGGACGGTGTCGCCGTCGAGCCCGAGCGAGACGGGCTGCCCGTTCGCGCCGGAACCGGTGTTGAACGCGTTGTAGATGAAGGCGTTCATGATGTACGGCACCAGCGACTGCTGGGTGCTGCCGGTCAGCGGGATCTCGTCGGCCTGGCCGTTGCCGTTCGGGTCCTGGGTCTTGAAGGCCTGCATCACCGCGAAGAACTCGTCGGGCGTGGTGGGAGCGGCGAGGCCGAGGGTGTCGAGCCAGTCGGTGTTGATCCAGAACTTGTAGGGGTAGGAGCAGTGGTAGCAGTCGTTCCACTGCGGGAGGCCCCAGATCTTCCCGTCCGGGGTCTCGGTGAGCTCCTTGAAGCCCGGCTCCGCGTCGAGGGCCGCCTTGATGTTCGGGCCGTTCTCGTCGATGAGGTCGTTGAGCTGCACGAGCAGGCCCTGGTCGCCGTAGCGCTGGAGCTCGGCGCGGCTGAACTGCGAGGCCCACGGGACGAGCATGTACGCCTCGGGCAGGTCGCCGCCGGCGAGCGAGATCTGCCGCGCCTCGGCCGCCTCGGACGCACCGTACGAGGTGGTCTCGAACTGGATGTCGACGTCGAACTTGTCCTCGAGGACCTTGGTGAACGAGTTGGTGTTCAGGTCGATCTGCGCGCCCTGCTCGCCGAAGATCCGGATGACCTTGCGGTCCGCCTCCGGGCTCTCGCCGGTGCAGCCGGTGAGCCCGATGATCGCGGTGGTGAGGACGGCGCCGAGGAGGAGGTGCTTCCTCCGCGCGGCGACTCTGCCGTGCTGTGTGCGAGAGAACAAGGTGTTTCCTTCCATGGGTGAGAGAGCCGCGGGGGAGTTCCGCGCGACCGGGGGAGTCGGCCCTGTGCGGGCCGTGCTCGGGGTGCTCAGCCCTTGACGGCGCCGAGCATGATGCCCTTGTTGAAGTACCGGGCGACGAAGGGGTAGAGGATCATCACCGGAACCGTCGAGATGACGATCAGCGAGTACTTGAGGAGATCCGCGAGCTGCTGGCGCTCGATCTGCGCGGCCGCGTCCATGCCCGGTGTCGCCTGATTGAGGATCAGGACGTTCCGCAGCACGAGCTGCAGCGGATAGAGGCTCGGATCGCGGAGATAGAGCAGGGCGTCGAAGTAGGAGTTCCACTGGTAGATCGCGTACATCAGCGCGACCACCGCGAGCAGCGGCTTCGAGAGCGGGAGCACGATCGTCCAGAGGAAGCGCAGATCGCTCGCGCCGTCCAGCTGCGCCGCCTCGTACAGCTCGTCCGGGATGGAGGAGCGGAAGAAGACGACGGCGATGATCACCTGCCAGACGCCGACGGCCTGGGGGAGGATCAGCGCCCAGCGGGTGTCGAGCAGGCCGAGCTGCTGCACCACCAGGTAGGTGGGGATGATGCCGCCGGCGAAGAGCATCGTGAAGATGACGCCGAGAGTGATCCCGCCGCGGCCCCAGAAGTCCTTCCGCGAGAGCGGATAGGCGATCGCGACGGTCAGCGCGAGGCTGACGAAGGTGCCGGCGGCCGTGTAGAAGAGCGAGTTGGCGAAGCCGGTGACGATCGTCGAGTCGCCGAGGGCGCGCTCGTAGCCCTCGAGGGTGAAGTCGATCGGCCAGAAGCTCACCCGGCCGGACGAGACGGCCAGCGGCGAGCTGAACGAGCTGGCCAGGATGTAGAGCAGCGGCAGGAGGACTGCGAGCAGGAACGTCGTGAGCAGGACGTAGACGGCGATCATGAAGACGCGGTCGACCATCGGGTCCTTGATCCGGGTCGCGCGCTGCCGGCGGCGCGGCGGCCGGGCGGCCTCGCCGTCCTCGTGAGCGGTGGTCGATGGCGTGTCGAGTGCGGTCACCAGAGCCCCTGTCCCGTGATCCGCTTCGCGAGCGAGTTGACGCCCAGGAGCAGGACCAGATTGATCATTCCGTTGAAGAGCCCGATGGCCGCGGCCTGACTGAAGTCGGCGTTGAGCAGACCCACCTTGTAGACGTAGGTGGGGATGATCTCGGACTGCGAGAGATTGAGGGAGTTCTGCAGGAGGAAGGCCTTCTCGAATCCGATCGCCATCACATTGCCGACGCCGAGGATCAGGATGGTGATCGCCGTGGGCATGATGCCCGGGATATCGACGTGCCAGATCTTCTGCAGCCGGCTCGCGCCGTCCATCCGGGCGGCCTCGTAGAGCGAGGTGTCGATGGAGGAGAGGGCCGCCAGATAGAGGACGGCGGAATAGCCGGTCGTCTGCCAGACGTCGCTGAAGACGTAGATGTGCCGGAAGAAGTCCGGGTCGCCGAGGAAGTCGATCGCCCCGAGTCCGAAGAACGACGTGACGTCGCTGACCGGGCCGAGCTTGGGCGAGAGGAACAGGATGGTCATCGAGATCACGACGACCGTGGAGATGAAATAGGGCGCGTAGGTGACCATCTGCACGGTCCGCTGGAAGAAGCGTAGCCGCACCTCGTTCAGGGCCAGCGCGAGCAGGATCGGGAACGGGAAGCCGGCCAGCACCACGTACGCGGAGAGCAGGAAGGTGTTCTTCAGCAGCGTCCAGAAGATCGGGTTCGAGAAGAACCGCTCGAAGTGCTTGAAGCCCACCCACGGGCTGCCCCAGACGCCGTCGATGACGTTGTAGTCCTTGAACGCGATGATCGCGTTCGACATCGGCACGTACTTGAAGACGAGGAAGTAGAGCAGCGGCGGCAGGATCAGCAGGTAGAGCTGCCAGTGCCGCCGGAAGCTGCGCCGGGCGGCGCGGACGCCGCGGGCGTTCGAGCGGCCCCGGATCGACGCCGGGCCGCCGGGGACGGGCGCCTCCGGGCCGGGGGCGCCGGGCACGGTCGAGCCGGGGACGGTGGTCCCGGGGGCGCCGGTCAGCGGCATCACCATGCCGTGCCGACCGGTGTGGGGAGGAGGGGCGGACGGGTCGCCGTGCAGGCGTCGCGTGCCCCAGGTCGGGTCGTCATGTCGAGAGCATCCAATCGCCGGTGATTCGGAACGAGGACGAGACTAAGCAGCCGATAACTCCCGTGTCAATAAGAAAACGAAACGTTTCGTGTACTTCTCGAGCGATGCCTGGAAAAGACGGGGGCGGTGATTCTTTCGAAAGTGTAAGAAGACGTTATTGCGAAAGTTCCGGCTATTCTTGCGAAAGCGGGCGAAGGTGGATCCGCGATAATCCGATGAATCCGAGAACGGCCGAGTCTGCGCCGTCCATGCTGGTCGAGCAGCGCGCAGTGCGCATCGAGACCCACGCTCTGCAGGACGGCGGATCTCGATACGCCCGCTCCGCGGGCTACTCGATCAGCATGGAGGGGGCCCACGCCGCGGGCTGCTGGGTCGGCATGCGGGGGCCGCTGCGCGGGCTGCTGGGTCGGCATGCACGGCGCGCTGCGCGGGGCGAGTGCATCGCAGCCCCTCCATGCTGGTCGAGTAGCGCGGAGCGCGTATCGAGACCCGGGCTCCGGCGGACGATGGATCTCGATACGCCCGCGGCGCGGGCTGCTCGATCAGCAGGAAGGGGCAGCCGCTCGGGCTGCTCGATCAGCGGGCGGGGGCCGCCCCGCGGGCTACGCCGGCGGCTGCTCCGGCATCGCCGCTGTGCCCGTGGCGCGCAGGCGCTCCTTGACGAGCTCCGGGAAGAGGGGGCGGCCGTAGAAGTAGCCCTGGGCGCGGTCGGCGCGCAGGGTCGTCAGCAGCTCGTGTGCGGACGGCGTCTCGACGCCCTCGACGATCGTGTGCATGTCGAGGTCCGAGACCAGGTTGATGATCGAGCGGAGGATCGTCGCGTGCCGGGGGTTCTCCTCGTCGGCGAGGAAGACGCGGTCGATCTTGACGATGCTCAGCGGCACCGTCAGCAGCGCCGCGGCGGCCGCGTGCTCCTGGCCGTAGTCGTCGAGCGCGATCGCGATGCCGTCCGCGGTGAGGGCGCGCACCCGCTCGATGACCGCCTCGTCGACGTGCCCGATCGAGCCCTCCGTCAGCTCGAGGCAGAGCTGGATGCCCTGCTCGGCGGTCCGGTGCGCGCCGATCACGTCGGTGACGCCGTCGTGCATCAGCTGCTCCGCCTCGATGTTGACGCTGAGGAACGTGACCGACGGATCGATCGCACGGAACTCGATCATGCAGGCCACCGCCTGGTCGACGATCTGCACCGTCAGCTCGTCGAGCACGCCCAGCGAGCGCGCGATGTCGACGAGGGTGATCGGGCTCAGCGCGGTGCCGTCCGTCCGGGTGTAGCGGGCCAGCGCCTCGAAGCCGACGATGCGCCGCTCGGCGACGTCGATCACGGGCTGGAAGGCGACGCGCACGGTCCCGTCGGCGACGGCGGTGCGGACCTCGGCGACGAGGTCCATACCCTGCGCCTCGGCCCCCTGCGGATCCTCGCCCTTGCGTTCCTTCTTCGTCTCGTACATCCGCTCGTCCGCCTCCTGCATCACCCGGTCGAATGAGCCGCCGTCGACAGCGACCGGGGCGCCGATGCTGATGCGGGGGTGGAGCTCGGCGTCGCCGACGACCAGGGGCCGCTCGACGGCGCGCGCGATCCGGAGCGCGACGGCTCCGGCGGTGATCGAGTCCAGGAGGACGGCGAACTCGTCGCCGCCGATGCGGGCGACGACGTCGTCCCCGCGCACGCTCTCGCGGATGCGACGGGCGACCTCCTGCAGGACGGTGTTGCCCGTCGAGTGGCCGTGGGTGTCGTTGACGGCCTTGAAGTCGTCGAGATCCATGAACAGCACCGCGCGCTCCTCCTGGTCGCTGATCGCCGCGAACTCCTCGTACAGACCGCGGAGGTTGCTGAGACCGGTGACCGAGTCGGTCGTGGCCTGGTCGCGCAGCACGCGAGTGCTGCGGCGATCGTAGAGGGCCTGGGTCGCGATGTGCGCGAGGGCGAGGAGGGTGCGGTGCTCGAGCGCGGTGAAGCCGCCGGAGTCGGGGCGCCGCGTCAGGACCACGTGACGCAGTCCCAGGCCGGGCGTGGCGATCGGCGCCGACAGCTCGAACGCGCGCCCGGGAGTGGCGGAGATCCGCGTGCTCGCTGACGGGATGGCCGTGCGGGCCGCCCGCTCGAGCGTCTCGAAGATCGCCTCCTGGTCGCCCCACGGCAGAGCGAGCGCCGCCTCGATCAGGCCGTTCAGCTTGCGCTCGATCCGGGCGCGACGCAGATACTGGCTGACCACGGCGACCGCCAGCGCGACGATCAGGAGCGTGTTCGCCGAGCGGATCTCGAGGCCGGCGCCGAGCTCGATGCGCTCGACCCCGGCGGAGAGGTGCGCGCCGTAGGCGAGGGCCACCAGCACGATGTTGAGGCCGAGCGCCAGCAGCACCCGGTCGGGCCGGAGCGCCGGCCGCGGCACGTCGCTGACCTCGGCCAGGGTCAGCCAGGCCTGCAGGTACTCCGCCCCGATCGAGAGCAGTCCGTAGGCCAGCACCGCCGGCACCGCTGCGAGGACCGGCCACCAGCCCGTCTGCGGGAAGAGGGAGAGGACGAGCAGGAACGCTCCGCCCGACAGCGCGGCGAGTCCGGTCCAGTAGACGACGGCGGCCCAGGGGCGCCGCGAGATCAGCTGGAACAGCGCGATCGCGAGCACCCACAGCAGCAGCGCCTGGACGCGCGGCACGTCCTGGGCCAGGAAGGCGAGCACCGACACGCCGACCCCGAAGGTGACCGTGCCGATGCCAGAGGCGAGCTCGAGCCGGAACGAGGCCGTGATCCACATCGCGGCGAGCAGCACCAGGAACGCGAGCCACAGCCCGGGGAGCGCCGGTGCGTGCGGGACGAGCAGGACCAGCGTCAGGAGGAGGCCCGCGCCGCCGACGCCGAGCCGGAGGGCGCGCACCGAGCGCGGTCCGCTGCGCTCCGAGAGCGCGTCGGGCACCACCACGGGCTCCTCGGCTCGCGCCGAGGAGAGTCCCGCCGCCGTGTCGCTCATGCGTTGGCCACCCCTTCCCGCGCGTCGGCCGTTCCACGATCCGGCGCGTGACCACTGTGGCAGAGCGGCGGTGCCTCCGCCCGCGCGCACGACCAGGTGAGGGAAGACGAGTCCGCGGACCGCCCTGTGGAGGAGGCCGGGTCTCGATACGCCCCTCCGGGGCTACTCGACCGGTATGATCGCCGGCGAACCCGGGTCGGCCGCACCGCATCCCTGCTGATCCAGCAGCGCGCGGAGCGACGCTCCCTGCTGATCGAGCAGCGCGGAGCGATGGCCCATGCTGATCGAGCAGCGCGGAGCGACGGCCCATGCTGATCGAGCAGCCCGCGGAGCGGGCGTATCGAGATCCACCCGCGCGAGAAGTCGAGTCTCCGGCCCGCCCCGACCCGCCTTCGCATCCGGGCCGGTCGCTCAGTCGTCCGTGGCGAGGACCCGCACGTCCCACGGGCCGAGCTGGAGCTCGGTGCCTGCGGGCAGCTCGGCTCCTGTCAGCACGTCGGTGGCGGCAGCCGGCAACGGGTACACCGAGGGCTCCCAGGACCAGTTGTGGACGAAGCGGATCCGCTCGCCGTGGCGGTTGGTCGCGCTGGTGACCGTCTGCGACGCGGTCGCGCGGCGCCACCCCGAGGCGGCGTCGCCGACGGCCCAGGACATCAGGGCCCGCGCCAGCTCGAGGTCGGGCACGGTCCCGACGGTCGTGACCCGGCCCGCGCCGTGCGCGCGCGTCGTCACGGCGGCGAATCGGCCGTGGTGCGGGTGGACGTAGCGCACCAGTACCTCGGCGTCGTCGGGCTGCAGGCCGTCGGCCCAGAGGGTGGCCGTCGCGCCGGCCGGCAGCGGGAAGCCCGATTCCGCGACGACCGGCAGCGGGACCGCGAGGTTCGCGAACTCGTCGTAGTGGACACCGGCGGCCTCGGCGAGGAACGCCGGCTTGCGCTGCAGCCGGGCCCGCGCCTCCTCGTCCTCGTAGCCGGTGCGCACGCCCACGACCAGATGCCCGCCCGCATCTGCGTACGCCTCCAGCCACTGCAGCTGCGCGTCGTCGGCGATGGTGAACGCCGCGGCGATCAGCACGGGATGCGCAGCGGCGAAGGCGGCAGGGGTCGTCTCGGTCAGCTGCGAGGGGTGCACCGTGTTCGACTGCAGCCCCGCGTCGAAGGCGCCGCGCGCGAAGGAATCGAAGACGGTCTGGAAGGTGCGCGTCGACGCCACCGGCACGCCGCGGGCGGCGCCGGTGCCCTGCGTCGGGTCGCTGAACGAGGGGTACTCCTCGAGCGCCCACTTGCTCTCGTTCGAGAACAGGATCGCCACGTCGGAGTCGGGGGTCAGCTCGGTCACCCGGTCGCCGGCGGCAGCGAAGTCGGCGCCCAGGGCGGCGATCTGCTCGTAGACGCGGCCCGGCTCCTGCGAGTGCGGCAGGATCCCGCCCCAGTAGGTCTCGGCGCCGTGGTGCAGCGTGTGCCAGTGCCAGTACTCGATCATCGTCGCGCCCCGCGAGACCAGAGCCCAGGCGGCCTGGCGCCACTGCCCGTCGTAGCCGGGCTCGTTCGACCACGGCATCCCGATCGCCTGCGCATCGGTCTCGGTCACCAGGAACGGCGCTTGCTTCGACGCGTACATCCGGTCGGCCGTGGCGTAGAGCGCCCAGGTGCCCGAGGTCGTCCAGTGCTGGTCGAACACCCGCGCGTCCGGCAGCTCGAGCCCGTCCTGCATCCGGTAGTAGGGGTTGCCGGCGGCGATGTCGAGGGAGCGCACGAGCTCCTCGTCCTGCACCGTCCGGCGCTCGTAGGAGATGCAGGTGGTGACGAACTGGTCGTCGCGGCCGGCCCGCGCGGTGATCTCCCGGACCATGTCGGCCTGCCAGCCGATGAAGTCCGTGGTCAGCGAGGCCTGGAACCGGCGCCAGGCCAGGTCGTACTGCGGCTGCTGATTGGCGTCCGGGGTCCAGAGGTCGGCCCAGGTCGACAGGCGGTGCGACCAGTAGGTCAGCCCCCACTCGTCGTTCAGCGTCTCGACGGTGCCGTAGCGCGCGCACAGGTGGTCGACGAAGCGCTGGAAGACCTGCCGGTTGTAGAAGATCTCGTTGCCGGGCTCGTTGTCGACCTGGAAGCCGATCACCGCGGGATGCGCGGCGTAGCGCTCGACGATCCTCCGGATGAGCCGCTCGGCGTGGAAGAGGAAGGCCGGGTGCGAGTAGTCGATCTCCTGCCGGGCTCCCCAGCCCATCGGCCGACCGCTCGAGCGCTCGACGTTGATCTTGGGGTACAGCCGCGCGAGCCACATCGGCGCCGCGTAGGTCGGCGTGCCCAGCACGACCGCGATGCCGTGCTCGTGGGCCGCGTCGAGCACCGGCTGCAGCCAGTCGAGCTCGAAGACCCCGTTCTCGGGCTCCCAGGTCGACCAGACCGACTCGCCGACGCGGACGACCGTGAAGCCCGCGGCCTTCATCAGCCGGAAGTCCTCGGCGAGGTCGCGGCGGCCTAGGCGAGAGGTCGGCTGGTACTCGTGGTAGTAGGCCGCGCCGAACAGGATGCGGTCGGTGAGGTGCTGCATGGGAGGGCCTTTCGAACGTTCGGGAGAGGAGTGGCGGAGGAGGGCGGTGGGGGCGTCAGCCCTTGACGGCGCCCGCGGTCAGCCCGTCGAGCAGCTGCTTCCGCAGCAGGAAGAACACCAGGATCGTCGGCACCGAGGCGAGGACCGCGCCCGCCAGGACGAGGTCGTAGGAGCGGTTCTCGGACGCGAACAGGATGTTCAGGCCCAGCGGGATCGTGTACTGCGACGAGTCTGAGAGCAGCACGAGCGGCCAGAGGAAGCTGTTGTAGCTCTGCAGGAAGCCCCAGACGCCCAGCGCTCCGAGGGAGGGGCGCAGCAGCGGCAGCACCACGCGCCAGAACGTGCCGAACTCGCTGTTGCCGTCGATCCGGGCCGCCTCGATGATCTCGTCCGGGATCGACTGGACGATGAACTGCTGCATCATGAAGATCCCGAACGCGGGAGCGACCCACGGCACGATCAGCGCGAACCACGGGTTCGAGAGCCCCGCCTTCACGATCAGGATGAACAGCGGCACCAGGATCACGACGAACGGCACCGACAGCGACGAGAACATTATCGTGAAGAGCACCTTCTTGCCGCGGAAGGCGAACTTCGCGAAGCCGTAGCCCGCCATCGCGCAGACGAAGACCGAGACCGCGGTCGCCAGCAGCGAGGTGCCGACGCTCATGCCGAACCAGGCCCAGAAGGGCTGCGTGGTCAGCAGGTTGACGTAGTTGTCGGTGGTCGCCGGGTTCGGGACGAGCGACGGGGGAGTGGAGAAGATGTCGCCGCGGTTCTTGAACGAGCCGCTCAGCGCCCACAGCAGCGGGAACACGAAGACGAGCAGCAGGGCCGAGAGGGTGACGTAGAGCAGTCCGCGGCGGGCGCGCTCGCCGCCGCTCGCCCGGCGCTGCCTCCGCGGAATGCGGCGCTCCGGAGCGTCGGCGGTGACGATTCCCGTGGTGGCGGTCATGAGGTTCTCCCGATGGCGAGGGCGCGGTTGAGGATCTGGCTGACGGCGAAGACGAGCACGAAGAGCACGACTCCGGCCGCGGCGGCGTAGCCGAACTGCTGGCGTTCGAACGCGGCGCGGTAGATGAACATCGAGACGGAGAGGGTCGCCTCGCCCGGTCCGCCCCGCGTGAGCAGGTAGGGCTCGTCGAAGAGCTGGGCGGCGCTGATGAAGGAGGTGACGACGACGAACGCGGTCACCGGGCGGATCGCGGGGAGCGTCACGGTGCGGAACTTGGCGAGCACGCCGGCGCCGTCGAGCTCGGCCGCCTCGTACAGCTCCTTCGGCACGGCCTGCAGTGCGGCGAGGAAGAAGATCGTCAGGTAGCCGACCGTGCGCCAGAGCAGGACGAAACCGATCGCGACCTTGGCCAGCGTCGGGTCGCCGAGCCAGTCGATGTCGCCGAACCCGAAGACCGCGCGGATCAGCGAGTTCAGGAGTCCGTAGCTGCGGTCGAAGATCAGGCTGTAGATCAGCGCGATGACGATCGGCGAGAGCACCATCGGGATGAAGAAGGTGAGCCGGAACAGGTCGCGCGCCTTGAGCCCGCGGGCGTTGAGGCCCTGCGCGATCAGCAGCGAGCACGGCACGATGACGAACACCGCGATCAGCGTGTAGATCAACGTGTTCACCAGCGCGACGCCGAAGCTCGTGTCGCCGAGCAGGTTCCCGTAGTTGGCCAGCCCGACGAACTCGGGCGAGCCGAGGCCGACCCACTCGGTGAGGCTGAGATAGATCGCCGCCCCGACCGGGACGATCATGAACAGCGCGTAGAGCAGGTAGAACGGCGCGATGAAGAGGTACGGGGCCCGGCCGCCGGAGGTGTTCAGGCGCTTCCGCTTCGCGGCGCGCCGGGCCTCGAGCGGTGAGCCGCCGCGGCCGTCCTGAGCGGAGGCGGGCGCCCCGGCCGTGGTGAGAGTCGACATCATCGATCCTTAGCTGCGGGCCTGGCCGCGGAAGTCCTCGGCCGTGGCGCGGAGCGCCTGCGCCGGGGAGAGGGTGCCCTTGTAGGCCTGGAGGAGGTAGCCCGACAGCACGGTCGTGAGGATCTGCTGGTCCTGGCTCTGGAAGAGCGACGGGACCTCGTCGATGATCTCGCCGTAGACGTCGAAGAGCGCCTGGCCGCCGAAGTAGTCGTCGGTGATCGTCGCGAGCTCGGGGTCGTCGTAGACCGAGCGCAGCGTCGGCAGATAGCCGAGGTCGCGGTAGCGCTTCACCTGCTGGGCCGGATCGAGGTAGGCGGCGAGGACGAGCTCGACGGCGGCGTCGCTGTTGGCCTTGCCGGTGACCGCCGCGAAGCCGGTGCCGCCGCCCACGGCCGTGCGGCTGCCGCCGTTCTCGAAGCGGGGGAGCGTCTTCACCCGCCAGAGGCCGGCCTGCTCGGGCACGTTCGGCTTGATGCCGTAGCTCGAGTACCAGGTGGGCATGTCGACGCCGAGGATCGAGCCCTGCTTCAGGCCGCTCTGCATGCTCGGGCCGTAGTAGTCGGCGACGGTCGTGAAGAAGCCGGAGGCGAGTCCGTCGACCGCGAACTGCAGCGCCTCCTCGGCCTCCGGGGTGGCGAGGTCGAGGTTCCCGTCGCGGTCGAAGAGCTGTCCGCCGCGCTGCATCAGCAGCAGCTGGTAGCCCTGCACGACCTGCGGCAGATCGCTTCCGACGGAGAGCGCGCCGAAGGACACGCCCTCCCGCGCGCTGATCTCGCCGCCGACGCGGGCGAACTCCTCCCAGGTCTCGAGGTCGGTCGGCACGCCGAGGCGCGCGAACTCGTCCTCCCGGTAGTAGTAGACGGCGAGCGGCGTGTCGGAGTCGAGCGCGTAGAGGGCGCCGTCCTTGCTGAACGCGTCGACGCGGGCGGCGATCAGGTCGTCGCGGTAGGGGGCGGTCGCCTCGGTGAGGTCGACGAGCAGCTCGGGCGCGATCGAGCCGCGGAGCGTGCGGGCGAAGTTCGCGACCTCGATGCCGACCAGGTCCGGCGTGCCGGACCCGGCGACCGCCTGCGCGATCAGCTTGGTGACGATGTCGGTCGCGCCGATCTTGGTGACATCGAGCGAGTAAGAGAAGTCGGTGCGCGCATCGGCGAGGGCGAGCGCCTCCGAGAAGAACGTCACGTAGCCGTCGTCGTGCGTCCAGAACGAGAGGTCGACGGCGCCGGACTCGACGGCCGCCTGCGGACCGGTCGCGGCGCACGAGGCGAGCAGGGAGGCGAGGGCCGCCGAGCCGCCGGCGGCGGCGCCGAGACGGAGCAGCCCGCGGCGCGAGAGCGCGGGGGACAGTGGGTGCATGGAGGAGCTCCTTCGGAGAAGGGGAAGGGACGGGCCGGCGGGCGCGCCGGAGGGACCGCGCGGAGGCGGTTCGTGCTGACCGCACGGACGGCGGTGGGAAGGGACGGGGAGAGCTGGAAGGGGGGAGCCGCGGGCCGAGAGCCGGGACGGGGAGCTACGGGACGGGGGAGCTACGGGACAGGGGAGCTACGGGACAGGGACGGGCGACGCGGGCGCCAGCGCCGCGCGCTCGGGGTTCGCGGGCCCGCTGGATGCTCGGACGATCAGCTGGGCGGGGACCGAGCGGTGCCGCTCGGTCGGCGCGTGGCCGTCGAGGGTGCGAATCATCCGGTGCATCGCGATGCGCGTGACCTCGGCGAAGTCCTGCTTGACCGTGGTGAGCGGCCGGTGCAGGAACTCCGAGATCGGGTCGTCGTCGAAGCCGACGACGCTGAGGTCCTCGGGGATGCGCAGGCCGGCCGCCTCGGCGGCGTGGATCGCCCCGACGGCCATCTGGTCGTTGGCGGCGAAGACGGCGGTGACGTCGCGGCGGTGCAGGATCGACGCCATCGCCTCCGCCCCCGAGCGCGGGCTCCAGTCGCCGCTCAGCACGGGCGGCTCGGCAGCGTCGGCGTCGGCGAGAGCGGTCCGCCAGCCGTCTATGCGACGACGGGTGGCCGACCAGGTGCCGGCGCCGGCGATGTGCCAGACCGTCTCATGGCCGAGGGCGAGGAGGTGCTCGGTGGCGCTGCGGGCGGCCCCGGCCTCGTCGGTGCCCACGACGAGCTCCTCGGGGCGGTGCGCCTCGCTCGGGTGGTCGAAGCTGAGCACGGTGACGTCGGCGGGGATGGTGAGGCGCGGATGCCCGAAGTCGACCGGCTCCGAGAGGATGATGCCGTCGACGCCCTGATCCACGAGGGCGTCGACCGCTTCCTGCAGCTCCGCGCCGCTGTTCTCCGCCGTGCGCACGACGCTGAGGGAGTAGCCGGCGGCACGAGAGGCCTGCTCGACGCCGTCGAGGATCGCGGACGGACCGTAGAGCGAGGTGCTCATCGTCACCATGCCGATCCGGCGGCTCCGCTGGGTGACCAGGGCTCGGGCCGCGGCGTTCGGCCGGAAGCCGAGGGTGCGGATCGCCGTGGCGACGCGCTCGCCGATCTCGGAGGAGACGTGCGCCTCCCCGTTGACGACGCGGGAGACCGTCTTCTGACTCACGCCGGCGGCGCGGGCCACATCGGCCATCGAGACCCGGCGACCGCGGTCGTCCGGCTGCGGCACAGCCTTCGATGAGTCCATGTCGCAGCTCCTTCGCTCGTCCTCGGACCCGAGGTTGACAGCGCAGTCAACTGCGCGGTCCGACGAGTACAACACGGTTTGACTGCGTAGTCAATCGCGACCGCCGAAGGCCGCGCACGGTCCACCCGATGAGGAAGGGCGGATGCCTGCTGATCGAGTGACCCGCGGCGCGAGGATCCATGCTGATCGAGTAGCCCGTGGAGCGAGGATTTATGCTGATCGAGTAGCCCGCGGGGCGGGGATCCATGCTGATCGAGTAGCCCGCGGAGCGGGCGTATCGAGATCCACACGCGTCAGAAGGCGGGTCTGCAGACCGCCCCGCGGAGGACGGTGGGCCTCGATACGCCGCCTGCGGCGGCTACTCGACCAGCATGCAAGGAGCACGCCCGGCTGCGGCCGTCGAGCGCGGATGCATGCCGATCGAGCAGCCCGCGCAGCGGGCAACCATGCAGATCGACCAGCCCGCGCATCGGGGAACCATGCTGATCGAGTAGCCCGCGCAGCGGGCGTATCGAGCGGAGGGGGCGCCTTCGGCGCTAGTGCAGGGCGGGGAAAGGATCTTGTGGCTGGCTCGTTGTGGTTGGACGATGGAGGGGTCGCGGTCGAGGCCGATGGATCTTGATGCTTCGAGCTTGTTATCGAGCGTGGCCTGGAGGGCGTCCGCGGGAACCGCGGATTGGTGCCTATCCGGCTTTCGTGCCGGTGGAGCCCGACAAGTAGATTCATCACTCTGATCCCTGCTCTCCCCGCGACACTCGTCGATGCCGGCCGGCGCCGATGAAGTCGATCGGAGGGTGTCATGGATGTCGTTTACGAACGTGCCGCGGGCTTGGATATCTCTAAAAGAGATGCGAAGGTCTGTCTGCGGCTCCCGGCAGGGCGGCGGAATCAGTTCACGAAGACCGTGACGACGTATGGGTCCACGGTCTCCGAGATAGAGCGACTGCGGCAGGACTTGGAAGCGGCCGAAATCGAGGTCGTCGTGATGGAAGCGACGGGTGATTACTGGAAGCCGTTCTTCTTCACGCTCGCGGAGACATTGAACGTGGAACTCGTGAACGCCCGGCAGGTGAAGAACATGCCGGGCCGGAAAACGGATGTCCTGGATGCGCAATGGCTCGCCGAACTCGCCGCTCACAACATGCTTCCCAGCTCGTTCGTGCCCCCGGAGCGGATCCGGGAGCTCCGCGATCTGACCCGCACCCGCCGCCACCTCGGGCAGGAGCAGCACCACGAGTGGGCTCGGCTGGAGAAGAACCTCGAGGACTCCGGCATCAAGATCAGCTCCGTCCTCTCCACGCTGGGCAGCCAGACGGGCCGGCGGATCCTGGACGCCCTGGTCGCCGGGGAACGGGACCCGGAGGCCTTGGCCGCGCTCGCGCACGCATCTTTAGCGAAGAAGACGCCGGCGTTGATCGAATCCCTGCGAGGCAGATTCCGGGATCATCACGCTTTCATGGTGCGATTGCACTTGCGCCGCATCGACGCGATCACCGAAGATATCGCAGCGATCACTGATCAGATCGAGAGGGTGATCGAACCCTTTCGAGGAACCCGGGAACTCCTGATGACGATCCCGGGCATCAAAGAAAACGCAGCAGACACGATCATCGCCGAGATCGGCGCGGATATGAGTGTCTTCCCCACCGCAGGACACCTCGCCTCCTGGGCAGGAGTCGCACCAGGTCTCCATCAATCAGCAGGCCGCATCAAATCGGCGCACATCAATCCCGGCGACGCCTACCTCAAAGCCGCTCTCGGAATCGTCGTCTTCACCATCATCCGCTCCAAGAACGGACGCCTCTACGCGAAATACCGGCGAGTGAGCTACCGAACCGGCGGACTCAAAGCTGTGGTCGCCATCGAACACACTCTTCTCACCATCATCTGGAACATGCTCCGCAACGGCGTTCCCTACGACGAACTCGGATCCGACTACTACCGCCCTCGCCACCCTGAACGCACCCGAGACAACGCCCTCCGAACCCTCGCGACCCTCGGCTACGACGTCACCCTCACCCCCAGAACCGCGTGAAAGGTCACCATCCCTTTCCAAGTAGATCCAGCAGCGTCAGACGGCGGGTCTGCCCGCCGATCTCGCGGGTCAGCCGCCGAGGGTCACGCGGAGGATCTTCTCGCTGCTGTTGTTCGGGATGCTGTCCTTGTCGCCGGTGTTGGAGGTCGTCATCCAGAGGCCGCCCCGGCCGTCGGGCTCGACGGTGCGCAGGCGGCCGTAGGTGCCGACGAAGGCCGAGGTCGGGGTGGCCAGCGCGTCGCCGGTGATCGGGGCGCGGTACAGGCGGGTGCCGCGGAGGCAGGCGATGTAGACGACGTCGCGGACAACGGTCAGGCCGGAGCAGGAGCCCGCGGAGGTCGGGTACGTCGCCTTCGGAGCGAGGAAGCCGGCGGTGCCGCAGCTGCCGCTGGTGCCCTCGCAGGCCGGCCAGCCGTAGTTGCCGCCGCGGACGATGAGGTTGGTCTCGTCCATGACGCTGTTGCCGAACTCCTGCTCCCACAGGCGGCCCTGCGAGTCGAAGGCGAGCCCCTGGGGGTTCCGGTGGCCGTAGCTCCAGACGGCGTTCCCGAACGGGTTGTCGGCGGGGATGCTGCCGTCCGGGTTGATCCGCAGGATCTTGCCGCTGAGCGAGTTCAGGTTCTGCGCGGTGGCGGTGTTCTGGCCGTCGCCGGTGCTGACGTAGAGCTTGCCGTCGGGGCCGAAGCGCAGGCGTCCGCCGTTGTGGTACTTGTTCCGCAGGATCCCGGAGGCGAGGACCTGCACCGTGCTCGTGTCGAGGCGGTCGCCGACGAGCTTGAGGCGGATCACCCGGTTGTCGGTGGGGGAGGTGTGCATCACGTACAGCCACTGGTCGGTGGCGAACGTCGGCGACACCGCGATGCCCAGCAGACCGCCCTCGCCGTCCGTGCTCTGCACGTTCGGCACGGTCCCGAGGCTGGTCTTCACGCCGGTCGTGGGGTTCAGACGGACGATGTCCTGCGCGTCGCGGCGGGAGTAGAGCACGGTCCCGTCGGGGACGGTGGTCAGCCCCCAGGGGATGTCGGTGTCGGTGGCGACCTGGGTGACGGTGCAGAACGCGGTGCTGCAGGCGCCGCCCGTGGTCACCGCGGCGGCGGCGCTGCGAGCGGAGGTGTTGCCCTGGGCGTCAACGGCCGCGACAGTGTAGGAGTAGGCGGTGTTCGCCGCGAGGCCGCTCTCGGTGAACGTCGTGACCGGCGCCGTCGTGCCGCTGCCGGCGACCGTGCCGACCTGCGCGGAGCCGCGGAAGACGGTGTAGCTGCGCACCCCGATGTCGTCGGTGCTCGCGGTCCAGGTGAGGGTGACAGCGGTGCCGGACGCCCTCGCGGTGAGCCCGGTCGGACTCGTCGGCGCCTGCGTGTCGGTGCTGCACTGCGGGACCGTGACCGCGACGGTGGCGCTCGCCTGTGAGACGTTGCCGGCGGCGTCCCGGGCGTTCACGTAGAGGCCCCACTGCGCGCCCGGCACCACATCGAGGCCGGTCGACAGGACGTTCCCGGCGACGGACTTCATGAACTGGCCGTCGTGATACACGTCGTATCCCGCCACCCCGACGGCGTCCGTGGACGCGTTCCAGGAGAAGGTCGCCGTGCGGCAGGCGAGGAGGTTCGTCACCCGCGGGCTCCCCGGCGCGGACGGGGCCGTGGTGTCCGCGACGACCGCGCTGGTCCGCCACTTCTGCCAGTCGCCGCCGGCGCAGGCCGCGATCTGCACCGATGAGCGGTTCGCCGTCTTCCGGTCCTTGACGCTCAGGCAGAGGCCCGAGGCGACAGCGCGGAGGGTGCCGTCGCTCTCGACCCGCCAGCGCTGTCCGTCCCCGCCGACGCAGTCCGAGATCTGCACGTCGGCGCCGGCCGTCGTCGAGCGGTTGCGCACCTCCAGGCACTTCGCGCCGCCGTAGACGGTGATCTCGCCGGTCGTGGCGATCGTCCACTTCTGGTTGGCGCCGCTGTTGCAGTCGTAGAGGACCACGATCGTCCGGTTCGCGGTCGACCCGTTCGGCACGTCGAGGCAGCGCTTCGACGCGACCCCGGTGATCTGGCCGACCACGGGAGCTGCCGCTGCTGCCGCTGCGGCCGCCGCCTGCGCCGGAGCGGGAGCCGCCTGAGCGGGAGCGCCGGAGACGATGAGCGCGATGGCCAGCACGGCGACGGCGAGACTGCGGGGGACAGTGGATCGGCGGACAGTGGATCGGCGGATAGTGAAACGCATCAGCGGGTTCCTCTACGGACGGAGCGACCGGGCGCCTGCACGACTCGCCCAGTGCCGACCCTGGCACTCGCGATGACCCGCGACAACGGGTCCTGGCCGTCATCTCGCGCCGTCCCTACCCCCCGAACGAGCGAGACCCGTCACCCCACGACCGGAGACCGCGGTCCTCCGCCAGGGCGGGCGCCGCGGTCGCGGAAGACGGCTCTCGATCGGCTCGCCTCTGCGCCAGGTCCTCGATCGCACGGCGCCGACTGCGCGCCGACTGCGCACCGACTGCGCACCGACGACTCCGGCGATGCCGGAAGGCTGCTGGGCACCGTCGTGAGCACCTCCGCGAGAATGAGGGGAACAGGACGGGGCGGGAGCCGATGAGCGACGAGACAGCGGACGAGGGACGAACGGACGGAAGACGGACGGACGCCGAGGCGCTCCTCCGGGGCGACGGCGGACTCGAGCGGCTGTGGACGGGCGCCGTCTGGAGCGAGGGGCCGCTGTGGATCCCGGCCGAGGGGGGCCTGCGCTGGAGCGACATCCCGAACGACCGGATCCTGCAGTGGGACAGCGCGACCGGGGAGACCTCGGTGCACCGCGAGGGTGTCGAGTTCACCAACGGCCGGCTGCTGGACGCGGACGGGAGCGTGGTCCAGTGCTCGCACGGGCTGCGCCGACTGGAGCGCGAGCGGCCGGACGGCACGGTCGAGGAGCTCGTCTCGAGCTGGAACGGCGGCCGGCTGAACTCGCCCAACGACGTCGCGGTCGCGCCCGACGGCTCCTACTGGTTCACCGATCCGGACTACGGCATCCGGCAGCCGGCCGAGGGGCACCCGGGCGAGCGCGAGTACGGAGCGCGCTGGGTCTTCCGCTGGAGTGCCGAGGACGGCCTCGCGCCGGTCGTCACCGACATCGTGCAGCCGAACGGCATCGCCTTCTCCCCGGACGGCGCGACGGTCTACGTGACCGACAGCGCGCGCGGCCTCGAGGACGGCCCCGGCCACTGGATCCGCGCCTACGACGTCGTCGACCGGGGGATCGGCGCCCGCGACGGCCGCCTCTTCGCGGTGATCGAACACGGCCTGCCCGACGGGATCGCCGTCGACGAGCGCGGCCGGGTGTGGTCCTCGGCCGGCGACGGCGTCCACGTCTTCGCCCCGGACGGCGCCGAGCTCCTGTTCGTGCCCGTGCCGGAGGTCGTGGCGAACGTCTGCTTCGGCGGGCCCGACGGCACCGACCTCTTCATCGCCGCGACCACCAGCCTCTACCGGCTGCGGACGCGCACCCGAGCCGCCCGGGCCGTCACCGCGTAGCGAATCCGTGCGCCATTCGCCAGGATCTGCTGTTCACCGGGGTCCGGAACAGCACATCTTGTCGAACGGAGGAGCCTGTCGAACGGAGGAGCGCGTCCATCGGACGCTCGCGTCCGACAGGATCACGGCACTCTCAGCTCGTGCAGGGGGTCCCTGCTCGCCGCTCTCTGCGCGGGGAGCAGAGCGGCGAGGACGGAGACCACGATCGCCAGAGCGCCCGTGGCGACCAGGAAGTCGACGCCGGGGAGCGGGTCGCCGCCGGCCACCAGGAGCACGGCCGCACCCGCCGTCCCCAGCAGAGCGCCGACCGTCGCGACGAGAAGGACCTGACAGACGACGAGCAGGACGATGAGGCCTCTCGTGGCGCCGAGAGCCCTCCGGCGTCCGAAGTCCTTCCGTCGCAACAGGACGAGACCGTACTGGGTCGCGCCGACCAGGACGGCGCCGGCGGCGGCGATGAGACCCACGAGATCTCGGCCGAAGCCACCGAGAGTGCCCTCGAGAACGGCCCGCAGGTCCGCGTACCGAGCGCTCGTGGTCACGGTGACGCCCTGCGGGTCCGTCGGAGCCAGAAGGGAGCCGATCGATCGCGTCAGCGGGCGGATCATCTCGGGCTCCGAGGCGATGACGATCAGATAGCCCACACTCCCGGTCGAGGACGGAGGCATCGGGACCAGGACGGACGGGCCGAGGAAGGACAGGTACTCGGACGAGGTGAAGGTCCCGACGACGTCGACCCCGGCGCCACTGCCCGTCGAGACCGAGCCGGTCTCCTCGACGAAGCCCAGAGCCGCGAGCGCGTCCTCGGACGCCCACGCCGACCCGCTGGGAGAGCGCGCGGCATCGATGCCCAGCTCGGCGAAGTCGGAGGACCACACCGATCGAAGAGCGACCTTCCTCCCCTCCGCGATCCGGGAGTTCCCGACGTCACTGGCATCCGAGAACGCGGCCGCCCACTGCACTCCGGAGAGTCGGGAGATCCTCTCCAGTGCGTCCGACGTCAGGCCCGCCTGCGCCTCTGCTCGGACCAGGAGGGAACGGGTTCCCGCCGAGTCCACCGTCGCCAGAACGCTCTGCTCCGCTCCCACGGTCCGCCCGGTCGTCAGAACGATCCCGGCGCACATCGCCACCACCATCACCAGGGTGAGGAGGGAGGTCACCGGTTGCGCGAGCGAGGAGGCGAGGGCTTCCCGGAGCACGGGCAGGACGAATCTCCGCTTCACAGGCGGATCCTCCGATCGCAGGAGGCGACGACCGTCTCATCGTGAGTGACCACGATCACCGAGGATCCCGATCGGGCGCGCTCTCGCAGTGCGTCGACGACCACCGCCGCGGAGTCCGGATCGAGATTCCCCGTCGGCTCGTCGGCGAGGATGATCGTCGGATCGTTGATGAGCGCCCGGCACAGTGCGATCCGCTGCGCCTGGCCGCCGGAGACCTGGTGGGGTCTCGCCGAGGCGCGAAGGGCGACCCCGAAGCGCTCCATCAGCCCGCGCGCTGTGAGCTCCACTGCCGAATTTTTGCACCCGCGATAGAGAGCCGTCTCGACGATGTTGTCGAGGACCGTTCTCGTGGGATCCAGGGCGGCGTCCTGGAAGACGAACCCGATGTTCTCGGCTCGGTACTCCGACCTCGATCGATCGCTCATGCCACTCACATCGACGCCGTCGATCCGGACTCGTCCCGATTCCGGCGTCGCCATCAGACCCAGGATGTAGAGCAGGGTCGACTTGCCCCTCCCCGACGGGCCGGTGATCGCGACCATCTCGGAGTGCGTCACTGCGGCACTGAAGTCCGTCACTATCCGGGGACCTCGTCGATAGCGGAAGTCGATGCTCTCAGCAGTGATCATCGGGGCGCAGCGTCGTCACCGTGGACGCGCACTTCCGTGCCCTCCACGAGACCGGTCACGACCGAGACGCCCTTCGCGGCAGCGACGACCTCCACCGGATGTCTCTCGCCGGCCGAGTCCGTCACTTCGAGATCCCCGTTCACGTCGGTCCGGATGCTCGCGGTCGGGACGGTCAGACCGGACGTCTCGGGTGTCGTCGTGATGAGGACGGGGAGGAGGGTGTCCTGCGTCACATCGAGATCCGCGCACGATTCGCCGCAGATGATCTCGCCGTCCACGCCGGCGAGCGCTATCGACACCCCGACCTCGGGCTTCACCTCCTGGACCGCCGTGATCGCCCGCCAGGGCCCGTTCGGTACGGTGATCTCCGCCGCGACTCCCACGCCGATCTGGGCGGCCTGCGCCGCTGTCGCCGTGACGGAGAACGTCGGCGTCGTCGGCAGCGTCCTCGCGACGACCTCGCCGCCCGAGACCACTGCTCCTCGAGCGATGAGGGCCTCGTCGACGACCAGCCGGGTCGGCACCTCGGGCACGAAGACCAGGTCGCCCCGACGGACGACGCCGTCCACCGGATATCCCGCAGCCTTCTGCCACTCCTTGATCGCGGCCGCGGTGCGCGGTCCCGGTGCACCGTCCGCAGCGCCGCGGTAGAACCCGAGGTCGCCCAGCAGCTCCTGGAGCTGACCCACGTCCTCGCCCTCGCTCGTCCCGTCGATGTCCCGGAACGCGGGGATCACGCCGCGCGCGAGAACCACGGGCCGAAGGTCCACGGTGTAGAGCTCCTCGCCCTGATCGGCGACGTCGCCGGGCACATGATCGACCGTCGTCACCGTGCCCTGCGCCGAATTGGTCCCCGCGGGGGACTGAGTCCAGTGGGCGGTCGCCACCAGGTTCACCGACGCGCTGACAGCACCGGCTCGAGCGACAGCGGTCGTGTAGTCGGTCACCGGCACGACCCTCTCTGCAGGCGTGAAGATCACCGCGCCGGCCCACAGACCCGCCGCGCCGGCCAGCACCACCAGGCAGGCGGCGAGAGCCGCGACGGGGGAGAGAAGACGTCTCCGCGGCGATCGATCGTCTTTCACCAGCACAGTCCTTTCACCAGCAGAGGCCTTTCACCAGCAGAGGCCTTTCGCCAGCAGAGGCCTTTCGCACGGAGATCGGTCGGAGGGCGACTGTCGCCCTCCGACCGACCACGCCTGATCAGCGATCGCTGATCGAGGGCGAGAGCTCTCCTACTGGTAGCAACTCGCGCCCGAGCTGTTCAGGCTGGCCGTGCCGTTCGTTCCCACACTCCAACTCGAAACGTCGCGGAACGCCGACTGGGAGAATGTTCTGTGTGAACCCGGCAATTTGGCGGGGGAACTGAAATCCTTGCCGTAGGTCCGACCATTGGTCGACTCGTACCCGTGGAGAATCCCCCCGTCCCCGTCGCTCGACGTCGAGTAGACCGCCGAGATGCCGACTGTGCGGTTGCCACCGCACGAATAGGACGCAGCGTTGGCCGGAGCCGGGACTATCAGCGCCAAAGCGATTCCCCCCACCAGAGCCACTGCTGCTGCTGCTGCTGGACGTGCTTTCCTCATCATGTTCTCCATTCTGTTTCTGCCACGAAATCCGTGACGTGGGTGAAGGCGGTCGCAGTGATCAGGCATGTGGAGCAGTGAGGCGCTCATCACTCCCCGAAGTAGCCCGGAGGCGTCTCCGGGCAGTCCTTGTTCACGGCGAGCCACTGCGTGTCCCCGGTGGGTTCGAAGCTGAGGTAGGGGTTCCACGCCTCTCGCGAATCGATGGTGTCGCGGAAGGTCTCGTAGGTGGGCGCCTCCGGCACGTCGATGCCGTGACTCTCCAGGCACTCGGAGAGGTCGTGCGCGTAGTAGTGGTAAAGGAACTCGTACTGCGCCTCGCTCGTTGCCGTGTCGAATCTCGGATCCATCGGGTACTGCGCTTCGCACACGAACAGGGCGATGTCGTGAGTCTGCGTCTGCTCCGTGGGGAAGGAACCGTAGTCGAGGCCGCCGTCCGGAGTGGCCTTGGTCTCCGGGAAGCCGACTGAGACCATGCAGTCCGCGATCGCTGACGTCGACTCCGAGGGATTCACGGTGCGGATCACGTCGACCTCGGGTCGGACCGCGTTCGGATACTTCGCCGCCAGCAGACCCCAGTCGGCATCCTGCTTCTCGGCCAGTGCGCGCTCCACCTCAGCAGCCGGGAGCGGAGCGACAGTGGGCTTCGGCGGCGCGGCGTCTCCCACTGTGCACCCGGAGAGCGAAGCGGCGATGGTGACGATCGAGACGACGGCAAGAGCCCTCGCCGCCGATGACCTCAGCGAGTTCTCAGTACGGATCCTCATGTGCCACCTCCACCGAGGGACCATACGGGTCTGGTCAGTGTCTCCGCCCGACTGGCGCGAGACGCGGCGACCTCGTCGCGGTCCGACCCCGATCGCGTCAGGAGACCGTTAGGTTTCCGGACAGGCCGCCGAGAATGCGGTAGAGATGCCCCTGGGCTCGCGGCGACGCGGGGCGCCGACGGCGGAGACGCCGCAGCCCCCTCGCCGCCCCGAGATCCGTCCCACCCGGAAACCCTTGATGATCGGACCATCATGTCGACGACGACGACGACCCCCACCAGCCTCCGACGCTCCGTGTCGAACACCCTGAAAGGATCCGCGGGCAATCTCGTCGAGTGGTTCGACGTCTACGTCTACTCCGTCTTCGCGGTCTACTTCGAGTCGCAGTTCTTCGCTCCCGGCGAGAAGAACTCGACCCTCTACATCTGGGCCATCTTCGCGGTCACCTTCCTCATGCGGCCGATCGGGTCCTGGTTCTTCGGCCGCTTCGCCGACCGGCACGGGCGCCGCCTCGCGCTCACGGTCTCGGTCTCGGTGATGGCCGCCTGCTCCCTCCTCGTCGCGTTCGCGCCGACGGCCGAGTCGATCGGCGGGGGAGCGGTGGTCCTCCTGGTGCTCGCACGACTGCTGCAGGGCTTCGCCACCGGCGGGGAGTACGGGACGAGCGCCACCTACATGTCGGAGGCGGCGATCCCCGGCCGGCGCGGCTTCCTCTCGTCGTTCCACTACGTCACCCTCGTGGGCGGCCACGTCCTCGCTCAGCTGACGCTGCTCGTCATGGTGCTGACCCTGCCCGACGAGGCGATCTCCGCCTGGGGCTGGCGGGTCGCGTTCGGCATCGGCGGCGTCGCCGCGGTCGTCGTGTTCTGGCTCCGCCGCACCATGGACGAATCGCTGGCGACGACCCGGATCGACGCCGTCAGAGCAGGGGAGTCCCGCCGGAGCGGCTCGATGCGCGAGCTCCTCGTCCACCAGTGGCGGCCGCTGCTCCTGTGCTTCGCGGTGACGATGGGCGGCACCGTCGCCTTCTACACCTACTCGGTGACCGGTCCGAGCATCATCAAGAGCGCGTTCGCCGGAGACGACGTCGTCACGGGCACCGTCATCAACCTCATCGCCCTGACGACGCTGATGCTGCTGCAGCCGCTCGGCGGCTGGCTGTCGGACATCATCGGCCGGAAGACCCTCCTCGTCTTCTTCGGGATCGGGGGAGTGCTCTACACCTGGTTCCTCCTCACCGCCCTCCCGCAGCAGACCGCCCCGCTCGCCGCCTTCGCGATCCTGGTCGGCGGCTTCGTGATCCTCACCGGCTACACCTCGATCAACGCCGTCGTGAAGGCGCAGCTGTTCCCCACGCACGTCCGCGCCCTCGGGCTCGGCTTCGGCTACGCGCTCGCCAACTCGGTCTTCGGCGGCACCGCGCCGCTGCTCTACGCCGGCGCGCTCGGCGCCGACCAGGTGCCGGCCTTCATCGGCTACGCGACCGCCGTGATCGCCGTCTCCCTGGTGGTCTACGCGGTCTTCCTCCGCAACAGCGGGCCGAACTGGCTCGACGACGAGGCCGCGATGCGGCTGCGGGAGGAGTCCCGCGGTGCGGAGTCAGCGCGCTCGCGCTCGTGAGCTCGCTTCCGAGCAGGCTGGTCCAGCAGCAGGGCGGATCTCCTCGGCACGGACGCCCGCAGACCTGAGCTGGCAGGAGTACGTCACCCCCCGGGCCGCGTCGCGTTGCCCGCCCGTCCCGCGCCCCACGCCGCACCCAGGCCGAAGAGCGTGTCGACGCCGTAGTGCTCCATCGCGGCGGAGATGCGGCGGCGGCCGGTGCGGGGGTTGATGCCGAGGCGGTTGGAGGCGCTGTCGAGGGTGTTGCCCTGCTGCATCAGACGCAGGAGCGGCAGCCAGGAGTGCTCGTCGCTGCCCAGCGGATCCGCGCGCTGCCAGAGCTCGTCGAAGTAGGCGCGGACGATGTTCGCGAGGCCCGCGTGGCGGACTCCGAGCACGCTCGTCGGGGTCGCCTCGCCCCAGACGAAGGGGAGCGCGATGTGGTCGCCGTCGACCCAGAACCAGCCCGGCGGCCGGTCGAGCGAGCGGTACTCCAGACCGACCCGTCCGTAGACGGCCATCCGCTCGAGCACCCGGGGGTCGGCCGCCGCGGACGACGGGACGATGATGCGCACCGTGTCCCTCTCCTGCAGGGCGTCACCGAAGCGGACGGCCCGGTCGATCGGCGCCGTCATCAGCCGGTCGATGCTGGCGAACACCGCGACGAGGGAGCCCGACGGGGTGCCGACGAGCTCCCACAGCAGGTCCTCCGCGGCATAGGGTCCGTGGCGCAGCACAGTGGGCACCAGGTCGGCGGCCGCCTCGCCCGTCGACCAGGCGCGGAGCACGGTGGGCAGGTTCTCGAGGATCTTCTCGATGCCGGACATGGCGTCCTCGGCCGCGACCCGGACGCGGCGGGTGTGCACCGAGACGGCCTCGTTCGCCCAGTCCGCGGGCGGGGGATACGCCAGGACGTCGCCGGTGCCGCCGATCAGTCCCCGGTCGCGGAGCCGCTGCACGGCCGCCGTGAGCTGCGCGGGCTCGAGGTGGGTCGCGAGCACCGCGTCCTCGAGCGTCGCCGGCCGCCCACGCAGCAGAATGCCCAGCAGGGTCTCGTCGTCCATGACTCCCTCTCGGTGACGAACAGTCCGTCTCGGCACGACAGTGCCGGGACGACGGCGCGCCCACAAGGCGCTCCGGAAGTCGCCCGGACCTGGTAGGGCTGCGGGTCCGCACGGTCAGCGGGCGCGGTCGGCGGCTGCGTCCCGCGTCAGGTGCCCCGGGTCGTCCGCTGGAGCAGCCTGGTCGCGGAACATGCGCTCCCGGCCGCTCGCTGCAGACAGCCGATAATGCACATTATGTCAGTCTACCGAGCTGCGTCGTTGGCGATCCGAGAGCTACTGGCTCTCTTGACATGCGCCTTCGTCTCGGCCTGATCGGCCGTCGGAACGAGGACTAACCCCTGCCAGGCCACTCGACGGGGACCGCCAGTCGCCTCCGCTCGGGCGCTGCGTCACGACGCGATAGCCGGTCGATCAGGAGATCGGCTGCCTCCCGCCCGAGCTGCTCGCCGTCGACATCGACCGCGGGCACCCCGACCAGACCGAGTGCGTCGACGATCGAGCGCTCCGAGCTCACGACGAGCCCCTCCGGCATCCCGCCAGAGGACAGCAGCGCGTACTGCACGCCGAGGCCGAGTGCGGTCGCGTAGGGCACGACGGCTGTCGCTCCGGAGTCTCGCACCGCCGCCGCGGTGCCCACTCCCGCTGCGAACGTGGCCGGGAACGGGCCCAGCACGGTCAGCTCCACTCCCCCGCGCCGAGCCGCCTCGCGGACCGCGGCCGCGCGCTGCCGGTCCTGCCATGACCCGTCCGGCCCGCCGATGTAGAGCACGCGCTCGTGGCCGTCGGCCGCGAAGCGCTCGACGAGCGCGCCGAACGCCGAGGCGGTGTCGGCGACGACAGAGGCGATCCCGTCGACCTCGCGGTCGACCAGTACCGTCGGCTTGTGCGATCCCGCTGAGAGCAGCAGCTCGTCACCGCCGCGCGGCGCGACCACGATGAAGCCGTCGACCTGCCGCGAGAGTCGGTCGAACGCTCCGAGCTCGCGCACCGCCTCGAGGGGATGCACAGCCACCGTGAGCTGCAGGCCGTCCTCGTCGGCGCGGCGTTGCGCACCGCCGATGATCGGGGTGAAGAACGCGTTGTCGAGCGTGGGCACGACCAGGGCGACGACGCCGGTGCGGCCGCGGGCCAGTTGGCGGGCCGCCGAGTTCGGGATGAATCCCAGTTTCGCCGCGGCGCTGAGCACGCGGGCTGCCGTCTCGGGCGAGACGACCTCGGGTCGCGACAGGGTGCGCGACGCGGTCGCCTTGGACACCCCGGCGAGAGCGGCGACATCGGCGAGCGTGGCCACGTGCTCCCCTTTCACTCTCCCCTGATCATAGGGGTATCCCTGCAACCGCTCACATCCGGTGCTGTCGATGGCCCCCGGCCCCGAAACACAGTGTTTACATACACGAATCGAAGTGGGTAGCTTCGCCGGTCTACTCTCGATGCAACCGGTTACATCCAATCCGCGGCCTTCCTGACGCCGCCCGACGCGTCCGATCGGAGGTACTCGTGAGGTCGAGGACCGCTCCCCTCCTGCTCCTGCCCGGGCTGGGCTTCCTGCTGCTCTTCTTCGTCGTCCCCTCGCTGGTGATGCTCTTCGCCCCTCCCGGCACGGGTCCCCTCGAGGTGATCGCCCGCGTCGGCGAGATGCTCACCGACCCCTACGAGCTGCGCATCATCGGCCGCACGGTCGGCATCGGGCTCGTGGTCACGCTGATCTGCGTCGTCCTCGGCTTCCCGATCGCCTACCTGCTGGCGCGCTCCTCATCGCGCTGGTCCGGCGTCCTGCTGGCCCTCGCGATCTTCCCGCTGCTGCTCAGCAACGTCGTGCGCACCTTCGGCTGGCTCGTGGTACTCGGCTCGAACGGCGCGATCGGCCAGCTGCTCGTGGGCCTGGGGGTCGTGTCCGAGGCGCCGCAGCTGCTCTACACGGAGCTCGCGATCGTGCTGGGCCTGACGCAGCTCTTCCTGCCGCTCGCGATCATCTCCTGCTACTCCGCCGTCTCCCAGGTCGACGCCGGCCTCGACGACGCCGCCCGCGGGCTCGGAGCGAGCCCCACCCGCACCTTCTGGGACGTGGTCGTCCCGCTCTCGCTGCCCGGCGTGGTCGTCGCCGCGACGCTGGTCTTCGCCGGCTCCGTCACCGCCTACACCACGCCCTACCTACTCGGAGGGTCGAGCCAGCGGATGCTGAGCACCCAGCTGTTCTCCTACTCCAGCGTCACGATCGACTGGGCCGGCGCCTCCGCCACGGCGATCGTCATGACGGTCCTGGTCTTCCTGGTCTCCGGACTCTCCTCCCTCGTCGCCCGGAAGGGAGCCGTCTCATGAGGACCCGCCGCCCCGTCGCCGCGTCGCTCGCGGTCGCCGGCTACGTGATCATGATCGTGCCGATCCTGTTCGTCGTCGCCACGGCCTTCACCGCCGGCTCAACGCTCCGCTTCCCGCCGGAGGGCTTCTCGTTCCGCTGGTTCGGCGAGGCGCTCTCGTACGACCCGTTCCTGGAGTCGCTGGCGACCAGCGCGCAGCTCGCAGTGCTCTCGACGGCGATCGCCCTGCTGATCGGCATCCCCGCCACCCTGGCGATCTACCGGGGCCGCATCCCCGGGCGCTCGCTGATCGAGGGTCTCTTCCTCTCGCCGCTGATCGTGCCCGAGCTCGTGGTCGGCCTGGCGCTGTTCCAGCAGCTCGTCGTCACGCTCGACGTCGACAACGCGGCCGTGCTGCTGATCGGGCACACGGCGCTCCTGCTCCCCTACGCGGTCCGCGTGACCGGCGCCTCGCTCGCCACCAGCGACCCCGCGCTCGAGGAGGCCGCGCGAGGACTAGGTGCTGGTCCTCTGCGCACCTTCTTCACCGTGACGCTCCCGATCCTGCGCCCCGGCGTCTTCTCTGCCGCGCTGCTCGGATTCGTGACCTCGTTCAACAACGTCCCGCTGTCGCTGCTCCTGCAGAGCCGCGACGCCAGGACCCTGCCCGTCACGATGCTCGACTACGTCCAGCAGAGCTACGACCCCATGGTCGCGGCCACGTCCACCCTCATCCTCGCGGCGACCGTCGTCATCGCGATCATCGCCGAGCGCAGCGTCGGCTTCGCCCAGATCTTCGGAGGCATCAACCGATGAGCGCAGCAGCGGAATTCGTCGACGTCAGTCAGGTCTTCGGTGACTTCACCGCGGTCGACGGCATCGACCTGGCGATCCCGGCCGGGAAGCTGACCACCCTCCTCGGGCCCAGCGGATGCGGCAAGACCACGTCGCTGCGGATGCTCGCGGGCTACTCCACGCCGACCTCCGGCCGGATCCTGATCGACGGCGTCGACAGCACCCGGCTCGCCCCCGAGAAGCGCGGGCTGGGCATGGTGTTCCAGTCGTACGCGCTGTTCCCGCACCTCAGCGTCGCCGACAACGTGGGCTACGGCCTCAAGCTGCGCGGCCTCGGACGCGCCGAGCGAGCGCAGCGGGTGACCGAGAGCCTCGAGATGGTCGGGCTCGCGCATCTCGCGGCCAGCCGGCCGCGGCGGCTCTCGGGCGGTCAGCAGCAGCGCGTGGCCCTCGCCCGCGCCATCGCGATCCGCCCGCGGCTTCTCCTGCTCGACGAACCGCTCTCGAACCTCGATGCGCGGCTCCGCGTCCAGATGCGCTCCGAGATCCGCCGCATCCAGTCCGAGACGGGCCTGACCGTCGTTCTGGTCACCCACGACCAGGACGAGGCGCTCGAGATGAGCGACGAGATGGTGCTCATGCGCGCCGGGCGCATCATGCAGCAGGGCGGTCCGGCCGCAGTCTTCGGCGCTCCGGCCAACCGCTTCGTCGCCGACTTCCTCGGCTACGAGAACTTCCTCGGCCTCGCCGACGGATCGCTCGCGACCGTGCGGCCGGAGCACCTCGCGGTGACGAGCGGCGAGGCCACCGGCTCGTCCGCCTTGTCGCTGCCCGCGGTCGTCGTCGATGTCGCGTACCGAGGGGTCGACGTGCTCGTGACGGTCGAGGCGACGGACCCCGCCGGCGACCGGGTGCGGCTCGTGTCGGACGTGCGCGCCGACTCCGCCGCACGCGTCGCGCCCGGTGACCCCGTGATCGTCTCGGCCGCGGCGTCGCAGATCGTCGCCATCGCCCGCGACTGAGCGCGGGTCCTCCCGCCCCCGCCCCTTCTCCGAAGCCTCCGCTCCCCCGCAGCTCCCCTCCACAGCTCCCCTCGAAAGGAACCGCCATGTCCCGCATCACTCCCCGGCGCGCCATCAGCCTCACCGCCGGCGCCGTCATCGGCGCACTCGCTCTCGCCGGCTGCTCCGGCGGCTCCGACTCCGGCAGCGCGGAGGGCGCCTCCGACACCCTCGTCGTCAGCACCTTCCCCTTCGGGGTCGAGCAGTTCCAGGAGGCGGTCATCGACCCCTTCACCGAGGCGACCGGCATCGAGGTCGAGGTCGAGACCGGCTCCAACTCCGACCGGCTGTCGCAGCTGCAGCTCGCGGGCGGCGACGACCCCGGCGTCGACGTGATGCTCATCAGCGACTACTACGCCGCGCTCGGCCAGGAGGACGACCTCTTCGAGCAGGTCGACGTGGACGCCGTTCCCGCGATCGCCGACATCGCCGACTTCGCGAAGGAGGACGTCTACCTCGGTCCGGCCTACAGCTACCAGCTCAACGGCACGCTCTACTCCACCGACGCCTTCTCGTCCGAGCAGGCCGCCGACTGGGAGCTCTACGGCGACGCCGCGAACGCCGGCCGCGTCGCGCTGCCCGACATCTCGGTCACCGCGGGCCAGCTGATGATCAGCGGAGTCGCGGCCACCTACGGCGACGGGCCCTACGACATCGACACGGCGCTCGACACCCTCTCCGGCTGGGCGCCCGGCGTGCTGCAGTTCTACAGCTCCTCCACCGAGGTCACGAACCTGCTGACCCAGGGTGAGATCACCGCCGCCGACGCCCTCAGCGGCTTCGCCACCGACCTCGTCGCCTCGGGCGAGCCGATCGGCTGGACTCCGCCCGCCACCGGCCGCTACATGGCGACCAACCGCGCGATGATCCCCGCTGGAGCCGCGAACACCGACGCCGCGGAGCAGTTCATCGACTACCTGCTCTCCGTCGAAGCGCAGACCTCCTCCGCCGAGATCGTGGGCGACCTGCCGGTGAACCTCGCCGCTCAGGTCCCGGAGTCGATCACCGCCGTCGTCGGGGACATCGCTGCCGACCCCACCGCCGCCGGCTACGAGACCCTCGACCCCACCGAGCTCGTCCCCACCCGCTCGGACTGGGTCGACCGCTTCGCCCGCGAGGTCACCGCCCAGTAGGCAGTGCGTCCGGGCGCGGCCACCGCGTCGCGCCCGGACACCCTCCCTCCCCGCACCACCCGCAGCACCCGGAGAGATCGCCATGAGCACCGAGACCGCCCCCACGACCGCCTCCGTCCCCGACGAGTGGATCCGTCGGATCCCCAAGGTCGACCTGCACTGCCACCTGATCGGCACCGTGCGCGCGAGCACGTTCGCCGAGCTCGCCCGCCGGGAGGGCCTCGCGCTGCCAGCAGACCCGGAGCGGATCTTCTCGGACATCAACTCCCTCCCGCCCGACCCGGCGCTCTACCGCGACACCGTCGTCCCGGTGCCGCAGGACCGCTCGGCGGGCGAGCCCGACGTCTCCTACTCCCTCTTCCAGGTCTCGGAGTGGGTCGTGCAGGTGCTCCGCTCGGCGGAGGACCTCACCCGGATCGTCTACGAGGCCTTCGAGGACGCGCACCACCGCAGCGGCACGCGCCATCTCGAGCTCTTCTTCGACGGCGTGCCCGAGCACCTCGCGGGGCTCGGGTACCGCGGCAGCATCGAGGCCTACGCCGACGGCATCCGCGCCGCCGAGCGCGACTTCGGCATGACCGGGCGGATGATCGCCGGCATCGACCGCAGCCGCAGCGGGGAGGAAGCCCTCGCCCTCGTGCAGCAGGTCGTCGACTCCCCGCACGAGTACGTCGCCGGCATCGGCCTCGACAACCTCGAGACCGCCGGCCCGCCCGAGCGCTTCGCCGAGGCGTACGCGCTCGCCGGCCGGGCGGGACTGGGCCGCACCGCGCACTCCTCCGAGCACGCCCCCACCGCCGCGAACACGATCACCTGCCTCGACCTGCTGGGCTGCGACCGCATCGACCACGGCTACTTCGTGCTCGAAGATTCGGCGGTCGTCGAGCGGATGCGCGAGGACGGCGTCGTCTTCACCGTCGCGTCGACCACCTCCCGCCGCTCCTGGCGCCCGTGGCGCCGCGCCTCCATCCGCGCAATGCTCGACGCCGGTCTGCGGGTCACCCCCTGCTCGGACGACCCGGGCATGTTCCCGACCACCCTCGTCGACGAGTACCGCATCGCCGCCGGTCCGATCGGGGCGACGCCCGCCCAACTGCGCGCGATGGCACTGACAGGGGTCGACGCGTCGTGGCTGCCGGCGGCGGAGAAGGCCCGACTGCGCGAGGACTTCACGACCGAACTCGACGCTCTCGCCGCGGAGTTCGGTCTTGAGCCGACGGATGCACGTGCCCGGGACGCTTCCGAGAACGACATCACGAGTCCGGAGGGACCCTGACGGCTGGGCGGCGCGGTCGGCGGACGGGAGCCGTGCGGCGCACACCGAGCACGCCCTCGCGATCACAGAGGCCGGACCACTCGTGCCGACCGCGTGACGTGCGGACCGGTGTCACGCTCGTGCTGAGCAGTCGGGGAACGACGAATGCCCTGCCGAGGACGGCAGGGCATTCGATGGCGCGGGCTTACGGGCGGATCAGCACCTTGAGGGCTTCGCGGGAGTCCATCAGGCGATAGGCCTCCGCGATCTCGGCGAGCGGCATCTCCCGGTCGAACACGCGTCCGGGCTCGATGGTTCCGTCCAGGACCTGCGGGAGGACCTGCTCGATGTACGCGCGGACGGTGGCGGGGCCGCCGGTGAGCGTGGCGTTCTTGCCGAAGAGCGACAGGAAGCCGACGGCTGCGTCCTCGTACTGCGGGACGCCGACGCGGCTGATGGTGCCGCCGGGGCGGACGACCCGGTAGGCCTGCTCGTAGGCCGGCATGTGGCCGACGGCCTCGAGGACGACGTGCGACCCCTCACCGTCGGTGATCTCCATCACCTTCGCCACTCCCTCGTCGCCGCGCTCAGCGACGACGTGGGTGGCACCGAACTCGCGACCGAGATCGGTGCGGGCCGTGTGCCGGCCCATCAGGATGATCCTCTCGGCGCCGAGCTGCTTCGCCGCGAGAACCGCGGACAGGCCGACGGCGCCGTCACCGATGACCGTGACGGTCTTGCCGGGCCCGACGTCGCCGCGCAGGGCGGCGTGATAGCCGGTGAGGTAGACGTCGGACAGCGTCAGCAGACTCGGCATGAGCGACTCGTCGGTGCCCGCCGGGATGACGACGGCGGTGCCGTCGGCCTGCGGGACGATGAGCTTCTCCGCCTGGGTCGCGGAGGGGGCTCCGTCGAAGAACCCGCCGTGGACGCAGGAGGTGGTGATGCCGTCCTGGCAGAAGGGACAGGTCCCGTCCGACCACGCGAAGGGCACGATGACGGTGTCGCCGACGGAGAGGGTCGTGACGTCGTCGCCGATCTGCTCCACCACTCCGATGGCCTCGTGGCCCATTCGGCGACCCTCGGGAGTGCCGCCGAGGTCGTGGTAGGGGTGGAGGTCAGAGCCGCAGACACAGGCGTAGGTCACTCGGATCAGGGCCTCGGTCGGCTGCTGGATGACGGGGTCCGGGACCTCTTCGACGCGGACGTCGCCGGCGCCGTACATGACAGTGGCTTTCATGGTGTTCCTTTCGGGAGGGGGGTCAGTCGGTGACGCGCTCGTAGGGCGTGGCCTGGCGCGAGTTCGTCGTCATGTGAAGCTCCTGCTCTGCTGGATCGCCGGGTGTCGCATCAGCGCGCGTCGAGGTGGTCGACGGTGAACGCGGTCCGGCGGCCGTAGAAGGTGATGATGAGGGCGACAGCGCCGAGGACCGCCATGAGGGCCGCCAGGACCAGTGCGGGAAGGTTCTCCAGAAGAAGAGCGCCGATGATGCCCGCCGCGAAGATCGCGAGGTTGAACGCGACGGGGAGGAAAGAATTCGCGATGTCGGAGTTCTCGCGCCCGGAGCGGCTGAGTGCCGACTGCAGCTGCGCGGAGGCGCCGCCGAAGCCGATGCCCCACAGCACGCCGGCCAGCAGGACAGCGGCGGGTGCGCCGCGGCCCACGAGCAGGATCAGACCGGCGAGCACGAACACCGCGAGGCTCGAGTGCAGCAGCGCCCGCGGGAAGCGGTCGATGGTCGCGGCGGTGATCGCGACGCCGAGGATCGAGGAGACGCCGTAGACGAGGAGAACGAGGTCGGGTCGGAGTCCTGATCCGCCCTCGCGCAGGAACGGCGCGATGTAGGTGTAGATGGTGTTGTGCGCGAGCATCCAGACGAGGATCGTCAGGCAGACGATCGCCACTCCTGGCATGGCGAAGACGCGCGCCAGCGGGAGGCTCCCGGCTGCGGCTCGCGGCCGGCCTGGGGTGTCCGGGACGAAGAGGGCGATCAGGACGAACGCGAGCAGCGCGAGAATGCTCAGACCGCCGAACGACCAGCGCCAGTCGAGGGCCGTGCCGAGCCACGCTCCGAGTGGCGTGCCGAGCGCGAAGCCGACCGGGGCGCCGACCGACACGATGGACAGCGCCAGTCCCGCTCTGCGAGGCGGGCTGATCCGGCGGCCGTACGCGGCGAGCATCCCCCAGATGATCCCGGTGAACGCTCCGGCGACGAATCGTGAGACGAGGGAGACCGCGACGTCGCTGGAGAGCGCAGTGACGGTGTTCGCGACGATCAGGCAGGCGATGCTCCCGAGGAGCAGCGGCTTGCGGCGGAATCCACGAGTGAGGCTGATCGCGGGGATGGTGACGATGACGGTGCCGAGCGCCCAGACGCTGATGAACTGTCCGACGACTCCTTCGCTGGTGTCCATTCCCTCAGCGATGATCGGCAGCAGGCCCGCCGGCATCGTCTCGGCGGCGACGAGGAGGAAGCCCATCGTGGCGAGCAGAGCGAGCGCGAACCAGGGCATCGTCCGCGGTTCGACGCGCTCGCTCCCGTCGGGGAGGCGTACGGGCGCAGTGGAGGTCATGAGGTCCTTCGAGGGTTCGTGCCGGCGGATGAGGCCGTACCCACCGTGAGGCGGGGAGAGGAGAAAGGAAGAGGAGTCAGCTCACGGAGCCGGCGGTGAGGCGCGCGATGTCCTCGGTGGCGGCCCAGGTCGCGAGCATCCGGAGCTTCTCGTCGGAGGCGCTTCCGGGAACGGCGGGGTAGACCGTCATCGAGTGACCAGGGTCGTCCTGCAGCTCGCTCACCTGGAAGGTGAGCTCCAAGAGCCCGACGACCGGATGCTCGAACTGCTTGAGACCGCTGTAGTGACGCCGGACGTTGTGCTCGGCCCACCGGGTCCGGAAGTCGTCGCTGCGCATCGACAGCTCGCCGATGAGAGCGGCGAGTTGCGCGTCGTGGGGGTTGCGGCCGGCGTCGCGGCGGAGGATCGCGACGTTCACGTCGGCCGCGCGCTCCCAGTCGGGGTAGAAGGTGTGCGCGCGGGGGTCGAAGAAGATGAACCGGGAGTGGTTCGCCGGCCGCGCGGTGTTGCGGTACATCTCCGAGTAGAGGGCGAAGCCGAGCGCGTTGGCGGCGACGAGATCCATCCGTGTGTTCGACACGAAGGCGGGCGCGCCCGTGATCGCGTCGAGCAGGTACTGCACCTCCGGCCGCACGGTCGCGACGGTGCGGGACCGCCTCGTGCGGACTCCGGCCTCGTTCGCGGTCCGCGCCAGATCGCAGAGGTGATCGTGCTCGGCACGGTCCAGGTGCAGCGCCCTGGCGATCGCATCGAGGACGGAGTCGGACACGCCGGCCAGGTTCCCGCGCTCCAGGCGGGTGTAGTAGTCGACGCTCACGCCCGCCAGCCGTGCAGCCTCGTCGCGACGGAGGCCTGCCACCCGGCGGCGGCCGCCGCCCGGCTCGACCCCGGCCTGCTCCGGGGTGAGGCGCCCCCGACGTGATGTCAGGAACTCGCGTACCTCTGCTCGGTGATCCATGCTCGCAACGGTAGGAGGGGCTGATGTCGCCGTGAAGGGTTCTGTCAGAACCTCCCTCGTAGCGCGGGGCCGCCGGAGTCGGCCGCCGAGCACCGGCGCGGAGGATCGAGGCGAGGAGCGGAGGCGCCGGCACCGGTAGCCTCGCGGCATGACCTTCGCGAACGTCGGCACCCTGGGAGCCGCACCCGGCAGACGCGACGAGCTCGTCGCCCTCCTCATCGAGCACAACGACGCCCTCGTCGACGCCGGCTGCCTGGCCTACGAGGTCGGCGTCGACGACGAGCAGCCGGACACCGTCTTCGTCGTCGAACTGTGGGAGAGCGCCGAGGCGCACCGGGCCTCGCTGGCCCTCCCGCAGGTCCAGGCCGCGATCGAGCGGGCGCGCCCGCTGCTCAGCGGCGCCTTCGGCGGCCACCGCTTCGACGTCGTGGGCTCTCCTCTCCGCAGCTGACCTCCGGCGCCGTCCTCGGCGCTGACCGCCGGGGTCGACCTCCGGGGCCGACCTCCGGGGCCTGCCTCCGAGGCCTGCCTCCGGGGCCGACCTCCGCCGAGGGCTCGATTCGGGCTGCGCGGACGTCTCCCCCGTGCGTCGACGCCGTCGGTGATCGCGCGTCCGTCCCTCCGCCCGCTGATTCCGATCACGCCACCCCGCCACCCGAGAGCAGAGCGCCATGATCAGCACCTTCCTCGTCGAGCACGCCGCGCTCGTGCCGATCGGCTTCTGGATCGCGGTCGCGCTGGTCACGGCGCTCGCCTGGCTGCTGCACCGGCGCGGCGCGAGGAGGACCCTCCTCGTCCTCGCCGCGGTGGCCTTCCTCGCGGGCATCGCGCTGACGATGTACCCGCCGGACGGCACGCCGCTGATCTTCTGCACCGTGCAGTTCTCGGTGCCGTTCGACGGCATCGACACCCTCGCGAACATCGCCCTCCTGCTCCCCGGGGCCCTGCTGCTCGCGGTCGCGGTCGGCCGCCCCGTGCTCGTCGCCGCCGCCGTCTCCGGCCTGTCCGCCCTGATCGAGCTGGTCCAGGCGAGCGTCCCGGCGATCGGCCGCTCCTGCGACACGAACGACTGGTTCATGAACACCATCGGCGCCGTCCTCGGCGCGCTCCTCGCCGCCGTGATCCTCGCGATCGAGAACCGGCGGGCAGGACGACGCGTGTTGCGCTGACGCCGCCTCCTGTCGCGTCGCGCTCGACGTCTCGACGTCGGGTCAGTGCGGGGGGCGCAGCGACTCGGCCGGGCTCAGAGCCGTGTCGGCGGTGCAGCCGAGCTCGCCCGGCTGGAGCAGCACCGGGGCCACGACGACGCGGGTGACGGCGCCCGCCTCGCGCTTGACGAGGACGCAGTCCTCGGCGTGCCTCATCGCCACTCCGACGTCCGTGCCCCGCAGCGCGACCGTCGGCTGCGCGGCCACCTCCCGAGGTCCCGTCGGAGTCGCCAGACGCTCGCTGATCGCGGCGGCGATGTCCTCGATCGTGCCCGGGTCCTCGGGCAGCGCGGTCAGCACCTCGACCGCGGCCTCCTCCGCGTTCGCGGCCGGCACAACGACCTCGCGCGTGTCGGGCGGCGCAGTGACGCTCGGCGTCGACGCGTCGCACTCGACGTCCTGCACCCCGGTCGTGGTGCCGAAGACGGTGACGCCGTCGACGCTGTGCCGGCCGTAGAAGTCGAACTCGATCCGGAAGCAGTAAGACTGTCCGTCTACGCCGACCATGCGCGTGGTGAGGGCGCCGAACGCATCGCCGAGCTCGGGCGCGTCGAAGGACTCGATCCCGACGAGGTCGGCGCCCTCGGCGGCGGCCTCCCTCGCGATCTCGTCGATGTCGTCGGGCCGGTCGGTGCCGATCCGATCCGCCAGCGCGGCGGCACTCTCGCGCGCGGTCGTCTCGGCGACCTCCGTGGTCGCGTCCCCGGGGCCGACGAGCGTCGGCGCGCAGCCTGCGAGCAGTGCAGCAGCCGCGAGGCCCGCCAGAAGCGGCACTGTGCGAGAGCTGCGCGTCACGATCGATCCTCCCCGGTGGCGAGCGGTACCGGCGAGCCTAGACGGGACCGGAGCGGGCGACGGCTCAACGGTCTACGAACGACGTCCGCCGACGAGGTGGACCGTGACGGCGGGCGCAACGAGAGCGCCGAGCGCGAGGAGGAGGAATCCCCACCCCTCGGGGATCCCCGCCGCCATGACCAGCACGCCGACGGCGGTCAGTGCGCAGGCTCCGATCACGCCCAGGATCACGGAGACGGTTCGCGCGCCCCGGCGGGCAGTGAGGACGAGCTGCGCGTCGCGGCGGCGGTCGGGATCGCGGAGTCGGATCAGCGGGAACGCGACGACAGCGAGCAGCAGCACGAGGGAGAACCAGGGGAACAGCTCCCACGGGAACGCGTCACGAAGCAGTGGACCGCGTGTACTCACGAGCAGAGCCTACGGACCGAGGCGGGGTCCCCGACGACAGAGTCCGGCTCAGGGCGTGCTCGCGCTGCGTCTCCCCCGCCCTCTAGTGTCGGCAGCGATGGGGGCACGCCGCCCCCGCTGAGGGGATCACATGTCTTCGCTCTCGCGCGCCGCCGTCCGGCGCACGCTCGCACTCGCCGCCGCCGTCCTGGTCGCCGCCTCCGCACTCGCCACTCCCGCGTCCGCCGCCGATCAGGGGCCCACGGGCACGATCACCGGGCGGGTCCTGCTCGAGGGGACGCCCGACACGCCCGCGGCCGCCGGCACGGAGGTGCTTCTGCGCCCGACCAGCACCAGCGAGGTGAAGCCGCTCGTCGTCGCGACGACGGACGCCGCCGGCGCCTTCGAGGCCGCCGTCGTACCCGACGAGACCTACACGGTCAGCGCGCTCGTCGAGGACGGCCTCCACGTCCAGCGCAACCTCGGCTCGGACCGACCGAACGCCTCGGGCACCGTCTTCTCCGTGAGCGCCGGCAGGACTCTCGCCCTGCCCGAGTACGTGCTTCCGCTGGGAGCCACGATCAGCGGCCACGTCGACACCGACGACGGCGTCTCCGTCCCCGTCACCGCCTTCGACCGGCCGCCGTACGGCAGCTACGTCGAGACCCGCACGGACGCGAACGGCGACTACACGATCCGCGGCCTCGACATCGACTTCTACACCGTCTCCTTCGACGACCGCACCGGCGACCCGAAGGAGTGGTGGCCCAACAGCCCGACCCAGGACGGCGCCGCGCGCATCGTCATCACCAGCCTCGACCAGGCCGTCACCGGCATCGACGCGGACCTCCGCACGGCGCGCACGAACCCGCTCGACTCCGCTCCCTGCCTCGACCGCTCGACGCTGACCGTTGCGAAGGCCACCGCGGCCGCCCGCGCGTACCTGCGCTCCCACGACCTGGACGCCCTGAAGACCCTCACGCGCGCCGATGTGAAGCAGTACCTCGCCCGCTGCGCCTGAGCACGATCCACCCGGGAAGCGGCCGCCCTCGTTCCGCGGCGCCACGACGGTGTCGAGCCCTGATCGGGACGACGCTGCCGCCGGAGCCGGCGTCCGCCGGGCAGAGCAACGCCGACAGGCCGCAGAGGGTCGCGCGCAGGCGCGTGAGGGAGCCCCGGCTGAAGCCACTGAGCCGAGAGCCCCGCGGCCGGCGAGCTCCACAGCGGGCCACCGAGTGCCGCTCCTCCTGCGGGCAGGTCGATCCGTGTTCGCAGCGCCTCGCCATACCCTGCGAGCCGGAGTATGGTGCGGGGATGGAGGAGATCCGAGAGCCGCGGTTGTGGATCATGACGGTCCTCGCGCGCGGCAGAACCCACGGGTACGGGATCATCGCTGCGGCGCGGGAATTGTCCGACGGCGCGATGGTCCTGAAGATCCCGACCCTCTACTCGGCACTCGACCGCCTCGAGCGGCAGGGGCTCATCGCCGCCGACGGCGATGAGGAGGTCGACGGCCGAAGGCGCCGGTACTTCCGCCTGACCGATGCCGGCGAAGCACGCCTCGCGGCCGACGCGGAACGTCTCGCGCAGATGGAAAGGGCCGCCTCGAGTGCTGTGCGCCGACTCGGACGGAGCGCCACGGCGTGAGCTCCTCCGCTGCGGACTACCGCCGAGCCCTGCGCTGGTACCCCGCCGCCTGGCGCGAGAGGAACGGCGAGAGTGCGGTGAGCGCGTACCTCGACCGCGACGACGCGATGGGAGTATCGGGCCCTACCCGCTCCGACCGGGCGGGTCTTGCGAGAGCCGGGATGATCGAGACCTTCGTGGCCACGATCCGGCGACGAAGGCTGGGCACCACCCTCATCGGGGCCCTCTTCCTGCTCGCCGCCTGGTCATTGACGGCCGTCGCCCTCGAATACGGCAAGCGGGCGCTCTTCGTCCTGATCACCGGAGTCGTGAACTTCGATTCGCGACTCTCGACCGGTCCGGTGCTGATCGCCACTACGCTCGTCGCACTCGCCTGGCTGTCCGCGGCCGGCGTCGCCCTGCTCCGTGGCCGGCCGCTGTCGGCTGCTGCGATCGCACTCTGCGGGCTGGCCTCCGCGGGCACGCTCTGTCTCTTCTGGTGGTCCGGACCGTTCACAGCGTTCCAGTACCGGGGGTATCCGGTCCACCTGATCCTGCTCAGCTCCGTGGCGTCATCCGCACCGATCATCGCCACCGCGGCCGCCGTCCGCGCCGGGATCCTCGAACGCCGAGCGCTCGGGTTCGTCGGCGCGGGCGCTGCAGTACAGGTCATCGGCGTCTGGGGCCTCTCCCCCATGGATCCACCGTGGACCATCGCCGGAGTACTCGTCTCAGTCGCCCTCATCATCCTGACGCCCGCGGCGGTAGCCGTCGTCGGCACGAGCTTCGTGTTCCTGAGCGCGACGGATCGATCCCGACCGCGGAGTCTCGATCGAGCCGACCAGCTTTCACGTCTGTGAATCGTCCGCTCAGAGAGCTCTTCAGCACGCTGTGCAATGCACCTCTTCGAGGTGATGCCGAGGTCTCGAGTCGGGCCTTCCGCGTCCCGCTCACTCCTCACCCGCCCTGGAGACGACGAGCTGCGTCGCCGGTGACGGACTCGGTCATCCCGGAACCCGCGCGCGATCTCCCCGGGGCGGCGAGTCGAGATCAGACGGTGCCCGGAGGTGCCGTGCCCTCCGGCGCGGGGACGACGTCGCCCGTCCGGCGGTCGACCAGCGGAATGCCGACCGGCCAGGGTGAGCCCGTGATGCGGTAGCCGGCGGAGGTCTCCTCCTCGAGGCGGACGGTGCCGTATCGACCGAGAACGAGGGCCGCGACGACGCTGACGATGAAAGCGGCCAGCAGCCCGTAGACCGGCACGCCGACGGAGGGTGTTCGGAGGGCCTCGGGCGGCAGGAGCGACACCAGCAGGAGGAACAGGACCGCGCACGCCGTCCCGGCGAGAGACACCCAGCCCGCCCGGACCGCGTAGGCCGTCGAGTCGGTTCCGGGGAGCAGCCGGACGGTGGTGGGCCTGACCTCCGCCACGTCCTCCGCCATCCCGACGGCCGATGCCAGGAGGCGGAGTCGGTTCGCCAGCACCGAGACCGTGACCGCCGGAAGGTGCTGATCACCGACGCCACCCGGACGCAGCGGGATCTCCACGGTGAGCGCTCGCTCTCCGTGTCGAACTCGGATCCGCAGACCGCCGAGCCTCGACGTGGGGCTCGGACCGTTCATCGCGACCACGCGGCTCCACGGCAGCACGGCACCGGGCTCCGCCTGGCGGCGGTCGTCCCAGAACTCCAGGCCCTCTGCGGTCCCGAAGATCAGCGGGTGCTGGCTGCGGCTGAGGCGGGTATAGCCGGGTGCGATCGCTCGGATGGCGACCTCGGCCCGGTAGTCGACGGCGGGGTACAGCACGATCGCCTCGGCGCTGCGCTTCGTGAATTCGGCCGATGCCACGGAGAGATCCTACGAGCGGGTCCGAGCCCGAGGCGGCGATGTCGCGTCGCACCTCCGCGAACGGATCGGTGTTCCGCGGGCCCGACCTCACCGGCCCCTAGCCTGGGCGGATGGACGGCACGGTCGATCTGCTCACACGACGACTCCGGCTCCGTCGGCTCACCCGGGAGGACGAGGCGGCCGTGATGGCGTAGCGCGGTGACGCCCGCGCGTCCCGGTTCCTCGGTCACGGTGCGCTCGCGGAGGGGCAGTACACCTCCTGGTTCGAGGATCGGGACGCCGAGTGGGAGCTGCGCGAGCCGGGTCACCGCCGCTTCTACGGCGTCGAGGTCCGGGCGACGGCGGCGCTCGTCGGTGACGCCGTCCTCGTCCGATCGGCGGACGGGCAGCAGGGCGAGATCGGCATGTTCCTCCACCCGGCCACGTCCGACCTGGGCTACTCGCTCGAAGCGGGCGGCGCTCTCCTCGACGTCGGGTTCGGGTCGCTCGGCCTGCACCGCATCATCGGACGCGCCGCGGCCGACAACCGCCGCTCCGTGCACGCGATGGAGCGGCTGGGACTGCGGCGCGAGGCCCTCTTTCTGAAGAGCGCTAGACGCGGCGAGACCTGGATCGACTCAGCGGTCTACGCGATCCTCGCGGACGAGTGGAGACGCAGGAGACACGCAGTGGAATCGACCGGCTCACGGTTCCTCCACGGGTGCAGGGCGCGCCCTCTCACGGCCGCGAGGAGACGGAGAACGACGTCCCCGTGCAGGTGTAGGTGGAGCCGCCCACGACGTGGACTCCCTCGCCCAAGCGCGAGCACGTCTGTGCCGCGTCCACGAGGATCGGCACCAGGACGGCGAGAAGCACCGCGATGAAGGCCACCCCGACTGCCGCGATGATCACACCAGCGAGGGCCAGGCCGTTCCTCTGACCCGCTCGCCGAGATCGGATGAGCGCGATGAGACTGAGGATCAGTCCCGCCACATTGAGGAAGCCGATGAATGCGAGGACGAATCCGACGATCGTCACCACTCGATTCGAGCGCTGCTGGCTCTCGGTCATCGTCGTCCGGCCGCTGGGTGAAGGGTTCTGAGCGGAAGGAGAGCTTTCTGTCGTCACTCGGGGAACCTAGCGGAGACGCGGTCCTCCTGACGAGCTTCCGGCCGATCACGTCATCGAGAACACTGAAGGCGATCGCCAGGGAACGTCCGAATTCTTCTCGGCCGCACCGCACGTCGTTCTCCCGCAGATGTGGCTTCGACCGTCACCCCGCCGCGGTCCGCGGGTGGGACTGCTGCCGGCGGAGCCCTCGGCCGGTTCTCAGTCGGGCAGGCTCTGCCAGATCACCGACTCGACGGGGTCGCCGTCCGGCGTGCACTCGTCCGGAGTGTCCTCGAGCGTGAGGTAGCCGCCGCCGCCCTCCACGACGTCGCCCGTCGTCAGCGCTCCCCGACCAGGGACGTCGATCGTCCGCCCGTCGCCGCTGAGGCGCGAGCCGACCGGGAACACCAGCGGGAGGGCCGTCCCGTCGTCCTGCACGGCCAGGCAGCCCTCCTCGGTCATCGTGAGAGTTCCGGCGATCGACGCCTGCATCACCAGGTCCGGGGCCTCGGAGGCGACCATCGCGGTGACGCCCTCGCTCCGCTGCACCGCGCCGTCGGAGCCGGAGCACGCCGTGAGCGTCATGGCCGAGGCAGCGCACAGCAGCACCGTCAGTGGGCGGAGTCGTCGACGAGGAATCATGAGAACAGCCTACGAATCCCTCCTCTACCCAGTCCTACCGCTCAGCACTCCCCCGCTGGACACTGCACCGCGCGGGGCGGGTGACCGGCTGCCGAAGGGTCGCTCACCTGTCCGCACAGGGACGCTCTACGAGCCGACGGCCGGCAGAGTCAGCACGGCACTCACCGCAGTGACCGCCGCGAGCAGGACGCCGACCGGAACAGCGACACGGGGACGGTAGGCGCCGATGACGAGCGTGCAGAAGGTCAGGAGCGCGCCGACTCCGACGAGCGCGAACCACCGGACGAGCGGCCAGGCCGGGCCGGCGAGGCAGTCGAGGGGCGGGTCGTTCACCTCGAGGAACGTGCTGCGGTAGTCGCCCGCGCAGCCGAGGAGGATCAGCCAGTTCGTCACAGCGCCGAGTCCTGCGAGGACGACGCTGGAGACGGCGCCGACGACTCCGACGAGCGCGAGGATCGACGCGACGGCGTCGGAGGCGGCCGTCCTGGTGGTCCGCCGGCTCATGGTCCTCCACGTGAGAACGTCGCGGCCGAGGCCGGGCCGGAGGGAGAAGGCACGCGCAGGCCGATTCCGGGTCGACCCGTGTGCCGATCCTGAGGGCTCACCGCTCGGTGGACGGTGCGGGCAGGTGGGAGGCCGCTCCGCGCCGCCGGCTCAGTGCCCAGACGAGCGCGCCTGCGAGGAGCACCGCGCAGGTCAGCCCGGCGACGTGCAGGACGAGCGACGGCACTCCGTTCTCGGGGAGCAGGAAGCCGTACGGCACCCACCCGTCGGTCGCCCCGCGGACGAGCACGACGACGACCCAGACGATCGGGTAGGGCAGGACCACCCACAGCCGGCGCCACGGGAGCGGTCCGCGGTCGGCGACGACGATCCAGTCGAGGAGGACCAGCGCGGGGAGCACCACGTGCAGGACGGCACTGACCCAGGGCGGTGCCGTCCCGGTACCGGGAACGATTGTGTTGTAGATCACGGCGACGACGATCAGGTAGGCCGTCGCCGCGCCGCGGACGTGGCTCAGCCACACCGGAGTCGAACGGCGGGCGAGCGCGACCGAACCGGCGACGATCAGCACCGCGCTCGCGAGGAGGCTGGTCTGGTTCGTGAAGTAGCCGAAGTAGTCGAACGGATTCGGCTCGCCGGCCGCGATACTCAGCGCGTAGGTGTGGAGGATCACCGCGACCGCGGCTGCACCGACGGCGATGCGCGCAGCGCCCACGAGCGAGCGGATCGATGCCGGGGTAGCCACCGGCTCAGCCTAGGAGCCGTTGCGCTCACTGCTGACCCGCGACAGGCTTCGCTCCTTTCGGGATGCCGGTCGAAGACCTGTTCCGCTTCCCTTCGGACGAGATCCCGTGCGCCGGTGAAGAGCGCAGTGCATGATGGCCCGATGTACGTCGGAGAGGCCCCGCGGCCGAATGGAGTGACGCTCATCGTCTTCGCCTTCGTTCTCGCCGCTCTTGGAGCCGTCGTGGGATTCTTGGCCTCCCTCTCCATGTGGGACCCGAGCGAGACGTGCAGAACCCGCGGCGGAAGCAGATTGACCGGAGAGAGGTTCCTCTGGAATCCGCTGTGCTCGGACGGTTCAGTGGTTCAGCCGATGTGGATGACGTTGACGACTGCCGCGGCGCTGTCCGTCGCCCTGCTGTGTCTCATCATCGCGGCCGTCCGTGATGCTCGATATGACGCACAGGAGAGTGCGTCGCCCGAGGTCGAGCACGAATACTCCCGCCAGGCCCTGCCGGAGGACGACGGACTCCGCAGACTGGGCGACGAATGGTGAGAGACGTCGAGTCCGAGAGGTTCCGTCCCCATGAGCGTTAGACAGTCGCCTCGCCCGGATCACGCGATCCCCCTCGTTCTCGCCGTGCTCTTCACCGTCTTCGCCGCCGCTCTCGGGGTGGTGTCCTCGATCTTCCTGTGGGATCCGGAAGAGGCGTGTCGGGTCCGCGGCAGCTACTCCAGCCCCGAGAGCTTCCTGTGGAATCCACTGTGCGCGGACGGTTCGGCGGTCCAGCCGATGTGGATGACGGTGGCAGGCGCTGCTGCGCTGCTCGGTGCCGGAGTCTGCGTCATCCTGGCGATCGCTTTCCGAGTGCTCAACCACGAGCGGGAAGCCCCGCCGCCGGTCGTCTCGCACTGGGAGTGAACGACCGAGGGTGAATCCGCCAGCTGGATCCTCTACTGAGGCCACGAGCAGAACGGAGGACCGGCGCGTGGACGGGTTCGAGGGTTCACCCGGCTTCCGCTCGTTGCTGTTTCTGGGCGTCCTTCCATTCCTCCTCCTGGTCGCCCTGGTCTCGATCGTCACGTTCGGCATCCTCCAGTGGATCGGAGAGCGCGGGCAGCCCCGTCAGTGGCCTGAGCGGTCTCCCATGAGAGGGTGATCCGCATGCAGCCCACGACAGCGGTCCGGATCTCGGTGGTCGCGGCGGCCGTTCTCTCGTCCGCTCTGCTCTCCGGCTGTGCAGGAACTCCCGCGGAGCCGATCGTCGAGCGGACGTCGCAGATGGCCGTCGACTACCCCGCCTACGACCTGCCGCAGCTCGTCGGGCAGGCGGATCGCATCATCGAGGGCACCGCCGTCTCGACCCGCGATGCCGTCCTGTACCCGACCTACGAGGGCACCGATCCGCTCCTGAATCCGCTGAGCGAGGCGTCGGAGGAGGAGCAGCGCGCCGCCAGCCTCGAGGCCGCCATCGCCGTCACGGAGGTCGAGCTCGAGGTGACCGCCGTCCACAAGGGCGAGGCGGGTGACCGCCTCACCATCACGCAGACCGGCGGCGTCCTGGACGGTGTCCGCTACACGACCGTGCAGGAGCCCCTGCTCACCCCCGGGAGCTCCTACCTGCTCTTCCTGCACGAGGGCGAGCGTCCCGCCCTCCTCGGCGGAGGCGCGGGCAGCTACGAAGCGGCGGACGGCGGCTACCTCGCCATGGCCGCGCACGCACCCGTCGAGTCCTTCAGCCGCGACGAGCTGGCGCTCCTCCTCGCTGAGGACCGCCGCCTCACCGAGTGATGCGGGCGCCCGCCGGACTGCAGCGAGGGCTCTCGAACACGCGGTGGATCTCGATACGCCGGCTCCGCGGGCTACTCGATCAGCAGGGAAGGGCGCACGCATGCTGGTCGACCCATGCTGGTCGAGCAGCCCCGCAGGGGCGTATCGAGACCCGCGCGAAGCCCGGCCGCGCGGGATGCTGCGGCCTAGTGGGCTCGCGTCGGGAGCGCGACCGGGAGGGTCAGCTCGCCGCGCTCGACGAGGCTCTCGAGGGCCTCGAGGACGGCGGCCTCCGGCTCGTACCGCGGCGCATAGCCGAGGAGCGTCGCCGCCTTCTCGATGGAGAAGTACTGGCTGCGGTGCAGGTGGCCCCAGCTCGCGTCGGCGAGGTCGTCGCCCGCGCTGCGGCGGAACTCCTCCCAGCCGATGCTCTCCAGCACGGCCTCCTGCCCGAACCAGCCCGCGGCGATCTGCGCGAACCCGCGGACCGTCAGCGCCGAGGGGGCCACGATGTGGAAGTCCTCCCCCGCGGCCGCCTCGGGCCGGGCCACCGCGAGCTCGAACGCCTGGGCGACGTCGTCGGCGTGCACATGGTGCAGGGACTCCGCGCCCGAGCCCGGCATGCGCAACGTTCCACCGGTGGCCAGGGTCTCCCAGACGACGGGGTCGAGGTTGCCCAGCGGCCCGATCGGCGCCCAGCCCGGTCCGCTGATGTGGCCGGGGTGCAGCGTGCTGGTGCGCAGGCCGCCCGCCGCGGTCTCGGCCTTCAGGAGGAGGGCGATCGCCTCCTTCTGGCGGCCGTACTCGTCGATCGCGGGCGTCCCCTCGCCCTCCCGGATCGGGAGCTTCAGGGTGGGCCCGTAGCGCCAGACCGATCCGCAGCTGATCAGGTGGCCGACGTGCCCGCGGAGCCCCTCGACGAGGGCCTGCGCCGAGTCGACGGTGAAGCAGACCAGATCGATCACCACGTCCGGAGCCAGATCGCGAACTCGGGTCGCGAAGACGCCGTCCTCGTCCTCCTGCTGCCGATCGGCGACGACGTTCCGCACCTGCTCCCACTCCGGGCCGGCGGTGTAGGGGGTGCTGGTGCCGCGGGTGATGTTCGTGACCTCGTGCCCGGCGCGGACGAGCCGGGGGACGAGGAAGGAGCCGATGTGGCCGCTCCCGCCGATGACGACGACGTGCATGGTGGCTCCTCGGGGGTGGTGACGGGCGGTTCGCTCCACTCCACCACACTCGCGACCGGCGGCGCTGGTGCCCGTGGCCTGCTCCGAGCCCCGCTCAGCGCACCGGTTCGGCCGGGACGTCTCGAGCGAGGGCCGGAGACGCCTGCCGCTCAGAGGGCGGCAGGTGGCACCGGTAGTGGGTTCGGGATCTCGAACACGGCCGAGCGCGGCCACATCAGCGTCGGCGTGCGCTTCCGCTCGGGCCCGCCGAGGATCAGCGCGGCGTCGAGCAGGTCCGCGGCGTGCGCGAGGACGTGCTCGACGTAGGCGGGGTGCACCCAGTGCGGTCCGGAGAAGGCGGAGATCAGGTCCTGGAGGGCACGGACGGAGTCGTGCTGATTCTCGTCCCGCGGGGTCATGGCGGCTCGGATCGGTAGGAGGAGCCCTCTCGACCGAGCGGTGTCACCGATCGGCGGGAGAGTTCGTGCACCTCCGCGACGCGGCCGGCATCCGTCACAGTACGCCTCGGACGACCCCGGAGAGGTGTTTCGCGAACATCCCGGTGACACGGCAGAAACCGCCCTGCGCGTCTCCGTCCGGGCGGCCGCGCGACCGATCGTCTCGGATCGGAGCGAGCAGTGCGGAACGGGGATGGTCTCAGAGCCCATCCGAGACCTCGCGTGGCGAACCGCACCCTTCCCGGGCGCACGCGACGGCGGGACCCCCATGGGCAGGCTGCACGGCGACTCCGGAAGCGGTGCCCGCTTCGACGACGGGCTCGTCACTCCCCCGCAGCTCGTGATCGGGACGAAGCCCGGCACAGGCGCGTGCACGCGCGTACCCGGCTTCCTCCCGTGAGCACCGGTCAGCCGGGAAGCGGCGCCTTCGGCGAGGAGATCGACCGGCTCCTCGCGTCCTTCACCGACCTGCTGCCCGGCGAGGACGCTGCCACGTCCGTGCTCGGCGCTCCCTTCGACATGCAGACACTCGCGGCGACCAGCCGTCGAGCGGCGACCCTCGACGAGACGCAGATCGACCTCGGCGAAGGGCCCGCCTGGAGCGCGTACCGCGCCTATCGCCCTGTCGAGTTGCAGGTCGGAGACGAGCGGCACTTCGCCGCCTGGCCCGTCTTCTCACTCTCCGCGGAGGCGGCAGGAACGAGGACGGTCCTCGCCGTTCCCCTGGTCATCGGCACCTCGAGCATCGGCGCCGTCAGTCTGTACAGCAGCACCTCGATGCGGCTCGACGCCGAGCAGCTGCGGCTCGCGGGCCGACTCTCAGGAGCGCTCGCCAGGGCCGTGGTCGATCAGGCGATCACCCTGCCGGAGAACGGGAGACTCGCCCGTGATCCCGCGCTCTCGCGCCGGGACGTGCACCAGGCGACCGGGATGGTGATCGGCCAGACCCGGTCGACCCCGGCGGACGCCCTCGCCATCATCCGCGCCTACGCCTTCGCGGAAGGCGTCGGAGTGCGCGACGTCGCCGCACGGATCCTCGCCGGATCGCTCGACTTCTCCCACGATCCGCCCGAGTGATCCCCCTCCTCCGAGGCGGTCGACTGCGGATCCAGCCTGCGGTGATCAGTGCGCCCGGCGCCGCCAGGATCTCGAGATCGATGCCGCCTCTCGAGACGGTCGCGGGATGGTCTTTCCAGCCCAGGAGGCGGCCGGTGCACCATCGCCGATCATCTCCGAGATCGTCTACCGTGCGGTGATCACGTCACCGCGCATCCCGAGCGCCTGGAGGTCGACACCCGTCGAGGAGACGATCACCTCTCCGGTCTCGCCGTCGTAGACGACGGTGTAGACGTCCCACTTCTTGGCCACAAACCCGTAGGGCGCGTCGTTCACGACAGGGGCGTGCACGCTCAGAGCCCACATCCGCGCCTCCGGGGAGATTCGAGTGTCGCCGCCGAGTCCCGGGGCGCAGGAGGACAGCTCCGCAGACGTCGCCCGCACCGCGTAGATCGGGTACTGCTTCTTCTCCTCCGCGCTGAGCGTCGAGAGGCGACTTCCCGCGCCGTCGGCCAGGTCGAGCGCCGGGTTCGTCAGCTGCTGGACGTCGATCATCGGCCCGTACGCGGCGTCAGCAGTCGAGGGGCACGGCGGGGCTTCCGTCGGGAGTGAAGACGGCCGGGGGTCCCGCGGCGACGCCGGTGCTGCCTGTATCTCCGTCGAGGTGGGCGTCGTCTTCGCAGTGGCGTCGATGGTGACGGGGCCGGAGCGGATGCGCATCGTCGTGGTGGTCTGCGTGAGGCTGACGTCCCCGGCGCCCAGGACGTCCATCAGCCACTGCTCTCGTTCTCCGGCGGCATCGAGGCAGCCGACGGAGGTCGTGGCGGGGCCCCCGGTGACGACCCGGACGGACGTCTGCAGACCTGCGTACCGGAGGTCATAGGTGAGGGTGTTGCAGGGCCCGTCCACGCTGAGCTTGGACCGGCCGTCGATGTCGATGATGCGGAGACCGACCGGGTGATCGAGCAGCCAGTCGCCTGATCCCTGAGCAGCGATGACCGCGGTGGTCTCGTAGACGGACTCGGTCGCTTCCTCGGCGCTGAGCAGATCTCCCGCGACCGGCGACGTCGGCGGTGAGCCGGGGCCGGTGGCGCTCGCCGCGCAGCCGCTGAGGACGAGCGCCGCGGAGAGGCAGAGGACGCTGAAGGGGAGGGTTCTCGCGCGTCTGGTGATCACTGGTCGACTCCGTTCTGGTTCATGGGCAGGTCGGTGCAGTCGACCGCGGTAGTCAGTCCCGTGAAGATCCGGATTCGCCCGCCCTCCTGGCAGACCTGGGTTCCTGCGAGGGAGAACAGTGCAGCGTCCGTCGCGTCTGTGATGCCGTCGGTACCCGACCCCGTGAGGGCAGCGCATGCCGCAGCGAGTGACTCGGTGGACTCTTCTGCCGGCGTCCGGATCTCGCCCGACAGGGCGACGCCCCGCCCGTCCTGCTCCCAGCAGGTGACGGGCGCAGCGACCGGAGTGCCGCGCTCCGTCGTCACCGCCGTGAGGGCTGCCGCGCTGAGGATCGCGCCCGCGATACCGGCGAGCGTCACCGCCGCGGCCTGGCCAACGCGTCGGCGGCGGCGGATGCGGTGCGCGAGGCGTGCGCTGATGCGCTCGAGCTGCTCATCGCTCAGGTCACGACTGTCCATGGTCCTCGGTCCGTTCCGTCAGGGTTCTCGTCAGCGATGCCCGCACCCGCGAGAGGCGGTTGCGGACCGTCCCGTGGGACAGGCCGAGGGAGGCGGCGGCGGCGCTGTAGCTGAGGTCGTCCTCGATGCACGCCGTCCAGATCGCGCGGTCCGTCGCGCTCATCTGCTCGACCAGACGCCGCACGTCGAGCAGCCGGTCGCTCGTGTCCGCGTCGACGCCGCGAGTGGCGGTGTCGTCGGAGAGGGGCAGGTGGCGTCGGCGCTGCTCGCGGCGGTTGGTCGAGGAGCTGAGGTTGCGCGCCGTGACCAGCAGCCAGGGCAGCACCGACTCCCCCGCGATGCGCACGCTCGAGCGGCGCTTCCAGAGCAGGAAGAAGGTCTCCTGCACGACGTCCTCCGCCTGGCCGGCGTCCACGAGGAAGCTCCCCGCGGCCCGGTGGACCGCGCGGCCGTGCATCCGGAAGAGAGCATCCAGCGCCGAAGGGTCGCCGCCGCGAAGCCGATCCACCAGCATCACCTCAGCCGCACCGACCACCGACATCACCCCCCTCAGTAGTGAATGCCCTCAGACCACGGTTTCGTCTCAGACTTCAGCGAGCGATTGCAGACGACTCGGCGATAGGTCCGGGCTCATCCCCTGAGGGAGGCCCGGTCGCCCCGCCGGCGGCGTCGCGTTCGCTGAGCGGGCGTGTTCGACTGAACCGACGTCAACGACCACCGCGGGCGCCGGTGAGCCGTTGATCGATACTCAGGCGGGACGGCCGATGCGCTCGTTCTGGCTCGTTTCAACGGGTGACACCGGTGGCACCGCGGTCACGGCAGCGGAAGCTCTTCCGCTCTCTCGGCGCCCATGATCTGGCGATGGTAGAGAAGCAGCTCCCAACCTCGGAGAGTGAAGTCATAGCGGGATCCCGGCTGCACGGCAGATGGCGCGATGCCCGAACCACCCCAGACGTATGCCGCCGTCAGACGCCCGCACTCCTCTGTGCCCACAAGCCATCGACCTGATCTCCGGTCCGGAGCCAGAAAAGATCGCTGCACCTCGACCACAGTGCACGTTGCTGTCGATTCCGTCGCATTCCATCGATCCGCCCACGCCCAGCACACCCCTGCGATCATCGCGAAGGCCGTTGCAAGCGCGATTCCCTCCTTCTTCGAAAGAGGGAACGACCATCGGCGCGGCGGCGCCCCCGCGCGCCGATGCCTACCCGATGGGCTCTCTGCGATCACGAGCCGAGAGTAGAACACGGGGGCGTGTCCTCACGCGAGGAGTGGCTCGATCGGCATGGCGGCTGACGACTCGGCGCGGAACCCTCGACATCGTTCTCTGGAGGCGTCTGGTCGCCCTAGAGCTGCTCTGCGCGTAGCGGCACCGGCGCGAGCGTGCTTTGCTCAGCCGAACGGAGCGCGTCGCTCCATCCGCCGGGAGTCCACATGCCTCGCACCATCTCACTGCTCCTGCTCGCCGCGACGATCGCCGGCGCACTGGTCGGGTGCACCTCCGGCAGCGAGCAACCGGTGCCGGTCGCGACGCCGACGCCGACGCCGACGCTGGTCGCAGAGTTGGAATCAGGTCAGTACGAAAGCACTTCCTTGACCAGCATCACGACCGACGATGTCCAGGCACCGGCGGATCGGCTCGACCTCACGATCACCATGGACGGCGCCGGAGCCGGCGAGTTCGCGTTCGACGACGGCTGCAACGTGCAGACGGATTCGTTCGCCTTCGAGAACGGCGTCCTGACCGTCACTCACACCATGACCCTGCTTCGCGGGTGCGTTGCTCCCGCCGGCGCCGCCGGACATCTCTTCGACGAACTTCTCGGCGAACCCGTCACTGTCACACGCTTGGGCGACGACATGAGGTGGACGAATGCGGTCGGCGAGATCGTCTTCATCACGGCTGCGTGATCAGTCGGCCCAGCCCACCGCGCACTGTGAGAACCGAGCCCTGGAGGGTGTTGAGAGGTTGGTCCGTTCGATGCGACGAAAGGCTGTGGCGGTCGCAGCGCTCGTGGTCCTGGTGGTAGCAGCGCCGATCACCGCCTGGAGCGTCGTCTGGGAGAAGACGATCTCGTCAGCGCGCTGCACAGTGACGGAGGTCGTCGACATCCACGCCCGCTACACCCCGAAGTTCGAGGTCGAGACGACCGACTGCGGAACGCTCTTCCTCTCGGGCGGGAACGGGGCGTCCGATCAATGGGTGACGGAGCAGGCGCAGGCGTTGGCCCCCGGTGTCGGCTACGACTTCGTGCTGAAAGGATGGAGCTGGTGGACCTATCAGCGTTCCATCGTGTCGATCGCATCAGCGTGATGACGGCCCTCACCACCGAAGGTGATCGCGTTCGCTGAACACGCGCCGGGGTTGTCGTTCGCTCATCACACGGCGAGCCCGAGTCCCGCTCGTGAACCGACTGTCGGGGCGCCGGTGAGAGCCGATACGCGCTCTGGCGGAGATGATTCCGGGGTGCGGATATTCGTGGGAACTTTCTGGCGCTGATCGTGCAAGACCTGTTGTGAGCGTCGAGACGGATGGTGAGGTCGTCGGCCGGTCCCTGGGGGAACCGGCCGCTTTCGCTGTTCTCTACGACCGGCATGCCCGGCTCGTCTACCGGTACGCAGCTCTTCGGGTGGGTGTCGCCGCGGCGGAGGACGTCTCATCAGAGACGTTCCTCGTCGCGTTCGAGGGTCGGGCGCAGTTCGATGCCGAGCGGGGTGATGTCCGTGCGTGGCTGCTCGGGATCGCGACGGTTCTGCTGCGCAAGCGCGCGCGTCTGGAGGCGAGGGCGTGGAAGGGCATGTTCGCGGAGCACGTCGCGCAGGTCCTCGAGCTCGACCCGCTAGATGCTGTCGCTGCACGGCTGGATGCGTCCGCTGCGGTGCGTCGGCTCGGGCGGGCGCTGCGGCGCCTTCCGGCTGGGGAGAGGGACGTGCTGCTGCTGCATGCGTGGGGCGACCTCGACTATCAGGGCATCGCCGACGCTCTGGACGTCCCGATCGGGACGGTCCGGTCTCGGTTGAATCGCGCGCGCACGAAGCTGCGACGCGTTCTGGACGCGGGGACTACCCGCCGAGTGGAGGTGGAGCATGGACAGCCTGACGCTGCTGCGCAGTCTCAGTGAGGTCGTGGACGATCCCGACGAGGCTGTCCTCGCTCGTGGACGTGCGGCACTCTTCGAGCGGATCCGCCAGGAGACCGATGCTCCCCCGCTCCCGAAGCGACGCGCCGTCCTTCCGCGCCGGCTGATGCTCGCCGCGGTCGGCGCCGGCGCCGTCGCCACGGTCCTTGTGGGCGTGAACGTCCTCGGGGCGGGCTCCGGAGGTGCCACGCCGGCGGCTGCGGCCGTCCTCCAGGAGGCGGCCGCTCGCGCGATCGAGACAACGGACCCGGTTCTCGCTCCGGGGCAGTACCTGATGGTGACGACCTCGGAGGTCAGCCTGGTGAGCAGCGATACCGCCGCGAGCTACCTCGTGCTCCACCGCGACCGGCTCTACATCCCGGCCGACACCTCCGACGAGTGGGTGTGGGACCGACCGGTGCCGGAGCTGTACGAGACGTTCTCGCCCGCAAGCGAAGAGGCAGCGGCGGCGGATTTCGCGCGTCGTGCGGCGGAGGGTCGTGACGTGGGTGAGCTTCTGCGCGCTGCGGGCGGACGCTTCTACGGCGGCGATCAGCTCTCGCAGATGACCGAGTTCACCTCGCTCCCCCGCGACCCGGGCAAGCTCCTGGAGCGCATCTACACGCTGATCGGGAGCACCGGCCCCTCCCGCGAGGGCGAAGCACTCGTGTTCATCGCGGACGCCCTGCGCCGCGGGACCATCCCCGCGGAGCTGCGCGCGGCACTGTTCGAAGCGGCAGCCAAGATCCCGGGAGTGACCATCACCGACGAACAGGTGACCTTCGAGGGCGCGACCGGTGTTGCGATCGGACGAGTGGAGTCCGCCACCGGCACCCGGCAGGAGATCCTCATCGACCCCGACACCGGACAGCTGATCGGGGAACGAAGAGTGCTCCTCGAACCGAGAGGCGACCTCCCCGCCGGTCCTCTCTCCACGACATCGGTCGAGACCAGCGTCGTCGACCAGGCGCCGGCCGGCGGAACGCCGAACGGCGCTCTCGAGGGCTGCACCGTCTTCGGGAACGGACAGTTCCAATGCTGACCCCGCACGCACCCTCTCCCACCACGACAGAACGGCAACCCATGCGATCCTCACTCTCGTCGTCTCCTGCTCGCCGGCTGCTCACCGGCCTTGCCGCCGGCGCGGCGGCCGTCCTCCTGCTCTCCGGCTGCGCCGCGAGCGCAGCCGATCCGTCCGAGATCGCCCCCGCGGACCTCGACCGCGAGACCGGTCAGATCAACTTTCCGCTCGAGGCCTACGTCATGACCCAGGCCGAGGCAGCCTTGGTCCAGCACGCGAACGACATCCTCGTCGGCGCGTGTATGGCTGAGCAGGGCCTGCCCTACCCGCAGGCGGATTTCGACTGGGTGACCGAACTCGAGACCTCTCCCTCTCCCGATCGTCCCTACGGCCTGTGGGCCATGGAAGAAGCCCGGATCAATGGATACGAGTCGCCTTACAGTCCCGCCCGGGCTGCTCTGGACGCCGAGCAGGAAGCACTCGGAACAGACTGGTCGAACAAGGTCATGACGTGCATCCGCACCGCCGACACCCTGCCGACCATGGTCATCAACTCCACACCCGAACCGACCATCGCAGACCAAGGCTCCCTCGAGGCTCGCGCCGAAGTGGTAGGCAGCGGAGAGTTCCAGAAGCAGCGAGCTCTCTGGGCCGAATGCATCGAGAAGGAAGGACTGACCGACTCCGACTCTAATGAGGCACTGCTCCCCGCCATCGACTACTCGGTGACCGGTCCGGACCAGATCGCGATCGCGGTCATTGATGTCACCTGCAAGGACCAGCTCGGCAGCATCGAAACGCTCGCAGGCATGGAGACGAAGATTCAACTCGACTTCATCGACGCTCACCAGAGCGAGCTGCAGCAGCTCCGAGCCGACGTCGACCAGGTGCTCAGCGAGGCTGAGAAGATCACCTGACGGAGCCGTTACCAACGCAACCCGGCGACCCCAGCGGCGCACAATCGTGTCGCCGCTGAACGACTCATGGGCAGCGAATGGCGACGCGAAACGACCCGGTGGTGATCCCCAATACGGGATGGGCTCGAATCCGTTGGGTGCGCGTTGTCACGACCGCGAGGTGGTCCCTGATCGTCAGGACGTCGCCGCTTGGGCGCGGCTCTAGAGTGGCGCAGGTAGGACGGGTTTCCGTCGCAGGGCAGACGCAGCGGGAAACTCGTCTACTCTCCATCGACCTGAACAGAGGCCAGAGATGATCCGTCCGATTCGTGTCGTGATCGTCGTCGTTCTGATAGCGCTGTTCGTGGTCGGCTTGGCTCTGTTCAGCTACTACGACACACCCACGGGACGTGTGACCTACCTCGTTTCCGCGGTGCTGTTCGGCATCGTGGGAGCGATCGGGGTCGCCGCCTACATCGCGTTGCCGCGACTGCGGACTACCCGAGTGGTGAGGCGTCGCCTGCCGGAGGCGGTCGTATTCGTTGCATCGAATCAGTACGACGTCCTCCGAGAGCTGTCCGCGGCGCCTGCTGTCGATCCCGCGATCGATGGACCGCTGGGTGACCTGGTGACCGTCTCGATCGCCGAGGACGGCCTCACCGTCTGGTCGGCCGGCGCGGAACCTCGCCCCGTCAGGCAGATCAGCTCGAACGACATTCACTCGGTCGAGCCCGACTTCGTGGAAGCCCATCTCGGGAAGTCCGCGATCCTCCACGTCCGAGCGCAGCTCGACGGCGAGCTGACGTCTCTCTCCTTGATTCCCACGATTGAACGCTTTGCGTGCGCGTTTCCGTCCTCCTTTCACAGAGCACACGGCCTGGCGAACTTCGCACGATCCGTGTGGAAGCTCGACGACTGACAGCGAGCGGATGTCGACGCGGCCGCACCGAGCCGCACCGGCGAACGATCTTCTTACAGCACGCACGATTCCAGTCGGTAGCTCGACGGACTCAGCGACCACCGCTCGCCGGGTCCGTGAGCGAAGCTGCGGCAACGTGTCCTACTGTCACCACATGAGCGAGTCGTCCAAACCCTCGATTTGGCGGAGGGTAGCTCGTCTGCTTCGGCTCGGATTTGTAGACGTCGAAGCCGGGATGGTGAGCGGAGCAGTCCTCGGGGTGGTGTTCGGCGCAGTGTTCGTCTTTGTTGGCATCGTCACACAGGAGCGCTGGAGTATCGCGTTCGGCATCGCGCTGGCGATCGTGTCGCTAGCGGTCTTGATTGACTGGCGTCGCGAGCGGGAGAAGTAGCACTCACATTCATCGTGTTCCGCTCCACCTCGGGCCAGATCAGGAATCTGCCGCCTCTGTTGCTGTCGACTGCGCGCCGGTCTCGGTGTCGCACGTCGTGATGTTCCATACGGGTCGCCCGTCCACCACGCCGAGGTCCAGCGCGATGAGGCGTGGGCTGGGATAGGTCTCGCCCGAGAGCCGCGCCGCTTCGGTCGCGCCGACACTGACGACTACCACCTCACCGTCTGACAGCGCGACATTACGCTCTTGCTTGAAAGCGAGGGTGCTGGCGTCGTAGAGCGCTTCCCGGCCTCTGTCGGCGGGACCCTCACGGCCGGGAGCGACACTCCTGACCCGCCAGACCCACTGATCCCTGACGTACTCGAGACGCAGCCCTACGATCGGTCCGCGAGGGGAATCCTCTTCCCCGCTGAATCCTTCGAGCCAGTCCGACGGCCACATGGCACTGGTAGGAACGCCACCGCTCGGGTAGTCCTCACCGGCAGATGCCGGCGCGTCAGGGAACGACCCCTCGCACGCTGAGACAAACAGTGCACTTGTCAACACCACGGAAGTGAGGACCATCCTGGAAGCGAGTCGCAGAGACACCATGCTCCATAGTCCCTCACCAAGCCTCGCGAAGCGGTGCATGATGTTCCGGTGAGCGTTGGACAGTCGCCTCGGCCGGATCACGCGATCCCCCTCATACTCGCCGTGCTCTTCACCGTTTTCGCCGCCGCTCTCGGGTTGATGTCCTCGCTCTACATGTGGGATCCCGGAGAGACGTGCGAGGTCCGTGGAAGCTACTCCAGCCCCGAGAGCTTCCTGTGGAATCCGCTCTGCGCGGACGGTTCGGCGGTCCAGCCGATGTGGATGACAGTCGGGGCCACTGCTGGACTGATCGGCGCCGGCGTCTGCATCGTCCTCGCGATCATTTTTCGAGTGCTCAACCACGAGCGAGAAGTCCCGCCGCCGGTCGTTTCGCACTGGGAGTAAATAGTCGAGGGTAGATTCGCCGGATGATGACGACTCGGACCTCCCGATCGACCCTCGCCCTGCTGCTCGCCGATCCGGTGCTCACGCTCGTCGGTTGCGTCGGTTCGACGGCGGGGGCTCCGGCATCGGCTGCCGCGCCTCCGATGCCGCGCGTGACGTCTCGACTCTTGGTCAATCTGGTGGAGCGCAGTGCATGATGTCCCGATGAACGTTGGAGAGTTCCCCCGGCCGGATGGAGTGATGCCATCGTCTTTGCCCCTCCTGGAGCCATCGTGTGAGTCATGTGCTCCATCTACATGTGGAACCCGAGGGAGACGTGCGAAACCCGCGGGGGACGCAGCCTGAGCGGAGAGAAGCTCCTCTGGAATCGGCTGCTCGGATGGTTCAGTAGCTGAGGCGGCGGGTAATTAGCATGACAACTTCTTTCTTCATGGCCATCCTTGTGCCATTTTTCATCTGGGTACTCTGGCTAGCGGTGGTTCGCAGGAAGGACGGTGGAAATCTTCCTTCTCGCCTCGCGTGGGCACTGGCAAGCGGCACAGGAATTCTGGTCATGTTTGGAACGGCAACATCCAAATTCGCGGAACCAGCCACAGATAGGGACATCCTTACAAGCGACATGTCCTTCGCTCGTCTGGATGGATGCTTTCTGATCGCTGGCGCAGTAGTTTCAACCCTCATTCTGCTGGTTCTTTTCTTTGCATCAGGTGAAGGAGGGGGCGATACTCCTACGCAATCCGAGAAGTCGCCGAAAACCGAAAAAGACGCTTCTCATAGGCTAGGGGACGACTGGTGACATCACCTGCCATCTTCGTCCGAGTACATGAAGCCATGGCTTCCTCAGCCACAACCGCTTCTTAGGCTGGCCAGGTACGGCGACTGGCCGGAAGAGCACGGTGACGGTCGAACCGGACCGCGAAGGCGTCGCCGTCGTCGCGCCGCGCGCGCTCCCAGAGGTCCGCCTCGGGGGTCTCAGAGTCCGTCACAGTAGGAAGTGTCCGCCGACACCACTGATGTCACATCATCGTCAAACGCCGGCCCGGATCCGCAATCGAACGACGGACCTGACGCAGTGGACCATCCCCGCACGGGACACCGGTAGTTCGGTCGATCAGACGGGTCGCACGCATGCTTCGTCTATCGCTTCCTGTTCGTCGTCGGTCAGCATCGCTGCGCTCGTGCTGGGGAACCAGCCCTGGTTCGGCCACTGGTCGATGAAGTCGGTTCGGCTGGGGGCCTCGGGGTTCTCGATGCCGTTCGCTTCGTAGCAGGGCACGAGGTACTCGGTGAGGTAGCTGTAGAGGTAGTCGATCTGCTCGGACGTCATGGGCACCACGGGGGTCGTGGGATAGCTCGACCAGCAGGTGAACGCGGCGACCGATTCGGCTTCCGTCGAGGCGGACGTCATGATGCTGACGGGTCCGCCGCCGGCGGCGTTCGAGCCGAGGTCGACCGGCAGGCCGGCCGCGGTGAGGCAGCCCAGGAGTGCTGTCGAGTCGTTCGGGTCGCGGTATTCCTGGAACGGGTCGGCGGGTCTCGTCGCGTCGGGGAAGCCGGCCAGGACTCCTTCCCATTGGCGGTCCTGCTCCTGGATGCGCAGCTGCTCCTGCTCGTCGGGCGCGAGAGGTGCAGGGGCGGGAGAGGGACCAAGATCGGGCATCGGCTAGGCGACGACAGAGGAAGCGGTCGCCTCGGGGGTGGGGCCAGGTGCGAGTGCCCACGTCGAAACCAGAGCGACCGCGAGGACGACGACGACTCCAGCGGCGACGATCCAGATCACTCTCGCACGGCCGGCTGGCTTCGGGTGAGTGCGGCTCTCGCCCAGGGCGGCGGCCGCGATGGATTCCGGTTCGTCGAAGGACCGCACGCGCTCGAGGGCTTCTGTCGGCTCGAGGCCGGCGAGCTCCTCATCGATAACGTCTCGGATCGCGGAGGCGACGTCGCGAGGGACGGGCCGTAGCGCCCGGTCGAGCCGCTTCAAGTAGGTCTGGACCTCGCGGGGTGCGCTGGTCGGGGTCATGTGTCGTCTCCTGCCACGATCGCTTGGACGGAACGGGTGAACGGCTCCCACTGGCGGCGGAACTCGCCCAGCTCGGCCTGTCCGGAGGGGGTGAGCTTGTAGTACTTCCGGACCGGGCCCGAACCGCTCTCCCCTGCGTAGGAGGTGATCAGACCGCGATCCTTCAACCGCCCGAGCACCGGGTAGAGCGTGCCGATGCTCGCGATCATGCCCAGTGACACCAGCTCCTCCGACAGGCGCCAGCCGTACATCGGCTCCCGCGACAGGAGCCCGAGGGCGCAGTACTCCACAACGCCCTTCCTGATCTGGGCCCCCAAGTCAACTGTCATGCTTTGCATGTTAGCGTGCGATGCATACTAGCGGTGGTGGGCTTTGTCGGTCCGGCTACCGCGCGACAGGGGGGACACAGATGCAGCACGATCAGGAGGAACCGTCTGGACAGCTTTCCGTCCTCACGCGTGCGCTGAGCGTGCTCGGCCAGATCCTGCTGGTCTTGCTGGTGGTCGCTGCGCTTCTTTTCCAGCTCGTAGCCGCCTGGACACCACTCGGCCGAGTACTCGCGGAGTGCTACAACCTTGGATGGGTGCCGGTCGAGGCGTACTGGTACGGCGCTTCCGTACTCGTCATCGCAGCTGCTGTGAGCCTCACCTCCTGGATGCGCCGGGCGGTCGACAGCTCAGGGGTCCTCGCTGGAACACTTCTCGCAGTCGGCGTCTTGACCGCGCTGCTGTTCGTCCTCGTTGCCTTCGTGAGTCTCGCGTTCTGGGAGCGGTGGCATGACTTCTCCGTCGCTGAATGGTTGGGCCAGTTCGTCGTCTACATCGCCGCCTACGCGACCCCTGCCCTCGCGCTGATCCTCGCTGCGCGCCTGATGTTCGTCCGACGCAAGGGCGAACCCCTTCCGCTGGCCGTACCGCCCGCCGCATTCCTGGCCTTCACGCTGGCGAGCGTGGCGTTCCAGGTCATTCGAAACTGGGTGGTGTGCTGAGCTCCTCACTCAGTAGCTCCGTCGTCTTCCCTGCGCGACTCCCCGATGACCGCCAGCCAGGCGGTCGCCCTCCACGGAGAAGCGTGATGGTCGCCGTACCGCCGCGTCGCTCTTCCTGCCCCGGCTGCGGATACTGTCGCGACCCGTCACCAACTAGGAGAACCCGTGTTCCTTGCGCTCCTCGCCGGCGCTCCCGCCGTGATCGGAGTCCTCTGGCTCGTCAACCTGTCAGGAGACGGGTCCCAGGAGAAGGTGCGGCGAGACACCTGCATCGGCGCCCTCGTCGTCAGCGTGCTGTTCATCGTCGGAGCCGTCGTCTACTGGTTCGTACCGGTGGACACGAGCAACGATGCTCAGGGGTCGTTCGGCGCTTCCGCTGTCGTCGTCGCCGCGCTGCTCCTCAGCGGCATCCTCGGCCTCGTCCTCACCCTGATCCTCCGGCTCACGATGCCGGGAGAGGCCAGCGTCGATCGCAGATGACGCTGAGCTCGGACGATCGGGCTCGCCGCAGGCCGCGCAGCGCGACTCAGCGCACCGTCGGAGCGCAGGTCCGGGCCGGGAGCCACTGCGGCAGAGCACGAGAGATCCGGTCGGCGCTCCGCCGTACTCTCTCCCTCATGACGGACTACACCCGACCCGCTGTCGAGGACCGCGTCTTCACCGACGAGGACGGTCGGCCCATCCCCTACGGCGATCGCTGGAGAGGTGGACCACCTCCGGACGAGAGCTACTCCGTCACCCGCGACACCGAGCGGTTCCGACCCGTCCACACGATCGCGGACGCCCTGCTCGAGTACCTCGCTCGCAGCTACGACGTCACGGTCGAGGACGACCCGGCCCTCGCCGCGCGAGACGAAGCCGAGATCTCCTGGGCCGCCCGCGCCGTCCGCGTGACCCCTCGGTCGGTCGACGCCGCCCCGCTCACGATCGTCTGGACCGTCTTCCCCGGTGTCCTCCTCCACGCCGGAGCACTGCAGCGGTTCAACTACCCCGTCTGCGGCTGCGACGCCTGCGACGACGACTGGACCGCCCTCGCGGACGACCTCGAGCGAACCGTCCTCGACGTCGTCGCCGGACGCTACGAGGAGAGCATCACCGCTCACGACGACGGCATCACCGTCGCCTACCGCATCGGAGGCGGTGGTGAGCTGGGCATGTCGAGCGGCTTCACCAACGAGGAGGGCGTGCATGAGGTGACCAGTCACGACGGGCAGCAGCTGTCCGCGCCCTGGAGCCGGGCATGGCAGGCCTGGCCGGAACGCCGGCGCTGACGGACGCTCCGCACGGAGTCACCCCAGCAGGAGCGCGCCGGTCGGGGCGACCGCGACCCCGCGCCGCTCTTGACCTCCCTCCCCTATCTTCCTATTCTTCGGTCATGCCCAGACGGAAGCAGGGAGCGGTCCTCCCCCTCGAGCTCGACCTCCTGGACGCGCTCATCGATGCGGGCGAGCCGACGCACGGCTTCGCTCTCGCCGCATCGCTCGCCAGTGGAGACCGCCGGCCGCTCACCGCGCACGGCACGCTCTACAAGGCGCTGGGGAGGATGCAGGAGCGCGGTCTCGTCTCGTCGTCCTGGGAGGACAAGGCGGAAGCGAACGCGCAGGGCCGCCCTCCGCGCCGCCGCTACGAGGTGACCGGCGAGGGACGCGCCGTCGCCCACGCGGCCGCCGCTGCCCGCTCGGGCTCTGCCGGTCGTGCCCCGTTAATCCTCGGTGGAACGGCGTGAGCGCCCGGTCGTCGGCGGCGGTGCGCCGCTCCACGGTCGCCGCGCTGCGCTGGTGCCGCATCTACACCCGCGGGCTGGATCCGCACTTCGCGACCGAGCGGGCGGAGGAGATCGCGTCCGACCTCTTCGAGCACACCCGGTGGGCCGAGGAGAGGGAGCAGGCTCCCCGCCGCACGGCTCGGCAGATCGCCTCGCGCACGGACCGGGGCGCCGGGGCGGATCTGCTGTGGCGCCGCGCCCGACTCCACGAGGGAAGCGCGGAGATGCTCTTCGACGCGCGAGTGGGGTCGCTCTCCACCGCCCTCTGGGCTGTCGTGTTCGTGCTCGTCCTGGCCTCCATCGTCGTCGGCGGGTGGGCGAGCACCCGCCTGGTCACGGCGAGTCCGGTGCCGTCCGCGACGACGGCACCGGTGTTCGCGGCGACCGCCGTCGCCGCGCTGGCTCTGCTGCTGCTCCTGCACCACCGGACACGCCGTGCCGGCGCCGTGCTGGGAGCGGTCGCCGTCTCGGTCCTCCCGACGGTCGCGGTCGACGCGCTCTGGTACGTCAGCGCCACGGTCCCCGTGCTCGTGTCCTCGGCGCCCTCCCTCGACCTCCTTCTCCTGCTGCTGGGGAACGCGCAAGGACTCGTCCTGCTCGCCGCCGCCCTCTGCTGGTCCATCGCCCGACGCCCCACCGGAAGCCAGGTCACGACATGACGGATCCCCGCCCTCGAGGCACCACCCGGCTGCGCGCCACGATCGCCCTCGCCGCGGGAGGACTGCTCCTCACGGCAGGCCTCGGCGCCGTCCTCGCCGCCACCACGGCGTCGGCCGTCCACGACTACGACGACCGCTTCGCCGCCGCGCGGGCGGCCGACCCGCCCGTCGTCGAGGAGGACGTCGCCTCGTCGCCGCTCCCCTCGGTCACCCCCGCCGCCCACGAGCCGGGCACACCGTTCGAGGAGGCGACGCCGACCGCCGCCCCTGACGGGCACCGGTACGACCAGTGGGGCGTCCGCCTCTACGACGTCTCCGACGCACCGGACGACATCACCTACCCGGCGAGCCTCGTCGGCGACGAGCTCGGCGATGCGGTCAGCTGGGTCGACATGCAGCTGCGCATCGCCGGCTGCATGCGCGAGGAGGGCTTCGACTACACCTTCAAGCTGTGGTGGGAGCGCTCGCCCGAGGACCGGGGCTCCGAGCCCCTCGCGGAGGACAGCGAGGCCATGGCCGCCCTCTACGGCACGAACCTCACCTCGACCGGCCCCTACGACTGGACGCAGGCCGGCTGCCAGGGCCGGATCGTGCACGAGATGGGCAACGACGACGCCCACTGATGCTCCGACGTCGGAGTCCCGCGACGTGCGTGTCCTCGCGGATGCGCGCCGACCGTGCGCCGCTCCCGTGGTGCGCTCAGACCTCGTCCTGTCGCGTCGTCCAGGCGATCAGGCGGCGGAGGATCTCGCGGTGCTCGGGCGACTCGAAGGAGCGGGCGTCGTGGCCGAGGGCGTCGTAGGCGACGCGGCCGTGGTCGTCGCCGGCCTCGCGCAGCCAGATCAGAGGGTGCTCGACGCCGTCGTGCTCGTGGACCGCGACGACCTCGTTGTCGGCGGCGGTGCGGAGGGACGTGTAGCGCTCGTCCTGCAGGACGAAGTCGCCGATCCCCGCGGTGAGCGGGTGCCCGAGGAGGCGGACGCGGGCCTCGCCGTGCTCGGGGTGGAAGGACGTCCCCCGCTCCCACCGGCCGCCGATCGCCTGCTCCCACTCCGGCGCGTCGACGAAGCTCGTCGAGGAGGCGTGCAGCGCGAGCACGGGGGCACCTGAGGCGAGCAGGTGTCGGAGGCCGGCCCGCGCGGTGGCGGCGGGCGACGGTGACCCGTCCCGGGGCAGCCCGACGTTGACGACGACGAGATCCGGAGCGTCCTCGAACCGCCGCAGCGCGTCGTCCACGTCCGGCGCGACGGTGAGCGCGAAGCCCGACTCGCGCAGGATGCTGCCGACGCACTCGGTCGTCTCCGCGAAGGGATGCCAAGGATCTATGTATCGGCCGGCACCGGCGAGGACGAGGGCGGAGAGGGTTCGCGACACGCTCGGAGCCTAGACGGGGGTCGGGAGCGCGTGCCTCGACCCGGTCCTCGACGCCGCCCGGAGGCACGGCGCTCCGGGCGGTCACTCCCCGCTGGTCTGAACGCTCGCCACGTCGTCGCAGGTCGCCGTCATCGCGGCGACGACCGCGGGGTCGTCCTGCGCGAGGTCGTCGCCGCCGCTCGTTACAGCGCCGTTGGTCGCGGTGCGCCCGTCGGCCGAGAGCTCCACCTGCGTCGAGGTGATGCTGTAGTGTCCGTCGGCGTCCCGCGCGGCGAGGACGCCGGAGATCGAGTGGTGGCCGTCGGCGTCGGCCGTGCCGCAGGTGACGCCCGTGCCGGCGTCGCCGAACCCGGCGAGCACGAATCGGTAGGGCTGCCCGTCGACGCCGAGCGGCGTCACGAACGCGCAGTCGGTGAAGGCGAAGAGCGCGGCGGTCCTGCCGTCGCTGAGGACGGTCGCCGCGAGGGTCGGGCTCACCGCGACCGTCCAGCCGCGGTGGGTCGCCGGGCCCGCCAGCGTGTCCTGCTGCAGGAAGGTCGCGCCCGAGGCGGTGCGGATGCCGTAGGCGAAGCCGCCGTCCTCGTCGTAGAACGCCTGGTCCGCCCGGCCGTCGCCGTCCACGTCGCCGATCTCCGCCGTCGCGACGCCGGCCGGGACGGGGGTGTCGTTCGGGGTGCAGCCGGCCGACGACGCGGGCGGTGCGGACGACGGTGCCGACGCGGAAGGGCTCGCCGGTGCGGCGGTCGCGCTGGACGCGGCCGTCGACGTGGACGCCGAGGGCGCCGTCGACGCCGGCGTCTCCTGAGCCGCCCCCGAGCAGCCCGTCACGCCGGCGAGCCCGCCGAACACCGCGACGGAGAGCACGAGCAGACGGGGCGTGAACGGACGGGACTTCCTGCTAGCCGAACGAACCATGACGACCTCCTCCTTCACGATAGGACTGCCGCGCCGCTCGCGCCTCCTCGGGATCTCCACCTCGACTCCTCCCGGTCTCCCGGCGCGGGCTCAGCGTCCCGGCAGGGTGTCGAGCGACCGGGAGCGCGCGGCGAGGAGCTCGGCGTAGGTGCCGTCCCGCTCGGCCCAGCGCAGTCGCTGCGCGGCCCGGACGACGATCTCGTCCGGAGTCGGCTCCTGCTTCAGCAGCTCGAGGACCTCGTCGAGGTAGGCGTCGAGGGGCAGGGCGGCCGGGTTGACGGCCTCCTGGCCCGCGGTCGCGACGGCCGGCGGGACGAGCTCGGTCACCCGGACGCCCGTGCCGGCGAGCTGCGCCCGCAGAGACTCGGTGTACGCGTGGACGCCCGCCTTCGACGCGCCGTAACTGGGCATCAGCGGGAACGGCAGGAAGGCGATCCCCGAGGACACCGTGACGATGTCGCCGCCGCCCCGGCCGAGGAGGTGCGGGATGAAGGCGTCGACGGCGCGGATCGTGCCGAGCAGATTGACGGCGACGGTCCGCTCCGCGGTGGCGAAGTGGGCGGGGTCGCGGAGGTCCTCCTGGAGCAGGACCCCGGACATGGTGACGACCGTGTCGAGGCCGGGATGCGCCGCCAGCACCTCGTCCCTGGCCCGGCTCACGGAGTCGGCATCGGTGACGTCGATCCGGACGGTCTCGAGGTCCTCGACCCGGTCGGTGTCGCGACCACCGACGACGACGGTGCTGCCGGCGGCGGCGAAGCGACGGGCGAGACCGAGGCCGATGCCCGAGGTGCCGCCGATGACGAGGACGGTGCGGTCGGTGATGTCCATGGTGTCTCCTCCTGGGGGAACGAGTCCGCGGTGAACGGCTCGGCCCGATGGTCGCCGCCGCCGACGCGGGCAGCCAGGTCCCGGCGGATCCGGGGAGTGGCAGGGCCTCTCTCCGCGCGCGACCGGGTGGGTATCGTCGGCCCCATGGATGTCGACGCACCGGCGAACGCGCTCGGCGAGTACCTGCAGGCCCGGCGCGCGCTCGTCGCTCCCGAGCGGGTGGGCCTGCCGTCGGGGACGCGGCGGCGGGTGCCGGCCTCCGCCGCGAGGAGGTCGCCCTCCTCGCCGGCATCAGCGCCGACTACTACGTCCGGCTCGAGCGCGGCCGCGACGACAACCCCTCCGCGCAAGTGCTCGAGGCCCTCGCCCGCGTCCTGCAGCTGGACGACGTCGAGACCGCCTGGCTGCACGACCTCGCCGCGCCGAAGCCCCGCGTGCGGCGGCGCGCGCGGCCGGCGGAGCAGGTCCCCGCGCGGCTGCACCACCTCCTCGCCGCGCTCGACGTCCCCGCGTTCGTCGAGGGCCGCTACTTCGACGTCCTCGCCTCGAACCGGGCGGCCGTGTCGCTCTCGCCGCGGCTCGCCCCCGGCCACAACCGCCTGCGGTCGCTGCTGCTCGATCCCGAGGAGCGCCTCTTCCACCGCGACTGGGAGACGGCGGTCGAGTCGTTCGTCGGCGTGGCCCGGCAGACCCTCGGCCAGGACGCGAGCGACCCCCGCGCGGTCGAGCTCGTCGGCGAGCTGTCCCTCGCCAGCGCCCGCTTCCGCACCCTCTGGGCCCGGCACGACGTCCGCCTGCTCCGGGGCGGCACCGCGACGATCGACCACCCCCGGGTCGGCCTCCTCGATCTGCACCGCGAGAAGCTGCCGGTGGACGGGCTCGTCCTGGTGATCTACTACCCCGACGATCACGGCGACAGCGGGGACAGGCTCCGCCTGCTCGCGGCCTGGGACGGCAGCACACCCGAGTCCGCCCTCGGGGCGCGCGACTGAGGGTCCCCGGGACGACGTCAGAGCCGCGGTGCCCGCGGGGACGGCGCAGGAGTCCCGGTCCTCGGCGGACGGTCCCCCTCGGGCTCCGGCTCGTCGGTGAGGCGCAGCCCGCCCGGGGCGTAGGAGTCCGCGATCCAGCGCCGCACCCAGGCCTGGTTGAGGACGACGCGATCGGCACTGGCGTACCGGAACCGGAGCGCGCTCGCGGGATGCAGCCAGATCGAGGTGCGGCCGCTTCCCACGGCCGGCAGGTCCTTCCAGGAGAGGTAGAAGCTCTCGCCCCGGCCGAGCTTGGTGCCGATGACGACCTGGAGGTGACCGAGGAGGCGGTCCTCGAAGTCCACGTCGAGCCGCGAGTCGTAGACGAGTCGTCCCATGGGGATCCTGACGTCGGGTGCATCCGGAATGGATGCCGTGGCCACGCGAAAGGGGTCCGGATGGGGTCGGAACGGAGGCTACGCCCGAACGGGCCGGAATCCTCACGCTTCGTCGATATCGGTGCGACATCTTCCTCCGGGCTCCGCCGAGCGCTTCCCAGAGCGACTCGCGAGGTCTAGGTTGCAGACACACGGGGTTCCGGATCCGAATCGGAGGCCGTGAGGAGGGGGCTCACCGTCCTGGCGGCGCCGCCTCTGCGCGGGTTCCCGTCGGCTGCGCGCACTCCGGCGTGACCGACGGGCGCCGCAGTGCGGAGCCGACCCGGCGCGCGCGGCAGTGCGAGCGCCTCGCACCGCAGGACGAGCGGCGGGTCCGCGGCACGGGTCGCTCGCCCGGCACTTCTGTCCGCAAGCGGACATGTCCGCTAGAGGATCTTGCCGCGGGCACTCCCCCACTGCGACACTCGCCCCGATGAGCACCCACGGCGTCCGCGACCCCCGCCCCTCCGACGTCGCGAGGCGCACCGTGCTCGGGGCGGCCTGGTCGACCCCGGTCGTCGCGGTCGCGACCGCCGCGCCGATGGCGGCGGCCAGCACCGCCGGGCTCACGGCCCGCCTGTCCTGGGACGGCCCGAGGGGCGTCCAGACGGAGTCGTCCCTCCTGTTCCTCACCCTGGAGTCGCCCCCGCGAGGGACGCCGGTGGTCCGCGGGACCGGCACTCTCACCCTGACGGTCCTCGAGCAGTACGCCTTCTCCCCGGCGAGGTCGGTCGTCGCGCCGACGGGGTGGACGGTGATCAACGACAACGGCCGGACGATCACGATCCTCGCCCCCGACGGCGTGAGCGCGGGGACGAAGGGCTTCAACGTCGAGTGGGGCGAGCTGTCCGGCAACTGGACGACCACGGCCACCTGGACCGAGAGCGAGGTCACCGGCTCCGTCTCGTCGACCATCGAGATCGGGCCGCGGGGCTTCCCCGTGCTCGAGTGGCTGACGAACCCCGCCGTCGTCGGCGGGACGTCGACACTCCGGCTGCTGGTGCCCGCCGACTGCTACGCCATCGGCTACCCCGGGCTCCTGCTGATCCCCGCCGAGTTCTTCGACGCGTCGACGATCGCCCTGCCCGCGGGCTGGAGCGTCGTCGACGAGGACAGCGCCGCGTTCGCCTACCTCACCGGTCCGACCGTCGCCGGCGCGGCCGACTTCGCCTTCACGTTCGGCCCGGGCTCGACCGCGACCAGCCCTGTCGTGCAGTGGATCTCCCCGACGGCACCGGGGACGACGCCGATCCAGCCCCGCCCGCCCCTCCGGCTCACGCCCGCCTGACGCGCCGCCGCCGGCGCGCGGCTGCCGGCGGGTCTCGATACGCGCCTGCGGCGCTACTCGACCAGCATGGAAGGCGCGGAGCCGCATGCATCTTGCACCGCAGCATGCGAGGCGTGGAACTGCATGCCGCCTGCAGCGCACCCATGCTGATCGAGTAGCCCGCGCAGCGGGCGTATCGAGATCCACCATCACCGACACATCAGGCGACAGCAGGTCTCGATACGCGCCTCCGGCGCTACTCGACCAGCATGCAGAGGGCTCCGCCTCCGCCTGCTGCGGTGCGGCGCACCGCGTCGCCGGCTAGGCCGGGTTCAACTTCAGCAGCCGGGTGACCGCGATCATCGCGCCGCCCACCACCGCGGGGATCCCGCCGCCGGGGTGCACCGACGCTCCGACCCGCCACAGCCAGGGCCGCAGGCGGTCGTGGTACGCGGGCCGGTGGAAGGGCCCGCTCTGCCAGGAGGGCCGCGCCGCGCCGTAGAGCGCGCCGTGCGGTTCGCCGCCCTCGCCGTAGTACTGCGGATCGAGCACCGTCTGCTCGTCGAGGAGGTCGGTGAGGAGCCCGTCGAGCCCCATCGCCCGCGAGACGCGCTCGACCTCGCGCCGCACGAAGGGGTGCTCGGCGGTGTACCGGCCGCCGTCGGCGGGCGCGGTCAGCAGCACGCCGAGGGTGCTGTGCGGATTCGGGTACACCTCGCCCGCGCGGTACTGGTTGACGAACACCATGGTGTCCGCCGGCTCGTCGCCCGCCTCGAGGCTGCGGTGGAGCGCGGCGGGCCGCGTCGGCAGCACCACGCTGTGCGTCGCGATGCTCGCCGGCAGCTCCTCCCGCAGCACGCCGTACAGCGCGATCGCCGAGCAGGAGAGGGTGCGGGGGCGCAGGCGGGGCAGCGCCGGGAACCGCGACGGACCCGTCAGCGCCTCGAGCCGGTCGGCGTCCAGAGCGCTGACGACGAGGTCGGCCGCATAACGCCCGGCGTCCGTGGTGACCGACCCGCGCTCGATGCGGACGACCGCCTCGCCGGTGCGCACCTCGACGCCGGCCGCCTCGGCCAGCCGGCCCAGCGCCAGCACGATCTCGTAGACGCCGCCGCGGGGCACCCAGACCCCGGTTTCGGCCATGATCGCTGGCATGCTCGCGTAGAGGGCGGGGGTGCGCGCAGGCGAGACACCCGCGTTCAGGGTGTGGATCGCGATGATCTCGCGCAGCCCCTCCGGCAGCCAGGGCAGGCCGTCGAGGTAGGCGCGCGTGGTGAGGCGCGAGCCGTAGACGGCCAGCAGCCGGCGCAGCGCCGGGAGGGCGGCCCGGTCGAGCGGATCGGCGAGCAGCAGCTCGGTCACGTCGTCGGCGAGGGGCGCGTGCAGCTCCGAGAAGCGCCGCCAGGCCGGGTACCAGGGGTGGTCCGGCGCGACCGGCAGCGAGGTCTCCTCGCCGTCGTAGTAGTAGCGGCCCACCTCAGGCATCCGCACCAGGTCGAGCCGGCCGGCGTTCCGGACGCGCTCGCCGTCGCCGAGGCGCCGCAGCAGCTCGTCCCACACCGCCGGGAACGTCACCAGGGACGGCCCGGTGTCGATGCGGTCCTCGCCCAGCTGCAGGCGGCGGCTCTTGCCACCGAGCTCGGCGGAGGCCTCGAGGAGGGTGACCCGGTGGCCGGTGTGCGCGAGCAGCGCGGCCGCGGTGAGCCCGCCGATCCCGCCGCCGACGACGACGATGCGGCTCATGCGGAGCCTCCCAGCACGATCGAGACCAGCAGCAGGACCCCGGCGAAGGAGCCCGCGATGTACGGGAAGGCGACCGACAGGCGGTACAGCCGGTGACCGGTCTCCGGCGTCGGGTCGCGCAGCAGGCGGACGACGAGGACGCCGGCGATCAGGAGGTTGACCGCGGCGACCGGCACGCTCACCAGGGCGAACAGCACCGTGGAGACGATCCACCAGGCTCCGCTCCACAGGGCCGTCCCGCGCGCCCCGAGCCGCACCGCGGTGGTGGTGATGCCCGCGTCGCGGTCCTCCACGATGTCCTGCACCGCGTCGAAGGCGTGCTTGGCCACGCTCCAGGCCATCAGCCCGAGGGCGGCCGGCCAGACCGGCGACACCTCGAAGGCGGCGGGCACGATGACCAGCGGCAGCGCGTAGGCCGCGTTGCTCAGCGAGTCGAGGAAGGGCCGCGCCTTGAAGCGCAGCGGCGGTGCGGAGTAGAAGACGAAGACGCCGGCGTAGAGCAGGATCGCGGCGTTCGCGAGCGGCGGCAGCGCGAGGAGGAAGTAGACCAGGAACGGGACGTTGGTCGCCGCCACGGCCCAGGCGATCAGCCGCACCTCGGACTGCCGGATCCTGGCGCCCTCGATCGAGCCCTTGCGGGGGTTGGACGCGTCCGTGTCCTGGTCGTAGACGTCGTTGACGCCGTAGATCAGCAGATTGAACGGCAGGGTGAGCCACAGGATGATCGGCAGGGCGCGCAGGTCGAACAGCGCGCCGGTGAGCCACACGGCGACGAGGCCGGAGCCGATGGTGTTGATCCAGAGCACCGGACGCGAGATGTGCACGAGGCGGCGCACGACCGCGCCGATCGCGAGCGGTGCGGTGCTCGCCGTCCGCTCACTGCGATCAGTCACCCGCCCGAGGCTACCGGGCCCCTCGACGCGGGGTGATGACTTGCGGGCCACACTGGGGGGATGCGTATGATGCTCGCCACCGCCGGCACCCGGGGCGATGTGGAGCCCTTCGCGACCCTCGCCCGGCAGGCCGTCGCCCGCGGTCACGAGGTCCTGCTGGCCCTGCCCGACGACGCGGACGCCCCCGAGGGCGTGGACACCGTGGCCCTCGGCCTGAACGCTCGGCGGGTGCTCTCCCCCGCCGGCCGCACCCCGTGGGCGCTCGCGAACCACCTGCGCCGGGAGGTGCGGCCCGCGATGCGGCGGATGCTCGCCACCGCGGTGCGGGAGACGATCGCCTTCGAGCCCGACGTGGTGGTCCACCACCCGCTGATCCTCAGCGCGCCGATGGCGGCGGACGCGCTCGGCGTGCCCCGCGTGCTGGTGGAGTTCGCGCCGGTGGCCACGCCGAGCGAGCGGTTCCCCGCCGCCGGAGGGCCCACCGCCACCCGCGACCTCGGCGCCTACAACCGGCACACCTACGCCGTGCCGCGCAGCGCCGCTCGGCTCTTCGAGGCCGACGTGGCCCGCGCCGCCGCCGAGCTGCCGGGCGGGCGTCGTCCGGACCGGCGGTCGCCGTCGCGCGCGACGCTCATGGCGGTGAGCCCTGAGCTGCTGCCGCGCCCCGACGACTGGCCGGAGCGGGTGCACCAGACGGGGGCGTGGTTCGCGGAGTCGGCCGCGTCTCCCGACCCCGCGGTCGCCGAGTTCCTGGCCGGCGGACCCTTCCTCGTCGCGTCGTTCGGCTCGATGGCGACCGGAGACGCCTCGGCTCGCGGCGACGCGATCGTCACGGCCGCCCGCGCCCACGGCCTGCGGGTGCTGCTCGTCACCGGATGGGGCGGACTCGCGCTGCCGGAGGAGTGCCGCGGCCCCGACGTGCTGGCGGTGCGGTCGGCGCCGTTCGACGCGGTCCTGCCGGGCGCCGCGCTCGCCGTGCACCACGGCGGGGCCGGCACCTCGCACGCCGTCGCCCGGGCCGGCGTGCCCACCGTCGTCGTGCCCGTCACCGCCGACCAGCCGTTCTGGGCCGCCCAGCTGCACCGGCGGGGCCTCGCCGCCGCCCCGGTCCCGCTGCGCCGCCTCTCGGCCGCCACCCTCGTGCCCGCGATGAGCGACGCCCTGTCGCGGCGGGAGCGGGCGGCCGAGGTGGGCCGTCTCCTGCGGACCGAGCACGGGGTCCAGCGGGCGGTCGAGGTGCTCGAGGCGCTCTGACTCAAGGCGCTCTGAGGCGGGCTCTCGACCCGTCGGCAGCCTCGTCCCGCGGGGCGTGCGGCACAATCCCGTGGCCGAGGAGGAGGTCGAGATCGTGCTGATCGAGACCGTCACCACCGCACACACCGGCGACGTCGTCGTCGCCGGCACCGTGCCGATCGCCGCGCAGCTGAACGGCTCCTCCGACCCCGGGGCCTGACCGCTCACTCGACGCGGGCGCCGCCCTGCTCGACGCCGGATCCCGATCGCCGGGCCTCCGCCCGGGTGTACTCTCTCCTCATCTGAGGTAAAAAGCAGTCCGCGCTCGTCCGCGGTCTGTGCGCACACGCGGCATCGAGTGATCCGCCACTTCTTCCCCGTGAAGGAGTGCGCCCATGGTGCCCGACGCCCCCGATCCGCCCCGCGAGGCACGGCCCCACGCCGCCTGCGCGAGGAGCGGATCGCCCTCACCGGCCTGTCGGCGGCGTCCCTGCTCGGGATGCTCGACAGCTCGATCCTCACCGTCGCCCTGCCCACCCTCGGCCGCGACCTGCACGCGTCGACCGCGGGCCGGCAGCGGGTGACCGGCGCCTCCTCGGCCGCGACCGGCGGCCGCCGTCCTCGCGGGGACCGGCTTCGCGATCCGTCAGCGCGCCGCCCGACCTCCTCCGCTTCGAGGACGCGATCACCGTCGCCGCCCTGACCCTCGCTCTCGCCGCCGCGGTGCTCGTCGCCGTCGGCGCCCTCCGTTCCCGCACCACCTCGACCCAGGAGACCACCGATGTCTGACACCGTCTCGCCCCCGCCCTTCGACCCCGAGCTCGCGACCTTCCTCGACCGGCTGCAGGAGCGCGGCCCCTTCACCCTGACCACGGCGATGCTCCCGCGCCTGCGCGAGCCGGAGACGACGGAGCAGGAGCTCGACGACGCCCTGCGCGCGCGCGGCCTCGAACGGCGCACCGTCACCGTCCCCGGGCACGACGGTGATCCGATCGACCTCGGCATCCTCCAGCGCGCCGGTCGCTCCGGCACCGCCCCCTGCTTCTTCACCATTCACGGCGGCGGCATGATGTTCGGCCACTACCTCGGGAACCTCGACTCCTACGACGACTGGCTGCTCACCCACGACGTCGTCCTCGTCACCGTCGACTACCGCCTCGCCCCCGAGCACCCCGATCCCTACCCCGTGGAGGACTGCTACGCCGGTCTCGTCTGGACCGCCGAGCACGCCGACGCACTGGGCGTCGACCCCGACCGCATCGTCCTGGTCGGCCAGAGCGCCGGTGGCGGACTCGCCGCGGGCACCGCCCTGCTCGCGCGCGACCGCCGGGGACCGTCGATCCTGGCCCAGATCCTGATCTCCCCGATGCTCGACGACAGCGATTCGACCGTCTCGACGAGGCAGATCGACGGGATCGGCGTCGCCGACCGAGCCATGACCCGGTTCGGCTGGGACGCCTACCTCGGCGCCCGGCGCGGCGGCGAGGACGTCTCCGTCTACGCCGCGCCTGCACGAGCCGGCGATCTGTCCGGACTCCCCCAGGCCTACCTCGACTGCGGCAGCGCGGAGGTGTTCCGGGACGAGACGGTCGCCTACGCGAGCCGCCTCTGGGAAGCCGGAGTCCAGGCGGAACTCCACGTCTGGCCCGGAGCGTTCCACGGCTTCACCAGCATGATGCCCGGCGCCGAGCTGTCCCGCGCCGCCGTCACCGCGCTGGCCCGGTGGACGACCCGCCTCCTGGAGGGACGACCGTGAGCGGCGAGCGGGCGGGGCGCTGAGCGGTTCGCGCGCCGCCCGTCCGCCGGGTCGGGCCGCGTCCCGCAGCGCGCGCCCGTCCTCCGCGGGGACTGCGACCTCAGGGGGAGGCTCGCGCCGAGCCCCGCGGCTACCGTGAAGGGATGACTTCGAACGAGAATCCCGCCGCGCCGGTCGCGGTCTGGTACTTCGTGGGAGCGACGTTCGTCGCCGCCCTGCCGATGATCCTGCTCCCGGACCTGCCCTGGCCGCTGCGCCTGGGCAGCATCGCGCTCGCGCTCGCCCTGATCGCGGGCGGCGGTGCGCAGCTGCGCCGCGAGAAGCGCGACGCCGCCCGTCGCGGGGACCAGCCGCCCGAGGCGTAGCGCCGGCCTCCGGAGAAGCCGAGCGCCGCCGCGCCCGGCTTCCCCGGTCGAGAGCGTCGACTCCTCATCCCGGACCCTCTCCACTCCGCTGTGCGACACCGGCGGGGCGGGGCGGATGATGGTCAGGTGAACCGCACCGATCGTCTCTACGGGCTCGTCGAGGAGCTGCGAGCGGTCTCGCCCCGGCCGCGGAGCGCACGCCGCCTCGCCGAGCGGTTCGAGGTGTCCGTGCGGACCATCGAGCGGGACCTGTCCGCACTGCAGCAGTCCGGACTGCCGATCTGGGCGGAGCCGGGCCGGACGGGCGGCTACGTCATCGACGCGTCCGCGACCCTCGGCCCCGCGGGATTCACACTCGACGAGGCCCTCGCCGTGCTGATCGGCCTCAGCGCGCTGGAGCGCAGTCCCTTCCGTCACGCAGCCCGGACCGCCGCCCGGAAGACGCTCGCGGTCCTGCCGGACGGGGAGGCCGCCCGTGTCGGCGCGGTTGCCTCGCGGGTGCACTTCCTCGAGAGCGAGGAGGAAGCGGTCGTTCCGGCGGAGTTCGCGACAGCCCTTCGAGCGGAGCGGGTCGTCCGGCTCCGCTACCGGGACAGCAGCGGTGCGGAGTCCGTGCGCGACGTCGAACCGCTGGGCTCGATCGGGAAGGAGGAGCACTGGTACCTGATCGCCTGGTGCCGGCTGCGCGAGGGGGTCCGCGCGTTCCGCGGCGACCGCATGCTGTCGGTCGAGATGACCGAGGAGCGGACCCCGCAGCGGACCCTCCGAGCCGAGGACCTCGCGCTCCAGTACGGACGGCTGCGGTCCGTCGTCGACGGCTGATCCGGCGTGCGGATCTCCCGGCGACGCCGACGATCTCCGGAAACACCGACAGGACGGTGTCGCGACGACCGGCGAGCCTGGTGGGACGAACTCACCCTCACCCCTGAAGGAGCCCCATGTCGTTCACCTCCCTCCGCATCGTCACCGACGACCTCGAAGGCCTGGTGGCCTTCTACGAGAAGGTCATCGGCCGACCAGCCGAGCGCCCGGCGCCGGTCTTCGCGCAGTTCACCGGAGCGGGCGCGACCCTCGCCATCGCGCACGCCGCGACGGTCGGGATGCTCCACGGCGCCGTCACCCCTGCGTCGAACCACTCCGTCCTGCTCGAGTTCGAGGTGGCCGACGTCGACCGCGCCTTCGGCGAGCTCGGACCCGGGAGCGAGGACGTGGTGCTCGCACCGACCACCATGCCCTGGGGCAACCGCTCCGCCCTCGTCCGCGACCCGGACGGCAACGTCGTCAATCTGTTCAGCAGGCCCGCCCCGCCCCGGGCCTCCTCCGACGCCCTCTTCCGGACATGACCGCTAGAGGACGTTGCGGCCCGGATCGGGCAGCTGTCACGGTTCGAGAGCGACCGATGACGGTCGGCCCCACCCGACCCGAAAGCCGCCCATGCGCTCCGCCTCCCTCCCGACCACCGCCGACATCCCTCCGTCCCGCACTCCCCGGCGACTGGCAGCCGTGCTCACCACCGTGACCACGACGGTCGCACTGCTCCTCACCGGCGTCGGACCCGCCGCCGCCGCGGAGACACCGCCGACGGCGCCCGCGGGCGGGATCGCGATCTGGGGCTGGAACTACTACGGCCAGAAGAACGTCCCCGCCGACGTGGGCGGCCTCGTCGCCGTCTCGGGGGGCGGCTTCCACAGCGTCGGCCTGCGGGACGACGGGACGGTCGTCTCCTGGGGGAACGACCGGTCGGGCCAGACCGCGGTCCCCGGCGACCTGAAGCCGGTCATCGCGGTCGGCGCGGGATGGATCCACAGCCTCGCCGTGCAGAACGACGGGACCGTCATCACGTGGGGCGGCCAGGGATCGGGAGAGATCGTCCCTCCCGCGGGCCTGACCGATGTCGTCGCCGTCGCCGGCGGCGAGCAGTTCAGCCTCGCGCTGCAGAAGAGCGGCACCGTCGTGGGCTGGGGGCAGGATGCGACGACGAGCAACGCCGTCCCGGCGGGCCTGACCGGCGTCACGGCCATCGCGACCGGCTTCGATCACAGCCTCGCGCTGAAGGACGACGGCACGGTGGTCGCCTGGGGCACCGGACCGCAGGTCACGGGCATGCCGGCCGGCCTCAGTGGCGTGGTCGGCATCTCGGCCGGCTGGTACCACAGCCTCGCGGTGACGAGCGACGGGACCGTCGTCGCGTGGGGGTCGGACGAGTACGGGCAGACCGATGTCCCGGCGAACCTGACGGACGTCGTCGCGGTGTCCGGCGGCGCGCGACACAGCCTCGCCCTCCGGAAGGACGGGAGCGTCGTCGGCTGGGGCAGCAACGAGGACGGGCAGCTCGATCAGCCCATCGGCGTCGTCGGTGCCCGCCCCACCGCGCTCGTCGCCGGCGGCTACCACAGCATGGCGCTCGGCGCCCGACCGGCCCTCACGGCGGACGCTCCCCCGGCGACCACGGAGGTCGGGGCGCCCTACTCGTACACGTTCGCGGCGGACTCCGCCTCCGCCACCTTCTCCCTCGCCTCCGGCAGCCTCCCGCCCGGCCTGACCCTCGATCAGGCGGGCGAGCTGTCCGGCGCGCCGACCGAGCCGGGCGACTCCACCTTCACCGTGGCGGCGAGGACGAGCTTCGGCAGCACCAGCGGCGCCCAGCACACGATCCGCGTCGCCGCGACCGCGGTGGTTCCCTCGCTCTCGGGAGACGCCCCCGCCGGCACGGTCGGAACCGCCTACGACTTCGGCTACACGATCACCGGCACGCCGGCGCCGACCGCCACCCTGCTGTCCGGCAGCCTTCCGCCCGGCCTGTCCCTCAGCTCGAGCGGTCGCGTCACCGGCACCCCGACCGCGGCGGGGACGTCCTCGTTCACCGTCCAGGTCTCGAGCAGCGCGGGCTCCGCGCAGCTCGCCGACTCCCTCACGATCGCGCCGACGGCCGTCGCGCCGAGCATCTCGGGGACGGTCGCGGCCGGCATGGTCGGCTCGGCGTACGACTACACCTACACGGTCACCGGCTCCCCCGCCCCGGCGGTGTCACTGAAGTCCGGGACGCTCCCGCCCGGACTCGCCCTCGAGCCGACCGGCCGCCTCTCCGGCACGCCCACCACGGCGGGCACCTTCGTGTTCACCCTCCAGGCGACCAACGCCGCCGGGAGTGCGACGGCGACCAGCACGCTGACCGTGTCGCCGCAGAAGGTGACCGCGCGCGCCGATCTGCGCGTCGACCTCTCCGGGCCGACGTCCGCGGTCAAGGGAAGGACCGCCGTCTACACCCTCACCACGACGAACGCCGGGCCGTCCACCTCGAGCAGCGTCTTCTCGAAGGTCGTCCTCCCGCCGAACACGCAGTTCGTGTCCGCCACCGGCACGTACACCCGCGTCGGGAACCTCGTCGTCTTCCAGCGCTCGAAGCTCACGAACGGGCAGAGCGTCACCGAGAAGATCACGGTCACGGCGACCGCCACCGGGAAGGGCACCGCGCTCGCGACGACGTTCTCGGTCAGGACCCCCGATCCGTCGATCCGCAACAACGCCGACACCGCGGCCACCACGGTGCGCTGAACCTCGGCGGACGAGGGAGGCGGGCGGTCCTCGCCGACCACCCGCCTCCCTCACCGTCCTCCCTCGGAACCGCCGGAGCACCTCGACGCTCAGGGCCGGAAGACCGCCCGCACGCAGCCGTCGGTCTTCTCCTTGAACATGGCGTAGCCGGCGGGGCCGTCCTCGAGCGGCATCACGTGCGTGGCGAGGTGCTCGGTGACGATCTCGTCCCGCGCCATCCTCTCGAGGAGCATCGGGATGTACCGGTGCCCGTGCTGCTGAGCGGACCGGAGCGTGAGGCCCTTGTTCATCACCGCCCCCAGGGGGAACTTGTCGACGAAGCCGCCGAAGACGCCCAGCACGAAGACGCTGCCGCCCTTGCGCGCGGCGAAGATCGCCTCACGCACGGCAGTGGGCCTGTCCGTCTGCAACCGCAGCTGCTGCTTCAGCTGGTCGTAGGCGAAGTCGGGACCGTCGCGGTGCGCCTCCATGCCGACCGCCTCGATGCACACGTCGGGGCCGCGTCCGCCCGTCAGATCGCGGAGCTCGGCCGTCACCTCGCTGGTCTCGTAGTTCATGGTCTCCGCGCCGATGACCTGCTCGACCTGGGCCAGCCGCTCCTGGAAGCGGTCGATCACGATGACGCGCTCGGCGCCGAGCAGCAGCGACGCGCGCGCCGCCATCTGCCCGACACCGCCGGCGCCCCAGACCGCGACGGTGTCTCCGGGCCGGACGCCGCCGAGGTCCGCTCCCATCCACCCGGTCGGAGCGGCGTCGGAGGCGAAGAGCGCCCTCTGGTCGCTGATCCCCTCGGGAACGGCGAAGGCGCCCTGGTCGGCGTACGGCACGCGGATGTACTCGGCGTGACTGCCGGCCCACCCGCCCAGCGCGTGGGAGTAGCCGTAGCAGCCGCCGGGCGCCTGGCCCCAGAGCATCTCGGGGATCCCCGCGTTCGGGTTGCCGTTGTCGCACAGGGAGTAGAGCTCGTTGCGGCAGTACCAGCACTTCCCGCAGCTGATGAACGAGCAGACCACCACACGGTCGCCGACCCGGTGCTTCGTGACGGCCGATCCGACCTCGACGATCTCGCCGATGAACTCGTGCCCGAGCACGTCGCCCGCTCGCATGGTCGGGACGTACCCGCCGAGGAGGTGGAGATCCGAGCCGCAGCTCGTGCTCAGGGTCACCTTGACGATCGCGTCCTGAGCATTGAGGATCCCGGGATCCTCGACGGTCTCGACCGAGAGCTCGTTCACTCCGGTCCAGCACAGAGCCTTCACAGCACACCCTCGCCCTTCGCCTCGTCCTCTGCCTTGTCGACCGCGCCACCGAGCAGGGTGCGCGGTCGTTCTCCGTGCGGTCTCGGGGTCGCCCGCAGGACCTCGCCCGTCTCGAAGATCTGCTTGGCGTCGCGCAGAGCCTCGCGCAGCGCCTTCCCCGGATCGTCGCCGACGCCCGCACCCTCGCGGACCCGGGCGTGCACCTCGAAGCCCTTGTCCCCGGGGGCCGGATCGATCCGGATCTCGAGCGACTCCGCCAGACGCGCCAGCGGCTCGGGATACCCGCCGCTCTCGAAGTCCCGGGCCTCACCCAGGACGGTGACCGCCTTCCACCCCTCCGGGTGGGCCCCGTCCCCGTCGGACTCCCGTTCCTTCTTCACGAGGGAACGGGCGACGAGGCCGGCCGCGACGCCTGCGAGGCCGACTCCGACTGCCGCAGCCGCTCTGCCGGCCATGATCACGCCGCCTTTCCGGGCTTGAGGACGACCTTGGTCCAGCCGTCGTCGCGGTTGTCGAAGTGCTCGTAGGCGTCCGGTGCCTGCTCGAGCGGCAGCTCGTGACTGACGAGGAACGACGGCGTCGCCTTTCCCGCGGCGATCAGGTCGCGGAGCCGGCGGTTGTACTTCTTGACGGGCGCCTGCCCGGTTCCCATGGTCTGGCCCTTGAACCAGTGCAAGCCGATGTCGAAGGCGATCCGCCCCTCCTTCGCGAGCTCGTCGGGGCCGCCGGGATCCTGCGGCACGAAGACGCCGACGGTGCCGATCCGCCCGGTGACGCGCACCGACTGGACCAGGCGGTTCAGCGTGAGGTTCGGCTGCTCGTCGCCGCCGGGGTCGTGCGCCTGATAGCCGACGCACTCGCAGCCGTTGTCGGCGCCGAGCCCCATCGTGTGCTCGAGCACGGCCTGCACGGGGTCGACCTTCGAGTCGTCGATCGCGATCGCGCCGAGGGACTCCGCCAGTCGGAGACGATCCGGGTGCCGATCCACGACCATGACCTTGCTCGCGCCCTTGATGGTGGCCGACAGCGCGGCCATCAGGCCGACGGGGCCGGCACCGTAGATCACGGTCTGGTCCCCCGGCTTCACCCCCGCCATCTCCGTCGCGTGATAGCCGGTCGGGAAGATGTCGGCGAGCATCACGTAGTCGGCGGCCTTCTCCTCCGCGTCCTCTCCCAGCCGGAGGCAGTTGAAGTCGCCCCACGGCACCCGCAGCAGCTCGGCCTGGCCTCCGGCCCACGGTCCCATGTCGGCGAAGCCGTACGCTGCACCGGCCCACTCGGGGACGGGCTGAGCGGTGAGGCAGTAGTTGGTCAGCCCGCGCTCGCAGTTCTTGCAGTGCCCGCACGCCACGTTGAACGGCAGGACGACGTGATCCCCCACCGCGACCTTGTCGACGCCGTCGCCGACCTCGATCACCTCGCCCATGTTCTCGTGACCGAACCACCGCCCGGTCTCGAAGCTGGTGCGCCCCTCGTACATGTGCAGGTCGGACCCGCAGATGTTCGTGGTCGTGATGCGCACCAGCACGTCGGTGGAGCGCTCGATGCGCGCATCCGGGACGTCTCTCACCGCGACTCTGCGCGGCCCCTCGTACACCACTGCTCTCATGCTCGTTTCCCTCCCGTGCGTGACGTTCCGTGGAAGCCGCCGCAGGTCGGTCGACCCGGCGACACCTCGATCTCACGCCCTGCGGAACGGAAGGCACCATCGGCAGGACTGCCGATGCGGTCTTCCGTCGAGGGGGTCCCCGTGAAGGGGCTCCCGGTGGTACCCCAGTAGCAACGGTCTTCGGACAATCCCTTCGCTTCCCCTGCCCCCGGTCCTGAGGTGGTCGAGTCCCGTGTCACGCACTGCTGCGCTCCAGCTCGCCGAGACGGCCGCGCGCCCCGGCCCGGTCGGCGAGCGGGCGCAGGCGATGCTGGACGAGCTGCACCAGCACATCCCCTTCGACGGCGCGTGGCTGGCGCTGGCCGAGCCGAACGGCACGGGGTACCGCTCGGTCGCGAGCACCGACCTCGACGAGTCCTGCGTCCGCTACCTCAGCGGCCCGCAGATGGCGCTCGACATCGAGAGGACCGGCGCCGATCGCGAGCGGCCTCCCCTCAGCCTGTCGGACGTGCCCTACTCGCCGAGGGACCTGCAGACCTGGGCGGAGTGCCTGCTCCCCGCGGGATTCCACGAGACCCTGTCCGTCGCCCTGTTCGAGGACGGGGGCCGGCACGTGGGCTTCATGACGGTGCTGTTCCGGAGCGCGGCATCGCCGTCGCAGGCGGTCCGCCGACGCCTCGCTCGACTCCTGCCGACGCTCACCTCGGGCATCGACCCCGTCCGCTCGCTCGCCGCGTCGGCCTCGGTCGTCGGCGGAGCCGGAGCAGGCGTGGTCCTCCTCCCCGACCACGGCGTCGCCTCCCTTCCGGGCCTCTCCGCGGACGAGCTGCTCGCCGCCGATTCGGCTCTGATCGACGCCGCGAGGGACGCCCTCGCCGAGGGGCGGAACTACGCCTCGTTCCTCTGGCCCCGCGGACGCCGGCAGTCGCCGGACGGCTACGTGCGGGTGACCGTGCTGGCCTGCGAGAGAGAACTCACCGCAGTGACCCGCGGAGTCGTCGTGCTCTCCCCCGCGACGCGCCTGCGGGGCCTGACACCGCGGGAGCTGGAGGTGCTGGGCCACGTGATCGAGGGGTGCTCCAATCTCGAGATCGCCCGGGCGCTGAGAGTCGCTCCCCGCACGGTCGCCGCTCACCTCGAGCACATCCTGGTCAAGCTGGACGCCACGTCGCGCACGCTCGCGGCCGTCCGCGCCGAGCGCGCCGGCCTCTACGTCCCCCTCTCGCGAGCCCGGCGGGGGTGAGCTTCGCGCAAGGCATCACTGCGATGCGCGACCGGACGACGAACCACCGTTCAGAAAGGAACCGTCATGTCCCACCTGTCCGTCAAGGCCGGTGTCGCCGCACTCGTCGGGGCAGCCGCCGCGGCGATCACCGCGCTCCTCGGTGTCCCCGATCTGTCGCCTCTGCTCGGCTGGGCGATCGCCGCGGCGGTGTTCCTCGTCTGGGCCTGGTCGACGGCGTGGCCGGCCGACCCCGAGCGCACCCGCGAGCTCGCCCGCCACGAGGACCGGTCCCGGAAGCTGGTCGACTCGCTCATCATCGCCGCCACCTTCCTCAGCCTCGTCCTCGTGGTCATCGCGCTCCTCCGCAGTCAGCAGAAGGACCCCGTCGGATCCGCGGCCGCGATCCTCGCGGTCGTCGGGGTCGTCGCGGCCTGGGCGCTCATCAACACCGTCTACGCCTTCAAATACGCGCGCATGTACTACCTCGACGACCGCCACCGCTTCGACTTCGACCAGGACGAGGACCCGTCCTACAGCGACTTCGCCTACACCGCCTTCTCGATCGGCATGGCCTACAGCGCGAGCAGCATCACCCAGTCCTCCACCCCGTCACGTCGCATCGCCCTGGCCCACGCTCTTCTGTCCTACTTCTTCGGCACCTTCGTCGTCGCCGTCGCCATCAACCTGATCACCGGCCTTACTCAGGGAGGGTGAGGAGCGCGGTGTTCGAGGTCAAGAAGGAGCGACGGTCGGCCGCGGACCGAGACCGAGGCCTCGACCTCCGGTCCCTCGATCAGCCGGCGGTCACCGGGTCGGAGGAGCGCGAGATTCCGAGTGCCCCGCGTTCGTGACCACCATGACGCGGCGCCGCCGCGTCCTCTCCCTCACCACCGAGACGCGAAGCGGCTTCGCCGCTCCTGGGAGAGATCACCTGGTCCGTATGGGAGAACGATGCTGATCGAGTAGCCCGCGCGGCGGGCGTATCGAGATCCACCACCGTCAGAACGCGAGTCTGCAGACCCGCCCTGCTGATGACGTCGGGTCTCGATATGCCCCTGCGGGGCTACTCGACCAGCATGGGCGGGGCGGGGTCACCGCCCCGACCCGCTCACCCGAGCAGGTCGAGGCCGCCCTCGGTCACGACGGCCCGCACCTCGGTCAGGTAGCGCCGGGCCTGCTCGGTGAGGGGGATGGCGGAGTGCCCGATCCAGCCGATCTCGATGCGCTCGTCGACGTCGAGCGGGACGGCGACGATGGCCGGGTCGAGGTCGTCGCTGATGATCCCGGTCGAGATGGTGTACCCGTCGAGGCCGATCATGAGGTTGAAGATCGTCGCCCGGTCGGACACCCGGATCTCCCGGTCGCTCGACAGCGTGGAGAGGATCTCCTCGGCGAAGTAGAAGGAGTTGTCCGCCCCCTGGTCGAAGGTGAGCCGCGGCAGATCGGCGAGATCGGCGAGGGTGACCCGCTCGCGCGAGGCCAGCGGGTTCCTCCGCGAGACGAAGATGTGCGGCAGGGCGAGGAAGAGGGGATGGAAGGCGAGTCCCGCGTCCCGGAGGATCTTGTCGATGACGTCCCGGTTGAAGTCGTTCCGGTAGAGGATCCCCAGCTCACTGCGGAGCGTGCGGACGTCCTCGATGATGTCGCGGGTGCGGGTCTCGCGCAGCGAGAACTCGTACTTCTCCCCCTCCGTGCCCCGGACCATGCGCACGAAGGCGTCCACGGCGAACGAGTAGTGCTGCGTGGACACCCCGAGCAGGCGGCGCGACGGAGGCCGCCCCAGGTAGCGCTGCTCGAGGAGCGCCACCTGCTCGATGACCTGCCGGGCGTAGCCGAGGAACTCGGTCCCCTCGGTGGTGAGCGTGACCCCGCGCGCGACGCGGACGAGGAGGGCGCGGCCCACCCGGGTCTCGAGGTCCTTCATCGCCGCGGACATGGTCGGCTGGGCGACGTAGAGCAGATCGGCGGCGGCGGAGATCGAGCCCTCGGAGGCGACCTCGACGAAGTAGTGCAGCTGCTGGAGCGAGATCCCGCCCGTTCGACGTGCCATAGGTCGGGACTATACCTCGGCATAGTCGCGCCGGATTCTTCGATGCCTCCCGGTGACGGGCACTCTGGGTCCGCACGCTTCCACCAGGGCCGGTGCGGCCTGCTGATCACCGGATTGAGCGCTCATGGCGAACGACGTCACCTTCAGGATCACCACGACCTGCTTCGACGAGCACTACACGCCGTCGGCAGGCTCGCGGGCCACCACGAACTTCGCCAACCTCGCCCGGGGCGAGCACCGCCGGCAGAACCTCCGCAACGCCCTGACGATGATCGACCGCCGGTTCAACGACCTCGCCCACTGGGACAACCCCGGCCGGGACCGCTACGCCGTCGAGCTCGAGATCGTCTCCGTCGAGGTGCGGTTCCCCGCCGAGGAGGCGGTCCGCGACTTCCCTCTCCTCGAGGTCCTCGACGTCACGATCTGCGACAAGCTGACCGGCGTGCGCCACCGCGGGATCGTCGGCAACAACTTCTCCTCCTACGTCCGCGACTTCGACTTCAGCGTGCGGCTGCCGGCGGCGAACAAGGGGGCGGCGGAGTTCACCGTTCCGGACGACTTCGGCGATCTGCACGGCGCCCTGTTCCAGAGCTTCCTCGACTCCGACGCGTATCGGGAGCGCTTCTCGGCGCCGCCCGTCATCTGCATCAGCGTGTCGACGAGCAGGACCTACCACCGGACCTCGAACCACCACCCGGTCCTCGGCGTCGAGTACCGGCAGGACGAGCGGTCGTTGACCGACGAGTACTTCGGCCGGATGGGGCTGCAGGTCCGGTACTTCCTGGCGCCCGGCTCCGTCGCGCCGCTCGCCTACTACTTCCGCGGCGACCTGCTCAACGACCACTCGAACCTCCAGCTGGCCGGCACGATCAGCACGATGGAGACGTTCCAGAAGATCTACCGCCCGGAGATCTACAACACGAACTCCGCCGCGGCGGACGTCTTCCGGCCGAGCCTCCAGCAGCAGGACTACTCGCGGACGCAGATCGACTACGACCGTGCCGAACGCGATCGGCTCGCCGTCGAGCAGGGCGCCTACACGGCGGAGCACTTCATCGAGCCGCACCGAGAGCTTCTCGACGCCTGGGTGTCGAAGCACCGGACCCCCGCCCGCTGATCAGAGAAGGATCGCCACCCGTGAACACTCTCCTGCCCACCTCCATCGCCGGCAGCCTGCCCAAGCCCTCCTGGCTCGCCGAGCCGGAGACCCTGTGGTCCCCCTGGAAGCTCGAGGGTGACGAGCTGGCCGAGGGCAAGCAGGACGCCCTGCGCATCGCCGCCCACGAGCAGCACCGGCGCGGCATCGACATCATCAGCGACGGCGAGCAGACCCGGCAGCACTTCGTCACGACCTTCATCGAGCACCTCGCCGGAGTGGACCACGTGAACCGCGAGACGGTGCGAATCCGGGACCGCTACGACGCGAACGTGCCGACCGTCGTCGGCGCCGTGAGCCGCGAGCGGCCCGTGTTCGTCGACGACGCGACGTTCCTCCGCCGGCACACGTCCCAGCCGATCAAGTGGGCCCTCCCCGGGCCGATGACCATGATCGACACCCTCGCCGACCGCTACTACGGGAGCCGGGAGGAGCTGGCGTGGGAGTTCGCGGCGATCCTCAACCAGGAGGCGCGGGAGCTCGAGGCCGCCGGCGTCGACATCGTCCAGTTCGACGAGCCGGCCTTCAACGTCTTCCACGACGACGTCCGGAACTGGGGGGTCGCCGTCCTGGAGCGGGCGGCGGAGGGGCTGCGCGCCCAGACGGCCGTGCACATCTGCTACGGCTACGGGATCAAGGCGAACACCGACTGGAAGCAGACCCTCGGACCGGAGTGGCGCCAGTACGAGACCTCGTTCCCGCTGCTGCAGCGCTCCACGATCGACATCGTGTCGCTGGAGTGCCACCACTCCCGCGTCCCGATGGAGCTCATCGAGCTCCTCCGCGGCAAGAAGGTCATGCTCGGCGCGATCGACGTGGCGAGCGAGACCGTCGAGACCCCGGAGGAGGTCGCCGACACCCTCCGCAAGGCCCTCCGCTTCGTCGACGCGGCGGACCTCCTGCCGAGCTCGAACTGCGGCCTGGCTCCCCTGCCGCGCGGGGTCGCGCTCGGGAAGCTGAGCGCGCTGACCGCCGGTGCGGCGATCGTCCGCGCGGAGCTCGCCGGCTCGGCGGCCTGACGGCCGGCGCCTCGAAGGCGGGGAGCGACCCGGGCGGTGACTCAGCGGGCGATCTTCTCCTCGAGGACAGTGCGCTCCGCCGCGTTCGTGCACAGCGCGAGCGCCCGCGTCCACTCGGCGCGCGCGTCGGCGGTGCGGCCGAGCCGGGCGAGCAGCTCTCCGCGGACCGCGGGGAGGAGGTGGCTGCCGGCGAGCTCCCCGCGCGCGTCGAGGTCCTCGACGAGGGCGAGCGCGTCCTGGGGTCCGGTCGCCATCGCGACGGCGACCGCCCGGTTGAGCTCGATGATCGGCGAGGGCGTCAGCCGCCCGAGCGCTTCGTAGAGCAGTACGATCCGCCGCCAGTCGGTCTCCACGACCGACGGGGCGACGGCGTGGCACTCCGCGATCGACGCCTGGAGACCGAAGGCACCGAGACCGCGCGGCGAGACGGCCTGCGCGAGAGCGGCGCGCCCGCGCCGGATCGCGCTCCGATCCCAGAGCCGCCGGTCCTGGTCCTCGAGCAGGATCGCGCGCCCGTCCGCCCCGAGCCGGGCGGGGAACCGGGCGGCGGTGAGCTCGAGCAGGGCGAGGAGCGCGAGCACCTCGGGCTCGGGTGCGAGGGCGACCAGTCCCCGCGCGAGGCGCCTGGCCTCGTCGGCGAGGTCGGTGCGCATCCAGTCGTCCCCGGCGGTGGCGGACGAGCCCTCCGTGAAGATCAGGTAGACCACCTGCAGCACCGAGCCCAGGCGGGCGGGGCGCTCCTCCGCGTCGGGGACGGCGAACGGGATCCGGGCGGCGGAGAGGGTCTTCTTCGCCCTCGTGATCCGGGCCTGGATCGTCGCCACCGGAACGAGGAACGCCTGCGCGATCTCGGTCGTGGTGAGCCCGCCGACCAGCCGCAGCGTCAGCGCGATCCGGGCCTCCTTCGCCAGCAGCGGATGGCAGGCCGTGAACATCAGCGCGAGCACGTCGTCCTCGATGGCGTCGGGGTCGAAGAGCGCATCCGAACCAGGTCCCGCCTCGTCGAGATCACGGGCGAGCAGCGCGTACCGCTCATCACGCGCCCCGCGCCGGCGGAACGCGTCGATCGCGCGGCGCCGGCCCGTGGTCAGCAGCCAGCCGACGGGCTCCACCGGCACGCCGCCGACCGCCCAGGAGACGAGCGCTTCCGCGACCGCCTCCTGGGCGAGGTCCTCGGCGAGATCCACGTCGCCGGTGTAGCGGGCGAGGGCGCCGACGATGCGGGCGGACTCCATCCGCCAGACCGTCTCGACGGCGGCCCTCGCCTCAGAGCTGGCCGGTCTGCTCACGCCAGGCGCGCTCCCGCTGCACGTACTCGTTGTCCTGCGGGAACTCGTCGATCGAGGGGATCCGGCGGATCTCGGCCTTGCCGCCGCCGGTCATCGGCGCGCGCTTGGCCCACTCGACCGCCTCCTGGATCGAGGCGACGTCGAGGACGTAGTAGCCGTTGAACAGCTCCTTCGTCTCCCCGTAGGGCCCGTCCGTCACGACCGGGGTCTCGCCGCTGAAGTCGACGACGACCCCCTGGCTCGGGTCGTCCAGCCCCTCCGCCGCCAGCAGCACGCCGGCCCGGATCAGCTCGTCGTTGAAGCGGCCCATCGACTCCAGCATCTGGCTGAAATCGGTGTTCATCATCGCGGCCAGCGACTCGTCGGTCGCGCGCCAGATCAGCATGTACTTCGGCATCAGGGGATTCCCGTCTCTCAGTGATGGAAGGAGCGTCGTGCGACCTTCTCACCCCGAGGTCGAACGGCGCGATCCCGGATCGACACCCGTCGCGAAGAAAGTCCGGCCGGCCCTTCAGTGGTGTCGATTCTCGAGGGTCAGCGGCCGCCGCGCATGCCGCCACCTCCGGCGGCGGCCGTGCCCGCGGTGACGGTGGCGAGGGTCGTGCCGTCGGCGGTGAGGGTGTAGCTCTCGCCGGAGGTGATCTCCGGGCCGGCGTAGACGACGCCCGCGATCGTCTTCGACGTCGTGAACGTCGTGACGGTGGTGCCGTCCGCGTCGGTGATCGTCACATCGGTGCCCGCGGGGAGGGTGCTGCTGAGGGCGGAGAAGATCCAGCCCTGGGTCGAGGACGCGTCGGGCGAGACCATCATCCCGGCGCTTCCGGTGGCGAGCACCTCTCCGCCGGTGACGACGAGGGTGCCGTTGACGTCGAGTGCGCCGTTGCCGCTCTGCTCGGGGCCGTTCACGACGAGGCTGCCGCCGCTGATCGTCGCACTGCCGTTCGAGTCGAAGCCGTCGCCCTCGGCATCGATGGTGACCGTGCCGCCGCTGAGGGTGATCACGGAGCCGTCGTCGCCCTCGCCGCCCATGCCTCCGCCGGGGCCGCCCGTCGTGCCGGTCGCGGCCCCGTCGGAGTCCGTGCCGGTTCCGCCGGAGGCGTTCAGGCCGTCGTCGCTGGAGACCACGGAGACGTCGCCGTCGGTGATCCGGATGTCGGCGCTCTCGATCCCCTCGACCGAGTCGGTCACGGCGATGTCGGCTCCATCGAGGAGCAGGGCCGAATCGGCGTGGACGCCGTCGTCGCCGGTGGCGAGCGTCAGGGTTCCGGCGGTGGTGTGCACCCAGGTGTCGGAGTGCACGGCGTCGTCGGCGGAGTCGATGGTCACGTCGCCGCCCTCGAGGTCGACGATGATCCCGGCCTTGAGACCCTTGGCGGAGGCGTCGGTCGCGAGCTGCGCGCCGCTGCTGCCTCCCGCGGTCAGGTCGAGGGTGCCCCCGGTGACGACGATGTCCGTGACGGCGACGACGGCGTCGCCCTGCGCGTCGACGGTGATGTCGCCGCCGGTGATCGAGACGAAGCCCGCGGTGGCGTCCTCCTCGTTGTCGGAGGTGAGTCCGTCGCCGCCGGCGGTGACGGCGAGGGTGCCGCACCGGACGACGAGGTAGTCCTTGCCGCGGATGCCGTCGTCGACCGCATCGACGGTGATGGTGCCGGAGAGGATGACGAGGCCGTCCTTGCCGGTGATGCCGTCGTTGCCGTTGCCGTGCACATCGAGGGATCCGTCGCCCGTGATGGTGAGGTCGGCGGCGCTGTAGAGCGCGGCGTTCGACTCGGCGTCCTCGGCGTAGGAGGCGGTGTCGCCGAGGGTGTTCGTCGATCCGGTGGCGAGTTCGACGACGACGTCGGAGGCAGCGGTGATCGTGATGGCGGAGCCGGTGGAGCTCGTGATGTCGACGCCGTCGAGCACGAGTCGCACGGTTCCTTCGGCGGTGGTGTCCACCACGACCTGGCCGTCGGTGAGGGTGCCGCTGAGGACGTAGGTGCCGGCGTCGGTGATGGTGACGGTCGAACCGTCGACGCGCACGGCGTCCCCGTCTGCCGCGGCGCTGTCGCCGGAGAGGGTGATGCTCGTAGAGGCGGCGTCCGCGGCCTGGTCGGTGGCGTGCACGGCGGTGTTCGCCGCGAGGATCTGCGTGGCGGTGGAGTCGAGGGAGGTGCCGACGGCCTGGACGGTGGTGCCCGCCTCCGTGTCGTCGGTGCTCGTGCCGGTGGGGGCGGTGGAGCTCGAGTCGGTGGTGGTGCCGAAGGCGGAGCCGGCGACCGCGGCGGCGCTGCAGCCGGTGAGGAGAGCGCCGGTGAGACCCAGGACGGCGAGGACGGACAGCGGGCGGGAGCGGTTGTGCATGGTGGTCCTATCGGGGAGAGACGACTCGGGCGGGGGCCCGGTCGAAATGACGGTCGAGGGTGCGCGTCCACTTGTTGGCGGGGAGCTCGGAGCGGAACGCGGCCATCCCGGTCCCGTACTTCGAGAGCGAGACGGGGCGGTGGCCTTCGGCCCAGAGCGCCCGGTCGACCTCGGACGGGCGGGAGGCCGACTTGGTCTCGACGACGACCACGGCCGGTCGATCCAGCACTCGGGCGGGTGCGCTGCGCAGCCGCCAGACGAGGCGGGTGTCGATCGTGGCGCGGGTGGCGGATCCGGGAAGGAAGAGCGTCGTCCGGGCGTACTCGGTGGACAGCACCGGGGCGAGTGTCCGGGAGTCCAGGGCGATGCCGGTCGCGGCGAGGGTCTCGTCGATGTAGGCGAGACCCTCCGCGGTGAGCTCGTCGCGCCGACCGGCCGGGTGGTCGATCCGCTCCTTGACGGTGCTGCTGCGGGATCCGCGCGTCTTCACCTCGAGGTAGCTCGTCGCGGAGTCGAGATAGGTGCGGGTGCGGATCTTGAAGCGCCGCCGGCGGCCGCGCACGGCGAGGTGGTAGCTGTCCAGCTGCGGAGTGTCGAAGTAGATCGACCCGTAGTCGCAGTCGCGGCGCCCGCCGATCTCGAGAACCCGCGTGCTGTCGTCCAGTCGGGCGAGTACGGAGTCCAAGCTGCCCGCGGGGATCAGGTACTTGCGGTCGATGCGGGTCTGCAGAGACGCCTGCTCTACGAGCTCGGGGAGGCTGATCGCTTCGAACGACTGCAGGCGCGACGTCGTCACGGCGGTCATCGCGAGACCGGGACGCCGACGGCGGAGGTAGCCGGGGCGAGCTCGTCGTGTTGCCCGCCGCGGGAGCGGCGCTCCGCGACGTCGAAGCGGACGTCGACCTGCGTGGTGTCGTTGACGAGATCGAGCTGGCGGACCTGCACTGACCGGATGCGGCCGCCCAGCAACGCGGCCAGGTGCTCGGTCAGGGCGCCCTCGTCGGTGAAGGCGCTGTCCAGAGTGATCGTCTGCTGACGGATGCGCGGGAACAGCCGCGGGTGGTCGGCGATGAACAGGACCGCGATGATCAGCGCGATCAGGCCGACCGTCAGCGCGGACGGCGCGGTGCCCAGGCCGCTGATGAGGCCGATGGCCAGAGCGGAGAAGTAGTAGGCGACCTCGTGCTGCTCGATCTCGTCCGAGCGCAGACGGATGATCGAGAGGACCCCGAAGAGACCCAGCCCGAGACCGGCTCCGACCGTGCTGGAGGCCAGGACCAGCGAGACGGCGAGGACGCCGACGTTCACGCCGAGGAACGCGGCGACGAGGTCCCGCCGGCGATGGCGGGGGAAGTAGATCCCGAACGTCAGCAGAGCGATGGCGACGAGGTCGATGGCGACGGTGGCGAATGCGAGCACGAGAACTCCTGAAGACGGGCCGACCCGAGGTCGGCGAGCGAGGTGTCCCCCATTCAGCCGCCGCGTCCTTTGCGCTTCCTATGACCCGTCTATGACGCTCGCCTGCATCGTCGGGCGGGCGGTGATCGCCGCGCGGAGCCGGTCGGAGACCAGCAGGTCTCCCCCGGTGCCGCAGGCGAGGACGTCCACGTCCCAGCGGGAGAGGACGCGGTCGAGGGTCGGCTCGCCGCCGGCGAGGACCGCGGTGGCGAGGACGTCGGCGGTGAGGATGTCGCGCGCGAGGACGGTGACCTGGCGGAAGCGCACCCCGTCCGCGTCGTGCGGGCGCCGCCAGACGTGCTCTCCGCGCTCCGCGGTGCCCGACGTCGCGACGGCGCGCCGGTCGCCGGTGAGCGGGACGGCGCACAGGAGCGATCGGCGGTCGTCGGGGTCGACGATCCCGATCCGGACCGGATCGGCGTGGGCGTCGACGTCGACGGCGCGGGATCCGAGGACGTCGCCCCCGACGGTCAGGAGCCACGGCGCGTCGCCGCCGCGCTCCAGCAGCCTGCCCGCCGCCGCGATCGCGCGGGCCTTGACCGTGCCGGCGAGGTCGAGCACGCCGTCCGGGCGGTGCGGGGTGAAGGCGCCGTCGGTGGCGGTCCGCCACTCGAGGGCCTCGGCGTAGGCGTCGCGCATCTCCGCGCTCGCGTCGGCGAGGCGGAGGCGGCCGTCGGCGATCCTGCTCGCCTCCGACTCCGGCCGGTACAGGCTGAACCGCTCGTCCGCGGACCGGAAGACCGCCCGGATCGCCGCCAGCGGCGCGTCGGCCTCGGCCCGGAGGCTCGCGACCGTTCCCATCGTGGGGAAGGTCGAGATCACAGGCCGGCCTGGTCGATCGCGGACTGCAGCGAGTCGAGGTAGGCGTCGCTGGTGTAGGTCGCGCCGCTGACCGAGGCGACGTCGGCGCTCTGGGCGGCGAGGACCTCGCTGCGCAGGATCGGTGCGGCACGGTTCGAGATCGAGACGGAGCGGTTCTCCTCGTCCGTCAGCTGCAGCGCGGTGACGTCGGTGATCGCGCCGCCGGCGACGGCGATCGCGACCTGCACGTCGCCGTAGCGGGTCGCGACGGCGGTTCCCGTGTAGGTGCCGTCCGTTCCGCCGGCGCTGTCGGTGCCGCCGGTGCTGTCCGTCCCGCCGGTGTCGGCGGGCGCCGGGGTCGACGACGGAGTGGAGCTCGGTGTCGGGACGTCGAACGTGCCCGAGCCGCTCGAGCCGCTCGAGGCCGTCGCTGTCGGAGTCGGAGTCGAGACCGCCGGCGCTGCGGCCTCCGGCGTCAGTGCAGCGGGGCTGGTCCCCGCGGTGCCGAGGTCCCAGCCGATGACGAGGACCGCCGTGGACGCGACGATGCTCGCGAGGGCTGCGCGTGTTCTCACCAGCTGAAGCTCTCGACGTGGATCCGGTGCTCGGGGAGGCCTGCGCTGCGGGCGTCGCGGAGGACGAGCTCGCTCCAGGCGTCCGGTCCGCAGACGTAGAGGTCGGAGTCGAGCAGCCGCGGGAACACCGAGGTCAGCGTGACGCCTCGCGAGAGAGCCTCGGCGGACAGCCAGGTGTCGCTGCCGGACGGGCGATGCCCCTGCATCCAGTAGAGCGTGCCGCCTCCGCGGCGCACGAGCTCGCCCGTCTCGTCCCAGAGGCGGTCCTGCGCGTGGTCCGCCCCGCGCAGGAGGACGGTGGCCTCGCCCGGCTGCAGGGCAGTGTGCTCGAGGAGTGCGCGCGCGGGGGTGATGCCGATGCCCGCGGCGACGACGGCGAGGAGTGGAGCGGTGCGCGCCGTGTCGGTGAAGATCCCGTAGGGGCCCTCGATCGACACGGCCGTGCCCGGCCGCAGTCGAACGAGGCGTTCGGTGCCGGCGCCCAGCACGCGGACGGTGATCCTGGCGGTGCGGTCGGTGGGGACCGCGGAGAAGGAGACGGGGTGGGCGTGCCACCAGGTGCCGGCGCTCCAGAACCGCCAGATCGCGTACTGACCGCCGACGGCGCCGAGGGAGCGCATCCGTCGCCCGGTCAGGTGCAGCGAGAACACCCCGGGTGCGATCGTCTCGACCGCCTCGACCCGGATGCGGTGGCGGAGGGTGCGCACGACGGGCACGGCGAACCGGAACCACGCGACGGAGCCGAACGCCGCGACGTAGAGGGCGATCCAGTAGGCGCGCTGCGCGGACCCCTCGGCGAGGACCTGACCGGCGGAGAGCTGATGCGGCACCGCGACGAGCACGGCCGCGTAGCTGAGGAGGTGGATCGCGTGCCACGCCTCGTAGGCGAACCGGCGGCGGACCGCGACCAGCGAGGTGACCACGACGAGCAGCAGCAGCGCGGTCGCGAGCAGGGCGAGCAGCATGTCGCTGCCGGAGTAGAGGGCGAGGCTCTCCTGCACGAGGTCGAGCCCGTCTGTCATGGCGTAGCCGACCGTGAGGAGCAGGCCGTGACCGAGGATCAGCAGGAGGGCGGGCTTGCCGAGCCGCCGGTGCAGCGCCGTCGCGACGTCCTGACCGAAGGTGCGATCGATCCACGGGATGCGCGCGGCGAGCACCAGCATCAGCAGGAGCAGATCGGTCCCCACCAGCCCGGCGACGATCCCCGCCGCCGACAGCGCCGTCGGGAGGTCGGTCACGGCCTCCGGACCACCGGAGGCGAGGAACAGCGCGATCGCGACAGCAACCGAGACGACGCACGCGGTCACCAGCGCATCGGCCGAGCGCCTCCGTCTCCGGAGGGCCCGGCGGCGGCGCTCACCCGAAGAGACGTCCACCCCCGGGCCATCCGCCGCTGTGGGCGCCGGTCGAACTGTTCGCAGCACCGTGCTCATCGCATCGACCTTCCCTGCGTGTCACCCTTCGCGGGGTCCCCGCCGGGAGATCAGGATCGGCGACGACGCTATGCGCGTCCGATGAAGAGGCCATGACTCGCCTTCACAGGAGCACCACGAGTCGTTGGACACGACGGGATCCCGATGGCGCTGCCACCTCGGTCGACACGGATCGGACAGCGATCCTCTCCACGAGAGTGCAGCGGGAGGGTCATGGCATTCCGATAGCGATCGGCGAGCGACACCACATCGACGACAGGAAGCCTGGGGGTCTCCCCACCAGCACAAGAACGGTTCCCGCTCATGACGCCACCACTTCTGGAGAAAGCCTTCGACACGCGTCTCCACTCCGGAATTCTTCCTCCACCACCCAGTCCGAGAAGGTCTCGGCGGTGGCGGCGTCTCTCCGCCCTGGTCTCCGCGAGCGTCTTCGGCAGCGCGCTTATCGTCGGGGTGAGCATCGGGCTCGGTGCTCCAGCGGTCAGTCCGGTGACGCCTCAGATCGGCGCGGCGGTCGTACCGCCCGCCGGTGCCGCAGCCGCTCCTCCCGCAGGCGAGGACGCGGGTGCGCCCGTGGACGACGACGGCGTCGACGGCCAGGGCCGTGCCGGCCGTGATCAGCGAGGAGGTGGCCGTGACGATCGGTCAGGCACCCCGGGCCGCTGACCTGCGCCGGGCGCGGGCACCACGCGGACAGGCGCTCTCGGCGTCCGCTCTCCTCGCACTGTTCGTGATCGGCGCGACTGCGGTGTCCCTGCTGGCTGTCGTGAACACGCCGCAGCCGCTGATGCTGAACCTGCCGCTCCTCGCTCACCTCAGCGGGCTGCTCGCCGGCTACGCGATCACGCTGATGCTCGTGCTCATGGCCCGGGTTCCGGCGCTGGAACGCGGCGTCGGTGCCGACCGGATGGTCCGGTGGCACGCCTTGCTCGGCAGGACCACGCTCATCCTCATGCTCGTCCACGCCGTCGCCGCGACACTCGGCTGGGCCGGCGCCCAGGGCATCGGCGTCCTCGCCGCGACGACTCAGGTGCTCGCCATGCGCGGACTGGCGGCCGCGACCGTCGCCACCGGACTCCTCCTCCTCGTCGGTGTGCTCTCCGCTCGAGCGGCGCGGAAGAAGCTCCGCTACGAGACCTGGCACACCTTGCACCTGCTGACCTATCTCGCGATCGCGCTCGCCTTCTCCCACGAGCTCGCCGGCCCCGACCTGGCCGGCAGGCCCGTTGTGCAGATCCTCTGGAGCGTCTTCTACACGATGAGTTTCGCGCTCCTGATCCGTTACCGGGTCATCGCCCCGCTCCTCCAGGCCTCCCGACATCGCCTGCGCGTCGTCTGCGTGGAGCGGGCCGGCCCGGGCACCGTCAACCTGATCGTCGCGGGCGACGACCTCCTCGACCTCGACGCCGAGCCCGGCCAGTTCTTCCGCTGGCGCTTCCTCACCGCGAGAACCTGGCGCACCGCGCACCCCTTCTCGCTCTCGGCTCCCCCGGCCCATGACTCCCTGCGTCTGACGGTCAAGGCCGTCGGCGACGGCACCCGGATCATCCAGTCCCTCCGACCGGGAACCCGGATCCTCGCCGAGGGCCCCTACGGCGCCATGACGCAGCGGCGACGCACGCGCCACGGACTGCTGCTCATCGCCGGAGGGGTGGGGATCACTCCGATGCGCACACTCTTCGAGACGCTGCCCTTCACCGGCGGGCCGATCACGCTCCTCTACCGGGCGCCGACCCTCGACGACGTCCTGTTCCGGGAGGAACTCGACTTCATCGCCGCGACCCGGCGCGCGCACCTCGTCTACCTCCTCGGCTCCTCCCGGGACCCGGCGAACGCGATGACCGCGGAGAACCTGACCCGACTCGCGCCGGACCTGCGCCACCGCGACGTTTTCATCTGCGCCGGCCCCGCCCTCACTCGAGCCGCGAAGACGGCACTCCGGCAAGCCGGGCTCCCTCGCAGAAACCTGCACCAGGAGGACTTCACCTTCTGACCTTCCGCGGGCGTACTCGATAAGCACTCAGCGGCACCGAGTTCGTCGCCGCGGGCGAGGGCGGCACCAAGCAGTTCCACCACCCCCACGTCGGGGACTGAAACTCCGCGTGTTCGACGATGAGCACGCGCTCGAACTCGCCGAGTACGGTGAGCATCACTCGGCCGGTCGAGCATCTCAGAGCAGCGCCCCGCCGATGAGATGTGCGTTCATGAAACCGCGAGCGCGAGCGCTGTCGTCGAGAGCGACCCAGCTCGGGTGAGCGTCGCTTCCGACCGGCTCGAGGAGGGCGCGGAGGCGACGACGATCGTTTTGACTCATTCCTTCGTAGTCGAGCTCCGAGGCGTCGGAGACGCAGGCGAGGAGGACCGCTGCGTCGTCGAGGTGCCGGCCGCGGTCGCGGTTGTCGACCAGGTACGCAGCGCCTTTGGCGACGAGCGCACCGAGCTCGTCCGGGACACCGAGTTCGACGCGCGCTCCGCTGGTGAAGGTCAGCGTGCAGATGTCCCGACGGTCGATCGCCTGCTGCCCGGCTGGTGCCGCGAAGGCGGGGCGCAATGCCAAGCGTGGTCGCATGCGGGAGGGCAGGTGGTCCGCGACCATGATGTCCACCGTGCGACCATCGACGTGCTTGAACCGATAGGCGTAGTGGTCTCCGTCCGCGAGCTCGAAGCCGATCCCGCGGAGCGCGGTACGGGCGTCGACGAGGCTCGACCGGTGTGTCCAGTAGTCGACGAGCGCGTCCATGTCATCGGTGGGGCGACGCATGACGACGTCGGCACGGCGTGCGTGCACCGCGACCATGAGCCCTCCGACGAGCGTGAGGTTCCCAGCGATACCGGTGCCGGCGACCTCGACGACGGTCTGCCAGGCGGGGAGGAGGTCGTCGTCCGCCGTGTGGACCGTCAGTGCCGCGCCTGCCATTCCCGCCTCAATTCCGCCAGTGCCCGCAACCCGCCACTGCGCTCACGGGTGTCCGTGCCGACTGCGAGATCCGCGGCGATGACCGCCACGGGCATCACATCACCGTCGTAGTCGAAGGGGAGAGTGTTGGCGTAGATCGTGTCGCCCCCGGAAGGCGACGCGACCAGGAAGCTCTTCCGGGCGTAGTCCTCGACGCTCCCCTGTCGCGTGTACCCGGACACCTGCCGAGCATCATCCATGAGGCCGACGTCAAGAACGCTGCCGACGGCGCGGCCGGTCGCGATCAGGCCGGCGGCCGCCTTGGCCGGGTTGGCCGCCGTGAAGGAGTAGGCGCGCGTCCGATCGGCGACCGCGCGCGCGATCTCGTCGGGAGCCATCTCTCGAATGCGCGCTCCCACGCGGGAGCGAGTGCTGGGCTGGAGCCACGTCGCCCTGAGACCGCTCAACTCCCACAGCAGCCCCCAGGCGGTCGCCGGATCCATCTTCCGGCCCTTGCCGCGGCGGGCACGGGCCTCGTAGCGAACGACTGAGTCACTGTGGGCCAGCCACACGCCCGTCGAGAGTCGACGGCCACCGATGGCCCCGGAAGCCACGAGGTCCGTGGCGTGGCGCCGCGAGATCTCGAGGCGCGCGGCGAGCTCGGATGTCGTCAATTCAGCCATTGCAGATAACCTCCCATCGAGGAACTATTCTGGCATGCAGCGGCGACGGCAAGCCGGCGCCGCACGCGACGACGATCAGCGCGATCCCGTCGCCCACCGTCGCTCACCTGCCCGCGCACCGTCGTGGACACCCGGTCGAGCGGGACGAAGCGGATCACCGCGCGTGCGCCGTCGCCAGCTCCCCCCAGTGGGTCGTGGCGCGCAGCGACAGCGCGCCGCGCTTCATCGTCCAGACCGGCCCCTTGCGGATCCCGGCGAGTCCGAGGCCGACGGCGGAGCGGCCGTGGCGCTTGGTGACGGCGTCGATGGTCGCGCCGAGGCCCTTGCTGTCGAACGCGGTGTCGAACACCTCGAGGAGGGCGTGCGAGTCCCGCGGCGACAGGTTCGTGAGGATCACGCCCGCCCGGACATACCTCGCCCCCTCGCGCAGCCGCGGCCGCAGCGTCCCGATCGCCGCCTTGACGATCGCCACCGGGTCGTCCGTCGGCACGGGGAAGCCGGCCAGTCCGCCCGCGGACTCGTACGGCGCGTCCGCGAACGGCGACGTCGACGCGAAGACGCTCATCGTCTTCGCCACCGACCCCTGCGCGCGCAGCCGATGTGCGGTGCGCTGCGCGTAGACGGAGAGCACCTGCTCCATGTCCGCGATCGTCGTCACCGGAGTGGCGAACGAGCGGGAGAAGATCAGCTGATCACGCACCGTCCGCGCCGCCTCGAGCGGGATGCAGTCGACCCCGCGCAGCTCGTAGACGGAGCGCTGCAGCACCACGGAGAACTTCTTCCGGATCAGCGCCGGGTCGGCGTCGCGCAGGTCGCGGATCGTGTGGATGGACAGCTCCGCGAGGCGTTTGCCGGTACGGCCCGCGACTCCCCACAGCTCGGTGACGTGCTGCGACGCCATCAGCGCGTCGAGCTGCTCGGGGGTGTACCAGTCGGTGTCGCAGACCCCGCCCAGACGCGGGTGCTTCTTCGCGCCGCCCTTGTTGACGAACTTCGCGAGGGTCTTGCTCGGCCCGAAGCCGACGCACACGGGCAGGCCGACGTTCTTCGCGACGGCGGCCCGCATCGCCCGGCCGATCCTCGCCCGTTCCGCCACGTCGCCGTCGACGCCGAGGAAGCTCTCGTCGATCGAGTACACCTCCTGCCAGGCCGAGTAGCGGCCCAGCAGCTCCATCACCCGCGCGGACAGCTCGCCGTACAGCTCGTAGTTGCTGGAGCGGGCGATCACCTCCGGGAGGCGTCCCGAGCGGATGAGCGGCTCGACCGTGAACCAGGGCGTGCCGTTCTCGATGCCGAGCTTCTTCACCTCGTCCGAGCGGGCGACCACGCAGCCGTCGTTGTTCGAGAGGACGACGACCGGCCGCCCCTGCAGCTTCGGGTCGAACAGCCGCTCGCAGCTCACGTAGAAGCTGTTCACGTCGACCAGGCCGATCCGCCGCTCAGAGCGCACGGTGCAGCCGGTGCAGGCAGACGGTGACGACGCCCCAGATCTGGAGGTCGCTCAGCTCGGCGACGAGGATCGGCGGGTAGTCCGGGTTCTCGGCTCGCAGCACCACTCCCCCGGGGCTCAGCTCGAGCCGCTTGACGGTCAGCTCGCCGTCGAGGATCGCGATGACAACGCTCCCGTGTGTCGGCGTCAGCGAGCGGTCGACCACGAGCTCGTCGCCGTCGCTGATGCCGGCGCCGGTCATGCTCTCGCCCGAGACGCGGACGATGAACGTCGAGGTCTTGTCCCGGATGAGGTGATCGTTGAGGTCGAGCGAGCCGTCGAAGTAGTCCTGCGCGGGCGACGGGAAGCCCGCCGCCACCGCGTCGGCGGGGACGAGGAGGGAGACGGCCACGGCGTCCCGGGCCGGGGTCGCGATGCGGTCCACCACGGTCACGCTCATCCTCAGCCCTCCTCACCGGATCGAACATGTGTTCGAATACGTCCGAGTGTAGGTCGACCCCACCGACATCGGCACCGGAGGCTCCTCGCTCGCGCCCGCCCCCGATGCGCGAGGATCGGACCCGTGGATGCGGAGCGGGTACTCGGAGACGGTCGTGCCGACGGGGTGTGGTGCCGGCTCGGCGAGCCGCTGACGGTGGCGCAGATCGCGCGCGGCGGACCCGCCTGGCTCTGCCTGGACGCGCAGCACGGCGCCTTCGACGACGCCGCGGTGCTCGCGACCATGCGCGCGCTGGCGACGGTGAGCGAGCGGCCGCCCGTCGCCGTCCGGGTCGCCGGGCTCTCGGACCCGCTGATCGGGCGGGCGCTCGACGCCGGAGCCGACATCGTCGTCGTCCCGATGATCGAGTCGGTCGAGGACGCGGCCGCGGCGGTCCGCGCCGCGCACTACCCGCCGCTCGGCCGACGCAGCTGGGGACCGATGACCGACCTCTGGGGCGCCGCGCCGCCGTCGGCCGCCGAGGCGCGGCCGGCCCTGTGGCTGATGATCGAGACGCAGGCCGGCCTCGACGCGGTCGAGGAGATCCTCGCGGTGCCGGTGGTCGCCGGCGTCTTCGTCGGCCCGTTCGACCTCGCGATCGGACTCGGCCGGGAGCTGCCCGACCTGCTCGCCGCGGACGGACCCGAGGACCCGCTGCCCAGGATCGCCGCGGCCGCCCGACGCGCAGGCAAGGGCGCCGGTGCCTACGCGGGCGACCCGGAGCGCGCGCGGCAGCTTCGCAGCCTCGGCTTCCCGCGGGTCGCCGTCGCGACCGACCAGTCGCTGATCGCGCTCGGCACGGCGGCGGCGCTCGGCGCGGTGGCGGACGGCTTCGGCTGCTGAGCCTCCGAGGGATGCGACGACGGCGATGACGACGACTCTCGAGCGGCTGATCCAGCGGACCGCCGACGCCGCAGACGACGACCTTGCCCCGGGCGCTCGGGCCGACGCGCGCCGCACGCTGACGGCGGCGCTGGAGGCGCATGTCAGGGACGACCACGAGGCCGAGGCCGCGCTGCTCGCCCCTCTCGCCCGCCGCATCTCGGACTCCTGGCCGCACACGTCGGCGCTCGGCCGGGACGTGCTCGGTTACGTGCAGGCCGTTCGGCGCTGAGGCGCGAGCGCGGGCGGAGGCTGAGACGAGTCCGACGTCAGCAGCCGGGTCCCCGCGATCTGCAGCAGCGTGCACTGGAGCAGGGGGCCCTCCCGCAGATGCAGTTGCAGCACGCACTGAGCAGCCGCGTCGCCGTCGAGCAGGCCAAGGGTGCTCTCGCCTACGAGCTGGACATCACGGTCGAGGAAGCGTTCGAGCTGCTCCGGAACCGGTCGCGGGCAACGTCCACGCCGATCACGGCGCTCGCTCGGCAGATCCTCGACAGTCATCAGTAGCGGCGACGGGATGGATGGGGCGGCGGGGCGGAACGTGGGGGCACCGCCGACCCTCCACGAGGTCGCGGCCGGCCTCACCGGAGCGGTCTACACCTTCGCTCCGCAGCACCACCTCGAGCCGTTCACCGCGTCCTCCGACCTGGCCAGCGGCCGGGTGGTCGCCGTGAGCGTGTCGTACACCTACTATCAGCACCCCTCACGGCCGGAGGACCCGCGCAACTTCGTCGATCTCACCCCGCAGCAGCGCACGGCGATCGCGCGCGCCGAGACGTCGGCGCTGCCCGACTGGCTGCGGGATCAGATCCGCCGCATGCGCTACCCGACCCTGTTCGACGCGGTCCGGACGTCGCTCCCCTTCCCCGCAGAGCGTGCGCACCCCGTGGAGGGCCGGCTCGAGGCGGACCTCACGGACTCGCTGCGCACCCTCTTCCCGGGCCAGCACCTCTCCACCCGCCTGCGCACCGTCCGCGGCGCACCGCTCGCGGAGTACAAGGTTCACCGCGGGGTCCCCCTCTCCGTCGACGGAGAGATCCACCGCGGCACCCGCGTCGAGATCGCGCCGCACGTGTTCGCCTTCGGCACCCGCCTCGACGACCGCTACGTCACCGCCGTCATCCCCTGGGACCTGCGCGCCGACATCGTCCCGGCGCTCGTCATCCTCCGCACGGCGGGCACGCCCCGCGCCTAGGCTCGCGGAACGGCGAGTGCCGGAGTGCAACCCGGCGCTCCTTCTCGCCCGAGATGTACGAGAGGAGATTGCAACGATGGGACTGTTCTCCCGGCGCCGCCCCGAGAGCGGCGATGTGGATGCGGTGGCGGTGGTCGCCGATCCGGCCGCGAAGCGAGCGCGAGTAGGTGCCGACGCCGTGCGGATCCTCCCGCTGGTGCTGGACGACCGCTCCGTCGCGGCGCTGCTCACCCGATCCGCGCCTGCCGACGCTCCGGTCCTGGCGCCGCACGCGTCAGGGCTGACCATCGCCCACGTCCTCGACCGGGACGGGGCGTGGGAGTACGTGACGGCGTCGACGGCGTCGCGCCTCGGGCACACCGCGCAGTCCCTCGCCACGGAGGCGCTCGCCTGGCTGGCGCGCATCGACCCCATCGTGTCCGGCGGCGACGGGCGATTCCTCCTCGAGACACCGCCCGGCAGCGAGGACCTCGCGGCGTCCCTGATCCTGCGCGCGGGGTTCCTGCACGCCCTGTTCGACGAATTCGTCGCCGGCGACCCGGTGATCGCGATCGGTCAACGCGTGTCGATGCACGTCTGCGGCCTACAGGACGCCGATGCGGTGGCGGGCCTGCGCGAGCTCGCCCGCGGCCTCTACGACGGCGGCGACGCGGCCCCGGTCAGCACTACCCTCTGCCGCCTCGGCGCTGACGGGTCGGCCACGCCCTACTGACGACTCATCGCCCGCACTGCTGAGACCGACGGGTGCTGGCTCTCTCGAACGCGGCAAGCTCACCGCGGTCAGAAAGAGACAGGCGTTAGAACGCCTGCTTGTCGAATCCCTCTGGGGCAGAGATCATCGGATCCGTCCACTGCAGGCCGGCGGCGACCGCGCGAGCCAAGCTCACTAGGCCAGTGCCGAAGTAGCAGTACCCGTGAGTCGTCTCGACCTGCTGATGCGGTGGCATCACCACGAGGCGCCAGTTGAACAGCATCTTCCACACCTCGACCGTGAAGGTCTCCGTCTCCTGCAGCCGAAAGCCGTTCTCCGTCCGCACGACCCGCTCCCCCGCGACGTCGGCCTCGGAACGCGGTTGCTGCTCGAGGTCGTCGAGCGCCTCGGCTCGGGTGCGCAGCATCGTCTCCTGATCCACCCTCCCAGTGTCCCGATAGCCGCCCCGTCACCGGGCAGTTCATCGGGCGGGTCTTACGGGACTGTGGAGTTGATCGCTTTGTGGCGGTGTTCTGCGATCGCATCATGGCGACCGCGCATGCCCGTCTGGAGTGCACCCCAACCGGACGTCAGGCACCATGACCGAAGCGCGTCCGAATAGGGCCGTGTCGGGCCTTGTCTGACACTTGCCCCTGCGGCTCTCAGACTTCAACTGGACAAGTAGCGGTCGGAGGCGGCATGTCGGGTCAGAGGGTCGGGTACGTGCGGGTGAGCACGTTGGATCAGAGCACGGTGCGCCAGCTCGACGGCGTGACGCTGGATCGGGTGTTCGAGGACAAGGCCTCCGGCAAGGACGTGAACCGTCCGCAGCTCGAAGAGATGATCGGGTTCGTCCGCGACGGAGACACGGTGCTCGTGCACTCGATGGATCGGCTCGCAAGAAACCTCGAGGATCTTCGCCGGCTCGTTCGCAGACTGACCGACAAGCGGGTCCGCGTCGAGTTCGTCAAGGAGCAGCTCACCTTCACCGGTGAGGACAGCGCGATGGCGAACCTGCTGCTGAACATGATGGGCGCGTTCGCGGAGTTCGAACGCGAACTCATTCGAGAACGTCAACGCGAAGGCATCGCCCTGGCCAAGCAGCGCGGCGCCTACTGCGGCCGCGCCCGGTCCCTCTCCCCGACCCAGATCGCTGAGTTGCGCGAGCGTGCCAGCGCCGGCATGCCGAAGACGACGCTGGCGAAGGAATACGGCATCAGCCGAGAGACCGTCTATGCCTACTTGCGTGTCAGCGAAACGCCTTCCGCCTAGGGTGGCGCGGTGCTGGTTACCCTGGCCGGGTGGACTTCATTGGGTTGGCGCCCCAGCACTTTGACACCGCGCTCAGCGCGGTACTGACCACAGCTATGCAGGCGCAGGGCTGGAGCGCACAGAAGGTCGCCGTGTTCGCACGGCTCCGACCGCGCACCGTCTGACGCATCCTGACCGGTAAAACTTCGGCCGGCACCGTACAACTGCATCGCCTCCTGCGAGTCCTGCAACTCGACCATGACGCCACTATGCGCACTTCGTCATGAACCGGGTGGAGCCGGTGTCGCACGAGGCAAGGGACGCGCGTAGCGCGGGCTGCTCACGGTGCGACCCGATAAGACCGGCGCCGATGTAGATCCGGTCGACCGATACACCGCGGCGAGGAGCGCGACACGTCGCGCCCGAGCACGCTGCACATCGGTCGAGGCGCGCGGGATGAGTGCCGTCTGCCTGGCGACAGACCCGTCGGACGCTGCCGAGGTCTGCCCAACGTGCGACCGAGCGCTCTGCACCTAGTCAGATGTACCCCGTTTTGTCCCCAGAAGAGTCGACACAATCCTGTGAGGATTTTCAGTAAGTTCTGAGTGCGAGCATCGGAGGGCTGAGGAGTCCTAGGCACGTTAGCCCTCTTTTACTCCGAAGCGCGACAGTTCAACAAGCCACCTTGATAACGAAAGGCCATGCTGCCGTGTCTAATATAAAACTTCGCACTCTTGCCGCCGTGACGAGAGCCCTGTTGGCGGTTTCTGTTGTGAATGCGACGGCCGCGCACGCTGCCGACTCGGATGCAGACGATGTCGTCAAGGTACTTGAATCGGTCCCCACGGAGATTCCACTCCTGCAAGGAGTGACTACCGGTTCCGCAACGGACTTGGTCGAAGCTGGAAATTCTTCAAGCGAGCGCGCAGCCATTCGAGATGTGGCAGATGTGTTCGTGTCGGGAGCCGGAAAAAAGCCGCTCGCCGTCGAGTTGCTCGCAGCTCAAAACGCGACGGAAGTGAGCGTGTCGAGTGAAGGAATCGAAGTAATTGACAATGGAAATGGCTCGTCGACAGTTCCGCTGAAGCACGCCGACGGGTCGCTGCAGATCGTAACAGTGATCGAAAGTTCAAATGCGCCGACGGAGTACGCGGTGGACGTTGAATTGCCTCTCGGCGTCGTCTTGACTCCGACCGACGACGGAGCGCTTCTCGCAACAGATTCGAATGGTGCATTGGTGCTCGGCGTAGCACCCGCTTGGGCCTACGACGCTGACGGCGTCTCCGTACCCACTCGCTACGTCGTCCAAGATACGAAAATCGTCCAGATCGTCGATCACGCTTCCGGAAACTTCAGCTACCCGGTCTCCGCCGACCCCTGGCTTGGAGTCCGCCTCTTCGACCCCATGACCGTCAATCGACAGGGAACCTTCAACGGCCGGAACGTCTACTCCGGTCGCCTCACGCCATGGGGAGTCACGATGGGACTCTCTGCTCAGGGACACGCCATCATGGCGGGCGCAGGATGGGAGGAGTTCGCCTCTCAATGGTCCGCGGTGAGGAGCAGCACGAGCCTGTATCAGCAGTACCAGTGCCACGCCGCATATGGACGTGCCATCATCGGCGCAGGTTTCCACTGGGACCTTGAGGCCTCTCGCCCTGCCAACGGAAACTGGCCCAACGTGCTCGCTCACAGGTGCAACTGGTGAGTCCTACTACAGGTAGATTGCGGCGCAAACCTTTCTCGTTCCTCCTCGCCGGCTTCATCGTCGGATGTCTTCTCACCGGCGGGATCGCCGTCGTAGCCGGCATGCTTACCGACGATTCACGGTCCGGCATAGCGCTTCAGGACATCGTCCGCGAGAACGTACCGGGCTTCACGGGCGTTGATAATTCAAACAACGACGCGTGCGGCGACAGGAGGGGTTGCGAGGAAGGCATCGAAGGGTCTGGTGCGTCGTTGTACCGCTACAGTTCCCTCGATCTCGCGCGACAAGCTGTCATCTACAGCACTGCTGATTTTTATCGTTCCGATCGGCTTGTCATTGAGTTTGAAGAGAACATGACAGCCGACGAGCGCTACCGACTGATTCAAGTCGTCGAGGGAACCTGGACTGGCAGCGACGACTAAGGTTTAACAAGGTGATTAAAGCGGTGAGGCTCTCAGCAGTTGGTCGAGGGCCGGCCCGTCCCCGGATGGAGAAGCTCTGGTCTTCATCGCCGACCGGCTGCGCTCAGGCGTACTCCCCGCCGACGTGCGGGCATCCCTCTACCAGGCGGCAGCACTCATCCCCGGTGTCGAGTTCATCGAAGACCAGGCCACCCTCGATGGCCGCACGGGCACCGCGATCGGCCGAGTCGAGACCAACGCCAACTTCCGCCAGGACATCATCATCGACCCCGACACGGGTCTGTTCATCGGTGAGCGGACAACGCAGCTCACTGCTGAAGACGGGATCCCCGCCGACACGATTACCGGGTGGTCCGCGGTAACGACCACCGTGGTTCCCGACGCCCCCGCCGGCGGAACCCAGAATGGGACATTTGACGAGATGGGGTGCACGACGACGAACGGCGCCTCCGTCTGCCCGCAGTAGAACCGAGTGGATGCGGCGCCCTGGCACGTCAACGTGGCGCGGCGCCGCAGCCCCCTTCGTTCGTTGCCGAGGGGTGGGCGAACAGAGCAGGGCCACTGTCGCCGAACTGCGACACGGAGCGCTGTCAGGACGCCGCCTCGGAGCTCTGCAATCCACAACACTCAGCCCCGCGGATTTTCGCGGCGCTCGGTGTCGCGTCTGCGTGTACCGGTCAGCGATCGGCTATCGGGACATGCGTGGGACCTCGCAACCGGACAGGCGGATCACGCGGACGAGGCGGCCCGGCCGCGCATTTTCGCGCAGGTCGGGCCGCTTCGTGGTGATGGTGGGAGCTGGTGCTCAGAAGCCGCCGGCGGGGCGCACCTGGTAGTGCTCTTCGAGCGCGGTGACCTCGTCCGGGGTGAGGTCGATGTCGACAGCGGCGGCCGCGTCGTCGAGGTGGTGGGGCTTGGTCGCGCCGATGATCGGTGCGCTGACGACGGGGTTGTTGAGCACCCACGCCATCGCGATCTGCGCCATGGACACGTTCCGCGCCTCCGCGATCTTCTGCACGGCGTCGATGACGGGGCGGTCGCGTTCGGTGTCGGCGAAGAAGCTGTTGCCCACGGGGTCGTCGGAGGAGCGCTGGGTCTGCTCTCCGGCGGGGCGGGCGACGCGGCCCTTCGCGAGGGGGCTGTAGGGGATGCTGCCGACGCCCTGGTCAGCGAGCAGGCCGAACATCTCGCGCTCTTCCTCGCGGTAGAGGAGCGAGTACTGGTCCTGCATGGACACGAAACGGGTCCAGCCGTGCAGGTCCGCGGCGTGCTGCATGTTGGCGAACTGCCACGTCCACATCGCGGACGCGCCGATGTAGCGGGCCTTCCCGGCCTTGACGACGTCGTGCAGGGCTTCCATCGTCTCCTCGATCGGGGTCTCCGGATCGAAGCGGTGGATCTGGTACAGGTCGACGTAGTCGGTGCCGAGGCGGGTCAGCGACGCGTCGATCTGCTGCATGATCGCCTTCCGCGACAGGCCGGCCACGCGCAGCCCCGGACCACTGCCAGCGGTGTCGCCGAAGTGGGCCTTGGTCGCGAGGACGATCTCGTCACGGTGGGTGAACTGGCGCAGCGCTTCACCGACGATGCGCTCGGAGTCGCCGTAGGAGTACACGTTCGCGGTGTCCCAGAACGTGATGCCGAGCTCGAGCGCCTGCCGGAAGAACGGCAGCGCATCGTCCTTGGGGAGTGACCACTGGAGGTGGCCGCTGGCCGGGTCGCCGAAGCTCATGCAGCCGAGCGCGATGCTGCTGATCTTCAGGCCGGAATTGCCGAGGCGGGTGTACTTCATGGCGTGAATCCTCTCGATGGGCGCGACGACGACAGCCGGGGCGGCTGGGGTGTCGAGCGGGTGCAGTGACGCGGGCGGGGTGAGCCCGCCGCTGTCACTGGGTCGTGGTGGGGGCCGTGGTCGGGATGGGGCTGGCGGTCCAACTGGCCAGGACGCGGAGACGTTCTTCCGACACGGAGGCGGGTTCGGTGACGTAGGTGATGATCGTGATGTCCGGTTCGCTGGCGAGGGTGAGCGCTTCGCCGGTGACCTCGACCTCACCGACAGTGGGGTTGTGCAGGGTCTTCGTGGCGCTGGTGTGCAGGCGCACGTTGTGGGAGGCCCACCAGGTGCGGAACGGGCCGCTGCGGGTGCTCAGCTCACCGATGAGGTCGGTGAGGGACCGGTCGAAGGGGGTGCGGCCGGCTTCGATGCGGAACGCGGACACCATGTCGCGGGCGACGCGCTCCCAGTCGCCGTAGAACTCCTGCGAGGACGGGTCGAGGAAGAGGTACCGGGCGAGGTTCGCCGGCTCGTCCCCGTTCGGGACCAGGCCCGGCATGAGGGCTGCGCCGAGCTGGTTCATCGCGATGATGTCGGTGCGGCCGTTCCGGGCGTACGCGGGCAGTCCGCTCATCCCGTCGAGGATGCGCTGCACACGGTTGCTGGCACGAAACTTCGCGGGGGTGCGCTTGGGTGCGGGTCGGGTCAGGGCGTGCTCGGCGTTCGCGGCCCGGGCGAGGTCGAACAGGTGCTGCTCTTCGGAGTCATCGAGCTGCAACGCCCGTGCGACGGCGAAGAGGACGGACTCGGAGACGCCGGCGAGCTTCCCGCGCTCCATCCGGTTGTAGTACTCCGCGCTGACCCCGGCGAGGGTCGCGACCTCCTCGCGGCGCAGGCCCTTCACGCGCCGACCCGTCGCGGAGGCGGTGAGGCCGGCCGCTTCGGGGGTGATGCGGTCGCGACGGGTGCGGAGGAAGTCGCTCGCTTCGGTTCCGGTGTCCATGTGGGTCAGCGTAGGCCGGACCCGGACGGGTGAAACAGACACTGCCAGTACACCGATCGCCGCTGCCTGTTCCATCAGAAGGGGCCGCTGTTGGATGGGATCACCGGCGGAACCGCAGCCGGTCCGCTTCTTGGAAGGAATGCTCGTGAGCACCATCCCCACCGTCACCCTGAACACCGGCGCTGAGATGCCGCAGCTCGGCTTCGGCGTGTTCCAGATCCCCGCCGAGGACACCGAGCAGGCCGTCATGGACGCGATCACGGCCGGGTACCGCCTCATCGACACCGCCGCCTCCTACGCCAACGAGGAGGCTGTCGGCCGCGGCATCGCCGCCAGCGGCGTGCCGCGCGAGGAGCTGTTCATCACCTCGAAGCTGTGGATCCAGCGCCGCGGCGAGGAGGGCGCCCGCGAGGCGATCACCACGTCCCTGCAGAAGCTCGGCCTGGACTACCTCGACCTGTACCTGATCCACCAGCCCTTCGGTGACTACTACGGCGAGTGGCGTGCGCTCGAGCAGGCCCACAAGGACGGCCGGCTCCGCGCGATCGGCGTCTCCAACTTCGCCTCCGACCGCCTCGTGGACCTCATCGCGTTCGCCGACGTCGTGCCCGCGGTGAACCAGATGGAGACGAACCCCTTCCACCAGCAGGTCGACTACCAGGAGCTGCTGCACGCCGAGGGTGTGCAGCTCGAGGCGTGGGCGCCGTTCGCCGAGGGCAAGAACGACCTGTTCACGAACCCCGTCCTGACCGAGATCGGTGATGCGCACGGCAAGTCCGTCGCTCAGGTCGTGCTCCGCTGGCTCGTGCAGCGCGGCGTCGTGGTCGTGTCCAAGTCCGTCAAGCCCGAGCGCATGCAGCAGAACCTCGACGTCCTCGACTTCGAGCTCACCGAGGAGCAGATGGGGAAGATCGCCGAGCTCGAGGCGGGCGAGTCGCTGTTCTTCTCCCACGTCGACCCCGACATGGTCCGCTGGCTCACCGGCCGCGCCGAAGCGTAGGCATGCCCGTCCACCAGCCCACCCGCAGGCAGCTCCTGCGCAGCGCCGCGGCCGGCGCGATCAGCGCCGCCGCGGCCGGGCTGCTGGCCGCTTGCACCACCCCGGCACCTCTTCCCTCCCCGTCCACGCCTGACGCCGCCGCGCCGGCGCCTTCGAGCTCGACAGGAACCTCCGTGTCTCCCACCCCCAGCAGCCGGATCCTGATCGCCTACTTCTCCCGCCCGGGCGAGAACTACTGGAACGGCGGCCGCCGCACCCTCGACGTCGGCAACACCGAGGTCCTCGCCGGCCTGATCAGCGACCGCGTCGACTGCGACGTCTACCGCATCGACGCCGCCGACCCGTACTCGGACCGCTACGACCCCACCGTGGCGCGCAACGTGCAGGAGCAGGACACGAACGCACGCCCCGCGATCGCGAACCCCCTCCCCGACCTCGCCGGCTACGACACGGTGCTGCTGGGCAGCCCGATCTGGAACGTGCAGCCGCCGATGATCCTCGCGACCTTCGCCGAGGGCGTCGACTTCACGGGGAAGACGCTGCTCCCCTTCGTCACCTACGCCGTCAGCGGCCTGGGCTCCACCGACTCCTTCTACCGAGGCCTCGACACCGGTGCGCAGCTCGGCGACGGACTCGCCGTCCGCGGTGAAGACGTCGCCGAAGGCGCCCCCGACGTCGGAACCGACGTCGACCAGTGGCTCACCGCCTCCGGCCTGGCCTGAAAGGCACCCTCATGACCGACTCCACCCTCACCGTCCTCCTCGTCGGCGCCACCGGCAGCGTCGGCCGCCACGTCGTCACAGCCTCCCTCACCGCCGGGCACCGCACCCGCGCGCTCGTGCGCACCCCGTCCCGCGCCAGGGGCGTGCATCCCCGTGCGGAGACCGTCGTCGGGGACCTCACCGACGCGGCGACCCTCACCGACGCGGTCGAGGGGATCAACGCGGTGATCTTCACCCACGGCGACAACGCACACGCCGAGGCCGTGAACTACGGCGCCGTCCGCAATGTCCTCCAGGCGTTGAACGGGCGCCCGGTGCGCATCGCGCTGATGACGACCATCGGCGTCACCGTTCGCCACCCCAGCTCAGAGTGGAAGCGCCGCGGAGAACGCCTCGTCCGCGCCAGCGGCAACCGATACACGATCGTCCGGCCCGGCTGGTTCGACTACAACGACGCGAACGAGCGCAGGATCCTGATGCTGCAGGGCGACACCCGCCGCAGCGGCTCCCCCGCCGACGGTGCGATCGCGCGCGACCAACTCGCCCGCGTCCTCGTCGCCACCCTCACCGATCCCGCCGCTGAGGGCCGCACCTTCGAGCTCTTCGACGAGCGCGGCCCCGAGCAGGACGACCTCAGCCCCCTGTTCGCCGCCCTCGACACGGACCCCGCCAGATCCGTCGATGGAGTGCTCGACCAAGCGAACCTGCCGCTCGAGCAGGAACCCGCGCCCGTCCGCGCGGACCTCGACCGCGTCCGCGCCACCCGCTGACCATCACCACCGACGGGAGAAGCATCACGACACGAAGCCCCGTGAAAACACCGCCACGAAGCGCCGAGATCCACACCCCTACGCGGTGAACCCCGCTCGTCGACCTGACGCGGTGAACGACCCCCGTACGGGACGGGCGCGTCGCCTCCCCTGCCGTCACTAGTGTGACATTTTGACAGCATGGTGACGTATATTCGTCGCATGCACCCTCCGCAGCTCGCCGAGCACGACCCGCCCTTCCAGGATCTGGTGCTCAGCGTCTTCCACCTCAGCAACGTGCTGTCCGCGTCCGGGGACCGCCTCGTTGCGGATCTCGGGTTGACCTCGGCGCGTTGGCAGATCCTCGGGGCCCTCGCCGCGGGTGCGCCGCGGCCGGTCGCGTGGCTCGCCCGCGACCTGGACCTCTCCCGGCAGAACGTCCAGCGGATCGTGAACGACCTCGAACGCGACGGCTTCGTCGCCTTCCAGCCCAACCCGCACCACCGGCGGGCGCAGCTCGTCACCCTGACGCCGGAGGGTGACGCCGTGCTCGCCGCCGCCGCCGCCCGCGCCGCGCCCTGGGCGGGGAACGCCGCCGCGGGACTCGATCCGGCCGACGTCGACACCGCCCGGCGCGTGCTCCACGCGATCGGCACCGCGGTCCAGGCCCACGACACCGACTCCCGCCCGAAGGACACCGAATGAACGACCGACCGGACCTCCCGCCCCTGCTGAAGTACGGCAACGCGGCGGTGAAACTCCTCAACCGACTCGGCGTCCCGGCCGGACCGCCGAGGATCCTCACCGTCCGCGGACGCATCAGCGGGCAACCCCGCTCCACGCCCGTCTCGATCGTCACCCTCGAGGGCGCCCGCTACGTCGTCGCCGGGCAGCGGATGGAGTGGGTGAAGAACGTCCGCGCGGCAGGCGAGGGCGAGATCCAGCGCGGCCGACGACGCGAGAGCGTGACCTTCACCGAGCTCCCCGAGGAGCAGCGCGGCCCCGTCCTCCGCGCCTACTGGCACCAGCACAGCCAGGGACGCAAAGTCGCCGCGCGCATCTTCGAAGCCGGCGAGAACGCCGGCCCCGACGACTTCGCAGCGGCCGCCCCGCGCTGCGCCGTGTTCCAGCTCGCGACTATCGAGCTCGATCGCTGACCCGAGAACCGCTTCGCCACTTTGTACCGGTGAACGATCCCCTATCGGGACTCGGACTCGACCGCTGACACCGTGACGTCGCAGTCGCGAACGCAGTCCAGCAGATCGGCGAGTCCGGACCGGACCGTGCCGACCCGGACGAGCGCGGCGTCGCCCACCCCCGCGCCCTCGTGCGTGAAGACGACGAGCTCGCGGCGGTCCGGCGACCAGACGACGTCTCCCGCCCGGTAGTCGGCAACCGGCTCCGCTGAGGCGAGGGCCCCCGCCGCGGCGACGTCCTCGGCGACGAGCGCGGCGCCCATCCGGTCCTCGAACACCAGAGAGGCGGTGAGCCCGGCCGAGATCGAGCGCGCGGCGGGCGAGTCGTCGACCTCGACGGTGATCGCGGTCCCCTCGGCAGTGGTGAGCGGGACCGGAACGGCGAAGGCGAGAGCCGGAGCGAGCAGCGCGACGAGCCCCGCCTGGGCGAGAGCACCGAGGAGGACTCCCGGGCGGCGACGCGACGGCGCGCCCGTCGTGCGGCGGATCGGGGCGCCGTCGGTCTGGCGGTCGTCGGTCGTGCTCAGGGCGGGTCTCATCCGTGCCTCCGTGGTCGAATCGAGCCGATGACCGCGGTGGTCGACCTGTGCTGCCTCCGCGGTACGACCCAGCGAACCGCTCGGTGCCGGCCCCCGGGAGTCCCGTCGCTGACGCGCCCTCTCAGGGCGCCCCACTGCGGCCGAGGGGCGACCTACTGTTGCCGCATGGTCGATCGATCCGAGATCCGCGAGTTCCTGGTGTCGCGCCGCGCCCGCGTCGAGCCCGAGCAAGTCGGCCTCCCGCGCGGGACGGACCGGCGGGTGCCGGGCCTGCGCCGAGGCGAGGCCGCCGCACTGGCCGGCGTCAGCGTCGAGTACTACGCGCGCCTCGAGCGGGGAGCGATCGGCGGCGCCTCCGACGCGGTCCTCGACGGACTCGCCCGCGCGCTGCGGATGGACGCAGCCGAGCGCGAGCACCTCGGCAGACTCGCCCGCGGCGCCGGAGACGCACCGACGACCCGGAGCCGGGCGAGACCGACGCCCGCGTGGACCCCCTCGCCCAGCGTCCAGTGGATGCTCGACTCCGTCGGTACCGCCGCCGCCCTCATCGGGAACGGCCGCACCGATCTGCTCGCCGGGAACCGCCTCGGCCGCGCCCTGATGTCGGACCTGATCACCACCGCGACGACGCAGCCGCCGAACTTCGCCCGCTTCATCTTCCTCGAGCCCGCCTCCCGACTCTTCTACCCCGACTGGGACGGCGCCGCACGGATGAACGTCGCCCAGCTGCGCACCGAGGCCGGCCGCGACCCGCACAGCAAGGAGCTGCACGACCTCGTCGGCGAGCTCTCCACCCGCAGCGACCACTTCCGGCACCTCTGGGCCCGGCACGACGTCTGGCAGCACGACTCCGGCACCAAGCGCTACCACCACTCCGCCGTCGGCACGATGACGCTCCACTTCGACGGCCTCGACCTCGTCGGACACCCCGGGATCCAGCTCACCGTCCTCACCGCGGAGCCCGGCACCCCCGACCACGACGCACTCCAGCTCCTCGGCTCCCTCTTCACCACACCGGCGGAAACCGACCGCACGGTGGACACCAAGAGAAGGTGAAGAGCGGTTGCTCCGCACCTGTACCGAGGCGGAGGACAGGGGTCAGCAGGAGTGCGACTGCTCTCGCCGGAGGTGGGTTTCATTCGAGTGCGCCTGTTGCCGCCCAGCTGCTGAGGAGGGTGAGTCTGTCCGCGGTGTCGGAGCCGTCGTCTGCGGTGTAGGTGGTGATCGACAGCCCGTTCTCGCCAGGCATCTCGAACACGTCGTAGGTGAGGTCGAGGTGACCGACAGCGGGATGCCGGTAGATCTTCCGTCCGGTGCGGTGCTCGTGGACGTCGCGGTCGGCCCAATCGATCCGGAACTGCGGGCTTCGCGTGGCTAGCTCTCCGATGAGTGCTGTCAGTTCGGCGTTCAGGGGATCTCGACCTGCTTCGAACCGGAGCATCGCGGCAGTGAGGCTGCAGGCGAGGGACCAGTCCTCGTAGAAGTCTCGTGCTCGGGAGTCGAGGAAGATGAAGCGCGCCAGGTTGGGGTGCTCCGCTTCGAAGTGCGGGGCGAAGAGGGCGCGGCCGGCGAGGTTGGACGCGATGAGCGACTGGGCGGCGTCGATGACGACGGCAGGCACTGCCATGTTGTCGAGGACGCGCTGGACCGACTCGCGAACCGCGGGGGGCGAGGAGGCGTCGCCGTGCTGAGCCGCGAGGGTGAGTGGGGCTGTCCGAGCGAGATCGAACAGGTGCTCTCGTTCGACGTCGTCGAGGTGCAGGGCACGCGCAATCGCGTTCAGGATGCTGTCCGAGGCGCCTTCCAGCCCGCCGCGCTCGAGCCGGGTGTAGTAGTCCGGGCTGATTCCCGCGAGCATCGCGACTTCCTCGCGGCGCAGACCAGGAACGCGGCGTTCACCGCCGAGGACCGGGATCCCGGCGTCGGCCGGCGTGAGGTTGCCGCGGCGGGAGATGAGGAACTCCCGGATGTCGCTCTTCCGATTCATGATCGCTCCAAGCTAGGACGCCGAGGCGCCGAGGTCTGCAGGGGGGCACCTCGGCGCCTCGGGACGGTGGCGGCTAGAGGGTGAGGAGGACCTTCGTCGCGCGGCGCTCGTCCATGGCCTTGTAGCCCTCAGACGCCTGCTCGAGCGGAAGGGTGAGGTCGAAGACCTTGCCCGGGTCGATCGCGCGATCCCAGATCAGCTGAATCAGGTCCGGCAGGAACCGGCGGACAGGAGCCGGCCCGCCCTGGGTGTGGATGCCGGCCATGAAGAGGTCGATGCCGGGGAGCTGCACGCCGTAGTTCACGCCGACGAAGCCGAGGTGGCCGCCTCCGCGAGTGGCGCCGACGGCCTGCATGAAGGACTCCTGCGTGCCGACCGCTTCCACGACCGAGTGGGCTCCGAGGCCGCCGGTGAGCTCCTTGATCCGTGCCACTCCCTCGTCGCCGCGCTCCTCGACGATGTCGGTCGCTCCGTAGAACCGGGCGAGCTCCTGCCGGTCCTTGTGCCGCGACATGGCGATGATGCGCTCTGCACCGAGCTGCTTCGCGGCGAGGATCGCCATCAGTCCCACTGCTCCGTCGCCGACGACGGCCACCGTCTTACCGGGTCCGGCCTCGGCCGCGACCGCGGCGTACCAGCCGGTTCCGAGGACGTCGGAAGCGGCCAGCAGCGACGGGATGAGGTCCGCGTCCGGCTGGCCCGGGGTGGCGACGAGGGTCCCGTCGGCGTAGGGGATCCGAGCTTTCTCGGCCTGCGTGCCGATGGTCGCCGCCACGAACTCGGCGTGAACGCACTTGGACTGGAAGCCTGCCTGGCAGATCTCGCACGTGTTGTCGGAGATGACGAACGAGCCGACGACGAAGTCGCCCGGCTTCACGGTCTTCACGTCCGCACCGACCTCCTCGACGATGCCGACGTACTCGTGACCCATCGCCTGATGATCCGCCGGTTCCACACCGCGGTAGGGCCACAGGTCCGACCCGCAGATGCACGTGGCGGTGAGCTTCACGATGGCATCGGTCGGGTGGACGATCGTCGGGTCCTCCCGCTCCTCCACTCGGACATCGCCGGCGGTGTGCATGACCACTCCACGCATGGGTCTCCTCCTTGCTCTCGGCACCCGTGATGCCGTTGCGAACGATGGGCGTCCTCGCGACCCCACACGTTCATAGAACGACGACGCACCGCGGAAGTGGGAGACCCGATCCGGTCCCCCCAGCACCCCACAGCCCTCGAGAGCGCTCGTAGAGAGCCGAGCGCTCTGAGAGCAGATCCCAGGGCATGCGCGTCCGTTCAGCGATCTCCATATGGGACGCGTGCCGACGCGCGGATCCGGATGCCGTGCGACTCAGAGTGCTCTGTCGACGACGAGGGTCGTGACGGCGGTGTACTGCTGCTCGGTCCCCGCCGGGATCGCGCCCTGATCGGAAGAGGTGAGGGTCCGCTCCCCAATGAAGAGTCCTGTCGCAGGGTCGATGACGATCTCGGGGACGTCCGCGTCGGCGTCGAGGCTGAAAGCGATGCCAGTCCGTCCGTCGAGGACGGCGCTCCCGTCCGCGATGCGAATCCCCGGGATCATCGCCAGAGCACGGTAGAGCGTAGAGCGCTCGGCACCGGTCAACGTGCCGGACCGGAGAAGCTCCGCCGCGCCCGACAGTGCACCCGCATCGGTCCCATCGCCCCACGGGAGGCGGCGCAGCGCAGCCAGCGCCTCCCCGGGATCGGTCGGCAGCGACTCCTCGGCGACCTCGCCGCCGAGCTCGGCGGCGTGCACGAAGTCTCCCTCGGGATCCTTCGTGATCTGCACCACTCCACTCTGCACGGTCGAAGCCCAATCGCGCTCGGCGGCCGCTCGCGACGCCTCGCCGTAGAACGCGGTGGCCGGCTCGGCAGTGACCCGCTGCACCCAGTCGGTGCCGGCGTCGGCGGGAATGAACACCTCGGTGATGCTCGGGGAGAGGTAGGCGGTGTAGTCGCCATCGGCGTCGACCTCGTAGGCGAGGTAAGCGGCCTCCGTCGTGATCTTGAGGTACTGACCGGCACCGACGATCGGATCCTCGACGGTGATGGTCGCATCGGCCGCGCTCCGCAGCGCCTCGGATGCCTCCGCACTGCCCGCCCCCGGATCGAGAACGACGACCCCGAGAACCAGGGCGGCGGCGAGAGGAACGGCGACGAGCCCGGTGATCAGCGCGCCTCGCGCCCGAGCCGGCCTGGGTGCGGTGCTCTGCTCGACCGTCTCGACGAGGAGGCTGCGGAGAGCCGTGGTCTGGTCCTGTCCGGGGGATGTCATCGTCGTCCACTCGTTCCTGTCGGGCTGATCGCGCTGGTCGTGTTCGTCGGGAGGGAGGGTGCTCGCAGGCGAGCGGCGAGAGCCTTCTTCGCGCGGTGCAGCCGCGACTTGATAGTCCCCTGAGGCACGCCGAGCGCCTCCCCGGCCTCGGTCTCGCTCAAGCCCTCAATCACGCAAAGGGTGATCACGTCGCGATGGTGCGGCGCGAGGTTCCGAAGCGCAGCCACCGCGGGGCCCTCGTCGAGCAGCTCCTCCGGGCTGGCGAGCCCTTCCGATCGGGGAACCCGCTCGAGGAGGGCTCGGTACCGGCGAGCCGACCGGGAGACGTTACGCGAGGAGTGCGTCGCGGTCACCAGCAGCCACGGCAGCAGCGACCCCTTCACGAAGCGCACACTCGCGCGCTTCCGCCACGCCTCGAGGAACGTGATCCCCACCACGTCCTGCGCGTCATCGATGCTCGGCACGAGCGCGAGGCTGTGACGGAAGACCCGGGACTGGTGCCGGTCGAAGACGCGCGCGAACGCTTCGCCGTCTCCCGATCGGGCCGCGCGCCACTCATCGGCGTCGCTTGCGGGGATGCTCATACCTGAAGTGTCCGGGACCGCCAGGAAGGTTCCCCTCCATCGAGAATGACCCACAGAACGATCCCTTTACGGGACGGGTGGGTTGCAGGGCATCGCGCTGAAATCTGTTTGCGGCGTCAATCGCATAGCTCCTGAGTGGGGGCGCGATCTCGCCCGTGGATCTAGGTGTCGTTACGGGCGCCCTCTGGTTGCAATGACGACCTGAGAAGGGGCGTGCGGGGCGAGTTCCATCGCGCGGGATCCGCAGGAGCAGAGCAGATAGGTCAGCCACCCGTCGCTGACGACGTGAGAGGAGAGAGGGATCCAGGTGTGCTCATGCATGATGCGATGCTCGCGTAAGCCATCGGAGGCGTTCAACCATTACAGTCGCGGCATGTCCTTCGACCACCGGCACCAGGTCGGCCCCCGTCTGGCCGCCTCGCTCGTGAACGCCCGCTCTGACGACGCGATCGAGCCGCTGCTCCGCGAGCACGGCGTCCGTGAGCCCGCACTGACGTCCTTCGAGGGCGAGGAGCTGCGCGGGTGGGCACAGCGACTGCGCGCCGTCTTCACCACGCCCGACGTGCAGGAGCGCTGCGACGAGGTGAACGAGCTGCTCGCGACGGTGGCGGGGTCGCTCGTCGTCGCGACCCACGACGGCATGCCGCCACACCTGCACCTCGTGCCCGACGACAGCGACGTGGTGACGCGAGTGCGGTCGGTGACGACGGGCGGCCTGGCTTTCTTCCTCTCCTGGGCAGCCGGACGGCGGATGGGCGTCTGCGCGCGGGAGCACTGCGAGCAGGTCTTCATCGATGAGTCCCGAGCGGGCCGGCAGCGCTACTGCTCCGCGCGATGCGGGAACACCGACGCGGTCGCCCGGCACCGCCGCCGGTAGCAGCGCTCGGCGCACCCGCGCCTTTAGGAAGCGCACACCAGGCGTGCCCGATTGCTGCCACTCACCATCGGAACGGCGAAAGGAACCTCGATTGATCTCGGACGGCCATCCGCTCTTGAAGTGGGCACCACGTTGCTGAGAAAGTGCATCATTTTCCCGAGTCGTCCGCCGTGAATAGCCGCGAGCCCTCGCGAGTAGGGTCGCTTTCGTCCCGTCGAGGTCATTGATGAGTTCGATGCATGTGGGACGAGATGAGAGGAACACTGTGGTGAGTCGCACCGAAGAAATTGACACTCTTGCGAAGCTGTTGAAGGACTTCCAGTTCGCGATGCTGTCGACGATCGACCCGGGTCAGAACATCGTCGGTCATCCCATGACCGTGCAGGAGAGTGAGTTCGATGGGGATCTCTGGTTCATCATCGGCCTCGACTCCTCAGCGGTCGAGCATCTGCGAGCGATGAACAGGGTCGGGGTGACCTTCAGCTCGAACGACTCCTGGGTGTCCTTGGCGGGTACCGCGACCGTGGTCGATGACCACGCGAAACTCGAGGACCTCTGGAATTCGCGAGTGGAAGCATGGTTCCCCGACGGACCGACGGATCCGAACGTGGGCCTCGTCAAGTTCACCGCGGAGAGTGCCGAGTACTGGGACACCCCGGGCGGCAAGGTGTCCGCGCTCGTCTCGTTCGTGAAGTCCAAGGTGACCGGCGAGACGCTGCAGGCGGGCAACGAGAAGATCGACCTCTAAGAACCGCCATCAAGAAACGACACTGGTCTATTCGGTCCACACTCCCGTGGTTGCGGTGGCGTCGGCGTAGTCGCGGAAGTCGCGGGCGGGGCGGCCGAGCACTGAATCGATGTCCTCGGACGTGTGATCGAGCGCTCCGGTGCCGATCTGGTTGTAGAGAGCTGCGAGCATCTGCGCGAATTCCTCGGGCACACCCGTCGCCTGCTGCTCTTCGATGTAGGTGTCGGTGCTGATGGGTTCGTAGCGGATGCTTCGTCCTGTCGCGCGGGAGAGCTCGTCGGCGATGTCGTGGAAGGACAGGCTTCGAGGACCGGTGAGGTCGTAGGAGCGTCCGATCCGCGTCGTCTCGGTGAGTGCGGCCAGGGCGACCTCGGCTATGTCGTCTGCGTCGACGAACGCCTCCCTCCCGGATCCGGCCGGTAGTCGCAGGACTCCCTGACGAACGGAGTCGGTGAGGAAGTCCTCGCTGAAGTTCTGGTTGAACCAGCGAAGACGCAGGACCGTCAATGCGAGGCCCGCGTCGGTGAACTGCTGTTCCGTGGTCGCGACGACGTCCGTGTCCATTCCGCCGGTCTCGGGGAAGGACACCATGACCGCGGTTCTCACGCCCGCCGCGGAGGCTGCTCGCGCGAAGGAGCGGACCTGATCGACGGTGGAGGCGCTTCCCAGGTCCGGGAGGACGACGTAGACCGCGTCGATGTCTGCGAGTGCGGCCGGCCAGGTCGCGGTGTCGTCCCAGTCGAACGGGGTCGCGGCGCGTCTGGATCCTTCGCGGACGGTGTGGCCTGCTGCGCGCAGCAGGGGCACCAGGCGGCGGCCGGTCTTGCCGGTCACTCCGGTGACGAGGACTGTCGAGGTGGTCAAGATGATCTCCTTCGTAGCGTTCGTGAAGTGGTCAGGTTGGAAGGCGCGCGCCTGCCTGTCTCCAGTGGAGGTGGCGCGGCTGTCGGGTGGTCGTTCCGATCGCGGCGGCTCGGGATCAGTGCCCAGAGCGCTGGCAGGAGCAGGCATGCTCCGACGGAGTAGGCGAAGTCCTCGATGGGGGCCAGCCAGAGTCGGAGCCCGAGGATCAGATCGGGGTTGTAGACGACGATTCCTGCGGCGATGAGCACGTTGTCGAACACCGCGGTGTCCATGATGAGCACGACGAGGGCGATGGCGAGCGCTCGCCTGGAGGGGAGCGCTCGTCGACGGTGGATGCAGGCGAGCAGGAGCGCGGCGACGATGGGGAGGGAGAACACGGTGTTGAGCGCGAGATACGTCATGAGGCGGCTTGTTCGCGTCGCGAGATCCAGCCGAGGACGTTCAGGGTGACGTAGCACATCAGTGCCAGGAAGAAGGGTTCCTCCAGGGGGAGCTCGGGGGCGAGGAGGACACCGGTCATCACTGTCGTGGTGCCGCGGAAGAAGATGCCGAGTCCGATCCCGACGACATCCCAGACGAGGAAGAACGCTATTCCCAGGGCCATGACCCAGGTCGCTTTCGTCGGGTCGCGCCAGAAGGTCAAGGAGTACTTCCGATCGAGCACCACCTGCCCTGCCAGCGAGAACAGCAGCGCGCCGAGAGAGAGCAGACCCATTTCCGTCACCGTCTTTCTCGACTGGCTGTCGCCGTCCGGACGCTCGTCACGGGGTCAGAGTTTCGGAGCTGCTCCCGGTGCGGGTCGGCTCCTGCTGGTGATCGGTGACGACGTCGGACCCTGGGCCGTGACGGCGCAGCAGGACCCCGGTGGTGACGGCGCCGAGGGCGAGGACCACGGCGACGACGATCATGACGGCGGTGTAGCCGCCGTCGTACGCCTGTCCCGCTGCCTGCACGAGGGCGTCCCTGATCGCGGGGTTCTGCTCGGCGACGGTCAGAGCGCTGTCGATGCTGTCCCGGGCCGCCCCATCGGCCCCGTTCGGCAGCTGCAGAGTGGTCGTGAAGACGGCGGTCGCCAGGCTCCCCAGGAGGGCGACGGCGGTGAGGTTGCCGAACTCGTAGGAGACCTCCTCGATGGAGGACGCCATTCCCGCGCGACTCGCGGGCACGTTGCCGATGATCGCCGCAGACGCGACCGACATCGTCGCCCCCAGGCCCAGACCCGTCAGGACGAGTCCAGCGACGAAGATCGGCACCGCGGAATCGAACGAGACGACCGCGACAGTGACGCCGAGCAGCGCAGTTCCGAGGCCACCGCTGACCAGGGGCAGCAGGCCGGTGCGGTGGACGAACGCGCCGCCGAGGATCGAGGTCGGCAGGGAACCTGCCGCGATCGCCGCGACCATCAGTCCCGCCTCGAGTGGAGTGAATCCCTCTACGAGCTGGAATCGCTGCGTGGTGACGAGCTGGACGCCGGCGACCGTGAACATCGCGAACCCTGCGGCGAGCGTGCCCGCGAGGAACGCCGGGTTGCGGAAGATGCTGAACACCAGGAGCGGATACGGGAGGACGGCCTGGCGTCGCACGAACAGCACCGCGCCGACGATCGCGATGGTCAGGGCGACCACGATCACCCACACGGAGCTGTCGACTTTCGCGGTCTCCTTGATGGTGATGACCAGAGCGACCAGAGCGACCAGCGCCAGCACCGAGGAGAGCAGATCCCACTTCTTCGTCGGATCCGCGTCGTTGTGCGGAGCGAGGAGGACCGTCGCGATGAACGCTGCGATGACGACGGGCACGTTGACCAGGAACACGGACCCCCAGGAGAACTGCGAGAGCAGCAGACCACTGAGAATCGGCCCGAGGGAACTTCCCACGACGGCCATGCTGCCCCACACCCCGATGCCGATGTTCCGCTCTCGCTCGTCCTCGAAGGTCAACCGGATGAGGGCCAGCGTCGCCGGCATCATCGCCGCCGCACCGACGGCGAGAACGGCGCGTGAGGCGATCAGGAACTCCGGAGTCGGAGAGAACGCGGCGGCGAGCGAAGCGGCGCCGAAGACGACCAGACCGATGAGGAACATGCGACGGTGCCCGACACGATCCCCTAGCGTCCCCGCCCCCAGCAGGAGACCGGCCATGACGACCGGGTACGCGTTGATGATCCACAGACTCTCGGAGCTGGTCGCGCCGAGCTCGTCCACCAGCGTCGGGAGCGCGGTGTAGAGGATCGAGTTGTCGAGGCTGATCAACAGCAGCCCTGCCGCCACGGTGGCGAGAACAGCCCAGCGCTTGCGTGAATTCAATGTCCCACCTCGGTTCCTGGAAGCGCGCGCTTCGTTCACAACCTTACCGTACAAAAGGTATAGTTTGAGGTGTGGGTGTGACCGACACGTCACGGAGAGAGCGGAACAGCATGAGAGAGAGCAAGCGCACGCAGATCCTGGATGCCGCTGCGCGCGTCGTTCAGCGCGACGGTGTCGGCAGCGTCACCTATGACACGGTCGCCGCGGAAGCCGGCCTGACCAAGGGCGGCCTCGTCTACCATTTCCCCTCCCGCGAGGCGCTGATCCTCGCCGTGCACCAGCGCCTCGCCGACGAGTGGGAGGCGAGCATGGCTGCCGCGATCGACGTCGGCGCCGACGAGGCCACCGAGACGCAGAAGCTGCAGGGTTACGCCCGTGCGGCGACGCAGAGCTCGACCCGTGCGGAGCTGCTGATGATGCTCGAGGGCGCGACGACGGCCGAGCACGCCGCCCCTTGGAACGCGGTTCTCGAGCGGTGGACTCCCGCGCCACCCGCAGCGGACGCCGACGAGCGGACGCTCGAGCGCTTCATCACGCGCCTGGCCGCAGACGGGTTGTGGGCGTACGAATCCCTGGCGGACCGGCCTCTGGACCCCGTCGTTCGCGGCCGCCTCGCGGACCTGCTCGCCGCGCGCTTCGCCGACTCCGACACCGGACGGGATGCCTTCGATGAGTGACCCCGCTCGCCTCCCCTGGATCAGCCGCATCTTCATCATCGCCGCGATCCTGGAGGCGTTCACCTGGGCGGGCCTGCTCGTGGGCATGCTCCTGAAGTACGTCACCAAGACCACCGACGTCGGAGTCAGCATCTTCGGCGCCCTGCACGGCGGCATGTTCCTCGTCTACGCGGCCGTCGCCATCATCACCGCGATCACCCTGCGATGGACCTGGCGGCTTACCGCCATCGCCCTGATCGCCGCTGTTCCCCCGCTCGTGACCATCCCGCTGGAGCTGGCGCTTCGGCGAACCGGACGTCTCGCTCCGCGAGCAACTCCGCAGGCGAGCAGCACGAACACCCCGCAGGTCACCTCTCGAGAGGACCACCGGAGCATCCGATGACCAACGCCGGCCCCCCGCAACACAGCCCCTACCTCCCCTTCGACCCGACCGTCGCTCTCTACAGCAGCTCGCTGGGCAGCTTCACCCCGTACGAGTTCAGCGACTTCCGCACCGAGGAGGAGTCCTGGAAGCGCACCGCCTACCTCCATGCAGGCCTGAACCCGCCGATGCCCCACCGCCTCACCGGACCTGACGCTCTCCGCCTGCTCCGGGACGCGTGCATCAACGACTTCACCCGCTTCTCGATCGGCGCGTCCAAGCAGGCCGTGCTCTGCAACACCGCCGGCCGGATCATGGCCGACGGCACCGTTCTGCGAGTGGGCGAGCAGGAGTACATCAGCTACTTCCTCACGCCCTACCTCGACTACCTCATTGCCTCCGGCCGCTACGACGTCACCGGCACCGACCTCACCGGACAGGTGTTCCTCCACCAAGTCGGCGGACCCCGCTCCCTCGACGTCATCGAAGCCGCGACCGGCGAGGACTTCTCCGACCTGCCCTTCATCTGGCACCGACCCGCGACCATCCCCCACCCCGAAACCGGCGTCCTCCTGCAGGTTCGGATCTACCGGCTGGGCGTCGCCGGCACTCTCGCCTACGAGGTGCACGGCGACGCCTCGGATGCCCCAGCCGTCTACCAGGCGCTCCACGACGCCGGCCGCCCGCTCGGGATCGTGAAGCTCGGGCTGCGCGCCTACGGGATGAACCACACCGAGAACGGATTCGCCCAGTCGTTCCTCCACTTCCTCCCGGCCTGGACCGATGACCCCGACTTCCTCGACTGGATGGGCGTCACCGCGAACACCGCCTTCTCCTCACTTCCCGGCAGCGCCGGCACCGACCCGTCCAAGCGGTACGCGACTCCCCTCGAGCTCGGCTGGGGTCACCTCATCACCTACGACCACGACTTCACCGGCCGGGCCGCCCTCGAGAACACATCAGCGCAGCGCACACCCGTCACCCTCATCTGGAACCCGGACGACGTCACCGACGTCTTCGCCTCCCAGTTCCGGTCGGGCCACGAGCATCCCTTCATGGACCTCGCAGCGAACCCGATCTGGACCGGAGACAACAGCGTCGTCCACACCGACGACGTGCTCCTCGACGGCGAGCTCGTCGGGACCAGCAGCGGCCGCATCTTCAGCAGCAGCTACCACTCGATGATCTCCCTCGCCCTCCTCGACGTCCGCCACACCACCCTCGGAACTCAGCTCGACATCGTGTGGGGCGACCCAGGCACGCGACAGAAGCAGATCCGCGCAACCGTCGCCCGCTACCCAATGCTCGACCTCCCCCGCAACAAGGACATCGACACCACCGGCTGAGAAGCGTTCCGATCAGCCGTCCCTCTACGGAACGGTCCTACGCCGGCCGATGACGACCGCAGAGCTCACCGACTCAGCCAGGCGATGATCCGGTCAGCTGTGCGTCGCGCGCTCGGCAGTGACGGATCGTCGAGGTGCCCGTGAATGGTCCCCGGCTCCACGACCGATTCCACATCGACGCCGGCCGAGGCGAGTTCGGTGGCGAAGGCTTCTCCGGAGGCGCGGACGGTGTCGATGTCGCAGTCGATGATCAGCGTCGGCGGGAGTCCGGTGAGGTCGTGTCCGCCGGGGAAGGCGTAGGGGTCGTGGAGGACGTCGGGCGCGTTGCCGACGTAGTTGAGGGTGATGAGGTCGACCACGTCAGGGGTGAGCGGTATCCCCGCGGTCGGTGGCATCTGCTCGAGTCGGGTGGCGAGCTCGGGAGAGGCTTCGGGGAGGGAATGGTGCAGGAGGGGGCAGACGAGGACGAGGCGTGAGGGTGCGGTGGCGCCCTGGTCGCGCAGGCGGACGGCTGCTCCGGCGGTGAGTGCGCCGCCGGCGCTGGCGCCGCCCAGCGCCCAGCCCTGAGGGCTGAGGGGGCGCAGCGCGTCGTCGGCCCAGGCGAGGACGGTGTCGACTTCGTGACTGGCCACGGGGAAGTACGACTCACCTCGCCCAGGCTCGGCGCCGAGGTCGAGCGCCCATTGCGGGACGGGGGCGAGGCGGTAGTCGACGGCGACGACGGCGATGCCGGCTTCGGCGAGCCGGGCGGCTGTGGTGTCGCTCTCGGCAGTGTCGAGGCCCCCGTAGACGAACGCTCCGCCGTGGCACCACACGAGTCCGATCGGCTCGGGGAGGGGCGTCGTGGGGAGGTACAGGCGCACGGGGATGTCACCGTGCGGGCCGGGGATGCTGCGCTCCTCGGTCCGGAAGGCGGGTTCGGGGGTGCCGTGGGTGGTGGTCGCGGTCTGGCGGTCGGCGGTCATCGGGTGGCCGCCTCATCGCGGGTGCCGGCGTGCAGGAGCTGCTCCTCGACGGAGAATTCGCTGCGGCTGCGGCTGCGGTGGCGGAAGGTGAACCAGAGCAGGGTGACGGAGAGCGCGGTGATCACGGCGAGGCCGGCGTAGAAGAGCTGTCCGTTCGCGAGGAGCAGGGAGGGGGTCACGACCTGCACGAGGACGGGGATCAGTCGGGCGATGGCCATGATCGTGCCCTGTGCGGTGCTGCGCAGCTGGGTGGGGAAGGACTCCTGCATCCAGACTTTCAGGAGCGTCTCGAAGGCGAAGCACATGCCGATGTTGCTCAGCAGGGTCCCGGCGATGAGGGTGGGCAGGCTGAAGCCGAGGATCGCGACGAGGGCGTAGCCGGCGGTCATCATCACGGCGCCGACGGCGAAGTAGGTCATTCGCCAGCGGGTGTCGACGACGCGCATGAACCAGAGCGTCGCGCCGATCGCGAGGACAGAGATTCCCAGGAGCACGGCCGAGAACAGGGCGACGTCGACGCCGGCGAGGTTGACGGCGATGAAGGCGCCGAAGCCGCCCAGGGTGCCGGCGCCGATCGCGAGCAGTGAGTAGGAGACGGCGAGGACCAGGAACGGGACGAGGTAGGAGCCGCGGAAGAGGTCGCGGACGCGGGTGCGGTCGGCGGTGATCGTGCTGATGCCGCGGGTCTGCAGCCAGAGGGTGGACTCGGGGATCAGCAGGCGCAGGACCAGCACGATGACGGCGATGACGGCGATCTGGCCGAAGAGGATCTGCCCGGCGATGAGACCGAGGTTGCCGACGGCCGTGGAAATCGCGAGGGTGACGAGGATCCCCGCGGTCCAGAGCACGTGCGAGAAGACGACCGCGCCGCCGCGGTTGCGCTCGGTAGCGGCTTCGGAGATGGTCGCGAGCGAGACGGGCAGGTCCGCTCCGATCCCGGTGCCCATGATGATGTTCCCGGCGATGAGCAGCGGGAAAGATGCGCCGAAGGTCAGCATCGTGGCGCCGACGATGATCAGGACCATCGTGACGGTGAAGACGCGGCGGCGCCCGAATCGGTCACCGAGCCTGCCGCCGATCGCGGAACCGAGTCCGACGAACAGGGTCAGCGCGGCGATGAGGATGCCGAACTGGTCGGCCGTGATACCGAGCTCGGTCTGGAAGATCGCGAGCGCGAGGCCGGTGGACACGAGTCCGGCGGCGTCGAGGTAGGAGGCGAGGCCGCAGACGACCGCGACGAATTTCAGGGACGGCTCGCGGCGAGCCGGCTTTGCTGGCATGGGATCTCCTTTGATCGGGGGTGTCGGGGAGGGGTTAGCGGAGTCGGTCGGTGAGGTAGGCCTCGGCGATGCTGAGGTGTCCCTGGCTGCCGAGGGAGTTCTTCGCGAACTGCGGGTAGGCGTGGTTCGCGAGCGGGATCGGCACGGTCGTCACGTCCACTCCGAGGGCGCGGGCGGAGTCCGCCCAGGCGAACTGATCGGCCGGATCGATCAGGTCATCGCGCATCGGGGTCATCACGAGGGTCTGCGGGACGGCGGCTGAGAGGTAGGTGGCGGCGTTCACCGCGGCGTACCGCTCCGGGAACTCCTCGGGCGTGCCGCCGGTGTAGCTGGTCGCGAAGTCGCGGGTGCTGATCCCGGCGACGTCGAAGGTGTTCTCGTAGACGCTGGTCACGTCCACCGCGGGGAAGTCGGCGACGATCACGGCCGGCACCGGGACGGTGCCGCCGCACGAGGACACCGCGGTGCCCTGCGCTGCGGCGCTGGCGACGTTGATGACGAGGTTGCCGCCGGCGCTCTCGCCCCAGAACGCAAGGCGGTCGAGGTCCGCGCCGAGAGCAGCCGCGTTCGACTGGATCCACGTAGCGGCGCAGGCGACCTCCGAGGGCGCGGACTGCCACGTCGCGTTCTCCGCCGTGGCGAGTTCGTACTCGACGGACACGACGAGGTAGCCGTGATCGGCGAGGGTGCGCAGCTCGGAGCTCAGCGTGTCGGGCTCCCCGGAGATCCAGCCGCCGCCGTGCACGAACATGATCGTCGGAGCCGCGCCGGTATCGGCGGAGGGTTCGTAGAGGGACAGGGCCAGGTCCTCCCCCGAGCTCGACGTCGTGTACGCCTCGGTCCGGTCGGGGGTCGCTGCGCCCATCGCCGAGAGCCCGAACGTCGCCGTCGCGACGTTCACTGTGCCTCCGGCGGAGGCGACGGCGGCGACCATGACCACGACAGCGGTGATGTGGGTTGCGGCGCCGATCCCACCGAGAACCGCCGCCGCGGCGCCGGTGCGCCGAAGGCCTCGGCGGAAGGCGAGGACCCCGACGACGAGGGCGATGACGCCCAGCATCGCCAGCACCGGGGCGATCGTCGGCGCCAGCAGCGCCGCTGTCATGCTCAGCAGCCCGACCCCCGGGACCAGCGTCGCGAGGCCGACCACAGCAGCCGCCACACCCAGCAGGAGCGCGAGAACAAGAACCACCGACCAGAGCGCTTTCGCGAGCCCTCCTCGACCGTGATCCGGTGCTGCTCTCGTCGCTTCGGCCATCTGTCGTCGTTCCTCCAAGTCGTCGAGCACGTCAAAGGAGCGAGGTGACCGATTCGGTCAACTGTAGATCGAATCGGTCAAAGCTGTAAAGTGGGGAGGTGGGCCGCATCCGGATGACGAAAAACGAGATCGACGTCGAGATCCTCGACGTCGCCGCCGGCCTGCTCGCCAGCCAGGGGATCAAAGGCACCTCGATGCAAACCCTCGCGGCCGCGACCGGCTACTCGAAGGCCGCGATGTTCGCCCGCTTCGAGTCCAAGGAGCGCCTGATCAGCCGCGCTATCAGCCAGTGCGTCGCGCTGGGTGAACGGGCCCTCGCCGCCGTCGACTCTGTGGAGGAAGGGCCCGAGAGGGACCGCCGAGCCGTCGAGGAGCTGGCCGCGATCGGGCTCGAGCGTCCCGGGTTCATGGCGCTCGTCATCGCCGCGGTCACGACCATCCACGATCAGACCCTCGACGCGCTCCTGCTCCCCATCGGCGACTCCCTCTTCCGGATGTTCGGACTGCCCACCCCGCCCGCGCCGATGAACGTCGACCGCGGCCTCGCCGTCGCGGCGACCCTCGGCGGCCTCTCAGTCCTCGTCCTCAACTACCGCGCCTTCACGGACGAGGCGACCGCCCTCGCCAGGATCGCGCAGATCGCCGGCGCGCCTCTCGGCGTCCACTCGGCAACCTTTTGAAACTGCCGCGTTCCTTTGCGATAACCACTCCCCCCTGCCGGACACCTGCAAAGGGCTAGGGTCAGTAGGGCCAGCCCGAACCCCGCTGGCGGGGACAGGTCGCTGGCTTTCCGCTGGCGGCCTGTCGTCAATCGAGCAGGTTGAATCCCAAACACTGCCTGACTGGGACGTAGCCTCGTCGCTTTGGCACCTCGGACTCATTCTGCCTTGAATGTCATTCTCCGCGCGTGTTAGCGGCCTGCAACGATCGTTGGATGCAGCAGATGACTCATGCTTCTGCGACGTTCACAGTGACCGATGACCTGCGAGTGATCGGAATGGACGAGGACGTTAGGCGGAGGAGTCGCCGGTGCTTGAGGTCGCGCGGTCGAGTTCGGCCTCGGTGAGAATGACCAGCCCGCGATCGTTGTGGGAGGTCTCGAGCATGGCGACGACCCACGCCTTGTTGATGACGGGGGGCCGGCTGCCGGAGAAGCGGAACTGCAGAGGAATCGACGGCGCGATCCACAGCGAGGCACGTCCGGAGCCCTGCTCGACGCCGATCGGCCAGGAAAGCAGGAAGCTCTCCTGCCGACGGAGTTTCGCGGTCAAGGCGAGTTTCACGTGCGCGAGTGTGCGGTCGTCCATCTCGTAGACGGTCCCGGGTCCGTCGATCAGCTGTCCCACGCCTGCAGTTTTCCACATGCCGTACTCGACGGATGCCGACGGGTCAGCGAGGTCGCCCGCCGACACCCCGCTCCGTAACGTGGTAGTGCCGGCTCACGTTGCGACGCCCCGGCATGAACGGGGAACCATGCTGCAAGTCACGATGGCGGACAAGACCTATCTCCTCGCTGCGGAGGCGACGATGGAGCAGACGAAACAGGCTGTTCTCGACGCCGTTCGCGCCGCACCCGCCTTCCTCTCCCTGCGCACGGTTCTGGACGCTCAGGTCGAAGTGCTGGTCACGCCAGCGAGCACGGTGGTCCTCGAGCAGCACGACGACGCCCCACTGCTGCCCGCGACTTCACGTGATGGTTTCGCTGAGAACGAGTACGAAGACTTGTACGGGCTGGACTACGTCTAGGCGGGCGCCTCAAGCCGTCACTCACGTCTAGGCACTCCGTCCCGATGACTGCGCCAAGAACCTCGTCGAACTCGTAAGGCGTCGCATGCAGCCGGCACGTCCGTCCTGGAGCGAGGAAATGACCGACATTCCGCCGCTCGATTTTCTTGACTTCGCGGATGCCACGGACCTCGAGTCGGCGCAGCAAGATCCCTTCGGCTGACGAGCGCAGCGAACAGCGACACCGAGGACGCCGGACCCGAAGAACGGCGGCGTGAGGCGGGGCAGCTGCCCCCTGGGCGCGTCCTCTCGCCTTCGTTGGCGGCGCGCTCGTTGTCCTCGTCCGCGACTGACAGGAACCACCGCCCGCCCGCCGATCGCTACTCGGGCCGGCATTCAGCATGGGTGCTGACCTGATTCGTCCCCTGAGTGGGGGTGTCGCGCATACTCGCCATGAGGAGAGCGGAGCAGGTCGCTCTGTCACGATGACCGAATGCTCACTCGCCGGTCGGGTCAGCGGTGACCGACGACGACGCCGCTGAGCTCTGCGCTCTCATCTCGCGCGTCGCGGACGGCGATCATCGCGCTTTTGCGCGGTTCTACGACCTCACCATCAGAGATGTACTCACGGTCGTCGTTTCTGTCCTGCGCGATCGCTCTCTCGCACAGGAGGTGACTCAGGAGGTCTACCTCGAGGTGTGGCGTCAGGCGCGGCGCCTCGACCCTGCTCGAGCTCCGCACCACCTGCTGCGGCAGATGGCGAAACGGCGCGCGATCGATCGCATCCGTTCGGTGCAGTCCGATCGCGTACGTGATCACGAGTACGCCCTGCGAAGCCAGGAGTCGCCGTACGACCAGCCGGCGGAGAACAGCGAGATCCGCCTCTCCTATGCCCCGGTCGCGGAGGCGATCCGGCAACTCCCCCGCATCCATCACGACGTCCTCTTCCTCGCCTACGTCCGCGGATACAGCCACACCCAAATCGCGGAAGAACTGCAGCTCCCCCTCGGCACAGTCAAATCGCGCCTGCGCGACACCCTCCACCGGTTGCGCCGCCAGAATCCCGGCCACGGCGACGGCCCCTGCGTGCCGTGCCGTCCACACACAACGGGCGGAGCCTAGGGGCGTGCTCGTGTTCGAGGAACCACCCAAGACCTCTTCGTCGCGGGGAGGTCCGGGGACCGTAGGTTCCTGGCATGGCCGGTTCTGACCGCGAGGTGCGTCTCGCTGAGGTGTTCGTCGCTCTCGCGCGATCGCTCGAGCCCGACCACGACGTCATCGACACGATGGACGTCCTCGTCCAGGCCGCGACGCTGTTCACGTCCGCCGGGGACGCGGGCATCGTCCTCGCCGACGAGAACGGGACGCTGCACGTGCTCGCGTCCACGAGCGAGCGGGCGGCCGACGTCGAGGAGGAGCAGCTCGGCGTTCGGGAGGGACCGTGCCTGGAGTCCTTCCGCACCGGCGAGCCCGTCGATCTCCCGGACCTCGCGGACACGGAGCAGTGGCCGGCATTCACCCGCGTCGCCCTGGAACAAGGCTTCCGCTCCGCGCATGCCACTCCCCTGCGCCTGGGCAGCCGCACGCTCGGCGCCCTGAATGTCTTCTCCGAGAGCAGCGGGTCCCTCAGCGACGGAGAGATCGCCCTCCTGCAGGCGTTCACCGACGTCGCGGCCCTCGCGCTCGTGCACAGCGAGAACCTTCAGCAGCAGAACGACCTCGCCGCCCAGCTGCGGCACGCCCTCGACTCGCGCGCGCTCATCGAGCAGGCCAAGGGCGTCATCGCCGAGCGCAACAGCATCAGCATCGACCGCGCCTTCACCCTCATCCGCGCTCACGCCCACGCGAACAGCGCTCGTCTGCACGACGTCGCCCACCGCATCGTCACCCCCACGACCAGCCTCTGACCCTCTATCCGGCCCGGCCGATACCGGCTGGCCCCTCGTCAGCCGTCGCGCCCGCTCGGTCGCGTCAGTGACCGAAGGAGCGCAACCCCCTCGCTCCACCGCCGGGCTCGACGTAGCGTCTATTACCCCGCATCCCGGTCCCTGGTGTCGGAACACTTCTCGTGCTCGGACTAGAGGATCTGATGAACACCTTTTTCTACGCCGGTATCGCCGCCCTCATCGAGGACGCGACCGCCACTGCCGTCATGGACTACTCCAGCGCTCTCGCCCGGCAGGGGCGGGTCGACACCGTCACGCTCCTGGATCACGCCTCGCCGGCGGAGCAGGCCCACGTGCTCGTGACACTCGGCGCAGGAGTTCCCCTTGCCGTGCGAAGCGCAGCGGATTCCTCGCTGGCCACGACGAGTGAGGATCTTCGGCAGCGTCTGGATGCTCTGCGCGCACCGGCCGTCGCGCCGTCGGACACCGATCCCCGGATCATCGACGATCGGGACGTTGACTTCTCCTGGCCCGACATCGAGCCCACGGTCACGAGTTACTCCGGCGATTGAACCGTGGTCGATAGCGACCGGAGCCGCAGGGATACGCGAGTCAGACGGTCTCGTCCTCGTCGTGGTTCTGGGCGTCGTAGTCGTTGGTGATGATCGTGAGCGCCGTGTACGGGGTGATGAGGATCTGAGCCGTGTTCGCCCGACCCTCCCCGTAGTTGACGGTGAGCCACTGCGGGGTCGAAGCAGCAAGAGCCGCGTCGACCTCCGCACGAAACTCCTCGACAGTGCGATTGCTCACGGTGTGCGCGACACCGTTGTAGATCAGGTCGATGCGCTTCACAGATGCTCACCGTGGGAGGCCGGGCGGACGGAGTCCGTGGGCTCGGCCGTGACGTAGAGGCCGCCAGCGGAGTTCGCGAGATCGGTCAGCGCGCCGATCCACGCCGGGTTGATACGGGGCATCCGCCCGCCGAAGTACTTGTAGCGCAGGGCGTGGGAGGGGTGGAGCCAGATGGCGCTGCGGCCGTCGCCCATGCTGTGGTCGTCGCGCCAGCTGAGCAGGAACGATTCGTTGCGGCGCAGCTTCGCCGTGATCACGATCTGCAGGTGCGCGAGCACGCGATCCTCGAAGTCGATTTCGGTCGATCCGTCGTAGAACAGCTTTCCCATCGGCGTCTCCAGCCCTCATCATCGGCGGCAGGCGCGCCTTCCCACTGCATCTTCCCGTTCGGTCCAGTGACCATTTCGGGGGAAAGAGAATCGCCGGAACTCCTGGTAGCGACTCGTGTGCACCACGGTAGTTGCAGTGGCCCGCAGTCGCCATCACCCGCCTTGGACCAGCCCTGCATGGGCAGGCAAGCCCTACTTGCGCGCGGACTGCTCGGCAGCGATTGACCGTCGAGCGGCTTCCGCCTGATGGCGATAGAGCGTTGCCCGGCTCCACCCGACGAGACGAGCAGCGTCCTCTGCGGTGCGGCCGCGTCCGCGTGCGTCCGCAGCGATGGCCAGCTTCTCGGCTACCACCACCGGGTCCGACAGAGCCCGCGCCCGTCCGCGCGGACCTCGACCGCGTCCGCACCACCCGCTGACCGTCACCACTGACTGGAGGAGCATCCCGACACGAAGCCCCGTCAAAGCACCGCCACGAAAGAATGGCGAAATGATCGACGTCGACCTCGCACTGAGCCGCTTCGTGGGCGGAGTCGACGCAGAGGGGCTCCGCGCCCTGGGCGTCGTCGTACGGGTCGGTGATCAGCAGAAACAACACCGCTGGCGCAACGACGACCGCACGAACATCTACTCGGTCTCCAAGGGCGTGTCGGTCCTGGCCGCTGGACTCGCCTTCGATGAGGGACTGCTGACCCCTGACTCGCGGGTCGGACAGCTGCTACCAGCCGCCTCCCTCGGCGCGGACGTCGACGGAGTGACGATCGAGCACCTGCTGTCGATGACCAGCGGTATCGACTTCCCGTGGTTCGAGGGCGACCCCTGGCCGGAAGCCGACCTCGCACACGCCGTGCTCAGCACGCCTTCCCGCGGGCCCGGCCTCGTCTTCCAGTACTCCGACGCCAGCACGTACGTCGCGATGCGGATGCTGGGCGCGATCGTCGGCGACGTCCGGGACTGGCTGATCCCCAGGCTGTTCACACCGCTGGGCATCGACGATCCCGAGTGGCACCGCTGCCCGCACGGATGGATCATCGCCGGCAGCGGCCTCGAACTACGAACGGAGGAGTTGGCCCGCGTCGGCCGGCTCCTCCGCGACCGCGGGATGTGGAACGGCCGACAGTTGATCAGTGCACAACGGATCGACCGCATGCACAGTTCGTGGATCGACACGGGCGGCCCCGCTCCATTCACGCGCTACGGCTCAGCGGGCTGGGACGGACCGCGTGACTGCTGGCGACTCGACGGTGCGCGCGGACAGTACGTCGTCGTAGACGCTGCACGCGACGCCGTCATCACCATCACCGCCGACGAGCCAGAACGCGACCACCGGCTCGCTGAACTCGCCGCGGACGCCCTCCTCGGATGACGACGCCGGAGGGGCACGGGCGCCCGGCGGCTCCCTGCACGATCACCGTTTCGGTGGACGATCCCCAGACGGACGCAGGCCGCGCAACGAGCAGAGATACTCTTCACGGATGTCGTCCCCGTCCATCCCCCGCGAAACCGTCGATGCTGCCGAGGATCGATTGCTGGACGCGATGCGCGCAAGCGACGTCGATGCGCTTGGTCGACTGCTCGCACCCGAGTTGATCTTCACGACACCCGAAGGCTCGATCATCAGCCGGGACGACGATCTCGGAGCACATTCGTCGGGCACGACGAAGTTCGAGTCGATTGCTGAAATCAGTCGCAGCACGCTGGCCGTCGCCGGCGGCGCCCGGACCAGGTCCGTCGTGGACGTCGTTGTGATCGACCACGGCAAGCGGATCGAGGCTCGGCTTCACTACGTCCGCGCATGGCAGCGAATCGCCGGGCGCTGGATGGTCGTCTCCGGAAGCGCAACACTCGCACCCGCACCGAACGCCTGATCGTTCCGCTGAAAGATCCCCATAAGGCACGACTGCCGGGACCCTGCAACCCTTTGATGAAGCATCACGGACGCGGAGTGCGCCTGGAGGATTGATGCGCGATGTCCGTTCAGTCGTCGGTCGGCCGCTCATTCCAGACGCCGGCTCAGGGGGTGAGCTCGTCCTCGACCTTGTTCTGGAGGCCGCGGGCCTGTCCTTCGATGCGGCGCAGGCGGCGGAGGTACTGGTCCTTGTCGGAGATGCAGCCGTGGGTGCCGGCGGTTCCGTCGTGCTCGGTGGTCTGCTCGGTCACGGTGCCCTCCTCCCCCTGGTGCCCGGTGCAGCTCGACCGCCGCCGGCGTGCGGCGGGCGGGTGCGGAGGGGGTTCTCAGCAGCTCCGGCTGCTTTCTGAATACTCTAGGGGGGTATGCCCGGGTGTCCCTTTCGGATGCCCGTGAAGGTGTGATGTGCGGTTTCGGGGGTGTGGATCATGAGCGACAGCGTCGCTTCCAGGCTGTCCACGCCGCTGACGCGCGCGGTTGTCGTGGTCCTGACGGTGGCGGCGCTGCTGCTGGGAGTGTCCGCGATGCACTCCATGATGGGCAGCCACTCCGACGCCTCCCTGTCCGCGGGACACACGCATGCGGAGTCGGGGCACGCCGACACGGTGGCCGCCTCGACCGGCGGAACGGCACTCGCGGCCGGCACCGATCACGGCGCGGTCGTACCGATGGTGCCGTGTGATGACAGTTGCGCGATGGGGTGCGCTCTGATGGCCGCGACCTGCGTCCTCGTCTTCTTCCTCGCGTCCCTGATCCTCCTGGCCCGGGTTCCGGCGATGTTCGCTCGGGTGCTCGACGCCGGTCCGCGCCTGCTGCGCCTGGTGCCGCGCGCGAAGTTCCACGTGTATCTGCCGTCGTTGACGGTCTTGTCGATCAGTCGCACCTGATTCGCCCCGTCGTCGCAGCCTCCGCTGCGACCTCATCACCGCGCCCGAAGGGCGCGATTCCGGCGATCTCTGCAACCTAGTGAATGGACACGACGACTCATGACCACGAAGCGCACTTTTCTCGCCTCGACCCTCGCTCTGGCGACCGCGATCACCCTCTCCGCCTGCTCGAACAGCTCCTCCGGGACGGGCGGCATGGAGGGAATGGACCACAGCAGCTCCTCCGCGTCCGCGTCCCCGTCTTCTACCGCCGCGGCGGCGGCGGACTTCAACGATCAGGACGTGACGTTCGCGCAGATGATGAAGCCCCACCACGAGCAGGCGGTGGAGATGGCCGACATGATCCTCGCGAAGGACGGCATCAGCACGGACGTGACCGGCCTCGCGACGCAGATCAAGGAAGCGCAGGGCCCGGAGATCTCTCAGCTCGAGGAGTGGATCACCGCCTGGGGTGCTGAGGACGCGATGTCGGGCATGGATCACAGCATGGACGGGATGATGTCCGACGAGGACATGTCGGCATTGGAGAGCGCGACCGGCCCTGAGGCGGAGAAGCTCTTCCTCGAGCAGATGACGATGCACCACGAGGGTGCTGTGGAGATGGCGCAGACCGAGGTCGACGAAGGCCGGAACACGGACGCGATCGAGATGGCGAACACCATCGTGCAGACGCAGACGGAGGAGATCGCGACCATGCAGGACCTCCTCGCGTCCCGCTGACCCGGTCGCCAGCGGCGACTACGGACGCACCTGGACGGGGCTGCGGCCCTTCTCGTGAGGGACCGGGCTGCTGCCACGCTCGCGCGCGGCGCGGGTGCTGGCCTGCGGGGACAGGTCCAGGCGCCGCAGCAGTTGCGCGTTCACGGCGACGACGACCGTGGACGCGGACATCAGCAGCGCACCGACCGACACAGGCAACACGAACCCGATCGGGGCGAGCACGCCCGCGGCCAGCGGGACGGAGAGCAGGTTGTAGCCGGCCGCCCACCACAGGTTCTGCTTCATCTTCCGGAAGCTCGCCCGGGACAGCTCGATCACCGACAGCACCGACCGGGGATCATCCGATGCGAGGATCACCCCGGCGGACGCGATCGCGACGTCCGTGCCGGCACCGATCGCGATCCCGACATCGGCCTGCGCGAGAGCGGGAGCGTCGTTCACGCCGTCCCCGACCATCGCGACGCGGCGACCCTCCTTCTGCAGCTCGATGACCTTCGCGGCCTTGTCCTCGGGCTTCACGCCGGCGAACACCCGGTCGATGCCGAGCTCGTCCCCGACGGTGCGGGCGACGGCTTCGGCGTCACCGGTGATCATGACCACCTGCACGCCGATCGCGTGCAGCGCGTCGACCGCCTGCCGGGACTCCTCCCGCACCTCATCCGCGAGCCCCAGAGCCCCGATGACCCGGCCGTCGCGGAGCACGTGCAGGATGATCATCCCGTCCGCCTCCCACGCCCGCGTCTGCTCGAGCGGCGCCGCGTCGTGCGCGCGGAGCATCGACGGACCGCCCACGCTCACCTTCACGCCCTCGACGCTCGCTGTGACACCGACCGCTGTCGACGCCTCGACGCCGGTCGCCTTCGCCACCGTGACACCCCGCGACGCAGCGGCGGTGCCGATCGCGCGAGCGAGGGGATGCTCGCTGTCCGCCTCGACCGCCGCGGCGATCGCGAGCAGCTGCTCCTCCGACAGATCCCCGGAGACGTGCACCGCCGAGAGGGTCGGCTCGCCCTTGGTGAGGGTGCCCGTCTTATCGAACAGGACCGTGTCGACGGTGCGCATGCTCTCCAACGCGAGACGGTCCTTGACCAGCACGCCGCCCTTCGCGGCGCGCTCGGTCGCGATGGACACCACCAGCGGGATCGCCAGGCCCAGCGCGTGCGGGCACGCGATCACCAGAACGGTGATCGTGCGGATCACCGCATCGTCCGGGCTGCCCAGCAGCGACCACACGATCGCGGTGATCACCCCGGCGCCCAACGCGAACCAGAACAGCCACCCCGCCGCGACGTCCGCGATCCGCTGCGCGCGGGAGGACGAGTTCTGCGCCTCGGTGACCAGGCGCTGGATGCCGGCGAGAGCAGTGTCGTCGCCGACCGCTGTCACCTCGACCCGTAGCGCGGTGTCCGTGGCGACCGTGCCCGCCACGACCATCGATCCCGGACCGCGGCTGACGGCGCGCGACTCCCCCGTGATCATCGACTCGTCCACATCAGCGGTGCCCTCGATCACCCGGCCGTCCGCCGGCACCCGGCCGCCGGGACGCACGATCACGACGTCGCCCTGCACCAGATCCGCGGGAGACACCTTCTCCACCTCGTCGTCGCGCACCCGTTCCGCCTCATCCGGCAGCAGCGCCGCGAGAGAGTCCAGGGCCGAGGACGTCTGCGCGAGGGAGCGCATCTCGATCCAGTGCCCGAGCAGCATGATCACGATCAGCAGCGCGAGCTCCCACCAGAAATCGAGCTCGTGATCCAGCAGCCCGGCGCTCGCACCCCACGACGCGAGGAAAGCGACCGTGATCGCCAACGCGATCAGCAGCATCATCCCCGGCGTCCGGGAGCGCAGCTCCGACACCGCCCCTTCCAGGAACGGCCGGCCGCCCCACACGTACATGACCGTGCCCAGTACCGGCGAGATCCACGCGACCCCCGAAGCCTCGGGCAGCGGATAGCCCAGGATCATCGCGAACATGCTGCTGAACGCCACCACCGGCACGGCGAAGACCACCATGATCCAGAACAGACGCCGGAACTGGCCCACGTGATCACCATGACCCCCATGGCCGCTGTGCCCCCCATGGCCGCTGTGCCCTGCGTGACCGCTGTGATCGTGGTGGCCGGCGTCACTGTCGTGCTCGCCGTGACCCGGGTGACCGGCGGGGTCCCCGTGCTCACTGTCGACGGTGTGACCGGCGTGACCATCGGGAGCTGTGCTCACGGCCTGACCGTGCGGGGACCCGTGATCCTCCGGCATCGCGTGGCCGCTGTGCTCGGACTGCGCCGGCACCGACGCCGCACCGTGATGTTCACCGTGCCCGCTGGAATGCCCCTCGTGCTTGACCATCGTGACTCCTTCCGGCCTGAACCGACCTCACCGAACCGTATACCCCCCGGGGGTATCTGACAACGGGTTGAAAGCGGTGTTCATTCCCCGTGCGTGCGCTCTCAGTGGCCGGGCTCCAGCCGCCGTCCTGAGGCCGCCGCCTTCCGCGCCACCGTGGAGACCGTGTGCGTTGCTTCACGCCAGTGCCGATCGCTCATGATCATGCCGGGAGGAGCGGCGCCTCCGGTCGCCGGACGGTTCGACGTGGATCCTCAGCGAAGACCCACCGCGTCGTGGATCCAGAACGCCTCGGGATACACCAGTGCACCTGTCATCCACGGTTCGAAGGCGGAGAGTCGACGCACCTGGAACGCCCCATCCGGGATCCGCGACGAGGGCGAGCGAAACCCCAGAGGAGCGGCGGGAACGAATCCGGAGGAGGAGTAGTACCCGGGGTCCCCTTCCAGGAACACTGCGGGCGCGTTCGACCGTTCGCCCTCCGAGACTGCCTGCTCGATCAGGCGGCGGCCGATCCCTCGGCGCTGCTGCGAGGGAACGACCGCGAGCGGGCTCAGCACGAGGACCTCGACGAGCTCTGCTGGCGCGTCCAGCCATCCCCGCGAGAGCACCACGTGACCGACGAGGTGTTCCGCGTCTTCAGCGACGAGCTCGACGACCGCCGCGCTCGTGAGCCGCAACCCGTGTACCAGCGAAACCACACGGTCCGCCTGCAGCGCGAACGCCGTCGACTCGACGGTGTCGATGGAGCGGGAGTCGGCGCCGGTCGCCCTGCGTATCCGGACTCTCAGCGGCTCGGCCCCGGCCGACTTCTCCTGAAGCACCGCAGGTACCTCCTGTCTGATGTGGTCGCGGTGGAGCAGCTAGGGCTGAGGGGTCGCTTCGCCGGCGATCTCGGCGAGGGCCGCCACATGCCCGTCGAACGCGCGCTGTCCGCTCGGGGTGAGCGTCAGCCAGGTCAGCTGACGGCGGTCGCTCCGTCCGGCCGACGAGGCTTTGCGGGAGGACACGTAGCCGTTGTCGGCGAGGGCGCGGAGGTGCTTGGAGAGGCTCGCGTCCGCGATGCCGAGGGTGTCGCGGAGCACGGTGAAGTCGATCTGATCGACGCGGCGCAGGATCCCGCAGATGCGCAGGCGGGCGGGAGCGTGGATCAGCTCGTCGAAGGCGGCGTCAGCCACGGCGGGCGATCTGCCGGACCGCCGCGCGGAACGCGAGCGTCGACAGCCAGGTGACGAGGAAAAACGCGGCGATCGCGGTGATCGCCACGGCCCAGCCGAGTCCCTGGGCGACGAGCCCGAGCGAGACCGAGAACAGGAGGAGGCACGAAGCGAGGGCCGCGCCGACGAGCAGCATCGCCTCGACACCGACCCGCCGGAGCCGGATACCCGTGGCGCGTCGCAGGAGCACCACGAGCACGACGGCCGCAGCGATCACGAGCCACGACGTGGTGGGCGGCTCGTAGTCGGCGCCCGGTGAGAGCGCGGCGGCCTGCGCCACCCAGAGCAGTGCGAGGACGCCGAACCCGGCGAGGTGCCGGCGCGGTGCGGAGATTCGGGCGACGAGGGCCTCCCGGTCGGACCGGAGGCCGTCGAGGGCGGAGGACGCGTCGGATGCTCGATCGTTTTCCATAAGGGAAAACTACACATCGTTTTCCTGTCAGGCAAGTGATGTCGGTGGTGCTCGATCACGCCTCGGCTGCACACGGCTCAGGCCGGACGGGTCTGACCGGCGCGAACGGCGCCGGCAGGACCACGCTGCTGCGGCTCCTCGCGGGCGAGCTCGCGCCCACGTCGGGCTCGATCAGCCGCTCGGCGGCGGTCGGCGTGCTGCCCCAGCACCTCGCCCGCCTCACTGCGACATGCGATTGACGATGGAGGGCATCGCCGGCCGCGCGGGGACCGGAAAGCAGACGCTCTACCGGACCTGGCCGTCGACGGCAGCGATCGTGTTCGACGCTCTTCTCGCCCGGAGCGAGACTCCGGAGGGCACGGTCTCCCTACCGGACACCGGCGATCTGAAGGCCGACCTGCTCCTCCTGATCGAGGAGACGGTCCAGGAGCTCACCTCACCCGCGACCGAACCTCTGCTGCGGGCAGTCACCGCCGCGATCCAGACCGACCTCGAGCTCGCTCGCCAGTACCGCGAACGGCTGCTCGAACCCCAGATGGCCGCCGTCGCTCGGCGCTTCGAGCTGGCGGGCGCCGCCGAACCGGCCGCGGCGGCGGAGCTCCTGCTCGGCCCCGTCGTCCACCGGTGGCTGCTCCGAAGCGGCGACTTCGACCAGGAGTGGATGCAGCGGCACACCGACCGGGCCCTGCTCGGCGCGCACGTGCACTGAGTCATGGAGCGCGACCGGTGAGCGATCCTGTTCACTGAAGGCATTCGGCGAACCCGGCTGCTGACGATCGAGCGAAAGCAGCAGCACACGTCACCGGCGCTCGAGAAGCCGCTGACGAGCTCGAGAGAACTGCGATCGCTCTTCTCGCCCGCTGACACCTGCCGCGCCCGCTCGTGTCCACCGCGCAGCAGCCGATCTCAAGCACGACTGGCGAGCGGGCATCGAACGTGGATCAGTCGGGCCGACGTCGTTCGATGAGGACCGTGTCGCGCCAGGTGCCGACGGCTGGTCCGTAGGTCATCAGGGCGATGCGTTCGCGGGTACCGACGCGGCGGAAACCGGCGCGGTCGTGCAGGGCGAGGCTGGCGGAGTTCTCCGGGAAGACGCTCGACTGGATGGTCCAGAGTCCGGCGTCGTCGGCGGCCTCGATGAGCGCCTGCACGAGCATCGCGCCGATGCCCAGGCCACGAGCGGCAGCGGCGATGTAGACGGAATGCTCGACGACTCCCCGGTACACGGGACGGTTCGAGACGGGCGAGAACGCCGCCCAGCCGAGGATCTCGTCGCCGTCCGCGGCGACCAGGCGCCCGACGTCGAGCTTCCCCGCATCGAACGCCTCCCAGGACGGCGGCTCCGCCTCGAAGGTGGCATGCCCGGTGGCGATCCCTTCGCGGTAGATCGCTTCGACCGCCGTCCAGTCCTCGGGAAGCATCGCCCGGATCGCGGTCATGAGCATCAGCTTCCTCCGGCGGACCCGATGTCGGTGGGGCACACGCCGGTCTCGGGGAGCACGAGCTGCACCCGCCGGGCCGCGGCGTGATCGCCCGCGAGCTCGTCCGCGATCGAGCGGACCTGCTCGTAGCCCGTGACGAGGAGGAACGTCGGCGCGCGGCCGTAGGACTTCATGCCGGCGATGTAGAAGTTCGGCTCGGGGTGGGCGAGTTCCGCGACGCCGTGGGGGTCGACGGTGCCGCAGGAGTGCAGGTTCGGGTCGATCAGCGTCGCGAGCGCGCGCGGCGCCTCCACGATCTCATCCAGGGAGACGCGGATCTCGCGCAGCATGCCGAGGTCGGGCCGGAACCCCGTGGCCTGCACGACGACGTCGGCCTCCACGCTCTCGCGCTCCTTCCGGCGGCGTCCGAGGACGGCGACCCGGCCGGTGGCGGTCTTCTCGAGGCGGTCGATCTCGAAGCGGTCGAGGAGGGTGATCGCGCCGGCGCGGACGAGCTGGTGGACGGTTCCGCCGAGCCTGCCTCGCTCCTCGAGCTCGTCGGCGCCGGAGCCGAAGACGCGCAGCGGGCTGGTCCCACGGATCGCCCAGGTGATCCGCGTGCCCGGTTCTTCGCGGGCGAGGCGGGCGAGCTTGATCAGAGTGTTCGCGGCGGAGTGGCCGGCGCCGACGACGAGGACGCGTTTTCCGGCGAAGCGGGCGCGGTCGGCGCCGAGCACGTCGGGCAGCGCGTGGCTGAGGTGCTCGGCGACGTCGGCGGCGCCGATCGGATCGAGGCCGGCCGAGGCGAGGGCGTTGGGCGTCGAGTACGTGCCCGAGGTGTCGATGACGGCGCGAGCGGTGACGTCGACGGCGCCCTCCGGGGTGTCCAGGCGCAGCAGGAACGGGGTGCCCGCGCGGCCGACCGAGCGGGTGCGGTCCATGCCCTCGCGGGTCACGGCGGTCACACGCGAGCGGTACCGGATGACCGGGGCGAGCTGCGGCGTCGCGGCGAGGGGCGCGAGGTAGTCGCGGACGAACTCGTATCCGGTGGGCAGCTTCTTCGCCGCGGGCACCTCCCAGCCGGCCGCGTCGAGCAGACGTGCGGCGGCGGCGTCGACCAGGTACTCCCACGGCGAGAACAGCCGGGTGTGACCCCACTGCTGAACGGCAGCCCCGGCGCTGTCCCCGGCCTCGTAGACGAGGACGTCGATGCCCCGCTCGAGCAGCTGCGCGGCAGCGGCCAGGCCGACGGGGCCGGCGCCGATCACCGCGACGGGCAGGCCGGTGAGGCGGCGCTCGTCGGTGCGGGGCGGGACGGTCAGCAGCATGGTCATGGCGGGATCCTCGGCTCGTCGGGTCAGCGGCCGGCGGGCAGCAGCTCGGCCAGCAGCGACTCGACGCGCGCCTTGATGTCGTCGCGGATCGGACGGACCTCGTCGAGCGACTTGCCCTTGGGGTCCGTGAGCGACCAGTCCTCGTAGCGCTTGCCGGGGAAGATCGGGCAGACGTCGCCGCAGCCCATGGTGATCACGGCGTCCGACTCGCGCACCTGCTCGGTGGTCATCAGCGTGGGCACGGCCTGCGAGATGTCGATGCCCTCCTCCGCCATCGCGGCGATCGCCATCGGGTTGATCTGGTCGCCCGGCTCGGACCCGCCGGAGAGCACCTCGACGGCGCCGTTCGAGAGGGCGCGCATGTAGCCGGCGGCCATCTGCGAGCGCCCCGCGTTGTGGATGCAGACGAAGAGGACGGTGGGGGCGGTCATCGGAACTCCTGGGCGTCGACGGAACAGGGCTGCTGCATCGATCTCCGTCGATGCAAGCACGGCCGACTATATCGACACGCGTCGATCCATGGGAAGATGGGGGATGGCCGTTCTCGAGATGCTCCCCCTGACGGACGTCGCCGCCTGCTGCGCACCGCTGACCCGCGAGGCGATGAGCACGGAGAACGCCGAGAAGCTTGCCCGCTCGCTGCGCGCGATCGCGGACCCCGCGCGGCTGCGACTGATCTCGATGATCGCCGCTCACGACGGCCAGGAGGCGTGCGTGTGCGACCTCACCGAGCCGCTCGGGCTCGGCCAGTCCACCGTCTCGCACCACCTGAAGGTCCTCGTCGACGCCGGGATCCTGACCCGCGACAAGCGGGGGACCTGGGCCTACTACCGCCTCGTCCCTGGTGCCCTCGAGTCCCTGGCCGGGCTCATCGCCGCCGTCTGACACGACCCGCAGCGGCGGGAGGATGCCGAGCTCGCGCGGAGGGGCGTCAGCCGTGTCGTCGTCGGCGGAGTCCGCGTCATCGGTGATGAGGCACTGACGCATTGCGGTGGAGATCATCGCGAAGCCGGCCCGATCCAGAGCGCTGGAGACGGCGGAGAGCTGCGTGACGACGTCTCGACAGTCGCCGCCGTTCTCGACCGCAGTGAACACGGCGGTGAGCCGCCTCGTTGCGAGAACGTCAGCGGGTGAGGAGTCCCGCGATGCTGACGGACGCGACGAACACGGCGACGAAGAGCAGCATCAGCACGTCCGGGCAAAGGCGGTGCAACACCGACGGGAGTGGGCAGGCTCTCCTGGCTGGCGCTCCCGAGGGGTGGGTGCTTGCATGGCCCTCATGTCGTCCCCGCCCACTCCTCCGCCCCTCGCCGCGACCTTCCTGATCGGCTCGCTGCTCGGTACGTCCGGCGCGGTCTGATGTCCCGGATCCTCGTCGTCGAGGACGACCCGCAGATGGGCGCCCTCGTCGAGCGCGGGCTGCGGGAGGACGGCTACGACGTGCAGCTCGTCGACAACGGCGTCGACGCGCTGATCGCCTTCACGGCGGGAGACGTCGACGTCGCCGTCGTCGATGTGATGCTGCCGGGGATGACCGGGTTCGAGGTCTGCCGGCGGATGCGGGAGTCGGGCAGCACCGTCCCGGTGGTGCTGATCACGGCGCGGGACGCCGTCGAGGACCGGATCTTCGGGCTGGACTCGGGCGCGGACGACTACGTCACGAAGCCGTTCCACTTCGGCGAGCTGAGCGCCCGGATCCGCGCGCAGATCCGCCGCCGGGCCAGCGGCCCGCAGCCCGTGGTGCAGATCGGGGCGCTGCGCCTCGACGCCCTGTCCGTGCGAGCCACGGTCCGCGATCACCCGTTCGCGTTGAGCGTGAAGGAGTTCACGCTGCTGCGCTTCTTCGCGGAGCATCTCGATGAGGTGCTGACCCGGACGGAGATCCTCACCGAGGTGTGGGGATCACCGGAGACGTTCGAGCCGACCCTCGTGGACCAGTACGTCAGCTATCTCCGCAAGAAGCTCGCCCTGGCCGACGCGGGCCTGCGGATCACGACCGTCCGCGGCGCGGGATACCGGCTGGAGCGCACCGAGTGAGGCTGCTGCGCTCCCTGTCGATCCGCTCCCGGATCACCCTCGGCAGCCTCCTCGTCGCGCTGGTCGGCGTCGGCGTGATCACCCTCGTGCTGCACGGGCAGTTCCGCAGCATCGTCGTCGCGTCCGAGGTGACCCTCGCCGAGGGCGACCTCGCCCCGTATCTCGCCGATCTGGGATCGGATCCGACCGAGACCCCGGACCCGCCGGCCGAGGGGATCCTGGTCTTCGCGCGCGCTCCTGGCGGGGCGGTCCCCGTCGACACGATGCCGCACGACGTCCACGAGGTTCTGGAGCGCAGCACCGGCAGCGACGGCACCTCGACGGTGATCACCGACGAGGACGTCCGGTTCACGATCGTCTCCCGGACCCTGGACACGAGTGCGGGCACGTGGGAGCTGTGGGCGGCGCGCAGCGGCGCCGGCAGCGACCTCACCGTCGCGGCCCTGGACCGGACGCTGCTCATCAGCGCCGCGGCCCTCGTGATCCTGTCCGCTCTCGCCGCATGGCTGCTCACCGGGGCTGCGCTTCGTCCGGTCGAGCGGATGCGCCGCACCGCCGCGTCCCTCGGCGACCGAGGCGGCGGCGAGCTCCCTGTCGGGCCGGCGGCTGACGAGCTGTCGGACCTGGCGGAGACGTTGAACGCGTTCATCGCCCGGATGCGGGACACCGCGGATCGGGAGCGGCAGATGGTGTCCGCGGCCAGCCACGAGATCCGCACCCCGCTGGCCGTCGTCATCACCCAGCTCGAACTCGCGCACCGGCACTTCGGCGACGCGGACGCCCTCGAGAAGGAGATCCGCGCCGCCGAGGGATCGCTCGCCCGCCTGTCCCGCCTGGCGACGAACCTCCTCGAGCTCTCCCGCCTGGACGCCGCCCCGCCCGTCGCCGTCCGCGCGACGGCGAGCGAGCTGGAGACCGAGCTGATGGACTCCGTCGACCGGCTGAGGACGATCACGGGCGGCGGCGGCCCCGAGATCGAGCTCGACACCGCGATCGAGCGGGCCGATGCGCCCTACCCGCTCTCGGTGAGCGCGTTCTCGCGGATCCTCGACAATCTCGGCGCGAACGCGATCGCCGCGACGCCCCCTGCCGGACGCATCACCCTCCTCCTCGAGCAGCACGACTCCACCCTCGAGCTGCGCGTGGAGGACACCGGGCACGGCATGCCGGAGGAGTTCGTGCCGCACGCGTTCGAGCGCTTCTCCCGGCCCGACGAGGCGCGCACCAGCCGCGACGGCGGCAGCGGGCTCGGGCTCGCCCTCGTCGCAGCCCTCGTCGACACCGCCGACGGATCGGTCACCCTTGAGAACCGCCGCCCCAGCGGAGTGAGGGTGACGGTCGTGCTGCCCGAGCGGTGACATGTGAGACCTCGAACACGAATCGGACTCCGGCGGGGAATCGGCACGCATCCCTCATAGCCGGCACCAAGACTTCCCCGCGACGGTGAGAGCGCGCCCCCGAAAACCCCGGGTCGGCGCACTCGACACCGACCGGAGGGCGCCGCCGTGAGCACCACGATCCGACCGACCAGGGCACCTGCGCCCCACGCCCCGACCACGCTGCGGCGGTCCCAGGCCGACCGCGAGCGATCCCTGCGCCGGCGCCTGCGTTCCGCGGACGCGCTCGTCACCGCCGGCTGGGTGTCGGTCGCCCTCGCCATCGCGCTCTACCTCGCAGCCGGCGGACCCGCGCAGGTCACCGACCTCTCCGGAGCCCTCACGGCCGCGGGGATCGTCGCCGGTCTCGTCGGCACCGACCTGATCCTGGTCATGCTCGTCCTGGCCGCCCGGATCCCCTGGATCGATCGCACCTTCGGCCAGGACACCGCGATGGCGCTGCACCGTCGCCTCGGCAAGCCCGCGTTGTATCTGATCCTCGGGCACGGCGCCCTGCTCACCGTCGGCTACGCCCTCACCGACGGGCTGACGCTGTGGAACGAGACGCTCGCCCTGTACTCCGGCGCCGACATGCTCCTGGCGCTGCTCGGCAGCACCCTGCTGGTGCTCGTCGTCGTCACCTCCCTCGTCGCCGTGCGCCGCCGCTTCGCGTACGAGGCGTGGCACGCGATCCACCTGCTCAGCTACGCCGCCGTCCTCGTCGCCGTCCCGCACCAGCTCTCCGCCGGCCAGGTCCTCGCCGAGAGCACCCCGCAGCGCGTCTACTGGATCGCCCTTTACGTCCTGGCGTTCGGCGCGATCGCCTGGTTCCGGTTCGCGGTACCGGTCCTCGCGACGCTGCGGCACCGGATCCGGGTCGAGGCCGTCGAGGCGATCGCCCCCGGCGTCTTCTCGATCCACCTCTCCGGCCGCGACCTCTCCCGCCTCGGTGTGATCGGCGGGCAGTACGCGATCTGGCGGTTCTGGAGCCGCGGCACCTGGTGGCACGCGCACCCGATCTCCTTCTCCGCCGTCCCGACCGGCACCCGTGCGCGGATCACCGTCCGCGCACTCGGAGCCGGGACCGACCGTCTCGCACGACTGCGCCCCGGGACCACGGTCTCGATCGAGGGCCCTTACGGGATCTTCACCGACGTCGCCCGCACCGCCCCGCGCCTCGCGATCATCGCCGCCGGCATCGGCATCACCCCCGCCCGAGCGCTCCTCGAGCACGGCGGCCTCCGACCCGGCGAGGCCACCGTCCTGCTGCGCGCCACCGACGACTCCGAGACCTACCTCTGGGAAGAGACGCAGACACTGGTCCGCAGCAGCCGCGGCGCGCTGTTCGGGATGATCGGCCGGCGGCCCGCAGGGCTCGCGACGTGGATGTCCGCCGAGTCCGTCGCCCGCGGTGTGACGATCACCTCGGCGCTGCCGGGCCTGCTCGAATCCGACCTGTTCGTCTGCGGTCCCACCGCCTGGGCCGACCTCGTCGTCCGCGACGCGCGAGCGGCAGGCCTGCCCGACCGGCAGGTCCACGTGGAGAGGTTCGACTGGTGAGAACACGAGCAGCAGTCGCCAGCGTCCTCGCCTCCCTCGCCGTCCTCGTCGGCGGCTGGCAGATGGGATCCGCCGGCGCCACCGGGTCCCCGCTCGCCACCGGGACGAGCGCCACCACGGCCACGGACCCGACAGCCCCCGCGGCGACGACGCCGACCTCGGCCGGCATCCCGGCCTCGACGACACCCGCAGCGCCCTCCACCGGCGCGACCACCGACCCGTCGGCCGGTGCGAGCTCGACGGGCGGTGCGAGCTCGACGGCCACCGCGAGCCCGTCCACCTCGACCGACGGCACCTCGACCGACGGCACCTGGACCGGCTCGTCCGTGGCGACGCGCTTCGGCGCGGTGCAGGTCGCGATCACCGTCGCCGGCGGGCAGATCACCGACGTCACCGCCGTGCACCTCACGGACAAGGACGGCCGGTCGGTGTCGATCTCCGACCGGGCCGCGCCGATCCTGCGTCAGGAAGTCCTCGCCGCCCAGTCCGCGAACGTGCAGGCGGTCAGCGGAGCGACCTACACCAGCGACGGATACCTCACGTCCCTGCAATCGGCGATCGACCAGGCCGGACTCTGACCGTGCACACGTTCACGACGATGGGCACCGTGGTCAGCCTGCGCACCGCCGACGACACCCCGGTGGGCGACGTCGAGGCCGTCTTCGCCGACGCCGACGCCCGCTTCAGCCTGTACCGGCCGGAGTCGGAGGCGTCCCGGATCGCCCGCGGTGAGCTCGCGCTGACCGCCGCGTCCGAGCAGATGCGGACCGCGTACACCGAATCGCTCCAGTGGCGCACCGCGACGGACGGCGCCTTCACCCCGCACCGGCCCGACGGGGTCATCGACCTCGCCGGAACCGTCAAGGCGACCACCATGGCGCACGCGGCCCGGCTGCTCGGAGACGGCGAATGGCTCCTCGGCGTCGGTGGCGACGTCCTCACCTCGCCCTCCGGCAGCTGGAGGGTCGGGATCGTGGATCCCGGCGACCGGCGGGCGCTGCTCTGCGTCGTCCCGCTCGGCGACGGACGCCGCGCGATCGCCACCTCCGGGATCGCCGAACGCGGAGAGCACGTCTGGCGCCGACCTGTGGAGCCCGGCGACGTCCCCTTCGTGCAGGTGTCCGTGATCGCCGAGGACATCGTCACCGCCGACGTCCTCGCGACCGCGATCCTCGCCGGCGGCACTCCGACGCTCGACACCGTCACCGACCGCTTCGACGTCGACGTCCTCACCGTCGACGCCACCGGCGCCCTTCTCGTGACCGACCGGCTCCGCCGCCTGATCGCACCGGCGAGCGAGCACACGCACTGACTCCGCCCCGTCGGCAACTCGCATCTCGGCGGTGAAGCGGGGAGTCGGCTCCGAGGACGAGCGAGCGATCGTTCGAGGGCTCACACGAACCCCTCTGTCGGAACGGCGCACCGGATCCAGCGGGTTAGCGTCACGAGGACACCACTCCTCGACCGAAGGCGCCCCGATGAACGACTGGCAGATCAACGGCCTCCCCCTCCATCCGCTCCTCGTGCACGCCGTCGTGGTCCTGCTCCCCCTCGCCGCACTGATGCTCATCCTCGGCAGCGTCTGGCCCGCCGCCCGCCGCAAGTTAGGGATCCTCACCCCGATCATCGCCCTCGCCGCGCTGATCGCCGTCCCGCTCACCACGCAGGCCGGCGAAGCCCTCGAACGCCGGACGGAGCCGTCCGCGATCCTCGAGCAGCACACCGAACTCGGCGACCACCTGCTCCCCTGGGCCGCCGGCCTGTTCCTCGTCGCCCTGGTGCAGTGGCTCTGGTTCCGCCGTACGCGACGAACCGAGGACCGACCCGCCACCCGCCGCCCCCTCGTCGGGATCGTGCTCGCCGTCGCAGCGATCGCCGTCTCCGTCGGAGCGACCATCGACGTCGTCCGCATCGGCGACTCCGGCGCGCAAGCCGTCTGGTCCGACTCCACCTCGAGCACCGGCACCGACCAGGCACCCGCGCCCGGCGACGACGAATGACCCACCCGCTCTCGGGGAGTGCCCTCTCCGGCGGACACCGGAAACACTCGCGCATGCTCTTTCTCGCCCCCGCTCCTCGTCCGGACGATGGCAGGTCCTGTCTTCAGGACGGAGTTCTCCCACGCCGTGGCGGCGAACTCCCCGTCAGCCGCGGACAGGACTGACGCCGGTACAGCTGATCACGACCCCGCTCGAACGTCACGGGACGCTTCAGCAGCGATGGCGGGCGCCTGAGTCGGAGCTCCTGCTCGGATCTGCACGAGGGTGAGGTCGAGGAGCGGCGTCGGGACGCTCAGCTCCCGCGCTCGGCGAGCGAGGTCGCCGAGCAGGTGCTCGGCCTCGGTGGGCAGGCCGACGACGAGATCGCGGTAGAGCGAGGTCGTGAAGGCGGACCCCTCCTCGGTGAGGATCGCGAGGGACTGCTCGTGCGCCGCGGCGGACACCGGCAGGCCGGCCGCGTCGGCGACGGTCTCCGCCTCCTCGATCGCGTCGAGGATCCACGGGAGGGCCCCCGCCTCGAGGGCCGGGCCGATCGCGCTGCGGAAGAGGCAGGTGACGACGCCCGCCGCGGCGATGAAGACCCACTTCTCCCACAGCGCGGAGAGCACGTCATCCGACACCCGCAGGTCGATGCCGGGGACGTCGAGCGCTTCGACCACGTGAGCCGGCACCGGTGCGTCCGTCAGCGAGCCGATCGTGAGCACCGAGAGCCCGGTCATCTGGCGGACCGCGCCGCCGTCGAGAGTCGCGACGATCTTGGCCGAGCCGCCGAGCACTCGCCCGGGGAACTCGGTCTCCAGCAGGTCGATGTGCGCCATGCCGTTGAGGATCGGCAGCACGAGCGTCTTCTCGGTGACCCAGGCGCGAACATCGGCTACGGCGCCCTGCAGCGCCGACGCCTTGACCGTCACGAGCACCAGATCGAAGGCGGACGCCTCCTCCCCCACGACCAGTGTCGTCACGTCGAGGGTGCGGTCCTCCGAAGGCGAGACGAAGCGGAGTCCGTCTCTCCGAAGCGACTCGGCCCTGCCGGCACGCACCAGGTAGGTGACGTCGCGGCCGGCTTCCTGCAGGCGGCTCCCGAACGCACCACCGGTCGCGCCCGCTCCGACGATGAGAATCCGCATGGCGATGCCCTTCTGTCGCGACCACGAGTCCTCCGAGAGTAGGACGTGGCCGCCACCCTCACGACCAGCCGCAGCGCAATCAGGAACAGGCCTGACCTTCCGCAACTCCTGGGGAGAGATGGTCTTCACGCCGGGTGAGTGATGTCCGACCGCTCGGCAAGGCTGGTCGACCGCCTCGACGGCACCCCGGCCGACGTCACCGGGAGTGCGGCGCTGAACGATCCCGCTACGGGATACCCGCCGCCCATAGCCTGAGGGCATGCGGCCACTGAGGAGACGACTGCCCGGCTGGGCGCTCGTGCTCCTGTCGGTCCCGCTCGGTCTCGCGTCGACCGCCCTGGGATGGACCTTCGACGGGAGGGATCCGATGAGCGTGCAGTGCTCGCGAGGGCCGTTTCCCGAGGTGGGCGATTCGTCCGACGAGTCCGTCCGCATCACCGGTGACCCTACGCTCCTGCCCCTGGGGGTGGACTGCACCTACGACGCCGACGGTGATGACATCGGCCCGCAGACGACTCATCACTACGACTTCCCTGCGACCATCGGCCTCCTCGTGAGCGTCCTCGCCTTCGGCGGAGGCGGGGCCCTCGTCCTCGTCCGCGACTAGCGGCCGTCAGTGCCCGCCAGGCGATGCCCTTGCGGGACACCACCTCACGTCGGCTCGTCGCGCGGGCGCCCTCATGCCAGGATCGGGCTATGGGGATCAGCAGAATCGGAATCACGCTCTCGATCACGGCTCTAGCCGGCGTACTCGTGCTGTCCGGCTGCACCGCGGACGAGACCGCCGGCGCCGAATCGTCGACAGTTGCTGTCGAATCGTCAGGCGCGGATTCGGCAGGCTCGCCGGGTCCGGCCGCGTCGGAAGACCCTCAGCTCAGTGCATTCGAGCAGCAGCTCCCCCTGAGGGGCGAGTTCGTCAGTCAGCAGACCGAGACGACAGGATCGGTCCTGATCGAGCGCCGCGCGGACGGTTCGACCTGGGCGACCGTCACCGGATTCTCGACGGGTGACGCCTCTGATCTGAGGCTGGAGCTCAAGGAGGGCGCGCTCGAGCAGGACGGCTCGGGCGCCTGGGTCGACACTGCCGGCTACTCCTTCGACATCGGTCCCCTGGACCCGGAACAGCCGGACCAGGAGATCGCAATACCGGGAGCACACACCATGCCGGCGATCAGAACCCTCACCGCCATGAACTACGAGGGCCCCGATTACCCGTCCTTCGGGTCCGTCTCCCTGGAGAGGTAGCCCATCGCGCACTCGTCGACGCCGAGACGGAGCGCGGCTTCGGATGTCATTGCAATGCAGGCGAAGGGATTATCCAGTGACACGACCGCGATCAGACGCGAGAACGGTCCGCGCGAGGATCCGTCTGCGTCCGACCAGCGACGGCGGCCGGCAGGCGCCCATCGGTCTCGACGGAAGGTATCGACCTCATGCGGTCGTCGTCGGCGGCGACGGAACGCCTCTCGGCGTGATCGTGCGCAGCAGCGAGGCTGCGAAAGTCGAACCCGGCGAGACGAGCGAAGTGACCCTTCAACTTCTGTACGACATCGACTACAGCTCCCTCAGCGCCGGAGCGGACTTCACCATCGTTGAAGGCTCCAAGTCCGTGGGCGACGGACGAGTCCTGTGAAACAGCCGCCTGAGGAGGCCGCCGTGCTCGGGAGGCACGGTCGAGCGTTCCGCCTGATGACGCCCGAGCAGGAACCCCATACCGAACGGCCGACGCATCGGCCGTCAGCGCAGGGGCCTCGGTCGCCGCGATCCTGCGCATGCGTCGGAGATCTGGCCGCAACTGCTCGGTCAGCGCGCTCCGGGGCCTCGGCCACCGCCGTGATGGCGAGACTGCGGGTGACGATCGGTCACTCCTGAAGAAGGGCCGTGTCGATCAGCGGCCCTCCGAAGGCGGTGCGGGACTTGTCGACGTCGAGCGTGCGCGGTTCCCCTTCGGCGGGTGTGCTGTATCGGCGGTATCGCATGACGGTCGGTCCGGTGTGGGCCAGCTGCTCGGCGGCGACTTCGGGTAGGGAGCGGCCGTCCGGTCCGGCGTAGACGCTGCGGGCGTACTCGCTGGGCACCCAGCGGCCGCCGAGCTGATCACCGCCGGCGAGGGCGCGTTCATAGGACTGCTGCCAGCGGTCGGCGATCCGCGACTTCGACAGCTCGAAGGGCACCTCCACGTCGATGACCTCGACGCTGTAGCCCACGGATCCGAGGCGCTGTCCCAGCTCGACGGCCTTCTCCGGAGAGGAGAGCACGGTGTCGATCACGACGTTCAGCCCCTCCCGCACCGCGTCGTTGCGGACGCGGATCGCGAGCTGGGAGGACTCCTCGTGCACGAGCGAGGCCAGCTCGAGCGGGAAGAATCGCTCCCCCGCCGCCTCCGCAGCGATGACCTCCGGCGGGACGATCGAACGGTGGTAGCTGCCGTCCTTCATCGCTTCGCTGAGAAGGGCGCACGTGAACTCGTCCGGGTCGACGGTGATGCAGGCGCCGCGGTCGGCGCCGAGGACGTCCGCGAGCACGGTCGACTTCCCCGCTCCCGGAGGGCCGGCGAGGATGACCGCCCTGCGCTCCGCGCGCGCCTCAGGGAACTCCCCCCGATAAGCGGAGACGAGACGGTCGTGCAGGGCTTTGCGCTTCAGCAACGGCCGACGCCTGCCGTCAGGGGTACGGATGAACCAGTCGGGGTTGTTGACCGTGGCGCACGCGCCGGCAGGGCTCAGCGGTCCGCCCGCCCGGCTCCACTCACGGACCGTCTCGCGATGCGCGACGATCGCTGACGAATCCTCCCCCGTCACCGACCCTGCTCGCTGTAGCGGAGCAGGATCTCCTCGTACATCGCCCCGTCGATCAGGTGCTCGGTGTGGGCGCGCGCGACGTCCGCGAACTCGCCCTCGTCTCCGGTGATCCAGTCGTAGCCGTCGCTGGGCGAGCCGGGCCGGTAGGACCAGCGGCCGAGCTCGTCGATGGTCTGCTCGCGCGTCAGCTCGCCCGCGTCGTAGCGCTGGGCGATCTCGTAGGTGGTGGCGCCGGAGAATCCGGGGCGCACGTCCGGTACGGCGGCCGCGGACTTCAAGGCGCTGTTGACCGAGGGCTGGGAGATGCCGATGAGCCGGGCGAGCTGCGTCTGCGTCGTGTCCTCCGCCACCCGGCGCAGCTCCCGCAGGTACGACACTCTCGTCACGACCTGTCGGCTTCGCAGACGGCGGAGGAGATCGGTCCCGGCGACGCCCCCCTGTGTCTCATCGAGAACGCCGGGCTCGCGCGGTTCTCCCCTCGCTGGACCGCCGTTCGCCTGCGACGCCTGGCGGGGCTCGACGCCGACCTCAGGTCGACGGAAGACCGGCGAGGGCTGCAGTGCTCTCTCGAGGCGTCGCTTCTTCATCGCGTTGATCGCCCCGATCACACGGGGTCCACGACCTCGAAGATGACGGACGGTGTTGGCGTCGGGCGTCTGAATGCTGGACAAGGGAACCACCTCCTATAGGCAATTCTATATTCCCGACGTTCCAGGTGGACGGGCGAAGCCGAGGATGTCGTCTACTGCCGGACGCCGTCAGCGACACTCCCTCTGACGACGCCGGTCGCAGGCTCGACCGAGACCTGCCGCCCGCAGCAGGCTCATCCCCCGAAGCCCGCTGTCTAGGGTCGAGTCATGGACTCCGTCTGGCCCGCCGTCGTCGCCCTGCTCGGGGGATCCGTGCTCGCGATCGTCGGCCTGGTGCCGTGGGCGGCGCTGCAGTACCGGCGGCGCGGCGAGCTGGGGCTCGGGCCGGCGGTCCTCGCCTTCCTCACCGTCGTGTACGCGCTGGCGCTCGTCACCTACACGCTGCTGCCGCTGCCGGACGCGAGCACGGTGGAGGCGCTGTGCCGCACCCCGTCGTCGCCGCAGCTGCGGCCCTTCACCTTCCTCGCCGACATCGCGAAGGAGGGCGGGCTGAGCGGACCGCTCTCGATCGTGACGAACCGGGCGTCGGCGCAGGTCGTCTTCAACGTGATCCTCTTCGTGCCGCTCGGGATGCTCGTGCGCCAGGTGGTCCTGCGGGGCCGGCTCGCGTCGGGCGTCGTCGCGGGCGGTCTCGCCGGGCTGGCGGTGTCGCTGCTGATCGAGTTCACCCAGCTCACGGGCGACTGGTTCCTCTTCCCCTGCGCCTACCGCCTTTTCGACGTCGACGACCTGCTCGCGAACACCGCCGGCGCTTTGCTCGGCACGGTGCTCGCTCCCGTGCTCGTCCTGCTCACCGGGCGGCGCGGCGAGCGCGACGCCGGGCAGCCGCGGCCGGTCACCCTGCGGCGCCGGCTGTTCGGGATGCTCTGCGACGCCCTCGTGCTGACCCTGGTGTCGGGAGCGCTGGCGTCGGTGACCGCGCTCGGCCTCGCGCTCCTCGAGCCGGGCGTGCCGGCGGGGCTCAGCCCGCTGGTGCTGGGCGTCCTCGCGTTCGCAGCGCCGGTGCTCCAGCTCGTGCTCGTGCTGCGCACCGGGCGCACGATCGGCGAGGCCGTCGTTCGCCTGACGCCCTCGACGCCGCCGGCGCTGTGGCAGCGGCTGGTCCGCTGGGCGCTGGGATCCGGCGGATGGGCGGCCGCGCTCGCCTCCCCGCTGCCCGGTTCCGGCACCGGCGCGACGCTGCTCGTCCTGGCGGCGCTCGTCGGAGTGCTCGCCACCCGGGATCGACGCGGGTTCGCGAGCGCGGTCGCGAAGCTCGGCGTCGTCGACGACCGGGCGGCGGCCACGGAGGGACCGGCGAGCGGCACCGACGCACCCTGACCACGAAGATCTGCACATTTAACTGGAGTGCCGTTATAGTGAGAATTGCGGGGTGAGGCGGGGCCACCCCGAGCGGTCTGCCTCCCCCCGCTCCCGCCTCCCGACTCCCCTTGGATGCCCCGTGATCACAGCCACCGCCGTCCGCACCGCGACCTCGCGCCCGTTCTGGAGCAGAGCCGCCGGCGCCGGCATCACGCTGGGCGGCACCCTCCTGCTGCTCGCGACCGTCCTGGAGTGGCGGCAGGCCCGTGAGGGCACCGCCGCACTGCTGCCCGCCATTACCGCCCTCCTCCTGGTCTCGACGGCGGCGCACGCGGCGGCGATGCTCCCGCTCGCGTTCGGCCGCCGCGGTGGCGACGGCGCCGTGGCGGGGTCCGTCGTGGGCAAGGCGGCTCTCCTCGTCTTCGGGGCGGCATTCCTCGCGAATCAGCTCAGCTATCTCGCCGCCGCCTACGCACCGCCCTCGCAGGTCGACTACGCGGCGCTCGGCGACTTCCAGCTCGCGGCCGGAGTCGTGCAGTCCGCGGCGCTGCTGATCGGCGGCATCGTCATCGCCCGCCGGGGCGTCGCGACCGGAGCCGCCCGCTGGGCTCTCCTCGTGCTGGCGATCCTCTCGATCGTCCTCGGCGTCTCGACGCGGAGCGCCCAGGATCTCGACGCGCTGACCGCCCTGCTGCTCCTGTCCACGGTCGCGCAGATCGTCACCGGGGTCGTCTTCCTCCGTCACCGCCGACGGTCCCGCAGATGACGGCCTCCACCGGGCGCGCCCGGGCACCCGCCTCCGTAAGCTCGTCGGGATGAGTGGCGGCGACGAGCAGAAGGCGGCCTCCCGGCCCTACGACGCCCGGCGGCGGCGCGAGCGCGGGGACACCGATCGCGCGCAGACCCGGACGCGGATCCTCGACGCCGCCGCGGGCCTGTTCCTCAGCCAGGGCTACGCGGGGACGACGATCTCGCAGCTGGCCCGCGCGGCAGGGACCTCCGTGCAGACCATCTACCTCGCGATCGGCGGCAAGGCCGACGTGCTCCGCGCGCTCACGGCGGCGATGACGACCGGGGCGGACTCCGAGGCGGACGTCACCGACCAGGACTGGGTCGCGGCGGTCGCGGTCGAGTCCGATCCCGAGCGGCAGCTGCGGCAGCTCGCGCACCACTCCGTCGCCCTGGCGCAGCGGGCCGCGCCGCTCTGGAACGTGATGGCCGCCGCCGCGCAGGACGACCCCGCCCTCGCCGAGGATCTCGCCCGGCAGAGCGCCGGCCGACTCGCCGACCAGCAGGCGTTCGCCCGGCTCGTGCGCGCTCCGCTGCGCGACGACATGACCCCGGAGCAGGCGGGCGACATCCTCTACGCCCTCGCCAGCCCGCAGCTCTGGAACCTGCTCGCCCTCGACCGCGGCTGGAGCGCCGAGCAGCTCGAGCGGTTCCTCGGGGACGCGCTCACCCGCCTGCTCCTCCCGCCGCACGCCGAGAGCCCCGTGCACCACCCCGAAGACCCCGCGCACCACCCCTGATCGACCTGACCGAGGAGCCGTCGTGGCCACCATCCTGCTCTGCAGCACTCCCCTCTACGGCCACCTCGCACCGCTGCTCGCCCTCGGCAGGCATCTCGCCGAGCGCGGGCACCACGTCATCGTGCTGACCGGCTCCGCCTTCGAGGAGCGCGTGCACGACGCCGGCCTGCACCACGAGGCCCTCACCGGTCGAGCCGACTTCGACGAGCGCGACGAGGCGGGCTTCCTACCCGACCTGCACCGGCACCGCGGCCTCGCGCTCTCGCGGTACCAGGTCGAGCAGACCTTCGTGGTGACCCTCGCCGAGCAGCATCGCGCCGTCCGGGCGATCCTCGACCGGGAGCGGATCGACGCCGTCGTGACCGACTCCTTCTTCGCCGGGATCCTGCCGCTGCTCGAGGCGGACCCGGCCTCGCGCCCGCCGATCCTCGGCGTCGGCATCGGCCCGCTGGTCCAGGTCAGTCGCGACGTCGCCCCGTTCAACACCGCGCTGCCGCCCTCCGCCACGCCGCTCGGGCGGCTGCGGAACCGCACGCTGAACCTGCTCGTGGCCCGCCTGCTCTTCGCGAAGACCCAGCGGCTCGCGGAGCGGCTGGTGCAGGAGGCGGCAGGCGTGCCGCTCCGCACCTTCGTCCTGGACTTCACCGCGGCGTTCGATCGCTTCGTGCAGCTGGGCCCGGCGGAGTTCGAGTACCCCCGCTCGGACCTCAGCCCGAACGTGGTCTTCGCCGGACCGATGCCGAGCGCCCCCTCTCCGGCCGCCCTGCCCGACTGGTGGGCCGACCTGCACGACGGCCGCCCGGTGGTGCACGTCACCCAGGGCACCCTCGACAACCACGACTTCGGGAAGGTCGTCCGCCCCACCCTCGAGGCGCTCGCGCACGAGGACGTGCTCGTCGTCGTCAGCACCGGCCGCGCGCCGCTCGCCTCACTCGGCCCGCTGCCGGCCAACGCCCGAGCCGCGGAGTTCCTGCCCTACGAGCAGCTGCTGCCGCTGACCTCCGTGATGGTCACCAACGGCGGCTTCGGCGGCACCCTGCTCGCCCTCCGTCACGGCGTCCCGCTGGTCGTCGCCGGCGCCGCCGAGGACAAGCCCGAGGTCGCCGCCCGCGTCGCGCACTTCGGCGTCGGCGTCGACCTGCGGACCGGGCGTCCCACCGCCGAGGCGCTCCGCACGGCGATCCGCGCCGTCCTCCGCGACCCGTCCTACCGCGCGCGAGCCGTCGAGATGGCGGCGGCCATCGCCCGCTGCTCCCCGCTGGCCACGATCGACGACGAGCTGAGCCGCCTCCTGCGGGGGGAGCGGAGGAGCTGAGAGCGCTCCCGGGCGACCGGCCCCGCCTGACCCCCGAGGGGGATCACGACCGACGCCGGCGCCTCCCCCGCCGCTAGCCTGGGGCTGTCGGCGCCGCACCGGGCCGGCTCGAGGGGGGTACTCGTGGACGATCAGCGGACGGCATCGGCCTGGCGGCGGTTCTGGGAGCGCGGCGGGGGCTGGCGGGCGCTGCTGCTGGCGGCCGTCTACTACGGCCTCTACGAGCTGATCGGCTACCTCCTCGGCTTCGTGGTCGGCGACACCGGCAGTCCCCTCCGCGGCGAGGAGGGATCGGCGACCGATGTCTTCTTCTCGATCGGGCTGCCGATCCTGCTCGCGTGCGTGCTGCTGGTGCTCTTCGCGCTCTCCCTCGGCTGGCTGCGCGAGCTGTTCGCCCCGCAGCGGATCCGCGGTCGCGGCTGGATGTGGACCGGGGTCGCCGTCGTCCTCGCGATCAACGTGTCCGCCCTGCTCGATCTCGACTACGCCGGCGCGGGCGGCGCGCTCATCGCCTCCTGGCTGCTGACCGGCCTGTTCGTCGGCTTCGCCGAGGAGACGCTCACCCGCGGCTTCGTCGTGAACCTGATGCGCAAGCGCGGCCACGGCGAGATCCGGGTCGCGCTGGTCTCGGCCGGGATCTTCGCGGCCCTGCACATCGGCAACGTCTTCACCAGCGACCAGGGCGTCGCCGTCACCGCACTCCAGGTCGCCTACACCTTCGGCTTCGGCATCGTGATGTACCTGGCGCTCCGGGTGACCGGCACGCTGCTCGGGCCGATCCTGCTGCACGCCTCCACCGATCCCACTCTCTTCCTCTACGGCGCGCACCCGGCCGGCACGATCGCCGGTCTCCTGCCCGCCCTCAGCACCTTCCTCGTCATCGCGACGGGGCTGGTCCTGCTGCTCGTCCTCGTCCTCGGCGAGCGCCGTCGGACCCGGAGCGCCGTCTCGGAGGGAGCACTCGCATGACCGCGAGCACCGATCAGCGCCCGGTCCCGCGCACGATCCCGGTCGGGATCGCGGCCGCCGTCCTCTACGTGCTGATCGCGGCCGGCGTCGGCACCCTGCTCGATCCGCTCGCCGGCGCCGACGACACTCTCGACTTCGTGATCGGGACCTGGCTGCCCGTCGGCGTCCTGATCGTGATCGGGCTGCTGTTCGCGCGGCGCGCGGGCTGGCTGCGGGAGGCGTGGACGGCGCCGTCGCCGTTCACCGAGCGGCGGCGCTGGTGGCTGCTCGCGATCCCCGTCGTGCTCGCCGTCCAGACCGTGCAGCTCCTGCTCGCCGTGCCGTGGGCGGAGCGGGCGCTGCCGATGGTGCTGGTCTACCTGGTCGGCTGCCTGCTGATCGGCTTCGGCGAGGAGCTCTACTTCCGCGGTCTCTTCCGGGTCGCCGTCCGCGGGCACCACGGCGAGCTGGCCGCGCTGCTGATCACCTCGGTCGCGTTCGGCCTCGGGCACGTCGCCGGCTACCTCCTCAACGGCGTCCCTCTGCCCGCGACCGCGGTCGCCGTGGCCTTCCTCGCCATGGATGGCGCGATCTTCTACGGCGCCCTGCGCGCGACGGGGACGCTGTGGGTGCCGATCCTGCTGCACGGCCTCGGCGACTTCGCCCGCTTCCTGCAGCAGGGCGGCGACGACCAGTCGGCCGCCCCCGAGGTCAGCGGCGACGCGTTCACCGCGCTCGTCGAGTACATCCTGATCGGCCTCTCGATCGCGCTGGTGGTCAGCGTCGCCCGCAGCGGCCGTCGCGAGCGGAAGGCGAGGAGGGCCGCGGCCGTCCCGGAGTGACGCGGCATCCGGGGCTCCCGACGGCAGGCGCTCGGCCGCTGTCGTAGGGAACCCGTGAGGTTCCGCCGTCAAGCCGTATGGGAACCGTGAGCACCGCCGGACGGCGGGCCGCGGAGGTGTCTAGTGAGTGCTCGTGCCAGCTCTGGCACGTGCCCGCGGATCCGCGGTCACGATCCGCCTCCGGATGGAGTCCTCCCGTGCTCGACCTCGTCTCCGTGATCGGCGTCCTCGCCGTCTTCACCCTCCTCGGCGTCCTCGCCAAGGGGGTCGAGAAGCTGAGCCCCCGGGCCGGCGTCGCCGACCCCCGCGACGCGCGGAAGGGAGGGGACCGGGCGTGATCGTCCTCGACACCCTCGCCGCGGTCCTCGCGATCGCCGCGATCGGCTACCTCGTCGTGGCCCTCGTGAAGCCGGAGCGCTTCTGATGGCCGCCGTCCTCGCGATCCTGCAGGTCGCCTCCGCCGCCCTGATCCTCGTGCTGCTGCACCGCCCGCTGGGCGACTACATGGCGCACCTCTACTCCTCGCCGAAGGACCTCGCCGTCGAGCGCGGCTTCTACCGGCTCATCGGCGTGGACGCCCGCGCCGAGCAGAGCTGGCAGGCCTACCTGCGCGGCGTCCTCGCGTTCTCGCTCATCAGCGTGCTGCTGCTCTACGCGATCCAGCGGGCGCAGGCCGTGCTGCCGTACTCGCTCGGCTTCCCGGCGATCCCGGAGGGGCTGTCCTTCAACACGGCGATCTCGTTCGTGACCAACACGAACTGGCAGTCGTACTCCCCCGACGTGACGATGGGCTACTCCGTTCAGCTGATCGGCCTCGCCGTGCAGAACTTCGTCTCGGCCGCGGTCGGCATCGCCGTCGCCATCGCGCTCGTCCGCGGCTTCGCCCGGCGCGGCAGCGGCACGATCGGCAACTTCTGGGTCGACCTCACCCGCGGCCTCCTCCGGCTGCTCCTGCCCCTGGCCGTGCTGAGCGCGGTCCTGCTCCTGGCCGGCGGCGTGATCCAGAACGTCACTGGATTCACCGACGTCACCACGGTCACCGGCGCCACGCAGAGCATCCCCGGCGGCCCGGTCGCCTCGCAGGAGGCGATCAAGATGCTCGGCACCAACGGCGGCGGCTTCTTCAACGCCAACTCGGCGCACCCGTTCGAGAACCCCACCGCCTGGACCAGCGTGCTGCAGGTGGTCCTCATGCTCGCGATCCCGTTCTCCCTCCCCCGCACCTTCGGGCGGATGGTCGGCGACGCGAAGCAGGGCTCCGCGATCCTCGCGGCGATGGCGACGATCTTCCTCGTCTCCCTCACCGCGCTGACGCTCCTGGAGCTCGGCGGGAGCGGCGGCGCCCCGCAGGCCGCCGGCGGCGCGATGGAGGGCAAGGAGACCCGGTTCGGGATCGCCGGCTCGACGCTCTTCGGCGCCACCAGCACCCTCACCTCCACCGGCGCGGTCAACTCGATGCACGACTCCTACACCGCCCTCGGCGGGATGCTGCCGATGCTGAACATGATGCTCGGCGAGGTCGCCCCCGGCGGCGTCGGCTCCGGCCTCTACGGGATGCTCGTGCTCGCGGTCCTCGCGGTCTTCATCGGCGGGCTGCTCATCGGCCGGACGCCGGAGTACCTGGGCAAGAAGCTCGGCCCGCTCGAGATCAAGCTCGCGAGCATCTCCATCCTGATCACGCCGACCCTCGTGCTCGCGGGCACCGCGCTCAGCTTCGCGATCCCCGCGGTGCGGGCCGACGTCGAGAGCACGTCGATCGGGAACCCCGGCCTGCACGGCCTCTCCGAGGTGCTCTACGCCTTCACCTCCGCGGCCAACAACAACGGCTCGGCCTTCGCCGGGCTCACCGCGAACACGCCGTGGTTCAACGCGGCTCTCGGAGTCGCGATGCTGCTCGGCCGGTTCCTGCCGATCGTGATGGTGCTCGCCCTCGCCGGCTCGCTGGCCCGGCAGGGCGCCGCACCGGCGACCGCGGGCACGCTCCCCACCCACCGGCCGCAGTTCGTCGGCCTCCTCGTGGGCGTCACCGCCATCGTGACCGCCCTCACCTACTTCCCCGTGCTCGCACTCGGACCCCTCGCAGAAGGACTGCAGTCATGACCGCCACTCTCGACCGACCCGCCGCCTCCCCCATCCCCGAGAAGACCCCGCGGCGCGGCGCCTCCGCGTTCAGCCCCGAGCAGGTCCTCGCCGCGGTGCCCGGCGCGTTCCGCAAGCTCGACCCGCGCCTGATGGTGCGGAACCCGGTGATGTTCCTGGTCGAGGTCGGCGCCGCGCTGACCACCGTCCTCGCGATCGCCGAGCCGTTCCTCGGCGGCGCTCAGGAGTCCGGCGGCTCCCCGGTCCCCGGCTCCTTCACCTGGGGCATCGCGCTCTGGCTCTGGGCGACCGTCGTCTTCGCGAACCTCGCCGAGTCGGTCGCCGAGGGTCGCGGCAAGGCGCAGGCCGACAGCCTCCGGCAGACCCGCACCAGCACGATGGCCCGCCGCCTGCTGGAGTACCGCGCCGGCGACGGCGCCGCGGCCCACGGCCAGGTGCGCGAGGTCTCCTCGGCGGACCTGCAGCTCGGCGACCACGTCGTCGTCGAGGCGGGCGACCTGGTCCCCGGCGACGGCGACATCGTCTGGGGCATCGCCTCGGTCGACGAGTCCGCGATCACCGGCGAGTCGGCCCCCGTGGTCCGCGAGTCCGGCGGCGACCGCAGCGCCGTCACCGGCGGCACCCGGGTGCTCTCCGACCGCATCGTGGTGCGGATCACCTCGAAGCCGGGCGAGACCTTCGTCGACCGGATGATCGGCCTGGTCGAGGGCGCCTCGCGCCAGAAGACGCCGAACGAGATCGCGCTGAACATCCTCCTCGCGAGCCTCTCGATCGTCTTCCTCGTCGTCACCCTCACCCTGAACCCGATCGCCTCCTACGCCGCCGCCCCCGTCAGCGTCCCGGTGCTGGTCGCCCTGCTGGTCTGCCTGATCCCGACCACCATCGGCGCCCTGCTCTCCGCGATCGGCATCGCCGGGATGGACCGGCTCGTGCAGCGCAACGTGCTCGCGATGTCCGGCCGCGCCGTCGAGGCCGCCGGCGACGTCACCACGCTGCTGCTCGACAAGACCGGCACCATCACCTACGGCAACCGCCGCGCCACCGAGTTCGTCCCCGTCGGCGGGACCGGCGAGGACGAGCTGATCCGCGCCGCCGCCTCCTCCTCCCTCAGCGACCCGACGCCCGAGGGGAAGTCGATCGTCGACCTCGCCGCCGCCCGCGGGATCCGCGAGGAGGCGCTCGCGAGCGAGGTCCTCTCCGCCGAGATCGTGCCCTTCACCGCGCAGACCCGGATGAGCGGCCTCGACCTCCCCGACGGCGCGATGATCCGCAAGGGCGCCGGCTCGGCCGTCACCGCCTGGCTCGCGGACGGCGGCCCGCTCGCCGCCGCCGCCGAGCTCGAGGCGCAGGTGCACCGCATCTCGGAGAGCGGCGGCACCCCGCTGGTCGTCGCCGTGAAGGACGCGAGCGGCACCGGCCGGATCCTCGGCGTCGTCCACCTCAAGGACGTCGTCAAGGAGGGGCTCAAGGAGCGCTTCGCCGACCTGCGCGCGATGGGCATCCGCACCGTGATGATCACCGGCGACAACCCGCTCACCGCGAAGGCGATCGCCGCGGAGGCCGGCGTCGACGACTACCTCGCCGAGGCCACCCCCGAGCAGAAGCTCGCGTACATCCGCCGGGAGCAGGAGGGCGGCAACCTGGTCGCGATGACCGGCGACGGCACCAACGACGCCCCGGCGCTCGCGCAGGCCGACGTCGGGGTCGCGATGAACACCGGCACGTCGGCGGCGAAGGAGGCCGGCAACATGGTCGACCTCGACTCCGACCCGACCAAGCTGATCGACATCGTCCGGATCGGCAAGCAGCTGCTGATCACCCGCGGAGCGCTGACCACCTTCTCGATCGCCAACGACATCGCGAAGTACTTCGCGATCATCCCCGCGATGTTCACCGGGGTCTTCCCGGGCCTCGCCGTGCTGAACGTGATGCAGCTGCACTCGCCGTCCTCGGCGATCCTCTCGGCGATCGTCTTCAACGCGCTCGTCATCATCGCCCTCATCCCGCTCGCCCTCCGCGGCGTGGCCTACCGCGCGCTCAGCGCCTCGAAGGTCCTCAGCCGCAACCTCCTCGTCTACGGGCTCGGCGGAGTGATCGCGCCGTTCGTCGGCATCAAGCTGATCGACCTCGTCGTCTCCCTCCTCCCCGGCTTCTAGCCGGACCCCGCAGTCCTCAGCACTCCCAGCACTCCCAGCACTCCCAGAACTCCCAGCAGGAAGCAGACCACGCCATGACCACCCCCCGCACCGGGCTCCGGCAGTACGGAGTCGCCCTCCGCGCCCTCCTCGTGCTCACCGTCGCCCTCGGCGTCCTCTACCCCCTCGCGATCACCGGCCTCGGCCAGGTCGCCTTCGCCCGCCAGGCGAACGGCTCGCTGCTCACCGAGAACGGCGAGACCGTCGGCTCCAGCCTCATCGGCCAGTCCTTCACCGACGCCGACGGGAACCCGCTGCCCGAGTGGTTCCAGTCCCGGCCCTCCGCCGCGGGCGACGGCTACGACGCGAGCGCCTCCAGCGGCTCCAACCTCGGCCCCGAGAACGAGGAGCTCATCGCCGCGATCCAGGAGCGCCGCGCCGCGATCGCCGCGTTCGACGGCGTCGACCCGGCCGCCGTCCCCGCCGACGCCCTCACCGCCTCCGCCTCGGGTCTGGACCCGCAGATCAGCCCCGCCTACGCCGCGATCCAGGTGGCCCGCGTCGCCGCCGCCCGCGGGCTCGCCGAGGAGGACGTCCGCGCCGTCGTCGCCGAGCACACCCAGGGCCGCGACCTCGGGTTCCTCGGCGACGAGACCGTGAACGTCCTCGAGCTCAACCTCGCCCTCGCGGCGCAGGCGAGCTGAGGCGGCGATGAGGACGGGGCGGCTCCGGGTGCTGCTGGGCGCCGCCCCGGGCGTCGGCAAGACCTACGAGATGCTCGAGGAGGGCCGGCGCCTGCGCAGCGAGGGCCGCGACGTCGTCGTCGCCTTCGTCGAGACCCACGGCCGCGCCGCGACCGCCGCGATGGTCACCGGGCTCGAGGTCGTCCCGCGGACCACCCTCGAGCACCGCGGCGTGCGGCTCGACGAGCTGGACCTCGACGCCGTCCTCGCCCGGCGCCCCGGGATCGCCCTCGTCGACGAGCTCGCGCACACCAACGCGCCCGGCTCGGCCCACGAGAAGCGCTGGCAGGACGTCCGGACCCTCCTGGACGCCGGGATCGACGTCGTCTCCACCGTCAACATCCAGCACATCGAGTCGCTCAACGACGTCGTCCAGCAGATCACCGGAGTCCCGCAGCGCGAGACGATCCCCGACGCGATCCTGCGCGGCGCCGACCAGATCGAGGTCGTCGACCTCGCCCCGCAGGCGCTCCGCGACCGGCTCGCGGCCGGCCGCGTCTACCCGTCCGAGCGGATCGACGCCGCCCTGTCCAACTACTTCCGGCTCGGCAACCTCACGGCGCTGCGCGAGCTCGCGCTCCTCTGGCTGGCCGACGAGGTCGACTCGGCGCTGAACGGCTACCGCGTCGAGCACGGCATCGACAGCACCTGGGAGGCGCGCGAGCGCGTCGTCGTCACCCTCACCGGCGGACCCGAGGGCGAGACCCTGCTGCGCCGCGGCGCCCGCATCGCCGCCCGCTCCTCCGGCGGCGAGCTGCTCGCCGTGCACGTCACCAGCCAGGACGGCCTGCGCGCCGCCCGCCCGGAGGTGCTCGCCGAGCAGCGCGCCCTCGTCGACACCCTCGGCGGCAGCTACCACCAGATCGTCGGCGAGGACGTGCCCCGCGCCCTCGTCGTGTTCGCCCGCTCCGTCAACGCCACCCAGCTCGTCCTCGGCGTCAGCCGCAGGAGCCGGCTCGCCGCCGCGCTGACAGGCCCCGGCATCGGCGCGACGGTCATCCGCGAGTCCGGGACGATCGACGTCCACATCGTCACTCACGCGTCCGCGGGCCGCTCCCCGGCGCTGCCCCGGCTCGGCGGAGCGCTGACGCTGAAGCGGCGCGTCCTCGGCCTGCTGCTCGCCCTCGTCGGCGGGCCGCTGCTCACCTGGCTGCTCTCCGCGTTCCGGAGCGACGAGTCGATCACCAGCGACGTCCTCGCCTACCAGGTCCTCGTCGTCCTGGTCGCCCTCGCCGGCGGCCTCGGTCCGGCACTGTTCGCCGCCGTGCTCTCCGGGCTCACCCTGGACTTCTTCTTCGTCGACCCGCTCTACACCGTCACGGTCGACGAGCCGCTGCACGCCCTCGCCCTCCTGCTCTACATCGCCAACGCGATCCTGGTCAGCGCCGTCGTCGACCGCGCCGCCCGCCGTGCCCGCACCGCCCGCCGGGCCGGCGCCGAGGCCGAGCTGCTCGCCACCATCGCCGGCGGCGTCATCCGCGGCCAGGACGCCCTGCAGGCGATCCTCGAGCGCGCCCGCGAGGCCTTCGGGCTGACCGGCGTCCGCCTGCTCCGCGGCTCCGAGCTCCTCGGCGCCGACGGCGAGCCCGGCGGCGAGCACGAGACCGTCCCCGTCGGCCGCACCGCCGTCCTCGAGCTGCACGGCCGCCCCGTCGGCGCGGGCGAGCGGCGCCTGCTCTCCGTCGTCGTCGCGCAGCTCGGCGCCGCCCTGGAGCACGCGGACCTCAGCGAGACGGCGAGCGGCCTCGCCCCCCTCGCCGAGACCGACCGGGTGCGCAGCGCCCTGCTCTCGGCCGTCAGCCACGATCTGCGCCGGCCGCTGGCCGCCGCGACCGCCGCGATCAGCGGACTGCGCTCCACCGACATCGCCTGGAGCGCCGCGGACCGCGCGGAGCTGCTCGCCACCGCCGACGAGAGCCTCGGCACCCTCGCGGACCTCGTCACGAACCTCCTCGACGTCACCCGGCTGCAGGCCGGGGTGCTCGCGGTCTCCCTCGCACCCGTCGACCCCTCCGACGTCGTCCTCCCCGCGATCGACGAGCTCGGCCTCGGACCGGCGGAGCTCGACCTCGATCTCGACCTCGACCTGCCGCCGGCGCTCGCCGACGCGGGGCTGCTCCAGCGCGTGGTGGTGAACCTGCTCGCCAACGCCGTCCGGCACTCCCCGGCCGACCGGCGCGTGCGGATCTCGACCAGCGGCTTCGCCGGCACGCTCCAGATCCGCGTCGCCGACCACGGACCGGGCATCGCCCCCGAGCGCCGGGCCGACGTCTTCGTCCCGTTCCAGCGGCTCGGCGACACCGACAACACCACCGGCCTCGGCCTCGGCCTCGCCCTGTCCAAGGGCTTCACCGAGGGGATGGGCGGCACGCTCGACACCGAGGACACCCCCGGCGGCGGGCTGACCATGGTCGTCACCCTCCCGCTCGCACCGCCACCGACCGCGCCCCCGCCCGCAACGACGCCCCGGGAGGGAGCCCGATGAAGGGCTGCCGGTTCGTCCCCGGAGAGACACCGGTGGCCGGCTGAGCGCACTCGGCGGCTTCAGCGGACGGCGGCGTCGGGGGCGGGCGGCGTCAGTACTGCGCGAGCGGCGAGACGCCCACGCGGACCGCGCCGCCCGAGGCGCGCCGGATCCCCTCGTCGAGATCCGCCAGCGCCACCGTCTCGCCGACCAGGCCGGCGAACGGCCACGCCTGCCAGCGGTCGACGAGGTACGCCGAGGCCTCGGCGAGGTGCTCGGGCGTGTAGTTGTGCACGCCCCGCACGGTCAGCAGCCCGCGCACCACGCGCTCCGGATCCAGCGGCACCGGCTCGGTCGGGAAGACGCTGCCGACCAGGACGACCACGCCGCCGACCGCGGCACGGGCGAGCGCCGAGCCGACGGCCGCCCGCGCGCCGGACGCCTCGAGGACCACGTCGAACTCGCCGCCCTCCTCCTCCGGTCGCCGCGCTCGGGCGCCGAAGCGCTCGGCGAGCGCCCGGCGAGCGGGATCCGGCTCGACGAGGGTGACGACCGCCCCGCGGTCCGTCGCCATCGCCGCCGCGGTGAGCCCGATCAGGCCCGCGCCGCTGATCAGCACGTCGGCCCCGGCGAGCGGACGGACGGCCTCGGCGGCGGAGAGCGCGGCCCAGGCGGTGGCGGTCCCGCAGGACGCGGGCGCCAGGACGGCGGCCGGCACGTCCTCGGGCAGCCGGATGATCGGCGTGCCCGCGACGACGTGCGCATGGGTCGCGAAGCCGCCGGACAGCGCCCAGGCGTCGCTCATCCGCTCGTGGCCGTACTTGCGCAGCGACCGGCACTTCTGCGGCAGCCCGCCCGCGCAGCGGTCGCAGGAGCCGCAGCTCGCGGCGATCGACCACAGCACGCGGTCGCCGACGGCGAGGAGCGAGCCATCGAGCGCGCGGGGCCCGCCGGTGCCGAGCTCGACGACGCGACCGAGCTGCTCGTGCCCGAGGACGAGCGGTGCGGGAGCGCTCCGGTCGCCGTGCACGGTGTGCACGTCCGAGCCGCAGATCGTCGCCAGCTCGATCTCGACCAGCACGTCGCCGGGCGCGAGCCGGACCGTGACGAACGCGACGGCCTCGTGCGGGCGGTCGGGCGCCAGCCAGACCATCGCGGTGGCAGAGGGCCGCAGCTCGACGCGCCGCGACTCCGGATCGATGCGCGGCGGAGCGCTCGCCGTCCTCATCGCAGCGAGAGCGTGCGCAGCGCGGTGACGTCCTCGATCACGGCGTGCGCGCCGGCCGCGCTCAGACGGTCGCGGTCGTGGGCTCCGCTCAGCACGCCCACCACGAGTCCGGCACCCGCGCGCAGTCCCGAGAGGACGTCGCTGGCCGTGTCGCCGACCACCGCGACGGCGCTCATCGCACTGACCCGCGCGCGCAGAGCGGCGGTCAGGACGAGGTCGGGCGCGGGGCGGCCCCGGCCGGCGTCGGCCGGCGAGAGGGCGATCCCGACGAGGTCGCGCCAGCCGAGCGCGTCGAGGATCGCGTCGCGGGTGACGGGAGCGAAGCCGGTGGTCAGCGCCACGCCGACCCCCGCGGCGCGCAGCTCGCGCAGCAGCTCCTCGGCACCGGGGATCGGCGCGGCGGCGCCCTCGAGGATCAGCTCGGCGTAGGCGTCCTCGAACGCGGCGGTCGCCCGCTCCGCGGCGGCGACGTCGCCCCCGGCGAGGTGCGTGAACACGTCGATCTTCGACTGCCCCATCGTCTCGCGCACGTAGTCGAGCGCCTCGGCCCACGGCAGGCGGTCGGCGACGCCGGTGCGCTCGGCCGCGCGCTGGAACGCCTGCTCGACGACCCCGTCGTCGGTGACGGTGGTGCCCGCCATGTCGAGCACGACGAGCTCGATGCCGGCGAGGGCCGGGCCGGGACCGGCGGTGCCGAGGGGAGCGGGAGCGGGGATCGTGCTGGTCATCAGCGGCCTTCCGAGGAGACGAGGAGGGATGCGGTGCTGTCGAAGCGGTCCGCGAGGGTGGTCTCGGCGAGACCGAGCCCGGTGGTCATGCCGATGCCCGTGGTGACGGTGCGCACGAGGACGCCCGGGATCGGCTCGGCGACGAGGAACTCGTCGCGCCCGCTGGCGTAGACGCCCTGCCAGCGCTCCAGCACCCGCGGCGCCGCCCCGAACAGGCGGGCGGTCTCCTCGAGGAGGAGCTCCGCGGTCGCCTCGGACTGGAACGGCTCCGGCGTGATCGAGCGGTGGTGGGAGTCGCCGACGACGACGCTCCCGTCGGGCAGCTGCGTGTACATCTGGTTGAGGTCGATCGCCGCGAGGTCCGGCCGCTCGGCGTGCAGGCGGGCCCGCACCGCGGCGGCCTCAGGCAGCCGCGCGAAGCCGCTGTAGCGCACGAGCGACCAGCCCGTCAGCAGCGGCGCGGCCAGCGGAGCGCGCAGCGGCAGCTCCACGCGGAGCATGTCGAGCGAGCAGCGGACGACGTCGTGCGCCTCGGCGAGCTCGGGGAGGAGCTGATCGAGGTCGTGGTTGACCGCGACGACGACCGTGTCGGCGAGGATCGCGCCCCTGCTGGTCTCCACGACGCCCTCGGCGACCCGCCCGACGGCCGTGCGCATCCGGAACTCGACGCCGAGCTCGGCGAGGTGCCGGACGATCGCGGCCGCGGCCGTGCGCGGATCGGCCTGCAGGTCGTAGGGCAGCACCGCTCCCCCAACGACGACCGCGGGGTCGACCGGGGTCACCGCCGCGGTCTGCGGCGCGTCGAGCAGCTCGATCTCGGGGCCGTCGCCGAAGCCGAACGGCGCCTGCGCGGCCGCCGACTCGAGCAGGGCGAGCTCGTCGGCGTGGCGCGCGACGATGTGCGTGCCGCGGCGGCCGAGCGCGAAGCCGGCGTCCCGCGAGAGCCGCAGCCACGCCTCCCGGGCCGCGAGGCCGTAGCGCAGCGCCTCGCCCGCCTGCGGGGTGAAGCAGAGGTGGCCGAAGTTACGGACGGTCGAGCCCATCGGCGCGGCGGTCCGGTCGAGCACCACGACGCGAAGCCCCCGGCGGACGGCGGCATAGGCGGCGCCGAGACCGACGATCCCGGAGCCGATGACGGCGACGTCGTACCGGGCGCTCATCGGAGCACCTTCCGCAGCCACATCGCGAGTCCCTCGACGACGAGCACGGTCACCAGGATCATCAGCACGATCGCGGTCACCGTCGCGTAGTTCGAGCCCTGCGCGGCGTTCAGCAGGTAGTAGCCGATCCCGCCGCCGCCGACGATGCCCAGCAGGGTCGCCGCGCGGATGTTGGTGTCGAGCAGGTAGAAGGTGTGGCCGAGCATCGCGCGCGCCCCCTGGGGCAGCGTCGCGCCGGCGTAGACCTGCAGCCGGGTGGCGCCGGTCGCGACGAGGGCGCGCTCCGGTCCGGAGTCGACCTCCTCCAGCGAGTCGGCGATCAGCTTGCCGAGCAGCCCGACCCCGCCGACCGCGAGGGCGATCGTGCCGGCCTGGGTGCCGAGCCCCGAGACGACGATCAGCAGGATGGCGAGGATCAGCTCGGGCACGCCGCGGACCGCGACCAGCAGCAGCCGGAAGCCGCTGCGGGCGCCGCGGGTCGGGGCGACGTTGCGGGCGGCGAGCGAGCCGATCAGCACCGACGCGACGACGGTGAGCAGCGCCGCCGCGAGAGCGATGGCGATGGTCTCGCGCATGGCCTCGACCATCGTGCCGGCGTCGTAGCTGCCGAACGACGGCGGCCAGAACTGCGCCGCGACGGCGGGGACGCGGCCCCAGAAGGTGAGCGCGTCGCTCCAGGTGATGTCGCTGACGACGACGCCCGCGACGATCACGAGGGCCGTGACGACGCCGGCGAGGGCGTTGCGCAGGCGCGTCGGCGTCCACGGCCGGCGCAGGGCCGACTCCGGGGTCGACCGCGGCATCGTGGTGACCGGTCGCCCCGCGGTGCCGCTCGCGCGGTCGCCGCGGAACCGGCGCGCAAGCGCGCCGACCGGCCCGGAGCCCGGCGCGCCGGCCCCGGACGCGCCGCGGCCGAGCATCGCCGCGCGCACCGAGCTCGAGACGATCTCCATCGCCACGCAGAGCGCGAAGATCACCAGCGCGATGCCGATGCCCCGCCCGTACTGCAGCGACTTGAAGGCGTAGGACATCTCGAGCCCGAGGCCCGCGACGCCGACGTAGCCGAGGATCACCGAGCCGCGCAGGTTGATGTCGTTGCGGTGCAGCACCGTCGCGACCCAGGACGGCAGCACCTGGGGCAGCACGCCCGAGGTGAACTCCTGCAGCCTCGTGCCGCCGGCGGCGCGGATCGCGAGGCGCGGTCCCTCGTCGATCTGCTCGATCGCGTCGGCGAACAGCTTCGAGATCATGCCGACGGAGTGCAGGCCGATCGCGAGGATGCCGGGCAGCGAGCCGAGCGAGAACATCAGCACGAAGACCATCGCGAGGACGACGTCCGGGATCGCGCGGGCCAGCACGCCGAGGAAGCGCGCGACCGCCCGGGCCGCGTGGCCGGGCGTGGTGTTGGCCGCCGCGAGGTACGCCAGCGGCACCGACAGCACCGCGGCGAGCAGCGTGCCCGTGAGCACCAGCCCGAGGGTCTGCGCGGTGAGGGCGAGCAGCTCGGCCGGCTCGGGGAAGCTGATCGCGCCGACCCGGCCGAGGAAGCGCTCGGCGTTCGAGAGCGACTGCAGCATCCGCGGCACCGAGATGTCGACCTCGACCAGGGCGGCGACGGCGAGCCCCGCGAGGGCGACCAGCGTCAGGACCGCGGCGATCCGCTCCGGGGAGCGCCGCGGTCGCGGAGCCCGCGCGGCGACGGCCGGGTCCGGGCGGCGTGCGGTGCGCGGCGGCAGGACGGCCGTCATCGGGTGCGCTCCGGCGTGAGCAGCTCGTTCTGCACGGCCTCGAGCTCCGAGGTCGTGGTGGCCACGCGGCCGTAGATCTCCATGACCTCGGCCTTGGACAGCCCCGCCGCGGGAGTGTCGAGGACGACCGCGCCGTGCCGGAGGCCGACGATGCGGTCGGCCCAGGAGATGGCGAGGTCCACCTGGTGCAGGCTGCAGAGCACGGTGAGCCCCTCCTCCGCGGCGATCTCGCGGATCAGGCCCATGACCTGGTCGCTCGACTCGGGGTCGAGGGAGGCGACGGGCTCGTCCGCCAGCAGGATCGAGGGGTTCTGCATCAGGGCGCGTGCGATCGCGACGCGCTGCTGCTGCCCGCCCGAGAGGGTGTCCGCGCGCTGGTAGGCGCGCTCGAGCAGGCCGACCCGCTCGAGGTGCTGCAGCGCGCGCAGCTTCTTCGCCTTCGGGTAGCTCCAGAGGCCCAGCCTGGGGCCACGCAGCTCCGCGAGCGCCCCGGTCAGCACGTTCTCGAGCACCGTCAGCGACGGCACGAGCTCGAACTGCTGGAAGATGAAGCCCACCTTCCCGCGGAGCGTGCGCAGCCGACCGCCCCGCAGCGCCGGCACGTCCTCGCCGAGCACGCGGACCGCGCCGCTCGTCGGCGCCTCGAGGGCGTCGACGTGGCGCAGCAGGGTGGACTTGCCCGACCCGGAGAGCCCGAGCAGGACGACGATCTCCCCGCGGCGCACGGTGAGCGACACCGCGTCGAGCGCGGTCGTCGCGCCGAAGCGCTTGGTGAGGTCGGTGATCTCGACCACGGCGTCGGCCGCGGGAGGGGAGGAAGTCGTCATCGGAGTCTCCAGGTCGGGTCGGTCGGTTCAGCGCTCGACGGCGGGGCGCCGGGTCAGGCCTGGCACTGCGTGGCGTCGGTCGCCTCGCAGATCTCGCGGATCTGGTCGTAGTACGCGTCGTCGACCGGCTTCGTCTCGTAGAAGACGCTGCGGAAGCCGTCGCTGTCGGCCGACTCGACGCCCGCGGCGATGATGTCGTCGATGGTGACGTCGGAGAGGATGTCCTTCAGCTGCTGCTTCAGGTCGTCCGGGAGGGCGTCCGACTCGACGATCGGCGCGCCGGGGACCATGGTCCGCTCGATCACGGTGACGGCGTCGGACTTCTCGACCTCGCTGTCCTCCGCGAAGCCGGCCTCGCACTCGACGTTCTCGCCGACCTTCTGCACCGACACGTCGTGCTTGCCGGCGAACACCGGCGTGATGTCGGTCTCGGGGTCCAGGCCCGCCTCGATCAGGTTGTAGCTCGGGAAGAGGTAGCCGGAGGTGGAGGACGGGTCGACGAAGCAGACCTTCTTGCCCTTCATGTCGGCGATCGAGGCGATGTCGCTGCCGTTGGGCACGATGGCCTCGGAGTAGTAGCCGGGCTCCTGCCCCTCGGAGGTCACGATCGAGGAGATCGGGGTGAGCTCGGCGCCGTTGTTCGTGGCGGTGACGTAGGTGAAGCCGGAGAAGCTGGCGACGTCGATCTGCCCGGCGATGGCCGCCTCGATCAGCGCCGCGTAGTCGGTCGACTCGTGGTACTCGACGGTCTTGCCGGTCTCCTGCGCGATGTAGTCCATCAGCGGCTGGTAGTTGGTCTCGGTGTCGACGGAGTCGGGGACGACGCCGAAGACGAGGGTGCTCGAGTCGACGGCGAAGCCGCCCTCGGCGTCGCCGGCGGCGGTCGAGCCGGCCGACGCGGTGCCGGAGCAGCCGGCCAGGAGCGCGAGGGCGCCGGCGGCGGCCAGCGCGGTGAGGGCCGATCGGGAGAAGGGGGTCAGGCGGGCACGGGTCTGCATGATGGCCTTTCGGGCGGAGGGCGTCGAGGGGGACGACTGGAACTCTGCCGCACCGGGTGCCTACGTATGTACCTATCTCGCCACTGTTCACGACGTGTTCACCCATCTCCTGCGACTGCCGCGCGCGGGACGCGATTCACCGGCGAGCCCGGTGCCGCGCCGCTCAGAAAGGAACCCTCCGCCCAGTAAGGTGCCTACGTGGCTGATGTGATGTACAAGGCGATCGCCGACGACCTGCGTCAGTCGATCGCGAGCGGCCTGCTGGCTCCGGGCGACGAGGTCCCGACCGAGGGCGAGCTCGCCGCGAAGTGGAAGACGTCGCGCGGCCCGATCCGCAACGCCCTGGCGGCACTGCGCAGCGAGGGACTGATCGAGACCACCCGCGGGCGCCCGAGCCGGGTCATCGAGCGCAAGGCCCAGCAGGCCGTCGACGTCTCGATCCCCTTCACCCGCTGGGCGCGGACGATGGGCGCGCGCCCCGGGGCGCTCACCCAGCAGGTCTCGCTCCGGCGCTCGGACGCCGACCAGGCCGCCCTGCTCGGCATCGAGCCGGGCGAGCTCGTCGTCGACGTCCTCCGGCTGCGCTCGCTGGACGACCGGCCGACGATGCTCGAGCGGCTGACGTTCATCGAGCCGGCCGGCCGCAACCTCTTCGACGTCGACCTCGACACGGTCTCGATCACCGAGTTCCTCGACTCGCGCGGCTGGAAGTCGTCCGAGGTCGACCACGAGATCGACGCCGTGGCCGCGGACGAGACCGACGCGCAGCTGCTCGAGCTCGCACCCGGCTCCCCCGTGCTCCGCCTGCACCGCATCACCCGCGACGCCGACGGCCGGACCTTCGAGGCCTCGGACGACCGCTACCGCAGCGACATCGTCCGCTTCACGGTCTCGGCGACCGGACGGCGCCGCGACGGCGCCCACTTCATCCGCCCCGTCGGGCTCTGATCCGCGCCGTCGGACCCTGGTCCGCGCCCCGGCCTCCGCTCCGCGCCCTCAGACCGAGAGCAGCACGATCCCGCCGGCCACCACCAGCGAGGCCGCGATCCGCCGCACCGCCGAGCCCTCGCGGAGCACCAGCGCGCCGAAGAGCGACACCAGGACCACGCTCATCTCGCGCATCGGCGCGACCAGGGCGACCGGCGCGAGCGTCACCGCCTGCAGCACCAGGATGTAGGAGAGCGGCGAGAGCACCCCGAACGCCAGCACCCGCGGCCAGTGCTGCCGGAGGACGGGCAGCAGCTCCGCCCGCCGCCGGCGCAGGGGCACGAGGTAGACCACGATCTCGACCATCGTGCAGCCGACCATGAACGCCACCGGCGACAGCCCCCAGGTCCGGAGGGCGTGCGCGTCCCAGATCGTGTACACCGCGATCGCGACGCCGGTGAGGACACCGAAGAGGATGCCCGGATCGACGAGGCGGCGCCCCGAGGGGGCCTGCGTGGTCGGCCGGTCGATCAGCCCGGTGGCGATCACCCCGGTCACCACGACGGCGACGCCGAGCACCGCCACCGGCGAGATCCGCTCCCCGAGCAGCAGCACCGCCAGCCCGGCGCTGAGCGCGGGGCCCGTCCCCCGGGCGGTCGCGTAGACCGTCGACAGCCGGCCCCGGGCGTAGCCCGCCTGCAGCACGACCATGTAGCCGACGTGCAGGAGTCCCGAGACGCCCGCGCCGAGCAGCAGCCCGCGCGGCAGGTCGTCGCCCGTGCCGAGCCCTCCCGTGAAGGGGACGAGCGGCCCCCAGACCAGCGTGCTCGCGACCGCCCCCCACCAGAGGAAGGGCAGCCCGATGCCGCTGACCCGGTGCGCGACGACGTTCCACGCCGCGTGGCAGAGCGCCGCGGTCAGCACGAGCGCGAGGACGAAGGCAGACATGTTCGGACCTTTCCGCGCGCGCCGACGCGCGCCGCAGCGGTCCTCCAGGCTTCTGTCCCTTGAGATGACGGACTCCGATGGCGGAGATCCGTGGCGCCGCTCGAACCAGCCGGACGACGTGTCGTCCCGGAACCCTAGGCGCTATCGGGACGACGGTACCGCACGCGTGGCGGCTCCTCGTCGCCGTCGCGGAATCGTTCACCCGGCCTCGTCCGCGCCCGTCCCGCCCGCCGCGCCCGGGGTGAACAGCCGCTGAACGTGTCTGCATATCCTCGCCGTCGGCTTCCAGATAGGTACAGACGTGGGCAGTCTGGCGGCGCGCGGTCGCCTCCGCGCTCCACCTCACCCCTCCTGGAGTCGTCGATGTCCCTGCCCCTCCGCGCCCTCGGCGCCGTCTGCGTCTCGGCGGTGATCGGCGGCCTGCTGCTCGCCGCGCCGTCCGCCTCCGCCGCCGGCACCACCTACAACGGCCTGCCCTCCGGCACCCGCACCGCGAAGACCCTCGTCGTCGGCATCGACGGCGCCTCCTTCGACCAGCTCGACGCGGCCGACATGCCCGCGCTCGACTCCCTCCGCGCCGAGGGACTCACCTCGAGCTCGAACCTCTACGCCGCGCCGATGTCCGGCACCGTGTCCGGGCCCGGCTGGTCGTCCATCGCCACCGGCGCCTGGCCCGACAAGCACGGCGTCGTCGACAACGCCTTCACCGCCCCGCGCTTCGGGCAGTACCCGGACTACCTCAGCCGCATCGAGGCCGCCGACCCCTCCCGCTCGAGCCTGGTCGTCGCCACCTGGTCCCCCGTCGCCGAGACGATCTTCGGCTCGGCCGTCGACGTCCGCCGCACCGGCGGCGGCGACGCGCAGACCACCGCCACCGCCGTCGACTACCTGGCGAACGGCAACCCCGACAACACCTTCGTCCACCTCGACGAGGTCGACGGCGCCGGCCACTCGGTCGGCACGAACGGGGCCGCCTACGCCACGGCCCTCGCCCGCGCCGACGCCCAGCTGGGCGAGATGATCGCCGCCGTCCGCGCCCGCCCGAGCTACGCGAGCGAGCAGTGGACGATCCTGGTCACCGCGGACCACGGCCACACCCCCACCGGCGGGCACGGCGGGAACAGCCTCGCCGAGCGGAAGGTCTTCGTCATCGCGTCCGGCCCCGGCATCGCCGCGGGCTCCACGCGGAACGACGTGAAGATCGTCGACATCGCCCCCACCGTCCTCGCCGTCAACGGCCTCGCGAACGACCCCGCCTGGACCCTCGACGGCATCGCCCTCGGCACGCCGTCGACCGACGCCTTCGACACCCTGCGGCCCGCCCTGCAGCCGCGCCTCGACGAGACGCGACCGGCGGCCGGGCTGCTCGGCTGGACCCGCACCGCCCCCCAGGGCTGGCGGATCGACGACTCGGCGATGCCCGCCGGAGGCGTGCGGGAGTGGTCGGGCTGGTCCTTCGCGACCGACTCGTTCTTCACGAGCGTCGAGCCCGGCCAGAAGCGCGAGACCAACGTCCGCGCCCGCGACGTCTTCGCCGTCGCGGACTCCGACGAGTGGGACGACAGGACGCACGCCGCGGGGCAGTTCGACTCCACCCTGATCAGCCCGGCGTACCCCGTGAACGGCAGCGCCACCGCGACCCTCTCCTACGCCACCGACTACGTCATCGACGGACCGCAGAGCGCCGTCGTCTCGGTCTCCTTCGACGGCGCCGCCCCCGTCGTGGTGAAGAACTACACCGCGACCACGAACGCGAACGAGACGCTCCGGATCGACGTCCCGGCCGGCGCCCGCACCGCCGAGTTCCGGTTCCGCTACACCGGCCAGAACAGCGCCTTCTGGACGCTCGACCAGGTCGCCCTCACCCAGGCCGCCGTTCCCGCGGTCGCCGTCACGGCCACCGCGTCGACCCGCTGCCTCGCCGGCAGGGCCGTCGTCACCGTCCAGGCGCGCAACGACGACGCGGTGCCCGTCGCGCTGACCGCCGCCTCGGCCTTTGGGACGAGGACCTTCGCTCCGCTCGCCCCGGGCCGGACCACCTCGCACGCGTTCAGCACCCGTGCGGTCTCGGTCCCCGCCGGAGCGGTCGAGGTCGTCGCGACCGCCACGGTCGACGGCGCCCCCGCGACCACGACCGTGCGCGCCCCGTACTCCGCCACCACCTGCAAGTGACTCGCCCGACCCGAGGAGACCCCGCCATGAGAAGACCCGCCCTCGCCGCCCGCTGCGCGGCCGTCGCCGCAGGCGCCCTGCTGCTGACCGCCGTCGCCTCCGCGGCCACCGCCGACGACGTCCTCGACGACCGGAGCGTCGACATCGGCGTCTCGATCGCCGAGCCCACCGCGCCCGGGGTGCTCGCGATGACCGTCGCCGCCGGCTCGACCGCCCTGACCGAGGACGGCTCGACCGAGCTCGTCCGCCGGTTCACCGGCGCCCTGCCGACGGTGACCGTCACCGACACGCGGAGCCCGGAGGAGATCCTCGCCGGAGCTGGCTGGTACGTGCTCGGCTCCGCGTCCGCCTTCACCGCGTCCGACGGGCAGGAGCCGATCGGCGCCGACCACCTCGGCTGGACTCCCCGCCTCCTGGACGGCGGCGACTCCGGTCTCGTCACCGAGGGCGATCCGGTCGACACGGTGCTGGACGAGGGGGACGACGCGGTCGGCCTCGTCGATCAGGAGCTGCTCGCCCTGGCCCTCGACTCCGGCGCGGTCGCGGAGGAGGGCGCGTGGACCGCCTCCGCGGACCTGGTCCTGAGGACCGAGCCCGACGTCGCCGCCGGCGACTACTCCGGCTCGCTGACCCTCTCCCTCTTCGAGTGAGACCCGGTGGGCGCAGGCATCACGCGCCTGCGCCCACCGCGGTCGGCCGAGCGTGGGCGCGGGAGCCACGCGTCGGCCCTCGCGATCGATACAGCGCTCCGTGTACTGTGGCCGCGTGACCGACACCGCGACCGTGACCATGACCCACTCCGCCGCCCTCGCGCGCCTGGGCTCCGCTCTGGCGGACGAGACCCGGGCGCGGATCCTGCTCGCACTGCGCGAGGCACCGGCCGTCCCCTCCGATCTGGCGGACGCGCTCGGCGTGTCCCGGCAGGTGATGTCGAACCAGCTCGCCTGCCTGCGCGGCTGCGGACTCGTCGAGGCCGTCAAGGACGGCCGCTACACCTGGTACCGCCTGGCGGAGACCCGGCTGGCCGGCGCGCTCGACGACCTGCTGCGCCTGGTCCTCGTGGTCGATCCGGACTGCTGCTCCGGCGAGAGCTGCCACTGCGCATGAGCGCCCTCCCGCTCCGCGCGCTGCTCGCCCCGGCCCGCCGCCTCGTCCTGCAGCGGCGCATCCGCTGGATCGTCGCGGCGACCATCGGCTACAACGTCGTCGAGGCGATCGTCGCCCTCGCCGCCGGGACGGTCGCGTCCTCCGCCGCGCTCGTCGGCTTCGGCCTCGACTCCGTCGTCGAGGTGCTCTCGGCGGCCGCCGTGGCCTGGCAGTTCTCCGGCCGCGATCCGCACGCCCGCGAGCGCACGGCGCTGCGGGTGATCGCCCTGTCCTTCTTCGGCCTGGCCGCCTTCGTCGCCGTCGACTCCGCCCGCGCCCTGCTCGGCCTCTCCGAGGCGCAGCACTCCCCCGTCGGCATCGTGCTCGCGGCAGTGAGCCTGCTCGTGATGCCGGCCTTCTCGCTGTTCGAGCGGCGCACCGGCCAGGAGCTCGGCTCCGCCTCCGCCGTGGCCGACTCGAAGCAGACCCTGCTCTGCTCCTACCTCTCCGCCGCCGTCCTCGTCGGCCTGCTGCTCAACAGCACCCTCGGCTGGACCTGGGCCGACCCGGTCGCCGGTCTCGTCATCGCCGCCTTCGCCGTCCGCGAGGGCCTCGAGGCCTGGCGCGGCGACGCCTGCAAGCAGCCGGTCGCCGCCCTCACCGCCGAGAACAGCCCCTCCTGCACCTGCTGCTGACCGGACCGGCCGGCGCGCGCATTCCCATGCTGATCGAGTAGCCCGCGCAGCGGGCGTATCGAGATCCACCCCGGCAAGGACCTGGGACGCAGCACACCCGCCGCACCACCCGCGCAGGTCCGCCCCGTGGCTTCCTCCACATCCGGCGGACGCCGCTGAGAACGTCCATATCTCCGTGGATCCGGCCGATTCCCGCCCGTCGTCGGTGCGACGATGACCGTGGGAGGCCCTGATGCGTGACGCGGTGCTGGTCGTGGAAGACGACGTCGAGATGGGGGAGCTCCTCGTGCGAGGTATCACCGGCGACGGCTACGACGTCGACCTGTTCCCCGACGGCATCGGTGCGCTGAACGCGGCGCGCGGCACCGAGTACGCGGCGGCCGTCCTGGACGTGATGCTCCCCGGCATGAGCGGCTTCGAGATCTGCCGGCACCTGCGCGCGACCGGCGCCACGCTCCCGGTGATCATGCTCACCGCCCGCGACGCGCTGCAGGACCGGGTCTTCGGCCTCGATGCCGGCGCCGACGACTACCTCGCGAAGCCGTTCCACTTCGAGGAGCTCTCCGCCCGCCTCCGGGCGATGATCCGCCGCGAGCGCCTGACGAACCGCGCCCCGGTCGTGCTCGGCGATCTCCGGGTGGACCCCTACGCGCACACTGCCTCCGTCGACGGGTCCGTGCTGCCGTTGAGCCCGAAGGAGTTCGGGGTGCTCCGCGCGCTCGCGGCGCGGGCCGGCGAGTTCGTGCCGCGGGAGGAGATCCTGCTCGAGGTCTGGGGCTCCGCGGAGTTCGTCGACCACAACATCGCGGAGCAGTACATCAGCTACCTCCGCCGCAAGCTCGCTGCCGCCGGGGCGTCGGTCGAGATCGTCACCCGGCGCGGTGCGGGCTACCGCCTCGAAGTGAAGCCGTGAGCTGGCGGTCGCTGTCGATCCGCGTGCGGATCACGGTGTCGAGCCTGCTGGTCGCGATGCTGTTCTTCGGGATCGTCGCGATCGTCGTGCGCGAGCAGCTCGATCACATCCTCGACGCCTCCACGATCGAGCTCGTCCGCTCGGGAGCGTCGCAGGCGCTGATCGAGGAGAGCCGCGACACCGCCGAGGCGGTGGTGGGCGGTGTCAGCACCACCCTGCTGATCGCCCTGGCGATCCTGTTCGTCGCGTTCACCGCCACCTCCTGGGTCCTGGTCGGCCTCGCGCTGCGCCCCGTCGGCCGGATGCGCGCGATCGCCGACCGGCTGCGCCACGGCCGCTCCACCGAGCTCCTCCCTGTCGGGCCGGCCCGCGACGAGCTCTCCGACCTCGCCTCGACGCTGAACGCGCTGATCGAGGATCTGCGGGAGTCCGCGGACCGGGAGCGGCGGCTCGTCGCCGATGCGAGCCACGAGCTGCGCACCCCGCTCGCCGCCCTGCGCACCCGCCTCGAGCTCGCCGAGCGCGTCCGCGACGATCCGGCGGCGCTCTACGCCGACGTCGTCGACGCGCGCCGCTCGATCGACCGCCTCCAGTCGCTGACCGACGGGCTGCTGATCCTGTCGAGGATCGACGCCGGCACCGTCGCCGGGGACGCCTCCTCGGCGGCCCTGCGCGAGGAGGTCGCCGACAGCGTCGACCGCGCCCGGATGCTCGCCCGCGACCGGGATCTCGCGATCGACTTCGTCGCCCCCGCCTCGGTCGCTGCAGCCCGCTACCCGGTCTCCCCGACCGACTTCGGCCGGATCCTGGACAACCTGCTCGCGAACGCCGTCACCGCGACGCCCGACGGCGGCAGCGTCACCGCGACCCTCGTCGAGCGCGCCGAGGAGATCGTCCTCTCCGTCGACGACGACGGCCCGGGCGTCCCCGATGCGTTCCTCGCCGTCGCGACCGACCGCTTCACCCGCCCCGACGCCGCCCGCTCCCGCGAGGGCGGTGCCGGCCTCGGGCTCGCGATCGTCGCCGGCCTCAGCCGGGCCGCCGGCGGACAGCTCACGATCCGCAACCTCGTCCCCCACGGCCTCGGTGTCGACGTCCGCATCCCCGCGACGCAGCCCCACCCGACCTCTCGCAAGGAGAACCGATGATCGACCCGCAATCCCTCCTCGACAGTGCCGGCCCCTGGGCGATCGCCCTGGTCTGCCTGATCGCGTTCGTCGAGACGGGCCTGCTGATCGGGTTCTTCCTCCCCGGCGACACCCTGCTCTTCTTCACCGGTGTCTTCGTCGCGACCGGGGTGATCTCCCTCCCGGTGGCGCTGGTGATCCTGATGGTCGCGGCGTCCGCGTTCCTGGGCGATCAGCTCGGCTTCGTCATCGGCCGCGAGACCGGACCGCGGATCTTCGAGCGCAAGGACAGCGGTCTGTTCAGCCGCTCGAGCGTCGCCCGCACCCAGTCGTTCTTCGACCGCTTCGGCGGCTGGGCGGTCACCATCGCCCGCTTCGTCCCGGTCGTGCGCACCTTCGCGCCCGTCGCGGCCGGCGTCGGGAAGATGCACTACGCCCACTTCGTCGGCTTCAACGCCCTCGGCGCGGCCGTCTGGTCCACCGGCGTCATCCTGCTCGGCTTCTTCCTCGGGCAGATCCCCGGCGTCGCGGACTTCGTCGGGAAGTACATCGACATCGTCCTCGTCGGCATCGTCGTGATCAGCCTCGTCGGCATCGCGCTCACCTACTGGCGGCAGAAGAACCGCGCCCGCCGCGACGCGTGAGCACTGCGGGACCGCGACGCGAGAAGAAGACCCTCGATGCCGCGCGTCGGGTCTCCGCTCGCCGCGTTCGACCCGGCGCTGATATCGTCTGCCTTCCGTGCAGGAACGCAGGAGGTGGTACCCGTGAACGGATCGACGTGGGTGCTCCTCCGAGGAGTCACGGTCGGGCGATAGATCGTCCGGGAGCGCCGCCTCCGAGCAGCACTCCCGAAAGGCACGACCATGCACATCCTCACCGCCCGCACCCTCGACGAGGGTGTCCTCGAGCGCGAGTTCACCCTCCCCGACTTCTCCGGCATCCTCTGGACGCCACCCGCCGCCTCCGCCACCGCGCCCGTCCCGCTGATCCTCCTCGGCCAGCCCGGCGGGCTCGGGATGCGGCGCATGCGTCCCCGACTCCTCGCGCGAGCACTCGACGCCGCTGGCCACGGCTTCGCCACGGTCGCGATCGAGATGCCCGGGGCCGGCGACCGCACCCCGCTGCCCGGCGCCGAACAGGCTCGAGCAGACCTCCGCCGGGCACTCTCCAGCGGCCGCCTGCCGGGGACGGACGTCGTCGACCGGCTGATCCTCCCCCTCGTCGATCGGGCGGTACCGGAGTGGCAGACGACACTCGACGAGGTTCTCGGTCGTCCCGAGATCGCGGGGAAGGTCGGATTCTCGGGCGGCGTGATCGCCGTCGGCACCCGCCTCGCTGCCCTCGATCCGCGCATCGCTGCGGCCGGGCTCTTCGCCGGGAGCTACGTGCCCCGCATCACGATGGAGGAGGCGCGGCGGGTCACCGTCCCGCTCCACGTCCTCCTGCAGTGGGACGACGAGGGAAACGACCGAGCAGCAGCCCTGGCTCTCTTCGACGCCTTCGCCTCCCCCGAGAAGACCCTCTGCGCGAACACCGGCGGCCACACCGGCGTCCCGCACTTCGCGGCCGAGGACGCGGCCCGGTTCTTCGCCCGCCACCTCGGCCCGGTTGCCGGCTGAGGCGGCCGGTCCGCACGTCAGAGCGCCGACGTGCCGGCGCGCGGTCTCCGGCCGAGAGCGATCACAGCGACCAGGAGGAGGAACACCGCCAGGGCTGCGAGCGTGACCGGGCCGGTGCCCAGCCCTAGTCCGCTGCGGTTCGCGGGGTCCGCGAGCCAGTCGCACACTGACGCACCCAGCGGCCGGGTGACGACGTAGGCGGACCAGAACGCGAGGACCGCGTTCCTCCCCGCGAACCGGTGCGCGAGCGCCGGCACTGTGATGATCACCGCGAACAGGACGGCCGAGGGCAGATAACCGAATCCCAGGGTCGAGGCGGTCAGGTCACCCGCTGCGGTACCGAGCGCGAACGTCCCCGAGACGGCGAGCCAGTAGAACAGGGCGCGGCGCGGCGTCGTGACCGAGTGGATCGACAGCGTCCGCTCCACCCGCCACCACACGACGAAGACCCCCGCGAGAGCCGCCGCGAACACGAGCGTGGAGACGAGGTACGAGACGCCGACGATGACGTGCAGGACATCGGCGGCCATCGTGCCGAAGACGCTCACCATCAGCACCGCCAGCCAGTACACCCAGGGGAGGTACCGGCGGACCGCGAACTGGAGCGCGAGGGCCGCGAGGAACGCGAGCCCGGTCACGCCGACCACGATCACCGGATCGAACGCGGTCGCGAGGAAGTCCGACGCCGTCTCGCCCATCCCGGTCGTCAGCACCTTCAGGATCCAGAACAGCGCCGTCGCCTCAGGCACCGTGGAGGCGACGTAGCGGCCGGCGAGAACACTGCCGCGAGGTCGAAGGGGCGGTGTTCGGCGCGGGGCGGCGAGATGCGTCATCCCGTCATGCTCGAGGAGCGTGCGGCATCGGATGCTGGGGTGTTCGCCGGGGTCGTTGAAGATGCACACAGCGACCCGGATTCCGGCCGAGCACGGCCGTCACGATCCCTACTCTCGGAAGCGCTCGCGGGATCCCTCGCGACTCCTCTCCGACCGGAACGGACCCGATGGACATCCTCCAGGCGATCATCCTCGGCATCATCGAGGGGCTGACCGAGTTCCTCCCGGTCTCCAGCACCGGGCACCTCACCATCGCCGAGAAGCTGATGGGCCTGAAGGTCGACGACCTCGGGGCGACCGCGTTCACCGCGATCATCCAGGTCGGCGCGATCGCCGCCGTGCTCCTCTACTTCCGGAAGGACATCGCCGAACTCGCCACCGCGTGGTTCGTCGGGCTGCGGCACCCGACGCAGCGCAAGCGGACGAACTACCGGATCGCCTGGTACGTGATCCTCGGATCGATCCCGATCGGGATCATCGGGTTCCTCGGGAAGGACCTCATCAGCGGAGGCCTGCGCAATCTGTGGGTGGTCGTCGCCGCACTGCTCGGCTGGAGCATCGTGATGCTCGTCGCCGAACGCGTCGGCGCCCAGACCAAGGACCGTCGCGCGATCACCCGGAAGGACGCGGTCGTCATCGGCCTCGTGCAGTGCATCGCGCTGATCCCCGGCGTCTCGAGGTCCGGAGCGACCATCAGCGGAGGCCTGTTCCGCGGCCTCGATCGAGTGACCGCCACGAAGTTCGCGTTCTACCTCTCCATCCCCGCACTCACCGCCGCCGGCGCCTACGAAGCGGCGACCGCCGCGTCCGAGGTCAGCGCGAGCGTCGGCTGGATCCCGACCCTCGTCGCCACCGTCGTCTCCTTCGCCGTCGCGTACGCGTCGATCGCGTGGCTGCTGCGCTACGTCGCGGGTCACGGCTTCGGTGTCTTCGTGGCTTACCGCGTCGCCCTCGCCCTCGTCCTGTCCGGGCTGCTGGTCACCGGCACGATCGCGGCCAGCTGACCCGATTGCCCGGCGGGGGTCCTGCCGGACACACTGGACAGCGACGCCCGCCACCTCGTCCGCCACCCTCGCGAAAGGCTGTCCCGTGCAGTGGAATCTCGAAGTCGTCCCCGTCAGCGTCGAGGACGTCCCCCGGGCGAAAGCGTTCTACGCCGACCAGGTCGGGTTCCACCTCGACCTCGACGTGCGGATCAGCGACGAGATGCGCATCGTGCAGCTCACCCCGCCCGGCTCGCACAGCAGCATCCAGCTCAAGGCCGGCTCCCACCGCCTCGAAGGGCTGCAGCTCGTCGTCGACGACATCGACGTCGCCCGTGCCGAGCTCGCCGAGCGCGGGGTGGACGTCAGCCCGGTGACGCACTTCGAGGACGGAGTCCGCCTCGAAGGGCGCGGCGGGGAGTGGAACTCGTTCGTCTACTTCACCGACCTCGACGGCAACACCTGGGTCGTTCAGGAACGCCCATCGACCAGCTGACCCCGCTCGCCGTGATCGCGGCCGTCGCGATCTGCGCGGCGGTCTCCACGGTCGCGCTCCTCGTGTTCGGAGTGGCCTCGTTCGCACGGCCTTCGCTGGCGATCCTGCGCGGTGCGGCCCAGCTGGCCGTCCTCGCCGTGATCCTCTCCGGCGTCATCGCGGACGTCCGCTGGGTCCTCCTGTTCCTCGCACTCATGTTCGGCGCCGCGGTGCTCACGGCGTCCGGTCGCCTCGGACGCACCCGGCGCACGGTCCTCGCCGTCACCGCGGCGATGGCGGCCGGGGTCGCGGTGAGCGCCGGGATCGTCTTCGGGCTCGGGGCCGTCCCGTTCACCGGCCGCTACGTCCTCGCGGTCGGCGGGATCCTCCTCGGCGGCGCGATGACCGTCGCCACCGTCACCGGCCGAGCGCTGGCCGCGACGCTCGCCGACCGCTGGGATCAGGTCGAGGGCTGGCTGGCTCTCGGCGCCCGGCCGCGGCAGGCGACGATCGGCCTGGCGCGAGAGGCGGCCTGGACCGGGCTCGTCCCGCTGACCGACCAGACCAGGACCACCGGTCTCGTCGTCCTTCCCGGCGCGTTCATCGGCGCCGTCTTCGGCGGACTCTCGCCTGTGGCGGCGGGCGTCTTCCAGATCGTCGTGCTCGCGGGCCTGATCGCATCCGGGTCGATCGTCGCCGTCGTGCTCCTGACGATCCTCCGCGGCGACGTCGTGAGGCCTCGACCCTGACGAGCCGTCAGCTGAGGGCCCGCCGTCGGGCGATGCGGCGCCGGAGTGGCGGCGGTGACGACACGCGCTCGGTGTGCAGCCGGACCGCGAGCGGCGCCCAGACGATCAGCGCCACTCCGGCGCCCAGGAGCAGTCCGCCGACGGTGTCGGAGATCCAGTGCGCTCCGAGGTAGGTGCGGCTGAGCATCATCGCGACCGTGTACACGGCGCCGGCGATGCGGACCCACCACCGCGGGAACACGATCGCGAGGACCATCGCGGTCGTCGCGGCGTTCGCGCTGTGGCCGGAGGGGAACGAGCCGAAGTCCGCGTTCACGAGGATCTCCAGCGGCCGCGGACGACCGACCGCGTTCTTGAGGATCTGCACCAGCAGCCCACTCAGCGGCACGGCGATCGCGAAGTACGTCGCCGCCCACCGACCCCGCCAGATCAGCAGCGCCGCGAACACGACGAGCGGGATCACGATCGTGCCGACGATCCCACCGCCGAGGCTGTTCATCACCAGCGACGGCACCAGCCAGAACGTCGACCGGTGCTCGATGACCTCGTTCATCCACGCGGTGTCGAACCCGAACGGCTTGTCGTGCTCCCGGTAGAAGATCAGCGCGGCCAGAAGTCCCGTGAGCAGCACCGCGAGGCCCGCCGAGATCAGCGGCCAGCGTCGCGCCGCCCGGTAGGCGATCGCACCGTCTGTCGCGGGTTCCCGGTTCGGCATCAGTGTCGTCCTCGTCTCTCGACGCGGAGCGCGCCGAAGGAGTCCACGCTACGAACGCACGGCCTGTGGCGGCGGCGGATTCCCCTGCATCCGTTGTGAAAGCACAGAAACTCAGCCCCTCCGCCGGGCATCGACCTGAACGCGTTCGGGAGCTCCGGGTCGTTGTGAGCAAACACAACACAGCACGGCGCATCCCGAGCCGCCGCCCCCGTCCCGGCTGCGACTCTGCGGGCATGGACACTTCAACGACGACGACCCGCTTCCCGGTGCACCGGCTGCTCAGCAAGGTCCCCGAGGTCACCATCTGGTTCTGGATCATCAAGATCCTCTGCACCACGGTCGGTGAGAGCTTCGCCGACTGGATCAACATGGTCCTCGGCGTCGGCCTCATCACGACCGCCGTGATCTTCATCGTCGTCACCGCAGTCGTGCTCGCGATCCAGATGCGGCTGCGCCGCTACCTGCCCGCCGCGTACTGGCTGACCGTCGTCGTCATGAGCGTCACCGGCACCCTGCTCACCGACATCCTCACCGACCAGCTCGGCGTCCCCCTCTGGGCCAGCTCCCTCGTCTTCTCCGTGCTGCTCGCGATCGTGTTCGGCGTCTGGTACTCGAAGGAGCGCACCCTCTCCATCCACAGCATCGACACCACCCCGCGCGAGGCGTTCTACTGGCTCACCGTCCTCGTCACCTTCGCGCTCGGCACCGCCCTCGGCGACTGGACCCTCGAACTCACCGGCTGGGGCCCCGGCGTCTCGATCCTCCTGCCCCTCGCCCTGATCGCCATCGTCACCGGCCTCTGGCGCTACGGCGCGAACCCCGTCCTCGCGTTCTGGATCGCCTACATCCTCACCCGCCCCCTCGGCGCCAACATCGGCGACTGGCTCGGCCTCTCCCCCGACGAGCAGGGCCTGGGGCTCGGCACCTTCGTCACCAGCATCGTCTTCCTGCTCGCGATCCTCGCGACGGTCGTGTACCTCTCCCTCAGCAAGGCCGACGTCGACAAGGGCGCAGCCGAGCACCACACCCCGCCCGTCGCCCGCGAACGCCGCTCCCTCGTCGCCCTCGCGGTCCTCGCCGTCGCCGTCGTCGGATTGCTCGCCTTCACCAACAGCCAGCCGCACACCACCCCGGCACCCGAAGGCGCAGCCCCGGCCTGCGACACGTCGGGAACACTGTCCGCAGCCGACGCGGCGGCGTCGGTGCAGGCGGACTTCCCGCCTGCCGACGTGCAGAACTTCCAGACCATCACCTCCGACACGCTCACCCTCGTCACCAGCGGCGACCGGGCCGGCGCGAGAGCCCGCGCCACCGACCTCGAGACCGCCTGGGACGACGCCGAACCCGCCCTGAGCGGCGCGAACTGCCAGACCTGGACCTATGTCGACCAGCAGATCGACCCCGTCCTCTCCTCCGTCCGCGCCGGCACCCCGGACCCGGCCGCCGAGAAGACGAGCATCCAGGAGCTGCTGACCACCCTGACCGGGAAGCAGTGACCGGCGTCCGCAGCGGCGGTCCCCTCGGCCGGAGTGTGCGGAGGAGGACACGGCTGGGCGCCCGCCTCTAAACTCGCAGCAGGGCGTGTCGAGGATGACGCGCACCGACGGAACGAGTGCCCCCATTGGACCTGGACGTCGCGCAGCAGCGCTCCCGCGAGACCGGCGCCCCGGCGTCGACCCCCGAGAGCGCGCGCCCGCTCACCACCTTCGCCGTCCGTCACCGGAGCGGGCTCGACGTCGCCTTCCTCCTCGACGGCACCGACGGCGACTTCCAGATCGGCATGGGAGCCGCCTCGGAGGACTTCCGGAGCGTCCTGACCATCGGCGTGGACCAGCAGCGCGGCCGGCTGCGGGCCGTGTCGGAGTGGATGCTCGACGGCCACAGCCTCCACGTCCCGGTCCGGATCCTGTACCGCTCGCCCAACGCGATCCTCGTCGAGGCCGCGCACCTGCCGCTGGAGCGCCGCCCCGCCTCGCTGAAGTGCTGGTCGTTCCTGCGCCGACGGTCCGTCGACCACTTCGCCGAGGTCCTCGCCTGCGTGTCGCCGGAGCTGGCCGGCCTCCCCGCGATCAGGTTCGTGACCGACCCGAGGACGGCCGCGACCCGCTGACCACCCGGGGATCCCGACCAATCCGCCGCGGCCGCCGCTGCGAACAGCATCAGGACGTCCTGGTCCCGCAGGGCGGTGCCGAACCCGATGAGGCTCCGCCCTGCAACGCCGGACGCGCCCCTCCGGCCCCGGAGTCAGGCGAAGTCGGCCGTGTCGCCGACGAGGCGGGTGTTCTCGGCGGGGATCGGCTCCACCGCCGCGAGGGCGACCTCGGCCGCGAACTCGCCGACGTTGTAGAGCTTGCCCGCCGATTCGCGACGCGAGCTGATCGCACCGGGGTTCGAGCGCTCGAGCAGCGTCGCGGTGATGGTGCCCTCGATCATGTCGCCGGAGACGACGACGAACTCGACGCCGCGCTCGGTCAGCGCCGGGATCCGCTCGCGCAGGGCGTCCTCGCCCGCGCGCTTGGACAGCGCGACCGGCTCGTACTCCGGCATGGTCGGCGTGGTCCGGATGAAGTGCGCCTGGTGGCTGGTGACGAAGACGATGCGCGAGCCCTCGCCCAGCAGCGGCAGCGCCGCCTCGAGCGTGGCGACCTGCGAGTCGCGGTTGAGGACCATCGCGTAGTCCTCGCCCATGTTGCTCTCCATGCCGCCGGAGGCGTTCAGCACGAGGACGTCGAGCCCGCCGAGCTTCTGCTCGATCTCCGCGAACAGCGCGGTCCGCGACTCCGCGTCGGTGAGGTCGGCGCCCACCGCGAAGGCCGAGCCGCCCGCGGCGGTGATCTGGTCGACGAGCTTCGTCGCGCGCGGCGCCTTCGAGCGGTAGTTGACGACGACGCTCGCGCCGGCCTCGGCGAAGTAGCGGACGGTGTCGGCGCCGATGCCGCGCGAGGAGCCGGTGACGAGGACGCGCTTGCCGTCGAGCGAGCCGGGAGCGAGGGGGTTGGACACGAGGAGATCCTCCAGGACGCCGGCGCAGGAGCCGGATCGGGCACGGGTGACGGGCCCACGGCCCGACGCAGGAGCCTACCAAGCCGCCGCCGCCGGCGCCGGTCCCGCGCCGCCCACTCCCCTCCCAGCCCCCCTTGCTACCGTTGACTCCCGTGCTCGTAAGGGGAAGGAGCACCGCATGGACGCAGTGACTCAGTACGCCTGGATCCTCTGGATCGCCCTCATCCTGATCTTCGTGATCGTCGAGATGATCACTCTCGAGTTCACCTTCCTGATGCTCGCGGTCGGCAGCATCGGCGGCCTCGCGACCGGCCTGGTCGGCGCCCCGTTCTGGGTGCAGGTCCCGGTCGCCGCGGTCCTCGCCGTGCTGCTGCTCTTCCTGGTCAGGCCCCCGCTGCTGCGGCTGCTCAAGCGCGGCGGCGATCCGACGCCGACCGGAGCCGACGCACTGCTCGGCCTCGCCGGCAGTGTCGTCATCGCCGGGCCCGGCCCCGGCCAGGTGAAGCTCGTCAACGGCGAGACGTGGACGCTCAAGCTGTCCCCGCTCGTCGAATCCCGTCCGCTCGGTCTCGGCGAACGTGTCGTCGTCACCGCCATCGAGGGCGCGACCGCGGTCGTCGTCCCCGCCGAAAGGAGCTCCTCGTGAACACCGCAGCAGTCGTGACCACGGTGATCATCGCGGTCATCGTGCTCTTCGCCCTGGTGGTGCTGTTCAAGGCCATCCGCATCGTCCCGCAGGCCACGGCCGGGGTCGTCGAGCGCCTGGGCAAGTACCACCGCACCCTCCTCCCGGGCCTCAACCTGGTGATCCCCTTCATCGACCGGGTCCGCCCGTCCGTCGACCTGCGCGAGCAGGTCGTCTCCTTCCCGCCGCAGCCCGTCATCACCGAGGACAACCTGGTCGTCTCGATCGACACGGTCGTCTACTTCCAGGTGACCGACGCCCGGGCCGCGACCTACGAGATCGCCAACTACCTCGGCGCCGTCGAGCAGCTCACCACCACCACGCTCCGCAACGTGGTCGGCGGGCTGAACCTCGAGGAGGCGCTGACCTCCCGCGACAACATCAACGGCCAGCTGCGCATCGTCCTCGACGAGGCCACCGGCAAATGGGGCATCCGCGTCGGACGCGTCGAGCTCAAGGCGATCGACCCGCCGATCTCCATCCAGGACTCGATGGAGAAGCAGATGCGCGCCGAGCGCGACCGCCGCGCGGTGATCCTCACCGCCGAGGGCACGAAGCAGTCGCAGATCCTCAATGCGGAGGGACACCGCCAGGCGGCGATCCTCGCGGCCGAGGGTGACGCGAAGGCCGCGGTCCTCCGCGCCGAGGGTGAGGCGAAGGCGATCACCACGGTCTTCTCCGCCATCCACGAGGGCCGCCCGGACAACGAGCTGCTCGCCTACGAGTACCTGCAGATGCTGCCCAAGATCGCGGAGGGCAGCGCCAACAAGCTCTGGATCGTGCCGAGCGAGCTCACCGAGGCACTCAAGGGCATGGGCCAGGCGTTCGGCAAGAACTCCCCGACCCGTCCGGAGCGCGAGCAGGACGGCTCGGGCATGACTCCCCCGGCCCCGTCCTTCTAGGACGCCTGCCCCATGACGACCTCGCGGCCGCCGTTCCTCTCGGGACGGCGGCCGCGCGTCATCGCCCACCGCGGCTTCGCCCCCGGCGCCGAGGGCAACACCCTGGAGTCTTTCGAGCGCGCCCTCGCCGCGGGCGCCGACCTCCTCGAGACCGACGTCCGCGCCTCGCTCGACGGTGTCGCGGTGCTCGTGCACGACGAGGAGGTCACGGACGAGCGCGGCACCCGCCATCGGATCGAGACCACCCGCTGGGAGGAGCTGGCCGGTCTCGTCCTGCCCTCCGGGGAGAGGCTGCTCCCCCTCGCCGAGGCGCTCCGCCTGCTCCCGAACGCCCGCTTCAACATCGACGTCAAGGCGAGGACGGCCGTCGTCCCGGTGGTCGAGGCGATCCGGGCCGCGGGTGCCCGGGACCGCGTGCTGATCACCTCCTTCTCGGAGTCGCGGCGCCGCGCTGCCGTGCGGCTGCTCCCGAGGGTCGCGACCTCCGCCTCCGCCCCCCGCTTCGTCGCCGCTCTCGTCGGCGCGCACCTCGGGTCGCCGGCCCTCGTCCGGCGGGCGCTCCGCGGCGTCGACGCCCTCCAGGTCCCCGAGCGCGCGGCCGGACTGCGGGTCACCGAACCCCGGATCCTCGCCCGGCTGCGGATCACCGGCGCCGAGATCCACCTCTGGACGATCAACGATCCCCGGCGGATGCGCGCCCTGCTCGAGCTCGGCGTCGACGGCCTCGTGACCGACCGGACCGACCTCGCCCGCCTCGCCGTGGACGGGGCTCCGGGCCGCGAGGACGACACCCGGGAGCGCGTCGGAGAAGCCCCGCTCACCTGACGATCCTCTGGCAAACGGGAGCCTCTCCGGACCACCCCCAGGTCCGCGGTCGACACTTGTCGGAGCACAGCGAGAGGAGACCACACAATGGCAGATCGAAGCTTGCGCGGGATGAGGCTCGGCTCACAGAGCCTGCAGAGCGAAGAAGGCGTCGTCTTCTCACCGCGATCGACGTTCACGTACCACTGCTCGGATTGCGGCCACGACACCGACATGGTGTTCTCGGCCGACGCCGAAGCGCCCGAGACCTGGGAGTGCCGCAACTGCGGTCACGAGGCCGTGCTGCTGGTGGATTCGAAGCCCGTCGTCGTCGACCGGGGCGAGCAGAAGGCACCGCGCACCCACTGGGACATGCTGCTGGAGCGCCGCACCCGTGCGGAACTCGAGGAGCTGCTCGAGGAGCGCCTCGCCTACCTCCGCGCCCGTCGCGGAGAGCACAAGATCGGCGCATAGCGCCCCCAGGGTCCTGCTCGGCCGGCGTCCTCGCCGGCCGGCGGACCCTTCTTCGTACCCGGACGCGGTCCGCGGGCTAGCGCCGACGACGCGGCGTGCGCGTCCGCAGCACGAACGACACGAGCCCGATGAGACTCGCGGCGAGGAAGTACCAGCCGAGGTTCCGCGCCCAGACCAGAGCCGGGGTCGTGACCGAGGCGAGCGGCACCTCGTCCACCATCGCACCCGGCTCGAACCACTCCAGCGAGTCGATCGTCGAGCCGTCGGGTGCGATGATCGCACTCGTGCCGACCGTCGAGATGTTGACCACGCTGCGGCCCGTCTCGATCGCCCGCAGCCGCGCGATGGCCAGCTGCTGGACGCTCTCGTCCGTCCGCCCGAAGTCGGCGTTGTTGGTCTGCGCCAGCACCAGCTGCGCCCCGCCGTCGACCATGGCGTTCGTCAGCGAATCGTCCGAGATGTCGAAGCAGATCGCGATGCCGGCCAGGATCCCGTTGATGTCGAAGACGTTCGAGCGGGTTCCGATCGAGTAGTCGCGGCTGACCAGGTCGACCAGGTCGGGCGCGAACATCCGCCAGAAGGCGCGGTCCGGCATGTACTCGGCGAACGGCACCGGGTGCACCTTGTCGTAGATCTGCGTCGCGCCCTCCCCCGCCTTCCAGAGCAGCGAGCTGTTGTAGAAGACGTCGTCGGAGGGGTTCGTGATCGTCCCGACGATGAAGGGCGCGTCCATCCGGCTGCTGAGGTAGTCGAGGACGGCGGCCGACTGCGCGTTCCGCGTCGGGTCGACGTCGACGCCGTTCTCCGGCCAGACCACCATGTCGACGTCCTCGTCGATGATCGGCAGCGTCGCGGAGGTGTGGTCCTCGAGGATCTCCCCGCGGTAGCTCTGCGAGAACAGACCCGCATCGGAGTCGCCCTGCACCGCAGCGATCCGCGTCGTCCCCTCGGTCGGCGCGGGCCAGGCCGGGAAGACGAGCGCGACGATCGAGAAGCCGGCGACGACGGCCGCGCGGCCCGAGGCCGGAACCGACGTCGTCCGCACCGCCTGCGCCAGCGTCGCCGCGAGGAACGCCACCACGAAGCTCAGGCCCGAGAAGCCGATCCAGGCGGCGAGGTCCGCGAGCGGCCCCATCGACTGCGAGAGCGCGAGCCGCCCCCAGGCGAACCCGCCGTACGGCCACTGGATCGTGATCGTCTCGCGGCCCACCCAGAGCGCGGCGACCAGCGCGGGCAGCCCGATCATCCGGCCGAGCGGACCGGTCCAGACCCGCTGGCCTCGCGTCAGCAGCATCGCCGTCAGCCCGGAGGAGAGCGCGAAGAAGATCGCCTGCAGCCCGGCCAGCGCAGCCCACGGAACGAGGCCGAGGTAGAGCGTCAGCCACTGGATGTGCACACCCCAGAAGACCGCGCCGCCGACCAGGCCGACCAGCGCGCCGCTCCAGAAGCCGCGGCCGGCCAGCGCGAAGAGGATCGCGGCGGTGCCGACGATCGCGAGCGGCCAGACGTCGGAGTCGGGGAAGCCGCGGTCGAGGGTCGCCCCGCCGAGGGCCGCGAGCGGGATCGCCAGCCACAGCGGTGCCGTGCGCCCGGTGGGCGCCGAGATCACCGGCCTCATGCGACCGTCGAGTAGGCGACGATGCCGTGCCGGACGAGCTCGAGCGCGGCACGGGCGGCGCGCCCGACCTTGCCCTCGGCCACGAGCGAGAGCTGGTCGAGCAGGTCGATCGTCTGCTTCGCCCAGCGGACGAAGTCGCCGGCGGCCATGTCGGACTCGCGGAGGACCGCGTCGAGCGGCATCCCGCGCGCCCACATGTTCATCGGCAGCGCCAGGCTGGTGGAGATCGGGTTGCTGCCCGGGAGCCGGTGGTCGCGCTCGACGTCGTCGAGCTTCGCCCACAGCAGCTGCGTCTTCTCGAGCGCCTCGGGGAAGGTGCCGCGCGGGAGGTGCTTCTCGCCGAGGGTGCCCTCCTCGCGGCGGGGCTCGAAGACCAGGCAGCACGCCATCGCGGCGAGACCGGCCGGGTCGAGCTCGGTCCAGGCCTGCTTGCGCAGGCACTCCGCCACGAGCAGGTCGCGGTCGCCGTAGATGCGCTTGAGCGTCCGGCCGTTCGGGGTGAGGGACAGCTCGCCGGCCTCGTCGAGCCGGAAGTAGCCGAGCTCCCTCAGCACGTCCGTGATCCGGTCGAAGATCCGGGCGACCGCGCCGGTCCGCGAGCGGATCTGCCGCTCGATCTCGTCGGTCTCCTTGCGCAGCTTCCACCAGCGCTCCGCCCAGCGGGCGTGCTGCTCGCGATCCGAGCAGGCGTGGCAGGGGTGCGCCTTCATCCGGCGGCGCAGATCGCTGAGCTGCCCCTGCCGCTTCTCGCGCTCGCTGTGCGACGCGGACTCGCCGCGGACGGCGCCGCGGCGCTCCAGCTCGCCGATCTCGCGGCGGATCGCGGCGTACTGCTCGAAGTCGCCGAGGTGGCACTGCATCGCGGTGACGTAGCCCTCGAGTGACGACTCCTGCTGGCGGACCCGGCGTGCCAGGTCGACGACGGATCGGTCGGCCTGGAACTGCGCGAACGAGGACTCGAGGATCTCGCGCGTGCGAGCTCGGCCGAACTGGTCGATCAGGTTGGCCGCCATGTTGTAGCTGGGACGGAAGGACGAGTTGAGCGGGTAGGTGCGGCGCGAGGCGAGCGAGGCGACGGCCTGGGGGTTCATCCCGCCGCGCCACTGGATCACCGAGTGGCCCTCGACGTCGATCCCGCGGCGGCCGGCGCGACCGGTCAGCTGGGTGTACTCACCCGGCGTGATGGGCACGCGGGCCTCGCCGTTGAACTTCTCGAGCTTCTCGAGCACGACGGTGCGCGCGGGCATGTTGATGCCGAGCGCGAGCGTCTCGGTGGCGAAGACCACGCGCACCAGGCGGCGGAGGAAGAGCTCCTCGACGACCTCCTTGAACGCGGGCAGCATGCCGGCGTGGTGCGCGGCGACGCCGCGCTGCAGCCCGTCGAGCCACTCCCAGTAGCCGAGGACCGCGAGGTCCTCGTCGCGGATCGTCCGGCAGCGCTCCTCGACGATCGCGCGGATCTCGTCGCGCTCGTGCCGCTCGGTGAGCCGGACGCCCGAGCGCAGCACCTGGCGGACGGCCTGGTCGCAGCCGTTCCGGCTGAAGACGAAGAAGATGGCCGGCAGCAGGTTCTTGCCGCGCAGGATCTCGACCACCTCGGAGCGCGGGACGAGGTCCTCGGTGCGGGTCTCGTGGAAGCGACCGCCGCCGCCACCCCGGCCGCGACCGGAGCCGCGACCGCCGCGCTCGACGCGGGTGCCGCCCTGCGCGAGACGGGCGAGCTCGGGATTCACCCGGTTGGTCGCCGCGCGCCCGGACGAGTCGAAGAGGTCGAGCAGCTTGCCGCCGACGAGGACGTGCTGATCGAGCGGCACCGGCCGCTCCTCCGAGACGATGACCTCGGTCTCGCCGCGGACGGTCTGCAGCCAGTCGCCGAACTCCTCGGCGTTCGACACGGTCGCGCTGAGCGAGACCAGCCGGACCGACTGCGGGAGGTGGATGATGACCTCCTCCCAGACCGCGCCGCGGAAGCGGTCGGCGAGGTAATGGACCTCGTCCATCACGACGTAGGCGAGGTCGCGGAGCAGGTCGGAGTCCGCGTAGAGCATGTTGCGGAGGACCTCGGTCGTCATCACGACGATCCGGGCGCGCGCATTGACGTTCGAATCGCCGGTGAGCAGGCCGACCTCGGACGCTCCGTAGTCCTCGACGAACTCCTGGAACTTCTGGTTGCTCAGCGCCTTCATCGGCGTCGTGTAGAAGACCTTGGCGTTCGGGTCCTGCATCGCCAGGTGGATGGCGAACTCGGCCACCGCCGTCTTGCCGGCGCCGGTCGGTGCGGCGACGAGGACGCTGCGCCCGTCGTCGAGCGCGCTGCAGGCCTCGTACTGGAAGGGGTCGAGGTCGAACGCGAGGGTCGAGCGGAACGCCTCGACCCTCGCGTGGCCCTGTCGTGTGCGGAACGCCGCGAAGCGCTCGGCGGGAGTGGCGCCGGTCACGCCGGCAGGTCGGAGGGACTGCCGTCGAAGACGATCTGCCGCTTGGCGACGCGCCTGTCGTGCAGGATCGCGATGCCGCAGGCGGCGAAGAACAGGATCGTGATCGGGATCGCCAGCAGGAACATCGAGATCGGGTCCGCCGCCGGAGTGGCGATGGCCGTGAAGAGCACGATCACCATGATGGCGACGCGCCACGACTTGATCATCAGCGAGCCGGGCAGGATGCCGACGAAGTTCAGCAGCACCAGGAAGACCGGCAGCACGAAGGCGATGCCGACGACCAGCACGAGCTTGAGCACGAAGTCGTAGTACGTCTTCGCGCTGAGCACGCTCGCCGCGTCCGAGCCGGTAAAGCTCGTCAGCAGCTCGACGATGTGCGGGAAGACGAACCAGCCCGAGGCGCAGCCCGCGAAGAACAGCGGGATCGCGGTGAGGATGAAGCCCAGGCCGTAGCGGACCTCCTTGCCGGTCAGACCGGGGACGAGGAACGCCCAGATCTGGAACAGCCAGACCGGGCTCGCGATCACGATGCCGATGGTCATCGCGATCTGGAGCTTGAGGTCGAACGCGCCGGTGATCGTCTCGAAGTTGAGGACCGCGGTCTTGTTCTGATCGCGGGCGACCTCGGCGATCGGGGCCTTGAGGGCCTCGAGCACCCAGTCCGAGAGGAACCAGCCGGCGACGCAGCAGACCGCGATCGCGATCGCCGCGATGAAGAGCCGGTTGCGAAGCTCGATCAGGTGGGACCCGAGGGACATGCGTCCCTCGGGGTTCTTCCCCGCTCGCTTCGTCCGTGGCTTCTTCGCTGCCACGGAGGTCATTACTTGAGCGGGGACTCGGGCGGCAGCGTCGTGCCGGTGCCGGTGGTCGTGCCCGTGGCGGTGGTCGAGCCCGAAGCCGTGGTCGAGTCCGTCGCGTCCTTGCGCTCGGTCCCGTCCTCGTCCTTCATGGTCTTGACCTCGCTCTTGAAGATGCGCATCGACTGCCCGACGCTGCGCGCGAGCTGAGGAAGCTTGGGCGCACCGAAGAGGAGGAGGATGACGGCGAGGATGATGAGGAGGTGCCACCCCTGGAGGCCAGCGAACATTGCAGTCTCACTTCACTTGTCGGTTGCGGTGTACCAGGAGCCTACCCCGTTCGACCCGGAGTGACCGGCGATCCTCGGTCCTCTCCCGGCGGGCGTCCCGGCGGGACTCGTGACCGCGGCGGACCTCGTCGCGATCGGCGAAGAGCGAGGACGGCGGCCGGGTCGACGCCTGGGCGGGCTCCGGCACCTGCAGGGCGTCGAGCTTCGCGGTGATCTCCTCCAGCTGGCCGAGCAGCAGCCGGCCCTTCCGCCAGTAGGACAGCCCGAACAGCACGAGCACCGCCAGAGCGGCGATCGCGAGGGCGAGCCAGATCAGGATCCAGGACCACCAGGTCACGGGGTCTCCTCTCCGTTGGCCGTCAGCGCGGCGCGGGTCCACTCGGCGACGGCGGTGCGCGCCGCCTCGGGGGCGACTACGGTCACGAGCCCGGGCAGCGAGGCGACCAGGCGGGTGAGACCGGCGAGGTGCGCGACGCGGATCCGGACGAGCACCCCCGCGCCCTCGTCTCCGGCGGGAACCGACGGGAACTCGGCGTCCGCGGCGTAGTCGCCCAGCAGCGCGACCGAGCCCGGGGCGACCCGGAGGTCGATCAGGAGGTCCGAGGCCGACGCCTCGAACAGCCGGTCGGGCAGCGTGACCTCGTTGCGGCGGCGGACGATCGGCGTCCCGGTGTCGGTGAGCGAGCGCATCCGGTCCACGCGGAAGGTGCGGACGCCCTCGCGGAGGTGGTCCCAGCCGCGCAGGTACCAGTCGCGGTCGACAGACTCCAGCAGGAACGGATCGACGAGGCGCGACTCCGTCTCGCCGCGAGCGCTGCGGTAGTCGAAGGCGAGCTGCGTCCCGCTCGCGAGCGAGGTGCGGATCGTGGCGAGCGAGGCGTCCGCGCCGACGCCCCGGGCGACCGCGACGGCGGTCGGGGCCGAGGAGGCGCCGCGGGCGAGCTTGCCCATCAGCGAGGCGATGCGGTCGTTGCCCTGGTTCTCGGGCAGGGCGGCCAGGTACTGCATCCCGGCGATGAGCGCCGCGGCCTCGCGCGCCGAGAAGCGCGGCGAGTCGTCGATGGCGACCTGCTGAGTGAGGACGATGTGGTCGTTCTCCTCGAAGTCGTCCCAGCTGATGTCGAAGAGGTCGTTGGACTGGTACTGCGAGGTCTCGCCGGGGATGCCGGAGACGGCGATCAAGCGGACGGCGCGGCGGACCTCGTCCTCGGCGATCTCGAAGTGCGCGGCGACCTCGGCCACGCTCACCCGGCCGCGGTCGAGCAGGTACGGGACGAGCGACAGCAGGACGGCGAGGCGGTCGCGCGCCTGAAGGGAGCGGGGCCTAGCCACGGGCGGCTCCCCGGTGCTCGCCGGCGGGGTGCTCGCCGGAGGAGTGCTCGCCGGAGGAGTGCTCGCCGGAGGAGTGGTCGCTGAAGGTGCGGCGCAGGCGGTCGACGACCTTGCGACGCAGCTCCTCCGGCTCGAGGACGACGACCTCGGGGCCGTAGCCGGCGAGCTCGTCCGCGAGGACGTCGGCGTCGGTGAAGTGCAGGCGCAGCAGGTCTGTGCCCTCCCCCGCCGCCTCGGCGCGCACGCCGAGCCGGAGTGCCGCGTCGGAGTCCGGCGCGACCTGCAGGAGGGCAGTGCTGCGGGCGAGGATCTCGTCGAGCTGGGCGAGGGCGGTGGCGGCGTGGTCGCCCGGCTCGGCGGGGGCGGTGCGGCCGGTGGTCGCGACGGGTCCGACGATGCGGGAGAGGAGGAAGGTGCGGGTGCCCTCGGCGGTCTCGTCCCAGCCGTGCAGGTGCCAGCGGCCCTGGTGGTTGACGAGCGCGCGCGGACGGACGGTGCGCGTCCGCGGCTCGTCGCCGCCGGGCTTGAGGTACGGGAAGCGGACGACCTGCCCGCGGTCGAGCGCCGCGTTGAGCGGCTCGAAGGAGGCCTCGCGCACCCGGATCGAGGGGCTGATGCCGATCACCGGGTCGACCGAGTCGACGCCGAGCGAGCGCAGCTTGATCAGGGCCCGGCGCGACTCCGCGGAGAGCGTTCCCTCACGCCAGACCGCGCCGGCGAGGCGCAGCAGCGCCATCTCCTCCTGGTCGAAGGAGAGGTCGGCGGGGAGGTCGTAGCTGCGCTTCGCGATCCGGTAGCGGACCGTCTGGGTGTTCCCCGGGTCGCCGGGGGCGTCGACGGTCTCGATCGGGATCCCGAGCTCGCGCAGATCGTCCTTGTCGCGCTCGAACTGCCGCTCGAGCGAGGCACGGTCGCCCGGATCGGAGCGCTGCCGATAGCCCTGCACCGTGGAGAGCACGTCGGCCTTCGTCAGCCCGTTCTCGGCGGCCACGAGCGCCAGCACCAGGTTGAACAGACGCTCCTCGGCCGGGATGCGGCTCGAGGTCGAAGCGTCGGCGGGCACGCCCTCCAGTCTAGGGCCGGGCCCCGCCGCCCCCGACGAGCCCCAGCACACCCCTCGGACCTGCGCGGCGGCCACGCCCGACCATGCTGGTCGAGCAGCCCCGCAGGGGCGCATCGAGCGGCGAAGCCGCTTCGCGTCTCGGTGGGGAGGGAAAGGGACGCGGCTGCGCCGCGTCATGCTGGTCGAGTAGCCCCGCCAGGGGCGTATCGAGACCCGCCGTCACCAGCAGGGCGGGTCTGCAGACTCAGGTGCTGACGGTGGTGGATCTCGATACGCCCGCTCCGCGGGCTACTCGATCAGCATGGAATTCGCCCGCTCCGCGCGCAGCCCGATCGGCATGCGCAGCCCGGGAGAGGAGTCGAAACCGCGCCCCTCCATGCTGGTCGAGTAGCCCCGCAGGGGCGTATCGAGACCCGGCTCGGTCAGCGAGGACGGAGCAGCGCGCTCAGTTGATGGCGAGGACGTCCGCCACGAAGACGATGGTCGAGTCGGGGCTGATGCCGCTTTCCTTCGGCGGGTTGTCCCCGTAGCCCTCGTCGGGCGGGATGATCGCGATGACCTGGGAGCCGACCGGCTGGCCGATCAGGGCCTTGGCGAAGCCGGCGATGACGCCGCCCTGGCCCTCGGTCGCGACGAAGGTCGCTGGGGCGCCCTTCTGCCAGCTGGAGTCGAAGATCTTGCCGTCGGCCCAGAGCCAGCCGGTGTACTGCACGACGACGGTGTCGCCGTCCTCGACGACCGCGCCGTCGCCCTTCTTGAGCTGGGCTATCTCGAGCGTCGTGGGCGCGTCGCCCGAGGGCTTGGCCAGACCGGGGACGCCGTCGGGGTCCAGCGTCACGGCGGGGAAGCCGTTCGGGACGGGCTGGGCCTCGCCGTTCGCGCGGGCCAGCGACGCCTTCTCGATGTCCGCGACGAGCACGAGGGTGTCGTCGGCCGAGATGCCGAGCTGGGCGGAGGAGTCGCCGAAGCCGTCCTCCGGGGCGATCGCGATCGCGACGCGCGAGCCGACCTGGCTGCAGAGCAGACCCTGGTTGAGGCCGACGAGCCCGGCGCCGCCCACCGTGAAGGTGGCGGTGCTCGCTCCGTCGTAGGGCGAGGCCTCGAGGACCGAGCCGTCGGCGCCGTTGACCAGCGTGTAGTCGATCGTGACGAGCTGGCCCTTCTCGAGCGGGTCGCCGGAGCCCTCGATCAGCGTGCTGACCTGGGTGCCGTCCGCCTTCAGCGGCGAGGGCACCGTCACGTCGGGCTGCTCGCCGAAGTCGCCGGTCGCCTTCACGGCCGACGACGAGGCGCCGGACGAGTAGGGGGCGTCGCAGTCGGCCTTCGACGAGGACGCGGAGCATCCGGTCAGGGCGGCGACGATGCCGATGCCGGCGATGAGCGCGGTGGTCCTGCGCACGGGTCCTCGTTTCACGAAGTGGGAGTGGTGGGGCCCGAGTGCGAGACGATCGGGACGGCGGCTCGGCCCGGGGACCGGAAAGCCGGGATCAGCTTAGACGATGCCCTCGTCGTCGCCGGAGCCGGGCGCGGCACCGCCGTCGCCGTCCGCGTCGGCCTCGCCGAAGCCCCGCGCCCTCGAGAGCTCGGCGCTGGTGGCGGACTCCCGCACCCGCTTCCGCAGGCTCTTCGGGCTGACGGCCCGCTCCCCCAGCGCACCGGGAGTCCAGGCCTCGACGTCCTCGTCGCTGAAGTCCGTCTTGGACGGGCGGCGCTTGAGCTCCGGCAGGACCGCACCCGGCGCCAGGCGGCGGGCGGTGATCAGGAAGCCGGTGTGGCCGATCATCCGATGGTCGGGGCGGACGGCGAGACCCTCGACGTGCCAGCCGCGGACCATGGTCTCGTTCGACGCCGGGTTGGTGAACAGCCCCGACGCGCGGATCGCCTCGGCGACACGCGAGAGCTGGGTGACGGTCGCGACGTAGCAGAGCAGGACGCCGCCGGGCGTGAGCGCGTCGGCGGCGACGTCGAGGCACTCCCAGGGCGCGAGCATGTCGAGGACGACGCGGTCGGCCTCGCCGGGGGCGACGGCGCCGGGCAGCTCCTCGACGAGGTCGCCGACGGTGACGCTCCAGTTGTCGGGCGTGTAGCCGAGGAAGGTCTCGATGTTGGCGCGGGCGACGTCCGCGAACTCCTCGCGGCGCTCGAAGGAGGAGAGCCGGCCGCCCGGGCCGATCGCGCGCAGCAGCCAGAGCGAGAGCGCGCCGGAGCCGACACCGGCCTCGACGACGCGGGCGCCGGGGAAGACGTCCGCGAGCGCGAGGATCTGCGCCGCGTCCTTCGGGTAGACGATCGCCGCTCCGCGGGGCATCGACATCACGAAGTCGGCGAGCAGCGGACGCAGGGCGAGGTGCTCGACGCCGACGGTGTTGACGACGACGGAGCCGTCGGGCAGCCCGATGACCGTGTCGTGCTCGATCCCGCCGCGGTGGGTGTGGAAGACCTTGCCCGGAACGAGGGTGATGGTGTTCATCCGCCCCTTCGGCCCGGTCAGCTGCACGCGGTCGCCCGCGCGGAAGGGTCCGGAATGCTGCAGTGCCTCACCGGTCATCGGCGGGCCTCCGTCTCGGTCGTGAGCGCGCGGGAGCGGTGCTCGGAGGACACCAGCGCGAGGTCCGCGACGGTTCGGCCCGCGAGGGTGGGCCAGAGGGAATAGGGGGCGTCGGCGTCGAGCTCGAGCTGGTGCGGCACGCCGATCGCGGCGGCGCCCGAGGCGACCGCGGAGGCGAGGCCGGCGTGCGAGTCCTCGATGGCGACGCAGGCTTCCACCTCGACGCCCAGGGTGCGCGCGGCGAGGAGGTAGGCCTCGGGGTGCGGCTTGCTCTGCTCGACCATGTCGCCGCTGACGACGGTGGCGAAGGCGGGGAACGGGAGGCGGTCGACGACGGCGTGCGCCATCCGGCCGATCGACATCGTGACCAGCGCCTGGGGCACCCCCGAGTCGCGGACGGCGGCGAGCAGCTCGAGCGCGCCGGGGCGCCACGGGATGCTCTCGGCGAGCTGCGCGACGACCTCATCGGTCATCCGGTCGATGATCGCCTCGATGGAGAGGTCGACGCCCTTGCCCTGCAGGATGCGGGCGGAGGCGGGGAGGCCGGAGCCGACCAGGCTCATCGCGTCCTCGTGCGTCCAGACGCCGCCGAAGGAGGCGACCAGCGCGTGCTCGGACGCCATCCAGTAGGGCTCCGTGTCGACGAGCGTGCCGTCCATGTCCCAGAGGACCGCGGCGGGAGCGCCCTCCGGGAGCGGGGGCTGCGGCCGGGACACGGGGAGGGAGGTGTCGGAAGTCACGAGCGACCATCGTACCGGCAGCCCCGATCGGGCCGACCGTACGCGCACAGCGGAAAGACGCGGGCCGGACGGAGGGGTCCGGGGGCGGGTCCTATCCTTGACGAACGGGTTCAGCGCACGCAGCGCTCCCCGGACATCGAGCCGAACACGGAGACCTCGCCTATGAACGTGATCAAGGGGAACGTCCTGGTCGTGGCCTTCGAGGGCTGGAACGACGCGGGTGACGCGGCCAGCGGCGCGGTGCGCCTGGTGAAGGACGCGGGCGAGTTCGTGCCCCTCTTCTCGGTCGACGCCGAGCAGTACTACGACTTCCAGTACACCCGCCCGATGCTCTCGATCGGCGAGGACGGGCGCCGCAGCCTCTCCTGGCCGGGAACCCAGATCTTCGGCCCGGCCGACACCTCCGTGGACGCGGAGAGCGCCCTCTACGTGATGATCGGCACCGAGCCGTCGCGCAGCTGGAAGAGCTTCGCGTCGGAGGTCGTCGACGCCATGCTCGCGATCGACATCTCGGCCGTCGTCTTCCTCGGCGCGATGCTCGCCGACGTGCCGCACACCCGGCCGATCTCGCTCTTCGCCTCGAGCGAGAACGCGGAGATGCGCGCCCAGTTCGAGCTCGAGCGCTCCACCTACGAGGGGCCGGTCGGCATCCTCAGCGTCATCGGCGAGGCCGCGCAGAAGGTCGGCATCCCGGCCGTCTCGCTCTGGGCCTCCGTGCCGCACTACGTGCACAACGCGCCGTCGCCCAAGGCCATGCTCGCGCTCCTCGAGAAGCTCGAGGAGGTCGTCGGACTGGCGATCCCCCGCGGCGATCTGGTCGAGGAGGCCGGCGAGTGGGAGCGCGGCATCGACGCCCTCGCCCTCGACGACGAGGAGATGGCGGCCTACATCGCCCAGCTCGAGCAGGCGCGCGACACCGTCGACTCCCCCGAGGCGAGCGGCGAGGCCATCGCCCAGGAGTTCGAGCGCTACCTCCGCCGCCGCGGCGACGGCCGCTCCGGCGAGGAGCCCTGGCGTCCGTAGCCCGCGCGCTGATCGGACGACCCGCGCAGCGCGTCCCCTTCATGCTGATCGAGTAGCCCGCGGAGCGGGCGTATCGAGCGGAGGGGGCGCCTTCGGCGCCATCGCAGGGCGGGGAAGAGACCGACGTGCTTGCGGTGGGTGGGTCTCGATACGCCCCTGGCGGGGCTACTCGACCAGCATGTCTGCGGGCGTCTCTTCCAAGTAGATCCACCATCTCCTGCAGGCCGGGTCTCGATACGCCGCCTGCGGCGGCTACTCGACCAGCATGGGTGGCACGGATCCGCTTCATGCTGATCGAGTAGCCCGCGCAGCGGGCGTATCGAGATCCGGCGGGCCGAAGGCTCAGCCCAGGCGGACGCCGAGCAGCGCGTCGATCGCGTCGCGCAGGAGGTCGGGGTCGTCGACGCCGCCGGCCGTCGCCGCGTCGAGCACAGCGAGGGCGCCCGGGGTGTCGAGGTCCACCGCGAGCACGGCCCGCAGGCGCTCGAGCACGTCCGCGGCCGACGCCGGCCCGGTCGCGGCGAGCGACGCCTCCCACCGCGCGAGGCGCTCCTCGGCGGCGGGCAGGTCCTCGGGCAGCCACTCCCAGTCGGAGCGGTAGTGGTGCGCCAGCAGCGCCAGGCGGATCGCGCGCGGATCCGTCCCCTGCGCCCGCAGCCGTGACACGAGGACGAGGTTGCCGAGCGACTTGCTCATCTTCTCGCCCTGGTACGCGACCATGCCGGCGTGCGCGTAGGCGCGGGCGAGCGGTCGGCCGGACAGCGAGGCGGCGTGCGCGGCGCTGAACTCGTGGTGCGGGAAGACGAGGTCGCTCCCGCCGCCCTGCAGGGTGAACTCCGGGCCGAGGCGGTCGAGCGCGATCACCGAGCACTCGATGTGCCAGCCCGGCCGGCCCCGGCCGACGGCCGCGTCCCAGGCGGGCTCGCCCGCGCGCTCGGCGCGCCAGAGCAGCGGGTCGAGCGGGTCGCGCTTGCCGGCGCGGTCGGGGTCCCCGCCGCGCTGCGCGAAGAGGTCCGCCATCGTCGCGGCGTCCAGGTTGCTCTCGCTGCCGAGGCGCCAGACGTCGCTCTCACCGGCGGCGATGTCGTAGTAGAGGTCCTCGCCACCGTCGACGGCGGCCTCGGGAGTGGCGACGCGGTAGGCGATCCCGGCGCTCTCGAGGCGGGCGACCGCCTCCGCGATCGGCGCGATCGTCTCGGTGACCCCGTCGTAGTGGTCCGGCGGCAGGATCCGCAGCGCGGTCATGTCGCCGCGGAACAGCTCGACCTGCTCCTCGGCGAGGTCGCGCCAGTCGACTCCGTCCCGCGTCGCCCGCTCGAGCAGCGGGTCGTCGACGTCGGTCACGTTCTGCGCATAGAGCACCGAGTACCCCGCGTCTCGCCAGAGCCGCTGCACCGTGTCGAAGGCGAGGTAGGTCGAGGCGTGGCCGAGGTGCGTCGCGTCGTACGGCGTGATGCCGCAGACGTAGAGGCGCGCGGTGCCGTCCGCGGCGACGAGCTCGACGGGCTCGCCCGTGGCGGTGTCGTGCACGGCCGGCACGGGTCCGCGACTGGGCAGGGCCGGGACGACCGGCGCGTTCCAGGTGCGCATCTACGCGGCGAGGAGGCCCGTGCTCAGCGCGACCATGAGGACGACGCCGAGGACGATGCGGTAGATCACGAACGGCAGGAAGCTGCGGCGCGAGATGTAGCTCATGAAGAAGGCGATCACGACGAAGCCGACGACGAAGGCCACGATCGTCGCGACGAGGGTCTCGAGCCCGCCGACCTGGATCTGGTTGGGCAGGATCTCGGGGTCGCTGATGCTCTTGTACAGCTGGTAGAGCCCGCTGCCGAACACCGCGGGGATCGCGAGCAGGAAGGAGTAGCGCGCGGCGGCCTTGCGCTCGTAGCCCATGAAGAGGCCGGCCGTGATCGTGCCGCCGGAGCGCGAGACGCCGGGGACGAGGGCGAGCGCCTGCGCGCCACCGAAGATGAGGCCGTCGCGGCCGTTCAGGTCGCGCAGCCGGCGCTTCTTCGCGCCCACGGCGTCGGCGACGCCGAGCAGGATGCCGAAGACGATGAGCGTGGTGGCGACGACCCAGAGCGAGCGGAGGGTGGTCTCGATCTGGTCCTGGAAGAGCAGGCCGAGCACGATGATCGGGAGGCTGCCGATGATGATCAGCCAGCCCATCCGGGCGTTCGCGTCGCTGCGCGGCACCTTGCCGACCAGCGAGCGGCACCAGCTCGACACGATCTTCACGATGTCGCGCCAGAAGTAGATGATGACCGCGGTCTCGGTGCCCAGCTGCGTGATGGCGGTGAACGCCGCTCCGGTGTCCTTGCCGTCCAGTCCGGGGAGCAGCTCGCTCACGATCCGGAGGTGGGCGCTGGAGGAGATGGGGAGGAATTCGGTCAGACCCTGGACGAGTCCCAGGATCAGCGCTTCGAGCAGGCCCATGCGTCACTTTCGAGGAGGGCTGGGGCGTCGTCGGCCAGCAGGCGGTCGGTGGTGGTCGTCGATCTGACCATCAGGATCGCAGGAGGAGATCGGTCAGGACCTTCCTGCCAAACACTAGTGCGTCGAGCGGAACCCGCTCATCGACCCCGTGGAACAGTGCCGGGAAGTCGAGCGCGCCCGGCAGCTGCAGGGGCGCGAAGCCGTAGCCGGTGATCCCGATCGTCGAGAGAGCCTTGTTGTCGGTGCCCCCGGACAGGAGGTACGGCAGCACCTCCGCCTCGGGGTCGAAGCGGCGGAGCGAGGCCGCCATGCTCTCCACGAGCGGACCGGCGAAGGGCACCTCGAGTCCGATGTCGCGGTGCTGGACCAGGATCTCAACGTGCTCGCCCGCGAGGACCTTCAGGCGCTCGAGGACGGCGTCCTCCTCGCCGGGGAGCACGCGGACGTCGATGGTCGCCTCCGCGGTGTCCGGGATGACGTTGGCCTTGTAGCCGGCGGAGAGCATCGACGGGTTCGCCGTGGTGCGCAGCGTCGCCGCGATGAAGCGCGAGGCGGTGCCGGTGGCGAGCGCGAGCTCCTCCGGGGTGCTGCGCTGCGGGTCGTGGCCGAGGATGCGGGCGACCTCGCCGAGCAGCTCGCGGGTGGTGTCGGTGAGGCGGGTGGGCCACTCCTCGCTGCCGATGCGGGCGATCGCCTGGGCGAGGCGGGTCACGGCGTTCTCGCCGTTGATCTGCGAGCCGTGGCCGGCCGTGCCGCGGGCGCGCAGCGTCAGCCAGAGCAGCGCCTTCTCGCCGGTCTGCACGAGATAGGCGCGCTTGCCGCCGAGCTCGATCGAGTAGCCGCCGACCTCGCTGATCGCCTCGGTCGCGCCGGCGAACAGCTCGGGCCGGGTCTTGACGAGGTGGCCGGAGCCGCGGACGCCGCCCGCCTCCTCGTCGGCGAAGAAGGCGATGACGAGGTCGCGGGAGGGCTTCCGGCCGCTGCCGAGGATGTCGCCGAGGGAGGCGAGGATCATCGCGTCCATGTTCTTCATGTCGACCGCGCCGCGGCCCCAGAGCATGCCGTCCTTGATGACGCCGCCGAAGGGGTCGACACTCCAGTTGTCCGCGATGGCCGGGACGACGTCGAGGTGCCCGTGCACGACGAGGGCGCCGCGCTCGCGGTCCTCGCCCGCGACCCGGGCGACGACGCTGGTGCGGCCGGGATCCGAGTCGATCAGCTCGGGCTCGAGGCCGAGATCGCGCAGACGGGCGGCCACGTACTCGGCGGCCTCGCGCTCGGGCTCGGCCTTCCCGTCGCCGTAGTTGCTGGTGTCGAAGCGGATGAGGTCCCGCGCGATGATCGCGGTCTCGTCGAGATCCGACTCGGAGGGGGCGGCGGCGCTGTCGGAGGACGTCATGCCCCCACGCTAGCGGGCGGGCTCGCGGCACCCCTCTCCCCCGGTGTCATCCGAGGCGTTCGAACCGTGCTAATGTCTTCTTCGGCCGCGGAAACGCAGGCCGGAAACAACACTCGTCCGGGTGGCGGAAATGGCAGACGCGCTAGCTTGAGGTGCTAGTGCCCGTATAGGGCGTGGGGGTTCAAGTCCCCCCTCGGACACCGGCAGAACCTCTCGATCTCACGGAGATCGGGGGGTTCTTCTCGTTGGTGGCGGCGGTTCGATCAGCCGTAAGCGCGAGAGATGCGGTCAGAGGTCGAGAAGGCCCTGCCCACGCTCGAAACGAGAGCGATCGGCGTGGTTCACGCGCTCGCCTCGAGCAGCGCCGATCGCTCCTCGTCGGGGATCAGTCCGGCGAGCGGTGACACGGAGCGCAGGTCGTGGGCGTGCTCCGTCTCCACGAGCAGGGCCTCGATCTGCGTGGAGAGCGGACTGCGGAGCAGCTCTGCCCACTCGTCCAGCCACTGGTGCGCATCCCCGCGGACCTTGCCTCGCAGTTGCTCGAGCCGCGCTTACGCCCGAGGACGGAAGTCCGGAGAGCGGTCGAGGAGCTCCAGCGCGGCGCGGTGGAGCTGGACGGAGCGAGTGGTCTCACGACGCAGTGACCGATCACGGTCGCGACGATCCGCCTCGACCTCGGCCATGACCGCCTCGTGGGAGGGGAGGGCACGCCTCAGGAGGCGGCGCGCGGCGAGCGCCGTCGTCCGGTCGGTCCTTCGCGCGAGCGCGGCGATGCTCAGCCCGATCGGCACCGGCTCCTCGCTGACGGACGGCCACCGCTCATCGGGGACGTGATGCAGGATCACGGACGTCGCTGACGGGCCGGCTGCGGCGTCCTCTCCTCGGAGCCGAGCCTTCAATCGGGTGGAGACGAGGATCTCGAGGCGGCTGGCGTCACGCAGGCCCGCTCGAGGATCCGATGCACCTACGGGAAGGACCTCCCGCTCCCCCCGCAGCTGCTCGACGAGACCTGTGGGAAGCTCCAGGGACTCCGGCGGCAGAAGCTTCGCGGTCCACGAGCGCGTCACCGCCACGGGATCCTCCGCGCTCTCGAGTCGCTGGATCATCCGGGTGATGCGACTCCGCTCGGACCTCGTCAGAGCCGGGTCCACAGCACCCGAGAGCGTGGCGACGAGTCCCCACGCCATCCGGTCGCCGAGTGGGCGGGACACACGCGGGGCCGGGACATTCTGATCACCCCTGATGACATGCACGCCTCCGACCTTCTCCGCCCGGATGCGCCCCTCGGCGATGAGCTGCCGGATGCGCGCCGCACTGACGCCGCGCTCTCGCGCGACCTCGGCGACGGACTTCAACTCCTGCTCGGTCATGAGACGAAGTCTATCGATAACGCAAGGGAAGTGCACCGCACAATCCCGACGACCACCAGTGCGAAGAGATGCATTGAAGGTCAGATTCCTTGACCTTCGCCAGCCTCGCTCCTAGGCTCTCGCCGGGTGAGAAACCGAATGAAACAGTTTCCTAGATCGGAAGCACGGGTCTCACCTCTCGCCCGGCGTCGTGCCGGACGACCTCGATCGAACGGACGCACCATGACGACCACCTCCTTCACCGCCGGCTGGATCGTCCGGGCGCCGCGCGGGCCGTTCGCCGCCGTGCAGGGCGGGGTCGACGACTCCGTCGCGGTGACGCTGCCGCACGACGCGCTCCGCGATGCCGAGCGCTCGCCGGAGGCCGTCTCCCAGGGCGGGACCGCCTACTACCCGGGCGGTGCCTACAGCTACGTCACGACGTTCGAGGTGCCGGCGGAGTGGGCGGGCAAGGTAGTGCGGCTCGAGGTGCAGGGCGCCTACCGGCACGCGATGGTGTTCCTCAACGACGAGTTCGCGGGGAACCGCGCCGACGGCTTCGCGCGCTTCTTCGTGGAGCTGACCCCGTTCCTCCGCTTCGGCGAGACGAACACGCTGCGGATCGAGGTCCGCTCGGGGCAGGACTCGCGCTGGTACGCCGGCGCCGGGCTGCACCGGCCGGTGCTGCTGCACGTCGACGAGCCCGTGCACATCGAGCCGGACGGCGTGCGGATCACGACCGTGCGAGTGGAGGACGACCAGGCCGTCGTCGAGGTCGCGACGAGCATCGTCAACCGCGGGCTCACGACGTCGTCGCTCTCGGTGTCGACCGAGCTCACCGGGCCGGCCGGCGACGTGGTGGAGAGCGCGACGACACCGGTCACCGTCGCCCCCGGCCGCACCGCCCTCGTGCGCCAGCGCCTCTACGTGCAGGAGCCGGCCCTCTGGAGCGTGGACTCCCCCGCCCTGCACAGCGCCCGCACGAGCATCGGCGTCGGTGACGACGTCGTCACCGTGCACGGCATCCGGACCGTCACCGTCGACCCGCGGAAGGGTCTGCGGATCAACGGCGAGACCGTGCTGCTGCGCGGCGCCTGCATCCACAGCGACAACGGCGTGCTGGGCGCCGCCTCGATCGCCCGGGCGGAGGAGCGCCGGATCCAGCTGCTCAAGGAGGCCGGCTTCAATGCGATCCGCATGGCGCACAACCCCGCCTCGCCGTCGATGCTCGACGCCTGCGACCGCCTCGGCATGCTCGTGATGGACGAGGCCTTCGACATGTGGGTCCGCGGCAAGACCCACCACGACCACTCGCTCGACTTCGCGCAGTGGTGGCGGGCCGACCTGGAGTCGCTGGTCGCGAAGGACTACAACCACCCCAGCGTGATCCTCTACTCGATCGGCAACGAGATCGTCGAGGTCGGCACCCCGCACGGCGCGGTGCTGGCCCGCGATCTCGCGGAGCACGTGCGCTCGCTCGACCCCACGCGGCCCGTCACGAACGGCGTCAACCCGACGCTGGCGGTGCTCGACGAGCTCGACAGCATCCTGGCCTCGGAGCAGGGGCTGAACGAGCTGATGGGCGAGGCCGGCGCCGGGATGATGGCGGCGATCGGCTCCTCCGACGCCGTCACCCGTCGTACGGCGGAGTCGAGCGCGGCGGTCGACGTGCTCGGGCTGAACTACGCCGACGGGCGCTACGCGAGCGACGCGGAGCTGTTCCCGCAGCGCGTGATCGTCGGGTCGGAGACGTTCCCGTCGCAGATCGGCGAGCTGTGGCCGAAGGTGCTGGCGAACCCGAACGTGATCGGCGACTTCACCTGGACCGGCTGGGACTACCTCGGCGAGGTCGGCATCGGCGCCACCTCCTACGCGGAGGACCCGGCCGCGAACGGCGCACTGGAGCGCGAGTACCCGTATCTGACGGCGTGGTGCGGCGACCTGGACATCACCGGGTGGCGGCGGCCCGCCTCCTACTACCGCGAGATCGTCTTCGGGCTGCGCTCGGTGCCGGCGATCGCGGTCGTCCGGCCGGAGCGGCACGGGCAGACGGTGACGATGCAGTCGCCGTGGGCGTGGAGCGACTCGGTCGACTCGTGGACCTGGCCCGGCTTCGAGGGCTCCCCCGTCACCGTCGAGGTGGCGGCGGACGCGGACGAGGTGGCGCTGCTGCTCGACGGCGTCGAGGTGGGGCGCTCGGCCGTCGGGGCGGTTCGGCCGATGCTCGCCTCGATCGAGACGGTGTACCGGCCGGGCACGCTGACGGCAGTCGCGTACCGGTCCGGGAGCGAGACGGGGCGCAGCTCGCTCGTGTCGGCGTCCGGACCTGCGGTGCTGACCGCGACGGCGGACCGGACGTCGCTGCGCGCGGACGACACGGACCTCGCGTATATGGCGATCGAGCTGCGCGACGCGGCGGGAGTGCTGTTCACCGGGGCCGACCGCGTCGTCTCCGTCGGCGTCGAGGGCGCGGGCGTACTCGCGGGCTTCGGCAGCGGGGCGCCGGCGACCACCGAGCGCTTCGACGCCACCTCGCGGACGACGTTCGACGGCCGCGCGCTCGCCGTCGTCCGTCCGACCGGCCCGGGGCCGATCACGCTGCTCGTCTCCTCCGACGGACTCGACGACGTCCGCATCGAGCTCTCCGCGAGCTGAACATCGCCGATTCGTGCCGGGAACGGAACTAGCGCTGAGGCGAAGCATGCTGATCGAGTAGCTCGCGCAGCAGGCGTCTCGAGATCCACCGTCCTGCAAAGCGCGGGTCTCGATACGCCCCTGCGGGGTTACTCGACCAGCATGGAAGCGAGAAGCCAGTGTGGACCTGTACCCGCTAAGATTGACGTATCCGTCAACTTGGAGGTCGAGATGACCGCAGCCCGGCTCCTGCGCTCCGCCCGCTGGGGTGCGCGCCTGTCTCAGCGGGAGCTCTCCGCATCCTCCGATGTCGCCGAGGCCACGCTGTCCCGGATCGAGAACGATCGGCGGCAGCCGTCGGTCGACCTGCTGGAGCGGCTGCTCTCCCGCACCCAGCACTCGATCGTTCTCGTGCCGACCGTGCGCAAGGACGCAGCGACGATCGGCGCGATCATCTCGGAGGCGCTGGACGCAGACAACATCAGGACCGCGTACCGGCAGCTCATCCAGCTCGCCGACAACCTCGCCGAGGTGCACGGCGCGCTCCGAGTCGGTCTGACCCTCGCCGAGCCCCCTCCCTTCGCCGAGCCCGGCTGGGGAGCAGCGCTGGCCGCCGTCGCCGCGTACCGCCTCGACGAAGCGGGACTCCCTCACGCCGAGTGGATCGACGACCCGTCGCGCTTCCTGGCGGCGCCGTGGCAGCCGCCGACCGGCGGAATCCGGACCCGGGTGGACGCCTCGCGGGTACCGGAGGAGTTCGCCCGGCGCAACGTCCTCATCGAGGCCGAGACGCTGGTGAGCGCCTGATGGACCAGTTGAGCCGCGAGGACATCGTCGAGGGGCTGTCCGATGTGGTCGAGATCCTCGCTCGGTCACAGCGGCCTGCCGGGATCCGGATCGTCGGCGGTGCCGCGATCGCGTTCTGGTTCGGTGACCGGCGACTCACCGATGACGTCGATGCGCGTCTGACTCCTGCCGAGGACGTGCTGGCAGGAGGCGGAGGAGCTGCACCGCGCCTTCTACCCGGGCGACGAACTGACGGATCGAGCACTTCTGCTGCTCGAGGACATCCTCCGCGGCGGGGTACCGGCGCCGGATCTTCTGACGCTTCCCACCCTGGGCCGCACGAAGGACACCGACGGCTCATCGTGACGGCGGCACTTGACGACCCGAAGACCTCCATGCTGATCGAGTAGCCCGCGGAGCGGGCGTATCGAGATCTACCACCGTCTGCACCTGAGTCTGCAGACCCGCCCTGCTGGTGACGGCGGGTCTCGATACGCCCCTGGCGGGGCTCATCGACCAGCATGACGCGGCGCAGCCGCGTCCCTCTCCCTCACCACCGAGACGCGAAGCGGCTTCGCCGCTCGATACGCCCCTCCCGGGCTGGTCGACCAGCAGGGGCGGGTCAGGCGGCGAGGACTCCGGCGGGTGACCAGCCGAGGGCCGGGGCGATCGACTCGGCGACGGTCTGCAGCAGGCGCGCGTTGTACTCGACGCCGAGCTGGTTGGGGACGGTGAGCAGGAGGGTGTCCGCCTCCTGGACGGCGACGTCGGCGGCGAGCTCCTCGGCGAGTCGGTCGGGCTCGCCGGTATAGCTGCGGCCGAAGCGGGCGCGGACGCCCTCGAGGGAGGCGACCTGATCGCGCTCGCCGCGGCCGCCGAAGTAGAGGCGGTCGAGGTCGGTCGTGATCGGCAGGACGCTGCGCGACACGGAGACGCGCGGGGTGCGCTCCCAGCCGGCCTCCGCCCACGCCGAGCGGTACTCGCGGATCTGCCGCGCCTGCAGCTCGTCGAAGGGGATGCCCTCCTCCTCGAGCAGGAGCGTGGAGGACTGCAGGTTCATGCCCTGTTCGGCCGCCCAGCGGGCGGTCGCGAAGCTGCCCGCACCCCACCAGATGCGGTCCTCGAGACCCGGCGAGCGCGGCTCGATCGCGAGCGGGCTCGACATCCCGGTGCGCGCGGGGTCGGTCTCGGCGACGGCGGCGCCCGAGAGCGCCTCGCGGAAGAGCTGCACCTTGCGGCGGGCGAGGTCGGCGTCGGAAGTGCCCTGCGAGGGGACGTAGCCGAACGCCTCGGAGCCGCGGAGAGCCGTCTCCGGCGATCCTCGGCTCACGCCGAGCTCGAGCCTGCCGCCGGAGATGAGGTCGGTCGCGGCCGCCTCCTCCGCCATGTAGAGCGGGTTCTCGTAGCGCATGTCGATGACGCCGGTGCCGATCTCGATCCGCCTGGTGCGGGCGGCGATCGCGGCCAGGAGCGGGAACGGCGACGCCAGCTGCGGCGCGAAGTGGTGGACGCGGACGTACGCGCCGTCGATGCCGATCTCCTCGGCCGCCTCCGCGAGCTCGATGGTCTGCAGGAGGACGTCGCGCGCGGTGTGCGTCAGCGACCCCTCGACGGACTGGTAGTGGCCGAAGGAGAGGAAGCCGATGCGCGAGACCATGCCTGCTCCAGCGTCGGACGCGTCCCGGCTATTCCCGGCGGCGAGCGCCGTGCGCCCACCGCTCCGCTCAGCTCGCCTCGAAGTCGGCGGAGACCGAGGCCGAGACCTCGATGTCCTCGGGCTTGAGCGCGAGCTCCTCCTGGCCCTTGAAGGCCATCGCGCGGCTCATCACGGCCGAGCCGCCCTCGATCCGGGTGTGCGGGCGCAGCCCGGGCTCGAAGAGGGTGAGCACCCGGGGCTCCCCCAGGCCGAGGGCGGAGGCGTAGGCGGCGGCGCGCTCGCGGGCGTCGCGGACCGCGGCCACCCGCACCTCGCGCTCGGCGCTCGCGCGCCGGGCGGCGGTGACGTCCCAGTCGACCCCGGCGACGGTGATGCCGGGCGCCTCCGAGACGGAGGCGACCCAGCGCCCGAGGGCGTCGAAGTCGCGGTACTTCACCCGGACACTCGCGGCGGCGACGTGGAACTGCTCGGTGACGTCGGAGTCCTTGAGGTACCGCTGGATGGTCGAGACCGAGACCTGGTCGGCCGACCACCAGGTCGCCGCGCCGGAGGCCTGCTCGGCGCGGGCCTCCTCGCGCACGCGAGCGTGGAGGGCGGTCACCTCGTTCAGCGCCTGGGAGCGCGAGCGCGACTCGCGGCGGATCTCGAGGCGGACGGTGCCGCGCTCAGCGGGGTGGAAGTGCTGGGCGATCCCGGCGACGGTGATGGTGACCATGGCCTCATCGTGCCCCATCGGGCTGCGTCGGGGGTGCGGACCCGGGGATCGGAGCTGCGGACCGGGAGGTCAGCGGTGCAGGCCCAGGGCGCCGCGGAGGCGGTCGGCGAGCGAGAGCTCGATCGCGAGGTTGCTGAGGAGCTGGTCGCGGTGGGCGCCGCGCGCGGGCGGGACGACGGTGCCGGTGCGCGGGTCGGTGCCGCCGCGCAGGGCCCGCTCGCAGTCGGCGATCGTCTTCTCGATCAGCTCGAGGCGACGGGCCAGCCGGTCCGACTGGTAGTGCTCCCGTGAGATGGGGCCGTCGAAGGGGTGGCGGGTGGTGGGGGTCGTGAGGGTCGCGGTGGCGATTGCTGCTGCACTCATGCTGATCCGATCCGTCGGGGGCGCCTAGTGGGCGCCGTTCGTGTGGGAGATAGATCAGCACGGGAGGCGACGCTCGCCACGATCGATGACGTGATGCGCACAGTGCTGGCACGAATCGTGCCGCTATCTGGCACGATTCGTTTTCCGTGGCGCGATTCGTCCATTCGGGCCACCTCGGCCCCTGGGGCGCCGTCAGTCGCTGAAGACGGCCAGCTGCTCGTTGCCGACGATCGCGAGGGTCCGGACGAGGCGGGTGTACCGCTCGACGAGCTCCTCGACGGCGGCACCCTGGCCGACCAGCGCGGCGATGCTCTCGGCGGGGAAGAGCGAGACGATCTCCATCGCGACCGCCCTGCCGTGCTCGAAGGAGAGGGCGCGCGCGTACTCCAGGGCACGGGTCAGCTGCGGGCGGTCGCCGTCGGAGGTGATCGCGGCGGGATCGGCGTCGGCGGCGTGCGCGAGGACGGCGACGAACACCCGGGCGATCTCGTCCACCCGCAGAGCCCGGACCAGTGTGAGCAGGCGCGAGGACACCCGCGACACCCCGCGCGCCAGCAGTTCACCGCTGAGGGCGCGGACCTCGATCACGTCGCCGCCGACGAAGTCGCCGGAGACCCGCTTGATGCCGGACGCGAACAGGCTCGAGCCGGAGGCGATGCTGCGCTCGGCCTCGAGGTTGATCTCGACCCGGCCGCGCGAGGTCGCGACGCCCGAGATCCAGCGCTGCTCCACCGCGGGGTGCGCGTGGACGGCGCGGACGAGGGTGCCGGGGCCGGGGCCGTCGATGGCGCCGAGGATGACCTCGGGAGTGCGGGCGCCGGCGATGCGCGTCGAGACGCCGTTGTGCGCGGCGAGCTCGGCAGCCTTGAGCTTCGAGCGGATGCCGCCGCGGCCCGTCCCGCCCTTCTGCACCCCAATGCCGCGCAGCTCCGTGATGCCCAGCTCCTCGAGGTGCACGCCCTCGGCGATGCTGCCGGCGAAGACACCGGGGACGTCGGTGAGCAGCAGCAGCAGATCCGCGCCGAGGAGCATCGCGAGGCCGCCGGCGACGCCGTCGTTGTCGGAGCCGGCGGAGTCGATGGTGTCGTTGCCGTTGACGATCGGCACGACACCCGCGTCGAGCGCGTGCCGGATGGCCTCCGCGACGTGCGCCATCTGCCGCGGCGACGCGAGGTCGGACTCGCCGATCAGGATCTGCGCGACGAGCGAGCCGGAGAGCTCGGCCACCGAGCGGTAGAAGCCCATCAGGACGGTCTGGCCGACGGCGGCGGCGAGGCGCGGGCTGATCGGCGCGTCCTGCGAGCGGGCGAAGAGCGCGCGGCCGGAGGAGACGGCGCCGGAGGAGACGAGGACGACGTCCCAGCCGAGTGCGCGCGCACCGAACGCGCTCTCGAGGGCGCTGGCCAGGAGCACGGGGTCCGGTCCGGACTGCTTGGTCACCGAGCTCGAGCCCATCTTGACCACGAGGGTCCGCCGCCGTGCCGGGAGGGAGGAGGGGTTCTCGGCTGCGGCTTCGGGCAGGGCGTCGGACATGGCTCCCATGGTAGGGGCGCACTCGCGACGGGCCCGCCGCATTTCCCTAGTGCTGGTCGGTTTTCGGCGTATCCTTCTCGCGGAGCCGACGAGGGCTCCCCTTCGGAAGGACGCCCCCATGACATCGACGTCATCCCCCGCCGGTGAGCCGCTCGACGAGCAGGTCGATCGCCGCTACCTCGACCCGCTGCGCCCCGTGGCCGAGCGGGTCGACATCCTGCTCGGCCAGATGACGCTCGAGGAGAAGGCCGGGCTCTTCTTCCAGACCATGGTCGTGATGGGCGAGGGCGGAGCGCTCGCCGAGGACGGCGCGTTCGGACTGCCCTCGACCGCGACGATGGTGCTCCAGAAGCGGATGTCGCACTTCAACCTGCTCGGCGGCGGGACCGCCACGGCGCGCGAGCTCGCCGAGTGGCACAACCGGGTCCAGGAGCTGGCGTCGTCGAGCCGGCTCGGGATCCCCGTGACCCTCTCCACCGATCCGCGCCACTCCTTCACCGACAACCCCGGCACCGGGGCGCAGGCGGAGGCGTTCTCGCAGTGGCCGGAGCCCCTCGGCCTCGCCGCGATCGGCGACGAGGACCTGGTCGAGCGCTTCGGCGACATCGCCCGCCGGGAGTACCTCGCCGTGGGCCTGCGGGTCGCGCTGCACCCGCAGATCGACCTGGCGACCGAGTCGCGCTGGGCGCGGCAGGTCGGCACGTTCGGCGAGGACGCCGAGCTCACCGGGCGGCTCGGCGCCGCGTACATCCGCGGCTTCCAGGGCGAGTCGCTCGGGGCGCAGTCGGTCGCGACGATGACCAAGCACTTCCCCGGCGGCGGACCGCAGAAGGACGGCGAGGACCCGCACTTCCCGTACGGGCGGGAGCAGGTCTACCCGGGCGGCAACGCCGAGTACCACCTGCAGCCCTTCGTGAAGGCCTTCGAGGCGGGCACGAGCCAGATCATGCCGTACTACGGGATGCCGGTCGGGACCGAGCACGAGGAGGTGGGCTTCGGCTTCAACCGCTCGGTGATCACGGGGCTGCTGCGCGAGCGGTTCGGCTTCGACGGCATCGTCTGCACGGACTGGGGACTGCTCTCGGACTCCGACATCATGGGCGACCACCACGTGGCGCGCGCCTGGGGCGTCGAGCACCTGTCGGTGCCGGAGCGGATGGCGAAGGCACTCGAGGCCGGTGTCGACCAGTTCGGCGGCGAGTCGATCCCGGAGACGCTGGTCGCCCTGGTCCGGGACGGGACGGTCGCCGAGGAGCGGCTCGACGTGTCCGTGCGTCGGCTGCTGCGGGAGAAGTTCGTGCTCGGGCTGTTCGACTCGCGCGCGGTGGATCCGGCTGCCGCCGAGGTGGTCGTCGGCTCGGCGGAGTTCCGCGCGGCGGGCGAGGCCGCCCAGCGCGCGGCGATCACGGTCCTCGCGCAGGACGGCGTCCTGCCGGCGCGGCAGGGGCTGCGGCTGTACGTCGAGGGGATCGATCCGGTCGTCGCCGCGGGGTACGGCACCGTCGTCGGGTCTCCGGAGGAGGCGGAGCTCGCGGTGATCCGGCTGCAGGCGCCCTTCGAGCAGCGCGCGACCGCGTTCGAGAACGTCTTCCACGCCGGCTCGCTCGACTTCCCGGACGACGTCGTGGAGCACGTCCTGGCTGTGGCGTCACAGGTGCCGACGGTCGTCGACGTGTTCCTGGACCGGCCGGCGATCCTCACTCCGATGATCGACTCCGCGGCGGCGCTGCTCGGTGACTTCGGCGCGTCGGGGGCCGCGGTGCTCGACGTCGTCTTCGGAGTGTCGGAGGCCCGTGGAACACTACCGATGGACCTTCCGCGCTCGATGGCCGCCGCGGCGGCCCGCCGGCCGGACGTGCCGTTCGACACCGCGGATCCGCTGTTCCGGTTCGGTCACGGACTGCGCGTGACGGGGTCCGCGGAGGGGTAGCGCGGCGAGCCCCGGGCTCCTCCACAGGGGGCGATCCGGGGCCTTCTCCACGTGCTCCGGCACCCGGCGCGGCGGATGTCGGTGGCGATTGACATACTCGAACACATGTTCGAACATGGGTTGATGAGCCCCCCTTCACAGCACCCCTCGCAGGGGGTCGCCGACACCGCGGAACCGCTGCTGCGGCAGCTCGCGTCGGTGAAGGAGCTGCAGTCGCGGATCCGCGACATGCAGGCGACGACGCTCGAGTCGAAGAGCCTGGCGACGCTGCCGGCCTTCGCCTCGGTGCTGCCGGGCGGCTCGCTCAAGCAGGGCGCCGCCTACTCGGTCGAGGGCTCGATGAGCCTGGCCATGGGTCTGCTGGCCGGGCCGTCGTCCGAGGGTGCCTGGTGCGGCGTCGTCGGCGTCCCCGAGTTCGGCGCCGAGGCGGCGGCCGGCCTGGGGATCGACCTCGAGCGGCTCGTGCTCGTGCCCTCCCCCGCCGAGCACTGGCTCACCGTCACCGCGGCCCTGGTCGACGTCCTCACCGTCGTGCTGACCCGCCCGCCCGCCTCCGTCTCCTCGGCCGACGTCTCCCGGCTGGGCGCACGGCTGCGGCAGCGCGGGGCGGCGCTCGTCGTCCTCGGCGAGTGGCCCCAGGCCGAGGCGCGGCTCAGCATCCGCAGCAGCCGCTGGGAGGGGCTCGGCGCCGGCCACGGCTACCTGCGCACCCGCGAGGCGCTCGTCGACGTCGTCGGCCGCGCCGGGACGCGGGTGCGCACCGTGCGGATGAGCATGCCCGGCACCGGGCGCCCCTTCGGCGTGCTGGGCGGGCCCTCGCATCTGCAGGAGCGCACCCTGCACGAGCGGGCGGTCTGAGATGACCCGTTCCGCAGGCGCTCTCGAGCTTCGCCGCACGATCCTGGTCTGGTGCCCCGACTGGCCCCTGCTCGCCGCCGCGGCGGACGCCGGGATCGACGCGGAGACCCCGCTCGCGCTCACCGAGAAGAGCCTCGTCTTCGCCTGCTCCCCCGGTGCGCGAGCGGAGGGCGTGCGCCGCGGCATGCGGATCCGCGAGGCCCAGTCGCGCTGCACCGGGCTCGCCGTGCTCCCCTACGACCCGGTGCTCGATCACCGCGCCTTCGAGCCGCTCGTCCAGGCGCTGGAGGAGATCACCCCGGGCGTGCAGCTGATCCGGCCCGGTCTCTGCGCGATCCGCGCCCGCGGGCCGCGCCGCTACTACGGCAGCGAGCAGTCGGCGGCCGAGGCCGTGCTCCAGCGGCTCGCCGAGCTGGGCGTGCCGCTCGCGCGGGCCGGCATCGCCGACGGACTCTTCGCGTCCGAGCTCGCGGCCAAGCACTCCGGCACTGCGGTCGCGATCGTGCCGGCGGGAGAGAGCGCCGCGTTCCTCGCGCCCCTGCCGCTCGACGCCCTCGAGACCGAGGCCGTCGGCGCGCGCACCCGCACGACCGGCAAGGGCGAGGACCTCATCGCCCTGCTGCGCCGGCTGGGAGTCCGGACGCTCGGCGCCTTCGCGCAGCTGCCGCGGGACGACGTCTCCGCGCGCTTCGGCCCCGAGGGGGCGCGCGCGCACGTGCTGGCCTCGGGCGCCGAGACCGAGACGGTCGTCCCGCGGCTCCCGCCCGAGCGGCTCGACCGGGTGCTCGAGTTCGAGCCGCCGCTGGACCGGATCGACCAGGCGGCCTTCGCCTTCCGCGTCCCGGCGGAGGAGTTCGTCGACGGGCTCACCCGGGCGCAGCTGGTGGCGACCGCGATCAGGATCGAGGTCGTCAGCGACCGCGGCGAGGTGTCCTCCCGCAGCTGGCTGCACCCGCGCTGGTTCACCCCCGGCGACGTCGTCGACCGCGTGCGCTGGCAGCTGCAGGGCAACGGCGCGATCGACGCCGGGCTCGGCTCGCCGATCGCCCGGCTGTCGGTCGAGCCGGAGGCGGTCGACGCGATCGGGAACCACGAGCAAGGGCTCTGGGGCACGGCTCCCGAGGAGCGGGTGCACCACGGTCTCAGCCGCGTGCAGAGCATGCTCGGCCACGAGGCCGTCGTCACCGCGTCGGTGGGCGGGGGCCGGTCGCTGCGCGACCGCCAGCACCTGATCCCCTGGGGGGACAGGGAGCCGGGCGACGCCCGGCCGCGCGGGCTGCCCTGGCCGGGGGCGCTGCCGCCGCCCCTGCCGCCCACGGTCTTCGCCGAGCCGGCGGCAGTCCTGGTCCGCGGGCCCCGCGGCGAGCCGGTCTCGGTCGACGACCGCGGCTCCCTCACCTCCGTCCCCGCTTACTTCGCGCCCGGCTCCTCGCAGGCCCGCCTGCAGCCGGTGACGGGGTGGGCCGGTCCCTGGCCGATCGACGAGCGGTGGTGGGACGCGCGAACAGCAGTCCGCTACGACCGCTTCCAGATCGTCGACTCCGACGGGGTCGCCTGGCTGCTGCTCTGCCTCGACGGGGAGTGGGCGGCCGAGGCCCGCTACGACTGACTCCCCCGGCCGCTGACGGCCGCGATCCGATCCTCCCGAGCACGACGACCGAAGGAGCCCCCGATGGGCTGGAACAACCCCCCGATCCCCTGGTCGGAGTTCGAGCGCCGCCTCTCCAGCACGACCCGGAGCGACGGCACGACCGTCCGCGGCGACGGCGGCGACAGCCCCGCCTGGTCGCACAAGCGCCCCGCCTACACGCCCGGCGCCGACGTCCGTCCGCCGGACGAGAAGGTGCCCTACGCCGAGCTGCACGCGCACTCGCACTTCAGCTTCCTCGACGGCGCCAGCAAGCCGGAGGAGCTGATCGAGGAGGCCGTCCGGCTCGGCATCGACACCCTCGCCCTCACCGACCACGACGGGCTCTACGGGATCGTCCGGATGGCGGAGGCCGCGCAGGACCACGGCGTCCGCACCGCCTTCGGCGCCGAGCTCTCGCTCGGGCTCCGCGCCCCGCAGAACGGCGTCGCCGATCCCGAGGGCACGCACCTGCTCGTCCTGGCCCGCCGGGAGGAGGGCTATCACCGGCTCGCCCGCGCGATCACCACCGCCCAGCTCGCCGGCGCCGAGAAGGGCAAGCCCAGCTACGACCTCGAGGAGCTCGCCCGGGCCGCCGACGGCCACTGGATCGTGCTGACCGGCTGCCGGAAGGGCGCCGTCCGGCAGGCCCTGGTCGCGAGCGGCGTGGCGGCGGCGGAGGAGGAGGTGCGCGAGCTCGTGGCCCTCTTCGGCGCCCGCAACGTCCTCGTCGAGCTCTTCGACCACGGCGACCCGCTCGCCTCCCTGCACAACGACCAGCTCGCCGGCATCGCCGAGCGGCTGCAGCTGCGCCTCGTCGCCACCGGCAACGTGCACTACGCCCGGCCCGAGGACCGGCCCCTGCAGACGGCGCTGGCCGCGGTCCGCGCCCGGCGGAGCCTCGACGAGATGGACGGCTGGCTGCCCGCCGCCGGCGGCGCCCACCTGCGCTCGGGTGCCGAGATGGCCGAGCGCTTCTCCCGCTACCCCGGCTCCGTCGAGAACACCGTGCTGATCGCCGACGAGATCGCCTTCGAGCTCGGCCGGGTCCGCCCCCGGCTGCCCCGGCAGGACGTTCCCGAGGGGCACACCCCGATGAGCTGGCTGCGCCACCTGGTGCAGCTCGCGGTGCCGACGAAGTACCCGGGCGCCGACTCCGACGTGCACGAGCGCCTCGAGAAGGAGCTCGCGGTGATCGAGGCCAAGGACTTCCCTGGCTACTTCCTCATCGTCCACGACATCGTGCACTTCGCGAAGGGCCGCGGGATCCTCTGCCAGGGCCGCGGCTCGGCCGCCAACTCGGCGGTCTGCTACGTCCTCGGGATCACTGCGGTGGACTCGATCTTCTACGGGCTGCCCTTCGAGCGGTTCCTCTCCAGCATCCGCGACGAGGAGCCCGACATCGACGTCGACTTCGACTCCGAGCGGCGCGAGGAGGTCATCCAGCACGTCTACGAGAAGTACGGGCGGCTGAACGCGGCGCAGGTGGCCAACGTCATCACCTACCGCCCCAAGTTCGCCGTCCGGGACATGGCGAAGGCGCTGGGCTACAGCGCCGGGCAGCAGGACGGCTGGTCGAAGCAGATCGAGCACTGGGGCTCGATCACCGAGAGCCCCGAGCACGACATCCCGGACGACGTCGTCGCCCTGACCAAGAAGGTGCTCGGCACGCCCCGGCACTTGGGCATCCACTCCGGCGGCATGGTGCTCACCGACCGGCCGGTCGGCGAGGTCTGCCCGATCGAGCCCGCCCGGATGGAGAAGCGCACCGTCCTGCAGTGGGACAAGGACGACTGCGCCTGGATGGGCCTGGTCAAGTTCGACCTGCTCGGGCTGGGGATGCTCGCCGCCCTGCAGTACACCTTCGACCTCGTGGCCGAGCACGTCGGCGAGAAGTGGGACCTCTCGACGATCCCGCGCGAGGAGAAGGGCGTCTACGACCAGCTCTGCCGGGCCGACTCCATCGGGGTGTTCCAGGTCGAGAGCCGCGCGCAGATGGGCACCCTCCCCCGGCTCCAGCCGCGGCGCTTCTACGACCTCGTGATCGAGGTGGCGCTGATCCGCCCCGGTCCGATCCAGGGCGGCGCGGTGCACCCCTACATCCGGCGGAAGCTCGGCGAGGAGCCGATCACCTACCAGCACCCCCTGCTGGTCACGCCGCTCAAGCGCACGCTCGGCGTGCCGCTGTTCCAGGAGCAGCTGATGCAGGTCGCGGTGGCGGTCGGCGACTGCAGCGCGGAGGACGCGGACCTGCTGCGCCGCGCGATGGGCTCCAAGCGCGGCACCGAGAAGATCGAGTCGCTCCGGGAGCGGCTCTACGAGGGCATGGCCCGCAACGGGATCACCGACGAGGTCGCCGACGACATCTACCGACGGATCCAGGCCTTCGCCAACTTCGGCTTCGCCGAGAGCCACGCGATCAGCTTCGCGCTGCTGGTGTACGCCAGTGCCTGGCTGCGCCTGCACTACCCGGCCGCCTTCACCGCGGCCCTGCTCCGGGCTCAGCCGATGGGCTTCTACGCCCCGCACACCCTGGTCGCCGACGCCCGTCGGCACGGCGTCCGCGTCGAGTCCCCCGATGTCAACCGCTCGCTGTCGCACCCCGGACTCGAGGCGCTCGACGGGCCGCCGGCACCGCGGCGGGGCGGCGCGGCGCACGGGCAGGACTCCTGCCTCTCCGCCGAGCAGGCGCCGACGGGCCTCTTCGACCGGTCGCAGCACTTCGACACCGACGACCACCGCCGCGACGCCGGCTTCGTCATCCGCCTCGGCCTCGCCGGGGTGAAGGGCATCGGCACCGCGCTGGCCGAGCACATCGTCGCCGAGCGGGAGCGCGGCGGGCCCTACGCGAGCATGGCCGACCTGTCGCGCCGCGTGGGACTGAATGCGACCCAGCTCGAAGCGCTCGGCGCCGCGGGATCGTTCGACTCGCTCGGGCTCCAGCGCCGCCAGGCGCTCTGGGAGGCGGGCTCCGCCGCCGCCGACCGCCAGGAGTTCCTCCCCGACTCGATCGTCGCCGTCCAGCCGCCGCTGCTGCCGATGCTCTCGGCGCAGGAGCGGGTCGTCTTCGACTTCTGGGCCACCGGCATCTCGCCCGACGACCACCCGCTCCGGCATCTGAGGGAGAGCCTCACCCGCCGGGGAGCGCGGTCCACGGCCGACCTGCCCGGCACGCCCTCGGGCACCCGGATCGAGGTCGGCGGGGTCGTGATCCACCGCCAACGTCCCTCCACAGCCGCCGGAGTGACCTTCATGAACCTCGAGGACGAGCACGGGATCCTCAACGTCATCTGCTCCGTCGGAGTATGGAACCGCTACCGGCGCACCGCGCGCGAGGCTCCCGCCCTCCTCATCCGCGGGATCCTCGAGCGCTCCGACGAGGGGGTGACCAACCTCCTCGCCGATCGCTTCGAGGCGCTGTCGGTCACCGCCCGGACCACCGCCCGCAACTTCCGATGACCGCCCGTCGGACCACGACCGCCCCAGCACCGCGAGCGCTTCCGCGCCCGCATCACCCGCGAGAAAGCGACACCATGACGAACACGGACCACGCCCTCCACCCCTCGGCGCTCGACGTGCCGCTGCGCGACGACCGGGACCTGCGCGAGCGCGTCTCGTCCCTCATCGGGCCCGCCTACCGTCGTGCGCTCTGGCCGATCCTGCTCGACCGGGCCGGCTACCAGCTGCCCATCCTCTACCCGGTGGACGGACTCCCCGTGCACCCCGACGAGGAGAAGACCGAGCGCATCGTCGCGACCCTCGCGAAAGCGGTCGCGCATCACGACGTCGGCTCGCTCGCGTTCGCACTCGAGCGCCCGGGCCGGGCGTTCCTCGGCGAGACCGACCGGGTGCTCGCCCGCCAGCTGAGCGCCGCCTGCCACCGGCGGGCCATGCCGCTGCGTGCCCTGCTGCTCGTGCACGACGACGGCGTGCGGATCATCGCCGACGCCGAGCACTCCGTGCCGGCCCGCTGACAGGTCTCCGGCGGGCGGCGGCGAGCACGGGCTCGGGCACGGGCACGGGCGACGGCGGCCCGGTGAACGGGAAGAACGAAACGCGCGTCGGCCCGAATCGACTCGGACCGGCGCGCGACCGGCGCCTACTCGGCGTCGCCGAGCGTGATCAGCAGCGAGGACGCGCCGAGGTCGACCTCGGTGTCGCCGGGCTGGACCGCGTACTCGCCCACGGCGAGGAGCGACTCCGCCACCTCGGGCAGCGGGACCCGCGCCGACGACTCGCCGACGTTGATCGCGATCGTCACCCGGCCACGGCCCAGGGTGAGCCAGCGCTCGTCCTCGTCGAGCTCGACACGCACGGAGCCGAAGCGCGGGTCGGTCAGCTCGGGGAAGCGGCGGCGCAGCGCCGCCAGCTCGCGGTAGACGGCGAGGGTGCGCGCACCACGCCCCTCCTCCGCCTCGGACCAGTCGAGCTTGGAGCGCTCGAACGTCTCGGGGTCCTGCGGGTCGGGTACGACCTCCGGGTCCCAGCCCATCTTCGCGAACTCCGCGATGCGGCCCTTCGCTGTCGCCTCGCCCAGATCCTTCTCCGGGTGCGAGGTGAAGAACTGCCACGGCGTGGACGCCGCCCACTCCTCGCCCATGAAGAGCATCGGGGTGAACGGGCCGAGCAGCGTCAGCGCGGCGGCGATCGCCAGCCGACCCTCGTCGAGGGTCGCGGTCAGCCTGTCGCCGATCGCCCGGTTGCCGATCTGGTCGTGGTTCTGGCTGCAGACCACGAGGCGCCAGGTCGGCATCCGCTCGGTGTCGATCGGGCGTCCGTGGTGCCGGCCGCGGAACGTGGAGAGGGTGCCGTCGTGGAAGAAGCCGCGGGTGAGGACCTTGCCGAGCGCGCCGAGCGGCGCGAAGTCCTCGTAGTAGCCGGTCGTCTCGCCGGTGAGGGCGACGTGCACGGCGTGGTGGAAGTCGTCGCTCCACTGCGCGTCGAGCCCGTAGCCGCCCGCCTCGCGCGGGGTGATCAGCTTCGGGTCGTTGAGGTCCGACTCCGCGATCAGGGTCAGCGGGCGCCCGACGTCGGCCGAGAGCACGGCGACCTCGGCGGCCATCTCCTCGAGCACGTGCACGGCGCGCTCGTCCGAGAGGGCGTGCACCGCGTCGAGGCGCAGGGCGTCGACGTGGTAGTCGCGCAGCCACATCAGCGCGTTGTCGAGGATGTAGCCGCGGACGACGTCCGAGCCCTCCCCGTCGAGGTTGATCGAGCTTCCCCAGGTGTTGGCCTTCTCGTTCTTCAGGTACGGGCCGAACTCGGGCAGGTAGTTGCCGCTCGGGCCGAGGTGGTTGTAGACCACGTCCTGCACGATGCCCAGTCCCGCGCGGTGCGCCGCGTCGACGAAGCGCTGGTACGCCTCCGGTCCGCCGTAGGCCTCCGAGACGGCGTACCAGAGGACACCGTCGTAGCCCCAGTTGTGCGTGCCGTTCACCGCGTTGACCGGGAGGATCTCGATGAAGTCGACGCCGATCGAGCGCAGGTGCTCCAGCCGGCCGACGGCCGAATCGAGCGTGCCCTCGGGGGTGAAGGTGCCGATGTGCAGCTCGTAGATCACGGCCCCCGCCAGCTGGCGGCCCGTCCAGGCCTGGTCGGCCCACTCGAACGCGCTCGGGTCGTAGCTGCGGGAGAGCTCGTGGACTCCGCGGGGCTGGCGGCGCGAGCGCGGGTCCGGGAACGGCCCCTTGCCGTCGACCAGGTAGCCGTAGTCGACCTCGCCGGTCGCGGCGACCGACCCGGAGACCCGCCACCAGCCCTCGTCGCCGAAGCGGGCCATCGCGACCGTCCCGCCCGCACCCAGGGCGAGCTCGACGGAGGACGCCTCGGGCGCCCACACGTCGAAGCGCTCGGGTCCGGAGACGGGCAGGGCGTAGCGGTAGGGCGTCGTGCTGATCACGGGTTTCTCCAGGGTCGTTGGAACGGGGTCGGCAGGAGGGGACTCGCCGGGTCAGGCGACCGGCGCGAGCAGGGCGACCGGGTAGCCGCCGCCGAGGATCTCCGCGACGGCGGTCGGCCCGCCGGCGAAGGTGCGCCCGGTGAGGACGTCCACGACCGGGTGCCCGGGCAGGACGATCAGGGTCTCGCCCCAGCCGCCCTCGGCCGCGAGCCGCGCGGGCAGGCGGGTGGCGACCGTCAGCGCACCGCCGCGGTCGAAGGCGATCGCGTGCTCGGCGGCCGGCCCGATGGCGGGGACGGCGGCGTAGCGCGTGAACAGCTCCGGCCGATCGCGGCGCAGGCGCAGGGCCCGCGAGGTGACGAGCAGCTTGGCCGCGCCCTCCGCGTCGATCTCCGGCAGCCAGCCGCCGTCGATCCGCTCGAGGAGCGCCCGGCGCTCGGCGAAGTCGACCGGGCGGCGGTTGTCGGGGTCGACGAGCGACGTCTCCCACAGCTCGCTGCCCTGGTAGACGTCCGGGATGCCCGGCGCCGTCAGCTGGACGAGCTTGGCCGAGAGGCTGTTCGACCAGCCGTCGGCCGAGACGCGCGCCACGGTGTCCTCGATCAGGCGGCGCACGGCCGCGTCGTCGAAGGCGGCGTCGACCGCCGCGTGCATCCGCTTCTCGAACGCCTCGTCCGGAGCCGTCCACTTCGTCGAGCTGCCGGCCTCGCGCGACGCCTTCTCGGCGTAGGCGTGCAGGCGCTCGCGGGACGCGGGCCAGGTGCCGACGATCGCCTCCCAGAGCAGGTGCTCGACCGGTCCGTCGCCGAAGCCGGCGTGCTCGTGCAGCGAGCGGAGCGTCTCGGCCCAGGCCTCGGCGTCCTCCGCGAGGGCGGTGATGCGGGCGCGGGTGTCCTCGCCGCGCTTGGTGTCGTGCGTCGACAGCGTGGTGAGCGAGGCCGGGAAGGACGCCTGGCGGACGCCCTGGCGGCGGTGGAACTCCTCCAGGTCGATCGCGAACTCGTCCGGGTCGGCGCCGACCTCGTTGAGCGAGGTGAGGCGGCTGTAGCGGTAGAACGCCGTGTCCTCGACGCCCTTCGCCATCACCATGCCGGAGGTCTGCTGGAAGCGGACCGACACGGGGGTGCCGGTCTCCTCGAGCAGCGCGGCGACCTCGTCGATCGTCGCGGCGATCTCGGGGCGGCGGTGCCGCGCATCGAGTCGAGCGTGCTCGAGGTGCTCGCCGCCGTAGGGCAGGTAGCTGCGGTAGACCGGGAAGGTCGCGAGCAGCTCGGCGATCGCGTCGTCCGCGCCGTCGACCTGCGGGATGAGCCGGGCCAGGCGCAGCACCTCGGAGCGGAGGATGCCGTCGGCTATGCCGCGCTTGGTGTCGTGGATCAGGTCGGCCCAGTCCACCGGCTCGCCGCCGTCGCCCAGCTCCGCGTCCAGGCCCTCGAGCACCGGACGGGCGTCGGGGTCGACGAGGATGCGGTCGATGTCGGCGAGCGCGTCGTAGCCGGTGGTGCCCACGGTCGCCCAGTGCGCGGGCAGCTGCTCGTCGCCCTCGAGGATCTTCTCGACCCAGACCGGCGCGCCGTCGATGGCGCGGGCGAGGTCGTCCAGGTAGCCGCCCGGGTCGGCCAGGCCGTCCGGGTGGTCGACGCGCAGGCCGTCGGCCAGGCCCTCGGTGAACCAGCGGACGATCTCGCGGTGCGAGGCCTCGAAGACCTCGGGCCGCTCGACCGTGATCGCGGCGAGGGTGTTGACCGCGAAGAAGCGGCGGTAGTTCAGCTCGGCGTCGGCGCGGCGCCAGTTGACCAGCTCGTAGCTCTGCCGGGCGTGCACGGTGCGGCCGGAGTCGCCGGACTCGGCGGTGCCGGGCGCGATCGGCAGGCGGTTCTCGTAGTAGTGCAGCTCGTCGCCGACGACTTCGAGCGCGTCCAGCTCGCTGTCGCTGTCGCCTTCGGAGGCTCCGTCACCGAGGATCGGCACACGCAGCTTGCCGGCGCCCGCCGCCCAGTCGATGTCGAAGGCCTCGGCGTAGCGGGAGTCGCGGCCGTGCTTCAGCAGATCCCACCACCACGCGTTCTCCACCGGCGTCGCGACGCCCATGTGGTTCGGCACGATGTCGATGAGGACGCCGAGGCCCTCCTTCTTGGCCGCCGCGGCGGCGTGGGCGAGGCCCTCGCCGCCGCCGCGCGCCGGGTCGACCTGCGAGTGGTCGACGACGTCGTAGCCGTGGTCCGAGCCGGGCTCGGCGGTCAGCAGCGGGGAGAAGTACAGCCAGTCGGCGCCGAGGGAGCGCACGTAGTCGGCCACCGTCGCGGCCTCGTCGAGATCGAAGCCGGAGCGGATCTGGAGTCGGTAGGTGGAGGCGGGCAGTCGCAACGTCAGGCTCCTGTCGAGGGTGCGGTCGCGGAGTCGGTCGACTCCTCGTGAGGGCTGGTGTGGCCCGTGGTGGTGATGATCGGGATGGCCGAGGTGGCGGCGAGCGAGGCCAGCGAGGCCGCGACCGAGTGGTCGACCTCGGGCTCGGGGGCGCTGTGCTCCTGGAGGATCACGAGCGACTTCGCCTGCACGGTGAGGAGCGCGCCGGCGGGACGCGGGACCGAGTCGGCCTCGGCTCCGGCGGTGTCGACCAGGACGGCCCACTCCACCGCGTACTCGTCGCTCGGGATGGTGAACTCCACGTCCACGTCGTCGGCGTTGAAGTAGAGCAGGAAGCTGTCGTCGACGACCGGCTGGCCGCGCTCGTCGCGCTCGCGGATGCCGTTGCCGTTGAGGTAGATGCCGACCGAGCGGTCCAGGCCCGAGTCCCAGTCCGACGGCGTCATCTCGGTGCCGTCGGCCTTGAACCAGACGATGTCCGGCAGCGGCTCGCCGGTGCCGCGCAGGACGGGGCGACCGTCGAAGAAGCGGCCGCGGCGGAAGGTCGGGTGCTCGGCGCGCAGGCGGATCAGCGCCGCGGTGAACTCCACCAGCGGCCGGTCCGCCTTCTCCCAGTCGATCCAGGTCAGCTCGCTGTCCTGGGCGTAGGTGTTGTTGTTGCCGTTCTGCGTGCGGCCGAGCTCGTCGCCGTGCAGGATCATCGGCACGCCCTGCGAGATCAGCATCGTCGCGAGGAAGTTGCGCTGCTGGCGCGCGCGCAGACCGAGGACCTTCGGGTCGTCGGTCGGGCCCTCGGCGCCGTGGTTCCAGGAGCGGTTGTGCGACTCGCCGTCGTTGCCGTCCTCGCCGTTGGCGTCGTTGTGCTTCTCGTTGTAGGAGACGAGGTCGCGCAGGGTGAAGCCGTCGTGCGCGGTGACGAAGTTGATCGACGCGACCGGGTAGCGGCCGGAGCGCGCGTAGAGGTCGGCCGAGCCGGTGAGCCGCGAGGCGAACTCGCCGAGGGTCGAGGGCTCGCCGCGCCAGAAGTCGCGGACGGTGTCGCGGTACTTGCCGTTCCACTCCGTCCACTGCGGCGGGAAGTTGCCGACCTGGTAGCCGCCGGGGCCGACGTCCCACGGCTCGGCGATCAGCTTGACCTGCGAGACCACCGGGTCCTGCTGGACGAGCTCGAAGAAGGTGGAGAGCCGGTCGACGTCGTAGAACTCGCGAGCCAGTGCCGAGGCGAGGTCGAAGCGGAAGCCGTCGACGCGCATCTCGGTCACCCAGTAGCGCAGCGAGTCCATGATCAGCTGCAGCGAGTGCGGGTGGCGCACGTTGAGGGTGTTCCCGGTGCCGGTGTAGTCCATGTAGTAGCGCTTGTCGTCGTCGACCAGGCGGTAGTACGCCTCGTTGTCGATGCCGCGGAACGACAGCGTCGGGCCGAGGTGGTTGCCCTCCGCGGTGTGGTTGTAGACCACGTCGAGGATGACCTCGATGCCGGCGGCGTGCAGCGCCTTCACCATGCTCTTGAACTCCTGGACCTGCTGGCCCAGGTCGCCGGTGGCGGTGTAGGTGTTCTGCGGCGCGAAGAAGCCGATCGTGTTGTAGCCCCAGTAGTTCGAGAGGCCCTTCTCGATCAGCGTCGAGTCGTTGACGAACTGATGCACCGGCATCAGCTCGAGCGCGGTGATGCCGAGGTGCTTGAGGTGCGCGATCACGGCGGGGTGGGCGACGCCGGCGTAGGTGCCGCGCAGCTCCTCCGGCACGTCGGGGTGGCTCTTGGTGAGCCCCTTCACGTGCGCCTCGTAGATCACGGTGCTGTCGTACGAGGTGCGCGGGCGGCGGTCGCCGGCCCAGTCGAAGAACGGGTTGATGACCACGCCCATCATCATGTGCGGCGCCGAGTCCTCGTCGTTGGTCGAGTCCGGGTCGCCGAAGGTGTACGAGAAGAGCGACTGGTCCCAGTCGATCTCGCCCGAGACGGCCTTCGCGTAGGGGTCGAGCAGCAGCTTGTTCGGGTTGCAGCGGTGCCCGGTGGCCGGGTCGTACGCGCCGTGGACGCGGTAGCCGTAGCGCTGGCCGGGCTGGACCTGCGGGAGGTAGCAGTGCCAGACGTAGGCGTCCGACTCGAGCACCTCGACGCGCGTCTCGGTGCCGTCCTCCTCGAAGAGGCACAGCTCGACGCGCTCGGCGGCCTCGCTGAAGAGGGCGAAGTTCGTGCCGCTTCCATCGAAGGTGGCGCCCAAGGGGTAGGCGGTTCCGGGCCAGGTCTCCACGAGACTCCTCTGAGTTCTGGTCTCGGGCGATCCGGGGGAGGCCGACGGGCGGTCTGCGGATGCCCGACGTCGGGGGTGATGGTCCGTCACCTTCGCGACGGACCGACTGCCCAGCTTAGCGAGAGGTGTCTCCCGCGCTTCCGGGGAGGCCACGCTCAGACAGTACGGACCCCGCCGATCCGCGGCGAGGGCTGGACCGGTCGCCGCGCATCCAGTAGAGATCCGCCGTTCTCGCGGCTCAGTGCGAGCCGATCCTCTTGCGCAGCAGATCGATCCGCGCCTGCAGCTGCGTCACGCTCGCCTGAGCGACCGCGGGCCCGCCGCAGAGCCGGCGCAGCTCGGTGTGCACCTGGCCGTGGGTCTCCCCCGTGTTGCGCGCCCAGAGCCCGACGAGCGAGTTCAGCAGGCTGCGCTGCTCCTTCAGCGTGCGGTAGAGCGGCGCGGGAATCTCGCTCTCCTTCGCCTCCACCGGAGCCTGCGCACCGTGAGCGCCGGCGCGCCCGCCCGCGCGCTTGGCCTGCCGCTGCTGGCGGTGCTGCAGCAGCTCGCGCACCTGCTCGGGCTCGAGCAGTCCGGGCAGGCCGATGAAGTCGAGCTCCTCCTCGCTCTCGACCTCCACCTCCATGCCGAACTCCGCGCCCTCGTACATCACGCGGTCGAAGGTGGCCGCCGAGCCGAGCGACTCGAAGCGGCCCTCCTCGAGCAGGTCGGAGGACGCCTTGGCCTCGCGCTCCGCGTCGGCCATCAGGTCGGCCTCGGGGTACTCCTCGTCGTCCGAGACGCGGCGGTCGAGGGCGTGGTCGCGCTGCTGCTCCATCGAGCCCGCGAGCGCGAGCAGCCCCGGCACGTTGGGCAGGAAGATCGAGGCGGTCTCGCCGCGGCGCCGGGCACGGACGAAGCGCCCGATCGCCTGTGCGAAGAACAGCGGGGTCGAGGCGGAGGTGGCGTAGACGCCGACGGCCAGGCGCGGCACGTCCACGCCCTCCGACACCATCCGCACGGCGACCATCCACCGGCTGTCGCCCTTGGAGAACTCCTCGATCCGGTCGCTCGCCTCCTTCTCGTCGGAGAGGACGACGGTGACGGGCTGCCCGCTGATCTCGCGGAGCATCGCCGCGTAGGCGCGGGCCGCGTAGTGGTCGGTCGCGATGACGAGGCCGCCGGCGTCGGGGATCCCGCGGCGCACCTCGGTCAGCCGGGTGTTCGCCGCGCGCAGGACGGAGGGGATCCACTCGCCCTTGGGGTCGAGCGCCGTCCGCCAGGCCTGCGACGTGATGTCCTTGGTGTTGCCCTCGCCGAGCCGCGCCTCCATCTCGTCACCGGCCTTCGACTTCCAGCGCATCTGGCCGGCGTAGACCATGAAGAGCACCGGCCGGACGACGCCGTCGGCGAGGGCGCGGCCGTAGCCGTAGGCGTAGTCGGTCAGCGAGGTGCGGATGCCCTCCTGATCGGGCAGGTAGCTGACGAACGGGATCGGCGCGGTGTCGGAGCGGAACGGGGTCCCGGTGAGCGAGAGCCGGCGGGCGGCCGGCTCGAAGGCCTCGCGGATCGCGTCGCCCCAGCTCAGCGCGTCGCCGCCGTGGTGCACCTCGTCCAGGATGACCAGCGAGCGGCCGGAGAGGGTCAGCTCGCGGTGCAGCTCGGGCCGCACGGCGACCTGCGCGTAGGTGACGGCGACGCCGTGGTAGTGCTTGGCGTGCCGGCCCATCCGGTTGGTGAAGGTGGGGTCGAGCCGGATGCCGACGCGGTGCGCCGCCTCGGCCCACTGGCGCTTGAGGTGCTCGGTCGGGGCGACGACGGTGATGCGGTCGACGGTGCGGTTGTGCAGCAGCTCGGCGGCCAGGCGGAGGGCGAACGTCGTCTTGCCGGCGCCGGGCGTCGCGGCCGCGAGGAAGTCGCGCGGCTCGTGCTGGAAGTAGGCCTCGAGGGCCTCCGCCTGCCAGGCCCGCAGCTTGTTCGCGGTGCCCCACGGCGCCCTGCCGGGGAACGACGGGGACAGGTGCTCCGCGGCGGAGGTGCCGACCTGATGACCGAAGTTCGAGGGACTGTTCACGTGGACCGAGGCTAGCCGACACCTCCGACGCCGGGCGCCGGACCGCGCACCCACGGGGCAGGGCCCGGCGTGTCGGGATCGTCCGGGCGACGGACCCCCTCCGCCCGCTCGGAGCGCAGAATGGAGGGATGGTCGAGCAGCGTCATCCGTGGTCCCGCTACGTCGCCCTGGGCGACTCCTTCACCGAGGGGATCGGCGATCCCGAGCCCTCCAGCCCCGGCGGTCACCGCGGCTGGGCCGACCGCGTCGCGGAGGTGCTCGGCAGTCAGAACGACGACTTCGCCTACGCGAACCTGGCCGTGCGCGGGCGGCTGCTGCAGCAGATCGTCGACGAGCAGATCGAGCCGGCTCTCGCGCTGCGCCCGGACCTGATCACCATCTCCGCGGGCGGCAACGACGTGATCCGCCCCGGCACCGATCCGGACGACATCGCCCGCCGCTTCGAGGAGGGACTGGCGCGGCTGCGCTCGGACGGCGCGACGGTGGTGCTCTTCACGGGCGTCGACGTCAGCTTCTCCCCCGTCTTCGCGCGGATCCGCGGCAAGGTGGCCATCTTCAACGAGAACCTGCGTGCGCTGGCCGAGCGCTACGACTGCATCGTCGCCGACCAGTGGTCGCTGCAGGAGATCCAGGACGTGCGGATGTGGGCGCCGGACCGCCTGCACCTCAACCCGCACGGCCACCACGAGGTGGCGCGGATGGTGCTGAAGGCCCTCAACGTCGAGAACACCCTCCGCCCGTTCGCTCCGGAGCCGGCGCCGACGCCGACCTGGCGGGCCGCCCGCCGCGAGGACGCGAAGTGGGCCCGCGAGTACCTCGTCCCCTGGGTGCTGCGCCGGGTGCGTCACCAGTCCTCCGGCGACTTCATCACCGCCAAGCGGCCGGACGCCGGCCCCTACCTGCAGCGCCCGCCCGAGTCGATCCCGGGCACCCCCGTCCCCGGCAACGCGACCCCGGAGGAGGTCGCCGCCGACATCGCGACGGCCGGCGTCCGCATCGTCGTCGACGACGACTGACCCGCGCCGGATCTCGATACGCCCTCTCCGAGGGCTACTCGACCAGCAGGAAAGCGGCGTCTCGAGACCCGCCTACTCGAACAGCTCGCCCGGATTCGTCACGCGCCAGCCGAAGCCCGGGTCCGCGATCGTCCCGTCCGCGACGAGCGGCACCGGGTACGCCTGCCCGTTCACGTCCACGTTCACGGTGCCGACCTCCTGCCCGTCCGCGACGACCTTCACCGGATCGAGCGACACGCTCGTGGTGACCGTGGTCGCGCCCCAGACCAGGAGCGACTGCGCCTCGCTGCTCTCCGCCACCGCCGACTCGCCCCAGGCGCTGGTGTAGCTGCCGAAGTCCTGCCCCTCCTCGGTCAGCGTCACCGTCCGGAAGCCCGCCTCGACGGTCGGGATCAGCGTCAGGACGTCCGCCGCGAGCTGCGGATGCGTCCGCGCACCGACCACGACGCCGACCATCGTGACCGGACGGCCCTCGACCGTCGCGTCGAGCGAGAACAGCAGGCACGCCCCTGCCTCGTCGGTCGTGCCGGTCTTGATCCCGTCCACTCCGGCCTGCCCGAGGAGCTTGTTCGTGTTCTCGACCGTCCCCACCCCCGGGATCACCGCGGAGGGCAAGGCGACGATCGGCGCGAGCACCGGATCGCCGATCAGCAGCTCGCCGAGCACCACCATCTCGAGGGTCGTGCTGACGGTCGCCGGCGACAGCCCGCTGGTGTCCGCGACCACGGTGCCGGTGAGCCCGCGCTCGTCCAGCCAGGTGCGCGCGGCGGCGAGGTAGCCCTCCTCCGAGCCGAAGGCCCAGACGGCGAGCGACTTCGCGTAGTTGTTGGCGGAGGGCAGCATCAGCACGGTCAGCGCCTCGCGCTCCGTGAGCTCCAGCCCCGCCGACACCGGAGCGACCGAGCCGTTCTCGGCGACCGAGTCGTTGTAGTAGCCGACGTCCGTGCTCGTGAACGCGATCGTCCCGCCGTCGGTCCCCTCCGCGATCGGCTTCGCCGACAGCACGACCAGCGCCGTCACCACCTTCGCGATGCTGCCGATCGGCAGCTGCCCGGTCGAGCCGTAGCTGGAGAGCATCCCGCCGGCCGCCGGCCCCTGCACGCCCACCGCCGAGATCGCCCCGGCACCGTAGGACGGCCACGCGACCGCGGGCGCGTCGATCACCGTGGGCGGCGTCTCCTGCACGACGGCCGTCGCGACGGGCAGCTCGGCACCGGCCGCGTTCGCCGCATAGGCCCCGCCCGCGCTGACGACCGCCGCCGCGAGGACGACGCCGATCACCGCGAGCGGTCGCGGGCGCCGACGCCGGGGAGCGACAGCTGCCGTCTCCGGGGTGACGCTGCCCACGACGTCGATCGGCGAGCGGTCGGGGCCGGAGGGAGAAGTCACCCGGTCATCGTAGGCGGACCCCCGCCGGACACCGCGGAGGCTGCGCGGGACGCCCGCTCTCGGCTCAGCGCCCCCGCGTCAGCGCCCAGAGCGCGACGGCGCTCGCCGAGGCCACGTTCAGCGAATCCACCCCGTGCAGCATCGGGATGGTCACCACGGTGTCGGCCGCGTCGAGCGCCGCCCGGCTCAGCCCGTCGCCCTCCGCACCCAGCACGATGGCCACGCGCTCGGGCCGGACCGCCGCGTACTCGTCCAGCGGCACCGCGTCCGGCGCGAGCGCCAGGGCCGCGACCGAGAACCCCGCGGCGAGCAGCTCGGTCCGCGCCGGCCCCCACTCCGGGATCCGCGTCCACGGCACCTGCAGCACCGTCCCCATGCTCACCCGCACGCTCCGCCGGTAGAGCGGGTCCGCGCAGCGCGGGCTCACCAGAACCGCGTCCGCGCCCATGCCCGCCGCCGCGCGGAAGACGGCGCCGACGTTCGTGTGGTCGACGAGGTCCTCGAGGATGACGACGAGCCGCGCGTCCTCGAGCAGCGACGCCATCGACGGCAGCTCCGGCCGCCGCATCGACGCGAGCGCCCCGCGGTGCAGGTGGAACCCGGTCAGCTCCTCGATCATCGCGTCCGGCCCGACGAACACCGGCACGTCCGGGAAGCGCTCGAGCACCTCCGCCGCGTCCGGCAGCCGCTTCTCCTGCACCAGCACCGACTTCGGCACGTGCCCGGCGTCGAGCGCGCGGACGATCACCTTCGACGACTCCGCGATGTAGAGCCCGCCCTCGGGCTCGAGCACCCGGCGCAGCGCCACGTCGGTCAGGCGGTGGTAGTCGGCCAGCAGCGGGTGGTCGAGGTCCTCGATGTGCACGATCGGCATCCCGGAACCCTAGGGCACGGCGCGGTCTAAACTGGCCGATGGAGTGCCCGCGTGCGCGGGTGTCCGAGGGAGGCGTGGATGGAGTCGGGTCCGACACCGATCGCCGACGGCAGCAGTGCCGATCAGGCCGACGAGCAGCAGGCCGACCTGCAGCGGGCCGACGAGCAGCGCTCCGCCGCCCTCGACCGCACCGTCGAGCTCCTGGCCGGCCGCCGCATCGCCGCCGTCACCGGCGCGGGCGTGAGCACCGACTCCGGCATCCCCGACTACCGCGGCGCGGGAGCCCCCGTCCGCAGCCCGATGACCTACTCCCAGTTCGTCGCCGACCCCGACTACCGCCGCCGCTACTGGGCCGGCAGCCAGCTCGGCTGGCGCCGCTTCACCGCCACACTGCCGAACGACGGCCACCGCGCCCTCGCCCGGCTCGAGGAGCGCGGCCTGCTCACCGGTGTCGTGACGCAGAACGTGGACGGCCTGCACGTGCGCGCCGGCTCGCAGCGCGTGGTCGACCTGCACGGCTCCGCCGACCGCGTCCGCTGCATGACCTGCGGCCAGTACTTCGCCCGCGACGCGATCGCCGAGCGCATCGAGGCGCTCAACCCCTGGCTCGACGACCCCGACATCTCCTCGCTGAACCCCGACGGCGACGCCGAGGTGCACGACGTCTCGGCGATGACCGTCCCCGAGTGCACGGTCTGCGGCGGGATCCTCAAGCCCGACATCGTCTTCTTCGGCGAGTTCATCCCGACCGAGCGGTTCGAGGAGGCGCGCGCCATCGTCGCGGGCGCCGACGCGCTGCTCGTGGCCGGCTCGTCCCTCGTCGTCAACTCCGGCATCCGCTTCCTCGAGATCGCCCGGCGCGCGAAGATGCCGATCGTGATCGTCAACCGCGGCATCACCAAGGGCGACTCGCGGGCCGGCATCAAGATCGACGGCGGCACGAGCGAGGTCCTCCGCGCCCTCGCCGAGCGCCTCCCGTCGCGCTGACCCACCGCTCCCCCACCACCCGAGAGGCCCTCGTGACCCAGCTCACCCTCGTCCGGCACGGCCAGACCGACTGGAACGCCGCCCGCCGCATCCAGGGCGCGAGCGACATCCCGCTCAACGACACCGGCCGCTCCCAGGCCCGGGCCGCCGCCCGGCTGCTGCGCGACCGCGACTGGGACGTCGTCGTTGCCAGCCCGCTCCAGCGCGCGCACGAGACCGGGGCGATCATCGCCCGCGGTCTCGGCCTGCCCGAGCCCGAGGTCGTCGAGGGCGTCGCCGAGCGCGCCTACGGCGAGGCGGAGGGCATGACCGGCGACGAGCTCCGCGAGCTCTTCCCCGGCGGCATCGAGGGCGCCCGCATCCCCGGCTGCGAGACCCGCGCCCAGGTCGTCGAGCGCGCCACCGCCGCGCTGCTCGAGATCGCCGAGCGCTTCCCGGAGCAGCGCGTGATCGTCGCGACGCACGGCGCCGTCATCGGCAGCCTGCTCCGCGCCCTCAGCGAGGACGAGCTGCCCGCCCAGGGCACCACGGTGGGCAACGGCTCGCGGCACGACTTCGCGATCGTCGACGGCGCCCTGCAGATCGTCGCGGTCGACGACTCCGGCGACGTCGTCGTGGTCGACGCCGATCTGCAGTCCGACCTGGACGACGTGCTCAGTCCGAGCGCCTCCGCCTGACGCCCGGCCCGGCGCCGCTCAGCGCCCGACGCTCGTCAGCAGCTCCAGCAGCACCGTCGCGGAGTCGCGCCACGAGTACGCGGCCGCCCGCTTCCGCGCCTTCGCCGACAGCTCCCGCCAGCGCGCCGGGTCCTCGAGCGAGCGCACGCCCTCGGCGATGCCCTTCGCGCTCGACGGATCCACGTAGACCGCGGCGTCGCCGCCGATCTCGCGGAAGATCGGGATGTCGCTGACGACGACCGGGGTGCCGAGCGCCATCGCCTCGACCAGCGGGATCCCGAAGCCCTCGTCCCGGCTCGCGGTCACCAGTGCCGTGGCACGCGCGAGCGCCTCGCGGTAGGAGGCGTCGTCCGCTCCCTGGTGGAAGACCAGCTTCGCCGTCGGCGCGAGCGAGCGGAGGGTCTCCACCGTCTCGTCGCTCGCCCGGCTCATCAGGTGCAGCTCGTAGTCGGGCAGCAGCCGCATCGCCCGCGCCAGCGACTCCACGTTCTTGTAGGGCATGAACGAGCCCATGTAGACGAGCGAGCGCGCGTCGGAGCGGTCGGGCAGCGCCGCCGCGAGGGCCGCGCTCGCCTCGTCCGGCGCCGTGGCCGCGTTCGGCACCACGACGACCGGCCGGGTCGTCAGCCGGTGCGTGCGGAGCAGCCCGCGAGTCGTCTCGGACACCGTCACGATCGCGTCGGCGCGCTGCAGCAGGCGCCGCTGGGGCCACCAGGCAAGGTGGTAGAGCCGCCAGAGCCCGCGGACCGGCAGCGGCAGGTCGCGCGGCGGCGTGCGATGGCGGTAGTAGATCAGGTCGTGCACGGTGAGCACGAGCCGGTAGCGCCGGCCGAGCGAGCCCATCGTCTGCATCGGCGAGAACACGACGTCGGGCCGCAGCCGGTTCACCAGCAGCGCCACGAACGGCTCGAACGGCCCGGTCGGCGAGGTGACCTTCTCCCACGGCAGATCCGGCAGCATCGCCCGCTGCCGGCGGTCGCTGATCAGCATCGTCACGTCGTGCAGCTTCGCCAGCTCGGCCACGATCTCCGCGGTGTAGCGGCTGATGCCGTCGTGGCGCTCGAGCCGGGTGTACCGGCAGTCGACGACGATCCTCATCGGTCGATCCCCTCGTCCAGGGCCGCGCGGAGGACGGCGGCCGCCTCGTCCGGCGTCTCGTAGTGGATGAGGTGCCCGACCCCGTCGATCACGTGCAGGCGGGCGTGCGGCAGCGCCTCGAGCAGTCGGTACTGCGCGGCCAGCGGGGTGATGTCGTCCTGCGCCGCGGCGATCAGCTGCGTCGGCACCGCGATCCGCGCGGCGTACTCGCTGACGTCGTGGGAGACCGAGGCGCGGAACGCCTCCAGCACCGTGTCGCGCGACGCGAACGCGCTGAAGTAGCGGTCGTGCTGGTCGTGCACGAAGCGGCGCAGCGGCCCGTCCTTGGTCTTCACCATCGCGAGGCTCATCACCCGCACGATCAGCGGGTCGCCGAGCAGGCGCAGCCCGAGCGGGCGGGGCAGCACCGCGCCGAGGCGGTAGTAGAGCACCGCGAGCCGGGTCAGCACGCCGCGGGGCCCCGCGAGGGCGGGCGCGGCGATCGGATTGACGAGCACGAGCAGCGGCGTCTCCAGCCCGCCCGCGACGGCCGCCGCGGAGACGATCGAGCCGAAGGAGTGCCCGAGCACGACCGCCCGCCCGCGCAGCCCGAGCGCGTCCAGGAACTCGCCGAGCCAGGCGGCGTAGCCCTCGACGTCGTGCGCGTGTGCCGTCATCGGCGGCGACGCGCCGAAGCCGGGCAGGTCGGGCGCGATCACGCGGGCGTCCGCGCCGCCGGCCAGCAGCCGCGCGATCACCGGCTCCAGCCCGTGGTGCTCGCCGCGGAATCCGTGCACCAGGACCAGCACGGTCCCGGCATCGGGGTCGCCGTAGCTCCAGTAGGCGGTGGTGGCCCCGGCGACGTCGACGGCGCTCTCGCTGATGGCGAGTCGCCCGAGGTCGGCGGCGTAGGGGGAGGCTATGGTCATGACGGTCCCCATCGTAGGGAAAGCCCGTCGAACTTCCCGCCGCAACGCCTTGCGGGCCCTCGATCCGAGCCGCAAGCATGAAGGCGCGTTCGCACGCGACGCACCGCCCGTCCCCCGTCCTCCGCTCCGATCCCGGCGCGGCGCCGGTCATCCGCTCAGGCAGCAGCAGAAGGAGCACCGTGAGCTTCACGTCCCCGATCCAACTCCCCGGGCTCGCCCTCGATCCGCAGTGGTACCGCAGGGCCGTGTTCTACGAGGTCATGATCCGGTCGTACTACGACTCGAACGGAGACGGCGCCGGCGACATCAACGGCCTGGCGTCCAAGCTCGACTACCTGCAGTGGCTCGGCATCGACGCGCTCTGGCTGCCGCCCTTCTACATGTCGCCGCTGCGCGACGGCGGCTACGACGTCTCCGACTTCAAGGCGATCCTCCCCGAGTTCGGCACCATGGAGGACTTCCGCGAGCTGGTCCGCAAGGCCCACGAGCGCAACATGCGCATCGTGATGGACTTCCCGCTCAACCACACCAGCGACCAGCACGAGTGGTTCCAGCAGTCGCGCTCCGACCCCGAGGGCCCCTACGGCGACTTCTACGTCTGGAACGACACGGACGACAAGTACCCGGACATCCGGATCATCTTCGTCGACACCGAGGACTCCAACTGGGCCTTCGACGCCGAGCGCCGCCAGTTCTACTTCCACCGCTTCTTCTCGCACCAGCCCGACCTCAACTTCGAGAACCCGGCTGTGCACGAGGCGATCCACGACGTCGTCAAGTTCTGGCTCGACCTGGGCGTCGACGGCATCCGGCTCGACGCGATCCCCTACCTCTACGAGTCCGACGAGGGCAACGGCGAGGGCGAGCCGCCCACGCACGACTTCATCAAGAACCTGCGCACGATGGTCGACCGCGACTACCCCGGCCGCATCCTGATCGCCGAGGCGAACCAGTGGCCGCGCGAGGTCGCCGCGTTCTTCGGCACGGAGGAGGAGCCGGAGTGCCACATGGCCTTCGACTTCCCGGTCATGCCGCGCATCTTCTACTCCCTCCGCGCGCAGACCGCGAACGAGCTGAAGAAGGTGCTCTCCGAGACCTTCGACATCCCCTCGGGCGCCGCCTGGGGCGTCTTCCTGCGCAACCACGACGAGCTCACCCTCGAGATGGTCTCCGAGGAGTACCGCCAGGCGATGTACGGCTGGTACGCCTACGACCCGCGGATGCGCTCCAACATCGGCATCCGCCGCCGGCTGGCGCCGCTGCTCGACAACTCGCGCGCCGAGCTCGAGCTGATCAACGCCCTGCTCTTCTCGCTCGCCGGCAGCCCGTTCCTCTACTACGGGGACGAGATCGGCATGGGCGACAACATCTGGCTGAACGACCGCGACGCCTCGCGCACGCCGATGCAGTGGACCCCGGACCGCAACGCCGGCTTCTCGGCCGCCGACCCGGGCAAGCTCGTCCAGCCGATCGTGCAGTCGCTCGTCTACCACTACAACCAGGTCAACGTGGAGGCGCAGCTCGCCCAGTCGCGCTCGCTGCTGCACTGGATGCGGAACGTCCTGCACGTGCGCCGCGGCCACCCCGCCTTCGGCCTCGGCTCGATGCGCGTCCTCGAGACCGACCACGAGTCGGTGCTCGCCTTCGTCCGCGACTACGCCGGCTCCGGCACCGCGATGGGCGACCAGCCGGAGGAGGTGCTCTGCGTCTTCAGCTTCAACCACAACCCGGTCTCGGTGACGATCACCGACCCCGAGAACCCCGGCTCGACGCTCACCGACCTCTTCGGCGGCGGCCGCTTCCCCGGCTTCTCCGAGGACGGCGCGCTGACGATGACGCTCGGCACCCAGGGCTTCTTCTGGCTGCACGTCGCGAAGGCGGGCCAGGCTCGCGAGGGACTCACCCGCTGATCCGGCCTTCGCCCGCTCGACCGCGCAGCACGCCGCGGGGCCTCCCGACGATGTCGGAGGCCCCGCCTAGGCTGTCGGCGTGAGCACCACCGAGACGAACCAGGCACCGACGCTCTTCGACGAGAGCCTCCTCGACGAAGCCGGGTCCACCGGCGGGTCCGCAGGTTCGTCGAAGAGGTCGGAAGGCTCCGACGGCGCCCGCTGGTACGACCGTCTCGCCGTCTTCGACCTCGAGACCACCGGCATCGACGTCCGCACCAGCCGCATCGTCACCGCGCACGTCGGCGTGATCGACGCCGACGGCAGCCCGGTCGAGGGCACCACCTGGCTCGCCGATCCCGGCGTCGAGATCCCGGCCGGCGCGAGCGCGGTGCACGGCATCAGCACCGAGCACGCCCGCGAGCACGGCCGCCCCGCCGGCGAGGTCGTCGCCGAGGTGTCGGAGGCGCTCCGCTCGCTCCTGGCCCGCGGCATCCCCGTCGTCATCTACAACGCCCCCTACGACCTCTCGCTGCTCGCCTTCGAGGCGCGCCGCTGGGGCGTCCCGGTGCTGATCGACCCGAGTCCCGTGATCGACCCGCTCGTCATCGACAAGGCCGTCGACCGCTACCGCAAGGGCAAGCGCACCCTCGTCCAGGCCGCGCTGCACTACGGCGTCCCGCTGACCGAGGCGCACGACGCCGGTGCCGACGCGATCGCCGCGGGCCGCGTCGCACAGGCCCTCGGCCGCGCCTTCGCCGAGGAGCTCGGCGGCGGTGCCGAGGCGCTGCACGCCCTGCAGATCGACTGGTGCCGCACCCAGGCCGAGTCGTTCCAGGAGTACATGCGCCGCGTCCGCGACGAGAGCTTCGTCGCCGACGGCGCCTGGCCGGTCCGGCACTGAGCGTCCGGTACCGACCTCTCGGCACTGACGCTTCGGCTCAGGTGAGCGTGCGGCCCTCCGCGAGCAGCGCCACGTACTCCGCGATCCGCCGCTCCCGCGTCTCCGGCCGCTTGAGCTGCGACAGCCGGAACAGGAATGCGAAGCGCTTCTGCCCGCCGACCGTCGCGAAGAAGGCGGCGGCCGCCGGATCCGCGGCCAGTGCCGCCGTGAAGTCGTCCGGCACCTCCGCGTCGCGCTGCCGGTAGGCGGCGTCCCAGCGTCCGTCCGCCCGCGCCCGCTCCACCTCGGCGAGTCCGGCCGGCAGCATCCGGCCCTCCTCGAGCAGCCGCGCCACGTGGTCGCGGTTCACCTTCGACCACGGGCTCGCCCGGCGCCGCGGGGTGAACGCCTGCAGCTTGAACTGCTCGTCGAAGGCACCCGCCTGCCCGTCGATCCAGCCGTGGCAGAGTGCGACGTCGAGCGCCTCCGCGTAGGTGATGCCCGGGTCGACGGCCGCCTTCTTCCGCAGCTTCAACCGCACGCCGCCCGGGTCCGGCTCACCGCGGAGGTAGGCGTCCCACTCCTCGGGCGTCGTGAGCGGCAGGATCGGCTTGTCGGCGAAGGACACCATCCCCGGACGCTACCGCCTCCCGGCCCGCCGCGTCACGGGGCCGGACCCGCGCCGCCGTCACGAGGACATGCCGCGGCCCCCGCGCGCAACCGCTCGACCGCCGCCCCGCGCTGCGCTGGGATCGGAGGACAGCGGGACCACCCGAGTCCCCGGCAAGGAGCAGTCATGCCCACCATCCGCACGGTCACCGTCCTCGGCAGCGGAGTCCTCGGCTCCCAGATCGCGTTCCAGGCCGCCTTCCACGGCTTCGCCGTCACCAGCTACGACGTCACCGACGAGGTGCTCGACGCCGCGCGCGAGCGCTTCCGCGGGCTCGCCGGCGTCTACGAGTCGGCCCAGGTCTCCGGGGGGATCCCCGGCGGCGCCGCCGCGGCCCTCGAGTCGCTGCGCCTCACCTCCGACCTCGCCGAGGCCGTCGCCGACGCCGACCTCGTGATCGAGGCCGTCCCCGAGGACCTCGCGCTCAAGCAGGAGCTCTACGGCCGCCTCGGCGCCCTCGCCCCGGAGCGGACGATCTTCGCGACCAACTCCTCGACGCTGCTCCCCAGCGACCTGAAGGAGTCGACCGGCCGCCCCGACCGCTTCCTCGCCCTGCACTACGCCAATCACGTCTGGGTGCAGAACACCGCCGAGATCATGGGCACCGCCGACACCGACCCGGCCGTCGTCGACGCGGTCGTCGCCTTCGCGGTCGAGAGCGGTCTCGAGCCGATCCGCCTGCAGAAGGAGAAGGCCGGCTACCTGCTCAACTCGCTGCTGGTGCCGCTGCTGAACGCCGCGAGCGGCCTCCTGATGGGCGGCTACGCCGACCCCGAGACCATCGACAAGACCTGGCGGATCGGCACCGGAGCCCCGCTCGGCCCCTTCCAGATCTTCGACGTCATCGGCCTCAACACCGCCTACCACGTCGCCGTCGCCGCCCCCGACGAGGCCTCCCAGGCCTTCGCCGCCCACCTCAAGACCGAGTACCTCGACCAGGGCAGGCTCGGCACCGCCACCGGCGAGGGCTTCTACCGCTACTGATCCGCGCGGCGACCATTCGCGGGCGGTTCAGCAAGCGGGTGAGATTCGCGCTCCATGCTGGTCGAGTAGCCGCGCAGCGGCGTATCGAGACCCGGCGACCAGCGCGCGGGCAGTGGTGGATCTCGATACGCCCGCTCCGCGGCCTACTCGATCAGCATGGAAGGGCGGGGCCGTGCAAGCGAGACGAGCGCGCCGCACATGCTGGTCGAGTAGCCCCGCAGGGGCGTATCGAGACCCGCCCACCCCGAGGACGTCGGCCTCTTCCCCGCCCTGCGCTGTTGCCGACGACGAAGGGCCCCCGACCGCGAGGTCGAGGGCCCTTCGGAGGCGGGAGGCCGGAGCCTACTTGCCGAAGTTCTTGTAGCGCGAGTTGAACTTCTCGACGCGGCCGGCCGAGTCCATGATGCGCTGCTTGCCCGTGTAGAACGGGTGCGAGGCGGACGAGATCTCGACGTCGATGACGGGGTAGGTGACGCCGTCGAGCTCGATCGTCTTGCTGCTGGTCGCCGTCGAGCGGGTGAGGAAGGTCTCACCGGAGGCGAGGTCGCGGAACACGATGGCCTCGTACTTGGGGTGGATGTCGGTCTGCATGATCGTGTCCTGTCGCTTGTGGTCCTGAACCGCGCCTGTCGTCGACGGGTGCGGGTGGATGAGTGGCGGGCGCACCGCGAACGGGCCCGAACCAGCTACCGAGAATAGCAGACGGCCGCCGCCACGGGGAGGTGCGGCACGCGGTCGCGCGAGCCCGCGCTCAGCGGGCGCGGGCCGAGTAGCGCCCGTTCTCGTGCGTCAGCGCGATGTCGAGCCCGAACGCGTCCGCGAGGGTCGCCTCGGTGAGCGCCTCGGCCAGCGGGCCGGCGGCGACGACGGCGCCGTCGCGCAGCAGCAGCGCGTGCGTGAACCCGGCCGGGATCTCCTCGACGTGGTGGGTCACCATCACGATCGCGGGCGAGGCCGGGTCCTGCGCGAAGCCGCCGAGCAGCTGCACGAGCTCCTCGCGGGCGCCGAGGTCGAGGCTGCCGGCCGGCTCGTCGAGCAGCAGCAGCTCCGGGTCGGTCATGATCGCGCGGGCGATCTGGACGCGCTTCTGCTCGCCGTCCGAGAGCGTGCCGAAGGTGCGGTCGGCGAGGTGGTCGAGCTTCCACTCCACGAGGACGCGGCGCGCGCGGCGCTCGTCGATCTCGTCGTAGCCCTCGTTCCAGCGCCCCGTGACCGCGTACGCGGCGGTCATCACGACGTCGAGCACCGTCTCGCCCGCGGGCAGGCGGCGCGCCATCGCGGTCGACGCGTAGCCGATCCGGGGGCGCAGCTCGAAGACGTCGACGCGGCCGAGCGTCTCCTCGAGCAGGTGCGCGGAGCCGGTCGACGGATAGTTCTGCGCCGCGGCGATCTGCAGGATCGAGGTCTTCCCGGCTCCGTTGGAGCCGAGGATCACCCAGCGCTCCTCCTCGGACACGGTCCAGTCGACGTGGTCGAGGATCCGCTTGCCGTTCCGGACGAAGGACACATCGACGAACGAGACAACGCTGGGCATGCGGACCAGTCTAAAGGGAGCGGGCGGCGGGCTCAGACGAGCGAGTCGTAGATGGCACGGGTGTCCCGGGCGATCTGCGTCCAGCTGAAGTCGCTCTGCGCGCGCAGGCGTCCGGCCTCGCCCATCCGCTTGGCGGCGGCCGGGTCGGCGACGACCTCGGCCATCGCGGCCGCGAGGTCCGCGACGTAGCGCTCCGGATCCACCGGTGTGCCGGTGCCGTCCGTCACCTGCTCGATCGGCACCAGGCGCCCGGTGACGCCGTCGACGACGACCTCCGGGATGCCGCCGGTCGCGGTCCCGACGACCGCGGCACCGCACGCCATCGCCTCGAGGTTCACGATGCCCAGCGGCTCGTAGATCGACGGGCAGACGAAGGTCGTCGCGGCGGTCAGCACCGCGGAGAGCTGGTGGCGCGGCAGGTGGCGGTCGATCCAGACGACGCCGGTGCGCTCCTGCTGGAGCCCCCGCACCAGCGCGGTGACCTCGGCCATGATCTCGGGAGTGTCCGGGGCGCCGGCGCAGAGCACCAGCTGCACCTCCGGCGGCAGCATCGCGGCCGCGCGCAGCAGATAGGGCAGCCCCTTCTGCCGGGTGATCCGGCCGACGAAGACGACGGACGGACGCGACGGGTCGATGCCCAGCTCGGCGAGGACGGCCTCGTCCTCCACCGGGTGCCACGCGTCGAGGTCGATGCCGTTGTAGACCACGTGCACCTTCCCCGGGTCCAGAGCCGGGTACGAGCGGAGGATGTCGTTCCGCATCCCGCCGGAGACCGCGATCACCGCATCGGCGCTCTCGTAGGCCTCGCGCTCGATCCAGCTCGAGACGCGGTAGCCGCCGCCGAGCTGCTCGGCCTTCCACGGGCGCAGCGGCTCGAGGCTGTGCGCCGAGACGACGTGCGGGATGCCGTGCAGCAGCTGCGCGAGGCGCCCGGCCGCGTTGGCATACCAGGTGTGCGAGTGCACGAGATCGGCTCCGGCCGCGTCCTGGGCGATCTGGAGATCGACGCCCAGGGTCTGCAGCGCGCCGTTGGCCTGCGCCAGCTCGGCGGGCACCGGATACGCGAACGCCCCCTCCTCGTCCCTCGGCGCGCCGAAGCAGCGCACCACGACCTCGATGTCGTGGCGGAGGGCCTTGGTGAGCTCGGCCACGTGCACACCGGCTCCCCCGTACACCTCGGGCGGATATTCCTTGGTCAGCAGATCGACTCGCACACCCCGAACCGTAGTACAGCGCGATCCCCCGGCGACAGCCGCATCCGCGCGGGTTCGCGGACCTCCGCCAACCCCTACTGTGGAGCCATGCAGTCAAAGAAGATTTTCGGCATCGTCCTCGCGGGTGGCGAAGGCAAGCGGCTCATGCCCCTGACGGCGGACCGGGCCAAGCCCGCGGTGCCGTTCGGCGGGCAGTACCGTCTGATCGACTTCGCGCTGTCCAACCTGATCAACTCGGGCCTGACCCAGATCGTGGTGCTGACCCAGTACAAGTCGCACTCGCTCGACCGCCACGTCTCGCAGACCTGGACGCTGTCGGGGCTGCTCAACTCCTACGTCGCGTCCGTCCCGGCGCAGCAGCGGCTCGGCAAGCGCTGGTTCAGCGGCTCGGCCGACGCGATCCTGCAGAGCCTCAACCTGATCCGCGACGAGAAGCCCGACATCGTCGTCGTGGTCGGCGCGGACCACGTCTACCGCATGGACTTCTCGCAGATGATCGAGGCGCACATCAAGTCCGGCGCCAAGGCGACCGTCGCGGCGATCCGCCAGCCGATCGAGCTCGCCGACCAGTTCGGCGTCATCCAGCTCGCGGGCGACGAGGCCGGCGACGGCATCGTCCCGACCAAGATCGCCGAGTTCCTCGAGAAGCCCAAGGACGCGGTCGGCCTCGCCGACTCCCCGCACGAGGTCCTCGCCTCGATGGGCAACTACGTCTTCGACGCCGACGCCCTGATCGACGCGGTCATCCGTGACGGCGAGCTCTCCACCTCCGACCACGACATGGGCGGCGACATCATCCCCGACTTCGTCGCGCGCGGCGAGGCCGGCGTCTACGACCTCAAGCTCAACGAGGTCCCCGGCTCCACCGACCGCGACCGCTACTACTGGCGCGACGTGGGGACGATCGACTCGTTCTTCGAGGCGCACCAGGACCTCATCTCGGCGCTGCCCGTCTTCAACCTCTACAACCAGCAGTGGCCGATCTTCTCGTCGCAGCTCAACTCGCCGCCCGCGAAGATCGTGCGCGACGGCAAGGGCAACCTCGGCACCACCGTCGACTCGGTCGTCTCTCTGGGCACCGTCATCTCCGGTGCCCACATCGAGCGCAGCGTCGTCGGCCCCTGGGCGGTCATCGAGTCGAACGCCACGGTCTCCGACTCGGTCGTCTTCGACAAGGTCCGGATCGGCCCGGACGCCGTGGTCGCCCGCGCTATCCTCGACAAGGACGTCGTCGTCGAGCCCGGCGCCCGTGTCGGCGTGGACCACGACCACGACCGCGAGCGCGGGTTCACCGTCACCGAGTCGGGCATCACCGTCGTCGGCAAGGGCGTCGTCGTCCGCCCGTAGCACCCCCGCGGGTCGAGAGCACTGCGCTTCCGCGCCGCCGGCCCTGCCGGCGCGCGGACCCGACCGATTGGCCCGTCCTTGAGTGAGCCTCTGCGCACACCCGCCCGCTTCCTGGTCGTCGTCGACGCCGACTCCACGCTGCTGCAGGACGAGGTGATCGAGCTGCTCGCCGCGCACGCTGGCTCCGAGGAGCGCGTCGCCGCGATCACCGAGCGCGCGATGCACGGCGAGATCGACTTCGGCGAGAGCCTGCGCGAGCGCGTCGCCACTCTGGCCGGCGTCCTCGACGACGTCTGCGCTGGAGTGAGCGGCCGCGTCCGGGTCACCCCGGGAGTGGAGGAGCTGATCGCCGGCATCCACGCCGCCGGTGGTCGGATCGGCGTCGTCTCGGGCGGCTTCCACGAGGTGCTCGATCCGGTCGCCGGGGCCCTCGGCCTCGACTTCGTCCGCGCCAACCGGCTCGGCAGCCGCGACGGCCGCCTCACCGGCTCCGTCGAGGGCCCGGTCATCGACGCCGCCGCGAAAGCCGCCGCGCTGTGCGAGTGGGCGGCGGAGTCCGGCGTCCCGCTCCGGCGGGCGATCGCGGTCGGCGACGGCGCGAACGATCTCGAGATGATGCGGGTGGCCGGCCTCTCGGTCGCCTTCAACGCGAAGCCCGTCGTCCGCGAGCGCGCCGACCTCGTCGTCGACGGCCTCGACCTCAGCCAGCTGCTGCCGGTCCTCGGCCTCCGCGGCTGACGCTGGGGCGGCGCCTCAGCCGCCCGCGGTCGCGACCAGCGCCGCCGCGCCCAGGGCCAGCGCCCAGCTGACCAGCGAGCCGACCAGGAAGTACTCCGCCTTCGAGCCGCCCTCGCCGTCGCGGGAGATCTCCGGGAAGCGCACGATGCCCTTCGCCGCGAAGACGGCGCCGGCCAGCCCGATCGCTCCGGCGAGGGTGAGCCCGGCCACGAGGAGCCGCTCCAGCGGCCCGATCGCGCGACCGCCGCGGAGATCCGGGACGCGCACCTCCTGGGGCGCCAGCCGGGCGAAGCGTGCGCGGAGCGAGAAGCGGCTGCGGGCGGCGACCGGCTGCGGCAGCTCGCGGTAGAGCGCAGCGCGCACGACGACGTTGGCGCTCTCCAGGAGGAAGAGCGCGGCGCTCCCGGCGAGCAGCGCCTGGGCGATCGGCGGCACCGGCCCGGAGCGCCCGAGCCCCGCATAGGCGTCGACCAGGGGGCCGGCGGCGGGCCCGGCCGCGCGATCCAGCACCGAGAGCACGAGGACCGCGACGACGAGGCCGACGGCGGGTCGGAGCCCACCGGGCGGCCGGGTGCCCGCCGCGGTCGTCGTGAGCAGCAGCCAGACTCCGGCGAGGACCGCGACGGTCGCGACCCCGAGCGGCGGAGCCCCGAGGCCCAGCACGGCGGAGAGCACTGCTCCCACCCAGAGCACGACGACAGCCCCGGCAGCGACCGGCCTGCCGAGGTGCGTCCGCGCGAGGTCGGCCAGTCCGACGAGCGCGAGCAGCAGCGCGGTCAGCACGCGTCCGCCAGCAGCCGCGCGCCGGTGAGCAGGGCGCCGGCGCCCGCACGCTTCAGCGCCTGCGACACCGCCGACTGCGTGATCGACTCCTGCTCGGCCAGGACCTTCTGCGGCAGCCCGCGCGCGATGCCGAGCACGAGCCGTCGGTCGCGGTCGCTCATCTCGCCGACGAGGGCGTCACGCGCGAGGAGGTAGGCGTTCACCGCGGCCTCCTGCGCGTCCGGGGCGTCCGAGGCGATGAACCAGCCCCGGGCGGTCGGCACGGCTCCGTCCTCGAGGGCGTGCGCCCGCTCGATGGCCGCTCGCGCGCGCCACCAGCCGGGCCCGTCCTGCAGGTCGCCGGCGATGCCCGAGCCGACCACCCGGACCTCGCCGCGGCCGAGGCCGACCCGGCAGTCCACCCCGGGCGGCAGTGCGAGCCGCGCCTGCAGGGTCGCCCCGAGGGCCGCGGAGACGGAGGCGTAGACCGCCTGGAACTCGTCCCCGACCGTCGGGTGCAGCGGTTCGAGTGCCGGGACCGCCGCGTCGACCGCCGCGAAGCCGCGCTCGATCTCGCGCTGCACGGAGGACCGCGCGGTGATCTCCCGGGAGTCGACCAGGTCGAGCAGCACCGCGACGACGGGGGTTTCGGTCACCGCATAAGCCTACAGCTGATATCCCTCAGATATAAGCTCTCAGCTGATACGGTCAGTGACCCATCCCGAGGCCGCCGTCGACGGGGATGACGGCGCCGGAGATGTAGTCCGCCTCGTCGCTCGCCAGCCAGCGGGTGACCTTCGCGACCTCGGCGGCCGTGCCGTAGCGGGCCAGCGGGATGCTCTTGCGGTACTCCGCCTGCTGCTCCGCCGGGAGCTCCGCCGTCATGTCGGTCTCGATGAACCCGGGTGCGACGACGTTCGCCGTGATGTTGCGGGCACCGAGCTCGCGGGTCAGCGACCGGGCGAAGCCGACCAGCGCGGCCTTGGACGAGGAGTAGTTGATCTGGCCCGGTCCGCCGTAGAGGCCGACGACGCTCGAGATCAGGACGATGCGGCCGAACTTCTGCTTCAGCATCGCCTTCGACGCCCGCTTGACGACCCGGAAGGCTCCGGTGAGGTTGGTGTCGATCACGGAGGTGAAGTCCTCCTCCGACATGCGCAGCAGCAGCATGTCGCGGGTGATGCCGGCGTTCGCGACGACGACCTCGACGGGGCCGAGCTCGGCCTCGATCTGCGAGAAGGCGGCGTCGATGGACGCGGAGTCGGTGACGTCGGCGACGACGGTGAAGGAGCCCTCGGGGCCCGAGCCGGAGCGGGCGGTGACCGCGACCCGGTGACCGGCCGCCACGAACTCCTCGGCGATGGCGTAGCCGATCCCCCGGTTGCCCCCCGTGACGAGAACGGTGCGCGGCGTGGTCATGGTGTCCCTCTCCGCCGGTGCGCGGGCGGCTCCGGACGACCCGTACATCTTAGAGGCGCTCGGCGCAACACATCCGCGGATAGGGCCGTCTCAGCCTTCGCTTGGCGCGCACGACGTAGTCTTGTCGGGCTGTGAAATCACGCGAATCGCTCACCTCCCTCCCGCCGTCGCCCAGTGCCGCGCGTCGCTCCCGCGCGATCAAGTACTCCATCGCCATGGGCATCAGGATGGTCTGCGTGATCTGCCTGATCTTCGCCCAGGGCTGGTGGCTGCTCTTCTTCGCCCTCGGCGCGATCGTGCTCCCGTACTTCGCGGTCGTGCTCGCCAACGTCGGCAGCGCCGGCGAGAGCGGCACGGTCGAGCGTCCCGGCGCGATCGTGCTGTCCCGGCCGGTGCCGCCGTACGTGCCGCCCGCGGCGGACGACGCCGCACCCTCCGCCGACGCGCCCGAGGGCGGCGACCCGAGCGAGGGACGACGGTGATCCCGCTCGGCGGCGTGCCCGATCAGCACGCCTGCTCGCGCGCCGGCTGCCCGCAGATCGCGACCTGGGCGATCGAGTGGCGGAACCCGCGCATCCACACCGCGGACCGCCGGAAGACCTGGCTCGCCTGCGGTGAGCACCTCGACTACCTGCGCGAGTTCCTCGCGGCCCGGGAGTTCCCGCTCGAGGTGAAGCCGCTGCTGACGGTGGACCGCGGAGCCGCTCTGTGAGCGCCACGGCGACGCGGCCGTCCTGGCGCTTCGCCTTCTCGCGCCGCTGGTTCGGCTACCTGGCCCTCACGATCGTCTTCGCCGTCGCCTGCGTGCTGCTCTCGCGCTGGCAGGTCGCGCGGCTCGACGAGGCGGCGAGCACCAACCGGCTCGTCACCGCCAACTGGAACGCGGACCCCGTCGCACTCGACGGGCTGCTCCCCGAGGGAGCGAGCTGGAACGATGCGCTCGAGTACCGGCCCGTCGAGGTCAGCGGCGTCTACGAGACCGACGGCGAGACGCTGGTCCGCAACCGGCCGTACAACGGCAATCCCGGCTTCGAGATCCTCACGCCGCTGCGCCTCGCGGACGGCAGCGTCTTCGTCGTCGATCGCGGCTGGGTCCCGGTCGGCTCCACCCAGGACTCCCCCGACGTCGTCCCGGCCCCGCCCGAGGGCGAGGTCACGGTGACGGCGCGACTCAAGCCGGGCGAGGGTCGCATCGAGGGCCGCGGTGCCCCCGCCGGCCAGATCGCCACGATCCAGCTCGACGATCTCTCCGCCCAGCTCGACGAGCCGCTGCGCACCGCGGGCTACGGGCTGCTGGTCCAGGAGGACCCGGCTCCGATCGAGGAGCGGCCCCTCGCCGCGATCAAGCCGGTCGCCGACGAGGGTCTGCACATCAGCTACGCGATCCAGTGGGTGCTCTTCGCGATCATGGGCTTCGGCGGTCTCGCCTGGGCGATCCGGCACGAGTACCGGATCCGCAACGCCGACGACCCCGAGGTCATCGCCGCCGAGGAGCGCCGCGAGCAGCGCCGCCTCCGCCGCGGCCGCACCGACGCCGAGATCGAGGACGAGCTGCTCGACGCCCGCTGACGGAGCGGGATCCACCGAGATGACGCCCGCCCGCATGCATGCTGGTCGAGTAGCCCCGAAGGTGCGTATCGAGACCCACCATCACCAGCAGGGTGGGTCTGCAGACTCGAGCTCTGATGCCGGTGGATCTCGATACGCCCCTTCGCGGGCTACTCGATCAGCGTGAGCCACGTGCTGGTCGAGTAGCCGCGGCACGCGGTGTATCGGGACCGACATGAGCCACATGCTGGTCGAGTAGCCGCGGCACGCGGTGTACGGGACCCACATGAGCCACATGCTGGTCGAGTAGCCGCGGCACGCGGCGTATCGAGACCCACGGCGCCGGGACTCGGGGATCCCTGGACGCCGAAGATCAGGCCAGCATGATCAGGTCGAGGTAGTCCGCGGTCCAGTGGTCCTCGGTGCCCTCGGGCATGATCAGCACGCGCTCGGGGTTGAGCGCCTCCACGGCTCCCTCATCGTGGCTGACCAGGACGACCGCGCCCTCGTAGTGCGCGAGCGCGTCGAGGATCTCCTCGCGGCTGGCCGGATCGAGGTTGTTGGTGGGCTCGTCCAGCAGCAGCACGTTGGCGCCCGAGACGACGATCATCGCCAGGGCGAGGCGGGTCTTCTCACCGCCGGAGAGCACGCCGGCCGGCTTGTGCGAGTCGTCGCCGGTGAAGAGGAACGAGCCCAGCACGCGGCGGGCCTCGGTCTCGGTGAGGTTCGGGCTCGAGGAGACCATGTTCTCCAGCACCGAGCGCTTGACGTCGATCGTCTCGTGCTCCTGGGCGTAGTAGCCGATGCGCAGGCCGTGGCCGGCCTCGATCACGCCGGTGTCGGGCGCGTCCACGCCGCCGAGGATGCGCAGCAGAGTCGTCTTGCCCGCACCGTTCAGGCCGAGGATGACGACCTTCGAGCCGCGGTCGATCGCGAGGTCGACGGAGGTGAAGATCTCGAGCGATCCGTAGCTCTTCGAGAGGTTCTGCGCCTGCAGCGGGGTGCGGCCGCAGGCGGACGGGGTCGGGAAGCGGAGCTTGGCGACGCGGTCCACGGCACGGACCTCCTCGAGGCCGCTGAGCATCCGCTCGGCGCGCGCGACCATCTGGTGCGCGGCCGCGGCCTTCGACGCCTTCGCGCCGAAGCGGGCGGCCTGGAGCTGAAGTGCCCCGGCCTTCTTCTCGACGTTGACGCGCTCCTTCTTCCGGCGCTCCTCGTCGGCCGCGCGCTGGCGGAGGTAGTTCTTCCAGTTCATGTTGTAGACGTCGATGACCTGGCGGTTGGCGTCCAGGTAGAAGACGCGGTTCACGGTCTCGCCGACCAGCTCGATGTCGTGGCTGATCACGATGAAGCCGCCGCGGTAGTTCTTCAGGAACTCGCGGAGCCAGACGACCGAGTCGGCGTCGAGGTGGTTGGTCGGCTCGTCGAGGATGAGCGTCTGCGCGTCGGAGAAGAGGATGCGCGCGAGCTCGATGCGGCGACGCTGACCACCCGAGAGCGTCTTCAGCGGCTGGTCGAGGATCCGGTCCGGCAGGTTGAGGTTGCTCGCGATCGAGGCCGCCTCGGCCTCGGCCGCATAGCCGCCGAGCGAGAGGAAGCGGTCGGTCAGGTTGCCGTACTTCTTCATCCCGGCCTCGCTGACGGCCGTCTCGCTGCTCGACATCGCGACGGTGGCCTCCTGCATGCCCAGCACCAGCTGGCCGAGGCCGCGGGCGTCGAGGATGCGCGTGCGCGCCAGCTCCTCGGGGTCGCCGGAGCGCGGGTCCTGCGGCAGGTAGCCGATCTCGCCGCCGCGGTCGACCGATCCCTTCGCGGCGATGAGGTCGCCGGCGAGGACCTTGGTCAGCGTCGTCTTGCCCGCGCCGTTGCGGCCGACGAGGCCGACCTTGTCGCCGTCGCCGACTCTGAAGGACACGTTCTCCATCAGGAGTCGGGCGCCGACTCGGAGTTCGAGGTCGTGCACGCTGAGCACTGTGCTGTCCGTTCCCGCCAAGAAATGGCGTTCGGTTCGGGAGGTGTGGGGCAAGAGGCCGCGGAGCGGCAGCCCCCTAGTATATTTCCTGAGCCGCGGGGCGGATCCACGTCCGCTCACCGCGGACGCGCTCGCTCCTCGCTCTCGGGCGACACGGTCTTTGGAGAACAGACATGTCCAGCTACTCTCTCGCCCCGTCGCGACCGGTCCTGGCGGACCGGCTGCTCACCCGCTCGCTGGTCACCGATCTGGTGCTCGTCCTCGCCGCCGCCGCGTTCACCGCCGGCATGGCGCAGCTGTACATCCCGATGTGGCCGGTCCCGATCACGGGCCAGACCTTCGCCGTCCTGCTCGTCGGCACCACGCTCGGCGCCCTCCGCGGTGCCCTCTCGATGGGCGTCTACGCGCTCGTCGGCGCCCTCGGCGCCCCGATCTTCACCGAGGGCTCGAGCGGCTGGGCCGTCCTGGCCGGCCCGACCGGCGGCTACATCGTCGGCTTCGTCCTCGCCTCGATCGTCACCGGCTGGCTCGCCCAGCGCCAATGGGACCGCCGCGTCGTCGGCACCGTCGTGACCTTCCTCGCCGGCACCGCCACCATCTACCTGGTCGGACTCCCCTGGCTCGCCACCGCGCTCAGCTCGATGGGCTACCCGGCCGACCTCGGCTCGGTGCTGACCGCCGGCCTCGTGCCCTTCCTCGTCGGTGACACCCTCAAGATCCTGCTCGCCGCCGCGCTCCTGCCCACCACGTGGGCGCTGCTCGGCCGCCGCAAGGGCTGACCCGCCCCGCACGCACGGCGAAGGGCCCGGAGGATGATCCTCCGGGCCCTTCCCCGTACCTGACGCCGATCGAGCGGCGCGGCTCTAGATCGAGAAGCCGAGCGCGCGCATCATGTCGCGGCCGTCCTCGGTGATCCGGTCCGGACCCCACGGCGGCATCCAGACCCAGTTGATCCGGAACGCCTCCACGACGCCGTCGAGCGACTCCGCGGTCTGCTCCTCGAGCACGTCGGTCAGCGGGCAGCCCGCCGAGGTCAGCGTCATGTGGATGACCAGGGCGTCGTTCTCGTCGTCCCAGCCCAGGTCGTAGATCAGACCGAGGTCGACGACGTTGACGCCGAGCTCGGGGTCCATGACGTCCTTGAGCGCCTCCTCGACCTGGTCGAAGAGCTTCGGGTCGAGCGTGGTGACCGCCATGATCAGGCCGTCGCCGGAGCGAGGAAGCGGTCGTAGCCCTCGTCCTCGAGGCGGGTCGCGAGCTCCTTGCCGCCCTGCTCGGCGATCCGGCCGGCGACGAAGACGTGCACGAAGTCGGGCTGGATGTAGCGCAGGATCCGCGTGTAGTGCGTGATCAGCAGGACGCCGAGACCGGTCGAGGCGTGAGCGCGGTTGACGCCCTCCGAGACGATCTTCAGCGCGTCGACGTCGAGTCCGGAGTCGGTCTCGTCGAGGACGGCGAACTGCGGGGCGAGCAGCTCGAGCTGGAGGATCTCGTTGCGCTTCTTCTCGCCGCCCGAGAAGCCCTCGTTGACGTTGCGCGCCGCGAAGGACGGGTCCATGCGCAGGTCGGCCATGGCCTTCTTGACGTCCTTGGTCCAGGTGCGGATCGCCGGCGCCTCGCCCGCGATCGCGGTCTTGGCCGTGCGGAGGAAGTTGGTGTTGGTGACGCCGGGGATCTCGACCGGGTACTGCATGGCGAGGAAGAGGCCGGCGCGAGCGCGCTCGTCGACGGTCATGTCGAGGACCTCGACGCCGTCGAGCGTGATCGAGCCGCCGTCGACGTGGTACTTCGGGTGGCCCGCGATCGTGTACGCGAGGGTGGACTTGCCGGACCCGTTCGGGCCCATCACGGCGTGGATCTCACCCTGGTTAATGGTGAGGTCGACACCGCGGAGGATCTGCTTGGTCCCCTGCTCGGTCTCGACACTGACGTGGAGATCGCTGATCTGGAGAACGGACATTCAGACTTCCTTCGTGACGGTCGGGTCGATGTAGACGTCGCCGTCGATGACCTCGACGACGAAGACGGGAACCGGCTCGAAGGCCGGCAGGTTCAGGGGGGCGCCGGTGCGCAGCGAGAACGCCGAGCCGTGGGCCCAGCACTCGAGGGTGTCGTCCTCGACGAAGCCCTCGGCGAGGGAGACCTCGCCGTGCGTGCAGGTGTCGCCGATGGCGTGGATCTCGCCGGCCGTGTCCTGCACGATCGCGATGGCGATGCCGTCGACGACGTAGCGGACGGCCTGGTTCGGGATCAGCTCCGAGGCGGCGCAGATCCGGGCGGCGTCGCTCATGCGGACACCTCCGGGCTGTACGCGCCGGTCTGCCCGGCGCTGCCGGCCAGCTCGGCCTCGATCGCGAGCTGGAGGCGGTCCTCGAGCTCGGTCACGCCGATCTGCTGCACGATCTCGCTGAGGAAGCCGCGGACGACCAGGCGGCGCGCCTCGTCTTCGCGGATGCCGCGCGACTGCAGGTAGAAGAGCTGCTCGTCGTCGAAGCGGCCGGTCGCCGAGGCGTGGCCCGCCCCGGCGATGTCGCCGGTCTCGATCTCGAGGTTCGGGATCGAGTCGGCCCGCGTGCCGTCCGAGAGGACCAGGTTGCGGTTCTGCTCGTAGCTGTCGGTGCCGTTCGCGCTCTGGCGGATCAGCACGTCGCCGATCCAGACCGTCCGCGCGCCCTGGCCCTGCAGCGCACCCTTGTAGGTGACGCGGCTGCGGGTGTCGGGGGCGTCGTGGTCGACGTAGACCTGCTGCTCGAGGTGCTGGCCGCCGTCGGCGAAGTACAGGCCGAGGAGCTCGCCGTCCGCACCGCGCTCGACGAGGTGCGCCGAGGGGTTCACCCGGACGATCGAGCCGCCGAGCGTGACGACGATGTGCTTGACCTTCGCGTCGCGGCCGACGCGGAGGAAGTGGTTCGCGAGGTGGCGGGCGTCGTCGGCCCACTCCTGCAGCGTGACGATGGTCAGCTGCGCGCCCTCGCCGACGAGCACCTCGACGTTCTCGGCGAGAGTCGCCTCGCCCTCGTTCTGCAGCACGACGACGCCGCGCGCATACGGCGCGGCCTCGATGATCGTGTGCGCGGCACGGGGAGCGGAGCCGAGACCGGTGCGCACGAGCGTCGCGACCTTCTCGTCCTCGCCGGTCACCCGGATCGAGAGCGCCTGCTCGAACTGCGACCAGGCGTTCGCGGCGGCGCGGTCCTCGGGGAGGCCGGCGGTGCCGATCCGCGCGTCGTCGCGGCCGACCCAGGAGACGTCGACGCCCTCGACCGCCGCCGACTCCAGCGGAGTCGGCGAGCCGTCGAGGGGGCCGTCGATCAGGTCGCCGAGGCGGGCGACCGGGGTCAGCTTCCAGGCGATCTCGCGACCGGTGACCGTCTCGAAGGCGTCGACGTCGGTGGACGCGAAGCGCTCGGAGCGGGTCTGCACGGGCGTGAACGCCCCGTCGGAGTGCGCGGCGATGCCCAGGCGCGCGGCGGCGTCCGCGCCGTCGATCGCAGGGGACGTCGGGGCGCTCGTGGGGACCGTCATCAGGCGGTGGTTCCTTTCGAAGGGTGCTGGCCGCCCGACTCGGGCGGCCTCGGGGCCGGTGGGGCGAGCGTCAGCCGACGCTGCCCTCCATCCCCATCTCGATGAGCTTGTTGAGCTCGAGGGCGTACTCCATCGGCAGCTCGCGCGCGATCGGCTCGATGAAGCCGCGGACGATCATGGCCATGGCCTCGTCCTCCGGCATGCCGCGGGACATCAGGTAGAAGAGCTGCTCCTCGCTGACCTTCGAGACCGTGGCCTCGTGGCCGAGCTGGACGTCGTCCACGCGGATGTCGATCGCCGGGTAGGTGTCCGAGCGCGAGATCGTGTCGACCAGGAGCGCGTCGCAGCGCACCGTGTTCGCGGAGTGGTGCGCGTTGGCGTCCACCCGGACCTCGCCGCGGTAGCCGGCCCGGCCGCCGCCGCGGGCGATCGACTTGGAGACGATCGACGACTGCGTGTACGGAGCCATGTGGATCATCTTCGCGCCGGCGTCCTGGTGCTGGCCGGGGCCCGCGAACGCGACGGAGAGGGTCTCGCCCTTGGCGTGCTCGCCGACCAGGAAGATCGACGGGTACTTCATGGTGACCTTGGAGCCGATGTTGCCGTCGATCCACTCCATCGTCGCGCCCTCGTGAGCGATCGCGCGCTTGGTGACGAGGTTGTAGACGTTGTTCGACCAGTTCTGGATCGTCGTGTAGCGCACGCGGGCGTTCTTCTTCACGATGATCTCGACGACGGCCGAGTGCAGCGAGTCCGACTTGTAGATCGGCGCCGTGCAGCCCTCGATGTAGTGGACGTAGCTGCCCTCGTCCGCGATGATCAGCGTCCGCTCGAACTGGCCCATGTTCTCGGTGTTGATCCGGAAGTAGGCCTGCAGCGGGATATCGACGCGCACGCCCTTGGGGACGTACACGAACGAGCCGCCCGACCAGACCGCCGTGTTCAGCGCGGCGAACTTGTTGTCGCCGGCCGGGATGACGGTGCCGAAGTACTCCTCGAAGATCTCGGGGTGCTCGCGGAGGGCGGTGTCGGTGTCCATGAAGATGACGCCCTGCTCCTCCAGGTCCTCGCGGATCTGGTGGTAGACGACCTCGGACTCGTACTGCGCGGCCACGCCGCCGACGAGGCGCTGGCGCTCCGCCTCGGGGATGCCGAGCTTCTCGTACGTGTTCTTGATGTCGTCCGGGAGGTCCTCCCAGGTCTGCGCCTGCTTCTCGGTGGAGCGGACGAAGTACTTGATGTTGTCGAAGTCGATGTCCGACAGGTCGGCGCCCCAGGTGGGCATCGGCTTGCGCTCGAAGAGGGCGAGCGCCTTCATGCGCCGCTCGCGCATCCAGGCCGGCTCGTTCTTGAGCGCGGAGATGTCGGAGACGACCTCGGGCGAGATGCCGCGGCGCGCGGAGGCGCCGGCGGAGTCCGAGTCGGACCAGCCGAACTCGTAGACGCCCAGGCTCGCGAGCTCGGGGCGGTCGATCAGGATGTCTGACATAAGTACCTCGTTTCCTACCCACTGGTAACCGGTCGGGTTCCGGAGTCATTCCCCGAGGGGGATCCGAGGAGCACATCCGGGCCGACCACGCCATCGAGTCGATGGGCGGAGCGGAGCGGTGCGTCCCGGGAAGTCCTGAGGCTTGCGGTGGCGCTCCATCGGGCCGAGGTCCGGGTCTCGCCGTCACGGCGATCGACGCGTCCCGCGTCGAACCTGAACCAACTACTCATTCTACGGAAGCCGTGCTTCCAGTGGAACCTCTTCACCTGGGTGTCGCCCGGGCACTGGAGCCCGCGCCGCCAGACCCGCATGACCACACCCGTGTCGGTGGTCCGTGCTGGAGTGTCCGCATGACGAACGACGACAGCATCCCGACCCTCCCCCGCCTCCTCCTCGCGCTCGCGCGCACCGGCCTGGAGCCGAGGCCCGCACGCGACTTCGGTGCCCTGGCCGAGCCGCTCGCGCGGAGCCTCCCGCTGCCGCGGCTCGCGCTCGCGCTGGTCCGGCTGCGCCGGCACCTGCGGTCCGGCGGGAAGGGCCTCCGAGCCGGCCACCGCCCGAGTCAGAGCGCGGGCGCGAGCTCCTCGACGGCCTGCCGACGCTGAGCGCGCACCGTGAAGAGCCGCGGATTCACGTCGAGCAGGACCCGCAGCGCACCGACCCAGACGAACGCGGAGCCGAGCAGGTGGACGGCGACGAGCGCCTCCGGCAGGGCGAGGAGCGACTGGGCGACGCCCACGAGCGCCTGCAGCCCCACCACGACGAGGAAGGTGATCACGCGCCGCCGTGCCAGCTCGGAGCCCGGCACGCGCGCCAGCAGCACCAGCAACGCGAGGCCGAGCACGAGCGTGGCCGTCCCGAGGACCCCGTGCACGACGGTGACGCTCTCCCAGTGGAACCGCATCCGCGGGACCTCGGCCGAGTCGCCCGCGTGCGGGCCGGTGCCGGTCACCAGGGTGCCGACGGCGATCACGGCCAGCGTCACCGCGACGAGCGCGATGCTCACCCCTCGGGTGAGTGCATCCGGCTCGAACGCGACGGACTGCGAGCGGTGCGCGCGGTGCCAGGTCAGCGCCGTGGTCGTCAGCAGGGCGATCGCGAGCATGAAGTGACCCGCGACGATGTACGGGTTGAGGCCCGAGTGCACGGTCGCGCCGCCCGCGAGCGCGTTCGCGACCACGAGCCAGAACTGCGACCAGGCCAGGCGGGTCATCGTGCGGTCGCGCGGCTTCTGCAGCCGGGCCGCGGTGATGGCCCAGCCGACCGCGACGATCAGCACGCCGGTGAAGGCGCGGTTGGTGAACTCGATGAAGCCGTGGATCCCGAGCTCGGGCGTCGAGGTCAGCGAGCCCGCATCGCAGGCGGGCCAGGTCGGGCAGCCGAGGCCCGAGCCGGTCAGGCGCACGACGCCGCCGAAGAAGATGATCAGGATGCTCGCGACCAGGGCGGCCGTCGTCCCCCAGCGCAGGGCGCGGGGGCTCAGCGTGACCCGCTCGGCGAGGAACGAGAACGGCGTCACCATCAGAACGGCAGCAGCGGGTCGATGCCGACGGCGAGGAACAGCAGCGTGAGGTAGCCGATCGAGCCGTGGAAGACGCGCATCGGCGAGACGTGCTCGTGACGGATCGCGAGGCTGTAGAGGCGGTGCGTCTCGGCGATGAACCAGACGCCGCTCGCGAGGGCGACGACCGTGTAGACGACGCCCATGCCGGCGACGGGGATGAGCAGCAGCGAGCACGCGACGGTGGCCCACGCGTAGAGGATGACCTGGAGACCGACGATGCTGCGTCCGCGGACGACGGCGAGCATCGGCACGCCGGCGGCGCGGTAGTCCTCGCGGTACTTCATCGAGAGCGGCCAGTAGTGCGGCGGCGTCCAGAGGAAGATGACCGAGAACAGGATGATCGGCGCCCAGTCGAGCGAGTTCGTGACCGCGGCCCAGCCGATCAGCACGGGCATGCAGCCCGCGATGCCGCCCCAGACGATGTTCTGCGGCGTGCGGCGCTTGAGGAACAGCGTGTAGAAGAGCACGTAGATGAGGATCGCGGCGAGCGAGAGCGACGCGGCCAGCCAGTTGGCGGTCAGGCCGAGCCAGACGATCGACAGCACGCCGATCGTGGTCGCGAAGACCAGCGCCTCCCGGTCGGAGACCTCGCCGGTGACGAGCGGGCGGTTGCGGGTCCGCTTCATCACGCGGTCGATGTCGCGGTCGATGTAGCAGTTGAACGCGCCGGCCGACCCGGCGCTGAGCGCCCCGCCGATGAGGACGTTGAGGACCAGCAGCAGGTTCGGGATCCCGCCCTGCGCCAGGATCATCGTGGGCGCGGTGACCACGAGCAGCAGCTCGATCACCCGCGGCTTCGTCAGCGCGACGTACGCCCTCACCTTGCGCGACAGGGGCGACCGGACGGGCCCTCCCCGCTCGATCGCGGTGGTCTCTGCGACTACGTCCATTGCTCCTCTAACGATCGATGATCCCGAACGAGTGTAATGCGCGCCGGATGGGGGCGGGCCCGGAGTGCACGCTTGTCCAATCGGACGCCGACATATGCGAGGCGCAACCCCCGATCCCCGGCGCACCCCCCTCCGTATACTCGGAACTGCTCGCCAGAGCGCCCGGCCCGCACCCGAGTTCCGCCCGACTGATCAGTCGCGCGAGGCCGAACGGGGCGTCGTCGGAAGCATCGTGTCGAAGTCGTCATGCGCGCTCCACCATGCGAGAGGGCGGACGGTCCCCGTCTGCCCCACGTCTCGAGAAGGGTCAGTACCTAGTGTCAGAACTGCAATGGGATTCCATTGACGAGAAGGCAGTCGACACGGCGAGGGTTCTCGCCGCGGACGCGGTCGAGAAGGTCGGCAACGGCCACCCCGGCACCGCCATGAGCCTCGCGCCGGCCGCGTACCTCCTGTTCCAGAAGGTCATGCGCCGCGATCCGTCCGACGCCACCTGGATCGGCCGCGACCGCTTCATCCTGTCGGTCGGCCACTCCTCGCTGACGCAGTACGTCCAGTTCTACCTGGGCGGCTACGGCCTCGAGCTCGACGACCTCAAGGCGCTGCGCACCTGGGGCTCGAAGACCCCGGGCCACCCCGAGTACGGCCACACCGACGGCGTCGAGATCACCACCGGCCCGCTCGGCCAGGGCCTCGCCTCGGCCGTCGGCTTCGCCTACGCCGCGCGCTTCGAGCGCGACCTGTTCGACCCCGAGGCCGCCGCAGGCACCTCGCCGTTCGACCACTTCGTCTACGTCATCGCCGGCGACGGCGACCTGCAGGAGGGCATCACCAGCGAGGCCTCCTCGCTCGCCGGCCACCAGCAGCTCGGCAACCTCGTCGTCATCTACGACTCCAACCAGATCTCGATCGAGGACGACACCAACATCGCCTTCACCGAGGACGTCAAGGCCCGCTACGAGGCCTACGACTGGCAGGTCCAGGTCGTCGACTGGAAGAAGACCGGCGAGTACCACGAGGACGTCGCCGAGCTGCACGCCGCGATCGAGGCCGCCAAGGGCGAGACCGACAAGCCGTCGCTCATCATCCTGCGCACGATCATCGGCTGGCCCTCGCCGAAGAAGCAGAACACCGGCAAGATCCACGGCTCCGCCCTCGGCGCCGACGAGCTCCGCGGCCTCAAGGAGGTGCTCGGCTTCGACCCCGAGAAGACCTTCGACGTCGCCGACGAGGTCCTCGAGCACACCCGCAAGGCCGTCGAGCGCGGCCAGGCGCAGCACGCCGAATGGAACGAGACGCTCGAGGCGTGGGCGACCGCGAACCCCGAGAAGAAGGTCCTGCTCGACCGCGTCCTGAGCGGCGACCTCCCCGAGGGCGTCCAGGAGGCCCTCCCCGTCTTCGAGCCCGGCAAGGAGGTGTCGACCCGCGCAGCGTCCGGCAAGGTCATCAACGCCCTCGCCGGCGTCGTGCCCGAGCTCTGGGGCGGTTCCGCCGACCTCGCCGAGTCGAACAACACGACCATCGAGGGCGCCGGCTCCTTCGTGCCGAGCGAGTTCTCGACCCACGAGTGGACCGGCAAGAAGGGCGGCCGCGTGCTGCACTTCGGCATCCGCGAGCACGCCATGGGCGCGATCCTCAACGGCATCGTCCTGCACGGCAACACCCGCCCCTTCGGCGGCACCTTCCTGATCTTCTCCGACTACATGCGCCCGGCAGTCCGTCTCGCCGCGCTCATGAAGGCGCCGGCCATCTACGTCTGGACCCACGACTCCGTGGCCCTCGGCGAGGACGGCCCGACGCACCAGCCGGTCGAGCAGCTGGCGGCCCTCCGCGCGATCCCGGGACTGGACATCGTCCGCCCCGGCGACGCCAACGAGGTCGCCTACGCCTGGAAGACGATCCTGGAGCGCCGCGAGGGCCCCGCCGGCCTCGCGCTGACCCGCCAGAACATCCCGGTCTTCGAGCGCGGAGAGGGCGACGCCACCGGCGAGACCTTCGCCCACGCGTCGAACGTCGCCCGCGGCGCGTACATCCTCGCCGAGGCGCCGAACGGCACCCCCGACGTGATCCTCATCGCCACCGGCTCCGAGGTGCAGATCGCCGTCGAGGCGCGCGAGCTGCTCAAGGGCGAGGGCGTCAACGCCCGCGTCGTCTCGGCCCCCTCGCTCGAGTGGTTCGAGGAGCAGGACGCCGAGTACCGCGAGAAGGTGCTGCCCTCCGCCGTGAAGGCGCGCGTCTCGATCGAGGCCGGCCTCAGCCTCGGCTGGCAGAAGTACGTCGGCGACGCCGGCCGCTCGGTCTCCATCGAGCACTTCGGCGCCTCCGCCGACTACAAGACCCTGTTCCGCGAGTTCGGGATCACCACCGAGGCGGCCATCACCGCCGCCAAGGAGTCGCTCGCGGCGTCCTGACCACGAAGGCCGCGTCCACCCGGGCGCGGCCTTCGCCGTCGGGCCCACGACTCCCCACCGACCCGCACCATCTAGCGAGAAGAAGAGACATGACCGAGAACACCCCCACCGCAGACCTCTCCGCCGCCGGCGTCAGCATCTGGCTCGACGACCTGTCGCGCTCGCGCATCTCGAGCGGCGGGCTGCAGAAGCTCATCGACGAGAAGAACGTCGTCGGAGTCACCACCAACCCCACGATCTTCGCCGCGGCCCTCGCCAAGGGCGAGTCCTACGACGAGCAGGTCGAGGAGCTCGCCGCCGCCGACACCTCGGTGACCGACGCGGTCTTCGCGATCACCACCGACGACGTCGCCGCCGCCTCCGACGTCTTCCGCCCGATCTACGACGCGACGAACGGCTACGACGGCCGCGTCTCGATCGAGGTCGAGCCGGGCCTCGCGCACGACGCGCAGGGCACCATCGAGCAGGCCAAGGCCCTCTGGGCCAAGGTCGACCGCCCGAACGCGATGATCAAGATCCCCGCGACCGTCGAGGGCCTCGAGGCCATCACCGAGGCCATCGGCTCCGGCATCTCGGTCAACGTCACGCTGATCTTCTCGCTCGCCCGCTACCGCGCCGTCATCAACGCGTACCTGGCCGGCCTCGAGAAGGCCAAGGACGCCGGCATCGACCTGTCGACCATCCACTCCGTCGCCTCGTTCTTCGTGTCGCGCGTCGACACCGAGATCGACAAGCGTCTCGAGGCCGTCGGCACCGACGAGGCCCTCGCGCTGAAGAGCAAGGCCGGCGTCGCCAACGCGCAGCTCGCCTACGAGGTCTTCGTCGAGGCGTTCGCCACCGAGCGCGCGCTGCTCCTGCAGGAGTCCGGCGCCAACCGCCAGCGTCCGCTGTGGGCTTCGACCGGCGTCAAGTCGACCGACCTCCCCGACACCCTCTACGTGACCGAGCTGGTCGCGGCGGGCGTCGTCAACACGATGCCCGAGAAGACCCTCGAGGCGACCTTCGACCACGGCGTCATCGCCGGCGACACGGTGACCGGCTCCTACGCCGACGCCAACGCCGTCCTCGACGCCGTCGCCGCGCAGGGCGTCTCCTACGCCGAGGTCACCGAGCTGCTCGAGAAGGAGGGCGTCGAGAAGTTCGTCGTCTCCTGGAACGAGCTGCTCGACACCGTCACCGCCGCGCTCGAGGGCGCGAAGGCGAAGGCCTGAGCATGACGATCCAGATCCACCTCAGCGGCGACGCCGAGAAGGCCGCCGACCGCGTCGTGCCGGAGCTCGTCGCCGACGAGGTCGCCTCGGGCATCACCGCCCAGGTCCCCACCCTCTGGGGTGCGGCGGCCGAGGAGGAGTCGGCGAAGCGCCTCGGCTGGACCGAGTCGACCACCGTCTCCCGCCCGCTGATCCCCGAGATCCTGGCGCTCCGCGAGGAGTTCCAGGCCAAGGGCATCGACCACATCGTGCTCGGCGGCATGGGCGGCTCCTCGCTCGCGCCCGAGGTCATCACCCGGACCGCCGGCGTCGAGCTCACCGTGCTCGACTCCACCGCGCCCGGGCAGGTCCTCGCGGCCCTGAACGACCGCCTCGCGTCGACCGCGGTCGTCATCTCGTCGAAGTCCGGCTCGACGGTCGAGACCGCCAGCCAGAAGAAGGCTTACGAGAAGGCGTTCACCGAGGCCGGCATCGACCCGCTCGACCGCATCGTCATCGTGACCGACCCCGGCTCGCCGCTCGACTCGTCCTCGCGCGAGGCCGGCTACCGGGTCTTCAACGCCGACCCGAACATCGGCGGCCGCTTCTCGGCGCTCTCCGCGTTCGGCCTCGTGCCGTCCGGACTCGCCGGCGCCGACATCGAGGCCCTCCTCGACGAGGCGGCGGAGGCGTCCCTCGGCCTGGCCGTGGACACCCCGGAGAACCCGGGTCTGCTCCTCGGCGCCGCGATCGCCGCCACCAGCCCCCGCCGCGACAAGCTCGCGATCGTGGCCGACGGCACGCACATCGTGGGCTTCGCCGACTGGGCCGAGCAGCTCATCGCCGAGTCCACCGGCAAGGACGGCACGGGCATCCTCCCCGTCGTCCTCGGCACCCTCGCCCCCGAGCTGTCGGAGGACCTCGCCGACGTGCAGGTCGTCCGCCTGGTCGAGGACGCGAGCGCGCTGCACCTGTTCCCGCGCGACCGGCACGAGGGCGAGATCCTCCTGTCCGGCTCGCTCGGCGCGCAGATGCTGACCTGGGAGTACGCGGTCGCGGTCGCCGGGCGCCTACTCGGGATCAACCCGTTCGACCAGCCCGACGTCGAGTCGGCGAAGGTCGCGACCCGGGCCCTGCTCGAGAAGCGCCCGGAGCCGGCGACCCCGGCCTTCACGGACGCGGGCATCGAGGTGACCGGCACGTCGAACGTCACCGAGGGCGTCTCGACCATCGCCGCCGCCGTCGACCGCCTCCTCGCCCAGCTGGGCGAGGGCGGCTACGTGTCGATCCAGGCCTACGTCGACCGCCTCGCGCTGCCGCAGCTGGAGGGCGTCCGCGACCTCCTCGCCGCGCAGTCGAAGCGTCCGGTGACCTTCGGCTGGGGCCCGCGCTTCCTGCACTCGACCGGTCAGTACCACAAGGGCGGAGCGCCGACCGGCGTCTTCCTCCAGATCGCCGAGCGCGCGAGCACGGATCTCGAGATCCCCGAGAGCCCGTTCACCTTCGGCCAGCTGATCCAGGCCCAGGCCGCGGGCGACGCGAGCGTGCTCGCCGAGCACGGCCGCCCGGTCCTGACGCTGACCCTGACGGACCCCGAGGCCGACCTCGAGGCCCTCTTCGAGGCGCTCAACACCTGATCCGCCGGGCGCGGCGTCCCGACCTCCTCCGGGAGGCGGGACGCCGCGCCCGCGGTCGTCCGCGCGGTCCGCCCCGACCGCGCTCGCAAGCCCTCAGCGGAGCGGGCAGGCGTCACCACTCCCCCTCCGTCACCGATAGCAGTGCGCCGAGGCGCCGGCTCCGCCGGCCCGCGGCACACAGAAGGACACTGCACATGTCTGTGGACATCACTCCCGAGTTCAACCCGCTGCGGTTGAGCTTCGACCGACGGCTGAACCGGATCGCGGGGCCGAGCGGCCTCGTCATCTTCGGCGTCACCGGCGATCTCTCCCGCAAGAAGCTCATGCCGGCGGTCTACGACCTCGCCAACCGCGGCCTGCTGCCGCCCGGATTCGCGCTCGTCGGCTTCGCCCGGCGCGACTGGGACGACCAGGACTTCGAGAAGGTCGTGCACGACTCCGTCAAGAAGCACGCCCGCACCGAGTTCCACGAGGAGGTCTGGACCCAGCTCGCGCAGGGCATCCGCTTCGTGCAGGGCGAGTTCGACGACCCCGAGGCCTTCAGCCGCCTGAAGACGACGGTCGACGAGCTCGACCGCGAGCGCGGCACGAACGGCAACTTCGCCTTCTACCTCTCGATCCCGCCGAAGTCCTTCCCCCAGGTCACCGAGCAGCTGCGCAACTCGGGCCTCGCGGAGCAGAAGGACGGCCAGTGGCGCCGCGTCGTCATCGAGAAGCCCTTCGGCAGCGACCTGAAGACCGCGCGCGAGCTCAACGCCGTCGTCGAGTCGGTCTTCCCGCCGGACTCCGTCTTCCGCATCGACCACTACCTCGGCAAGGAGACGGTCCAGAACATCCTGGCGCTGCGCTTCGCCAACATGATGTACGAGCCGCTCTGGAACTCGAACTACGTCGACCACGTGCAGATCACCATGGCCGAGGACATCGGAGTGGGCGGCCGGGCCGGCTACTACGACGGCATCGGCGCCGCGCGCGACGTCATCCAGAACCACCTGCTCCAGCTGCTCGCCCTCACGGCGATGGAGGAGCCGATCTCGTTCGACGCCGCGGACCTCCGCGCCGAGAAGGAGAAGGTCCTCGCGGCCGTCCGGCTGCCGAAGGACCTCTCGACCGTCACCGCCCGCGGGCAGTACTCCGGCGGCTGGCAGGGCGGCGAGAAGGTGCTCGGCTTCCTCGAGGAGGACGGCATGAGCCCGACCTCGACGACCGAGACCTTCGCCGCGATGCGCCTGGACATCGGCACCCGCCGCTGGGCCGGCGTGCCGTTCTACCTGCGCGCCGGCAAGCGCCTGGGCCGCCGCGTCACCGAGATCGCCGTGGTCTTCAAGCGCGCGCCGCAGCAGCTCTTCGCCGAGAGCCAGACCACCTCGCTCGGCCAGAACGCCCTGGTCATCCGCGTACAGCCCGACGAGGGCGTCACCATGCGCTTCGGCTCGAAGGTGCCCGGCGCGGGCATGCAGGTCCGCGACGTGACGATGGACTTCGGCTACGGCCACGCCTTCACCGAGGCGAGCCCCGAGGCCTACGAGCGCCTGATCCTCGACGTCCTCCTCGGCGAGCCGCCGCTCTTCCCGCGGCACGAGGAGGTCGAGCTCTCCTGGAAGATCCTCGACCCGATCGAGGAGTACTGGGCCACGCAGGGCCAGCCCGAGCAGTACCGCCCCGGAACCTGGGGCCCCGATTCCGCCGACGAGCTCCTCGCTCGCGACGGCCGCACCTGGAGGCGCCCGTGATCGTCGATCTGCCCGACACCACGACGAGCGAGGTCTCGAAGACCCTCGTCAAGATCCGCGAGGAGGGCGGCGCCGTCGCCCTCGGCCGCGTGCTCACCCTCATCATCGCGACCTCCCGGGGTCACGAGGAGGAGGCGATCGACGCCGCCAACGACGCGTCCCGCGAGCACCCGATGCGCGTCATCGTCGTCTCGAAGGACGACGGGCTGACCACGGTCCCCGTCGACGCCACCCCGCGCGTCGACGCGCAGATCCGCGTGGGTGGCGACGCCGGTGCGAGCGAGGTCGTCGTGCTCCGCCCGTTCGGCGACGCCGCGACGGACGAGGAGAGCCTGGTCACCGGGCTCCTGCTCCCCGACGCGCCCGTGGTCGCCTGGTGGCCGAACAGCGCGCCCGACAGCGCCTCGAAGTCGCCGATCGGCCGCATCGCGACGCGCCGGATCACCGACGCCTCCGCGCAGTCCAACCCGGCCGAGGCTCTGCACCACCTGGCCTCGACCTACGCCCCCGGCGACACCGACTTCGCCTGGACGCGCCTCACCCTGTGGCGCGCCCAGCTCGCCGCGGTGCTCGACCAGCCGCCGTACGAGCCGATCACGGCCGTCGAGGTCTCCGGTGCGCCCGACTCCCCCTCGACGATCCTGCTCGCCGCCTGGCTGCAGCTCGAGCTCGACATCCCCGTCGACCACGAGCTCACCATCAGTGCGACCGGGTCCAGCGGGATCCACGGGGTGCGCCTCTTCCGCGAATCCGGCGTGATCGAGCTCGAACGCTCGATCCCGAACGTCGCGACGCTGACGCAGCCGGACCAGCCCGTCCACGACATCTCCCTGCCGCGCCGGAGCCTCCGCGACTGCCTGGCGGAGGAGCTGCGCAGGCTCGACCCGGATGACCTGTACGGTGAAGTGATCTCGCGCGGTGTGGACATGCTCACCGAGAAGAACGACGCTCGCAGCGCGTCCTGACACCGCCGCACTCCCCGGCCGCCGCACCCTGCACGCCAGGCGCGGCGGCCGGAGAGACGGCCATCCGCCGATGGCGACCGACCCGAAGGAGACCCCGATGACCACTGACCGCCGTGTGCTCGTCCACCGAGACAAGCAGACCCTCGCGGGCTCGGTCGCCGCGCGCTTCCTGACGAAGACGATCGACATCCTCGACGACCTGGGCACGGCGAACGTGGTCCTCACCGGCGGGACGATGGGGGCGGCGACTCTCAAGGAGATCGGCGGCTCCTCCGCCGCGGGCAATGTCGACTGGACCCGCGTGCACTTCTGGTGGGGCGATGAGCGCTGGGTGCCCCGCGGCCACGAGGACCGCAACGACGTGCAGGCGGGCGACCTCTTCGAGCGTCTCGAGGTGCCGACCGAGAACGTGCACTCCTACCCCGCGTCCGACGAGGGCCTCGACCTCGACGGCGCGGCCGCGGCGTACGACGCCGAGCTCCGCGCGCACGCCACCGAGGGGCGCGACTACCCCCGCTTCGACATCACCTTCCTCGGTGTCGGGCCCGACGGCCACATCGCCTCGCTCTTCCCGGAGCGCTCGGCCATCCGCCACCCGCAGCCGGGAGTGCTGGCGGTCCGCAACTCCCCGAAGCCGCCGCCCGAGCGCCTCACGCTCACCCTGCCGCTGATCAACCAGTCCGACCGGATCTGGATGGTCCTCGCCGGCGCCGACAAGGCCTCCGCGCTCGGCCTCGCCCTCGCGGGCGCGAGCACGAACGAGGTGCCGGCAGCCGGCGCGTTCGGCCGCAAGCGCACGGTGTTCTTCGTCGACCAGGAGGCCGCGGCCGAGGTGCCCGAGTCGCTGATCGCGCCGAGCTACTGAGCTCTCCCCCCGGCTCTTCCGGGAACGACGAAGGGCCCGCCTCCACTGGAGGACGGGCCCTTCGTCGTTGCACCGGCTCTGAGGCCGGCGATGCTCAGGAGGGGGTCGCGGTACCCCGGCGGGCTCGCAGCTGCTGCAGCGCCTCCTCGAGGAGCTGAGCGGCCTCGGCCTCGGTGCGGCGCTCCTTCACGTACGCGAGGTGCGTCTTGTAGGGCTCCGACTTCGCGACCTGCGGCGGGTTCGCCCGGTCTCGTCCCGCGGGGAGACCGGACTGCGGAGAGTCGATCACCTCGGGGATCTCGTCCTCGGGGAGCGCCGCCGAGAAGTGGCGCACCGTCTCGTTGCCGAGGGCGTCCCAGTAGGAGACCGCGACGCGCTCCGCGTGGTAGCCCCGGTCCTGCTCGCCCATGGGTCCCGCGCCGACGCGCGAACCGCGGATTGCACTGCCGCCTGATGCCATTCCGTTTACCCCTATGCTCCGGTGTCGAACTTGGTGAGAAGACCGAGCACCACGATGCACGCGAGCCAGACGAGGCCGAGGATCACGGTGATGCGGTTCAGGTTGCGCTCTGCGACGCCCGAGGCACCGAGGTTCGAGGTGACTCCACCGCCGAACATGTCGGACAGTCCGCCGCCGCGCCCCTTGTGGAGCAGGATCAGCATGGTGAGCAGGAGGCTCGTGATGCCCAGGACGACCTGGAGCACGACCTGGAGGATGTCCACGCGGTACCTTTCGAAGTTCTGGCGCGTTGCACGCCTCGACGAGTATAACGGCGCCTGCGAACCCCCGGGGAATCGCGTCGCCCTGTGTTCTGTCCGCTGTATACGCGAGGGGTGCGACTTCTGGTGAGGGGCGGAGGGGATGGCCTCGTCGCGGCGCCTTCCCGCGCCCTTCGGGCGCCCGCCAGACCCGAGCCGGTCGCCGCGACGAGGCCATCCCCTCCGCCCGCGCCGGCGCGAGGCGCCCACCAGCACTGGGGTGAGAAGTACCGCGGAGACGGAAGTCCGCCGCGCGGCGGCGAGGGCAACCGGCGATTCGCGTGCTAGCGAATCGCCGTGGCCGAACGCAGGACGCTCTACAGGACCCAACCACACGACCGAGCCGACTGCGCCAGGCCGCGCAGGGAGCGGCCTGGAAAAGGGCACAGCACCGGCGATTCGCGTGCCAGCGAATCGTCGTGGCCGGACGCAGGACGCTCTACGGGACGCGACCACTTCGAAGAGCCGACCGCGCCAGGCCGCGCAGGGAGCGGCCTGGACGACGAAGAGGGGCGGGCCCAGTGGGCCCGCCCATCTTCGTCGCAGTAGCTCAGACGCCTACGTGGTTGCGGAACCTTGCGATGGCGGCGAATTCCTCGACCTGGAGGCTGGCGCCTCCGACGAGGGCGCCGTCGACGTCGGGCTCGCGCATGAAGCCGGCGATGTTGCCGGACTTGACGCTGCCGCCGTAGAGGATGCGCGTCTTCACCGCGGTGTCGGCGCCGAGGATGTCGGCGACGACGTCGCGAAGGGCCTTGCAGACCTGCTGGGCCTGCTCGGGCGTGGCGGCCTGGCCGGAGCCGATGGCCCAGACGGGCTCGTACGCGACGACGAGGTCGGCGTCCGCCGGCAGGCCGGTGAGGGCCTCCTTCAGCTGCGCGACCGGCACCGCGGACGGGCCGTGCTTCTCGAGGTCCTCGGCGGTCTCGCCGACGCAGACGATCGGCGGCACGCCGTGCTTGACGGCCGCGGCCGTCTTCGCAGCGATGTCCGCGTCGGTCTCGCCGTGGAGCGTGCGACGCTCCGAGTGGCCGACGATGACGTAGTCGCAGTCGAGCTGCTTGAGGAACTGGCCGGAGATCTCACCGGTGTAGGCCCCGCTGTCGAACTTCGACAGGTCCTGCGCGCCGTACTTGAGCGGCAGCTTGTCGGAGTCGACGAGGATCTGCACGGGGCGCAGATCGGTGAACGGCGGGAACACCGCGACCTCGACGCCGTCGAAGTCGTGGTCGGCGTCCTTGAGGCTCCACGCGAGCTTCTGCACGAAGGCGATGGCCTGGAGGTGGTCCAGGTTCATCTTCCAGTTGCCGGCGATGAGCGGGATGCGGGATGTCACTGCCATCCGAGGACCTCCAGTCCGGGGAGGCGCTTCCCCTCGAGGAATTCGAGGCTGGCTCCGCCTCCCGTCGAGATGTGGCCGAACTGCCCGTCCTCGAAGCCGAGGGCGCGCACCGCGGCGGCCGAGTCGCCGCCGCCGACGACGCTGAGTCCGTCGACCTCGGTGAGGGCCTGAGCGACGGCCTTCGTGCCGGCCGCGAACGGCTCGAGCTCGAAGACGCCCATCGGGCCGTTCCAGAACACGGTCTTCGAGGCCGCGACGACCTCGGCGAACCGCTTCGCGGTGTCCGGTCCGATGTCGAGACCGAGGCCGTCCGCGCCGAACGCGGTGTCCTCGATCGCGTCGGCGGGGGCCGTCACGTACTCGGCGTCGGCTCCGAACTTCGAGGCGACGACGACGTCCGTGGGGACGACGATCTCGACCCCGAGCTCCTTCGCCTTCGCGAGGTAGCCGAGGACGGTGTCGATCTGATCGGCCTCGAGCAGGCTGTTGCCGACCTCGTGGCCCTGGGCCTTGAGGAAGGTGAAAAGCATGCCGCCGCCGATGAGGATCGAGTCGACCCGCGGCAGCAGGTGCTCGATGACGCCGAGCTTGTCCGAGACCTTCGAGCCGCCGAGAACGACCGTGTACGGGCGCTCCGGCTTCTCGGTCAGGCGGTCCAGGACCTCGAGCTCGGCGGCGATCAGCGTTCCGGCGGCACTGGGCAGCAGCTGGGCGAGCTCGTAGACGCTCGCCTGCTTGCGGTGCACGACGCCGAAGCCGTCGGAGACGAACGCGTCGCCGAAGGCGGCGAGCTTCTCGGCGAAGGCGCGGCGCTCGTCCGCGTCCTTGCTGGTCTCCCCCGGGTTGAAGCGGAGGTTCTCGAGCACGACGACCTGGCCGTCCTCGAGGGCGTCGACGGCGGCGGAGGCCGCCTCGCCGACGGTGTCCTCGGCGAACAAGACGGGGGCGCCGAGCATCTCGCCGAGGCGCTCCGCGACCGGCGCAAGGCTGTACTTCAAGTCGGGGGCGCCGTCGGGACGGCCGAGGTGGCTCACGACCACGACTCGGGCGCCCTCGGCGACGAGCCGCTGGAGGGTGGGCACCGACGCGCGCACGCGGCCGTCGTCCGTGATCGTTCCGTCCTTCAGGGGGACGTTCAGATCGCAGCGGACGACGACCCGCGTGCCGGCGAGGGAGCCCAGTGAGTCCAGAGTGCGGAGCGTCACGGTGTCACTCGTCACGGAGTCGTGACTCAGAGCTTGCCGGCGACGAGCTCGGCGACGTCGACGAGGCGGTTGGAGTAGCCCCACTCGTTGTCGTACCAGGAGGCGACCTTGACCTGGTTGCCGATGACCTTGGTCAGGCCGGCGTCGAAGATCGAGGAGTGCGGGTCGGTGACGATGTCGCTGGAGACGATCGGGTCCTCGGTGTACTTGAGGATGCCCTTGAGGTCGCCCTCGGCGGCGGCCTTGTAGGCCGCGTTGATCTCCTCGACCGTGGCCGACTTCGACAGCTCGACCGTGAGGTCGGTGATCGAGCCGGTCGGGACCGGGACGCGCAGCGCGTAGCCGTCGAGCTTGCCGACGAGCTCGGGGATGACGAGGCCGAGGGCCTTGGCGGCACCGGTCGAGGTCGGGATGATGTTGACCGCGGCGGCACGAGCGCGACGGAGGTCGCTGTGCGGGCCGTCCTGCAGGTTCTGGTCGGCGGTGTAGGCGTGGACCGTGGTCATCAGACCGCGCTCGATGCCGAAGTTGTCGAGCAGGACCTTGGCGAGCGGCGCGAGGCAGTTCGTGGTGCACGACGCGTTCGAGACGATGTCGTGGACCTGGGGGTCGTAGGTGCCCTCGTTGACGCCGAGGACGATGGTCGCGACGTCGTCGCCGGTGGCGGGAGCCGAGACGATGACCTTCTTGGCGCCGGCGGTGATGTGCTTGCGCGCATCCTCCGACTTGGTGAAGCGGCCGGTCGACTCGATGACGACGTCGACGCCCAGCTCGCCCCAGGGGAGGTTCGCGGGGTCGCGCTCCTCGAGCACGATGATCGGCTTGCCGTTGACGACGATCTTGTCGCCGTCCAGCTCCACGGTCGCGTCGAGGCGGCCGGTGATGGAGTCGTACTTCAGGAGGTGCGCGAGCGCCTTGTTGTCGGTGAGGTCGTTGACCGCGACGATCTCGAGGTCGCTGCCCTTGGCGAGGGCCGCACGGAGGAAGTTACGGCCGATACGGCCGAAGCCGTTGATGCCGATCTTGACGGACACAGATATCTCCTGGAATGGAAGGGCACCTCGACGGTGCAGTGGAGGGTGTGGATCGCTGCGAGAGCGGCGTCCCGGATCGGGACCCGGGACGCCGGAATCGCTACGACAGTAGCAGGAGGCCGGAAGTGTTCTGGCGGGCCTTCTCGAAGCGCGCGGAGACGTCCGCCCAGTTCACGATGTTCCAGAACGCCTTGACGTAGTCGGCCTTCACGTTGACGTAGTCGAGGTAGAAGGCGTGCTCCCACATGTCCAGCAGCAGGACCGGCACGGTCGCGGCGGCGTGGTTGCTCTGGTGGTCGTAGAGCTGCTCGATGAGCAGCTTCTGGCCGAGGGAGTCCCAGGCCAGGATCGACCAGCCGGAGCCCTGGATGCCGAGGGCCGAGGCGGTGAAGTGGGCCTTGAACTTGTCGAACGAGCCGAAGTTCTCGTCGATCGCCGCGGCGAGCTCGCCGGTCGGCTTGTCGCCGCCGTCGGGCGAGAGGTTGTTCCAGAACACGGTGTGGTTCACGTGACCGGCGAGGTTGAACGCCAGGTCCTTCTGGAGCTTGTTGACGTTCGCGAGGTTCTCGCTGTCGCGAGCCTCCTGCAGCGCGGCGAGGGCGGTGTTCGCCCCGGCCACGTACGTCGCGTGGTGCTTGTCGTGGTGGAGCTCCATGATCCGTCCACTGATGTGCGGCTCGAGAGCCGAGTAGTCGTAGGGCAGTTCGGCGAGCGTGTAGTCAGCCATGTGCGATCTCCTGTTCGTGGTCGTCGACCTCAGTGATCCGCCGGGTCTCACGGCCCCTCACCGCTGTGCGGGAGGGTGTGCCGGGGTGTCCTGAGCGACCTTTCCAGTCTAGTGAGAGCCGCCCTCCGCACTCGGAGCGTTTCCTCCGTTCAACCAGGAGACACTCAGCGTTCGTGCGTCCGACGGCCCGTCGACCCGCGCGGGGCTCAGAGGTCCTGGAGCTCGGCGGGGAGGTTCGCGTCGGTGCCGGGGATGTCGAGGTCGGTGGCGCGCTTGTCGGCCATCGCGAGCAGGCGTCGGATGCGGCCGGCGACCGCGTCCTTCGTCATCGGCGGGTCGGCGTGGTGGCCGAGCTCGTCCAGGCTCGCGTCGCGGTGGGCGAGCCGGAGCCGGCCGGCGTAGCGGAGGTGCTCGGGGATGTCCTCGCCGAGGATCTCCATCGCGCGCTCGACGCGGGAGCACGCGGCGACGGCGGCCTGCGCGGAGCGGCGGAGGTTCGCGTCGTCGAAGTTCACCAGGCGGTTGGCGGTCGCCCGCACCTCGCGGCGCTGGCGCAGCTCCTCCCAGCTGGCGACGGTGGAGGTCGCGCCCATCAGGGTGAGCATCGCGCTGATGCTCTCGCCGTCGCGGACGACCACGCGGTGCACGCCGCGCACCTCGCGCGACTTGGCCTGGACGCCGAGGCGGCCCGCCGCGCCCACGATGGCCATCGCCGCCTCGTTGCCGGGGCAGATCACCTCGAGGGCGGCCGAGCGGCCGGGATCGGTGAGCGAGCCCTGGGCGAGGAAGGCGCCGCGCCAGACGGCGGCGAGCTCCTCCCGCGTCCCGGTGGTCAGCCGGTTCGGCAGGCCGCGCACGGGGCGTCCGCGCTGGTCGAGCAGACCGGTCTGGCGGGCGAGGGTGTCGCCGCCCTCCACCACGCGCACCAGCCAGCTGGTCGTGCGGCGGGATCCGCCGGCGGAGACGATGCTGCCCTCGCTGCGGACTCCGTAGAGCTCGGCGAGATCGCGGCGGACGCGGGTGGCCAGGGGTGCCGAGTCGAGCTCGACCTCGACCGCGAGGCGGTTCGAGATGATGTGCAGTCCTCCGGAGAAACGGAGGATGGTCGCCAGTTCAGCGGCACGGACGGTGTTCTTGCGCGAGACGATCGCGACCAGTTCGCCCTTGACATCTGCAGTGAGGGCCACGGAGTCTTCTTTCCTTACGTCGGGTGCGCGGCGGAGCGCGCAGGGATCATTCTCGGCCGAGGTCGCGGTGCGCCACGTTGACGGCGACACCCGGCAGCTCGGCCAGTCGGGCCGCGACGCGGCCGGCGACGGCGACCGAGCGGTGCTTGCCGCCGGTGCAGCCGATGGCGATGGTCGCGTGGCGCTTGTTCTCGCGCTGGTAGCCGTCGAGCACCGGCCGGAGGGCGCGCGAGTAGGAGTCGATGAACTCCTCCGCGCCCTGCTGGGCCAGCACGTAGTCTCTCACCTCTTCGTCGAGACCGGTGTGCGGGCGGAGCTCCGGGATCCAGTACGGATTGGGCAGGAAGCGCGCGTCCGCGACCATGTCGGCGTCGGTCGGCAGGCCGTACTTGAAGCCGAAGCTCATCACGGTGATCTGCAGCCCCGCGCGGCCGGCTTCGGCGAACCGCGCGGTGATCGTGGTCGCGAGCTGATGCGGATTGAGGTCGGAGGTGTCGATCACGATGTCGGCCGACTCGCGCAGCTGCGCCAGGCGGGTCCGCTCGGCGGAGATGCCGTCGAGGAGGGTGCCGCGCCCCTGCAGCGGGTGGGGGCGGCGGACCTGCTCGAAGCGGCGGACGAGAGCGGCGTCGGCGGCCTCGAGGAAGACGACGCGCAGATCGACGCCGACGCGCAGCTCGCGGACGATCTCGCCGAGGTCGGCGAAGAAGTCGCGCCCGCGGACGTCGACGACGGCCGCGACCTTGGGCACGGTGTCACCCGCGCGCTGGGCGAGGTCCACCAGCGGACGCAGCATCTGCGGCGGGAGGTTGTCGACCACGTACCAGCCGAGGTCCTCCAGCGCATTGGCGGCGGTGGATCGTCCGGCTCCGGACATCCCGGTGACGATCAGCACGTTCTGCTGCTCGCTCTCGGTGCTCATGGGGTCTCCGTGCTCGTGTGGGGTGGTCGCGGACCCTCCTTCGGGGAGGGCGGGCCTCCAGCCTAGGGTGTGGCCCTGAGCGGAGCACCCGGCGGAAGGTGGTGCCTCAGGGATGCAGGTGCCCGTGGATCGCGGCCGCGAGCGTCGGCCCGATGCCCTTCACCTCCGCGATCTCGGCGTCGCTGGCCTCCCTCAGGCGGGTCACCGAGCCGAAGTGCTTCAGCAGGTCGCGCACGCGCGTCCCGCCGAGCCCCGGGATCTCGGCCAGCTGCGACGAGATGTCGCGCTTCCGCCGCTGGCGCTGGTGGGTGATCGCAAAGCGGTGCGCCTCGTCCCGGATGCGCTGGAACAGGAAGAGCGCGTCGCTGTTGCGCGGCAGGATCACCGGGAAGTCGGAGTCGGGCAGCCAGATCTCCTCCAGCCGCTTGGCGATCCCGCAGAGCGTGATCCCGGTGACGCCGGACTCGTCCAGCGCGCGCTGGGCGGCCGCGACCTGCGGCTGCCCGCCGTCGACGATGAGCAGGTTCGGCGGGTAGGAGAACTTGCGCCGCTTCGCCTCCCCCGTCTCGGGATCGATCTCGGCGGGCTCCGTCGGCTCCTTGAGGTAGGCGAGGCGCCGGGTCAGCACCTGGTGCAGCGACTCGGTGTCGTCGGTCGACTCGGCGATGCTGAACCGGCGGTACTGGTCCTTGCGCACCAGGCCGTCCTCGAAGACGACCATCGACGCGACGATGTTCGTGCCGCTGAGGTGCGAGACGTCGTAGCACTCCATCCGCAGCGGTGCCTCGGCCATCCCGAGGGCGTCCCGGATGTCCTCCAGGGCCTGCGTGCGCGCCGTGAAGTCCGCGGACCGCCGGGTCTTGTAGAGCATCAGCGAGTGCTTGGCGTTCTGCGTCGCGGTCTCGAGCAGGGCCGCCTTGTCGCCGCGCTGCGCCGCACGCAGCCGCACGTTGGCGCCGCGGAGGGAGCCCAGCCACTCCTCGAGCGCCTCGGAGTCCTCCGGCAGCTCGGGCACGACGACCTCGCGCGGCGGGATGTCGCCGCCCTCGTAGGCCGCCTGCAGGGCCGTGTCGACGAGCTCGGCGGTGCTCATGTCGAGCTCCTTGTCGACGACCCAGCCGCGCTCACCGCGGATCCGGCCGCCGCGCACGCGGAACTGCTGCACCGAGGCGGCCAGCTCGTCGTGCACGATCGCGTACAGGTCGACGTCGACGTTGTCCTTCAGCACGACCGCGCTCTTGGCGAGCACGGCGTCGAGCGCCGCGGCCTGATCGCGCAGCTTGCCGGCGCGCTCGTACTGCATCGCCTCGGCGGCCTCGCGCATCTCGCGCTCGAGCTCGCCGATCATCTTGCGGTCGTGGCTGCCCATGAACGCGACGAAGCGGTCGACGATCGCGCGGTGCTCCGCGAAGGTGACCCGGTGCGAGCACGGACCGCCGCAGCGGCCGATCTGCGAGGCGAAGCAGGGCTTCCCGCTCTGCATCGCCCGCTTGTAGTTGGAGTCGTTGCAGGTCCTGATCGGGAACGCCTTGATCATCAGGTCGATCGTCTCGTGGATCGCCCAGATCTTCGGGTACGGGCCGAAGTAGCGCGCCCCGCGGATCTTCGAGTTGCGTGTCACCATCACCCGCGGCGCCTCGTCGCCGAGGGTCACCGCCATGTACGGGTACGACTTGTCGTCGCGGAACTTGACGTTGAAGGGCGGATCGAACTCGTTGATCCAGGTGAACTCGAGCTGCAGCGCCTCGACGTCGGTGCCGACGACGGTCCACTCGACGCCGGACGCCGAGGTGACCATCCTCCGGGTCCGCTCGTGCAGGCTCGGCAGCGGCGCGAAGTAGTTGCTGAGCCGGGCCCGGAGGTTCTTGGCCTTGCCCACGTACAGCACGCGGCCGCGGGCGTCCTTGAAGCGGTAGACGCCCGGCAGGGTCGGGATCTCGCCCGGCTTCGGCCGGAAGTCGACGGTCTGCGTCATGCCCGCGCCGCCCCCGCTCCCCCGCCGGACCGGTGGCCGCGGCTCACGGCAGGATCTCGGCGAGGAAGGTGCCGGTGTGGCTCTCCTTGACCTTCGCGACGTGCTCGGGGGTGCCGATGGCGACGACCCGGCCGCCGCCCGCGCCGCCCTCGGGACCCATGTCGATCAGCCAGTCGGCCGACTTGATCACGTCGAGGTTGTGCTCGATCGTGATGACCGTGTTGCCCTTGTCGACGAGTCCGTTGAGCACCAGCAGGAGCTTGCGGACGTCCTCGAAGTGCAGACCGGTGGTCGGCTCGTCGAGCACGTAGACGCTGCGCCCGTTCGAGCGGCGCTGCAGCTCGGTGGCGAGCTTGACGCGCTGCGCCTCGCCGCCGGAGAGCGTGGTGGCGCTCTGCCCGAGCCGGACGTAGCCGAGGCCGACCTCGACCAGCGTCTTGAGGAACCGGTGGATCGAGGTGATCGGCTCGAAGAACTCGGCCGCCTCGGCGATCGGCATGTCGAGCACCTCGGCGATGTTCTTGCCCTTGTAGTGCACGGTCAGGGTGTCGCGGTTGTAGCGCGCTCCACCGCAGACCTCGCACGCGACGTAGACGTCGGGCAGGAAGTTCATCTCGATCTTGATCGTGCCGTCGCCCGAGCAGGCCTCGCAGCGCCCGCCCTTGACGTTGAAGCTGAACCGGCCGGGCAGGTAGCCGCGGGCCTTCGCCTCGGTGGTCTCGGCGAAGAGGTTGCGGATGCGGTCGAACACGCCGGTGTAGGTCGCCGGGTTGGAGCGCGGGGTGCGGCCGATCGGGTTCTGGTCGACGTGCACGACCTTGTCGAGGTTCTCGAGCCCGGTGACGCGGGTGTGCTTGCCCGGCACCTTGCGGGCGCCGTTGAGCTGGTTGGCGAGCACCCGGTAGAGGATGTCGTTCACGAGCGTCGACTTGCCGGAGCCGGAGACGCCGGTGACCGCGACGAAGGTGCCGAGCGGGAACTCGACGTCGACCTTCTGCAGGTTGTTCGCGTTGGCGCCGACGACCTTGATCACGCGCTTGCGGTCGATCTTGCGGCGCTTCTTCGGCAGCTCGATCGAGCGGCGGCCGGCGATGTAGTCGCCGGTGAGCGAGTGGGTGTTCTCGAGCAGCGACTCGTAGGAGCCGGAGTGCACGACCTGGCCGCCGTTGACGCCGGCGCCGGGGCCGATGTCGACGATCCAGTCGGCGGTGCGGATGGTGTCCTCGTCGTGCTCGACGACGATGAGGGTGTTGCCGAGATCGCGCAGCTTGATCAGGGTGTCGATCAGCCGGCGGTTGTCGCGCTGGTGCAGGCCGATGCTGGGCTCGTCGAGGACGTAGAGCACGCCGGTGAGGCCGGAGCCGATCTGGGTGGCGAGCCGGATGCGCTGCGCCTCGCCGCCGGAGAGCGAGCCCGCAGCGCGGGAGAGGTTGAGGTAGTTGAGCCCGACCTCGATCAGGAAGTCGAGGCGCGCGCGGATCTCGCGGAGCACCTGAGCGGCGATGGTGGCCTCGCGCGGGGTGAGCTGCAGCTCGCTCATGAACGACTGGGCGTCGCCGAGGCTGAGGTCGGCGACGTCGGCGATGCTCGCGCCGTGCACGAGGACGGCGAGCACCTCGGGCTTGAGCCGGGAGCCCTTGCAGACGGGGCAGGCCACCTCGCGGAGGAACTCGGCCCAGCGCGAGCGCTGCACGTCGGTCTCGGCCTGCACGTACTGCCGCTCGATGTAGGGCACGACGCCCTCGAAGCCGGAGGTGTAGCTCATCTCCCGGCCGTAGCGGTTCTTCCACTTGACCTTGACCTCGAAGTTGTCGCCGTGCAGCACGGCCTGCTGCACCTCCGAGCTGAGGCGCTTCCACGGGGTGGTCAGCTTGAAGCCGAGGTCGCGGGAGAGGCCGTCGAGCAGCTTCTCGTAGTACTGGAAGAGGCCCTTGCCTTGGGTGGTCCACGGGATGATGACGCCCTCGGCGATGCTGAGGTCGGGGTCGCCGAGCAGCAGCTCGTCGTCGACCGACATCCGCGTGCCGAGGCCGGAGCACTCGGGGCAGGCGCCGAACGGGGCGTTGAAGGAGAAGGTGCGCGGCTCGATCTCGGTGAGCGAGATCGGGTGGTTGTTGGGGCAGGACAGCTTCTCGGAGTACGTCGTCCACGCGCCGTCACCCTCGCCGTCGACGAAGTTGATCTGCACGATGCCGTCGGTGAGACGCAGTGCCGTCTCGAGCGAGTCGGTCAGGCGGCCGAGGATGTCCGGGCCGGCGACGAGGCGGTCGACGACGACGGAGATGTCGTGCTTGTACTGCTTCTTGAGCACCGGCGGCTCGCTCAGCTGGATGAGCTTCCCGTCGACCATGGCGCGCGAGTAGCCGCCCGCGGTCAGCTCCTTGAAGAGGTCGACGAACTCGCCCTTCTTCTGCGAGACGACCGGGCTGAGGATCTGGTAGCGGGTGCCCTCCTCCAGTTCCATCAGCTGATCGGCGATCTGCTGCACGGTCTGCGCAGAGATCGGCTCGCTGCAGACGGGGCAGTGCGGGATCCCGATGCGCGCCCAGAGCAGGCGCATGTAGTCGAAGATCTCGGTGATCGTGCCCACGGTCGAGCGCGGGTTGCGGTTGGTCGACTTCTGGTCGATCGACACCGCGGGGCTGAGGCCCTCGATGAAGTCGACATCGGGCCGGTCGACCTGGCCGAGGAACTGCCGCGCGTAGGCGGAGAGCGACTCGACGTAGCGGCGCTGGCCCTCGGCGAAGATCGTGTCGAAGGCGAGCGAGGACTTGCCCGACCCGGACAGTCCGGTGAAGACGACCATCGAGTCGCGCGGGATCTCGAGGTCGACATCGCGCAGGTTGTGCACTCTGGCCCCGCTCACCACCAGCTTCGACACCGATTCGTCCAGCGAGGAGACGAAGCGGTGGAAGGAGGGTGAGGGGGTGGTGGAAGGGTCCGTAACGGCGTTCAGGATCGACACCTCGAAAGTGTATGCGGAGCCACCGACATCGCCCGGGGCGTTCGCTGGCCGCTGATCCCGGACCCCGCGACTTGCGCTCGTCGACCCCGCCCGCACCGGCGGGCCGGCCCGTGGGGGCCGACCCGGATCGGTCAGGACAGGTGCCCGGCCTTCTCCATCTGCCGCAGCTCGCGCTTGAGCTCGGAGACCTCGTCGCGCAGGCGCGCGGCGAGCTCGAACTTCAGCTCGCCCGCGGCCTGCAGCATCTGGCCGTTGAGGTCGGCGATGATCGCCTCGAGGTCGTTGCCGCCGTTCGCGGCGAGACCCTGGCGGCGCAGGTTGGGCGTCGGGCTCTTCTTCTTGGCGTCGCGGCCGGCCAGGAGCTTCGCGGTGTCGGCTCCCTCGCGGGCGAGCGCGTCGGTGATGTCGGCGATCTTCTTGCGCAGCGGCGTCGGGTCGATGCCGTGGTCGAGGTTGTAGGCGACCTGCTTCTCGCGGCGGCGATCGGTCTCGTCGATCGCGAGCCTCATCGAGTCGGTCATCTTGTCCGCGTACATGTGCACTTCGCCCGAGACGTTGCGGGCGGCGCGGCCGATGGTCTGGATGAGCGAGGTCGACGAGCGGAGGAAGCCCTCCTTGTCGGCGTCGAGGATCGCGACGAGCGACACCTCGGGCAGGTCGAGGCCCTCGCGGAGGAGGTTGATGCCGACGAGGACGTCGTAGACGCCGGCGCGCAGCTCGGAGAGCAGCTCGACCCGTCGCAGCGTGTCGACGTCGGAGTGCAGGTAGCGCACCCGGACTCCGGCCTCGGTGAGGAAGTCGGTGAGCTCCTCCGCCATCCGCTTGGTGAGGGTGGTGACGAGGACGCGCTCGTCGCGCTCGGTGCGGAGCTTGATCTCCTCGAGCAGGTCGTCGATCTGGCCCTTGGTCGGCTTGACGACGATCTCGGGATCGATGAGGCCGGTCGGGCGGATGATCTGCTCGACGATGCCGTCGGCGATGCCCATCTCGTAGCGGCCGGGGGTGGCCGAGAGGTAGACGGTCTGGCCGACGCGGCCCTTGAACTCCTCCCACTTCAGCGGGCGGTTGTCCATCGCCGAGGGCAGCCGGAAGCCGTGCTCGACCAGGGTGCGCTTGCGCGAGGCGTCGCCCTCGTACATCGCGCCGATCTGCGGCACGGTGACGTGCGACTCGTCGATGACGACGAGGAAGTCGTCGGGGAAGTAGTCGAGCAGGCAGTGCGGTGCCTCGCCGGACTCGCGGCCGTCGATGTGGCGCGAGTAGTTCTCGATGCCGGAGCAGAAGCCGATCTGCTGCATCATCTCGAGGTCGAACGTGGTGCGCATCCGGAGCCGCTGCGCCTCGAGGAGCTTGTTCTGCTTCTCGAGGTCGGCGAGGCGGACCTCGAGCTCCTGCTGGATGGTGTCGATGGCGCGGTGCATCACGTCCTGGCTGGCGACGTAGTGCGAGCCGGGGAAGACGGAGACGGACTCGAGCTTCTTCACGACGTTCCCGGTGAGCGGGTGCAGCGTGTAGAGCGCCTCGATCTCGTCGCCGAACATCTCGATGCGGATCGCGAGCTCCTCGTACATCGGGATGATCTCGATCGTGTCGCCGCGGACCCGGAAGGTGCCGCGGGCGAAGTCGACGTCGTTGCGGGCGTACTGCATCGAGACGAACTTGCGGATCAGGCGGTCGCGGTCGACCCGCTGGCCGACCTGGAGCGCGACCATCGCCTCGAGGTACTGCTCCGGCTGGCCCAGGCCGTAGATGCAGGAGACGGTCGAGACGACGATGACGTCGCGCCGGCTGAGCAGGGAGTTGGTCGTCGAGTGCCGCAGGCGCTCGACCTCGGCGTTGACCGAGCTGTCCTTCTCGATGAAGGTGTCCGTCTGCGGGACGTAGGCCTCGGGCTGGTAGTAGTCGTAGTAGGAGACGAAGTACTCGACCGCGTTGTTCGGGAAGAGCTCGCGGAACTCGTTCGCGAGCTGCGCGGCGAGCGTCTTGTTGTGCGCGAGGACGAGGGTCGGCCGCTGGACGGCCTCGACGAGCCAGGCGGTGGTCGCGGACTTGCCGGTACCGGTGGCGCCGAGCAGGACGACGTCGGTCTCGCCGGCGTTGATCCGGGCGCTCAGATCGGCGATGGCTCCGGGCTGGTCCCCGCTCGGCTGGTATTCGCTGATGACCTCGAAGGGGTGCACGGCACGGGTTGGCTCCATGCTCGAAGCGTAACCGCGACCACCGACATCGGGGCGGCCCTGCGCCGACGGCGAACGGGGCTCGCGCCGGCCCCGTCGGCAGACCGCCCGCCTTCGAGCGCCGGGTCTCGATACGCCCCTGCGGGGCTACTCGACCACCATGGGCGTCCAGCACGTGGCGAACGCATGCCCTGCCACTTGCATGCTGATCGAGTAGCGCCCGCAGCGCGCGTATCGAGATCCACCAGGCCCGGAAGCCGGGTCTGCAGACCGACCAGCAGGAGGGCGCCCGATCAGAGGCGGGAGACGCGCAGGTCGCGCAGGTGGAGGCGGTCGCCCGCGGCCATGCCGTCGGTGCGCACGCGGAGCACCGCGCAGACCGCCCACTCCGGCGCGGGGAGGGAGTAGGCGTCGTCGAGCCGGACGCCGGCGAAGGAGTCGCGGGCCGAGACGTCGGTCGCCGAGTACCAGTCCCGACCCAGGCCGTCGGCCCGTCGCGCCGTCGAGAAGCCGAGATCGATCGAGACGGATCCGGAGCCCTCGTAGAGCGCGTCCAGCGACGCGAGCACCCGCGCTCCGGTGGCGATCGGCACGAAGAGGTGGACCGCGCCGGAGCCGGACCCGTCCTCGAGTGCGAGCGCGCGGAGCCCCGCGACCGGGGAGTCCCCCGGCGCGACGGACGCCCCGCCCTCGGCCGTCCAGTCATCGGCGAGCACCGAGCGCGAGCCGTGCGGATCGAGCACGCCGCGGATCCGCTCGGCCGCGTGGAACCGCAGCGCGGTCGAGGGCAGCGCCGACGTGTCCGAGATCGTCAGGACGCCGTCGCCGCGCGCCAGGAAGGGCAGCCGCGAGTTGCCGCCCTGGAACTGCCCGCCCCGGACGACGGCCCGCTGGCCCCCTGCCCCGGAGAACTGGATCAGTCCGCGCTCGGCGTCGCCGTCGACCTCCTTCCGCGCCCGGACGAGGAAGCGGCAGTCGGTGAGCGAGAGCAGGGCGCCCCAGCCGTCCAGCTCGAACCAGCCGTGGTTGTCGGGGATCTGCATCTCGAAGTGGCAGTGCGAGAAGTGGGCCTGGCCGCGCGAGATCGTGACCGCGCGGCCCTGGTTCGTCGAGAAGGTGTCGAACGAGCACTGGTCGACGAAGAACTCCTGGTCGCCGTGGATCTGGAGCGCGCTCTCGGTGTTGCTGGTCAGGTCGCAGCCCTGGAAGGCGATGCGCTCGCCCGAGTCGACGGCGTCCTCCACCGCCACGACTCCCACGCGGTTCCCCTGGAACGAGCACGAGCGGAACTCGAGCAGATAGGCGTGCGACCCGAGCTCGACCGCGGTGTCGAAGCTCCGCGCGACGACGTTCGCGAACGAGAGGTAGGCGGGCTTCGGCCCGGGCTCGCGCAGGTGGGACGGTGCGCTCACGGCGATGCCGGTGTTCGAGCCGTCGCCGATCAGGTGCAGATCGCTCAGCACGGTCTGGTGCTGGCGGGTGTAGCCGGCGGCGGAGGACTGCAGCACGGGGCCGACGGTCTGCAGCGCGGGGCCCGTGCCGACGTAGCGGATCTCGCAGCGACCCTCGATGCTCACCCTGGCGTCCCAGGAGAGCGTCTCGTCGACGACGAAGCTCCCACCGGTCGCGGTGACGACGGCGTGGTGCTCGGCCGGGTCGACCCCGTCCTCCGGCACGGCGGCAGCCGCCAGCGCCGCCTGCCAGGCGGCGGTGTCGCGCGCGGCTCCCGCGGGGAGCGACTCGTCGAGGTGGTCGTGCACGTCGACGATGCGGGACGTGCCGGCGGGACGGCTGATCACCTGGACCGGCGCCGGTCCGGTCCGGCCGGTGAGCGCACCCGTGGCGGCTCCCGCGCCCGCACCGAGCAGGACGCCCGCCCCGGAGGCGAGCAGGAGGCGCCGGGAGTCGGAGGCGGGCGGGCGTGCTCCGGAAGCGCTCATGCGTCGTACCCCTCGACTCGGCGATCGTGCTGGGGCCGTCCCCCGTGCTGCGGCCCTCCCACTGTAGGAGCAGGGCCTGACGGTCTCCCGCCGCCGGGTGCGCTCAGACTGAGGGGCGGCGCAGACGCTCCCAGAGCGCGTCGACCTGGCTCAGGGTCTCCTCCAGAGTTCCGGAGGCGTCGATCACGGCGTCCGCGAGGGCCAGGCGGTCCTCGTCGCTCGCCTGCGCGCCGACACGAGCGCGGGCGTCGGCCTCGGTCATGCCGCGCAGGTGGAGGAGGCGCTCGACGCGCGTCTCCTGCGGGGCGTGGACGACGATCACCTCGTCGAACTCCCCCGCCCCGCGCGACTCGGCCAGAAGCGGGACGTCGTAGACGACGATCGCGGCGGGGTCGGCGGCGGCCGCCGCGGCGAACAGCTCCTGCGAGCGGAGCGACACCGCCGGGTGGGTGATCGCGTTGAGATCCTCGCGGGCGGCGGAGTCGGAGAAGACGATCGCGCCGAGCGCCGCCCGATCGAGCGAGCCGTCGGCGCGCAGGGTCTCCGGGCCGAACCGCTCGACGATCGCGGCCAGCGCGGGCTCCCCCGGCTCGACCACCTCGCGGGCGAGCCGGTCGGCGTCGACGACGACGGCTCCGAGCTCCGCGAGACGGCGGGCGACGGTGGACTTGCCCGAGGCGATGCCTCCGGTGAGGGCTGCGAGATGCACCCGGCAAGCCTAACGAGCGGCGCAGCGCAGCGGGCGGGGCTGGATCTCGATACGCCCGCTGCGCGGGCTACTCGATCAGCATGAACACGGTCCGCTGCACGGCCTGCTTGGCTGCTGCAACGCCGAACGGCCGGCCCCCCGAGGGGACCGGCCGTTCGTCGTGGTGGTGATACCGCGGATCAGTTGTTCGAGGACAGCTTCTCGCGCAGTGCGGCGAGCGACTCGTCGTCGGCGAGGGTTCCGCCGCCGGCAGCCGACTCGGTGTTGGTGAAGCCGCCGCCGACCGAGACGCCCTCGGAGACCGTGGCGGCCTCCTCCTGCGACTTGGCGACCTGGGCCTTGTGGGCCTCCCAGCGAGCCTGAGCAGCGGCGTACTCCTGCTCCCAGGCCTCGCGCTGGGACTCGAAGCCCTCGCGCCACTCGTTGGTCTCCGGGTCGAAGCCGTCGGGGTACTTGTAGTTCCCCTGGTCGTCGTACTCGGTGGCCATGCCGTAGAGCGCCGGGTCGAACTCGGTGCCCTCGGGGTCGACGTTCTCGTTCGCCTGCTTGAGCGAGAGCGAGATGCGACGGCGGTCGAGGTCGATGTCGATGACCTTGACGAAGACCTCTTCACCGACCGACACGACCTGCTCGGCGAGCTCGACGTGCTTGCCCGAGAGCTCGGAGATGTGGACGAGGCCCTCGATGCCGTCCGCGACGCGGACGAAGGCACCGAACGGGACCAGCTTCGTGACCTTGCCCGGGGCGACCTGACCGATCGCGTGGGTGCGGGCGAAGACCTGCCACGGGTCCTCCTGCGTCGCCTTGAGCGAGAGCGACACGCGCTCGCGGTCGAGGTCGACCTCGAGGATCTCGACGGTGACCTCCTGGCCCACCTCGACGACCTCGGAAGCGTGCTCGATGTGCTTCCAGGAGAGCTCGGAGACGTGGACGAGACCGTCGACGCCGCCGAGGTCGACGAACGCACCGAAGTTGACGATCGAGGACACGACGCCCTTGCGGACCTGACCCTTGTGCAGGTTGTTCAGGAACGTGGTGCGGCTCTCGGACTGCGTCTGCTCGAGGAGCGCGCGACGCGACAGGACCACGTTGTTGCGGTTCTTGTCGAGCTCGAGGATCTTCGCCTCGATCTCCTGGCCGAGGTACGGCGTGAGGTCGCGGACGCGGCGCAGCTCGATGAGCGAGGCCGGGAGGAAGCCGCGGAGGCCGATGTCGACGATGAGCCCGCCCTTGACGACCTCGATGACCGAACCGGTGACGACACCGTCGGACTCCTTGATCTTCTCGACGTCGCCCCACGCACGCTCGTACTGCGCGCGCTTCTTGGAGAGGATCAGGCGACCCTCCTTGTCCTCCTTCTGCAGGACGAGGGCTTCGACGCTGTCGCCCACGTTGACGACCTCGGAGGGGTCGACGTCGTGCTTGATGGAGAGCTCACGCGAGGGGATGACGCCCTCGGTCTTGTAACCGACGTCGAGGAGGACCTCGTCGCGGTCGATCTTCACGACGGTGCCTTCGATGAGGTCTCCGTCGTTGAAGAACTTCAGAGTCTTTTCGACCGCGGCAAGAAAGTCTTCAGCAGACCCGATGTCGTTGATCGCGACCTGCTTGGTTGCCTTTTCGGTCGTTGCGGTTGTCATTAAGGGATGCTCCAGGATGGATGGGTATCGGGCGGCGGGCACCGACACGCCCGAGGGCGTGACGCGGTGGTGACCACTGCGGAGGTGATGGGGATGCCGCGACCCGGGAGAGCTCGACACCCGGGACCGTGATCCTGGACCTCCAGCGCACCGTGGGCACGGCGGCGCCACGAATGTGACGTTCCAGACTATCGAACCCACCGGGGTGAGAGCAATCTCGAGGGTCCCCGTTCCGCGTGTCCTGGCGGGTTCCGTCGGTCCCCTGCCGGCCCGGCGGAGGTCAGGCCACGGCGCCGAGGCTCGCGCGCAGGGTGTCGAGCCCGACACCGCCCAGATCGAGGGCGCGACGGTGGAACGACGCGAGCGAGAAGTCCGCCCCGTCGCGCGCGCTCGCCTCGTCCCGCAGCTCCTCCCAGATGCGCTGGCCGATCTTGTAGGAGGGCGCCTGGCCGGGCCAGCCGAGGTAGCGGTTGACCTCGAAGCGGACGAAGGCGTCGTCCATGTTGACGTTCGCGCGCAGGAAGGCGAGGGCGGACTCGGCCGTCCAGACGTCCGAGGAGCCGGGCATCCGCTTCTGCAGGTGCACGCCGATGTCGATGACGACGCGGGCGGCGCGCATCCGCTGCCCGTCGAGCATCCCGAGGCGGTCGGCCGGGTCGTCCAGGTAGCCGAACCGCTCCATCAGCCGCTCGGCGTAGAGGGCCCAGCCCTCGGCGTGCCCCGAGCTGCCGGCGAGCTGGCGGCGCCAGGTGTTCAGGCTCGCGCGGTTGCAGACGGCCTGGCCCACCTGCAGGTGGTGGCCGGGGACGCCCTCGTGGTAGACGGTCGTCAGCTCGCGCCAGGTGGCGAACTCGGTGACGCCCGGCGGGACGGACCACCACATCCGGCCGGGGCGGGAGAAGTCGTCGCTCGGTCCGGTGTAGTAGATGCCGCCCTCCTGGGTCGGCGCGATGCGGCACTCGAGGCGGCGGAGCTCGTCCGGGATGTCGAAGGCGGTGCCCGCGAGCTCGCTCACGGCCCGGTCGCTGGTCTCCTGCATCCAGCGCTGCAGCGCGTCGACGCCGTGCAGGGTGCGGGCGGGGTCGGTGTCGAGGTGCGCGATCGCCTCGGCGACACTCGCGCCGGGCAGGATCTCACGGGCGATCGCCTCCTGCTCGGCGGTCATCCGCGCGAGCTCCTCGATCCCCCACTCGTAGGTCTCGTCGAGGTCGACCACCGCACCGAGGAAGCGGCGCGACTGCAGCGCGTAGTGCTCGCGGCCCACCGCGTCCTGCTCCGTCGCGGCCGGGGCGAGCTCGGTGCGGAGGAACCGGGCGAGGCCGCCGTAGGCGGCGGAGGCGCGGCGCGCGCCCTCCTCAAGCCGCAGCGAGAGGGATGCGGGCAGGGAACCGGTGGCCGGAGCGGCGTCGGCGGCCAGCGCGGCGAAGAACCCCCGCGGGCCGGCGATCGTCTCGGCCTGCTCGGCGACGAGGCCGACCTGGCGGCGCGCCGGCGTCACTCCGGCGCCGATGCCCGCGCGGAGGGTCTCCGCGTAGCCGGCGAGGGCGGCCGGGACGGCGAGGAGCCGCTCCGCCACGTCCTCCCAGTCGCTCACGGAGTCGGTCGGCATCAGGTCGAAGACGTCGCGAAGCTCCTGCGCGGGCGAGGCGATCACGTTCAGATCGCGCAGCGGCAGTTGCGCCGCGTGCGCCTCGAGCGACAGCCGCAGGTCCGCCCCCAGATCGGCGACCGTCACCGCGTCGACGGCGTCGACCGGCACGGCGGACTCGAGCTCGGCCAGCGCGGCGGCCGTCGCCGCCCGCGCCCGCTCCACGCCCTCGGGCGACAAGTCGCCGAGGCGGCGGTTCGCCTCGGCACGGCCGATCGAGGTGCCGAGGGTGGGCTCGAGCTCGACCAGGGTGTCGACCCACCGCTCGGCGACGAGGTCGACGGCGGTGGGCTCGCGGGAGATGTCGGAGGTCATGCCTTCGAGCCTAGCCAGGGGTGTGGAACGGCCCGGGTCCGCGCGACGTCAGTGCGCCGCGACGTCCCAGTCGGAGCCGTGGCCGACCTGCACCTCGAGCGGCACGGAGAGATCGACCGCACCGGCCATCCGTGCGCGGACGACCTCCTCGAGCACGTCCTCCTCGCCGGGAGCCACGTCGAAGATCAGCTCGTCGTGCACCTGCAGCAGCATCCGCGACTCCAGGCCCTTCTCGCCGATGTCGGCCTGGACCCCGATCATCGCGATCTTCATGATGTCGGCGGCGGATCCCTGGATCGGCGAGTTCAGCGCGGCGCGCTCCGCGTTGTCGCGGAGGACGCGGTTGCCGCTCTGGAGGTCGGGGAAGGGGCGGCGGCGACCGAAGATCGTCTCGGTGTAGCCGGTCTCCCGCGCCTGCTCGACGACCGTGCGGAGGTAGTCGCGGACCGCGCCGAATCGGACGAAGTAGTCGGTCATCAGCTGCTTCGCCTCGTTGCTGGAGATGCGCAGCTGCTTGGAGAGGCCGAAGGCGCTCAGTCCGTAGGCGAGGCCGTAGGACATCGCCTTGACCTTGTTGCGCATCGCCGAGGTGACGTCCGACGGCTCGACGCCGAAGATCCGCGCGCCGACGAAGCGGTGCAGGTCCTCGCCGCTGTGGAAGGCCTCGATCAGGCCGGCGTCACCGGAGAGGTGCGCCATGATCCGCATCTCGATCTGCGAGTAGTCGGCGGTGATCAGGGTGCTCGCCTGCTCGCCGTGCACGAACGCGGTGCGGATGCGGCGGCCGACCTCGCTGCGGACCGGGATGTTCTGCAGGTTCGGGTCGTTCGAGGAGATCCGCCCGGTCGCGGTGCCGGTCTGGTCGTAGCTGGTGTGGATCCGGCCGTCGGCGGTGACCGACTTCTCCAGCGTCTCGATGATCTGCTTGAGCTTGGTCGCGTCGCGGTGCTCGAGCAGCAGCCCGAGGAACGGGTGCGGGTGCGACTCCTGCAGGTCCGCCAGGGCGGACGCGTCTGTCGTGTAGCCGGTCTTCGTCGCGCGGGTGCGCGGCATCGCCAGCTCCTCGAAGAGGACCTGCTGCAGCTGCTTGGGCGAGCCGAGGTTCATCTCGTGCCCGATCTCGGCGAAGGCGCGGTTCGCGAGGTCGACGGAGGTCGCGGTGAGCTCGCCGCGGAGGCGCGCGAGCACCCCGGCGTCGATCGCGACGCCGGTGAGCTCCATCGTCGCGAGGACCTGCACGATCGGCAGCTCGATGTCGACGAGCACCGAGAGCATGCCCTCGCCGAGCAGCTCGGTCTGCACGCCGACCAGGCGGTGCGCGTACCAGGCCTCGGTCGCGGGGCCGATCGGCGGGGCGGTCGGGACGAGCTGGTTCGGGTCGCCCTGGATCATCGCCTCGTCGAGGTACTGCTGGACCTGGGCCGGCAGGGTCGCCGCGTGCCCGGTGGGCTGCAGGAGCCACGCCGCGATGCGGGTGTCGAAGGCGAGTCCGGCCACCGGGAGCCCGGCCCGGCGCAGCGCCTTGACCTGCGGCTTGGCGTCGGCGAAGTACTTCGGGGCGTCGCTCGCGAGCCACTCCTCGAGCGCGGTGTAGTCCGGCCGGCCCGCGGCCCAGGGCACGAAGGCCGACTCCGCCTCGACCGACAGTCCGATGCCCTCGAGGCCGCCCTCGCCGAGCTGCACCTGCACGGCGACGGGCACGGTGCCGATCGCGGAGACGCGGGCGAGCCAGTGCGCGAGCTCCTCGTCGACCAGGTTCCGCACGGCCGGGGCCGCGGTGACGACGGTGTCGCCCGCCAGTGCCTCCGCCGCGCCCTCGACGCCCTCGTCGGCGGCGATCGTGAGCACGCGCTCCTGGAGCGTCCTGAACTCGAGCCGGCTGAAGATCTCGCGGACCGCGTCCGGGTCGATCGGACGGCGGTCGAGGTCGGCCGGACCGAGCGGCAGCTCGACGTCGGTGATCAGACGGTTGAGCCGGCGGTTGCGGAGCGCGTTCTCCTTCTGCTCGCGCAGCTTCTCGCCGACGACGCCCTTGATCTCGTCGGCGTGGGCGATGATGTCGGCGACGGTGCCGTACTGGTTGACCCACTTGGCGGCCGTCTTCGGGCCGACCTTGTCGACGCCGGGCAGGTTGTCGCTGGTCTCGCCGACGAGCGCAGCGATCTCGGGGTACTGGTGCGGCTCGACGCCGTACTTCTCGAAGACCTTGTCGCGGTCGTAGCGGGTGAGCTGCGAGACGCCCTGGGTCGACGGGTAGAGCAGGGTGACGTCGGGAGTGACCAGCTGGATGGTGTCGCGGTCTCCCGAGACGACCAGCACGCGGAAGCCCGCCTCTGCGCCCTGACGGGCGAGCGTGGCGAGGATGTCGTCGGCCTCGAAGTCCTCCTTCGAGACGGTGCGGATGTTCATCGCGTGCAGCGCCTCCTCGAGGAGGGGGACCTGGCCCTTGAACTCGGGCGGGGTCTCGCCGCGGGTGCCCTTGTACTCGGGGTACTCGCGGGTGCGGAACGAGTAGCGGGAGATGTCGAAGGCGACGCCGAGGTGCGTCGGCTTCTCGTTCTTCAGCAGCAGGATCAGCATCGACAGGAAGCCGTGGATGGCGTTCGTGTGCTGCCCGTCGCGGGTCTGGAAGCTGTCGACCGGGAGGGCGTAGAACGCCCGGAACGCGAGCGAATGACCGTCGATGAGCAGGAGGGTAGGCTGTTCCGGATCTGACACAGGGCAAGACTACACAGCGCCTCCGACACCGGTTCGGGCCCGGTCCCGCCCGTCGGCGGAGGGCCTCCGGGAGGCCCAGCACGAGGAGCACCGTGACCGAATCCGCCCCCGCCGCCGCGACCGCCGCCCTCTGGGTCCGCCCGCCCGCTCTCGACCTCGAGGCGCACATCGGGCGCGGCATGGGCGAGCTCGCCGAGCGGATGGGCATCGTCTGGCACGAGCTCACCCCCGAGCACTCGGTCGCGTCGATGCCCGTCGAGGGCAACCGCCAGCCGGTCGGCATCCTGCACGGCGGCGCGCACGTCGTCCTCGCCGAGTCGATGGGCTCGATCGCCGCGAACGTGCACGCCGGCGCGGGCCGCCTCGCGATGGGCATCGAGCTGAACGCGAGCCACAGCCGCTCGATCACCCACGGCCACGTGATCGCCACCTGCGACGCCATCCACCTCGGTTCCACCCTCACCACGCACGAGATCGTCGTCCGCGACGAGCAGGGCCGCCGCCTCAGCACGGTCCGCATCACGAACATCCTCCGCGACGCGCGCTGACCGCTGCGCTCAGCCCGCGCTGGGAACGACGGCGACGACGACGCAGCCGAGCACGAGGACCGTGCCCGCCGCCGCGACGAGGGGCTTCGGTGAATCCATGGCGACCGCCAGGAGCGCCCCCGCGAGACCGACCGCCACCTCCGCGGAGCACACGACGATCATCGGCCGCGCCCCCGTGCGCTCCAGCAGCCACGAGTCCTCGACGACCGGGAAGGCGCGAGGCAGGAGCGCGAGGAGGGAGGCGACGAGCGGGAGGAGCACCAGCGGCGGTGTCCGCCACAGCTCCGGCAGGAAGGCGCCGAGCATGAGCTCGAGCACGACGGTGGCCGTGACGAGCAGCACCCCGAGCCGGGACCGGGACGCGCGCCGGATCGGCTGCCGTGGTCGGTTCGCAGGGCGCAACGAAAGACTCCCCCGTCTGAGGACGGGTCCTGCACCCGTGCCTCGTCCGTTCTAGCGGCGGCCCGCATCGGCCGTACCGCCCTGTCGCCCGACGTGAGCTGAATGGCGCGGGCCGCCCGCCGGCCAACAGCCGACGGGCTCCAGCGAGGCGTGCCCGCGCCGCCGACCCCGTCCGCGCGAGCGCGAGGGGCGACCCGGGCCCGTGGCCCGCGGACGAGGTTCAGCTCAGCGCTCGCGAGGCCGTGAGCGCGAAGGCCGCTCCGAGCACGAGCACGAGCCCGGCTGCGACGAAGGACGGCACGGGCGACCCGGCGACGACCGACATCGTCCAGCCGATCAGCGCAGTGCCGAGCTCTGCGGCGAACACTGCGCGCGTCGGTCGCTGGGCGGAGCGCTCGAGGAGGCGCGACCCCTCGACGAGCGGAATCATCCGCGGAACGAGAGCCAGGAGAACGAGCAGGAGAGGGAAGGGCACCTCCACCGCACCTCCCCAGGATCCGGACGGCGGATCGACGACGAGGAGGACAGCGAGCGCCACTGCGAGAACGAGGATCCCCGCTCTCGATCGGGGCGGGCCCCACGGCGACGAGAAGCGAGTCGAAGTCGGAGCCATCTGCTCATTCCTTGCAGGGCTCGACGACGGGGAAGAACGCCACTGCCACGTAGTGGAAGTGCCGGATCCCGAAGCACTTCCCTTCATTGTTCGCCCGGTTGGCCGTGTCGAGCGCAGCTGCCAATCCGAGCCCGCACGCCCACCCGACGGTTCCGCACGCGGCGGTCGCCACCGCGACGGGGAAACTCGATTCGGAAGCGATGCGCTGTGTCTCCGCCCGGCTGTAGAGAAGCGTGCAGAAGGCCGCATCGCATTCCAGACTCGGATCCGCGACGACGGGATAGGTGGCTCCCGCGTGCTGCACGTGCTGGACGACGACGGCGCCGTCGATCTCGTACCAGGTGTCGACAGGAGCACCGTCGGCGTCGACCGCCCACGGTTCCGCGATCGTGTTGACGACGTTCCCGAGCGACCCGGAGACGGTGATGCCGCCACTGCTCGTGAGCTCGAGGTGCGCGTCAGCGCCTGCAGCGGTGACCGCGAAGCGGTACTCCTCCGGCGCCTCCGCTCCCTTGACGACCACGTAGCCGGCGGCGGCCGCGGTCTTCTCAGAACTGGTGAGCACGTAGTCGGCGTGCTCGCCCTCGTAGAGGAGGACACCGGGCTGCACCTCCTCTCCGCTCGACTCCGTCACCGGTGCCAGCGAGAGGGACCCCTGCGGTGTGGACACCGTCAGTCCGTCGACATCGTCGAGTTCCTCGGAGGCGAGGTCACGCCCTCCTTCCGAGTGGATCCCCTCGCGTGGGGGCACGGACTCGTCCGCGACGATGCCCGCCTCGGGCCCCGTCACTCCGGAAGCCAGGAGGTCGCGCTCGTTCAGGGCGTTCAGCGCATCCCTGCCGTCCTCGGCGGTACTCGCCGCCGACGACTCCGACAGCGACCGTGGACTCGCCTCCGCAGGGGCGCTCCCGAGCGCGGCCGCCGCGAAGACGACAGCGGTGAGAAGAACGGAGGACGGCCTTGTCAGTGTTCTCATCGTGCGCTCCATTGCGTCGACATCGCACGAGAAAGCTTGCACCTGCGGTCGCTGGGCCTCGTCGAACTCGAACGATGATCTCTCCACCCGGACGCCTCGGTGTCTTCATCGGAGAAGGCGGACCATCTCCGCGACACACACGACCATCCTGGTATGGCATTAATAGCAACGAGATCCGACGGGTGCAACCGCTGTCGCCCTGTGCCGGTCGTCACGCGACAGAGCCGGCGCAGGTCGATGGTCGGCCGCTCCGGACGAGGAGGCCGGGACGAGTCCGCAAGCCCCCGCGATCGTGGGGCGGGCGACCTAGGCTCGGGGCGTGACCTTCCGCGATCTGCTGCGCTCCCTGCCGTCCATGCCCTCCGGGCTGCCCGACTTCGATGCGGAGGCGGCTCCGGCCGACCCGGTCGAGCTGTTCGGGCAGTGGCTGGAGGCGGCGAAGGACGCCGGCCAGCTCCTCCCCCACGGCGCGACGCTGTCGACCGCGGACGCCGACGGGACCGTCTCGGCCCGCGTGCTCGTGCTGCGGGACATCGACGACGCCGGCTGGGCCTTCTCGACCCACGCCTCCAGCCCCAAGGGGCGCGCGATGGCGGCCAATCCGCACGCCGCGCTGACCTTCTTCTGGCCGGTGCAGGGCCGGCAGGTCCGAGTGGAGGGCCGCGTCGAGCGGGCGTCGGCCGAGGAGTCGAAGAAGGACTTCCAACGCCGCTCAGAGGCCGCGCGCACGGCGCTGCTGGTCGGCCGGCAGAGCGAGCCGATGAAGCGCGCCGAGGACTTCGACCTGGTGACGCTGCAGACCGGCGTCGCCGTCTCCTGCTCCCCCGCCACGCTCGACCGCGACTGGGCCGTCTACCGCGTGGTGCCCGAGCGGATCGAGTTCTGGCAGGGCTCGACCAGGGCGGAGCAGGACCACACCCGCCTGCTGTACAGCGCGACGGACGCTGCGGGAACGACGGAGGCTGGAACGACGGATGCGGGAACGACGGAGGCGGGCGGCTCCCCGTGGGAGCGCACCCGCCTTTGGCCGTGACGGCGCGGCCTTCGGGCCGCGGCCGCCCTACTTCTTGGGGCTGAGCTGCTCGATGATCGCCTGCGCGACGTCGTGCATGGTGAGGCGGCGGTCCATCGACGCCTTCTGGATCCAGCGGAACGCCTCGGGCTCGGAGAGGCCCATCTTCTCGTTGAGCAGGCCCTTGGCCCGGTCGACGAGCTTGCGGGTCTCGAAGCGCTCGACCATGTCGGCGACCTCGGCCTCGAGGGTGAGGATCTGGGCGTAGCGGGAGAGGGCGATCTCGATCGCCGGCAGCAGGTCGTTCGGCGTGAACGGCTTGACCACGTAGGCCAGCGCGCCGGCCTCGCTCGCACGCTCGACCAGCTCCTTCTGGCTGAAGGCGGTCAGCAGGACGACGGGGGCGATGTGCGCCTTCGAGAGGCGCTCGGCGGCGGAGATGCCGTCGAGCTGGGGCATCTTCACGTCCATGATCACCAGATCGGGGCGCAGCTCGGTGGCGAGGGCCACGGCCGTCTCGCCGTCGCCCGCCTCACCGACGACCTCGAAGCCGTTGTCGCGGAGGATCTCCACGATGTCCATGCGGATGAGCGATTCGTCCTCTGCGACGACGACCCGACGGGGTGCGGTCTGCGGAGTTTCCTGGTCTGTCACGCCGAAGAGCCTACGGTATTCTCGACAGGCTCGTGATGAGCCGGTGTGGCGGAATGGCAGACGCGGGGCACTCAAAATGCTCTGTCCGAGAGGGCTTGTGGGTTCGAGTCCCACCACCGGTACCGCAGGCGCCCCGCGCGCGTCGCCGCTTCGCTAGCCTCGCCGGATGGACGATCGCTCGGCGGCCTGGCCGCTCTTCTCCCTCGTGCTGCGCACGCCGCGCCTCGAGCTGCACCCGGTCCGCGACGCCGATCTGCCGGTCCTCGCCGCGGCCGCCGTCGCCGGGATCCACGAGCCCGGCCGCTCGCCGTTCCCCGCGGCCTGGGCCGAGGTGCCCGCCGAGCAGCTGCCCGCCGATCTCGCCCGCTACCAGTGGTCGCTCCGTGCGGCGACGCGGCCGGACTCCTGGCGCGTCGCCTTCGCGATCGTCGAGGACGGCGCGGTGATCGGCTGCCAGGACCTGCTCGCCGACGAGTTCGCGGCGCGGCGCACCGTCTCCTCCGGTTCGTGGCTCACGCGCGCGGCGCAGGGCCGCGGCCTCGGCCGGGAGATGCGGGCGGCGGCCCTCCTGCTCGCCTTCGACCACCTCGGTGCGGAGGTGGCGGAGAGCAGCGCGCTGGCCTGGAACACGGCGTCGGTCCGGGTGTCGACGGGGCTGGGCTACGAGCCCAACGGGACGCAGCGCACGGTCGGCGCCGACGGAGTGGCGGTCGAGGAGATCCGGTTCCGCGTCACGCCCGAGACGTTCCGCCGCCCGGAGTGGGCGCTCGAGGTGTCCGGCCTCGAGGCGGCCCGTGCGCTCCTGATCGCCGAGCCGGCGGCGGACTCCTAGCGAGAACCGGCGAGCCGAGCCGCTCAGAACTCCGCGAGGCTCCCGCGCAGGCCGCTGCCCGGGTACTCCCGCCGCAGGATCCCGCGGCGGCGCAGGATCGGCACCAGCTCGTCGAGCATCCGGTGCAGCGTCACCGGGTGGAAGTCGCCGGAGAAGGCGAAGCCGTCGTTGTCCGCGTCGTCACCGAGCTCCTGGACGAAGTCGGCGACCTCCTCCGCCGTGCCCACCACTCCGCTCCGGTCGGCGATCAGCCCGAGCCGCGCCTTCGCGGTGAGCAGGGCGCGCAGCGGAGCGTCCTCGTCGGCACCGCCGTAGAGGCCGGCGATGCTGCCGCGCGAGACGTGCTCGCCGAAGACCGACGGGTCGATCGGTCGATCGAGGTCCAGCGCGGTCAGGTCGGTCTCGAGGTCGCTCGACCAGGCGGCCGCCGCGGTGAGCAGCGCCGCATCGTCGGGGTGCGCGGAGGCGTCGACGAGGCGCTGCGCCTCCTCCCGGCTCGAGACGATGATCGGCTTGAAGACGAAGAGGATCGTCAGGTCGTCGGGGTTCCGGCCGTGCGCGGCGACCGCGGCGCGGGCCCGCTCGCGGTAGGCGCGCACCGCCGCGGTGTCGAGCGAGGCGAGGGCCAGCTGGATCTCGGACTGCGCGCCGGCGAAGTCGATGCCGCGCGGCGAGCCGCCGGGCGAGACGATGATCGGCTCGCCGGGGCCGGCGGCGGCCCCCGTGGAGGATCCAGCGCCGAACGGCAGCGCGTTCAGCGGGCCGTCGAAGGAGTAGTGCGTCCCGCGGTGCTGCAGGGCGTGCAGCCGGTCGCCGTCGGCGAAGCGGCCGGTCGCCTCGTCCTGGATGAGCGCGCCGTCGTCCCAGCTGCGCCAGAGCTCGCGCAGGGAGTCGAGCCACTCGTGCGCGCGGTCGTAGGCGCCGTCGTGCGGCAGCGGCTCGAGGCCGAAGTGCCTGCTGCTGCCGACGTCGGTGACGACGTTGAGCCCGAGCCGGCCGCCGCTGAGGTGCTGCAGCGTGGCGAACTGGCGCGCCGCCTGATACGGGCTGTAGGCCATCGGATTCACGGTCGGCGCGACGCCGAGGTGCTGCGTGGCCTCGAAGAGCGACGGCGCGAGCAGCAGCGGGTCATGCTTGGGTCCGCCGTAGGCGCGGCGGATCCGGAGGTCGAGGGTGCCGGCGTTCCCGAGCGAGAGCGCGTCCTCGATGATGACGAGGTCGAAGCCGGCCTGCTCGAGCTCGCGGGCGCTCCGCCGGTAGACCTCGGCCGTCGTCCAGGAGTGGTCCCACTCCCAGCCGGGCTGCCCCCAGGCCTGCGGCCCGAAGCCGCGGGAGAGGAACCAGGCGAAGTGCTGCGGCCGGCTCACGACGCCTCCGCCAGCACGAGCGGCCGGACGGCCGAGGCGCGCAGCCCGAGCTCGAGATCGGCGAGGAGGTCCTCGACGTCCTCGATGCCGATCGAGAGCCGCAGCAGACCGGGGCCGATCCCCGCGGCCGCGAGCTGCTCGGCCGTGCGGCCGACGTGCGTGGTCGAGGCCGGGTGCAGCACGAGCGAGCGGACGTCGCCGAGGTGGGTCATCCGGGTGAAGACGCCGAGCGCGTCCGAGAAGCGGCGCGCCGCCTCCTCCCCGCCGTGCAGGGTGAAGGAGAAGACCGAGCCCTGCCCGAGCGGCAGCAGGCGGCGGGCGAGCGCATGTGAGGGGCTGGAGGCGAGTCCGCTGTAGTCGACGCTCGCGACCTCGGGCCGCTCCTCCAGCCAGCGCGCGACGGCGAGGGCGCTGCGCGACTGGTGGCGGACCCGCAGCGACAGCGTCTCGAGCCCCTGCTCGAGCAGGAAAGCGGTGAGCGGCGAAACGGTCGGCCCCATCCGGCCGGCGACCACGTGGCGGGCGTAGTCGGCGAAGGCGTGCTCGGGGTCGCCGCCGCGCTCGATCGCCGCGGCGAGGTGCGGGTACTGCGGCGTGCGCCAGTCGAAGCGGCCGCCGTCGACGATCACCCCGGCGATGACGGCGCCGTGGCCGGCCAGGAACTTGCTCGCCGAGTGCACGACGATGTCGGCCCCGTGCTCCAGCGGGCGGAGGAGGTACGGGGTCGCGAAGGTGTTGTCGACGACGACGGGGACGCCGGCGCGGTGCGCGACCTTGGCGACGAGCCGGACGTCCACCACGTCGTTGCGCGGGTTCGGGATCGACTCGATCAGGACGGCGCGGGTGCGCGGAGTGATCGCGGCGGCCCAGGCGAGCGGGTCGTCGGCGTCCTCGACGAACGTGGCGCCAACGCCGAGGCGGGCCAGGTTCTCCAGCAGGAGGTTGCGGGTGCCCTCGTAGAGGCTCGCGGCGGCGACCACGTGATCGCCGGCGGAGGCGAGCGCGAGCAGGGCGACCGAGACGGCCGCCTGGCCGCTGCCGACCAGGAGCGCCTCGACTCCGCCCTCGAGGGCGGCGAGGCGGCGCTCGACGGCGTCGGTGGTCGGGTTGCCGACCCGGGTGTAGGTGTAGCCGTCCGCGCCGGCGAAGCGGTCGCGCGCCTCGTCGAACGAGTCGAAGCTGAAGCCGGCCGTGAGGTAGATCGGGGTGCGCCGCGCGTGCAACGCGTCCTCGACCGCTCCGGCGTGCAGCTGCCGTGTCGAGAAGCCCCAGCCGTCCTCGCTCGCGTGCCCGTGCCGTGCCATGATCCGCCTCCCTCGTGCCCGCCCTCCGGCAGTGGGCACCACCGTGGCAGAGGAGGCGGGCGGCGCGTCGGGCGGTTACCCGCCGTTACGCCGGAGTCGCCGGAGTGTCACCAGAACATCGTCCCCGGCGCGCCCTTGAACGGGCCGACCACGCGGGAGGTGATCCAGCCGCCGTAGAAGTCACCCGGCTGCGGCTGCACCGTCTCCCCGTCGACGGTGCAGGAGTCCATCCGCCCCGGGTAGAGCGCGACCGTGTCGACGAGCTGCTCGAAGCCCGGCATCGGCTCGGGGTAGATCCAGCCGGCCGCCTCGGCGACGGCTGCGCCGCCGCGGACCGTCAGGTAGGAGGCCGCGCCCTTGAACTCGCAGATGCTGCGACCGGGGGCGGGCTCGAGCGCGCCCTCGGCGAACGCGCTGCGCGGCAGGTAGTAGACCGGCGGGTGGCTGGTCTCGAGGACGCGGAACGCCTCCCGGGTGTCGACGACGACGACGCCGCCGAGCCGGACCACGACGTGCTCGGCGGTCGGCTCGACCCTGGGCGGTCGCGGGTAGTCCCAGACGGATTCCTGTCCCTCGGCGGGGGGTGTGCGCTTCATCCGGCCCACGCTACGCGGGCGGACGGCGGCGCCTCTCCCGCTCCCAGGCGATGCGCGGCCGGGCACGTCGGAGGTCCGCGGATCACCGCCGGGACGGCACGGGGTCGCCGCGGTCGCGTAACGTCGACCTTGCGCCGGAATCCCGAGACCGCGCGCAGAAGGATTACACGCGTGCCCGAAGAATGCATCCACGGTCTGGACATCGCTCTCTGCGACGTCTGCTCCCCCGCCAAGCTCCCCGAGCCGCAGGGCCGCACCCGAGCTCCGGTGCGCGTGCCCGGCACGTCCCGCGCGGCCACCGCTCGCGCCGCCGCCCGCGGCACCGCCCGCGAGAAGCCGCTCCCGCAGGTGGACATCACCGCACAGCGCATCTACCACGTGACACACCTCGACAACCTCGAGGCGATCGTCGCCGCCGGCGCCGTCCTGGCCGACCAGAACCTCGAGGGCCGCCCCGCGGTCGACGTCAGCGCCGAGACGACCCGCGAGCACCGCCGCGCCGTCCAGGTCAAGGACGGGGTCAGCGTCGCCGGCTACGTCCCGTTCTTCCTCTCCCCCGACGCCGCGCTCTGGGCCGACCTCCGCGGCGACCGCGTCCTGCCGCACTGGTCGCCCCGCGCGCACACCACCACGGCGTCGCAGTTCGTCGTCCTGGTCGGCTCGCTGTCCTCCGCCCCCGTGCTGAGCGACGGCGACGCGTCACACGTGCTCACCCGCTTCACCGAGGGAGACGCTCTCGTGCGCACCTTCGCGCGGCTCCTCGTCGACGAGCCCGCGCTGCGCAGCGCCGAGGCGCTCGTGCCGGACCGCTTCCCGATCGAGGAGATCGCCGTCGTCGGCGTGCCGTCGGTCACCATGAAGAACAAGGTCAAGGCGATGTTCGAGAACAGCGGAGCCTCGCCCCGCGTCGCGGTCTACCCGCCGTGGTTCCACCCGGTCGCCGAAGAGGAGTGACGCTGCGGACTGACGCGGCGGAGTGACACAGGGGGTGACGCGTAGGAGCCGGCCGGAGCGGTCGGCTCCTACGCCCCGTCGAGCAGATCGAGCCGGTCGGCGAGGTAGCGCTCGAGCGGCATGAGGCCCTGCTCGCCCAGGCCGGGTGCCCAGCGGACCACCACCCGGTCGCCCCGGAGCGACAGCGGCTCCTGACCGTCGGCGAGGCTGTCGGCGTCGATCGCCAGGCGGCGCCAGCCGTGGTTGACGATCTCGCCCTCCTGGAAGGGCCCGTCGAAGGCTGCCTTGCGGATCTCCCGGCGCGCCTCCTGCGACTCCGACTGGTTGTTGGCGTGCAGCGGTGCGACGGAGCGGGTGACCGAGCCGGTCGCGAAGACGTCGCCGTCGTGCCCGAGCAGCAGGACGCCGAGTCGCCAGGCCCGGGTGACCGGGGCCATCACGGGCGCGCGGCGGAAGCCGAGGATCGCGCGCGGCCGGCGGAGCTCGGCGAGGGCCTGATCGGGCACACCGCGGAGCTCGAGCTCGACGACGGTCTGTGCGAGCAGCTCCTGCAGCGCGGCGGCGGCGCTCGTCGCCTCGTCCGATGCCGTCATCGACCCGCGCTCCCGTCCGCTCCCCTGCACGCGACCGCGTCCGGCCGACTCCACCAGCCTAGGACGGCTGACGACGGGGGCGAGCCGGGGCGCGGAGACGCCGACGGCGCGCCCGCCCCGGAGGGTGGACGCGCCGTCGGGGCGGATCAGATCGCCGAGGCGAGGACCTCGTCGAGCTTCGCGGAGGCCTCCTCGTCGGTGGCCTTCAGCGCGAGCGAGAGCTCCGAGACCAGGATCTGGCGGGCCTTCAGCAGCATGCGCTTCTCGCCGGCCGAGACTCCGCCGGCCTGCTCGCGGCGCCACAGGTCGCGGACGACCTCGCTGACGCGGTAGACGCTGCCGCTCGCCATCTTCTCCTGGTTGGCCTTGAACCGGCGCGACCAGTTGCTGGCCTCCTCGGCCACGTCGCTGCGGAGCACGTCGTAGACGGCCTGCACGCCGGCGTCGTCGATGATCTCGCGGACCCCCACGAGCTCGGCGTTCTCGACGGGCAGGGTGATCGTGAGCTCGCTGGTGTGCACGTTCATCGTCATGAACGTCTTCTCGACGCCCTTGACCGAGCGCTTCTCGAGCCCGGTGATCGTCACCGCTCCGTGGTGCGGGTAGACCAGGGTCTCGCCGACCTCGAATGTCATCATGTCGTGCCTTTCATCGTGGGGCGTGGTGGGAGGGAGGAGGAGTCCGGGGCCCGCAGCGGCGCGTCGGCCAGCCAGGGCGGGAGGAGTGCGACGAGCTGCTCGACGAGCTCCTCGTCGGTGCCGTCGAGGCCGCCCGCGAGCCAGGCGCCGACCACGGCGAGCAGGCCGCCGGCCGCGAAGGTCGCCATCAGCTCGGGATCGACGCCGGCGGGGACGTCGACTCGGGCGAGCACCTCGCGGTGGAGGGCGAGCACGGTGTCGAGGACGGCGTCGTCCGAGGCGACCCGGGCCGAGGCGCGGGCGCGGAGCCGGGCGTGGAAGGCGTGCCGGTCGACCAGCCGGTCGACGAGACGGACGTAGCCGCGCCGGAGCGCGCGGGCGCCGGTGCGGTCCGCGGGGTCAGGAGCGGCGACGTCCGCGACGACGAGGTCCTCGCGGAGGAGGGCGGAGGCGACGGCCGCCGCGTCCTCGAAGTGCGAGTAGAACGAGCTGCGGCTGATGCCGGCCTCGCGGACGATGTCGCTGACCGCGATGCCCTCGGCACGGCCGCCGTCGGTCTGCATGACGAGCCGCTCGACCGCGTCGAAGACCCGGCGGCGGGTGCGGCGCGTGCGCGGATCGGCCGACGCGGACCCCGGGGTGACGGCTGCCTCCACTCCGTGCGGAGAGGCGGCTCGAGCGGAAGACATCTCCGGCAGTCTACCACTTCCCGGACAGGTGTTCGGAAAGCCCGGAGAACTGGTGCGGCGGTCGGCTCCGGCTCGCGAGAAGCGGTTCGGCACGCGGGATCCGGTGGATCCGACGTGCCCGACGCGTTTCTGCGTGCCGGAGGCGTGCACGGCTGCTCGCGCCATCACCTGTGGCACTCGCAATCGGCCTCGGCACGCAGAATCGAGCAGTTCCGACGTGCCGGACGTGATTCGGCGTGCCGGACGTGATTCGGCGAGCCGAACGTGCGCCCGGCCGCTCTCCGGGCCACCTCCGGCTCGCGAAACCGGCTTCGGCACGCGGGAACGAGCTGGTCCGACGTGCCGGACGTGATTCCGCGAGCCGAACGGGTACGCGGCCACTCGCCGCACCACCTCCGGCTCGCGAAACCGGCTTCGGCACGCGGGAACGAGCTGGTCCGACGTGCCGGACGTGATTCCGCGAGCCGAACGGGTACGCGACCACTCGCCGCACCACCTCCGGCTCGCGAAACCGGCTTCGGCACGAGGGAACGAGCCGATCCGACGTGCCGGACGTCATTCTGCGAGCCGAACGGGCAGTCGGCTGCTCCGCGCGCCACCTCCGGCTCGCGAAACCGGCTTCGGCACGCGGGAACGAGCGGTTCCGGCGTGCCGGGAGCGATTCCGCGAGCCGGAGGTGCGCGGAACGGGCCGCGGCAGAACGGCGGAGTCCGAGACCGCGGTCAGCTCGCGGCGGTGCGGGTCGCGGCGAGGCGGCCGAGGCGGGTGCGCGCGGCGCGCTCGCTGGGCGAGACGCGGCCGAGGTAGAGCTCGAGGGAGCGCATCAGCAGGCGGGTCGCGGTGATCGCGGGCCACCACGGGCGGCGGAGGCCGAGGAGGCGGCGCACCTCGGGCGACAGGGAGGCGGTGGCACCGGCGAAGAGCAGCGGGTAGATCACGCCGGCCTCCCCGGGGAGCTTCACCGTCCGGAGGAACTCGACCGCCTCGTGCACGCGCTCGTCGGGACGCAGCTCGCCCGCGAACCCGGCCAGCTGCTCGCGCAGCTCGGCGACGCTCTCGGGCGGGTTCTCGACCCCGAGCAGGCGGCCCGATGCGGCCCACTCGCGGACGTAGGCGTCGGCGCCGCCCGGGATCGGGCCGCCCCACAGCTGGTGCGCGCCGAGGAAGGCGTCGGTGAAGGCGTCGTGCACCCACAGCAGCAGCCGCGGATCCTGGGCCGAGTAGTGCCGCTCGACGTCGGCGGCGTCCTGGTAGGTGCCGACGATTCGCTCGTGCACGCCGGTCACCCAGCGGGCGGCTCCGGAGGCGGTGGCGGTGTCGCCGAAGCTGGTGGTGAGCACCCAGCGCACGGTGTTGTCGAGGCGGCCCATCGGGTCCTCGCGGTAGCGGGAGTGGTCGTGCACGCCGGCCATCGCGCCCGCGTGCAGCGTCTGCATCAGCAGCGCGCGGACGCCGGCGACCATCGTCGGCATCGCGCCGTTCACGGCCCAGACGGCGCTGCCGGGGCCGAAGAGGCCCGCGTCGTCGCCCGTCTCGAGGGCGGCGACCCAGTCGGGGCGGGGGCGGGGACGGCGTCGACTCATCCATCGAGTCTGCGCTCGGATCCTGGGTGCGACCGTCTCTTCCCTCACTCCGCCAGGGGTGCTACAGCGCATGAGGCGCCCGGGCCGCTGGGGTCGTCCGAGGTCCTCGGATGACGCCAGGAGGTGCCGGCCCGCCTCACTCCCCCAGCAGCTCCCGCAGGTCGTCGGCGGTGAGCGCCTGCGCGAACAGCTCGCCCTCGTCGAGCACGGCGGTGCTCAGCCGAGCCTTCCGCTCCTTCAGCCGGACGATCTTCTCCTCGATCGTGTCCTTCGCCACCAGCCGGTAGACGTTGACCCGGCGCTCCTGGCCGATCCGGTGCGCGCGGTCCACCGCCTGGGCCTCGGCTGCCGGATTCCACCAGGGGTCGAGGATGAAGACGTGGTCGGCCTCGGTCAGCGTGAGCCCGGTCCCGCCCGCCTTCAGGCTGATCAGGAACACCGGCGCGGCTCCGGAGCGGAACTCCTCGATCACCGCACCCCGATCGCGGGTGGAGCCGTCGAGCTGCACGAACGGGATCCCCCGCCGCCGCAGCCGCTCGGCCGCCCGCTCGAGGTACGAGGTGAAGGTGCTGAAGACGAGCGCCCGGCGCCCCTCGGCCAGCACGTCGTCGAGCTGCTCGATCAGCGCGTCGAGCTTGGCCGAGGGCACGTGCCGGTACGCGGGATCGACCAGCGAGGCGTCGAGGGCGAGCAGCCGGAGCAGCGTGAGCGAGCGGAACACGGTGAAGCGCTGGCGGTCGAGGTCGTCGACCAGCCCGAGGAGCTTCCGCCGCTCGCGCTGCAGGTAGCCGTCGTAGAGCACGCGGTGACTCGGGGCGAGGGTGACCTCGAGGGTCTGCTCCTGCTTCTCGGGCAGCTCGGGCGCCACCGCCTCCTTCGTCCGGCGCAGCAGGAACGGGCGGATCCGTCGGCGCAGCCGGTCGAGGCGCCGCCGCGCACCCTCGGAGTGCGAGACCGTGCGCCCCGCCGACAGGTCCGGCGAGACGATGCCGACCGGCTCGTCCGCGTGCAGGATCGGGCGGGTGAACTCCTCGCGGAAGCGGCGGAGCGACGGCAGGAGACCGGGCGCGGTCAGCGCGAGGACCGCCCACAGCTCGTCGAGCGAGTTCTCGAGCGGCGTGCCGGTGAGCGCGAGGGTGATCGGCGCGCCGACGCCGCGGGCGGCCCGGTGCGCCTGCGAGGACGGGTTCTTCACGAACTGCGCCTCGTCGAGGACGAGCGCCGACCACTCCCGCTCGGCCCACTGCTCGCCGGCCAGGCGGAGCACCGCGTAGCTGGTGACCACGACGTCGAGATCGCCGGGAAGGGCGGCGAGGGTGTCGCCGCGCCCGTCCCGGGTGCTGGTCACCGCCGCGACCCGGAGCGACGGGGCGAATCGGGCCGCCTCCGAGAGCCAGCCGGGCAGCACCGAGGTCGGCGCGACCACGAGGAACGGCGCCGCGCGGACTCCGGCGGCGCGCGCCTCCTCCACCGCCTGCAGCATCATCGCGAGGGTCTGCAGCGTCTTGCCCAGCCCCATGTCGTCGGCGAGGATCCCGCCGAGCCCGTGCCGGTGGCGGTGCACGAGCCAGGAGTAGCCCTCGCGCTGGTACGAGCGCAGCTCTCCGGTGAGGCCGGCCGGCGGCTCGACGTCGACCGGCGCTCCGGCCGCCAGAGCGTTCTCGAGCACGTCCTTCCAGGCGTCGGAGGCGGTGCTCGCGTCGGCGAGCTCGTCCAGCTCCTCCCAGAGCGCGGTCTGGTGCCGGCCGATCCGCGGGCCGGTCTCCCACTCCTCCAGCTCGTCGGCGCGCTGCAGCAGCTCGCGGAGCCGGTCGAGGCCCGGGTGCGTGAGCGAGAGGTAGGAGTGGTCCACGAGCCGGATCCGGTCGCCGCCGTTCGCGAGCGCGCGGAACAGCGGGCCGAAGGGGACGCTCGCGTCGCCGATCGTGACGACGACGCCGAGGTCGAACCAGTCGGCGCTCTCGGTGTCCGCCGCGGTCAGCGTGAGCGTGAGCGGCCCGTTCAGCAGCCGGTAGTCGGGCTGCTTGCCCTCGCGCTCGATCCGCACGCCGCCGACGCCCTCGAGGAGCGGCAGCTGCTCGACGACGAAGACCGCCGCCGCCGCGCCGCGCAGGACCGCGGGCCGGTCGACGTCGGGGACGACGTCCGACTGCGCGGCTGCCAGGACGGTCCGGGCGCGGCGGAGGATCGAGTCCTCGAGCACGTCGTCCCCGCCCCCGTCGAGCTCGCGCGCCCGGTCGGGGCTGCGCCGCCAGTGGAAGCCGACGCGGACGACGCGGCGCGGCTCGAACGAGACGGTGCAGACCAGCCGGGGCGGCTCGGGCTCATCGAGCTCCATCCCGGCGTCCGCGCCCCGCACAGCGACGCGGCCTCGCAGGGTCGGCAGGTGCTCCGCCAGGAACTCGGCGACGTCCTCCGCCGGGACGCTCGTCGGCTCGGGATGGCGGAGCAGCCGCAGCTCCTCGTCGTCGAGCGGCTGCGGGGTCGGCGCGAGCAGCAGCGCGGTCGGGTCGCCGGACTCCACCAGGTAGACGCCGTGTCGAGCGATGGGCCTGGCGGCCTCGAGCGGGCGCTCGCCGACGTCGAGCCGGAGGACGGGGGTGAGCTCCAGGGCGCCCGCCAGCTCGGACGCGACCAGGGCGACGTGCGCCGAGGCGGAGCGCGCGAGAGCACCCGTGCCGGTGGTCAGCAGCGGGATGCGCAGGCCCTCCGCCTGCTCGAGCAGGCGCCAGAGCAGCGGGCTCTCGTAGTCGTCGAGGTGGATCCAGTCCGGGTCCTGACCGAGGTGCACGGTGCGGGTGGCCCGGTGCAGCGCGGCGAACTCGGCGAACCAGCGCTGATGCGCCGGATCCAGCGAGAGCCGGTGAGTCTGGAAGTTCAGCGACTTCCAGGTCAGCGTCGAGCGGTTCCAGCCGCCACCGCGGCCGGGCACGACCGGGCGGGTGGCGAGACGGTGGTCGTCGCGCTCGGCGGGGTCGTAGGTCGCCGCGGTCACGCGCTCGCTCGTCGGCGCGCGCCACGGGTCGTCGGCACGCCGGACGAGGCGGCGCAGCTCGAACTGCAGGCCGATCGGCGTGAGGGTCGGAGTCGGCTCTCCGGGCTCGCCGCCGCTGAGCTCGCCCACGCGGGCGCGCCAGGAGGCGGCGGACTTCTCGGGAGGCATCGCCCCATGCTGTCACGCCGGTCCGACACCGATCCGCGGTCGGTGCGGCGCCGGTCCCCGCGCCGGCCCGGGTCAGCGGCAGAATCGGAGGATGAGCAGCAACGACTCCCCCGAGCCCACCGTCCTCGCGATCGGCAGCGACGAGCTGCGTGTGGCGCTGACGACCGCGGGCGCCGAGATGACCTCCCTCCGCGACACCGAGAGCCGCGAGTACCTCTGGCAGGCCGGCCCCGAGTGGCGCCGGCACGCTCCCGTGCTCTTCCCGATCATCGGGCGGCTGCCGGGCGACACCCTGCACCACGACGGCCGCGACTACCCGATGGGCCAGCACGGCTTCGCGCGCGACCGCGTCTTCGAGCTGGCCGGCGTCGGTGGCGACGAGGCCGTCTTCCGGCTGCGCAGCGACGACGCGACCCGCGCGGTGTTCCCCTTCGACTGGTCGCTGCTGATCGCCTACGCGGTGACCGGATCGACGCTGCGGATCACGCAGACCGTCGAGAACCGCGGCACGGAGCCGCTCGGCGCCTCGGTCGGCAACCACCCGGCGTTCGCTCTGCCGCTGCCCGGGGCCACCGGTGAGCACCGGATCCGCTTCGCGCAGCCCGAGCCGGAGGGCTTCCGCCGCGCTCCCGAGAACCTCCTCGTCGCCGAGCGCCACCCGGCACCGCTCGAGGACGGCGTGCTCACGGTGGAAGACGCGCACTTCGAGGAGGGCGTGCTGATCTTCGACGAGCCGCGCCGGCGCACGCTGACCCTCGAGGCCGACGGCGCGCGCTCGATCGCGGTCGACAGCGGCGACTTCGACGTCGTCGGCGTCTGGAAGCCGGTCGGCGCGCCGTTCGTCTGCATCGAGCCGTGGCGGAGCGTGCCGACGCCGGAGGGCTGGGACGGCGACATCGTCGACAAGCCGCGGCAGTTCGTGCTCGCCCCGGGCGAGCAGCGCGCCTTCTCCTACAGCATCACGCTCAGCTGAGGCTCCTCGCGCTGCAGCTGCGCGTCGAGGAGCTCGAAGCGGCGGATGATCAGCCCCTCGCGGGTCGCCCACGGGCAGATCACGAGCGTCTCGACGTGCAGCGCCTCCATGGCGGCCTCGGCGACGAGCGCGCCGGCCAGCAGCTGCGGGGCGCGGAGTGCGGAGACGCCGGGCAGCGCCGAGCGGTCGGCCGCGCTGATCGCGGCGAGGCGGGAGGACCACAGCCGCAGGTCGACGAGGTGCAGCTCCCGGCGGGCGAGCGGGCCGGCCGCGCTCGGGGCGGCGCCGGTGATCCGGGCCAGGGAGCGGAAGGTCTTCGAGGTGCCCGCGACGAGGTCGGGGGTGCCGAGGGCGAGGAAGGCGCGGACGGGTTCGGCGAGCACCTCGCGGGCGTGCCGGCGGGCGGCCTTGACGCTCGTGGCGGAGGCGGGGTCGCCGTCGAGGAGGTCGCGGGTGACGCGGCCGGCACCGAGCGGCACCGAGACGGCGAGCTCGGGGACCTCGTCCACGCCCATCGACAGCTCGAACGAGCCGCCGCCGATGTCGAGGTCGAGGATCGAGCCGGCGCCCCAGCCGAACCAGCGGCGCACGGCGAGGAAGGTCGCGGACGCCTCGGCCTCGCCGCCGAGCTCCTGGAGGTGCACGCCGGTCTCGGTGCGGACGCGCTCGAGCACCGCGGCGCCGTTGCCGGCCTCGCGGATCGCGGAGGTGGCGAAGGCGAGCAGGTCCTCCGCGCGGTGGCGGCGAGCGACCTCGTGCGCCTCCGCGACGAAGGAGATCAGCTCGCGCTGTCCCTCCTCCGTGATGTCGCCCGCGGCGTCGAGGTGGGCGACCAGCGCGAGGCTGCGCTTGTGCGACCGGTACGGCACGGGCCGCGCCCCGGGGTGCGCGTCGACGAGCAGCAGATGGACCGTGTTGGAGCCGATGTCGAGCACGCCGAGTCGCATGCCCCCACGCTAGCGCGGCCCGCAGCCGCCCTTGGACGGCGGCGACGCCCCCGAGGATCGGCACCGCAGCGTTGGGCGCGTGCATGCCGATCGAGTAGCCCGCGGAGCGGCCGTATCGAGCGGAGGGGGCGCCTTCGGCGCCAGCGCAGGGCGGGGAAGAGGCCGACGTTCATGCGGTGGTGGGTCTCGATACGCCCCTGCGGGGCTACTCGACCAGCATGCTGGGGCCCCTGCGGGGCTACTCGACCAGCATGCTGGGCCGCTGCGGGGCTACTCGACCAGCGTGCTGGGGCCGCTGCGCGGCTGCTCGATCAGCAGGAGCGGAAGCACCCACCCCCGCTCCGGAGCGTGGCGCCCCGGAGGGGTCGCCACCCCTGCAGACCGGCCGCCGCTCCGCAGGGTCACCGGCGATCCGCGTGCCAGCGGATCGTCGTACCCGGAACGCGACCGGCCCTTGCCAGCGCGACCCGTCGAGAAGCCGACCGCCGACGGACGACGAGGAACGAGGAGTCCGTCGCAGAAGGGCCCGGTCGCGACAGCGACCGGGCCCTTCTGCAGGAACTCAGTGGTCCCAGTTCTCCACCGGCTCGGAGGAGCTGGAGGAGCCGACGACGTGCACGCGCATGTCGTTGGTGGTGCCGGCGCGTCCGGGGGGCGACCCGGAGACGACGACGACGGTGTCGCCGGCCTTCGCGAGGTTCTCGCGGAGGAGGACGGCGTCGACCTGGGCGAACATGGCGTCCGTGTGGTTCACGCGGGGCGTGACGTAGGACTGGACGCCCCAGTTGAGCGCCATGCGGCGGCGGACCGAGGGCTCGGGGGTGAAGCCGATGATCGGGATGCCGTGGCGCAGGCGCGTCATGCGGCGGACGGAGTCGCCGGACTCGGTGAAGACGCAGAGGAACTTGGCCTCGACGAACTCGGCGACCTCGGCGGCGGCGAGGGTGACGGAGCCGCCCTGGGTGCGCGGCTTGCTGCCGAGCGGGGGGATCCGCTCGAGCCCGTGCTCCTCGGTCGACTCGACGATGCGGGCCATGGTCTGGACGGTGACGACCGGCCAGGCGCCGACGCTCGTCTCGCCGGAGAGCATGACCGCGTCGGCTCCGTCGAGGATGGCGTTGGCGACGTCGGAGGCCTCGGCGCGGGTGGGGCGCGGGCTCTCGATCATCGACTCGAGCATCTGGGTGGCGACGATGACGGGCTTGGCCCAGCGGCGGGCGAGCTCGACGGCGTGCTTCTGCACGATCGGCACGGCCTCGAGGGGCAGCTCGACGCCGAGGTCGCCGCGGGCGACCATGATGCCGTCGAAGACGTCGATGATCTCCTGCAGGTTGTCGACCGCCTGCGGCTTCTCGATCTTGGCGATGACGGGAGCCTTGCGGCCCTCCTCCGCCATGATCTCGTGCACGCGGACGATGTCGCTGGCGTTGCGCACGAAGGAGAGCGCGATGATGTCCGCGCCGAGGCGGATCGCCCAGCGGAGGTCGTCCTCGTCCTTCTGCGACAGCGCGGGCACGTTGACCGCGACGCCGGGCAGGTTGATGCCCTTGTTGTTCGAGATGTTGCCGGGGACGACGCACTCGGTGATGACGCGGGGACCCTCGACGGCGGTGACGCGGACCGCGACCTTGCCGTCGTCGATCAGGAGCATGTCGCCCGGGTTCACGTCGTCGGGCAGGCCCTTGAACGTGGTGCCCGAGAGCTCCTTGGTGCCGAGGACGTCCTCGGTGGTGATCGTGAAGACGTCGCCCTCGGCGAGGGGGTACGGACCGCCCTCGAACTTGCCGAGGCGGATCTTGGGACCCTGCAGGTCGACCATGATCGCGACGGCGCGACCGGAGTCCTCGGCGGCCTTGCGCACGAGGCGGTAGATGCCCTCGTGCACGTCGTAGCTGCCGTGGCTGAGGTTCATGCGGGCCACGTCCACGCCGGCGTCGATGATCGCACGAATGGTCTCGTACGACGACGTTGCCGGGCCGAGGGTGGCGACGATTTTCGCTCGTCTCATTGAGGGGGTGCTCCGTTGTTCTGCGCCCGAGGGCGCGTCGATAGCGGGGAGGGTGAGCTGTGAAGCTGGCGCGCGAAGACTATCGCGTCCGTGGGACTAGAGCGTGAAGCCCCGGTCGTTGGGCCCGACGGGCGCGGGCAGCTGGGTGGTGCCTTCGAGGTAGCGGTCGATCTCGGCCGCGACGGAGCGGCCCTCGGCGATCGCCCAGACGATCAGCGACTGGCCGCGGCCGGCGTCCCCGGCGACGAAGACGCCCGGGACGCTGGTCTCGAAGCGGTCGCCGCGGACCACGTTGCCGCGGTCCGTGAAGGGGACCTCGAGCTGGCCGGCGAGGTGCTCCGACTCCGGGCCGGTGAAGCCCAGGGCCAGGAGGACCAGGTCGGCCGGGATCTCGCGCTCGGTGCCCGCCTTGGGCACGCGGCGTCCGTCGAGGTACTCGGTCTCGGCCACGCGCACGGCGCGGACCTCGCCGACCTCGTTCGCGAGGAACTCGACGGTGGAGGCGAGGTAGACGCGCTCCCCGCCCTCCTCGTGGGCGCTGGCGACCTCGAAGACGGTCGGGTCCATCGGCCAGGGCTGGCTGTCCGGACGCTGCGACGGGGGCTGCGTGCCGATCGCGAGGTTGGTGACCGAGGCCGCCTTCTGGCGGTGCGCGGTGCCGATGCAGTCGGCTCCGGTGTCGCCGCCGCCGAGGACGACGACGTGCTTGCCCTCGGCCGAGATCTGCTCGAAGACGCGGTCGCCGGCGATGGCGTGGTTCGACTGCACCAGGTACTCCATGGCGAAGTGCACGCCGGCCAGGTCGCGGCCGGGGATCGGCAGATCGCGCGGGACCATCGCGCCGGTGGCGACCACGACGGCGTCGTAGCGCGCGCGCAGGTCGTCCCAGGTGATGTCCGTGCCGATGTCGACGCCGGCGCGGAAGCGGGTGCCCTCGGCCTTCATCTGGTTCAGGCGCAGCTCGAGGTGCTTCTTCTCCATCTTGAAGTCGGGGATGCCGTAGCGCAGGAGGCCGCCGATGCGGTCGTCGCGCTCGTAGACCGCGACGGTGTGCCCGGCGCGCGTGAGCTGCTGCGCGGCGGCGAGACCGGCGGGGCCGGAGCCGACGACGGCGACCGTCTTGCCGGTCAGGCGCTCCGGCGGGTGCGGCTGCACCCAGTCGTTGCCGAAGGCCTGATCGATGATCGAGACCTCGATCTGCTTGATCGTGACCGCGGGCTGGTTGATCCCGAGCACGCAGGACGACTCGCAGGGCGCCGGGCACAGACGGCCGGTGAACTCCGGGAAGTTGTTGGTCGCGTGCAGGCGCTCGATCGCCTGACGGCCCTCGCCGCGCCACATCAGGTCGTTCCACTCGGGGATCAGGTTCCCGAGCGGGCAGCCCTTGTGGCAGAACGGGATGCCGCAGTCCATGCAGCGGCCGGCCTGCCGGCGCAGCACGGCGGTGTCGCCCTGCTCGTACACCTCTTTCCAGTCCATCAGCCGCACGGACACCGGGCGCCGCTTGGGCAGCTCCCGGTCCTGCACCTTCAGGAATCCCTTGGGATCAGCCACCGGTCACCTCCAGAATCCGTCCCCAGACGACGTCGCCGTCGGGGTCGAGCCCCTCTTCGACGGCGGATGCTCGCGTCGCGAGCACCGCGGCGAAGTCGCGGGGCAGTACCTTGACGAAACGCGAGACGGTTCCGTCGAAATCGTCGAGCATCCCCTGGGCCAGGGTCGACTCGGTTTCGGCCACGTGCCGCTCGAGCAGGTCGCGCAGGATCTCCACGTCGGCGCTGCCGAGCTCGGAGAGCGTCAGCTCGCCGGTGGCGATCGCGTCGCGGTTGACGAGCTCGCGGCTCAGGTCGTGGATGTAGGCGGTGCCGCCGGACATGCCCGCGCCGAGGTTGCGGCCGGTCGCGCCGAGGATGACGGCGAGCCCGCCGGTCATGTACTCGAGCGCGTGGTCGCCCACGCCCTCGACGACCGCCGTGGCGCCGGAGTTGCGGACCAGGAAGCGCTCGCCGACCATTCCGCGGATGAACATCGTGCCCTGGGTCGCGCCGTAGCCGATGACGTTGCCGGCGATGACGTTCGCCGACGCGTCGAAGGTGCTGCGGCGGTCGGGCCGCACCACGATCTGACCGCCGGAGAGGCCCTTGCCGACGTAGTCGTTCGAGTCGCCCTCGAGGCGCAGCGTGATGCCCGCGGGCAGGAACGCGCCGAGCGACTGCCCGGCCGAGCCGCGCAGGTTCACGGTGATGGAGTCGGCCGGCAGCCCGTTCTCGCCGTAGCGGACGGTCACCTCGTGGCCGAGCATCGTGCCGACGGCGCGCTCGGTGTTCTTGATCTCACGGTCGATCACCACGGTGCCGCGGTGGTCGAGGACGTTCGCGGCGAGGCGGATCAGCTCGTTGTCGAAGTGCTTCTCCAGCTCGTGCTCCTGCGCGCGGCCGTGGCGGCGCGGCTCCTCGGCGCGGAAGACCGGGCCGACCAGGATCGGCGTCAGGTCGAGCCCGCTCGCCTTCCAGTGCTCGATGGCGCGGTTGACGTCGAGCAGCTCGCGGTGGCCGACGATCTCGTCGATCGAGCGGACGCCGAGCTGGGCGAGGTACTCGCGCACCTCCTGGGCGATGAACTCGAAGAAGTTGACGACGAACTCGGGCTTGCCGTTGAAGCGCTTGCGCAGCTCGGGGTTCTGCGTCGCGACGCCCACCGGGCAGGTGTCGAGGTGGCAGACGCGCATCATGATGCAGCCCTCGACGATCAGCGGGGCGGTGGCGAAGCCGAACTCCTCGGCGCCGAGCAGGGCGCCGATGACGACGTCGCGGCCGGTCTTCATCTGGCCGTCGACCTGCACCACGACGCGGTCGCGCATGCCGTTGAGCATCAGCGTCTGCTGGGTCTCGGCGAGGCCGAGCTCCCACGGCGTGCCCGCGTGCTTGAGCGAGTTGACGGGGCTCGCGCCGGTGCCGCCGTCGTGGCCCGAGACGAGGATCACGTCGGCGAGGGCCTTGGCCGTGCCGGCCGCGACCGCGCCGATGCCCGACTGGCTGACGAGCTTCGCGTGGATGCGCGCCTTCGGGTTCGCCCGCTTGAGGTCGAAGATCAGCTGCTTGAGGTCCTCGATCGAGTAGATGTCGTGGTGCGGCGGCGGCGAGATCAGGCCGACGCCCGCGGTCGCGTGCCGGGTGCGCGCGATCCACGGGTAGACCTTGGTCGGCGGCAGCTGTCCGCCCTCGCCGGGCTTGGCGCCCTGGGCGAGCTTGATCTGGATGTCGTCGGCGTGCGTCAGGTACATGCTCGTGACGCCGAAGCGGCCCGAGGCGACCTGCTTGATCGCGGACCGTCGCTCGGGGTCGAGCAGTCGCTCGGTGTCCTCACCGCCCTCGCCGGTGTTCGACTTGGCGCCGAGGCGGTTCATCGCGATGGCGAGCGTCTCGTGCGCCTCCGGCGAGATGGAGCCGTAGCTCATCGCCCCGGTGGAGAAGCGCTTGACGATGGACTCGACCGACTCGACCTCGTCGATCGGGACGGGCGTGCGGCCCTCCGTGTCGAGGGTGAACATGCCGCGCAGCGTCATCAGCGAGAGCGCCTGGTCGTCGACCATCTTGGTGTACTCGCGGAAGACGTCGTAGCGGCGGTTGCGCGTGGAGTGCTGCAGCCGGAAGACGGTGTCCGGGTTGAAGAGGTGCGGCGCGCCGTCGCGGCGCCACTGGTACTCGCCGCCGACCGCGAGGCGCTCGTGCGCGACGACCGCGCCGTCCTCGGGGTACGCGGCGCGGTGGCGCGCGGCGTTCTCCTCGGCCACGACCTCGATCCCGATGCCGCCGAGCTTGGAGGCGGTGCCGGTGAAGTACTGGTCGACGAAGACCTGGCTGAGGCCGACGGCCTCGAAGGTCTGCGCGCCGGCGTAGCTGGACACGGTCGAGATGCCCATCTTGGACATGATCTTGAGGACGCCCTTGCCGAGCGCCTTGATCACGTTCTTGACGGCCTTCTCGGGCGAGAGGTCCGAGATCATGCCGCTGCGCACCAGCTGCTCGCAGGTCTCCATCGCGAGGTACGGGTTCACCGCGGAGGCGCCGTAGCCGATCAGCGTCGCGACGTGGTGCACCTCGCGGACGTCGCCGGCCTCGACGACCAGCCCGACGCGCATCCGGTTCTCGGTGCGGATCAGGTGGTGGTGCACGGCGGCGAGCATCAGCAGCGAGGGGATCGGCGCGAGGTCCTTGGTGGAGTCGCGGTCCGAGAGCACGAGGAACTGCGCTCCGGCGGCGATCGCCTCGTCGGCCTCGGCGCACATCGCGTCGAGACGGTCCTGCATGGCGCGGGGACCGGCGTCGACGCGGTAGAGACCGCGGATCGTCGTGGTGATGTGGCTGAGCGGGCGCGGCGCGATGTGCTGGATCTTGGCGAGCTCGTCGTTGTCGATCACCGGGAAGTCGAGGACGACCTGGCGGGCGTGCTCGGCGCCGGCCGAGAGCAGGTTGCGCTCCGGGCCGAGGCCGAGGCGCAGCGAGGTGACGACCTCCTCCCGGATGGAGTCGAGCGGCGGGTTGGTCACCTGCGCGAACGCCTGGGTGAAGTAGTCGAACAGCAGTCGCGGGCGCTTGGAGAGCACCGCGACGGGCGTGTCGGAGCCCATCGCGCCGAGCGGCTCGGCACCGGCCTTCGCCATCGGCAGCAGCAGCAGCCGCACCTCCTCCTCGGTGTAGCCGAAGGTCCGCTGGCGGCGGTTGACCGACGCGGGCGTGTGCACGATGTGCTCGCGCTCGGGCAGGTCCTTGAGGTTGATGCGGCCCTTGTCGAGCCACTCGTCGAAGGGACCGGAGTCGGCGAGCTGCGCCTTGATCTCCTCGTCCTCGACGATGCGGCCCTGCTCGGTGTCGACCAGGAACATCCGGCCCGGCTGGAGGCGGCCCTTGCGGACGATCTTCGCGGGGTCGATGTCGAGGACGCCGATCTCGCTGGCGAGCACGACGAGGCCGTCATCGGTGACGACGTAGCGGCCGGGGCGCAGGCCGTTGCGGTCGAGCGTGGCGCCGACGAGGTCGCCGTCGGTGAAGACGATCGCGGCGGGGCCGTCCCACGGCTCCATGAGCATCGAGTGGTACTCGTAGAAGGCGCGGCGCTTCTGGTCGATCGCGGCGGCCTGGTTCTCCCACGCCTCCGGCACCATCATCATGATCGCGTGCGGCAGCGAGCGGCCGGCGAGCGTGAGCAGCTCCACGGTCTCGTCGAACGAGGCGGAGTCGCTGCGGCCGGTCGAGACGATCGGGAACAGCGGCGAGAGGTCGCCGAGCTCGGCGCTCTTCAGCTGCGACTGGCGCGCGCGCATCCAGTTGCGGTTGCCCTGCACCGTGTTGATCTCGCCGTTGTGCGCGATCATCCGGAACGGCTGCGCGAGCGGCCAGGACGGGAAGGTGTTGGTCGAGTAGCGGGAGTGCACCAGCGCGAGCTTCGAGGTGAAGCGCTCGTCCGAGAGATCGGGGTAGAACGGCTCGAGCTGGAGCGTGGTGACCATGCCCTTATAGACGAGCGTGCGACTCGAGAGCGACATGAAGTACACCTCGAGCTCGCGCTCGACGCGCTTGCGCAGGCGGAAGGTGAGGCGGTCGAGGCGGAGGCCGGCCAGCGGCACGCCGGCCGCGTCGGTCAGCTCGCTCGAGACGTAGAGCTGCTCGATCGCCGGCATGGCGGCGCGGGCGAGCGTGCCGATCTCGTCCGGCTGCACCGGGACGGAGCGCCAGCCGAGGACGGTGAGGTTCTCCTCCCGCGCCAGCTCGGCGATGGTCGACTTGACCCGCTCGCGCTCGAAGACGTCGACGGGGAGGAAGGCGTTGCCGACCGCGTACTGCCCGACGGGGGGCAGCTCGACGGCCGCGACGGCGCGCAGGAAGTCGTCGGGGATCTGGGTGATGATCCCCGCGCCGTCGCCGGTGCCGGCGTCGGAGCCGACCGCGCCGCGGTGCTCGAGGTTGCGCAACGCGTCGAGCGCGGCGTCGATGATGTCGTGCCCGGCCGTCCCGCGCATGGTGGCGACCATGGCGAGACCGCAGGCGTCCTTCTCGGCCGCCGGGTCGTACATCCCCTGCGCGGACGGGGTGCCGATGAACGGCACGGCGGGGACGCGGGGCGAGGGCTGAACGGGAGCCATGGGGACCGTCCTCACGAGAGTCGTAGCGGATCGGGACGTCGCTGGCCCGCGGTGTGGTGGTGGAGGAGCGGCTCCCCGATCGGGAGGGCCGTGCATTCGGTGGTCGCGGAGCGGAGGTCTGGCGCCGTCGTCGGGGTCGTGCGCTCGCTCCCCCGCGGCAGCGCTTGTGGCTGAGCCGCGGTGGGGCGGACGGACGGAGAGGTGAGCTGGATGCGGGGCCGCGGGGGTGCCGCGGACCGCGTCAGCTGCGGGAGACCGTCGACTTCTCGGCGTCGGTGCCGGAAGAAGGAGTGGTGGCGTCGGAGTCGGACTCGACGTCCTCGAATTCTACCGCAGCCGGGGCGGGCGTCCACTCGCGGCCGGGCCGATAGGCCGAGGTCTCGCGACCCGGGTGCTCGCGCCGCTGGATCACGACGAGGACCAGGCCGACGACGACGGCGGCCAGCGCCGCCCAGACGTTGGTGCGGATGCCCCAGAAGAACTCGCTCGGGTCGATCCGGATGGACTCGAACCAGACGCGGCCGATGCCGTACCAGATCAGGTACGCGGCGAAGACGGTGCCCCACTGCAGCTTGAGGCGGCGCTCGAGCAGCAGGATGACCGCGATGCCGACGACGTTCCAGAGGATCTCGTAGAGGAAGGTCGGGTGGAAGAGCGTGCCGGCGGGCAGGCCGACGGGGAAGGCCGGGTTGCTGCTCTCGATCTCGAGGCCCCAGGGCAGGGTCGTCGGGAGGCCGAACAGCTCGTGGTTGAACCAGTTGCCGAGGCGGCCGATGGCCTGCGCGGCGAGCATGCCGGGTGCGAGCGCGTCGGCGAAGGTCCAGAAGCGGACACCGGTCCAGCGGCAGCCGATCCAGGCGCCGACGGCACCGCCGATCAGGCCGCCGAAGATCGCGTTGCCGCCGTTCCAGATCCGGATGATCTCCCACGGGTCCGCGCCGGCGTAGAAGTAGTCGCCGGGGTGCGTGAGCACGTGGTAGAGCCGCGCGCCGATGATGCCGAGCGGCACGGCCCAGATGATGATGTCGAGGACGACCCACGGCTCGGCGCCGCGCCGCTTGAGGCGGGCGTTCGTCATGATCGTGGCGACCACGATGCCGACCAGGATGCAGACGGCGTAGGTGTGGATCGAGAACGCGCGATCGAAGAGCGTGAAGTCGTACTGACTCCACGCCTCGGGCGGACTCGGGATGCTCAGCGGTACGGACACCGGTACGTCGACCTTTCGAAGGAGGGATCCCGCGGTCGCGGCGGCGCCGCGCCCCGACGGGCATCCCGAGTGTACTGGGAGGCGTCAGGCGCGCGGACGCGTGCCCTCTGCCAGACCGCGAGCCGTCTCCGCCACCGCGGCGACTCCCCCGGAGGCGAGCGCGCGCACGAGGGCCGAGCCGACGATCGCGCCGTCGGCGTAGGCGAGGATCTCGGCGACCTGGTCGCCGGTCGAGACGCCCACGCCGACGCAGGCGCTGTCCGAGCCGGCGGTGCGCAGGCGCTCGACGAGCGTGCGGGCGGCGCGGTCCACGTCGGCGCGCGCTCCGGTGATGCCCATCGTCGAGACCGCGTAGACGAAGCCGCGGCTCGCCTCGACGGTCGCACGCAGGCGCTCGTCGCTCGAGGAGGGGGCGGCGAGGAAGACCCGGTCGAGGCCGAGGCGCTCGGAGACGGCCATCCACTCGGCACCCTCGTCGGGGATGAGGTCGGGAGTGATCAGACCGGAGCCGCCGGCCTCGGCGAGGTCGGTGGCGAAGCGCTCGACGCCGTACTGCAGCACGGGGTTGTAGTACGTCATCACCAGCACCGGCACATCGACGCGGGCGCGGATCTCGCGGACCGCGTCGAAGCCGTGGCGCAGGCGGAAGCCGCCGGCGAGGGCGGCCTGGGTCGCCTCCTGGATGACCGGGCCGTCCATGACCGGGTCGGAGTAGGGCAGGCCGAGCTCGATCGCGTCGACGCCGTTCTCGGCGAGGGCGACCGCGGCGTCGATGCTCGTCGCGAGGTCCGGGAAGCCGGCGGGCAGGTAGCCGATCAGGGCGCCCGCGGCCTCCTGGTTCCGGCGGCGGACGGTCTCGGCGACGCTCGGGCCGACGCCGCTCACGACTGCACCGCGCCCTGGTCGACGAGCCCGAAGTAGCGCGCGGCGGTGGTCATGTCCTTGTCGCCGCGACCGGAGAGGTTGACCAGGATGGTCGCGTCGGGGCCGAGCTCGCGGCCGAGCTCGAGCGTGCCGGCGAGGGCGTGCGCCGACTCGATCGCGGGGATGATGCCCTCGGTACGGCTCAGCAGCATCAGGGCGTCCATCGCGGCGGAGTCGGTGACCGCGCGGTAGTCGGCGCGGCCGATGCTGGAGAGCCAGGCGTGCTCGGGACCGACGCCCGGGTAGTCGAGACCGGCCGAGATCGAGTGCGACTCGACGGTCTGGCCGTCCTCGTCCTGGAGCAGGAAGCTGCGGGCGCCGTGCAGGACGCCGGGGCGGCCCTTGCTGATGGTCGCCGCGTGGCGCGGGGTCTCGATCCCGTCGCCGCCGGCCTCGAAGCCGACGAGCCTGACCTCGGGGTCGTCGAGGAACGCGTGGAAGATGCCCATCGCGTTGGAGCCGCCGCCGACGCAGGCGGTGACCGCCGTGGGCAGGGCGCCGGTGAGGGCGAGGACCTGCTCGCGCGCCTCCTCGCCGATGATCTTCTGGAAGTCGCGCACCATCGCCGGGAAGGGGTGCGGGCCGGCCACGGTGCCGAAGACGTAGTTCGTCGTCTCGACGTTGGTGACCCAGTCGCGCATCGCGTCGTTGATCGCGTCCTTGAGGGTGCGCGAGCCGGTGGTCACCGAGACGACCTCGGCACCGAGCAGGCGCATCCGGGCGACGTTGAGCGCCTGGCGCTCGGTGTCGACCTCGCCCATGTAGACGACGCAGTCGAGCCCGAAGAGCGCGGCGGCGGTCGCGGTGGCCACGCCGTGCTGGCCGGCGCCGGTCTCGGCGATCACGCGGGTCTTGCCGATGCGCTTGGTCAGCAGCGCCTGGCCGAGCACGTTGTTGATCTTGTGCGAGCCGGTGTGGTTGAGGTCCTCGCGCTTGAGGATGATCCGCGCACCGCCCGCGTGCTCGGCGAAGCGCGGCACCTCGGTGATGATCGAGGGCCGGCCGGTGTAGCTGCGGTGCAGCTCGGTCAGCTCGGCCCGGAACGCCGGGTCGACCTTGGTGCGCTCGTACTCGGCGCTCAGCTCGTCGAGCGCCTTCACGAGCGACTCGGGGACGTAGCGTCCGCCGAAGTCGCCGAAGTAGGGACCGAGTTCGTCTCGGAGTGCCATGGCAGTGCCGCCTATCGGTGGATCGTGATCAGTGCGCCAGGAAGCCGGCGAGGGTGGAGACGGGGTCGCCGCCGGTGACGAGGGCCTCGCCGACGAGGACGACGTCCGCGCCGGAGCGGCGGTAGTGCGCGACGTCGTCGGCCGAGAGGACCGCCGACTCCGCGACCTTGACGGCGTCCGCCGGGAAGCGCTCGGAGAGCCGGCCGAAGAGGTCGCGGTCGAGCTCGAAGGTGGAGAGGTCCCGGGCGTTGACGCCGATCAGGCGCGCGCCGAGGTCGGCGGCCCGCTCGAGCTCGTCGCCCGAGTGGGTCTCGACCAGCGGGGTCATCCCGAGCTCGAGGACGAGGGCGTGCAGCTCGGCCAGCACGGGCTGCTCGAGCGCGGCGACGATGAGCAGGACGAGGTCCGCTCCGGAGGCGCGCGCCTCGAGCACCTGGTAGGGCTCCGCGATGAAGTCCTTGCGCAGGACCGGGATCGACACCTTCGCGCGGACGGCCTCGAGGTCGGCGAGGGAGCCCTTGAAGCGGCGCTCCTCGGTGAGGACGCTGATCGCGCTCGCTCCCCCGAGCTCGTACTGCCCGGCGAGCAGCGCGGGGTCGGGGATCTCGGCGAGGGCGCCGCGGGACGGGCTGGACCGCTTGACCTCGGCGATGATCTTGACGCGCTCGGCCGGAGCCAGCGCGGCGAGGGCGTCGAGGGCGGGCGGGCGCTCGGCGGCGCGCCGCTCGAGGGCGGCGAGCGGGACGGTCTCGCGACGCCGGGCCGCGTCGGCCAGGGCGCCGGCGGTCAGATCGCCGAGCACTCTACGCGCGCGCCTTCGGGTTGGCTTTCGCGCCGTCGACGCCGTAGCCCAGGCGGGCCAGGATCACGCCGACGAGAAGGCCGACCACGACGAGTCCGGCGGACAGCCAGACGACGAGGGGCAGGTCGAACCAGAAGGCGATCGTGCCGACCGTGAAGCCGACCAGCATGATGACGACGGCCGTCCACGCTGCGGGCGAGTGGCCGTGGTTGTCGTCGTCGTGCTCGGTGCTCATGGCTCTCCTCCTGGACGTGCGTGGGAACCAGAGCAGTCTAGCGGCTCGCGCCTGAAGGGCCTCGCCGACGGGCGGGGTCCGCCGGGCCCCGCTCAGCGGGCGGACGTGGGGTCGTCCCCGCGGGACAGCTCGTCCCAGGAGACGACGGGATCGATGTCGCCGTCGTCGGTCTGCACGGTCGTCGCGCCGTGCCCGTAGCCGTCGGCGGGCTCGAACCGGGAGGCGCGCTTCTTCTTCGCGCCGGGCCAGCGGCGGACCGTGACGAGCACGAGCACGCCGATGACGGCGGTCAGCACGCCGGCCACCAGCGCGACGACCGGCCAGGCCGTGGCGGAGGACGAGGCGACGAGCGCGGCGACCGACTCCCGGCCCGCGATCGCGGTCGCATCGGTGACCAGCGACGAGCCGGCGCGCACGGGATCGGCGAGCGCGGTCGAGGCGGCCAGGACGACGGAGCCGCCGAGGACGATCTGCAGCAGCCCGAGGACGATCCGGAAGGCCGGGCCGGCGATGGCGAGCGCGGCCGCGAGAGCGAGCCCCGCGAGGGCCAGGGCCGACAGGGCCGGCGCGGCGACGGTGCCGACGACGGAGAGCGCCCGGCCGTCGCCGACTCCCGGGGTGAGCACCAGGGTCGCCCAGGGCTGGGTGGAGGCGGTCAGCTCGAGCGCGGCGAGCAGCACGATCCCGAGGATCGCGGAGTACTTGAGGCGCCGGCCGCTCACGCCTGCGGCCCGAGGTCCGTCACCGGGGCGAGCGGATCGACGTCGAAGCAGGAGTGCTCGCCGGTGTGGCAGGCGGCGCCGATCTGCTCGACCTGCACGAGCAGCGTGTCGGCGTCGCAGTCCAGCGCGGCCCCGCGGACGTACTGGGCGTGCCCGGAGGTGTCGCCCTTCCGCCAGTACTCCCGGCGGGAGCGCGACCAGAAGGTCACCCGGCCCTCGGTCAGCGTGCGGCGCAGCGCCTCGCGGTCCATCCAGCCGAGCATCAGCACCTCGCCGGTGTCGTGCTGCTGGATGACGGCGGGCAGGAGGCCGCTCGCGTCGAAGGTCGCGCGGTCGAGGACCGCGGTGAGGTCGTCGGGGGTCGTCGTGCCGTCGGTCGTCGTCTCGGTGCTCATCGGCGGATCTCGATCCCGGAGTCGTCGAGGGCGCGCTTCACGTCGCCGATCGTCAGCTCGCGATTGTGGAAGACGGAGGCGGCGAGCACCGCGTCGGCGCCCGCCACGATGGCGGGGGCGAAGTGCTCGACGGCACCGGCGCCGCCCGAGGCGATCACCGGCACGGTGCTCAGCTCGCGCATCGCGCTGATCAGCGGCAGGTCGAAGCCCTGCTTCGTGCCGTCGGCGTCGATCGAGTTGACCAGCAGCTCGCCGGCCCCGCGCTCGACGGCCTCGGCCGCCCAGGCGAGCGCGTCGAGCGTCGTCTCGCGGCGGCCGCCGTGGGTGGTGACGACAAAACCCGAGGGCGTGGCGTCGCTCCGCTTGACGTCGAGCGAGAGCACCAGCACCTGCGCGCCGAAGACGTCGGCGATCTCGCCGATCAGCTCGGGGCGGGCGATCGCGGCGGAGTTGACGCCGACCTTGTCCGCGCCGTGCGCGAGCAGGCGCGAGACGTCCTCGACGGAGCGCACTCCCCCGCCGACGGTCAGCGGGATGAAGACCTGCTCGGCGGTCGCGCGGACGACCTCGTAGGTGGTGGAGCGGTCGTCGACGGTGGCCGTGACGTCGAGGAAGGTCAGCTCGTCGGCGCCCTGCTCGAAGTAGAGCCGGGCGAGCTCGACCGGATCGCCGGCGTCGCGCAGGTTCTGGAAGTTGACGCCCTTGACGACGCGGCCGGCGGCCACGTCGAGGCACGGGATGACGCGGACGGCGAGACTCATCGCTCCCCCTCCTAGAGGCGTGCGGCGTGGATCGAGGTGACCAGGATCGCGCGGGCGCCGAGGTCGTAGAGGCGGTCCATCACCTGGTTCATGTCGGCGCGCGGCACCATGACCCGCACGGCGACCCACTCGGGGTCGTGCAGCGGCGAGACGGTGGGCGACTCGAAGCCGGGCGCGAGCGCGGTGGCGGTCTCGAGTAGCGCGACGGGGCAGTCGTAGTCGAGCAGCACGTACTCGCGCGCGACGAGGACGCCCTGCAGGCGGCGGAGCAGGACCGGGATGCCCTCCGGCTCGCCCGCGCCGGAGACGAGGACGGCCGTGGACTTCAGGATGACCGGGCCGAAGATCTCCAGGCCCGCCTTCCGCAGCGTGGTACCGGTCTCGACGACGTCGGCGATCACGTCGGCGACGCCGAGCTGGATGGCCGACTCGACCGCGCCGTCCAGGCGGATGAGGGTGACCTCGACGCCGTGCTCGCGGAGGAAGCGGCCGACGAGCCCGGGGTAGCTGGTCGCGACGCGGAGGCCGTCGATCTGCTGCAGCTCGGTGTAGCGGCCGGCCGGACCGGCGAACCGGAAGGTCGAGTCGGCGAAGCCCAGGCTGGCGATCTCGCGCGCCTCGGAGCCGGAGTCGATCAGCAGGTCGCGGCCGGTGACGCCGACGTCGAGCGCGCCGGAGCCGACGTAGGTGGCGATGTCGCGCGGGCGGAGGTAGAAGAACTCGACGCCGTTGCGCTCGTCGACGACGTGCAGCTCCTTGGGGTCGCGGCGGCCGGTGTAGCCGGCCTCGGCCAGCATCTGGCCGGCGGTCTCGGAGAGCGAGCCCTTGTTGGGCACGGCGACGCGCAGGAGCGCGGGCGGGGCGGTGGTGGCGGCGGTGTCAGGAGTAGTGGGGGTGGTCGTGGTCACGACGGGACGTCCTCTGGAGGTCGAGGGTGATTCGGTGAGCGGAGGCGCGACGGCACCTCGGAGAGCGTGGGAGCGCGCGGCGACCTGGCGGCGGCGCACTCCGGCGATCGGGGGGACGCTCACAGATGTCGGTAGACGTCGGCCGTCGTCAGGCCCTTCGCGAGCATCAGCACCTGCAGGTGGTAGAGCAGCTGCGAGATCTCCTCGGCCGTGCGCTCGTCGCCCTCGTACTCGGCGGCCATCCACACCTCGGCGGCCTCCTCGACGATCTTCTTGCCGATGAAGTGCACACCGGCGTCGAGCTCGAGGACCGTGCCCGAACCCTCGGGACGCGCGGCGGCCTTCTCGCCCAGCTCAGCGAAGAGGTCGTCGAAAGTTTTCACCGGGGAAGTCTATACGCGGCGGCGGACCGGCGAGGGCGGTCGAGTCAGTGGCGGTGCAGGAGGGAGGAGGCGGTGTCGCGGAGGGCGACGATGGCGGCCTCGGGGTCGTCGGCGCCGAAGACGGCGGAGCCGGCGACGAAGGTGTCGGCGCCCGCCTCGGCGGCGATCTCGATGGTGCCGGGGGCGATGCCGCCGTCGACCTGGAGCCAGACGTCGAGGCCGGTGCGGTCGACGACCTCGCGCAGGGCGTGCAGCTTCGGCATCGTCTCCGCCATGAACGACTGGCCGCCGAAGCCGGGCTCGACCGTCATCACGAGCACCTGGTCGAACTCGGGCAGCAGGTCGAGGTAGTCGTCGACCGGGGTGCCGGGCTTGAGCGCGATGCCCGCGCGCGAGCCGATCTCGCGCAGCCGGCGGGCCAGGGCGACGGCGTCGTGCGCGGCCTCGGCGTGGAAGGTGACGGAGTAGGCGCCCGTCTCGGCGTAGCCGGGGGCCCAGCGGTCGGGGTCGTCGATCATCAGGTGCACGTCGAGCGGGCGCGGCGACACCTCCTGCAGGCGCTGCACCATCGGCAGGCCGAAGGTGAGATTCGGCACGAAGTGGTTGTCCATCACGTCGACGTGCACGAGATCGGCCCCGGCGATCCGCTGCAGCTCGGCCTCGAAGTTGACGAAGTCGGCGGACAGGATGCTGGGGTTGATCCGTGCGGGCATGCTCCCCAGCCTAGGCGCGGCGGCCGGGCCGTCAGGCCGGGCTGCCGCGCAGGAGCTGGATGAACATCGCGTCCGTCCCGTGCCGGTGCGGCCAGAGCTGCGCGTGCAGCGCGCCCTCGGCGAGCGGCAGCGGCTCGCGGGTGATGCCGCGGAGGACCGCCGGGGTGTCGACGAGCTCGAAGCCGCCGGGGTGGCGCTCCGCGGCGAGGGCGAGCACGCGCTTCGTCTCGCCGAGGTGCGGCGAGCAGGTGACGTAGGCGAGCAGTCCGCCGGGCGCGAGCGCGGCGAGGGCGGAGTCGAGCAGCTCGCCCTGCAGGGCGGCGAGCGGGGCGACGTCGTCGGCGGTCTTCCGCCAGCGCGCCTCCGGGCGGCGGCGGAGGGCGCCGAGTCCGGTGCACGGCGCGTCCAGGAGGATGCGGTCGAAGGCACCGGGCTGCTCCTCGCCGAGGGTGCGACCGTCGCCGGTGCGGACCTCGACGGTCGGGTCGACCGCGGCGAGGGCCTGGCGGACCAGCCCGGCCCGCGCGGGGACGACCTCGTTGGCCAGCAGCGTCGCGCCGCCCGCGCGCGCCTCGGCGGCCAGCAGCGCCGCCTTTCCGCCGGGGCCGGCGCAGAGATCGAGCCAGCGCTCGCCCGCCCGGACGGGCTCGGCGCGGGACAGTGCGAGCGCGGCCAGCTGGGAGCCCTCGTCCTGGACGCGCACGCGGCCCTCGTGCACGGGCGCGATCGCCTCGGGGTCGCCTCCGGTGCTGACGAGGCCGACCGGCGAGTAGCGGTCGGGCTCCGCGTCGGGCAGCTCGGCGGCCTCGGCGAGTCCGGGCAGGGCGACGAGGTTCACCCGCGGGGCCGCGTTGTCGGCGGCGAGCAGGGCCTCGAGCTCGTCGGCGGCGCCCTCCGCGGCGAGGGCGCGGCGCAGGGCCTTGACGATCCAGACCGGATGCGAGGTCGCCGCGGCGATCCGGTCGTCGCCCGAGGTCGCCGCGTCCGCGACGCGCTGCTGCCACTCCTCGGCGCTCGAGCGGGTGACCGAGCGCAGCACCGCGTTCGCGAAGGCGACGGCGCCGCGGGAGGAGCCGCCCGCGACCAGCGCGACGCTCTCGTTGACGGCGGCGTGCGCGGCGACGCGGGTGCCGAGCAGCTGGTGCACGCCGAGCCGGAGCGCGTCGAGCACCGGGGCGTCGAGGGTCTCGACGGCGCGGCCGGCGGCGAGGGCGATCACCCGGTCGTAGTAGCCGGAGAGGCGGAGGGTGCCGTAGCAGAGCTCGGTGGCCAGGCCCGCGTCGGCCGGTGACAGCTCGGCGGCATGGATCCGGGCGGGCAGCACGAGGTTGGCGTAGGCGTCTCCGCCGCTGACCGCGAGCAGGACGTCGTAGGCGACCTGGCGGGCCGGCGCGACGCGGGTGCGGCCGGTCACGCGAGCACCGTGCTCTCGCGCAGGCCCCGGGCCCAGGCGACGCCGGGCATCGGGGTCTTGCCGGCGGGCTGCACCGAGACGAGCTCGACGGCGCCGTCGCCCGTGCCGACCAGGGCACGGCCGGCATCGAGGAGCACGGCGCCGGGCGCGAGGGGAGCGTCCGTGCGCGCCTCGTGGACGGCGAGCACCTTCAGCCGCGCGGCGCCGACCGCCGTCGACGCTCCGGGCTCAGGCGTGACTCCGCGAACGAGTGCGAGGATCCGCGCGGTCGGCAGGGACCAGTCGATCCTGCCGTCGGTCACGTCGAGCTTGGGGGCGAGCGTGAGCTCGCCCGACTGCGGCACGGCGACCGCGGTGCCGGCGGCGAGCCCGTCGACGACCTCGCCGGTCAGGGCGGCCCCGCGCTCGGCGAGCACCTCGAGCAGCTCGCCCGCCGAGCGCCCGGCGACCTCCTCCTCGATCTCGGCGAAGACATCGCCCGCGTCGAGCTCGGCCACCAGCTGGAAGACGGCCGCGCCGATCCGCTCCTCCCCCGCCATCAGCGCGCGCTGGACGGGCGCCGCCCCGCGCCAGCGCGGCAGTAGCGAGAAGTGCAGGTTGATCCAGCCGAGGCGCGGCACCGCCAGCAGCCGCGCGCGGACCAGGCCGCCGTAGGCCACGATCACGCCGAGGTCCGGCTCGAGGGCCGCGATCCGGTCGGTGACCGCCTCGTCGAGGCGGTTCGCCTTGAGCACCGGCAGGCCGAGCTCCTCGGCGACCGCGGCGACGGGCGAGGGCGTGAGCACGCGCTTCCGGCCGACGGGCGCGTCGGCCCGGGTGACCACCGCGACGATCTCGTGCTCGGAGGCGGCGAGGGCGCGCAGGGTGGGGACGGCGGCGGCCGGCGTGCCGGCGAAGACGAGGCGCACGAGGAGCTCCTGAGCGTGGGGGTCGAGCGGAGAACGGGTCCGGGGGGACGGGTCTAGAGGATGTCGGGGTCGTCCAGCCGGACGCGCAGCTTCGGTGCCGGCCGGAAGCGGCCCGGCGTGGTGGGCGGCCGGCGGCGGCGGGTCGCGTTGCGGATCACGGCGGACCGAAGGCGGGCGGCGACCTCCGCCCCGCGAGCGTAGTCGAAGCGCACGATCGCCCGGACGGAGCCGTCCTCGAGCCCGACCGGGCCGAGCACCTCGTGCCGGTCCGCCTCGTCGAGCGCGTCGAGCGCCTCCGTCACGGCGTGCGCGTCGCCGCTGACGGTCGCGAGCCGGACGGCGGGCGGGAAGCGCAGCTCGCGCCGCTCGATCAGCTCGGCGCGGAGGTACTCGTCCTGGCGCCAGGTCGCGAGGGCCGTCGCGAGGCGCCCGGCGACGCCGACCAGCAGCACGGGAGCGCCGGGGCGGGCCAGCGCGGCCGCGTTCGACCAGGTGCGCAGGGCGTCGTCGGCGACGCGCAGGCTCTCCCGCGCGAGCATCCGCTCGCCGTCGAGCAGCAGTACGGCGTGGTAGCCGCCGTCGGCCCGGGGCTCGCCGCCGCGGGTGGCGACGACGAGCGCGGGCGTCCCGGGCACCGTGAGGATCGGGTGGGTACCGTCCGCGACGACGACCTTGACGCCCGGGAACGCGCGACCGAGCTCCTCCGCCGTGCGGCCGGCGCCGAGGCTCACCAGGCGCAGCGCCGTCGCCTCGCAGACCGAGCAGTGCCAGTCGGCGGCGATCAGGCCGCACCAGCCGCAGCTCGGCCGGGCCCCCGCCGCGTGCACGGCGAGCGGACCCTGGCAGCGGTTGCAGCGCGCCACGGTGCGGCAGCGGGCGCAGGCGACGACCGGCGCGTAGCCGGGGCGGGCCACCTGGACGAGCACGGGACCCGAGTCGAGGGCGATCCGCGCCTGCCGCCAGGCGGTCGACGGGATGCGCGCGGCCTGGTCGTGCTCGTCGGCGGCCGCCTGCTGCGCGGTCGGCACGACGTGCGGGCGCCGCGAGGGCCGCGGCTGCACCGGGGCGGCGAAGCCGAGGCCGACCAGCCGCTCCACCTCGACCGTGCGGGTGTTGCCGAGCAGGACCAGCCCGGCGCCGCTCTGCTCCTGCCGCACCAGCGCCACGTCGCGGGCGTGCGCGTACGGCGCGAGCGGCTCGGCGAAGAGCGGATCGCCGTCGTCCCAGAGCGCGATCAGGCCGAGCGCCGACGAGGGCGCGTAGAGCACCGAGCGGTTGCCGACGATGACCCGCGGACCCGGCGTGAGGCAGCGCAGGAACGCGGCGTAGCGGCCGGCGCCCTTCTGCCGGGCGTCGAGGCGGACGACCGCGTCCTCGGGGACGTGCTCGGCGAGGGCCTGCTCGAGCTGCTCCTGGTCGCGGTAGTCCGGCACCGCGAGGATCGCGTCGCGCCCGGCCGCCAGCGCGGCGCGGGCGAGCTCGGCGAGCGTCACCGCCCAGCCGCCCACCCACGCTCCGGAGGCGAGCTGCACCGGCGCGGGTACCGCGTTCACCGCGAGGCGACCGCCGTCGAGGAGGCCGTCGAACGTCTCCGCGGGGTAGCCGGTCACCGAGCCGGGCACGGTGCCGTCCGCGACCGGCTCGGCCGGGACGGAGTCCGCGTCCGGCTCGGACGGGTCGGCGGCCGCGTCCACCTCGGCGAGGGCCGCGAGGTGCGCCCGCTCGACACGCACGTGGCGCCGCGGCACCGCGAGGCGCAGGACGTCGCTCGCTCCCCCGGCGGCACGGTCGGCGACGCGCCGGGCGAGCGCCCAGACCTCCGGGGTCAGCACGACGAGCGGCGAGACGAGCTCCTCGAGCTCGCTCAGTGCGCCCGCGTGCTCGGAGCCCTCGCCGACCTCGACGACGAACGCGTCGGCGATCCGTCCGCCGGTGCGCAGCGGAACCCGCACCCGCACACCGGGCCGGACGCCGTCGCGCAGCGCCTCGGGGATCGCGTAGTCGAGCAGCCGGTCGAGCTGCGGGAGCGGCGAGTCGAGGAGCACGCGCGCGACGCGCCCCGCCGGACCGGTCACCGCCTCCCCCGCCGCGTCGGCGCCTACGAGAGACCCGCGGCGGAGCGGAGGTCGTCGACGCGGTCGAGGCGCTCCCAGGTGAAGTCGGGCAGCTCGCGGCCGAAGTGCCCGTAGACCGAGGTCTGCGAGTAGATCGGGCGGAGCAGATCGAGCGCGTGGATGATCGCGGCGGGACGCAGGTCGAAGACCGAGCGGATCGCCTCGGTGATCTGCTCGTCGGGCAGCGTGCCGGTGCCGAAGGTCTCGACGTAGAGGCCGACCGGGGCGGCCTTGCCGATCGCGTAGGCGACCTGCACCTCCATCCGGCGGGCGAGCCCCGCGGCGACCGCGTTCTTCGCGACCCAGCGCATGGCGTAGGCGGCCGAGCGGTCGACCTTCGACGGGTCCTTGCCAGAGAAGGCGCCGCCGCCGTGGCGCGCGGCTCCGCCGTAGGTGTCGACGATGATCTTGCGGCCGGTGAGCCCGGCGTCGCCCTGCGGGCCGCCGATCTCGAAGCGGCCGGAGGGGTTGATCAGCAGGCGCACCGCGGAGGAGTCGAGGTCGACCCGCTCGAGGACGGGGCGGATCACGTGCTCCTCGATGTCGGCGTGGATCGTGGCGGTGCTCACGTGCTCGGCGTGCTGGGTGGAGAGGACGACCGTGTCGATCGTGGCCGGCGTCGTGCCGTCGTAGCCGATGGTGACCTGCGTCTTGCCGTCGGGCCGGAGGTAGTCCAGCTCGCCGGTCTTGCGGACCTCGGCGAGGCGCTCCGCGAGGCGGTGCGAGAGCCAGCTCGGCAGCGGCATGTACTCGGGGGTCTCATCGGTGGCGAAGCCGAACATCAGGCCCTGGTCGCCCGCGCCCTGGCGGTCGAACGCGTCGTCGTCGGACGCGTCGCCGCGCACCTCGAGGGCCGTGTCGACACCCGCGGCGATCTCGGGCGACTGCTGCCCGATCGAGACGGAGACGCCGCAGGAGCGGCCGTCGAAGCCCTTGAGCGAGGAGTCGTAGCCGATCTCGACGATCGTGTCGCGGACGATCGCGGGGATCTCGACGTAGCCGGAGGTGGAGACCTCACCGGCGACGTGCACGAGCCCCGTGGTGACGAGCGTCTCGACGGCGACCCGGCTGCGCGGGTCCTCGCGGAGGAGCGCGTCGAGGATGCGGTCCGAGATCTGATCGCAGATCTTGTCCGGGTGACCCTCGGTCACGGACTCGGAGGTGAACAGGCGGAGGGGGCCGGAGGTCATGTCGAGCGTCTCATTCCGTAGGGCGCGGCAGCCGGAGCTGTCTCGATCCGGTGCAGTCCCGCACCGGGCTCGCCCTCTCACCGGGGGCGGACCGGGCCAGGGAGTCGCCCTAGCGCGCGACCACGTCGAGGACGCGATCGGCGACCGACGCCTTGCTGCCGGAAGCCTCGATCACTATATCTCCGGCCCGATCGAGGACCACCACGGTGTTGCTGTCGCTCTGGAAACCCTCGGCCCAGCCGACCCTGTTGAGGACGAGCAGGTCGCAGCCCTTGCGGGCGATCTTGGCGCGGCCGAGGGCGAGCATGGCGTCCCGGTCGGGCTCGGTCTCGGCGGCGAAGCCGACGATCAGCTGCCCGTCGGTCTTCGCGGCGGAGATCTCGGCGAGGACGTCCGGGTTCTTCACGAGCTCGAGGACGAGGCGGTCGCCCTGCTGCTCCTTCTTGATCTTGGCCTCGGAGACGTCGGCCGGCCGGTAGTCGGCGACGGCCGCGGCCATGATCACGATGTCGGCGTCGCGGGCGGCGGCGAGCGCGGCCTCGCGCAGCTCGAGCGCGGTGCCGACGGGGACCACCGCCACGCCCTGCGGCGCCTCGATGTCGAGGTTCGCGGCGAGGAGGGTGACCCTCGCTCCGCGCGCGGCCGCGGCGACCGCGAGCGCGACGCCCTGCCGGCCGCTGGAGCGGTTGCCGACGAAGCGGACCGGGTCGAGCGGCTCGCGGGTGCCGCCGGCGGTGACGAGGACGCGCAGGCCCTCGAGGTCGCGCCGGGCGGCGGTGGCGCGGGCGTGGACGGCGAGGGCCTCGGCGACGATCGTCGCGGGCTCCTCCATCCGGCCCGGGCCCGAGTCGGCGCCGGTGAGCTGGCCGACGGCCGGGCCGACGAGGTGGACGCCGCGGGAGCGGAGCGTCGCGACGTTCGCGACCGTGGCCGGGTTCGCCCACATCTCGGTGTGCATCGCCGGAGCGACCACGACCGGAGCGGTGCTGGCGAGCACCGTGTTGCCGAGCAGGTCGTCGGCGAGGCCGGTGGCGAGCTTCGCCAGGGTGTGCGCGGTGGCCGGGGCGATCACGATGAGGTCGGCCGCCTGGCCGATCGCCACGTGCCGCACCTCGGCGACGCCCTCGTAGAGCTCGGTGTGCACCGCGTTCCGCGAGATTGCCTCGAGCGTCGGCTTGCCGACGAAGCGCAGCGCCGGCTCGGTGGCCACGACGTGGACGTCGTGACCCTCGAGGACCAGCGCGCGGACGACTCCGACCGCCTTGTAGGCGGCGATGCCGCCGGTGATCCCGACGACGACGTTCAGCCGTGCGGCCCGTCTCGATGACCGCATGTCGCGGAGCGCCCCCGGTCGGGACTACTCGTCGAGGGGCTCGGCGACCGGACGGGCGACGAGCTTGTCCTCGTTGATCTCGTGCAGCGCGACCGAGAGCGGCTTGTCGTCGATGGTCGAGTCGACCAGCGGGCCGACGTTGTCGAACAGGCTGCCCTCGTGCAGGTCGGCGTAGTAGTCGTTGATCTGGCGCGCGCGCTTGGAGGCGAAGATGACGAGCGCGTACTTCGAGTCGACCTTCGAGAGCAGCTCGTCGATGGGCGGGTCGATGATGCCGAGGTTGTTGGCCATGGTGTCTCCTAGCGTGGCGCGAAGCGCCGATCTGCGGCTCCGGAGCGGCACGGCGCGCGATCACCGGGGAGGGCGATCGGGGCAAGGCCCGGAGGTGGTCGGTGGTCTCGGTCTCAGCGGCCCGGATCGGCGGGCGTGCTGTCGGCACGAGGCGACATCAATTCTACGACCTCGCGGGCCGCTTCGGGCACGGTGCTGTTCACGACGCAGAAATCGAACTCGTCCTGCGCGGCCAGCTCGACCTTCGCGGTGGTGAGCCGGCGCTCCTGCTCCTCGGGGCTCTCGGTACCGCGGCCGACCAGGCGGCGGACCAGCTCCTCCCAGCTCGGCGGCAGCAGGAAGACCAGCCGGGCGTCGCCCATCCGCTCGCGCACCTGCCGCGCGCCCTGGATGTCGATCTCGAGCATGACCTGGCGGCCGGCGGCGAGGGCCGCGTCGATCGGGCCGCGGGGCGTGCCGTAGCGGTAGGCGTTGTGCACCGTCGCGTACTCGAGGAACTCCCCCGCCTCGACCATGCGGTCGAACTCGGCGTCGTCGACGAAGTAGTAGCTGACGCCCTCGATCTCGCCGGGGCGCGGTGCGCGGGTGGTCGCCGAGACGGACAGCAGGACGTCGGGGTAGTTCTCGCGGATGTAGCCGGAGACGGTGCCCTTGCCGACCGCGGTCGGACCGGCCAGCACGACGAGCCGGTTGCGCTCGCCGCGGCGCTGACGCGACTCGCGCTCCTCCAGGAACGCGCCGAGGCCCTCGACCTGACGGCGGCCGAGGCCGCCGAGGCGCTTGGACGGCGCGATGCCGAGCTGCTCCATCACCCGCGGGGTCTTCACCACGCCGAGGGCGGGGACGGCGCGCAGCAGCTCGCTGACGCGCATCCGACCCTCGACGCCGGTCGGGTCCTCCTGCGCGGCGGCGAGCACGGCCGTGGCGGGCCGGTCGCCGGCGGCGACGCCCTTCTTCACCAGGGCGCGGGCGCGGCGCGCGGCGATCGCGGCCTCCGAGGCGGCGCGGCGGTCGACCGCGGGCGGCGCAGGGCGGCGCGCGCCGGACGGCGCCTCGGCGGCGGGGTCGATCGGGCTGACGGCTTCAGCGGACAAGGGTCTCCTGGAGGTGTGCGGCTCGGCGGTCGATCTCGGCGGCGATCCCGTCGGGTCCGGCGCCGAGGACACTGCGCGATTCGCTCACGATCGTCGAGGCGGCCAGCGCTCCGAACAGCCGCGACGCGTCCGCGGTGTCGGCGCCCTGGTGGCCGAAGCCGGGCGCCAGCACCGGCAGTGCGGGGCGGAGCGGAGTGCCCGTGCCGATGCCGTAGTCGCCGAGCGCGACCGTGGCCCCGAGCACGACGCCGACCGAGCCGATCGACGAGCGCGCGTGTCCCGCGTTCCAGGATGCCACGTCGGCCAGCACCGCGTGCGCCACGGTCGAGCCGGCGGCCGGCCCGTCCTGCAGCAGCGCGCGCTGCACCGGCCGCGCCTCGGCGTTGGAGGTCGCGGCGAGGACGAAGACGCCCTTGCCCGCCTCCTCGGCCAGCGCGAGCATGCCCTCGAGCGAGCCGACGCCCTGGTAGGCGGCGGCGGTCATCGCGTCGGCCTCGAGCGGCGAGCCGGGGCGCAGCCACGCCTCGGCGTAGGCCGTGACGCTCGTGCCGATGTCGCCGCGCTTCGCGTCCGCGATCACCAGCAGCCCCGCCGCGCGCGCGTCGGCGAGAACGCGCTCGAGCGCCGCGTAGCCCGCCGAGCCGTGCCGCTCGAAGAACGCGACCTGCGGCTTGACCAGACCGACCCGGCCGGCCGAGGCCTCGACGACGCGTCGGCCGAAGGACTCCAGGCCCGCCGCGCTGTCGTCCAGGCCCCAGGCGTCGAGCAGGAACGCGTGCGGATCGATCCCGACGCAGAGCTGCCCGAACGCGTCGAACGCGGCCTCGAGCCGGGCGCCGAAGGACTCGGCGCCCGGCTGCGCGACGGCGTCCGTCACGCGGTGCGCTCCGCCCGGCGGATCGCGTAGTCCTGCAGGCTCGTCACCTCGAACGGCTCGGCGGCGGCGTCGAGCGAGGCGACGGCCGCGGCGAGCTGGGCGATGGTGGTGAACAGCGGCTTGTCCGCGGCGACCGCGGCGGCGCGGATCTCGTAGCCGTCGGCGCGGGAGGCGCCGCCGCTCGGCGTGTTGATCACGACGTCGACCTGATCGCGGTTGACCAGCTCCACGATCGAGGGCGCGTCGTCGACGGCCTCCTCGCTGTACTTGCGCACCACGCGGGCCTGGATGCCGTTGCGGTTGAGCACCTCGGCGGTGCCCTCGGTGGCGAGGATCTCGAAGCCGAGCTGGCGCAGGCGCAGGGCCGGCAGCACGATCGAGCGCTTGTCGCGGTCGGCGACCGAGATGAACACGGTGCCGCTGGCGGGCATGCCGCCGTAGGCCGCCTCCTGGCTCTTCGCGAACGCCCGGGGGAAGTCGCGGTCGATGCCCATGACCTCGCCGGTCGAGCGCATCTCGGGGCCGAGCAGCGAGTCGACGATCTTGCCCTCCTTGGTGCGGAAGCGCTTGAACGGCAGGACCGCCTCCTTGACCGCGATCGGCGAGTCCATCGGCACGTCGGAGCCGTCGCGCTCGGGCAGCAGGCCCTCGGCCTTGAGCTCGGCGATGGTCTCGCCGACCATCAGGCGCGAGGCGGCCTTCGCGAGCGGGATGCCGAGCGCCTTCGAGACGAACGGCACGGTGCGGGAGGCGCGCGGGTTCGCCTCGAGGACGTAGAGCACGCCCTGGCCGATCGCGAACTGCACGTTGAGCAGGCCGCGGACACCGACGCCCTCGGCGATGGCGAGGGTCGCCTCGCGGACCTTGTCGATCTGCTGGCGGCCCAGGGTGACCGGCGGCAGGGTGCACGCCGAGTCGCCGGAGTGGATTCCGGCCTCCTCGATGTGCTCCATCACGCCGCCGATGTAGAGCTGCTCGCCGTCGTAGAGCGCGTCGACGTCGATCTCGATCGCGTCGTCGAGGAAGCGGTCGACCAGCAGCGGATGCGTCGCGTCGATGATCCCCTCGTCTGCCATCCGGGCGAAGTAGTCCTCCAGCTGCGGGGAGCCGTAGACGATCTCCATGCCGCGGCCGCCGAGGACGAACGACGGGCGGACGAGGACGGGGTAGCCGATCTCGACCGCGACCTCGAGGGCGCCCTCGAGGTCGGTCGCCGTGCCGTTGCGCGGGGCGAGCAGTCCGGCCTCGTCGAGGATGCGGGAGAACGCGCCGCGCTCCTCCGCGAGGTCGATGTTGGCGGGGGTGGTGCCCAGGATCGGCACGCCCTCGGCCTCGAGGCCCGCGGCGAGACCGAGCGCGGTCTGGCCGCCCAGCTGCACGACGACGCCGACGAGCTCGCCGGACTGCGACTCCGCGTGGATGACCTCGAGAACGTCCTCGAGCGTCAGCGGCTCGAAGTACAGGCGGTCGGAGGTGTCGTAGTCGGTCGAGACCGTCTCCGGGTTGCAGTTGATCATGATCGTCTCGAACCCGGCGGCCGAGAGCGCGAAGGACGCGTGCACGCAGGAGTAGTCGAACTCGACGCCCTGGCCGATGCGGTTCGGGCCGGAGCCGAGGATGACGACCTTGCGGCGGTCGGCCGCGACGACCTCCGTCTCCTCGTCGTAGGAGGAGTAGTGGTACGGCGTCAGCGCCGGGAACTCGCCGGCGCAGGTGTCGACCGTCTTGTAGACCGGGCGGACGGCGAGGTCGTACCGGGTGCGGCGCACCTCGGCCTCGTCGAGACCGCGCAGCTGCGCGATCTGCACGTCGGAGAAGCCGTGGTCCTTCGCCAGGCGCAGCACGCCGGCGTCGAGGCCGTCGTGCTCTCGCACCAGCTCGGCGATCTCGTTGATCAGCACGATCTGGTCGAGGAACCACGGGTCGATCTTGGTCGCCTCGAAGGCCTGCTCGACGCTCGCGCCGAGACGCAGCGCCTGCTGCACGGTGACGATGCGGCCGTCCGTCGGGGTCTTCGCGATCTCGAGCAGCTCCTCGACCGAGCGCGACTGGTCGCCCCAGTGGAAGGAGGAGCCGCGCTTCTCGAGCGAGCGGAGCGCCTTCTGCATCGCCTGCGCGTAGTTGCGGCCGATCGCCATCGCCTCGCCGACCGACTTCATGGTCGTGGTCAGCGTCTTGTCCGCGGCCGGGAACTTCTCGAAGGCGAAGCGCGGCACCTTGACCACGACGTAGTCGAGGGTCGGCTCGAAGCTCGCCGGCGTCACCTTGGTGATGTCGTTCGGGATCTCGTCGAGGCGGTAGCCGATCGCGAGCTTGGCGGCGATCTTGGCGATCGGGAACCCGGTCGCCTTCGAGGCCAGCGCCGACGAGCGCGAGACGCGCGGGTTCATCTCGATCACGATGATCCGGCCGTCGGCGGGGTCGATCGCGAACTGGATGTTGCAGCCGCCGGTGTCCACGCCCACGTCGCGGATGATCCGGATGCCGATGTCGCGCAGCTTCTGGTACTCGCGGTCGGTCAGGGTCAGCGCCGGGGCCACCGTGATGGAGTCGCCGGTGTGCACGCCGACGGGGTCGACGTTCTCGATCGAGCAGACGACGACCGTGTTGTCGGCCGTGTCGCGCATCAGCTCGAGCTCGTACTCCTTCCAGCCGAGGATCGACTCCTCGAGGAGCACCTCGGTGGTCGGGCTCTGGTGCAGGCCGTCGCCGACCATCCGCACGAGCTCGTCGACCGAGTGCGCGAAGCCGGAGCCGAGGCCGCCCATCGTGAAGGAGGGGCGGATCACCAGCGGGTAGCCGAGGTCCTCGGCGAAGCCGATCGCCTCCTCGACGGTGTGCGCGATGTACGACTTGGCGACGTCGGCACCCGCGTCCAGCACGAGCTGCTTGAAGATCTGGCGGTCCTCGCCGCGGTTGATCGCCTCGAAGCTCGCGCCGATCAGCTCGACGTCGTACTTCTCCAGGATCCCGAGGTCGTGCAGCTGGATCGCGGCGTTCAGCGCGGTCTGGCCGCCGAGGGTCGGCAGGATCGCGTCGGGGCGCTCCTTGGCGATGATCGCCTCGATCGCCTTCGGGGTGATCGGCTCGACGTAGGTCGCGTCGGCGAAGTCCGGGTCGGTCATGATCGTCGCCGGGTTGGAGTTGACGAGGATGACGCGGACGCCCTCCTCGCGCAGCACGCGGCAGGCCTGGGTGCCCGAGTAGTCGAACTCGACCGCCTGGCCGATCACGATCGGGCCGGAGCCGATGACGAGGACGCTTCTGATGTCTTCCCTGCGGGGCATTACTTCTGCTCTCCGGTGGTCGAGGCGGTGGTGGTGGTCGAGGTGGTGGAGTCTGCGGTGGCGGGCTCGGCGCCGCCCTGCTCGGCCGTGCGCTGCACGACCATGGCGCGGAAGCGGTCGAAGAGGTGGTTGGAGTCGTGCGGGCCGGCCGCCGCCTCCGGGTGGTACTGGACCGAGAACGCGGGGATGTCGAGGCAGCGCAGCCCCTCGACGACCGAGTCGTTGAGGCTGTAGTGGCTGACCTCGACCCGGCCGAAGCCCTCGGGCGAGTCGAGCTCGCCGTCGATCGGCGCGTCGACCGCGAAGCCGTGGTTCTGCGAGGTGATCTCGACCCGGCCGGTCAGCTTGTCGAGCACCGGCTGGTTGATCCCGCGGTGGCCGAACGGCAGCTTGTAGGTGCCGAAGCCGAGCGCGCGGCCGAGCAGCTGGTTGCCGAAGCAGATGCCGAAGAACGGCAGGTCCGCGCGGAGCGTGGTGCGCAGCAGGTCGACGTGGCGGTCGGAGGCCTCGGGGTCGCCGGGTCCGTTGGAGAAGAACAGCGCGGAGGGCTCGAGCGCGAGCACCTGCTCGGCCGTGGTCGACTCGGGCAGGACGTGCACGTCGAAGCCGCGCTCGGCGAGGTAGTTGACCGTCGAGGTCTTGACGCCCAGGTCGATGACGGCGACGGAGCCGACGCGCTCGCCCTGCGCGGGCACGGTGTAGCGCTCCTCGGTGGAGACGGAGGAGGACAGGTTCAGGCCCGCCATCTGCGCGCCGCCGAGCACCAGGGCGAGCTGCTCCTCCTCGGGGAGGGCGAGGTCCTCGCCGGAGAAGACGCCGGAGCGCATCGAGCCGAGCGAGCGGATGTGGCGGGTGATCGCGCGGGTGTCGACGCCGGAGATGCCGACGATGCCGTCCTTCTCCAGGTCGTCGTCGAGCGAGCGCTGCGAGCGGAAGTTCGAGACCACGCGGGAGGGGTCGCGGACGACGTAGCCGGCGACCCAGATGCGGCGCGACTCCTCGTCCTCGTCGTTCATCCCGGTGTTGCCGATGTGCGGGGCGGTCTGCACGACGATCTGACCGGCGTAGGACGGGTCGGTCAGCGTCTCCTGGTAGCCGGTCATGCCGGTCGCGAAGACGATCTCACCGAGCGTGCGGCCGCGTGCGCCGTAGGCCTGACCCGAGAATCGTCGCCCGTCCTCGAGGACGAGGACGGCGGTGGGTTCGGTGCTGAGGCGTGTGGTTGGCACGGACTAGGAGCCCTTCTGGATCGAGTCGGAGCCGCCGTCGGCGGTCCCGGGGTGGGAGGGGGAGGAATCGGGGCCGGCGAGCCGGCGGAGCTCGTCGACCAGTCGTCGTCGGAGCGCGGGGTCGGCCACGCGGAGGTAGCTGTCAACGACCTCCTCGCCGCGAGGCGACCAGGAGAGCACGAGCAGCCCGCCCTCCTCGACCGCGCGGTCGATGGCGTAGGAGCCCTCGCCCGCGCCGCGGAGGAGCGCCGCGGGGATCACGGTCTCGCGCTCGCCGACCGGAGCGATCACCACGCCGCGCTCGTGCAGGCGGAGCGTCGCCCGGCCGCGGAAGCCGAGGCCCGGCAGCACCACGCGCTCGAGCGGCTGCTCGAAGCGGGTGGTCGCGACGTAGGGCAGCTCGACCGCCTCGCGCTCGGCACCGAGCGACGCGGCGGGCACGGCCTCGGGGGCGAGCGCGGCCGAGCGGCGCCGGCGCGCGCGCCAGGACAGCGCCATGCCGACGAAGACGAGGGCGACGGCCGCGGCGATGACGATCGCGATGGCGGTCCTATCCACGGGCGCCCCTCGCTGCCGCGGCGACCGTCGCCGCGTCGACGAGCTCGCCGTCGAGGACGGTCGGCACGCCGCGGTGCAGCGTCGCGACGACGCGGCCCGGCAGCTCGCGGCCGAGGTACGGCGAGTTGGTGCTGCGCCCGCGCAGGTCGCCGGTGGAGAAGCGGCGGCGGACCTCGGGGTCGTAGAGCACGACGTTGGCCGCGGCGCCGACGGCGAGGCCGTGCTGGTAGCCGTCGAGCCGGCCGATCCGCGCGGGGGCGGAGGAGAGCACGCGGGCGACGTCCGTCCAGCTCAGCCGGCCGTCCTCGACGACCGCGGCGTGCACGACGCTCAGGGCGCTCTCGAGGCCGACCATGCCGAACGCGGCGGCGTCCCACTCGCAGTCCTTCGCCTCGACCGGGTGCGGGGCGTGGTCGGTGGCGACGATGTCGATGGTGCCGTCGGCGAGGGCCTCGCGGAGGGCGAGCACGTCCTCGTCGCGGCGCAGCGGCGGGTTGACCTTGTACCGGGCGTCGTAGCCCGCTGCACCGTCGGTCCCCGCAATCAGCTGCTCGGAGAGGAGCAGGTGGTGCGGGGTCACCTCCGCCGTCACGTCGATGCCGCGGGCCTTGGCCCAGCGGATCACGTCGACGGAGCCGGCGGTGGAGACGTGGCATACGTGCAGGCGCGAGCCGACGTGCTCGGCCAGCAGGACGTCGCGGGCGATGATCGCCTCCTCCGCCACGGCCGGCCAGCCCTGCAGCCCGAGGGCGCTGGAGACGGCGCCCTCGTTCATCTGCGCGCCGACGGTGAGCCGCGGCTCCTGCGCGTGCTGGGCGACGACCCCGTCGAAGGCCTTCACGTACTCGAGCGCGCGGCGCATCAGCAGCGCGTCCGAGACGCACTTGCCGTCGTCCGAGAAGACGCGCACCGCGGCACGGCTGCGGGCCATCGCACCGAGCTCGGCGAGCGACTCCCCCGCGAGGCCGACGGTGACGGCGCCGATCGGGCGGACGGTGGCGTAGCCCGCGTCCTCGCCGAGGCTCTGCACCTGCTCGACGACGCCGGCCGTGTCCTGCACCGGCGAGGTGTTGGCCATCGCGAAGACCGCGGTGAAGCCGCCCGCGGCCGCGGCGCGCGTGCCGGTCAGCACGGTCTCGCTCTGCTCGAAGCCGGGCTCGCGGAGGTGGGTGTGCAGGTCGACGAGACCCGGCAGCGCCAGGAGCCCGTCGGCGTCGATCACGCGCGCGCCGCTCGAGTCGACGTCGGTGCCGATCTCGACGATCGTCCCGCCGTCGATCAGGACGTCGGCCGTCGTCTCGTCGGCGAGCGTCGCTCCCGAGAGGAGGATCCTCGTACCGGTCATCACAGGACCTCCCTTTCACCGGACAGCAGCAGGTACAGCGCCGCCATCCGCACGGACACCCCGTTCGCGACCTGCTCGAGCACCGTGGAGCGGCTCGAATCGGCGGCGGCCGAGGAGATCTCGACGCCCCTGTTCATGGGTCCGGGGTGCATCACGATGGTATCCGGGCCGAGGCGGGCGAGCCGCTCGTCGTCCAGGCCCCAGATCCGCGCGTACTCGCGGCCGTTGGGGAAGAAGCCGCTCGACATCCGCTCCAGTTGGATGCGCAGCAGCATCACCACGTCCGGCAGTCCGGAGTCGATCGCGTCGTCGAGGTCGAAGCGGATCGTGGCCGGCCAGTCGAGCGTGTCGACGGGGACGAGCGTGGGCGGCGCGACGAGGGTGACCTCCGCGCCGAGCGCGGTCAGCAGCCACACGTTCGAGCGGGCGACCCGCGAGTGCAGGATGTCGCCGACGATCGTGACGGCGACGCCGTCGAGGCTCTTGCCGCGGGAGGCGGCGGCGCCGTGCAGCCGGCGGCGGATGGTGAAGGCGTCGAGCAGCGCCTGGGTGGGGTGCTCGTGCGTGCCGTCGCCCGCGTTGAGGATGGCGGCGTCGATCCAGCCGCTGGCCGCGAGCACCGCCGGGGCGCCGGAGGCGTGGTGGCGGATGACGACGCCGTCCGCGCCCATCGCCGCGAGGGTCTGCGCGGTGTCCTTGAGGCTCTCGCCCTTCGAGACGCTCGAGCCCTTGGCGCTGAAGTTGATGACGTCGGCGGAGAGCCGCTTCGCCGCGGCCTCGAACGAGATGCGGGTGCGGGTGGAGTCCTCGAAGAAGAGGTTGACCACGGTCTTGCCGCGCAGCGTCGGCAGCTTCTTGACCTCGCGGTTCTGCACGTCCGACATGTCCTCGGCGATGTCGAGGAGGCCGATCGCGGTGGCGCGGTCGAGGTCGCGGGTGGAGAGCAGGTGCCTCATCGGGTGCCCCCGTCCGGCGCGGACTCGATCGCGACGAGGTCCTCGCCGTCGGTCTCGACCAGGCGGACGTTGATCCGCTCGCTGAGGCTGCTGGGCAGGTTCTTGCCGACGAAGTCCGCGCGGATCGGCAGCTCGCGGTGGCCGCGGTCGACCAGGGCGGCGAGGCGGACGGCGCGCGGGCGGCCGATGTCGCTGAGCGCGTCGAGGGCTGCGCGGATGGTGCGGCCGGAGAAGAGCACGTCGTCGACGAGGACGACCGTGCGGCCGTCGATGCTCGCCGGGACCGCGGTGCGCGCGGGCGTGCGCGTCGGATGGTGGGCGAGGTCGTCGCGGTACATCGTCACGTCGAGCGAGCCGGAGAACACCGGGTCGGCCCCGGGCTCGATCCTGGCGATCGTGTCCGCGATGCGCCGCGCCAGCGCGACTCCACGGGTCGGGATCCCGAGGATCACCAGCGACTCCGCGCCGCGATTCGACTCGAGGATCTCGTGAGCGATGCGCGTCAGAGCGCGCGTGATGTCAGCGCTGCTGAGCACGATTCGTGCCGTCACACCGACCTCCTTCCCCGTCTCTCTGGACGGCCTTAAAGGAAATGCCTCCCCGAGTATAGGGGTCCGCCTGCCGCGGACGCGGAGCATGCAGATCGAGCGGCGAGGCGAAGGACTCAGCGGCGGTCCTTCCTGCTGGTCGAGTAGCCCCGCAGGGGCGTATCGAGACCCGCCGTCCTCAGCCGGGCGGATCTGCAGACCCACGTTGTGACGCTGGTGGATCTCGATATGCCCGCTCCGCGGGCTACTCGATCAGCATGCAGCGGGACCCGCGGGGGTCAGGCCGTCGCGTGCGACTCGGCGACGGAGGCGAGCAGGCCGTTGATGAAGCCGGCCGAGTCGTCGGTGGACAGCAGGGTCGCCGCCTCGACGGCCTCGGAGATCGCGACGCCGTCCGGGACCGCGTCGTTGTGCAGGATCTCCCACACGCCGATCCGGAGGATCGCGCGGTCGACCAGCGGCATGCGCGAGAGCGTCCAGCCCTTCGCGAGCTGCGCGATCAGCGCGTCGATCTCGTCGGCGTTGTCGATCACGCCGTCGACGATCTCGCGGGCGTACAGCCAGGAGGCCTCACGCGCCGGCTCGTTGGCCGCGCGCTCCGCCTCGGAGCGCAGCGACTCCGAGAAGGAGATCTGCCGCACGTCGGCGTTGTAGATGATGTCGAGGGCGCGCTTGCGCGCCTTCGTCCGAGCGCTCACAGAAGGCCCGGCTCAGCTGACGCGGCCGAGGTAGTCGCCCGTGCGGGTGTCGACCTTGACCTTGGTGCCCTGCTCGAGGAAGAGCGGGACCTGGATCTGGTAGCCGGTCTCGACGGTCGCGGGCTTGGTGCCGCCGGTCGAGCGGTCACCCTGCAGGCCGGGCTCCGTGTAGGTGATCTCGAGCACCACGGAGGCGGGGAGCTCGACGTACAGCGGGTCGCCGTCGTGCAGCGCGAGGGTGAGGTTCTGGTTCTCGAGCATGAAGTTCGCCGCGTCGCCGACGACGGCCTCGGGGACCGTGATCTGGTCGTAGTCCGAGGTGTCCATGAAGACGAAGTCCGCGCCGTCGCGGTAGAGGTACTGGAAGTCGCGACGGTCGACGTTGGCCGTGTCGATCTTGGCGCCGGCGTTGAAGGTCTTGTCGACGACCTTGCCCGTCAGCACGTTCTTCATCTTGGTGCGCACGAACGCGCCGCCCTTGCCCGGCTTCACGTGCTGGAAGTCGATGACGTTCCAGAGCTGACCGTCGATGCTGAGGACGGTGCCGTTCTTGATGTCGGTGGTAGAGGCCATGCGAAGGGGGATCCGTTTCGTGGAAGTCTGCTGATCGGCCGATCCGGCCAACCCATCGAGTGTAGTCGGTCCGGCCCGCGAGCGGCCGGGCCGCCTCCCTCGGCCGGACGATGCGGGCACGGAGGTGCCCGGAGCAGACTGGAGGGACGCCCACGACCGAGGAGGTCGCATGACCCTCAGCACCGCTCACTCCGGGATCGTCTCCGCGGCGGCCCGCTCGGACTTCTTCGCCCCGACGCTCCCGGCCCAGAACATCGTTCCGCCGTGGTTCGCGGTCGTCTTCGCGGTCGTGCCGATCGTCATCGTCGCGGTGATCGTCCTGATCATCGTGCTGATCGTCCGCAACGTGCGCCGTGCCAAGCAGCTCGGCGTCGACCCGACCACGATGCGGACGGACATGGCCGCCCGCTACCTCCGCCACGGCGTCGGCCCGGCGGGCTCCTCGCTCACCGACCGCCTGGCCGAGCTCGACCGGCTGCGCGCCGCCGGAACGATCAGCGCCGAGGAGCACGCCCGCGCCCGCGAGGCCGCGCTCACCGGCGACCGCGGGCCGGACGACCGGCGGGGCTGACCCCGCCAGGTGCCGCTACGCGCCGATCTCCTGATAGGCCGCGAACAGCAGCGACGTCTCCGGTCCCTGCAGGATGCTCGGGCGCGCCAGGTCGTCGAGCACCACGAAGCGGAGCATGCCCGCGCGCGACTTCTTGTCGCGCTGCATCGCGGCGAGCAGCGTCTCCCACCGGCCGAGCGGGTAGCTCGTCGGCAGCGTCAGCGACTCGAGGACGCTGCGCTGGCGATCGACGACGGCGTCGCTGAGCGAGCCGGTGAGCCGGGAGAGCTCCGCTGCGAACATCATGCCGACCGAGACCGCCGCGCCGTGCCGCCACTGGTAGCGCTCGGCGTGCTCGACGGCGTGGCCGAGGGTGTGCCCGTAGTTCAGGATCTCCCGCAGGCCCTGCTCGGTGAAGTCCTCGCTCACCACCCGGGCCTTGATGCCGATCGACAGCTCGACCAGGCTGCGGAACTCCTCCGACGTCGGGTCGGTCGCGAGGTCCACGTCCGACTCGATGATGTCGAGGATGCGCGGCTCGGCGATCATGCCGTACTTCACGATCTCGCCGAAGCCGGCCAGGATCTCGTTGCGCGGCAGGCTCGTCAGCACGTCGAGGTCGGCGACGACGGCGCGGGGCGCGTGGAAGGCGCCGACGAGGTTCTTGCCCTCGGCCGTGTTGATGCCGGTCTTGCCGCCGACGGCCGCGTCGACCATGCCGAGCACCGTGGTCGGCACCTGCACGAGGTCGACCCCGCGGAGCCAGGTCGCGGCGACGAAGCCGGCCAGATCGGTGATCGCACCGCCGCCGAAGCCGACCACCGCGTCGGTCCGGGTGAAGTCGGACTGCCCCATCACCTGCCAGCAGAAGGCGGCGACCTCGACGCGCTTCGCGGCCTCGGCGTCGGGCACCTCGGCGAGCAGCACCTCGTAGCGGTCGAGCAGGCTCTCCCGGATCTCGGCGGCGAGGACCGCGAGGGTCGGCGGGTGCACGATCAGCACCTTGGCCGCTCGCGGGCCGATCGCGTCGGCGAGGCCGTCGAGGAGGCCGCGGCCGACCGTGATGTCGTAGCCGTTCTCTCCGGTGACGGTGAGGGCGGTGGCGCCGTCGTTCATGCTCTTCTTCCGGTCGGGCGGCCGATGGGGGCCGCCGGTTCTGTGGTGCTGGTGGCTTCGGTGGTGCCGGTGGACTCGGTGGTGCCGGTGGACTCGGTGGTGCCGGTGGTGCCGGCAGCGGGCTCGCCGACGGCCGCCTCGCGCTCGCGCACCCAGGCGGTGACCTCGGCGGCCAGGGTCGTGATCGGGCGGCGCGAGGAGTCGACGACGGTGTCGGCGAGCGACTCGTAGACCGCGCGTCGCGACTCGAAGATGCGCGTCCAGTCCGCGACGCCGCCGCGCACCAGCGGGCGGCCGGAGCCGAGCCGGTCGCGCACGGCCTCGGCGGTCGTGGTCAGCAGCACGACGGGGACGCCGGCCAGGTCGGCGCGCGTGCCCTCGTCGAGCACCGCTCCCCCGCCCAGGCTCAGCACGACGGCGCGCCGGACGGCCTGCTCGACGACGCGGCGCTCCTCCACGCGGAAGGAGGCCTCGCCGTGGAGGTCGAAGTACGCGGCGATCGGTCCGTGCCGGCGCACGAACTCGGCGTCGGAGTCGACGAACTCGGCCGCGAGGGCCTTCGCGACCCGCTTGCCGATCGTCGTCTTGCCGGCCCCCATCGGGCCGATCAGGACGACGCGGGCGCGGGCCGCGCCGGTATCGTGACCCGCCATCAGCGGGCCCGCCCAGGTAGGTGCTCGGGCATCAGACGAGACCGAGCGCCGGGTCGCTGGCGGCGAGGGTGCGCAGCTCCTCCGGGATCGCGTCGAGGTAGCCCTGCAGATTGCGGCGGGTCTCGACGACGCTGTCGCCGCCGAACTTCTCCAGCACGGCGTTCGCGAGCACCAGGGCGACCATCGCCTCCGCGACGACGCCCGAGGCGGGCACCGCGCAGACGTCGGAGCGCTGGTGGTGCGCGCCCGCGGCCTCGCCGGTGGCGACGTCGACGGTGCGCAGCGCGTGCGGGACGGTGGCGATCGGCTTCATGCCGGCCCGGACCCGCAGGACGGTGCCCGTGCTCATGCCGCCCTCGGTGCCGCCGGCGCGATCGCTCGAGCGGCCGATGCCGCCCTCGGCGACGAAGAGCTCGTCGTGCGCCTCGGAGCCGCGGCGGGTGGTGGTCAGGAAGCCGTCGCCGACCTCGACGCCCTTGATCGCCTGGATGCCCATCAGCGCGGCGGCCAGCTGCGCGTCGAGCCGGCGGTCCCAGTGCACGTAGGAGCCGAGTCCCGGCGGGAGGTCGTAGGCGAGGACCTCGACGACGCCGCCGAGGGTGTCGCCGTCGTCGTGCGCGCGGTCGACCTCGGCCACCATCAGGGCGCTGGTCGCCGCGTCGTGGCAGCGCAGCGGATCGGCGTCCAGCGCGTCGACGTCGGCGGGGGTCGGCAGGGCCGAGCCCTCCGGCACGCGGACCGGGCCGATGGCGAGGGTGTGGCTGACGAGGGTGATGCCGAGCTCGCCGAGGAAGCGGCGGGCGACGGCGCCGAGCGCGACGCGAGCGGCCGTCTCGCGGGCCGAGGCGCGCTCGAGGACGTTGCGCGACTCCTCGAAGCCGTACTTCTGCATGCCGACGAGGTCGGCGTGACCCGGGCGCGGGCGGGTGAGCGCGGCGCCGCGGCCCTTGGGCAGCGTCTCGGGATCGCGCGGCTCGGCCGCCATCACGTCGACCCAGCGCGCCCACTCGGTGTTGCCGATGCGCAGCGCGATCGGGCCGCCCGTCGTGCCGCCGTGGCGGATGCCGGACGAGACGTTCAGCTCGTCCTGCTCGAACTTCATCCGGGCGCCGCGGCCGTAGCCGAGCTTGCGCCGAGCGAGGTCGGCGCGGACGTCGTCGAGGGAGACGGGGACACCCGCCGGCAGTCCTTCGAGGACGGCGACGAGTTCGGGGCCGTGGGATTCCCCGGCCGTGAGCCAACGGAGCATCCTCCGATTCTCGCACACGCGCCCGACCGCGCTCGCGCCCGGCGGCCCGCGGAGTCAGGCGGCGGAGTCCGCCGGGAGAGTCGCGCGCATCGCCGCGAGCACGGCGTCCTCGCCGGGCAGCGGCACGGCCGGATCGCCGGCGACGAACACCCGCACCTGCAGCAGCGCCTGGTGCAGGAGCATCCCCAGCCCCGAGACGACGGGCGAGCCGGCCGCGCTCCAGCGCAGCGCCAGCGGACTCGGCCAGGGCGAGTAGGCCACGTCGAAGAGCGTCGAGGCCGCGACCACCGCGTCCGGCACGGCCAGCTCGGCGGAGGCGCCGCCCGGCAGCGTCGAGACGAGCAGCGGCGCCGCGTCCGTGCCGTCCCACTCCGAGAACGGGCGGACGTCGAGGGCGACGCCGACCGCCTCGGCGATCGCGGCCAGCGGCGCGGCCTTCTCCGGCGAGCGGAGTGTGACGGTGACCCGCGCCGCGCCCAGCTCGGCCGCCGCGGCGAGGGCGGAGGCGGCGGTCGCCCCTCCCCCGAGGATCTCGACGCGCTCGGCCGAGTGCACGCCCGCCTCGCCGAGCGCCCGGACGATCCCGGCCACGTCGGTGTTGAAGCCGCGCAGGCGGGGTGCGCCGGCGGAGCGGTCGATCAGCAGGGTGTTGACGGCACCGGTCGCCCGCGCGACCAGGTCCTCCTCGTCGAGCAGCGGCCGCACCACGTGCTTGAGCGGCATCGTCAGCGACAGGCCGTGCCACTGCGCGACCGGATCACCGACGAGCGCCGCGAGCGACGCCTCGGTCGCCTCGACCGCGGTGTAGCTCCAGTCGAGCCCGAGCACCCGGTAGGCCGCCGCGTGCAGCTCGGGCGAGCGCGAGTGCGCGATCGGCGAGCCGAGCACCGCCAGCCGGCGCCCGCCCGGCGCCGGCTCCGCGGTCACTGGTACTCCGGGTGGTCCCGCATCCACGCCTGCCACTGCGCCACCGCGGCGTTGTGCTCCGCATCGGTGGTCGAGTACACCGTCTCGCCGGTCTCGAGGTTCACCGTGACGAAGTAGAGCCAGGTGCCGTCCGCGGGCTGCAGCACCGCCTGGATGGCGACGTCGCCGGGGTTCGAGATCGGCGCGGGCGGCAGGCCGTCGCGCTGGTAGGTGTTGTAGATGTTGCTCGCGTCGTTGCGCTCCGCGTCGGTCGTGGTCACCCGGTCGGTGGCACCGGTGCCGTAGGCGACGGTCGCGTCCGACTGCAGGCGCCAGCCCTGGTCGAGGCGGTTCTGGAACACCCGCGCGACCTTCGGGAAGTCGTCCGCGACGCGGGCCTCGCGCTGGACGAGCGAGGCGAAGACGACGGTCCGGTAGCGGTTCTCGACCGGCACGCCCGCCGCGTCGAGCGACTGGTACATCCGGTTCACGAGCGTCTGCAGGATGTCGTGCGCCGAGGTGCCCGGGTCGATGTCGTAGGTCGCCGGGAACAGGAAGCCCTCGAGGCTGGTCGCCTCGGCGGGGAGCCCGTAGGAGCCCCAGTCCGCGGCCGCGGCCTCGAGGTCGGCGAGGGCGACGCCCGAGCCGTCCGCGATCAGCGGCAGCGCGCCCTTGAGCGAGGTGCCCTCCGGGATGACGAAGGTGTTCGCGAGCCGGGTCGAGTCGGAGTCGAGCAGCGCCGACAGCGCCGCCTTCGCGCTCATCTCCGCCTTCAGCGAGTAGGCACCGGGCTGGAAGACGGGCTCGGGATTCTCCGCGAGGAGCAGCTCGTAGAACGGCGTGTAGGACTTGATGACGCCGTCCGCGACGAGGTTCTCGGCGATGGTGCTGCCGCCGTCGCCCTGGTGGATGGTGAAGACCACCTCGCTGGTGCCGGTGCCGGTGAAGTCGGTCGGCTCCGGCTCCGCGAACAGCGCGCGGACGGGCTCGACGAAGATCGTCACCGCGATCGCGACCAGGGCCACGAAGACGCCGAAGGCGAGGAGCCCGCCGATCAGCCCGCGACGGCTGCGTCGGGGCCTGTTCTCGCGCTTCGCGCGGCGGCGGCGGGTGGAGGGGGCGGCGTCGGGGTGCGCGGCGGCGACGGCTTCTCCGCGGTCGCGCGGGGCGCCGACCTCGGGGCCGGCGAACAGGTGGTCGATCGAGTCGGGCGCCGTCGGCTCCGTCTCAGAAGCGGGGTGCTGCTCCGGGTCGTGCGGGAGCTGACTCTGCTGATCGGCCTCCGCGGCGCGGGCGGCGCGGCGGCTCGGGGGGACGTCGGTCACGGCTGGGTCGTCCTTCGTTCGGTTCGAGCGCGGATCCGGCGGGGGTACCGGACGAGCGCTCGGAATCGATGGCGTGCTGCAGGATCACCACGGCGGCGACCTGGTCGATCACGGCGCGGGAGCCGCGGGTGCTGCGTCCCGAGCGGTGCAGCGCGCTCTGGGCGCTCACCGTCGAGAGCCGCTCGTCCACCAGCCGCACCGGGGCGGTCGGGACGGCGGAGGCGAGGCGCGCCGCGAAGGCGCGAGCGTCGTCCGTCGAGGCCGTCTCGGCGCCCGACAGCGACAGCGGGAGGCCGACCACGATCGCCGACGCGCCGAACTCGGCGGCGAGGGCCGCGATCCGGGCGACGTCGGCGCCGTCCGGCGCCTCCGCGACGCGCGCGACGGTCTCCACCGGCACGGCGAGGAGGCCGTCGGCGTCGCAGCGCGCGACACCGATGCGGGAGCGGCCCACATCGATGCCGAGCCGGACGCCGAACCTCTCCATCTAGCGCGTCGCCTCCTCGACGACGGCGTCGAGCGCCGCGCCGATGGCGGAGACGTCCGAGCCGCCGCCCTGGGCGAGGTCGTCCTTGCCGCCTCCGCCGCCGCCGAGGACACCGGCCGCGCGACGGGCGAGCACGCCCGCCTTCCGGCCGAGCTCGCGGGCGGCGGGGGTGGTCGCCACGATCACGGCGGGCTTGCCGGCGACGTCGGCCGCGAGGGCGACGACCGCCGCGTCCTGGCCGAGGCGCTCGCGCACCGAGATGACGAGCGAGCGCAGCTCGTCGCCCGAGCCGGCCGTGCCGACGTTCTCGGCGACGATCGTCACGCCGTTGATCGAGCGCTTCGTGGCGGCGATCGCGGGGACCCGCTCGGCGAGGGCGCGGGCCTCGAAGGTCGCGATCCGCTTCTCGGCGGCCTTGAGACTCGCGACGAGCTCGGCGATCCGGTCGGGCAGCTGCTCGCGCGGGGTCTTGAGCGAGGACGAGATGGTGCTGACCAGCGCGCGCTCGGCGACGAGCTCGCTCAGCGCCTCGCGGCCGACGAGCGACTCGACGCGGCGGTTGGTCGAGCCGACCGAGGACTCGCTGATCAGGCTGATCAGCCCGATCTCCGCGGAGGTGCCGACGTGGGTGCCGGCGCACAGCTCGCGCGACCAGGGGCCGCCGATGTCGACGACGCGGACGACCTCGCCGTACTTCTCGCCGAAGAGCGCCATCGCGCCGAGCGCCTTCGCCTCGTCGAGCGGGAGCTCGCGGGTGACGACCTCGAGGTTGTCGCGGATGGCGCCGTTGGCGATGTCCTCGATCTCGCTGCGGGTCTCGAGCGAGAGCGCCTGGTTCCAGGAGAAGTCGAGGCGCAGGTAGCCGGCCTTGTTGAACGAGCCGGACTGGTGCGCCTGCGGGCCGAGGACCTGGCGGAGCGCGGCGTGGATGAGGTGGGTGCCGGAGTGCGCCTGGCGCGCACCGCGCCGCCAGTCGCGGTCGACGACGGACGTGGCGGCGTCGCCGACCCCGACCTCGCCGCTGGCGACCTGGACCTTGTGGCTGATCAGGCCCTTGACCGGCTTCTGCACGTCGAGGACCTCGAGGTCGAAGCCGTTGCCGACGATGCGGCCGGCGTCGGCCTCCTGACCGCCCGACTCCGCGTACAGCGACGTCGCCTCGAGGATGACCTCGGCGATGTCGCCGGCGACCGCCTTCTGGACAGCGTGGCCGCCGACGATGAGGCCGAGGATCCGGGACTCCGTGTCGAGCACGTCGTAGCCGGTGAAGAGCGTCTCGCCCTTGGCGCGGAAGTCGGCGTAGACCGAGAGGTCGGCCAGGGCGTTCTTCTTCGACTTCGCGTCCGCCTTCGCGCGGGTGCGCTGCGCCGTCATCAGCGAGTCGAACGCCTCGCGGTCGACGCTGAGCCCCGACTCCTCGGCGATCTCGAGCGTGAGGTCGATCGGGAAGCCGAAGGTGTCGTGCAGGAGGAAGGCGGTGTCGCCGGGCAGGGTCGCCGCCTCGGCCTTCTTGGTCTTCAGCACCGCGAGGTCGAGGATCTCGGTGCCGGCCGCGAGGGTGCGCAGGAACGCCTCCTCCTCGCCGTAGGCACTGGTCGACAGGCGCTCGAACTCGGTGGAGACCTCGGGGTAGGCCGAGGCCATCGCGTCGCGCGAGGCGGTGAACAGCTCGGGGAACGTCGCGGTGTCGACGCCGAGCAGGCGCATCGCACGCACGGTGCGGCGCATCAGGCGGCGCAGGATGTAGCCGCGGCCCTCGTTCGACGGCGTGACACCGTCGGAGAGCAGCATGAGCGAGGAGCGGACGTGGTCGGCGATGACGCGCATCCGCACGTCGTCCTCGTGCACGGCGCCGTAGCGGCGGCCCGAGAGCTCGGCGGCGCGGTCGAGGACCGGGCGCACCTGGTCGATCTCGTACATGTTCTCGACGCCCTGCTTGAGGAACGCGACGCGCTCGAGACCCATGCCGGTGTCGATGTTCTTGCTCGGCAGCTCGCCGAGGATGTCGAAGTCGACCTTGCTCGTGCCCTGCCCGCGCAGGTACTGCATGAAGACGAGGTTCCAGATCTCGACGTAGCGGTCGTCGTCGGTGGCCGGGCCGCCGTCGATGCCGTAGGCGGGCCCGCGGTCGAAGAAGATCTCCGAGCAGGGCCCGGCGGGGCCGGGCTGGCCGGTCGACCAGTAGTTGGTGTCCTTGTCGAGGCGCTGGATCCGCTCGTCGGGCAGTCCGGCGATCTTCTTCCAGAGCGCGATGGCCTCGTCGTCGTCCTTGTAGACGGTGACCCAGAGGTCCTTCTCGTCGAAGCCGAGGTTGCCGTCGCTCTCACTGCCGGTGAGGAGCTCCCAGGCGTAGCCGATCGCCCCCTCCTTGAAGTAGTCGCCGAAGGAGAAGTTGCCGTTCATCTGGAAGAACGTGCCGTGGCGAGGGGTCTTGCCGACCTCCTCGATGTCGTTCGTGCGGATGCACTTCTGCACGCTCGTCGCGCGGTCGAACGGCGCGGGGACGACCCCGGTGAGGTAGGGCACGAAGGGCACCATGCCTGCGACGGTGAAGAGGAGGCTCGGGTCGTCGCTGACGAGGGAGGCGGAGGGGACCACGGTGTGCCCGCGGCTTCCGAAGAAGTCGAGCCAGCGGTTGCGGATGTCTGCGGTCTGCATGGGTTCCGTTACGTTTCGGTCGACCGGGTCGACGCGGATGTCTGTCGGGTGGTGCGGTTCCAGCGGGTCGTGCGGGTCTGTCGGGTGCGCCGGGACGGGCAGGGAGTCAGCCCTCGCCGATGGCGGCCTTGAGCTCGGCCTCGCGCTGGTGGTAGCCCTCGGAGACGGCGTCGCCGAGCTCCTTCGCCGTGCGGTTGATGTCCTCGAAGAGACGGGCACCCGCCTCGGTGCGCGCCACCTGGTGCGCGACCGCGAATCCGAGGCCGATCCCGATGACGATCAGCACGATGTTCTTCACAGCGATTCCTCCCACAGCGTTTCCTGCTCACGGCAGCCGGCCCGAGGGCGCGACGACCCCCTCGATTGTAGGGCGCGGGCAGGGGGCTACCTGGAGGACGACCTGCGGGTGCGCCGAGAGCGGCGCGCGGCGCCGCGTCCGACCGCGTCACCCGCCTTGTCGGCGGTGCGGCCGGCGACGAGGACGGCGCGGACTCCGGCGGTGAAGCCGGCGAGCTTGATCAGCGGTCCGCCGATGGTCGCGGCCGTGAGGGCCACGAGCGCGTTCACGTTGCCGGTGACCTCGGCCACGTCCTTCGTGATGGTGTCGACGCGAGCCAGCTGCTGGTTCGCCTCGCGGAGCGTCGACGCCGACTCGTCGAGGATCGGGGTCAGGCCGTCGCTGGCCTGCTTGATGGCCTCGCTCGTGCTGTCGAAGACCCGACCGAGCTTCCAGAGCGGGATCGCGGCGACGGCGACGAGGATCGCGAACACCCCCGCGGCGATGAGCCCTGCGATGTCTCCACCGGACACGATGACCTCCGTTTCGGCGCCGCCGGATGCGGCACCCCAGCCTACCGACGGCGCGCGGCGGCCCCGGCTCCCCCGGCGACGGTCGGGGACCTCCGGCACGCGGAAGCACCTGAGGCACGCCGCATCAGGCGATTCCCGCGAGCCGAGGCAGTGATCACGGGCCGGAGCTCGGCCCGGCGGACCTCCGGCACGCGGAAGCAGCCCCGGCACGCCGGAGCACCCGGATCCCGCGAGCCGGAGCTCGGATCGCGAGCCGGACGGCCGCGCCCGGAGCGCACCGGCCGCGGGCCGAACGGGCCCGGGAACGAGGAAAGGCCCCGGCAGGAGCCGGGGCCTTCCAACGGGGGTGCGCTGACTAGCGGGCCGCGTAGTACTCGACGACGAGCTGGACTTCGCAGGTCACGGGGACCTCGGCGCGCTTCGGGCGGCGCAGGAGCGTCGCCTGGAGCTTGTCGATCTCGACCTCGAGGTAGCCCGGGGTCTTGGGGAGGACGTCGACGTGTCCGCCGGCGGCCGCGACCTGGAAGGGCTCGGTGCCCTCGGAGCGGGTCTTGACGTGGATGACCTGGCCCGGCTTCACGCGGAAGGAGGGACGGTCGACCGTCTGGCCGTCCACCATGATGTGGCGGTGGGTGACGAACTGGCGGGCCTGCGCCGTGGTGCGGGCGAAGCCCGAGCGCAGGACGAGGGCGTCGAGACGCATCTCGAGGAGCTCGACCAGGTTCTCACCGGTCAGGCCCTGGGTACGGCGCGCCTCCTGGAAGGCGATGCGCAGCTGCTTCTCGCGGATGCCGTACTGGGCTCGCAGACGCTGCTTCTCCCGCAGGCGGACCGCGTAGTCGGAGTCGGCCTTGCGCTTCGAGCGGCCGTGCTCACCGGGAGCGTAGGGACGCTTCTCGAGGTAGCGGGCGGCCTTCGGGGTCAGGGGGATGCCGAGGGCGCGCGAGAGGCGCGTCTTCGAACGGGTACGTGAGGTGGTCGACACTGTGGTCCTTCCAGAGTCTGAGAGGTTCGGTCGCAGTCCTCGTCCGCCGGCTCCGGGAGGAGGGCGGGCGCCGAGGTCGTGTCCCCCCGCGGGTGCGGGAGGCAGGGTGACCGCGGTGGCGGACTGCGCGATTCAGAGGGATGCGCTGCTCCGCTCGGCTACAGAGCGGTGGGCAACCTCGCAAGACTACCAGGCGCGGGGGCCGGCGTCACGCGCGGTTCCGGGTCCGCCGTCCCGGGCCGTCAGCCGCGGCCGCGGATGATCCGGAGTAGCTTCGCCAGCCGGGCCGACACGTCGCGCTCGTTGCCGTGCTCGGTCGGCGCGTAGTAGCGGGCGCCGCGGAGCTCGTCCGGCAGGTACTGCTGCTCGAGCACGCCGAGCTCGGCGTCGTGCGGGTAGCGGTAGCCCTTGCCGTGCCCGAGCCGCTTGGCACCCGGGTAGTGCGCGTCGCGCAGGTGCGGCGGCACCCGGCCGGCCTTGCCCGCGCGGACGTCGGCGATCGCCCTGTCGATGGCGGTGTAGGAGGCGTTCGACTTGGGCGCGGTGGCGAGGTGGACGACCGCCTGCGCGAGCGGGATCCGCCCCTCGGGCATGCCGATGAACTGGACCGCGTCGGCCGCGGCGATCGCGACGACGAGCGCCTGCGGGTCGGCCATCCCGATGTCCTCGGAGGCGGAGACGATGATCCGGCGGGCGATGAAGCGCGGGTCCTCCCCCGCCTCGATCATCCGGGCCAGGTAGTGCAGCGCGGCGTCGACGTCCGAGCCGCGGATCGACTTGATGAACGCGCTGATGACGTCGTAGTGCTCGTCGCCGTTGCGGTCGTAGCGCAGCAGCGCGCGGTCGACGGCCCGGGCGACCACCTCCACCGTGATCAGCGGGAGCTCGGACTCCTCCGCCTCGGCGGGCTCGGCGGGGTCCTCGTCGTCGTCGTCCTCGTCGTCCCCTTCCACCGCGGACGCCCGCGCGACGCGGTCCGCCTCGCGCGCCTCCGACCTCGCGGAGGTGGCGGCGGCCTCGAGCGCCGTGAGGGCCCGGCGCGCGTCCCCCGAGGCGAGCCGGACGATGCTCGCCCGCGCCTCGTCGTCGAGTCGCACCGAGCCGCGCAGCCCGCGCTCGTCGTGCAGGGCCCGGTCGACGAGCAGCCCGAGGTCCTCGTCGTCGAGGGTGTTCAGCGTGAGCAGCAGGGAGCGCGAGAGCAGCGGGGCGATCACCGAGAAGGACGGGTTCTCGGTCGTCGCCGCGATGAGGATCACCCAGCCGTTCTCGACGCCGGGCAGCAGCGCGTCCTGCTGCGCCTTGGTGAAGCGGTGGATCTCGTCGAGGAAGAGGACGGTCGACGTGCCGTAGAGGTCGCGGGTGGAGAGCGCCTCCTCCATCACCTGGCGGACGTCCTTCACGCCGGCCGTGACGGCGGAGAGCTCGACGAAGCGCCGGCCGCTGGAGTGCGCGACGGCCTGGGCGAGCGTCGTCTTGCCGGTGCCGGGCGGACCCCAGAGGATGACGGAGACGGCGCCGCGCTCACCCGTGGTGTCGGCCGCGAGGGCCACCAGCGGCGAACCTGGCGTCAGCAGGTGCCGCTGCCCCGCGACCTCCTCGAGGCTCCGGGGACGCATGCGCACGGCGAGCGGTGTCGCCCCGGAGCGGAGTCCGGCCTGCTGCATGGTCATCGCACCAGCGTAACGACGGCCTCCGACAGTCGGCCCCGGCGCCGACCCGGCACCCGGCGCCGCGGCGTCCGGCGAGGGCGCGGCGATTCTCGTAGGCTCGACGCGCTCCGCGCTCGCGCGGGGCCGCGCCGGACGCAGGCGCGACGCACGACGGCGGAGGAACACGTGGCCCAGGGCAGGACGAACGATCGCGAGGCGCGCACCCGGCTGAGGGCCTATCAGGCGCGGCAGACCCTGCACCGCACGCGCGCCAAGCGCCGGGTCCGCGACAACGTGATCGCGGCCGTCGCGGGCGTCATCGTGATCGCCCTCGCGGTCGTCGCACAACTCCTCTATTTCTCCGGCGGCCCGGGCACCCCGGTCGCCGAGCCGACGTCCTCCGAGAGCGCGACCCCCACGCCGACCCCCGAGGCGACCGGCCAGAACACCGGAGACGTCCCCTCCGCCGACCTCGCCGAGGGCCGCGACTGGACCGGCACGATGTCGATCAACAGCGACGAGCTCGGCATCACCCTGGCCGGCGCGGCTGCCCCGCAGGCCGTCTCCTCCTTCCTCTCCCTGTCGCAGTCCGGCTTCTACGACGGCGTCTCCTGCCACCGCCTGACCACCGAGGGCCTCTACGTCCTGCAGTGCGGTGACCCGAACGGCGACGGCACCGGCGGCCCCGGCTACAGCTACGGACCCGTCGAGAACGCGCCCGCCGACGGCGTCTACCCCGCGGGCACGATCGCCATGGCTCGCCAGGGCGGCAACGGCTACAGCCAGGGCAGCCAGTTCTTCGTCGTCTACCAGGACACCCAGCTCCCCGAGGACGCGGCGGGCGGCTACACGGTGGTCGGGCAGGTCACCTCGGGTCTCGATGCGCTGATCGCCGACGTGGTCGCGAAGGGCACAGCGGACGGCTCCGGCGACGGCGCTCCCGCCGAGCCGGTCACGATCGGCGGCATCACGCTGCAGTAGCCCTAGTGCGCGCCGCCGGCGAGCGGCGCGCACGACCCGCGGGACCGCGGACGAACGGGGGCGCGGGGAGTGCAATAGGCTTGTCGTCACTGCCCGTTCGCGGCTGAGCGCGGTCGTCGGCCTCCGGCTGTCGAGCACCGAGGCCGAGGGGCGGGACGACAGCGAAAGGCGGCACCCGATGCTGACTCCAGACGGCGACATCGACACCGTGTCCACCCCCGGCACCGTGTCACCCGACGACAGCGCGTCCTCCGAGACGACCGACGCTCCCGAGAGCACCGGCGCCCCCGAGGGCGCCGACGGCCCGGCCGAGACGGACGCTCCCGAGACGGGAGAGGACTCCCCCGAGGCGGCGACGTCCGGATCCGAGACGGCCGAGGCGGCGACCTCCGACGACGTGGCGGCACCCGAGGAGGCAGCGACCACCGTCGAGGCGGTGCCCTCCGACGAGGCGGTGACTTCCGACGAGGCGGTGACTTCCGACGAGGCCTCGACCTCCGAGGAGGCGACGACTCCCGAGGGCGCGGTGCCTCCCGCCGTCCCGACGGCTCCCCGCCCGCAGGCGGGCGCCCGGCAGCCGTGGGGCCGCGTGGGCGACGACGGCACGGTCTACGTCCGCGTCGGCGACGAGGAGCGCGAGGTCGGCCAGTACCCCGACGCGACTCCCGAGGAGGCCCTCGCCTACTACGAGCGCAAGTACACCGAGCTCGCCGGGCAGGTCTCCCTGCTCGAGCAGCGGGCCAAGCGCGGCGCTCCGGCGAACGACGTGTCGCGCGGGGTGCAGACGCTCACCGCGGCCATCTCGCAGGCGCACGCCGTCGGCGACCTCAACGCCCTGCAGGCCCGCGTCAGCGCGCTCAGCGGTTCGGTCGAGGATCTGACCGAGCAGCAGGCCGCCGAGACGAAGGCCGCTCTCAGCGACGCGATCGCGCACCGCGAGGCGATCGTCGCCGAGGCCGAGGCGCTGGCCGCCGTCGACCCGGCGAAGACGCAGTGGAAGCAGGCCAGCGCCGCGATCGACGACCTCTTCGCGCGCTGGCAGAGCCACCAGCAGCAGGGTCCGCGCCTCCCCAAGAACGACGCCAACGAGCTGTGGCGCCGCTTCCGCGGAGCGCGCACGACGATCGAGCAGAACCGCAAGGCGTTCTTCGCCGACCTCGACTCGGCGCACCGCGAGGCCAAGCAGGCCAAGCAGTCGCTGATCGATCAGGCCGACGCCCTGGTCTCGCGCGGCGCCGAGGCGATCCCGGAGTACCGGGCGCTCCTCGAGCGCTGGCGGGTCGCCGGTCGCGCCGGCAAGCGGTTCGACGACGCCCTCTGGGCGCGCTTCAAGGCCGCCGGCGACGCGATCTACGGCGCGAAGGCCGAGGTCGTCGCGCAGGAGAGCGTCGAGTACACCGAGAACCTCGACCTCAAGCTCGCCCTCCTCGCGGAGGCGGAGCCGCTCCTGCAGGAGCAGGACCGCGAGAAGGCCAAGCGCGTGCTGCTCTCCGTCCAGGAGCGCTGGGACGCCGTCGGCCGCGTGCCGCGTGAGCAGGTGCGCACCGTCGAGGACCGCCTCCGCAAGGTCGAGGCGCACGTGCGCAAGCTCGACGAGGAGCACTGGAACCGCAGCAACCCCGAGCGCAAGGCGCGCTCGGAGGGTCTCGCCTCGCAGCTGACCGCCGCCATCCAGAAGCTGCAGGACGAGCTCGACGAGGCGAAGGCCCGCGGCGACCGCGCCGCCATCGCCCAGGCGCAGGAGGCCCTCGACGCCCGCAAGGTGTGGCTGGACGCCCTCGGCTGAGCCCGGCCGGCTCGCGTGCTGGTCGAGTGGCCGCCGGAGGCGGGGTGTCGAGAACCGCTCCTCGAGCGAGGTGGATCTCGATACGCCCGCGGCGCGGGCTACTCGATCAGCATGAACACGCGTCCGTGACCGGCATGCTGGTCGAGCAGCCGCCGGAGGCGGCGTATCGAGACCCGTCCCTCGCACGACGTGGATCTCGATGCGCCCGCTGCGCGGGCTGCTCGATCAGCATGAGCACGCGTCCGTGACCGTCATGCTGGTCGAGCAGCCGCCGGAGGCGGCGTATCGAGACCCACCGCTCGCCGGCGGGAACCGCACGACGCCGGCTCGTGCGGATCCGTCCACAGATGTGCCGTGGCTGTCCCGCGGGGGCCGCGGCTCGGCCAGCATGGGCGGATGACGCGCCTCCTCCCCTCCGTGCTGCTCCCGGGGCAGCTGCCGCTCGCGGAGCTCTGCGCCGCCCGTCTCGACGGCGAGGTCGTCGCGCTCGACGAGGGCTTCCTCCTCGCCGATCTGCCGGTCGGCCCGGCCGAGCGCGGGGCGGCGCTGCGGGCGGTCGTCCCGTCGAAGGCGGTGGCGGACCGGCTGTCGGCCGCCTGGGTGCACGGCGCGATGCCCGCCGCTCCCCCCGTGCACAGCGCCTCCATCGACCGACGGAACCGCCTGCACCCGCCGATGCTCGCGCGGGTGCGCTTCCACGAGGTCCGGCTCACCGACGAGGACGTCGTGCTCCTCGGCGGCTGCTCCGTCACGACCCCCGAGCGCACCCTGATCGATCTGGCGCGCACCCGCAGCACCTGCGACGACGATCTCCTGCGCAGCCTGGTGTCCGTCACCGGTGTCTCGCTCGAGCGGGTGCTCGAGCGATTGGACAGCGGCCCTCCCGTCTCGAGCCGCCGGATCGCCCTGCTCCGCCTGACTGCGGCGCTCGGCTGACCCGGCACGGAGCCTCGCTCCAGGCCGGCCGCGCCGGCCGATCAGCCCGCGTTCACCCGGTAGACGTCGTAGACGGCGTCGATCCTGCGGACGGCGTTGAGCACCCGGTCGAGGTGCGTCGTGTCGCCCATCTCGAACACGAACCGGCTGATGGCAAGTCGGTCGCTGGAGGTGGAGACCGTGGCCGACAGGATGTTCACGTGGTGCTCGGAGAGCACGCGCGTGACGTCGCTGAGCAGGCCGGACCGGTCGAGCGCCTCGACCTGGATCTGCACCAGGAAGATGCTCTTCGAGGACGGCGCCCACTCGACGTCGACGATCCGCTCCGGCTCCTTGAGCAGCTCCTGCACGTTGTGGCAGTTGGCCTGGTGCACCGAGACGCCGGCACCGCGGGTGACGAAGCCGACGATCTGATCGCCCGGCACCGGGGTGCAGCACTTCGCGAGCTTGACCAGGATGTCCGGCGCGCCCTTGACCAGGACCCCGGACTCGCTGCTGCGGCTGCGCGGACGCGGGGAGCGCGGGAGGGTGACCTCGTGCTCGTCCGACTCCGGGTCGCCCTGGATGGTCGCGACGACCTTCTCCAGCACCGACTGGGTGGAGACGTGCCCCTCGCCGACCGCGGCGTAGAGCGCCTCGACGTCGTTGTAGCGCAGCTGGCTGGCCACCTCGGTGAAGGTGTCCTGGCTCATGAGCTTCTGCAGCGGCAGGTTCTGCTTGCGCATGGCCCGCGCGATGGAGTCCTTGCCCTGCTCGATCGCCTCGTCGCGGCGCTCCTTGGTGAACCACTGGCGGATCTTGTTCCGGGCCCGAGGGCTCTGCACGAAGTTCAGCCAGTCCTGGCTCGGACCGGAGTCGGGGTTCTTCGAGGTGAAGACCTCGACGACGTCGCCGGTGGTCAGCGAGGACTCGAGCGGCACGAGGCGCCCGTTGACCTTGGCGCCCATGGTGCGATGGCCGACCTCGGTATGCACGGCGTAGGCGAAGTCGACCGGGGTCGCGCCGGTCGGCAGGCCGATGACGCGCCCCTTGGGCGTGAAGACGTAGACCTCCTTCGCACCGATCTCGAAGCGGAGGGAGTCGAGGAACTCGTTCGGGTCGGTCGTCTCGGACTGCCAGTCGGAGAGGTGCGCGAGCCAGGCGAGGTCGGTGTCGTTCGAGCCGGAGGCGACCTTGCCCGTCGCCATCTGCTCCTTGTACTTCCAGTGCGCCGCGATGCCGAACTCGGCGTGCTGGTGCATCTCGTTGGTGCGGATCTGGATCTCGACCGCGCGGCCCTTCGGCCCGATCACCGTGGTGTGCAGCGACTGGTACAGGTTGAACTTGGGCGTGGCGATGTAGTCCTTGAAGCGCCCGGGCATCGGGCTCCAGCGCGCGTGGATCGACCCGAGCACGGCGTAGCAGTCGCGCACCGAGTTGACGAGGACGCGGATGCCGACCAGGTCGTAGATCTCGTCGAAGTCGCGGCCTCGGACGACCATCTTCTGGTAGATCGAGTAGTACTGCTTCGGCCGGCCGACGACGCGGCCGCGGATCTTGCCCGCCCGCAGGTCCTCGCCGATGAGGTCGATGATGCTCTGGACGAACTCCTCGCGCTGCGGAGTCCGCACCTTCACGAGGCTCTCGATCTCGTTGTAGATCTTCGGGTAGAGCACCGCGAAGGACAGGTCCTCGAGCTCCCACTTGATCGCCTGGATGCCGAGGCGGTTCGCCAGCGGCGCGTAGATCTCGAGGGTCTCGGTCGCCTTGCGGGCCGCGGACTCGGCGGGGACGAAGCCCCAGGTGCGCGCGTTGTGCAGGCGGTCGGCCAGCTTGATGATCAGAACGCGGATGTCCTTCGACATCGCCACGATCATCTTGCGGACGGTCTCGGCCTGCGCGCTGTCGCCGTACTTGACCTTGTCGAGCTTGGTGACGCCGTCCACCAGCATCGCGACCTCGTCGCCGAAGTCGGCGCGCAGCTCGTCGAGCTTGTAGTCGGTGTCCTCGACGGTGTCGTGCAGCAGCGCGGCGGCGATGGTCTTCGAGCCGATGCCGAGGTCGGCGAGGATCTGCGCGACGGCCAGCGGATGCGTGATGTACGGCTCGCCGCTGCGGCGCTTCTGGTTCGCGTGCGCGCGCTCGGCGACCGAGTAGGCCCGCTCGATCAGCGCGATGTCGCTCTTGGGGTGGTGCGTCCGCACCGTCCGGACGAGCGTGTCCACCGCGCCGGAGGGCTGTGCGCGCGAGAAGATCCGCGGGACCAGCCGGCGCAGGGCGGCGGTCGAGGACGTGGTCGTGGTGTCGCTCACGCGGAGATCTCCATCGCCTCATTATCGCCCGTCGCGGGGCGCCTCGTGAGCGGTCCGCCGGGAGCGGACAGGCCCGCGGTCAGTCGATCCGGCCCGGGCGTCCCTCGTCGTCGACGACCTCGCCGCCGGCCGCCGCCCAGGCGGTCATCCCGGCCTCGATGTTCGCCGTCTCGTAGCCGGCGCCGTCGAGCGCCTGGACGACCATGGCCGAGCGGACGCCGGAGTGGCAGACGACGAGGATCGCCACGTCCCGTGGGAGCTCGTCCTGCCGCTCGCCGATGCTGCCCATCGGGATGTGGTGCGCGGCTGCGGCGTGCCCGAGAGCCCACTCGTGGGGCTCGCGCACGTCGAGCAGCCAGACCTCGTCGCGCTCGACGAGGCCGATCGCGTCCGCGGCGGTGACCTGTGCGTAGTCGGCCACGATCAGCCCTGCACGACGGGGGTTGCGGCGCGCTCGCGGGCCGAGACGACCCGCTTGTCGTGCTTGCCGATCTCGGCCTCGCCGCTGCGTAGCTGGGCGTAGAGCGGGGCGGCGACGAAGATCGTCGAGTAGGTGCCGACGATGATGCCGATCAGCAGCGCGAGCGAGATGTCGCGCAGCGTGCCGGCACCGAGGACGAAGGCGCCGATCACGAGGATCGCGGCGACCGGCAGGGCCGCGACGATCGAGGTGTTGATCGAGCGCACCAGCGTCTGGTTCTCGGCGAGGTTGACCGTCTCGGAGAAGGTCTTCGTGGTGCTGCCGAGCGCCTCCGCGGTGTTCTCGCGGATCTTGTCGAAGACGACGACCGTGTCGTAGAGCGAGTAGCCGAGGATCGTGAGCAGTCCGATGACCGCCGCCGGCGACACCTCCGTCCCGGTGATGCCGTAGACGCCGGCCACGATCACGAGGTCGTGCAGGAGCGCGACGATGGCGGCGAGGGACATCTTCCAGGTCCGGAAGTAGGCCCACATCGCCAGGGCGGCCAGGATCACGAAGATGATCAGGCCGCGGACGGCCTGCTGCGTGACGTCCGAGCCCCAGGCGGCGCCGATGAAGGACGACGCGACCTGCTCCGTCGGGACGGAGTACGCCTCGGACAGCGCGTTGCGGACCTGGGTCGACTCGTCGGTCGACAGCTGGCTGGTCTGCACCCGGATCGAGTCGTCGCCGACGATCGAGACGCGCGGGACGGCGTCGGGCGAGACCGAGGTGACGGCGTCCGTCGCCGCGGTCTGATCCAGGTTCTCCGGTGAGGTGACCGTGAACTCGGAGCCACCGGTGAACTCGATGCTGAAGTTGAAGCCACCGCGCGCCGCCGTGCCGAGCACGGTGAGCAGGATGATCGCGATCGAGATGAGGTACCAGGTGCGGCGGCGGCCGACGAAGTCGACCGAGCGCTTGCCGGTGTAGAGGTCGTTTCCGAACTGCGAGAAGCTGGCCATCACGCGTCCTTCCCGTTCGAGTCGTTCGAGGAGCTGCGCGCGGCGGCCGCCTCGGCGGCCTTGCGCTCGGCGATGGTCTGGCGGCGGGCGGCCTCGCGGGCGGCGGACGAGCCCTTGCCCGAGGCGGCCTTGCCGGCGAGCACGGCGTCCTGCGGGCGGAACGCCGCTCGGCCGCGGTAGACCGCGCCGAGTGCGCGCGGATCCAGCCCGGAGGCCTTGTGCCCCTCGGAGAAGAACTTGGTCGTCGCGAGCAGCTGCAGCATCGGGTGGGTGAAGAGGATCACCACCACGAGGTCGATCAGCGTCGTGATGCCGAGCGTGAGCGCGAAGCCGCGGACGCTGCCGACCGCGAGGGCGAAGAGCACGACGGCGGCGAGCAGGTTCACCATGTCGGAGGCGAAGATCGTGCGCAGCGCGCGCCGCCAGCCGGCCTCGACCGAGGACTCGAGCCCGCGGCCGTCGCGCAGCTCGTCGCGGATCCGCTCGAAGTAGACGATGAAGGAGTCCGCCGTGATGCCGATGGCGACGATCAGACCCGCGACTCCCGCGAGCGAGAGGCGGAGTCCCTCCCGCCAGGAGAGCAGCGTCACGACGAGGTAGGTGACGATCGCCGCCACCATCAGCGAGGCGATGGTGACCGCGCCGAGCACGCGGTACTGCGCGATCGAATAGACGACGACGAGGATGAGGCCGATCAGGCCCGCGAGCAGGCCGCTGGCGAGCTGGGTCGAGCCGAGCGTCGCGGAGATGCTGTCCGAGCTCTGCACCTGGAAGCCGATCGGCAGGGCGCCGTACTTCAGCTGGTCGGCGAGGGTCTTCGACGACTCCTGGGTGAAGGAGCCGGAGATCTGCGCGTTGCCGTCGGTGATCGCCGCGTTGGTGGACGGCGCCGAGATGACGCGGCCGTCGAGGACGATCGCGAACTGGTTCTGCGCGCCCTGCAGGCCGACGAGGCGCGAGGTGACGTCGCCGAAGGCCTGTGTGCCCTGGTCGTCGAAGGAGAGGTTGACGGCCCAGGTGCCGGTGCTGGCGCCGGAGGACGTCGTCATCAGGCCGTTCGAGGCGTCGGCGATGTCCTCGCCGGTGATCTCGACGGGTCCGAGGATGTACTTCGCCGTGTCGTTGTCGTCGCAGGTGATCAGGGGCTGATCGGCCGGCGCGAGGTTCGGGTCCTGTGCATTGAGGAACGCGCAGTCGAAGGAGGTGTACTGCGCCTCGAGCGCCGGCGTGATGTAGGCGAGGTCGCTCGCGCTGGTCGGCGCGGCCGTCGGCTCGGTGGCGAGCGAGGGGTCGACCGGGGTCGGCGTGGGCGAGGCGGTCGAATCGCCGCCGACCGAGCTGTTGGTCGCCTGGCTGGCGACGAGCACCGGGCGGAAGTCGAGCTTCGCCGAGGCCTCGATGCGCTGCAGCGTCGCGTCGTCCGGCGTCCCCGGGATCGAGACGACGATGTTGCTCGAGCCCTGGGTCGTGATCTCGGACTCGGAGACGCCCGCGGCGTCGATCCGCTGGCGGATGATCGAGACGGCCTGCGTCAGCTGCTCGGACGAGACGGTCTGGCCGTCCGAGAGCTGGGGCTGGAGCACGATCTGGGTGCCGCCCTCGAGGTCGAGCGCGAGCTTCGGCGTCCAGGAGCCGCCGCCGAAGGCGACGGCGGCGGCGTTGAGGCCGACGAGCGCGAGGATCAGGACGCCGAGCCAGCTCAGCGAGCGCCGAGCCTTCCGGACGGGGGTTGATGCGGCCACCCAGGGCTCACCTTCTTCTTCGGTCGGCGCCGGCTCTCCGGCCGACGCTGGCTCTGCGGTCGACGTCGATCCTCGCGCAGGCGCCGACCCCGGGGGCCGCGCCTGTCGTCCGATCGACGGTCTTCGGTCCGGGGCGCACCCCGGACGTGGAAGGGCGGGCGGGGCGCCGATGCACCCTGCCCGCCCTGGAGACTACTGCGCGTCGGGCCTGCGGTCGCGCTCGACCGGGTCGACCAGCGGGTCGGACGTGTGCGCGGCGTCGCGCTCGCCGAACGCGGGCGACTCGACGGCTGCCACGGACTCGGCCTCGTCCTCGTCGGCGACGACCGCGTTCTCGGTCGGGTCGATGAGGCGGGCGATGGCCTGACGGTGGATCGTCAGGAGCGTCCCGGGGGTCGACTCGATGACGATCTTGTTCTCGTCGTCGTCGATCGAGACGACGGTGCCGAACAGGCCGGAGCCGGTCATCAGCTCGACACCGGGGACCAGCCCGGACTTCATCTTCTCCGCGTCGCGCTGCCGCTTCTTGTTGTTGCGGAACATGAAGATGATCATCACGGCGAGAAGCAGGACGAGCAGGATGATCGTCGGATCCATGGGTGAGCCTTCCGGAGTTGAGGGTGATCCGCCGCGCACACAAGGGGTGGCGCATGCAGATCGAGCGGCCCGTCGGGCCTTGAAGATTATAGGTCATCTCCGAACAGGGGCCGCTGGGAGGCCGGACCGGCTGACCCGCGCGGTTGCACGCCGAAGTGGCGCCACGCCGCCGGGGTCGCGACGCGCCCGCGGGGCGTGCGGGTGAGCAGCCCGATCCGGACCAGGAACGGCTCGACGACCGCCTCGACCGTCTCCGCCTCCTCGCCGACGGAGACCGCGAGCGTGTTGAGGCCGACCGGTCCGCCGTCGAAGCGGGTGAGCACGATGTCCATCACGGCGCGGTCGAGGCGATCGAGGCCGAGCTCGTCGACGTCGTAGAGGTCGAGCGCGGCGCGGACCGCTGTGACGTCGGCGCGGCCGCCGTGCACGAGCGCGAAGTCGCGGACCCGGCGCAGCAGGCGGTTCGCGATGCGCGGGGTGCCCCGGCAGCGGCCGGCGATCTCGGCGACCGCCTCGCCGTCGATGTCGAGGTCGAGCAGCCGCGCGGCGCGGGTCAGCACCTGGCGCAGCTCGTCCTCGGCGTAGAACTCGAGGTGGGCGGTGAAGCCGAACCGGTCGCGCAGCGGATTCGGCAGGAGGCCCGAGCGCGTGGTCGCGCCGACGAGGGTGAACGGCGCGAGATCCAGGGGGACGGAGGTCGCGCCGGCGCCCTTGCCGACCATGATGTCGATCCGGAAGTCCTCCATCGCGAGGTAGAGCATCTCCTCTGCGGAGCGCGCCATGCGGTGGATCTCGTCGATGAAGAGGATCTCGCCGGGGAGCAGCGAGGAGAGCACGGCGGCCAGGTCGCCGGCGTGCTGGATCGCGGGGCCGCTGGACATCCGCAGCGGTGAGGAGCTCTCCTCCGCCACGATCATCGCGAGGGTGGTTTTGCCGAGGCCGGGGGGGCCGGCCAGCAGGATGTGGTCGGGCGTGCGGCCCTGCATCGCCGCCGCCTTGAGCAGCAGCTCGAGCTGGCCGCGGACCTTGCGCTGGCCGACGAACTCGCCGAGGTTCTTCGGGCGGAGCGCGCCCTCGAAGGCGATCTCGGCCTCGGAGGCGACCTCCGGGCCCATCACGTCGTCGCCGCTCACGAGCGCGCCGCCGGACCGAGCCGGGCCAGGGCGAGGCGGAGCAGGGACTGCACGCTCGCGGCGTCGGAGGCCTGGGCGTCGAGCAGGATCTCGTCGACGACCTCGGCGGCGACGCGCTCGGGCCAGCCGAGGCCTACGAGTGCCGAGAGCACGCTCTGGGCGGCCGTCGCACCCGGCCCGGAGCCGCGGGCGGCGCGCGGGCGGACGGCGAGCTTGCCCGCGAGCGACAGGATGATGAGCTTCGCGGTCTTGGGGCCGATGCCGGAGACCTTGCGGAAGACGGCGTCGTCCTCGTCGGCGACGGCCTGGGCGATGCGCTCGGGCTCGACCGCGCCGAGCACGCCGAGCGCGGACTTGGGGCCGACGCCGGTGACGCCGATCAGCAGCTCGAAGATCTCGAGCTGCTCCTCGTCCGGGAAGCCGTAGAGGGTCAGCGAGTCCTCCCGGACGATCAGCGTCGTCGTCAGCACGGTCTCGTCGCCGACCCGCAGCTCGAGCGCGTGCTGCGGCGTGACGTTGACCGCGTAGCCGACGCCGTGGACGTCGACGACGGCGAGGCTCCCGCGAGCGGAGAGGACGGTGCCGCGGAGGGAGGAGATCACCGCGTCAGTCTAGAGGCTCGAACAGGCGTTCGAGTGGCGGCCTCCGCGGCGCGCCAGGCCCGCTGCGCCGTGGTCTCCCCCTCGGCGGCGGCGGGGCCCGCGGCGATCGGCCCGCGCCAGGCGTGGCAGACGGCGAGGGCGAGGGCGTCGGCCGCGTCGGCCGGCTTCGGCGGGGCGTCGAGCCGGAGGATGCGCTGGATCATCGTGGTGACCTGGCGCTTGTCGGCCGAGCCGTAGCCGGTGACCGCGGCCTTGACCTCGCTGGGCGTGTGCATGCCGACGACGAGGTCGCGGCGGGCGGCCGCGACCAGCGCGACGCCGCTGATCTGGGCGATGCCCATCACGGTGCTGACGTTGTTCTGCGCGAAGACGCGCTCGATCGCCACGGCGTCGGGCCGGTGCTCGTCGAGCAGCGCCTCGATCCCGTCGCCGAGGGCGAGCAGCCGGCGCTCGAGCGGCGCGTCGGCCGGGGTGCGCAGGACGCTCACGTGCACGAGCGTCGCGCGGCGGTCACGGCCGACGTCGACGATGCCGACACCGCACCGGGTGAGCCCCGGGTCGATCCCGAGGACGCGCATCAGCGCGTCCGCCCGGGACGGGCCGGGGTCACCGGGTCACTCCTCGTCGTTCTCGAGCTCGGCCCGGACCTCGGGCGCGATGTCGAGGTTCGTGTAGACGTTCTGCACGTCGTCTGAGTCCTCGAGCGCGTCGATCAGGCGGAAGACCTTGCGCGCCGTCTCCGCGTCGGCCTCGACCTGCAGCGAGGCGACGAACTCGACGTCGGCGGCGTCGTAGTCGATGCCCGCCTCCTGGAGCGCCGTGCGCGCCGGGACCAGCTCGGCGGCCTCGGTGCGGACCTCGAAGGACTCGCCGTGGTCGATGACGTCGTCGACGCCGAAGTCGAGGACCGCGCCGAGCACGTCGTCCTCGGTGACGCCGTCGCCGTGCGGCACGGTGATGACGCCCTTGCGCGCGAAGTTGTAGGCGACGCTGCCCGGGTCGGCCATGGTGCCGCCGTTGCGGGTCATCGCGGTGCGGACGTCCGCCGCGGCGCGGTTCTTGTTGTCGGTGAGGCACTCGACGAGCAGCGCGATGCCGTTCGGGCCGTAGGCCTCGTACATGATCGTCGTGTAGTCGATGACCTCGCCGGTGAGGCCGGCGCCGCGCTTGATCGCGCGGTCGATGTTGTCGTTCGGGACGGAGGTCTTCTTGGCCTTCTGCACGGCGTCGACGAGCGTCGGATTGCCGGACATGTCGGCGCCGCCGATCTTGGCGGCCACCTCGATGTTCTTGATCAGCTTGGCGAAGGACTTCGCGCGGCGCGAGTCCTTGATCGCCTTCTGGTGCTTGGTCGTGGCCCACTTGGAATGCCCGGACACGGTGCTCCCTCGGAAATCTCGTTCGTGCGACTCCCTCGGGCGCCGCTGATGGCTGGTCCAGTGTAATCGAGCGCCGGGCGGGCGGTCCGAGCCGCGCCCGAGGGAAGAGCCCTTGCGACTCCGCGCGAGGGGTGCGAATCGGACAGGCCGGACGATCCGTGCCACGGACTTCGCGGATCCGGCCGGCACCCGGAACGCTCACCGGGAAGACCCCGGCCGCGGTGGGCCCGCTGCGGCCCCACGGTGGTCGACGACCCGAGGAGAGACGATGACAGCTCAGAACCACACCCAGGGACCCGGTCCCGCGACCACCACTGCCGGCGTCCGACGGAGATCGCTGATCGAGGTCGCGTGGACCACGCCCGTGGTCGCCGCTGCCGTCGCGGCACCGGGCGCCGCCGCGTCGACCCCGAGTCCTGTCGCCGACGCGAGAGTCGTCCTCGGACTGGTCGTCGGCTCCTTCAACCCGCGGGAGGTGGCGGTCAATCTCTACGTGACGCGCTTCCAGACCACCGGACCGGGCAACCCGCCCCTGCTCTCCGATGTCGAGCGCCTGGAGGAAGGGCAGGTGGAGATCACCCTGGAGCACGACACCGTCGCATGGCCGGACTTCGCCCGCCTGGTCCGGCCCGGCACGCACCGGATCGTCATTCCGGCCGGCCGGTACGCGAACTACACCGGATACCAGCGCGACGGCCACGACGTGTCGGTCGCGTTGGCGCGGAGTCCCTTCACCGCGCTCCTGACCGACTCACCGACCGGCACCTTCCCGGTGTCGGGCACGGTGACCAGCGGCCCGATCGACACCGTCTCGGCCGCACTGCTCGGCACCTACGGGCGGTCGTCCACGACAGACACGGTCACGGTGTGACCGACCGCCAGCACCCGGAGGACGGCCCTCGCCCGCCGATCCACCCCACGGGAGTCGCACGCCGCGCAGCGGTCGCGGCCGCCTGGTCCGCCCCGGTGATCGCCGCCGCAGTCGCCGCGCCCGGCGCCTCCGCCTCCCCGGTCGCGGCCGGCGGGTTCGCCGGAGTGTCGATCGGCGCCGGTGCCGGCGACGGCCGGTTCGTCGTCCTCGTCCTCCTCACGACGACGGCGACCACGACCACGACCACGACCACGGCGGACCTGGTCTTCGGCGAGGACGTCCGCGTGGACGTCACCGCAGAGCACGACGTCGCCTCCTGGGGCGAGGGCGTCGTGGCGGACGGTCCGCGCGCCGGGCACGTCTCGATCCCGGCCGGCTCGCACCCGATCACCACCACCTACGAGACCGAGGGAAGACTCGCCGCGGTCGCCAGGAGGGCCTTCTTCTGTCGGCTCACGGCTTCCCCCACCGGCAGCTTCGCCGTCTCGGCCGCCGTCACCCGCGGACCCCTGTACCGCGGGTCGGACCCGATCGTGACGTCCGTCTACGGGAGTCCGTCCTTCAGAGGGACGGTGACGATCTGACGGGCAGGACCCGTGCGCTCGAGATCGCCCGATCGAGCCACCGGCATGATCTGCGCCAGCGATTCGGCGCCGCCCGCTCCTCGTCGGCAGAGTGGCCGGCGAGCCGGGTCGCACCCTGCCGTCCAGTCGACGCGAACGAGAACGAGGACACCGATGACACCCGATGAGCGCCACCCGCACGACGACGAGCGCGGATCCTCCCCTCCGCCGGGCATCGCACGGCGGACCGCTGTTACGGCCGCGTGGACGACCCCGGTGGTCGCCGCCGCGGTCGCCGCTCCCGGCGCCTCGGCGTCCCCCGCCCCTGCGGGAAGCGGAGCGTTCCTGGGTGTGACCCTTCAGGGCTACCGCCCCGGTGTCTTCGTGACGGCGGTGTTCCTCAATGCCCCTCAGACGTCCTTGTCGCCGATCGTGCTCGAGCGCGCTGCGGAGATCCGGATCACGGCGGGGCACGACGTCGCGTACTGGGGATCCGGGATCGTGGCAGAGAGCCCCCGAGCGGGCCGCCTGCTCGTCCCTGCGGGCTCGTACTCGGTCTCCGCCATCTACGACATCGACGGACGACGCATCTCGGTCGCCTACCCACTCGGACAGCTGACCTCCGGCCTGACCTCCTCTCCGACCGGCTCGTTCCCCGTGACCGTCGCTGTGGTGAGCGGACCGGTCTACCCCGGTCCCGACCCGTCCGTCACGCAGGGATACGGGCTTCCCTCGCAGACCATCATGATCACGGTCTGACGATCGCCGGCGGTCAGCGCAGCAGCTGGGAGAGGACGCGGTCGGCCTCCGACGCGTCGCGGGTCCGGAAGATCGGGCGGAGCGGGCAGCTCTGCGGCGTCGATCGGATTGGATTCCGTCCTCCGCCAGGAGGCTGTGGGCGGACGGCCGGAGTCGCCGCCGTGGCCGCGCTCCGCGGCAATCCCGCCAGGCGGCACGATCGGTGCCAGAGATTCGCCCCTCGTTCCCTCCTACCGAGAAGGTGATGCCGGCGCTGGAACGCTCCGCGCGGCACCCGCGATTCGAACGAGGACGTCGACGCACCAGGACGCAGGGCCGCGCGGCCGAGACGAGAACGAGGAGCGCGATGACGAACGACCCGCGGAGGGACGACACGACCGGACTGGACGGGGGTCGTCCACCGGGGATCGGGCGCCGGTCGGCGCTCGCGGTCGCCTGGACGGTCCCGGTGATCGCGGGCGCCGTGGCCGCCCCTGCGGCCTCCGCCTCCACGCCCCCGAAGGAGGACGGCACTTTCCTCGGCGTCTGGCTCGCCTCCCTCGGCGGCGAGTCCCCGCGGGCCTTCCGCGTCGAGGTGTACCTCAACGGGACCGGGACTCCGGGGACCCCGGTCGTCCTCCCCCAGGACGCGGTCGTGCGCGTCGACTCACCGGACCACGACGTCGCCGTCTGGCCGGACGGGATCGTTCCCGAGGGGCCTCGGGTCGGCACGATCACGATCCCCGCCGGGATCTACCGCACCGTCGAGAGCTACACGGTCCGCACCAGGAGCGTGGTGGTCACCGCCCCGTACCCGGGGCCTCAGACCGTGTGCGAGCTCGCCCCCGAGCCGCGGGGACGATTCGCGGTGGAGGCGAAGGTGACGCGGGGACCCACCTATCGAGGTCCCGACCCGTACGCGACCGGCATCCACGGCCGCCCGTCCGCGGTGGCCGTCCTCACGTTCTGAGACGCGTTCCGGCACGCTCGAACCGGTCGATTCCGCACGTCGGAGACTTGTTCCGCGCGCCGGAGATCAGCCGCGCGGCTCTCCGGCACGAGGAGCTGCGTCCGGCACGTCCGAACGGACCGGGCCAGCGAGCCGGGGGATGTTCCACGAGCCCGAGGTCCGCCCCTAGGCCCCTGGCACACAGACGCGCGTGCACAAGGAGGAACGAGGTCGGTTCTGCGAGGGTCCACGTGCCGGGCACGCCTCGATCCCGGCGGGGACGGACCGGATCGTCAAGGTCTTCTGCGGAAGCCGGTCGTCCGAAGGCGCGGTGACGATCCGACGTGCAGGATCCGCGCGCTCGGGATCGTCCGATCGAGCCACCGGCACGATCTGCGCCACCGATTCGGCGCTCACTGCCCCTCGTCGGCAGAGTGGCCGGCGAGCCGGGCAGCTCTCTGCCGTCCGGTCGCCGCGAACGAGATCGAGGACCGATGACACCCGACGAGCACCCCCCGCACGACGACGAGCTCCGATCGCCCCCTTCGCCCGGAGTCGCGCGGCGGACCGCGGTCATGGCCGCGTGGACGACCCCGGTGGTCGCCGCCGCGGTCGCGGCTCCCGGAGCCTCGGCGTCCCCCGCCCCTCTGGTGATCGGAACGTACCTGGGTGTGACCGTCCGAAGAGACTCCCGCCCCGGCATCTTCATCACACAGGTCCTCCTCAATGCCCCTCAGACATCCGCATCGACGATCGGGCTCGAGCGCGCTGCGGAGATCAGGATCACGGCGGGGCACGACGTCGCGGAGTGGGGACCCGGAATCGTCGCCGAAGGTCCCCGAACGGGCCGCCTTCTCGTCCCGGCGGGCCCGTACTCGATCATCAACACCTTCCTGGTCCTCGGACGCCCGGTCTCGCTCGCGAACCCGCTCGGACAGCAGATCTCCATCCTCACTGCCTCTCCGGCCGGCTCGTTCCCCGTGACCGTCGCGGTGGCCAGCGGCCCGGTCTTCCCCGGACCCGACCCGTCCGTCACGGGGGGACGCGGCCTTCCGTCTTCTACCGCCGTGATCGAGGTCTGACGATCGCCCGCGGTCAGCGCAGCAGGCGGGAGCGACGCGGTCGGCCAGCGGGCTTCTCGCCGGTCCGGCAGGTCGGTCGGAACGGGCAGTCCTGCGGCGTCGATCGGAGGAGGTCCGGTCCTCCACGAAGAGGCTGTGGGCGAACGGCCGGAGTCGCCGCCGAGGCCGCGCCCCCGGCGGATCCCGCCAGGCGGCACGATCGATGCCAGAGATTCGCCGCTCGCCACCTCCCATCGGGAAGGTGATGCAGGCGCAGGAACGCTCCGCGCGGCCCCGCGATGCGAATGAGGACGAGGACACACCATGACGCAGGACCACCACCACGACGACGGTCTCCGCTCGTCTCAGCCCCCGGGCATCGCGCGCCGCACCGCCGTCGCCGCCGCATGGACCACCCCGGTCGTCGCCGCCGCCGTAGCGGCTCCCGGCGCCACCGCGTCACCCGCACCGGTCGGCACCGGGACCTTCGCCGGCCTCATCCTGTCGAGGGTCTACCCCCGCAGCTTCCAGACCAGGGTCATCGTGAACGGCGACCGGAACGCCACCGGGCAGATCGTGCTCGCGGAGGACGTCGAGGTCAGGATCACGGTCGAACACGACGTCGAGTCCTGGGGGACCGGCGTCGTACCCGAGGGACCCCGCTCCGGGCGCTTCCTGTTCCCCGCCGGATCGTACCCGGTCATCGAGAGCTACCCCTTCGGCACCACTCTCCTCTGGGTCTCCTTCTCCTCCAGGCCCCCGGTGACACGCCTCAGTGCCAGTCCGAGGGGCGCGTTCTCCGCGACGATCGCCATCGTGCGAGGGCCGGTCTTCTCGGGCCCGGATCCCTCCGCTACCGAAGGATGGGGTCTGCCGTCCGCCACCAGCACCATCGACGTCTGACCGGAGCTCCTCCGCTCCAGCCGAGCCGAGGAGAACGTCCTCGGCGGCGAGCGCGCCGAGCCGATGGCGCGCTACTTCAGCAGGCGGGAGAGGACCCGGTCGGCCAGCGGCTTCCCGCCGGTCTGGCAGGTGGGGCAGTACTGCAGCGTCGAGTCGGAGTAGATCACCTGGCGGATCGTGTCGCCGCAGACCGGGCAGGCCTCGCCGGTGCGGCCGTGCACCCGCATCCCGAGCTTCTTCTCGCGCTTGAGATCGGCGGCGTGCAGCCCCTCGGCCCGGCCGAGCGCCTCCTCCAGGGTGTAGTGCAGCGCGGTGTACAGGCGGTCGAGCTCGTCCGGCGTGAGTGTCGCCGGCTTGAACGGCGACATCCGCGCGACGTGCAGGATCTCGTCGGAGTAGGCGTTGCCGATCCCGGCGATCCGGGACTGGTCGCGCAGCACGCCCTTGAGCTGGGCACGGCCCGCGGTGGCCAGGATCGCGCCGAGGATCTCGCGGGTGAACTCCGGGTCGAGCGGATCGGGACCGAGCCTGGCCACGCCCGGCACGTCCCGCGGGTCCTCGACGATCGAGATCGCGAGGCTCTTCTTCGTGCCGGCCTCGGTGATGTCGAAGCCGGAGCCGTCGTCGAGGATCAGGCGCGCGGCGAGCGGGCCACGGCCCGGCTTCACCGGCGCGGTCGGCCGCTCGGGACGCCAGCGCACCCAGCCCGCGCGGGCCAGGTGCAGCAGAACGTGCACGTCGCCGGTCGCGAGATCGAGGAACTTCCCGTGCCGGCTCACCCCGTGCACCGTCTCCCCCGCGAGCGAGGACGGCGGGATCGCCACGGTCTTCAGCGCGGAGATCGCGAAGACGTCGAGGCGCTCCAGCACGCGGCCGCCGAGGCGCTCGTCGAGGTCGCGGGCGAGCGCGTGCACTTCGGGGAGTTCGGGCATCCCCCTACTGTGCCGTGCCGAGGCGATCGGCGGCGACCCTCGGGAGGAGCCGCCGATGGTCGCGGCGGAGGAGCACGACGCACATCGGTGTGTCGAACCCTGCCAGAGCGCCTCGTCCACGCCACGGGTTCGTCGTTGCAGGCGCTCCGCCGTCAGGCTCTCGGTGGCCCGGGGCGCCCGCACCGCGCCGATGACGACCCAGAACGACGACCCACAACGACGACCCACGACGAGGAGCACCACGATGATCGGCCGCCACCACGACCACCCCGACCACATCTGCCGAGGGATCTCCGATCCGGACGGCTGCGAGAGCGGCGTCGACCGCAAGGCGTCGCCCCGAGTCGCGCGGCGCTCCTCAGCGGCGGTCGCCTCGGCGAGCCCGGTGATCGCCACCGCCGCCGCACCCGGCGCCCCCGCGTCCGTCCCGCCGTCGAGCGCGTCGTCGGGCCGCCTCTCCGCCCGGGCAGCGACGCGGGGAGACTCCTCCGGAGACGCCGCGGACACCCGAGGATCCGACCTCACGGAGAGGAACACGACCGTCGAGGTCTGAGCGGTCCCTGCGGGCCCGCTCTCCGTGCGAGCGGGTCCGCGGCCGAGGAGACCGGCGCGCCCCTACGTGTCGGCGCCGAAGCGGGTGGCCGCGACCTTGCGCAGGAACAGCTCGTGGAACCGGTAGTCGCCGGTGATCTCGGGGTGGAACGAGGTGCCCAGCAGGGCGCCCTGCTCGACCGCGACGACGCGGCCGTCGGCCAGCGCGGCGAGGGCGTGAGCCCGCTCCCCCAGCTCCTCGACGACGGGGGCGCGGATGAAGACCGCGTGCATCGGCGGGTCGCCGATGCCGTCGATGTCGAGGTCGGTCTCGAAGGAGTCCAGCTGGTTGCCGAACGCGTTCCGGCGGACGGTCACGTCCAGGCCGCCAAAGCTGCTCTGGCCGTCGATGCGGTCGAGCACGCGGTCGGCGAGCATGATCAGCCCGGCGCAGGTGCCGTAGACCGGCAGACCCGCGGCGATCGCCTCCTTCACCGGCTCGGCGAGGCCGAACAGGCGCGAGAGCTTGTCCATCACCGTGGACTCGCCGCCGGGGATCACGAGACCCGCGACGGAGGCGAGCTCGGCCGGGCGGCGCACCAGCACCACCTCGGCGCCGAGCTCCCGCAGCACGTGCGCGTGCTCGCGGAAGTCGCCCTGCAGGGCGAGGACGCCGACCCGGAGCCCCGCGAGGGACTCCCGGGTCTCGTCCTCGCCCGCGACGGGCGCGCTCTCGCTACCAGCCACGCTCGGAGAGGCGGTGCGGCGCGGGCACGTCGGCCACGTTGATGCCGACCATCGCCTCGCCGAGACCGCGGGACGCCTCGGCGACCACCTTGGCGTCGTCGAAGAACGTCGTCGCCTTGACGATCGCGGCGGCGCGCTTCGCGGGCTCGCCCGACTTGAAGACGCCGGAGCCGACGAAGACGCCGTCGGCACCGAGCTGCATCATCAGCGCGGCGTCGGCCGGGGTGGCGACGCCGCCGGCGGTGAAGAGCACGACGGGGAGCTTGCCGGTCTGCGCGATCTCGGCGACCAGCTCGTAGGGCGCCTGCAGCTCCTTGGCGGCGACGTAGAGCTCGTCCTTGGTCAGCGACTTCAGCCGGTTGACCTCGGCCGAGATAGTGCGGATGTGCTTGGTGGCCTCGGAGACGTCGCCGGTGCCGGCCTCGCCCTTGGAGCGGATCATGGCCGCACCCTCGGTGATGCGGCGCAGGGCCTCGCCGAGGTTGGTGGCTCCGCAGACGAAGGGGACGGTGAACTTCCACTTGTCGATGTGGTTCACGTAGTCGGCGGGCGAGAGGACCTCGGACTCGTCGATGTAGTCGACGCCGAGCTCCTGCAGGATCTGCGCCTCGACGAAGTGGCCGATGCGGGCCTTGGCCATCACGGGGATGGAGACGGCGGCGACGATCCCGTCGATGAGGTCGGGGTCGCTCATCCGCGCGACGCCGCCCTGCGAGCGGATGTCGGCGGGGACGCGCTCGAGCGCCATCACGGCGACGGCTCCGGCGTCCTCGGCGATGCGCGCCTGCTCGGCGTTGACGACGTCCATGATGACGCCGCCCTTGAGCATCTCGGCGAGCCCGCGCTTCACGCGGCTCGAGCCGAACTGCTCCGAGGCGGAGGAGGACGTGGGGGTGGTGTCGGTCATGTTCGCGAGTCCTGTTCTGTGCGGCGACTTCCGCCGACGGCAGCGTCCAGTCTACGAGACGGGGCTGCTCGACATCGGCGCTGGACAAGCGGGGCGGGGTGGGTCTCGATACGCCCCTGCGGGGCTGGTCGACCAGCATGAGGGCCGCTGCGCGGCTGCTCGACCGGCAGCAGGCGGACCCATGCTGATCGAGTAGCCCGCGGAGCGGGCGTATCGAGATCCACTGGCACCAAGACAGGAGCCTGCAGACTCGGCCTGCTGACGACGGTGGGTCTCGATACGCCCCTGCGGGGCTACTCGACCAGCATGGGCAGCCGCTGCGCCGCTACTCGAACAGCACGGGCAGCCGCAGCGCGGCTGCTCAACACCACGGGCGGCCGCGGCGCGACTGCTGAGAGGGACGGGCGGCCGCAGCGCGGCTGCTCGACAGGCGTGGGTGCGGCCGGCTAGGGGCGGGGCCAGGCGGCCGCGAGGCTCGCTCGGACGTCGCCGAGGAGCTGGGGCAGGGCCTTGGTGCGGGCGATGATCGGGAAGAAGTTGGCGTCGGTCGCCCAGCGCGGCACGACGTGCTGGTGCAGGTGGGCGGCGATGCCGGCGCCGGCGACGGCGCCCTGGTTCATGCCGAGGTTGAAGCCGTCGTTGTTCGAGACCTCGCGGAGGACGCGCATCGCTGTCTGGGTGAGCGCGCCGATCTCGGCCACTTCCTCGGGAGTGGCCTCGTCGTAGAGCGGGATGTGCCGGTACGGGCAGACCAGGAGGTGGCCGGAGTTGTACGGGAAGAGGTTCAGCAGGACGAACGCGTGCTCGCCGCGGGCGACGATCAGCGCCTCCTCGTCGCTCAGCGTCGGGGCGACGCAGAACGGGCAGTCGTCGTCGCCGGGCTGGCCCTTCCGGATGTACACCATCCGGTGCGGGGTCCACAGGCGCTGGAACTCGTCGGGGACGCCGGCGAGGTGCGCGGAGGACTCCGCCCCCTCGGGGACGGCGTCGTCGAGCGGCTCTCCCACCGCTAGACCTGGGCCTTGGTCGCGATGGCCTCGCGGATGCGGGCGACGGCGTCGGCGACGGGGATGCCGTTCTCCTGGGTGCCGTCGCGGAAGCGGAAGCTGACCGCTCCGGCGTCGCGGTCCTTCTCGCCGACGATCAGCTGGAACGGGACCTTCTGCAGGGTCGCGTTGCGGATCTTCTTCTGCATCCGGTCGCTGGAGTAGTCGATCTCGGCGCGGACGCCGGCCTTCTTCAGCTGACCGACGACGTCCTCGAGGTAGGGCAGGTACTCGTCGGCGATCGGGATGCCGACGACCTGCACCGGCGAGAGCCAGACCGGGAACGCTCCGGCGTAGTGCTCGGTGAGGATGGCGAAGAAGCGCTCGATCGAGCCGAAGAGGGCGCGGTGGATCATCACCGGGCGCTTCTTCGAGCCGTCGGACGCGGTGTACTCGAGCTCGAAGCGCTCGGGCTGGTTGAAGTCGAGCTGGATCGTCGACATCTGCCAGGTGCGGCCGATGGCGTCGCGCGCCTGGACCGAGATCTTCGGGCCGTAGAACGCGGCTCCACCCGGGTCGGGGACCAGCTCGAGGCCGGACTCGACGGCGACGGCGCGCAGCGACTCGATCGCCGACTCCCACTGCTCGGGGTCGCCGACGAACTTCGGGTTGCCCTCCTCGTTGGTGGAGAGCTCGAGGTAGAAGTCGTCGAGGCCGTAGTCGCGCAGGACCTGGAGCACGAACTCGAGGTTGCGGGTCAGCTCGGCCGACACGTCCTCCTGCGTGACGTAGATGTGCGCGTCGTCCTGGGTCAGCCCGCGGACGCGGGTGAGGCCCTGCAGGGTGCCGCTCTTCTCGTAGCGGTAGACGGTGCCGAACTCGGCCAGTCGCAGCGGCAGCTCGCGGTAGCTGCGCCCGCGCGAGCGGAAGATCAGGTTGTGGAACGGGCAGTTCATGGGCTTCAGGTAGTAGTCCTGGCCCTGGCGGGTGACGGTGCCGTCCTCGTCCTGCAGCTCGTCGAGGTGCATCGGGGGGAACATGCCCTCGGCGTACCACTGCAGGTGGCCGCTGGTCATGAAGAGGTCGCCCTTGGTGATGTGCGGCGTGTAGACGAGCTCGTAGTCGTGGGCGAGCAGCTGCTCGCGCATGTACTGCTCGATCTCGTAGCGGATGATGCCGCCCTTGGGGTGGAAGACCGCGAGGCCGGAGCCGATCTCGTCCGGGAAGGAGAAGAGGTCGAGCTCGTGGCCGAGCTTGCGGTGGTCGCGGCGGGCGGCCTCCTCGAGGCGGGCCTGGTGCGCGCGCAGCTCGTCCTTCGTGGGCCACGCGGTGCCGTAGACGCGCTGCAGCTGCGGGTTCTTCTCCGAGCCGCGCCAGTAGGCCGCGGCGTTACGGGTCAGCGCGTAGCCGTTGCCGATCATCCGGGTGTTGGGCAGGTGCGGGCCGCGGCAGAGGTCCTTCCAGACCGTCTCGCCGGTGCGCGGGTCGACGTTGTCGTAGATGGTGAGCTCGGCGCCGCCGACCTCGACCGACTCGCCGTCGGCGCCCGCGCCCTTGAGCCCGATCAGCTCGAGCTTGTACGGCTCGGCGGCCAGCTCGGCGCGCGCCTCGTCCTCGGTGACGACACGGCGCACGAAGCGCTGACCCTGGCGGATGATGCGGTCCATCGCCTTCTCGAGCGCCTTCATCGCCTCGGGCGTGAAGGGCTCGGTGACGTCGAAGTCGTAGTAGAAGCCGTCGGTGACGGGCGGGCCGATGCCGAGCTTCGCCTCCGGGTTGCTCTGCTGCACGGCCTGCGCGAGCACGTGCGCGGCGGAGTGGCGGAGGATGCTCAGGCCGTCGGGCGAGGAGATCAGGACGGGCTCGATGCTGTCGCCGGGGACGACGTCGGCGGCCAGGTCCTTCAGCTCGCCGTTGACGCGGATCGCGACGACCGCCCGGTCGGTGAAGTGCGTGAACCCCGTGCCGGCCTCGGTGACGACGGCGGCGTCGGCGGCGGGACGGGACGATTCGGGGACGTTCGACGATGCGTTCGACACGCGCGGGTGCTCCTCTGGGGCTGGGGGACCCCTCGACTTTAGTCGTCGGCGCGGCCGCCTCGACGCGGCGACGCGGCCCGGGAGGTGACCTCCCGGGCCGCGCAGGGATTCCCGCGCCCCGTCTCGATTCCTGGCGATCGGGGGCGACAGTGCTCCCCTGGCACCGGGGCACGACCCGATCGCACTCCCGGCACCGGGACGATTCTAGGAGGACCGCTGAGGAAGCCCGGGAAAGTGGTCGAGGATGTCACTACCTGTGCGGCCCCCTTACTGGGGTCAGGTACCGGGTTGCCAGTGCCGCTATGTTCAGCTGAGAACCACCCGACCACCGGAACCGGCGGCGCACGAACCCTGTCGTGCACCGCCTCCCGACGCGAGGCCCCGCCTCGATCGATCTGCTCATCCTGGGAGCACGACGGTCACAGCGGTGCCGATGTGGCGACGAAGCAGTGCGGCCCCGAAACCGCGCTCGCCTCCGAGCCCGCCCTGCAGTACCCCTTCCCCTGTAAACCCGAAATGCAGGTTGATCCCTTTGTATGCACCACTGGTGCGCGCCTTCAGCGCGCCCACACGGCTCCCTCCCTCCTCGAGACCCCGTCGCCTCCCCCCGGCGACCCGGCATACGAGCGGCGGTGAGAGCAGGAGACCGCGGTGACCGCCGTCTCCACCGCGGCCCCGACTCCTCAGCGCGATCCGCGCGCCCTCGTCCTCGTTCCGGCACCGCCGGCGGAGGCTTCGAGCTGGCGACGCCGATTCTCGCGGAGGGTCCTGGCCGCGGACGTCTTGGTCGTGCTCGGGGCCGTGTCGCTGGCCGCCGGCCTGCGCTCGACCGCCGAAGCGCGATCCGCCGAGGCGCGCTCGGCCGACCTCGTGGTCGCCGCCGTCCTCGGCGCCCTCTGGGTCTGCTCCGTCCTCCTCGCCCAGCGGCGCCTCGCGCACCGCATCGGAGCGGGAGCGGACGAGTTCCGCCGTCTGCTCTCGGCGACGGTCGCGACGTTCGGCCTCGCCTCCGTCGCCTCGGTCCTCACGCACGTCGACCTGCCGCGGGTGCACGTGCTGATCGCCCTGCCCGTCGGGCTCGGCGGGATGCTGGCGGCGCACGCCCTCAGCCGCGGGCACCTGGCCCGGGAGCGACGGGCCGGTCGCGCCCTGTCCCGGGTGATCGTCGTCGGCAGCGCCGGTGACGTGACCCACATCGTCACGCAGATCGACCGCCGGCGCGGCCGCGTCGAGTACGACGTCGTCGGCGTCGCGCTCTCGACCGGCGGTGAGCGCACCCGCCTCGCCGACCTGCGGCGCTCGATCACCGTGCGCGGCCGCTCGATCCCGGTCGTCGGAGCGATCGACACGATCGCCCAGGCGGTCGTCGAGCAGCGCGCCGACGCGGTCGTCGTGGCCGGTCAGGTGGACGGCGGCGACGCCTACCTCCGCCGGCTCTGCTGGGCGCTCGAGCCGTTCGCGGTCGAGCTGGTGCTCGCACCGGGACTCAGCAGTGTCGCCGGACCGCGCATCCACTGGCGCCCGGTGGACGGACTCCCGCTGATGCGGGTCGAGCCGCCGCGCTACTCCGGTCCGCGCCACGCGCTCAAGCGCGTGCTGGACGTGAGCGTCTCGGCCCTCGCGCTGCTGGTGCTCTCGCCGCTGCTGGCCGTGCTCGCGGTCATGATCCGGCGCGACAGCACCGGGCCCGCCCTGTTCCGGCAGCAGCGGGTCGGCCGCGCCGGGCACCTCTTCACCATGCTGAAGTTCCGCTCGATGAGCATCGACGCGGAGTCGCGGCTGGCGGAGCTGAGCGCGGCGAACGAGGGCTCCGGCCTGCTGTTCAAGCTGCGCGACGATCCGCGGGTGACCCCGCTCGGCCGCGTGCTGCGGCGGTACTCGCTCGACGAGCTGCCCCAGTTCTGGAACGTGCTGCGCGGCAGCATGAGCCTGGTCGGCCCTCGCCCGCCACTGCTGAGCGAGGTGGAGCGCTACGACGACGTCGTGAACCGCCGCCTCTACATCAAGCCCGGCATCACCGGCCTCTGGCAGACCGGCGGCCGCTCCGAGCTCGACTGGGAGGACGGGATCCGACTCGACCTCTACTACGTCGAGAACTGGTCGCTGGCCGGCGACCTGCTCATCCTCTGGCGGACCCTGCGCGTGATGCTGCGCCCGGTCGGCGCGTACTGACGCACGACCGCTCCCCTCCTTCCTCTCCTCTCCCCTCCGGCGCTCTCCCCGCCGTCCCCTCCCTCGGCGCGCCCCGACGCGCCGTCCCCTCTCGTCCGCGCGCTCCTTCTCCCTGGTCGGAGCGCCCGGTCCCCTCGGCGTGCCCGCATGCCGCCCTCCTCACCCGAAGGAACCCGCCATGACCACCACCATCCCCTCCCGGAGGCTCCGCGTCGCGCTCGTCGGCGCCGGCTACTGGGGCCCGAACCTCGCCCGGAACTTCTCCGCCAGCGCCGACTGGGACCTGGTCGCGATCTGCGACCTCGACCCGGTCCGCGCGGAGGCCGTCTCCCGCGCCAACGGCTCCGTGCCGGTGCTGCGCTCCCTCTCGGACGTCCTCGACCTGCCCGGGCTCGACGCGATCGCCATCGCCACCCCGGCGCGCACCCACCACGCCATCGCCATGGCGGCGATCGCCGCGGGGCTGCACGTGCTGGTCGAGAAGCCGCTCGCCGACTCGAGCGTGCTCGGGATCGACATGGTGAACGCCGCTGAGCGCGCCGGTGTCGTGCTGATGGCCGACCACACCTACTGCTACACGCCCGCCGTGCTGAAGATGAAGGAGCTGATCGCCGCCGGCTCGCTCGGCGACGTGCTCTTCGTCGACGCGGTGCGGATCAACCTCGGTCTCATCCAGCCCGACGTCGACGTGTTCTGGGACCTCGCCCCGCACGACCTGTCGATCCTCGACTTCATCATCCCCGGGGGCCTGCGCCCCGGGAACGTCGCCGCCCAGGGCTCCGACCCGCTCGGCTCCGGCCGCGCCTGCGTCGGCTACCTGACCGTCCCGCTCGGCCAGGGCGCGATCGCCAACGTGCACGTGAACTGGCTCAGCCCGACCAAGATCCGCCGGATGGTGATCGGCGGCTCGCGGCGCACGCTGGTCTGGGACGACGTGAACCCGCAGCAGCGGCTGAGCGTCTTCGACCGCGGCGTCGACCTCGGCACCTCGCTCCGCGGCGTGACCTCCCGCCACGATGCGGCGATCTCCTACCGCCTCGGCGACACCTGGTCGCCCGCCCTGCCCGAGCGCGAGCCGCTCGCCGACATGGTCACGGAGTTCGCGACCTCGATCTCGGAGCGCCGCGCGCCCCGCACCGACGGCCGCGCCGCCCTGCGCGTCCTCAGCGTCCTGGAGCAGGTCAGCGACCGGCTGCTCGACGCCGGCCAGGTCAGCCGCACCACCGCTCCGGCGGTCCGCCTGGAGGAGGCGTCGTGGCTGAGCTGACCCCCTCCCCCGTCTCGCTCGAGGGCGCCGAGGTCCTGGTGACCGGCGGTGCCGGCACCATCGGCTCGACGATCGTCGACCGCCTCCTCGACACCGGCGTCAGCCGGGTCGACGTCCTCGACAACCTCGTCCGCGGGCGCCGGCAGAACCTCGAGCACGCGCTCGCGGACGGCCGGGTCCGGCTGATCGAGGGCGACATCCGCGACCGCGCGACGGTCGACTCGGTCGTCCGCGGCAAGGACGTCGTCTTCCACCAGGCGGCGATCCGGATCACCCAGTGCGCGGAGGACCCGCGCCTTGCCTTCGACGTCCTCGCCCAGGGCTCCTTCACCGTCTTCGAGGCGGCGGCGGCGCACGGCGTCGGCCGGGTGGTGGCCGCGTCCAGCGCCTCCGTCTACGGACTCGCGACGCAGTTCCCCACTCCGGAGAGCAACAACCCCTACGCCAACGACACGATCTACGGCGCGGCGAAGGCCTTCTCGGAGGGCATGCTCACCAGCTTCGGCGCGATGAACGGCCTGCGCTCGACGGCGCTGCGCTACTTCAACGTCTACGGACCGCGGATGGATGTGCACGGCCTCTACACCGAGGTGCTCGTGCGCTGGATGGAGCGGATCGAGGCGGGCGTCCCGCCGCTGATCATGGGCGACGGCGCGCAGACGATGGACTTCGTGCACGTGGACGACGTCGCCCGGGCCAACGTGGTCGCGGCGACGGCCGGACGCGACGGCGCGTTCAACATCGGCACGGGGGTCGAGACCAGCCTGCTGGAGCTCGCCCGCACGCTGCTGCACGTCATGGAGTCCGACCTCGACGTCGTCTTCGCGCCGGCGCGCTCGGTCAACGGCGTCACCCGCCGCCTGGCCGACACCCGGGCGGCGCGCGACGAGCTCGGCTTCGTCACCGCGTACGACCTGGAGAGCGGTCTGCGCTCGCTGGTCGAGTGGTGGCGCGCCGAGCGGCTCGACGCCGCCGTCCTGAGCGGAGCGACCCGATGAGCGCGGCGAGCACCGGCGCAGCGAGCACCGGGCGCATCGACGTGATGCGCCCCTGGCTGGGCACCGAGGAGAGCGACGCGCTCGCCGAGGTGATCGCCTCCGGCTGGATCGCACAGGGCCCCCGGGTCGCGCGGTTCGAGGCGGCCTTCGCCGAGGCGATGGGCGTCGGCCACGCGGTCGCGCTGTCCAGCTGCACCACGGCCCTGCACCTCGGGCTCGTGGTCGGCGGCGTGAGCGCCGGGGACGACGTCGTGGTCCCCTCCTTCTCCTTCATCGCGACCGCCAACGCGGTCGTGCACGCCGGCGGCCGGCCCGTCTTCGCCGACGTCGACCCGGTCACGGGCAACGTCACCGCGGAGACGATCGCCGCGGCGCTGACCCCGGCCACCCGCGCGGTGATCGCGGTCGACCAGGGCGGCGTGCCCGTCGACCTCGAGCCGATCCGCGCGCTCTGCGACCCGCTCGGGATCCTCGTCCTCGAGGACGCCGCCTGCGGCGCGGGCTCGCGGTACCGCGGCCGCTCCGTCGGCGCCGGCGCGGCGCTGACCGCCTGGTCGTTCCACCCCCGCAAGCTCCTCACCACCGGTGAGGGCGGGATGCTCACGACGGACGACGCGGACCTCGCGGCCCGCGCCCGCCGCCTGCGCGAGCACTCGATGTCCGTCTCCGCGGCGGACCGGCACGGCAGCGTGCTCGCCGCACCGGAGCACTACGACGAGGTCGGCTTCAACTTCCGGATGACCGATCTGCAGGCCGCCCTCGGCCTCGTGCAGCTCGGCCGGCTGCCGGCGCTGATCGAGCGCCGCCGGGCGCTCGCGGCCCGCTATGCGGCGGCCTTCGCCGACGTCCCGGGCCTGCGGACGGTGACGGACCCGGAGCACGGCACGGGCAACTTCCAGTCGTTCTGGATCGAGGTCGGCGACGACTACCCGCTCGAGCGCGACGGCCTGATGGCCGAGCTCGCCTCCCGCGACGTCTCCGCCCGCCGCGGCATCATGGCGGCCCACCGCCAGCCGCCGTACCGCGACCACCCGAACGCCGACCGCCTGCCCGTCACCGAGCGCCTGACCGACCGGACGCTGATCCTGCCGCTCTTCCACGCCCTCACCGAGCAGGACCAGGACCGGGTGATCGAGGCCGTTCTGGCCCCGTCGCGCCTGGCCCGCGAGCACGAGACGGCGGTCCTCCGTGCGTGAGCTGATCCTCGTCGGCGCGAGCGGACTGGCGCGGGAGACCCTCGCGCTCCTCGCGGTGAGCGGCAGCCACCGCGTGATCGGCGTGGTGGACGACGGCGCCGCGCGCTGGGGCACCGAGATCTCGGGAGTCCCCGTGATCGGCGGCCTCGACGCGATCGCCGAGCACCCCCGCGCCGAGATCGCCGTCTGCGTCGGCCACGGCAGCGGCCGGGCGCGCATCGTCGACCGCCTCCGCGCGCTCGGCGTGCACGACCACCGCTACGCCCGGATCGTGCACCCGGCCATCCACGTGCCGGACGACTGCCGGATCGGCGCGGGGAGCATCCTGCTCGCCGGCGTCGTGCTGACCGCCGATGTGGCGATCGGCCGGCACGTCGTGGCCATGCCGAACGTGACCCTCACCCACGGCGACCGCATCGGCTCGTTCGCCACCCTCTGCGCCGGGGTCACCCTCGGCGGCGGGGTGCGGGTGGGCGAGGAGGCGTACCTGGGCATGGGCGCCTCCGTCCGCGAGCGCTCGCGGATCGGCCGCCGGGCGACGCTCGGCATGGGCGCGGTGCTGCTGCGCGATCAGCCGGCCGGCGAGACCTGGCTCGGCGTGCCCGCCGCACCGCGGGTCGATCCCGACGCCGTCCGGCGCGCGGACAGCACTCTCGAAGGAGCGTCCGCATGAGCGCCGTCCGCGGGCACCGGTCGCCGGTGCTCCCCCTCTCCGGCCCGGCGCCGCTCGTCTCGGTCGTGATCGCGGCCGTCGACGGCGTGTCGCCGACCGCCGCGCTGGCGAGCGTCCTCGTGCAGCGCGGCGTCCGGCTGGACGTCGTCGTCGTGACGGACGCGGATCCGGTCGTCGACGACGAGCGCGTGCGCGTGCTCGAGGTGCCCGCCGGCCTCGGCGCGATCGCCGCCCGCAACGCCGGGCTCGCGCTCGTCCGCGGCGAGTCCGTGCTGGTGCTGCCGAGCACCGACGCGCTCACCGCCGGGGCGCTCGAGCGGGCGGCGGCCCTGCTGGCCGCGCACCCGTGGGTGGGCGCCGTGCACGGCGACGCCGAGATCTCGGTCCGGCCCGCGACCGCGGCCACCGGGCGCGTGGAGTGGACGCTGTGGAGCGGGGCCGACTGGATCGAGCGCACGAGCCGGCACGGCTCCGACCTCCTGGTCGACCACGCCGTGCTGGTCCGCCGCTCCCTCGCCGACGCTCTCGGCGGCTACGCCGAGGACCTCCCCCGCACCGCCGACCTCGACTACGGGCTGCGGCTCGCGGCACTCGGCGGAATCGGCCGGATCAGCGGCGTCGTCCAGACCCGCTGCCACCCGCAGCCGACCATCGACCCGCTGGCGGAGCTGCGCGAGCGCCGCGGCACCATCGAGCACTTCTTCACCAGCGCCGGGCACGACTCCTCCGGCCGCCGGGCGCAGGGCGGGGACCGCCGCGCGAACGCCGGCCGCGCCCTCGCCCACGAGGCGATGGGCCTGGCGCTGCGCAGCCGCGCCTCGGCGCGCCCCGAGGACCAGGCCGAGGGCGCCCGCTACGCCTCGATCGCCGCCGAGTGCTGGCCGGCCGTCGTCGACACCGCCGAGTGGCGGCGCTTCGTCCGCGCCGGCGAGCGCGCGCGGAGGCCGCTCTCGTGACCGCCGTCGAGTCCCCTCCGGTCACCGCGGGCCGGAGCCGCATCGCGTCGGCCCTGGGCTGGAGCGCGCTCAGCACGATCGCGCTCCGGCTCGGCAGCCTGGCCCTGGGCGTCGTGCTGGCCCGGCTGCTCGCTCCCGAGGCGTTCGGCGTCTACGCGCTCGCGCTCACCGTGCAGTCGGTGCTGATGGCGCTGTCCGACTTCGGACTCAGCACCGATCTGATCCGCTCGAGCGAGCCCGAGCGGCGCGCGCCGACCGTGGCCGTGCTCGGCCTGGTCCTCGGCGGGACTCTCGGCGCGGCGATGGCGGCCTCGGCGCCGATGATCGCCGCGGCGACGGGCTCGCCCGAGACGGCCGGCGTGCTGGCGGTCCTCGCGATCACCCTGCCTCTGGCCGGGGCCGGAGTGGTCCCCTACGCCGCGCTGCAGCGCCGCTTCGCCCAGCGGCCGCTCTTCCTGATCGCCGCCGTCGACTTCGTCGTCTCCACCGCGATCACCCTCGCGCTGCTCGCCGCCGGGACCGGGGTGCTGGCGCTGGCCGTCGGCCGCGTCGTCGCGCAGACCTGCACGATGGTGCTGCTCTTCGTGGCGGCCCGCGAGCGGCCGCGCCTGGGCTGGGACCGCTCGATCGCCCCCTCCGCGCTCCGCTTCGGACTGCCGGTGGCGATCGCCAACCTGATCTCCTGGGGCGTGCTCGGCACCGACAAGGTGGTGATCGCCGGCCTGATCGACCCGGTGGCGCTGGGCTACTACGTCCTCGCCTTCAACATCTCCACCTGGCCGATGACCGCGGTGGGCCAGGTCGTCCGCTCGGTCGCGCTGCCCGCGTTCTCCCGGGCGCACGAGGACGGCCGGCCCCTGCCCGTCGCCGCGGCGACCGGGCTGACCTGGGCGCTCGCCGCTCCGCTCGGCGCACTGCTCGCCGCGCTGGCCGCCCCGCTCGTGCACGTCGTCTACGGCGAGCGCTGGGCTCCGGCCGCGGCGGCGCTGGGGCTGCTCGGCGTCGTCGGCGCGCTGCGGGTGGTGGCCGATCTCTTCAGCTCGGCGGCGCTCGCGAAGGGCGACTCCGGTCGCGTCGCGATCGTGCAGGGCGTCTGGTTCGCGGCGCTCACGCTCGCGCTCGTCCCCGCGGTGCTGGGCGGCGGATTCGTCGGCGCGGCCTGGGCGCAGATCGGGGTGGCCGCGCTCGTGGTCGGTCCCGTCTTCGCCTGGCTGCTGCGCTCGATCGACGTCGACCTGCGCGCCGTCGGCCGCTCCCTGCTGCCGCCGGCGCTCGCCGCGGCGGCCGCCGCCGGTGCCGCACTGCTCGTCCCGATCGGCCTCGCCGCCGTCGGCCTCGACGCCGACTGGCTCGCCCTGCTCCTGGGCGGCGCGATCGGCGGCGTCCTCTACCTCCTCCTCCTGCGGACCTGGCTGCTGCGCCGGGTCCGCGAGCTCACCTCCGACCGAAGGAACCCGTCATGACCACCGAGCCGATCGTCCCGCTCGCCGATCTGCACCTCCAGCACCTCGTCGTCGCCGACGTGATCCGGGAGGGCTTCGACCGCGTGCTCGCGGACTCGTCGTTCGTCCGCGGTCCGGACGTGTCCCGCTTCGAGGAGGAGTTCGCCGCGTACTGCGACGTGCGGCACACCATCGGCGTCGGCAACGGGACCGACGCGCTCGAGCTCGCCCTCCTGGCGCTCGACCTCGCACCCGGCGACGAGGTGCTCGTCCCCGCGAACACCTTCGTGGCGACCGCCGAGGCCGTCGTCCGCGCCGGCGCCCAGCCGGTGTTCGTCGACTGCGACGACGACTACCTGATCGACGTCGACTCGGCGGCGGAGGCCGTCACTCCCCGCACCCGCGCGGTGATGGCCGTGCACCTCTACGGGCAGTGCGCCCCGGTGGAGCGGCTCTCCGCCGCTCTCGGCGACGAGGTGCGGATCGTCGAGGACGCGGCGCAGGCCCAGGGCGCCCGGCGCTTCGGCGCCCGCGCGGGCTCGCTCGGCGCCATCGCCGGCACCAGCTTCTACCCGGGCAAGAACCTCGGCGCCTACGGCGACGCGGGCGGAGTGATGACCGACGACGACGAGCTCGCCGCGGCCGTCCGCCGCCTCGGCAACCACGGCGGCCTCAGCGCCTACCGGCACGACGTCGTCGGCACGAACTCGCGGCTCGACTCGCTGCAGGCGGTCGTGCTGAGCGCGAAGCTCGCGCACCTGGACGAGTGGAACCAGCAGCGCCGCGACGCCGCCGCCCGCTACGCCGAGCTCCTCGACGGCGTCGACGGGCTGGTCCTCCCCCGCACCGCGCCGGGCAACGAGCACGTGCACCACCTCTACGTCGTGCGCACGCCGGAGCGCGACCGCCTGCGCAGCGCGTTCGCCGAGGCGGGCGTCGCGACCGGCGTGCACTACCCGACGCCGGTGCACCTGCTGGCCCCGTTCCTCCCCGCCTCCGGGCGCCCGCGCTCGCTGCCGCGCGCCGAGGCGTTCGCCGGGCAGCTGCTGACGCTGCCGCTGTTCCCCGGCATCACCGCGGCGCAGCAGGAGTACGTGGCGGAGTCGCTGATCGCCGCGCTGCGGAGCACGACCTCCGCGGCCCCGAGCCCGGCGGGGGTGCTGTCGTGACGACCGCCCTGGCCGCGGCGACCCGGCGCGGTCGCACGGTGCCGGTCGAGGAGGTCGCCACCTCCGACGCCACCGTCTCGGTCCTCATCCCGCTGCACGACTACGCGCAGTTCCTGCCCGCCGCCGCGGCGAGCGCCCTCGGCCAGACGGGCGTCCGCGTGCAGCTGGTGATCGTCGACGACCGCTCCACCGACGACTCGCTCGCGGTGGCCCGCTCGATCGCGGCCGGCGACGACCGCGTCCTGGTGCTGGCGAACCCGCGGAACCTCGGTCCCGTCGGCAGCGTGCTCGCCGCGCTGGCCGTGGCGACCGGCGAGTTCTCCTGGTATCTCGACGCCGACGACGTGATCGCCCCGGGCGCCCTGGCCCGCGCGGTCGCCGTCGCCCGCGCGCACCCCTCGGTCGGGCTGGTCTACGGCCACCCCGTGCACTTCCCGGACGGCTCGGTGCTGCCGACCGCGCGGACGACCCCGACGTCGTGGCTGCTCTGGTCCGGCGGCGACTGGCTGCACGAGCGCTGCCGCACCGGGCTCAACGTGATCACCTCGCCCGAGGTGCTCGTGCGCCGGTCCGTCCTCGACCGCGTCGGCTGGCCCCGGCCGCTGCCGCACACCTACGACATGGAGCTCTGGCTGCGCCTCTCGGCCGCGTCCGACGTCGCCTACATCCAGGGCGTCGATCAGGCCTGGCACCGCGAGCACGCGGGCAGCCGCTCGGACACGGTGACGCCGCTGCACGACCTGCGCGAGCGGCTGCTCGCCTTCGAGACGTTCTTCGCCGATCCCGGCGGACCGCTCGAGCGGCGCGACGAGCTCGAGCACCTCGCGCGGCGGGCCCTCGCCCGCGACGCCCTCGTCAAGGGCGCGCAGCGCTTCGACAGCGGCGGCGCCACCGCGGCGGACCTCGAGGAGCACCTCGGCTTCGCGCACGGGGTCTACGGCGATGCGGCGCGGCTGCCCGAGTGGGAGCGCCTGCAGTCGCGGCTGCTGAGCGCGCCGAGCGACCGCTTCTCCCCCCGCTTCCTGCTGGAGCGGGTGCTGCGGCGCCTGCGCACCGACCGGTCCTGGCGCCGCTGGCATCGCGAGGGGAGCTTCTGATGCGCGCCTCCCGCGTCCCCCGAGAGCTCGTCCGGCGCCTGCGCAGCACCGGCGGCCGCGATCTGCTGCAGCGCGCCGTCCGCTCGCTCGGCGACCGCGTCGGCGTCCGCGAGCTCGACATGCCGCTGCTCCCCGGCGACATCGCCGACTCCGGTCTCCTCCACCTACCCTCTGCCCCGGCCCGCGCCGAGGGCCCCGCGTCGATCGGCTGGATCTGCACCCCGCCCGACCGCGGCTCCGGCGGTCACACCACCCTGTTCCGGATGGTGCAGGGCCTGGTCGAGCGCGGCCACCGCTGCACCCTCTTCCTCTACGACCGGCACGGGGCCGACTTCGAGACCCGCGCAGCGATCATCCGGGCCGGCTGGCCCTGGCTCGACGTGGACATCCGCAGCGCCGACGACGGCGTCACCGGCGTCGACGCGGCCGTCGCGACCTCCTGGGAGACGGCGCACGTGCTCGCCACCCGCGGGACGGCGCCGATGGCTCGGCTGTACTTCGTGCAGGACTACGAGCCGTTCTTCCACCCGCGCGGGACCCTCGCGGCCCTGGCGGAGGACAGCTACCGGTTCGGCTTCCGCACCATCGCCCTCGGCGAGATGGTGCGCTCACACCTCGACGCGCTCGGCGTCGCGAGCGACCTCGCGCCGTTCGGCTGCGACACCACCACCTACACGCTGGACAACCCCGACGGCGAGCGCTCCGGCGTGGTGTTCTACGCGAAGCCCGCCGCCGACCGGCGCGGCTACCTGCTCGGCCGGCGGGCGCTCGCGCTCTTCCACGCCGAGCACCCCGAGGTGCCGATCCACGTCTACGGCACGGCGCCCGGAGCGTGGGACGTGCCGGTGATCGAGCACGGCACCCTCGCGCCGAGCGAGCTCGCCGCCCTCTACAACCGCTGCTCGGCCGGCATCGCGCTCTCCTTCACCAACATCTCGCTGGTGGCGGAGGAGCTGCTCGCCTGCGGCGCCGTCGCCGTGGTGAACGACGCCGTCGACGCCCGCGCGGATCTGCCGCACCCCGGCGCGAGCTGGGCCCGGCCGACCCCGGCCGGCATCGCGGAGTCGCTCGGCCGCGCGGTCGACGCCGCCCGGCCCGGCCGCGAGGTCGCCGCCGGCGTCCGGCACGGCTGGGGCATCGCCCAGGAGGTCGTCGAGCGCGTCGTCCTGGACGAGCTCGCCCGCTCGACCGTCGCCGGCCCGGCACGCACCGCGGCGCCGGCCCCCGCGCTCGTCCCCGCGCTCGTCCCCTCACTCGCCCCCGCTCGATCGGAGAGCTGACCCATGACCCTCGAAACCCACCGCCGGGTCGTCCTCGGCGGCAGCCCCGTCGATCTCGCCCGGCACGAGGAGGCGGTCCGCACCATCGCGGACCGCGCCGCCGCCCTGCACGACGCGCCGCTGGGCGTCCTCTCCGTGAACGTCGACCACGTCAACCACTTCGGCCACGGCGGACGCTGGCAGCACGTGCTCGAGCGCCGCGCCCTGCCGGTCGCCGAGGCGCCGACCCTCGTCCTGGTCCCCGTGGCCGAGGGCGAGACCGAGTGGACCGACGCGCCGCTGGACGTCCCGGCCCGCCCGGTCGAGTGGCTCTCGCTCATCGACGGCAGCCCGATCGCCAAGCAGGCCGAGCGGCTCACCGGCGTCTCCTGGCCGCGCCTGGCCGGCAGCGACCTGATCGGGCCGCTGCTGGACCGCGCCGCGACCGACGGCGTGCGCGTCGGCGTGCTCGGCGGCTCCGAGGCCGCGCAGTCCCGGCTGCGCGCCCGCCTGGCCGAGGAGCGGCCCGACCTGGTGATGGCCGGACTCTGGTCGCCGTCCCGGGCCGAGCTCGCCGACCCCGCCGCCAACGCCGCGCTGGTCGAGTCGATCCGCGGTGCGCGGGTCGACCTCCTCATCGTCGGACTCGGCAAGCCCCGCCAGGAGCTCTGGATCGACGAGCACGGCCCGCGCACCGGCGCGCACGTGCTGCTGGCCTTCGGCGCGGCCGTCGACTTCCTCGGCGGCTCCGTCCGCCGGGCGCCGCAGTGGGTCGCCGACCGCGGCGTGGAGTGGCTCTGGCGCCTCGCGCTCGAGCCGCGCCGCCTCGCGCGCCGCTACCTCGTCGAGGGCCCGCTCGCCTACGCGAGCCTGCGCCGGCACAGCTCGACCACCCCGCAGCGCGGCCCCGTGCTCGGCAGGGCCGCGCAGCCCGCCGCGCCGTCCCCCGTGCTGCCCGTGATCCTGCCCGGCGGGAGCGCCCGCTTCGTCGGAGCCGGCGAGCGCGCCGACGTCGCCGCCCTCGTCGTCAGCTACCGCTCGGCCGCGACGATGGAGCGCCTGCTGACGAGCCTGCGCGCCGAGGCCGCGACCGGCGTCCGGATCCGCGTGGTCGTCGTCGACAACGCCTCCGACGACGGCTCGCTCGCCCTCGCGGCGGCGCACTCCGACGTCGTCGCCGTCGACGCGGGGGCCAACGTCGGCTACGCCGCCGCGATCAACATCGCCCGGCGCCACGCGGGCGACGCGGGCGCGCTGCTCGTGCTGAACCCCGATCTGGTCGTGCTGCCGGGCGCCGTCTCGACGCTGCTGGCGCGGATGGACTCCTCCTCCGCGGGCATCGTCGTGCCGCTCCTGCTCGACGCCGCGGGCGCCCCGTCGCGCTCGCTCCGCCGCGAGCCGACCCGGCTGCGCGCCCTCGGCGACGCACTGCTGGGCGACAAGGTCCTCGACCGCCCCGCGTTCTCCAGCGAGACCGACAGCGACGCGGAGAGCTACCGGCACGCCCACCGGATCGACTGGGCCACCGGCGCCGCGATGCTGATCGACGCACTGGTCGCCGCCCGTCTCGGCGACTGGGACGAGCGGTTCTTCCTCTACTCCGAGGAGACGGACTACTTCCGCCGCGCCCGCGACCTCGGCGCCGAGGCCTGGTTCGAGCCCGCCGCGCAGGTCGTGCACGACGGCGGCGGCTCCGGCTCCTCCACCGCCCTCGCCGCGCTGCTCGCCGTGAACCGGGTGCGCTACGTGCAGAAGTTCCACGGCGCGCTGTACTCGAGCACCTTCCGCCTCGTCGTGCTGGCCGCGGAGTCGGCCCGCAGCGTCCTCCCCGGCGCCCGAGGCCGCGAGCACCGGCACGCGGCCCTCGCGCTCGCGGTCGGCGCCCGGCTCGCCTCGCTCCCCTCCGGCGCGCTCGCCCGCCCGCTGGCCGCACCGCACCCGAGCGGCTCGGTCGTCGTCCCCGCGCACGACGAGGCGGCGGTGATCGCCCGCACCCTGGCGCCGCTGGCCGCCGCTGCCGCGAGCGGCGCCCTCGAGGTGATCGTCGTCTGCAACGCCTGCACCGACGCCACCGCCGAGATCGCGCGCAGCTTCGCCGGCGTCACCGTGGTCGAGATCGCCGAGGCGTCCAAGACCGCGGCCCTCAACGCGGGCGACGCGGTGGCCGCCACCTGGCCGCGCCTCTACCTCGACGCCGACGTCGGCGTCACGGCGGACGCGGTCTGGAACGTCTTCGACGCCGTCACCCGCGGCGGGCTGCTCGCCGCCCGACCGACCGCGGTCTACGACGCGACCGGAGCCGACCCGCTGGTCCGGGCCTACTACCGCGCCCGCTCGCGCACGGCCTCGCTGCACACCGCGCTCTGGGGCGCCGGCGGCTACGCCGTCAGCGGCCCGGGACACGAGCGGATCGGGACGTTCCCCGCCCTGATCGCCGACGACGAGTTCGTCGACGGCCGGTTCTCCGTCGCCGAGCGCGCCGTCGTCGCCACCGCCCCCGCCGTGGTGCAGGTGCCCCGGAGCGCGACCAGCCTGCTCGGCGTCCTGCGCCGCACCCAGCGCGGCAGCGCGCAGCTGGCGGCGGCGACCCCCGGCGGCGAGCGCCGCTCGTCCCGCACCGCCGTGCAGGTGCTGCGGTCCGCCCGGGGTCCGCTCGAGCTCGCCGACGCCGCCGTCTACCTCTGCTTCGCCCTCGCCAGCCGGCTGCCGGAGCTGCAGGCGGCGGGCTGGACCCGTGACGAGACCACCCGCCGGGCCTCCTCCGCGCAGTCGGGGGCCTGACCCGTGGCCGTCATGATCGAGCGGACCGGGCCCCCGACGCTGCTGCGCCTGGTCGCCTACGCGCTGTTCCTCTTCCCCGCGGATCAGGTGCTCGCTCCCCTGGGCGCGTCCGGCTCGGTCGCGATGGTGCTCGCGCTGCTGCTCACCGGCGCGTGGGCGGCGTCGGCCCTGCTGGGGCTGCACGACCCGATCCCGATGCGCCACCCGGGGCGGGCCGCGCTCACCCTGCTGCTGCTCGTGAGCATCGCGTCCTACGTCCGCTACGCCGTGAACGACACCATCCCGCGCACCGGCGAGGGGCAGCTCAGCGCCGACCGCTGGCTGCTGCTGCTGCTCGCCTCCGCCGGGATCGCCCTGGTCACCACCCAGAGCGTGCGCACCCTCGAGGACGCGCGGGTGCTGCTCGGCTCGCTCGTGAACGCGGCGTCGATCTGCGCGATCGTGGCGATCATCCAGTTCACGACCCACGTCGACCCGGTCGAGTGGATCCGGAGCGTCATGGTCGGCTTCGTCGACAACGGCGGCAGCACGCCGTTCCAGGACCGGGACGGGCTCACCCGGGTGGCGGGCACCACCTTCCACCCGATCGAGCTCGCGGTCGTCTCGGCGATGCTCCTGCCGCTCGCCGTCTGGCGGCTGCTGTACGACCGGACGACCCCGCGGTTCCTCCGCGCCGCGTCCTGCGTGCTGCTGGTCGTCGCCCTGGCGCTGACGGTCTCGCGGTCGGGAGTGCTCTCCCTGGTGGTGGGCGCAGTGGTCTGCGCGGTCTTCCTGCCCGCCTACGCCCGGCGGTGGGGCTACGTGATCGCGCCCGTCGCCGTCGCCGCGTTCTTCGTGACCACCCCGGGCCTGCTCGGCACCCTCACCGGCTCGATCGGTGCGGGCACCAGCGACTCCTCGATCACCAACCGCCTCGACAACTACCCGCGCGTGGCGGCCCTCGTCGCGCACCAGCCCCTGCTGGGCACCGGCCCGGGCACCTACCTCCCGGACAGCGCCCTGCTCATCCTCGACAACCAGTACCTCGGCGCCGCCATCACGCTCGGCCTCCTCGGCGCCGTCGCGGTGCTCGCCTACTTCGGCGTCCCGGCCCTCTTCGGGCTGATCGCCGCCCAGTTCGCCCGGGACCCGCGCCTGCGCGCCCTGACCGGGAGCGTCGCCGCCTCCGCGACGGTCGCCGCGGTCGCCTCCGCCACCTTCGACTCACTGGGCTTCCCGGTGTTCGCCCTGCTGTACCCGTTCGTGCTCGGCCTGTCCGGGAGCTGCTGGCTCCTGGTCCGCGCCGAGCTCGGACTCCCCTCCGCCCTGAGCACGGACGCCTCCGTCCCCGCCCGCGGCGCGATCGATCACGTCCCAGAAAGGCTGTCCTGATGGACCCCGTCTCCGTTCTCCGCACCCTCTGGCGCCACCGGCTCCTCGCCGGCGTCGTCCTCGTGCTCACCGTCGCCGCGATGGCGTACGTCCTCGTGCTCTCACCGCGCACCTACGCCTCGACCGCGACCTACGCGCTGGTCAATCCGAAGCTGCCCTCCACCGCGGAGCTGGAGGCCGACCCGGCCCTCGCCGCGCTGAACTCCGACAACCCGTACCTGCGCTCCTCGGACAACTCGCTCGCCGCCCAGGTGCTCGTCACCGTGATGAACAGCGACGACACCGCGGAGGCGCTCGCCGCGCAGGGTCTCAGCACCCAGTTCGCGGTCGAGCGCTCGGCCTGGGCCGGCCAGGGGCTGCTGCTGAGCGTGACCGCCGACGCCCCGACGGCCGACGGCTCGCTCGCCACGACGACGGCGCTCGGTGACCGGCTCGTCGACACGCTGCGCAGCATGCAGACGATCAACGGCGCGGACGACCGCTACCTCTTCACCGCGCTCGAGGTGCAGACGCCCGGCAAGGCCGTCGAGCAGATCTCGGACCGACTCCGCGCGGTGATCATGGTCGCCGTCGGCGGCGTGGTGCTGCTCTTCGGCGCGATCTCGATCGCCCGCGCCGTCGACGGCCGGCGCGTCGGTCGACGGGGCGCTCCGGCCGGCACCTCGACGGCGGCGGCACCGTCTCCGCGTCTCCCGATCGCCGCGCCGAGCGCAGTGACCTCCGCGCACGACGCCCCGCCCGCCTTCCGCGCCGCCCCGCACGCCGGGCACAGCACCCCGCCCGCCCTGGTCCGGCACCGCGACCCCGTCCCGGAGCGGAGCGGGCTCACTCCGCACCGCAGCTGAGCGGGCCGCAGTGCGGGCCGCGGTGCCGGATGCGGTGCGGGCCGGGCCCTGTGCCGGGCAGCCCCGCAGCTCAGACCCGGCTCAGCTCCCCGTCGCGCTCGACGTACTCCTCGCCGGTCTCCGGGCAGCGCCAGAGAGCGCCCTCCGCGCCGTCGCCGGCCGCCTCGAGTCGCGCACCGGCCCGCCCGACCCAGCCGACCCGCCGGGCGGGCACGCCGACCACGAGGGCGAAAGGCGGCACGTCGGCGGCCACCACGGCGCCGGCCGCGACCATCGCCCAGGCGCCGATGCGCACCGGAGCGACGCAGACGGCCCGGGCGCCGATCGCCGCGCCCTCCTCCACCACGACCCCGACCGCGTGCCAGTCGTCCGCCGACTTCAGCGCCCCGTCCGGAGTGACGGCGCGGGGCCGCAGGTCGTTCGTGAACACCACGGCGGGGCCGACGAACACCCCGTCGCCGAGCACGGCCGGCTCGTAGACCAGCGCGTGGTTCTGGATCTTGCAGCGGTCGCCGACCACGACGCCCGGGCCGAGGTACGCGTCCCGGCCGATCACGCAGTCCCGGCCCACCCGGGCCTGCTCGCGCACCTGGGCCAGGTGCCAGACCAGCGTCCCGTCGCCGACCTCGGCGCGCGGATCGACGTCCGCCGACGCCTCGATGCGCGCCGGCCGCAGCGAGCGCCCGAAGCAGACCGAGTGCTCCGAGCCGAGGTACGAGCCGAACAGCGGGATCGGCGCGTAGCCCTGCTTCCTGTAGAACCGGATCGCGTCCGGCTGCAGCGTGCCCGTCTCCAGCACCAGGCGGACCGCCCCGCGCTCGCGGGCCCTGTCCTCCAGCGCGGCGAGCACGGCCCCGGCGACTCCGGAGCCGCGAGCGGCCCGGTCGACGAACATCCGCTTGACCTCGACGACGTCCGGCCCGAGCACCGAGTCCGGCAGCGGGCGCAGCCCCCCGCAGGCCACCGCGGCGCCGCCCTCGTCGACGGCGACGAGGAAGACCGGCACGTCGTCGGCGGACGGCGGCGTCCCCGGCTCGTGGTCGTCCGAGCCGTAGCGCTCGTCCAGCTCGACCCGCTGCGCCGACCGCAGGCTCTCGGCCCGGGGGTCCGCCCACTCGACCTCGACGATGCTCCAGCCCATGGCTCCTCCTCCGGCGGCCGCGCGGCGAGCCCGCTCGACGGGTCCATCCTGCCCTGCGCCGCGGTCCCGCACCCCGCGGCGACCGGGCGGGACCGCGCTCCCGGTCCCGCTGCCCGGCCGCGCTGCTCCGCGCCGCCGTCCTAGAATCAGCGCATGCCCGACGACTCCGCCCCTCTTCCCGCGCCCGGCTGGTACCCGCACCCAGCCGACCTCGGCGCCGAGCTCTACTGGGACGGAGCGGCCTGGACGGATCGCTCGCGCCCCGCCGTGCCGCCCGCTCCCGCCTACGGGACGCCCGAGCCCGAGCAGCCCGCCACCCCCGGTTACGGAGCCGCGCCCGGCTACGGGGCCGCCCCCGGCTACGGAGCCGCCCCGCAGTACCCGGTCACCCCGGGCTCCGGGCCGGCCCCCGGCTACGGCCCGGCCGCCGGCTACGGCGCCGCCCCGGGCTACGGCGCCGCCCCCGCGCGCCGCAACTCCCTCGCGATCGCGAGCCTCGTCCTCGGCATCGCCAGCATCCTGATCAACCCGCTGCTCGTCCCGTCGATCCTCGCGATCGTCTTCGGCGTCCGCGGCCGGGCCGCCTCCGCGCAGCTCGGCGGCCGCGGCTTCGCCACCGCGGGCCTGATCACCGGTGTCATCGGCATCGTCTTCGGAGTGCTGTCCTTCCTGGCACGCGCCGCCGGGCTCTCCAGCTGACCGGCGTGACGCGGCGGAGCGCCCCCTGGCTCTTCGTCGTCGCCGTCGCCCTGGTCGCGCTGGTCCTCCGCGGCCCGATCGTGGCCGTGGCTCCCGTCATCGACGCGATCCGCGGCGACCTCGCGCTCTCCTCCGGCCAGGCGGGCGTCCTCACCAGCATCCCGGTGCTCTGCTTCGCCCTGGCCACGCCGCTGGCCCTGCTCGTGATCCGCCGGGTCGGGCCGGACGCCGCGGTGACCGTCACCGTGCTCGGCGTCGCCCTCGGCACGATCCTGCGCTCGGCCGGCGACGTGGTCTCCGTCGTCGCCGGCACGATCCTCATCGGCGTCTTCATCACCATCGGCAACGTCGTGGTCCCCGTCGTCATCCGCCGCGACGTCGCACCCGAGCGCGTCGACCTCACGACCGGCGTCTACACCGCCGCGCTCAACATCGGCTCGACCATCACCTCGCTCGGCACCGCGCCGCTCGCCCTCGTCCTCGGCTGGCGCGGCGCACTGCTCGCCTGGCTGGTGCTCAACGCCCTGGCCGTCGCCGGCTGGCTGCTCGCCCGCGGACCCGCCCGCGCCCTCCGCCCCGCCCCGCGCCCGCCGGCCGCGCGCGGACCGCAGGAGCCGGCGCCCCGGATCTGGCGCAGCGCCACCGTGCTCGCGCTCGCGGTCTGCTTCGCCAGCCAGGCCTTCTCCTACTACGGCGTCACCGCCTGGCTGCCCTCGCTCCTGGTCGACCGCAACGGCTTCTCGATCGAGGCGGCCGGAGCGAGCTCCTCCGTCTTCCAGATCGCCGCGATCATCGGCGCGATCGGCGTCCCGCTGGTGGTCCGCCGGCTCCGGCCGCTCGGCAGCATCGTCCTGATCGGCGCGCTCTGGTGCACCGTCCCGCTCGGCCTGCTGCTCGCGCCGTCGCTCTGGGCGCTCTGGTGCCTCCTCGGCGGTGCGGCGCAGGGCGGCGGCATCACCGTCGTCTTCGTCCTGCTCGTGCGCCTCTCCCGCTCCGACCGGCACGCCTCGCGGCTGTCCGCCACCGTGCAGGGCCTCGGCTACGCCGTCGCGGCCACCGCCCCGACCGTGGTCGGCCTCGCGCACGACGTCAGCGGCGGCTGGGACGCCCCGCTGCTGATCGTGCTCACCGCGACCTGCTCCTTCCTGGCCTTCGGGATCCTCGCCGCGAGCCGCCAGGGCCGCAGCGCCTGAGGCACCGTCCGAGGCGCCGGCGCGGGAGCACGGCCCGCGGGCACCGGGTCGACGGCGCTGTCTGAGAGCGCTCCCCCTCCCCGACCGGGCGGCTCGGCGTCAAGGGGCCACCGTTCTCTCGCCCGGGGCAATAGCGTGGCGGCATGGCCGAGAAGAGCACGACCCGCGAGAAGACCGCGCCCGAGCCCGACGACGCGCGCAAGCCCGACGACGTCACCGACATCACCAAGCGCTCCTGGTTCTACGTCCTGAAGAAGACCGGACGCGAGTTCGGCGCCGACCAGTGCACCGACCTCGCCGCCGCCCTCACCTACTACGCCGTCCTGGCGCTGTTCCCGGCGCTGCTCGCCATCGTCTCCGTCCTCGGCCTCTTCGGCCAGGCGCAGGCGACCACGCAGACCGTGCTCGACCTGGTCGGCAACCTGGCCTCCGCCGAGGTCGTCGACGTGCTCCGCGACCCGATCCAGTCGCTGGTGAACTCCCCGGCCGCCGGCGTCGCCTTCGTCACCGGTCTCGTCGGCGCGCTCTGGTCCGCCTCCGGCTACGTCGGCGCCTTCGGCCGCGCGATGAACCGCGTCTACGAGATCGACGAGGGCCGCCCGTTCTGGAAGCTGCGCCCGACCATGCTCGGCGTCACCGTCGTCACCGTGATCCTGATCGTCGTCGCCGCGCTCATCCTGGTGCTGAGCGGCCCGGTCGCCAGCGCCGTCGGCGACGTCGTCGGTCTCGGCCCCGCCGCGCTGTCGGTCTGGAACATCGCCAAGTGGCCGGTGCTGGTGATCATCGCGGTGCTGACCATCGCGATCCTCTACTACTGGGCGCCGAACATCCGCCAGCCGAAGTTCCGCTGGATCAGCGTCGGGTCGATCCTGGCGCTCGCCATCTGGCTGCTCGCCTCGGTCGGCTTCGCGTTCTACGTCGCCAACTTCTCCAACTACAACAAGACCTACGGCTCGCTCGGCGGCGTGATCGTCTTCCTGCTCTGGATCTGGATCACCAACATCGCTCTGCTCTTCGGCGCCGAGTTCGACGCCGAGCTCGAGCGCGGCCGCGAGCTCCAGGCCGGCATCGAGGCGGAGGAGACCATCCAGCTGCCCCCGCGCGACACCGCCGCGAGCGAGAAGAAGGCCGCCGTGCACGAGAAGGACGTCCGCGACGGCCGCTGGCTGCGCCTCTCCAGCGAGAACCGCGGGCAGAAGGGCCCCTCCCAGGACGACAAGGCCGCGAAGGACTCCGAGAGGGCGGCCGCGAAGGACTGACCCGGAAAAGGACGCGGCAGCGGCCCCCATGCTGGTCGAGTAGGCCCGCAGGGGCGTATCGAGACCCACCGTCCTCAGCACACCAGCTCCGCAGACTCCTGACCCGACGCCGGCGGATCTCGATGCGCCCGCTCCGCGGGCTGCTCGATCAGCATGGCCGAGCTCCCGAGTCGCACTCGGCTCAGGACTCGCGCCCCCACAGCTCCCGGTAGTACTGCGCCCGCTCCTCGTCCGGCTCGATCCCGTACTCGCGGAGCAGCAGCGGCGCCCAGCCCTCGCCGTAGTTCCAGCCGAGGCTGACCACCGCGACCGCGAGATCGGCCCAGCGGTCGCCCACGCCGAGATCGCCGACGTCGACGGAGGCGCACCAGCGCCCGTCGACCCCGATCAGGGTGTTCGGCGCGCAGGCGTCCCCGTGCACGACGACGGGCTCGTCCAGCGCCGGAGCCGCGCCGAGCGCCGCGGGCCGCCGGTCGAACCACGAGTCCCCCCGCAGCCCAGCAGGCACGTCGGCGACGGGCAGCGCGTGCACCGCCCGCAGTGCCGCCGCGATCGCCCGCACCGCCTCCTCCGGCCTAGCGACCCACCCCGGATCGACGGCGCTCGTCCCCGGCAGTGGCGCCGTCAGCAGCCACTGCGCCTCGGCGTCCTCCCCGCGCTCGAGGATCCGCGGCACCGGATGCCGTCCGGCGAGCCACTCGAGCCGCGCCGCCTCCCGCCCGAGGTCGACACCGCTCGCCCGCGGATTCCACTTGAGGTACCCGTCCCGCACCCGGAAGGTCAGCCCGTCCAGCTGGTTCCGCCACACCAGCTCCGGCGCGACTCCCCCGTTGAGCGCGATCGCCACCTCGGGCACCCGCACCCCGACCATCGACGTCTGCCTGCTCAAATCCGGCCCGCTCATCCCCCCACCCTCCCGCGAGATGCCACTTGTGCACGCCCTCCTCGGCGTGTCGCGTGCACAAGTGGCATCTCGCGGGACGTGTCAGCGCAGGTAGCGGAGGAGGAGGGTGTCGCCGGCAGCGAGCACGTGAGCCAGGCGCATCTCGCGCGGAGTCGCAGGGCCGCGGGCGATGCGGCCGGCGTCGCCCGACTCGAGGGACGGGCTGATCGTCAGGCACAGCTCGTCGACGACGTCCGCGGCCAGCAGTGTGCCGACGAGGCCCGGGCCACCCTCGCAGTGGATCCGGCCGAGCCCGCGCTCGACGAGTGCCGCGCGCATCCGTCCCGCGTCCAGGGCGTCCTCGCCGCAGACCAGCACGTCCGCGACGTCGGCCAGCTCCGCGCGCCGCCGCTCCGGCGACGCCCCGGTCGTCACCACGATCGGCCGCACCGGCGCCTCGGTGAAGATCCGCGACCCGGGATCGAGGTCCAGCGACCCCGACACGATCGCGAACACCGGATGCGGAGGCAGCCCGGCCGCCGTCCGCGCCGCCGCGGCCTCGTCGCCGAGCACCATCGGCCCGTAGCCCTCGGTCCGCACCGTGCCGGCCGCGACCAGCACCACGTCGGCCAGACGCCGCAGCAGATCGAAGACCCGCAGATCCGCCTCGCCGCCCAGCGCCCCCGAGACGCCCTCGCGGGTCACCGCGCCGTCGATGCTCGACACGAAGTTCACCCGCAGCCATGCCTCGCCCGAGCCGTCCGCGTATGCCGCGAGCAGCTGCTCGTCGTCGAGGTCCCGGGCGGGCGCCGGCCGGAGCCGGTCGATCGCCGTGCTCACGCGCGATCCGCCGTCTCGTCGGCCGCGACGTTGTGCCGCAGATACGCCGGCGCCCGCCAGCCCAGCACCGCCTCGGTCAGCCGCACCGCGTCGACCGCCTGCCGCACATCGTGCATCCGGACGATCCGCGCCCCGTTCAGGATGCAGATCACCGCCGCCGCCAGCGACCCCTCGAGCCGCTCGCCCTGCGGCCGGTCGAGGGTCTCGCCGATGAAGTCCTTGTTCGACACCGCCGCGAGCACCGGCAGCCCGAGGACCGACAGCTCCCCCAGCCGTCGCGTCAGCTCCAGCGTGTGCAGCGTGTTCTTGTTCAGGTCGTGCCCGGGATCGACGATCAGCCGGTCGTCGGGGATCCCCGCCGCCCGCGCCCGGTCGACGCGCACGCGGAGGTGCTCGATCACCTCCGCCACGACGTCCTCGTACTGCGGCGCCGCCGGCTCGCTGCGCGGCGCACCGACACTGTGGGTGACGACGAGCTGGGCGGAGGAGTCCGCGAGCACCGCGAGCATCCCGGGATCGTGCAGCCCGCTGGTGTCGTTGACGACGGAGGCGCCCTCGGCGATGCTCGCCCGCGCCACCTCGGCGCGGGTCGTGTCGACGGAGATCACCACGTCGCTGCGCCGGTGGATGGCCGCGACCACCGGCACCACCCGATCCAGCTCCTCATGGAGCGAGACGGCGGGCCCGCGGCCGAACGGCACGCCGCCGATGTCGACCCAGTCGGCGCCCTGCTCGGCGGCCCGCACCGCGGCCTCGACGGCCCGGTCGAGCGCGAAGGTGGAGCCCTTGTCGTAGAAGGAGTCGGGCGTGCGGTTCACGACCGCCATCACCGCGACCTCCCGCTCGAAGTCGAACCCGCGTCCGCCGATCGTGCGCCTCATCGTCCGTCGTCCCTCCGGCTGCCCGCGCCGAGCGAGCGTCGGCGCGATCACCCTAGACGAGCCGCATCGGCGACGGCTGCGGCGGCAGCAGCGGCGTCGCTGCGGCGTCCTCGAGCAGCACCTGGAAGAGCAGGTGGTCCTGCCACTCCCCCGCGATCCTCAGGTAGCGCCGGGCCACTCCGATCCGCTCGAAGCCGTTGCGCTCGAGCACCGTCTGCGAGCCGACGTTGTGCAGCAGCGTGCCCGCCTGCACCCGGTGCAGCCGCAGCTCGTCACGGGCGAGGCCGAGGGTCGCGCCGACCGCGTGGGTCATCACCCCGCGGCCCTCGAGCTCGCCGTCGACCCAGTAGCCGAGGTCCGCGCTGTCGAAGGCGCCGCGCACCACGTTCGAGAGCGTCACCCGCCCGACGAGCTGGTCGCCGCGCTCGAGCACCAGCGGGAGCAGCGCCCCGGATCGGTGCCCGTGCAGCGCGTCGGTGATCGCGTCGGTCTGCCCGCCGGCCTCGAAGAACCGCGCCGACCGCAGCGGCTCCCAGGGCGCGAGGCGGCGCCGGTTGCGGCGGTACGCCTCGGCGAGCGCGGGACCGTCCTCGCGGACGATCAGGCGGAGGACGGTGCCGTGGCCGACGGCGATCGAGGCTGACACCCTGCGAGGCTAGACCGAGCGGACCCGCCGACGCACGTGGTCCTCGACGATCCGCCCCGTTAACGCACGAACCCCCGGCCGGAGCCGGGGGTGTCGTCGTGGTGGGCGATACTGGGATCGAACCAGTGACCTCTTCCGTGTCAGGGAAGCGCGCTACCGCTGCGCCAATCGCCCGCTGCTCCCGGAGGAGCGCCTCGCTCGGTGAACGATCGAGGTGGATACGGGATTCGAACCCGTGTATACGGCTTTGCAGGCCGCTGCCTCGCCTCTCGGCCAATCCACCGTGTACGGGATTCGGTGTCGGCGGCCCCTCGGAGCGTGAGCTCCTCGGGCCGACCAGGTGAAACACCGACCCGGGGGCCGGTTCTTCGAGCGGATGACGAGATTCGAACTCGCGACCCTCACCTTGGCAAGGTGATGCGCTACCACTGCGCCACATCCGCATGATGTGTGTGTTGCCACACGGTCTTGCTGCCACTTGCTTTTCTTGCCTGTCTCCCCGGCGCTTTCGCTGCCCGGCTCGACCTAGAAGACTGTATCCGAACGCCGCGCGAACTTCCAAATCGACGGCGGCCCGATTCGCGCACCGCGACGCCGGACCCGCGTCTTTCCGCGCGAAACCGCCCCGCAATCCGCTGTTCACCCGGGCGTGGCGCGCCGTTCCCGGTGCAGCGGAGCGCCGCGGATCCGCTACGATCGTTTCTCGGGTCGTCCACAAGACGGCCGTCAGGGCGATTGGCGCAGTTGGTAGCGCGCTTCCTTCACACGGAAGAGGTCATCGGTTCGAGTCCGGTATCGCCCACCACCAGAACCCCCGGTCCGCCGGGGGTTCTCGCATTTCCGGCGATGTCCATCACCAAGCGTGCGGCGGCCGTGCCAGAGACGCCGTGCCCGTGCCGCTGACGCCGTGCCAGAGGACGCGACTGGAATCGCGAGTTCGCTGCGCTCCGGCCTAGCCTGATCCCATGAGTGCGGCGGAGGATGCGAACCGGCCCCTGGTCCTGCGGGAGCTTCCGACCGTCGAGGTCGCCGGCCTCACAGTCGTTCCGGACGGCGATGCCGCAGCACTGGTCGAGCGTCTGATCGCCCGAGAAGCCGATCTTCTCGGACGTTTCGCCGCCGAGTGACCCTCTCTGGGACCCTGCTCCTGCCATCAGTGGCCCGCGCGGTACCGATATCGCCGATATTCGCATGATGGCGCGGTGCGTCGAGCCGATCGATCGCGTCGAGCTACGATCGCAGTCGGCGAGGTCAACTCTGCAGACCGGAGTCGTGATCGATTCGGTTTCTTGCGTGGCGACTCGGCTCTCATCGCTCTGAAGATCCACCCCGCGGAGGCACTCTCGTGATGGGTCGCTCCCACGCCGTCTCCGGCGCGCTCGCCTGGTCCGTCGTCACGACCGTCCCGGCCCTCGCCGCACCGCTCGGTCTCGCCGGCCTCCCGCTCGACCTCCGGCTGGTCGGCCTCGGCGTCGCCGCCGGCTGGGCGCTCGTCCCGGACGCCGACCACGCCCGGGCGACGATCTCGCGCTCGGCACCCGGCGCGTCCCTCCTCACCGCGACCGCCGGCCGCATCAGCGGCGGCCACCGGCACGGGATGCACTCCCTGCTCGCCGTCGCCGTCGTCTGGTACCTGGTCCCGCTCCTGGTCGCCCTACGCTTCCCCGTGCCGCTGGTCGGCCCGGTCTCGCTGGCCGCCGTGCTCACCCTGCCGGCGATCGCCTTCGCCGCGAAGGCGGTCAGGGCGGCGCCCTCCTGGCCGATCGCCTGGGCCGGAGCGCTCGTCGTGACCGTCCTCCTGGTCACCCTCGCCGACGGCACCTGGGCCTGGCTGCAGGTCGCCGCGACCCTCGGCTACCTCGTGCACGTCGCCGGCGACGCCCTCACCACCGAGGGGATCAACTGGCTCTGGCCGCTGCGGATCCGCTCTCCGCGCTGGGTGCGCCGCACGCCCGTGCTGCGGCGGCTCTGGACGTCCGGCGGCTACGCCGCGATCCCCGTGCTCGGCTCGGCCGGCTCCTGGCGCGAGACGATCCTCTACTGGCTGATGTCGGCCGCCACGATCGTGCTGACGGCCTGGCTGCTCGCCGAGGAGCTCCTCTGACCCCGGGCGGGAGCCCTCAGTACACCGCCCCCGGGTTCATGATCCCCAGCGGATCGAACACCGCCTTGATCCCGCGCTGCAGCGCCATCGAGTCCTCGCCGAGCTCCTCCGCGAGCCAGCGCCGCTTCAGCAGCCCCACCCCGTGCTCGCCCGTGAGAGTGCCGCCGAGCGCGAGCGCCGTGCGGAACAGCTCGCCCGCGGCCGCCCAGACCTCCTCGCCGACCCCGTCGGACCCTGCTGGCACGACGAAGTTCGGGTGCAGGTTGCCGTCGCCCGCGTGGGCCACGGTCGGGATGCTCAGCCCGGTGCGCTCCTCGATCCCGCGGATCGCGGCGAACATCGCGGGCAGCGCCGAGCGCGGCACGCAGACGTCCTCGATCAGCACCTCGCCCTCGGCCTCGAGCGCGGGATGGAAGGCCCGCCGCACCGCGAGCAGCGCCTCACCCGCCACCGGGTCGTCCGTCGACTCGGCGTCCCCGCCGGCCCCGGTGACGATCGCGAGGATCCGGCGCGCCTCGTCTTCCGCTCCCCCGCCGTCCGTCTGCACGAGCAGGTAGGCGGCGCCGCGGTCGAGCGGCGCGCCCGTGTAGCGGCCGATCGCGGCGAGCGCCCCCTCGTCCATCAGCTCCATCACCGCCGGTCGGAGGCGCGCGGCGGTGATCGCGGCGGAGGCGGCCGCCGCGGCCACGACGCTCGGGAAGTACGCGCCGACGGTGACCACGCGGCCCGCGGGGATCGGCCGCAGCTTCACCGTCGCCTCGACGATCACGCCGAGCGTCCCCTCCGAGCCGGTGAGCAGCGCCGTGAGGTCGTAGCCGGCGACGCCCTTCACGCTGCGCCGCCCGGTCCGCACCAGGCGCCCGTCGGCCAGCACGACGGCCAGACCGAGCACCGCTTCGCGGGTGACCCCGTACTTCGCGCAGAGCAGCCCGCCCGCGTTGGTGGCGATGTTGCCGCCGATGCTCGAGATCGCCTTGCTCGCCGGATCGGGCGAGAAGATCAGCCCGTCCGCGGCGACCGCGTCGGACAGCGCCTGATTGAGCACGCCCGGCTCCACGACCGCGAGCTCGTCCTCGAGCGAGATCTCGAGGATGCGGTCCATGGCCGCCGTCGAGAGGACGATCGCGCCGTCCCGGCCAACGGCGCCCGCCGCGAGCCCCGTCCCCGCGCCGCGCGGGACGACCGGCACCCGGTGCTCGGTGGCGAGCCGGAGCGTCGCCTGCACGTCGGCGACCGAGCGCGCGCGGACCAGGGCGAGCGCGCGACCGCCGGCGGTCCAACCGGACTTGTCGGTGTGCGCGGACTCGAAGTCCGGCCCCTCGGTCGTCACCGCGTCGCCGAGCTCCTCGCGCAGCCTCCGGAGGACGAGCGCACGGCCGGTCGTCCCGGTGCTCGTTCCGATGCCGGTCCCCGTGCGGACGGTCTCGGCGCGGCTGGTCTCGGTGCTGCTGGTCTCGGTGCTGCTGGTCTCGGTGCTGCTCATGCGGGTCACTCCGGGCGGATCGCGGGTCGGCCCCTCGATCCTTCCACGGCGGCCCGGGCAGGCGGCAGGATGGGCGGATGAGCGCAGCGATGACGGGACCCACGAGCGCGGGGATCCTCCTGCACCGGCTGCGTGACGGCGAGCGCGAGGTGTTCCTCGGCCGGATGGGCGGACCGCTGTGGACGCGCCGCCCGCGGGCCTGGTCGATCCCCAAGGGCCTGCACACGCCCGAGGAGGCACCGCTCGACGCCGCCCGGCGCGAGTTCGAGGAGGAGATCGGCGTCGCCGCCCCGGACCTCGACTACGCGCTCCTCGGCGCCTACCGCCAGCGCTCCGGGAAGACCGTCACCGTCTTCGCCGCCGAGTGCGCCGACGAGATCGCCTTCGTCGCGAGCAACACCTTCGAGCTCGAGTGGCCGCGCGGCTCCGGAGTGCTCCGCGCCTACCCGGAGATCGAGCGCGCGGAGTGGCTGGCGCTCGAGCGCGCCCGCGAGGAGATCACCGCCGGCCAGGTGCCCGCCCTCGACGATCTCGAGCGGGCTCTGACCGCCGCGGACCGATCGGCGGCCCGGCGCCCGGAAGCGCGGGACTCCGCTCAGTAGTCGAGGACGTCCAGCGGGATCGCCAGGTCGTCGTCGGTCGCCATCGGCACGGGCCGTCCGAGCCGGCGAGCGCGGTCGGCCAGGTCCGCGACCAGCGCCTCGTCGACGATCTCCGCGGCGTCCTCGGGCTCGTCCTCGACCAGCATCTGGCTCGACGGCCCGAGCAGCAGCCGGGCCGTCAGCACGCCCTCGCCGCGCCGGACGGGGATCTCCACCGTGGCGGCGGTCGCCGTCGAGGCGAGCATCCGGGCGTACTCGAGCACCGCGTCCGCGATGTCGTCCCCGGTGAGGACGCTCCCCTCGGCGTAGTGGATGCGTCGCACGGCGGACTCCTTCAGTCGGCGGAGCGGCCGGCTGCAGGAGAGCCCGGCCGGCTCCCTCCCCAGGGTGGCACGCGCTCCCCGGCGCGCAGGCGGATCGGCGGACATCCGCCGGGGGCTTTACTTCCCGGCCCCGCCCTCGCCGTGCCCGCGGTCGTCGGCCGCCGAGTAGACCCGCAGCGCCAGCGGCACGATCCGGACCCTCGCCTCGTGGAAGCCCTCCGGCTCGCCGTCGAACACCTCGCTCTCGCCGTCGTGCGCCCACTCCGGGTCCACGCCGGCCGGTCGCCGCGCGCCGACCGCGACGCCCGCGGTGCTGGCCGACTCGACCACCGGCGCGCGCCAGCCGGGCACCCGCCCGACCACCGGCGTCGCGCCCCGCCCGAGCGCCAGCGACACCGCGCCGCGGGTCCGGGGCGTCCGGCCCGAGTGCAGCACGCGGATGTCGAGCTGCCCGTCGTCCAGGCGCCGGCGGGCGAGCGGCGTCGCGGTGCGCGGGTGCTCCCGGTTCACCCCGACGAAGTACGACCAGACCAGCTCCGTCCGCCCGTCGCGCCGCAGCTCGAACGGATCGGTCGAGCGCACCACCTCGAAGGCGGCGAGGACCGCGGCGAGCGGCTTGCCGATCACCTTCTCGCGCTTCTCCCGCGCGGCCACGAACTCCGGGTACAGCCCGATCGAGACGGTGTTCAGCACCGTGACCGGCTCGGCGTCCCCGGCCGTCACCTCGGCCACGTCGACGTCGCGGCGCTCGCCGTGCGCCGCCGCGTCGAGCGCGTCCTGGATCGTCACCAGGCCCAGCGCCTTGGCGAAGTGGTTCATCGTCCCGCCCGGCAGCACCAGGAGCGTCATCCCCTCGGCCCGCGCGAGCCCCGCGCCGACCGCCATCGTCCCGTCGCCGCCGTAGACGCCCAGCACCTCGGGCGGAGCGTCGCCGGCGCGCGCCGAGCGCACCACGTCGCCGAGGTCCTCGCCCTCGGCCAGCCGGTGCACCCGCGCCGCGGGGAAGCGCTGCAGGATCAGCGGCTCCGGATCCGGCCGGTGCGAGTCGCGCCCGGCGCTCGGGTTGAGCACCACCAGCAGGCCGGCACCGTCGCCGAGCGGACGCACGTCGACCGGCGGCCGGCTCGTCCGCTCCGAGACGGGGACGTGCCGCGGGCGCGCCGGCACCAGCACCTTCCCGAGGCCCGCGACGGCCGCGCCGAGCGCCGCTCCGCCGACCACGTCGGAGAGCCAGTGCACCCCGACGTGCAGGCGCGAGAAGGCCACGGCCGCGGCGAGCGGCGCGACGGCCAGTCCCACCCGCGGGTTCTCGAGCGCGACCCCGGCGGCGAAGGCGGCGGCACTCGCCGCGTGGCCGGAGGGGAAGCTCGGCGAAGTGGGCACGCGGGCGAGCCGCCGCCCCACCGGTACGTCCACCACGAGCGGCCGGACGCCGCCGAAGAGCTGCTTGCCGACGAGGTTCGCCGCGGCGCTCGCGACGGCCAGCGAGGCCGCGCCGCGCGCCGCCTCCCGGGGCCGGCCGGCCAGCAGCAGCAGCGCCCCGAGCCCGAACCAGAGCACCCCGTGATCGGCGGCGCGCGAGAGCCCGACCAGCGCTCCGTCCACGAGCGGCACCGGACGGCGCGCGTTGAGCTTCCGGGCGGCGCGGGCATCGGCCCGGCGCACGGCGCGCGGCACCGCGAGGACGCGCCGCAGCAGGACGGACGGGGGCCGGGTTCCACGCAGAGGCATGCCTCCAGGGTAGGAGGCGCCTTCCGCGACTCCCTGAGCCCTGGACGGCTAGACCTCGCCGAACCCCGACGCGACCAGGTCGGCGAGCCGCCCCACGGCCTCCTCCGCCTCGGCACCGGTCGCCGAGATCGCGACCTCGTCGCCGCGATCGAGCCCGAGCGACATCACACCGAGCAGGCTCGTCGCGTCCTTGCCGTTCACGTCGATCCGGGCGTCGAAGCGGGTGGCGAGGGTGACGAAGTCGGCCGCCGGCCGGGCGTGCAGCCCGTTCGGGTTGATCAGCCGCACCGTCCGCCGCACGCTCGCCGACTCGGCGGGCGCCGCGGGCGACTCGGCGAGGAGCGCACCCCGCGCCGACTCCGCCGCCGCGACCACGTCCGCCAGCGCGGCACCGGTGCCCGCCGCCACGGCCGCCGCCACCGCGCCCTCCACGAGCGGCGCGTCCGCGATCCGGACCCGCTCCCGCGCCTCGTCGTCCAGGAACTCCACCGCGGTCTCCGCTGTCATGATCGCCGAGCCGAGGTCGCAGAGCACCACGGCGCCCTCGCCGGAGTCGGCCTCGGCCAGCGCCGCGGTGATCCGCTCGAAGCTCGTCCCGATCCCGCCGTCGTCCGTGCCGCCCGCGGCGATCAGCGCGACGTCGGGCGCCATCTGCGCCGCCAGCTCCACGAGTCCCTCGGCCAGTCGCGCGCTGTGCGAGACGAGGACGAGCCCGACGCTCACGCCGCCGCCTCGGCCGCGGCGCGCAGCAGCAGGACGCTCGACACGCTGCCCGGATCGCGGTGCCCGACGGCCCGCTCGCCCAGGTAGCTCGCCCGGCCCTTCCGCGCGACGAGCGGGTCGGTCGACTCCGCTCCGCCCTGTGCCGCGTCCGCTGCCGCGGCGAGCACGGCGGCCGCCGAGGAGCCGTCGGCCGAGGCGGCCTGCGCGGCCTCGACCGCCGGCGTCCACGCGTCCACCATCGTCTTGTCGCCGACCTCGGCCTTGCCGCGCAGCACGATCCCGTCGCGCGCCGCCGCGAGCAGCGCCGCGACCGCGGCACCGTCGAGCGACTCCTGCCCGGTGACCGCGCCGGACGCCTTGAGGAACGCGGTGCCGAACAGCGGCCCGGAGGCTCCGCCCACCGTCGAGATCAGCGTGGTCGCCACCAGCTTGAGCACCTCGGCCGGAGTCGCGAGCTCGGCAGCCGCGTCGAGCTTCGCCACCACGGCCTGGAAGCCGCGGTCCATGTTCTCGCCGTGGTCGCCGTCGCCGATCGCGCGGTCGAGTGTGATCAGCTCCACCCGGTGCTCCGAGACCGCCTGCGCCGCGGCCCGGATCCAGGCCACCGCCCACGCCGCGTCGAGCTCCTGCGCTCCCTGTCCGTCCTGCATCGATCCGTCCTCTTTCCCTGTGTCGCCTCTGCGACCGTCGTGTCGTCGTGCGGTCGTGTCGTCGTGTGCGCGCCGCTGTCCCGGCCGGGCGCCCGCCCTCTGCTCGACGCCTCTCAGCGTCCCCAGCGCAGCGCGGCGGTCTGCACCGGTGCGTCCCAGAGCTCCGTCAGCGCGTCGTCCAGCTTCAGCAGCGTGATCGAGACGCCCTGCATCTCCAGCGAGGTGACGTAGCTGCCGACCAGGCTGCGCCGCACCGTCACGCCCTTCTCGGCCAGCACCTCCGCGGCACGCCGGTAGACGAGGTAGAGCTCGACCTGCGGGGTGCCGCCCAGTCCGTTGACGAAGAGGAGGACGTCGTCGCCGGAGGAGAAGGGCAGGTCCTCGAGGATCGGCGCGAGCAGGCGGTCGACGATCCGGTCGGCCGGCTCGAGCGGGATCCGCTCGCGGCCGGGCTCGCCGTGAATGCCGATGCCGATCTCGATCTCGTCCTCGGCCAGCTCGAAGCTCGGCTCCCCCGCGTGCGGCACCGTGCAGGGCCGCAGCGCGACGCCCATCGAGCGGACGTTCGCGACGACCGTCTCGGCGATCGCCGCCACCTCGTCCAGCGAGTCGCCGCGCTCGGCCGCCGCTCCGGCGATCTTCTCCACCATCACCGTCCCGGCCACGCCGCGGCGCCCCGCCGTGTAGAGGGAGTCCTTCACCGCCACGTCGTCGTCGACGATCACCGAGCGGACCTCCACGTCGTCGGCGAGGGCCAGGTCGGCCGCCGTCTCGAAGTTGAGCACGTCGCCGGTGTAGTTCTTCACGATGTGCAGGACGCCCGCACCGCCGTCGACCGCCTTCGTGGCGGCGACGATCGGATCGGGAGTGGGCGAGGTGAACACCGGCCCGGGCACCGCGGCGTCGAGCATGCCGACGCCGACGAAGCCGGCGTGCAGGGGCTCGTGCCCGCTGCCGCCGCCGCTGACGATGCCGACCTTCCCCTGCCGAGGAGCGTCGACGCGCACCACGAACAGCGGATCGGGCTCGACCCGCACCAGGTCGGCGTGCGCGAGGCCGAATCCGGCCACGGACTCCGCGACGACGTTCTTCGGGTCGTTGATGAGCTTCTTCATCGAGGTCTCCTCCAGGGCGCTCCGCTCCGTCGCGGACAGCGGCTCCACGTTACGCCCGCCGTCCCGGCTCGCGCAGGCCCGGCCGCGCGGCTCAGGCGCCGCGCCGGGTCTCCTCGACCCACTGGTCCAGCTTCGCCGTCGCGGCACCCGAGTCGACCGCCTGCGCGGCGCGGTCGAGCGCCGAGCGGAGGCGGTCGAGGATCGCCGTCCGGATCAGCCCCGGGTCGCGCGCCAGATCGAACGCGATCAGTCCCGCCGCCGCGTTCAGCAGCACGATGTCCCGCACCGGCCCCTCCTCGCCGGCCAGGACCGAGCGGACGACCTGCGCGTTGTAGGCGGCGTCGCGCCCGCGGAGCTGGTCGATGCTCGCGCGGCGCAGGCCGAGGTCGCGCGGGTCGAGGTCGTGCTCGACGACCGAGCCGCGCGATACCTCCCAGATGTGGCTGTGACCGGTGGTCGTCAGCTCGTCGAGCCCGTCGTCGCCGCGAAAGACCAGCGCGGTCGCGCCGCGGGTCTGGAACACCCCGACGAAGAGCGGGACCCGGTCCAGGTGCGCGACCCCGACGGCGGACGCCTCCGGCCGCGCCGGGTTGCAGAGCGGCCCGAGGAAGTTGAAGACGGTCGGCACGCCGAGCTCGGCCCGCACAGGACCCGCGTGGCGGAAGCCGGGGTGGAACATCGCGGCGAAGACGAAGGCGATCCCCGTCCGGCGGAACACCTCGGCCACCCGGTCGGCGGAGAGCGTCAGATCGACGCCGAGCGCCGCGAGCACGTCCGAGGAGCCCGAGGAGGAGGACGCCGCACGGTTCCCGTGCTTGACGACCGGCGTGCCCGCGGCCGCCGCGATGATCGACGCGGTGGAGGAGATGTTGACCGTGCCGAAGCGGTCCCCGCCGGTCCCGACGATGTCGAGGGCCATCGGATCCACGTCCAGCGGCACCGCGTGCTCGAGGATCGCGTCGCGGAAGCCGACGATCTCGTCGACCGTCTCGCCCTTCGCGCGCAGCGCGATCAGCAGACCCGCGAGCTGCGCCGGCGTGGCCTCGCCCTGCATCACCCGCTCCATGGCCCAGGTCGCCTCCGACACCGAGAGATCGGAGGAGTCGAGGAGGGAGCCGAGAATGAGCGGCCAGGACAGGGTTTCCGACATGGCTCTCAGATTATGCGACTACGAAGGCCCCACGGGAAGTGCGAGTTCCCCCCCTTGCGATCGTCCATAATGGTCTGTGTGACGAGCACCTCTCTCTCCCCCACGGCCACCGTGCCCGCAGTGAACCGACCCAACCCGGTCGCGGTCGGAACGATCGTCTGGCTGGGCAGCGAGGTCATGTTCTTCGCGGGCCTGTTCGCGATCTACTTCACCCTCCGCAGCACCTCACCGGAGCTGTGGTCGGCCGAGACCAGCATCCTGAACGTCCCCTACGCGAGCGTGAACACGGTGATCCTGGTCGCCTCGTCGTTCACCTGCCAGTTCGGCGTCTTCGCCGCGGAGCGCCTGCAGCCGCGCTCCACCGGGCTCAGCCCGTTCAAGTGGGGCATGGTCGAGTGGTTCTTCCTCACCTACGCCCTCGGCGCGGTCTTCGTCTGCGGTCAGGTCCTCGAGTACGCGACCCTCGTCTCCGAGGGCGTCACGCTCTCGAGCAACGCCTACGGCTCCGCGTTCTACCTCACCACCGGCTTCCACGCCCTGCACGTGACCGGCGGGCTCATCGCCTTCCTCCTCGTCATCGGCCGCGCCTTCGCCGTCAAGAACTTCGGCCACAAGGAGGCGACCAGCGCGATCGTCGTGTCCTACTACTGGCACTTCGTCGACGTCGTCTGGGTCGGCCTCTTCGTCGTCATCTACTTCCTGAAGTGAGGCCAGCCGCCTCCATGCCCCACCACACTCCCGAACCCCGCAGGAAGGTTGCCTCGATGGCCTCCCCGAAGACGAAGAGCCGCGCCAAGAAGGGTCGCCGTCACCCCCTGGCCACGCTGGCCCTGATCGCGATCGGCCTCGGCCTCACCGGCGGCACCTACGCGGCCGTCGGCGTCGCGACCTCCGCCTCCGCGGAGACCTCGGCCACCAGCCAGCAGACGATCGACGAGGGCTCGAAGCTCTTCGCCGCCAACTGCGCCACCTGCCACGGCCTCGACGCCGCGGGCACCGACAACGCCCCGTCGCTGATCGGCGTCGGCGCCGCCTCGGTCGACTTCCAGGTCGGCACCGGCCGCATGCCGATGCAGATGCACGGCCCGCAGGCCCTCGAGAAGCCGGTGCAGTTCACCGACGACCAGGTCGCCGAGCTGGCGGCCTACGTCGCCTCGCTGGCGCCCGGCCCCGCCATCCCCACCGGCGAGGTCCTCGACGCCCAGGGCGACTCGGCCAACGGCGCCGAGCTCTTCCGGATCAACTGCGCGATGTGCCACAACGTCGCCGGCGCCGGCGGCGCGCTGACCGAAGGCAAGTTCGCTCCCCCGCTGGGCGGCGTCACCGAGGCGCACATCTACGAGGCGATGGTCACCGGCCCGCAGAACATGCCGGTGTTCAACGACCTCAACATCTCGCCGGAAGACAAGCGCGACATCATCTCCTACCTCAAGTACATCGAGGCCAACCCCTCCCCGGGCGGATTCGCCCTGGGCTCCCTCGGCCCCGTCGCCGAAGGCCTCTTCCTCTGGATCTTCGGACTCGGTTCCATCGTCGCCCTGACGGTGTGGATCACCGCACGATCCAACTAGCAGACACCGGCGCCCTGGCGGGCGCTCGACCCCCACGACGCCGAGCGGCGTCGACACGGCGTGAAAAGGAGAACCATGGCAGAGCACGATGAGGGTGGCACCGACCTCGCCACCTCGTCGGCCACCGGGCACGGGAGTGCTCCGGCCGGCACCGCGGTCGTGACGCGGGACCGCGTCCAGGACCCGGGCCTCCCGCCGCACCGCCCCCGGATGACCGACGTCGACCCCAAGGTCGCGAAGCGGGCCGAGCGCACGGTCTACACGCTCTTCTACCTCTCCTTCGCGGGCTCGATCTTCGCGGTGGCCGCCTACATGGCGTTCCCGATCACGGAGAGCATCGAGTCGGTCCGGCTGAACACACTGTTCATCGGCCTCGGCATGTCGCTGGCACTCCTGGGCATCGGCATCGCCGCCGTCCACTGGGGCAAGCAGCTGATGTCCGACCACGAGGGCATCGACATCCGTCACCCCGTCCGCAGCGCCGAGGACACCCGTGCCCGCGCGCTCGAGATCTTCGACCAGTCCGACAAGGAGTCCGGCTTCGGCCGGCGCTCGCTGATCCGCAACAGCCTCATCGGCTCGCTGATCGTCTTCCCGCTGCCCGCCGTGATCCTGTTCCGCGGCCTCGGACCGCAGGATCAGAACCCCGTCGCCCTCCTCAAGACCACGATGTGGCGCGAGGGCACGCGGCTCACCCTGGACCCCTCCGGAGCGCCGATCCTCGCATCGGACGTCACGCTGGGCTCCGCCTTCCACGTCATCCCCGAGGGACTCGACGAGGTCGAGGGCAAGCTGGAGGAGAAGGCCAAGGCCGCCGTCCTCCTGATGCGCCTGAAGCCCGAGGACCTGACCGTCAGCGAGGGTCGCGAGACCTGGAACTACGACGGCATCGTCGCCTACTCCAAGATCTGCACGCACGTCGGCTGCCCCGTGGCGCTGTACGAGCAGCAGACCCACCACCTCCTGTGCCCGTGCCACCAGTCGCAGTTCGACATCAAGCGCGAGGCCGAGGTCATCTTCGGTCCTGCGAAGCGCCCGCTTCCGCAGCTCCCCATCACCATCGACGCCGACGGATACCTGGTCGCCCGCAGCGACTTCACGGAGCCGGTCGGACCATCCTTCTGGGAGCGATGACACACATGTCCACCACCACACCTTCCCGCCCCGCGGCATCGCCCGCGGAGCCCGGCGACGGCGTCATCCTCGGCAGCGGCAAGCTGCAGAAGGGATACGTCGGCAAGGCCTCCAACTACATCGACGAGCGCACGAGCATCTCGGCGGTCGTCAAGGAGTTCGGCCGCAAGATCTTCCCGGACCACTGGTCGTTCCTCCTCGGCGAGGTCGCGCTCTACAGCTTCGTGATCATCCTGCTCTCGGGCACCTTCCTCACGTTCTTCTTCCAGGCCTCCATGGTCGAGACGCACTACGAGGGCAGCTACCTGCCGCTCAAGGGCATCGAGATGTCCGCGGCGATGGCCTCGTCGCTCGACATCTCGTTCGACATCCGCGGCGGCCTGCTGATGCGCCAGATCCACCACTGGGCGGCCCTGCTGTTCGTGGCCTCGATCGGCCTGCACATGCTCCGCATCTTCTTCACCGGTGCGTTCCGCAAGCCGCGCGAGATCAACTGGGTCATCGGCTTCGTCCTCTTCATCCTCGCGATGGCCGAGGGCTTCACCGGCTACTCCCTGCCGGACGACCTGCTCTCGGGCAACGGCCTCCGCATCATCGACGGCATGGTCAAGGGCATCCCGATCGTCGGCACCTGGGTCTCGTTCCTCCTCTTCGGCGGCGAGTTCCCCGGCACCGACATCGTCGGCCGCCTCTACACCCTGCACATCCTGCTGCTGCCTGCACTGGTGCTCGCGTTCATCGCCCTGCACCTCGTGTTCGTGGTCGTCCACAAGCACACCCAGTTCCCCGGTGCGGGCAAGACCGAGCAGAACGTGGTCGGCTACCCGGTGCTCCCGGTCTACGCCGCGAAGGCCGGTGGATTCTTCTTCATCGTCTTCGGTGTCGTCGTCCTCATCGCCTCGCTGTTCACGATCAACCCGATCTGGAACTACGGCCCGTACGACCCCTCCCCCGTCTCGGCCGGCACCCAGCCCGACTGGTACATCGGCTTCGCCGACGGTGCCCTGCGTCTGGTCCCGCCGGGACTCGAGTGGGCGATCCCGGGCCTCGGCACGATCTCGTTCAACATCCTCCTGCCGCTCTCCGTGGTCGGCCTGTTCATCGTCGTCGTCCTGCTCTACCCGTTCCTCGAGGCCTGGATCACCGGTGACAAGCGCGAGCACCACCTGCTCGACCGCCCGCGCAACGCCGCCACCCGCACCGCGATCGGTGCCGCCGGAGTCACGTTCTACGCCGTCCTCTGGGCTGCGGCGTCCTCCGACATCATCGCGACGCACTTCCACCTCACGATGGAGGGCGTCATCCACGCCCTGCAGTTCCTCCTCTTCGCCGGTCCGGTCATCGCGTACTTCGTCACGAAGCGCATCTGCCTGGCCCTGCAGAAGAAGGACCGCGAGATCGCCCTGCACGGCTTCGAGTCCGGCCGCATCGTCCGCCTCCCCGGCGGCGAGTTCATCGAGGTGCACCAGCAGCTCGACGCGTACGAGCGCTGGAAGCTGGTCGGCCAGGAGGAGTACGAGCCCCTCATGATCCGCCCGGACTCCCGCGGCCGCATCACCGCCCCGGAGCGCGTGCGCGCCGGCCTCTCCCGCTGGTTCTTCGAGGACCGGATCACCCCCGTCACCCAGAAGGAGCTCGAGAGCTCGCACAGCGAGCACTGACCCCCCTCCCCCGAAGGGCCCGGACGCACAGCGTCCGGGCCCTTCGTCGTCCCCTGTTCGACCCTCCCTCACAGAGCGCACCACTGACCGAGCGGCACCCCCGCACAGCAGAGCCCGCCCCCTCATGCTGATCGAGCAGCCCGCGCAGCACCGTCAAAACAAGAGTCTGCAGACCCGCTCTCCTGAGGACGGCGGGTCTCGATAAGCCCCTCTGGCGCTGCTCGACCAGCAAGGACAGCACGGCCGCCCTCATGCTGATCGAGCAGCCCGCGCAGCGGGCGTATCGAGATCCACCGGCGTCGGAACGGGAGTCTGCAGACCCGCCCCGCTGGGGACCGCTGGTCTCGATACGCCCCTGCGGGGCTACTCGACCAGCAGGGAGAAAGCACGGCTCCTCCCCCACGCCATGAGTGGACGACGCGGCACCACCTCCCGAGACGCCGCACAGCGGCTCGGACGGCTCCCGCCGGGCCGGCCCCCTGCTGCCCGAGTAGCGACCGCAGGTCGCGTATCGAGCGGAGGTGGGCGCCTTCGGCGCCGTCGGAGGGCGGGGAAGAGAGACCGACGTCCTTGCGGTGGGCGGGTCTCGATACGCCCCTGCAGGGCTACTCGACCAGCATGTCTGCGCGCGTCTCCTCCAAGTAGATCCACCCACGCCAGAAGACGCAGAAGGGGCCGGGTCTCGACGCCGCTGCGGGGCTGCTGACCACCGTGTCAGCGTGCCTCTCTCGGACGCCCTGTCGGCGTGGAGCCGACATCGCTGATCGAGTAGCCCGTGAAGCGGGCGTATCGAGATCCACACTGCCGGCGTGGAGTCGACTTTGCTGATCGAGTAGCCCGTGAAGCGGGCGTATCGAGATCCACCACCCTCAGAACAGTGGCCTGCAGACCCGCCCCGCTGAGGAAGCCAGGTCTCGATCCGTCCCCGTGGGGCTGCTCGACCTGCATGAAGGGAGCTCTGCCTCTCCAGATTCCCCATAGCGGACGCGCGCCGCCGGCCGAGTCCCGTTACGGGTCCGCTCGCGGCCCAGTGGCGGTGCGAGTGGACCCGGAGCAGCCTCCGGGGGCCCCTCCGAGCCCGTTTCGCGTCCGTTCGCGCGTGTCCGCACTCCGAGTGGTCTGCAGAGGCCCGGGCCCGCCCTGCGGGCTCACTCGCCCCACGCGAAAGGGCCGGGTGCCGGAGGTCGAAACCTCCCGCACCCGGCCCTCGGAGCCGTGCAGTCCGCCTAGCGGGCGAAGTACCCGCGGTAGTACTCGTACACCCAGCCGGCGATGGCGACCAGGAAGAGGCCGACGGCGATGTAGGTGATCCAGAAGCCGACCGCGAGGCCGAGGAAGGCCAGTGCGGCGGAGCCGCCCAGGATCAGCGGCCACCAGCTCCACGGGCTGAAGAAGCCCAGCTCGGGGTCGCCGTCGTCGATGTCGGCGTCGAGGCGGTCCTCGGGCAGCTCAGCGCCCTGGGCCTTGTGCACCCGGCCGACGTAGAAGGCGATGAAGCCGCCCAGCACCGACGAGAGCGCGATGCCCACGGTGCCGACCCACTCGACCTGGCCGGTGTCGATCAGCGACCAGAGGATGTAGGTGACGTCCGCGAGGAGGAAGAACCCGGCGAGCAGCCAGAACAGATTGACGTTGGCGCGCATGGCCCTACTTCACCGTGCCTTCGGACTTGTCGTACGTGGGGGCGTCCGGAGCGTCCTTCGCCGGACCGATGCCGACGGGGATGCCGGCCTCGGGGTGGTTGAGGTCGAAGGCCGGAGCCTCGCTGCGGATGCGCGGGATGGAGGTGAAGTTGTGCCGGGGCGGCGGGCAGGAGGTCGCCCACTCGAGCGAGCGCGAGAAGCCCCACGGGTCGTTCACCGTGACCTTCGGCGCCTTGCGGGCCGTGATGTACACGTTGAGGAAGAACGGGATGAGCGAGACCGCGAGGATCATCGCGCCGATCGTCGACAGCTGGTTCATCCAGGTGAAGCCGTCCTCGGGCAGGTAGCTCGCGTAGCGGCGGGGCATGCCCACGACTCCGAGCCAGTGCTGGATGAGGAAGGTGGTGTGGAAGCCGATGAACAGCAGCCAGAAGTGCCACTTGCCCAGGGTCTCGTTCAACATCTTGCCGGTCCACTTGGGCCACCAGAAGTAGAAGCCCGAGAACATCGCGAACACGACGGTGCCGAACACCACGTAGTGGAAGTGCGCGACGACGAAGTACGAGTCGGACACGTGGAAGTCCAGCGGCGGCGACGCGAGGATGACGCCGGTGAGGCCACCGAAGGTGAAGGTGATCAAGAAGCCGATCGCCCAGATCATCGGGGTCTCGAACGTCACCGATCCGCGCCACATGGTGCCGATCCAGTTGAAGATCTTCACGCCGGTCGGGACCGCGATGAGCATCGTCATCAGCGAGAAGAACGGCAGCAGGACCGAGCCGGTGACGTACATGTGGTGCGCCCACACGGTCACGGACAGGGCGGCGATCGCGATGGTCGCGTAGATCAGCGTCTTGTAGCCGAAGATCGGCTTGCGGCTGAAGACCGGGAAGACCTCGGAGACGATGCCGAAGAACGGCAGCGCGATGATGTACACCTCGGGGTGGCCGAAGAACCAGAACAGGTGCTGCCAGAGCAGCACGCCGCCGTTGGCCGCGTCGTAGATGTGCGCATCGAACACGCGGTCGGCACCGAGGGCGAACATCGCGGCGGCGAGGACCGGGAAGGCCAGCAGCACGAGGATCGACGTCACCAGGATGTTCCAGGTGAAGATCGGCATGCGGAACATCGTCATACCGGGCGCGCGCATCGTGATGATCGTGGTGATGAAGTTCACCGCACCGAGGATCGTGCCGAAGCCGGACAGCGCCAGGCCGAAGACCCAGAGATTGCCGCCGAGCCCTGGCGAGAACGTCGTGCTCGAGAGTGGCGCGTAGGCGAACCAGCCGAAGGACGCGGCGCCCTGCGGGGTGATGAAGCCGGCGACCGCGATCAGCGAGCCGAAGCTGTAGAGCCAGTAGGCGAACGCGTTGAGTCGCGGGAACGCGACGTCCGGAGCGCCGATCTGCAGCGGCATGAGGACGTTGGCGAAGCCCGCGAAGAGCGGCGTCGCGAACATCAGCAGCATGATCGTGCCGTGCATGGTGAAGAGCTGGTTGTACTGCTCGCGGGTCTCGACCACGGCGAGGCCGGGCTCGAAGAGCTGGGCGCGGATGACTAGGGCCATCACGCCCGCGATGCAGAAGTAGATGAACGAGGTGATCAGGTACATGTACCCGATGACCTTGTGATCGGTGGACGTCATCCAGCGAACGAGGACGTTCGCCTTGCGCTCGACCGGCGGTGTGCCGAATGAGCGGGACGGGGCGGGTGCTGTGGCGGTGCTCATGCTCCCTCTACTCCTCGTTCTCGGTGCGGGCCGGCGCGCCGGTGCCGGGCAGGTTGCTGTTGCGGTCGTACTCGGCGCCGAGCTGGCCGGTCTGGCCCGCGTCGCGCAGCGACTGGATGTAGTCGTCGTACTCGCCCTGCGAGACGACCTTCACGTTGAAGAGCATCGCGGAGTGGTACTCGCCGCAGAGCTCGGCGCACTTGCCGGCATAGGTCCCCTCCTTGAGCGGCGTGACGTACATGTAGTTCGTCTTGCCGGGGATCATGTCCTTCTTGTAGAGGAAGTCGACGACCCAGAAGGAGTGGATGACGTCGCGGGCGTCGAGCTGGATCTTGATCTTCTGGTTCACCGGCAGGTAGAGCGTCGGGACCTCGGACTCGACCAGCGAGCCGGCGCCGTCGGCGCTGTCCTCGTACTGGCCCTGGATGCCCGCGGAGTAGACGTCCTCGTCGACGTAGTTGAAGTCCCACGCCCACTGCTTGCCGTACACCTGGATGGTCTCGTCCGGGTCGTCGTAGGCCTGCTCGATGGCGGCCTGGTCGCGCGCGGTGAAGGCGAAGAAGCCGATCACGAGGATCAGCGGCACGATCGTGTAGAAGATCTCGATCGGCATGTTGTAGCGCAGCTGCACCGGGAGGCCGGTCTGGCCTTTCCGGCGGCGGTAGACGACGACCGCCCAGATCGTCAGACCCCAGGTGATGACACCCACGGCGAGCAGGACGATCCAGGAGGTGACCCAGAGTCCGATGACCCGGTCGACGTGGTTCGTCGTGCCGGGTTCAGTGGGGAGCCAGCCCTGCAGCTGCTCCTGCGTGCAGCCCGCGAGGACGAGGGCGAGAGCTCCTGCGACGGGTACTGCGACCCATCGGCGGAGACGGCGATTGAAGCGCACCGGTGACCTTTCGGAAGACTGGGGACCAGTTCACACGAAACTGTATTAGACCGGCCCTAGCCTACCCGCCGTCGTCGGCAGGGAGTGCACCGGCGCCCGCTCTTGACCTCTCGCCGAAGTGGTGCTGCAACGGCGAACGGCGCCCGGCCGCCCGCCGGAGCGGGGAGTCGGGCGCCGTTCGAGCGGGCCGTGCGGCGTGTCGCCGCGGTCGATCAGTGGAAGCTGTCGCCGCAGGCGCAGCTGCCGCCGGCGTTGGGGTTGTCGATGGTGAAGCCCTGCTTCTGGATGGTGTCCTCGAAGTCGATCGAGGCGCCGTCGAGGTAGGGGACGCTCATCTTGTCGACGACCAGGCCCACGCCCTCGAACTCGACCGCCGCGTCGCCGTCGAGCGTGCGCTCGTCGAAGTAGAGCTGGTAGATCAGGCCGGAGCAGCCGCCGGGCTGGACGGCGACGCGCAGGCGCAGGTCGTCGCGGCCCTCCTGCTCGAGGAGGCTCTTCACCTTCGCGGCGGCGACGGGGGTCATCGAGACGCCGTGCGCCGCGGTGGTGGTGCTGGCGGTCAGTGTCGTGTCGGACATGTCACTCCTCGGTGGGATCGGTCGGAACGGAGCCGAGCGGGAACAGAGCTGGCGGGATCGGACGGCGTGCTGCCGACGATTCTACGGTGGCAACCCGGGCGCGGGCCGGGCTATTCCGAATCGCTCAGGCCCGGTGCTCGGCGGCGCGCAGCAGGAACAGCGCCTCCGTCTGCGCCGCGCGCTGGAAGACGCCGAGGTGGAGGGACTCGTTCGGGCTGTGCGCGCGCGAGTCCGGGTCCTCGACGCCGGTGACCAGGATCTGCGCGTCCGGGAACTCGCGCACGAGGTCGGCGATGAAGGGGATGCTGCCGCCGACGCTGGTCTCCAGCGGCGCGCGGCCCCAGGCGTCGGCCATCGCCTGCTCGACCAGGCCGACGGCCCAGCCCGAGGTGTCGACCAGGAAGGGCTCCCCCGTGTCGACGTCGGCGATCTCGAGGTGAGCGCCGAACGGGGCGTGCGCCCGCAGGTGCCGCTCGAGGGCGGTGAAGCCCTCCTGCGCCTCCTGCCCGGGAGCGATGCGGGCGCTGATCTTGACCCGCACGGAGGGGCTCAGGGTGTTGGAGGCGTCCACCACGCTGGGCGCGTCGATGCCCGTGACCGTGATCGACGGCTTCGACCAGATCCGGGAGAGGAGCGGTCCGGAGCCGATCGGCGAGACGCCGTCGAGCAGGCCGGAGTCGCGGCGCAGGTCCTCCTCGGTGGTCTCCGGGACGGCACCGTCGTGCTCGGTGAGCCCGGCGACCGCGACCGAGCCGTTCTCGTTCCAGAGCGTGTCGAGGAGGCGGATCGTCGCGAGCATCGCGTCGGGCACCGCGCCGCCGAGCATGCCCGAGTGCGAGGCGTGGTCGAGGGTGCGGACGGTGAGGGTCAGCGTGACGTTGCCGCGCAGGCCCACGGTGAGCGAGGGGGTGTCGATGTCCCAGTTGTCGCTGTCGGCGACGACGATCACGTCGGCCCGCAGCGCGTCGTGGTGCTCGCGGAGGAAGGTCGGGAACGAGCGGGAGCCGAACTCCTCCTCGCCCTCGATGAAGAGCACGAGGCCGAGGTCGTGGTCGTCGCCCGCCACCCGGCGCAGGGCACGGACCGCGGCGAGGTGCGAGACCACGCCCGCCTTGTCGTCCGCGGCACCGCGGCCGTAGAGACGGTCGCCGCGCACGGTCGGCTCGAACGGCGGCGTCTCCCACGCCTCCTCCGCCCCCTGCGGCTGGACGTCGTGGTGGGCGTAGAGCAGGACGGTCGGTGCGCCGTTGCGGGCGGCCCGCGTCGCGAGGACGGCGGGCTGACCGAGGAGGTCGGAGTCGCCGATGGTGGAGCTGCGGATCGAGACCTCGTCGAAGACACCCGTCTCCCGGGCGAGCTCGGCGATCGCCTCGGCGCTGGCGGCGACGCGGGTGGCGTCGAAGCCGTCCCACGAGACGGAGGGGATCCGGACGAGCCGGCCCAGCTCGCCGAGCGAGCGGGGCAGGTCGTCGCGCACGGCGGCGAGCACCTCCTCCTCGGCGGCGGACAGGGTGGAGGACGGAGTCGGAGCGTCGTGAGCCATGGAGGTAATCTTAAGAGACCCTCGATTCCAAGGACGTTCCCCTGTGGCCAAGCACCCGATCGCACCCGACACCCCCGACGACGCCGACGTGACGGCCATCGGGAAGGGCCGGCCGACCCCGACGCGCCGCGAGCAGGAGCTCGCCCGCAAGCGTCCGCTGGTCGTCACCGACCGCAAGCAGGCCGCGCGGGACGCCCGCGTGAAGACCGCGGAGCTGCGCGAGCAGGCCCGCGTCGGCATGGCCGCCGGCGACCAGCGCTACCTGCCGGTGCGCGACAAGGGCCCGCAGCGCAAGTACGTCCGCGACTACGTCGACGCGCGCTTCAGCTTCGGCGAGTTCCTCATCCCGGTGATGGTCGTCGTGCTGCTGATCAGCTTCTTCCCGCAGCCCGAGCTGGCTTCGCTCACCCTGATCATCCTGTGGGCGTTCTTCCTGCTCGCCGTCCTCGACTGCATCCTGCTGGGCCGCCGGCTGAAGAAGAAGCTCGCCGAGCGCTTCGGCGGCGCGGACAAGGTCGAGAAGGGCATCCCGTGGTACGCCGCGATGCGCGCCCTGCAGCTGCGCGTGATGCGCCTGCCCAAGCCTCAGGTCAAGCGCGGAGCGTTCCCGGCCTGACCCGGCGGCACGAACCGGGCCGGCAGAGGCCGGACCCAGCGGCGCCGGACTACGCGGCGCGCAGCCTGGCGAGCCCGCGGTTGATCTGACGGCCCCAGAGCGGGCCGCGGAAGACGAACGCCGAGTAGCCCTGCACCAGCGTCGCGCCGGCGTCGAGCCGCTCCTGCACGTCCTCCGCGGTGTCCACTCCCCCGACGGAGATCACGCAGAACTCCGCGGGGACGACACCGCGGATGACCCGCAGCACCTCGAGCGCGCGCGCGGCGAGCGGAGCGCCGGAGAGCCCGCCCGCTCCCGCGCGCTCGACGACGGCGCGGTCGGTGCGCAGTCCCTCGCGGGACAGGGTGGTGTTCGTGGCGATGACGCCGGCGAGGCCGAGGCGCACCGCGAGCTCGGCGACGCGGACGACCTCCTCGTCCGAGAGGTCCGGCGCGATCTTGACCAGCAGCGGCGTCGTGTCCGCCGCCTCGGCGACCGCGGCGAGCAGCGGCTCGAGCTTGTCGATCTCCTGCAGGCCGCGCAGGCCCGGGGTGTTCGGCGAGCTGACGTTGACGACCAGGTAGTCGGCGAGCGGCGCGAGCATCCGGGCGCTGACCAGGTAGTCCTCGACCGCGTCGTCGACGTCGACCACCCGGCTCTTGCCGATGTTGACGCCGATCACGGGGCGGCCCCGGGCACTGCGCAGGCGGGCGAGGCGACCGGCCGCCGCGCGGGCGCCGTGGTTGTTGAAGCCCATCCGGTTGATCAGCGCGCGGTCGGCGATCAGCCGGAAGAGCCGCGGGCGGTCGTTGCCGGGCTGGGCGCGGGCGGTCAGCGTGCCCACCTCGACGTGGCCGAAGCCGAGCGCGCCGAGACCGAGCACGGCGGTCGCGTCCTTGTCGAAGCCGGCGGCCACGCCGAACGGCGTCCGGAAGCGCAGGCCGAGCGCCTCGACCGAGAGATCGGCGCGCGGCACGGTGAGCCGGCGGACGAGCGGGGCGACCGGGCCGAGCGCCTGGATCACCGGGAAGGCGAGGTGGTGGGCCCGCTCGGGATCGAGGCGCTTGAGCACGGTGGAGAACAGCAGCGGGTACACGGCGGCCCTCACAGCTCGTCGGCGGTGTGCAGGGCGGCGGGGCGCTCGGCGCGCAGCAGGGCGATCGCCGACTCGAAGTCGTCGAGGGAGTCGAACGCCTGGTAGACGCTCGCGAAGCGCAGGTAGGCGACCTCGTCCAGCTCGCGGAGGGGGACGAGGATGGCGAGCCCGATGTCGTTCGCGTCGATCTGCGAGGCGCCGGTGGAGCGGAGGTTCTCCTCGACCCGCTGGGCGAGCACGGCGAGGTCGGTGTCGGTCACCGGGCGGCCCTGGCAGGCCTTCCGGACGCCGCTCACAATCTTCTCGCGGCTGAACGGCTCCACGACTCCACTGCGCTTGATCACGACGAGGCTCGCGGTCTCGGTGGTGGAGAAGCGGCGGCCGCAGGACGGGCACTGGCGGCGGCGGCGGATGGAGAGGCCGTCGTCGCTGGTGCGCGAGTCGATCACGCGGGAGTCGGGGTGCCGGCAGAAGGGGCAGAACATCTCGGGTGCCTCTCGAGGTCAGGCGAAGCGGGCGTCGACGGCGTCGCCGTGCGCGGGGAGCGCCTCGGCGTCGCTCAGCGCGCGGATGTGCGGGGCGACCCGCTGCAGGGCGGCGCGGTCGTAGGAGACGAGCTGCTGCGGGCGGAGGAAGGTGTGCGCGCCGAGACCGGAGGAGAAGCGCGCCTGCCCGAGGGTCGGCAGCACGTGGTTGGAACCGGCCAGGTAGTCGCCGAGGCTCACCGGGGTGGTCGGGCCGAGGAAGACGGCACCGGCGTCGTGGATCCGCTCGGCGGTGGCCTCGGGGTCGACGGTGTGCAGCTCGAGGTGCTCGGGGCCGTAGGCGTCGCTGAACGCGCAGGCGATCTCGAGGTCGTCGACGATCACGAGGGCCGACTGCGGGCCGGAGAGGGCGATGCCGACGCGCTCGGAGTGCTGGGTGCGCGCGGCCTGCTCGACGATCTCGCGGCCGACGGCCTCGGCGAGGGCCGGATCGTCGGTGACGAGGAGGGCGGAGGCGGCCTCGTCGTGCTCGGCCTGGCTGACCAGGTCGGCGGCGATCAGGCGCGGGTCGGCGCTGGAGTCGGCGATGACGAGGATCTCGGTGGGTCCGGCCTCGGAGTCGATGCCGACCTGGCCGAGCACCTGGCGCTTGGCGGTGGTGACCCAGACGTTGCCGGGGCCTGTGATGATGCTGACCGGGTCGAGGCCGAGGGAGTCGACGCCGTAGGCGAGGGCGGCGACCGCTCCCGCGCCGCCCATGGCGTAGACCTCGTCGACGCCGAGGAGCCCGGCGGCGGCGAGGATCGTCGGGTGCACGGAGCCGCCGAACGCCTTCTGCGGCGGCGAGGCGAGCGCGACGGAGCCGACGCCGGCGACCTGGGCGGGCACGGCGTTCATGATCACGCTGGAGGGGTAGACGGCCTTGCCGCCGGGGACGTAGAGGCCGGCGCGGCCGACGGGCTGCCAGCGCTGGGTGACGGTGGCGCCGTCGTCGAGCACCGTGGTGCGCGCCGGGGGGATCTGCGCCGCGCTGGCCTTGCGGACGCGGGTGATCGCCTCCTCGAGGGCCGCGCGGATCGCGGGATCGAGGTCGCGGACCGCCGCGGCGATGTCCTCGGCGGGCACGCGCAGGCGCGGCGGGCGGACGCCGTCGAGGCGCTCCGCCTGCTCGAGCAGCGCCTCGGCGCCGCGCGCGCGGACGTCGGCGATCAGCTCGGCGACGACGGGCCCGACGGCGGCGGAGGTGCCCGGATTGCGCGGAACGAGGGCGAGGAGCTCGGCGGCGGACGGACGCCGCCCCCGCAGATCGAGAGTCTGAATCATGGCCGCCCCAGCCTACCGGCCGCGCTCGCGCCGCTCCCCCGCGGGCGCCACCCGCGCCGCCGACGCCAGGTCTCGATACGCCGCTGCGAGGCTACTCGACCAGCATGGGCAGCGCACGACTCGAGGCGAATCGGCGATCCGCGTGCCAGCGGATCGCCGCAGCCGAACGCAGGACGCTCTACTCGACGCAATCACCCGCACGAGCCGACCGCGGCGAGCCGGGCAGGGACCGGCTCGCACGACGGCTCAGTACAGACAGTTCGGCCCGAGGAGGCTCTTCAGCTCGCCGAAGAGGTCCGGCGTGATCCGGACCGGGAACGGGACCTCGAAGACGCGGGCGGTGTCGCCCTTGATCAGCTTGAGGCGGACCTCGGTGCGGCCGGAGTGGCGGATGAGCACGTCGCTGAGCTGCGAGACGGTGTCGGTGGTCGCGCGCGACTCCGGCATCGAGACGGTCAGCGGCCCGGAGTCGCCGTCCTGGCTCATCTCGGGGGCGAAGAGGCTGAACGCGTGCAGGTTCATGCCGTCGTCGCGCATGCTGACGCGGCCGCGGACGACGACGATGGAGTCGTTCGTCAGCGCCGGAGCGAACTCCTGGTACGCCTTGCCCATGAACATGCAGGTGATCTCGCCGCCGAAGTCCTCGACCTGGATCATCCCGTACTGGTTGCCGGAGGCCTTCGCCATCCGGTGCTGCACGCTCGTGACGAGTCCGGCGACGACCACCGTCTCGCCGTCGCCGATCGACTCCGAGACCAGGAGGTCGGCGATCGTCGTGCTGTAGTGCTTGGCCAGCTCCGTCTCGAGCCCGGCGAGCGGGTGGTCGGAGACGTAGAGGCCGAGCATGTCGCGCTCGAAGGCGAGCTTGTCCCGCTTGGCCCACTCCGGCCGGGTCGGCACCTGGATCGCGGCCTGCGGCTCGTCCCAGAGGCTGTCGAAGTCGAAGCCGACCTGGCCGTTGGCCTCGTTGCGCTTCTCGCCGACGGCCGCCTCGACCGCGTCCTCGTGCACCTCGACGAGCGCGCGCCGGGTCGAGCCGAGCGAGTCGAACGCGCCCGCCTTGATCAGCGACTCGATGGTGCGCTTGTTCGCGACCGGGAGCGGCACCTTGCGCAGGAAGTCGTGGAACGACTCGAAGCGCCCCTTCTCCTCCCGGGCGACCCGGATGCCCTCGACGACGTTGGTCCCGACGTTGCGGACGGCGCCGAGGCCGAAGCGGATGTCGGGCCCGACGGCGGTGAAGAAGCCGATCGACTCGTTGACGTCCGGCGGCAGCACCTTGATGCCCATCCGCCGGCACTCGTTGAGATAGGCGGCCATCTTGTCCTTGGAGTCGCCGACGCTGGTGAGCAGCGCCGCCATGTACTCCGCGGGGTAGTGCGCCTTGAGGTAGGCGGTCCAGTAGGAGATGACGCCGTACGCGGCCGAGTGCGCCTTGTTGAACGCGTAGTCGGAGAAGGGCAGCAGGATGTCCCAGAGGGTCTTCACCGCGGCCATCGAGTAGCCGTTGTCGGCCATGCCGCCGGAGAAGCCCTCGAACTGCTTGTCCAGCTCGGACTTCTTCTTCTTGCCCATCGCGCGGCGGAGCAGGTCGGCCTGCGCCAGGGTGAAGCCCGCGAGCTTCTGCGCGATCGACATCACCTGCTCCTGGTAGACGATCAGCCCGTAGGTGCCGCCGAGCACCTCCGCGAGCGGCTCCTCGAGCTCCGGGTGGATCGGCGTGATCTCCTGCACGCCGTTCTTCCGCAGCGCGTAGTTGGTGTGCGAGTCGGCGCCCATCGGGCCCGGCCGGTAGAGCGCGAGGACCGCCGAGATGTCCTCGAAGTTGTCGGGCTTCATCAGGCGCAGAAGGCCGCGCATCGGCCCGCCGTCGAGCTGGAAGACGCCGAGCGTGTCGCCGCGTGCCAGCAGCTCGTAGGCGGCCGGGTCGTCGAGCGCGAGGTCCTCGAGGACGAGGTCCTGACCGCGGTTGGCGCGGATGTTGTCGAGCGCGTCGTCGATGATCGTGAGGTTCCGCAGCCCCAGGAAGTCCATCTTGATCAGGCCGAGCGACTCGCAGGCGGGATAGTCGAACTGCGTGACGATCTGGCCGTCCTGCTCCCGCTTCATGATCGGGATGATGTCCTTGAGCGGGTCGCTCGACATGATCACGCCGGCCGCGTGCACGCCCCACTGCCGCTTGAGGTTCTCCAGGCCGAGGGCCGTCTCGAAGACGAGCTTCGCCTGCGGGTCCTCGGCGATGACGTTGCGGACGTCGAGCGCCTCCTTGTAGCGCGGGTGCTCCGGGTCGTTGATCCCGGTGAGCGGGATGTCCTTGCCCATGATCGCGGGCGGCATCGCCTTGGTGAGCTTCTCGCCCATCCCGAACGGGAAGCCGAGCACGCGCGAGGCGTCCTTGAGCGCCTGCTTCGCCTTGATCGTGCCGTAGGTGACGATCTGCGCGACGCGCTCGTCGCCGTACTTGTCGGTGACGTAGCGGATGACCTCGCCGCGGCGACGGTCGTCGAAGTCGACGTCGAAGTCGGGCATCGAGACGCGGTCGGGGTTGAGGAAGCGCTCGAAGATCAGGCCGTGCTTCAGCGGGTCGAGGTCGGTGATCTTCATCGCGTAGGCGGCCATCGAGCCCGCTCCGGAGCCGCGGCCCGGGCCGACGCGGATGCCGTTGCGCTTGGACCAGTTGATGAAGTCGGCGACGACGAGGAAGTAGCCCGGGAAGCCCATCTGCAGGATGACGCGGGTCTCGTAGTCGGCGCGGTCCCGCACCTCCTGCGAGATGCCGTCCGGATAGCGCTCGTTCAGCCCGGCCTCGACCTCCTTGACGAACCAGGTGTCCTCGGTCTCCCCCTCGGGGACGGGGAAGCGCGGCATGTAGTTCGCGGAGGTGTCGAACTGCACGTCGCAGCGCTCGGCGATCAGCAGGGTGTTGTCGCAGGCCTCGGGGTGGTCGCGGAAGACCTGCCGCATCTCGCGCGGGGACTTGAGGTAGAACTCGTCCGCGTCGAACTTGAAGCGCTTGGGGTCGTCGAGCGTGGTGCCCGACTGCACGCAGAGCAGCGCCGCGTGCGAGGTGGCGTCGTGCGCGTGGGTGTAGTGCAGGTCGTTCGTCGCCACCAGCGGCAGATCGAGGTCCTTCGCCAGCCGGATCACATCGCCGATGACGCGGCGCTCGATCTCGAGGCCGTGGTCCATGATCTCGGCGAAGTAGTTCTCCTTGCCGAAGATGTCGCGGTAGTCGGCGGCCGCCTGCCGCGCCTCCTTGTACTGCCCGAGGCGCAGGCGCGTCTGCACCTCGCCGCTCGGGCAGCCGGTGGTCGCGATGAGACCCTCGGAGTGCTCGGCGAGGATCTCGCGGTCCATCCGCGGCTTGAAGTAGTAGCCCTCGATCGAGGCGCGCGAGGACAGCCGGAAGAGGTTGTGCATGCCGGTCGTCGTCGAGCTCAGCAGCGTCATGTGCGTGTAGGCGCCCGAGCCGGAGACGTCGTCGCCGCCGCCGTCGCCCCAGCGGATCCGGGTCTTGTCCGAGCGGTGCGTGCCGGGCGTGATGTACGCCTCGGTGCCGATGATCGGCTTGATGCCCGCCGCCGTCGCGGTGCGCCAGAAGTCGAAGGCGCCGAACACGTTGCCGTGGTCGGTGACGGCGATCGCCGGCATGCCCTCCTCCACCGCCGCGTCGATCAGCGGCTTGACCCGGGCGGCACCGTCGAGCATCGAGTACTCGCTGTGCACGTGCAGGTGGACGAAGGAATCGTTACTCGGCAAAGGATGCGCCTCCGACGGACTGCGGGCAGGGAGACCGAAAGTCTACCCGCGTCACTCCCCGCGGAGGACGTCCAGCGCGTGTGCGAGGTCGTCCGGGTAGGTCGCCTCGAACTGCACCCACTCCCCCGTGCCCGGGTGGGTGAAGGCCAGCCGCACGGCGTCGAGCCACTGCCGGGTGAGGCCCAGGCGCTTCGAGAGCGTGGGGTCGGCCCCGTACATCGCGTCGCCCACGCAGGGGTGGCGCTGGGCCGCCATGTGCACGCGGATCTGGTGCGTCCGGCCGGTCTCGAGCCGGATCTCGAGGAGCGAGGCGAAGGGGAACGCCTCGATCGTCTCGTAGTGCGTGACCGAGGGCTTGCCGTCGGCGCGGATCGCGAACTTCCAGTCCGAGGAGGGGTGGCGTCCGAGCGGCGCGTCGATCGTGCCGGTCAGCGGATCGGGGTGCCCCTGGACGACGGCGTGGTAGATCTTCTCGACCAGCCGGTCGTGGAAGGCGCGCTTGAGATGCGTGTACGCGCGCTCGGACTTCGCGACCACCATCAGGCCGCTCGTGCCGGCGTCGAGCCGGTGCACGATGCCCGCCCGCTCGGCGGCGCCGGAGGTCGAGATCGTGAAGCCGGCCGCGGCGAGGGCGCCGAGCACGGTCGGGCCCTCCCAGCCGACGGCCGGGTGCGCCGCGACCCCGACGGGCTTGTCGATCACCACGATGTCGTCGTCGTCGTGGACGATGCCGAGGTCGGGAACCGCGATCGGGACGATGCGCGGCTCCTCGCGGGGACTCCACTCGACGCTCAGCCAGGCGCCCGCGACGACGCGGTCGCTCTTGTCGAGGACCCGGCCGTCGGCGGTGACGCCGCCGGCATCGATGACCTCGGCGGCGAAGGTGCGCGAGAAGCCGAGGAGCTTGCCGACGGCCGCGTCGGCGCGCAGGCCGGCGAGTCCGTCGGGGACGGGCAGCGCGCGGGACTGCACCATCAGGCGCCGCCGCGCGGCTCGGAGTCGGTCGCCGCGGTGCTGTCGGCGTCCGCAGCGTCCTCCGCGGCGGCCTGCTCGGCCTTGCGCGAGGAGCGCGTGCCGTCGAGGTTCACGCCGCGCAGGCTGAGGATCACGAAGAGCCCCATCGCCGTGCAGATCGCGATGTCGGCGACGTTGTAGATCGCCGGCAGCAGCCACGGCGTGTAGAGGAAGTCGACCACGTGGCCGAGACCGAACGACGGCTCGCGGAAGAGGCGGTCGAACAGGTTGCCGAGCGTGCCGCCGAGCAGCAGCCCGAAGAACAGCGCCCACGCCGTCGAGCGGATGCGCCGGGAGAACCAGATCACGGCGACGACCACGCACGCGGCGATGATCGAGAAGATCCAGGTGGAGCCGCTCGCGAGCGAGAACGCGGCTCCGGGGTTCTTCACGTAGTGCAGGATCAGCACGTCGCCGAGGACGTGCACGTCCTCACCGAGCGTGAGCCCGGTGCTGACGAGGTGCTTCGCGGTCTGGTCGATCGCGAACACCGCGAGCGCAACGAGGCCGAGGGTGACGAGCACCCTCGGCCTGACGTTCGCTGCGGTGGTGCTACGCCCCAAAGCCGGGGAACGAGGACGACTCGGCCGACACCGGCTGGGTGTCGAGGTCGCGGAGCTGGCCCTCGATGTAGCTCTTCAGCTTCTGGCGGTACTCGCGCTCGAAGGTGCGGAGCTCGTCGATGCGGTGCTCCACCGTCGCGCGCTCCTCCTCGAGCTTCGCGACCTGGGCACGCTGCTTGGCCTCGGCCTCGGCGACGATGCGCGCGGCGGTGGCCCGGCCCTCGGCGACGAGAGCGTCGCGCTTGTCGGCACCTTCGCGGACGTGCTCCTCGTGGAGACGGCGCGCGAGCTGCAGGAGTCCGCTGGAGCTCTCGGCCTCGTCGACCGGAGCCGACTGCGAGGCGGCGGGAGCGGCCTGGGCGGGAGCCGGGGTGGGCTCCGGCTCGGGCTCGGGCTCCGGCTCGGGAGCCGGGCTCTCGTCGACCACGGGAGCGGGGGCCGGCGTGGACACGACGGGGGCGTCCGTCGGCCGCGAGTCACCGGAGGAGAGGCGCTGGCGCAGCTCCTCGTTCTCCTGGTTCAGGCGGCGGAGCTCCACGACGACCTCGTCGAGGAAGTCGTCGACCTCGTCCTGGTCGTATCCCTCGCGGAACTTCGTCGGCTGGAACCGCTTGTTGACAACATCTTCGGGAGTGAGCGCCATGGCTTTCCACCTTCGATTTCAAGTAGGTACACGTTCAAGAACGTTCGGCTGGAGCTAGCAACGACTAAAGCTAGCAACTGGGAGCGCGCGGCGCAGTGCGGGCACAGCGGAGCACGTCCGATCGACGCCAACGATACAGGGGACGCGGGCGACCCGTGCACCGCCGGGCATCAGACGCGCTGGAGCCAGGTGGCGATGTACATGCCCACGATGACGCAGAGCATGGTGAGGCTCCAGCCGAAGTCGAGGGCGATCGGGCCGATCGAGACCGGCTTGATCACGCGGCGGAAGAAGGAGATCGGCGGATCCGTGACCGTGTAGACGGTCTCGGCCGCCACGAGTCCCACGCCGCGGGGGCGCCATTCGCGGCGGATCACCCGGACGAGATCCAGGACGAACCGCGCCCACATGGCGAAGAAGTACAGCAGGAGCGCGAAGTAGAGGACGCTCGCGAAGAGCGAGATGACGGAGCTCACCGAACGACAGGGCTCCCGGGATCAGGACTTCGCGAAGAACGACGCGTCGGCGTCGCTCTCGGCGGAGGCCGAATCGCCCGCGACCGTGATGTGCGACGGGGAGAGGAGGAACACCTTGCTGGTGACGCGCTCGATGCGGCCGTAGAGGCCCTGCGAGAGGCCGCTGGCGAAGTCGATCAGGCGGCGAGCGTCGGCGTCGCTCATCTGCGAGAGGTTGATGATGACGGGGATGCCGTCGCGGAAGTTCTCCGCGATCACCTGAGCGTCGCGGTACTGCTTGGGGTGGACGGTGAGGATCTCGTTCATCTCAGCGTGTGCCGTCGCCTTCGGGGTCTGGGGGGTGGGCTTGCGGAGCGGGGTGACCGTCGCGCGGGGCTGCTGCGGGGTCGGCTCGACCGGCGGGACCGGCTGGACCGGGGAGACCGGGGCGCGGTGCGCTGTCGCGGGGGCCGCCTCGACGGTCTCGGCACGCTCGTACTCGACCTCTTCGTCGGCGAGTCCGAGGTACACCATCGTCTTCTTCAGCGGGTTGGCCATCAGTGTCCTCCGTGTTGTCGTCTCACCCACAGCTGGGTCACGACGAGGCTACGGGCGGGCGGGCCGATTGCCGGTGATTGCCGACCCGATTCGCAGGTGTGTCGCACCCTCGGCGATCGCCTCGGCGAAGTCGTTCGACATGCCGGCGGAGATGTCGGTCGCTCCGGGATCGATCGACCGCACGCGCTCCGAGATCGCGCGCAGCCGCGCAAAGGCCGGGCGGGGCTCCTCGCCCAGCGGAGCGACGGCCATCACGCCGCGCAGAGTCAGCCCCGGGGCGGCCGCGAGTGCCTCCGCGAGCGGCTCGACCTCGTCGGGGGCCGCTCCCCCGCGGTCGGGGTCGTCGGTGAGGTTGACCTGCAGGAAGACGTCGAGGGGCGCCTGCCCGGGCTCGGGCGGGCCGGCGTCGAGGAGCGGCACCAGGGCGAGCCGGTCGACCGAGTGGATCGAGCTCGCGTAGCGCTTCACCTGCCGCGCCTTCTTGCTCTGCAGCTGGCCGATGTAGTGCCAGCGCGCGGGCGTGCCGGCGAGCTCGGCCGCCTTCTCCTGCGCCTCCTGGTGGCGGTTCTCGCCGAAGTCGGCGACGCCGAGCTCGAGGAGGTCACGCAGGAGGGAGACGGGGTGGTACTTGGTGACCACGATCGTGGTCAGCTCCGACGGGTCGCGACCGGCCGAGCGGGCGGCGTCGGCGACCTGCTCGGTCACCGAGGCCCAGCGCTCGGCCAGCTCGCGATCCACCACGGCGGCGACTACTTGAGGAAGTCGGGGATGTCGAGGTCGCTCTCGTCGTCGTCGAACGACGGGTCGGCGACGGGAGCCGGCGCGGCGACGGGGGTGCTCGACCAGATCGACCCGGCCGACGGCGCGGCGACCGGGGCCGGGGCGGGCTCGGACGACGCCTCCGCGGGCAGGCTCTGCTGCGGGCGCGGTGCCGCGACGGCCGCGGGACCGGTCGCGCCGGGCTCACCGCCGTCGAAGCCCGCCGCGATCACGGTGACGCGCACCTCGTCGCCGAGGGTGTCGTCGATCACGGCGCCGAAGATGATGTTCGCCTCGGGGTGCACGGCCTCCTGGACCAGGCGCGCCGCGTCGTTGATCTCGAAGATGCCGAGGTTCGATCCGCCCTGGATGGAGAGCAGCACGCCGTGCGCGCCGTCGATGCTCGCCTCGAGCAGCGGCGATGCCACGGCCAGCTCGGCCGCCTTGATCGCCCTGTCCGCGCCGCGCGACGAGCCGATGCCCATCAGCGCGGAGCCGGCGCCCTGCATGACCGACTTGACGTCGGCGAAGTCGAGGTTGATCAGGCCCGGGGTGGTGATCAGGTCGGTGATGCCCTGGACACCGGCGAGCAGCACCTGGTCGGCCGTGGCGAAGGCCTCGAGCATCGAGATGCCGCGGTCGCTGATCTCGAGCAGGCGGTCGTTCGGGACGACGATGAGGGTGTCGACCTCGTTCTTCAGGGTCGCGACACCCGCCTCGGCCTGGGTCTGGCGGCGGCGGCCCTCGAAGCCGAAGGGCTTCGTGACGACACCGATGGTGAGCGCGCCGATCGACTTCGCGATGCGCGCCACGACGGGCGCGCCGCCGGTGCCGGTGCCGCCCCCCTCGCCCGCGGTGACGAAGACCATGTCGGCGCCCGCGAGCACCTCCTCGATCTCCTCCGCGTGGTCCTCGGCGGCGCGGCGGCCGACCTCGGGGTCGGCGCCGGCGCCGAGTCCACGGGTCAGCTCGCGGCCGACGTCGAGCTTGACGTCCGCGTCGCTGAGCAGCAGCGCCTGCGCGTCGGTGTTGATCGCGATGAACTCGACGCCGCGGAGGCCGAGCTCGATCATGCGGTTGACGGCGTTGACGCCGCCACCGCCGATGCCGACGACCTTGATCACGGCGAGGTAGTTCTGGTTTGAAGTCACGTGTCCGGCCTCCGGGCTGAACCTTAAACCTGTAGTTGAGGCTTAAAGTTATGCTGAGTATGCATTTGGGGTGTGGGCTCGACGGTAGGCGGAGTGCGCGCCGCGCTGCGACAGACACGCCCGCAATCGGAAAAGAGCCGTGCGGATCCGTCCGGGCGCGCCGCTCACCGCCGGGCGACGACGGCGGCCTCGGGCGAGGAGACGTCGTAGGAGGCGACCGCCGCGGGGTCCGTCGCCGCCATCAGCTTCTCCAGGACGACGGCCTTGAGCGCGGAGTCGTCCGACCCGCCCCAGAAGACGACGGCGCCGTCCGCGAGGGTCAGGGAGACGTCGTCCCCCGTGGTCGCGGCCGCCGAGGCGACCTGGCTCTCGAGCGACTCCGGCAGGGTGAGCAGCACCCGTGCGGTCGCGCGGAACGCCGCTCCCGAGGCGGAGCCGGTCGGCGTGCTGAGCAGCGGGTAGCCCTCCTGCGCGGCGGGCGCCGTCTCGATCACCACGCCCGCCGGGTCGACGAGGTCGAACTCGGCGCCGTCGGCGATCACGCCGACCGGGGTCCGCTCGACGACGCTGACGATCAGCGTGCTCGGCGGTCGCGTCTGCACGGAGTAGCTGCGCACCAGCGGGTAGCTGCCGAGCACCCGCCCGACGGCGGCGCGGTCCACCAGCGTGAGCGGCACCCCGACCTGGTCGGCGAGCGAATCCTGGATGTCCTGGGCGCTGACGCGCTGGGTGCCGGTGATCTCGATCGTCTTCACGGCCATCAGCGGCGAGTAGGCCGCTGCAGCGACGACCAGGGCGAGGAGGACGAGCGAGCCGGCCGTGACCAGGGCGATGGTGCGGCGGCGACGCGCGCGCTTGGTGAAGCGGCGGACCTCGCCGCGCTCGAAGCGCCGGCGCTCCCGAGCCGCCTTCGCGAGGGCGCGGCCCTCCGAGCCGTGCAGTGGGAGACCCCGGAGCCGGGACAGCGGCGTCCTCCGCGGCTCGGCCGCCGTCTCGGGCGGAGCCTCCTCCGAATCGGCCGTGGTGGGCTCCGCCTTCGCGGGTACCGCCTTCTCGGGCTTCGCCTCCGCGAACGCGGGCTCAGCGGCTGCGGCCTTCGCGGGTGCGGCCTTTACGGGAGTGGTCTTCGCGGGAGCGGCCTTCGCGGCCTTCACCGATCTCCCGGCCTCCGCCGCCTTCTCCGCCTTCAGCCGCTCGGCCTGCAGCTTCCCCGCCGCACTCCGGGGAGCGGACGGCACCCGCAGCGACGCCGGCGTCGTCAGCCGGATCGGCTCGGTGGGGTGCTCGTCGTCGCCGGACGGGCGCGGCTCCGCCGGCGCAGGGCTCGCCGGACGAGCGGACGCTGAGCGCACTCCGCTCGGCGGCCGCACGCCGTCCGGCCGCTTCATCGCGCGACCGGCGCGACCTCGCTCGCGCCGAGCGACTCGAGCAGCTGCGGGATGATCCGGTAGACGTCGCCGCAGCCGAGGGTGATCACGAAGTCGCCCTCGCGCGCGATCTCCGCGGTGCGGCGGGACGCCTCCTGCCAGTCGGCGAGGAACGAGACGTGCGAGGGGTCGGCGAACTTCTCGCTGACCAGCGCGCCGGTGACGCCGGGCTCGGGGTCCTCGCGCGCGCCGTAGACGTCGAGGACGATCGTCTCGTCGGCGTAGGTCTCCAGCGCCTCGGCGAACTCGCGGGCGAAGAGCCGGGTGCGGCTGTAGAGGTGCGGCTGGTGCACGGCGATGATCCGGCCGGAGCCGACGACTGTCCTCGCGGCCGAGAGGGCGGCGGCGACCTCGGTGGGGTGGTGCGCGTAGTCGTCGTAGACGCTCACGCCGCGCACGGCGCCGTGCAGCTCGAAGCGGCGCTCCGTGCCGCCGAACTCGGAGATCGCCGCCAGGGCGGGCGCCGGTTCGAAGCCGAGGCCGATGAGCACGGCGAAGGCGCCCGCCGCGTTGATCGCGTTGTGGCGACCCGGGATGCGCAGTCGCGTCGTGTAGCGGCGGCCCTCGTACTCGACGGTGAAGCCGACCGGGCCGACCAGCTCGAGGTCGACGACACGGACGTCCGAGCCCTCCGCCTCGCCGAAGGTCAGGACCTTCGGTCCGTCGATCCGGCGGGTGACGCTGACGGCGCCGGCGTCGTCGGAGGAGATGACCACCAGCTCCCGCGCGCTCGAGGTGAAGGTGACGAACGCCTCCTCGAACGCCTCGAGCGAGCCGTAGTGATCGAGGTGGTCGGGGTCGACGTTGGTGACGAGCGACACCGCGGTGTCGTAGAGCAGGAAGCTGCCGTCCGACTCGTCTGCCTCGACGACGAAGACCTCGCCGGAGCCGGCCGCGGAGGAGGTGCCGAGGCCCTCGATGATCCCGCCGTTGACGAAGCTGGGGTCGGCGTCGAGACCGAGCAGGCCGGTGACGATCATGCCGGTCGAGGTGGTCTTCCCGTGTGCGCCGGCGACGGCGACCAGGCGCTTGCCGCGGACGAGCCAGGCGAGCGCCTGCGAGCGATGCAGGACGGGCAGGCCGCGCTCCTTCGCCAGCAGGTACTCGGGGTTGTCCGGCCAGAGGGCCGAGGTGACGACGACGGCCTCGGCGTCGCCGAGGTGCGCCGCGTCGTGCCCGATGGCGACCGGGATGCCGAGCTCGCGGAGCTGCTCGATCGGGTGCGACTCGCGCACGTCGGAGCCGGTGACGCGGTGACCGGCGCGGTGGAACAGCCGCGCGATCCCGCTCATCCCCGAGCCGCCGATGCCGATGAAGTGGACCGAGCCGAGCTCGTCGGGGACGGTGATGCCGAGGTCGGGCTTGATCACGGGGCTCTCGCTTTCGGGTGGTCGGCTCGGCGTGCGGGGTGCCGCAGGCCGGGCGAAGGGATCAGTTTAACCGCGGAGCGATCAGTGCGGACGGAGACCGGACCCGATGAGGTCGACCAGTCGGCCGGAGCCGTCGCGCACGCCGACGGACGCGGCACGGCGGCCCATCTCGGCCAGGCGTGGAGCGTCGTGCAGGAGCGGCACCAGGTCGCTCGCGACCCACGCCGGGGTGAACGCCGCGTCCTCGACGAGGACCGCGCCGCCGGCATCGACGACACCGCGCGCGTTGAAGCGCTGCTCGCCGTTCCCGACCGGGTAGGGCACGTACACCGCCGGCAGGCCGAGCGCGCTGAGCTCGCTCACGGTGGCCGCCCCCGCGCGGGAGACGGCGACGTCCGCCGCCGCGAGGGCGAGGTCCATCCGGTCGCAGTAGGCGAGGAGGTGGTAGCCGGGGACGCCGGGGTCGGTGATCTCGGCGCGGTCGCCGGTGATGTGCAGCACCTGGAACCCGGTCGCGACGAGCGCGGCGGCACTCGCGTGCACGGTCGCGTTGATCCGCCGGGCGCCGAGCGAGCCGCCGGTGACGAGAAGGGTGCGGCGCGCGGGATCGAGACCGAGGGCGGCCATCGCCTCGTCGCGCACGGCCGCGCGGTCCAGCTGCGCGATCTCGCGGCGCAGCGGCATGCCGACGACCTGCGCGTTCCGCAGCGGCGTCCCCTCGAAGGCGACGCCGACGAACGGGGTGAAGCGGGCGCCGAGCCGGTTGGCGAGACCGGGCCGGGCGTTGGCCTCGTGCACCACGTACGGGATCCCGGCGCGACGGGCGGCGAGGTAGGCGGGTGCGGCCGCGTAGCCGCCGAAGCCGACGACCGCGTCGATCCGGCGCTCGCGGAGGGTGCGGACGATGCCGTCGATCGTCGCGCGGAAGGCGGAGGGGAAGCGCAGGGCGGCGCCGTTCGGGCGGCGCGGGAACGGCAGGCGCGGGATCACCGACAGCTCGTAGCCGCGGAGCGGGACCAGTCGGGCCTCGAGTCCCTCGGCCGTGCCGAGGACGAGGACCTCGTCCTCCGCGTTCCGCGCGCGGATCTCGTCCGCGGTCGCGAGCAGCGGATTGACGTGGCCGGCGGTGCCGCCGCCGGCGAGCAGGAAGCGGGTCATCGGGCGGCGGCCTTCTTGGCGGCGCGCGCGGCGGCGCCGTCGCTCGGCGAGGTCTGGTGGCGCGCGAAGGAGAGCACGACGCCGATGGCGAGGAGCGAGCTGAGCAGGGCGGTGCCTCCGGAGGAGATCAGCGGCAGCGGCACTCCGAGCACCGGGAGCACCCCGAGCACCACCCCGATGTTGACGAACGCCTGGCCGATCAGCCAGACCATGACCGCGCCCGTGGTGATGCGGACGAACGGGTCGGTGGACGCGTGGATGATGCGGAAGAACGCGATCGCGAGGACGACGAAGAGCGCGAGGACCACGATCGCCCCGATCAGGCCGAGCTCCTCGCCGATGATCGCGAAGATGTAGTCGTTGTCGGCCGCGGGCAGCCAGGACCACTTGGCCTTGGAGTTGCCGAGGCCGACGCCGAAGATGCCGCCCGAGGCCATCGCCCAGGTGCCGTGCACGGGCTGCCAGCAGGAGGTCTCGTACTGCTCCGAGCCCGAGCAGTCGCCGAGGAAGGACATGATCCGGGTCAGCCGGTTCTCGCTCGAGATGGCGAAGAGCACGGCGCCGACCGCGCCGACGAGCACGATCGGGATCAGCACCTTCATCTGCACGTTCGCGTAGAAGAGCGCGGCCAGCACGATGCCGGCGAGGATCAGGACGGTGCCGAGGTCGCCGCCGCCGAGGACGAGGCCGATCGAGCCGCCCGCGACGATCAGGACGGGCATCAGCGCGTCCTTCCAGTCCTTCGGGCCGCGGTAGCGGCGGGCGAGCAGCAGGCCGAGCCAGAGCGCGAGCGCGAGCTTGATGATCTCGGACGGCTGCATCGTGAAGCCGCCGATCCGCAGCCAGTTGCGGTTGCCGCCGACCTCCCAGCCGAGCGGCGAGAACAGCACGAGCAGCTGCAGGACGCAGCCGGCCCCGAGCAGGAGCGGCGTGGCCTTCTTCCAGAAGCGGATCGGCACGCGCGACACCACGAGCATCAGCGGCACGCCGAGCAGGGCGAAGCCGCCCTGGCGGAAGAAGCCGCCGAAGGAGTCGTCGCTGCGCACGTAGGAGGTGACCGACGAGGAGGAGAGCACCATCGTCAGCCCGAAGAGCACGAGGAAGAGCGTCGTGCCGAAGAGCAGGAAGAAGTTCGGCGATCCCGAGGCGAGGACGCGGGCGAGCACGATCCGCGCGGTGCGCAGTCCGCCGCGCTCCCTGTGCTGTTCGCCCTCGGTCGCCTCGGCGCGCGAGCGGTCAGTGCGCGAGCGGCCCGGGCTGCGGTTCGTCGTCGGAGCGGTCATCGGCTCCCCCTCCCAGATACGTCGCCACGGCGGCCGCGAAGAAGCGGCCCCGCTCCGCGTAGTCGCGGAACTGGTCCATCGACGCCGCAGCAGGTGCGAGCAGGACGACGTCACCCGTGCGGGCGAGCACCGCGGCGGCCTCGACGGCCGCCTGCATCACCGCCCCAGTGTCATCCGGGACCACCTCGGTCACGGGGAGGGCGGGCGCGTGTCGCCGGAATGCCTCGAGGACCTCCGCGCGGTCCGCGCCGATGACCACGGCGCCGCGCAGGCGGCCGACGTGGGCGCCCACGAGAGCGTCGATGTCGACGCCCTTCAGCAGCCCGCCGACGAGCCACACGACGGACGGGTAGGCCCGGAGCGAGGCGTCGGCGGCGTGCGGATTGGTGGCCTTCGAGTCGTTCACCCAGACCACGCCGGAGCTCTCCGCGACCACCTGGATGCGGTGCGCGTCGAGCTCGAAGCTCGCGAGGGAGCGGCGGACGGCGGCGGGCTCGATGCCGCAGGCCCGCGAGAGCGCGGCGGCCGCCAGCACGTTCTGCACGATGTGCGGGGCGGCGAGTCCGCGAGCGGCGAGCTCGTCGACGGTCGCGATCTCGATCGCGCTCGTCGCGCGATCCTCGAGGAAGGCGCGGTCGCACAGGATGCCGTCGACGACGCCGAAGTCACTCGGCCCGGGGACCCCGAGGCCGAAGCCGATGGCGCGCGCGCCCTCGATCACCTCGGCGTCGACCACCATCTGCTCGGTGGCGGCGTCGGCGCGGTTGTAGACGCAGGCGACCCGGGTGTTCGCGTAGACCTTCGCCTTCGCGGCGCGATAGGCCTCGAAGGTGCCGTGCCAGTCGAGGTGGTCGTCGGCGATGTTCAGGCAGGTGCTCGCGAGCGGCTCGATCCGGCCGAGGTAGTGCAGCTGGTAGCTCGAGAGCTCGACCACCAGGACGTCGAAGCCCTGCGGGTCGCGGACCGCGTCGAGCACCGGGATGCCGATGTTGCCGCAGGGGGCCGCGCGCAGCCCGCCGGCGACGAGCATCGTCGCGGTGAGCTGCACGGTCGTCGTCTTGCCGTTCGTGCCGGTGACCAGCACCCAGTCGGCCGGGGTGCCGTCGGCGCGGACGACCTTGTCGCGCACACGCCAGGCGAGCTCGACGTCGCCCCAGAGTGCGACGCCCGACTCCCCCGCCCACGCGACGATCGGATGCGTCGGCGCGAAACCGGGTGAGACGACGACGAGCTCGGGGTCGAACGACGCCAGCTCCTCCGGGACGCGGTCGAGCCGCTCGGCCCGGTGCAGGCGCGCCCCGATCACCTCGAGCAGGCGCTCGCGCTCCTCGTCGGCGCGATCGGCCAGGACGAGCACCTCGGCGCCCAGCTCGGTCAGCGTGTCGGCGACGGAGAAGCCGGTGACCCCGAGGCCGAGCACGGCGACGCGCAGGCCGCGCCAGTCGGCGTGCCAGCTGGTCAGCGACTCGGGGCGGGCGGACGAGGCGGGATCGGTCATGCCAGGGAGAGCCATTCGAGGTAGAAGAGCCCGACGCCGGCCGCGACGAAGATGCCGGCGATGATCCAGAAGCGGACCACCACCGTGATCTCGGCCCAGCCCTTGAGCTCGAAGTGATGATGGAGCGGACTCATCAGGAAGATGCGCTTGCCCCGGGTGAGCTTGAAGTAGATCCGCTGCACGATCACCGAGCCGGTGACGATGACGAACAGGCCGCCGATCAGGATGACGAGCAGCTCGGTGCGGGTGAGGATGGCGAGGGCCGCGAGCGCGCCGCCGAGGCCCAGCGACCCGGTGTCGCCCATGAAGATCTGCGCGGGCGAGGTGTTCCACCAGAGGAAGCCCACGAGCGCGCCGGAGATCGCCGCGGCGATGATCGCGAGGTCGAACGGATCGCTCACCTGGTAGCACTTGTCGGCCACCTCAGGATTGAGCTGCGCGTCGAAGCACCACTGGTTGGACTGCCAGAAGCCGATGATGACGTAGGAGCCGATCGCGAGGATCGACGAGCCGGTCGCGAGGCCGTCGAGGCCGTCCGCGACGTTGACGCCGTTGGACGTGCTGGTCACGATCACGCAGATCCAGAGCACGAACAGCCCGATGCCGATCCAGCCGAGCGCGGCGAAGTCGAAGGGCAGGTCGCGGATGAACGAGATCGACGTCGAGGCGGGCGTCAGTCCGTTGGAGTCGCGCACCATGATCGCGATGACCGCGAACGCCGCCGCGACGATGATCTGCCCGGCGATCTTGGCCCAGCCGCCGAGCCCGAGGCTGCGCTGATTGCGGGTCTTCAGGAAGTCGTCGATGAAGCCGACGAAGCCGAGCCCGACCATCATGAACAGCACCAGCAGCGCCGACGGCGCGAGCGCCCGGTTGCCGAAGAGCGAGCCGAGGAAGTAGCCCGCCACGGTGGCGATGATGATGACGATGCCGCCCATCGTCGCCGTGCCGTGCTTGACGTGGTGCGACTTCGGTCCGTCCTCGCGGATGAACTGGCCCCACTGCAGGCGGTGGAACAGCCGGATGAACAGGGGCGTCAGCAGCAGCGTGAAGGCGCCGGAGAAGGCTCCGGCCAGAAGGAGTGCTCTCATCGGTGGCGCTCTCCCAGTCGGTCGCCCAGGAATCGCAGCCCGGCGGAGTTGGACGACTTCACCAGGACGGTGTCGCCGCTCCGAAGATAGCCGTCGAGCAGGTCGTAGGCCTCGTCGGCGGTCTCGACGAAGACGGACTCGCCGCTCCAGGAGCCCTCGCGCTCGGCGGCGACGTGGATCCGTCGCGCCTTCGCGCCGACCACCACGATCTGCGCGATGTTGAGCCGGACCGCGAGCAGGCCCACGCGGTCGTGCTCCTCGTCGGCCCACTCCCCCAGCTCGCTCATCTCGCCGAGGACCGCGACGGTGCGTCCCTCCGGCTTCGCGATCTGGGCGAGGGTCCGCAGGGCGGCGGCGGTGGAGTCGGGGCTGGCGTTGTACGCGTCGTTGACGACCGTGACGTCGGCGCCGCCGAGCACCTGCATGCGCCAGCGCTCGGCGAGCGTGACGGTGCCGAGCGCGTCGACGATCGCATCGAGCGGGACGCCGACGGAGAGCGCGGCCGCGGTGGCCGCCAGCGCGTTCATCACGTGGTGCTCGCCGAGGACGCGGAGGAAGAGCTCGGCGCGGGCGGCCTCGCGACCCTCCCCCGCGCTGATCTCGATGGTGAAGCGCGTGCCCTCTGCCGTCGGCTCGATGTCGACGGCGCGGACGTCCGCCTGCTCGCCGTGGCCGAACCACAGCACCCGGGCGGCGGTCCTCGCCTGCATCGAGGCGACGCGGCCGTCGTCGGCGTTGAGCACCGCGACGTCGTCAGCCGTCAGGTCGGCGACCATCTCGGTCTTCGCCTCGAGGGTGCGCTCGATGCCGCCGAACTCGCCGGCGTGAGCGAGGCCCACCGCGAGGACGATCCCGACGTCGGGCTTCGCCATCCGGACGAGGCGGCGGATCTCGCCGACCGCGCTGGCGCCCATCTCGGCCACCAGGAAGCGCGTCGAGGGCGACACCTTCAGCATCGTGATCGGCGCACCGACCTCGTTGTTGAACGAGCCCTGCGGGGCGACGGTCTCGCCCTCGCGCTCGAGGATCGTGCGGAGGAGGTTCTTGGTGGTCGTCTTGCCGTTGGAGCCGGTGACCGCGAGGACGGTGAGGTTCCCGAGCGCGCGCACGCGGCGGACGACCTCGGTCGCCAGAGCGCCCAGCGCCTCGACGGAGTCGTCGACGAGCACCTGCGGCACGTCGAGGTCGAGCGGCCGCTCGACGATCAGCAGGGCGGCGCCGCGCTCGACGGCGACCGGAGCGAAGAGGTGGCCGTCGGTGTGCTCGCCGCGCTTGGCGACGAAGATCCCGCCGGGCGCGATCTCGCGGGAGTCGGTCTCGGTCGCGCCGTCGACGACGGTGCTCGCGTTCGCGGAGGAGCCGGCGAGGTGCAGCAGGCCGGAGACGGCCGCGGCGATCTCGGTGAGGGTCAGGGCGATCATCTAGAGCCAGCCCGCCTCGCGCAGGGCCTGCCGGACGTCGTCTCTGGCCGAATACGGCATGTGCACTCCTGCAATCTCCTGATAGTCCTCGTGGCCGGGTCCGGCGTAGAGGATCGCATCGCCCTCGTCCGCGAGGGCGACGGCCGCCCGCACGGCGGCGCGCGGGTCGGGGATCTCGTGGATCTCCCGGCCGGGCACGGCCTCGGTCGCCGCGCCGACGAGGACGGCGCGGATCGCCGCCGGGTCCTCCCAGCGCGGATGGAAGTCGGTCACGATCACGACGTCGGACAGCTCCGCGGCGATGCGCCCCATGTCGGCCCGCTTCGTGGTGTCGCGGTCGCCGTCGGCGCCGAAGACCATGATCAGCCGGCCGGGCGTCAGTGCCCGCAGCGCCTCGAGCGCGTTCGAGAACGCGTCCGGGGTGTGGCCGTAGTCGACGTAGACGCGCGGACCGCGGTCCCCGGAGACGCGCTCGGCGCGACCGGGGATGTAGACGTCGAGCGCGCCCTCGCCCAGCGCGTGCGCGATGGCCTCGAGGTCGAAGCCCGACTCGACGAGCATGACGATCGCGAGCGCCGCGTTGGCCGCCATGTACCAGCCGATCAGCGGAATGCTCACGACGACCGCGCGGTTCTCGGGCCCCTCGAGGCGGAAGGTCGTGCCGTCGGCGGTGCCCTCGACGACGGTCATCGACCAGTCGGCCGGCGTGCTCGGAGCGACTCCGACGACGGGCGAGCTGGCGAGCGTCGTCACGGGGATGCGGCTGCGCTCGACGAGCTCGCGGCCCCAGCTGCTGTCGACGGTCACCACGCCGCGGCGCGCGCGGTCCGGACCGAACAGGTCGGCCTTCGCCTCGAAGTAGTGCGCCATGTCGGTGTAGTCGTCGAGGTGGTCGTGCGTCAGGTTGGTGAAGCCGACGACGTCGAAGACGAGGCCGTCGATCCGGTGGCGGCTGAGCGCTTGCGCGGAGACCTCGATGGAGACCGCGCGCACCGCCGACTCGCGCATCCGGGCGAGCAGCGCGTGCAGCTCGCTCGCCTCCGGAGTGGTCAGCGAGCTGACGACGGCCACGTCGCCGATGCGGCGCTCGGCGGTCGAGCTGAGACCGGAGACGACGCCGAGGCGGCGCAGCAGCGCGTCGAGCAGGTAGACCACGCTCGTCTTGCCGTTGGTCCCGGTCACGCCGAACAGCGTCGGCGCGTCCTCGCGGGTGCGGTGGATCCAGGCCGCGACGTCGCCGAGGGCGGCGCGGGGGTCGGGCGTGACCAGCACGGGGAGGCCGCTGCCGGCGGCCAGCTCGGCGCCCTCGGGATCGGTCAGCACCGCGACCGCTCCCGCGGCGGCGGCACCGGTCGCGAAGGCGGCGCCGTGCGCGGCTCGGCCGGCGACGCCGACGTAGAGGTCGCCCGGCTGGACGCAGCGCGAGTCGAGGGTGACCCCGCTGACCTCGACGCCGTCGATCCCGCGGACGCGCCCGAGCGAGAACTCGGCGACGAGCTGCGCGAGCGCGCGCGGTGCCGGGTGCTCGGGCCGGAGGGAGGACTGCGGGCGAGTGTCGTGCAATGCCCGCCCTCTCTCTCCTGCTGGTGCTGTCTCTCGTGCCCGTGCTGTCTCTCGCGCCGGTGCTGTCTCTGGTCTGCTGCGTCTGGTCCCGGGGAGGGCGGTCACCACGTGGTGGGGTACTCGACCGGCGGGACCGTGGACGGCTCCACCCGGTTGGTCTTGAGCACCTGGGTCATGACCTGCTGGAACACGGGGGCCGTCGCCTGGGACGTGTTCATCTTAACCGGATCGGCGATGGTGACCGTCACGACGTACTCCGGGTCCTCCGCGGGCGCGAGGCCGGCCAGCGAGACGGTGTAGCTCTTCGAGTAGCCGCCGTTGCCGTCCGGCTGCTGCGCCGTGCCGGTCTTGGTGGCGATGTTGTAGCCGTCGACGTGGATGTCGTTCGCCAGCCAGCCCTCGTTGTAGTGGGTCTGCAGCATGTCCACGACGTCCTTCGCGGCACCGGCGGAGACCACCGGGGTCCCGGTGCTGTCGGGCACGTCGATCACGGAGCCGTCGGGCGTGGTGCAGCCCTCGACCAGCTGCGCGGGCAGGCGCACCCCGCCGTTGCCGAGGGTCTGGTAGATGCTCGCCACCTGGACCGCGGTCGCCGAGACACCCTGGCCGAACATGGTCGTGTAGTTGGTCTGGTTGTCCCAGTCGTCGGAGTCGGCGAGGAGGCCGCCGGACTCGCCGGGGAAGCCCACGGCGGTCGAGGCGCCGAGGCCGAACTTCGTCAGGTAGTCGTAGCGCTGCGAGGCGGAGAGCTTGGAGCCCATCATCGCGATGCCGACGTTCGAGGAGTCCTTGAGGATCCCGGTCAGCGTGTAGTTCGTGGGCGTGTGCGCGAAGTCGTCGCTGAAGGAGGCGCCGTCCTTCTCGAAGGTGTCGGGGACGACGACCTGGCTCGTCGGGCTCGCGAGGCCCTGATCGATCAGCATCGCCGCGGTCATCGGCTTGAAGGTCGATCCCGGCTCGAACGGAGCGCGGAACGCCCGCGAGCTGCGGTCGTCGGGCGCGCTGGCGGCAACGTTGTTCGGGTCGACGGTCGGCGTCTCGGCGACGGTCAGGAGCTTGCCGGTCTTGACCTCCTGCACCACGACGATGCCGTAGCTGCCGCCGACCTCGGCGACCCGCTGCGCGAGCACCTGCTGCGAGTAGTACTGCAGGTCGGCGTCGATCGTGAGCTCGAGCGTCCCGCCGTCGACCGCGGGGGTCTCCGCCACGGTGCTGCCGGGGATGCGGACGTAGTCGGCGCTGCGCTCGTAGCTCTCGGAGCCGTTGGCCCCGGCGAGGCAGGCGTTCTCGGCGTACTCCATGCCCTCCTGCGCGGCGCCGTCGCCGCCCACGTAGCCGACCAGGTTGCCGGCGACCGCGCCGTTCGGGTACGTCCGGCCCTGCTGCGTCTCGAAGTAGGTCCACGGGATGTCGAGGGCGACGAGCTTCTGGTACGCCTCGAGGTCGAGGCCCTCGGAGAGGATCAGGTAGTTCGCCTTCGGGTCCTTCGCGACCGCGTCGCTCACGGTCGTGACGATCTGCGGGACCGTCTGCCCAGTGATGGTGCCGATCTCGGAGGCGGCCTGCTCGACGCTGACCATCACCTCCTGGCCGTCGGGCATCTCGCGCAGGAACTCCGCGACGTTCTTCGGCGACGTCGTCAGCCGGTACCGGGTCGTGGCGTCGGCGAGCACCGTGCCGGAGCGGTCGACGATCGAGCCGCGCGTGCCGTAGGTGATGACGCTGTTCGACTGGTTCTGCGCCGCCTCATCGGTCAGCTCATTGGCGCGGACGACCTGGATGTCGACCAGCTTGCCGATGAAGAGTCCGACGACGGCGGCGATGACGAGGAAGGTGACGGCGGTGCGTCGCCTGCTCGAACGGTGGTGTCTCACGGCGCTAGGGGCCCTTCGGTGCGTGGTCGGAGCGGCTCAGTGCGTGCTCGGGCGGAGTCAGTGCGTGATCGGGGCGGGCAGCTCGCCCTGCAGCGGTGCGACCGCCGTGGCGGAGCCCGGTGCGGCCGCGGCGGCCGGCGGTGCGATCAGCGCGTTCGGCACGGCGGAGGCGGTCGCGGCGGTGCCGACCTCGCTCGCGGCGGCGGTGGCGGGATCGCCCAGCACGGCACCGTCGGAGAGGCGGAGGTAGACGGGCGCGGTGTTCGCGACCATGCCCAGGCCCTGCGCGGCGGTCGCGAGGTTCTGCGGCGAGCTGAGGGTGTCGACCGCGTCCTGCTTCTCCGCGTTGCCGCGGGTGAGCGTCTTCTGCTCGCCCTGCAGCGTGGCGATCTGGTACGCGCCCTCGGAGAGGCCGACGCTGACCAGGAGCTGGATCACGATGATCGCGAACAGCCCCGCGACGGCGACGATCCCGTAGACGAGCTTCGGCCGGGCCTGGCGCGCCGGAGCGGGGACCGCCTCGATGCGGGGTCGCTGGGCCGGCTCGGCGGGCTGCGCCGGTCGTGCGGTGCTGCGGTCGATGACGGGGTCGATGACGGCGGTCGCGCTCATGCGGTGCTCCTGATCCTCTCGGCCGCGCGCAGTCGCACGGGTGTTGCTCGGGGGTTGGCGGCCTTCTCGTCGTCCGAGGCGAGCTCGGCGCCGCGGATGACGAGCCGGAACTCGGGTCGGTGCTCGGGCAGCTCCATCGGCAGGCCGACCGGCGCCGTGGAGGAGGAGGCGGCCTGCAGGGCGCGCTTGACGATGCGGTCCTCGAGCGACTGGTACGCCTCGACGACGAGGCGCCCGCCGACGGCGATCCGGCCGAGTGCGGCGGGGATCGCCCGCTCGAGCACGGAGAGCTCCTGGTTGACCTCGATGCGCAGCGCCTGGAAGACGCGCTTGGCCGGGTGCCCGTTGCGCTGGATCGCGACCGGGGTCGCCGCCTGGATGATCTCGACGAGCCGGCCGGAGCGCACGATCGGCGCCGACGCGCGGGCCTCGACGATCTTCTTGGCGTAGCGCGCCGCGAGCCGCTCCTCGCCGTACTCGTGGAAGATCCGCCGGAGCGCGATCTCGTCGTAGTCCGCGAGGATGCTCGCCGCGGTGAGCGGCGCCGACGCGTCCATCCGCATGTCCAGCGGAGCGTCCTTGGAGTAGGAGAAGCCGCGCTCGGTCTCGTCGAGCTGCAGCGAGGAGACACCGAGGTCGAACAGGGCGCCGTCGATCGTGTCGATGCCGAGCTCGTCGAGGACGTCGGGCAGCTCGTCGTAGACGGCGTGCACGAGGTCGATCCGCGCGGAGTGCGCGGCGAGCCGGGCACCCGCCAGCTCGAGGGCCTCCCGGTCGCGGTCGAGGCCGACGAGGTGGAGGCGCGGGAAGCGCTCGAGCAGCGCGAGCGAGTGGCCGCCCATGCCGAGCGTCGCGTCGACGAGCACGGCGCCGTCGCGCTCGAGCGCCGGCGCGAGCAGCTCGACGCAGCGCTCGAGGAGCACGGGCATGTGCCGCTCCTCGGTCGGGCGCACGCCAGCGCGAGCGGCGTCGGCGCTGGTCGCGTCGACCGCGCTCACGTCCGCGCGGTGCGCAGGGGTGCTCTCGGTGCTCTCTGTCATGGCGGTCCCGCCGTCCTGTTCCTGCCGTCCGATCCCCATCCAGCTCACGACCGGACACCGGGGAAGGTGCGTCCGGGCGCCGAGTGGCTGGGAGTCGCGCGGCAGGAGCTAGAACAGTCCGGGGATCACCTCCTCCTCGGTGTCGGAGAACACGGACTCCTGCTCGGTGAGGTAGCTGTCCCAGGCGTCCTGGGCCCAGATCTCGGCGCGATTGCCCGCACCGATGACGGTGAGGTCGCGGTCGAGACCGGCGTAGGCGCGCAGCGGCGCCGGGAGGGTGATGCGGTTCTGCTTATCCGGCGTCTCGGCGCTGGCGCCGGAGAGGAAGACGCGGAGGAAGTCGCGGGCCTGCTTGCTGGTGACCGGCGCCTGGCGGATCTTCTCGTGCATCGCCTCGAACTCGCGCTGGCTGAAGACGTAGAGGCACCGCTCCTGGCCGCGCGTGACGACGACTCCGGAGGAGAGCTCGTCGCGGAACTTGGCGGGAAGGATGACGCGGCCCTTCTCGTCGAGCTTGGGGGAATGAGTGCCGAGGAACAACGGACTGCCCCCACTTCTCTCCGGCCAAGGTTGGTGTGGGCCCCACAGTACTCCACTTCCCCCCACCCACAACCCTCCGAACCGCCGCGGCGCGCCGCAGTCACCCCGTCGATCCGCGTCGTTCCGCGGATCCGCAGCGGTGGAGCGCAGTGGAGGGGAATCGCACTCCCGGGGAGCGTCCGGGCACGAAAAAAGGGCCGATCCATGAGGATCGACCCTGTGGGTGGTGCGGGGTGGAGGGCCCGCGCCGTGGAGCGCTAGGAGCGGCCGTCGCCGCGGTTGTCCCACCGGTCGTTCAGACGGTCCATGAAGTTGGACCCCTGGCGTCCGCTCGCGGAGCGCGGCTTCGAGGGCCGGCCCGCCTCGGGGATTCCGGAGGTGGTGGAGCCGCCGGGTGCGGGGCGCATCGCGACGACCACGCCGGCCAGCATCAGCGCGAAGCCGGCGACGCCGACGAGGGGCTGACGGACGATCACGCCGGCGACGAGGACTCCCAGGCCGACGATGGCGAGGAGGATGCCGAGCACGAGCGCGCGGTAGTTGGTGCCGCCCCGGCCCTTGCTGACCGCCGCGACGAAGTCGGCGTCGTTCTGATAGAGATTGCGCTCCATCTCGTCGAGGAGCCGTTGCTCGTGTTCCGAAAGCGGCATCGGGACCCCTTCAGGGTGTGGCGTCGACCCGGCGGGGACGGCACCGAGGGTGGGCGGGCGGTCTGCTCGACCGGGCTGGTGGCGCTTCAGTGTAGACCGCGGCCCGCCGAGGCGCCAGGCGCCATCGGTGCATAGGCTGGTCGGGTGAACCACAGCACTCGTCTGGTCGATCGCGTCCAGTTCCGAATCGATGAATTCCTCACCGGGCGCACGCCAATTCTGCGCTCCATCGGAGAGGACGTCTCCGCCCTCGGCGACCTTTCGCGGGACTTTCTCAGCGGGGGCAAGCGCTTCCGGGCGCGCTTCTGCGAGGCGGGCTGGACGGCGGTCTCCGCGGTCCCGAGCGACGCGCACCGGAGCGCCTCGGATCCGATCGCCCGGGTCGGCGCGAGCCTGGAGCTGTTCCACGCCGCGGCCCTGGTCCACGACGACGTGATCGACAACTCCGACACCCGCCGGGGCGCCCCCTCGGCGCACCGCCGCTTCGCGTCGCTGCACGCGGGCGGCGGCTGGTCGGGCGACGCGGACGAGTTCGGCCGCTCCTCGGCGATCCTCCTCGGCGATCTGCTGCTGGTCTGGTCCGACGAGATCTTCGCGGACGCCGAGTGGGCGCTCGAGGACCGCACCGCCGCGGCGCGGGCCCGGGCGGAGTTCAACCTGATGCGCACGGAGGTGACCCTGGGCCAGTACCTCGACATCCTGGAGGAGAGCGCCTGGGTGCGGCACCCCGAGCACGAGCACCTCGAGCGCTCGGAGCGCGTGGTCGTCTTCAAGAGCGCGAAGTACAGCATCGAGGCGCCGCTGACCATCGGCGGCTCGCTCGGCGGCGGCGACGACGCCCAGATCGACGCCCTGCGCCGCTTCGGCCTGCCGCTCGGCATCGCCTTCCAGCTGCGCGACGACGTGCTGGGCGTGTTCGGCAATCCGGCCGTGACCGGGAAGCCGGCCGGCGACGACCTCCGCGAGGGCAAGCGGACCGTGCTGCTCGGCCTCGCCCGCGCGGCCGCCTCGGCGGGCGAGCGCGACGAGCTCGACGCCGTGGTGGGCCGTGCGGACGCGAGCGCCGACGACATCGCCCGCGCTCAGGAGATCGTGGCGGGCTCCGGGGCGCTCGACCGGCTCGAGGAGCGCATCGCCCGCGACGTCGAGGCCGCGCTGGCCGTGCTGCCGGACGCGCCGCTGCGCGAGGAGGGCGTCGCGGAGCTCCGCGAGCTCGCCGACCGGGTCACCGCCCGGACGGCGTAGGACAGCTCGGACCGGACCGGCTCAGTGCCGAACCGGCTGCGTGCCGGCTCGGCTCAGGCGAGTGCCTGGGCGACGCGGCGCACCTCGGCCTTGCGGCCGGCGAGCAGCGCCTGCACCGGGCTGGTGCCGAGGCTGTCCTCGTCCGAGAGCAGCCAGTCGATCGCCTCGTCGTCCGAGAAGCCCTGGTCCGACAGCAGGATCGCGGTGCCGCGGATCTCGCTGAGCGGCTCGCCGTCGCGGAGGAAGACGGAGGGGACGACGAGCTTGCCGTCACGGCGGGTGCCGAGCAGGTGGCGCTCCTCCAGGAGGCGGCGCACCCGGCTGACGCCGAGACCGGTGACCTCGACCAGGTCGGGGACGGTCAGCCACTCGATCTCGGGAGCGGACGGGGAGGCGGAGGCAGCGGACGAGTCGGTCACCCGTCAAGAGTGCCACGAGCCGCCTCCGCGTTGCACGCCGGTTGTCCGGAGGGTCTTGCCTAGACTCGTCGCGTGACCACCAGCCAGCTCGACCCTCTCCTCGGCCGTCTCGTCGACGGCCGGTACGAGGTGCGCTCCCGCATCGCGCGGGGCGGCATGGCCACCGTCTATCTGGCGCACGACCAGCGTCTCGAGCGCCGGGTCGCCATCAAGGTGATGCACGGGCACCTCTCCGACGACGCGACGTTCAAGAACCGCTTCGTCCAGGAGGCGCGCTCCGCCGCCCGCCTGGCCCACCCGAACGTGGTCAGCGTCTTCGACCAGGGCCAGGACTCCGACATGGCCTACCTGGTCATGGAGTACCTCCCCGGCATCACGCTGCGCGACCTGCTCAAGGAGCGCGGGCGGCTGACGGCCCAGCAGGTCGTCGACATCATGCACTCGGTGCTGTCCGGCCTCGCGGCCGCGCACCGGGCCGGGATCCTGCACCGCGACCTCAAGCCCGAGAACGTGCTGCTCGCCGACGACGGCCGGATCAAGATCGGCGACTTCGGCCTCGCGCGGGCGGCGAGCGCGAACACCGCGTCGGGTCAGGCGCTGCTCGGCACGATCGCGTACCTCTCCCCCGAGCTGGTCACCCGCGGCACCGCCGACACCCGCAGCGACATCTACGCCATCGGCATCATGATCTACGAGATGCTCACCGGCGAGCAGCCCTTCACGGGCGAGCAGCCGATGCAGATCGCCTACCAGCACGCGAACGACTCGGTCCCCTACCCCAGCGCGAAGGTGCCCTCGGTGCCGACCTCGCTCGACGAGCTGGTGCTCTGGGCGACGGAGCGCGACCCGGACATGCGTCCGCGCGATGCCGGCGTGATGCTGGCGCAGCTGCTCGAGGCCGAGCGCCTGATGGGCATCACGCCGACCGACCGCCGCGGCGCGGACACCCAGGCCGTCACCCCCCTTCCGGTGGCGGAGCCCGCGACCGCGCTGCTGTTCGACGAGGCGGTGACCGGGCACACCTCGGTGATCGAGGGCTCGCCGGCGGAGCTCGAGCAGCGCGACGACGACGACGCGGTCGCGCGGCTCGCGACCAAGCGCCGCACGCGGCGCCGTCGAGGCGTGCTGCTGACGGTGATCGTGCTGCTGCTCGCCCTCATCGGCGGCGGGACCGCGTGGTGGTACGGCGAGGGCCCGGGCGCGATCGTGAACGTGCCGGACGTGGTGAGCCGGTCGCAGGACGAGGCGACGGCCGCGCTGGTGAGCCAGGGCTTCGAGGTGTCGCCGCAGCAGGCGAACGACCTGACCGTGCCCGCCGGCACGGTGCTCAGCACCGACCCGCCCGGCGGCCAGGGTCTGCACAAGGGCGAGGTCGTGACGCTGGTCGTCTCCAGCGGCCCTCGCCAGATCGAGGTGCCCGCACTGGCCGGTGTCTCCGAGGAGGAGGCGACGGCCGCGATCCAGGCCGCGCCGTTCACCGTGGGCGACGTGACGCGGATCTTCGACGCCGACGTCCCCGCGGGCGTCGTCGTCTCGGCGGCGCTGCCCGACGGCGGCGAGCTGCCCGCGACGATGTCCGAGACGAGCACGATCGCGATGACGGTCAGCCTCGGGGAGATCCCCAACGTCGTCGGCCTGACCGTCGACGAGGCGACCGCCGCGGCGAAGGACGCCGGGCTGGCCCTCGACCGCGAGCGCGAGGACTGGAGCGACACTGTCGCCGCAGGCGTCGTCCTCACCCAGATCAACCCGGAGGCGCCCGCGACCACCGGCGACACCGTCTCCGTCGTCGTCTCCAAGGGCCCGCAGCCCGTCGCCGTCCCGAACGTCGTCGGGATGACGCGCGACCAGGCGAAGGCCGCGCTCAGCGATGCGAGGCTCACCGCCGGGTACGCCAGTGGGTGGGATCTCATCCCTGATCCCGCGACGCAGGTCACAGGAGCGGACCAGAGCGCCGGAGACCTCGTCCTACCCGGCACTGTGGTGAACCTGTCGTTGAAGGTTCTCGGTACGTAGCACGAATGCTCTTCGGGCATGCGCTGACTGCGCGCTTGTAGCGGGAAACCGGCAGCCGACGACAGACAGCCGATGGCGGTGCGCGCCGGACAGCGCCGGCGCGCACCGCACTGCGGCTCAGCGCTCGCGCAGCTCCTCGGCCACGAGGAAGGCCAGCTCGAGCGACTGCATGTGGTTGAGGCGCGGGTCGCAGACCGACTCGTAGCGCGTCGCGAGGGTCGCCTCGTCGATGTGCTCCGAGCCGCCGAGGCACTCGGTGACGTCGTCGCCGGTGAGCTCGACGTGGATGCCACCCGGGTGCGTGCCCGCAGCGCGGTGCGCCTCGAAGAAGCCCTTGACCTCGTCGACCACGTCGTCGAAGCGACGGGTCTTGTAGCCGGTGGGCGTCGTCAGGCCGTTGCCGTGCATCGGGTCGGTGACCCACAGCGGCAGAGCGTCGCTCGCCTTGACCGCCTCGAGCAGCGGCGGGAGGGCGTCGCGGATCTTGCCGGCGCCCATCCGTGTGATGAAGGTGAGGCGGCCGGGCTCGCGGTCCGGGTCGAGCTTGTCGATCAGCTCGAGCATCGTCTCGGGCGTCGTCGACGGGCCGAGCTTCACGCCGATCGGGTTGCGGACGCGCGAGAGGAAGTCGACGTGCGCGCCGTCGAGCTCGCGGGTGCGCTCGCCGATCCAGATGAAGTGGCTGGAGGTGTTGTACGGCGTGCCGGTGCGCGAATCGATCCGCGTCATCGGGCGCTCGTAGTCCATCAGCAGGCCCTCGTGGCCGGTGTAGAACTCGGTGCGCTTCATGCCCTCGAAGTCCGCGCCGCAGGCCACCATGAACTTCACCGCGCGGTCGATCTCGCGGGCGAGCTGCTCGTAGCGCTGGTTCTGCGGGTTCTCGGTGAAGCCCTTGTTCCAGTAGTGCACGAGCCGCAGGTCGGCGAAGCCGCCCTGGGTGAAGGCGCGGATGAGGTTCAGCGTCGAGGCGGCCGTGTGGTAGCCCTGCACGATGCGGCGCGGGTCGGCGGTCCGCGACTCCGGAGTGAAGTCGTAGCCGTTGACGATGTCGCCGCGGTAGGCGGGCAGCGTCACGTCGCCGCGGGTCTCGAGGTCGCTCGAGCGAGGCTTGGCGAACTGGCCCGCCATGCGGCCCATCTTGATGACGGGCATGCTCGCGCCGTAGGTGAGCACGACGGCCATCTGCAGCACGGTCTTCACCCGGTTGCGGATCTGGTCGGCCGTCGCTCCGGCGAAGGTCTCGGCGCAGTCGCCGCCCTGCAGCAGGAAGGCCTCGCCGCGGGCCGCGGCGCCCAGGCGCTCGCGCAGCTGGTCGACCTCGCCCGCGAAGACGAGCGGCGGCAGCGCGGCGACCTCGGCGGACGCGGCGGCGACCGCGGCGGCGTCCGGCCAGTTCGGCTGCTGCTTGACCTCGAGCTCACGCCAATAGTCCAGGCCGGCGACCACGGAGGGGGCGGCGAGGACGTACGGTTCGTTCGGATCGATGACCACGAGGGTTCCTGGTTCTGACGGGCGCGCGGCGCGCGCAGTGATCGCCGCCCGGTCGGACGGCGACGGTTGACGAGCTTATCGGCTCGGCAGGACGCTCAGCGGAGGTGCGCCGAGTCGTGAGGTTCAGCGCAGCAGGGCCGCGCGCTTCTCCTTGACCGAGGTCGCATAGACGTCGAGATACTCCTGGCCGCTCAATGCCAGCAGCTCGTACATGATCTCGTCGGTGATCGAGCGGAGGATGAAGCGGTCGCCCTCCATGCCCTCGAAGCGGCTGAAGTCCAGCGGCTCGCCGAAGACGATGCCGATCCGCCCGAGCTTCGGGAGTCGGCTGCCGATCGGCATGATCCGTGCGGTGTCGATCATCGCCACCGGGACGACGGGCACCCGCGCCTCGAGGACCATCCGCGCGACGCCGGTGCGGCCGCGGTACATCCGCCCGTCGGGGCTGCGGGTCCCCTCGGGATAGATGCCGAGCGCCTCACCGCCGGCGAGGACGCGGAGCCCCGTGTTCAGCGACGCCTCGGACGCCTTGCCGCCGGAGCGGTCGATCGGCAGCATGCCGGTGGCGGTGAAGAAGAGCTTCGTCGCCCAGCCCTTCAGGCCCTTGCCGGTGAAGTAGTCGCTCTTGGCGAGGAAGACCATGTTGCGCTCGATCACCAGCGGGAGGAACACCGAGTCGATGAAGGAGAGGTGGTTGCTCGCCAGGATGACGCCGCCGGTGGCAGGGACGCGGTCGGCGCCGACCACCCAGGGCCGGAAGATCGTCTTGAGCAGGGGCCCCGCGACGATGTGCTTCATGAACCAGTAGAACAAGGGGCGCTCCTCAGCGGTCCGCGACCGGGGTCACAGCGAGCTCGCGTGCAGGCGGGCGAGGTCGGCGGCGCCGACGACCCCCGCGTCGTTGACGAGCTCCGCGATGCGGAACTCGGGCTCGGGGTGGTACCCCCGGGCGGGCAGGTTGTCGAGGTAGGCCTGGCGGATCGGGTCGAGCAGGAGGTCGCCGGCCTGCGCCACTCCCCCGCCGATCACGAACATCTGCGGGTCGAGGACCGCGCTCAGGCTCGCCGCCGCCTCGCCGAGCCAGTGGCCGAGCTGGCGGAGAGCCGCGAGGGCGCCCAGGTCGCCCGCGCTGATCAGCTCGGCGATCACGCCGCCGTCGAGCTCGCCGCCGTTCCTCGCGCGCGCGTCGGCGATGCCCTGGCCGATCCCGCCGGCGTCGGCGAGCTCGGCGGCGAAGCGCTGCAGTGCGCGGCCGGAGCCGTACTGCTCGATGCAGCCGCGCGCGCCGCAGCCGCAGGGCAGGCCGCCGGGGACGACCCGCATGTGGCCGATCTCGGCCGCCGCGCCGAAGCCGCCGCGCAGGAGCCGGTCGTTGATGACGATCGCGCCGCCGACGCCGGTGCCGATCGTGAGCATCAGCATGTCGCTCACCAGTCGGCCGGCGCCGTAGCGGAACTCGGCCCAGCCGGCCGCGTTGGCGTCGTTCTCGATGATGATCGGCAGGTCGATCCGCGCCGAGAGCTTCTCGCGGAAGGGCTCGTTGCGCCAGTTGATGTTGGGGGCGTAGTAGACGATCGACTGCGAGGCGTCGATGAAGCCGGCCGCGGCGACGCCGACCGCCGAGACGTCGCCGGCGGGGAGGCCCTCGCGCAGGCGCGCCACCATCTCCACGACGACGTCGACGATGAGCTCGGGGTGACCGGCGGGCGTCGGCTGGCGGTCCTCGCGGACGATGCCGCCGAACTCGTCGACCAGGGCTCCCGCGATCTTCGTGCCGCCGATGTCGATACCGATCGCGTGCACGCGAACCGCCTTCCGCTAGCCTCCGGCGCCGCTGCGCCGCGGGTCCGCCCTGGAGCGGCGGCCACATCGAGTGTAGTGACCCGCTGAGAACCGACGTGCGGATCGTTACCCTGAGTGGATACACAGTCGGGAAGCGCCGGTAGGCTGGATCCGACAATCATTCAGGTACCGAAGGAGTTGCCGTGGAGCAGTTCGATTCCCCCCTCGTGGTCGCGCCGGATCCGCAGGCCAACACGACGGCGCTGCTGCTCGACCGTGTGCGGGAGACGCCCGACCGGGCGCTCTTCGCCCTCCCCGAGGCCGGCGGCTGGCGCGACGTCACCGCCCGCGAGTTCCTCGACCAGGTCACCGCGCTCGCGAAGGGCCTCGTCGCGGCGGGCATCGAGCCCGGCGACAAGGTCGGCCTGATCTGCAAGACCCGCTACGAGTGGACGCTGATCGACTTCGCCGTCTGGTTCGCCGGCGGCGTGCTCGTGCCGGTCTACGAGACCTCCTCCCCCGCCCAGGTCCAGTGGAACCTCTTCGACTCCGGAGCGCGGGCCGTCATCGTCGAGACGGCGGACCACTTCGCCCGCTTCGACGAGGTCCGGCCGGATCTCCCGGACGTCCGGCTCGCCTGGCAGATCGGCCTGGGCGACCTCGACAAGCTGGCCGCGCGCGGGGTCGACGTGCCGGACGCCGAGATCGAGCGCCGCCGGTCGATCGCCACCGGCGCCGACATCGCGACGATCATCTACACCTCGGGCTCGACCGGCCGACCCAAGGGCTGCATCATCCGGCACTCCAACTTCGTCGAGCTCAGCCGCAACTCCGCGGTCGCGCTCACGGAGCTGATCCACCAGCCGGGCGCCTCGACGCTCCTCTTCATCACGACCGCGCACGTGTTCGCCCGCTTCATCGCGATCCTCTGCGTGCACGGCGGGGTCAAGGTCGGCCACCAGGCCGACACGAAGCAACTGCTCCCCTCGCTCGGCTCGTTCAAGCCGACGTTCCTGCTGGCCGTGCCGCGCGTGTTCGAGAAGGTGTACAACTCGGCGGAGCAGAAGGCCGAGGCCGGCGGCAAGGGCAAGATCTTCCGGCGCGCGGCCGACGTCGCCGTCGCCCACTCGATCGCCGTCGAGGCCGGCTCGGTGCCGCTCGCGCTGAAGCTGCAGTTCCTGCTGTTCGATCGGCTCGTCTACTCGAAGCTGCGCACGGCGATGGGCGGCAACGTCCGCTTCGCCGTGTCGGGGTCCGCGCCCCTCGGCGACCGGCTGGGCCACTTCTTCCACAGCCTCGGCATCAAGATCCTCGAGGGCTACGGGCTCACCGAGACGACGGCGCCCGCGACGGTCAACCGGACGGAGCGGTTCAAGATCGGATCGGTCGGCCCGGCGATGCCCGGCTGCTCCATCAGGATCGCCGCCGACGGCGAGATCCAGGTGCGCGGCATCGACGTCTTCGGCGGCTACTGGAACGACGAGAAGGCGACGGCCGACGCCTTCGACGGCGAGTGGTTCAAGACCGGCGACCTCGGCTCGCTCGACGAGGAGGGCTACCTCCGCGTCACCGGGCGCAAGAAGGAGATCATCGTGACCGCGGGCGGCAAGAACGTCGCGCCGGCCGCGCTCGAGGATCCGATCCGCGCCAACCCGCTCGTCGGCCAGGTCGTCGTCGTCGGCGACCAGCGCCCGTTCATCGCGGCTCTGGTGACCCTCGACTCCGAGATGCTGCCGACCTGGCTCGCCAACAACGGCCAGGACGCGAAGCTCTCGCTCGAGCAGGCGGCCGTGAATCCGGCCGTCCTCGCCGAGGTGCAGCGCGCCGTCGACGCCGCGAACGCCCGCGTCTCGCGCGCCGAGTCCATCCGCAAGTTCGTGATCCTGCCCACCGAGTTCACCGAGGCGAGCGGACACCTCACCCCGAAGATGAGCATCAAGCGGAACGTCATCCTCGACGACTTCGCCGCGACCATCAGCAGCGTCTACAGCGCCGCCCCCGCCACGGAGGGCATCAGCCTCCGCTGACGGGTCCACGTCTGCACCACGGTGGATCTCGATACGCCCGCTCCGCGGCCTACTCGATCAGCATGGGCACGCTCATGCTGGTCGAGTAGCCCCGCAGGGGCGTATCGAGACCCACCCCCCTCAGCAGGGCGGGTCTGCAGACTCCACTCCTGACGCTGGTGGATCTCGATACGCCCGCTCCGCGGGCTACTCGATCAGCATGACGTCCGACCGCGGAGACCGCAGGTCCTCCGCCGGTCGAGTAGCCCGCAGGGCGTACCGAGACCACCGTCTGTGCGACGGCGGATCTCGATACGCCCGCTCCGCGGGCTACTCGATCAGCATGATGCGCAAGCCGGCCGAAGGACGATGGCCGAAGGCCGAGCCGTATCCGGCGAAGCGCGTTACAGCGCTTCGCCGTCGGCGGACGCACGACGCTCTGCGGAACGCGACCACCCCAGGAGGCCGACCGCGCCGAGCCGGGCAGGGACCGGCTCGGAAACGAACTCAGAACCAGGAGCTCTCGCGGACTTCCTTCATGGCGGCTCGGCGGTCGTCCTTGGAGAGGCGGTCGAGGTAGAGGCGGCCGTCGAGGTGGTCGCACTCGTGCTGGAGGGCCTGAGCCATCAGGCCGTCGCCCTCGAGGACGACCTCGTTGCCGTCGAGGTCGGTGCCGCGGACCTTGGCGTGCGGGTAGCGGATCGCGGGGTACCAGAGGTTGGGGACGGAGAGGCAGCCCTCGTCGACGGGCTCCGGCTCGCCGCTGAGCTCGACGATCTCGGGGTTGAGGATGTAGCCGACGACGCCGTCGACGTTGTAGCTGAAGGCGCGGAGGTTGACGCCGATCTGCGGGGCGGCGACGCCGGCGCGGCCGGGGGTGCGCACGCTGTCGACGAGGTCCTCGACCAGTCCGCGGATCCCGTCGTCGACGGTCTCGATCGGGGTGGACACCGTCTTCAGGACGGGATCGCCGAAGATCCGGATCTGGCGTTCGGTCATGCGGTGCGCTCCCTCAGTGCCTCCTCGGCGGAGAGGAGGGCGTTCTCGACGACTTCGCTCGCCGCGGGGTGCGGCCAGTACTGGCTGCGGGCGAGACCGCGGATCCCGACCCCCGCGCTGGCGGCCTGGACGAGCGGCTGAATGAGGATACTCGCCTGCGGGCCCATCAGGTGCGCGCCGAGCAGCTCGCCGTCGAGTCCGACGACGAGGGTGCAGATGCTCGAGTCGTCCTCCATCGCCCAGCCGTAGGCGGTGGAGCCGAACTCCTGAGTGACGGCGACGACGTCGATGCCGCGCTCCCCCGCCTCCTTCTCGGTGAGGCCGAAGTGCGCGATCTGCGGGTGCGCGAAGATCGCGCCGGGCACGGGGGCGAGGGTGTTCGAGAGCATCTCGCCCGGGTGCAGCAGGTTGTGCGCGACGAGCCGCGCCTCGTGGTTGGCGACGTGCTTGAGCTGCCACTCCGAGGAGACGTCGCCGAGGGCGAAGAGCCCGGGGACGACGCGCCCGCCTGAGAGGACCCGCTGCTCGTCGTCGACGACGACGCGGCCGTCCGGGTGCAGGTCGATGCCGACGGAGGCCGCGGCGATGGTGTCGCTGTTCGGGTCGCGCCCGGTGGCGACGAGGATCGTGTCGGTCTCGACGCGCGAGCCGTCGTCGAAGGTCGTGACGAGGCCGCCCGGAGTCGCCTCGACGCTCTCGGCGGAGACGCCGGTGCGGACGTCCCAGCGCTCGCGCGCCAGCGCGGTGAAGCCGCGGGCGATGCCCTCGTCGAGCGAGCGGAGCAGACGGTCACCGCGGACGGCGACCGTCACCGCGGTGCCGAAGGCCGAGAAGATGTGGGCGAACTCGACGGCCACCGCGCCGCCGCCGAGGACGAGCATCCGTGCGGGGAGCTCGTCGATCCGCATGATCGAGTCGGAGTCATGGATCCGCGGGTCGGGCTCGTAGGCCGCGAGGAGCGGACGCGGACGCGAGCCCGCGGCGACGACCACCTGCGGTGCGCTGATCCGGACCCCGCTCGCGCTGACCAGCACGTGCGGCCGGTCGCCGTCGCCGAGCGACTCGAAGCCGAAGCTCTCGCGCAGCACGGTGACGTTCTCGGAGCGGTTCGCCCGGTAGTCGAGGCCGCCGGCGCTGATGGCGTCGGTGCGACCGAACACGCGGTCGCGCACCTCGGCCCACTCGGGCCGGGCGACTCGGCCGTGCACGCCGACCCGGTCGCCCTGGTCGACGTCGGTCACGATGTCGGCGACGTGCACGAACATCTTGGTCGGGATGCAGCCGGCGTTGAGGCAGGTGCCGCCGAACCACTCGCCGTCGTCGAGGATCGCGACGCGGGAGCCGGCCCACTCGGGGCCGACGATCGAGTTGCCGGAGCCGGCGCCGAGCACGATCAGATCGAACGCGAGGGTCTCCGTGGAGTCGACCGCCACGGCGTCCTGCAGAACCGCGTCAGGCACGACGGACCGGGATGCCCTCGACGACGAGCGCGGCGAGCAGGCGCGCCGCCTCCTGGGTCGCCGGGCGCAGCTGCTCCCACTTGACGACCGAGCCGGCGGCGAGCACCGGGTCGTAGGGGATGCGGACGATGTCGCGCACGCGCGAGCGGAAGTGCGACTCGATCTCCTCGAGCTTCACCAGGCTGGTGCCCTGGGTCGCCGTGTTCAGCGCGACCACGGCGTTCCGGACGAGGTCGCCGTAGCCGTTGGCGTCGAGCCAGGTGAGGGTCTCGGAGGCCAGGCGCGCCTCGTCGACGCTGCCGCCGGAGACGATCACGACGCTGTCCGCGCGCTGCAGGGTGGCGCGCATCACGGAGTGCACGATGCCGGTGCCGCAGTCGGTGAGCATGATCGAGTAGAAGCGCTCGACGAGATCGGCGACGACGTTGTAGTCGTCCTCGTCGAAGGCCTCGGAGAGCTGCGGGTCCGTGTCCGAGGCGAGCACGTCGAGCCGGGTCTCGTCGCGCGAGACCATCGTCGAGAACTCGGTGAAGCCGGTCACGCCGGAGGCGCGGTTGACGACGTCGCGGACGGTCGAGCGGGTCTGCTTGGGGACGCGCTCGGCCAGGGTGCCGCGGTCGGGGTTGGCGTCGACCGCGATGATGCGGTCCTCGCGCGAGTCGGCGAGGGCCATGCCGAGCAGGGTCGTGACGGTCGTCTTGCCCACGCCGCCCTTGCGGGTCATCACCGGGACGAAGCGGGTGCCGCCCTCGAACTGGCGGCCGATCCGCTCGTCCATCGCCTTCCACGCCTGGACCTTCGCGGAGTCGCCGAGATTGACGGTGTGGAAGGTGAGTCCGTAGACGAAGCGGTTCCAGCCGCCGGTCGGCGCGGGCCGGGTCTTGCGGTTGACCTCGAGGAGCCGGTCGGGCGTCAGCATCGACGCGGACTCGGGCGCGGAGGACGACCCGCCGGTGCCGGACTCGGCGCGGAGGCGGTCGCGCCGGGTGACGCCGGGAGCCGGATCCGCAGCAGCCGTCTCGGACTCGCGCTCGATCTCCGGGGCGGGCTCGGCAGGACGCTGCTCGCCACGACCGCGCGGTCGCTCGCCCGAGTCCTCGGGGAGCACCGACACCTCGTCGCGCGAGGCGATGCCGGCCGAGACCGGCCGGACGGCGCCCGGTGCGTCCGGGATGCCGAGGCGTCCGACGTCGATCGTCGGGTCCTCCACGGGCGCCGGAGCGCTCGACCGACGGCGCGCCGGAGCGGGCGAGTCGAGGCGGATGCCGTCGGGGATGCGGGTCGGAGCGGTGTCGCTCGCGCGCGGGGCGTACTGCTCGGAGTCCCGCGCCGCGTCGAGCGCCGTCCGCGGAGTCGGGCCGGTGTCGAGATCGGGCTGGTCGTCGTTGCGCTCATCCATGCGAACGAGCCTCCTTCCGCTTGCCGCCAGTGTACCGACGGGCCCGGCGGCGCACGGGGGCTCTGCTCCCGTCCTCGCGCCTGCTAGGCGCCGAGTGGAACCGTGTGCAGGGAACGGTTAGGTTCTCCCACCCGAGGGAAAGTAAAGTACTCAGCCATGCATGTACTCAGCGTGAGCTCCCTCAAGGGCGGCGTCGGCAAGACCACCGTGACGCTCGGCCTTGCATCCGCGGCGTTCTCGAAGGGCCTGCGAACGCTGGTCGTCGACCTCGACCCGCAGTCCGACGTCTCCACCGGCATGGACATCAACGTCGCCGGTCACCTCAACATCGCCGACGTCCTCACGTCGCCCAAGGAGAAGATCGTCCGCTCGGCGATCGCCCCCTCCGGCTGGACGAAGGAGCGCCAGGGCACCATCGACGTCCTGATCGGCAGCCCGTCCGCGATCAACTTCGACGGACCGCACCCCAGCATCCGCGACATCTGGAAGCTCGAGGAGGCGCTCGCGAGCGTCGAGGCCGACTACGACCTCGTCCTGATCGACTGCGCGCCCTCGTTGAACGCGCTCACCCGCACGGCCTGGGCCGCGAGCGACCGGGTCGCCGTGGTCACCGAGCCGGGCCTGTTCTCGGTGGCCGCCGCCGACCGCGCGCTGCGCGCGATCGAGGAGATCCGCCGCGGTCTCAGCCCGCGACTGCAGCCGCTCGGCATCATCGTCAACCGCGCCCGCGTGCAGTCGCTCGAGCACCAGTTCCGGATCAAGGAGCTGCGGGACATGTTCGGCCCGCTGGTCCTCAGCCCGCAGCTGCCCGAGCGCACCTCGCTCCAGCAGGCGCAGGGCGCCGCGAAGCCGGTGCACGTCTGGCCGGGCGAGAGCGCGCAGGAGATGGCGCACAACTTCGACCTGCTGCTCGACCGCGTCATCCGCACGGGGCGCATCGGCGAGCAGGCGGTGCCGGCGGCGACGAACTAGCCCGGCGAGGTCCGCGCACGGCGTCGCAGCCTCGGCTGCGGCGCCGTCGCTGTGTGCGGGAGCGGGTCACGCCGGAACGCCGGCGTCGGACGGCGGGTCTGCACACGGGGCGTGCTGGGGACGGTGGGTCTCGATACGCCCCTTCGGGGCTACTCGACCAGCATGTTGTGCGGGCGCCGCGCGGCAGGGAGCGCTCGACCTGGACGGGTCAGCCGACCTTGCGGGAGGCGCGGCGGCGGGCGAGTTCGTCGGAGGGGTCGACGGACTGGTGGTCGAGCTCGACGAGGCTGGTCTCGACCTCGCGGAGGACCTTGCCGACGGCGATGCCGAAGACGCCCTGGCCGCGGCTGAGGAGGTCGATGACCTCGTCGTTCGAGGTGCAGAGGTAGACGCTCGCGCCGTCGCTCATCAGCGTGGTCTGCGCGAGGTCGTCGACGCCGGACTCGCGGAGCTGGTTCACGGCGGTTCGGATCTGCTGGAGGGAGATGCCGGTGTCGAGGAGGCGCTTGACGAGCTTCAGCACGAGGATGTCGCGGAAGCCGTAGAGGCGCTGAGTGCCGGAGCCGGAGGCGCCCCGGACGGTCGGCTCGACGAGCTCGGTGCGCGCCCAGTAGTCGAGCTGGCGGTAGGTGATCCCGGCGGCCCGTGCAGCGACGGCTCCACGGTAGCCCGCGTCGGCGTCGAGGTCGGGCAGTCCGTCGGTGAAGAGGACGAGGTCGCGCTGGCCGCTGACGTCGCGGCTGACTTCTCTCATCCCTGTGCCTTCCGGATACGAACGCCGGTCGCTCCGAACGCGCTCCCTAAGCTACCGACCCGGGGATGCCGAGTAAACGACATCCGCTCTTCCGAGGGGGCGTGTCGTCCGCCTCGGCCGCGGATCACGAGCGCGCGATCCGCGAGAGGGCGCTGCGCACCATCGCCTCGCGGATGGCGCCGAGGTGCGCGGCGAGGCCGATCGCGTTCTCAGCGGCGCCGGCCGATCCGGACGCGTCGCCGCGGCGGGTGCTCGAGGCGACGACGCTCTCGATCAGCGACATCTCGCGCTCCACGGCGATGCGGAGCGGACGGAGGTGGCGCGGCTCGATGCCCGAGCGACCGAGATCGACGAGCGCCTTGAGCGTCGTGACCGCCTCCTCGCCGAAGACGTCCCCACCGCGGACCAGCCCGGCGGCGATCGCCTCGCGCACCAGCGCCGGGCTCGCTCCCGACTCGCTCGCGAGGCCGTCGCGGGTGAGCCGGGTGGCGGGGGCCAGCAGGGACGGGGCGGCGCCACCGGCACCGGCGGGGAGGGACGGCTCACGGCCGGCGTCGACGTCGTCGAGGTAGCCGCGGATCACCTTGAGCGGCAGGTAGTGGTCGCGCTGGAGCGCGAGGATCATCCGCAGGCGCTCGACGTCGCCGGTGGAGAACTTGCGGTAGCCCGAATCGGTGCGGGCGGGCGAGACGAGCCCCTGCTCCTCGAGGAACCGCAGCTTCGACGGCGTGACGTCGGGGAACTCGGTGGTGAGGTGCGAGAGGACCTGGCCGATGCTCAGGAGAGCGGCCGGGCCGGACGGGAGTGCGCGAGCGGTCGAACGACCCACGGCTACGCGTCCGGAGCGGCGACGAGGTCGGCGCGGGACGCGTAGAAGGTGAGGCGGAACTTGCCGACCTGCACCTCGGAGCCGTCGGTGAGGATCGCGGACTCGATCCGGACACCGTCGAAGTAGGTGCCGTTCAGCGAGCCCAGGTCGCGGACCTCGAACGAGGTGCTGCGGCGCACGAACTCGGCGTGCCGGCGCGAGACGGTGACGTCGTCGAGGAAGATGCCCGCATCCGGGTGCCGGCCGACGGTCGTCGAGTCGATGTCGAGCAGGAAGCGGGCCCCGGTGTTGGGCCCACGACGGACGACGAGCAGAGCGGAGCCGGAGGGCAGAGCGCCGACGGCCTCGGCCTCCTCGCGGGACGCCCGGTTGTCGAGCGCCGCCAGCTGGGCGCCGATGTCGTCGGTGAACGTGAGGGTCGTCTCCGTCGACGGCTCGACGGGAACGGACGGATCTGCGGATGACGCTCCGCGCACGGACTCGACCAAGACGTACCTCCTCGCTATCCCCTCAGCGTATCGGAATCGGAGGGCCCGCCGGTCGCCCCTGACGCTCCGTCGACCCCCAGGACGAGGCCTCGGGTCTGCACCGCGTAGACGATCCCCGCCCACCAGTAGAGGAACGCGCCCCAGAGCGCGAAGGCCCAGGCGACGGGGAGGGACGCCGGGGCCAGCGCCGGGAAGGCCTGCCCGAGCATGATCAGCGGCAGCGCGTAGAAGAGACAGAACGTGGCGAACTTGCCCAGGTGGTGCACCGGCAGCGGTCCGTAGCCGTGGTTCGCGAGGACGACCGCGAGCACGACGAGCATCAGATCCCGCGCGACCAGCACGGCCACCAGCCACCACGGCACCAGTTCGCGGACGGCGAGGCCGATCACTGTCGCGAAGATGTAGAGGCGGTCGGCGGCCGGATCGAGGACGGCGCCGAGGCGCGTGATCTGGTCGAAGCGGCGCGCGATCCAGCCGTCGAGGTAGTCGGTGAGGCTGGAGAGGACGAGCGTCAGCAGGGCGAGCGCGTCCTCGCCCTCGATGATGAGCACGAGGAACACCGGCACCAGTGCGAGCCGCACCATGCTGAGGATGTTCGGGACCGTCCAGATGCGGTCCTCCGCCGCGCGCGCCATGCCGGGAGCCCTCGTCAGCGCTTGTCGCGCCAGACCCGCTCGAAGGGCAGCCGCCAGGCGTGCGGGGCGATCAGCTGGTGGATCGCGTTCGGGCCCCAGGAGCCCGGCGCGTAGAGGCGCACGGGCGGCGGGTCCTGCAGGAGCGGCGCCGACACCTCCCAGAGGCGCTCGATGCCCTCGGCGGTGGTGAAGAGCGTGTGGTCGCCGCGCATCGCGTCGAGGATCAGCCGCTCGTAGGCCTCGAGGGCGTCGCCCGCGCGGTCGGTCTCCTGCAGCGCGAACTGCATGCTCAGCTTGTCGAGCCGCATGCCCGGGCCGGGGCGCTTGCCGTAGAAGGACAGCGACACCTTGGACGCGTCGGCCAGGTCGAAGGTGAGGTGGTCGGGGCCGTGCGCGCCGACTCCGGAGCCCTGCGGGAACATGCTCTTCGGGGGCTCGCGGAAGGCGATGGAGATGATCCGCTGCCCCTCCGCCATCCGCTTGCCGGTGCGCAGGTAGAACGGCACTCCGGCCCAGCGCCAGTTGTCGATCTCGCACTTGAGGGCGACGAAGGTGTCGGTCTCGGAGTCGGGCGCGACGCCCGGCTCCTCGCGGTAGCCGATGTACTGGCCGCGGACGACGTTCTCGGGGTTGAGCAGCCGCATCGAGCGAAAGACCTTGTTCTTCTCCTCGCTGATCGCCTTCGGCTCGAGGGCGGTCGGCGGCTCCATCGCCATGAAGGCGAGCACCTGGAAGAGGTGGGTGACGACCATGTCCTTGTAGGCGCCGGTCGACTCGTAGAACTCGGCGCGGCGGTCGAGGGTGAGCTTCTCGGGGATGTCGATCTGGACGTGGTCGATGAAGTTGCGGTTCCAGATCGGCTCGAAGAGGCCGTTGGCGAAGCGGAAGGCGAGGATGTTCTGCGCCGGCTCCTTGCCGAGGAAGTGGTCGATCCGGAAGATCTGCTCCTCGTCGAACGTCTCGTGCAGCTCGGCGTTGAGGACGACGGCGCTCTCGAGGTCGACGCCGAAGGGCTTCTCCATGATGATCCGCGAGCGCTCGACGAGGCCGGCCTCCGCGAGCATGCGGACGACCGAGAGGGCGGCGCGCGGCGGGACGCTGAGGTAGTGCAGGCGGCTGACGTCCGGGCCGAGCACCTTCTCCGCGTCGGTGACCGCCTTCGCCAGCGCGGCGGGGCCGGCGGACTGCGGGACGTAGCGGAGCTTGGAGGCGAACTCGTCCCACTGGGCGGGGGTCAGCGAGCGGCTGCCGAACTCGTCGTAGGCGAGCTTGGCGAAGGCGCGGAAGGACTCGTCGTCGTGCTCCTCGAGCGAGGTGCCGACGATCTGCAGGTCGGGTGCGAGCGAGGACAGCGCCAGGTGCGCCATGCCCGGGATGAGCTTGCGGCGGGACAGGTCGCCCACGGCCCCGAAGAGGACGACGACGTGAGGGGCGGCCTGCTCGGTCTGGACGGCGGGGGCGGGAGGTGCAGGGGTCACGGTCACCCCTCGATCATTCCATTCCGCCGCGTGACAGTGGCGTCATCCGCCGGACACGCGCCGCCGCTAAGGTCGTGCCGTGCCTCCGATCTCCGACGCGCCAGCCGCGACCGCAGCACCCGCCTCCTCCGCCTCCTCCGCCGACGGGACCGTCGCGCCGCCGATGGACGACCGCATCCGCGGCGACGTCCATCTGCTGGGCGAGCTCCTCGGCCAGGTCCTGCGGGAATCGGGCGACGACAGCCTCTACACCGATGTCGAGCGGCTCCGCGCTCTGACGATCGGCGCCTACGACAGCGGGCACCCGGACGAGCTGGCCGCGGCGGAGGATTTCGTCGCGTCGCTGACCGCCGAGCGCGCCGAGGAGGTGGCGCGGGCGTTCACCTGCTACTTCCACCTCGTGAACGTGGCGGAGGAGTTCCACCGCGTGCGGGTCCTGCGCCGCCGCGACGCCGACGCCGGCGCCCAGCGGCCCGAGGACTCGATCATCGCGTCGATGGCGACCCTCACCGACGAGCTGGGCGAGGAGGAGGCGTTCGAGCGCCTCTCGCGCCTGGAGTTCCGCCCGGTCCTCACCGCGCACCCGACGGAGGCGCGCCGCCGCGCGGTCTCCTCCACCATCCGCCGGATCAGCGCCCTGCTCGAGCAGCGGGACGACCCGCGCACGGGCGGCGTCGTGCTGGTCGAGAACCGCCGGCGCCTGCTGGCCGAGGTCGACACGCTCTGGCGCACGGCGCCGCTGCGCGAGTCGAAGCCCAGCCCGCTCGACGAGGTCCGGACCGCGATGAGCGTGTTCGACGAGTCGCTGTTCTCCGTCCTGCCGCGGGTCTACCGCCGGCTCGACGACGCGCTGCTCGGCGACGCCTCCGGCACCCGCAAGCCGGTCGCCCCCGCGTTCGTGCGCCTGGGCACCTGGATCGGCGGCGACCGCGACGGCAACCCGTTCGTCACCGCCGAGACGACCCTCGAGGCCGTCGACATCGCCGCCGAGCACGTCCTGATCGGGCTCGAGCGCGTCGCCCGCCGGGTCGGCCGCTCCCTCACGCTGGACGCCGGCACCACTCCCCCGTCGGCGGCCGTCGAGGCGCTCTGGGCCGCAGGGGTCGAGAAGGCGCCCGAGCTCGCCGCGGTCATCGCCGAGCGCTCGCCGAGCGAGACCCACCGCCGCGTCCTGCTCTTCACCGCGGACAGGCTCGCGGCGACCCGCTCCGGCGGCGCGCTCGCCTACGGCTCCGCCGCCGAGCTGCTCGCCGACCTGCGGACCCTGCAGGACTCGCTGATCGAGGCGGGCGACGTCCGCTCGGCCTACGGCGACCTGCAGGACCTGCTCTGGCAGGTGGAGACCTTCGGCTTCCACCTCGCCGAGATCGAGGTGCGGCAGCACTCGAAGGTGCACCGCGAGACCCTCGCGGCGGTCCGCGCCGGCGGCGAGCTCGACGAGCGCAGCATCGAGGTCCTCTCGGTCTATCGCGCCATCGCGACGATCCAGGAGCGCTTCGGCACCGACGCGGCCCGCCGCTACGTCGTGTCGTTCACCCAGTCGGCCGAGGACCTCAAGACGGTCTTCGACCTGGCCGAGGCGGCGACCGACGGGAACCCGCCGATCATCGACGCGGTCCCGCTCTTCGAGACCTTCGCCGACCTCGACGCGTCGACGGACATCCTGGCCGAGATGATCAAGCTGCCCCAGGTGCGCGCGCGCCTCGCGGCGACCGGGAACCGGCTCGAGGTCATGCTCGGCTACTCCGACTCCTCCAAGGACGTCGGCCCGGTCTCGGCGACGCTCGCGCTCTACGACGCGCAGGCGCGCATCGCGAAGTGGGCCGAGGACGAGGGCATCGTGCTCACGCTCTTCCACGGCCGCGGCGGCGCCCTCGGCCGCGGCGGCGGACCGGCGAACCGCGCGGTGCTCGCGCAGCCGCCCGGCTCGGTCGACGGCCGCTTCAAGCTGACGGAGCAGGGCGAGGTCATCTTCGCCCGCTACGGCAACCCGGACATCGCCACCCGGCACATCGAGCAGGTCGCCGGCGCGACGCTGCTGGCCTCCTCGCCCTCGATCGGCGAGCGCAACGCCGGTGCCGCGGACCGCTTCCGCGACGTCGCCGCGACGATGGACCGCGAGTCGCGCCGCCGCTTCTTCGAGCTGGTCAAGGCCGACGGCTTCGCGCCCTGGTTCGCCCGAGTCACCCCGCAGGAGGAGGTCGGCCTGCTCGCGCTCGGCTCGCGGCCGGCCCGCCGCGGCCTCTCGGTCGAGTCGCTCGAGGACCTGCGCGCGATCCCGTGGGTCTTCGCCTGGACCCAGGCCCGCGTCAACCTGACCGGCTGGTTCGGACTCGGCAGCGCCCTCGAGGCGGTCGGCGACCTGGACGAGCTGCGCACCGCCTACGAGACCTGGCCGCTGTTCACCACGATGATCGACAACGTCGAGATGTCGCTGGCCAAGACCGACGAGGGCATCGCCCGCCGCTACCTGGCGCTCGACTCCCGCGACGACCTCGCCGGGCTGGTGCTCGACGAGATGGAGCTCACCCGCCGCTGGGTGCTCTCGATCACCGGCGAGGAGAGCCTGCTCACCGGGCACCGCGTGCTCGGGCGCGCCGTGCGGCTGCGCACGCCCTACGTCAACGCGCTGTCGCTGCTGCAGCTGCGCGCGCTCCGGGCGCTGCGCACGGACCCGGGCGGCTCGGGCACCGAGCAGAACCAGCGGCTGCTGCTGCTGGCCGTGAACGGCGTGGCCGCCGGCCTCCAGAACACGGGCTGATACCGCTCGCCGCGGGACTCCCGCACGAACGACGGAACCCCCGGCGGCCTGAGCGGCTGCCGGGGGTTCCGTCTGCGGGTGGTGCGGATCAGATCTGCGCGCCGTGGTCGAACTTCTGCGGGGCTCCCGACTCCTGCGCGGCCTTCGCCTCCTCGTACTGCTTGCGGACGGCGACCATGTCGAGGCCGCGGACCTGCTCGAGCAGGGAGTCGAGGGCCGGGGCGGGCAGGGCGCCGGGCTGCGCCATCAGCGGGATGCCGTCGCGGTACACGACGAGGGTGGGGATCGAGGAGATGCCGTAGCTGCCGGCGAGCTGCTGCTGGTCCTCGGTGTCGACCTTCGCGAAGGTGACATCCGGGTTCTTCTCGCTGGTCGCCTCGAAGACGGGGGCGAACTGGCGGCACGGGCCGCACCACTCCGCCCAGAAGTCGATGAGGACGATGCCGTCGGAGACGGTCTGGTCGTGGGTGTCGAGAGTCATCGCTGTCGTGGCCATGACGGATGCAACCGACCCGATCCGCGCGCTATTCCCGGGCTGCGGGAGGGGTGGTCGGCGCCGCGGAGTCCAGCAGGTCGAGCAGGGTGCGCGGGCCGAGAGCCGTGGCGCCGAGCTCCTCGATCCGGGCGACGAGGCCGCGGTCGGCGGTCACCACGCGGGCGGTCGACCCGATCGCCGCGACGCGCTCGACGATCGCGTCGTCTCCCGACCCGGCGGCGCTCTCGACGCTCAGCCGCCCGCGCGGAGCCGCGCCGACCGCGTCGGCGGTGCGTGCCGCCCGGGCGTCACCCTCGAGGACGACGGCGATCTGCGGCCAGACCGTGTCGGCCTCGACGGCGAACAGGGAGCCGGGGACACCCCGGTTCGCGAGGCGCCCGAGCGCCGCGACGAGCCGCTCCGCAGCACCCGCGCGATCGCGCCACCAGCCGTCCGGACGCGAGCCGACGACGTTGGCCGCGTCGACGACGAGGACGCACGGCTCGGTATCGAGGGCGCGCAGCTCGCGCCAGGAGGCCTCGAAGCCCGGGTGCAGCGGGAGCGCGTCGACCTCGGCCGGCGGGACCCAGCGCAGCTCCTGGCTCTCGGCGTCGGCGATCCGCGGGGTGAAGTGCTCGAGGGCCCGGGCGACGACGGTGGTGTAGCTCCAGGGGCCGATGGTGACGACGCGGGAGAGGACGGGCACGACGATCCCGTCGGGCACTCCGGCCTCCTCGACCGACTCGCGCAGGGCGCCCTCGAAGGCGGTCTCCTCGGGGTGGCGGGCGCCGCCCGGCAGTCCCCAGGTGTCGCCGAAGTGGCTCCAGGTGGCGCGGTGCTGGAGCAGGACGCGGCCGTCCGGGTCGCGCAGCAGCAGACCGGCGGCGCCGAAGCGGCCCCAGAAGCGGCGCCCGTCCCCGATCTCGACCCAGCCGTCACCGAGTGCGGCGTCGAAGGGGTGGCGCGGAAGCGCTCCGCCGTCGGCCGGGCCGTCGCTCGTCATGCGCTCCAGCCTTCCACATCGCGCCGACCGTCCCGGACCGCCCGCCGCACAGCACCGAGTCGCTCACCGGGTCGAATCGAGCACCTGGCAGAATCGACGGATGCGCCGCTCGAGGATCCTCCTGCCCGCGACGCTCGCCTGGCTCGGCGTGATCGCGCTGATCACCCTGACGCCGGCGCCGTACCCCGCCGGTCAGCCCTCGGTGCTCGTCCGCGGGATCATCGCGTTCCTCGCCTCCACGCCGCTGACCGCCTGGTTCACCTTCGACGTCGCCGAGTTCGTCGCCAACGTGCTGATGTTCGTGCCGCTCGGCGCGCTGGTCGCGCTGCAGCTGCCGCGGCGGCGCCGGCTGCTCGCCGCGCCGCTCGGCCTCGGCGTCTCGGTGCTCGTCGAGACGATCCAGCTGCTCGCACTGCCCTCGCGCGTCGCGGACGTGCGCGACCTCGTCTCGAACGGCACCGGGGCCCTCCTCGGTGCGCTGCTGGTCGTCGCGCTCGCCCGTCTCCCGCTCCGCCCCCGGAAGGACCGCACCGCCCATGCCCGCTGACACCCTCGTCGTCCTCGGCCGCCCCTCGCTCGACGCCCCGGCGCACGACGCAGGCTCCGCACCCGTGCTCGATCCGACCGGTCGGGGCGGGCTGGACGTCACCGACCTCGGCTTCACCCGCGGCGACGGGGTCTTCGAGACGATCAACCTGGTCGACGGGCGGCTGCAGGCGCTCGACGCGCACCTCGACCGGTTCGAGGACTCGGCGCGGATGCTGGACCTTCCCCACCCGGACCGCGCCGCCTGGCGGACGGCGATCGACGAGGCGGTCGCCGCCCACCCGCGGGTGCCCGAGGCGATGGTGAAGACGATCCTGAGCCGCGGGGTCGAGGGCGACGGACGGCCGACCGGCGTCGTCTTCGTGCAGACGAGCCCGGACTTCGGGCCGGCCCGCCGGGACGGCGTGCGGGTGGTGCTGCTCGACCGCGGACTGCGCTCCGACGTGCAGCACACGTCGCCGTGGCTGCTCGCCGGCGCGAAGACGCTCTCCTACGCGGTCAACCGGGCGGCCTCGCGCGAGGCGCTGCGGCGCGGGGCGGACGACGCGCTGTTCGTCTCCAGCGACGGCTTCCTGCTGGAGGGGCCGACCTCGAACCTGGTGCTGCTCGCGGGCGGCGAGCTGGTCACTCCACCGCCGAGCCTGGGGCTGCTGCCGGGGACGACGCAGGCGGACCTCTTCGAGCTGGCGGGCGGGCTCGGGCTCGGCACAGCGGAGCGCCCGCTGCGGGCCGAGGACCTCGCGGCGGCCGAGGCCGCCTGGCTGGTCTCCAGCGCGCGGAACGCCGCGCCGATCCGCGCGGTGGACGCGCAGGAGCGCCGCGTCGACCACGAGCTCACGGCCCGGATCAACGCGGCGCTCCTCGCGCGCTAGGGGCGGTCGCTCGGACCGGCCCGCTCAGGCGCGACCGCTCAGACCTGGTCCTCGACGTCGGCCGCACCGCGGTGCAGCAGGCCGCCGCGCGTGTAGTCCAGCGCCGGGTCGAGGCTGCCCTGGACGCGCTCGTCGGCCGCCTCGTCGTTGATCACGGCGGTGACGATGCCGCGCCAGTCGGTGCCCTCGGCGACGGCCTCGTCGGAGCCGACACGGCGGGTCACGAAGACCGCTTCGCCCTCCTCGCCGCTGTGCGAGATGATCGCGAGGACGCCGACCGCGCGGCCGTCCGGGTGGCGGACCTGCCACTCCTCGTGACCCGACGGGACCAGGAGGAACTCGAGTCCGGCGTGCGGGAAGGGGCTCTCGCGCAGCTCGGACGGCGAGCCGCTGTGCTCGGGCGCTCCGCGGGTGGGGACGCCCTCGCCGGTGTCCTCGCCGTAGCTGTGGTACGTGCTCATGGTGAACCTCCTCGGTCGGCGGCCGGTGGGGCCGCGGATCCCTCGTCGATGGGACCACCCCCATCATGGCTTCGTAGACTGGACGGATGCAGATCCCGGTGACCGGCTCCGTCCGCGTGGACGCCTGGCTGTGGGCGGTCCGCGTGTACAAGACGCGTTCCGCCGCCACGACGGCCGCCCGGGCCGGTCACGTCCGGGTGAACGGCGAGCGGGCCAAGGCCGCGCAGACCGTGAAGGTCGGCGACGAGGTCCGCGCCCGCATCGGCGGCTTCGACCGCGAGCTCGTCGTCCGCGGCCTGATCGTGAAGCGGGTCGGCGCGCCGGTCGCGGCCGAGTGCTTCGAGGACCGCACTCCCCCGCCGCCGCCGCGCGAGGCGGCCCCCGCGATCATCGAGCGCGACCGGGGCGCCGGCCGCCCGACAAAGCGCGATCGGCGCGAGATCGAGCGGCTCCGCGGCTTCTGACGGCACCTGCTCACCGGTCTCGCGCTCGGCCCGTGATCGCGCGTCACGGCTCTGCGCGGCTGCTCGGCGGATTTTTATGATGAGGGCATGTCAGTTCTCTCAGCTCCGATCCTGCGTCTGGCAGCATCGATCCCCCTCCCCCGATCGACGCGGCGGGACCGTGGACGAACGGGGCGACTGAGCGCAGCCGTCGCGGCGATCGCGGTCGTCAGCGTCCTGATCTCGGGGAGCGGGGCGTCGGCCGCGCCCGGCGGCGGCTCGCCGGCTGGCAGCGAGCTGCCGCCCGCCTCCTTCAGCCTCGTGAAGAGTCCGAGGACAGGTCTCGTCTACAAGGCGTGGGAGGTCGCTCCGGGGATCGCGGTCGCCACTCAGCCGAGCGGTGTCGGGGGGATGGCGATCTCGCCGAAGGGCCTGCGGACCCAGCGGCTCGTGAGCTCCATGCTGTCCGAGCTCCTGACGGCGGAGCCGTCGAAGAGCCTCGTCGAGGTGGTCCCGGACCTCCTCGGGGCGAGCGAGGTGAAGGGCAACCGGTTCCTGCAGGTCAACGGCGACGTCTCCGACATCCGGGTCCTCGTCGTCCCGGGGGACAGCTGGTCGTCGTCCCGTCTGAGCAGGGAGCACGCCATCGCAGGAACCGGGTCCGACTCGTTCCTCACCTTCGACCCGGACCGCATCTCGTCGTACTTCGATGAGGAGACCGGGCAGATCCGCGCCTTCTCACCGACGGCGACCTTCGCCCACGAGCTGTACCACTCGGTCCAGGCGCTCGCCGGTTCGCAGGTCGGCAAGGAGTACGAGCTCTCGATCCCCACCCCTGTGCGCAGTGGCGATCTGGGGACACCCGGCACTCCGGAGAAGGATCAGCGGGTCTTCAGCCTGGTCGACGAGCTCGTGACGCAGGGGGGACCGCGCGGTCTCGCGGCGGTGAAGGACTGGCTCCTGAGTCCCGACCCCGCAGATCCCGGGGAGGAGGCTGCAGCGGAGTCGGGGCGCGACGACTCCTACGGGGAGGCACACTTCGCGCGGGGCCCGAATCCGTTCCTGAACTTCGCACTGATGCGGGCGACGACGGAGGAGCAGGGCGCGGAGAGCGGACCCGAGCACGTCCGCGATGCTCTCGGGCGTCGAACGCGAGCCCTCGACCGGCTCGTGACGCAGCACCCCACCGAGATCAGGATCGCCGAGGAACTGCACATCCCGGCCCGCGCCGAATACGAGCCGATGGTGCGGAGGAACGGCGCCGGGACGCTCCTCAACAACGTCGGGTCGTTCGAGAAGGCCGGGCCGATCGGGCACATCGACCTCATGGATCCGCTCAGGTCCCCCTACCTCCGATGGGAGACGACCCTCGCCGCCGTCTGGTCGCGGACGAACAGCCCCGAGGAACCGGCACCGGCGGCCGCGGACGCCCTGTGCGTCCTCTGCGACCTGAGCCCGAGCGCCGTCGACGGCGCCGGCTCGACCGCGGCCCGCCCGAGGACGGTCCCGGGTCCCGCTCCGGAGGGTTCCGCGCCGGAGGAGGAACCGTCGCCCGAGGAGAGACCGGCTGCGGAGACGGGCCCGCCCGGGCGGGAGCAGTCGCCTTCCGGGAAGGGCCTGGCTCCGGAGGCGGGTCTGGCGGACGACGCTGCGGCGGCGCGGATGGCGGCGCTGGCGGAGCGGTTCGGCGGGGAGTACGTGCCTGCTGAGGCGCGGGCGAGCGTGTGGAAGGGGTTCGAGGCGACGGCGTCCGAGCTGATGCGGGGCTCGGTCGGGAGCGGCGAGGGCATCGCGAACGCGGTGTTCGCCGTGAAGGGACTGGTCGATGCGTTCAGCGGGGACTCGGACGCGCTGACGGACGCGGTCGCGGTCTCGGGGGTGGCCTCGGTGGTGGTCCCGGAGATGGGTCCGCTCGCGGTGGGGTTGGGGACGGTGCTGAACCTGCGGAACTTCGCCGAGACGGAGGACGGGTTCCAGCTGGCGGAGGCGGTCGTGGGTCTGGTGGCACTGGCGTTCCCGGAGCTGGGTCCGGTGGCGCTGGTGATCGCGATGCTCGATCTGTGGCTGCGCGGGTCGGACCCCGCGGAGTGCGAGTCACCGGGGCAGAAGCTGATCGACGCGTTCCAGTGGCCGGCACACGAGGCGCTGTCGCGGATGACGCGGGTCGCGGCCGAGAAGGAGCTGACCGCGGTGCGGCTGGCGCAGGACCAGATCGCCTACCGGGCCCGGTTCGCGCAGTCGCGGATCGTGCTGGACGCGGCCGCGCAGGGGTACACCGCGGAGACGCTGCCGCCGTCCGTGCAGGGCGCGATCGACGACATCCAGGTCTCCGCGAACGAGGCGCTCCAGCTGACCTGGCAGGCGGGCCTCCAGGACCTGCGCACGACGATCCGCGTGCTCACCGATGAGGTCAACGCCGGGAAGACCTTCACCGACTTCCGTGCGCAGTGGGTCGAGTCGGTGAACGAGAAGGGAGGCCTGACCCAGTGCGGGTCCGTCAAGCACACGGTCTCGGTGGACGAGCTGCCCTCGGTGAACACGCGTCCGATCGACCCGGACGCCTACCACGGCGCCGCGGAGGCGCAGTTCGGGTCGATCACGAACGAGACCCTGGACCTGTACGAGCACGCCGAGAACAGCCTGCGCCTGTTCGACCCGTCGAAGAACGCCCTCGTCGTCCCCTCCGTCGACCCGGTCGAGGTGGTCCACGCGATCACCCGCACCGACCTGCCGACCGCCTTCATCACCACCGGCGGGCGCTCGGCGGAGCAGACGGTGTCCCTGCTGAAGGGCACGGGGACGGCGCTCACGTTCGTGAGGGTCACCGACGAGGCGACGGGCGCCCTCGTCTGCGGTGCGCAGAAGGTCGACCAGGAGGGCCTCTGGCGCTGCGATTCCGGGCCGACCCCGTTCCAGGGACCGGGGACGACCCGCGAGTACCGGCTGTGGACGTCTCCGACCGACAGCGGGGAGTACACGCGCACCGAGCACCTGCTCAGCATCAGCACCGCCGGTGCCGCGACGACCGTCCCACTCGCGTTCGACGACCTCCACGTGAACGGACGCACCGTCACCGGAATCGTCCCCGCAGGCACCTCCGTCGTCCTGCGCCATCTGCCTCCGGGGATGTCCGAGGGGTACGGCGACGGTCCGGACCTCTCCGACCCCGTCACCACCGGCGCCGACGGCGCCTTCACGCTGACCCTCTCCCCGGAGGCGGCCGGCGGACGGACGCAGATCGTCGCCGCTCGTCACGGCGAGGTGATCAGCCTCGCCGTCGATCTCGATCGGCCCGCCGCGCCCGCGCCGGCCTCAGGGCCCTCCGTGACCGCTCTGCGCACCACGATCTCCGCCGGGAGTCCGAGGCTGACCCTCACGGGTGCAGGCTGGCCGATCATGACCAGCGTCGGATTCCGGCTCGATAGCGGAGGACGGTTCACCTCCGTCGTCACCGACGAGCACGGCGCCTTCGTCACCGAGGTCACTCTTCCTCCCGCGCTCGCGACGCCGGGCAGCCACACCCTCACCGCGAGCGACACCGGCACGACGAACACCGTCCGCACCGTCACGATCGTCGTCACCGGCTGATGTCGACGGAGTGGCGGATCTCGATACGCCCGCTCCGCGGGCTACTCGATCAGCATGAAGGCGGCGCCGCTCGATTGCGCTCGAGGACAGGGCGTAGCACCACATGCTGGATGGTCCTATGGATGTCAAGCAGTGAGTCTGGGTGGTCGGAGGTCGGTGGCGAGGTCGTGGAAGACGCGGCGTGCGACGAAGCGCTT